>CAVSZY010000007.1:0-169600 GCA_963732585.1 uncultured Acidimicrobiaceae bacterium | reverse complement strand
CGGATCTTCGGTTTCAACACCTCATCAGCGATCTCGCGGGCCAAATCGGCCGCCCAAAACAGGCACGCACCGCGGTCCCGCCGGCAACCTGCAACACCCGGCAGATCGGCTCGATACTAAAATGTGTCGCGAAGAAGCAACAACGAACGCGGTCACCTCTTTGATTGGCGGTCGAGCTCCGCCCCGAAAAAGCTGAGGCGGCTTTCAAAATTTCGTTCGCCCGGACCAACTCGCGGTTCTCTTTCTTCAACCCGGAAATCTGCGCCCGCAGATCGTTGATCGTGTCAGGCTGGCCGCCACGCCCAGGGCTGTTAGATGTCACCGGCGACGCCGCTTTCACCCAGTTATACAGCGTCACTTCCTTCACGTTGACCTTCGACGCTAACCGCCGACAAGCCTCCTTACGCGACTCATCCGGCTCGATCGACTCGAACACAAACCTCACCGCCTGATCTTTAAACTCCGGTGTGTACTGCTGCATTTCGGCATCTCTAAATCCTTCCAGGATCTTTGAGGACCTGCTGCAAAACCCCGGCCGATTCATACCCACCACCTGAGCGTTTACGAGGATGTCCCGTTGTCTGTTGAAGTCCGGTGGTGATCCTGGTCTTGTTCAGCGACGTTAGCGTAGTCCGCTGGTGCCGTCGGGTTGATCGTCTTGTGGATGGCAGCCATGAAGACGGGTAGGTCGTCGTGGCCTTTGATTCGGCGGAAAGATCGTTCGGCTTCGAGCATCGATGCTGCGATCCATCGTTTCTTCATTGTTCCGTTCTGCCAGTACTTGACTCGCCCGGTGGTGGTTCGGGCGATGGAGATCATCGACTCGATGCAGTTCGTGTTCGTCAACGACACCCGCAACCGTTTCGGTGCGCCGAGTCGGGCAACGGTGAACATCTCCTCGAGCCCTTCGGTAGCGACCCGGCGGCGTCGGGGTGGTCCTTGTCGAGTTGGGCGGCGAGATCCCGGCAGACCTTGATGCCCTTGACCGGGTCGGGTTGGGCGAACGTGATCGCCAGCCGCTTATCGACGGCGTCACGCTGATCGACCGGGAGGTAGCCGGTGACGTTTCGGCGTTTGTGGATGGTGCATCGCTGAACGAGCGCCCGGTCGCCGAACACCTTGGCAACGGCGGAACGTAACGCCTTGGCACCGTCCAGCACAGCGATGATCCCGTGCTCGTAGCGCAGCCCACGGGCGACAAGATCGGCGAGCAGGTCCTTGACGACGACGCTGTTCTCGGTGTCGCCGAGCACCATCCCGACCGGCACTTTCGTGCCATCAGCCGTGATGACCAGGGCAACAATGATCATCTGATCAGCGACGTTGAGTCCGTCGATCATTAACACCGCCGTTTGCAGTTCGGACAGATCACGGGCCAACAACTCCGTCAGCGCCTGTTCGGTGGCGGCGACGAAGCGGCGTGACACCGCGGATTTCGACATCGCCCGCCCCGCGACCTGCCCGACTGGTTCAGCGACCTGTTCGTGGCGGCGCGTCGCCACCCCGGCAAGCATCCGCTCGACAACAACCTGACGCAACAAGTCCTCCGAAGCAAACGTTTCCCACGTCGCCAAGTGGACCTCGTCACCATCAATGCGGCCACGAGGGCGTTCAACGCTGAGCTTGCGACCACCGAGCACAACCTGACCAGTCGTTGTTCCGTGCCAGTTCCCGATTCGCTCGTCACCGAGCTTGGCGTGTTTCGCACCGACGATCGCCGTCAGCTCGGCGGTCAACATCTGCTGCATCACCACCAGCCCTGCGGCGGTCGAGAACGCCAACAGCCCCTCGCGCAGCGCGCCAGCGACATCGCTCATCATCACGGTCGCTTCGAACGGCAAACCGGCCAGTTCGCTAGCAGCTTGCGGTGTCGTGATCTTCACGACAGGTACCTTCTTCATCGGTGATCCCTTCCCTTTTGTCGGGTGTCTTGGAGGACCCTCGAACAATGCCAGCAACGGCACAGCCCGGGGAGGGATCACCACCTCACTTCAACAGAACCCGGGACAACCTCGCGTTTACACCTGGCTGCCATAGGACCGCAAGCTGCTGGACACCATTCTGCCGGCATGGTCGTAACCGTTCACTGTTTCTGAGGGGAACAACCACGACGGAAACATCGCCACATCAGACAACATTTCCTGACCTGCCGGAACCCAATCATGCAACCCCGGCCCCGACGATTTCACCAGGCCACGGTCATCCTATTTGGTGAACTCATCACATATTGTGGTTCCGGTGTCCGGGTCGATGAGCACCCGATGTCCACTCCAGCTGAAGGCGGTTACGCCGGCATCAATGATGCCCATCGAGGTAAATCCATCGGACGCAGATCCTGTGGGTAACTGCGCGATCCACAGGACGCAACCCGTTGAGTCAATTGCGACGAGATTTGCTCGATCTTCTGGCGGGGCACCGAACGTCTCTAATAGGATCAGGGCCCGCGAGTCATCAAATTGAACGAGGTCTACGACGTCGCGGCCCAACGGACGGCCCGACCAAATGATGTGTCCATCGGAGAGATCGCTAACAACGATTTCTCGGTTTGCCAGGGAGAAGAGGGGCATCGATTTCATGGCGCGAGGAGTACCCCTTTACCGAAACTTGAGAGTGGAATTTCCTCTAGCAACCGAACCTGTGTCCACCCTCCCGCCTGATCGAACGCCGCGCCCGCTACACCAACCTGAATTCTGGTGCCCTCGGGAATGACAACCTGCGAAACGTAGGTTGCTGCGTTACTTTCGGGCAGGGCGAGACCCGCCCGAGCGGCTGCAGACGACGCAGGGTTGATCGGCGTCAGCCACTCTCCAGCCTGGCCCGATCCGCCGCCCCAAACCCGGTACATCGTCTCTTCGGACCGCGTAACCCGACTGAGAGTGGAGCCGGCCCACTGACTGACTTCAGAGCCAGCGTTCAGCGCGCCGCGTGATTCGCGGCGGATTGCTCGACCAATGTCGTCTGCGTATCCAAGGCCGTCTACGGGGTCGGCGCTGGGGTTGGCGACGTCGTTGGCGGCACTAGCGGCCATGTTGCAGAACCGGATGCAAGCTGCGTACGCCGCGGCCTGTGTTGCAGCCGCAGCCGATGCAATTGCCGTGGCGTGCATCGCTGCATAGGCGGCGACGGGAGCGGCAAGCATCGCGAAACCACAGGCAACGCATCGCATTGAAGATCCGACGTCGCCCCCCGTTTCGTGGAACGTTCTAAGCCATGCCTGGTCGGAGGCGTTCGCGTCTCCCGTCTGGCGAGGTTGACAAATACTCTGGTCGGCGTTTCTGTTCGTGTAGCAGTACCCCTGTGCCTCACCGTTCGCGCCTTTCTCCAACCCGGTCGGGTCCGACAGTGTGGTGGGGTTCCCTCATGCGTAGAGGTAGGGCTCGTTGGTTGAGGCGACTAACGGGTCGATGGTGATGAAGATGCCGATGGTCGGGTTGTAGTAGCGGTGGTGGTGATAGTTCAGGCCGCTGCTGTCACCTGTTTGGCCGGTGTAACCGCGTGATGTGACTGTCGTCGAGCCTGTCGCCCCGGGGCGGGTTTGGCCGTACGGGTCATACCACCTGCTTGTCGTCGTCGCCGCTGTGCCGCGTTGGGTGGTGAAGGTGACTGAACCTCGGCTGTCGCCGTACAGGTAGTCGGTGCGATCCGAACCGGCCGTAACGCTGCGCACAGCGATCATCGTCGCTCCCAACGTGTAGAACCGTTGATCCTTAGCACCGCGTCGCCGGTATGGCGTTCCAACATGCCACCCAAGTAGAGGTGCACGCCGTTGGCGTCTTTATGCAGGAGTCGTTCACCTCCTGCTGCATACCACATCTTCTCGGTCACTGTCCCACCAACCGTCACCTGCTTCAACCTGTCGAAGCTGTCCCACGTGTACAACGAGGTCGCCGTGCCACCAGCGGTTGTGGTTGTCCCACCCGGCGCAGGGACACATTTCTGCACGGTGACCGCCACGTTGTAGACGGTCAAGGCGTCATCCGCGGTGGAACCGTTATACGCCGAGGCATGGCGGAGCGTGACGGCACCACCGGTGGTGAGCACGGTTTGTTGCCAACCAGTGAGTGTCTCAGTGACAATCCCCAAAAATTGGTGTCCACCGCACCCTCGCCGACAGTGTCCGGTAAATCGGTCGTCAACGCCGTCACATCCTGAGTGCCAATCCGGATCCCGACCCGCTCACCGGCCTCATCCAGTGTCGCCCGCGACGGTGTCGTCCCAGGGCTCTGGGCGTCATAGGTTTGCACACTGACCCCGGTCACCGTCCACGTCTCACCAGCCGTAACATTGATATTCACCCCAGTGGCGTACAACGGATTGTTCTTGTTCACACCCTGATACCCCGACCAGGTGAAGGTTTCCGAGCTACACGTCGGCACACCACCACCACCCGACCCGCCACCTGTGGTTGTGGTGGTGTTCGTACAGGTTTCGACGATCACCGTGACGTTGGTGACCATCAACGCGTCATCACCAGTCGTGCCGTTATACAACGATCCGTGACGGATCATCACCGGACCACCAGTCACCGTCATCCCTACCCAGCCGGCCAACACCATCGTGTGCACCCCAGAAAAGTTGACGTCAACCGCGCCTTCAGCAACAGTGTCAGGCACATCATCAGACAGGGCCGGGACATCGACGTTGCCGATACGCACACCGAAGCGTTCCCCAGCCTCATTCACCGTCGCCCGCGACGGGTTCGTCCCCGCGGTTTGCGCGTCGTAGCTGGACACGGTCACCGATGTCACTTTCGACGTTGACCCCGCTGCCGGGGCATCAACAACTACCCCGCCCGTCGACGCAGTCAACGTCGCCGACGGCGAATTCACATTCAACCCCGTATACCCCGACCACAGATACGTCTTCGACGCACACACCGGCGACCCACCACCACCACCACCACCACCGGTGGTGGTGCCGGTTGTTGGGCTGGTTGATGACGACAAGCGGCCTTGCGTGTCCCACACCAACTGTCGTCGTTCCCGCGGCCTCCGGGGCATGCGGACGCACCGAGCCAGCACCCGATGTCGGATAGTTGTAGACACCGTTCGGGCCGACCGTCAAATTCCCGATGTCATCAAGATCGAACGTCTCCTGATAGCCCGACGTCCCCGGATTCGGGGTGACGCTGCATTGCGGGTCACCGCTGACACCCCCCGACAACATCGCCGTGAACGCCTCCACCAGGCGGCCGCCACCGTCATAGGAGAAACATTCATCATGATCCTCACCGGCGCCGGCGCGGTCATGCCGGGTGCCTTTCAAACGGCCAGCAGCGTCATAGATCATCCGGTCACGCTGCAACACGCTGCCACCAGAGGTCACTGACATTTCGTTGAGTTGACCGGTGGCCTGCGACCACAGGTAACCGCGGACGATATCGGTGGCCCCGTTCTCCAACACCCGACCCGAGATACGGCCTTCGTTGGTGAACGTCGTCGAATTGACCAACGCCCCAACCCCAGACCCGTTCAACCCGACAGGAGCACCCAACGTGTTGAACGTCGTCGACACCTTCTCCGCCGGTAACAGCCCGGCCTCCGGCGAATCATAGGACTCGAGATGATCGCCACGGTCATACTCGAAATTGTTGAACGAATACACCCCGGCCAACGGGTTCGCGGTGTTGTCCGTCACCCCAACAATCGACGGCACCGTATAGGCGTACCCGGTCGGGCGGCCCCGCAAATCGTAACCCTTGACCCCGATCTTGAACTCGGCACCATCGGTAAACGACGACACCGACGACACCAGTCCGGCACCGAGCGTGTCATACACGTACGATTCCAACACGGTCCCCGTCTCCGAACCTTGACGCACATCCAACACGCGGCCCAACACGTCAGGGTTGTACACCAGTTTCTCGCTGGGCACACCCGCCGCTAACACCGGTTCCGAGGTGAGCAGGGCACCGTCAGCACGGTAGGTGAACAGAGTTGTCCCACCATCAGGATCGATTGTCGAGGTTTGACGACCCAACAAATCGTAAACGACGCTACGCGTATTGCCCTGCGAATCCGTCGATGACACCTGCCTGCCAGCAACGTCATAGCCATACGACATCTGCGAGAACGTCGACGGTGTCGTGAACGCTTTCGCCCACATCGTCTGACCGCGCACATTCGTGGCGGTCTGGGTGACATCACTGTCTGGGGGATCAATAATCGTCGACCACGTTCCCGCCGTCAGATACGCATACGACTGGATGGTGGTCACCGCGACACCATTTACCGACACCTGGCTGCCATAGGACCGCAAGCTGCTGGACACCATTCTGCCGGCATGGTCGTAACCGTTCACTGTTTCTGAGGGGAACAACCACGACGGAAACATCGCCACATCAGACAACATTTCCTGACCTGCCGGAACCCCATCATGCAACCCTGAACCCGACGAGGCCACCAGGCCACGGTCATCAAACTGTGTCGCCGTCACCAGACGACCACCATTCGGTGCCCCCGACTGGGTCTCCCTCGTGCGCCCCAAGCCGTCCAGATACGTCCACGACGACACTGCCACACCCGGGCCCTGCTCGATCGTGGTTTGCACTTTCGCCGGTGCCGACTTGTCGGCCGACAACGTGTACGTATACCAGGCTGCGGCCCTGCCACCATCGGCGGTGTAGACCTCAACCGTGCGTCCGGCACCGTCATAGCGGTACCCGGTACGCCGATCATCATCCGCACCGTCGGCTGTGTCGGTCTTGTCGACGTTGCGGTCTTTGACCCACATCGCGGCGCCACGCCCCGGATCGCTCAACGTCTCCACGATCTGCCCGGTCGGGCCCGTCACCGACTTAGCAAACCCATACCAGTCATATGTGGTGAAGGTCGTGTCCCCGGTGCCGGGCAGCACACCATCAACCGACGTCAACCGGCCAGCACTGTCATAGGTGTAGGCGGTGAACGGGTCCCATTGTGTCGCCGAAACATTCGACCGGGTCCACGTCCTCGTCGGCAACCCTTTCGTGCCGATCTGCGCCCAACCCGTCGTATTGTCATAACCGGTATCGGCGATGTTGATCTCCGCCCCAGCGGCGATACTGCACAACCCACCCCACGTCCACGTCCCCGTCGGGGCACCCTTGGCCGTGTAGACGCGGGCGACGCGATCCTTCATATACGGTGCCGATGGGCCACGCGCATACCAGATCGCCGTGCACGTATCATCCGCCGCCGTCGTCACATCACCCTTGTCATGGACCTGGGTTGGGAAACCCTCGGCATCAAACACGGTGGCCGTTTCCGTGTAAATACTGGTGGTGCCTTCACGCCAGTGGCGGGTCATCACCTCATCCACCCGCTGCACTCCTGCGAATGGGCTCACCGTGGCGTAATAGTGGGCGGTCCGATCGATCGGCGCTGCCGGGTTGAGCACCGTCTCGAACTCGCGGCCCCGCAACGGTGGATGATCAGGTACGACCGTGCCATCGCCATAAACGACGTTGAAATAGCGCACCGGTTGACTGGCCGGGCCTTTATCGCCGTTCATCCCCCGGAAGAACCGGTGCTTGGTCTGCGTGATCACCGCCCCGGAACCGACCTGTTCGATCACCTCACCAAACCCGCGCGGCTCAGACCACGTCCGAAAGGTCGCTGGGGTGAACACCGAATCGTTGTGATGGTAGGCCTGACCGCCCTCATACGAATACGTGTGGACGATATCGGGGCCGCCTGCAACGGTGTCTTTCACCGTCACCGATTTCACCAAGAACCGGTTGAAGGCCACAAACCCGGAAATCGGATTATCATTCGCGTCCGTGCCGATCACCGCGTACCGCGGGTAACAATCCTGCGTGTTATACACCCAACCCGCCGTCGGCATCACACACGGCGCCGACGGAGTCGTCGACGTCACCGGATCAGGCGTGGTTGCCGTCGGAGTGAACCGTTGCCCATAGGTAATAACCGTACGGCCGCCCAACTCGTCAGTGATCTCATCGACCCGATACATCCGAATCTCCATCGAGTCAGCACGATTATCGAGCACCGAGTGACGCGAATGGAACTCCACCTCCGGCATCACCACCGCCGCCGCTGTCCCCGGGCTGCCCGTACGCACAATCCGCCGCAACCACAACTGCGGCGGATTCCCGGCCTGAGGCAACGGCCACTCAAACTCCGGTTGCACCCGGTCCACCGTGCGCCACGCCGCCGCAGCACGCACCGACACCGAATCGATATCGAGATTATGGCCAGGGGTGTTGATATAGAACTCGGCGCGCAGGATCGTGTTCGCTGCTGCCACCGAGGGCACCGTCACCGAGATCTGCCGCCACGTGCCGTCGGCAACAAAGTCTTGCTGAACCCCGGACTGCGCGCCCCACAACTCCCACAACTTCATCGTTCCCGACACCGCCACACCCGGGGAACGCACCCACGCCGTCAACGTCGCCCCAGACCCTGCCGGCAACGACCCAACCGTGTAATCCGAATACACCGACCCGCCACCCGGCGTCGAGTTCGCCTCCAAAAACCCGGCACCCGACTGCGCCAACGACGCAACGCTGTACGGCAAAATGTTCGTGAACCCGCCGACCGGATCGATCTTGGCCCACCCGGCACCAGTATCCACATCACCGTTCCCGGCGGCGACATCGGTCTCCAACACCTGCGTGTCGATCGACTCCAAACCCATCTTCGTGAAAAAGCTTGGCGAATACTTGTCGCACGACGCAGCCGTGGTGCACTGCAAATCGGTCGGCACGTCCGGATAGACCGCTGTCGCCGTCCCCGACCACAAACAAGGTGTTCCCAGACTCGTCGTCTGCTGACACCGCTCCTTCATGTTGAACATCACCCGATTCCGGTACACCGTCGGTGCCGACAGATGCGCCCCGTAACGGATCTCACGCAGATAGCCGCCGCGCTGATATGAGGTCTGCGAGTTCGGTTCACCACCAACCCCGTAAAAGTTGTTCTCGGCCTCATACATGTAGGTGATGATGTTCCCCGACGGGTCCTGCACCCGATCCAAATTCCACCGCCACGCCTGCTGACACCACGAACCTGCGCACGGCTCACCCGCCTGAGCGCGCACCGGCACCGTCCACACACTGTTCGTCGCCTCGCCACCCGTCGTCTGCGCCCGTAGCCCGAACACATACTTGGTGCCATCCGGCGACCACACCGTCCACCGCTCGCCACGATTATCCGACGCCGACACCGCCACACCCTGCTCACGCTCAATGAACCAACCCGGATCATCCTTCAACCGCCACTTCGTCAACGACCCCGTCGTTTCGACCTTGACCAACTCTGACGACCGCCCGTTCAAACTGATCGTCGCGTTATCCGACACCCAACACAAATCCTTCGACGAGCCGCCACCATCGAGCGTGCACGGCAAATAGGTGCGCTCAATAAACCCGCCGGACGCCAACGACCAGCCAGCACCCAACAACCCCTGATTGTTCTCATCCAAGACGACACCATCAACCGCCGAAGACGAATAGGTGAACCCGACACTCGGCGCGGCACCAAACCCTGACGGTGGCATCGGCACCGGATACGACCAATCAAACGACCCCATCCCCAAACCCGCCGACCACGACGACGCCGACGTCAACGGCGTCGCCGCAAAATTCCCTAACGGCGACGCATACCCCGCCTTCCAACCATACGCCGTGCCACCACCACCACCGACCTGCACCCGCCGACCAGCAACACCCCCCGCACGCAACCCACGCTGCACCGACGACGAAGTCGACGAAACCACACTGGTCGTGGTTGTACTCGTCGATGACTCCGAGATCTCGGCAAGCGTCGTCGACGTTGACGTCGTCGACGTTTCGTTCGGATTCCCGCCGCCGGCATTCCCGCCACCCGAGCTGCCTGGCGTCGCTGGCACCGTCACCGACCCCGGCGTTGCGCCAACACCACGATCCGGGAGTTCACGATCATCGATCTCGATATCGGCACTAATCACCCCAGTCGCGACATCATTCACCGTCTCCACCACCACACCCTGAGAGCACTCCGGCAACTCCGGAGTCGTCAACACACACTCCGGGAACGCCATCAACTGCAACCGCTGCGCCCAATCACCACCATATGTTGCCGGACATCTTGGGTGAGGATGGCTGCGTCATCTTGGCTGAGGACTGCTGACGGGTTCAGTCGGCGGTGATTTCGGTGATGGCGGCTCGTGCTGAGGATTCGTCGACGATGGCTTTCTTGGTGGCGTAGGCGGCGATGAGGGCTTGGACGGCGAGGTTGTTGATCGCTCGGGGTAGTCCTCGGGAGACTTGGTGGATCAGCCCGATGGCGTCGTCGGAGAATAGGGTGTCGGCTCGGCCGGCGAGTTTGAGGTGGTGAGCGATGTAGCTGCCGGTCTCGGTGGGGGTGAGGGGTGGCATGGCGTAGCGCAGCGCGATGCGTTGATCGAGCGCGGCGAACATGCCGAGCTTGATGCGTCGGCGTAGTGTCGGTTGGCCGACGAGCAGACACGCGAACGGGGATTTCGAATCGAGCTCGCTGTTGGTCAGGAGACGGATCTCTTCGAGTTGGTCGGGGGTGAGGAGGTGGGCTTCGTCGATCGCGACGACGACGCGTTTGCCTCGTTCGTTCTCTTCGGCGGCGAGCAGGTCAACGGTTTGTGGGATGAGTGATGCTTTGTGGAATCGGGGGACACCACCGAGGGCGGTGACGATGCCGTGGTAGATCCCGCGGGCTCCGATGGCGGGGTTGCCGAGGTAGATCAGCGTTGCTCGACTGTTGTCGAGTGCGCTGGTGGCGGCACGTGTCGCCACCGTTTTCCCGGAACCGACCTCACCGGTGATGACGCCAAGGGCTCGTTCTTGGATGCACCAGCCGATCCGGGCGACGGCTTCGTTGTGGCCGGTGGAGCGGTGCAGCATTTGCGGGGCGAGGTCTCTGCCGAATGGCATGCGGGCGAACCCGTAGTGGGCTTGCAGGAGTTCGATGCTCACAGTGCCTCACCGCCATCGACGGGGATCTGCATCTGGTCGGCGAGTTGGGTCGGGTCGGTCGTCACGGTCAGGGCGCGGTAATCGATGGTCGGGGTGAGACGGGTGAGTTCGCTGTTGTGGCGGTCGGCGACGAGGTTGAGGTAGTTGATTCCCGTCGCCGGGCGCACGGTGTCGGGGTCGGGTTTGACCATCGGGTGGCGGGTGTGCCGCCCGATGATCTGGGGGACACCGTGGCCCATCGGGCGGTTCTGGTAGCGGATCTCGATCTGGGTGAGATCGAACGGATCGAACACGACCTCGACCTTGCGGCCGACCAGCGCGCCGTCGACTTCGAAGGTGTTGCCGTGCAGGCTGACGGTGGCGGTCTTGGTGACGGTGCGGGTCTCGGACCATAGGAACGCCTCACGTAACCGGTCCGGGTGCGGGATCATGAACGGACCACCAGCCAGGTATCGGTCGATCGGTGCCTGGCCGGTCTCGGAATGGGTGCGGTGGTGATAGACGGTCTCGACCCACGCGACGAACAGACGGTTCAACTCATCGAAATCGGCGGGCGGGTTGACCGAGATCTCAACGAGGAACTGTTCTCGGACGGTGCGGAAGAACCGTTCGATCTTCCCTCGGCCTTCGGGACGTCCGGGTCTCGAGTGAATGAGGCGGATGCCGAGCACCGCGCAGGTGCGCAGCAACGGCGCCGACACATACGCAGAGCCGTTGTCGACGTAGATCGATTTCGGGATCCCGCGGGCGCCGAGCCCATGACGCAATGCTGCTTCGAGCCGGACGGTGTCCTCCGAAACACCCCACCGGAATCCGGGTAACGCCCGGGAGTGGTCATCCAAGAAGGCGAACAGGAACGCTTTGCGGGCACCGATGATCGGGCCATGCAATGCGTCACCGGTCCACCGGTCATTCGAAGCAGCGGCTTCGAACCGGCCGAACACCGCCGGCGGTGTGCCATCGGGGTGGACGTTCAACCCGCGGCGAGCGAACTCACGCTGGATCGTGCGCGCCGATGGTGACCAGCCGTTGGACACGGTGATGATCTCGCCGATCTGCGCCGCGGTCCGTTTCGGTGCTTCCAACTTCAACTTCACGGCGAGTTCCAACACCGAAACCGCGGTGAACGGTGCTGCGGTGCGTGTCTGGGGGAACAAGGCGTCGAACCCTCCGGTCTGCCACGCCCTGATCCACCGGTCCACTGACGAACGCCCAACACGGACACGTTCACCGCCTGGACCGTGATGTTCGCGACCAGCGAGTTCCCGCACGAGCACACCGCGTTCGGCATGCGAGATCGCCGGGTCGGCAGCCTCACGGATCAACGAATAGCGGAACAGGGCGACATCACGACGACGATCGCTCATCAGGGCCTCTTTCAGGGTCGACTGCCGCCGGGTTTCGGCGACGGGTTGACGATCTCAAATCAGCGAGCGGCCGCCCAGGGGCAACCCGTGTTGCACAACAACCGGCCCCGAGACGCCCGAACCGTGAACTGCCACGGCGGCAACGGCCCGAACCGCAACACCCCCGCACGAGCCGCGACAGCGATCGCTTCGACCGCGTCACCCACCGCCGTGCCGGTCGGGTCGATCGGCACGAGCACCGGATCCAGATCATGAGCGAGCACCGTGAACCACACCCGGATCGCCTCAGCCCACGACGAGAACCGCCGCAACCAGCCGCGCACCGTCGCCGCGGGCACCCCCAACCGCTCGGCGGCACGCCGATGACCGTCACCACCAGCCTTGGCCACCAACGCCGCGCCGATCACCCCCACCTCGTCGCGCCGTCTGACCAGCGAATCCTGCGCAACCAGCACATGCGTACGTCGGCACACCGAACATCGGCCACGACGAGGCTGCCGCCACACCTCCACAGACTCAGCGCAACGCAACACCCGCCGTCGAGCAGACCCCCACGGCCGCACGCTGCCCGAACAATCCGGGCAGTCGAACTCGCCAGCAACCAGCCCACGCTCGACTTCGAGCGGATCGATACCTACGATGATCATCAGTGCCTCCGGGCGCCCAAAGGGCCCTCCCGTTCACTGCCAGGTGAATCAACGGGAGGGTCCTTGCGCGACCAGTCTCACCGCCACCACCCCAACCATCCTCACCACACCTGTCACCAACCAGCCCCACCATCCTCAACGAACCTGGCGCTCTACACCATACGCGTAACGGAACTGCGAATAATCCATCGCCACCCGCACCGCAGCCCGCCCGCTCCCACCAACACCGGTTTCCTTCACCGAGAACCCGAACACCCCAAGCCCCGCAGCCTGCGCCCGAACATCACCAACCACAGCCACCCGCACCGTCTCGGGCACCCGCGGGCTCCGCTTCGCCACCGCCGACTTCGACTCGGCCAACACCGCACCAACAACCATCGGCGCCCCACCAGCCGCAACCACATCACGACCACCCCGCCCAACAGCAACCTCACTCGCACCATCAGCAACCGACGGACGCTTCGCCAACCCCGGATTCTGCGCCAACACCTGCGCCAACCCCGGCGCCAGATCAGTCCCCAAACCCTGCGAGCGCGCCTGCACCAACGGCGACATCGCCACACCCTTACCCGGCACAAACGGCACCACCGGCGGACGAATATCCGGAGGCAACACCACCCCCGGACCAGCAACACGCTCCCGCGCGCTCACCGGCAACCACTCACCACACAGGGACCCCCCCCACAGCGCAAACACAACCACAAAACGCATACTCCGCCGAACCATCACAGACCCACCAATCCGTCAAGAAACCCTCTAACTACGATTTCTACCACACAACAACCACGTATAGCAAGTGCATCAGCGATCTTGGTGGTATTCCTGCTCGCTCGACACAGCTTGCAAAACCGTCTATGCCTGCTATCCGGTCGAGATTGTCATCGCATCGTTCGCTAGCCCGCCGGGGGTTGAATAGGGCCATCCTGAGCACAACCCATCGGACTGATCGAGCACCAGATCCGCTCGTCCAACAACCAGCGGCCATCGCGCAGCTCGGCGATACCGAACAATGCCTGACCCATCGGTTCGCCAATTCCTGGTAGCGCCATCCGGTATCGGAACCAGGCCTGTTGCGGGCTGGTGAAGACCAGTTCCTCGACGGTCACCAACACCTGGCGACCCAATTCAGCCAGCCCACTGTCGATCAGCATCTGCAACGAACTGGCGGCGACCTCCGTGTCGAAGAAGAGACCTTCGTCGAGCGGGATCTCTTGGCGCAACACGGCCTGCATCTCGGCGACGAGCGTTTCGATCTCGGCGGTGTTGGCGGCGACATTGCCCGGTTGCACGCCAGGTGGCGGTAACTCCGGGGGCGGCGGCGTACACGCGTCATTCCAGGCCTCATCACCTTCCCGGGGGATCTCCGTGCTGGGCATCTCGTTGACGGTGCCGTCGGCGGCGACGACCGAGAGCACGAAGCGCCCAACCTGTCCTCCTGGAACGGTCAGTAACGCCACGCCGTTGTCCACCTTGGCCTCGTCGCTGCCACCTTCGGGGAAGCGGACCGCGACGCTGGCGACGCCGGGTGCCGTCAGCACTGCCACAACCCGGTAGGGGGTGCCGTCGGCTTCGCCGGGCACCATCAACGCAGCAGTCAACGGCGGTCTGGCCTCGTCGAGAAAGGGCATTTGTGCCGTCGACACCGAGTCGCCACGCTGCATCGTGACCCGTAATGAACGGTTTGTTGGCCAACACCAGGCGGCAGCGACCCACCCCTGCGGCTCGCCGACGGGGGCGAATTGTTCTTCCATCCCATCCCAGGTCACAACCTGGGCCCGGACGGTGACCTCACCAACTTTGCGTTCGGAAAGCAGTTCGAGCGGCTCGCCGATGTAATCGCTGCCCATGTCAGGAAAGGCCAACGGGTCCACAGGGCGCGGCTCGAACGGTTGCGGCTCGGGTGGCGGTTCGGTCGGATCAGTGACAACCACGGCATCGGTGACGACAGGTTGCGCCTCGTCGTCGTTGCGCTTGCTGATAACGGCGACCACTGCGAACCCGACGATCGCCGTGACGACCAGCAAACCCGTGTTGCGCAGAATGCGGCGTCGGCGCCGCCAGGGGTCGGCCTCGTCGGGATCGATGATGTCGATCCGGGCCATTTCAGCCACCCTCCGGCGGCACGACCATGTCGACCGGCGGATTGCAGGCGGCACCAGCGAGCATCAAATCCTGGCACAGCACGGCACGCCCAATTCGCCACGACCCGTCGATCAAGTTGGCGTAGCCAAACCGTCCCGAGAAGCTGCCGCTGGTTGTCAGCAATGTGTACTCGAACCAGGCCTGCGTCGGCGACGTAAAGACGATGCCGTCGATCTGCAGCTGCGAGCCGATCGCAGCGTCGGCGAACGGGCCAGCCGCAACGGCAGCGAGCGCTTCGTCGATGCCTTCACGGGAGTCGAGCAAATCCGCTGGCTTGTCGGCAGGATCGATCACGCGGTCATAGAGAACCGTGACTCGTTGGCGCACGAGTTCTTCGACAGCAGCGGCGTCGACCGGCTGTTCGCCGGGTTCAGGCAAGGTGGGCACCGGCGGGTTGCAGGCCAGCATCCATGCCCGATTCCCAGGGAGCGCGGCGTTGAGATCGGCGCTGGAAAGATCGCGTGGTCCGGCGGCGTCCTCGACAGTCACCGAGAATCGTGGTTCCGGTCGTCCAAGGCCGGCAAGGATGACGAAACCATCCTTCGGGGGCGCGGCGTCGCCCGCTCCGTTGCTGAAACGAACGCTGGCCGATGTGATCGTCTGGCTGACCTGCAAGACCATCACCCAGAATGGCTCGCCCTCGGCGTAGCCGCTGCTGAACAACGAGGCCGCGACCCCGTCGTGAGGTTCGTCGTAGATCCCGCCCATCGACGAGCCCACCGAGTTGCGATGGCGCATCGTCACCCGGAACTGGCCGATGGCGTTGCACCACGGTTCGGGCACCCATCCCGACTGCAGCGGGGCCTGCGTTGTCTGTGTCACTGACTGATGAACCAACCGCGGCCCGCCATCCATAATCATGAACTGTTGCGTGGCATGCAGCCAGACGGAGATGTCCTGCGCCGTACTCCGTTGCGCCAAGAGTTCAGCCTTCTCACCCTGGTAGTCGGTCCAGGTCAGCGGATAGTCCTGAGGACCCGGCTGAAATGGCACATCGTCGACAATCGGTGGATCGGTTTCCTCCACGGGCAGCGTCGGATCGGTGGCCGACGGGAGCGCCGATCCGTCGTCACGAAGGTTCCAGGCCACCAGCCCACCGAGGCACAGCGCGGCGAGCGCGCCGAGGCTGAGCAGCACCCGAGCCCGCCGACGGCGACGGGCCAGGGCATCTTCACGCTCGTCGGGATCGATGTCGTCGAATCGCATTCGGGGAATACTGACACCGATAGCAGCGCGCCGAGCACGCGCCGGCGCCGATTGTCACCGAATCGCAGCAGAGGCTTGGTTGGCGTGATAGCTGCTGCGGGTCAACGGGCTCGACTCGACATGCCCAATGCCCAGCGACTCGCCGAGCGACTTCCAACGCTCGAACTCGTTGGGCTGCACCCAGCGGGCCACCGGAAGATGATGCGAGGTCGGACGCAGATACTGCCCGATGGTGACGATGTCGACGCCGATCGAGGCGAGATCGAAGAGCACGCCATCGACTTCCTCGGGGGTCTCTCCCATGCCGACGATCAGCCCTGACTTGACGACCAGGTCGGCTGCTTTGGCCCGCGCCAGCAACGACAGGCTGCGGGCATAACCGGCCGAGGGTCGCACCGCCCGCTGCAGCCGAGGCACCGTCTCCACATTGTGGTTGACGACATCGGGCCGCACGGCGAACAGCACGGCGAGCGCTGCGCGATCGCCCTTGACGTCGGAGATCAGCGCCTCCAGCCGGGTGCCCGACCGACGCTGGCGCACGGCTTGGACGCAGGCGGCGACGTGGGCCATGCCGCCGTCGCTGAGATCGTCGCGGGCCACCATTGTCAGCACCGCGTAATCGAGGCCCATCGCCTCGATCGCCTCCGCCAAGCGAACTGGCTCGTCTGGCGCGGGTGGCAGCGGCTTGTGCGTATCGACCAAGCAAAAACCGCAGGCTCTGGTGCACCGTTCGCCGAGCACCATGAACGTCGCCGTTCCATCCGACCAGCATTCGCTGAGATTCGGGCACCCCGCCTCTTCGCAGACGGTGACCATGCCATGCTCACGAACGATTCGTTTGGTGTCCAGCACCTGTTGCCCAAGGCTGACCTTCGGCCGCAACCATTCCGGCTTGCGCTCGTGCAAGGTGACACCGCCGCTGACCCCCGCCTGGGCCAGACGCCCGAGCAGGCGCACCGACGAGTTCGGCGGCGGTGCCCCCAGCGACGGTTCGTCGCCGATCCCGTGGTCGCCGGCACTGCGCACTACGGCTCCCGGGCCTTCACCGCGGGAGAACGGCGAGAGGTCGGCTGGGGTGTGTCGCCAGGCGACATCTTGGCGCTCCAACTGCCCGCCGCCCCAACGGGCGGCGGCGAGCGTCGAGATGACGTTGACCACGTCGGCCATCGACGCCTCGATACCCTCCTCGGCGAGCGAGGTCACCGGACGGTCGGCAATGCCACAGGGGACGATGTAGTCGCGCATGTAGCGCATGTCGGGATCGACGTTCAGCGCAAAGCCGTGCATCGTTCGCCGCCGCGAGATGCGCACACCGATGGCGCAGATCTTGCGTGGCTGCGCCCCATCAGCCTCGATCCACACGCCCGGATAGCCATCGAGACGGCCGGCGTTGGCTAAGCCAAGTTCAGCCAACGCGTCGATGACCAACTGCTCGACATTGCGGACATGAGCAACGGAGTCCGATGGCCCGCCACCCGCCCGGCCGCCAAAGGCCCGCTTCGGCGGGAGATTGACGATCGGGTAGCCGACGACCTGACCGGGGCCGTGATAGGTGACATCGCCGCCGCGGTTGACGGCAATCAGGCGAGCATCGACGCTCGCCGGGTCGACGAGGACGTTGTTGGCCACGTCGGCCCGAGCCCCGTGGGTGAAGACATGCGGGTGTTCCAGCAGCAGCAGATGATTGCCACGGCCATGGCGAAACAGGGCGCTCTGGAGGTCGAACGCCTCCGCGTAGGTCGACTCGCCCAAGCCAACGCAGGTGCAGCGGCTCGGACCCGGTGTCCATTAGAGTTCGGCGCTCCAGTCGCGGGTTTCCAGCACGTCTTTGATCTTGACCAAGAAGCCAGCGGCGTAGGCGCCATCGAACGCCCGATGATCCCAGCTCATCGCCAGGTTGCCGACGGGGTGGATGGCGATCGCTTCGCCGCCATCGACACCACGAACGACGACCGGCTTGCGCACGATGGCGTCGGTCGAGAGGATGGCGACCTGTGGCTGGTTGATGATCGGCATCGTCAGCACGCTGCCGGCCGAGCCGTTGTTGCTGATCGTGAACGTGCCACCGGAGATCTCGTCCGGGCTCAGCTTGCGGCTGCGAGCGCGACCAGCGAGGTCGTTGATCTCACGGGCGATAGCCCGCAGGCGCTTGGCCTCGGCGTTGCGCACCAACGGCACCAGCAGGCCGGTGTAGTCGAGGTCGACGGCGATGCCGAGATCGACGTAATTGTGGACCACGAGGTTGTCGCCGCTGACGCTGGCGTTCATCTGCGGGAACTCGGCGATGGCATCGACCACGGCGCGGGCGATGAACCCGAGATAGGTGAGACTGAAACCCTCGGCCGCCTTCCACTCGTTCTTCACCTTGTTGCGGGTGGCGTCGACGTTGGCGAAGTCAATCTCGACGACGCTGAAGGCGTGCGGGCTGGCGGCCTTGCTGGCGATCATGTGTGCACCGGTCAGCTTGCGCATCTTCGACAAGGCCACCACCGTGTCGCGGGCGCCTGGCTGGGCGACAGGCGCAGCAGCGATGGGCGCAACAGCGATAGGCGCTGCGGCGACGGGCGCTGCGGCGGCCGGAGCGGCGGGGACGACAACCGCAGGCGCCGATGGGGCCGGCATCGCCACCGGTGCCGCAGGCGGTGCCGCCGTGGCCAGGGCATCGATGTGATCGAGCACGTCCTCGCGGGTGATTCGCCCACCTGCACCCGTTCCCTTGATCACGTCCGGCGACAGATTGTGCTCGGCGACGAGGCGGCGCACTACCGGCGACAACAACCGATTGTCGTTCGCCTTGGCCGCGCCCGGCTCCGCAGCAACGGGAGCGGGAGTCGGCGCGGGTGCCGGGGCTGGCGCGGGTGCGGGAGCGGGAGCCGCCGATGCGGCGACCACTGGCTCGACGACCGGGGCAGGCGCTGGGGCGGGGACCGGCTCGGGGGCCGGTGCCGGGGCAGCGGGCGCCGCAGCGGCATCGGCGGCACCGACGACGGCGACGATCGTGCCGACAGGCACCGTGTCGCCCTCGGCGACACGGATCTCGATCAACGTGCCGGCGCTCGGTGAGGGCACCTCGGTATCGACCTTGTCGGTCGACACCTCGAACAACGGGTCGTCGGCGCTGACCGTGTCGCCGACTTTCTTGAACCATTTGGTAATGGTTCCCTCGGTGACGGTTTCACCAAGCTGCGGAAGGGTGATATCTGCCATGTGTTCCTCTCGGCACGACGTACGAAATAGCGAATTCTTGTGATCGGTGTTTCTTGTGACCGGGTGGTTCAGCTGTTCAAGCTGCGGCCGGTGAGCGACAGGACGGTCTCGCCGAACAACTCGCTGAGACTTGGGTGCGGCTGAATGAACTCGGCGACCTCGGCGACGGTTGCCTCCCAGTTGACGGCGAGGTATCCGCCGCTCAGCTGTTCGGTGACCCACGGGCCGACCATGTGCACTCCCAGCACTTGCCCCGCGGTACCGTCGGCGTTCTTCTTGGCGATGACCTTCACCAGTCCGTCGATCTCGCCGATGATGTGCGCCCGGCTGTTTGCCCGGAACTGATGCTTGGCGACGACGACATCGAATCCGGCGGCCTTGGCCGCCTCCTCGCCGGGGCCAGCCCAGGCAACTTCCGGATGGCAATAGATGGCCCACGGCACCCGGTCGTAGTTGACTGGCATCGGGCTCTCGCCGAGCACTTGCTTGACCACCAGGATCGCCTCGGCGTAGCCGACGTGAGCCAATTGCGGGGTGTTGATCAAATCGCCAATGGCGTAGACATCGGGCGCTGCGGTGCGACAGAACTCGTCGACCTCGACGAAGCCACGCTGGTCGACAACGACGCCGGTGCCGACGAGGCCCAACTCGTCAGCGAAGGGACGACGCCCGACAGAGACCACCACGGCATCGACTTCGAGTTGCTCGCCGTCGCCAAATTGCACCACCGTGCTGCCACTGCCGGTTGGCGTGTGGCCGTTGACCTTGACGCCGGTGCGAATGTCGATCTTCTTCTTGGTGAAGCTCTTGACGACGACATTGGCGACGTCGGCATCGAGGCCGGGAAGGATTTTCGGCAGACCTTCCAAGATCGTCACTTTGGCGCCGAGATCGGAAAAGGTGGAGGCGAACTCGCATCCGATGGCACCGCCACCGATGACGGCAACGCGGGCCGGCACATGATCGAGCATCAACACTTCGTCGCTGGTCATGATCGGCCCGCCGCGGTCGAAACCGGGAATGGTCCGCGGCACGGACCCGGCGGCGAGCACGACGGCGCGGCCCTGGGCCTGCGCAGTGGTGCCGTCAGCGAGGGTGATGTTCACGGTGCGATCGGCGGCCAGCGACCCGGTGCCGGTAAACAGCTTGACCTTGCGGCTCTTGATCATGCCGCCGATTCCTTTGACCAGGCCGTCGACGATTTTCTGCTTGCGCTTCTGGGTGACCGCGAAATCGACGGTCGGGGCCGAGGCGTTGATCCCAAAATCGGCGGCATGGGCCACATGGCGGTACACGGCTGCGGTCTCTAAGAACGCCTTCGCCGGGATGCAGCCACGATTGAGGCACGTACCGCCGAGTGAATCCTTCTCAACGAGCGCCACACTCAACCCGGCCGATGCCGCGTAAAGCGCCGCTCCATAACCGCCGGGGCCACCCCCGATGATCACAAGATCGAATTGCTCGGCCGTAGGAACCACCTCCAAAGTCGCTCGCCGCGGCGAGGAACGTACGGGCCACACGGTAGCGCCCTCAGGAGTCGATGACGTCCCAATACAGCGCCTCGTCCGCACGGTCGTAACGCAACACGCCACGGGTCCGCGTCGAGGTAAATGACACCAGGCATCGGGTCACCTCGTCGCGTTTCGTCGCTCGGCACGCCGACAATCCGTTGTGACTGGGCGTATTGGCTGGCGAGTTCCGCGAGAGCAGCTGTTGGCCATCACCAAAAGTCCAGCTTTGGGCCCCGTCGTCGTCGTCGACGCCGACCAGCGACACCGTGGCAACAGCCTTGCCATCGACGATCTCCATCGCCTCGACGGTGACCACCATGTCTGCGACCTTGGCCGATTGCCCGACGGCATGGTGCACCGGGGCGTCGGCGTCGGCGACCAGGAACAGCTTGATGCTGCCGGCAACGAGGATGACGAGACCACAGGCCACGGCAAGAATCAGCAAGGTTCTTGTCTTCACGTTGTGCAATGCTACGGCCGACGACGCCACGGGCGCCAACGTCCGAGAATGGTGGCCCGCCTGCACCCCCGTAGGTGCAGTGCGACGGTTAGTATCCCGGGTCGTGACTACTCGTCGAACGTTTCTCGGTGCCGGGGCGATTGCCGCGCTCGTCGCCGCCTGCGGAGCTAGCAAGACGGTGTCGCCCCCCGACTCGGCTGCCGCATCGCCCACGCAGGCCCCCGCCGCTCCACCAGCGGCGATCGATCCTTCGATCAGCGCCGCGCCAGCGGGCACGGGTTCCTTGACCGGCACCCCGGTGTCGATCCCCGAGGCTTTGATGGTCAAAGCACCGCTACTCGGCGGCGGTGAACTCGATGTCGCCAGCTTCGCTGGCAAACCGGTGGCCTTCTGGTTTTGGGCGCCGTTTTGAACGGTGTGTAACCGCGAAGCCGCCTCGGTCGAGGCGGCCCACAAGCAGTACGGCGATCAGGTCGCCTTGGTCGGTGTGGCCTGGAACGGCACCGAAGACGAGATGCAAGGGTTCGTCGACAAGTACGCCATCACCTTCCAGAACCTCAACGATCAAACGGGCGAGCTGTTCGCCCACTTCGGCGTGCCTTCACAGCCTGCCTGGGTGTTCGTCAATGCCGCAGGCGAAGTCGACGGCTTCCTTGGTGCACTCGAGCCAGAGGTCATGGCCAGCGCCTTTGAGCGGGTGCTCGGCGCCTAGGCACCGAGCACCCTGAAATGCTCATTCGTAGGCGCAGGCCCACGCAGCATCGACGTCGGCTTGCACGGCGTCGAAGGTGTTGTACGGATTAATCGTCTGGAAGCACTCCGGCTTAAGCAGTTCGACGGTCATGAAGCTGAGATCCATGCCATCGGCCTCGGCGGCTTGCTGAATGCACGGTGCAGCCCCGCTGACGGCGGCATAGAACTCTGCGCCGCTATCGCTGTACAACTCATCGCTGTCGTAGTACTCGTAGAGCCCGCATTCGGGGTAGCGATACGGCGCCGGCACGAAGTCGGCCTCGACGTTGCCAGTGGCGATCTTGTCCTCGATGCACGCCGACCCGGCGGCGGAATCGGCTGCATCAAAGACGCAATCGGTCCACGTGTCGTAGTTCTCCAGCGAGCCATCGTCGCTAAATTCCTCATCGAAGGAACCGAACATGCCGTCGCCGATCGCTGCCACCGCAGCCTCGCCGCTGTCGAGCAGGGTGTCGAGTTCTTCGCGGGTCAGCGCCCGTAGCACGCTGAGACCGAGATCGGAATAGGTGCCGATCGGGCTGACATACCAACCGTCGCCGACCTTGGCAACGGTGATCCCGATCGGTTCCATGTCGGCGAAGGCGGCCGTCAGATCGTTGATGAACTGCTGGATCTCGCCGTCGGAGTCGTCGAAGCCCATCTGCTCGATGAGGCCGTCGATTTCGCTTCCATCGCCGTTGCTGCACTGCTCAAACGGTTCTCCAGCAATCGTGCCCTTGACGCAGTTGCCCTCCAAAGTGAGCTCGACCGATTCGCCGTCGCCACTTGCCGAGAAATGTGCCTTGGTGATCTGCACATGGCGCCGATCGCCGTCGCCAAACACCTTGTATTCGGTGTCGTCAATCGACATCTCAAAGCCCATGTTCGCGGTCTCGTCGTTGATCGTCGCCTGAGCTTCGTCGAGGAAGAGCGGGGCGTAACGCTGCAGCGCTTCGGCCTCATTGGGATTGAGGCGGGCGATCATGTCGGCGACGCGCAGGTCGCTGATCGCCGCGATCATCGCATCCATCGCAGCTTCGGGACTGTCGGCACCGATCGGCTGCACAGGGTTCTGGGGAACATCCTCGTCGCCGCGCGCCTCTTCGGCCACGGTGTACATCAGGCTCGCGTACCAGCGACCGTCCTTCTCAACCGCCGCAAAGGTCATGTCCAGCGGCTCGACGGCGTCGACATCCTCGGGCATTTCATCGTCGATCTCATAGCGGTCGATGAAGATCTCCCCAATCGGGAGCTCGTCAGACTTGGTGATCACGCGAGCGTCACCCTGGATGTGCACCTTCGAGATGTCGGTGACGTTCGTCGGGGTAACGGTCACTTGCGGCGCATCGATCTGGATATCGATGCCGCTGAAGTCATTGAGATTGACGTTTTCGGCAAGCAGGTCGAGGCGGGCGAGTTCAGCGACGTAGTCGATCATCGGCTGGCGGAAGGTCTCACGCTCGCCGGGCAACAACAGGTCGACTGCGCCGAGCGCGTCCTCGTTGTTCATCGCGTTGACCAGCTGCTGGCCAAGTTCTTGGGCGCTGGCCGCACCACCGTCGTTGGAGCGCATTTGGGTGAAGGCGAAGGCACCAGCGGCCAGCAGAGCTCCAACCCCGACGACGCTGACGATCATACGCCCGCGACGTGGGGCAGCCTGCGGCGACGGTTGCAGGGCGACGGGGGAAGCGGTGGCGACCGGCGGGACTGAGCCCATCGGCGGAGGGCCGGAGAGCGTCTCGAACAACGGGCCGCCCGGTTGCACCGCACTCGTCGAGGGCGCCTGCCAAGGCCCACTCGATGGTGGCGGTGGCGGTGGTGGCGGCGGCGGGGGCGGCGGTGCACTTGCCTCGCCTGGTTGGTGTACTCGAGGGTCGCCGTAGTTCTCAGACATCTCACCTAGTATCGGCCATTCACAAAATTTCCTGAGTCCATGCACGGGTACTGCAACGTAATGTTCACATATGCGCATCATCCTCACCGGCTCCAGCGGCCTGATCGGCACAGCCCTCGCCCACCGCCTGCAGCACGACCATCACGAGGTTGTTCGACTGGTGCGGCGCACTCCTCGACCGGGCGAAGCGCGTTGGGATCCCGACGCCGGCACGATCGATCATGCCGCGCTGCGCGGCGCAGACGCCGTCGTCCACTTGGCCGGGGCGGGAATTGGTGACAAGCGTTGGAGCGACGAGTACAAACGGATTCTGGTGGAAAGTCGCACAAAGAGCACTTCGCTGCTGGCCACCACAATCGCCGAAATGGACGAGGCTCCCAAGGTATTTCTGAGCGGGTCGGCGATTGGCTATTACGGCGCGCACGGTGACGAGCAGCTGAGCGAGGCCTCGCCCGCCGGCAATGATTTTCTTGCCGACCTCTGTTGCCAATGGGAGGTCGCCGCTCAGCCCGCCAGCGACGCTGGTGTGCGCACAGTATTCCTGCGTACCGGCATCGTCTTGTCGCCCAAGGGTGGCGCGTTGTCCAAGCTGATGCCACTGTTTCGCTTCGGGCTCGGCGGCAAGATGGGCAACGGCAAACAGTGGCAGAGCTGGATCGCCATCGACGACCACGTCGCAGCGCTGGAACACCTGCTCAAAAGCTCACTACACGGTCCGGTCAACCTGACAGCGCCGAACCCGGTGACAAACGCCGAGATGACAACCACGTTGGCACGGGTGCTGCACCGGCCCGCCTTCTTTCCGGTGCCAAAGTTTGGACCCAAGTTGCTGCTCGGCGGCGAACTGGCCGAGGCGCTGCTGTTCACCGGCCAACGGGTCTTGCCGACGCGGCTCAGCGACGACGGTTTTCAATTTGGCTTCCCGGTGTTGGAAGGTGCGCTTCGCCACCTGCTCGAGAAGCCGACGGGCCGTTAGCGAGAACGCATTGCGCTGACGCCGTCGCCCGACAGGCGCTCATATGCCGACGGCCGACCGGCAACTGCCATCACCAGGTTACGCGCCGTCCCTTCGACCGTCGGCCCAGATCCGGTCTCCCATTCGCTGTCGACGGCTCGCAGCGTCAGTCCGGCGATACGTTGCTTCGAGCCGAAGACCGGCTGGGTCAGCTTCAGATGGTCGAGGACCATCGTGTAATCCGTGGGGGCGAGGGCGAACTCGCTGCCGACACCGTCAGCGACGTCGGCGCTATGGACCGCCAGCTCGGTCAACAGGCCTGGCAGCTTGAGCCCAGGGGGCATCGAGCGCGAACCCGCCGAACTGCGCGTCGCCTGGGCGATGTCGGCGCCGGAAAGGCGCGATGTGATCGACCGAACAAGGGCTGCGTTCATCTTGTTGAGGTTGAATCCCGACCGCAAGAACGATGTGAAGACCTGTCCTTTGCTCATCGTCGGGATCACCAACATATGCGCGGCCACCTCTTTGACCGTCCAGTCGGCGCACAGCGATTGTTTGTTCCAATCATCGGGCGAGAGCCCGTCAAGGTAATCGGCGAATGCCTCGCGGCCAGCCTCGATTTGGGTCCACATGTCCATGTTTCGTCCTCCTTCGACGCGCGGCACTGTACTGCGTGGGGCGAAGGCGCTCGCACGAGCGGGCGGCGCGACCGCACTCAGGCTGAAACGAAGTGCTCGGCGAGCGGCTCGAAACCGTTGAAGGCCACGCTGCTATAGGTCGTCGTGTACGCCCCAGCGGAGAGCACATCGACGACGTCGCCTTCGTCAAGAGCGAGTGGCAGCTCGTAGCTGCTTTTCTCATAGAGCACATCGGCCGAATCACAGGTCGGTCCAGCGATGGCCACCGGCCCGGTCGGGCCGCCGTCATGGCGTGTCCGCAGGCGATAACGAATCGCCTCGTCCATCGTCTCAGCGAGACCATGGAACTTGCCGCAGTCGAGGTACACCCAACGTTCGGTGTCCAACGGCGAGCGTCGGGAGACGAGAATCACCTCAGCGCGCGAGCACCCCGGCATCAGCGACCATGTAACGGCCGGGTTCGACCATCACCTCCAAAGGCTGGCCAGCGACGCCCTCGGGGAACCACGTCTGCAGGGCCGTCATCACCGCCTGGCCGTAGGACTCAATTCCGGGCACTCCCTCGCGATAGGTGCCAGGAAAGCCGCCACCGAGGTTGACGAACGACGGCGTCGCGCCACGTGCAGCAGCGCGCTGGAACACCTCGGCAACGACCTCCAAGGAACTGCTCCAGGCGTCGAGATCGCGCTGCTGCGAGCCGACATGGAACGACACGCCGCACTCCAAGCCGAGCGAACTGGCCAATACCAGCAGGTTCTCGACCTCGGCCGCGTCACAACCGAATTTGCGCGACAGCGGCCAGTCGGCACCCGCGCATTCATGCCGTAGCCGCACACAGATCGAGGCGTCGGGAACGCAGTCGAAGACCTTGCGAAGCTCGACTTCGCAATCGACCGTGAAACGACGCACGCCGAGGAACGCGGCATAGGCGATGTCGCGGCGCTTCTTGATCGTGTTGCCGTAGGAGATGTCTTCGGCACGGGCTCCCGCCGCCAAACACTGATCGATCTCGTTCGGGCTAGCCACGTCGAAAGCCGAGCCGACCGCCTGCAAACGCTGCAGGATCGGCGCTCCCGGGTTGGCCTTCACCGCGTAGTAGATCCGCGCCTGTGGCAAGGCCGCCGACAGGCTGTGGTAACGCTCCTCGACCCGGTCGACATCGACGACGACGAATGGCGTCGCCGCTTGGCCCGAGGCCAAGAAACGCTCGATCGGTTCACTCACCGTTGATTGGAATCGCTTGTCGAAGCTGCAGGCCGGGAAAGTCACGGTGGACGAACCTAAGTGATCATTCGACGCCTCACTACTCACTGAGACAACAGTCGAACTCGCTGCCGGACAAATCAGATCAGCTGACTAGCAAGTCCGCCGACGCGATCCGCGAGCGAGACGCAACTCGACGATGGATTCAGTCGTCACAGCACCCAGTCGCGCTTCTATCCGTGGCCAGGCGACTACAGCGCGATGGTCGTGATCGAGAGCAGCGCCGCGTGACACTCGGGAGTGACATTCGTCACTCATGCTGCCTCATCCCAGCGCTCAGACGAGTATTTTCCGAATGTTCGGACTTTTGTGCCGACGCGTCGAGCGAGCCGGTCAGTACAATCGGCGACATGACACAGTGGCTAAACGAGCGCGAACGGCGGGCGTGGCGGGCCTTTGCCGAGGCTCGCGGCCCGCTGAACGGTGCCATGGAGCACGACCTTGCCGAGTTCGGCCTCAGTTATGGCGATTACGAGGTGCTCGTCATCCTCTCCGAGTCACCGGATCAATGTCGGCGGATGTGCGATCTCTCCGACCTGCTTGGCCTGTCGCCGAGTGGCCTCACCCGACGCCTGGATGGCCTGGTGCGTTCCGGCCATGTCGAACGGATGCCGAGTTCACATGATCGGCGGGTCACGCTGGCCCATCTGACGCCGGAAGGCATGACGAAATTGGAAGGTGCCGTCCCCACCCATGTCGACAGCGTTCGTCGACACTTCATCGACTGTTTGACAGCCGAGCAACTCGACGTTCTCGGAGACGCCTTTTTGGCAATCGGCTCCAAACTCGGACGCATCGCCAGCCTGAACTAACGCATATCGGTGACGCTCCATCGACGTCTAGCCTGAAGCACATGTCGGACAGCACCACCCTGCGGCTCCCTGCGGGTTTCAACGCCATGGTCACCAATATCGGGATCAAAGACCAGACCAAGGACTTCGTGCTCGTCGCCGCCGATCGGCCAGCCACCTGCGCCGCAGTGTTCACCCAAAGCCGATTCGCTGGGCCAAGCGTGGTTGTCAGCAGGTCGCACAGCGCAAACCATCAGGCCAGGGCCGTGGTGGTGATCTCCAAGAACGCCAACGTCGCCACCGGCGATGAGGGCCTGCGCAATGCCGCCGAGGTCGTCGCCGGGGTGGCCGCAGCAATCGGCTGCGGGGACGACGAGGTACTGATTGCCTCCACAGGCGTCATTGGTCGCCACTACCCGATGGACCGGGTACGCCGTGGGCTCGAACAGATTCGCTACCCGTTCGCCGATGATGCGCAAGCCGACGCCGACGCCGTGGCGGAGGGGATCATGACCACCGACACGGTCCGCAAGGCCGCCTCGGCAACCGTCGCCGGATCGGCGGCGTCCGTCGTCGGCGTTGCCAAAGGCGTCGGGATGATCGAGCCGAACATGGCCACGCTGATCTCGCTTGGTGTTCACCGATGCCGACATCGACGGTCCGACGCTCGATGAGATCTTTCGGCGGGTGATCGATCGCAGCTGAACTGTGTCTCGATCGACACCGACACCTCGACGAGTGACACGGCGATCATTCTGGCCAGCGGTGCCGCCGGTGCCGTCGCCGTCGCGTCATTCGAAGTGGCGCTGGAAACGGTGTTGGTCAGCCTCACCAATCAGGTCGCCCGTGACGGCGAAGGCGCCGAAACCCTGATCGAGGTGTGCGTCGACGGTGCCGCCAACGCAAGCCAAGCGAAGGTCGTGGCCAAGGCCATCGTCAACTCGCCGCTGGTCAAGACCGCGGTGCACGGTGCCGACCCGAACTGGGGCCGGGTGGCGATGGCGATCGGCAAATGCAGCGATGATATCCGACATCGTCGAGCGACAATGTCATCATCCGATTCGGCGACGCAAGAGTGCTTCCCCTCGTCGGTCGATGCCGATGGACTGGCCGCGCTCAGCGACTACTTGGCCAGCGATTCCGTGCGGATTCATGTCAGCTTGGGAACCGGCGCCGCCGCGGCGACCGTGTGGGGTTGCGACCTGACCGACGGCTACATCCGCATCAACGCCGACTACACACCTGAGCGTCCGAGTTCTCACTGAGAACAGCGCAGTCATTTCGTCGCCGAGCGCGGAGTCGGCGAGTCGGCGAGTGCGACGGACAGGGTGGAGGGTTAGAACAGGTGCGGTTCTCCGGGGTACCGCGGTTGCTGCGCGGGTTGCGAACCTTGCTGGCGCGACGGCGAGGCGGTCGACGAGGTCGTTCATCGGTTGCCGCTGTGGCCTTTCACCCACCGAAAGGCCGGTTGGCGCTCTTTGACCACATTCGATCAGCGGCATCCACAGATCGGTATTGGCCACCGGTTTACGCTGCGAGTTCACCCAACCGTTGCGCTCCCACTTGCGCCACCAGTTCTGGTTGAAACAGTTGACGACGTAGGTGCTATCGGACAGATCGTGATCTCGCCATCGAGTGCCCGCAGCGCCTCGAGCACCGCTTGTACTTCCATTCGTTGATTGGTGGTGTGCACGGCACCGCCGCTGCCCGCGGGCGACCCATTCGGAGCAACGGCCCACGCCCATCCGCCGGGACCTGGATTGCCGGCGCAGGCACCATCGGTATAGACTTCTGTCACCTTCGATCTTGCCATGGGCACGACTCGATTCGGGGCGATAGCCGGGTTCTCTGATGGTCGGTTGCCACATCGCGATATTTCTCCTGCAGATAGCCGCGTGCAGTGCGACGGATTGCTGACACAATGGCTGCCATGATCTTCGACGGCTTCGTCAACCAACTTCCCGATACCGACCCGCTGGAAACCCAGGAGTGGCTCGACAGCCTCGATGCGTGGTCGATATGCACGGCAAGACCCGAGCCCGGTTCCTGCTCAGCAAGTTGCTCGAACGGGCTCGCGAGAGCCAGGTCAGCTTCCCGGCCACGGTGAGCACCCCCTATGTCAACACCATCCCGCGCGAGAGCGAGCCGTGGTTCCCCGGCGACAGCTATCTGGAGCAGCGGGTGCGGGCCTACATCCGCTGGAACGCGGCGATGATGGTCGTCAAGGCCAACAAGCAGGCAGAAGGAATCGGCGGCCACCTGAGCACATTCGCCAGCAGTGCCAGCTTGTACGAGATTGGCTTCAACCACTTCTTCCGTGGCAAGGACGATGGCAACAACGGCGACCACGTCTACTTCCAAGGTCATGCGGCGCCGGGTATCTACGCTCGCGCCTTTCTGGAAGGCCGCTTGAGCGAGGACGATCTCGACCACTTCCGCCAAGAGATCGGCCGCACCGGGCGCGGGCTGAGCAGTTATCCGCACCCGCGCCTGATGCCCGACTTTTGGGAGTTTCCCACGGTCAGCATGGGCCTTGGGCCATTGACCGCGCTGTATCACGCCCGCTTCAACCGTTACATGCACAATCGACGCCTCGATGACACCAGCCAAAGTCGGGTATGGGGCTTTCTCGGCGACGGTGAGTGCGACGAGCCAGAAACACTTGGTGCCCTCTCGCTGGCCAGCAGGGAGAAGCTCGACAACTTGATCTTCGTCGTCAACTGCAACCTGCAGCGCCTCGATGGTCCGGTGCGTGGCAACGGCAAGGTCATCCAAGAGCTCGAAGCGGTGTTCCGCGGGGCTGGCTGGAACGTGATCAAGGTCATCTGGGGTTCGAAGTGGGACGGCCTTTTGGCCAACGACAAAGACGGCGTGTTGCTCAACCAGATGAACAACACCGTCGACGGACAGTTCCAGCGCTACTCCGTCGAGGACGGCAACTACATCCGTGAAGACTTCTTTGGGCCCGACCCGCGCCTGCGCCAACTGGTCGCCGATCTGAGCGACGACGACCTGCGCAACCTGCCCCGCGGCGGCCACGATTACCGCAAGTTGTATGCCGCCTACAAGGCCGCCACCGACAACCTCGGGTCGGGCGCGCCGACGGCGATCCTGTGCAAGACCATCAAGGGCTGGACGCTCGGACCTTCGGTGGAGGGCCGCAACGCCACACACCAGATCAAGAAGCTCGACCAAGCGAGCAACTGATGGTGCTGCGCGACCGGCTGTTCCTCGAGCGACGAAATCCCCGACAGCGCCTTCGACGGCAACGACACGCCGTACTTCCGCCCTCCAGCCCGACAGCGCCGAGTACCAGTACATGATGCAACGTCGACGCGGCCTTGGTGGCAGCATTCCGCAGCGGGTGACCACGCAATCGCCGCCCGATCTTGATGCCCCCGGACAGCTGCTTCAGCGAGTTGACCGGCGGCTCCGGCGCCCAAGAAGTCATCGACCACCATGGGCTTCACCCGCCTGCTGCGCAACCTCGGCCCGTGATAGCCAGATCGGCGAACGCGATCGTACCGATCATTCCCGACGAGGCCCGCACCTTCGGCATGGACTCACTGTTTCGCGAGTTGAAGATCTACGCCTCGCAAGGCCAGAAGTACGAGCCCGTCGACCACGACATGTTGCTCTCCTACGCCGAAGCCACCGATGGCCAGATCTTGGAAGAGGGCATCACCGAAGCCGGGTCGTTGTCCAGCTTCATCGCCGCTGGCACGGCCTACGCCACTCGTGGCGTGCCGATGGTGCCGTTCTACACCTTCTATTCGATGTTCGGATTCCAGCGGGTCGGCGACCTGATCTGGCAGGCCGCCGACGCCCGTGCCAAGGGTTTCCTGCTCGGCGCTACCGCCGGGCGCACGACGCTGATGGGCGAAGGCCTGCAGCACCAAGACGGCCATTCGCTGGTCTTGGCCAGCACGGTTCCCGCCGTGCCAGATCGTACGATCCAGCGTTTGCCTATGAAGTCGCCTCGATCGTCAAGGCCGGGTTGCAGCGGATGTACGGCGCCGCCAACGATGACGTCTTCTACTACATCACCTTGTACAACGAGAACTACCCGATGCCGGCAATGCCAGAGCGGGCGACGATCGAGGCGGAAATCCTCGGCGGCCTATACCGCTGGCAGGAGCGCACCAGAGGCGCAGCTGTCAAGCCACCATGTCTGTTCTCCGGATCGGCGCACACCGCGGCCCGTCAGCGCCGCGTCAGAGCTGCTCGAGCATTACGGCGTCGGCGCCGAACTGTGGTCGGCGACCTCGTACAAGGTGCTTGCGCGAAGACGCGCTAGCCAGCGAGCGGTGGAATCGCATGCACCCCTCGGCCAATCCACAGGTGCCGCGGGTGACTCGAGCTGCTCGGCCAGGCGCAGGGGCCGATCATCGCCGTCTCCGACTTCATGAAGATCGTGCCAGAGCAGATCGCGCGATTCCTGCCGAACCATCACTTCGTGCCATTGGGCACCGACGGCATGGGCCGCTCGGACACCCGCGAGGCATTGCGCCGCCACTTCGAGTCGACACCGGTCACGTCGTTGTTGCCACCTTGTCAGCGCTGTTGGCCCAGGGCAAGATCGGCGCGGACCGGGTCGAGCGATGCCGTCAAGCGCTACGACATCGACGCCCGACTCGCGTCGACCCCTACATCGTCTGAGGTCAGCTCCACCAGCCGGAGATGTCGACGATGACATGCACGTTGGCGGAGCTGAAGAAGCACAGCTGCCCTGTTGGCGACAGCGGCAGTTGAGCGCCGTTGGCAACAGCTGTCATGCGCCTGGAAGTTGACGTTCGACGTCGACGGTTGCGGCCCGCAGGGCCACACCGTCAGGTATCCGGCGCCGCTGGCACCGACGACCGTCAGGTTGGCCGACACGGCGGTGGCATCGGCGGCGATGCCACGTGTTCCGGCGACTTGAACGGCGAACATCTGCCCTGCGGGTAGCAGGTCGCCGTTCGTGCCGCTGTTGAGTTCGGGACGGAACCGGTCGCGGGTGTCGGTCAAACGGAACGGACTCGTCGGGGTGTACTTGGCCGTCGATTCGGTCGAGATGTATCCCATGACGTCGGCGACGAGATCGACTTCGCTGGATGTGTACAGGCAGACGGAGCCGTCGGCGGCGACCGGCACGATCACCAGATTCGGGCGAGCAGTGTTGGTACCTGGTTCAGGCTGGACACAATCGGGCGCGCACATGTCACACGGGTAGACGGTGACAAAGCCCGCCGCTGACGGGGACACACTGGTGATATTGAGGGCCACAGCGGTTGCAGTCTCGGGAACCCCTGCCTCGCCAGCGATGACGAAACCCTGCGTCTCGTCCTTTGCCAGGCGACCGACGGAACGGATCAAGATACGTGAGTCAAAGACGCGAGATGGCGTGACCGGGGTGAAGAACCCATCGCCGTCAGCGGCGTAGTAACCGTTGACGTCGATGATCAGGTCGGTGCTGGCCGTCGAAAAGACGCACACCCCACCGGTCGCGTCGAGCGGCACACTGGCACCGTTGGGAACGATGTCACCGCCGCTGAAGTTGAGCGTGGAGACCACCGGGCGGGTCGTCGAGCAGTTCCACACAGTCAGGTACCCGCCGGTCTGTGGGAGCACGCTGGTGAAGTTGGCGCTGACGGCCGTTGCCCCCGATGGGATCAGGCTGCCGGTGATCTGGATGCGTTTGGTCAACAGGCCGACGAGCTTGTTGGCGCCCTTGTTCACCCGGGTATCGACCAGGCGGCTTGGAGCAACATCCTCGAAAGCCGACACCGGTCGAAATCGGGGTTGTCTCATCGACCGGTTGGATGCCGGTGGCCGCTGCAGGGTCGACCGCGAACTGCCAGTTCACCGTGCGACTGCTGGTCTGAACCGACGACGCTATAGCCTCCCGGGAGCAAGGACCTGGCGGGGCATCAACGACAACCGCGTTATTGCCTTCAAGGATCGCCGAGGCCGTTCCGTTGGTGTTCAACTCGCTGAGCACACAGACCTGCACCGGGCCGTTGGGGCCGCTCAACGAGGCCACGGGATTGGCTGTGATCGCCTCGGGCATCATGCGCGATCAATCGGCAACCCGGCAGATCCGGTCCAGCCGCAGAAGGTCAACGGGTCGGGGGTTTCGACGATGAAGCGATCGAGATTGGTTGTCGTCCCGTTACCCGGAAACAGGATCGGTGCGGTCTGCACCGCTGGGGCAACAAGGCCGCGTAATACGTCGAGGGTCGCTCCCGAGCGCCACGGCGGCGTCGAGGTGTTGTCGCACTTGCCGAAACCAACTTGGCGCAGATTGGGGCGCAAGACGCCAATGGCATGGAAAGGGCCGGTCATCCACAGTTCGATGTGGCTGCGCGCCGAGGTGTTGTACACGCTGGAGACGGCGACGTTGCCGTTGTTACCGGCTTGGTCGCCACTGGCGGTGTAGCCGGGGAGCGACGGGTCTTCGTCGTGAGCTGATCGTGTTCTGCAGCATGTAGCAAGAGTGGTTGTAGGCGCCAGCGGAGTACGTCGCGTTCTCCGTCACCGGCGACAGGCCTGCCATCTCGCGGTAGTAGTTGACGGTCGTCAGCCAATGCGCATCCTGGGGGATGAATGCCGGGATTGGAGACGAGGCGGAAGCAGCGCCAAGCGGCAGCGCCAACAGGGCCGCGGCGATGGCAGCAGTACGTCGTGCCCGCATGTTCCGTAACATTCGCATCCGCTCTCCATCACTTCGTCACCCGCTCTGAGCGCGTGTTGCGACCCAATTCGGGCGCTGTATGGAGGAACGATCGGTTACCAAGCGTGTCGCCTTGAACGCCACACGTCGAATTAACGAGAAATTGAGGCGACCTGAATCAGGCTCTCCGCGAGGGATTGTCAAGCTGCGCGCGCAGCGAAGTTTCCAGCCGTGAATCGGTCAAGAAGCGAACAAGTTCGGCCATCACCTGGCGGCGCGCTTAAGGAGTTGGCGGTGTCGGTGGCAACGGGATATCCGACGAGGCTGGCGGAACGACGACGATGTCGCGACTATCCGGTGGCACGACGGGGATATCCGTGGTGTCGTCCGGTTGCGGCTGCGGGGCGACCGGCGATTCGATCGGGCATGCTTCGAACAGCGCAGTGGTGGCCAACAGCTCCTTGCTCGGTTGTTGGACACCGTCGAACACGCAGACAAAGTTGGCGGTCGCTTTGTCGCCGGGGATGACAATCGCAAAGAGGTTGAGCGGCGACACCCCTTGAAGCGTCTCGATCCGCCAGGTATCGGGCACCGCGTCGCAACCATCGGGAAGGCAGTGTCCGCTCGGCAAGGCGAGCACACCGTCGCCGCAGGCCGCTCCCGGCGCAGGTTCGGCGACAACGATCGTTGCCGGGTTGTCGGCAAACGGTTGCCACAACCCCGGCTGTTCGCAGGTGTACACGCCAGCCTGGGCCAGGGTGCGAGTGGGAGTGTTGGCAGCGACCGGAAAAGTCGTCACCGTTGGTGCGCTGCTGCGCGTTGGGCTCGCCGTTGGCACAGAAGCGCCGGCAGGTGTCGCAACCGAGGACGATGAGTCGACATCATCGCTACGACCCGCCGCACAACCGGCCAACAGCAGTGCGAGAGCGATGAGCAAGGAGCGGCACACAGGCAATCGATCTCGATGAAGCACGCCCAGGAGATTATCGAGTGCAATGCTGAGACGATGCCCCGCCGCCACTCCGTGCCGTTGGCGCGTTTGATCTCTTTCGCGGCGACCTACTGCACCGTGGTATTGATTCTGCTCAGCTGGGCGCTGGCTATCGGCCGTTATGGCGGACCCGACGAACCAGCGCATGTGCTGCGTGCCGCCGCCGTCGCCCAGGGCCAATTCAGAGGCGATCGAATCGACGGCTGGCCCCCGGGCTTTCGAGCCGTCAGCGTGCCAGCGTCGCTGGCCAGTGGCGACCCCATCTGCTATCGCCGCGACCGGACGGTTGCGGCATCATGCGCCGTGGAGACCATCACCACCGGTCAGCTCGAGGTGGCCACCGCCGCGGCCAACTATCCGCCGCTGTACTACGCCCTTGTCGGCGGGCCGACGATACTCATCTCCGACGGGCAGCACAGCCTTTTCTACCGACTTGCGGCGATCGTGTTGCAGGCAATGGTGCTGACCTTTGCCTTTCTCAGGGCCCGTCCACTCGGCAGACCTGCGACGATGTTGGTCGCCGTGATCGGCCCTGCCGGTTGGTACCTCGCTGGAGTCGTCAACCCCAACGCCATCGAACTTGCGCTGTGCCTGGCGGCGTGGGTCGGGGTCGCCCGGGTACGCGCCAATCCCCTTCCGTCGTGCGGCGAGCTCGTTTCGATCTCGGTACCCCTCGGTCTGGCGATTGCCATCCGTCCAACGGCGTTGGCGGTGACCGTGGCCATCGCCGCGATGCTCATCGCCAGCGGTGTGCGAGCCACCCGGCACGTGTTGCTCACCTCGGTGACTCCGATTGGGCTGGCGATCGCCTCCGTCCTCGTTTGGAATTCCGCGATCGGTTTGCGATTCGAGGACGACCGCACGGCATTGCCCGACGGCCGCTGGCGAGCGACGTGGTCGATGCTGGTTCGCCTGCCAGGGGTGCTGTGGGATGCCGTTGGATCGTTAGGTTGGGATGAGTTTGCAGCCCCACCCGTGGCCGTCGCCGCGCTACTTGCCATCTTTGCGCTGGTTCTCCTCGCTGCGTGGCGACGCAGCCAGACCGATCGGCGGGTGGTCGCCATCTGGACCGCCGGGCTGTTGGCCACGCCGCTGCTGTTCACCTGGGCAACCGGCCCGGGCATCGGCACGATCTGGCAGGGCCGCTATTCGCTACCGATGTTGGCTGGCCTGGTGGCGCTGAGCCCAGCGGACGATGGCCGTCGACAACGATGGTGGCTGGCAGTGTTGGTGATCGCCGCCGGGGCGGAAGTAGCCACGTTCTGGACGGCCCTCGGCCGCCATGTCGCTGGGCTAGATGGCGGGTTGCCGCCCTCGATCTCGCCCGGCTGGAACCCAGCGCTGGCTCCCCCGATTCTGCTTGTCGGACACACCATCGTCGTCGTCGCCGCCGCTGGTTCCCTGTGGCGCGGCTGCCAACAAGCTGCCCATCTCCGGGGGCAGGCGTCGGGCCTGGTTACGATGAGGGCGAATGAACCCAGCCAACCCGCTCGCTGAACAACTCGCCCGTCACGCCTCCGAGAACGCCGAGTTGCGCCGCCGCCTGGAGCTCGCCGAGGCGACGATCGATGAACTCCGTGTCGAGGCCCTGGCCAGGCGCACCGAGGTTCGCCAGCTGGCCGAGGCCTTGCCAACGGCGATGAGCCGCCATGCGCTGTTGCGTTCGATGGCTGCCGATGTCAAGAACCACCCGGCCAAAGCTGCTGTCGCCAAACGTGGGGTCGCCAAGCTCGGTCGGGCACCGCGGAAAGCGATGCGCGTCATGTTCAAGCGGTTCTAACGATGGCGGCCCCCGGCGGCGGTCACCCCGCCCCAGTCAAGGTCTTTGTTGCAGCCACGGGCAACGGGTTCATGCGCGACATCGCTGGGTGGATAGCCGAGGCCGCGACCCTGGCCGGGCGCACAGCAACCGTGGTCGATGACCGTCTCCCCGCCGTCGACGGTGCCATCAACCTCGTCGTTGCCCCGCACGAGTTTTTCGAGTTGTATCGAGCGCCAAAGGCCGATTTGCAACGCGCCGCGGCGGCCTCGATTCCGGTGTGTACAGAGCAGCCGGACACCCCGTGGTTTCACCTCTCCGTCGACGTTTGCCGCCGGGCGTTGCACACGCTCGATATCAGCCCTCACGGGGTCGACGCACTGCGAGACGTCAAGGTCGCTGCCGAGCGTCTGACGCTCGGTGGCGTCCCGTCGCTCGTGGCCAATGCCCCTTGGCAACAGCCGATCGATCGGCATCTCGATGTCGTCTTCATGGGCGGCCTCGACCCGCGGCGCGCCGCCGCCCTCGCCGAGTTGGCCCCGGCGTTGTCTCGCCACAACAGTGAGCTGCGGCTGTTCACATTTGATCGCCCGGTCGGGCCGCAGACGCCTGGTTTGCTGTTCGGCGACGACAAGTTCCGCTTTCTGGCACAGTCGTCGATCCTGCTCAACATCCACCGCGACCGTTCGCTTCATCTGCCACCTGGAGCCAACCCGCCTCCCTATTTCGAATGGGCGCGGATGATCGAGGCGATGGCCAACGGCTGCGTCGTCGTCACCGAACCATCCCATGGTCACGCCCCGCTTGTCCCCGGTATTCATTTTGTGGAAGCGACGATCGACGCCATGGCGAGCGCAGTCGAGGGCTTACTCGCCGATCCGCAGCGTCGCCAGCGCCTCGCCGATGCCGCCCGCCAAGCCGTGATGATCGATCTGGCATTGGCGACGACATTGCCCGCAATCCTCGATCGCATCGAGGCCACGATGCTCCCCCGGCTCGCACAACACGTCGCCGAGCCGGGACACCTACGCGGCCTGTGGCGCCTCGGAGCGACGCTGGTGCCACCGCCGCAACGAATGCCGGTGTTTCGCCCATACCTCGACATCCAGACAAAGGCCAAGCGCCTCGCTCTGGCCGAGAATGCCGCCCTGCGTCGGCTCGATGCAGCGCGCTGCATGTTGCGCCATGGAGATTTTCAGTTCATCGAGATCATCGACTCCGATGGCTACGAAGCCCGGCGACCCGAGGTCAGCGTCGTCGTCACGCTGTATAACTACGCCGATCTGGTCACCGAGACCTTGGACAGCGTGCTGGCCAGCGAAGGTATCGAGATCGAGGTGGTCGTCGTCGAGGACCACGCCACCGATTCAAGCCGCGACGTCGTGCGTCGCTACATCAACCGACACCCGACGGCGGCGATTCGGCTGTTGGCCAAGAACGCCAACGAGGGCCTGGCGGCGGCGCGCAACAGCGGATTTGCTGTGGCCCGAGCCGACAAGGTGATGGTCATCGATGCCGACAACCTCGTCTATCCGACGTGTTTGCGCAGGCTCGCCGATGCACTCGATGGCGACCTGGCGGCGGCCGCGGCCTACAGCATCCTTGAGGATTTCGGCGCCGCCCGCAATCTGCGCAGCGCTTTGGCCTGGGATCCGCTGCGGCTCTGCGCGGCGAACTACATCGATGCTCAGGCGATGTTCCGACGCGACACGTGGCGCGACCTCGGCGGATACCGCACCGACGACGACTCAATCTTCGGCTGGGAAGACTGGGATCTGTGGCTGCGACTCGTCGCCGAGGATCGCCACGCCGTCTTCGTGGCGCAAATTCTCGGGCGCTATCGAGTGCAAGCGAGCTCGATGCTGGCGCTGACAAATCTGGCCACGGATGAGGCGATCGCGGCGATCAGGGCCCACTATCCGACGTTGCCCTGGCCGACCCAACCCTAAATTCAGCAACCTCAGGAGCGGCGCAGCACGGCGATCGTCTCGTTGTGCGTAAACCAGGCACCCCAGCGACGGGGCACGGGAAACGAGCGCACCGACTCAAGGCGCAGATCGCAACGTCGGGCGAGTTCCACGAGTTCGTCGCTGCCGATCAGCGTGAGGTGCGTCGGATCGCTGCGCTGCCCGCGCTGCTGCGGGCTGATGATGATCACCTGACCTGCGGGGAGGGCCCGCGGCGCGTAGCGACGCACAATTTCGACGGCATCGTCGAACCCGAGGTGCTCGAGCACATGAGCGAAGACCACCGAGTCGAACGAGCGACGATCATCGCCGAAGTCATCCGGCGACAGCGCCACGAATCCTCGCCGACGGGCAGCCGCGACGCAGGCCGGGTTGGTGTCGATCCCGACACCGTGGCCGTCGACGAACGACAGGGTTCGACCGATCCCACAGCCGACGTCGAGCATGAACCCCGGCCGCATGGTGCGCATTCTGCGGCGATAGAGGCGCTGCGGTTCGAACAGCCGACGGAGCACTCCGCCCCGGCGTGAGAGCCGTCGCAACCGTTCGGCATAGGCTTGCTGTTGCGCAGTGGCCCGGCGCGCCGGGCCACCGTCGGTCGCCACGTTCACGACCGTCAGCGTAGCTTTAAGGGGTGCCTGGCGATGCTGACATCCCGACGATCGCCGTGCCTTACTGCCGACAGCCCGGCTTTCTGCGCCAGGCGGTCGACAGCGTCTTCGCCCAATCCGACCCACGGTGGCGGTTGATCGTCATCGACGACGCTGCCGCTGAGCCAGCGGCGGTCGTGCTCGCCGACCACGTCGACGGGCGCCTGAAGGTGCTGCGCAACGATCACCGTGTGGGTATCGGGGGCAACTGGAATCGAGCTCTGGATGCAGCGGACAGCGATGTGGTGACGCTGCTGCACGCCGACGACCGGCTGCGCCCCGACTATCTGCGGGTGATCACCGCGGCGTTGCAACGTTGGCCGAGGGCGGCGATGGTCGCCACCGGGGTCAACGTCATCGGCGCGAACGATCGCCCACGGCACACGATCGCCGATGTGGTCAAGCGCTGCGCCCGGCGCCCAGCGGGCGATTACCTGCTGCGCGGCGACGACGGTCTCGCTGCGCTGTTAGCCAACAACACGATCTACAGCCCGACGTTGACCTATCGCCGCTCGCTGTTGCCCGACGTGCCGGGCGTCGCCCGCCCGTTCGATCCTCGTTGGTCGATGGTTGTCGACCTCGACCTGATCGCCCGCACGCTGCTGTGCGGCGGTGAAATCGGTGTCGTGCGCCAAGAGCTCTACGACTATCGACGCCACGGTTCGAGCGCCAGCGCGACGTCGACGCGTGGGACGCGGCGCTTCGAGGAGGAGCTGGCGTTGTACCACCAGCTAGCGGACGCAGCGGCGATCGCCGCCTGGCCGCGCTCGGCTCGCGTCGCCCGTCGACATCGCATGGTCAGTGCCCACATCGGCGTGCAACTTGTCGGCGCGCTCGGATCAGCACAGCTTGGTCGCAGCCGACGGTTATGGCGCCTGGCAACCTCACCCGCCGCGTCACCCCACGAATCAGCTGGGGCGACGACCGGCGATCAACATTTGCCCGGCGAAGGGGCGAATCGGTGAACGCAGATACCAGGGCACGAGGAACGTCAATGACGAGCCTCGCGACTTCATCGACAGCGGCAGAAAACGGTTTTCTCGACGGGCGATCTCAAACCCGCAGGAGATCATCAGATCGTTGAGGCTCTCGTCGGTGAAGATCGTCTCGTGCGTGAAGTCGTCGAAATAGCGTCGCGGTGCGAGCCGAAAGTTGGGTTGCATGGCAATGAAGTGGCCGCCCGGGCGCAGCACCCTATGGGCCTCGCGCAAGGTCTCGCGGGCGTCGGGCTTGCTGAGGTGTTCCAGCAGGTTGCTGGCGAACACGGAGCCGACCGACCCGTCGGCGATCATCGACAGGTCGGTGCAACTACCGATCAGCACATCGGCACCGATGGGGGCCCACTCGGCCAAGTCGCTACGCAGGTCGACGACCGTGATCGGGGGGCCGTCGACACCGAGGCAGTGGCTGACCTCGCAATAGCCTGCGCCGAGTTCGACGAAACGATGCTGCCTGTCGATCAACGCCCCGAGATAGGCAACGACATGACGCCAAACGACGAGGCGATTGTCGTCGTGAGTGAAGCGTGACTGGAAGTACTCCCCGTGGGAGTCGGCCGTTGCGCTCATCGCCGTCTGAAACGCATTCGCATCATCAGCACGATCATTTCCAAACCGAGGCGCACGGCCTTGACGCGGCTACCGGTGACCGACGACTCGCCGACGCGTGGGTAATAACGCACAGGGAGTTGCACGACGCTGACCCGCTGACGAATCGCCAGTAGCAACATCTCGAACCCGAAGCTTGACCCGGCGATACGAAACCCGGGCTCCAGCTGGTGGTAGGTCGGGCGGGTGATGACGCGGAAGGTGCAGCCGACGTCGCTGAGGTAGGCGGAGCCGTAGACCACCTCGGTCAGCTTGGCCACTGCCCAATTTCCCCAGCGCAGGAAACGGCCCATGTTGGCACCGGCGTAGATGAAGTCGTTGACGGTGCGCGAGCCGACGACAAAGTCGCAGTCGCTGAGGAACGGCAACAACTTGAGCAGGTCAGCTGGTTCGAAGGTGCCGTCGGGTTCGCAGATGGCCAACAGGTCGCTCGTTGCCTCCCGCAGCCCACGCTGAATCGCAGCGCCGTATCCCTGCGTCGGTTCAAAGATTTCGATCGCCGATGTGCCAGCGACGTTGCCGGAGGTGTCCGGGTGCGCGTTGTTATTGACGACGATGATCTCGTCGACGATGCCGAGCCGCTCAAAGCCGCGGATGCAGGAACGGATGCTGTCGGCCTCGTTGTAGGTCGGCAAGATGACGCTGACGGAACGCTGTTCGCCGCGGTCGTTGGTGATCATCCTCGCCGTGTTTCCTTCATGCGCCTTTGAGCATACGCAGCGCAGATTTCATGTCGTGGTTTCTTGGCGATCACTCGGCACTTCCATCGTTGCTTACTAAGGTCATCGTGTGCCCTCTGTCGAGCCTCGAGTCATCGCCTTGTTGCGCCGGCGTGCCACGTTGGGTCTCGCTGTTGCCAGCCTGTGTCTGTCGTGGGTGCTCGTCGTTGCCCCGTTCGGCGGCGCCGACGAACCCGGCCATTTCCTACGTTCTGCAGCGATGTTGCGTGGCCAGTTGACCGGCGAGCCAGAGGTCAATCCGCCGGACGGCATCCTCTATTGGCGCACCAGGGTGACCCTCGACCGCCCATGGGACGAGGCCAACACCTTCCCCACCTGCTATCGGTTCCGCTCGCAGGCACCTGCCTGCCAACACAGCTTCATGCCTGTCGGCATCGACCCCGACGCCGACACGGCCGTGCCGCTCGACGTCGGTCTCTACCCGCCGACGCCGTATTTGATCCCCGCCGCCGGCACCGTCTTCGGCCCGCGCTTGATCTCGCTCTACGCCTCGCGACTGCTCAACGCCACGGCCTGCGTCGCCCTGCTGGCGATGGCCTTCGCCGCCGCCCGCCGACGAGGACCATCGGGCGTGTTGGCGTTGATGGCGGTGACGACGCCAGCACTGGTCTTCGTCGCTTCGACGGTCAACCCCAGCGGTCTCGAAATGTCGGCGGCGGTGGCCGCGTGGTTCTTGACGGCTGAATTCTTCGCAGGATCGACGGCCAGACGATCGACCGTTGGGCAACTCGCCGTGGCCTTGTGCGCCTGTGCCTTGGCCCGGCCACTTGGCCCAGCGCTGGTGGCGGTCATCCTCGGCTGCTGTTGGCTGGCGTCTGGGCAGAGCCTTCGTGATGCGGTAAAACTGCTACGCAATCACTTAGGTGCATCGCTGGCCGTCGCCGTGGCCAGCGGGTTCAGCCTTCTGTGGTATCTCGCCAAGTTCGCCCCGCCAACGCGAACGCGACCTGGCCGGCGAGATCCCTCTCGACACCCTTGGCCAGCTACGTGAAGGGATCGGCTTTGTGCCCGGGCTGCTGCGTGACATCGTCGGCAACTTCGGCTGGCTCGATGCCCCGGCCCCCTTCGCCGCCTGGTTTCCGTGGCTCTGCGCCTTGGCGATATTCGTTGCTGTCGCCCTCACCAAGGCTCCCCGTCGGGTCAAGCTCGCCGCCGGGGCTTCGCTCGCCGCGGCCTGTGCCGTGATCCTCGGCGCGCTGACGCAGAGCTACCGACTGTTCCATTTTCCAGCTTTGCAGACGCGCCATTATCTGCCCTTTGCCTACGGACTGGTGGTGCTGCTGGCGGTTGCCCGACCACTCCCCCTCGGTCGACGTGCCCGGCGCTGGGTCATCGTCGGCTGGGCGAGCGCGCATGCCCTTTGTCTGGCGCATACCGCCCGCCGCTACCTCTACGGCCTCGCCAATCCGGCACAGCCGATCGACGCTGGGCTCGTGGCCTGGCAACCCCCGGTGCAGGTCTGGCTGATGGTCGCGTTCGGAGCCCTGAGCGCGGTGGTGATCGCCGTCAACCTCGGCTTTTGGCTCGGATCAGCTCACGTAGCCGAAGACGTCGACGATCACATCGCTTGACCCGGCGGCGTTGAAAATGTCGATCGAGGCGCCGGTGCCGAGCAGCAGGTACGCCTGGTTGGGCACCGCTGAGCCGGGCTGCGGGTTGAGGGTCGAGGCCAGCGGCATCGTCGCCCCGCTCGGCCAGGCGGTGATGAAGCCGCCGGCGGTCGAATTGACCGTGGTGATGTTGACGATCACAGCCTTGGCCGAAGGCGGAATCGGTGCCCCGTTGCCGATCAGGGCGCGCAATGTGGCGCCGGGGCCGATCGGAGCCAGCGGTGCCCCAATCCCCGATCGGGTATCGACCAGGCGAGTGGGCGCCACCGGGATGAAGGTGCCGCCGCTCGAACCGAAATAGCCGATGACGTCGGCGATGACCGGCGTCGAACCGGTTGAGTTGAAGATGCTCACCTGGCCGTTTGCTCCGACCTTGGCCAGCACCATGTTGGCAACGGTGCCACCCGGGGAGAAGTTATGCGTCGAGGCATTGGGTCTCGGCTCGCCGCTCGGCCAGACGGTCAGAAACCCGGCACCTGAGGGCCCATCGACCGTGACGTTGAGCGCAACGCCACTGACCCCCGATGTCGGCACACCACCAACGCCGAGCACGTTGAGATTGAGCGTCGCCCCCGACCCGATCGGAGCCCGGTTACCGCCGGTTCCCGTGCCGTTACGGGTGTCGAGCACCCGCGCTGGCGCCAGTGCCTTGAATTGCCCGGAAACCGCCGCTTTCGAGGTGTAGTAACCAGCGATATCGGCAATCACGTGGCTCGCCCCGGTCGAATTGAACAGATTGATCTTGCCGTTGGCCCCGGTCTTGACGGTGACCAGGTTGGGCACCGTTTGCCCGGCGGAGAAGTTGAGATTGGAGACGTTTGGTTGGGCCTCACCGGATGGCCAGGCGGTGATCCAACCACCCTGGCTCGGGCCCGTGACCGTGACGTTGAGCACCACGGCGGTCACATTGGTTTCAGGCACTCCGCCGACACCGGTGACGTCGAGTTCGGTGATCCCGCCTTGGCCGAGCGGCGAGATATTGCCGCCCTCGCCCGTGCGGGTATCGAGCAAACGCATCGGGCTCACCGGGACATAGGTGCTCGGTGTCGGGGGAACGGCAGCCTCCTTGCGCAGCGGGCCAGTGGCATAGCCGACGCCGTTTCCGGCGCTCGGAGTACGCATCACCACGTACACCCAATAGGTGGCATTGGGCATCAGCGCGCCGCTGACGTCACGCCCATTCCAGGAAAAGCTGTTGACACCGCCGCTGACCGGGCGATCGCGAGCGATCGTCTGCCCGTTATAGGCACCCGGAGTGGTGGTGGCGTAAATGTCAGCCACAGCACCTGGCGTACCAGCGGCGTCGAGATAGGTGATGTCGTAGGTACTGGCGAACGCAGCGTCGTCGGCCAACCGAACCTCACGAATCGTGAAGGCCCGGGAGCCACGGTCTTCGTTGAGATCGAAGCGCAATCGCGTGGGCATCACGCCGCGCCAACCGGTCGGTACCAGCGTCTTTTCGTCGTGGATCGCCGACGCCGGTGTCGTCGCCATGTCCAAGGTCATCCGCCGACAACCGGGGAAGACCACGAAGTCCTGGGTCTCGGTCCAGTTACCCCAGACCTTCGACATCCAGGCCATGCGCCCGACCATCCCGGCGCCCGGCACGTCATCGAGGCTGAAGCCGCCGCCGTAGCAGGCGTCGAGGGTCAAGCGGTGATAGCGGTCGCCGTTGATCGCCGCGCTGGTCGGCAACTCGACGAACGGGTCATTCGCCGTGCTGACGCCGTTCAGTTCGCCGTTGTTGATCGCCAGCCCGCTGACGTCGTGGGTTTCGCCGACGTCGTTGAGGCTGTTGAAGTCCCACGGATTGCCGCGGACCTCACTGGCGTAGTCGGCGCCACCCTCGATGTTCGGGGTCAGAACCACAGGCACAGGAACACCAGCGACGGGGCTGCGGGGCACGTCAGCACGATGCACTCGCGCCCAGTCGAGCTGGATGTTGGCCGCCGGGTTGCCCCCCGCAGCGCCGCCACGCAACAGTTCGAAACGAACGATCGGGCCGCTCCAGGTCGCCCCGTCGGGGTTGTGCGAGGCCGGATAGAGACTGCGATCGAGCAGGTTGAACTGTTGCGTCGACCAGCCGGGATTGAGCGTGAAGGGGATCATTCCCCATTTACCATTGGCCATCTGAAATCGAACACCCATGTACAACGTGGTGTCGCTATAGATCCGAAAGGTCGCCTGGGTGTATCGGCCAGCATCGATCGGATGGGCCCAGCCGTCGTGTCCCCAAGGCAGTACCTCTGGCCAGCGCATCAGCAGTCGGATCTCGGTGCCGTTGCGCGAGGCAACGGAGAGCACGCCGTTGTTCAGCGACACGCCGTCGGCGAAACCCACGCCGACGTGGTTCACCGGGATGACGTCGTCCGCATTGGAGAAATCCCAGGGATCGGAGAAGGTGTCGGTAGCAAAATCTCCTGAGCTCGACAGCGACCCGTCGGGCGAGAGCACCATCCCCATCGCTGTCGGCGTACCCGATACCCAGGCATCGGCCTCGGGGGGTAGTCCTGCGGGATCGGCGATAGTCAGCGAGGCAACGATCAGTGCAACGGCGAGCGTGCGAGAGAAGAACGATTTCAACATCACTGCCGATATCGGCAGATCAAGACCCGATCTAGAGTCGTTGCGACAATGAGCCGATGCGATCCCCGAGATCGCGGGCCACCGTTTGCATCTGCGTCGCCAGATCGCCGACTTCGCTGCGTACAGCGATGAGCGATTGCTGGGCCTGTTCCGCTCGCTGATCTCGGGTGTCGGACAAACTCTCGACGCTCGCTTCAAGGCGCGCCACCTTCTGCTGCAAGGCCCGCAGGTCTTCAGCATAGGAGGTTAATGCACTCTTAGTGAAATTTTCTCCCTTGATAATCCACGCAACGCGTTGTCGAAGCCGTCCCATGAGGTCCCCTGTCAGTCTGTCCAGGTGCCGTGCACGCCAGCGAGCGTAGCCATCATTCGCCCGGCCTCGGCGAGCGAGGGCTGGGCGCGCATCGTCGCCTGCCCGGCGAGACCAAGTCTCCTCGCCAACCCTGCGTCCTGCGCCAGGCGGCGCATCCACTCGGCGGCGTGGTCAATCGACGGGTCAGCCCACGAGGCCGCGGGCGGATAGATGCCATCGCCGTGCGAGACAGGGATCATCGTGAAGTCGATCAACGCCGAATTGTCGTCGGTCATGAAGTCGAGGTTTCCGGAATAGCGAGTGGCGATCACCGGCTTGGCCAGCCACATCGCCTCGCCGCAGTGCAGCCCGAGGCCCTCGGAACGGTGCAGCGACACCAAACAGTCGGCGGTGTTGAGCACCGCCATCTGATCGCTGCGGCTGAGATGCTTGTCCCACACGATGATGTCGCTTCGCCCCGCGGCGGCCAGCAGCAAACGCTCATGCTGACGCCACGCACGATCGCCGTTGAGCGTCTTGATCCACAGGATTGGGCCTTGGCCATCGGCAAACGCCTGGCGAAATGCGCGGATCACGGAGAATGGATTCTTGCGCTCCGGCACGCTGTATTGGTCGAAGGTACAGAGGAAGACGAAGCGGTCCTCGGGCAGGTTGAAGTCGGCCCGACCCAACAGCGATGGCTGCGGTTCCTCGATCGGCAGGCTGACCCGACGAACGGGCGTGCTGGTCACCGCGGCGAAGGCGTCAGTGATGAACTGTGAGCCCGCCCAGATTTCGTCCACGAAACCCGTGGCCGCGATCATGCGTGGAAGCACATGCTCCAACTCCCAGAACCAGTAGCCGATCGTATGCCGGTCGGCGAGGAGTCCCTTGGCGTGATCGGCGACGACGAATTCGAACTGGTCGGCGTTGACGACGACGACGTTGGTCTTGTAGATCGCCTGGCGTGGATCGGTGACTCTGGAGGCACGCGGCGCGCCGAGGCTGCGGTGATGGTTGAGTTGGCGAACCGGACACGTCGCCTGTTGCAGGGCGGCCACGATCTGGCGGGCGATGTGACCTTGGCTCTGGTCGTAGTCGAGGTAACCGAGCACGTTCAGACCGTGGGGATCGAACGTCGTCGAGCGAATCGGTTCCAAGGTCGCGTTTGTCGAGCGAATCAGCGGCGGGCGATTCTCTATGCGCCACGAATCCTCGATCCATCGGCGAAAGGCGGCGCCGTCGCGTCCATGGGCGTGGGAAAACGCCGAGAGCAGGTCAGGTCGTGTCTCGCGTAGCGCGAGCCAATAACGGCCAATGTCGACGGTTGCTGGCGGCGGTGACTCCAGCCAGGCAACGAACTCGGAATGCTTGTCAGACCAAGGTTGCGGCGGCAGGTCGCCCTCGCCACGTCGCCAGAGAACGATCGCCTCGCCGACCAGCGAGCGGATCGCCGGATCGACGTCCGACCCTCCAGGAAGCCGTAGCTGCGTGCGCATTCCTTGGCATTGCTCGACGGCATCGGCCACCGCCGCCGCCATTGCTGGGTGCTGCGACAGCCGAATTCGCGCCGGGCCGCCTTCGAAGCGGAAACACCACGGATGCTGACGATCGAGGTTGTCGATATCGACCGCCGCGGGCGGGCGTTCGAGGGTTGCCATCCAGCCAGCGACCAAGACCGATCCGCCCGGTGGTGAGGCCCAGCCAAAACGCGCCGCGCACCGTTCCAAAAAGGCCCCGACGGCAACATCGGCATGAATCGTCAACTGCTCGCCGAGCCAGGACAACGCCGCGCCAGCACCGGGACCGAAACAGGCAAGGGACTCGATGAAGCGGCCCCGTCGGATGAGATCTGCCTCGTTGGGAGCAAGCCCATCGTTGCCCAACTCGGCGGGATCGCTCACCCGCTCGATGAGGGTCAAAGGGTGATCACTGACGAGCACGTTCAACGCGCCGAGAACACCGACGGAGCCGGCTCGCAGCACGACGACCGGCGTCGGATCGGTTCGCAACATCTCGGTCACCGCGGCGCAGGCCACTGCCCATTCGTAATGGGCGCTGGGCAGGGCGGCCAGCAATCGATTCCAACCGATCCCCGTGGGTTCGTCGGGCTGGCACCAATCGATCCCAAGCTCGCTCAGCACCGGGCGCGAGTGCGGGTCACCTGCCCAGATTGCGACGATGTCTGACGCCGCGCCAGTGTCTCGGAGCGCATCGGCGAGCGGTTCCAGCAGCCATGTGCCGTGCGGCACGACCACGCACACACGGGGGCGCGGCGCTGCGGGCACCTCCACGGCCTAGCGCAGACCCTTCTCGACCCAATCGTCGCGGTGCGGTGCAAGGTTGTGGTTGTAGTACGGGTCGCCGATCAGGCGCTCGTTCCAGCGGATGCGCAGCATCTCATGCTCTTCGTCGGTCACCGTTGGGTTCCGTGACGCCGACTCGAAGTGATACAACTCGCTCCACGGCGTCCAGATCTGACGCAGGCCGATGTGGTTCAACTTGAGATTGAAATCGACATCGTTGAAGTTGGCCGGGAACAACGTCGAAAACCCGCCGACCTGCTCGAAGTGCTCGGGGGTGATCATCATGCACGCCGCCGTGACGCCGATGGCCTCACGCTCGACGCAGAGCAGCGCGGCGATCCCCAACTCGTCGCCAGACCAGCGGAAGAAGATGTGGAATGGGTTTCCGTTGTAGACGTGACCGGCGTGTTGCAGTCGCCCATCGGCGAAGAACAGTTTGCAGCCGACCGCACCCACACCTGGTTCGAGCGCCAGCGGAATCAGCGGATCGAGGAACTCATCGGTGATCACTTCGATGTCATCGTTGAGGAACAGCAACAGGTCGCCGCTGGCGTGCACGGCACCGAGGTTGACCTTGGCACTGAAGTTGAACTCCTCGGTGAACCACACGACCTTGACCGGGCAATCGCCCGCCGCCCGTTTCATCGCTGCGACCCGCGCAGGGTCGGTCCAATCATCAACGACCAGCACGAATTCGACCCGACGACTGGTGTGTGCCCGTACCGATTCGATTGCTCCGACGGCATAGCAGCGTTCCACGCCCCACGGACGCCCGATCGAGCCGCACGTCGGGATGATCACACTGATCAGCGGGTCGCCCTCGATTGCTCGACGAACACGGTAGGTGCCGAGCGGTGTGCTGAGCTCGACGGTGGCCTTGATGCCCACTCGATCACAGTGCTCTTGCACCGCCTTGCGACCAGCCTCATAGGCGTATGGTTTGGCGTTGGGGTCGCCGGCCACCGACGTTGCCAGCTGTCGCCAGTGATACAACACCCAAGGGATGTGCACGACACGGCGCGCTTTCTCGGTGGCCCGCAACGTGAGGTCGTGATCTTGCGATCCGTCGAATCCTTGGCGGAAGCCGCCGATCTCGTCGAGCAGCGTCTTGCGAAACACCGAGAAGTGGCTGCAGTAGTTCTGGCTTCGTAGTCGTTCTGGCGACCAATCCGGCTTGTAAAACGGGTGGACATAGCGACCATCAGGGGTGATCTGATCTTCGTCGCTGTAGCTGTAGTCCATGTCTGGGAACTGCTTGGCGAACTCGTCGATCACCTCGAGCGCCCGCCACTCGATCGTGTCGTCATGGTCGACCAGGCCGACAAATTCGCCAGTAGCTGTCGCCAGGCCGTCGTTCGATGCAGCGACGATGCCGCCGTTGCGCTCGCGGACGATGACCTTGATTCGGGCGTCCGACGCCGCAGCCTGGCGCAGAATCGGCAACACGTGAGCGCCCGGCGAACAATCATCGATCAACAGCAGTTCCCAATCGGCGAACGATTGCTGACGAATGCTGTCGATCATCTCCTGCAGGACATCGGCAGGCGGATCATAGACGGGAGTGACGATCGAGAATCGGGGGCTCATCGACAACTCACCGGCTGAGGCGGGTGATGACCTTGCCAAGGGTCGGCGACTTGTGACGCACTCCCTTGATCTGCATCACAACTCGCTCACGGAACCAAGTCTGATCGCGCTGCAAACGCGTCACTTCCGCTTCCAGGGCGAGCACACGGCCCTTGATCCGCCCAGCCTCCAACTCGGCACCGATCGCTGCGTCGCGAGCGCCGAGGACGTCGAGGCGCAACTTGGCGTACGACTCCTCGCTTGGACCGACCAGCTCGCGGAGGTGGCGCACCTCAGCTCGCAGCGATTCCAGTTCCGCGTCGAGCGAACCAGATGTCTGGTCGACAGCCATCGGAATTACGCCCTGTCCATCGCCGCGGCTTCGACCTTCAGGTCGTTAGCCACCATGCGGTTGACCAGTTCGGGGAACGAGACCTCTCGCTTCCAGCCCAACTTGGTGTGCGCCTTGGTGGAGTCGCCGACCAGAAGATCGACTTCCGCTGGACGCAAGAACTTCGGATCCTGACGGACGTAGTCCTGCCAGTTGTCGATACCCGCCGCTTCGAAGGCCAGGCGAACGAATTCCTTGACCTGATACGTCTCGCCAGTGGCCACGACGTAGTCCTCTGGTTCGGGCTGTTGCAGCATCAGCCACATCGCCTTGACGTAGTCGCCGGCGTAACCCCAGTCGCGGCGTGGTTCGAGATCGCCCAACACCAGTTCGCTCTGCAGACCCAGCTTGATGCGGGCCACGGCGTTGGTGATCTTGCGGGTCACGAATTCCAGGCCGCGACGCTCGCTTTCGTGGTTGAACAAGATGCCCGAGCAGGCGAACAGGTTGTAGCTCTCGCGGTAGTTGACGGTGATGTCGTGGCCGAAGACCTTGGCGCAGCCATATGGGCTGCGCGGATGGAACGGCGTCATTTCGGTCTGCGGTGTCTCGCGGACCTTGCCGAACATCTCCGAGGAGCTGGCTTGGTAAAACTTGATCGGGTTGTTCTGGCTGCCGCCGACGTTACGGATCGCCTCCAGCATGCGCATCACGCCGAGCCCGGTGACGTTGGCGGTCAACTCGGCCTGGTTGAAGCTCATCGCCACGAACGAGATCGCCCCGAGGTTGTAGACCTCGTTCGGCTGCGTCGACTCGACGGCGTGAATCAGGCTCGGCAGGTCGCACAGGTCGCCCTGCACCAGTTCGACGAAGGGCAGCTCATCGCGAATCAGCGTGCTCTTCGGGTTATTCTGCCCCTTGAGCAAGCCGTAGACCTTATACCCCTTCTCGTGGAGCAATTCGGCGAGGAATCGACCGTCCTGCCCAGTGATACCGGTAATGAGTGCGCTTGGCATTCCAGCGATGCTATCTGCACTGATAGTGGGAACTGGTGACGCCTGGCGGGCAGAGCCGGTCATCTGACGTCGCCGTCGAGCGTCGCGGTCTTCGCATCCCGTGCGCCAGTAGAATCCAGACTCAATGTCTTTGCGAACGGCGGCTGCACACCGCAACCTTCTCTATCTGCTGTCGTTGAAGGAGCTGCGCACCCGCTACAAGAAGTCAGTGCTCGGTTGGGCGTGGAGCTTGCTCAACCCGTTGTCGCAGATGTTGATCTTCTCGGTCATCTTCACCTACATCTTCAAACAGGTGCCCCAGATCGGCGACCCCAGCGGGTTGAAGAGCTTTCCGCTGTACTTCTTGGCGGGCCTATTGCCGTTCAACTTTTTCTCGATCACCGTCGGCGTGTCGATCGGCAATGTTCAGGGAGGGGCGGGGCTGATCAAGAAGGTCCAGTTTCCACACGAGCACCTCGTCTTTTCGGTGGTCATCGCCCAGTTCGTCACGCTGATGATCGAGCTCGCCCTGCTGTGTGTCGCCCTGCTCGTCGCCGGCCAGATGGTCTTGCCCTGGCTACCCGTGATGTTCTTGCTGATGGTGCTGTTGGCGGTGTTCACCGCTGGCGTCGCACTGGCATTGTCGGCAGCCAACGTCTTTTACCACGACGTCAATTACCTGTGGAGTATCGGCTCGCAGATCCTGTTCTACGCCACCCCGGTGATCTACTTCCCGGCCACATTGGAGCTCGATGTGCTCAAGAACATCGCCAATTATGGCCCGACCGGAAGTTTCATCACCGCGTCGCACGAGCTCATGTACGACGGGCGTATGCCTGGCACAGGACGCCTCGTGGAGCTGGTGTTGCTGTCCTTTGGCATGTTCTTTCTGGGAGCATGGATTTTCGGGCGTTTGTCGCCACGCTTCGCGGAGGAGATGTAGCCATGGCGACCAATTCGCAGCTCGCTCTCGAGGTCCGCAACGTCACCAAGTCGTTCCGCGTGCACAGCGAAAAGACCAACTCGCTCAAACAGCTGCTGACCAACCGTGGGCGCAACACCTTCAACGAGTTCACGGCGCTGCGTGATGTCTCCTTCGAAGTCACCGAAGGTGAAGTGTTCGGTGTCATCGGTCAGAACGGATCCGGCAAGTCGACGCTGTTGAAGTGCATGGCCGGGATCCTGCAGCCCAACAGCGGTTCGGTCACGGTGCACAAACGCATGTCGGCGTTATTGGAGCTTGGCGCAGGATTTCATCCCGAGCTGTCGGGCCGCGAGAACGTGTTCCTCAACGCCGCGATCCTTGGTATGGGCCGCAAGGACATCGCCGCCCGCTTCGATGAGATCGTCGAGTTCTCCGGTCTGGAGAACTTCATCGATTCACCGGTCAAGACCTATTCCAGCGGCATGTACGTACGGCTGGCCTTCGCTGTGGCGATCAACGTCGATCCCCGGCTGCTGATTGTCGACGAAATCCTGGCTGTCGGCGACGTCACCTTCCAGCAACGCTGTATGGAGAAGTTTGTCGACTTTCGCAATGACGGACGCACGATCGTGCTCGTCACCCACGACCTCGGCAGCGTCAAAAACATGTGCGACCGGGCGATTTGGCTGACTCATGGCGTGATTACGGGTGAGGGCGACCCGTCGGAGTTGGTTGAGGCGTACACCGAGATGATGCTCGGCGGCCGAGACCGCAGCATCGACGGCAGCGTCAGGCGTGGCAGCGGTGAGGTGCAGATCGAGCGGGTCGAGATGCTCCTCGATGACGACCCCACGCCGGTCAAGCGATTTCGCACCGGAGCCTCGATGACGCTGCGATTGCACTACCGCGCCCACCAGCCGGTGCCTCGCCCAGTTGTCGGCGTGACAATCGAACATCTCGGCGGAGCCGTCGTCACCTCACCGTGTACCCGTGATGTCGGTCTGATCCCGGAGGCCCTCAGCGACAGCGGTTACGTCGATGTGCGCTTTGACGATGTTTCATTGCTGCCGGGCACCTACGACCTGCACACCAGCATCACCGACTTCAATCGCCAGCATGAATACGACGTCGTCCATCTCGCCTTGCGTTTCGATGTGATGTCCGGCAAGCCGTATGAAACTCAGGGATTGGTCACCATGCGGCCACAGTGGAACCTGCTGTGATCTCCCCGCAGTCTCTGGGTCCAATGACCCAGAGACTGCGACCTGCTACCGTCGTCAGAGCTCACCAAGCACGAACGATGGGGCCCGAGTGGATGCAGTAGATATCGAGCAACTCGTCGAACAGATGCAGGCCGAGGTGGCTCAGCGACGCGCCAATGGCAGCTATCCGCCGGGACTGGAAGCGCAGCTCGAAGCTGAGTTCGAAACGATCATGGCCGCTGTGCATCGTGGCGAGCTCAACACATCAGAACTCGGCCGGCGAGTGAAATCGGTCGAGCATTCGCTCGGCGCCCTCGGTGGCGATATCTCGCTCAGCTCAAAAGTGCCGGGCGGGGCAAGCGTGCACCGCGCCGCGGGACGAGTCGTCGGCCGCCACACCTCGCCACTCGCCGACCAAGTGCGCAATCTCGGCACCGATATCGCCCGCGCCCTACATGAGGTGCACCACCTCATCGAGGTCCAAAAGGCCGCCGACGAGCGCCAACTCAACGACGTCGTCGCCGCCCTCTTTGATCGCGTAGCCATCCTCGATCATGTCGCCGATGCGATGGTCAACCTGGAACGACGCGTCGCTGAACTCGAGCGCGGCGCGGCTCGATAGGCGTGGCCCGCGGCATCCACCAGGTGCTCGTCGGCGCCGGGCGCGGCGACGCGATCAGTTCAATGGCGAGAGCCATTCGCGCGCAACTTCGCCAACACGGCGAAAGCGAGATCTACGCCTACTTCATCGACCCGAGCTGCGACGATGTCGTGCACATCGATCGCTTCAGCGACCATGGTCGCAGCGGCGACATCATCGTCTATCACGCCAGCTACGGGGCACCGGAGATCACCCGCTTTCTCACCTCGCGCCGCGAGCGGATCGTGCTCGTCTATCACAACATCACCCCTGCTGAACTGTTCGTCACCTATGACCCGACCTTCGCCCAGGGCTTGCAGTGGGGGCGCCACGAACTCGGTCTCATTCGTGAACAGGTCATTGCCGCCGTCGCCGATTCGGCCTTCAACGCCGCCGACCTCGCGTCGATGGGATATCACGACATCGCCGTCATCCCGGCTGGCCTACGGCCGACGTCGCTGACCGAGCGCAGCCCCAACCTCACGCTCGACGCACGAATCGAGACCATGTTCCCCCACGGGTTCGTGCTCTCCGTGTCGCAGATCCTGCCGCACAAACGCACGCAGGATCTGGTCGCGGCAATGCATCTCGTGCAATGGGTGCACCGCCGCCAACTCGGGGTGGTCTTGGTCGGCAACCCTCGCCTCGCCGGTTACCACGCTGCCCTCAACGCCTTTGCCCGCCGGCTCAATGTGCAACGGATCTGGTTTAGCGGCGCGGTCGACGACGCGACGCTGGCCACGTTGTACCGCCGCGTGGCCATGTTCGTCAGCACCAGTCAGCACGAGGGGCTGGCGATACCTCCGCTGGAGGCCATGGCCTTTGGCGTGCCAGTCATCGCCCGTGATGCTGGCGCAGTCGCCGACACGGTTGGCGACGCGGCGATTGTCTTGCCGACCAACAGCGGCCCAGCGTTGTTTGCCGAAGCGATTACCACGGTCGATAGCGACGACCAGGTGCGCCGTCACCTGACAGCGCGCGGCTACCAACGAGTGCGCGCGATCGAGGAGGCTGGCCATACTGCGGCCTTCGTCGAGCGGGTCATCGCCGCCCAGGTGCTGCGATGAAGATCCTCTATGCGGTGCAGCGCTACGGCGAAACCATCGTCGGCGGTTCGGAGGCGGCGGCGCGGATGTTCGCCGAGCGGCTGGTCGAGCGCGGCCACGAGGTCGATGTCGTCACCTCGTGCGCGCTCAGCTACGTCGATTGGGCCAACGCCTTCGAGCCGGGAACCTCGCAACTCAATGGGGTCACGGTGCACCGCTTGCCGGTCAGTGCGCCGCGTGCGCCCGAGATCTTCGGGCCCTATCAACAATGGATGATCGATGGCCCCAAGCCGGCGCCGGCATTTGTGCAATCGGCGTGGGCGAAACAGATGGGTCCCGACATCACCGACCTCAGCGCTTGGATCTCCGCCAATGCCGGGCAATACGACCTCGCCGTGTTCATGACCTACCTCTACGCCACCACCACGGTCGGGTTGCCTGCGGCCGCCGGTCGAGTGGCAACGATCCTGCAGCCGACGGCCCACGACGAGCCCCCGCTGCGCGTGCGGCTGTACGACTCGTTGTTCCGCCTGCCCGATGGCTTTCTGTTCTTCACACCTGAGGAACGCAATGTCGTGCGCAGACGGTTCGGATTCGAGCCGGTCGGCGAGACGATCGGGATCGGCATCGATCTCGCCGCCCCTGGCTCGATCGACCAGTTCCGACAGCTCATCGGCATCGGCGACGCGCCCTACGTGCTCTACGTCGGGCGGATCGATGCCATCAAAGGTTCACGCGAGCTGTTCGAATTCTTCCTCGCCTATAAGCAGCGCAACCCTGGCCCGCTGAAGTTGGTCTTCGTCGGCGAACGCATCGGCGAAACTCCGGAGCATCCCGATGTGCTCTACAGCGGCTTCGTCGACGAGGCGACCAAGCACGCCGCGCTCGCCGGTTCGGTGGCATTGATGCAGCCATCGCGATTTGAGAGCTTTTCGATCGTGCTCTGCGAGTCGTGGGTGCAGCGCCGTCCGGCGCTCGTGCACGCCGACTCCGAGGTTCTGCGTGGCCAGGCGATGCGTTCCCAGGGGGCCCTGCCGTACGCCGGCTTCGCCGAGTTCGAAGCTGCGCTGACGATGCTCGTTGCGGACGCCGATCTGGCGGCACGCCTCGGTAGCAACGGCCGCCGCTATGTCGAACAGCACTATCGCTGGGACGCGGTGCTCGACGGGTTTGAACGGGCGGCGACCACCGCCGCCACCCGTTTCGCCTCGCGCCGACACGCCTGAAGCTGCGATGTTGGACGACGGCTACTTGTAGGCCACGAGACAGAAATCGCCGGGTCCATCGACGGCTTCGGAGAGCTCTGCCAATGCCTGACCGGGGGCATCGCCGAGGAATCCGCTCCGCTGCGGCCCGAGGCGGTTGGCATAGATCCCCTCGATCCGACCAAAACCGCAGTAGCTGGCCACGAAACCGAGGAGTTCCGGGTGCAGCGGGCGGCGGTGCGTCGGGTCGAGCCAGAAGGTCGTGGCGCCGACCCGCAGGTTGGCGCCGTTCGGGGTCTCGGCGATCATCACGCCACCCGGCGCGAGCGTTCGCAGCACCTCGCCGAATACCGTCAGAAGGTCACCGAATTCGAGGTGCTCGACGACCTGGAACATCGTCACCACCGCAAGCGAGTCGTCCGGGCAGGAACGCAGGTAGCCGATGGCATCGGCCTGGACGACCCGATGGCCGGCCTCAACAGCCTCGACGACCGTCGCCAGGTTGGTGTCGATCCCCGAGGCTTCGATGCCCGCGCCAGCGAGGATCGCCAACCATTCCCCGCGTCCACAACCGATGTCGAGAACAGACCCGCCCGCGGCGGTCGCCTCCGTGACGTAGGGCAGATAGTGCCGTTGACGGCTGGCGACGAGTTCGGGGGATCCACGGAAACGGTCCTCGAGCGCGATGTAGAAGTCGTCTGGGACCGCCGCCGTGTCGTGCACCGTGGCGCCAGCCAGCGTGGCTGACGTGGCCGGGGCACCAGCAGGAGGTAACGACACCGACCGGCGCAGCTCACGGCGCAACGCGGCAACGGCATCGCTCAGCTCGCGTCGGACGTCGCCGTCGCCAGAGTCGGCGTGCGCACGGACCGTGGCTAGAACGGCATCGGCTGCGGCCTCGGCGTGCGCGTGCGCGGCGCGCCTGACCTGTTCCGCAGCCGCCGCCGACGCTGCGTCGGCATGGCTCTGGGCCTGTGAACGCACCGACTCGGCGGAGGTCTCGATGGCCGCATCAAGGCGGCGCACGAGCGTATTCTCGGCCATCAGGGCCAGCTGCCGATTCTCCTGCGAAAGCTGCTCGAGGCGCCGTTGAAGCGCTTCGATCGCCTCGGCTTGCTGGTCGATTCGCTGCTCGCCGTGGGTCATCCGCCGGAACAAGCTCGGTAGCGATCGGGCCATGACCACGGTCTTGCCGACCACGCCTGAGGTGCGCACGCCAGCAATCTAGCAGCGCTTGTCGATCACCGAATCGTCCCCGCGGCAATACGGCCGAACGCTGGCGCCAAGGGCCACCGCGGCATCCAGCGGACTGACCCCGGCAGGCAGCCACACGACTTGGATGTCGGGGTACGGAACGTCGCATCGTAGGTCGGCGACCGAACAGTCGGCTGGCGTACCGACGACCAGCATTGCCGTCGAGCGATCGGCGTCGTCGGCGCCGTGCAGCACCCACGCCCGCCGCTCGTAGGATGTGAACACCGTGATCGGTTCGACGAACAGTCCTGCACACCCATAGGCGGAGGTCCGGAACTCGAAGAGCGCGAACTCGGCACCGGTGTATCGGGCGACGTCGGCAGTGCGGCGGCACTGCGCGGCAAGCGCGTCCGTCGATGTCAGCGGGTAGCGCTGCTCGTCCAGCGCGCGCTGCTCGATCCCTCCGAAGCGGTCCTCCCACGTCACCACCCGAACGGACATCGTGCCAGCGACGAGGCCCACCGCGGCGAGGCAGACCAGCAGCTCCGACCGGCGAGCGGGCGCCGAGTGTTCACCGACGGAGCGACGCGGTGACGCTTCGGCGATCAGAAATGCGCACAACCACATCGCCAGCGGCAACGCCAGCAGCACCCTGGACGGCGGCAAATAGATCGACTCCAGCCCGTCGGCTGATCGCGGCAGCGACAGCGCAACGATCACCGTCGCCGCCGTCACCAGCACCGCGGCCAGCCCAACCCAGGCGCGAAGCGAGGCGGCGATGACGACCATCGCCACCGCCGCGGTGAGGATCGTCGCCGGGTGCCGCAACAGCTCCGGCGCGAGATCGCTGAAATGGCGTGTCGGATGCGAGAGGTTCAACGACAACGTGCCCCACCCCGGGTTGAGATCGGGCGCCGGGTGCAGAACTTCGTCGGGATGCCGCCAGTACCAGAGCTTGACCAGCGCGAGCCACATGACGGCCGGTCCGGCGGCGATACACAGCGCAGCCGCCAGCCTGCGCCAGTGAGCGCCGCGCCAGAACCGCCAATCGGCGGCGACGGCCGCGACGAGGGCGACCGCCAGCGGCGCCCCGAGCAGCATCGCCGATGAGTCCCACAGGATCGCCAATCCGGCGAGAGCAGCAGCGACGACCACGCCGCGCCTGCGGTTGACCAGCAGGATGAACGAGGTGACCGCACCTGCCATCAGCAGCCTCCCGGCGACCGCGGCATACGACATCTGGAGGGTGACGAACTCTGCGGAGGCCAACAGCGGGTAAGCGAGCGCCGCGCTGGCCGCCCCTCGGCGACCCCGACGCCAACAGGCGCCGGCCGGCAGCCACCAACAGGCGAGGCTCATCGCTCCGACCACCAGCGGGAACCCGGTACGAAAGCTGACGCCAAACCATCGCAGCACCTCCGCCGGGATCGACTCGAACGTCGTTCCATACGCCTGGCCCCAGAAGTTCGGTTGGCGGAAAATCGCCCGTCCCCAGTCGCGACCGGCGGCCCACAGCAGAGCCTGATCCTCGGAGACGTACACCCGACCGAAGTCGAGGACGACCTTCGACACCATGGCCGCCGACCCGGCGGCGAGCAGCAATGCCCAGGTACGCCAGACGGCCGTCGGTATTCTCACTCTCGATGATATTAATAGTGACGATGCCAGCGACCGGGGAATGCCGGTGAGGCTCGCCCTGTCGAGACGCTACCCCGTGACGACCATCGCCTTCGCGCTCCTCGCGTTCTACGCCCTCGTCGTGCTGATCGACGCCAGAGCGAAGGGCAACATCTCCACCGGTGACACTGACAATCTCATTCTCGGCGCCCGGCACGCGCTGCGTTGCGTCGCCGACGGCCGCTTCGTCAACTGCGATGCCAACGGTGCCCCGGTGTACCCCTACCCGCTGCTGCAATACATCCCGGCTTCGGTGTTTCTAGCCATCGGTCTCGGCAACGCCGCGGTGTTGAAAGCGTTGGCGGTAGTCAACTTCGGCGCCGTGGTGGGCATCATCGTCGTCGCCTGGAGGCTGTTCGCCGACCGCCGCCACCTCGGCGCGTTGCTGGCTGCCTCGGTCGTGGCGTCTACCCTGCCCTACCACGCCACGGCTGGATTCGGAGAACCACTCGCCGCGCTGGCCCTGCTCGTGGCGGTCGGCGTCAGCGCTCGACGGCAGGATTTGGTGTCCGCAGCGGCGATCGCCATCGCCTGCCTCGGGAAGGAGACGTTGGCGCCGTTCGCTGTCCTGCTCTGCCTCGCCGCCGCGCCGCGACCGGTGCGCGGCTGGCTGCCGACAGCGCGGACCACAGCTGTTGTCATCGGTGGCGCCTTCGCAGGCGTCGCCGCATCAGCGTTGTTCAACGTGTTCCGCTTCGGGACACTGCGCAATGACTTCTACCTCAACCCTGCGCTGCGGACTCCGAACATCCGCCAGCAGCTGCGGTTCTTCGGCGCCCTCGTGGTCTCGCCTGCAGGAGGTGTCGCCTGGTTCTGGCCACTGGCCACTGTGGTGATCCTCGCGGGCGTTGTCGCCGGTGGGCGACGGCTCGCCCGGGGCGACCGAGCGGGCGCCGTCACTGCGGCAACTGCGGCGATCACGGTCGGCGGCTTTCTCGCCGGACTGACGATGTGGTTCGCGCCGTTCGGATGGATCGCCTTCGGCCCCCGATTGGCCGTGCCGATTTTGCCGGCAGCGACGTACGTCATCATCGCGGCGTACGGCGACGCGTGGGCGGAGGCGTTGCGTTCACGGCGTACGGTCTCAGGGCTGTTGGGCGCGATCGCGGCGGGAGCGGCCTTGCCCCTGGTCGGCGCGCCGTGGCGCTGGTACCCGGCGATCCGCAGCCTGATCACCGCACCGGCGCGCTGCCCGGACGGGCTCAGCCTCGACATCTACGGCGATCCGGACACCTATTTCCGGTGTCTCGACGCCCAGATGTGGCGGCTGCGACCGCAATTGCTCGACGACACCGTGGTGCGCCAGTTCTCCCCTGCCGGCTTGGCTTGCCTCTGCGCGGCGATCGCCGTCGGATTGCTGGTCTGGCGGGCCGCTCAGCCTGCGGCCCGCATCGACCACGTGGCAGTCGACGCGTCGTAGCTGCACACCCCGGCGGTGACCCCACGCCCTGCTAACCAGCTGTCGATCGCTTCCGCGTATCCGTTGGCGGCGGGGTCGTACGGCGCATAGCCCTGCGGGAGCTGGCCGGAGTAGCCGTTGACTGTGGCAATCCCAAAGTGCTGCGCGAGCAACATGGCATCAATGTCGGCCTCGTAGTAAGGCGTCGTCGATCCCGCCGGCAGCACGATGTACATCGCCGAGCACTCAGCGGGCGGCGGGGGCGCGATGATCAACGCCCGAATCTCCTCCGAGCGGTCGACGAAGTAGTTGTTGGATCGGTTGAGCTGCTCGAATGCGACAAGCGCAAGAGTGAGCGACAGCGCGGCGCTGCGGCGCCGACTTGTTGCCACTGCCGGCCACGCGGCGGCGATCGCCAACAAGGCCAACGGTGTAGCAATGAGCAGGATCCTGCCGCTGGCGCGGATCGCCACTGCGCCTGGCACCAGGCGAATGAGCTGCCACATGCTCCCCCATCCGAACTGCACCGGAAGCAGGGTGACCGTGACGGCCGACGCCGCGAGCGCGCAAGCCGCCAGCGCACGACCGCGGCCAGGAGGTCGCGATCGCACAGCGAGCACGGCGATGACGACGGCGGCGATCATCAGCAACGGCGTGGCCGCCACCGACACCTCGACATTGGCGAGTCTCGATGTCGACAAGCCTTGGCGCAACAGGCCGCTCCACAACAGGTTGTCGTTGCCGAGGTTGACTACGTCACCCGGCCGTGGCGCCAACGAAACGACCTCGGCGTATTCCCGGCCACCGTTGCGGCCGAGCACGGGCAGGTAGGTGATGGCGAACGGGGCCATCGCCACCGCGAAACCACCCAACCACGAACCGAACGCCCCCCGCTGCGAGACGACAACGGCCCACACCTGCTCGGCGCCGAGGCGCCGCTGCGACCAGAGCCACATCGACGTCCACCACAGAGACGTCACCACGGTGGCGAACAAGGCGAACCATGCGATGTAGTACGCGGAGTACATCGCCAATCCGAACAAGGCCCCGCCGCAAGCGAGCAGCACCGCACGACGCCGTCCACGGCGTCCGACACCCTCCGTCGTGACCATCGCCGCTAGCGCAACCCAATGGATCGCCAGCAGTTGCGGGTGGCCGACCTTGACAGCCAATCCGTTGGCGAAAGCAAAGGAGGCGGCCATCAGGCATGCCGGTAACAGCGCGAGGCCGAAATGGCTACGAAGCACCCGGTAAGCGCTGGCGAATCCGACTGCGCTCAGTGCGACCAACGTCCATTGAAAGGCGAGGAACGGGTCTGCGCCGACCGCTCGCAGCGGTATGTAGAAGACGCTATTCAACAGCGAGGTGTCGCTGAACCCGAGGGTGCCCTTGGCCGGGTAAAACATCGCTGGCGAGGTCCACGAGACGTCGCCGCGCAGCACGTTCAGCCAGTGCTCCTGGAGGTACACGTACAGGCGGGTGTCGCCGGCGTCGCCGCCGAGTAGGTCGAACGCGGAGAAGAACGAGCGGTGGAAAAAGGCCACCGCACCGAGCATCCAGGCAGCCAACGGCCACGGCACGGGCGTCCGACGACCTGTTCGCCAGCCCGTTCGCCGACCGAATGGGTGCCGCTGGCCTGTCAGGCCCTCGACTTCGTCAGCCATCGCACTGCAGGCTCAAACCGTTTTACCCGCCATCGCGACCCAAAGCCAGAGTAGGCCACGATGCAGAAGACTGCACGAATGCCGTCTCGCCAGCCGATCTTCTTGCCTTCGTCGTAGGTGCGCGCCGAGTACGAAATCCCAACCTCGTAGACCCGCCATTTGCCACGAGCAATCTTGGCGGTCATCTCGGGCTCGATCCCGAATCGATCTTCTTCGAGCTCGAACGAGGCCAACACCTCCCGCCGAAAGGCCTTGTAACAGGTTTCCATGTCGCTGATATTGAGGTTGGTGAACATGTTCGACAGCATTGTCAGGAACCGATTGCCAACGGAGTGCCAGTAGTAGAGCACGCGGTGGGGACGATCGGTGAGAAATCGCGACCCGAAGACGACGTCGGCACGCCCATCGAGCAGCGGCGCCATGATCTGGCCGTAGTCGGCGGGGTCGTACTCGAGATCAGCATCTTGGACAATGACGAACGGCATCGTCGCCTCGGCAAATCCGCGGCGAATCGCTGCGCCCTTGCCCTGGTTCAGATCTTGTCGTAGCAACCGCACCCGCGGGTCATCGATCGTCTCGACGATTTCCACCGTCTTGTCACTGGAAGCATCATCGATGATCAGCAGCTCCGCCGTGTACGGAGATTCGAGCACCGCTGTGACCATCTCAGCGATGGTGTTCTGCTCGTTGTAGGCGGGCATGACGACGCTGAGCACTCGAACCTCGGCGCCGCGCCGCTCGGCTTTATGCATCAGCGACTCGCGTTTCCGGTACCCGGCCGATAACGAGCACAGACTGCCCGAACGGAGGACGAATGAGATTCTCGATTCGCCGAACGGGAGGCACCACAACCCGGTCATACAACGTGCTCAAATGATGGTGAGTTGGCCGTTTGCGCAGCATCCGAGCGATCAGTAACCAGGCAAAGAAGCCGGGCATGTTCACGTAGCGGGCGTCGACGATCTCCAAACCAGCGGCGCGAAAGCGAGCGCAGAGATCTTTCTTGCGGTAGCGGCGAACGTGCCCGATGGCACGATCGAAGTCGCTCATCAACACCTGAAACGCCGGGCTCAGAACCGCAATCTGCCCGCCGATTCGGATCATCCCGGCGAGTTCTTTCAGCGTGGCGACGTCATCATCGATGTGCTCGAGCACGTTGGACATCACGGCGCCATCGAACGGTCCGAAGGCCGCAGCGTCGATCGCGTAGCCGTGAACCGTCTGCAGACGTTCTTCGGTCTCGCTCAGCTCGAGGAGCGCCGTCGCGCAGCGGGTCGATGGTTCGACGGCGACCACCTTGTCGGCCGTTCGCAGCAGGGCGAGCGAAAAGGTTCCCATCCCGGCACCGACTTCGAGAACGGTTCCAACCGCCGCGGGGGCGACGAGCGACCGCAACCACTCGTTGTAGTTGGGTACACCCTGATCAAGTTCTTCGAGCGTCAGCTCCAACGCTGCATCCGCTTCGTCAAACGATGCGCGTTTAGTTCTTGCATTCATCAGGTCGCAACCCTACCGGCCTGTCTGCGATCAGTTCTGGATACGCAGCAACATCTCCGCGGCAATTCGTTCGCCGATCGCCAGCGAGGCGGTCGCGGCCGGCGACGGCGCGTTGAGTACGTGCAATGCCCTTCCGCCGTTCGACGAGCCAAAGGCGAAATCCTGCACCAGCTTGCCTTGCGCGTCGATCGCCTGGGCGCGCACCCCAGATGCCGCCGGAATCAAATCGGCGGCGGTCACTTCGGGCACAAGTCTGGCCAGAGAGGCAGCGAATCGACGTCGGCTCAGCGAACGAGCAACCTCGCTTGCCCCGTATCGCCAATGCTGCTTGGCAAGCCGCCGCATGCCGGGAAACCCGAGTGTCTCGCGAACATCGCTGGGCACGATCCGCCGCCACGAATATCCTTCGCGAGCCAGCGCCAACACGGCGTTGGGGCCGACATGGATACCACCGTGGATCGATCTTGTGAGATGCACCCCGAGAAACGGGAATTGCGGGTCGGGGACGGGATAGATCAGCGCCTTGACCAGGTGGCGCTTGGTCGGCTGCACTTCGAAATATTCGCCTCGAAACGGCACGATCATCAAGCCGTTTGCCGCCGAGGGCCCACCGATCGCGCGGGCAACTCGATCGGCCTGCAGCCCCGCACAGTTGACCAGTGCCCGACTTCGAATCTCCCCCGAGGTGGTCTCGATGAGCAGCCTGCCGTCGATCTCTCGCCCAGCGAGCACCGCGGTTCCGAGCAACAGTTGACCGCGAAAGCCTGTGATCTGCGAGGCCAGCACTGCGCACATCGCCGGGAAATCGACGATTCCCGTGTCGCGAACATGCAGCGCGGCCACGCCGACGGCGTGCGGCTCTAGCTCGGCGATCCGTTGTGGCCCGACCACGTCGACGTCAATCCCGTTGGCCTGGCAACGGCGATGCAACTCCATCAGCCGTGTTCGCTCGGTGTCGTCTGTAGCCAGCACCAATTTTCCGCACAGGGCATATGGCACATCGAACTCACGACAAAAGTTGATCAACTGCCGACGCCCGGTCGTGCACAGCATCGCCTTGTCCGAACCGGGCGGGTAATACACGCCCGCATGGATCACCCCCGAGTTGCGTCCGGTTTGATGCCCAGCGATCGACATCTCCTTATCGAGCACCGCAATACGTAAGTCATTGCGGTGCTGCAACAACGCCCGCGCCGTGGCCAATCCGACGATGCCAGCACCGACAACCACCACGTCAAACGACTCATTCATCGCCTCACATCTTGTCGATCTCTGGAGGCATCTGCGCTGCCGGTGGGACAATCTTGGAGATTTCAGCCCATAGACTTCTCGTCGGCGGTTTTTGATCGAGAGGCTGAAATGAATTCACGCATTGCCATTATCGGCACGGGCTACGTGGGACTCACGACCGGTGCCTGTTTTGCCCATATCGGACACCAAGTTGTCTGTGCCGACATCAACCCAGAACGGATCGAGCGATTGTCGCAAGGCATCCTGCCGATCTACGAACCTGGTCTGCAAGAGGTCGTCGAAGCCGGTATCGCCAGTGGCCGTCTACGGTTCGTCGTCGGCGCCGCCGAGGCCGCCAAAGACTGCGAGTTCGCCTACCTGTGCGTGCAGACGCCGCAGGGTGAAGACGGCGCCGCCGACCTGACTTACCTGCAGGCCGCAGCCGCGGAAATTGGGCCTGTGCTGCCCGCCCGGGCGATCGTCGTCAACAAGTCGACCGTGCCAGTTGGCTCAACCAAGGTCGTCGAGCGCGTGATGGGTCGCCACGACGTCAGCGTCGTTTCCAACCCAGAGTTCCTGCGCGAGGGCCAGGCAGTCGCCGACTTCCTCAACCCTGACCGCGTCGTCATCGGTAGCGACGACGCCAGCGCGGCAACGCGCGTCGCCAACCTCTACACGGCCACGTCGGGGCACCTCATCGTCACCGACCCCGCTTCCGCAGAGACCATCAAGTATGCAGCCAACGCCTTCTTGGCGACCAAGATCTCCTTCATCAACGCTGTCGCAGCAGTGTGTGAGGCCGTCGGCGCCGACGTCAACGACGTCGTCCTCGGCCTCGGCTACGACAAGCGCATCGGCCACGAGTTTCTGCGGCCCGGCCCGGGATGGGGCGGATCCTGCTTCCCCAAGGACACCAAGGCCATGGTGCGCATCGCCGAAGACGCCGGCTACGACTTCAACCTGCTCAAGGGCGTCGTCATCGTCAACGACGAGCAGCGCGAGCGCATGATCGAGAAGGTGCGCATCGCTGTCGGCGGCACGCTCGAGGGCTCGACCATCGCTGCCTGGGGCCTCACCTTCAAGGCCAACACGGACGACATGCGCGACTCTCCGGCGATTGCGATCATCAGCGAGTTGAACAAGCGTGGCGTCACCGTGCAGGCCTACGACCCGCAGATCAGCAAGCACCCGGAAATCCCGACGTACGCTGATCCCTACGACGCCTGTGAGGGCGCCGATGCCTTGATCGTGCTCACCGAGTGGGACGAATTCCGCTGGCTCGACCTCAACCAGGTCAAGTCGCGTTTGGCAAAGCCAAACATCGTCGACACCCGTAACCTGCTCGATCGGCCCGCAGCATTGCGCGCCGGCTTCACCTACCAGGGCGTCGGGCGCTAAGTCATGAGAATCCTGATTGCCGGCGGGGCAGGGTTCATCGGCTCACACCTCGCTGATTCATTTCTTGCTCGCGGCGATGAAGTCATCGCCGTCGACAACTTCATCAGCTCGCGGCCGGAGAACATTGCGCACCTCATGGATCATGAGCGGTTCCTGTTCCTCGAACACGACGTCACCGAGCCGCTGTTGATCGAAGGTCATCTCGACGTCGTCATGGATCTGGCCAGCCCGGCCTCGCCGAGCGACTTCGACACCATCCCGTTGGAGATCCTTGCTGTCGGCAGTATCGGCACCCGCAACCTGCTCGACCTTGCCGTGCTGAAGAGCGCCAAGTTCTTTCTCGCATCGACGAGCGAGGTCTACGGCGACCCACTCGTGCACCCGCAACCCGAGTCCTATCTCGGCAACGTCAGCTGCACCGGCCCGCGGAGTTGCTACGACGAAGCCAAGCGCTTCTCGGAAGCGATCACCATGGCCTATCACCGTGTGCATGACCTCGACATTCGCATCGTTCGCATCTTCAACACCTATGGGCCACGGATGCGACCGGACGACGGCCGCGTGGTCACCAACTTCATCAGCCAGGCGCTGCGCGGCGAGCCGATCACGCTGTATGGCGACGGGCTGCAAACCCGCAGTTTCTGTTACGTCGCAGACGAGGTCGAGGGATTCCTGGCGGTGATCGATGGCGATGAGATCGGCCCGATCAACGTCGGCAACGAGGACGAACACACGATGCTCGACCTCGCCGAGATCATCGTCGACATCATCGGCTCGTCGAGCGAGATCATCGCCGTTCCGCTGCCTGCAGGCCGCGAGGGCGACCCGATGCAGCGTCGTCCCGACAGCACCTTGATCCGCACCAAGCTCGGTTGGGTCCCATCGATTTCGTTGCGTGACGGTCTGTCACAGATGATCGCTTCGCAGCGCATCGAGATGGGTCTCTGACCCGCCCCCAGATCACGGAGGAATCTTTATGACAGTGCTCGTTACCGGTGGTGCCGGCTATATCGGCTCGCACACCGTTCGCCAGTTGCGCCAAATCGGCCGTGAGGTCGTCGTGCTCGATTCGTTGGACACCGGCAATGCTGACGCGGTGCTCGACACGCCAATGGTGGTCGGCGACATCGCCGACCAGGACCTGGTCATCGATGTCTGCAAGCAATTCGGCGTCGACGCCGTCGTGCACTTCGCCGCGCATAAGGCCGTCGGCGAGTCGATGAGCAACCCGACGAAATATTGGCGCAACAACGTCGATGGTTCGGTGCGCCTGGTCGATGCGCTGATCACCGCCGGGGTGCACAACATCGTGTTTTCCTCGTCGTGCTCGGTCTATGGCACGCCCGACGTGGTGCCGGTCAGCGAGACGGCAGCGATCCACCCGGAAAGCGTCTACGCCGAAACCAAGGCGATGGTCGAGCGCATCTTGCAGTGGTACAGCGTCACTTCCCCGATGCGCTCGGTGTGTTTGCGCTATTTCAACGCCGCCGGGGCCAGCAGCGACAACGTGCTCGGTGAGGATTGGACTTACAGCGCCAACCTGGTGCCCGTGGTGATGAAGGCCGCGCTCGGCATCAGCGGGGCGATCAAGATCTTCGGAGATGACTATCCGACGCCGGACGGTACGTGCATTCGCGACTACATCCATGTCGAGGATCTCGCCGACGCCCACGTTCGTTCGCTCGACTACCTGGCCAAGGGCGGGGAAACGACGGCGTTCAACGTCGGCACCGGCATCGGCAGCAGTGTGCTCGATGTGATTCGCAGCACCGAGGCGATCAGCGGCACCAAGGTTCCCTACGAGGTTGCCCCGCGCCGCGACGGCGACCCGGTCTCCAGCTTTGCCGAGCCCACGCGGGTTCGTTCGGTGCTCGGCTGGGTGCCGCAACACGGCCTCGAGAGCATCATCGGTTCCGCCTGGCGGTGGCATTCAACGCAGGTGGCCAGCGGCAAGTGACCGCCGCGGCGGTCTCTGCGGTTGTCGTCGTTCACGGCGCGCCCGCGGCGACCGTCGACGCCTGTGTGCGCTCACTTCTCGCCTCGGTCGGTGTCGACATCCGGGTCGTTCTCGTCGACAATGCCTCTCCCGACGGTGGGGCCGCCTGTCGTTCATGGGAGGGTGTCGACGGCGTCACGGTGATCTACAGCGCGCGCAACGACGGATTCGCCGCAGGCGTCAACCAGGGCTTGCGGCGGGTGCGCCGCGGTGATTCGCTCCTGCTATTGAACGACGACGCCACCGTCGAACCCGATGCCGTCGCCGTCCTGGCTCGTCTGCTCGAAAGCTCCGACGCCATCGCTGTCGCGCCGCGGGTCATGCTGGCCAACGAGACCGATCGCATCGACTCGCTCGGGCTGGCGCTTCGACCCAATGGCGAGGCCTTCAACGCCTACATCGGCCAGCCGTGGCGTGATCAGGTCGCCGACGGTGCCGAGATCCTCGGGCCGTGCTTCGGTGCTGCGCTGTTCAGCGCCGATGCCTTCGATCCCAGCGACGGCGTTGGACCGATCGACGAGCGCTACCGGCTGTACTACGAAGACGTCGATTGGGTCGTACGTTCACGGCAACTGGGCAGACGTTCGCTGATCGCCACGTCGGCCGTCGTCCATCATCAACACGCGGCGTCGACGCGGACCCTCGGTGAGGCGCGGCGGTACGAACTCGTGCAGCGCAACCTGTTGCTCTTCGCCGCCAAGAACCTGCCACTTGGGCTTGCGGCGCGGGTGTGGCTGTCCCGACTGGTGGTGCACGCCAAGGGCACCATCACCGGTCCGTACCGGGTGCAACGGGTGCGCAGCATCGTGCGCGCGCTGCTCGGCCTGCCTTCGGCGCTCAGGGCTCGTCGAGCGCCCGAGCGTGGCATCGACACAGCCTGGTTCACGTATGCCAACGACCTGTCGCCCAACTTCAGCAGCGAGACCTACACCTCGCTCGACTGACGTCCAGCGTGCCAAGCGCCGATTGATTACAGCAAGCGAAGGCAGCGCATCGCCCGGTGTCCCGCTGCGTTCCTGACACGTTCGATTTCACCCGCCTGAAATATTTCGTGCCAGGAACGACGCCAGACAACGATCACTACGGTTCGAGCGACTGCGCAGCTTGTTCGACGGCGAAAGTCGAGCGCTGCCGATCGAGCCAGCCAAGCAGAATGGCGATCGCCCGCGGATCGTGACGGAGCCGATGCCCGGCTCCCTCGAGCACCCGCTGTTCGGCCGATCCATGGGCTTCGGCCAGGCGACGACCGTCGGCCACAGGCAGGCTGTCGTCCGCAGATCCATGCATCACCAGCAGCGGGCGCGGCGCGAACCGTCGTGCTGCTTCGTGGGGACGAAATCGGCGCAGCTCACGGCTCCACTCGTCGAGGTTTTTGGGGAAACCCGGCGTGCGAATGGCGCCGACATCTCGGGCGTGATCGGCGAACCGCTTCGGGTTGCCCACCCAGTCGTTGAAGTCGGCGCGGGCGGCGAGCAACGCGGCGCCGCGGACCCGTGGATCGTCGGCGGCGACGCAGACGGCGATCGAACCACCGGTGTTCGTGCCGACCAACCAAATGCCCAACGGCTTGGCCTCGGCGATGAGATGGTCGATCGCGCTGCGCAGGTCGTCAACCCAGCCCTGCAGTGAGAAGTCGCCCTCGCTCGTGCCGCACCCGCGAAACGTAAACGTCATCGCTGCCCAACCCAACTCGTTGGCCACCCGGTCCATCAGCTGAGGAAAGGTGACGGCCGAATGACGGGCGTCGATCGGCCCGATGGGAAACCCGTGGCACATGATCAGTGCGGGCAACGGCCCGTCGCGCCCAGCCGGGCGGGCAAGGTAGCGCGACAAGATCAGCCCGCCCGAGGTAAACGAGCCGTTCACAACGAACGATCAGGCGCGAGGTTTGCGCAGGCTGCGGCGGGTGCCGGGCGCGGCCAGGGTATAGCCGCGGTTGCGGGCCTCGACAAGGGTGTCTGGACCGAAGCACAGCCCGACTTCGGCGGCGACAATCTCATCGATCACCGCTTCATCGCCCCACGAGTCGAGGTCGTAGACCAATTGCGTGCGCTTATCGCCGAGGAACCTGGTGTGCTCGAAACGTGTGGGGCGGTGCATGCAGCCAGTGTAATCGGGTCACTCGGAACCGAGGTCGGCAGCGAGCGGACCGACAGCGCCGATGGCGTCGAGATATTGCTGATGGGCGCTGACCACATGCACGACATCGATGTCGTCGATCACCGCGATCCCTTCCCTGTCCGCTTCGCCAAGGATGAAGGCGGTGACGCTGTCGGCGTCAACGATGACCAATTCGTCGATGTCCTGCGGGCGGTCGGTGACGCCATCAGGCTGCAGGCCCTTGGCGTGCAACCAGCGCAGATGGTAACTCAACAGCTTGGCCAGTTCGTCGAGTGTCAATTGCGCCTGGGTCTGTGGCGGCAACCGTTCGGCCACAAACGACAGCGCCATCTCTTCGTGATAGATCACCCGAGGAGCGATGGCATCAAGGCGATGTGCCTCTCGCCCGACTGCGACAGCGGCGATCGCGAAGGTGCACAGTGCGGCCAAGACGATGAAGGCGACGGTCACAGCAGGCACGACGAAACGCTACCCGCTGGCCGCCTCGGCGATGGTTCGCTGCGAGCGAATGTGCAGCAGCCACCGGGGAACGATGATCGCCGCCGCGGCGATGACCGCCAAAGCGAACCCGGTGGTCGGGTGATAGGCCCAAATCATCATGAACTGGCCGAGCAGCGGCAAGGCGCTGGCGACAACCGCCACAGCGGTCGTCACCGCTGCATCGTCGCACAGCAGCACGCTGAACCACAGGGCCAAGCCCCAGGGGATCGAGTACATCAGCGCATGTGCGGTCAACGCCGTGGCCGACATCGAATACGCCCGCCCCTGCCCCATCAACACAGGCGTAGCAATAATCAGAACGACGGCGGCGGCGCTGGTCAGGCGGACCAGCGGGTCACCCCAACCACGCCACGGACGATAGACGAGGCGCAACAGCACGCGGCCACAGACGATGACGGCGACGATGCTGATGCCCAGCAGGGCAACCGCCAGCACGCGCACGTCGCGAAGATTGACATCGGGCCCAGCGCCGAACCCGGCTGTGGTTCGCCAGCGCCGAATGGCGACCAACGCGGTGCCCGCCAGTTGCAGCGAGGCAACCAGACCAATGGCCGCGCCGCGCGCTGTGGAGCGAACGTGGTTGGAGATGACGACAATGATTCCGCCGAGGCAGACCATGGCGATCAACCACCAGGTCGAGGGATCGTAGATCGTTCGACTTCGACAGCATTTGCCCGGCTCGATGCCGCGCACAAGGGTGACCAGGAGAGCGCCGACAGAGGCGTAAATGACCAAGTGGCCCGATTTTGTGTACTTCGAGAGTCGCATGGAGTCCAAGTGGCCCGCCGTCACACAGAGGGTATCGGCAGATCAAAGACCAGCTGAATAGGCCATTGTGCCCTTCGCGACTCGGGCGAACCGCCGCAGCGATTCGCCCGAGAAATCAAGGCCGAAAATGGGCGCTTAGATGCCGATGCGCTGGGCGAGCAATTCGCGATGGTACGTCGGGTCGCCGAAGAGCAGCTCGCTGGACTTCGCCCGCTTGAAGTAGAGGTGGGCCGGATGTTCCCAGGTGAAGCCGATTCCACCGTGGATCTGAATGTTCTCGGCCGTGGCGTGGAAGTAGGCCTCGGAGCAATAGGCCTTGGCCAGCGAGGCCACCGATGCCAGCTCGTCGTTCAACTCCGCGGCGCACCACATGCCGTAGTAGGCCGCAGATTTCGCCGATTCGACCTCCAGCAACATGTCGGCGCACTTGTGCTTGATCGCTTGGAACGAGCCGATCGGGCGGCCGAACTGGACGCGCACCTTGGCGTATTCAACGGCCATTTCCAGCACCTTTTGTGCGCCACCGACCTGCTCGGCGGCGAGGCCGACGGCGGCCAGATCGAGAACCGTGGAGAGCACATCCCAGCCCTTACCCTCGGCACCGATCAGCGTGGCCGGGGTGTTGTCGAAGTCCAGCTTGGCCTGTTTGCGGGTCTGGTCCATGGTCGACAATGACGTACGGGTCAGGCCAGCCGCCGCACCCTCGACGGCGAAAAGGCTGACCCCACCAGCGGTGCGCGCGGCCACGATGATCAAATCCGCGCAGTGGCCGTCGATGACGAACATCTTGGTGCCGCTCAGCGTGTAGCCGCTTGCGGCAGCGGTGGCCTGCATGGTCACACCCGACTCGTCCCACTTACCCGACGGCTCGGTGTAGGCCAAGGTAGCGATCGTTGAGCCAGCGGCGATTCCTGGCAGGTGTGCCTTCTTGGCCGCTTCGTCACCGCTGTGAATCAGGGTGTTGGCGGCAAGCACGACGGAGCTGAAGAACGGGGCGCAGAGCAGCGAGCGGCCCATCTCTTCGAGCACGATGCCCAACTCGACGTAGGTGTAGCCGCTGCCGCCGTACTCCTCGGGGATGTGCAATCCCTGCAAGCCCAGCTGCTCGCCCATCTGCGACCAGACCGCAGCGTCGAAACCGTCCTCGGTCTCCATCTGCTCGCGCACCGCGGCCTCGGACGACTTGCTCTCGAGAAAGCTGCGGACGGTCTTGCGGAGCTCTTCTTGTTCTTCGGTAAAAGCAAAGTTCATGGACCCAGTCTGACCGTTGACTAAGCGGCGCGCCACATCGGAATGCGTACACACGCGTACACGTTGGATGTAGGGTAACCGGAATGGAGCGCATCGGAGTACGCGAGTTACGCGCCTCGGTGGCCGCCACCGTGCGCCGCGCTGAAGCCGGTCAAACAACGGTGATCACCGTTGGCGGGCGCCCGGTTGCCCAGATCGGACCGGTACGCAACGCCGACGCGCAGCGCTCGATCGATGAGCTCATCGTCCAGGGAGCGCTGATCGCGCCGCGACGAACCCCGGTCCACGGTTCGACCCACGAGCCCGCTGGCGCGGCGATCTCCGTGTGGGGCAGCGTGCGACTCGATCGGCTGCTGCGCGAGGTGCGAGGGTGACGCTGTATCTCGACGCCAGCGCGTTGGTCGCCGCACATCTCGAGGTGCCGATGCGCCACGTGGTCCGCCAGGCGATGGCCGCCGATCCGGATTGGTGTTCTGCGGCGTTGACCCTCGTCGAAGCATTGGCGTTGATCGACCGGGTCACCGACGAGCCGCTGTGGCGTGAGGACCTGGAGGGCATGATCCGCGCCACCTGGGATCAGATCGCCATCGTCCCGCTCGACCAGGCGTGCCTCGATCGCGCCGCTCGGCTGATGCGCGCCCAGCCCGTTCGTCTCAGCGATGCCCTGCACCTCGCCGCAGCAGATCGACTGCCCCGTCCCGTGCGTTTCCTGACGTTCGACGCCGGACAGATTCCCGTTGCGCTCTCGCTCGACTTCGACGTCGTCTCCAGCTAAACCCGGCTGGTCGGACACAGCGGATCGAGCGCGGCCCACACGGCCAGGGCCTGCACGTGCTCGGCAACGGCGTGGACCCGGACCCATTTCGCGCCGCGCGACACTGCGGCGAGATGGACAGCGAGCGAGCCGGCGTCGCGTTCGGCGGCGACGGCGACGTGCGCCAGTTCACCGATCATTCGTTTGCGCGACGCTCCGACCAGCACCGGATAGCCGAGGGCCACGAGACGCTCGAGGTGGTCGATCAGTTCGAGGTTGTGGCCCAGCTGTTTACCGAAGCCAATGCCAGGGTCGATCGCCACCTGTGGCACGCCAGCGTTGAGCGCACGCTCGGCCTGACCCACCAAGAATCCGGCGACCGTGGCGACCACTTCGTCGTACTGCCGGTGGGCGTGGGTGAGCGCCATATCCGCATGCGGCGCGTGCATGATCACCACCGGAACCTGGGCGCGGGCGGCGACGGCGACCATCTCCGGGTCGCGCAGCCCGGACACGTCGTTGATCACCACGGCGCCGGCACTGATCGCCGCCGCGGCCACGGCCGGGTGGCGCGTGTCGATGCTCACCGGTATGCCCTCGGCGGCAACCCGTTCGACGACAGGGGCGACTCGATCGAGTTCGGCCTGGTACGACAGCGGCACCGACCCGGGGCGTGTCGATTCGCCACCGATGTCGACGATCTTGGCCCCCTGGGCAAACAATAAGCGGGCGTGATCGACGGCGGCCGCGACGTCGGCGTACCGTCCACCGTCGCTGAATGAGTCCGGGGTGACGTTGACGATGCCCATCACGGCTGGGAGATCGACATCAAGCGAAAACATGCTTGCGATCATGTCAGGAATATCGCTCACCCGGCAGCGTCAATGATCGCCCGTCGCCGACCGCGCAACGAGCTGACCACCTGCAGTTCGTCACATGAAGCAAGTTCGCTCAACAGCAGAACCCGCTCGCCGATCTCTCCTGCGTCGAGCAAGGCGCGGCGTCCGACGCCGTCGAGGCAACCGCTCGCCAGTGGCGGCGTGAACCATCGATCGCCGCGACGATACAAGACGTTGGCGACGGTGGTCTCGACGACCTCGTCAGCGGTGTTGACGATGAGCGTGTCATCGACCTCTGGGTGCTCGGCGCGGGCCCGCTCGTGGGTCTCGCGCCGGGTTGTCTTGTGGCACAGGAAGGGGTCATCGTTACCGACCCGCAGTTCGGCGACAGCCAAGCGAACCTCGCTGGGCACCTGCTCGATGTCGCGCTGTTCGAGCCGCATCTCGCCACTGCGGCCGAGCAACAGGCGCACCCGCTGGGCGATCTGCGAACCGTCGACGGCGGCGATCAGTTGCAACGCCCTGTCTCGATCGAAAGGGAATCCGAAGTACGCCGCGCTCGATGCCAGCCGATCGAGATGGAGGTCGCGATGGCGCATCCCGTCGGCGTCGATCAGCGCCGTGGTGTACAGGTCGAATGCCGCACGGGTGGCACGCAAGACCGCAGCCTTGGCCACCGCTTCATCGTCCTCGGCGTGCGGGTCTGAGTCCCAGGTGATGCCGCCACCTGTGCCGTAGGTCAGACGTCTGCTGTCGGTGTCGATCGCCGCCGTGCGGATAGCGACACTGAACTGCGCCTGGATCGAGCAGTCGCCATCGGGCTGTGGGCCCACCCAACCAATCGCCCCGCAGTAGATGCCGCGAGGTTGCGTCTCGATCTGATCGATCATTCGCATCGCTGCGACCTTCGGTGCCCCAGTGACCGAACCGCAAGGGAACAGCGCAGAGAAGACGTCGACGAGGGCGATCCCCGGTCGAAGCTCAGCCGAGACCGTCGAGGTCAACTGCCACACGGTCTCGTAGCGTTCCAGGTCGAACAAGGCGGGCACCTCGACCGAACCGATTCGGGCGACACGCGACAGATCGTTGCGCAGCAGATCGACGATCATCACGTTCTCGGCGCGGTCTTTCAGCGACCGCCGCAGGGCAAGACCGGCGGCTATGTCGTCGCCCGGACGGGCCCGCCGTGCCGCTGTGCCCTTCATCGGCTTGGTCGTCACCCGCTGCCCGTCGAGCCTGAAGAACAGTTCCGGTGAGGCGCTGATGATCGTGTTGTCGCCAATTTCGAGGTAGGCGTTGTAGGCCGCCGATTGATTGGCGACCATCGCTCGATACAACTCGAACGGCGCGCTCGCCGCCGTGCCGACGAAGCGATCGGTGAGGTTGACCTGGTAGACATCGCCGCGGGCGATTGCCTGACGGATGGTTTCCACCCCCTCGCGGTACCACTCGGAACCACCAACCCTGGTAACCGCCGGCGCAGGGGGCGCTGTCGGGGTAACCAGTGGCACCCGGTGGCGGTGTTCGTACTCGACGAAGCAAACCAACGGCTCGATGCCCTCACGACGGATCGGGAAGGCCCGGTCGAAGGCCGCGCCGGCCTCGTAGCTGACATAGCCGGCGGCCCAATGTCCCTGCTGAGCAGCCTGCTCGGCAGCGAGCAGCACAGCACCGACCTGATCGAGGCGGGTGGCGATGTGCGTGGCGATGAGACCGTCGAACTGCCAACCGTGCCCGGCGATGGCGTCGTCGAAGCGAACGACGCCTACCGATATCGGGCCGCTCGAAGTCACCCTGCGGAAGCTAGCGCCAGCAACGTGCCCTGCGGTGCCAGCGGAGGTCGATCGGTGCCAGACTGTGGCGGTGAGCACCCTTCATTGGTCCGACAGCCGCCTCGAAATCCACCGTCTCGTCGTCGGTGACTTCGCCAACAACGTCTTTGTCGTGCGCTGTCGGGAAACCGGCGATGCGGCGTTGATCGACGCCGCCAACGAACACGATCGCCTGCTCGAGTTGTGCCAACGGCTGCAGGTCCGCCGAGTGCTGGAAACCCACGGACATTGGGACCATATTCAGGCAATCCCGGCAATGCGCGAGGCAGGCTACGAAGTTGCCGTCACCGCTGAGGACGCTCCCCGCCTGAAAGAGGTCGGCTATGACGTCTTCTTGGAGCACGACGAGGTGATCGAGGTCGGCAATCTACGGTTGCGCACGATTCTCAATCCGGGCCACACCGCTGGCTCGATGTCGTTCCTCGTCGAAGGTGCCCCGATCCTGTTCAGCGGCGACACCCTCTTCCCCGGCGGCCCCGGCGCCACAGGATACGAGGGTGGCGACTTTGCGACGATCATCTCATCGATCGACAACCTGCTGTTCGCCCTGCCAGCGGAGACGATCGTCATGCCCGGGCACGGTCTCGACACCACCATCGGCACCGAGCGCCCCCACCTCGCCGAATGGGTTGAGCGCGGCTGGTGACGCCAAGATGGCAACGATGACACGCCCGCTGGCGCTGGGGGGCATGTGCCCCGCTCGCGATGCCCTGCCGCTGGCCCGCGCCACCGATTTGCTTGCCGCCGATGGCCGACCGCTGCCGGCGTTTCGCGTGCAGTTGCGGCGAATCCCATCGCTGCGCAACGCCCTCAGCCTCGTGTCGGTCTACCTCCAGACCGGAGCGCTCCTCAGCCTCGCCGTCTGGTCGCCATGGACGTGGCCTGGCGTGTTCGTGCTGATGGGTCGAGCCCATGCTCAATTCGCATCTTTGATGCATGAAGCTGCTCACCGACTGCTCTTCGCCGACAAGTCGTTCAACGATCTCGTCGGCCGCTGGCTGATCGGCTACCCGTTCTTCACCTCCACTGACGCCTACCGGCGAGTGCACATGGCCCACCATCGCCAGGAATTCGGCCCCGACGAGCCGGACATTCCGCTGTACGCCAACTACCCGATCACCACGGCGTCATTTCGCCGCAAGCTGTGGCGTGACCTCACCGGGCGAACTGGTCTGACGCTGCTGCGCGCCCAATTGAATGGCTTGCGCAGCCCCAATCCGGCCGCCCGCCGGGCACAGCGCCAGTTGTGGGCGGTGCAGGCGGTGTTGCTTGCCTCGTCGATTGTCGCCGGGGTGTGGTGGCTGTACCTGCTGTTCTGGTTCCTGCCCTACATGACGGTGTGGCGGCTGATCAACCGCCTGCGTTCGGTCGCTGAGCACGGCGGGCTGATGGCGTCGAAAGATCGCCGCATCACCACCCACTCGGTCCGCCAACATCTTCCGGCTCGCTTCATGCTGGTGCCGTTTCACATCGGCTGGCACCTCGCCCACCACGTCGACTCCGGGGTGCCGTTCCGCAATCTCCCCCGCTATCACCGGGCGCTCTTCGACGCTGGCTACGTCGATGATCAGCTCGAATACCCGTCGTACCCGGCGCTGTGGCGACGTCTGCAACTGCCAGCCAGCACCTGAACGGCGAATTACTCCTATCCAGGTAGTGCTAATTCGCGGCGGCCGCGAATACACTTTCGACCATGACCGAGCTGTTTCGAATCGAGGACCTCCACGCCCAACCGGCCGAGGGTGAGACGAAGATTCTGAAGGGCATCTCGCTGTCGATCGCCGCAGGCGAAGTACACGCCATCATGGGCCCAAACGGCAGCGGCAAGAGCACCCTGGCTAACACCCTGCTGGGCAGCAGCGAATACATCGTCACCGGTGGCAAAGTCATCTACCAGGGCGACGACATCACCGATTGGCCCACCGACGTGCGTGCCAAGTCGGGCATCTTTCTTGGATTTCAATACCCGCAAGAGATCCCTGGCGTCTCGGTCATCCAGTTCCTGCGCCAGGCGCTCAGCGCCCGCAAGGGCATCGACCTGTCGGTGCTCGAGCTGCGTTTGGCAACGATGGATTGGATGAAGCGCCTTGGCATGGATTCCAGCTTCGTCGATCGCTATCTCAACGAAGGTTTCAGCGGCGGCGAAAAGAAGCGCAACGAGATCATGCAGATGGCGATCCTCGAACCGGAATTGGCGATCCTCGACGAGACCGACTCCGGGCTCGACATCGACGCGCTGCGCACCGTCGCCCGCGGCATCCGCGAGGTCAAGCAGGATCGTCCGAGCCTTGGCATCCTGTTGATCACCCACTACCAACGACTGCTCGACGAGCTGCAGCCCGACCACGTGCACATCCTCATCGACGGTCGTATCGTCGCTTCCGGCGGCATGGAGTTGGCCGCCAAACTGGAAGCCGACGGGTACGAATCGTTTCGGGGTTAAGAATGTTCGACGCCGCCGAGATTCGTGCACAGTTCCCGCTGTTCGACCGCTTGGTCGACGGCAAGCGAATCATCTATCTCGATTCCGCGAACACTGCCCAAAAGCCGCGACAGGTGATCGAGGCGATGTCGCAGTTCATGAACACCAGCTACGCGCCGATCAACCGCAGCGCCTACCGGCTGGCCGCCGAGGCAACCGATGCGTTCGAGTCGGCGCGCGCCACCGTTGCTCGATTCATCAATGCCCGCGCTGTCGAGGAGGTGGTGTTCACCAAGAACGCCACCGAGGCGCTCAACCTGCTGGCCTACAGCTGGGGCCGCGCCAACCTGCGTCGCGGCGATGTCGTCGTGTTGACCCACATGGAACACCACGCCAACATCGTCCCCTGGCAGATGCTCGTCACCGAGCTCGGCGTGCAGTTGCGCTGGGTGCCGCTGACGGTCGACGGTCAGCTCGACCTCACCGACCTCGACAGCTTGCTCGGCGGCGCCAAGGTCTTCAGTTTCACGGCGATGAGCAACGTGCTTGGCACCATTACCCCCGTCGCCAAGCTGTGTGCTGCGGCCCACGCCGCCGGAGCGATCGCCATCGTCGACGGCTGCCAATACGTGCCCCACAACATCACCGACGTGCAGGCCTGGGACGCCGACTTTCTGGCCTTCTCGAGTCACAAGTTGTGCGGCCCAAGCGGCATCGGCGTGCTGTGGGGCAAGCGCGAACTGCTCGATGCAATGCCCCCGTTCCTCGGTGGTGGCAACATGATCGCCGACGTCCGCCTCGACGGTTTCACCACTGCGCCGTTGCCAGCCAAGTTCGAAGCTGGGACACCGCCGATCACCGAGGCGGTCGGTATGGCTGCGGCGATCGACTTTCTCAACACCATCGGCATGGCCGACATTCGCCGTCACGAGATGGAGATGGCCAGTTACGCGATGACCACGTTGAAGGCCCGCTACGGCGACGACATCAGCATTCACGGCCCGTGCAACGTCGAACAGCGTGGCGCGACGCTTAGTTTCGCGTTTCGTGGAATCCATCCACACGACATCAGCCAGGTGCTCGATGAGCAGAACGTCTGTGTTCGGGCAGGGCATCATTGCGCCAAGCCGCTGATGAAGCTGCTCGGGGCACAGGCCACGGCGCGAGCCAGTTTCTACATTTACAACGGCACCGAAGACGTCGACGCGCTGGCTGAGGCGCTCGATGGTGCCAGCGATATTTTCGGTTTCTAGCACGTCGTGCGTCACGGAGAGGCAAACAGGACATGCCCGGATTAGAGGACCTCTACCGCGAGATCATTCTCGATCACTATCGCTCGCCGCGGAACCGGGGCGAGTTAGAGCCACCGGCGATTCGCGCCGAAGGCCACAACCCGTTGTGCGGCGACGAGATTCAGGTCTACCTGGCTGTCGAAGATGGCCTGGTGGGCGATATCAAGATCTCCGGCCAGGGCTGCAGCATCAGCCAATCGTCGGCGAGCATGATGAGTCAGGCGGTGAAGGGCAAGCGCATCGAGGATGTCTATGCCATCGTCAAACGCTTCAAAGGCATGATGACCGTCAGCGACAGCGACGAGGAGATCGACACGTCGGTCAGCCTCGGTGATCTCGAGGCGCTGCAGGGTGTCGTCAAGTTCCCGGCGCGGATCAAGTGTGCGACGCTGTCGTGGAACACGTTGCTGCAGGCGCTGGCCGACACCGCTGCGCAGCCATCGAGCTGATCAACCCCGCTTGAGCTCGACGAGTAGGCCGTCACTGGCCTCGACGAGCTTGCGCGGCTCGATACCGAAGACGTCGTGCCAGGTTCCCGCTGCCGCCCAGACCTCGTCGTACTGCAGCAAATCGGGGTCGATGAAGACCCGTAACTCGGTGCTGTGGCCGAAAGGTGGGACGCCGCCGATCGGGAATCCGGTCACCTTGTACACCGTGTCGGCGTCGACCCTGGAACATTTCATTCCACCGGCAGCGGCAGCTAGCTTGCGTTCATCCAGCTGATTGGCCCCGCTGACATAGGCCAGCACGACCTCGCCATCGACGGCGAAAATCAGGCTCTTGACGATCCGCCCAACCTCGACGCCGACCGCGTCTGCGGCTTCGACGGCCGTCTTGGTGCCATCAGGAAACGACCTGGTGACAAGTTCAAGCCCTTTTGCCCGAGCAGCGCTGCGCACTCGGGTGACGTTGGCGTGCTCCGCTCGTTCGTCAGTTGTCATCGAATTGGCCAGGATCGATCATCGCATCAATTGAAACAGCAAGTCGATGATCGCGGAACGTCAAGGTGTTGCCGGCGTCATGACTGGTGGTGGAGATGGTGACCCGATTCCAGCTGATGGTCATATCGGGGTGATGGTCCTGACGTTCAGCGAGCAGCGCAACCCTGGTCAGGAATGAAAACGCCTCACGGAAGTCGGCGAACGTAAACTTGGCGGTGAGCCGCCCGTCGGCTTCCACCCATCTCGATCCGGGCCGAATCTGGTCGGGAACATTTTGCACGACGATGACGTTATGTCATCCGAGCGCCCCAATGGCGTTCGCAACAACGAGGTAACAGACAACAGATGTTCAAAAATACGATGAAGACCACCGTCCTGCTGGCGGGCATGGGAGGGCTTATCGTCGGTATCGCCAGCATTCTTGGCGGCGGTAGCTCGACCAGCGTGATGATCGGCCTGGCCCTGGCGCTGCTGATGGTCGGCGGTTCCTATTGGTTCAGCGACAAGCTGGCCCTCAAATCGGCCGGCGCTCAGGTGATCACCGAGGCCGACGCGCCGGAGTTCTACAACATGGTTCGCCGGTTGACAGAGAAGGCCAATATGCCGATGCCGAAGGTGGCGATTTCACCGAACGCCCAGCCCAACGCCTTTGCGACCGGGCGCAACCCACGCAACGCCGTCGTCTGCGCGACGGCAGGATTGATGCAGTCGATGCCCGCCGACGAACTCGAAGGCGTGATGGCCCACGAGCTGATGCACGTCAAGCACCGCGACATTTTGATCGGTTCGGTCGCCGCAGCGATCGCCACGGCGATCAGCTCGATCGCCCAGATGGCGATGTTTGCCGGCATGTTCGGCGGCGGCCGAGACGACGAAGACCGTCCCAATCCGCTGGCCATTCTGCTGATCTCGCTGGTCGCTCCGATGGCCGCCGGCGTCATGCAGATGGCCGTGTCCCGCTCGCGCGAGTACGAGGCTGATCGTGGGGCGGCAGAGCTGATCGGCAGCGGTGAGCCGTTGGCCCGTGCCCTCGAGCGCATCGAAGCCTTGGCGCAGCGCATTCCGATGAAGGTTGCGCCGGCACAAGCGCAGGCCTATATCCACAACCCGCTGTCGGAGTTTTCCGGCCGTCGCGGTGGTGGACTCAACATCGCCAAACTGTTCAGCACCCACCCGCCAACCGAGGAGCGCGTCCGCCTGTTGCGGGCGATGTAACCCTCAGGGCATCGAGAAGAGGTCGTCGAGCGCACTCGACGAAACGGGCGTTTCGGTCGACTCGAAGGCCGCGTATCCATCCCGTTCGAGCAGCTCGACAAGCTCCGGTCCGCCGCTGGTGACAATGCGCCCCTTGACCATGATGTGCACGACATCTGGTTTCAGCTCTTCCAACAAGCGGCTGTAGTGGGTGATCACAAGCGCCCCGAGCCCGTCGTTGGTCAACGCTTCGACACGCCGCGAGCAGTCTCGTAGGGCGTCGATATCGAGGCCGGAGTCGAGTTCGTCGAGGATGGCGATCTTCGGCGCGAGAACCGCCAGTTGCAGGGTCTCGTTGCGCTTCTTTTCTCCACCGGAGAGATCGACATTCAAGGCACGTTCGAGGAAAGCCGCGTCGAAGTTGATCCTCTGTGCCTCATCGGTGATCGATTGCTCCAGCTCGTCGGTGCTGAGACCGCGAGCGATGAACGCCTCGCGCAAGGTCGACAACAGCTGGACCCCTGGCACCTCGGTTGGGTACTGCATCACCAGATGTAACCCAAGTTGAGCACGGCGCCACGTCGGTTCGGCGAGGACATCGACCCCGTCGAGGTCGACGGTGCCGCCCAGAACGGAGTAGCCCGGCTTGCCCATCAGCACGGCCGAGAGTGTGCTCTTGCCGGCGCCGTTGGGCCCCATCACAGCGTGGACTTCGCCGGAAGCAACCGTCAGATCGATGCCATGGAGAATCTGCTTGCCGGCCACCGATGCGGCCAACCCGTTGATTGTCAAAACGCTCACGGTTGATCCTCCATGTCGATCTCAAGTTCGATCATCACCTGGCCATCGATCACGCTGGCGACGTACACGGGGACCGGCTGCGTCGCTGGCAATGTGGCCGGTTCGCCGGTTTCCAGGCTGAAGGCACTGCCATGTTTCCAGCATTCGATCTCCAGCGTGTCGCAGAGCACCTCGCCCTGCGACAGCGAGATCGCCGCGTGGCTGCAGGTGTCACCAATGGCGTAGACGGCGTCGCCGATACGAATGACAGCGATGCTGCGGTCGGCGACGTCAAAGCGCCGCGCCGCGCCGTCGGTGAGATCTGCGAGAGCGGCAACGGCAACCGCCTTGACCGCCATCAGACAGCCACCGCTTGCTTGGTCAATTTGGCAGCAACGATCTCACGCAGCTCGTAGCGCAGATCACCGATCGGCAACTGGGCGAGCACCTCATCGAAGAACCCGAGCACGACCAGGCGCTCGGCGATCTCCGGAGGTATACCCCTGCTCTCCAGGTAGAACCGCTGCTCCTCATCGATCGGCCCGATCGTCGAGGCATGGCTGCACTTGACGTCGTTGGTGTCGATCTCCAAGTTCGGCACGCTGTCGGCCCACGAGTCGTCGCTGAGCGTCAGGTTGCGATTGGTCTGGAAGGCCTGCGCTCCACGGGCGTCGGCTCCGATTTTGATCAGCCCGGTGTAGACGCTGCGGGCGCTGCCGCTGACAGCGCCCTTGAACAGCATGTCGCTGGTGGTCTTCGGCGCGACGTGCTCCTGCGTCGGACGGAAATCGTGGCTCTGGGTGCCGTCGGCGAAGTACAGGGCAACTTGACGGGTCGAGGCACCCTGGCCGACGAGGCGGGCGTGGGTGCGCACACGGGCGTAATCGCCGCCGAGCGCGACCGCCGCCAGCAGCGTCGAAGAATCCCGTTCGCCGGTCGAGGACTGGTTGGCGATCTGCCACACCTGGGGGCCGAGCTCGTTGATCGCCAGGTAACGAAGCCGCGCAGCCTGCGCGGCACGGGCGTGCACCACCGGGATGATCAGGCCAATGACGTCGTCGGAGGTGAACCGTTCGATCACGGTCAACTCGCTGTTCTCCCCGGCATCGATGACCAACCGGGGTAGGCAGCACGTTCCGGGGTTCGTCAGATGGTGATTGATGACGACGGGGGTTTCGATGACGCGACCCGCAGGCACGGTGACAGTGATGGTCGTGGCGAACGCCCGGTTGAGCTCGCCGAACCCGTCGAGTTCGAGTTCTTCAGCGGACACTACGTCCGTCACGACGACCCCGGCCGGAGCGTCGACGGTGGTGTGCAGCGCGCCGAGTTCGAACTCGTCGATCTTGAGCTCGCTGATGCGGCTGTATCGCCACAGCTCCTGCTCGGTCGACGGTGCGGGGGCGGCGACGAAGCGCTCAAAGGCTTGTCGGCGCTGTTCCAAGTCGCTTGCGGTCAGGCGCTCGATCGTTTCTACACGTAGGGGCGGCACGCCCGAAATTCTACTGCTCTCCCGTAAATACCACTATCGACGTAGTAGTAATTCCAACCGGCAAGGCTCAGGGCTTGTCGCGACGGCGCAGAAAGCGGCGTAGGCCTCGTTCGTTGTCGCGCCCAGATGCCCGCCTGATCTCCATTTCTCGCAGAATCTCGGGGCCAGCGGCATTGAGGATGTTCTCGGCTTCATCGAGGACCGCCGCCGCGCTGCCATCGTCGAGGCCCGGCGGCTCAGGCGGTGTCGGTGGCGTCACCAGCGAGCCGACCGCCCAGTTCACATCGGCGAGGCGACGCTCGTATCCAGCACAATTTTCCGGACAGCGCCACGGGGCGTCTGGCGCCAGGTCGAGATTGCATTTGCGCACGGTCTCGCCGCTGGCATAGGTACGGCTCTCGAAGTTCTTACACTCCTGACGCATCGGCATGGCCCCAAGTGTGCCAGCCAGCGACAGCTCAGTGCGGTGCCGACAGTCGAGTTTTTTCCTTGCTTCTCGAACACACGTTCGATACAATGAGGTCATGTCAGCAGTAGATCCCACCGACGACACTCGCTTCCGGATCGTCATTATGCACTATCGATTCGACCTTTCGCGCCGTCAACGGCGCCACGTCACACTCAGCGCCTTCGATACCTGGGCGGAGGTGCAGGAAGCGCTCAATCGACTCGACGCCGAGCTGTGCGAGCGCAAGCTCATCGGCCAGGCAGAAGGCTGCGAACACGTCACCACCATCGTCAAAGAGGCGGGCTACGCGGCCGAGCACCGCCAGCGTCGAGAGCAGTGGAAGGAATACCGCACCAAGCCAGCGCGCATCCGCAAGCGTCATCGCACACCGCCTGCGCAATCATCGCTCGTCGCCTGAGGCAGACCAGTAGGCTGAAAGTCGATGGCACGTATCGTCGATTTGCTGGCCACCGGGCGTACCTTCTCGCTCGAGTTCTTTCCGCCCAAAGCCGAGGCAGGCTGGCTGAGTCTCGGGCGCACGATCTCCGAGCTTGAACCGCTGCGGCCGAGTTTCGTCAGCGTCACCTATGGCGCCGGCGGCAGTACCCGCACCAAAACGCACGATCTCGTCACGTGGATCTCACGCCAAACCGAGATCACCCCGATGGCCCACTTGACCTGCCAAGGTCACAGCCGCGAGGACATCAACGAGATTCTGTTGGCCTATGCCGGCGATGGCGTCGAGAATATTCTCGCCCTCGGCGGTGATCTCCCCGTCGATCAACACTCGGCTTCGAGCAGCGACTATCGCCACGCCAGCGAACTCGTCGATGACGTGGTGGCCCATCGCCAGTTCTCCATCGGTGTCGCTGCCCACCCCGAATTACATCCGCGCTCATTGGATCGTTCCACCGACCGCCAACACCTTGCCGACAAGCTGGCCAAAGCCGACTTCGCCATCACTCAGTTCTTCTTCGATGTCGATCATTACGTGCGCATGGTCGACGAACTCGATGCGCTCGGGGTCAACAAGCCGATCATCCCAGGGATCATGCCGGTGCAAGACCTCTCCCAGATCACGCGCATGGCGCACATGTCGGGCGCCGAGGTGCCCCGATGGCTGGTCGATCGGCTCGAGAAGGCGCGCGACGACATTGACGATCTACGTCGAATCGGTATCGATATCGCCTGTGAGGTCTCGCAACAGTTGCTCGATGTGGGAGCCCCCGGGTTGCACTTCTACACCCTGAACAAGGCGGCCTCGACCAAGGAGATCTGGTCAGGGCTCAATATTCCGTCCCTGCTCTAAGGACTCCGCCCGACCACGCGCCGATGTCACTCGCTCACTATTGACCGATTGGCCTCAAGCGAGCGGCAACAGTTGTTCAAGAGACCGTCAGGCATGACGCAATCACGGTCGAGCCTTGCCATCATTCGTCAGGTCGTTGGCGGCGGGCCAACGACCAAGGCGGAAGGCGCAAGCAGTGATCATCAAGGAGAAGAACCGATTCGGCAATATTGCGGCGGCGGTTGCCACGATGATCTTTGCCACGATCGGCATGACCACCGAGGATGATGACTCCTCACGGTGCGCCACTACCGAGTGCCAAGCCGAGCAACCCGGGACGGCACTCGAAGTTCCAACCACCTCCGCTCCGTAGCGGCGAGACAAGCGCCAAACGGTACGAGGGTCAACGTCAACTCGTCGGCAAAGCGGATTACCTCCACCGCTTTGCCGACGGCTGACGATGCCAATCCGACTTTGGCTCCTACGGTTCCGCCACTGTATGTATTCGCAGCATTGATGCGATTTCTGTTAGGTTTCGATCAAGACCCTCCCAACCACGAGGAGATCGAACCAATGAACCTGGCATTCCGATCGATTGCTTTCAAAGAACAAGCCCGGCGGGCTCGCACGCTCGTCGCTCCTGGCCTGATCGCCACCGCGCTGTGCGCTTGCGGGGCGGCGCAGGCTTCCGAGTCGGCGGAGAGTGGTGCTCGACCCGTGGCCACAGCGAAACAGGCAGCGCCCCTCGCTCCAGCACCAGCTTCGGCGACACCGCGGGCAACCACCGTCGCTGCGCTCAAGGTTGTCGATGACTCCGCGCTACGTGCCTTTCTGCGCGACAACGACTCGGTGCGCGTCTTCGCCGCGCTGAAGGACATCTATTGGGATGACACGCTGGCCACCTCGGAGAACGGCTCGTTGAACGACATGGACTGCCAGCGAGTTGAGCATCTGGCCAATTCGCTCGACGCCGCTGCCCAGGCCTGGCCGGACTCGACGATGCGCGATCTGCTGATGAGCGCGGCCGATGAGCGCTTCGATGCGGGGAAATCATGCCTGAGCGGCGACCAAGCAACACGGGATGCAAGTTTGGCAGCGATGTCGGACACCCTTGGCGAGTTCCAGGTCGAACTGCACCGCGTCCTCGCCGCTGGCGAATAGGAGTCGTCACCTCTGCCACTCCATATGGCAAGCTGGCGCGGTGCCGGCGCAGCCTGAACTCCTCGGGGCGATACGCGTTCAACGGCGGCTCCCCCCGACCGGGACGACAATTGTCGTCGCCTTGTTGGCGATGGTGACATTCTTTGCGGGCACGATCCCCGCCTACAAAGTTGCTGCAAAGGGCTTTGGGCCCGCCACGTCGAACCTCATTCGCTTCACCATCGCCGCTGCGGCGCTGAGCTTCATCGCCCGCCGTCGCCTGCGCGTCGTGCCCCCCAAAGAGTTCCGTCGGCTGTTGGTCATCGGCATGTTCGGAATCGGGCTGATGGCCATCTTCCTCGGCATTGGCGTCGATCGTGGCTCGGCCACCGTCGGATCGATCGTCATCGGCCTCGAGCCGATCGGCGTCGCCCTTGCCGGCATCCTCATCGTCGGCGACCGACCGACGAAAGGCAACATCGTCGCCCTCGTCATGGGCATTGCCGGAGCGGTCATCGCCTCGGGGATACTCAGCCAAGGCACCGACAATGCCACGCTCATCCCGGTGCTCGTGCTCCTCGGCACGGTCGTCACGTTCTCGATGTACACCGCGCTGGTACGCGGTGCCGCGCAGGGAATCGATCCCTTGGCCGTGGCTGCAATCACTCAGATCGGCGGACTCGCCTTCGTCATCCCTGCGTGCCTGTTCGACATCGTCAACGGGGGGATGATCCGTTCGCACCCGCTGCGCACGGATGCGATCGTCGCCACGCTGTTCCTCGGCATCGGCTCTGCTCTCGGGTACTACCTGTTGTGTTCCGTGCTGGCCAACCTGTCGTCAAGCCGCGTCGCCGTGTCGATGTTTCTGATTCCGCTGCTCGGCGTGATGTTCTCCTGGGCGATCGTCGGCGAAAACCTCTATGTGCGCCACGCCGTCGGAGCGGCGATCGTGCTCGCCGCAGTGTGGATCAGCGAGCGTTCGTCGCGCAATGTGCGCCACGGCGCCAGCTGAAGCTCGCTGTTCTACGGCAGCGGACGCGGCGGTGGCGGTCCGCCAGGTCCGCCACCTGGTCCGCCTGCGCCGCCGCCGCTGGAGACTGCGTTGGGATCGATACTCAGGTTCAGCAATCCGATGGTGCCTGCGCCGCGGCTGGTGTCGCCAGCGCGCATCGCCACGATCGTGCCCTGCGCAGCGGCGTCGCCAGCGATATTGTCAGACGCATTTGTCGTGTCGGGTTGGCCAAACTCGGCGTAGACGCCTGAGCCGTAGACACCCGCCGCATAGCCCTCATCGAAGAACAGCTGGCTGGTCAACACCGTCGTGTCACCAAGATGAACCCGAAGATGAATGTGCGGGGTCCGTCCGCTGTACCAGCCGGGAAACACGGTCAAGAATTCGACGATGCCCTCGTCGTTGGCCGACTGCGTGCCGCGCATGAAGGTCGTGCCCTCTCCCTCGTCCTTACCACCGCCGTTGTCGACGAACGCCGAGTAGTCGCCGGTGGCATCGGCGTGCCAGATCTCCACCAGTGCTCCTGGCACCGCCGCGCAGGCCTGGTCGAGCACACGCAGACCGAGCCGCACGGGGTGTCCGGCGTAGTCCTCGGTGATGTCGCGACGGGTGAACTGTTCCTCGAGCGGAAACGGTCCGGCGGTCTTTTCGGGCAACAGCACGCAGGTCGCCAGCGACTGGAAATCGGCGGCGACGAAGGTTGTGTCCTGCCCAACGCCAACGGAGCTGCTTGGTGCACCTGTCGCTGGCGGGTCGGTGAGCGGTGGAGCGGTCGCCGCAGCGGCGGTCTCAGCTGGCGCGGGAGTGGTGGCAACCGAGGTCGAACTCGATGAGGTCGAGTTCGACTCAACTGCGGCGCTGTCCTTCTGCGAAGAACAAGCGGCGGCAATGATGGACAGCCCGCCGGCGGCCAGCAGCCGGCGGCGTCCGAGGAATACGGATCGGGCGGTGTCGGTCTCGATGTCACTCATAGCCAACAGTTTCTCGACCGTTGGTAAGAATTGTGCAAAAACCGTGCTGCAATTGCACCATGGACCAACCCAGCGTCGCACACGGTCGACACGCAACGAATCTTGAACTCTTTCTCGACCTTGTGTTCGTCTTCTGCGTCACACAGATTTCGGGGATGATCACCGCTGAGCAAACGGCTGGCGCCGTGGGACGCGGACTGCTGTTGGCCTGGTTGGTGTGGTGGCTGTGGTCGCAGTTCACCTGGATCGGGACGTCGATCGATATCGAGCAGAACAACGAGAGTGAGCTGATGGTGCTCGGCGCAGTGCCGTTCATACTGCTCTTGGCCGTCGCTCTACCTCAAGCATTCGGGCGCGACGCGATGCTCTTCGCCAGCATTCTCGCCGCCGTGCAGCTCTGGTCGCTCGTATTGCAAGGTCGCATCATGCGCGACGACCCATTGACCCGGCGCGCCTTCTGGCAGTACGCGCCGATCGCGCTCGTGCCCGCTGGACTGGTCGTTATCGGAGCGACAGCCGCGGGTGATGCCAGGGTTGGCTGGTGGTTGGGTGCAGCTGCGCTCGACGTGGTGGCCGCACTGCGCGGTGCGTCGGGCTCAGACGACGGCACCGTCGAATGGCGAATCGATGCCGTGCATTTCACCGAGCGACACAGTCTGTTTGTCATCATTGCTCTCGGCGAGGTACTGGTCAGTATCGGTGCCAACGCTGCCCGCGTCCGCCTCGACTGGGCGGCAGCGGTCGCCGTCATCGTCGCCGCGATGACCTCCTCGGCATTGTGGTGGACCTATTTCGCCTACCTGCCCAAGGCCGCAGAGCGCGTCCTGACCCAGGCAGCAACCGGTCGGCGAGGAGCCGTCGCCCGCGACCTGTTCACCTTCGGCCACTTTCCGATTGTCGCCGGGATCATTCTCTTCGCGGTCGCCATTCGTCAGGCGGTGGCCTTGCCCGCCGAGCAGCTCGACGGCTTTCATCGGGCATGCCTCGCCGCCGGGTTGGCGTTGATCATTGCCACCCTCGTCGCAACCCGCTGGATCGCCGTTCGCCAATCATCGCCGGAACGCATGCTTGCCCTGGCGGCCTTGCTGCTCGGCATCGCCGTGCTCGGCCGGGTGATCAGCGCCACCGCTCTGGTCGGCCTCGTCGGCCTCGTCATCGTCGCCATGCAGACCATGACTCTGCGACTACTGAAGCGCGCGCCGGGCAGCTCCGTTAAGGCAGCGCTCGCGCCAACGCAGCGCGACCCACGTCGCTGAGGGCCAGGCCGCCGATCGCGGCGCGAGCCGACGCGCTCATCTTTGCCGCCGTGCGACGGATCACTTCGTCCATTCGCTCGGCGGCGACACGCTGCAGCAAGTCGTCGAGCTGGGTTACCAGAAAGACTAAACAGGCTGCGTCTTCCACCAGTTGGGCACGCGGGTCGGTTCCCAGGCCATCTCGGCGAACCAGCGCTTGCACGTCGGCGATCGCCTCTTGCTGCCAGCCGAGGCCGCTCAAGAGCGCAGCGATGTCATGGGCGTGGCGCACCTTTTGATCGCGTCGCCAACGCAGATAGCCAGCACGACCATCGGGATAATCCGAGCGCGGCAGTTGCCACCGACGGAGGTGATGCCCGCGAGCTGCGACGAGGACACCCTCGTCGGCGTGAGGATCGAGATCGAGCACAAAGCGCGCGGCCAACGTGCCGTGCAGCCTGGCGAGAGGCTCAGGTACCCCCTCATATTCGATCAGATGTGGATCGTCGGCGTTCGCTCGATCGATCGCTTCGCATATCAGCGAGTAGGTATCGCTCACACGGCACATTCTGATTCGCCGACGGCGGCGACAAACGGTCCGGTCTCGTCGTAGTCGGCGTAGAACTCTGGTCCGTCCTCAAAGGTTGGGAAGACATCGAGATCCTTGAGCGGAGCGGCAACGGCGCCAGCTCCGCCGACCCGGTCCATCCAGCCGCGGAAGGACTCCCCCGCAGAACGCTCTTCGGCGAAACGGCGGATCACTCGTGCTGCGGCCTCCGGCGCGGCCTTGGCCGGCAGACGAAGCGCCTTGTCGCCGAAGTGGATCTGCTCTTGGCCGACGTAGCCGCCGAGCAACATCTGATAGCCAGGGGCCGAACGCCCGTGGGCACGTCGCTCCGCACCGAAAAAGCCGATGTCGGAGGTATGGTGCTGGCCGCAGCTGTTGGTGCACCCGGAGATGTTGATGCGCACCCCACCGATCTCGGCAAGGCCTTCCTCTTCCAGCTTCTCGCCGATCGCCTTGGCTAGGCCGCGCGACTGGGTGACGGCGATATTGCAGGTGTCTGCGCCGGGGCAGGCAACGACGTCACGCGAAAGCTCCGCCCCCGGGCGAGCCATACCGATCGCCTCGAGACGGGCAAAGAGCACGGGCAGCTGGGCGTCGCTGAGGCCACGGAACACCACGTTCTGGCGGTTGCTGAGGCGCACGTCGGCGGCGAGTTCACGCTGAATCGAGGCCAGCGAGCGGAACTGGGCGGCGGTGATGTCGCCGAGGGCGGCATAGGCAACCGCCGAGACCGTTCCGTTGGCGGTGCCGCGGATCACGCTCGTGGCCACCCAGCGCTGGTAGGGATCCCGCGGCGTCAATGCCACCTGAATGCCGTGGCCGACGGCAGTAGCTTCGATCGTCGTCGAACGACCGGCTGGGGCGTCGCCGTGCTTGAGTACCTCTTCGGGGATGCCACCTGGCCAGGTAGCCGATGCGGGAAGCGTCAGACGAACCTTCTGCACTCGGCGGCGCACTTCATCGATACCAAGTTGATCGACAACCCACTTCATCCGTGCTCGAAGCTTGTTGTCACGATTTCCGGTCTGCTCGAAAACACGCAACGCAGCTTCGATCGTCGGCAGCAAATCCTCGCGGGCGGTGAAGTCTTCCAGCGCCAGCGCCGGATGTGGCGTTGCGCCCAATCCGCCGGCGATGTACACCCGGAATCCAGATTCGACGGTGCCATCATCGAGCGTGCGGGTCACGGCGATGACGCCGACGTCGTTGAACATCGCCTGGCCGCAATCGGTGGAGCAGCCGGAGAAATTGACCTTGAACTTGCGCGGCAGCCGCTGACCGAGCGGGTTGCGCACAAAGTAACGGAAGGTGGCATCGGCCCAGGCGGTGACATCGAGATTCTCGTGCGGGCAGGCACCTGCAAGGTGGCAGGCCATCACGTTGCGCACTGTGTCGCCACAGGCCTCACGGCTGGTCAAGCCAACGCGAGCGAGGTCGCTCATCAGATCGGCGACGCGGGGCAGGTCGACGTAGTGGACCTGCACGTTCTGCCGGGTGGTGATGTGCCCCCAGCCGCGCGAGTAATGCTCGGCGAGATGGCCCATCATCTCCATCTGTTCGGGGGTGATCGCCCCGCCAGGAAACTTGATACGCACCATCTGATTGGTGCCGCCCTGACGTTGGCCGTAGACACCGTTGTTGAGGCGCATGACGCGAAACACGTCTTCCGGGATCTCGCCTGCAAGATATTGCTCGGCGGCGCGCCGGAAGCGATCGATGTCGTTCTGTTGCTCTGCGTCGAGATCGCGAGGAGCGGTGATGGCTGGAGTGATGCTCACCAGATTGTGACCTTCGTCCGGAGCCAGCAGATAAAAGCCGACTATTTCGGTCAACAATAGGTGAAGTTGTGCTCCACGCCAACCGATTTCTTCGATCAGGCCCCGGGATTCTCGCCGATCTCACGCAGCGCGTCGGCAATCGCCTGGCGCAACCGTCGTGCGTGAACAGGGCTGAAGTGCCCGACGAGACCCTGACCAGGCGAGCCAACCTCTTCGACCGTCACCACGATCCGCGGCTCGGCGTCGTCATAGTCATCGCAGATCGCCACCGCCCAGGAAATCGCCGTCGCATCCTCGGCGCCCTCCGGGATGTCTTCAGGCGTGAACGGGTAGTCATCGATGGAGCGACGCATGACTTGATTGTGCCACTGCCGAGAACGGATCGTCGCGTCTACAGTGCGTGCAATGATCGAACTCGTTCCGGGTGACGATGGCTCTTCCCGCTGCTCATGGGGCGCCTCGAGCGCCGACTACATCGCCTATCACGACGACGAGTGGGGCGTCGGCGTAGTCGACGATCACCGCTTGTTCGAGAAATTGTGCCTGGAAGGTTTCCAGTCCGGCCTCAGCTGGCTGACGATCCTGCGAAAGCGCGACAATTTTCGACAGGCCTTCGCCGGATTCGACCCGCTGGTGGTCGCCGACTTCGACGAACACGACGTCGCCCGCCTGCTTGGCGACGCTGGCATCGTGCGCCACCAGGGCAAGATCCGTTCGACGATCAACAACGCGGCACGGGCCAACGAGCTGATCGCTGAGTTCGGTTCGCTGGCCGCCTATTTCTGGCCGCACGCGACGTTTGCCTCGGCGCCGCGCGAGTTCACGGCATCGACCGCAACCTCGACGGCAATATCCAAAGATCTCAAACGGCGCGGCTTCAGCTTTGTCGGGCCAACCACGATGTATGCCTTTATGCAGGCGATGGGCCTGGTCAACGATCACCTCGATGGCTGTTGGGTTCGCGAGCGCTGCGAGCACGCGCGGCGCGCCCAGTTCGAGCGGGTTACGTCGTCAGCAGACGATCGCGCAACTCACGCTTGACGAATTTGCCGTTGGCGTTTCGCGGTAACGGCTCGCTCAAGAACCACACGGTCGCTGGGATCTTGTAGGCGGCAAGCTTCGCGGCGAGGAACCGGTCGAGCTCAGGTGTGGTCAGCGAGCTTCCCGGGCGGAGCACGATCGCCGCGGCGACGGCCTCACCAAGGCGGTCATCCGGAATCCCGAAGACAGCGGCCTCGGCGACGGCATCGTGCTGGTAGATCGCCGTTTCGACCTCGCTGCAATAGACGTTCTCCCCGCCCCGATTGACCATGTCCTTGGCCCGATCGACGATGTACACGAAACCCTCGTCGTCGATCCGGCAGATGTCCCCGGTGTGAAACCAGCCATCGCGAATCGCCTCGGCGGTGGCCTCGGGCCGGTTGAGGTAGCCCTTGATGATCACCGAGCCGCGCACACAGAGCTCCCCGACGGCATCGGGCGATGTTGGGATGTCGACCCCGTTTTCGTCGACCAGCTTGGCTTCCAACGTCGGCACGATGGGCCCTGCTGAGGCGGGTTTATCGAGGTAGCGGCGAGCTGAACTGGCGGTGACGATGCCCGTGGTTTCCGTGAGCCCGTACCCCGTCACCGGGGCACCTTTGGTCAGTGCCGAATCGATCTTGGCCACGAGGTCAGGCTGCAAGGCCGCTCCCCCACCACCCATGCCGACCAGTGATGACGTATCGCGGCGGCTCCAATCGGGATGCATCAGCATCTCGCGCGACATCGTCGGCACGCCGGAGAAGTTGGTCACCCGCTCGCGTTCGATCAGCTCCAAGGCCCGTCCTGGATTCCACTTGTGCATCAGCACCAGGCGCCCGCCGGTCATCGTCGCCGGATGCAACACGCAGTTGCATGCAGTGACGTGGAACAACGGCGTCGAGGCCATGAACACCCCCTGTGCCGGGGCTGCCGGTGCGGGTGCTGCCGGTGCGGGTGCCGGCGCCGCCCCGCTGGTCGGCGATGCCGACGCCTCCTGAGCGGTGGCCGCAGCCTTGGCGTCGGCCATGGCGACTGAGATATTCATTACCGCGATGTTGAAGAGATTGGTGATCGAACCGAGGTGGGTGATCTGCGCCCCCTTCGGAAAGCCCGTCGTTCCCGAGGTGTAGAAGATGCAGGCGTCGTCGTCGGTGTCGATGGCCACCGCTGGCATCTCCCGTCCGTTGCCTGCCGCAAGGGCATCGGACCACGAGTTGGCGCCCGACGGCAGAGTCTGCGCCGAGCGCACGGCGATGACCTGCAGCGGCGCCGTCGAGCGCAGATCATCGAGCACCGGCAGAAGCCGAGTGAGCCGTTCGTCGTCGACGATGACGACCTTGGGTTGTGAATCCTGCAAGCCGTAGCTCATTTCCGAGCTCGTCCACCAGGCGTTCATACCGACCACGGCGGCGCCGATCGATACTGTCGCCCAGTAGGCGACCACCCATTCGGGATAGTTGCGCATCGACAGCGCAACCCGATCGCCGGGCCCGACGCCGTGCACCGTGTGCAAGGTGTGAGCCAGGGCCCTCACCTGAGCGTGAACTTCGCTGTAGGTGAAACGCTCATCCTCGAAGACGAGGTAATCGCGGTCGCCATATCCGGCCGTCATCTGCCATAGGGCACGCAAATCGGCTGGCGCAGTCGCGTATTTCTTCATGGCGATGCCGCGCACGGAGATATCGGTCAGGGCGAATGGTCCGTTCTCGGCGGTGAGTTCTTCACGGGCAAGTCGTAGGTAATCGGTCACGTCGACAATTCTGCCGGGTCGCTGTGGCGCCGCGTGACACGCGCCACAACATATTCAGATCGCGATCTTCGCCGACATCAACGCTTGGTTCTCAGCGTCGGTGATCGTCGTCTGAGTTCACCGAATTCGAAGTGATCACCAGAGATGGGGTCCCGCATCACACCCCTTGTTTAGGGTGGTCGCATGAGGTTCGTGTCCGTCAATATCTGTGCCGAGGCGATGCCCGTCGCACACCCGCACGCACGCCAACGGCCTCACCCTCAGCCTCGATCATCACCACAACCTCACCGTGCATACCTGCGCCACCTCGGCCGACACCGAGAGAGACGAACCGCCCTGACTCCCGGGGCCCGAAGGTGCCTGAAGGGCGTCGAGAATGGTGGCAGGCCCGCTGCTCAGTAACGTGCAGCGCATGGGCAAGCTCAGCGCTGGGATCGTCGCCGTTCGCTTCGTTGCGGGCCAGCCGGAAATCTTGTTGGCTCACCCGGGCGGACCTCTATGGGCGCGCAAGGACTGCGGAGTGTGGACCATTCCCAAGGGCGAGGTGGAACCGGGCGAAGACCTGTTCTTGGCCGCACGTCGAGAATTCGCCGAGGAGATCGGCGGCGAACTGTCGGCCGACCGACTCGTGGCGATCGGTTCTGTCACACAGAAGTCGGGCAAGGTTGTCTGGGGTTTCGCCACCGATGAACACATCTCCGACGAAATTGTCGGCAACGTCGCCGAACTGGCCAGCAACCGTTTCACCATGGAATGGCCGCCGCGCAGCGGCGTCTCGGCCGAATTCCCAGAGGTCGACCGTGCCCAGTTCTTCTCGCTCGATGAGGCGCTGCGCAAGGTCAACGCAGCACAGATTCCGTTGTTGCAACGCGCCGTCGAGGCATTCGCCGCACAGGAACCCGGGCGATTGGCCATCGTCGGCAGAGGTCGGATGGGCACGGCCCTTGTCGGCGCCCTTGCGGGCTGGGCGCACGGCCCGTTTGAGCGAGGCTTCGATGGCATCGACGCCAGCGGCCAGGGCTACGACGTCGTCCTGCTGGCGGTACCCGATGGCGAGATCGCCTCAGCCGTAGGCCAGATCGCGCCGGGCCCGATCGTCGGGCATTGCTCGGGAGCGACCGGGCTCGACGTCTTGGCACCGCATCCGGCGTTCAGCGTGCACCCGCTGATGACCGTCACCGCCGATGGAGCCGAGTTCCACGGCGCTGGCGGGGCGATCGCAGCGACGACTCCGGCTGCACGCCTCGTCGCCGAACTGCTCGCCGAGCGATTGGGATTGGTCACCGTCGACATCGCCGACGACGATCGTGTCGCCTATCACGCCGCAGCGTCGATCGCCGCCAACTTCCTGACCACGTTGGAAGATGCGGCCGAACAGTTGCTGGCCACCGCCGGTGCCGACCGACAGATACTCGTACCGCTGGTCACCGCAGCCGTCGACAACTGGGCTCGCCGCGGCAAGGCCTCGCTGACGGGGCCGATCTCGCGTCGCGACGTGGAGACGGTTGCTCGCCACCGGGCCGTGATCGCCGAACGCACCCCGCACTTGCTGGCGATGTTCGACGTCATGGTCGAGCGCACCCTGTCAATGATCGACGGGCAATGATCGACGGGCAATAATCGACGGGCAATGATCGACGGGCAATAATCGCTGGCGATCCGGCAGGCAAACCGCGGACGCTCAGCTACCGACCTGACGTGCTACCGCAGTGACCGTGGCGGCGATGGCCACCACTGCGATCAGCGGGGCACGACGCAGCGCTGCCAACGCGCCGACGCCGACGCCGATCACCCGGGCGTCGAGTACCAAGTCTTGACCGGTGGCGAAGGTGTCCTTGACTACCAAGGCAGCGATCACCGCAGCCGGGATCAACGCCAGGCATCGTTCCACAGCACTCGGCAGCGGCCGGTCACCGATGATCACCAGGCCGAGGACCTTGAAGATGTAGGCGCCAACCGCCAGCACGATGACCAATGACCAACTCACTGCGGGGCGATCCCGATCAAAATGGCCAGCGAGGCCGCGAGGATGGGAATGCCAACGGGGACAAAGGGAATCAGCACGAGGCAGATCGCAGCCCCGAGAGCGGCAGCCAATAGGCCGCGCCGGGTGCGCAGGTGGCCAAGCACCATGGCGACATAGGCGGCGGGAAACGCCGCGTCGAGACCATAGGTCTCTGGGTCGATCTGGCCCCCGGCCAACGCTCCGATCAAGGTGCCCAGGTTCCAAAAGACGTAGACCGACAAACCCGTCACCCAGAACGCGGCACGCCTCGCCTGCGGATTGGCCTGCGCCGTAGCCATCGCTGTTGATTCGTCGATCGTCAGCTGCGCCGCAATCAGCCGCATCGGCAGCGATCCGGAAAGGTGCCTGGACATCGCCAAGCCGTAGACCCCGTTGCGCGCCGCCAGAATCAGCGCCCCGCCCAACGCCGAGCCAACCGAACCACCGGAGGCGATCACCGACACGGCGCTGAATTGTGAGGCACCGGTGAACACCAGCAACGACATCGCACAGGTTTGAGCCACCGACGCTCCGGCGGCAATCGAACCGACGCCGAAGGAGATGGCGAAGACGCCGACCGCCAACCCGAGCAAGATGCTGGCTCGAACGACTGGGCGCAGTTCGGCCGAGCGAACCGTCGCGAAAACGACTCGTCGTCGATCACGCGTCGGGCGCACCCAACCACAACACGGCCAGCGGCGGCAGGTCGACCAGCAGCGAATATGGTTGCCCCTGCCAGCTGATGTCATTGGTGGCCTGCAAGGTGGTGGCTGTGCCGCGGTAACCGCTGCCGCCGAAGCGCAGATCGTCGGTGTCCATCAAGACCGTCCACTCACCAGCGCAGGGCACCCCCACGCGGTAACCATCGACGGGCACGGGGGTGAAGTTGGCCAGGCAAGCAACGGTGCCGAGCGCCGCTGCCGGATTCCGCACGCTGCGCTGTTCGTCGGAGAGATCGAACCGCAGAAACCCGTACACCGAGCGATCAGCGTTGTCGACGTCGAGCCAGCGAAAGCTTGCCGATTGACCATCGCCATTCCAGGTCGATGGCCACTCATCGGCCAGCGTGTTGAGCTTGGCGGTGAGGTCACGCACACCACGATGGGCAGCGTGTTCCAACAGGTGCCAGGGCAAGCCGCTGTCGTTGTTCCACTCGTTCCATGGCGCCATTTCCGAGCCCATGAACAACAGCGGTGCACCCGGTAGCGCCCACATCCAGGCCAGCAGGGCGCGCAGGTTGGCGAACTTTTGCCAATCGTCTCCGGGCATCTTGGCCAGCAGGCTGCCCTTGCCATGGACGACTTCGTCATGGCTGAGCGGCAGGCAAAACCGTTCCGAGAACGTGTACAGCAGCCCGAAGGTCAATTGGTTGTGGTGCCACTTGCGATGGATCGGATCGAGCGAGAAATAGGCCAGGGTGTCGTTCATCCAGCCCATGTTCCATTTATGGGTGAACCCGAGGCCGCCGTGATGCACGGCGTCGGTGACCTTCGGCCAGGCGGTCGACTCCTCGGCGATCATCAGTGCCCCTGGTACGACCTCGCCAATCAGGGTGTTGACCGACTGCAGGAGTTCGATGGCACCCAGATTCTCCCGGCCACCGTGGCGGTTGGGTATCCATTGGTCGGGCTCGCGGCTGTAGTCGAGGTAGAGCATCGAGGCCACCGCATCGACGCGCAATCCGTCGACGTGGAATTCCTGCAACCAATACAGCGCATTGGCGGTGAGGAAGTTCCGCACTTCGAGGCGCTCATAGTTGAACACCAGGGTTCCCCAGTCGGGGTGTTGCCCCTGGCGAGCGTCCTCGTGCTCGTACAGCGCTGTGCCGTCGAATCGAGCCAGGCTCCAATCGTCCTTGGGGAAATGCGCCGGTACCCAATCGACGATCACACCGATCCCGCGCCGGTGCATGATGTCGACGAACTTGCGGAAATCATCGGGGGTGCCATAGCGAGCCGTGGGCGCGTAGTAACCCGTGACCTGATAGCCCCACGAGCCCCCGAAAGGGTGTTCAGCGATGGGCATCAATTCGATGTGGGTAAAGCCGAGATCGCTGACATGTTCGGCGAGTTGTTCGGCCATCTCGACGTAGCTGGTCAGGCCGTGCCGCCACGATCCGAGATGCACCTCATAGACCCGCAGCGCGGCGTTGGAGTGGTTGGAGCGTGATGCCATCCATTGGGCGTCGGCCCACGAGTAGGCGCTCGGAGCGCAGACGACACTGGCCGAGCCCGGGGCGATCTCCGCTTGTCGAGCAAGCGGATCAGCCTTGAGAACTGTGCGGCCATGCTGATCGACGACAGCGAACTTGTAGCGATGGCCGCTGGCAGCGTTGGGCACGATCGCACAGTGGATACCGCTCGATCCGAGCGGTGCCATCACGGTGCCTTCGCCCCATCCGTTCCAATCCCCGACGACCCACACCTTGGACGCGTTCGGCGCCCAGACCGTGAAACGCACGCCTTTGTCCCCGGCGAGCACATGGGCGCCAAGCAGCTCCCAGAGCTTCCAATGGCGGCCCTCGTTGAACAAATGGAGGTCGAGCTCACCGACGGTCAGCGGACACGTGCACAACGGTTTGAGAAGTCACGACGCTGAGGCTACGCGACTTCGCAGGCTACGGTCGACGTTCGTGCGAGTTCTGATGCTTTCCTGGGAATATCCACCGTTGTTGGTCGGTGGCATCGCCACGCACGTCGATGGGCTGACGAGAGCGTTGGTTCGTGGCGGACACGAAGTCGTGGTGTTCAGCATGCATAACGGTGAATGCGACGACGACGTGATCACGAACGGCGTGCGGGTGATTCGTGCTCGTGTCGATTTGCCCTGGTTACCGGAGGAGAACATCGTCGCCACGATGGCCTCGGCCAACCACCACGTCACAAAATTGGTACATCGTCTCGCCGGCTGGCGACCAGACGTCGTTCATGCCCACGATTGGCTGATGGCCTGGTCTGGCGACGTCCTGTCGACGTTGCTCGATGTGCCCCTGGTCGCCACAATGCACGCCACCGAACGCGGCCGCCACGGCGGGCACGTCCCCATCGGCACCCCCGCAGCGATCAATTCTGTCGAGTGGTGGCTGACCTATCAGGCGACGCGGCTCATCTGTTGCTCGCGGTTCATGACCAGGGAGATCGTCAACGGCTTCGAATTGCCTTTCGAGAAGATCTCCCTCGTGCCCAATGGCGTCGACCCGACGTTATGGGCCCCGACCGAGCAAACCCGACGCGAACCGCTCGTCGTTGCCTGGGGTCGGGTGCAATACGAAAAGGGATTTCAGGTCCTAGTGCGGGCGATGGGCGACCTGCGGCACAGAGTTCCCGACGTTCGCTGCGTCATCGCCGGGCGCGGCTCGTATCTCCCTGAGCTGCAGTCACAGATCGACATCGAAGGGCTGAACGACATCGTTCACGTCACCGGATTCATTACCGATGCCGAGTTGCGCGCTCTGCTGCACCGGGCCAGCTGCGCAGTGATCCCTTCGTTGTACGAGCCGTTCGGCATCGTCGCCCTCGAGGCAATGGCCGCCGAAGCGCCGACGATCGTCGCTGAAACCGGCGGACTCGCCGAGATCGTCGAAGGCAGCGGTGCAGGGTTGACCTTCGAGCCGGGACGGCCTGGCCAACTCGCCGACCGCATCGCTGAGATCATGGACGATCCGGAGCGCGCCGCCGAGATGACCCGTCGCGGTCGCGACTTGCTCAACGATCGTTACAGCTGGGATGCAATCGCTGCGGCTACTGCCGACGTCTATGTACTGGCGGCGACGGCGTAGTCGATCAGCCGCCGTGTGACAACGTTGCCAAATCGGTTCCGCCATAAAGCGCTAGAATCCCCACAATGCGTAGCGTTCGCCGATTTAGCGTTGAGCCCTCTATCCCTGCGTCACTGGCTGGTTTGAACCGCCTGGCCAACAACCTGCATTGGTGTTGGGACCGTCAGCTGCAGGAACTGTTTTCACGGCTGCACCCCGCGGCATGGCAACGCTGTGGTCATCAGCCGTTGGTCATGCTCGGCATGATCACCGCCGCCGAGTGGGAATCTTTGGCCAACGACCCCACGACGGTGGCCGCCGTGTCCGAGGCGACCGAGCGCCTCGACACCGCCCTGGCTTCACCGCGATGGTTCCAAACCAAGGGCGAATCACCGCTGCGTCAAGTCGCCTATTTCTCTCCCGAGTTCGGCATCAGCGAGACCGTTCCGCAGTACAGCGGCGGTCTCGGCGTACTCGCTGGCGACCACCTCAAGGCGGCATCGGATCTCGGCATCCCGTTGGTCGGTGTCGGCCTGCTCTACGCCCAGGGATACTTCCGCCAAAGTCTCGATGCCGAGGGTTGGCAGCAAGAACGTTTCCCGCAACTCGAACCGGCGAGTATGGCACTTGTCGACACCGGTTTAGAGGTCACCCTCGACCTCGCTGACGAGACGATGACGATCAACGTGTGGCGCGCCGACGTCGGTCGCATCCCGCTCTATCTTCTCGACGCGCCCGGCGTCACCGATCGCCTGTACGGCGGCGACACCGAGCATCGCCTTCGTCAGGAGATCGTGCTCGGCATCGGCGGCGTGCGCGCCCTGCGCGCCCTTGGCCTGCACCCGCAGGTCTTCCATACCAACGAGGGTCACGCCGGCTTCCTGGCCTTCGAGCGCATCCGTGAGCTGGTCGCCCACAACCATCTCAGCTTCGCTGAAGCCGTCGAGGCTGCCCGCGCCGGTGGCGTGTTCACCACCCACACCCCCGTCCCTGCGGGCATCGACCGTTTCCCGCGAGAGATGATCGAGAAATACTTCGCCTCCTATGCCACCGACCTGGGGATCAGCTTTGACGAGTTGATGCTCGTCGGCAAACGGCCAGACGAGCCCGACGAGACCCGCTTCAATATGGCCGTCATGGGCCTCGGTATGGCGGCGCGGGCCAACGGAGTCGCCAAGCTGCATGGCGTCGTCAGCCGCGAGATGTTCAACGGCATGTGGCCGGGAGTGCCCACCGATGAGGTGCCGATCGGCTCGGTGACCAACGGTGTGCACGCCAACAGCTGGGTCTCCAACGAGTTCAGCGAGGTGCTCAGCAACGGCATCGGCGGCATGTGGGACGGCGCCGATGAGCAAACATGGCGACCGCGCCTACCAGCTCGATCATGCTGCCGTCTGGGCGGCGCGAGCCGCTGGACGCACCCGCCTGGTCGAGTTCGTCCGTGGCCGTCTCGGCGACGACATTCTCGATCCGAGCTTCCTGACGATCGGCTTTGCCCGCCGCTTCGCCACCTACAAGCGGGCGACGTTGCTGCTCACGCAGCCTGAGCGCCTTCGGGCCTTGCTGCTCAACCCACAGCGTCCGGTGCAGTTCGTCTTCGCCGGCAAGGCCCACCCGGCCGACAACCCCGGCAAAGAGATGATCCAGGCGATCGAACGATTCGCCCGCGACCTCGACATTCGTCCCCGCTTCGTGTTCCTCCCCGACTACGACATCTCCGTAGCTCGCGCCATGTACCACGGAACCGACGTGTGGCTGAACAACCCGCTGCGCCCGCACGAGGCCTGTGGCACCAGCGGCATGAAGGCTGCACTCAACGGCGTGCTCAACTGCAGCATCCGTGACGGCTGGTGGGACGAATGGTCCGACGGACGCAACGGCTGGGATATCAGCTCCGCCGACGACGACCCGGATTACGCCCGCCGCGAAAAGCGTGAGGCCGGCGACCTGTTCGCCACGCTGGAACACGACATCGTCCCGCTGTTCTACGATCGCGAAACACCCAAGGCCTTGCCGCACGCCTGGATCGAGCGGATGTTGCACAACTGGGCCTCGTTGGGCCCGAAGGTCACCGCCTCGCGAATGGTCCGCGACTACGTCACCGAGTTCTACGAGCCAACGGCGCGCAGTGCCACGAGCCATCAATGCCGACAGCTTCAGCGGTGCACGCGAGCTGGCCGCCTGGAAGCGCCGGGTGCGTTCCGCCTGGCCGGGTGTCGCCATCCACAGTTTTGACACCGAGACCACTCCGGGTCACTCCGGCGATATGCGCGCCGTGTTCACCAACATCGACCTCAACGGACTGCAAGCCAGCGACGTGGCCGTGCAGCTACTGCACGGTCCGATCGATACCGAAGGTCGATTCTCGACGAGGCCAACGAGTTGTTGCTCAGCCCCGGCCACCACGGCACATGGTCGGGCAAGTACACGATCATCGGCGCTGGGGCATACGGGCGACCGCGCGCGTGCTCCCTCAGCACGAGCTGTTGGCCAACCCGGTTGAGGTCGGCTGCGTGACCTGGGCGGAGTAACCGCCAACGACCCGCTAACGACCGGTGAACTCGGCCTTGCCGGGGCCATTGGCAACGAAGCTTGCGACCCCGATGCGGCTGTCTTCGGAGTGAAACACTTCGGCGAACACGTTGCCGCTCGAGCAACAAACCGTCGGCCAACGACAGTCGACAGTCCGCGATCGATCGCCTCCTTGGTCAACGCTTGGGCAACGAGCGCGCCCTTGGCTATCTCCGCGGCGAGGGCCAAGGCACGTGTGTGCAGTTCCTCGGCAGCGACGACTTCCTGGCACAGGCCGATGGCCAACGCCTCGTCGGCTTTGACCTGGCGTCCGGTGAGGCATAGCTCCTTGGCTCGGCTGGCGCCGACGGCGCGGGCCAAGCGTTGTGTGCCGCCGCCGCCGGGGATGATCCCCAATAACATCTCTGGTTGGCCGAACACCGCCCGCTGCGAGGCGAGGCGATAGTCGCAAGCCAGGGCCAGTTCGCAGCCGCCGCCGAGGGCATAGCCACTGACCGCGGCGATGACGAAACGAGGCAACGCCGCCAGCGCATCGAGGGCAGTGTGGAACCCGACGGCGATTCCTGCCGCCTCTGCAGGGCCACCGAACTCGCTGATGTCTGCTCCGGCGGCAAAAATTCGCTCGCCGCCGGTGACGACGACAGCACCGGGCAAGTCGGCGGCGAGTTCACCGACCACAGCTGCGAGATCGGCGAGCAGCCGCTGCGACAGCGCGTTGACCTTGGGGTTGTTCAGCGTGATCAACGGCGACACCGTCGTCGCGACGTTCGAGCAGCACCAATGAATCTGGGATCTGCGCGTCATCCATTTGGCCGACGTTAGTCAGCCATCGACGCCACGCAGCATTTCATCGGCCGCCCCCCAGGGATCGAGTCGGCGTTCGAGCACGGAGTCCTGTAACAGATCCCACTTTCGCCACCGCAGAGCTCCCGCGCCCGCTGCTCGAGGCGGCGAGCGACGATCAGGCGCAACTCGTCGCGCAAGCGGAATTCACGCCGTTTGGCGAGGATGCCATGCTCGGTGATATGGCGCCGGTGTTCGCCGATCGCCGCCCACATCTCGGCCACACCTTGGCCGGTGGTGCCGATTGCAGTGAGGATCGGGGGCCGCCAGGCGTCGTGATCGAGATCGGAAAGGTCCAGCATCTGCTCCAGGTCTCGGCGGGTGTCCTCCACCCCTTTGCGATCGGCCTTGTTGATCACGAAGACGTCGGCAATCTCCATCAGGCCGGCCTTGTTGGCTTGCACCGAATCGCCCCAGCCGGGGTTGACGACGACGACCGTGGTGTCGGCTTTGCCGGCGATCTCGACCTCGACCTGGCCGACGCCCACCGTCTCCACCAGGATCCACTCGCGTCCCAATGCATCGAATAAGCGAATCGCCTCCGGCGTCGACAGCGACAGGCCACCGAGGTGGCCACGGGTGGCCATCGAGCGGATAAACACACCCGGGTCGGTGGCATGATCTTGCATCCGCACGCGATCGCCGAGAATCGCCCCACCGGTGAACGGCGAGGACGGGTCAATCGCCAGCACCGCCACGGGCAGGCCAAGCGAGCGCAGATGGCCAATCGTGGCCGACGTCAGCGTGCTCTTGCCAGCCCCTGGAGCACCCGTCAAACCAACGGTATACGCCGAGCCACCGAGCGGATAGGTCAATCGCCCAATCTCGCGGGCCTCTCGCCGCCGCGATCGATGTGCGTCAGCAGGCGCGCCAGCGCGCCGCGGTCGCCGCTGCGGGCTGCTTCGAAGAGTTCCGGTCGACCGATTGGTTGCGTCGCCCCACGAAGGATCAGACCGCCACGACCTCGGTGACACCATCGACCCGGTCACGCATGATCCGTTCGATGCCCGCCTTCAAGGTTTGCGAGCTCGCCGGGCAGGTGCCGCAGGCACCGACCAGGGTCACCGAGACGATACCGGTGGCCTCATCGACGTCTTTCAGTTCGATATCACCGCCGTCGGCCTGCAATGCAGGTCTGATGATCTCGATGCATTCTTCAACTTGGGCGCGCATGGCGTGTGACCTTTGATCTAGCGACTTCGTGGTAATCGAGAGACTCGTCGCTGAACAACAACTCTAGAATCCGAAGTATGACAACGCCCATCTCCATGGTCGACATTCCCGCATTGGACGACGCTTCGATGATGGGATGTTCGCACACCAAGGGGGTTGGGACGAGGCATTGATGGTCGCCGCGCCGATCCTGGCCGTGGTCGCGTCTGCTGGCGCTGGCCCGCCGACGGGCCAATGCGGCGCGGCGAGCCCGAGAGCAGCCGATCGAGCAGGCCTAGCCACCCATGGGCTCAAGCCTCGACGTGTTCGTCGCGTTCGATGTCGGCGCCCAAGGCGCTGCAACCGACCGACGATGTCGTCGTAGCCGCGGTCGATGTGATCGACCCCGGAGATCACCGTTTCGCCATCGGCAACGAGGCCGGCAAGACCAACGCCGCTCCGGCGCGGATATCCATTGCCTTCACCGGGGCACCGGAGAGACGGGTGACGCCACGGACCACGGCGTGATGGCCGTCGGTGCTGATGTCGGCACCGAGGCGTTGTAGCTCCTCGACGTAACGAAAACGGCCTGGATAGAGGTTCTCAGTGACGATGCCTACGGCGTCGGCGACGCACAGCATCGTGACGATCAACGGTTTGTAATCGGTAGCGACCCCGGGATAGGGCAACGTGGCAACATCGATCGAACGCAGCCGCTCGGGCCCGACGACATGAAGTCCGCTGCCGTCGCTGTCGATGTGATGCCCATCTCGCGGCAGGCGCCGGAGCACCATCTCCATATGCTCGGCGCGAGCGTGCCGAATGAAGATCTTGCCACCGGTCACCGCAGTCGCCGCCAAATAGGTGGCGGCCTGCAGCCGATCGGGAACGACGGGGTGAGTGGTCGGTCGCAGCGAGCCGCGCTCCACCCCATGGATCACCAGCGTCGACGAGCCAATGCCCTCGATGTCGGCGCCCATCGCGACCAAGAACCGACAGAGATCCCCGATCTCAGGCTCACGGGCGGCGTTATCGATCACCGTGGTGCCCTTGGCGAAGACCGCGGCAGTGAGCACGTTCTCCGTCGCCCCGACGCTGGGAAAGTCAAACAGCACGTGTGCACCGTGTAGGCGCTCGCAACGCGCCTCGACATAGCCATGGTTGAGTTCGAAGGTGGCGCCCATCTGCTCCAAGCCCTTGAGGTGCATGTCGATCGGGCGACTGCCGAAATCGTCGCCACCTGGCATCGAAATGCGCACGACACCACAGCGTGTCAACAGTGGGCCGAGCACATTGATCGAAGCCCGGATCTGCTCGACCAATTCGTAGGGGGCAACCGGCGTCAGCATCGCGCCACACTCGATGACGATCGAATTGGGCACCGAGTCATGCCAGGCAAAACGAGCGCCGATCGCTTCGAGCAGCTCGCCCATGACGTCGACGTCGGCGATTGCCGGCACATTGTTCAGGGTGACGGTGCCGCTGTCGACGAGCAGTGAAGCGGCCATCAGCTTGAGCACCGAGTTCTTTGCACCCGGGATGGAGACCTCACCACGCAACGGTGGCGATCGGCGAACGCGGATGTGTTCTGCGCCGGAATCCATAACGATCAGTATGCTCCGATTGTGGTTGGGAACAACGGGCAGGTTCGTCGGTCGTTCCCAAATACTCCCGATAACCAGGCGCGATTTCGCGCCGAACGCAACGGCGTTGTCCGTGAGGCCCGCGTCGAACAGGTCTCAGCTCAGGCAACCGACGAGTTCTCCCAGGCCGACGGTCCGTTCAGTCGATACCGCCGCAGCGTGACCAACGACGGCGAGCGAATCACCGAGACCACCGACTATCGCCTCGTCATCCCCTGGTTCCGCTGGTTGTTTGCCTGGCCGATGCGCCGCGAGTTACGTCGCAGCGCCCACCCGCTGGCGCCTGGGGCCCAACCCTGGTGGGCGCCACCTGACCGCCTCAACCAACGCCAGGCATTGCTGCTCGGGCTGATGGCTGCTGCGTCGATGAGTTCGGCGTACATCAACACCCTGTTCACCCAGACCGCGAACTTCGCGGCCAACGACTTCGGCATCGGCGAGGACGTCCAAGGCATCGGCGGGGTCGTGGTGCGCGGCTGGAATCATCATCGCCCTGCCCCTGGCGTTCTCCGCCGACCGTCTGGGGCGACGGCGAATGATCCTGATCGCTGCCTGGCTGTCGCCGATCATCGCCGCCCTCGGTGCGCTGGCCCCGAGCTTTTCAACACTGGTGGCGACGCAAACCGTTGCTCGACCGCTGTCGTTGGCGCTCGATCTGTTGATCGCTGTCGTCGTCACCGAGGACATGCCGCGCAACAGCCGGGCATACGCCGTCAGCGTGATGGGTATGGCCAGCGGTCTCGGTGCCGGCATCGCCGTCATCGCTCTTCGACTCGCCGACATCAGTCCGGGGGCCTGGCGGCTGGTGTACGTCCTGTCACTGATCTGGATTGTGGTCGCCTTCGATCTGCAACGCCGAATGCCCGAGACGGTCCGTTTCGAACGCCCGCACGTCGTCAAGCCGCCGATGAACCGCACCCGGCTGGGCACCATCTCGGCGGTGTCGTTCTTCGGCAACATGTTCGTCGCCCCGGCATCGTTCTTCCAGAATCGCTATCTCGAAGACATCCGCGACTTCTCCGCCGCAGAGATCAGCAATTTCACCTTGGGCACCTCCACTCCAGCCGGGTTCGGGTTGATCGTCGGTGGCAGGTTGGCCGACATGTACGGGCGGCGGCGACTGATCGTTGCCTTGCTGCCGACCAGCGTGGCCCTGCTGATGTGGTCCTTTGCGATCGGTGGGATCGGTATGTGGATCGGGGCATTCGGCGCTGGGTTGTTAGGCGGCGCCGCCTATCCGGCGATCTCCGTGTATCGCACCGAGATGTTCCCCACAGGAAATCGGGGTCGGGCCGCAGGGATTATTACCGCCGCAGCGTTGCTCGGCGGTTCGATCGGCATCCTCGCCGCAGGACAACTACTCGACGCCGGTTGGTCATATTTCAAGGTCATGGGTTTGATGGCTGCGGGCCAGATCGCCGCCGTGGCGATCATCATCGCCACGTTCCCTGAAACTGCGCACAAGGAACTCGACGAGCTCAACCCAGAGCATTGAGCCATTCGGCGAGTGCGTCGGCGATCAAGCCGTCAGCGCCCTTGAGGTCGTGACCCTTGCCTTCGACGACAACGGTGGTGACCGCGCCGGGAATGGTCTGCAGCCAGGGCCGTAGCTCGTCTGGCGAGCCGAAGGTGTCGCGGCTGCCCTGGATGAACAACGACGGACACGTCAGCTGGGGCAGATGTTCGACGCGCAGCCGGTCGGGTTTACCCGGGGGATGCAGCGGATAGGAGATCAGCACCAGACCCGCAACGGGCAGCGGCTCGCCCTCGACGCCTGCAGCAGCCATCGAGCACATCCGGCCTCCCATCGAACGGCCACCGATGACCAGCCGTGAGGTTGCTACCCCAAGTTCTCCAGCGAACGTTGTGACCACCTCGCGCACGCGTGCCAGCAACACCGGAGCGCGATCGGGCACCTTCTTGCCGGCCAAGCGGTAGTTGAAATCGGCACGGCGCACGGCGAGCGGAGCGAGGCGCTGCTCGATCAGTTTCAGGCTGGAATGATCGCTGCTGCTTCCTGCCCCCGGGAAGATGACGACGCCGGCTGGATGGGTGTTCACGACAGCAGGATACGGCGCGCCTCGGCGAGGTCGATAATCGCTTTGCTGGCCAACGCCTGGTCTCCGCCGTGATCGGGGTGGGCATCGCGCAGTCGTCGGCGATAGTGGGCCTGCACGTCCTTCTTGGTGACGGCACCGACGCCGACCGGGAAACCGAGCATTTCCAAGGACCAGGCCCGCGGATCGATCATCGCCGACAGCGCGGCAGCGACGTTCGATGAGCCGACCAGATGAGTGACAAACGAAGGCCCGACCGGGGCACGCCAGCGGATCGCCTTGTGCAAGATCGGCGTCATCGCGTGGCGTGCGGGCAGGTCGAGACGTTCAAGGGCATAGATCGCGCCGAGCACCTGGGCCAGAGGGCTGCCGGCCGAATCGAGTCGGAAGCGCAGGTTGTCGTCCTCGCCGATCAACTGGTGGCGGCTACAGGCCAGCCCATGCCGATCGACCTGAAATCGATACCGCAAACGGGGTTGCACGATCTTCTGTTGGTTGTCGATCTGCTCGATGAGCCGATGGATATCGGCGACGAGATCGGGATCGACCTCTTGGACATGGGCGGCGACGACCGCGCCGAGCAGCAAACCGCCGAAACCAGGGGCTGGGTCGACCGGGAGCACCAGGTTGCCGAGCGAGACCCGCCGTGTGGGGGTCACCGGGCGCGAATGCCAGACCTCTAGCTCAGCGAGCAGCATGCATCATCCCACTCATAGGCCACGGCGCTGGAGGCTATCGGCCAGGTATTCCTTGACGACTCCTTGACGAAAGCAGCACATTGCGACTAGCAAGAGAAGCGATCGACTGAGAGGAGGGACTCACGGTCATGACAACTTCATCCACGAGCGGTCGGCGGCAGTTTCAGCTGATCCGTCGTAAAGACAACCGCGCCGAAAGTAGCGACAACGGTGACGGTGCCGATGGGAACGACGACGGTGCGCGGCGCGGACCACGCTTGGTCGCAGCACCGATCCCTGAATACGACGTCTTCATCTCCTTTCGCGGCGGCGACCGCGGCATCGCCCGAGCGATCGAACGCGAGCTCCGGCGTCGTACCGGGGCACGCGTGTTTCTCGACGAACGCAGTGTCCAACCGGGGTCGGATTGGGAGGACGAAATCGTCGAGAGTTTGCAGCGTTCGCGGTCGGTCATCGCCCTCATCGGGCCAGCGTGGCGGCTGATCGAAGACCGCCGTGTCACCGATTGGGTGGAGCGTGAGCTCGATGCCGCTCGACAACTGGGCATCGGCATCCTGCCGGTGCTCGCCGGCGACCCCTCCGTGGTGCGCCCGAAGCTTGGCGCCGAATCCGATTGGTTCACCAATCAAGCGGTACCGATCAGCGAAGTACCAACACCCGGAGAATTACGCCGGGTCGTCACCGCCTTGGCCCGTATGGGGGTGTTGCCCACGGGCGAACGCAGCGTCGACCTGCGCCAGGCCGACCGCAAGATCGACGACGCCACCGCGCAGGTCATCGAATTGCTCGCGGCGCCGCAAGGCCGCGACCTGGTGCTGGTGCGCGGCGTCATCGGTTCCGGCCGACGGGCAGTGCTGGAGCAGGTAGCCACAAAGCTTGCGCAACCAGAGTTCTCGACGACCTACTTGGCCCTCGGCGGCCTCGATCAACCAACCGAGGCGGCCTCACGTTTCGCCTTCGTCACCAACTGTTTCGTCGACCTCGCCCAGCATGTGCTAGCCAACGATCTCGGTAACCCACAGATCACCGGCGATTCGGTCGCCAGACTTTGTCTGCAACTGGGCGAGGGTTTGATCAAGCGTGAGGTGCTCCCCGCCGAGGTTCTCTTGGAGTTGGCCGACGACGCCGATGATCGTCGAATTCTCGAGTTGCTCCGCTCCACGCCACCGTCCGGCCTTCGCGACCATTCAGATCGGCTCGTCAGCGAAGCGGTGCGTTTGATCTCCGCCGCGCTCGAACTGGCGCAGCACACAATCGTCTTTCTGATCGACGATTTCGACGCGATCGACACCGGTTCGCGTCAAGTTTTGCAGCGGATCTTCACCAGCGACAAGGTGCGCATTATCGGTGCCACGCAACCAAAGGCAGACTGTTCATGGATTCCCCAAACAGCGATCGTCGACCTGCACAGCGACGGCGAGGCGTTGCATAGCTTTATCGCCGAGGAGCTGGCCAAAGAGGGCATCGACGCCGACGCTGCGGTGATCGAGGCGATCGCTGCCCAAGACCCGATCCTGCGGATGCCATTGGCTTGGTATCTCATTGCCCAAGGGGTTGTCACCGAAGCCGAAACGCTCGAGGAAGGGGCCGCCGCCAGCGGGCGCGTTCGCTGGACAGCGTTGGAGGGCGAAGATCTGCAGCCGCCGATCGAGAACGTCGTCAGCTGGTTGCTCGCTGAACTGCTTCCCCTGTCGCTACGGCCCGCGCTGCGCGTCGGCGCGCTGATGCGCCAGCCATTCCAATTCGACATCGCCTACACCGTGGCGGCGAGTGGTGCCGGTGCCGAACGCTCCGTCGACACCCCTGGCGGTGAAGTCGAGGAACTCGAAGAGCAGTGGAAACGACTGCTCGACGCCGACCGGGACAACGTCGTGCTACGTCCCGTGCCCACCCGGCGCAGCATCAAGTTGGCGCAGTTCACTCACGGCCACCTGGTCGAGGTGCTCGTCGGGCAGATGAACGAGGATGATGTTCGCCACGCTCGAGCATTAATCGCCGCAGAACTGCAGCGCCGCGCCGCTCATGCCGACGCCGCAGTCGATCAGCGGATCAATGACTGGGAAGAGGCCGCCGATCACCTGATGGAGCTACAAGAGCACCGCCAAGCGGTGATCGCCTACCGCAGCGCCGGGCGGATGGCCGAAGAGACGTCGGCGAGCGCAGCGGCGCAACGGTGTTACGAGAATGCGGCGCGGGCTCTGAACAAGGCTCGCCTCGCCGATGAGCGCGCCGAGCTCGACGCCGACAACCTGTTGCTGCTGGCCAACACTTCATACCGCCTGACCAGGATCAAGGGCTCGTTCCTGGAGGCCGACGACACCCTCGAGGCCGAGCGCGCCGACCGGCGGTCGGACGCCATCGAGTACATCCGCGAGCTGCGCACCTATCTCGATAGCGGGCGCCTTGCCGACGACGCCAAGGTGTCGCCGCTGATCCCGGCCGCGGGAGCGGTGCACCACTATCGACGGCTGAGCCACGCGCTGGCTGGTTACATCCACTACCAGCACGGACGCGAACTGCTGGAGCCCGGTCAGGATGCGCTCGGACAGGCCCGTCACGCCCTTCTCGACGCGATTCAAGATGCCGAACGGGCCTATGGCGAAGGAGACAGCGACTGGCTGTTGGGAGCGGCGACCACCGCCTACGCCAGCGTGATGGCCCGCGATGCTGCCGCCGAACGGGCGCTTGGATTTGTGGCCCGGGCGCGCATGCTGCAACTCGATGGCTTTGTCCATGCCGAGCGTGCCATCGGCGTGGCTTGCCTGCGGAGTAAAGATAACCCTGCCGCCGACGACACCTGGCAGGCGGGACGAGAGGCGCAAACCGAACTGCTGTCAGCGTTCGAGGCCCCGCTCGAGGTTCGTCGGTTTATCGCCAGCCTGACACCGCTCGGCGCAATGCCACACACCAGCTTCAACGACGAGCTGTGGGCGCTGGCAGAGTTTCGCCTCCCGATCGACGTGCTTACGCATAGCCGGGCGGTGGAATCGGTCGGCCACGAACTGCTGAACATCCATCGCCACGAGCTCGTCGGTGACGATGACACCGCGGCGTTGGCCGAGGCGGTATCGATCGCGGCCTGCCTGCACGATTGGTATCACGAGGTCGAGCCGGCCTTCCTACTGGCCCTGGCCCGTGATTGGCAACTGTCGATCAGCGCCGCGGAGTGGGCCAATCCGGTGCTGTTGCACGGTCGTTTGGCGATCGAAATGGCTCGGCATCAATTGCTCGCCGAACAACGCGTCGGCTCCGAGGTATTCACCATGATCGAGCGCATCGTCGCCGGTCACACCGTCGCCCCGGTCGATGCGGCCAACGAGGTTCGCCTGTTTGTCATCGCCGATGAGATGGTCGATCGCGACCCAGACCCGAAGTTGCTTGAGCTGGCCAACGTGGCCGGTGGCCTCGATGCCGCCTTCCAACGGGCGATGGAGTGCAAAACTGCTGCGGCGTTCAGCCGCGGCCGTTTGATCATTGGCGACGTCAAATGGATTCCGGCACCACCCGAACCGGTTTCCCCCGAACCGGTTTCCCCCGAACCAGTGTCGGCGCAGCCAGTTCCGACCGCTTGACGAGGCGCTAGATCAGCGGGCGCAGCAGGTCGTGAAGCTGCTGGGCCAGCGGTGCAGCCTGCGTCGGATCGCCGTCCTCTTCGATCAGCGAATCGCTGATCTCCTCGGCCAATGTGCACGCCTTGCGCCACAGCCCGAGCTCGACACCCGCTGGTGGCCGGGACGCATCGGCTGTCTCCAACGCTCGCAATACACGCTCCAAGCCAGCAGAATCCTGAGTGTTGCGCGCCAGGCGCTGGGCACCGAGGAAGAACCCGTTGAGGGCTTCGAACGGATCGGCGCCATCCTCGTCGTCGATGATGGCGATGACATTGCCCTGCTCGACATCGTCGAGGATGGCGTCGACCTCGTCCTCAGATTCGGTCGGTACCAAGAGCACGAGATCCTCCCATCGGAAGGGAATCCCGGCGGAGACGAGCGAGTCGACAACCAGCCCGCGCTCCAACGTCTCCCATTCGGCAAGGTCGTACTCGGTGGCCGAAGCGTCGTCGTCGAGCGCGATCGGCGAGGCGAACTCGCCGTAGCCGTCGTGCGACGGATCGCTGGCAATGCCCAAGCGCGCTTCGAGCCTGGCAAACAATTCGTCGGCGCGCTGCTCGAACTCCTCGGGCACGATCAATTCTTGTTCTGCCCAACCATGCGGGATTTCAGTGTCGGCAAGCGCGCCGGAAAGCTCGGCCTGGTGTTCGAACGACCAAGCACTGACGTCGTAGTAGACGTTTGCAGCATCAGGGTCGTTCGGGTTCCATTCGGTCATGCTTCGACCCTACCGGGCACTCGCTGACCTGGCCTGGTATTGGGCCTCGATGAATCGTTCACTGCGCGTGAACTGTTCGATCTGGTTCGCTGGCTCGCGGAACCCATGACCCTCGCCTGGGAACACGACGAGGGCGACAATGCCACCAGCAGCAGCGATTGCATTGGCCAAGGCCTGACTTTGCTCGATCGGAACCACCGGGTCGGCGTCGCCGTGGAAGATCAACGTCGGCGTGGTGATGCTTGCCGCGAAGTTGACCGGTGATCGATCACGGTAGGGGCCCGCCGCCAGCGCGCTCAACGGTTCCGCTCCGACCAAGTTCAGGTTGTAGTGCCGCTCAAATCGGTGGCTGCGTTGGTTGAGATCGAAGAGGTCCGACACCGGAGAGGCGACCACCAGCGCGGCGACAAGCTCGGGGCGAGCCGCGCCGACGCCGAGCACGGTGAACCCGCCCGCAGAGCTGCCCATCAGCGTCGTCGTCGCCGGCGCGCCGAGCGCCAACTGATGCGCATGGCGGACAACATCGATCGTGTCGGCCACGTCGAGTTCGCCCCAGCGGCCATTCATCGCCTGTTGATAGCCGCGCCCGAAGCCGGTTGAACCTCGATGGTCGACGACCACGACGTTGAAGCCGCGAGAAACCCAATAGCTGACCCGCGGCATGAAGGTCACCATCCACTGATCGGTCGGCCCTCCGTGAACCATGACGATCAACTTCTTCGATGGTTCTGGGCAACGGTAGAGGCGAGCGCGAACGTCGCCTGCGAGGTTCGAGGCCTCGACGCTGAGTAGCTCCGGCTCGACCAATGATTCCGCTTCCCAGCCTGCCACCGGCCCGACAGCGACCACCGATCGTTCCCATGTGTCGGTGTCATAGACCACGATCTGGGTCGGTGTCTTGGCACCGCTGCGCAACGCGCAGAGCCGCGTGCCGCTCCAACTCAGCTGCCCGTGCACGGCCTTGGCGACCTCGGTGACGAGCCCACTAGCTACCTCGACAACGCACAAGCGGCCGAATCCCGACTCGTTGCGGGTGAAAGCGATGCGCGATTCGTCGGGCGACAAGGCGTAGCTGCGTTGCCCCGGTCCCCACGATGGGCCGGCATGCTCGAAGGGCTCATCGACGAGGTGCTGGTCACCGATCCATAGGTTGTTCCAGCCGGCGTCGTCGCGGATGTAGATGCCCTCGCCATCGCTCGGCCGGTTACTGGACTGTTGGATGCTGGCACCGAAATCGAACTCGTCGTCAACCTCGCCGTCGAGCGTCACTCTGCGCAAATGCGAGCGGTCCCAGGGCATGTGCGGCACGTTCCAGGCCTGCCACAACACCGTGGTACCACAGGTGGTCACGTAGGGGTCGAAACAGAAGTCGGCATCTCCGCTGTCGAGCCGCCTGCACGTGCCGTCGATCAAAGACGTCAGCCAGACCTCGGCCTGATCGATGACGTAGATCACGCTCGTGCCGTCGGGGCTGACCATCGGGGCCTGCGCGACGCGATCGGCTTCGACATTCGTCAGCCGTTGCGGCCCACCGGCGCCGAGCGGCTGGAACCACAGGTTGCCGTCGACCGCCGAATACACCACCGAGCGGCTATCGGGCGTCCAGCACCAGCACCCGCCGCCGAGCCCGCGCCCGACACGCGGTGCCAGCCCGCATGTCACTCGGCGCTGCGGTTGGCCATCAAAGGTGTGCACCTGCAATGTCGCCAAGCCACCTTCCGAGCTGGCGAAGACAAGGCGGCTGCCGTCTGGCGAGAGGCGCGGTTCACTCAGTTCACGACCGGAGACACAACGTTCGACTGCGACAGCGACCATCTGCTCAGGCTAGCCAGCGGGCGTCACGCTGCGTTTCTTGACGACCACTAGAAGTTGGGCGGGATGTGCGCCATTAGGGTACGTCCATGCCAGACACCGTTCAGCCAGATCGAAACCTCGCTCTCGAACTCGTCAGGGTCACCGAGGCCGCAGCCCTCGCCGGTTCACGTTGGGTGGGTCGTGGCGACAAGAACGGTGCCGACGGGGCCGCGGTGGAAGCGATGCGCACGGTGCTCGCCAGCGTGCCGATGGACGGCATCGTCGTTATCGGCGAGGGCGAGAAGGACGAGGCGCCGATGTTGTTCAACGGGGAACGAATCGGCGACGGGTCGCCGCCGCAAACCGACATCGCCGTCGACCCGATAGATGGCACCACGCTCACCGCTCTCGGGCGGGCCAACGCGATCTCTGTTATCGCCGTCAGCGAGCGCGGCTCGATGTTCAATCCCGGGCCGTGCGTCTACATGGAAAAGATCGCCGTCGGTCCGGAGGCCGCCGGTTCGATCGATATCACCGCCAGCCCGACGCAGAACCTGCGCTGGATCGCCAAGGCAAAGCGCGAATCGGTGCGCGACCTGACGGTGATGATCCTCGATCGTCCCCGCCACGCTGCGCTGATCGAAGAAGTCCGTGCCAGCGGGGCCCGCATTCGCCTGATCACCGACGGCGACATCTTCGGGGCGATAGCCACCGCCTGGCCCGACGCTGGCGTCGACGTGCTCTTTGGCATCGGCGGTACGCCCGAGGGTGTCACCGCGGCGGCGGCGTTGAAGTGCATGGGTGGCGAGATCCAGGGTCGCCTCTGGCCCCGTGACGATGACGAACGCCAGGCCGCGATCGACGCTGGCTACGACCTCGACGCCGTGTTGATGACCGACGACCTGGTGAAGGGCGACAACGCCTTCTTCGCGGCCACCGGTATCACCGATGGCGAACTGCTGCGCGGCGTGCGCTTCGAACGTGGCGGCGCTCGTACCCAATCGCTGGTGATGCGCTCGCGCAGCGGCACCGTGCGACTGATCGATGCCTACCATCACATCGACAAGCTGCAGACCTTCGCCTCGATCGATTACAGCTAACGAACTTTGCTCTGCAGTGCGCTGCCAGCCCGGCGAACCAGCCGCCGCGGCGCGGCGCTCGATGCGCTGACCAGCGCTTTGTTCATCAGCCCGGGAATCTCTAGCGCTCGTCCGGCAGCGACGGCTCGCAGACCCGCCACAGCGACGGTGGCGGCGTCCATCCAGGCGAAATCGGGATAGCTGGCGGCGGCCTCTCCGCCGCTGCTGACGTCGCTGAACTCGGTCCTGGTCAAGCCGGGGCACAAGGCGGTGACATGCACACCAGTACCCCGGGCTTCTTCATGCAACGCCTCGCTCAGGCTGGTGACGTAGGCCTTGGTCGCCGCATAAACCGCCAGCTTGGGAGCCGACTGAAAGCTGACGACGCTGCTGACATTGAGCAGGTAGCCCCGCCCACGGGGCACCATGGTGGCCAGAGAGGCGTGAGATAGACGGGTCAGCGCAGCGACATTGAGAGCGATCTCGCGCTGCAGGCGATCCTCGTCGAGTTGATGAAACAACCCGGTCGTGCCGAAGCCAGCGTTGTTGACCACTAAATCGATCGGAGCATCGACGCTGGCGATGCGCGCCGCAACCCGTTCGGTCGCCGCCGGATCACCAAGGTCGGCGACGAACACCTCACAGTTGCCGTACTGGTCCGCCAACGCCTGCAGGCGGTCGCCGCGGCGAGCAACGAGCACCATCGGGATCCCCGATTTCGCCAGCTCAAGAACCATGGCCTCACCGATACCGCTGGAGGCACCGGTGATCAACGCAGATGTGAACGGCAAACGTGAGGGCATCGGCCCAGCGTATCGACCCAGGCGCCGAGAGCTTGGGTGACAGCCTGGTTGCTCAGTGGGCGCCGGCGGGCGTCCCGGTCACACCACCGGTGGCGTTCAGCCGGGCGTGCGCCCGGGCCAATGCCGCAACGGCTTCGGCGTCGTGTTCGTGACGCAGCGCCTCTTCGGCACGCTCACGGGCGCGCATCGCCCGCTGACGGTCGATCTGGTCGGCGATCTCGGCGACGTCGGACAATAGGTTGACCTTGTTGTTGCTGACCTCGACGAAACCACCGTGCACGGCGACATCGACGATCTTGCCGTCGGCCATGAACAGGCGCGTGTGGCACTCGGTCAAGGCCCCGAGGAACGGGGCATGACCGGGTAAAAAAGCGATCTCGCCGCCACCCAAGGTCCGGGTGATGACCTGGGTGGCCTCACCGGTGAAGAGGACCTTCTCCGGTGAGACGACGTTGACGGTCATCGATGCCGCGGCCATCGCTTAGGCTGCGCTTTCCTGCAGAGCCTTGGCCTTGGCGAGCACCTGCTCGACACCACCGACGTTGAGGAACGCCTGCTCTGGAACTTCGTCGAGCTCGCCCTTGACGATGGCTTCGAAGCTCTCGACCGTCTCGGCGACCGGAACCGTCTCGCCGCTGACGCCAGTGAAGACCTCGGCAACATAGAACGGCTGGCTCAAGAAACGCTGCACCTTGCGGGCACGGGACACGGTGAGGCGGTCTTCTTCGGAGAGCTCGTCGAGACCGAGAATGGCGATGATGTCTTGCAGTTCCTTGTAGCGCTGGAGGATCTCCTGGACGCTGCGAGCCACGTTGTAGTGACGGTCGCCGACGACCTCTGGCTGCAGAATCGTCGAGCTCGAGGCCAGCGGGTCGACCGCCGGGTAGATGCCCAGCGAAGCGATCTGACGGCTCAACTCGGTGGTTGCATCCAAGAAGGTGAAGGTGGTGAACGGCGCCGGGTCGGTGTAGTCGTCGGCGGGCACGTACACGGCCTGCAGCGAAGTGATTGAACGGCCGCGGGTGGAGGTGATCCGCTCCTGCAACTGGCCCATCTCGTCGGCCAACGTCGGCTGGTAGCCCACGGCCGATGGCATGCGGCCGAGCAGCGTTGAAACCTCGGAACCGGCCTGCACGAAACGGAAGATGTTGTCGACGAACAACAACACGTCCTGGTTCTGCACGTCACGGAAGTATTCGGCCATGGTCAACGCCGAGAGCGCAACGCGCAGACGGACTCCCGGTGGCTCGTCCATCTGGCCGAAGACCAATGCGGCCTTTTCGAACACGCCGGACTCTTCCATTTCCAGCATCAAGTCGGTGCCCTCACGGGTGCGCTCGCCGACGCCGGCGAACACCGAGACACCACCGTGGTTCTGAGCAACGCGGCGGATCATCTCGGTGATCAACACCGTCTTGCCGACGCCAGCACCACCGAACAAACCGATCTTGCCACCAGCGACATACGGGGTGAGCAGGTCGATGACCTTGATGCCCGTTTCGAAGAGGCGCTTCGAGGGCTCGAGAGCAGCGAAGTCTGGGGCTGGGCGGTGAATGTCCCAGCGCTCGACGTCGGCGAAATCTGCGTTGTCACCGTCGAGCACTTCGCCCCACACGTTCCACACGTGACCGAGGGTGCGGTTGCCGACGGGCACGTTGATGCCACGTCCGGTGTTGCGCACTGCGGTGCCACGAGTCAAACCGTCGGTCGGCTTGAGGCAGACGGCGCGCACGCGCCCCTCACCGAGCTGCTGAGCGACTTCAGCGAGCACGTTGACGGGCTTACCGTCGACGTTCACCGTGAACTCCAAGGCGGTGTTCAGCTCGGGGAGCGAACCGCGTGGAAACTCGGCGTCGACCACCGGGCCGGCAATGGCGACGATGCGGCCGTCTTTGCGATCTGATTCAGTCATAGTCATGGCTGTTCTTTCTTGTCCGTCTTCTCAGTAGTCATTCGCCGTGTGTGCGGCTGTGAAGTTCACGTGCTTGTTCGATCCAATTTTCGCGTTCGATGCGGCCCGGGAAGGCGAGGTCCGCCCCGATCCGTTGAGCATCGTCTGCTGACCACGCGGCGATCTGCGCGAAGGTGGTGATGCCCATATCGCGAAGCTTTGCTCCGATCATGGGGCCGATACCGACGATCTCTTCGATGTCGTCGGGATCGAGGACGCTGACCGGCGTTGCCGCAACGCCAGCGAGGGGGGCGCTGGCCACGTTGACCACGTTGGCCACGTTGGCCTGAGGGCTCGCCGCGGTGTGTGTGGCGGCTAGCGTACCGAACCAGTCGGGAGCGTCGAGGTCGATGTAGCGGGTGTGCTTTGACTTTACCGCCACCGAGCGCCTCGGCACCGCTGACGATCTCCATGATCTCGGTGGTGATCGAGTCCTGACGAGCGCGGTTCATGATGCGCGCGAAGTTCTTGATCAGTTCCTCGGCATTGTCGGTTGCGCTCTTCATCGCTCGCTGCTTGAAGGCGTACTCGCTGGCCGCAGCGTTGAGCAGGGCCGCATAGATGCGGGCCTCGACGTAGCGCGGCAGCAGCGTGTCGAGAATCGTCGTCGGGTCCGGTTCGAACTCGTAGTCGCCGGCACCACCGGAGGCCACGCCATCGCCACCCTCAACCGTGGAAGCGTCGAGCGGCACCAAGGGACGCAGGACGACTTCCTGGGTGCCGCTGGAGACGAAACGGGTGTAGACCAACTCGACGCGATCGACCTCTCCAGAGAGGTACAGCTCGACGACCAGCTTGCCGATCTCCCGGGCGTGCTCGTAGGTGGGGTTGTCGCTGAAACCACCAAAGCTGGCCCGGCGGTTGTAGCCACGGAAGCGGAAGTAGTTGTCGGGCTTGCGACCGACTGGAATCGAGCGAGTAACCGCGTCCGGCCAGGATGTCGGCCTTGATCTCGCCTTCGGTAGCTCGCTGGATACCGGCGTTGTAACCGCCACACAGGCCACGGTCGGCGGCGATCGCCACGTAGCAGTTGGTCTTCACCTCGTCTCGCCCGGCGAGCAAGGGCGAACCCTTGCCAGCACCGGCAGCAGCGAGATCCTTGACGACCTCGGTGATCTGCTCGCTGTAGGGCACGGCAGCTTGAACTCGCTGTTGTGCCTTGACGATGCGCGAGGCGGCGATCAACTCCATGGCGCGAGTGATCTTCTTCGTCGCTTGGACGCTACGAATACGTCCACGAAGAATGCGTTCCTGACCTCCGCCCATGGGATTACTCGGTCGCCAGTGTCTTGCCGCTCGCCGCGTCGCCGACTTCACCGGCATCGGTGGCCGTTGGATCGACGGCCCGGCCGACGTTGCTCGCAGCGGCTTCGTTGAACTGCTGCTTGAAGGCGGCGACGATGTCACCGAGGTCGGCGGGCACATCGGCCTTCGGGTTGCTCTTCATCGCTGAGAGCACACCGGCGTGGCGGCTGCGCATGTGCTCCAACAAGGCTGCCTCGAACTTGCGAACCTGGTTGACCGGCACATCGTCGAGGTAACCCTTGGTGCCGGCGAAGACGACGACAACCTGTTCCTCAACGGGCATCGGGCTGTTCAACGGCTGCTTGAGCAGTTCGACCAGGCGGTACCCACGCTCGAGCTGAGCCTTGGAGATGGCGTCGAGCTCGGAACCGAAGGTGGCGAAGGCCTCGAGTTCACGGAACTGGGCGAGGTCGAGCTTCAACGTACCGGCGACGCCCTTCATCGATTTGATCTGGGCAGCACCACCCACGCGTGACACGGAAACACCCACGTCGACGGCGGGACGAACGCCGGACTTGAACAGGTTGTCCTGCAGGTAGACCTGGCCGTCGGTGATCGAAATCACATTGGTCGGGATGTACGCCGAGACGTCGCCAGCCTTGGTCTCGATCACCGGCAAGGCGGTGAGCGAGCCAGCGCCACGCTCGTCGCTGAGCTTGGCAGCGCGCTCCAACAAACGGCTGTGGAGGTAGAACACGTCGCCGGGGTAGGCCTCGCGGCCCGGTGGGCGGCGCAGCAACAGCGATACCTGACGGTAGGCCTCAGCCTGCTTGGAGAGGTCGTCGTAGACGATGAGCGCATGCTCACCGTTCTCCATCCAGTGCTGCCCGATGGCGCAACCGCCGTAGGGGGCCAGGTACTTGAATGGGGCCGGATCGCTCGCCGGGGCGGCGACAACGACGGTGTATTCCATGGCACCGTACTGGCGCAAAGTTTCGACGGTCTGGGCGACGGTCGAGCCCTTCTGACCGATGGCCACGTAGATGCACTTCACACCAAGGCCACGCTGGTTGATGATCGCGTCGATCGCCACGGTGGTCTTGCCGGTCTTGCGGTCGCCGATGATCAGCTGACGCTGGCCACGGCCGATCGGGGTCATCGCGTCGATGGCCTTGATACCGGTCTGCAGCGGCTCGTGCACCGGCTTGCGGCCCATGATGCCAGGCGCCTGGATCTCGACGCGTCGCTGGATGGCACCGACGATGTCGCCCTTGCCATCGATCGGATGACCGAGAGCATTGACCACACGGCCGAGCATCGCATCGCCGACTGGGACCGACAGGATGCGACCCGTGGCCTTTACCGGCTGGCCCTCTTCGATGGCGTCGGCGTTACCGAGGATGACGGCACCGATCGAGCCTTCATCGAGGTTCAGCGCCAGGCCAACAGAGCCGTCGGCGAACTCGAGGAGTTCGTTCACGCCGCAATCTGGGAGGCCGCTGACGCGGGCGATACCGTCGCCAACTTCGGCGACGCGACCCACCGTGCGGGCTTCGAGCGAGGGCTCGAAACCCTCGAGGTTCTTCTTCAGCGCTGCTGCAATGTCGCTGGCGCTCAGCGTGAGCTCTGCCATGTCGTGTCCGTTTCTTCGTGTTCGATGGTGGCTCTAGAGCCGGGTCTTCAACTGGTCGAGGCGGGTGCGCACGCTGCCGTCGATGACGGTGTCACCCACGGTGGCAACGATTCCTCCGATGAGGGAAGGATCGACGACCACCTTTACGTTCACTTGCTTGCCGGTGGCGTTGGCCAGCGCCGCGGCCGACGCGGGTTTGCTGGTCGGCGGTGAGGGCCACCGCACTGCGCACTTCGGCAACTTCCAGGTTCTTCGAGCTGCTGGCGCGCTGCACCAACTGATCGATGATCGCCGGCAGGTCGCGGCCACGGCCGCTGCCGACCACCATGCTGACCAACTGGGTCGTGGTTGCGGTGGCCTTGCCGCCGAGCAGATCCTCGACGATCGCCTGGCGCTTGCTGGCCGGAATCATCTCGTCGGTGAGGGCGTTACGTAGGGCGTCGCTGCTCTCATAGCTGCGTGCAAAACGGAACAACTCGTCTTCGACTTCGTCGAGCGTTCCCTCTGCGCGGGCGATTTCGAATAGGGCCTTGGCGTACCCTCCGATGCGTGCGTCGCTCATGAGGAGGCCCCCACTTTCTGGATGAAGGCTTCGATCAGCTGCTGATGAGTGGCTTCGTCGATCGACTCGGCGACGGCCCGCTCGGCCGCAGCGGAGGACAACCGAGAAATCTCGGCCCGGAGCTCGTCCGAACCGCGTCCTTTCGCTGCGTCGATTTCGGCAACGGCACGGGCCTGCATCTCGGTGGCATCGGCCTCGAGCCGAGCACGGCCCTCGGAAAGCACGGCCTCGGCTTGCACCTTGGCCTCAGCCAGAAGGCGAGCCCGCTCGCCCTCGATATCGCCCTTTGCTTGGCGAATCTGCACTGCCTCAGATGCTGCGGACGCCTTATCGGCTGCGGCATCATCGAGCTGCTTTTGGATCCGAGCCGTGCGAGCGGCGAGGGCCTTTTTGGCCATCGGCCCAGCAAACTTGATCAACGACCGCAAAGATGATCAGCGAGGCGAGACCGCCGTAGATGATCTCAGCGGTTTCCGGGAGCAGCCAGTGATGGGTGGTAATGCCCTTGTCGTCGGTGTGGGGAACCCCCTCTTCGGCGACAAAGCGACCGAGAACAAACAAACCGCTCATCGTGAGGCTCCTGCGTTGATCACTTCGCCAACCACCCGGTTAACCAAGGAGGCGTCGGGGCGCTTGCCGACGGCAAGCTCGATGGCCCGTGCGCTGACGTCGGCAACCGCTGATTCGACCTGTCCCATGACGGCGGCACGCGCGGCCTCGGCTTCGGCCACGGCGACACCGCGTCGTGCTGCGATGCCCTCGTTGACGGTGGCCAGGCGAGCGCTGCGCTCACCCTCCAGGGTCTGACGAGCGCCATCGACGATCGCTGCCGCTTCGGCCTTGACCCCGGCCAGTTGCGACTCGTAGTCAGCGACTTCGGTTCGAGCGGCGGCACGAGCTGCATCTGCACTCTCATGATCGGCCTGGATCCCGGCGTAGCGGGCATCCATGCCTTTCTTCAAGCGAGGAAACAAGAAGTAGCGCATCAGCAAGGCGAAGACGACGAAGGAACCTGCACCCCACGCCAGCTCTTTGAGCTCGGGCATGATGGGGCTTGGGCCTGGGTCGACCTCTTCGGCGCTGTGCTCTCCTTCGGCCGTGGAGTGAGCGGCGTCTTCTTCGACGACCGTGTCCTCCGTGGCAACGGAGGAACGGCCCGATGCTCTCTGTTGTGCAGCGGTGTGAGCCGACGCCGTGTTCACGAGGTGCACGGTGTAGGACTCACCCGACTGGGTTACGACGGCTGTCAGCACGTCATCTCCTTGAGGGAGTGGATGGACGGGAAAACGGCTCAGAGGCCGATGAGGATGAAGACCACGAAGCCGATGAGGGCCAGGGCTTCGGTGAAGGCGATACCGAGGAACATGGTGGTACGCACCATGCCGGCTGCCTCAGGCTGACGGGCCATGGCTTCGACGGACTTACCGACGATGTAGCCAATGCCGATGCCGGGTCCGATGGCGGCCAGGCCGTAGGCGAAACCGGCGCTGCTTGCGGCCGATGCGGCCTTTGCTTCGTCACGGCGGTAAGGGCGGCCAGGCTGACTCATTGCTTCCATTGGATGATTTCTCCTGTGTTGTTTTCTCGGTTGGGAGATTGGTTAAAACGGTTGATCGATCGCTGCGCTGATCAGTGGTGAGCTTCGCTCGAGCTACCGATGTACACCGCGGTGAGAATGGTGAAGATGTAGGCCTGCAGGAAGGCCACGAGCACCTCGAATGCGGTCAAAAAGACCAGCATGAAGAACGGCAGGATGCCACCGATGTTGAGGAACGGGCGCTGCGTCTCGGCCTGGAACATGGCCTCGCTGAGCAGGGAGAAGGTGACCAGCAGGATGTGACCGGCGAGCATGTTGGCGAAAAGTCGGACCGTTAGGGAGAGCGGGCGGACGATGATGTGGAGAAGAACTCGATCAGGCCAACGAGGGGCTTCAAGGCGGTGGGAACGCCTGGCGGCCAGAGCATGTGGCCGAAGTAGCCAGCGCCCTTTTGGTGCTTGAGACCGGTGAGCGATGAAGACGACCCAGACCAGCAGCGAGAGAAACAGCGGAATGGCGATACGTGCGGTGGCTGGCATCTGGAAGAACGGGATGATGCCGGGAACGTTGCACAGATAGATGAAGATGAACAGGCTGAGCAGGAATGGGGTCCACTTCAGGCCCGATCCTTGCCCATGGTCTGCATGACGACGCTGTCCTCGATGAACTCGACCGTGGTTTCAGCAAGGTTACGAACGCCGGTGGGGGCGACCTTGTGGTCTTTGCTGCCGGCGAGCAAGAAGACGACGGTGCCGATCAGCGCGGCAAGGACAGCGATGATGGCGATCTTGTTGAACGACGTGAACAAGTCACGCCAGCGAAGGATCTCGTTGATTTCCGGAAATTTGAATCCGAGCACGGTTGTCCGTTCCTATCGATTCGAGCGGGCGGGTTTAAGGCCGGGGTGGGCAAGGGAGGCTGCCACATACTTCAGCTCCCACGCGAGGAGGCCGAGGTGTGTGATGATGACCGTGAGTCCGAAGGCGGGACGAGACATCCAACCAGCATCTTTCACGACGTAGAACGCCAAGAAATACCAGACCCGAGCGGATCAGGTACCCGAACAGAATGGCACCCATCATCAGTCCGAGCGAAATCCGTGACGGTAACGAGCGATCAAACCAGCCGGCAATGGCGAAGTTGAGCAACACGATCGCGATGCCATAGGCCGACGAAGAAACGCCCGCATTTGCCAGATGACACCGCAGATGGCGATCAGCACGGGGGCAGCGATCAGGCCACGACGGATCAGTCACGGGAGATCTCGACCTCGGGCGCTGGGCCTTCCAGGCGAATCGGGAACGATCGGCAGCGGCGGGTTGGCATTCTTCAGAGACCATGAGCTTGTCGCGACGCTGCTGCTCGTGCATGTTCATCTGCGCGTTGTACTGGTACCACATGGAGACGAACTGCCCGACGATGGCCACCAGCGACCAGACGAGCATGAACAACGGCTTGGTGCCGAGCCAGCGATCCATAGCGAAGCCAATGCCGAGAAACATCAACAAAAGGACGGCAAATTCCATCCCTCGGCCGAGGCCGTCGTTCGTCGTTGTGGGTCAGGGGCGTACGTTTCATGGTCGGGATTCTGCGCACAGGCTTCACGCGCAACCGATCGGAGCGATTCTCCTCGGGGCGGGTGGGGAGCTTGTGAACGCGAGAACAATCTAGCCGGAGAGTTCTTTAACTCAAATTACCCTTCGCCGATTTCCTCATGAACCGACCGATTTCTGCGAACCTCGGGATGAAAATCGTATACAGACCCGAGTCCGAGCGCCAGCACGCCGAGCGTGCCGATCGACAAACCGCTCTTGGTGTACACCGGGTAGAGCACAAACGACGACAACAACGCGGTCCACAGCCACAAGATGAGCACGCTGCGCCGCTGCCCATGGCCGAGATTCATCAAGCGGTGATGGAGATGACCCTTGTCGGCTGTGGCCACGCCGTTGCGTTTCGTGGCCCGGCGAACGATGGCGAAAGCAGTGTCGAGAATCGGCACACCGAGAATGAACAAGCGGGATGAACAACGGGGCGAAGAAGAAGTAACTCTGCCCGAAGAAGCGCTGCGTCGTCGGATCGGCCCGACCGCCGACCACGCTGGTGGCCGAGGCCATCATCAGACCGAGCAGCAACGCTCCCCCGTCGCCCATGAAGATTCGCGCCGGGTTGAAGTTGTGCGGCAGAAACCCGAGGCACATGCCGACGGTGATGATGCAGATCAACGGACCGATGTTCGGCGGCGTCAACAGCTGTTGCTCTTCGAGAAAGCGGCTGTACAGAAAGAAGGCACCGGCGCCGATGGCCACGATCCCTGCAGCCAGGCCGTCGAGACCATCGATCAGGTTGATCGCCTGGCTCATACCCAACAGCCACAAGATGGTGATCAGCGGCACCCATTCGTCGGCGAGCAGGAAGACGTCGACCAGCGGGACACGGAAATAGATCATGGTCACGCCGTAATAGACCAGCACCATGGCGGCGAGAATCGTGCCGAAGACCTTGGCCGGCGGCGACAGTTCGCGGACGTCGTCGACAAGGCCGACGAGGAAGATGACGCAGGCCGCGAGCACTACGCCGCCGGGTTCAGAGGTGGCGAAGGCGTCCTCGAAACCGCTCATCATGCGTCCGACGACAACAGCGGCGACCATCCCGGCGAACATGGCGATGCCACCCACATCAGGCGTGGCCACGGTGTGCACGCGCCGTTCGTCCGGTTGCACGACCCAGCCGAGCCGACGGGCGACCCAGCCGACCGCGGGGTCAGGGTGAAGGTGACCACCGCGGCGACGGCCCCAACGATGAGGTAGTCGGTGGTCGAGGGCACCGGTCGAGATTACTGCGTGCAGGGTGCAAGCGTGGGGCGCAACGGCCCGTCGGCTAGCTATAGACGGGGAACCGGGCGCACAGCGCGGCGACATCGCTGCGTACCGCCGCCAACGCCGCAGCATCGTCGCGGCCCCGCAAGGCGCTGGCGATCAGCTCGGCGATGAGGCTCATCTCCGCTTCTTTCATCCCCTGCGTGGTCACGCTTGGCGTGCCGATGCGCACACCGCTGGTGACGAAAGGACTGCGTGGATCGTTGGGGATGGTGTTCTTGTTCAGCGTGATGCCGGCCTCGTCGAGCACGCTCTGGGCCTGCTTTGCCGGTGACCTCGGCGTCGAAGGGCCGCAAATCGACGACCATCAGATGGTTGTCGGTGCCGCCGCTGACCAAGCGGAAACCTTGCTTGGCCAGCGCCGCAGCCAGCGCCGCGGCGTTGAGCACGATCTGGCTGGCGTAGACCGCGAAAGCTGGGGTGCTGCGCCTCTTTGAAGGCCACAGCTTTGGCGGCGATGGCGTGCTCCAGGGGCCCGCCCTGGCTGCCGGGGAACACCGCTTTGTCGATCTTCGGGCCGAGCGCCGCGGTCGACAGGATGCAGCCGCCACGCGGACCGCGCAGCGTCTTATGGGTGGTGAAGGTGACCACGTCGGCGAATGGCACCGGGTTGGGGTGCGCCCCACCGGCGACGAGACCGGCGAGGTGGGCGATGTCGAACATCAGCAATGCACCGACCTCGTCGGCGATGCTCTTGAAGGGCTCGGGGTCGAGCCGACGCGGGTAGCTGGTGGTGCCGGCGACGATCATCTTCGGACGGTGTTGCAGGGCCAGCTCACGCATCTGCTCGAAGTCGATGCGCTCGTCGCTGGGATCGACCTTGTAGGACACAAAGTTGTAGAACATGCCGCTGGCGTTAACCGGCGAGCCGTGGGTCAGGTGTCCTCCGTGATCGAGGCTCAGCCCCATGATCGTGTCGCCCTTGTCGAGTAATCCGAGGTACACGGCCATGTTGGCGCTGGCCCCGGAGTGCGGCTGGACGTTGGCATGTTCGGCGCCGAACAGTTCCTTGACGCGCTCGATCGCCAACGACTCGATGTCGTCGACGATGGCGTTGCCACCGTAATAGCGCTTGCCCGGATAACCCTCGGAGTACTTGTTGGTCAGCACCGAACCGGTGGCCCGCATCACCGCTGGCGAGGTGAAGTTTTCGCTGGCGATCAACTGGATACCCGTGGTCTGGCGAACGATCTCGCGATCGATCAGGTCGAAGACCGCGGTATCGGGTTCGAGATCGGAGGGAAACGGCATGGGTCGAATCCTTGCTATCAGTGCTGGCTGGGGGTGAGATTGCTGGCCGAATGAACAGGCCGGTCGGGAACTAGTGAGCTGCCTTGCCCTGCAGGCTGGCTGCGGCTTCCTGGCGCTCGATCTCGTGGATCTGAGCGACGCGCACCGCGTGACGCCCACCGTCGAACGGCGTGGTCAGGAAGAGCTCGAGAATCTCCTCGGCGAGGCCGTAGCCGACGACTCGGCCCCCCATGCTGAGCACGTTGGCGTCGTTGTGGGCGCGGGCCATGCGGGCGGTGTAGAGGTCGTTGCACAACGCGGCGCGCACGCCGTGGACCCGGTTGGCGGCGAGTTGCTCGCCCTGGCCGCTGCCACCGAGGACGATGCCGAAGTCGGCGTCGCCGTCGCGCACCTGGCGCCCGACAGCGGCACAGATCGGCGGGTAGTCGCAGCGCTCCATGCTGTTGGTGCCGAGGTCGCTGACGGTGTGCCCGCCGGCGTGTAGGACGCCGATCAGGTGTTGCTTCAACTCGTATCCAGCGTGGTCAGAACCAATGGTGATGCGCGGCACGACACCAGTGTAGGAGGCCGCGACCCACTCGCTCCGGGTCGATCTCGGTTCGTACAGTAAGTACATGACCTTGCAAGCGCTCGACCCGCGCACTCCAGTTTTGATCGGCGTCGGCCAATCGATCGATCGTCACAGCGACCTCGATGTCGCCCTCGACCCGGCCGATCTGATGGTTACCGCGGTTCGATCGGCGGCCAGCGATGCTGGGTTGCAGGCCGTCCCAACGGTCGATTCGCTGCGCGTCGTGTCGTTGCTCAGCTGGCGGTATGGCGATCCCGGCTGGATCGTCGCCCAACGCCTCGGCCTCGCGCCGGGACATACGGGCCTCACCCCGATGGGCGGCAACTCGCCGCAGGCGTTGGTCAATGTCACCGCCGCCCAGATCCAGCGCGGCGAGCTGGACAGCGCCATTCTGACCGGCGGCGAGAGTTGGCGAACTCGCCAGGCAGCGCGCCGCGTCCGGCGCGACCCTGAGCTGGGACAAGGCTCCGGCGGGTCAAGCGCCAGAGCTGCTCGGCAGCGAGCTGGAGATGAGCCATCCGAGCGAGTTGGCCGTCGGGTTGAACATGCCGGTGCAGATGTACCCGCTGATGGAAACGGCGATTCGCGCCCGCCACGGCCGCAGCGTGCACGAGCAACAGGTTCTGAGTGCAGAGCTCTGGGCTCGGTTCAGTGACGTCGCCGTGACCAATCCGTGGGCCTGGTCACGGCACCGCTGGACCGCCGCGGAGATCGCCACGGCCAGCGACGACAACCGCATCATCGGTTACCCGTATACGAAGCTGATGAACTCCAACGAGAACGTCAACATGGGTGCGGCGCTGCTGATCTGCAGCGCCGAGCGGGCCGCAGTCGTTAGGGGTGCCCCGTGACCGTTGGGTATTCGTCCATGCCGGCAGCGATTGCCACGAGCACAACTTTGTCTCCAACCGGGCCGACCTGGGGCACACCCCAGCGATCGAACTCGGCGGACAGCTCGTGCTGCAACTTGCCGGGTTGGGGATCGACGACATCGATATTATCGACCTGTACAGCTGCTTTCCCTCCGCCGTGCAACTCGCTGCGCAATCGCTTGGCTTGCAGTTCGATCGCCAACTGACGCGCACCGGCGGAATGCGCTTCGCCGGAGGCCCGTGGAACAACTACTCGATGCACGCCATCGCCACGGTGGTCGGCGAGCTGCGCTCCGCTGCTGGGCAACCGGCGCTGGTTTGGGCCAACGGCGGTTACGTGACCAAGCACGCCTTCGGGATCTATTCGACGTCGCCTCCCAACGGTGGGTTCCGCCACGGTTCGCCACAGGCCGCTATCGATGCCCTGGCGAGCCGCGAGGTGCTCACGGTCGGCGAGGGTGGCGAATCGGTGCCATCGGCGACGATCGAGGCCTACACGGTGATGCACGATCGAGCGGGCAGCGCGGACATGGCCCTCGTCTCGTGCCTACTCGCCGATGGACGCCGGGCCTGGGGGCGCAGCGCCGATCTGGCAGAGGCGATGTGCCAGGGCGAATGGGTCGGGCGTCAGGTGGCACTCGACAGCGACGGGTGGCTCACGGCAAGCTAGACCAATGCAAACCTCCGTGCGTTTACCGATCATCCTCGATTGCGACCCGGGGCACGACGACGCCGTGGCCATCATCGTCGCCGCGCAGCACTGCGATCTGCTCGGGATCACCACGGTCGCCGGTAACGCGCCGCTGCAGGCGACAACCCGCAATGCGCTGATCATGACCGATCTCTTGGGGCTCGAGACCCCGGTGCACAGCGGCGCCAGCCGTCCGCTGCTGGCGCCGCCACGCCACTCCAGCTACGTGCACGGCGAGAGCGGCATGGACGGTGCCGACCTGCCGGAACCGAGCCGCGGGGCCGCCAGCGACAAGGCTGTCGATTTCATCATCGAGACCTGCCGCCAGCGTGAGGGCGTGTGGCTGGTGCCGACCGGGCCGTTGACGAACATCGCCATGGCCCTGCGCTGCGCACCCGACCTCGCTGGGCGCATCGCCGGCATCTCGCTGATGGGCGGCGGAACATTCGGCAACCGCACCGCCGCCGCCGAGTTCAATCTGTGGGCCGACCCGCACGCCGCGGCGATGGTCTTCGACTATGGCGGCCCGCTGATCATGGCCGGCCTCGACGTCACCCACCAGTTGCAGGCGACGCCCGAGCGCATCGCCAAGGTCCGTGCCATCCCCGGGCGGTTGGCGTCGCTGTTGGCGGATCTCTTCGTCTTTTTCAGCGGCACCTACACCGCCCGGCACGAGGGCATGGGCGGCGCCGCGGTCCACGATCCGCTGGCCGTGATGGCGATCAGCCACCCGAACCTGTTCACCCGCGTCGAACGCCATGTCGTCGTGGAAACACATGGCGAGCACACCGCTGGGATGACCTTGATCGATCAACGCAAACTCTTGGAACGCCCCGATCCGAACTGTTCGGTGCTGACCACGGTCGATGATGTCGCCGCCTTCGGCATCATCGTCGAGGCGATCGCCCAGTTCAGCGCCGCCAGCTCAGGTCTGGCATGAGCGAGCTCAGCTTTCCCCGGCAATGGGCACGCACCGCACGTTTCACGCACGGCGAGCCGCGCAACTTCACCGCCTCGAGCGACGGCCGTCGCCTGATCTTTTGTCGAAGCGGGGCCGGCGACGACCCGGTCAACAGCTTGTGGGTCTTCGATCTCGCCGCCGGCGTCGAACGCCTTGTCGCCGATCCGCGTGAGCTGCTGCAAAGCGATGAAGCGAGCGAGCTCACCGATGCGGAACGGCTGCGGCGCGAACGGCTGCGCGACCAGGGTGGTGGGGTCACGAGCTACGCCACCGACGCTCCGGCCACCGTGGCCGCATTTGCGCTCGCCGGCCGATTGTTCGTCGCCGGTCTGATCTCCGGCAACGCCCGTGAGCTGCGCGTCGATGGTCCAGTGTTCGATCCACGGCCCGACCCGATGGCCCAGCGTGTGGCCTATGTCAGCGGCGACACTGTGCGCATCGGTGAACTCGACGGACGCTCGTGGGAGTTGATCGGGCCCGACCCTGGCGAGACGGAGGTGTCGTGGGGCAGCGCCGAGTTCATCGCCGCCGAGGAGATGGGGCGCCACCGTGGCTACTGGTGGAGTCCCGACGGCACGCGGATTGCGGTCGCCCGGGTCGACAATTCCCCCGTGCAGGTGTGGAACCTCAGCGATCCGACACATCCCGAGCAACTGGCGACCACCCATCGTTACCCGGCGGCAGGCACCGATAACGCCATCGTTGGCCTGTTCATCGCCGATGTTGCTGGGCCGCTGCGCACGCCGCCAGTGGCGATCAACTGGGACCACGACGAGTTCCCCTACCTGGCTGGGGTGACCTGGGATGGCAGCGGCCTCGCCGTCACGGTGCAGAGCCGCGATCAGCGTGACCTGCTGTTGTTGCTCGCCGATCCGAACTCGGGCGACACGACGGTGGTCTACGACGACCACGACGAGCAGTGGATCGAGTTGGTGCCCGGCTCGCCACAAATGACCAGCGGTAACTCGATCATCGCCGCCGCCGAACGCGGCGGCTCACGACGGATAGTGCACAACCACCGGGTGATCTCTCCCGCAGATATCGACGTTCGGGCGATTCTCTATGCCGACGACGACTCGGTGACCTACGAGGCCAGCGTGCTCGTTGACCCGTCGTGCCGCCAGGTGTTCACGACCTTTCTGAACAACCAGGTCACGGAGTGTCTCACCCCGGGGCGTGGCGTATTCAGTGCAGTGGTCGGCCCGCGCACCACGCTTGTGCGGGCCAGTTCATTGGACGAACCGGGATCGACGACGACCGTTGGCGAGTTCACCATTCGGTCGAATGCCGAGCGTCCCAACGTTGTGCCGCGGGTCACGCTGTATCGCGTTGGCGACGACGAACTGTCGGTTGCCGTGTGTCTGCCGACCGGTTGGCAGCCCGGGTCGCACGGGTCGCTGCCGGTGCTGATGGACCCCTACGGCGGGCCCCATGCGCAGCGTGTTACCGCCAGCCACAACGCCTATCTGCAGTCGCAATGGTTCGCTGACCAGGGATTCGCCGTCGTCATTGTCGACGGCCGAGGCACGCCTGGGCGTGGCAGCGAATGGGACCGGGCGGTGTTCCACGACCTTGCCGGGCCGGTCTTAGAGGACCAGGTTCGCGGGCTGCAAGGCGTCGCCGCGCTGCTCGCCGAGGGAGGCGTCGATCTCGATCTCGACCGAGTTGGCATTCGCGGCTGGAGCTTCGGCGGCTACCTCGCCGCGCTCGCCGTGATGCGCCGCCCAGATGTCTTCCATGCCGCCGTGGCGGGCGCCCCGGTCACCGAATGGCGGCTGTACGACACGCATTACACCGAGCGCTATCTCGGCGATCCGCTCAGCGATCCCGAGCCCTACGACGTCTCGTCGTTGCTCGGCTTGGCCGATCAGCTGACCCGGCCGTTGCTTCTGGTCCACGGCTTGGCCGATGACAACGTCGTTGCCGCCCACAGTCTGCAGCTGTCCTCGGCCTTGTTCGCTGCGGGCAAAATGCATGAGGTGCTGCCGTTGTCCGGGGTGACCCACATGGCCTCGCAAGAGGTGGTCGCCGAGAACCTATTGCTGCACCAGGTCGGCTTTGTGCGCCGTTCGTTAGGCCTGGCTGCGCCGTAGGAACTACCTTGAGAGGTGATGAACAGCGCGCCTCTCGGACCTCTACGCAAATGTCTCTGTCCATGCGACCGAAGACCGTGAGCACGAGGCGGCCGTCGAACTGTTGCTGTTGATGATGATCGTCGATCACCACTTCAGCGCCGAGGAGATGGACGAGATTCGCCGGGTCAGCGAGGAGTCCGGGTGGGACAACGACACCTTCTCCTTCGATCAATACCTCGGACCGGCGATGGGCAAAGTCCGTGCCGCGATCTCGGCCGATGAAATCGACGAATTGCTCGATTCGATCGACGGGCGGATCACCAGCACCGTGTTGCGGGCCTCGTTGTTCTCTGCGGCTCATGCCGTCGCTGGCGCCGATAGCGAGATCGACGTCCACGAGTCGAATCTGCTCGCCCAACTCGCCGCCCGCTTCGGCTGAACACCTCGCCGGACGCAGCTGGCTCTACTGGGCGATGACAAAGCGATCGAGCCCGGCGAGGTCCTGGTGAATCGCCACCTGTTGGAATCCTGCCTGATGGCATAGCTGCTCGACCGTCGCGCCGTGATCGCTACCAAATTCGATCACGAGCCAACCTCCGGGGCGCAACCACCCCTTGGCCTCGCCGATGATCACGCGGACGTCGCGCAAACCATCGCTTCCGCCAAACAGCGCGGTGTGCGGCTCGAAGTCCTTGACCTGGGTTTCGATCTCCGGCGAGTCGTCGGCGACATAGGGCGGGTTGGCGATCGCCAGATCGATCGTGCCACGCAGCGCTTCGGGCAGCGCCTGGAACCACGAACCCTGAGCGAGATGCACCCGCGACCCTGCGATGCCGCACCCGGCCAGGTTGGCGCGAGCGACGTCGAGGGCATCGGCGGAGATGTCGCTGAGCCACACCTCGATCGACCCTCTGGGCAGCTCGGTGGCCAGCGACAGCCCAATCGCCCCGCTCCCGGTGCCGAGGTCGACAGCGACCAGATCGCGGCGCAACGACGGCGCGCCGGCAAGCGGCTTGAGCACATCGAGAGCCGCCTGACAGACCCATTCGGTTTCCGGCCGGGGAATCAACACCCGCTGGTCGACCATCAGATCGAGCGTGCGAAACGACCAGCTGCCCAAGCACATACTGCAGCGGCACACCGTCGGCTCTGCGTTGCAACATCGCATCGAGGTGGCCGACCATGCGCTGCGCCGCCGGCAGTCGAGTTCGGCGAGGAACTCCTCGGCATCGCAGCCGCTGGCGATCTCGCACATCCAGCGAGCGTGGGTCCGATCGCCAAGCTGTTCGCTGGCTGGCTCCACAACTGACGCCAGGTGGTCGTGCCGTCGTCCATCACATCACTCGACGGTCATCACTCGACGGTCATCACTCGACGCCGGTGGCCAGCTGACGGGCTCGTTCGTCGGCAGCCAGCGCCTCGACCACTTCGTTGAGATTGCCGGCCAACACTTCCTGCAAGCGGTAGATCGTGAAGCCGATGCGATGATCGGTGAGCCGGTTCTCTTTGAAGTTGTAGGTGCGGATCTTCTCGCCGCGACCGCCTGTGCCGACCTGTGACTTGCGCTCGGCGGAGGCCTCTGCGTCGGCCTCTTGCTGCGCCGCTTGCAAGATGCGGGCCCGCAGCACGGTCATCGCCCGCGCCCGGTTCTGCAACTGGCTGCGTTCGTCTTGCATGGCGACCACGATCCCGGTTGGGCGGTGGGTGATGCGCACCGCCGAGTCGGTGGTGTTGACCCCTTGGCCGCCGGGACCGCGGCCCGATAGACGTCGATCTGCAGGTCCTTGTCGTCGATCTCGACGTCGACCTCTTCGGCCTCGGCGAGGATCAGCACGGTCGCCGACGAGGTGTGGATGCGCCCTTGGCTCTCGGTGACCGGCACGCGCTGCACACGGTGGGTACCACCCTCGAACTTCAAATGACCCCACGCGGTATCGCCCTTGACCATGAAGGTGACCTGGTTGAGCCCGCCGAGGTCGCTGACATCGGTGTTCAGCGTCTCGCGTCGACCAGCCCTGCTGGGTGGCATAACCCTGATACATCTCGTAGAGATCGCGGGCGAAGAGGTTGGCTTCCTCGCCACCTTCTGCACCGCGAATCTCGACGATCACCGCCTTGCCGTCGTTGGGATCGCTGGGCAAGCAACATCACCCGCAGTTCTTCCTGCAGCGCCGTCGATGTCGCGCCCGAGACGAATCGAGTTCGTCGCTGCAGCATCTCGCGCTCGTCCCGCGTTGGCGGTGGCGAGCAACTCTTCGGCGACCGCCGAGTCTTCGCTGGCGGCGCGCAGTTGCGGATACACTCGACGATCGGACGTGAGGTCCTTGTAGCGCTTGGACTTGTGGCGCAGGGCTTTGGCGTCGGAGAGCACGGCAGAGTCGGAAAGCTCCGCCTCGACGGTCAGAAACTCGTCTTCGATAGCGGCAAAGTCGATCAATCACAGCTTGTGCAGGCTACGGGCAGAGCGCGGGTCCGCTCTGCGCCCAGCGAATGATGGCGTGATTGGCCCCGGCGGCGCGGGCCAGCAGCGCCTCGGTGACAGCCAGTACGTCGCGCTGCGGGGCGACGATCACCAGGCGCGCCGCCGGATCGAGCTGCCCGCGGGCATCGACGGCGGTAGGTACCAGGTCGAGGTCGACCCCACTCGAGCAGACGACGACGAGCGCAGCACCGTCGACAGCGTGGCCAAGGGCGACGCAGGGCACCGGGTCCTTGACGTTGAGACGCGGCACCGGCGGGGGCGCTGGTTGCAAGCTGGCGGCACCGATCAGGCCGGGATCATCGAGCAGTTGCCAGCGCAGGAACCGCTCCTTGGCGAAACGGTTAAGGGGATGCAATGGCTGACCAACCTGGCGCTGCTCGGCAACGGCGGCGATGACGTGGGCCAACGATTCCTCGATCGAACGCCCCGCATGCATCGTCAGATAGGCGTCACGATCGTGGGCGCCGACGCCGACTTCGAGCCGGGTCTGCCCGCTCGACGGGTCGTCGACGACGCGACAGACCTCAAGGCCGCGTACCTCTCCGCACAACACGCCATGTTCGACGACCGGATCGGCGCCGGCGGCGACGATCTGCGACCACCACACCTCGTGATGGTCGGGGAGCGCCACGTTGTCGGCATAAGGCTCGGCGATCGCCGCCAGCAGCGTGCGTTCCACCGGCGCCCAAACGGAGATCGGGTAGTCGAACAAGGCCGCTCGGCGGGCCAGCAGCCCCGTGGCACTGTCGGCGATCACCGCCAGATGTTCGACCTCGGGTTGCCGCAACGCCCATGCCAAGGCACCGCCGAGCCCACGTTCGGGTTGTTCGTCGAGTAACACCCACGCCGTGTTGTCGTGTGTCAGCGCCGCGCCGCGTCCGAAGGAACTTTGTTCGCTGGCCGTGGCCGGCAGCGCCCCACCGAGGTGTTCTTTGACCAGCGCGGTGAGCTTGGCGTGGAGCAAGTGGCCGCGGCGATCCGACATCGTCACAACGCTAACGCCGTGGGCCGGATCGACCTCTACCCTGGCTGGTATGGCAGGACAACGATTGAATGCGCTCTCCGTACTCGACCTGACCGTGCTCAATGACGGGCAGACCAGCGCCGAAGCGTTGCAGACCACCGAGGCGTTGGCGATTGCCGCCGATCGCCTCGGGTACCAGCGCTTCTGGGTTGCCGAGCACCACAACATGGCCACGGTGGCCTGCACCTCGCCGAGCGTGCTGATCGCTCACCTGGCGGCCAAGACCACGCAGATCAAAGTCGGCTCCGGTGGGGTGATGCTGCCCAATCACGCCCCGTTGATCGTCGCCGAGCAGTTCGCCATGTTGGAGGCGTTGCATCCGGGGCGCATCGATGTCGGCATCGGACGGGCACCGGGGACCGAACAGGAAACGGCCGCGGTCATCCGCCGCGGTGCCCCAATGGAAACGGTCGACAGCTTTCCCGACGACCTGCTGGCTTTGATGGGACTACTTGGCGATCGCCGAATCGACCGGGGCATGTGGGAGCGTTTCCGGGCGACACCGGCGGCAACGTCGTATCCGGCGATCTTTCTGCTCGGCTCCAGTGGCTACAGCGCGCAGTTGGCCGGCTACCTCGGCCTGCCCTTTGCCTTCGCCCATCATTTCGATACCGGCGGCACGATGCAAGCCGCCGAAATCTACCTGCAGGCCTTCGAACCATCGGCGATCTTGGCCGAGCCATATCTGATCGTCACCGCCAACGTCTTGGCCGCCGACACGCAAGCCGACGCCGACTGGCATGCCGCTCCCGGGCGGATCACTGCCCTCGGGCGGCGCAGCGGACGGTTCATCCGACTCCCGTCGCCCATCGATGCCCAAGCCCACCCCGATCTCGACCGCGCCGCCGCGTTGCCGACCAGTCGGATCGTCGGCGACCAGCACACGGTGATCACCGGGCTACGCTCGCTCGCCACCCAGACCGGCGCCAACGAGCTGATGATTACCTCCGTGGCCTTCGACGTCGAGGCCCGCATTCGCAGCATCGAACTGGTGGCTGAGGGCTGGGAAGATCTCAGCGGCGCACCTCTCAGCGGCACAGATCGGCAAAGCGCTGCCGGTTGACGGCGCGCAGCGGGCAGCGGTCGTCGAGGACGTGCATCAAGACCATCGTCAGCACGTAGCCGTGTTCGACCAGTTCGGCCGCGGCGCTCTGGCCGACCTTCTCCAGCGTCGTGCCCACGCCGTTGGTGCGCGACACCTGCTGGCTCCACTGCTCGCGGCTGTAGCCCTGGGCGTCGAGAAAGGCGATCGCCGCCGAGGCCCTGGCGCTGATCGCCGCGTTCGCCGGTATCTCGGCGTACTTTCCGCCGGGGGCGAACTCGTCAGGGATGCGGTACGGACTATCGGTGATCTGGGCAAAGATGCCGTCGACATCGGAGCCCTCGCCAACGAACTTGGCAAATAACGCCCGACGCCGATGCGCCGTGGAGACGTCATATTGCACACCCTGGGCCCGCAGCAGCCCCTGCAACTCGTTGGCAAACCCGCCGGGGGGCACGACTCGCGGCGTGTTCCAGCCACCCGAACCGTTGACGACCACGAGGTAGGCGGCCTTGGCCGGCTGGACCGCGGCGAGCCCGTCCCAGCTCTGGGAGCGGTTGTCGTAGCCATATTCCCACTCATCGGCCATGTTGTCGTAGACGCCGCCGTCGTCGAGCACGACGCTGGTCAGTTGCTTGTTGCCTGCGCCGGTGATCGTCGCCAAGCCAAGCTGAGCGAGGGGCACAACCCTTGGGTTGAAGGCCCCCGGCACGCAGGCCGAAGCCTGCGCGGCGAGGGCCAGCGGGACGGTGTTGGGCGTCGTGGCACCGCGAAAGCGGTAGTTGTACACGCATCGGTTGGTGAAATAGAACGGCTCGCCGGACTGCAGTTCGGTGGTGCAGATCACATGGTGCACGCTCGAACCAGCGCGCTGCACGTCGCCGAGGGTTACCTTGCGTCCCCCGAGCACCTCATCATCGATCGCCCTCTCGGTCTTCGCCGAACGTTGCCGCAGCAGCTTCCAGAACAGGAACAAGGCAACGATGGCCACCGCTAGCACGATCAGCGCGATCAGCGAGAAGTCGAGCAAGGCAACGACGAAGGCGGCGAGGATGCCGAGCACACCGACGGCGCCACAGGCGATCAGCAGCCGCAGATAACCCGTGGTGGCCGGGGCGCCGCCGAGCAGCAAGCCGCGGTCGGCAACGACACGCAGCGCCGGGCGAATGTGTGCTTCAAACCCGGCGCTCTCGATCGTGCCGTAGTCGATCCCGTTCATCACCACGGCGTTGGCGATCGATCCGCCAGACACGGAGCTGACGGAAACGGTCTGTTCGTTCAGCCGCGCGTCGACGACGGCGAGCAGCGCTCCCAAGCTGAACGCCGTTGCCCGATGCCCCCCGCCGGACAGCGCGATGCCGATATCCCTGGTTCCATCCATCAGAGCCTCCCAACCCGAGTGTGGTCAGGCAATGATCGCGCACTTGGCGAGCCGATACATCCGAACGCGCCAAGTTGTCGTCGCTTCGGGCGGCGCGCCTCACCACCGGTAGAGCGAGGTTGACACCGACGCACCCTTGATCGATCAGCTTGTGGCTTACACGGGCCGATCGCCGCAGCAGTGGTTCTGCTGGTGATCCTGGCGTCTCAGCCGAGGTCGCAGGCCAACAAGTCGTCGTAGGTTTCACGCCGGACCACCAGGCGAGCCTGGCCGCCGCTGGCAAAGACCACCGGCGGCCGGGTGACCTTGTTGTAATTGCTGCCCATGCTGTGCCCGTAGGCGCCGGTGACCGGCGTGGCCAGCAGATCGCCAACGGCGAGATCGTCAGGCACTCGCCCATCGAAAATCAGCACGTCGCCGCTCTCACAATGTTTGCCGACGACCCGCACGCTCTGGGCACGTTCGGCCGTGACCGATCGAGGCGCAAAGGCCTCATACCCGCTGCCGTAGAGCACCGGGCGCGGGTTGTCGCTCATCCCGCCATCGACGGCGACGTAGGTGCGCACGCCAGGGATCTGCTTGATCGTGCCCACGGTGTACACCGTGATCGCCGCCGCGCCGACGATCGAACGGCCCGGTTCGACGCTGACCTTGGAGCGCACGCCGAGGCTTTGGCAGGCATCGAGCAACACGTTGCCCCATTGGGCGATGGTCGGGGCCTCCTCGCCTTCTGTGTAGGCCACGCCGAGGCCACCGCCGAGGATCAACTCGGGAAGATCGAGCGGCGCCGCGAAGTTGGCCATCACTTCGGCGGCCTTGGCGAAGTTCGAGGCGGCGAAGACGTTGGAGCCAATGTGGCAATGGACGCCGACCAAATCCATCGACGGCGATCGGCGAGCCCGATCGACGGCGCGGTGGGCGTCGCCGTTGCCGAGGTTGAACCCAAACTTGGAGTCGTCTTGCCCTGTGGCGATGAACTCGTGCGTGTGGGCATGAACCCCGGGGGTGATGCGCAACACCACCTTGGGTGTCGCCAGAGCTTCGCTAGCGAGCGCATCGAGGCGATCCATCTCGTCGAAGCTGTCGACAACAACCTGGCGCACGCCGGCGCGCAACGCCATGCGCAACTCGTCAAGGCTCTTGTTGTTGCCGTGCAATGTGCACGCATCGGCAGGAACTCCCGCGGCGAGGGCGACATGCAGTTCACCGCCGGTGGCGACGTCGAGCAGCATTCCCTCCTCGTAGGCCAGGCGGGCCATCGCTTTGCACAGGAACGCCTTCGTGGCGTACACCGCCTGCTGGAAGCCGAAGGCCTCGACCGCGGCCCGGCAGCGGTTGCGCAGATGAGCCTCGTCGTAGACGAACAGCGGCGTGCCATAGGTTGCGGCCAACTCGGCGACGGAACAGCCGCCGATAGACAACGAACCGTCGGCGGCGACGGCCGCGGTGTCGGGCAACAGGCCGAGCGCCAGCGCGCTCGACATCTGCTCCGGGGCGACAATGCCGAGCAGATCGAGACCTTTGGCCAGTACCCGTGCGGTCAGGTCGCACATCGCCAGACGGCTGTCGCGGATGGCTTCATCGTCGGCTTTGAGCACCGGACAATGCTCGTAGAAGGCGGTGAAATCCTGGGCCAGGTCGAACAGATAGGTGCACAACTTGTGCGGGCTGTAGCGCTCGATGGTGTCGGCGAGGGCGGTATCGAAGGCCAACAGGCGCAGGGCGAGGGCGCGTTCTTGGGCTGCGTCGATCGTCGGTATCGGTCGCTCGAACGGAAGCCCGATCGATCGCCGACCGACGAAAGATGCTGCAGATACGGGCGTGCGCGTACTGCAGGTAGGGCGCGGTGTTGCCGTCGAAGGCCAGCATTCGATCCCAATCGAAGACGTAGTCGCGGACCCGGTCTGTGGACAGGTCGGCGTACTTGACGGCACCGATGGCGATCATCTGAGCGACGGCGGCACGCTCGGCGTCGCTGAGCGCCGGGTTCTTTTCAGCGACCACTGCGCCAGCGCGTTCGACGCCTTCATCGAGCAGTTCGATCAACTTGACGGAATCGCCGGAACGGCTGCGCAGCATCTTCTTGTCGGCACCGAGCACGTTGCCAAAACTGACGTGTACCGCCTCGTTCGGCGGCTGCAAGAAACCGGCCATGCGGCATACCTCGAAGACCATCTGCAGGTGTTGGGCTTGCGGTGCGCCGACAACGTAGACCAGCAGGTCGAGGTTCAGCCGCTCGACGCGATCGACAACGCAGGCCAGATCGCTGGTGGCGTACATGTACGCGCCGGACCGCGAGCGCACGATCAGCGGCAGCGGTTCGTTCTCCCGGTTGGTGAAACCCGGCGCAAAGACGACTTTGGCATCGTCGCTGTCTTCCAGCAATCCGGAGGCCTCGAGACGGCCGTAGACGTCGTCCATCAGCGGTTGATAGCGGGCTTCGCCGGCGAGATCGTCGTTGGTCAGCAGCACCCCGAGCATCGAATAGACGCGGTTGAAATACTCGGTGGACATCGCCACCAACCGCTCCCAAAGGGCAATCGTCTCCGGGTCGTAGGCCTGCAGCAACACAACGCGGGCACGTGCCCGCTCGGCAAAATCCTCGTCGGCGCCGAACTTGGCGTTAGCCGCCTTGTAAAAGGTGTCGAGGTCACGCTGGTTTTCGGCGGCGGCAGCTTCTTCACCGATGTCGATCAGGTGCTCGATGAGCATGCCGAAAGGCCGACCCCAATCGCCGATGTGATTCTCACGGATGACGGTATGGCCGAGGAATTCGAGCATGCGCACCAACGCGTCGCCGATGACGGTGGAGCGCAGGTGGCCGACGTGCATCTCTTTGGCGACGTTAGGCGCCGAGTAGTCGACAACGATGCGCCGCAGAGTGCCCACTGCGGCGACGCCGAGGCGTTCGTCAGCGGAGATCGAAGCAAGCTCTGTGGCCAAGAAGCGGTTACCGAAGACGAGGTTGAGGAACCCTGGGCCGGCGATCTCGATGGTCTCGCAGACGTCGGCAAGCGACTCGCCGAGCTGATCGATGACAGCTTGCGCCACCTCGCGAGGGTTTTTGCCGAGCTGCTTGGCGATCGCCAGCGAGCCATTGGCCTGGGCATCGGCACGATCGCTCGGGCGCACCACCGGGTCGGCGACAGGGCCACCAATCGCCGCAAAGGCGGGGGCGAGCAGGGCGGAGATGGTGTGCAGCGGATCAGCCATGAGCTGTCTATTCTGCCGTCGGGCCGCAGTGTTTGCGGTCCGATTTCAACACCCTGGCCGATGCACGCGGCGACGCGCTAGGCTCGACGTTCGATTCCCTGCCCTCGTAGCTCAGGGGATAGAGCATCGGTTTCCGGAACCGTGTGCGGGAGTTCGAATCTCTCCGAGGGCGCCATTTGACGGCGTGAGCAATTCCGGCGCTGCGCCGAATCGTTCTGTTCTCGGGCGGCTATTCGCCCATCTCGGCCATGCGCCGCGCGACCTCCTCGTCGGAGACATCTTCGATATGGGTGGAGACGATCCAGCGATGTCCGAACGGGTCGAGGAACTGCCCGGAGCGGTCGCCGTAGAACTGATCGGTCGGCTCCATCAGCACCGTTGCTCCTGCCGCTGTTGCCTTGGCGAACACGGCATCGACGTCGGCGAGGTAGAGCATCACACTCGCCGAGTTGCCACCCTCAGACTTGAGCGGGCTGAACAAGCCCATCTCGGCGAACTCGTCGCTGAGCATCAGCAGTGCATTGCCGATGGCGATCTCGGCATGGCCGATATGGCCGTTGGGCATCGGCATGCGCATGCGCTCCACTCCGTCGAATACTGAGACATAAAAGTCGATCGCAGCGGCCGCGCCATCGACGCACAAATAGGGAATGACCTGCGGATAGCCATCGGGAATCGGATCTACAGTCATCGGGGTACCTCTTTCGTCTACGGGTTCCAAGCTTCGCACACCAGAAGATTCTGCGTCACTGGTGTATCTCTAGGCCATATGGCGCATCTCTTACTACAGAGGCGCCTCGGAGGGAGGGGCCCGAATCCAACGGAGTTACCAATGCCAAAGCATCCATCCCAAAAGACCGTCGAGCAAGCCATCAAAGCCCTCGACGGCGTTCGCCGCGACTGGCTTCGACGTCCGGGAGTCACCGCCGTCGACGTCGGCTTCAAAATCACCGACAACACCCTGACCGACACGGTCGCCTTGCGAGTGCACGTCGCCCGCAAGCTGCCGGTCGCCGAATTGACCGCCAGCGAGGTATTCAACGAGGCAGGCGAAGAACAGGTCGGCGGGTTTCCCGTCGACGTCATCGAAGCCATCTATGGCGTGTCCAGCGCCATCGTGCTCGACTACGACAACGAAGCGGCCATCGAGGAGGTCAACCGCAAGACGGCGCTCGATCCGATCCTCGGTGGAATCAGTTGCGGAAATCCGCGCGTCACGGCCGGCACGATCGGCGCCATCGTCTTCAATCGCACCAGCGGATCGCCGATGATCTTGTCCAACTGGCATGTGCTCGCTGGTGCGCGCACCGCAGCCGTTGGCGAAGCAATTCTGCAACCCGGCCAGATCGACGGCGGTACACAGACCGTCGCCACCTTGACTCGGATGGTGCTCGACTCCCGTATGGACGCCGCGGTCGCCACCCTTAACGGCACGCGAGGCCACAGCGCCGACATCCTCGGCCTCGGCTCGGTGACGGGCATCGACACCCCGACGCTGGGCATGCTGGTGGTCAAGTCCGGCCGTACCACGGGGATCACCCGTGGCGTCGTCGACGGGGTGAGCATGAGCGTCAATATCAACTACGGCACGACCGCAGCTCCCGATGTGGTCATGTTCAACAACCAGATCCGTATCGTTCCCCGGGCACCGTGGCCTGGAGTTGACTACGAGGTCAGCCGTGGCGGCGACAGCGGCAGCGTGTGGCTCAATGAGGCCAACCGACGGGCCATCGGCCTGCACTTCGCGGGCGAGACCGACCCGGCCCCATCGGCGGAGAACGCAATCTGCAGCCCGATGGCCCCGATTGCGACCGAGTTCAACTTCAGCTTCAGCCCGGTTCTTCGGCCTGTGTTCAACATCTGCGATCGCTACCCGCAGATTTGCGAGCTGCTGCGCACCTGGCGCTTCCGCCTGCCCGACCCAATTTGGCCGAAGCTGCCGCCGCTGCCGCCAATCCCACCGATTCCGCCGATTCCCCCGGTCTTCCAGGATGCGCAAGCCGGCGGTGGGTGCCGCTGCTCGGGCGAAGCAGCAGCGCCCGCTCCACAGTCACAGGAGATGGCAATGTTGATGGCAGTACTGTCGGCGCTGATGGAGGACAACGGCAGGTGACATCAACCCCGGATCCCGATGAGGTCGCCCATGCCGAACGCGCGCTTGGTGAGGTCATCGATGAGTGGATGGCCCGCCGCGGCGTGCTGTCGGTTGAAGTCGCCCGACGGTGGCGCAACGGTGAGCCGACCAGCGAGGTCGGGATCCGGATCGTTGTCGAAGAGAAGCTCCCCCGGGATCAGGTCCCCCCGGGGGAGCTTTTCCCGCGTCGGCTCGCAGGGTTCGCGGTCGATGTCGAGCAGGGGAAATCCCCTGGTCTGCAGACGGTCGATTAGCCCAGTTCGTCGACAAACTGGCGGTGCTCCTCGGTCTTCGACACGACTTCGGCAATCGTGCGCTTCTTGATCATCTCGCCGCGCAGGAACGACAGCGGATCCTGTTGATCACCGACATAGCCGAGGGCGAAGGCGCCCTCGGCGTAGCCCATCATGCGCAGGAGATCATCATCGAGAGTGCGGGCCAGCTCAGGGGGGCAGGCCAGGAACTGGTTCTCCTCCTGGCGTACCCAACCGACGGAGTAGGTGATGTTGACTCCGCGGCGCACACCGTCGGAACGATTGGCACCCCCGCCATGGAGTACCTTGCCGTCGTAGAACAAAACGCTGCCACGGCGCATCGCTACCTGCGCGCCGGGCATCGTCCCCGCCACGTCGTCGGACACGGCAGAACTCCCGGGCACGAGATGGGTGCCACCGTTGTCGGCGGTGAAATCGCTCAGAGCCCACATCGTGTTGCATTGCACGTGGTAATCGGCGGGAAACGGAAAGAAGTCGAAGGCCATCTGATCGCGATGCAGCTTCTGCTGCGTTTCGCCGGGCTCGATAGAGATGATCTGGGTGAGGTGCAATTGCACTGTGGTGACATGATCGAGAAAAGACCTCACTGCGCCGACGACCGTTGGATGCATCACCAAGTGCCGCGCCGTCGGGCAGCGGGCGATCAACATGCCGGTGCGCCGGGTGTGTGTGCCGTCGTACTCATCGAGCCCGGTGGAGCTAGCCGCGATGAACGGCTGCGACTCCTCGTGGAGACGGTCCATGGTCACCTGATCGACGAGGTCATCGATGATTGCGTACCCGTGTTCTCGCAGGTGCGCAGCAACCACGTGCGGCTCAATGGTCGGCGGGAAATGAGACAGTTCCATCGGCCGATCGTAGATCGCTCAGTATTCTCGGGACGATGGATACGCCCTCGCAGCCAGTCTCACCGTCGTCGCCAACTCGACAGCGGATCGTCATCCACGACGACGACGTCGGCATGTGCCACGGCACGAATACCGCCTTTGCCGAACTCTGCGCGCTGGGCACAATCAGCTCGGGATCGGTGATGGTGCCCTGCCCGTGGTTCCTCGAGACTGCCGCCCTCGCCCGCGACAACGCCACGCTGGACGTCGGCGTGCACCTCACCCTCAACGCCGAAAAGGTGCATTATCGCTGGCGCCCGGTGAGCAGTCCGCCCGCCAGCGCTGGACTCACCGATGACTCGGGGATGATGTGGCGCAGCGTCGCCGACGTTCGCCGCCATGCCAATCCCGAGGCGGTCGAAGCCGAATGGCGAGCGCAGATCGACCGGGCCCTGGCGGCGGGGATCGATGTCACCCACCTCGACGCCCATATGGGCTCGGCGCTGGCACCGGAGTGGTGCGATCGCTATATCGCACTGGGTATCGAGTACGGACTGCCGGCGCTGATCACCGCCACGCTGGCCGATTACGGGCCGAACAAACACCTTTCTGGCACCACCGAGGAGCAGTTCGCGGTGTTCGTCGACCAGGCCCGCGCTGCGCGGATGCCGGTGTTTGGACGGGTGCTCGAAACCGACTTCAGCCGTGCTCGTGGGGCCGCCGTCGACTACCAGGCCCTTCTCAGCTCAAGCGATGCTGATCTGGTGTTTTGCGCCTTCCACCCGTGTGCCCTGGGACCCGGCGAGGTCGAGGTGATCGAGCAAGACAGCTACCACGTGCGCACCGATGAACACGCCCTGTTCGCCTCGCTTCAGTGGCGCGCTTGGCTCGACGAACAACCCTTCGAGGTCAGTGGCATGCGTGTGCTGCGCGATGAGTTCCGCGCTGCGCTGTCGGCGGGCTAAGCCGTCAGCACCTTGACGATGTCGTCGAGCAACGAGCTGGCACCGATGCGGAACGTCGCCGGGCGCACACCGCCGGGAAGATCGGCTGCCTCGGCGAGTTTGATGTAAGCCAAGGCGTCATCGACGGTTCGCACGCCGCCGGAGACCTTGATCCCGACGCTTCGTTGCCGCCGCTGGCGCTCTTGCTCGATCACCGAAAGCATGACGTCGACCGCTTCCAACGTCGCCCCACTGGCGGTCTTGCCGGTGGACGTCTTCAGAAAGTCGACGCCCTGGGCGACCACCACCTTGGCCGCCCGACGAATCGCCTCTGGCGATCGCAGCTCGCCGGTCTCGAGAATCGCCTTGACCCGCACGGGAGGAGTTGCCGCGTGACATTCGAGGACCACAGCGCGCACCAGCGCACCCGCCGGTTGCAGGTCGCCGCGCAGAAACGCGGTGTATGGGAAGACCACATCGATCTCGTGGGCCCCGTCGGCGATCGCCTGACGGGTCTCGGCGACCACGTCGTCGACGGTGCCGGTTCCTTCGGGGAAGTTGACAACGGTGGCCACCGCGACGCCGCTGCCGCGCAGCCGCTCGACTGCCTGGGCGACAAAACGGGGATACAGGCAGACCGCAGCAGGGTGCAGAGCCAAGCCATCGGCCACCGACAAGGCGCGGTCACATAACCGGTCGATGTCCTCAACCGTGTCCGACTCGTTGAGGCTGGTGAGGTCGAGGCAGGACAAGGCGGTGCGCGCCGTATCAGCGTGTACCGAGGCGTGACGGACGGTCATGCCCCCATCGTCAACCTTGTCGGCGACAAAGGCAAGGGGTCGAAAGTCTCAGACCAAGAAATCACGCTGTTCTCAACAGCACTCATTCACCTCCGTAATCGTGCGCAGGATCGCTCAGAGCGCACAGCAACGCACGATTACGCGCGGCTGCTCGTTGCCGCCGTCGGCAGAGTCGAAGCTACGGGATGATGATCACCTTGCCGGTCGCCAGCCGCGCAGCGACATGGCTCAATGCCATCGGCGAGTCGTCAAGCGAACATTCGAGACCGATGTGCGGCACCAGGTCGCCGCTGGCCAGAAGGCCCATCAACTCGGCGTGATCTCGTCGCATCGCCTCCGGCGTGTACTGCCCGAAGGTGCGAATCTCGAAGCCCTTGATGATCACGCCCTTGAGCAGCACCAGGTTCAAAGGAATCTTGGGGATCTCTCCTGAGGCGAACCCAACGGTGACGAACCGGCCACCCCAGCGGGTGGCTCGCAGCGCCCGTTCTGCAAACGAGCCGCCAACCGGATCGATGACCACATCGGCCCCGTCCGGGGCGGCGGCCCTGATTGCGTCGCGCAGATCGGTGGTCGCGTAGTTCACGCCGTGATGAGCCCCGCGCTGTCGGCAGAGCGCCAGTTTGTCCTCGGTCGACGCCGCGGCGATAACGGTTGCTCCGAGGGCAACGGCGATTTCCACGGCGGCCAATCCGACTCCCCCTGCCGCCCCGAGCACCACGACGACCTCTCCCGGCTGGACCGCGGCCACAGACCGCAACGCGTGATACGCCGTGGCGTGGGCAACCCAGAAGCCAGCGGCATGTCTGCTCTCGACACCGTCGGGTGTTCGACGAAGCGCGCTCGCCGGTACAGCCACGTACTCGGCGAAGGCACCGACCATCGCCGATCCAAAGACACGGTCGCCGACGGCGAACGACTCCACGCCCTCTCCAACCTGATCGACCCGACCGGCAAACTCGCTCCCGGGCGTGAAGGGCACCGGTATGGAGACCTGGTACTGGTTGGCGCAAATGAGCACATCAGGAAAGTTGACCGCCGCAGCCTCGACCTTGACACGCACCTGGCCCGGGCCTGCTTCGGGGGTGGCGATGTCGTCGACACTCAGCGACTCCGGTGGCCCGTACTGACGACAAACAAGTGCGCGCGATGACGTTTCCTTCGACGAGATAGAGAGCTTTGCTCTCGAACATGTTCGGTTCTAGTTCAACCGGAGCGTAAGAATGCGATCCGACCGCCGATCAGCGTGGCGTGAACGGCGTCGGCCGCGGGCTCGACGAGTTGTTCTCTGAGCGGGCGATTCAACAGGCACAGATCCGCCGGCTGCCCAACGGACACCGTGCGCTGCGTTGTCGGGTTCGTCGCTGTGCCGAGCATCGCGTCCAGCGCTGATCGGGCCGCCACCCGCTCGCTGGCACCGAGGACGATGCCGGATTGGGTTCGACGATGCATTGCGTTGGCCACCATCAACCACGGGTCAGCGGGCCCATAGGGAGCGTCGCTGCCGAAGGCAACGGCCACGCCGGCGTCGATCAACGATTGGCAGCGCCACAGATCCGGCCGGTCGAGCAGGTCGACGTCGCGCAGGTAGTCATCGCCACGTTGCTGGACGAACGACGGTTGGGTGACAACGACGATGCCCAGTTCAGCGAGTTGCCCGGCGAAGGCCGGCGAGATCACCGCCCCATGCTCGATTCGATCGCCGTTCATCGGCCCGACCTCCTGCCAGGCGACGATCGCCAGGGCCAACGATTCGATGGTCACCGAGTGCACCGCGAGGCAGCGACCGAGGGCTCGGGCACGGCGGAACTGCTCGATGACCCAGTCGAGAGGTGGCAAGCCATGGTCCTCGATGACGATTTTGATTGGGCCCCGTGCGAGCTCCGGCGAGGCCGCGACAGATAACCCGGCCGCGCCGGTCACGGTCAGATGCTGTGGAATGTGCCCGCAGGCGACCGCCGAGCTGAGCACGACGAGTTGGCCGGGGTCAGCGGTTGGGGTCAGGTCGGTCACTCCCGTGATCCCAGAGGAAGCCAACTGTTCACCGATCGCCGCCAAGTCGAGCCTGCCACGCGGCACTCGCTGGCCGAGCCAGGTGTCCTTACGCCACAGACGCCCGTCGGCGTACTCCGGATCGAGAGCATCAACACCAACGGCGGTGAGCGCCCGAAGATCGAGGATCCACAGCGCGCCACTGCGATGTTGGACACGGATCGGTCGGCGGATCGACAGCCCGTCCAACATGGCGCGGTCAAGATCGCCGGCGATCGACTCGTGGTAGCCGACAACACGGAGCCACTCCCCCGCAGGCAACAGCTTGTCGGCCTGGCGAAGGCGCAGCGCGAGGTCGCCCCAATTCGTGACCTGCTCGACGAGCAGATCGATCGAGGTCCGCGCTGCGGCCATCGCCAAGAGATGGAGGTGGTGGTCGTGCAGCCCGGGCAACAGCGCCCCGCAGCGGGCGTCGATGACCTCGCCGACGCTCAGCGAACTCCGTCCGACGGCGGCGACGTCAACGATCGTGCCGTGCTCGATCACCACGTCGACCAGGCGACCTTCTACCTCGCAGCTGCTGATCAGCAAGCGATTCGCGCCCATCAGTAGCGCACCGTGGCGTTGTCGGCACCGATGGCAGGCGCTGCGGCGCTCGGATGACGGTGCACCGGCGGGCTCGGCCGATAGTGATGCGGTCCTGCCTCATGCGGCAACCAGCGGGCGAAGAACGCCGACGTCGCTGCCAGCGACAACTCGATCCGGCCAGCCCATGATGTCGCCAACGCTTCCAAGGTGAGCGCCGCGGCGACCATCCCGGTCAGCGGGTCGGCGATCGCGTCGCCACAGAAGCTGGGCTGCGTCGAGGTTCCGGCGAGCAACCCGCCTGCAACCGCGGCGTCATCCCCGAAGGCGACGCGGATCGGCTGCTGTCGGCCATGGCCGGTGATCACCAGCCACACACCGCGCCAACCGGCGGCGCGGCACTGCTCGTAGGACAGACCGAGCTGCTCGAGCGCCCGCGGTCGACTGGCCTCGATGACCACGTCGGCATGATCGAGCAACCGGCGCAAGGCCGCCAGATCGTGCGCCGAGTCGAAATCGAACGACAGCGAACGATGGCCGCCATGCAGCAGGTCGTAGAAACCCTGCTGTGCGTTCCTCCCGCCGTCGGGACGACGTCGGCTCTCCACTTTCCAGATCTGCGCGCCGCTGAGCCCGATGATCTGCGCGGCCAACGGACCAGCCCACAACGAGGAGAGATCAACCACCAGCGGCACGTCGCTGGACCGTTGTGCGGTACCAATCGCGCCGGTCACGACGAGCGGGCCCGTGCCCGTTTCACCAACGTTGGCACAGGGCAAACCCAACTCCGCCCCCCAACGGGCCAGACCGACCGCCGAGCTCGCGCCTATCACGCGCTCGATTTCCTCCCACGATGCATCGTCGGCGATTCCAAGAAAGGCTGGAAGCAGCGCTCGATCGGAGTCCCGAGCCAGGCTCAAAGCCAATGTTCCGGCGGTGGTCGCCATCAAGCGGCAAGAGCCACCGAGGCTGATCGACCCCTGCGGCCGCCAGGCGGTAAACGCCGCCCGCTCGGCAAGCAGCGCGGCACCATCGAGGCGTACGGCGTGGCCGAGCACGCCGCTGTGTTCGCCGATGTGATCGGCGACCGCATCGCACAGTGGGGCGACGATCGCCGGACGAGAACTGGGACGGCCGTCACCGTCGACGGTGATCGCCAAGGCACCGCATTGAGCCCATCGTCGGGCAGCGTCATCAGGAGCCGTCGCCGCGGCGTCGACCAGTCGCTGCGTGAGCCGCTCGCCGAGTTCAGTCGCTTGGCGCATCACGTCACCAGCATGACAGCCGCCCGCCGAAGTCCCCGGCTTACAGGCCGTTGACCATCTCCATCAGCTGCTCTGGCTCGATTTCACCGCTGGCGCGAGCGCGCACGACACCGTCGGTGTCGACCAGCGTGAAGAAGGGGAATCCGGTCAGGCCGAAGGCCTTTGCCGCGGCGAAGTCGCCGCTGTCGACGATCACTGGAAACGGGAAGCCTTCGCTCTGCAGCCACGTCGACGGCGGATAGTTCGGAGCCGAGGTATCGGTGCTCGTGGCAACGCCGACGATCTGCACGTTGTCAGGCACACCGTTTTCCGCGGCCCACGCCGAGAGCACCTTGACTTCCTTCTGGCAGTGCGGGCACCAATGGGCAAGGAAGATGTACATCACCGGCTTGTCGGTGTCGATCTCCACCGCCTGACCGGCGAAATTCACCCCCGCAATCGTCGGAGCTGCAACACCAACGGCCGGGTCGTCACCGCTCTGTGGCTTCTCGGCAAGCGGCTGGCCGCCGATTGTGACCGGGCGCACCTCCTCGATCGAGTCCCCCGGCACCGATGCTCCGTCCACCGTGCTGATCGCAGTCGTCCCCTCACCACCGTTGACAGCTTTGCCATCGTCGCCTCCGCTGAGGGCGATGACGGCACCAACGGCAACGATCGCGGCGACCGCGGCAGCGATGATCCACCCGGTGCGGCTCGACGACGGTCGAGGTGCGCTGCGCTGCTCGCCAGGAGCCTGTTTCGACTGTTGGGTGCTCATTTCATCTCTCCATCGCTGGGTTGCTCGACCGGCAGAACGCTGGTTGGCAAAGCCATCAAGGCCAGGATGGCGGCAAAACCGCTCCCCGCCATAAAGGCCAAGGTCACAAATCCAAATTTTTCGAACCAGATCGCGTCGCAACGAATCACCGCCGAGCAAACACCGGCGTCGAGAGACGGCCAATGCTCGTGGAGCCAGTGATAGGTAGAGACGATCAGCCCGAGCGCGGCGAGGGCGACGACAGATGGCCGCACCCATTGCCGCCGGACCACCGCGACCGCAGTGATGATCGCGATCGGATACATGGCGATGCGTTGATACCAGCACAGCGTGCAGGGCACATAGTCGGCGACCTCGGAGAAGTACAGGCTGCCGGCCATCGCCGTTCCAGCCACCAACAGTGTCAGCTGGAAGCGGTAGCGGGCCACTTCATGCAGCACGTTGCCGACAGCCTCGTTGCCCCGAAGCACCGTCAGAGCGAGGCCGACGGCCAGCGCACCAGCCAAAGCAACGAGCGCGAGAAAGGCACTCAACGTCTGCAGGCGCAGGGTCCATTGCAACATCGGTACAGCTTAAAGCCGCAATGGTGGTTGAATCCGGCGCGGCGAATCGGCAACTATGGGAACGATCTCTCTGGAGGATTGCCAACTTTGCAACCGACATCACGTCGCCGGGTGGTACCGGCTGGTCTACTCATGACGACGCTGGTCATCGCCGGGTGTTCCAGCGACCCGCTGGTGGTACCGGCCGCCAGCGGACCGACTCTCACCGCAGCGTCGACCACCACGACGGCCACTGTCGCCACCGCCGCGCCAACTACCACCGCCGTGCCGGTCACCACCGTTCCTGGCCCGCTACGGATCGAGGTCGATGCCAGCTCAGCGCAACCGACGCGGGCCACCGCTGCGCTCGGATCAACCGTTGAACTACACATCAGCAGTTCTGTCACCGACGAATTCCACCTCCACGGGTACGACCTGGAGAGTCAAGGCGTCGATGTGACGATGACCTTCACGGCAACGAAAGCCGGCGAGTTCGACCTCGAGGGCCATGTCAACGAAAACGTCATCCTGATACTGACCGTCGGGTAGGTCTGCTCAGGCAATCTGATTTCTCTCCGGCAGAGATTGCGCTGAGGGTGTAATTTCCTGCTGAGATCTCGATGGGAGGGGTCGCGATGCAGATTCGACTACGGGTACCGACGTTGTGGCTGGCGATGTCGTTGTCCGTTGCCCTGATTGGGTGCAGCTCGAGCAAAGAGGTCAGCCTGGCGCCAGGCACTGCACAGCGCCAATCGAGCCCCGTCGGGGCCAGCAATGCCGACCCGCCAATTGTCACCAGCGAACTCGAAGGCGGCGTCGTCGCCGGCGGGCCCATCGGGGGCGAAGCCACAGTGCCTTTGCCGCCGCTCGTCAGCAGCGAGCTCGAGGGTGGCGCCGTCCCAGCCCAACCACCTCCGCCCACCCCGGAAACGATTCCCGAGGTCACCAGCACCGTCGTCGGAACTGCAAACGCAGGCAGCAACGGCGGGATCGGCGAGGGTTCGACCGACAGCTTTAGTGAGATGGTGCGCAACGAAGACGGCACCTGCAGCGGTTGGGACGGGCGCGGTCTGGCGGCCAAATGGACAGTCGGCATGGTCTCTGGCGCAGCGTTCCAGATCCTCGACCGGGAGACCAAGGAGGTGATCGGTACGGGCAATCTCGACACCAGCGTTCATTTCGATGCCGACGACAGTGATCGGGAACAGTGGACCTGCCAGTTCCCGTTCTCCGCCGAGGTGCAGGGCAACCCTGAGGAGTTCTACATCAAGGTCGCCGATCTCGATCCTTGGCTGGTGCGGCGTGACAGCGCGCAACGCGACCGTTTCATCACGTCCGTGAGCACCGAGGCCTCGATCACCTACTTCGACGAATGCGTCAATCCCAGCGGCGCCCCGATATCGGAATGGTCCGCGGTCGGGTCGTATTGGTCGGACGGGCTGCGCACGATCTGCAGCAACGGGTTGGTCGTCGTCAAACTTGAGCGGCCGTGTCGCCAATCTCAAGAAGGCAGTGATCACGTCGTCAAAGTCGCCAGCGCCCAGGACCCGACGCTGATCCTCGAAGATTCGTCGGGACTATTGGTCGACGTCGCAACGCTGGCCCCAGGCACCGAGGTGATCGTCTCGATTGCCACCGGGCGCACCTGTAGCTAGCTCTCTGACGGAGCGCAGGGTGGGTCGAAGTCGTAGGGGGCCAACGCTGCTTGGGCGACGGCCTCCCATTCCACAGCGCTGAGATCCCGCCCGACGATGGCGCAGACCTCCGCCGACGGATCACGATCGAGCGTCCATCGATAGGCATTGCTGTTGGCGTCTTGACCCACGATCGTCGCCCCATTGCCCTCCAGCCGGACGATGTCGCCCTGCAAACCGGAAAGGCGCGCCCGATGCGCCGACGGGAGGCTGACTCCCACAGTTGGATGGTCACCGCGCCGTCTTTGGCGTCGCGGAGCGCAACCACCATGGCCGCCGCCTGATCATCGAGCAGGGCGACGGCGGCGATATCGGCGAACGTCGTCGAGAACGTCGTTGGATCCAGCCGATCGATCGGCCAGATGAACACCCCTGCCGGATTGACCGCAGCGCGCACGTGCCCAAGCCCGGCGACAACGGTGTCATTGCGCATCGCTAGCGCTGTGATCGTCACGTCCTCACCACCGAGGCGGGCGTCGATCGCCCGCCCGGGCTCAAAGCTGGTGCCGTTGCGACGGTAGTAGTCGATCATTCCCGGTTCGCGGCCGACGACTACATTTCCCGCGTTGTCGACGGCCAGCGCACTGATAGCTCCTGCGCCAGGATTGAGACGGGCGGCGGCAAGCTGCGAGCCAGCGGCCGTCTCGCACAGCCGCACGGTCGCTGTCGCCGGATCGACCCCAGCGGCGACCGATCCATCGGGGCTGCGGGCGACAATCGTCGCCGCGCAGCCCGTCGGGTTGGTCAACTCGACGACGGCCACAGGCTGTCGGCTGGAGTCGTCGATCTTGGGATCGAGGCTCCATTCGGCGACGGTGCCGCCCCATCCCGCGCTCAACACCTGGCTGCCATCGGCGGAGATGGCCACGGTGAGCGCACTGGCATCATCGACCAACCGAACTTGTGTCTCGGCGAAGGGATCGAAGACGTCGATGGAGATCCCCGCAGTGACCAATCGGCAGGACTCCTCGCACGGTCCGCTCCAGGCGGCGGCTGTCGTCGCTTGCGCCGCGGCGAAGACTCGTTGCCCGGTCAGCAGATCCCACACCGCCAGTCGTCCCCCGCCGAGCACGACGAAACGTTGCGACGGATCGGCGACGACGACATTGGTGCCACCGCCGACAGCGAGCGCTGTGTCGCCGTCGTCGAGGTCGATGACCGCCGTTGCCTGGCTGCCGACAATCAAGACACGCGCCCCGTCAGGCCCAACCTCGACACGCTGAATGACGCCGACGTCCTCCGGCACGGCGATCGTTTGCCCAAGGACGAGCGCACCGCCATCGAGCCGCCAGCGCAACAAGCGCTCATCGGCGGTGATCTGCACGACAGCGGTCTCATCGACCGGACCGAGCGCGATCACCGTCGCCGAGGGAGCCTCGCTGGAGATGGCCTGTGCCGTCGTCGCATCGCTGCCGGCGTTGAGTAATGTCAGCCGTCCGTCGGCGAGCACAGCGGCGCGTCCGTCGCCGAAGGCGCTGACAAACTGGGCGGCATCGATGGTTGCCAGGTCGCGGCCCGTCGTCAGCGAATGCAGGCTCAGTTGCTCGTCGGCGGTTCGACGAAGCACCAGGCCGACGCCGGGGTCGGCGGCGACGACGTCGTTAGCGGCCACACTGAGCTCGGTGTCGGCGACGGCGAACAGCGAACCGTTCGCCTGGATCAGGGTTGCGCCGGTGTCAGAGATGGCGATCATCGGTGCGGCATCGGCGCCGCCGCCCGCGTCTTCGATCGCTGTCGCCGACGCCGGAGAAGCCTCATTCGCCCAGCGCACGACCTGGACTTCACCGCTCGCGGAGGTCACGGTTGCCACCTTGTCACCGTCGGATTCGAAACCAAGGCTGTGGATGTTGGCCACCTCGCCTGGGGGCCCGGCCTGCAGGATGCGAGTCAGCCGCGGATACCTGCCGATCAGTTGTTGCGTCGCCAAGAATCGTTGCGGATCGTCGTCGGAAGCCAGGTTTCCGGCGGCCAATGCCGTCAGCATTGCCTCGTCGATGCGACTCGATGGGACGTCGAGCGACGCCAAGCCAACCTGGCGGGCAACCGCCTCGCGAGTGCGCCGATCGGCGCGCTGCGCATTGCGGATGGCGAGCACTGCGGAGATTCCAGCGACAACCGTCAAGGTCGCCAGAGCAGCGATCGCGAGACGCCGAAGGCGGCGCAAGCGCCGGTGATTGCGGATGTCCTCCCCTTCGAGTTCGTCGGGGGCAACGCCACGAATCGGGCCAGCAATTTGGGCCACGGCGGCGCGGAAAGTCGACAGCTGCAACGAAAGCTCCGGGGCCTCGCGTGCCCAGCGCAGGTCGAGATAGAGCGGTTCACCCCCTAGCTTGCCGCGCAACCCTGGCGGAATCGCCGTGCACTCAAGGTCGAAATCTCCGGCCGACTTATCCCACCGCAGCGTTCCGCCGGTCCACACGAGCATCAGGTTGGAGGTGCCCTTGTGCTCGCACCAGGTCTCGATTTCCTTGCTCACCCAGTAGGAGCTTGCCGACTCCTCACTGGCCAGCAGAATCAAGTAGCGGGCAGCGAGCAGGCGCTGTTCGAGGCTTGCCCACAGGTCGGGAGTCAGGCTGAGGTCGGTTTGGTCACGAAAGACCGACACGGCGCGCAGCCGATTCCAGGGCCGGGCAAGTCGTTCAAGGCCGCGCTCCAGCGCTGTGCCGACGCGGCTATCGGCGCACGTCGAGTAGGAGATGAAGGCGTCGGTCTGCGCCGGTGGGACTGCGACCATGTGCTCATCCTCGCGCAGGCCCGGTACCGCACGCCTCAATCGTCACGATCTCGTTGATCTCCCGCTCGCGAAACGACTCAGCTCGGGCTCATCGGGCTCAGATGGCTTCGGCGAGCCGTCAGACATCGTGGGTGCGTTTGCGACGTGCCAATTCTTCGATCAGGGCTTCGAATGCATCCGGCGGCATCGCGCTGTGCAACGAGTCGCGCAGATGCTCTTGTTGCGAGGCGGGAGCGAGCCCGGCGACGGGCGGATCGCGGTCGAGGTTCGTTGGGAAGGCGTACCCCTCGGCGCCAGCGGCGATCACCGCAGTGAGCGAATCCACGGTCGCGCCCGCTTGCACCCGACGCAGCAGATCGGGGTAGATCGCCACACAGATGCGGTCACGATCGATGGTCTCCATCGTGCGCGACAGAGCCGAGGAGACCTGTAAGAGGTTGGCCATGCGGCGAACGTCCGACGTGCGGTTCGATCCCCCGGCATGGAACAACGCCGGGTTGAAGAAGACGATGTCACCTTTGGCCAAGGGTAATTGCACGAACCGTTCCTCGGCGACGGCGATGAACGCCGGATCGCGCCAGGCCAGATAGCCAGCGACGTAGCGCTGCGAATGGGGCAAGAGCAGCGTTGGCCCCGACTCCACCGACATATCGCTGTGGGCGACGGCGGCCTGCAGGGTGAGCATCGGCGAGAAGGTGTGCACGTCGTCGGGGTAGGCCTCGGCCTGCTCATTGGACATGAAACCCAGCGGGTAGTCGCGGTGCGGGGCTTGAGCCATGCCGCCAGGGTTGACGACGTTGACCTGCGAGGTGATCTGATATCCGGGCCCAAGCCAGGCCAGCAGGCCGAGGGCGATCATGTCGTTGTTGTAGTAATCGACGAAGGCGCAGGGGTCGAGCACAGCGAGTTTCTCAAAGGCGTTCCACACCCGGTCGTTGGCCCCCGGCTTGGCGAAGTGATCGCCGACGACGGCCCCGTCGCGATGCTGCTGGTCGATCATCGCCTGAAAGGCGACGCTCACCGCGTCGAGCACCGCCGGTTCGACGCCATGCTGAACGACGACGACACCAGGACCGCCCGACAGCCCTTTGGCCAGCTCAAGGAGCACCGCCGCCTTGCCACCGTCGGCGATCGCCGAGCGAAGCGATTCGGCCTCGTAGAGCAGCACGCCACGCTCGACCCCGGCCGCGTGCGGGTAATCGGCAAGGTCGAGGCGTGTGCTGATCAGCGAGACGAACTCATCGATATCGAGTTTCATCTCCCGAGCCTAAGCGACCTCGCGGGTGCATCAACAACCTATGATCGGCGCTGTCACGTCATCACCGGGGGCCAGTTTGACGAAGCAATCCGTGTTTAGCTTTCGCTCGGAAATCTGGGAGTATCCCGGGCCGGCCGTGTGGTACTTCATCAGCCTGCCCGAGGCGGTCACCGACGACATCGACGATTGGTTTGGCCACCGCGCCGCCGGCTTCGGATCGATTCGCGTCGAGGTCACCATCGGCTCGTCGGTCTGGCGCACATCGGTGTTCCCCGACTCGAAACGGGGCACCTACATCCTCCCGGTGAAGAAGGCCGTACGTAAGGCCAACGGGCTTGTCGACGGCAGCACGACCGAGGTCACCCTCGAGGTCGTGCTCGACTAGGTCGCCGTTCAGATCTCGAGCATCGAGCAGAGATCGCTGAGATCGCAGAGGTGATGATCGATCCGTGGCGCCAGCTCAGGGCGCCCGCGACGATGGCGGTCGTACCAGCAGGTGGCCAGGCCGTAGTCGGCGGCACCGCGGATGTCGGCCGTCAGCGAGTCACCGACCATCAGGGTGGCCTCGCGCCGTGGCTCGCCGAGCTCACGACAGGCGATGTCGAAGAACGACGCCGCAGGCTTCGAGCAGCCAACCTCCGCGGAGATGACGATCGTCGAAAACAGGTCATCGAGCCCAAGGCGTTCGATTCGCCGTCGCTGGACATCGCTCAACCCGTTGGTCACCAGCGCCAACGGTGCTCGTTGGACCAGTGCGCCGAGCATCGCCAGCGCGCCGTCGTACAACTCGCCGAATTCACCGAGGGCCAAGGCGTAGACATCGGCCACGGCGGCCGGATCGCCACCGATCCCGGCGGCGTCGAGCAGTTGTCGGAAGCGCTCGACGCGTACCTCCTGGGGGCGCATTGCGCCCAACTCGACCTGACGCCACAGCGTCTGGTTGATCGATGTATAGGTCTCGAAAATGGCTGCGGGGTCGGCGACACCGACATGGTCCATTGTCGATGCGAAGGCCAAGCGCTCAGATTCGTCCGAATCAAGCAAGGTGTGATCGAGATCGAACATGATCGCCTGGTAGAGCATCGCCGTGCAGGCTAGCGACAGTGAGTCAGTGCTGTTTGAGCTTCGTCAGCGCGGCTCGCAACACGGAACGCTCGGCTTGCTTGAAGCGCAAAATCCACGCCGGGCGGGAGTGGTTCGAGGCGTTGTGGCTGGCGCCATGAATGGTCAGCTCGCTATGCACGACGAAGCCGCCTCGCGGTAAGGGAATCGAGACGGCGCTGGACTCATCGTCGACAGCCACCACTCGGCCAGCGACGCCAATACGGTCGTGGGCGCGGTAACCGTTGCGGTGCGAACGCGGGATATAGCGGATGCACCCGTTGCTCTCATCGACGTCGACCAGCGGAATCCACATTGTCAGCTTGGGGCCAAAATCGCTCTCGAAGGCCTGATCCTGATGCCAGGCGGTTCCGTTCGATGAGTTCGCAGCCTTCTCGATGTGGTGATCGAAGTGCAGGGTGACGCCACCGCCGAGTAGCTCCTCGGCAAGACGCTGAGCTTGATGGAACACCGCGGTGTGCCGCAAGTTCGGTTCGAGGCGTGACGGCCACAAGATTTCATCGATCTTCGCCGGGCCGGCGCCACCGGCCAGATCGACGTAATGCGAGGCCGGAACGTCGTTGAGGTGGGCGCGGATTCCGCCGAAAAGCGCTCGACTTCATCGAGGTCGCGAGTGGCGAAAATCTGCTCATCGAAGGCCGCAAAGCCAAACTCTTTGTAGCGCCGAACGTCTTGCGCTTGCTGGTCATCTCTCGAAACCGTTGGGCGCGCCCGCTGTGCCATCAATCCTCCGCTCTCGGTCGATTGTGCCGTCCGGGGCCTGCGAGTACCTAGGGCCGAAGGTCCCGAACTTCATCGAAATAGTTGCCTACTTGATCAGGGGATCGCGGGGCAGGCCGAGGATCCGTTCACCAATCTGATTGCGTTTGATCTCCGAGGTGCCGCCAGCGATCGACATCGCCCGGTGGGTGAGCACGAGGAACCCGCTCATCTCGCCTTCGCCAGCGAGCAAGGCACCCTGCGCACCGGCCAATGCGGCGCTGATCGCGGTGGCCTCGTGGCCCAACTCGGACAGCACCAGCTTGGTCACATTGCCCTCCGGCCCAGGACCCGAACCGGCGACGGCGCGATGCGCGCTGCGCAAGTTGAGCACCTTCATCGCCTCGTTTCCGGCGATATACCGGCCGATTCTGGCCTCGCCACCATCGAGTCGCTGCGGGTGACGATCGAATGACTCGATCAACACTGCGGCTGGCACGGTGAGGCCACCGCCGCCACCACCACCGATGCTGACGCTCTCGTTGCCCAACGTGGCCCGGGCCACAGTCCAGCCACCATCGACGGGTCCAACGACATCGTCGTCGGGAATGAAGACATCGTCGAAGAACACTTCGTTGAATTCCGACGAACCGTTCGGCTGGCGCAGCGGGCGAACCTCGACTCCGTCGGCGTGCATGTCGATGACCATCATCGTGATGCCCGCGTGCTTGGCCACATCAGGGTTGGTGCGCACGGTGGCCAATCCGAAGCTGGCCTGATGGGCACCGCTGGTCCACACCTTTTGCCCGGTGATCTTCCAGCCGCCGTCAACGCGGGTGGCGCGGGTTTTTACTCCGGCAGCGTCGGAGCCGGCATCCGGTTCGCTGAACAACTGGCACCAAATCAGATCTTGGCGCAGCGCCGGGCTCACCCAGCGGGCGACCTGGTCGGCGGTGGCGTGTTGGATCAAGGTCAGGATGACCCAACCGGTGATGCCGTATTGCGGGCGCTTGACACCGGCAGCGGCGAACTCCTGCTCGATGACCAACTGTTCGACGGCTTTGGCGTCGCGACCCCAGGGAGCTGGCCAATGAGGCATCGCGTAGCGGTCGTCGATCATCTGCAGCAGCTGTTGTTTGGCGTCGAGGCCGGTGAGGGTGCTGGCGAAGCTGCGCACCTCGTCACGGATTGCTTCAGCCTCTGGTGGCAGATCGATGTTGCGTTCCCGGGCCACGCCACGGCGCACCAAGTCGCACGTCGAACGCGCTGCGGCCTGCGGGTCGATGACCGCCTCTGTCGCTGCGGCGCGCCGCAGGAAGAGGTGGGCGTCGTGCTCCCAGGTGAAGCCGATGCCACCGTGGACTTGGATATTGAGCTGGGCGCAGAGGTCGGCGGCGCTGATCGCCAGGGTGGCGGCCATCGCCGCGGCGAAGCCGAACTGGTCGCCGCCGGTGTTGGCCGCCCTGGCCGCATCCCACACCGCGCCTGTCGCCAATTCGGTGGCGACGAGCATGTTGGCGCAGTGGTGTTTGACAGCTTGGAACGTGGCGATCGGGCGACCGAACTGGATGCGTTGCTTGGCGTACTCGGCGGCCATCTCGGTGGTTTCGCGGGCCACGCCAACAGCTTCGGCAGCGAACAGCAGCCGGGCACAGGCGACCAAGGTTGCCGCGGCACCTGGCAATAGGGTGCACGGCGTTGCCTGGAAGCTGACGCGGCTGGCCCGCCGCGCCGGATCCAGGTTGCGCGGCGTTTCTAGAGTGATGCCAGCTGCGTCCGCAGCGACGACGGCAACGTTGCTGCCGACGACAACGAGCAGAACGTCGGCGTCGGCGGCGCTGATGATCACCCCGCCATCGCCGCTCAGCGCGCCGTCGAGCGCCTCGGCAGTGGCATCAAGCCCGACCGCACCGACAACCGTGCCGTTGGACAGACCGGGAAGCCACAGCGCAGCCAACGCGTCGTTATCGCACTGGGCGATTGCCGCGCTGGCAACCATCGTCGGCACGAACGGGCCGGGGGTGATCGCCCGCCCGAGTTCCTCGGCGACAACGACGGCCTCCTCCAGCGAGTAGCCGGAGCCGCCGTGTGCCTCGCCAATGTGCAGACCGAGCATGCCGAGTTCGGCGAAGTCGCTGAAGAAACTGGGCAACGGGGCCTCGCCTGCTTCTAGCAACGCCCGGTTGGCTGCCCGCGAGCCGCTGTTGGATAGAAAGCTGCGGACCGTATCGGCAAGTGAGCGGTGGTCTTCGGAGAGAGCGATCGACATGCGGGCGAGACTACCCAGGCGTGCTTCGTGGCATCGAAGCGGTGGGGTTCCGTTGTGCCCACAAAGGCAGCCGTGACGCGTCCAACGAACTTTCGATGGTGACTTCGGTGAGGCGTGTTTGGCACTGTCCGGTTGACAGCAAGCACACTCAGCTTTGCGATGCAGCTCGCTCGGCTTTAAGCCGCGCCACCTCGCGATCCGACCGCTGACCATTTCGTAGACGGCGGAGCGTTACCAATTCCTGTTCCATCTCGTCGCTCCCCGACGCTGTGCAGGCCTCGATCTGGTCGAGCAGGTCGATCGCGATTTCGACCTGAACGTCCAAGGGCACCAGCTCTAGATCCCACGTCACACCGTCAAGGTACTCACGCCACGTCACCAAACTCGCCCCAGCGTTACTCGCGATCATCGGTTGCGGGCCGATCACCGCCGCGAAGATCATCGGCGAGACAGTCGGCATCACCCGTTTCAAATCGGACGCCGCGTACGCCCGCCACAACGGAACCGCGCCACTCCCGGTGTGGTCAGCAAACCACAACCATCACCGCGTCAGCCGAATGGGGAACCGCCAAGTCAACACCGCAATTCACACCATCGCAATCGTGCAAGTCCGCTGTCACCCCGGCGCCAAAGCGCTCTTTCACCGCCGCAAAGAACAAGGCAACGGCGGCCTCGAAGCACTCCGGCATCGTCAAACGACGAATCTCCGACGCCGTCTACCAAGCCCTCAAACAAGACCAAACCCGACACCTACAAAACGCCGCTTGACAGAAGAGCATCGGCAGATTCAACCACCCACGCGGCGGTCGGGATCATCGCCGAGTTGAACCGCCAGATCAGCCAACTCGAGGCGTCCCTGACAGCAAGTTTTGAGCAGCACCCGGACTCCGATATCTACCACTCCCTGCCAGGATTCGGTGTCGTTCTCGGAGCCCGGGCGCTCGGCGAGTTCGGAGACGATCCGAACCGCTATGCCACCAGCAAGTCTCGCCGAAACTACGCCGGCACGTCACCATTGACCATCGCGTCCGGGAAGAAGAAGGCCGTTCTCGCCCGCCACGTCCGCAACCGGCGTCTCTACGACGCACTCGACCAGGCCGCGTTCTGCGCCCTCACGCAAAGCCCTGGATGCCGCCTCTACTACGACCAGCACCGAGCCAAGGGCGATCTCCATCGCCAAGCCCTACGTGCGCTCGGCAACCGCCTCGTCAGCATTCTCCACGGCTGCCTCGAGCATCGCAGCGTCTACGACGAGAACATCGCCTGGGCCCACCGCCAAACCACACCGAAACAGGTCCAACAAGCCGCTTGACACCTTGCGCCCCTGGGATGTCTATACCGGTCCGTCTGCTCCCAGCAATCGCGTTCACCAGTTGCTGGCCGTCGCACGCCGAGTTCATCAAGCACGCATCCCAGCCCGCAGCCCGTTTACCAACCGCAGAATTCGACCCTCCATGACACGAATCATTCATCTCACACGCCGATGCATAGGACAAAGGCGGCGCGGTCAACGATCGAACGCCTTGTACACGAGGAAGATGGTCGCGAATAACATCGCAAAGAATCCTGCGGCCGACTGTGCCTTGCCGTATGTCCGCGGAATCTGCCAAGGCCCGTAGCACCATTTAAAAAACAGCGCCAGGGCGAGGGCCGCCATCGCGAGGATCAACAGGGTCGACTGCGGCGGGCCGGAGGTTTCAGCCGATACTGTAGGCAAAGTAGAACTCCTCTGAATTTCCGGGAGTGGCTTGCGAACCGCCACCTGGGGCCATAGCAAGCGGAGTGCTAACTATGGTGCCCGTCAGGTGAATTCCAAGGCCGAGCGCACGCTCCAGTTGCTCATCGGCGAAGTATTTCGCCGCTACCCTTTCGCCGGCCCCGCCGAGCCCCCGAAATCCGATGTCTAAACCGAGGTTGGCTGCAGCCAAACCGCAATCGCCGTTCTGGTTAGCGCATGCCTGATATGTGTCTGACACTGAAAGCGCAGTGCTCAAGCCAGCCGCTCCGCCAGCGATAACACAGCCGACACCGAAAATACATGTCGCGCCGCCACCGATCTGGGCGATCGTCAACGCCGGATCGAGAACCGCTCGAAACGACGAACTGCGCTCGACGTAGTGGATCGTTACCATCACCATCACATCCGTACTGCTCCGCGCCGACTGGAAGACGGAAAACGTCAATCGCTGAGTTCAGCGCAGTTGGCACGAGTTGGCCGCCTGACGCAACTCCAACTTTTCCCGACCGGAGCAACAGTTCTGCAATCTCGGCTGCTGCGGTCCCATTCGAATTCTTGCTGACACATGGTTCAACGCTCAAGGTCAAACATGACCTGAACCACGGCTCAGCGGCCGTCGCATCGAGTGGCCCACGCCCGGAGACCCGATACGGCTGGTCATGCGTCCCCGATCCGACCAGGGCCGAACCTGTTTGCCCGCTGCACGCGGCCCCGTCGTCGTACCAATAGCCTCTATAGCTGTTAACAGCACATAGCCCGGTCGGGTCGCTCAGGCTGGTGGGGTTGCCGCCGGCGTAGAGGTAGGGTTCACCGGTTTTGGCGACGAGTGGGTCGACGGTGATGAAGATGCCGAGTGTGGGGTCGTGGTAGCGGTTGTGTAGATAGTTGAGGCCGCTGGTGTCGGTTTCTTGACCGATATACCCACGGTTGGTTGAGGTGATCGTGTTGACACCGCGGGTGGTGCCATGCGCTGTGTACCACTGTTGTTCGGTGATGCTGGTGGTGCCACGTTTGATCGTCATCGTTGTCGAACCGCGGACGTCACCAAACAGGTAGTGGATGTCATCGACACCGGCAGCGATGGTGCGCACAGCAACAAGTGTGCCAGCAATCATGTATGACCGTTTCAACGTTTTCACCCCGGCGGGGGTGATGTGCCGTTCGAGCATGCCCCCCAAATTGAGATGTGTCCCGGTCGCGTCGACATGCAGCAGGCGTTCACCACCAGCCAAATACCACATCTGTTCGTTCACGTCACCGTTGACACTGACCTGAGTAAGTCGTGATTGCGGGCTCCACACATACCCGGTCACCGTCCCACCACCGCCACCACCGCCACCGCCGGAGGTGGGGGTGCAGGTTTGCACGGTGACGGTCACCGACCTCGCTGACAACGAATTATCGCCGGTCGTGCCGGAATACAGTGAGCCGTGACGGACGACAATTTCCCCGCCAGCAGTGACCACCTTGCCAACCCAATCAGACAGCGTCGACGCGTGGATACCGGAATAGTTGTCATCAACAGCGCCCTGAGCGACCGTGTCCGGCACATCGTTCGACACCGAGGTCGCATCGACGGTGCCGATCCGGATACCAATCTTTTCGCCGGTCTGATTCTGTGTCGCCCGCGACGGCACCGTCCCGCCTGTTTGGGCGTCATAGGTTTCCACCACCACCGCGGTCACCGTCTTTGTCTCACCGGCTAACGCGGCAGGAATCGTCACCCCCGTCGAGTACGACGGCGTGTTGACATTGACCCCCTGATACCCGGACCACGAATGCGTCGCCGACGTACACGTCGGCGCACCCCCACCACCACCGCCACCGCCGCCGGAATTGGGGGTGCAGGTTTGCACGGTGACGGTCACCGACCTCGCTGACAACGAATCGTCGGCGGTCGACCCGGAATACAGTGAGCCGTGACGGACAACAATTTCCCCGCCGGTGGTGACGATCTTGCCAACCCAATCAGACGAGCGTCGACGCGTGGATACCGGAATAGTTGACATCAACAGCGCCCTGAGCGACCGTGTCCGGCACATCGTTCGACACCGAGGTCGCATCAACAGTGCCGATACGGACACCAATCTTTTCGCCGGTCTGATTCTGTGTCGCCCGGCTGGGGACCGTCCCGCCTGTTTGAGCGTCATAGGTTTCCACCACCACCGCCGTCACCGTCTTCGTCGCCCCGGCCGAAGCGGCAGGAATCGTCACCCCCGTCGAGAACGTCGGCGTGTTGACATTCACACCCAGATACCCGGACCAGGTATAGATGTGCGACGTACACGTCGGCGCACCACCACCGGTACCAGCGCGATCGAGCATCGACGCTGTCAGCTGCTCGAGAGCGCCCTTTCAATCGAGTATTCGGCGGTGCATCCGTTGACAGCAAGCACGCTCAGCTTTGCGATGCAGCTCGCTCGGCGTTAAGTCGCGCCACCTCGCGATCGCGACTCTGACCATTTCGTAGACGGCGGAGCGTTACCAATTCCTGTTCCATCTCGTCGCTCCCCGACGCTGTGCAGGCCTCGATCTGGTCGAGCAAGTCGATCGCGATTTCGACCTGAACGTCCAAGGGCACCAGCACTAGATCCCACGGCACACCGTCAAGATACTCACGCCACGTCACCGGGCTAAAGGTCTCGGGCCCTGGCCCAGAGATTTTCACGAACCACGACCAACCACGATCGCGCCACATCCGCACCATCACTCGGTCTTTCACAAACTCGATGGTACGTTCCCCGAAAAACGCTTCGTCAACATGGTCACAGCCCTGCGCATACCCACGCCCGGCCAACACCGAACAAAGACGGTCGACCGACTCCGGAACTGAAATCTCTGTGCTCATCCCCCGGCGCCTTTCGGAATAATCGACATGCCATCATCGGCCGTCGCATACAGGTCTGTCCCCAGGATATAGTCGATTTCGAGCTGAAAGAACGAGCCAGGGTCAGCGTCCTTGACGTGCGTTGCGAGCTGGAATTCGTCTCCCCGTGCGATGGCCCGGTCGAGGAACCGTCGGTTCGCAGCCCAGGCCAACTCGGGGTCCAGCGGCCAGTATTTCAGTGGCACAGCGAGGTATCTCGCTCCAATTTGCTCGCCCAACTCCACATAAGCAGGGTTGTGTCCAAGGACAACCACTCCCGGGCTAGCACGCCCGGCCTGCGGCCCTCCGGCGATCTCGACCAGGTCATCGCCGTACGTGGCTGAGCTGTGCCGATGGCACCTTTGCAGATCGATGGGTATGTAACGCAATCCACCGCCGCCGCGCTGGCACCCGTCGCAACAGCCCCACAAAGGAAGTAGCACGCAATCCCGGCACCGATTCCGGCACCCGAGCGCGATGAGTCCGGAGCGGACCTCCGCTGCGTGGTCGTACCCGAACTCTGCTTTCATCAACCGGTAGAAGTCGTCATCACAGCGGTGGCCGCACGCTGTATAAGAGATTACTCGGGTCCCAGCGTCCCATTCGGCACGATCGCCCGGACCGTAGGTGTTGCACGTTCGCCAGAGAGTCCATGGGCACCCTGCCCACAAGCCCTGGCTCCCGGGTAATCACCAAATCCGCCACCGTAGTAGTCCACGCCACAGCCCCCGCGGAACCCTCCCCCCCAGCACATAGACCCTCAGGGTCC
>CAVSZY010000006.1:0-44413 GCA_963732585.1 uncultured Acidimicrobiaceae bacterium | reverse complement strand
GATCCGAACGGGCTCGAGCCTTCGACGTGTGAGATGAACGATTCCTGTGTTGGCGGGTCGAACTCATCGGCTGCGAAGCAAGGCCGGTCGACGGTGCGTCGGGTGGCAGCGAATACTGATTGGGTCGAGCAGAAGTTGTCATCGTGTTTTTGGGATCCGTCCGTGTGCTCTCAGGGGCGTGTTGATGATCCTGGCTCGGCCGGTTTGTACGACTTCGTGACGAATCAGTTGATGATGTTGGTGGGCGCGGTCTGCTAGCGGTGGGCGGCGGCGGCTTTCTGGAGGCTGGGTACGGGTTCGATATCGGCGACATCCAGTTCTCGGTGACAGTGACCGGTGATTCGTTGTCGGTGGTCGCAGCGTTGATGCCACTGGATAGTGGCTTTCGGGCCTTCCTGAGTGGATTGCTCACGATTGTCGGGCTTGCAGCAGACGTTGTGGAGATTGGTGGTCTCGCAACCTGTGCTCTTACCGGCGGCACGGGATGCGGTGTGGCGGCTACTGCCGGGTTTGTCGGCACCGCAGCGGATGGTGCTGGAGCTGTGTTGACGTGTACCGCACCGGATTTCCACGGAGGAGCCTGCGGCCTCGCCGTTGGCGGAGCTGTTTTGAGCGCCGCCCCGGGAGTGGGCGGCGACCTGATCCAACGGGCGTTGGAGAGGGCTGATCGTTGGGATGAGTATGCCGATCTGTTCCGGTACGCCGATTTTCAGGTGAGTGCACTATCGGGAATCGTGTCGACACCACTGGCGTTCGCCCAGTTTGATGACTCCGCGACCGATACTCATGTCGTCAACTTCACTTATATGGGTGCGGGCTGATGAGAGTGCTCGCCATCGCAGCGCTAATTCATCTCGGCATTGGCGCGTTCTACCTGTGGCTCCACCGCTGGGGATCCAGGTACGAACGCCCTGGTCAAAGCCAGTCCGCAAACCGCATTCAGGTAAGGCTGTCTGGTCCCGGGTTCCTAGCGATTGGAGCTTTCCTGTCACTGATCTGGATCGTGCGTTGGCTCGTCCCGGGCTAGCCAGCTAGGCAGCCGGGGCCGTCGCGTGTCATGCGGCTTGTTGGGATGATTCCGCCGGGGCGGGCCCATGCGGTGTCCTCGCAGGTGTCGGATGGAGCTTGATCCGAACTTGAGTTTTCACGGATCGTGGTGAATGTTCACCTATAACACTCGTTCACGGTTGACGCAGGCTGCTACCACGGCGGGTACGCCGACGGCACCATCGACGTGTCAGCCGGGGGGTCAATGTCAACACGCCGTCGTACTCGACGGGGGTGACGATTCCTGCCGCGTTAGCCGGGGCGACAGCGACGGTGACCGCGGTGGTGGTGGAAACCTATGACGCCCAAACAGGTGGGACGGTGCCGTCGCGGGCGACACAGAATCAGACCGGCGAAAAGATCGGTATCCGTATCGGCGCCGTCGATGCGACCTCATTGTCGAACGATGTGCCCGACACGGTCGCTCAGGGCGCGGTTGATGACAACTATTCAGGTATCCACGCGTCGACGCTGTCTGATTGGGTTGGCAAGATCGTCAACAGTGGCGGAGAAATTGTTGTCCGTCACGGCTCACTGTATTCCGGGTCGAGCGGCGATGATTCGTTGACGGCGAGGTCGGTGACCGTCACCGTGCAAACCTGCACCCCCAGTTCTGGCGGCGGCGGTGGTGGTTCGACGGTGACCGGGTATGTGTGGAGCCCGCAATCACGACTTACTGAGGTCAGTGTCAACGGTGACGTGAAAGAACGGATGTGGTATTTGGCTGGTGGTGAACGCCTGCTGCATGTCGACTCGACCGGGATACATCTCAATTTGGGGGGCATGCTCGAACGACACATCACCCCCGCCGGGGCGAAAACGTTGAAACGGTCATACATGATTGCTGGCACACTTGTTGCTGTGCGCACCATCGCTGCCGGTGTCGATGACATCCACTACCTGTTTGGTGACGTCCGCGGTTCGACAACGATGACGATCAAACGTGGCACCACCAGCATCACCGAACAACAGTGGTACACAGCGCATGGCACCACCCGCGGTGTCAACACGATCACCTCGACCAACCGTGGGTATATCGGTCAAGAAACCGACACCAGCGGCCTCAACTATCTCCACAACCGCTACCACGACCCCACACTCGGCATCTTCATCACCGTCGACCCACTCGTCGCCAAAACCGGCGAACCCTACCTCTACGCCAGCGGCAACCCCACCAGCCTGAGCGACCCGTCGGGTTTAGATCCCGACGATCGCGGGATCTGTGATGGATTAGGTCGATCGGCGTGTTCAGAGTGGGTGTGGGCGGAGTACAACCTGACAAAACCGCTTTCTCAGAGCGGACTCCCTCACATCAGGGAGAAGTACGAACGCCGGTCCAAGCGGGCCGAGAAAGCACAGTTTGCAGCCGACCAACTCGCTGCAGACCCAGCGGCGCAGGGGTCGTGGTGGGTGGAATGCACCCGCCGTCGCGGCAACTGTGGAGCACCACCGGAGATCGGGGAGTACTCGAGCATGAAGGACCAAACTTTGGTGCTCGACTTCCTGGCGGACGGTGGGGCCTGGGCCGAGGGCGTAGAGGACGCGTCGAACCGGGTGACATCGTCGGTTTTCGGCTACACGAAAGCGAACGGCACCTATGTGGTGGCCTATACCCGATACAAGTCTGGATTGGCTGATCTCAACCGGTTCGTTCCGGCAGGCACGCTAAAAGTCGCCGCCAAGTCCGCTGGCGAAGCGTTCTTCGTACTTGATTTCCTGAGCACTGCGAACGGAGTGTTCCAAGACAACGCTTTTGACAGCCGGTCGGAGGCGTACGTGGTGACCCGTGGAGTCACGACCGCCGGGGCAGAAGCCGCCGGGGGTTGGCTAGGCGGAAGCGGTGGCGCTGTGCTCGCGGGGCTACTGTGTGGGGGCACTGGCCCCGGTTGTCTCGTAGCGGGTGGAATAGCAGCGGCGGTCGGTACCTACGGTGGTGCCAAGGCTGGCAAGGGCCTCGCGGAAGTCGCATGGAACGCAGCGGGGTAGTCACCCTGCGCCCGAGTCGGTGGCGCGCGTTCGTTAGCATCGGGTGGTTTCTATACGCAGTTGCTGCGCTATTGATGCCATCGATCGGCCCCCGTGCTCAGGTGATCGTTGCTGCGTTGATTTCAGCTACGTTTCAGATTGCGCTGCGGCGGAACCTGCGGATCGAGATATCGGACCACACAGTTCGTGTTTGGCAGTGGGGTCGGCAATATTCGTTCGATCCCCGCTCGGTGTCGGTAATGCCAGCGACGATTTTTCCGCCCTCCGGGGGATGGATAAAACTGGGGTCGACTCGAAGAATTCCTCTGTTGGTGTTCGGTCGCAGGGAGCGAAGGATCTGCTGTGACCGATTTGGTCGCCAGCCTAGTGTCCTGGGTCAGAAATAACTCGCGTTGATGGTGGATTCGTAGTACGATTAGCGGGTGGCAGGTCGTGGTCGTCCCAGAGCAGTGTTGATGGTGTCCGATGAGGACCGCGAGGTGTTGGTCCGGTGGTCGAATCGTCCGACATCGCCGCATTCGATCGCGCAGCGGGCGCGGATCGTGTTGCTTGCTGCGGACGGTCTGTCGAACAACGAGGTCGCGGACAAGGTCGGCTGTAACCAGGCAACGGTGGTGAAGTGGCGTAAGCGGTTCATCGAACGCGGCCTTGATGGGCTGCCTGACGATCCGCGGCCGGGAACATCGCGCTCGATCACCGACGACGATGTCGAAGCCGTGATCGCGCGCACCTTGGAGGACAAACCAACCGACGCGACGCATTGGTCAACACGTGATCTCGCCGCGAAGGCCGGGATCTCGCCGTCGTCGGTCGGTCGGATCTGGCGGGCGTTCGGGTTGAAGCCATGGCTGACCGACACGTTCAAACTGTCGGAGGACCCGTAGTTCGTTGACAAGGTCCGTGATGTTTGCACGGGCTGTACATGAACCCGCCAGAGCATGCGGTGGTGATGTGCGTCGACGAAAAGACGTCCATCCTAGCCCTCGACCGCACCCAGCCCAGTCTGCCGATGCGTCCCGGCCAGATCGAACGTCGCACCCATGACTACAAACGTCACGGCGTCACCGATCTGTTCGCCGCGCTCAACTTGGCCACCGGCCAGGTCGTGCACCAGACCCGCTCTCAGCATCGGGTTGATCCCCGGGGTGACCTCGGCCAACGGGTTGGCCGGCCAATACGTGTTCGACATGTTCACCTACGACAGCGCCGATCATCTCGTCTCGTATCGCACCCCGACTCGGCGTTGTCGACGGAGTCGGCGACCGAATCCCATTAACAAGTTCACATCAAGCGAAGCGCGTGATATGGCCATGGCCATCCACGATCTGTTGCCAGCAAACGCAAGGGCCACAGGAGCCCGTACTCAGCGCGGGGGTGGCGGCTCCCGTTGCCGATGACGGAGCACCGTTCGAATGTTGGCGATGACTGATGCAGTGCGGTGTCATCATGGTCGGGTTGGCGGGAATTGAGTCGCCCCGGGATCGGTGACTGATCATAACCTTGAGGATGGAGTGATGTCAGCACCGGGCTGCCTACGAACGGCTGCGTTTCTTGATGAGATGACGCACAAGTTCCAGCAGGCCGCTGAAGGCCAGAGCGGTGACGAAGGCGATGATGAAGGCCTTGGTGTGGTTGTCCTTGAACCGCTCGCCGGTGAAGTAGCCGAGCAGACCGGCGTATGACGCCCAGATCACGCAGGCGATGGCGACGAAGGTGACAAAGCGCCGGTGCGGCTGATGGGTGATGCCGCTGGTCAGGGTAATGACCGTGCGGCCGCCGGGGATGAAGCGGGCAGTGAGCAGCAGACTGCCCCCGCGGGTGCGCAGCTGTTGTTCGGCCCAAGCCAACTGATTCGAGCGTTTCTCACTGCGCTGATACCAGCGCTGAATCGGCGCGCTAAAGCGGCGGCCAATGAGGTAGGCGCTGTTGTCCCCAAGACCGGCGCCGATGGCGCCGCAGGCGATCACGGCGACGATGTTGAGTTTGTCCTGGCCAGCGGCGATGCCGCCGAGAATGACCGCTGTTTCGCTGGGCACCACCGGCACGACCGAGTCGAGGAAGGCGATCACGAGGATGATCAGATAGAACCACGGGGACGTGGAGATCTCCTCCAGCTGGTCGAATATCCCGTCCAAGAACGCAAGCATGCGCTGGCACGTTATCGGTTGCCGCAGCGTTGGCTCTACGCTGACCGACCGATGCACCTCGCTCAGTTGAACATCGCTCGCCTCCGCCAACCCATGGAGCACCCCGACACCCAGGAGTTCGCCGACGGACTCGAACCGACGAATGCCCTCGCCGAGGCGTCGCCTGGCTTCGTCTGGCGGCTGCAAACCGATGACGGCGACGCCACCGCCTTGCGACCGCACCCCGATCCAAATGTGATCGTCAACCTGACGGTCTGGGATTCGCCGGAGAACTTGCGGGCCTTCGTCTACCGCAGCGCTCACAACGAATTCGTTCGCCGCCGCGAAGACTGGTTCGAGGGTATGAACCAGCCGCAGTCGGTCGCCTGGTGGGTTCCCGAGGGCCACCAGCCGACGGTCGAAGAAGCCTTCGGCCGTTTGCAATTCCTGATCGTCAACGGTCAGTCGCCTTACGCCTTTCGAGTGACAGGGGAGCGCCTCCAGTTGGCAATTCAGCGGGTGACGCTAGAGAACGCTGATGCGCTGGACCTGATCGACGAACTCAACGCCGAGTTGACGGCCACCTACCCCGAGCCTGGAAGCACGTTCTTTCGACTCGATCCGCAGCAGGTCAGCGGAGCAAACGGGGTCTTTCTGGTGGCCTCGCTCGAGGGTCGCTCCGTCGCTTGCGGTGCGTTCCGCGTTCTCGACGTCGTACCTGGCGATCCGGCGACGGGCGAAGTCAAACGGATGTTCACCAGGCCCGAGGCCCGCGGGCTGAAGATCGGCGCCGCGGTCGTCGCCGAGTTGGAGCGTTGGGCACGAAGCTTCGGGCTTGGGCGCCTGGTGCTGGAAACCGGCACCCGCCAGAAAGCGGCGCTTGCCGTCTACAGCAAAGCCGGCTTCGAACCATGTCCCTGCTGGGGCGACTACGCGGCCGCCCCGCTGAGCCGCTGTTACGTGAAACACCTTGGAGGCTGATGTGCCGGGCGCATTGGATGGATTGTTGGTTGCCGACTTCTCACGAGTGCTCGCCGGACCCTATGCGGCGATGACGCTCGGCGACCTCGGTGCCGACGTCGTCAAGGTGGAGCGCCCTGGCGCGGGAGACGACACCCGAACCTGGGGCCCGCCGTGGGCTCCGGATGGCCAGTCGACCTATTACCTCGGGCTCAATCGCAACAAGCGCAGCGTCACCTTGAACCTCGGCGATGCTGCCGATCAGGCCTTGGCCGTCGAATTGGCCGTGCGCGCCGACGTGCTGATCGAGAACTTCCGGCCAGGTACCTTTGAACGCTACGGACTCGGCTACGAGCAGCTCCGCGAGCAAAATCCAGGGCTGATCTACTGCTCGATCACCGGCTTCGGCGCGGCTACCGAGGAAGCTGCCGAGATGTCCGGTTACGACCTTGTCGCCCAGGCGGTCAGCGGGCTGATGAGCATCACCGGAGAGTCCGATGGGCAACCGATGAAGGTCGGTGTCGCCCTGGTTGATCAGCTCTGCGCGCTGCAGGCCACGACAGGGATTCTTGCCGCGCTCCACGCCCGCCAGATCGGCGGCCGCGGCCAACGAGTCGAAGCGTCGCTGATGGGTGCGGCGCTTGCCGCCCTCCTCAACCAAGGCTCTGCCTATCTCGGCGGGGGCGTCGTCGGCCGACGCCTCGGCAACCGGCATCCCTCGATCGTGCCCTATCAAACCTTTGCTGCCGCCGATGGATTCTTCGTGCTGGCCTGTGGCAACGACGGTCAGTTTGCTCAGGTGTGCACCGTGGTCGGACGGCCGGAACTGGCTGCCGATCAGCGTTTTGCTACCGGCCCGCAACGCGCCGCCTTTGTCGATGAACTCGACGACGAGTTGAGCGCTGTGTTCATCAGCCGCCAAGCCGAGTACTGGCTGGCGGGCTTTGCTGCAGTCGGCGTCCCGGCCGGACCGATCAATACGATCGACCGCGCCTTCGCCGACGGCGAACGACTAGGCCTCGACCCGATCGTGGAGACCGATGGGCAACGGTCGGTGCGCTCAGCGATCAATCTCAGTGAAACGCCGACGACGGTGCGGCGAGGTTCACCGCACCTCGGCCAGCACGATGCCGAGCTCAGACGATGGCTGGCAACCCGGCGACAATCGCCGTGAGACCTGTCTCGAAGGTGGCCAGCTGGTGGTCTGGGGTCCACTCCGGCGGGGCGAAGAGCGCTTGCATGGCGATGCCGTCGACGAGAGCGATGAGCCGTTCAGCGAGTGCCACAGCCTCTGTCCCGTCGGCCAATTCGGTCTGCTGGATGTGGATGGCGACATGTGCTCGAAAATCTAGATAGGCGTCGCGCTGCGCCTTGGCGAAGGTTTTGTCGCCGACGGCGTAGACGCACAGGGCCAGGGTGACCAACCAGTGTTGCCGACGATCTGCGTCGATCGGCAGCGCGCCGCGCAAGGCATCGAGCAGCACGGCATAGGCGTCGCTGGATGTGCTTTCGTCACGTATCCGCACCCGCTTGGCGAGCGAGCCTTCAAAGGTGGCCAGCAGCAACTCGCGCTTGTCGGCGAAGTAGTAGGTCAGCGCGCCCGTCGTCCAACCTGCTTCGGCAGCGACCTCGCGCAGGGTTGCCGCGCCGACACCCGAACGAGCGATCAAGGTCGCCGTCGCATGGACGATCTCCGCCCGCCGTTTTTCGACATCGACGATCCGTGGCATTGACGTCACACTATCACAAGTGTTATTTATAACAGACGTTCGTTTTCAAGTGGAGGTACCTTCAATGGTCCATGCAGTAACCCGCGGCGATGTCCCCGTCCGTCTTGGCCCGTCGATCAAGAAGGTGCCCGACTACGGCCCGAGCACGCTGGACCGCAATTGCTACACCGATCCGATGCAGTACGAACTGGAACGCGAAAAGGTGCTGTCCAAGAGTTGGATCCTCGCCGGGCGATCCGAGCAGGTGGCCAATCCTGGTGATTGGATCAGCTTCGAAGGGCATGGTGAGACGGTGGTCATCACCCGCCAGCCCGACGGCAGCCTCGCCGCCTTCCACAACGTCTGTCGCCACCGAGGCCCGGCCTTTGTCACCGCCTTGCAGGGCTGCGGTGCTCGGCGCTTCAGCTGCCCCTACCACGGCTGGGTCTATGACACGACCGGCAAATTGGTCGGTGTCCCCGAGCGTGAGGACTTCTCCGCCGAGCACTTGGCCCAAGTCGAACCGTTGTCGGTCGCTGCCGGCGAGTGGGGCGGCTGGGTGTGGATCAACCTTGCTGGCCCTGGGAAGTGCCCGAGTTTGATGGAGTGGATCGGCACGGAGATCGCCGTCGACCTCGGGCAGTACAAGATGGAGGACATGGTCCTTCTCGACGTCTTGGAGTGGGAGGTGCCGGTCAGCTACAAGGCGATCGTCGACGGCTTCAACGAGATCTACCACACCGCTGCGTTGCACCACGTCGGCCCGGAGTGGGTGAAGTCGGCTCGTGACACGTCGTTCTACATCCTCGATCGCAACTACATGTGTTTTGTGCCGCGCTACCAATCGCGTGACGAGTTGGCCGAAGATTGGGACCACCACAAATACGCCATCTGCCACTACGTGGTCTTTCCGAACACGGTGTTCAACTGCAACCCCGATCACATCCAGGTGTTCAATCCGATCCCGCTGGGTGTCGATCGCACCAAGTTCCTCTGTTGGGAGATCGTCTACCCGGGCGACATGAACGATCCTGAGTACCGCATCTATCGCGAGCGCATGGAGGCGCACTGGGAGCACCTCAAGGTCGTGGTCGGCGAGGACATCTCGATCTACGACCAGTTGGCGCGGACGAAGAACTCCAGCGCCTATACGCACAACATCCTCTCCGAGCGGGAATGCAAGATCGCCCACTATCACGAACAGATGGCGCGACTCATCCGCGAGTAGCGCCAACACGTGCAACACTCGCGTGATGAGCAATCACGTCGAGGGTTCGTTGACTTCTGCCGACGGGCTCGAGTTATTTCACCAGACCTGGCAGACCGCCACTGAGCCGCGCGGTGTGGTCATGTTGATCCATGGCCTCGCGGAGCATTCCGGGCGATACGGGCACGTTGCCGAGGCCTTGGTCAGCAAGGGTTTCGCCGTCTGCGCGCTCGACCTACGCGGCCACGGCCGTTCGCAGGGTGCTCGTGTCTACGCCCACCGGTACAGCGAATTCATGGATGACCTCAGCCGTTTCCGCAATGACATCACCGCCCGCTTCACCGGCGTTCCGCTGGTGGTGCTCGGCCACAGTATGGGCGCCAACCTGGCCCTCGGGCACGTCCTTGAGCGTCAGGAAGGCCTTGCCGGTCTGGCCTTGAGCGGGGCGGCACTGAAGGCGGGTTCCGATCTCAAACCGATTCAGCTGAAGATCCTCAAGTTGATCGCCAAGGTCGCGCCAAAGGCTCGCGTGCAGAAGCTGACCGCCGCGTCGATCAGCCGTGATCCTGCCGTGGTGGCTGCATACCAAGCCGATCCGTTGGTCTTCACCGGCAAGGTGACCGCCGGCCTCGGCGCCGCAGTCATCGGGGCGATGGCCAGTTTCCCCTCTCGCTACGGGCAGCTGCGTCTGCCGGTGGTGGTGATGCACGGCACTGAGGATCGCTTGACGAGCATCGAGGGATCGTACGAGTTAGCGGCCGGTGCCGTGCATGCAACGGTGACGACCCATTTTTACGACGGGCTGTATCACGAGATCTTCAACGAGCCGGAGCGGGACGCCGTGCTTGCCGACCTGACGAACTGGCTGACTGAGCTGGCCTAGCCGCGCCCGCAGCGCACGTCGCGACGGATGCCCGGCCCGCTGGCGATCACGGTACGGAGGAAGCCGATCGGGGGACACCGATGGCAACTGCCAGCCAACTCGCCGCCGCCGGGATCAGGAACATCGGCACCAACACGGCGGCGATCGTCAGGCCAGATGGACCAGGGGTGTCGATCCACGTGGTTCGATCGAGGCTGGGAGCGACGATGCCGATGCTCAGCGCGACGGCGACACTGCCGATAATCCCAGGCACCAACGCAGCGATAGGTCCCATCGGCAAGCGAACCCGTCCAAAGACGGCGACTGCAATAAAGCCCACGACGCACAGTGCCACCAGGATGATGACGCTGACCCAAACGGAGCGGATGGTCATGTGAGCGTCGGCGCTCCCGGCGCCGCCCCAATGGGATGCAACCGGGTCGGGAAGGCGATCGTCAAAGGCCGCCAGCGGTACCAGTGCCAGGGCAGCGACCACAGCAGGCAAGACGACAGCGAGAAGAAAACGGGCGAGGCGAAGGTTCACAAGGGTCGATTCAGTGCTCTGCTGAGCAATGTAGCGGTCAGTGCATCGTTACGGCTTCACCTGTACCCAGGTCGTACTGAGTCGGGCGTGGGCAAAGATCGCCTCGACCACGGTGGCATCGAGGGTCGCGGGCAGCGCCTTGAGGAATTTGACGAGCGACATTCGATTGGTGATCAGCACATCGCTCGGCCGACTGTTGTAGGTCAGTTTCTCGAGGTCGACGAACACGATCATCGAGCTCACCGCCACGTCGTGACCGCACGCCGCGGTGAGCAGTTTGGCGGCGCGCCGTGCCTCGAAACGTGAGTTTCGTAGGTAGTCGGTTCGCTGGCCGTTGACCATCACGACCTTCTCGCTGACCCAGCCGTTGGCCTTGGGGTGGCACTTGGTGTTCAGCGTGAACACCCCTGGCGGCCCGATGACCACGTGGTCGATATCGCTGCCGCGTTCGCCGATCGGGACAGCGTGAACGAAGCGCCAACTGGGGCCAAGTTTGTCCAGCTGCGTGCCAACCTTGACCTCCCCTCTGGCACCGACTCGCCAATTGCGCTCATCGGTCTTGACGCCCAGCAGTCGGGCCGCCAGGTTGAGAACCGGATGTTCGGCATTGACCGCGTTGCGCTTGGCCTGTGCCGCAGAGCCGGCCCGATTTCCTGTGAGAATCGCGTGCCGTCACTGGAGGCTCGTCTGCCCCGGACGCCGGTTCGGGCGAGCCCTCGTTTGCTGCCGCAACCGGAACCTCACCGATCAACTCGTGCCAGCGCGTCAGGCAATCCTCGACCTGTTGCTGATACTCGGGGTCCTTGGTCACCACCGAACCCAACTTGAGATCGACGTAGCCGACATCGATGCCGTCCTCGGTGCGCAGATACACCCGGTCGTGGCTGAACTTCTTCCAACGCGTTTCGGTCAGTTCGCCCACCGTGCCGCCTTCCGTTACACCGCAGACGTCGATCCGCAGCGACCCGTCGGCTCTAGTGCAGCCGCGCTCAATTAGGGCGCGTGTGGTTATGCGGCTTTGAGTGGGTCGGCGGCGTAGGTCCATCTGAAGGGTCGGGCGGTCTGGTCGTAGTCGGCGATGAATTTCATCATCTTGGTGATCAGGTCGTCTTGGGAGGGGAAGTTGCCGTTGCTGATCACTTTGCGTTGCAGGATCGAAAAGAATAACTCGACTTGATTGACCCAGGAGGCGTGCTTGGGTGTGAAGTGAACCTCCCACCGTGGGTGGGCAGCGAACCAGGCTGCGGTTTGTTTCGAGGTGTGCGATGACCCGTTGTCGAGGATCACGTGGATTGCCAAGCCAGGCTCGATGGTGGCTTCGATCGTGTCCAGGAAGGCGCAGAAGTTGTCTGAGTCGTTTCGTGGGATCGTGTCGGCAAGCACTTGACCGGTGCCGACATCGAGCGCGGCGACAAGCTTGGCGATGCCGTGACGCACGTATTCGAACTCGCGGCGTCGTGGCCGACCCGGGCGGGCTGGTTGGTCTTTGACGATGCGTTCTTTGGCTTGGATCCCGGTTTTCTCGTCGACTGACAACACAATCGCCTGGTCAGGTGGGTTGAGGTAGAGGCCGCAGACATCACGGACACGTGTCCAGAACTCGGGGTCGTCGCGCCGGTTCAGCCAGCCACGGACTTTGCGCAGGTCGATGTCCATCGCGGCGAGGATCTTGCCGAGTTGTGATCGCGACACGATGATGTCGTGGGTGTCGGCGAGAATGTCGACGAGTTCATCCAAGGTCCACATCGCCACCGGGTCGTCGGCAGACTTTTCGGCGGTCGCTGCGGCTGCCATTGCCAGGCGTTCATCGTGGCCAAGACGTCGTGGTCGACCGGTGTGTTTGCGTTCGCCGAGCCCTTTGAGTCTTTCGGCGAGGAACCGCTGCCGCCAGTTCGCGACGTGAGATTCGTGCATCCCGATCGTTAACGAGATCTGGCGTGATGCCATCTTGTCGGCGGCGAACAAGATCACCTGTGCTCGTCGCACGTCTCGTTGCGGTGTTGTTGGCGACGCCACGCGACGCTCCAGTTCGCTACGTTCCTCGATGGTCAACACGATCGGCTCAGCAATCCACATCCCCTAATAGTAACACGCGCTCTAATTCAGAGATAGTGCACTAGCTTGCCACGCCTTCGCTCGGCGATGTCGGGCGGACGGAGAAAGATTTCGGTTCAGGTTGGGAGACGACGGCGGGCATGCATTGACGTTGCCGACGCCGACGGTTGCGCAAAACGAGCACCAGGAAGACGACGGCGACCGCCAATCCGAGCGAGCCAAACACGGCGATCGAGGCAACGGCGCCGAGGCCAATGGCTCCCAAGAACCCGGCAATCGGTGCCGCGCAACACGCCGCGCAGGCCACAGCGGCGAGGCCGACGGTCGCTGCTGTTTCGCCTTTCGCCTTCATCGGGCCACCTTCAACAGACGTTCGAGCACTTCGCGACCCTCATCCGGCGTTCGGATCTCCAGCGCCAGTCCGCGTTCATCGATCGTGATCGCGAACGAGAAGAATCGGCAGCACTGCTGTTCAGCCGTAACAACACTGACCAAGTCGGTCAGCGGCACCGAGTCGGAGAACGTCACCCGCGCACCGCCGTCGATCGGCTGGCGGCGCTCGGCAAAGTCGAGCACCGAGCGCCAGTCCGCAATCCGCCTCGGCATCTTCGTCACGTTCAGCGTGCAAGCGATCGCCACGGGGACGGGCGTCGCAGGTCCGAGGTCGTTTCGCTCTGACGTGCAGCCGCACCGGTCATCGCATGGGCCGTCAGGGCGGTGCCCTGCGAGGGCGGCCTCTGCCCGTTCGAGATCGGCAACCAGGGTCGTCAACTCCGTAATGCGAGCGCGGGAGTCCGACACCTTGTCGGCAATGAGGGTTTGCAAGCGGCTCTGCACAGGGCCGCATTGCCCTCCATGCCAGGCGGTGCTCAGATCGGAGATCTACGTAAGGGTGCAGCCGAGATTCTTGGCGCGGCCGATGAACGCCAAGTGATCGAGCGTCTCATCGTTGTAGCAGCGATAGCCAGCGCCCGTTCGGCCAACAGGGGCAAGCAGCCCAATCTGTTCGTAGTAACGAAGCGTCGCCGCGCTGAAACCTGTGCGATCGGCAACGTCTTTGATCTGGTAGGTCGAAGTCACGGTGCAATCGTAAACCCTCAAGTGAACTTGAAGGTCAAGTGGCGATCTGGGGATTCATCGGTGAGCGCCGGGCTTCTTGCGGACCAATTTGGCCGGGCCCTTGGGAGCGACCGGCTTCTTGCCTCGACGGCGCTCGACACGCACCACAAAACACAACGCAGTGAAGGTGTCGTCGATCGCACAGACCTTGTTGTCGACCCAGTCACCGCGCAGCAGATCCTCACGAATCACCGAGTCGTTGATGTCGGTGGCCACGCCGCTGGTCTTCTTCGGCCAGGCGACCCACACCGCCCCGGTCTCGCCAACGGCCGCTGTCAGCTGCGGCCAGTTGGCCAACAGCGCGGCACGGCTGGTGTGGAAGGCAACGATCAGATCGAGCGGTGGGCGAACCCTGTTCGCCCATTCGAATCCGAGCGGCAAGTCGCCCAACGACGCCCGAAAGGTCGCTGGCGGATTCACCGCTGTGAAACGGGTTCCCTCACGGATTCCCAGTTTCTGTTGCAGCGGAGTCTCTGAATATCCGGCCATCTCGGCTTTCCTGGTTGATCAGTCGGGACATCGACCCATGGCCCGCTCGACGATCAGCTCGAGCGCAACCCGGTCAGGTCGCTCGCCCGGCGGGCGATACCGAGCAGCGTATCCGGCGACGGCCGCAGCGATCCCCGTCGGATCGGTAACCAAGCGAAGGGGACCCTCGAGAGTCAACCAGCGCCCACCATCGACCTGGCTGAGCGCGCCGATCGATCCGCGGCGGGCGTTGGCGACTTTGGCCGACGAAGCGAAGGTGATCACCCTCGCCACGCCCGACGCGCCGTCGTAGCTGAACCCGACAGGCACGACATGAATCGAGCCGTCGGCGCGTAACGACGACAGGGTGGCGAGGTGGCGTTCCCTGAGGAACGCCACCACGCCTGGGGGGAAGTTGTCGACATCGAACGTCGCCATTGCCCTGTGCCGCCTTTTAGGTGGTGGCGATGGCGTCGAGGATGTCGGAGCGGGCCGCCCGCCGGGCAGGCAGCCAGGCGGCGAGCACCGCAAAGACCACCGCCAACACCGCAAAGGCGATGATCGACGGAACCGAGACGCTGAACACGTTCAAGCCCTCGTCCTTGAAGGCGGTGACGATGATCCAGCCCAAGGCCAACCCCAGCGCGGTGCCCATCACCGCGCCCAAGATCGCCGTGGCGATCGCCTCCCAGCGGATGCTGGAACGCACCTGGCTTCTGGTCATGCCGATCGCCCGGCTGAGGCCGAGCTCGCGGCGTCGTTCATAAACCGCCAACAACAGCGTCAAGACGATGCCGAGCACGGCGATGAACACCGACATCAACAGCAAGGCATAGATGAAGTTGAGGAATCCGTTGACCTGTTTCACCTGATCATCGATGAACTGATCTCGGGTCTGCAGCTTGCCGCTCGGGTATCGCTCGGTGACCGTCTCGATCGCTTCCAAGGCTGTAGCCGGGTCGACCCCGGGGGCGGCGCTGGCCAAGATCTGCAGGTCGAAGGCATCGAAGCCACGGTCAGCCACCAAGGTTCGATTGACGATCAGGTTGCCGAACGTGTCGGAGTCATAGATCGCACCAATGGTCAGCGTTTCACTGGAACCGTTGAGAAAGCGCATCTCCAGTGTCTGGCCGACGACGAGGCCGTCACGTTCTGCTTTGTCCTTGGACACCAGCAGCGACGTCGGCCCGAGATCCGACCACCCGCCGGTTACCCACTCCATCGTCAACAGACCTTCGGCATGCACCGGATCGAGGGCAAGCACATTGCGCTGCTTGGGCTCACCGCCCTCGACGAGGGTCACCAACGCTCCGCCGAGTCCAACGGCGTCGCCCACTTCGGGCAAGGTGTTGAGCTCGTCGGCGAGCGCCGTCGGCAGGCCACCAAATCCCTGTGTGTCAGACGAGCTGATGGCGAAGTCGCCGGTGAACAGCTCGCCGACGGTCTCGCGGATCGAGCCCTGCAGCGACGACCCAAGGGTCGACACGCCGACCAGCAGCGCCAAACCGATGGCTAGCGCAAGCGCCGTCAACGAGGTGCGCTCCGGGCTGCGAGCTGCGTTACGCACGGCGATTTCACCGGTCACACCACGAAGCTTGCGCAACGGCTTGCGCAGCAGCGAGGTCAGCGGGGCGACGATGACGGGGCCAAGCGCGATCAATGAAGCAAACATCGCCGCCACCCCGAGACCCAACCACACCGCGGCACCGGCGAACCCGGCAGCCACGCTGACGACGGCGAGCACCGCTAGGGCGATACCGATCAGTACCCGGCGGCGCGACACCCCGGAACGATCGACGCTGACGTCGCGCATCGCCGCCAAAGGCGGCACACGCCCAGCCCGAATCGCCGGGGCCACGGCACACACCAGGGTGACGACCAGGCCGATGACCACCGTCCAGACCAGCGACGACGGTTCGACAGCGAGCTTGGTGTCGCTCGGCCCGAAGCCGGTGGCCTTGAGCAGGGCGATGATCGACGTCGCCAAGCCAAGGCCTGCGAGGAAGCCGAGGAGACCACCGACCAGACCGATGATCGCGGCCTCGATCATCTGGGCGCGAACGACCTGTGAGCTCTGGGCGCCGATGGCGCGCAGCAGGGCGTTCTCTCGTTGTCGTTGCGCGGCGGTGATGCGGAACACGTTGTAGATCACGAACGAACCGACGAGCAGGGCAATGCCGGCGAACACCGTGAGGAAATTGGTGAAGAAGCCGAAACCTTGGGCAATGATGTCCTGGTTTTCCTTGGTGATCTGCGCTCCGGTCAACACCTCGACGTCGGGTTGGCCGAGCTCGGAGGCAATGCGTTCGGACAAGGCAGCCTCATCGAGTGAGCCGTCGCCGCCGACAATGACGGCATCGATTTGGCCGACCTCGCCGGTGACAAACTCCTGGACGGTTTTCAGGGTGAACATCGCCTGGGTCACGCCGCCGGCGGAGTCAGAGCCTGAGAAGGTGACGATGCCAACGACGCTGAACTGGCGTGCGCCCGTTGCCGAGGTGATCGTTACCTGCTCGCCGAGTTCGATGTCGCCTTCTTTGGCGGAGCGTTTGTCGATCGCTACCTCATTGTCGGCGGCGACAGCGCGACCGGAGTCGAGGTCCCACGGCGACATCGGGCTGACGGCGCTTTCGTTGTACACGCCACCAAATTTCGGCGGGCCGTCGATGCCGATCTCTTTGCCTTCGGCGTTGGAGATTCGGGCGAATCCCTCGACGTAGGGAAAAACATCGGCGACGCCAGGGATGGCTTCGACGTCGGCGAGGATCGAGTCGGGGATGCGGGCGCGGATTTCCTGGCCGAAGTCGCCTTCGATCACCTTTTCCGAGCGCACAAAGGCGTCGGTCTTATTGAAGGCGTTGGAGAAGAGTCGGTTGAAACTGCCAGTGATCGTGTCGCTGAAGACGAACACGCCGCTGAGAAAGGCGCATCCGGCGATCACTGCCAGCGCGGTGAGGAGCAGTCGTCCCTTGCGGGCGACCGTGTTTTTGAGAGCCATTTTTAACATCGCAGGCTCATTCCCCGAAGCGCTTCATGCGGTCGAGCACGCGCTCAGCCGTCGGTGCATCCATCTCGTCGACGACCTTGCCGTCGGCCAGGAAGACGACGCGGTCGGCGTAGCTCGCCGCTCCCGGATCGTGGGTGACCATGACGATCGTCTGCTGCAGTTCGTTGACCGCAAGGCGCATGAAGGCCAGGATCTCAGCACCGGTGCGGCTGTCGAGGTTGCCGGTCGGTTCGTCGGCGAAGATGATCGTCGGTTGGCTGGCCAAGGCCCTGGCAACCGCGACACGCTGTTGCTGACCACCGGATAGCTCACTTGGCCGATGCTTGAGGCGATCGGCTAAGCCGACGGTGGTGATCACCCGCTGGATCCAGGCCTCGTCGCCCTTGGTCCCACCAAGGAGCAAGGGAAGGCGAATGTTCTCATCAGCCGTCAGCGTCGGCAGCAGGTTGTAGGCCTGAAAGATGAACCCGACCTCCTTGCGGCGCAGCTCGGTGAGCGCCTTGTCGTTGAGTTCGGCGAGATAGGTGTCGCCGATGAACACCGCCCCGCTGGTCAAGGTGTCGAGACCGGCGAGGGAGTGCATCAGCGTGCTCTTGCCCGATCCGGACGGGCCCATGATGGCGGTGAACTTGCCAGCTTCAAAGCTGACCGTGACGCCGTCGAGGGCGCGAACTTCACTTTCGCCGGAGCCATAGATCTTGGTCGCGTCGATCGCTCCGGCGGCGGCCGTCGCGGTGTGGGCGGGTGTTGCGGTGGTCATGTGTTTCCTTTGGGGACTGCAAACTTGGGGGTGAGAAGGACGTGGGTTAGGAGGATTCGCCGGGCGTGATCAGCCCGGTTTCGTAGGCCAGGACCACGGCTTGCACCCGGTCGCGGAGGTTGAGCTTGGCGAGCAGACGCCCGACATGGGTTTTCACCGTGGCCTCGCCGAGATACAGCGCATCGGCGATCTCGGCGTTGGATTGCCCCTTGGCGACGAGGCGCAAGACCTCGGTCTCACGTTCGGTGAGCTGGTCGAAACCGGGGGCCATGTCGAGACCCGTTCGTGGCGGTTGGCGGCTGACCTCGTCGATCAGGCGCCGGGTGACCGACGGGGCGAGCAGGGCATCGCCGCCATCGACGACGCGGATTGCGTCGATCAGTTGTTCCGCCGGGGCGTCCTTGAGCATGAAACCGCTCACACCGGCGCGCAGCGCGGCGTAGACATAGTCGTCGAGATCGAAGGTGGTCAGCATCAGCACCCGAGGGCGACCCTCTGGTTCGACCCGCGACGACAACAGGCGGGTCGCTGCCTCGATACCGTCCATGCGCGGCATTCGAACATCCATCAGGACGACGTCGGGAGCGCAGCGGGCGGCAACCTCGATGGCTTCGATGCCATCGCTGGCCTCTCCCACGACGGTGATCTCGGCATCGGTTTCCAGGATCATGCGGAATCCGACACGGACCATCTGCTGGTCGTCGACGATCAGCACGCGGATCATGCCGAGATCTCGTTCGTCGCTGCGCCGAAAGGCGACTCATCGGCGGCCCGCAGTGGAGCGCAGGCCCGCACCTGCCAACCCCCGCCGGGCTGCGGCCCAGCGGTCACCTCGCCGGCGCACAAGCCCATTCGTTCGCGCATGCCGACGAGACCTTGCCCCGATCCTGGTGCCGTCGCCGCGCCCCGGCCGTTATCTCGAATCTGCACGCTGACGCTGTCGTGGCCATACGTCACATGAACGTCGACCCGCGGCGACGGCCCGCCGTGCTTGCGGACGTTGGTCAGGGCTTCCTGGACGACGCGATACAGCGACAGCCCAACGGTCGGCGGTACTGCGCTGGCCGGCTCGCCGCTGAGATGGAAGTTGACGCGCATCGTTGGATCGCTCTGCGCCAGGCGTTCGATGTCGCCGAGCGACGGTTGCGGCGCCAACTCTTCGCGATCGGTCTCGGAGCGCATCACCCCGAGGATGCGTCGCAGCTCGTCCATCGCTTGGCGCCCGGTCGCCTCGAGGTCGACGAGCGTCTCTTGCGCCCGTTGCGGTGCGCTGTCGATGGAGCGCCGCGCCGCGCCGGCTTGGATGACCATCAGGCTCACGGAGTGGGCGACGACATCGTGCAGTTCGCGGGCGATGCGGGCTCGCTCATCGAGCGTTCGCTGGCGACCTTCGAGGTCGCGCTCGCGTTCGGCCCGTTCGGCCCGCTCGGCGAGGTGGGCGAGATTCCGGCGGCGGCTTTGCATGTTGTCGCCCAGCAGATAAACGCCGGTGAGCAGGATGGCACTGCTGATCAAGCCGCCGACCGGCAGTTCGTCACGAATGAACCCGAGCAGCAAGAACAAGCCGATGACCGCAGCGAAAGCCCCGGCCACCTGAGTTCTTCTCGGCCCGGCGCTGTAGACCCCGAGCGAATAGACGGCAATCATCACGCCGCTCCATCCGGGCCCCTGAACGTCGAGTAACTCACACAACGCCTGGGCAACGGTGACGGTCGCCAGCACTGCGACAGGGTGGCTACGACGGAAGTACACGGGCACCGTGGCCACCAGTGTTAGCAGCGCGCCCATGGCGCTGGGATCGACTGGTTCGTCGACTTCGCTCCATTTAGCGAAGTGGGCGACGAGCGAAATGATGGTGATGAATGCGGCCAACCCGCCATCGGCGATGCGCGGGTGGGCACGCAGCCAAGTCACGGGGCGGGGGCGGGTCACAACGGTCACGCTACCGATTCCGGCGCGGTGCGTCGTCCGTCGCAAGGCTGATCGGGCGTCCACCCTGAGGACGATCTCGGGGGCGCAGCACGGGCTGAAAATGCCTGATTCACACAGCGGTAACATCGGCGACATTGCCGGGACACTCTGTCTCGGCAGGCTCGGAGCGTGACTTTGGCCAGATTGCTTGCACCACACTCGTTATGGGATGAATTGCTGATCGGCGACACCGAGCCGCGCCCTATCGCCAAAGCCTTGTTTGAGCAGTTGCGAGGGCTCGGCGATATCGAGTTGGTCGAGCGCCAGGTGCTCGCCGACCTGGAAATCCTGGCCATGGGCATCACCTTCACGGTCTATGACGATGGTCAAAACATCGACCGGGCCTGGCCCTTCGACATCGTGCCGCGGGTGATCGCGGCGTCGGAGTGGCGCGGCGTCGAGGCTGGCCTGAAGCAACGTCTGCAAGCGCTGAACATGTTCATCGACGACCTGTACAACGAGCAACAAGTGATCGCCGACGGGGTGTTCCCTGCGGAACTGCTCGCCGACTCCGTCAATTTCCGCCCGCAATGTGTCGGCGTGCGACCGACGTTCGGCGCATGGGCCCACATCTGCGGCAGCGACCTCGTGCGCGACGCCGACGGCACCATGTACGTGCTGGAAGACAACCTCCGGGTGCCATCGGGGGTGAGCTACATGCTTGAAAACCGGCTGGTGTCCAAGCGTGTGTTCGCCGACCTGTTCCGCAATCAGAGCATCGAGCCGGTCGATGGCTACGTCGACGGGCTTTACGAACTGCTGCGCTCCTTGTCGCCGCGAGCCACGAGCGAGGCGGATCAGACGGTCATCGTTGTGCTCACCCCCGGCATCTTCAACAGCGCCTATTTCGAACACAGCTTCTTGGCGCAACGGATGGGCGTCGAGTTGGTCGAGGGCCGCGACCTGTACGTCGATGACAACGACGTCGTCCACATGCGTACGATCGCCGGTTCAGTGCGCGTCGACGTCATCTATCGGCGGATCGACGACGCCTTTCTCGATCCCGAGGTGTTCCGCCCCGACTCGACGCTGGGCGTGCCCGGCCTGATTCGTGCCTGGAAGGCCGGCAACGTGGCGATCGCCAACGCCCCGGGTGCCGGCGTCGCCGACGACAAGGTGGTCTACGCCTGGGTGCCGGATCTGATTCGCTACTACCTCGGCGAGGAACCGCTGATCGCCAACGTGCCCACCTATCGATGCTTGTATGCCGACGAGCGCCAGTACGTGCTCGACAACCTGGCGTCGCTGGTGCTCAAACCGGCCAACGAGAGCGGCGGCTACGGCATCGTCATCGGCAATCGGGCAACCGCCGAGCAACTTGATGCCGCCAGGGAGGAGGTGCTCGCCGATCCACGCAACTGGGTGGCCCAGCCGATTCTGGCCCTGTCGACGGCGCCGACGTTATGCGATGGCGAGCTCCAACCGCGCCACGTCGACCTGCGGCCGTTCATCCTTTCTGGTCGTAGTCAGTACGTGACTGCCGGGGGATTGACCCGAGTGGCCTTGCCGCAAGGGTCGCTGGTAGTCAATTCGTCGCAGGGCGGCGGCAGCAAAGACACCTGGATCGTGCAGGACTGAGGTGCTGCTGTCGCGTGTTGCCGAGAACCTGTACTGGTCGGCGCGCTATCTCGAGCGAGCCGAAGACACGGCGCGCATCGTTTTGCGCCACACCGATTTGTTGGTCGATTTACCGACCTCGGTGCCGCTGCGTTGGGATCCCTTGCTGGCGATCACCGGAGCCGCCGAGGCCTTCGCCGAGGGAGGCGCCGGGGCCAGCGAACGCGAGATCGTGTCGTTCCTGATCGATGATCGCTCCAACTTTGGCAGCATCCTGATGTGCGTCGCCCAGGCCCGCGAGAACTTGCGCACCTCGCGCGAAGTGATCCCTCGCGACGTCTGGCAGATCGTCAACGACCTGCACCTGTTTACCTCAGCTCGCCATCAAGAAGGTGTGCTGCGTTCAACGAGACCGAAGTTCTTGTCGCACGTCATCGGTGAATGTCAGCGTCTCGTCGGGGCCTTGTCGGGGACGATGAGCCGCGACGAGGCCTATTCGATCATGCGGCTCGGACGTAATGTCGAGCGCTCGGACATGACAACCAGGGTGTTGGACACGGCGGCGGCCACCCTGCTCGGGTCGGCGACCGATTACGACAATCTGCAATGGGCCGGTGTGCTCAAGCAGCTTTCGGCGTTCCAGATGTTTCGCCGCTCGCAGCGGACCTCGATCGACGGGCCAGCGGTGGTCAAGTTCTGTCTCACCGACCGTTCCTTTCCCCGCGCCGTCGCCCATTGCCTTGACGAGATCGAGGCCTGCGTGTCGATGCTTCCCGTTGCACCGCAGGTAGCGGCGGCGGCCGGCGCGGCGCGTGGCTACACCCAGCAGATCGCCGTCGAGGATCTCACCTCGGAGCGCTTGCACATCGTCGCCGACGAGTTGCAGATCCACATCGCGGCGATTCATACGGCTGCCAGTACCGCGTACTTCCCGGTGCGAAATTGACCGCAAAACGCGCGTTGTCGCCCGCGATTCCGTCAAGCTAGAGACGATGAGCACCACCGACGTCCCCGCTGAGATCACGGTCGAACGCCGTCTCCAGCGTGTTGCTGCTGGGGACGTTGCGGCGATGATCCGTGCCCGTCGCGTCGCCGAGCGGCTGTTGCAAGCAGCGAGCGCGGCTCATCTCGGCAGCGTTGGACACACCGATATCGAGCATTGCATCGATGCGTTGCCGAGGTCGTTCGACCTCGACGAATGGCGTGTACTCAAGGCTGGCGTCGAGCAGCGGGTGCGCCTTCACGAGGCCATTCTTGGCGACATCTACGGCCCCGACTCACTTCTGACCGGCGGCGTGTTGCCGGTCGAGGCAGTGCGCGGTGGCACAGAGTTCGAACCGGCCGCCTATGGCTGGCAACACCCTGTGCAACGCTTGACGCGCTATTCCTGCGAACTCGTGCAAGGCATCGATGGGCGCTGGCGGGTGACCGCTGAGCACACCGATGCCCCGGTCGGCGCTGGTCAGGCGCTGTTGACCCGCTCGGTGCTCTCACGGGTATTTCCCGATTCCTACGGACCGTCCGTCGCGCCGCTCGGTCGTTTCTTTGACGCCTATCGCGCCGCGCTCGGGCGTCTCGCCCCCGGTCGTAGCGCCGAGGCGCGCGTCGTCATGCTGGCGCCGCCAAACAACGCTCCCGGATATGTGGAGTTCGCTTACCTCGCCACCCAGTTGGGCTACAACCTGGTGACCCCCGGCGACCTGACAGTGCGCGATTCTCGGCTGTGGCTGCGCGCTATCGGTGGACTTGAGCCGATCACTGTCGTCGTGCGCGGCGTCGCTTCGCAATCGAGCGACGCCCTGGAAACGTCGCCGTACGGGCTTGGTATCGCCGGTTTATTGAGCGCGGCGCGCACGGGAACGGTCGGTGTCAGCAACAGCCTTGGTTCGGGGGCCTCGGCGAGCCTGGTGTTGCGCCCACATCTCGATGCCGCCTGCCAACGTTTGCTCGGAAGCCCATTGTTGCTCGCGGCAATCGCCGACGGAGCCCCTGGCGAGGTGCTCAGCCCGGTGACCAATCGCGCCGGCGAGATCGTCGATGGCCGCGCCACGTTGCATCTCCACGCCGTCTTCGACGGACGCACCGTGACGGTGATGCCGGGTGGATCGGCGCACGTCGTGGTACCGGGTGAGGCGATGGTGGTGCAGGATGTTGTCGTCCCGGCGAGCGTCGCCGATCGGCGTCGGAGTCTGGTGATCACCAGCCCGATCGACCTGCGTGAATCGCTCCCGAGCCGCGCTGGCGAGGCGCTCTTCTGGATGGGACGCAACGCCGAACGTTGCGAGTTCACGGCGCGTGCCGTGCAGGTGACGCAGGCCGCCGCCGATCAGGATCCTTGGCTGGTCGAGTTCGACGGCGGCGAGTGGGCGCATCGCGCCGCCGCATTTGTCACCGCACTCAGCGGTGGTGCCTCGTTCGACGCCGATCCGGCCCTTTCGGCCACCTTCGACCGTGCTCTCAGTGGGCAAGCCGGGGGGCTCGACGATTCGCTGCGCCATCTTCTCGGTGGGGCCATCGGTGTCCGTGAGTTTCTCTCCAACACCACCTGGGCGGTGTTCGCTGCGCTGGAACGGGAACGCAACGCGCTGAGCTCGGTGAGTGCAGCGCGGCCGGAGACGCTCGAGCGCATCCTGGTCTCGCTGGCCGCGTTGAGCGGGCTGGCCCAAGAGAGCATGGTGCGCGGACCGGGGTGGCAATTCCTCGACCTCGGGCGGCGATGGGAGCGCGCTCGATCTGCTCCTGCAAGGCTTGATGTCGGCGTTCGCGGCACCCGTGGGCACCGCGGTCGGCGGGCCGCTCGGCGAGGTGGCGCTGGCGACCAACGAAAGTCTGGTCAACTATCGCCGCCGGTATCGCACCGACGTCGACGTCATGTCGATGTACTCGCTGTTGTTGTTCGAACCGACGAATCCGCGTTCGCTGAACTTCCAACTGCGGGCGATTCGCGAGGGTTTGTCTACCTTGCCGGCACGCCCGGGTATCGAACGGTGTGCCGAGATCGTCGCCGCGATGATCCACCATTCGTCGCCGAGCGCGCTCAGCGACGGCGGCGTCCCGGCGATGATGCGGCGCGTCGATCATCACCTGATGACGCTGCAAGATGAACTGATCTCGACGTGGTTCACCAGCGCGGCGGTCAGCCAGCCGGTCACTGGAGTGCCCGGATGACAGGATTCAAGGTTCGTCACGCCACCGGCTATCGCTACGGCCACTCGATGGTCTCCAGCCAAATGGTGGTCCACCTCGTGCCCCGGGCGACGCCTCGGCAGCGGGTGATCGAGTCGGTGATCAGTTGCCAACCGACGGTCGCCGTGCAACACACCTGGATCGACATTTTTGGCAACGTGGCCACGTCGATCAGCGTCGAAACACCGCACCAATCCTTTGAGATCGTCGCCGAGAGCATGGTCGAGATCGGTGACGGTCCGCCGCTTGGCGACGACCTCGACTGGCGTGAAGCCCGCCGGTTGCTGCACCAGGACACCACCGACGAGGGCCTCCAGGCCCGCTGGTGCACACTCGATTCTCGCCATGTGATCACCAGCGATGGGCTGCGCGACTTCGTCCAGCCCTCGTTCCCCGATGGTGGCGGCATCATCGCCGGGCTCAGCGATCTGACCAGGAGGATCTTCGAAGGATTCGCCTTCGATCCGTTGTCCACGGATGTCTCGACGCCGATGGCTGAGGTTCTGCGCCTGCGTCGCGGCGTGTGCCAGGATTTCGCCCATATCGGCATCGGTGCGCTGCGCTCGCTCGGCCTCGCGGCTCGTTACATCAGCGGCTACATCGAAACCGAGCCGCCACCCGGCACCGAAAAGCTGATCGGCAGCGACGCTTCTCACGCCTGGCTTGCGCTCTATCTGCCGGGCTTCGGTTGGGTCGACGCCGATCCGACGAACAATGCGTTGCTCCCCGACCGACACGTGACCATCGCCTGGGGTCGCGACTATGCCGACGTCGCCCCGGTGCGCGGTGTCACCTTCGGCCCGCCGGGGGAACAACAACTCACCGTTGGCGTGGACGTCACCCGCAGTACGATCTGGCCGTGAGTCCGTGTCCGTCCTGCGCTAATCCGGTCGCTCCCGGCTCACGCTTTTGCCCGGCCTGTGGATCGTCGTTGACGGCACCAGCGGCCGAGGAGCGCCGGGTGATCACGGTGCTCTTTGCCGATCTCGTCGGATTCACCTCGCTGGCTGAGCACCTCGATCCCGAGCAGGTCAAGCGCCTGGTGGACGGCTGTTTCGCGCAGTTGGTCGAAGACATCGCCGCCTTTGGTGGCACGGTCGACAAACTGCTCGGCGACGCCATCGTCGCTCTTTTCGGTGTCCCCGTCGCCCACGAGGACGACGCTGAACGGGCGGTTCGTGCCGCGCTGCGGATGCATGAAACGTTGGCTCAGTTCGCTGCCCGGCCGCGGGTGCGCGCCCTGGAAAACAAGCTGCAATTGCGCATCGGGATCAACACCGGCGTCGCTCTCGTCGGAACCGTTGCGGGCACCGATCACACGGCAATGGGCGACGTGGTCAACACCGCGTCGCGGCTGCAATCGCTGGCTCCTCCCGGCGGCGTGCTCGTCGGCCAGACAACCCATGAGCTGTCGGCCTCGACGATCACCTATGAGGAGCGCGGCGACCTGGAGGCTCGCGGGCGCGACGCCACGGTTCGGGCGTGGCTGGCTGTCGGCGCGTCGTCGTTGCCAGGTTCGCGCCGGCGCGGGCGCACCGCCATGTTCGGTCGCAGCACGGAACTGGCCTTGGCGATGGCCACCTTCGAGTTTTCCTTGATCAACTCGCAGGCGGCGTTGATCGCTATCGAAGGCGAGGGCGGCGTTGGCAAGAGTCGCCTCGTCGACGAGCTGATGTTGGCCTTGAAGAAGCGTGAATCGATCGTGCTGCTGGAAGGTTCGGCGGTGCCGTATGGCGAAAACAACATCTGGTGGCCGTTCGCTTCGGCGTTTTTCAACCGCTTTGGCCTCGATCACCAGACGCCGATTGAAACCGTGCTCGACGTGGCTCGCCAACAGACCTTGCACCTCGGCGCCGATCCCGATCCGGCCGCCGTCGAGGCGGTCGGCAACACCTGGCTCCATCTCCTTGGGTACCCATCGACGTTCGACGATGTCGATCCTGGCGCGGCGCGCGACGAGCTGACGAAACTGATCATCACCGAGTTCGATCACCGGCTCCGAGAGCAACCGTTGGTGCTCTCGATCCGCGATGTGCACTGGGCCGATCCGGCGGTGATGGCCCTTTGCGAACAGCTGCTGGTCAGCCTGGCCCGGCGACCCTTTGTGCTGGTCACCACAAGCCGGCCCGATCCAGATCTCGGCTGGCCTCGTCACACCGGCAACGCCGCCGTGGTGCGGGTGCCCCTCGGCCCGCTCGGTCCCAAGGCCGCCGCCGAGCTGACCCGCTCGGTGATCGGTGCTGATGTCGACGACGACACGGTGCGCACGATCTTCGAACGTTCCGGTGGTAACCCACTGTTCCTTGAAGAGCTGGCCTCGCTGGTCGCTGATGGCGGGGTGGTCACCGACCTGCCGGAGTCGTTGCGTGCCGTCGTCGCCGCCCGGCTCGATCAATTGCCCCCGGACCAGCGGTTGTTGCTCGACAATGCCGCGGTGCTTGGTCCATCCGGCCAGATCGATGCGTTGCACCGGATGAGCGAGTGGTTGGAGTTGCCGTTCAGTTCGACAACCTTGCGCGGCCTCGCCGATTCAGGTCTGCTCGGGGTCGACGACAAACGGTGGCGTTTCAAGTCGCACTCGGTGCGCGATGTGGCCTATCAGACGTTGACCAAAAAGGTCCGCGCGGCACGTCACGCGGCGACCGCCCAAGCGTTGCAAGGCAAGCAGTTCAACCCCGACGATGTCGCCCACCACCTGGCCACGGCGGCCGAGTTGGTCAATGAAATCGGCCCGCTCAACGGTGTGCCACCATCGATTCGCCGCGACGCTATCGAGGCTCTCGACGCCGCCGCGCAGCGAGCAATCGAGCACGGCACCCTGCGCCAGGTGGTGCGCCTGACGACGCGGGCCATCGAGCTCTGCGATGCCAGTTTCGATACCGCCAATCCAGGACGCAAATCTCGTCTCGGGTTGCGGCGGGTGTCGGCGCTGATCGACATGCGCCAGGGTGAGCGCGCCAGATCCGAGGCCGATGCGATCCTCGCCGACGCGTTGGTGCGCAACGACCGCGGCGCCGAAGCCGGTGCCCGCCGCCAGTTGGGCGTCATCTTCCAGACCCGCGGGGAACTGCCGGCGGCGCGCAGCGAGTTGGGCCGGGCGGTCGAGTTGTATCGCATGCTCGGCAACGACAGCGACCTGGCCGACGCGCTGCGGGCCAGGGGTTTCCTGGAGTTGTTCGGTGGGTCGATGGATGACGCCCGCTGGCATCTTGGCGAGGCGGAGGCGATCTATACCCGCAACAACGATCGGCGCGGCCTCGGTTGGATCGAGCAACACCGGGCGTGGATGGCCTTTCTCGCCGGCAACCTGAAAGACGCCGAGGAGCACCTCCATCGCGCCGCCGACACCTTGCATGACCTCGGTGACCGCGCCGGGGTCGGCTGGGCATTCGGCCTGCTGGCCTATGTGCAGTTCTACGAACGGCGCTTCACCGAGGCCGAGCAACTGGCGACGTTGGTGCTGCGTGAAGCAAAAGAGCGCGGCGACGATTGGGCCGAGGCAATGATGACCGCACTTTCAGCGGCGCTGAAGCTGTGGACCGGGCATCTGCAGGAGGCGTTCGATCTCGCCGACCATGCTCGCGAGAAGTTCCGCAATCTGCGTGACAGCTACGGTTCGGCGCAGGCGCTGGCGATTCTCGGTCGGACGCAGGTGGCCTTGGGGATGGGCAACGCGCTGCGCACATTGGAGTCGCTCGCCGGCATTCAAGCGCAGATGAGCACGTCGGCATATCACGCGCAAGCGGCAGCGGGTATCGCCATGCATGCGGGGCTCGGTGATCGGGCGGTCAGCCTGGCCACCGATGCGGTCGAGCAAAACCTGGCAGCGGGCAAGGACGCCGACGAGTCTCGGGTGATACGCGCTGCCTCGCTGTTGCAGATCGGCGATGCCGATCGGGCGCAGAGCGAGCTCGATCAGCTCTCGGCGGAGTACGTCGATCACCCCTTTGCGCTGTCGGTTGGCGCCTTGACGGCAACGATGCTCGGCAAACCCGCCGCCGCGCTGTCGATCGCCGAACAGGCGATGGAGTCCCAAGGCCGTACCTACCTCGATGCGGTGTTTGCTGCAGTCGGTGCCGCTGGGGCGGCGACGGCCTTGGGCGACAGCGACAGTGCCCGTCGCTGGCTGGACGACGCCGCCTCGTTGGCCGTCGGGGTTGGCGACGTCATTGCCCAGGCACTGGTTCTGGACGCCGCTCGACGGCTGCTCGGCGAGACCCCGGATGTGGCCTCTGGGGCCTTGGGTGCCGGCGAGTTGCCCGATGGCTGGGCAGTGATGTTGACGGCGATCGGCGAGAACAGCCAACCACCGTCAACATCGCTCTAGCTCACGGCCCGGCTATTTGTTGGGTTGGGGCAACACTCGCAGGTAGGGCTTGACCGTCGTCCAGCCACCGGGGAATAGCTCGGCGGCCTCGTCGTTACTGACCGCTGAACCGATGATCACATCGTCGCCATCGGTCCAGTTGGCCGGGGTCGCCACCTTGTACTGGGCGGTGAGTTGCAGCGAATCGATGACCCGCAGGATCTCGGTGAAGTTGCGCCCGGTCGACGCCGGGTAGGTGATCTGCAGCTTGACCTTCTTGTCCGGTCCGATGACGAACACGGAGCGAACGGTCAGGGTGTCGTTGGCGTTGGGGTGGATCATGTCGTAGAGGTCGGCAACCTTGCGGTCGACGTCGCCGATCATCGGGAAGTTGACCGGCGTGCCCTGGGTTTCGCCGATGTCGCCTTCCCATTGCAGGTGGCTCTCGACGCTGTCGACGCTGAGGCCGATGACCTTGACATTGCGCTTGTCGAACTCTGGCTTGATGCGGGCGACGTAGCCCAACTCGGTGGTGCACACCGGGGTGAAGTCCTTCGGGTGGCTAAAGAGCACACCCCAGCTGTCACCGAGCCACTCGTGGAAATTGATGTCGCCCTGGGTGGTAGGGGCGTCGAAGTTGGGGGCGATATCGCCGAGGCGAACAGTCATGATGGTGCGGCTCCTGTTGTTGCGGAATTGGTTGCGGAATTTCCAGGTGCTGGCAGTATGCCGCAAATCCCGACCAATCCACTCGGGAATTAGCTGGTGGCGCTCGATTGCTGGATGCGGTGTGTTCGCGGTCACATCGACTGACAAAAGCGCTAGTTTTGCTGCCATGGGCGAAGACAATGGAGTTTCCCCGCTGCGGATCATCATCGCAGCGGCAAGCGGTGCGGCGGCGGCGGTGCATTTTGGGATGATTCCCAGTCACGCTGGCAGCTCGACAGCGCAGGCGGTCGGATTCGGAATTGCGGCATGGGTCGGCGTCATCTTCGCCATCGCCGTGATCTTTCGCCCGAGCGCCAAGCTGCTGCTCGCCGGGGCCGCAGCGCACCTGGGCATGATCGCCATCTGGATCGTCAGTCGAACCGCTGGACTGCCCGTCGGCGCTCATGCGGGCCAGTCGGAATCGGTCGGTTCGGTCGACGTGTTTGCCACCGTTGCCGAGGGTGTCGTCGTGCTCGGCGCGCTCAGCCTGGTGCGCGCCCGCGAGCACCGCGGCCCGACAGGCCCGGTGTGGCAGACGGTCTCGGGTTTCGTCGGTGCCCTGGCCCTGGTTGGTGCGACTGCCACCCTGGTCTCGCCCTCGGCGCGCGACCATGCCACTGCGGCGCACAGCGATCATGAAACGGTCGCCGCCGACGATGCCACCGTCGCAGCGGGCGACGATCACCACGCCGTTGCCGCTGACGGCTCCACCGTCGTTGCCGATGGTGCCCAAACGCTTGCCGCCGCCGACAATTCGACCACCGATGCTGCCCCACCGGCTGCCGATCATCACGGCACGACAACCGTCGCCGCGGTGCCCGCCTCCGAACTCGCTCAGCGCTGCGACCTCGGTTTGAACACCGTTGCCTTCTGGGAGGAAACCCACGTGGTCAACGGCGGCGCAGCCCAGCCGTTCGACGGTTCCGCCGATCTCGACGAGTTGATCCGCCTGGCCACGCAACCGGGCGGTGCCGAATCTCGCGACGCACAGATGGTGCGCAAGCTTGGTGAAGTCAGCGATGAGACGTACGACTCGTTCATCAATTGGTTGCCGACCTTTGCGGCCACGGCTCATACGGCGAGCGCCGCGGCGCCGGACGACAACGGCGGTCACGGCGGCCACCTCGGGCCCCAGGCGTGGACGGCGATGACCGACCAGGCCGAGTGTGATCAGTTGGCCAGCGAGTTGGCTCGCACCAAGGCAGTGGCCATGAAGTACCCAACCGCCGCCGATGCGGTCGCTGGCGGTTGGCGCCGTGTCACCGGTTACGTGCCGGGCATCGCCGCCCACTACATGAACTTTGGCTATGTCGATGGCGAATTCAATATCGACGAGCCGGAGATGCTGCTGTACGACGGCGACGATGCCAACGCCAGCATGGTCGGGGTGTCGTATTACATGATCCACGACAGCGACTTTGAACCAACCCAAGGCTTCACCGGCCCCAACGATCACTTCCACCGGCACGTCGGTCTGTGCGTCGCCCCGGGTGCTGGTGTGGTCGGCGACTCGGCGACTACCGCCGAGGAGTGCGCAGCGCGCGGTGGGGTGAAGAGTGGCGGTACCGGCGGGTGGATGAATCACGTCTGGGTCGTGCCAGGTTGTGAAAGCCCGTGGGGCCTGTTCTCCGGGGCGTCACCGACGCTTGAAGGCAGCCTCACGCAAGCATCGGGAACCGACGGCGGCGGTTGCGCCGGCAGCGAGGTGCTCGACCGCTACGACCTCACCCAAGGCACGCCCGACAACGTCCCGCCGGCGCTCGTCGGTGAGTCGGCTGCGGCCACATCAAGCTGAGCTGAGTTGCTGCGCGCCGAGTAGTTTTGGGGGATGAGCATTCAAGTGCCGATCGATGATCTGGCCGGTGTTGTCGAGTCCCAGATGGGCTGGTGTTATTTGCTGACGGTCAGCGATGCCGGACAGGCCCGCGTGTTGGCCGTTGCACCGAGCTTTGCCCCCGAAGCTTCAGACCGCACCTTGTGCTTTGACGTCGGTGGTGGCACCGCCGCCAACGTCACTGCTCGCCCGGACTGCACGTTATTGTGGCCGCCGGCCACTCCCGAGGCGATGAGCCTGATCGTCGATGGCACCGCATCGGTGGTCGGCTCGACGGTGCGCTTCGCTCCAACGTCGGCCGTCAAACACCGCTCGGCGGTTCGCTGATGAGCAGTTTCGATCTCGCTGGCGCCTTGGCCGAGCAACGTCTCGGGCTCGCCGACACGCTCGATTCGTTGACCCCGGAGCAGCTGGCAACGGCCTCGTGGTGCTCCGGCTGGAGTGTCAAGGATGTCGCCGCGCACCTGACAACGCTGTTCAACGTCAGCAATACCGCAATCCTCAAGCACCTCGCAGGCAATCGATTCAGGTTCCACGCTGCCGTTCGCCAGGTCAACGTCGAGCTAGCGGCCAGGCCGATCGGCGAGATCACCGCCCAACTGCGGGCCAATGCCGACAACCTCAAGCATCCGCCGACGATGCCGAGATCTCCGTTGGCCGATGTGATCATTCACGCCGAAGACATCCGCCGTCCGCTCGGGCTACCGACGCAGGCACCATTCGACAGCGTGGCTGCGGCGATGACCTTCATCGTCAGCGGGCGAGCCTCGTTCTTTACCTCGCGGCGAACCATCCATGGGCTGATGTTTCAGGCCACCGACGGCGATGGATCATGGGGACGGGGACAGTTGATTCACGGTCCGGCGATCGATCTGATGTTGGCGGTGACCGGACGTCGTGGCGCGCTGGCTAATCTCGGCGGGGCGGCAAAGGTGCTCGATGAGCGCCTCACCGGGAAGGTGCCGCGCATCCAATAGGCGCGACACCCCCTCGGCCATGCGGGGTTACAGAGCGAGAATCGGCTCCGAACCGGAATCGACGAGTGGTGCCTGGTTCTGGTTGGGCTGGGCACCCAAGGCGCTGTCGCGGCGGCCGCTGCGCCCGTTGGACTCACGACTGATGTGCAGAACGGCCATCGGATCGAGGTCGCTGCCGTCGCTGTCGATCTCCGGGTCTAGGTTCGGAAAGTCGGCCGGTGAGGCCGAGATCGAGTCGAGGCGGGCGATCAGATCGGCGGCGGTGTTGGAGATCGAGGCCAACGACTCGACGAGAATGTCACGACCTTTGAGCAGCTCACCGAGCTGTGCACACGCGGCGTCGCGGCGCTGGCCGAGGTCGATCAACATCTTGCGTCGGTGCATCTTGGCGTCGGTCAGCAAGCGACGCGACTCGTCTGCGGCGGAGCGGCGTTCGAGGGCGACTTCGCTGGCGGCCTCGGAACGGACGCGCAGCGCCTCTTCGTTGGCGGTATCGAGCGTCTCTTTGGCCTTGACATCGGCACGATGGACGATCGCCTGCGAGGTTTCACGGGCGGCGGCGAGCAGTCGTGTAGTTTCCTCGCCGAGGTAGCTGGCGATGGTGTCTTCGTCGAGCCCAGTGGCGATGCGACCTTCGGCATCGGCGAGGGCGGAGCGCAGGCGCTCGTTGTCGCCCTTCAGGCGCTCGAGCTCGGCACCAGCTGCTCGGGCGAACGCTTGCACCTCGAAGGGATCGAACCCCTTGCGCACGAGCTGGAAGCTCGCATTTGCGACATCGTCGACACTTGGGTCGTCCAAAATCCACTCTTGACTCATCTAATGAATCCCCTCACCGCTGGAATGCAACGAAAAGGGACTATAGAGCAGCAATTCTGCTGTCGCTAGGCCAGCAAGATGATCTTGTAAGTTATCTCCGTGCGGGTCTCAGACCTCACCTTGCGTGGTCATCTTTTCCCCAGATCGCGATCGGCGCTATCGTCGATGGCTGATTTCACTACGGAAAGTGGTCGATCGCATCTTGAAAATTTGGGCCTAAAGAATCAATTGAGGTAGGCGTCGAGCTTTGGGGCAATATCCTCGGGCGACTCCATCGGGCCAAACCGAGCGACCACGTTGCCCTCGCGATCGAGCAAGAATTTCTCGAAATTCCAGGTGATCGCGTCGTCATCCTTGGCGCCTGGTTGCTCTGCTCGCAGCCACTGGTACAGCTCGCAGGCGCCGTCACCGTTGACCTCGATCTTGGAGAACATCGGGAAGTTGGCGTCGTACTTGGTAGTGGCAAAGTCGAGGATCTCGGCGTCGGTGCCGGGCTCTTGGGCGCCGAACTGATTGCACGGGAAAGCGAGGACGGTGAAGCCGCGATCGGCGTTGTCAGCGTGAAGCGTACGCAGACCTGCGTACTGGCCGGTAAGGCCTCAATTGCTGGCGACGTTGACGATCAGGCAGACCGTGCCGCGATAGGTGGAGAGATCGACCGCCTCGCCGGTGATCGAGTTCATGGTCAGGTCATACATGTGTGACATGAGGCCACCGTAGTCAATCGGCGGGGTCAAGCTCGCAGTTCGAGGGCGTCAGCGAGCAGACGCCACTGCTCCATGGGTGGCGCGGTTCCCTCGTGGAGCACCTGGACGGCGACGTGGCTGGCCCCGGAGGCGTGTTGGGCGCGAATGCGAGCGACGACGGCGTCGACATCGCCGATGGCCACGACTGCGTCGATCAGGCGTGGCGACGGGTTGGCGAACTCGTCGTCGGTGAAGCCGAAACGCTTGAGGTTGTTGGTGTAGTTCGCCAAGCTGAGGTAGCGCTTCAGTGTTTTGAGCGCCGTGGCTGTGCCGCGCTCGCGGTCGCTATCGATCACCACCATTTGTTCAGGGGCGAGAATCGGTCCGCCGCCCATCACCTCGCGGGCGAAGGCGGTGTGTTCGACTGGCGAGAAATAGGGATGAGCACCGTCGGCCGCGGTGGCTGCGAGGGCCAGCATCTTCGGACCGAGGGCGGCGATCACCGTCGGCGCCTCGTCGGGGGCGGCGAGGGCCATGAACGGCGCTTCCGACATCGCCTTGAGGTAGGCGACCATGTCGGAGTAGGGGGTGGTATAGGGGATGCCGCGGACGCCCTCGATGACGACGGCGTGGCTGACACCGATACCGAGCAGGAAGCGGCCGTTCGATGATTCGTGCAGCGTGCGCTGGGCGGCGCGCATGGTCTGTGGGTGGCGGGCGTAGATCTGGGCGATGCCGGTGGCGATGACCAACTCGGTGGTGGCCTCGAGCATGGTGGTCGCTGAGACCAGGGCGTCACGCCCGACGGTTTCCGGGCGCCACAGGGTTGGCCAACCAATGCCTTCGAGTTCTTGAACGAGGTCGCGGATCTGGGCGGCGGGAAGGAAATCGAGGACTGCGGTCCACAGCCCGACGGTACCGAGTTCATGCATGGGGTCATTCTGGTCGCTCCGGCGGGGTTGCCTAGACTCGGGGGCCATGGGGCTGCGAATTCATCCGATGATTCAGGTTGGCGACGTCGAGGCTGCGAGTCGTTGGTATCAGGATGTGCTCGGGCTGACGAGCGGTCATGGTGGTGACGCCTACGAGATGTTGTTCGCCGCCGCGCCGTTCGAATCGGATCTGGTGCTGCAGCTGCATCGCTGGGATGCCGACGAGCACGGGTTTTATGGCGATCCCACGCAGGTCGTGGGCAACGGTTCGTCGTTGTGGTTCGAGACGCGAGACCGGGCGGAGTTTGACGTCGCCGTTCAGCGAGCGGTGGCCGCTGGGGCGACCGTGGTGCATGGGCCAGGATGGAATCCGCTGGCACACCATCACGAAGTGACGTTACGTGATCTCGACGGCTACCTGGTTGTGGTCCACAGTTCGTTCGATCCCGACGACACGTCATTGACGACTTGAGCCGACAAACATCGTGCACGTTCAGTGAGCGCCGGGATTGGACCGAGTAGTACAGTTGCGCATCGGCCGGAAACGGTTCCGGGCGGGATTGGGGAATCTCATGAAGAAAGTATTGGCATCGCGGCGTTTGCGCGCCGTTTCGGTTGGCGGGGCGCTCATCGCGGCGGCACTGACATCAGGCTCGGTGTTGGCCGACCAAAACAAAGCACCGGCGGCACCGCTGCGCATCTTGCTGACCAACGACGACGGCTGGAATGCGCCTGGCATCACCGCTGTGTACGACAGCCTTGTCGCCGCCGGTCACGATGTCATCATCGTCGCGCCAGTGAACAACCAAAGCGGCACGGGCGCTCGCATCACCTTCGGTGGGCCGATGGTCGTCAAGCTCGAGGCCGACCGCAAGTACTCGGTGGTCGGAACTCCGGCTGACGCCACCGAGGTCGGACTGTCGGTGGTCTTCGCGGCAAGCCCGCCAGATCTGGTGATCTCGGGAACCAATTCCGGTCAGAACATTGCTGCGGCAACGATCCACTCCGGCACGGTCGGTGCCGCGACCACAGCCCTGAACGACGGGATTCCAGCGATTGCGGTCAGCACGGAGATCAGCTTCACCGGAACGCCGGCGACCCCGTTCGTGGAGACCGCAGGGTTTGTGGTGCGGCTGGTTGAGACGATGCAGGATCGGGCCCGCGGCGGGCGACTGTTGCCGGTGGGCGTTGGATTGAACGTCAACTATCCAATCGTCGAAGATGGAGGTGCCCCATTGGGAGTGCGCGAGACCGTGACGGGAACGGGTTTCATCGATATCAACTACAACGGCGCCCTGCCGACGGCAGTTGGCGCGTCGAGCACGTATGCGATCGCAGTCAACCCGCGCCATCCCGAGACGGTGGCCAATGCCGACAGCACCGCCCTAGCGGAGAACTATGTGTCGATCTCGCCGATCGAAGGCGACTTCGACACGTTGGCGGCGAACGACAACATCAAGCAGATCATCAACTCACTGAAGTAGCACATTGCTGAGCACGCGTCCGGGGAGATGGCCCACAGCGGTTGCCTCCCCGGACTCGGCTCGGCGCAGCCACGCAATTCGGTTGCTCCGACGATTGCTCCGCTTTGTTCGATCGGTCGCCCGAACTGATTGCCGATCTGGAATCACGCACCGGGCGTTCGATCGTCGGGGTTGTCGTCAACGAGATCAACTTCTTGAACGACACTGCACGGATCTCGATTCACGCCGAGCCAGCGGCACGGGGGGCGATCTTGACCCATGCGTGGGCGGAGAACTACGACCGCGGCGATTGATTGATGCGGCGATGCGTCGAGCCCCCGCCCCGCCTTGTCAGGCGGGGCGGACTCGCACTTGGGTGGGTCCGAAGACGTAATCGCTCCAGGTCACAGGTCCGAGGCCGGGTGCGTCGACGCGATGATCTCCGAGTGTCCACACGCCACCGGGTACGAAGATGTCGACCTTGGTGAGTGAGTAGCCGCTCGGCTGGACGACAAAATCAACGCCCGCTTGCATGACGATGGCCACCGAGGCGGTGTTCCAGACCTGGATGTGCTCGACTCGGGTGTAGCGATAGATCGGCAGGGTTGGCTGTACCGGTGTTGGTCGTGTTCCCGCCGTACCGTTGGCCACGCGTACGCCGTTGAACGCCTGGCGGAAGGCGGCGGAGATGACTGTGTCGGAGCCGTCGTTGCCATCGATGCGCACGCCGCCGAGGCAATCGACCTCGACCTTAAAGGTGTCGTTGCCGATGCCACCTGATGCGCTGACGTCGCCGCCGACCACACCGATTTGGTCGTTGCCAGATCCACCGGTGTAGGTGTCTCCCCCGGGGCAGCTCTCCCATGCCCCGTCTGAGTCGCCAAAGAGAATGTCATCGCCTGGGCCGCCGTTGAGCGAATCGGGGCCCATCGATCCTTGAATGACGTCGTTGCCTTCGCCGCCCCAGACGGTGCCACCGAAGATGGCGATGTTGTCGCCGCCGCCCCGCCCGTAGGCGGTTCCTTGACCTGAGATGCGATCGCCGATGTAGCTGCCGTAGATGGTGTCGCTCCCCTCGAAGTTGCCTGCGAGATCGGTGTTGGAGAGATTCGGGAATCCCGTCGCCCCGACACCGCGCAGGTCGACGACGTTGGACATCGCGGCACCACCAGGGCTGCTGGTCGCAGTGATCGCCGTCACCGCGGCACACGAGACCTGCGGGGCGATGGCCGTGCCACCGTTGCTGACCTTTCCGCCGACGCAGCCGAGCACCGTCGGGGTGCCCGGCTCGTTGACCCAGGAGAGGTTTCCGTTGGAGAAGGTAAAGGTGGTTGCTGCGAAAGCGCGGCTCGGGCCGATGCCCAACGCTGAACCAAGAATTGCCGCCACTGCTGCGGCACGGGCAACGAAACGAGCGGGCATCGAGCCCTCCAATCGAGAGGTAACGCTGAAAGGCTGGATCGTTTGGCAAGGTCCTGTAAATGGGCCATCGCGCTCAATCGGTTCGAGCGCTGCTCGCTGGCCGGGTGAGAAAGCGCTCACTTGATACGTTGCACGGCGTGATGGTCTCAGATCTGTCATTACCTCGACCTGCCCGATGACGCCTGATGCCACTTCGCCGACCGTGCGACGGGTTCATCATGGTCTTTCGGCGCAGTAGCGGCGAGATTGCCTGGGGTTGCGATTGCTGTGGAGACGAGGGAGTGATCAGCGGCTGGGAGGGTTCGCCAACGGACGTCTCCTGACGACCCGTATGCCGAGGGTGACATCGTTGCGTTGTTGGTCGAACGCGAGCTGTTTGCTCTGCTTTGGCCGAGGGGTAGTGGTGGACACGGGTACGCCAAGGCGTGGTTGTGGCGTCAGCAGGTGGCTTGTTCGTCGACGCGACAACGTTCGTACCCGTGTTGATGCCGCCTTCTCAGCGCTGATCCGACCCCGTGTGCCCGATGCAGTTATAAGGACCGGGGGGCAGAACAGGATTGGTTGTGATGACGTTGCCTTCAGATGATGGTGAGCAAGTTATGTTGAGGCCGGGTATCCGGCGTCATAGCAAGGAGTTCAAGGAACGGGTCGTGGCCGAGTATGACCTGTTGCCGAAGCAGAACGGTGAGCGTGGTTCGTTCTTGCGTGCCCACAGCTTGGGTCGGCATCAGATCTCGGTGTGGCGTTCGCAGCAGGCCGGCCAGATGGCTGATCGGGCGGCGGGTAAGACTGGTCGGGTGAGTGCTTCTCGCCGTCCGAAACGAACAGCGGACCAGATCGAGATTGAACGGCTGGTGAAGCAGAACGCCAGGCTGCAAGCCGAGCTGGCGTGTACGAGGTTGACGTTGGAGATCACGGGAAAAGCACACGCGCTCTTGGAGATGTTCTCGGAGAGCGCGGCGGGCGAGTCAGAGCACAAGCGATCCTGATGGCCCTGTTCACAGAGCTTGCTGTTGTGGTCGGTGTGCGTCGCGCCTCAACCATTTCTGGTGTGTCCCGCTCCGCGGATTACCGCAAGCTGCGCCCACAGCAGTTCGGGCCGCGGCGTCCACGCTCGAGCCCGGTCAACGCCTTGTCGTCGGAACAGACGGCCGAGGTGTTGGCGGTGTTGCGGTCAACAGAGTTTTGCGAATCGGCCCCGGCTCAGGTATGGGCACGACTATTGGATCGGGGCGTGTATCTGTGCTCGATCGCCACGATGTACCGCATTCTGAGGGTCGTTGGCGAGGTTGGCGACCGGCGTCGCCAGCGCACCCATCCGGCAGCCAAGAAACCTGAGTTGTGCGCCCGACGACCGCTCGAGGTGTGGTCGTGGGACATCACCAAACTCCGTACGAACACCCGCGGGAAATATTTCGAGTTGTATGTGATCATCGATATCTACTCCAGGTTCGTGGTCGGCTGGACCGTGGCCGAACACGAGTCCGGCCGACACGCGAAGAACTTCATCGCTCGCACCTACCGCACCCATGGCGTCAGGCGACCTTACTCAACCCGGTTCGAGCGGCTGGCGGCGTGCGATGTGAGGTGAGCCGTTGGGATGTTTGGCTCGCTGCAAACCCGGGTATGTATGCCTGCGACAGTGCAGAGGCCCCACATTGCATTGTCAATGAGGTCGGGGACGGTGCGATCAGAATCCCCAGCACCGTCTCCGATCTCGCTTCTTGGTGGCTGGGAGTCGTTCGGGGTGTGTCGATGCCAGAGCGGTAGTGCCGATGGCCGATTCTGTGCTGGGTGCGTCGGACGTGCGGATTCTCAAGGCTTCGTTCAGGTTGATCGAGGTGGTGGCGTAGGCAGCGATGGTTCTGGGTTTACTCGTAGATGTTCCCCGTTTGGCGGGTGTGGATCACTGAGAGTGGATGATGCGAAACACGTTGTTGTTGGCGATGGTCGGTGTCGTGGGACTGGCGGCCTGTGGTGGAGATGCGGCGCCGACGTTGGATTTGGGGACTGTCGTGGTTCCCACAGCTGCGCTGTCGGACACGACGGTTGCGTTGCCGGAGGTGACGGCAACGGAGGCAACTGTGCCCGAGGTGACGACGCCCGAGGTTGCGGTGCCCGTGGTTGCGGAAACCACGACCACCCTTGCGGACCCGGAGCAAGAAGTGGTCGACGATTTCCTGCTTGCGTGGGACGCGCGGTGAGAGATGCGGTTTCGACCCGATGTCGTGTGCGTTCGACGAGATCTCCGTTGATGGTTCGCCCGAAGATGTGCGGCTGAGAGCAATGATGGTCGTACGAGTCGAGGGCAATCTCCGAGTCGTTGAGGGCTTCGGCGACTCGATCGTTAACGTGCGAGGTGTCGAGTTCAGGGGCGAATCGGCGCTTGTCAACGTGTGCGTCTATGACACGATCATCTTGTTCGACGTCCAAGACCCAACTGACCCTGCCGATGACATCGTCTTCGACGACTCCACCGTTTCGGCACTTGGCCAATGGGAAATGCGCGAAGTTGGGGGGCGTTGGTTGCGTTACACCAGCGACCTCTTCGAACAAAGCTTTGAGGTAAACATATGTGCTTCGTGAGCCGGTCGATCCTGCTCGGCATCGCAGCGTTGGTTGCCTGGACTTCGCCGGCCTCCGCAAGTGGCGGAACGGTTCCTGTCGATGGCGGTGCGGATGAGGACGTGATTTTTGCTGATGTGCAGGGTGTGCGTTACGGGTCTCCGCCTGCCGGGGTTGCGGGTGGCGACTCGAGCAATTGCACGTGGTCGCCGTATCAGCCCGTCGTCGGTGACGATCCGGCAACGTATCTCAGGATTGTCGGCGGGATCACGTATACGGCCTACTTGCGCACGTGTCCGAATGGTCCGCGGCCGGTGTGGGTGCCGCAGGTGACGGCGCAGCAGTTGGCGTCGGCGGCGAACGCTCGACTGATCGATCTGTTACCGAAACCGGTGATGGGATCGGCGCCGCCATCCAACAGTGGCTTCGTCAAGGTGGGGATGTGGTTTTGGACGTCGGCGGAGTCGTATCGGCCGGTGTCGGTGACGGCGTGGATCCCGACGATCAACGGTCCGTTGTCGGTGACCACAACTGGCAGGCCCACCGCGTTGACCTATAACCCGGGCGAGCCCGATGGTGTGCCGGTGTCGTGTGAGGGGCCTGGGCCGGTGTGGATCCTGGCTTATGGTGATGAGACGCCGTCGCCGTGCATGTACACCTACGTGCACTCGTCGGGGATCGAGCGCAGCGATCTCCCCCCGTGTCAGGGTGATGTGAGACCACTGGTGTTGTTATAAGGACCGGGGGGCAGAACAGGATTGGTTGTGATGACGTTGCCTTCAGATGATGGTGAGCAAGTTATGTTGAGGCCGGGTATCCGGCGTCATAGCAAGGAGTTCAAGGAACGGGTCGTGGCCGAGTATGACCTGTTGCCGAAGCAGAACGGTGAGCGTGGTTCGTTCTTGCGTGCCCACAGCTTGGGTCGGCATCAGATCTCGGTGTGGCGTTCGCAGCAGGCCGGCCAGATGGCTGATCGGGCGGCGGGTAAGACTGGTCGGGTGAGTGCTTCTCGCCGTCCGAAACGAACAGCGGACCAGATCGAGATTGAACGGCTGGTGAAGCAGAACGCCAGGCTGCAAGCCGAGCTGGCGTGTACGAGGTTGACGTTGGAGATCACGGGAAAAGCACACGCGCTCTTGGAGATGTTCTCGGAGAGCGCGGCGGGCGAGTCAGAGCACAAGCGATCCTGATGGCCCTGTTCACAGAGCTTGCTGTTGTGGTCGGTGTGCGTCGCGCCTCAACCATTTCTGGTGTGTCCCGCTCCGCGCATTACCGCAAGCTGCGCCCACAGCAGTTCGGGCCGCGGCGTCCACGCTCGAGCCCGGTCAACGCCTTGTCGTCGGAACAGACGGCCGAGGTGTTGGCGGTGTTGCGGTCAACAGAGTTTTGCGAATCGGCCCCGGCTCAGGTATGGGCACGACTATTGGATCGGGGCGTGTATCTGTGCTCGATCGCCACGATGTACCGCATTCTGAGGGTCGTTGGCGAGGTTGGCGACCGGCGTCGCCAGCGCACCCATCCGGCAGCCAAGAAACCTGAGTTGTGCGCCCGACGACCGCTCGAGGTGTGGTCGTGGGACATCACCAAACTCCGTACGAACACCCGCGGGAAATATTTCGAGTTGTATGTGATCATCGATATCTACTCCAGGTTCGTGGTCGGCTGGACCGTGGCCGAACACGAGTCCGGCCGACACGCGAAGAACTTCATCGCTCGCACCTACCGCACCCATGGCGTCAAGCCGGGCGAGTTGACATTGCATTCCGATCGTGGCGCGTCGATGACATCCAAAACCGTCGCGCAGCTCCTCGTGGACCTCGGTGTGGACCGGTCACTCAACCGGCCTCACACCTCGAATGACAATCCGTACTCCGAAGCCGCGTTCAAAACGTTGAAGTACTGCCCGGCGTTCCCCGACCGTTTCGACAGCATCCATCACGCCCGCCGGTTCTGCACCAAGTTCTTCGAGTACTACAACCATCAGCACTACCATTCCGGCATCGCCTTGCTCACTCCAGCAACCGTTCACCACGGCCGTGTCCGCAACGTTCAAGCCGCCCGAGCCCGCGTCCTCAACAACGCCTACACGACGCATCCCGAACGATTCTCACGCCGACCCCGACCCCTACGACTGCCCACCCGGGCATGGATCAACGACCCCTCCCGGGAAGCCAAAATCAAAACCAGCTAAAAGATCCCACTGGTCCCAAATCCCTTGACAATTACCGTCTGTTCACGGCCACGTTGTCGACGCAGTGGAGCATCACCTGGCGGGCCAACAACGGACAAACCGGTGCCCCGTCCAGCTACACGACTTCCGCAAGCCAGCGCATGAAGATCCAGGAGATCCAAGCGCTGGTCACCTACAACAACTGACCGACCAGTACTGTCTTTTGGCAGTCGGCTCACGGCGTTGCCGGTCAGTGTTGGGTTTTGCCGGGGAGTTTGTTGTAGACGAACACGGCGGCGACGAGCGCGACGCAGGCGGCGACGACGGAGGCGGCGTGGGAACCTGCCATGAAGGCATGTCTGGCGGCGTCGGCGTAGGCCGCGCCGACGTCACCGCCGATCGTCTTGCCGGCGCGGACGGCAGCCGAGACGCTGCGTCCGGCGTCGGCGCGTTGGGCTTCGGGGAGGCGATCGAGGTTTGGCTGCAGGCGGGAGGCGAATCGAGAGGCGGCGACGCTGCCGAGCACGGCGACACCGAGGGCGCCGCCGAGTTCGCGGGTGGTGTCGTTCATCGCCGAGCCGACGCCGGCTTTGCGCAGCGGGACCGCCGACATGATCGAGGTGGTCATCGGCGAAACGATGTTGGCCATGCCGGCCGACATCAACACCATGATCGGCAGAATCAGCAGGTAGCGGGTGTCGACGCCGACCCGGGACATGGCGAATTGGGAGATGGCGACGCAGAGCAGGCCGCCGGCGACGACGCGGTTGGCACCGAACCGGGTGATCAGTTTCGGTGAGCGTGGCGCCACGAGGATGACGGTGATGGCGAAAGGGATTTGCATCAGCCCGGATTGGAAGGCGCTGAAGCCAAGGACCGCTTGGAAGTATTGCGACATGAGGAAGAAGGTGCCGAACATGGCGAAGTAGACGAGGCCGATGCCGCCTGAAGCGACGCTGAAACGGCGGTCGTGGAACAGGCTGAGGTCGAGCATTGGTTCGGTGACGCGGCGTTCCCACCAGATGAACAAGGCGATGAAGATGAGCGCCGCGGTGCAACAGAGCGCCGTGCGGGCGCTCAGCCAGCCGTGGTTGGGGGCTTCGATGATGGCGTAGACCAGCGTGCCGAGCCCGGCGATGGAGAGTAGGGCGCCGATGGGGTCGAGGCGAGCCTGTTCGGGGTCGCGTGAGGTCGGAAGGATGAGGTGGCCGGCGACGAGGGAGATGGCGATGATCGGGACGTTGACGAGGAAGACCGAGCCCCACCAGAAATGTTCGAGGAGAAACCCGCTGATCACAGGGCCGAGGGCGGCGCCGCCGAAGGAGATCGATGCCCAGATGGCGATTGCTTTGGGCAGTTCGGCGGCGGCGAAGACGTTGGTGAGGATCGACAGGGTGGCGGGCATGATGAAGGCCGCGCCGAGGCCCATGACGACGCGCCCAACCACGGTGGCCCAGGCTTCCGGGGTGAAGGCAGCGAAGAGCGAGCCAGCGAGGAAGGTGATCAGGCCGAGTTGCATGGCGCCTTTGCGGCCAAAGCGGTCGCCCAAGGCACCGGCGGTGAAGAGCATGCCGGCGAAGACCAGGCCGTAGCCGTCGACGATCCATTGCAGTTCGCTGGTGGAGGCGTTGAGTTCGCGCGACAGGGTGGGCAGTGCGACGTTGAGCACGGTGTTGCCGACGATGACGATCATCAAGCTGGTGCCGAGCAGGGCCAGAATCCACCAGCGGCGATCGTGGACGTCCTGGCTGATCGCGGGTTGGAGGTCGACGGGGGCGGTCATGGTTTGAGTCTCGCGGCCGAGCAGGGAAATTGGTGGGTTGGAGCGATGCGAGGTGACCGACATCTCGCTGGCGGTATTCTGCATGGCGTCGGTTCAGCAATCCCAGAACCGATTCCGCTCCCGTAGCTCAGGGGATAGAGCAACGGTTTCCTAAACCGCAGGTCGTAGGTTCGATTCCTACCGGGGG
>CAVSZY010000005.1:0-578425 GCA_963732585.1 uncultured Acidimicrobiaceae bacterium | reverse complement strand
ACGACCCATCGAACCGACCATATTCAGACTGGCAAGATGTTCAGCGAGTTCACTCGAAGTATATTGACAACCTCGATCCGAATGAAATATGGCACCATCGATCATCGCCCGATGGTTCGCGGCCATCGTCAGCGAATCACAGACCAGCGACGTTCTCATGTGGTCGGCCATCGCCCACCCAACGACCTCTTTGGTGCACAGGTCGATGACGGTCGACAGATAGAGCCAACCTTCCCAGGTCGAAATGTAGGTGATGTCACCCACGAACCGCATCCCTGGTGCTGGCGCGGTGAAGTCCCGTTTCAACAGATCGACCGGCCCGGACCCCCCACCCTGGATTGTGGTTATACGCCATGGCCTGGGATGACACGACACAAGACCGAGATCGCCCATCAGCCGGCGGACGAGTTCGTCACCCACTTCGACCCCGTGCTTGACGAGCTCGGCGTGGATCTTGCGGTAGCCGTACACGCCGTTCGAAGCCCGAAAGACCTTGGTCACTTGAACCGCCAGCCAGAACCGGCGCACCGCAGTCGCGGATGTCGGCCGAGCGAGCCATTCATAGAATCCCGAACGGGATACATCAGCCCACACACACATGAGCGTGATCGGATAGTTGGCCTTCTCGCCATCGATAAACTCGTACCACGAGGTTACCGGTACTCCTGGGCGAAGAAGGCCGCCGCTTTTCCCAAGAACTCGGTCTTCATCCGAAGTTCCCGAACTTCTTTCTCCAACTCGGCCAGACGAGCCCGTTCCGAGATCGTTAACGGCTTCTCATCCACCGGATGATCGAGCCGATACTGGCGAACCCAATTCGACAACGTCCCCTCATGAAGCTTCAGATCCCTCGCGACGTCCACGACCGGCCGAGGCCCATCGATCACTCGGCGAACCGCCTGCTCTCTAAATTCCAACGAATACTTTTGGCGTTGAGCCATGACCACATCCTCTGAACAAGAGGCTACGACCCGAACCCACTGTCCGGAAAACTCGGGGCGGTCCAAAGAAGGTGACAGCGTCGATCAGCGCCTATTCCGGTGTTGACACGACAACACCGATCGACGTGTTAGCGACCGCGTCGACGAGTACGTCTGGGACAGTAAAGTCTGCGCCGACGATCACAACGGCGGGTTCATATCGTCAGGTTGTGGCCGTGTACGGGGTGAAAGCCTCAACAACACTCACACCGGCATCGGGCCTGGTGGAACGTGTTGACGCCCACTCGACCGGTACTGGTGGCGTGACGTTGGGTGTGGATGACCGCAACGTGGCTGCGGTTGGCGGGTCTGGTGTGTCGACGGTGACCGCGGCGGCCGCTGGTGTCGGGGTGCAGGTCACCGTCGCCTTACGCCCGGCAGTGGTCTCGCGCACGGATCGCACCTCGTACTCGGCCAGTGGTGATACTGGTGACGTGACGTTGACAACATCAAACGTGGTCACGGAACGGTTCGTCCCGTTACCGGGCGGGGTGCTGGTCACGAAACGTGCTGGTGGTGATGTCTGGTCGTATCCGAACCCCCCGTGTCAGGGTGATGTGAGACCACTGGTGTTGTTATAAGGACCGGGGGGCAGAACAGGATTGGTTGTGATGACGTTGCCTTCAGATGATGGTGAGCAAGTTATGTTGAGGCCGGGTATCCGGCGTCATAGCAAGGAGTTCAAGGAACGGGTCGTGGCCGAGTATGACCTGTTGCCGAAGCAGAACGGTGAGCGTGGTTCGTTCTTGCGTGCCCACAGCTTGGGTCGGCATCAGATCTCGGTGTGGCGTTCGCAGCAGGCCGGCCAGATGGCTGATCGGGCGGCGGGTAAGACTGGTCGGGTGAGTGCTTCTCGCCGTCCGAAACGAACAGCGGACCAGATCGAGATTGAACGGCTGGTGAAGCAGAACGCCAGGCTGCAAGCCGAGCTGGCGCGTACGAGGTTGACGTTGGAGATCACGGGAAAAGCACACGCGCTCTTGGAGATGTTCTCGGAGAGCGCGGCGGGCGAGTCAGAGCACAAGCGATCCTGATGGCCCTGTTCACAGAGCTTGCTGTTGTGGTCGGTGTGCGTCGCGCCTCAACCATTTCTGGTGTGTCCCGCTCCGCGCATTACCGCAAGCTGCGCCCACAGCAGTTCGGGCCGCGGCGTCCACGCTCGAGCCCGGTCAACGCCTTGTCGTCGGAACAGACGGCCGAGGTGTTGGCGGTGTTGCGGTCAACAGAGTTTTGCGAATCGGCCCCGGCTCAGGTATGGGCACGACTATTGGATCGGGGCGTGTATCTGTGCTCGATCGCCACGATGTACCGCATTCTGAGGGTCGTTGGCGAGGTTGGCGACCGGCGTCGCCAGCGCACCCATCCGGCAGCCAAGAAACCTGAGTTGTGCGCCCGACGACCGCTCGAGGTGTGGTCGTGGGACATCACCAAACTCCGTACGAACACCCGCGGGAAATATTTCGAGTTGTATGTGATCATCGATATCTACTCCAGGTTCGTGGTCGGCTGGACCGTGGCCGAACACGAGTCCGGCCGACACGCGAAGAACTTCATCGCTCGCACCTACCGCACCCATGGCGTCAAGCCGGGCGAGTTGACATTGCATTCCGATCGTGGCGCGTCGATGACATCCAAAACCGTCGCGCAGCTCCTCGTGGACCTCGGTGTGGACCGGTCACTCAACCGGCCTCACACCTCGAATGACAATCCGTACTCCGAAGCCGCGTTCAAAACGTTGAAGTACTGCCCGGCGTTCCCCGACCGTTTCGACAGCATCCATCACGCCCGCCGGTTCTGCACCAAGTTCTTCGAGTACTACAACCATCAGCACTACCATTCCGGCATCGCCTTGCTCACTCCAGCAACCGTTCACCACGGCCGTGTCCGCAACGTTCAAGCCGCCCGAGCCCGCGTCCTCAACAACGCCTACACGACGCATCCCGAACGATTCTCACGCCGACCCCGACCCCTACGACTGCCCACCCGGGCATGGATCAACGACCCCTCCCGGGAAGCCAAAATCAAAACCAGCTAAAAGATCCCACTGGTCCCAAATCCCTTGACAATTACCGGAATGTGCACGGCGACATCGTCGCTACCACCAACGCGGCCGGTGTCAAGCAGGGTGTGACGGCGGTGTACGACCCGTACGGGACGGTGGTCACCGGTGTGATGGCCGACAACGCCGCTGGTGCGTTCGATTTCGGGTGGGTCGGTCAACACCAACGCCCGGTGGAAACCGAAACCGGGACGCAACCGTTGATCGAAATGGGAGCACGCGGCTACAACCCGACATTGGGCAGATTCCTCGAAACCGATCCCATCGAGGGCGGCAACGCCAACGACTACATCTACCCAGGCGATCCAATCAACATGTTCGACCTCGACGGGCTGTCGGGTGGTGGCGGTGGTAACGCTGGCGCTTCGCAGCGCCAGGCTCAAGAATGCAAAAAGAACGCCAACACGTTCAGCTGCCCGTGGACCGGCTCCGGCGGATCGTGGAACCCGTTCCGATGGGTGCACCGTTCAATAAAGGCCGTGGCCTGCCCGTACTTACCCTCCGCCGGACCGAAGAACTGCAACCGAACGACGTCCACTGTTGCAGCCGCCGCCGTCACAGTTACCGATAACTCGATCAACAAGACCTGCAAAGCGTCCCGAACTCCGTTCGTTGGAAGCTTAGTCGCCGGGTCACCTCGGCAGCTCGGTGCAGGCTTGGTCCAAAACTGGTACGTGAATGTCGTCGCTCAACACGCTGCGCAGGGCGGCCTCACGGCCGTCGGCACCTGGGTTAGGCGCCTAAGTACGCTGGGTTACGTGGCTACGGTTGTCCACGTGGCTTGCCTCCAGAGTGGGCGCTAGGCGATCGCTATGCTGAAGCCGGAACCCGACAACAATTCGAAGCGCCGACTTGTCGTCTGGTTGGTTGCCCATGCCATTCCGTGTGCTGCGTTTGGCGTTATCTATGGACCCGACGGGGGTTGGAACTCTCCCTCAGTTATGTATCGGCTGGGTATCGGTCTGCTCTTCGGCACAGCCGGTGCTCTATTGGGATACCGAACTTGGGTATGGCGTCGAGATGATTGAACTCCGCGGTGACAAGGTCGTGAGGCAGGTGGTCAAGCAGCTCGGCCATCGCGGCGTAGTGCGGGTGCCTTCAATGCGTCGGTTTGGGAGGCAACATCCGGTCGAAACAGAATTACAAATGTGCGACTGTCGTCGGCTCAGTAACGGGCGGTATCGGCGCAGCTCTTGGGATAGCGACAACGCTTGGACCAATCGTGCGGTACGTGGCCAGGCAGGTCGCAGGTACCGCCGCCGGAAAGGCGTGCGGTGGCTAAGGGGCTGACGCGTCGTATTCATGCTGGTCACCAGCGGGCCGCTGACTACGCTAGGAGCGTGCTGAGTAATCCGAGGAATCTGGTCGGGGTGCTCGCGTTTGGGGTTGGCGCGTGAAAAAATTGTGGGGTGCAAGGTTCGTCTGTCGCTGATCGTGAGTTTTTGGATGCCGCAGCGTTGTGTGGCCATCTCGTGCGGCCGGGTTCGGTCCACGCGTTTTTGGCTGAGCATCGTCAGCGCTTGTTTCCGGATGAGATGTTCGCCGATCTGTTCAGGTCTGGGCGTGGCCGTCCGTCGGTGCCGGCTGACGTTGTGGCGACAGTAATGGTGTTGCAGGCGTTGGAGGGCGTGTCGGATCGCGAAGCGATGGAACGACTCTCGACGAACATCGCTTGGAAAGCGGCGTGCGGGTTGGCGTTGACTGATGAGGCGTTCCATTCAACGGTGCTGGTGTTGTGGCGCCGCAAGATCGAGAACTCCGACCGTCCGAAACGGATCTTCGACATCGTTCGCCAAGTGATCGATGAGTGCGGTGTCATCGTCGGGAAGAAGCGTCGAGTGTTGGACTCGACGGTGCTCGATGATGCGGTCGCCCGCCAAGACACGATCACGATGCTGGTCGCCCAGATCGGTCGGGTCCGCAAACTGATCCCCGAGATCGCTGGTGTGTACGTGCGTCAGCACAATCTTGCTGGTGGCCGCCCGCCGTGCGATTGGGACGACCCCGCCGACCGGGACCGGTTGGTGTCCGAACTCGTTGAGGACGCGAACACTCTCGTGTGGTCGATCGAGGACCTGGTCGATGACGGGTTTGTGCTCACCGATACTCAGACCGACGCGGTTGCTTTGTTGGCGTTGGTCGCTGGTCAAGACGTCGAACCCGGTGACCGGCCCGGCCAGTGGCGGATCGCTCGGCGCACTGCTGAGGATCGGGTGATCTCGACCGTCGATCCCGAGTCACGTCACGCTCACAAAACCCGTCGGTCCTATCGTGACGGTTACAAGGCTCATGTCGCGGCCGAACCCGAAACCGGGTTGGTGACGGCGTGTGATCTTGGTGCGGGGAACGTCGGTGACAGCCAAGCCGCACCCGGGCTGATCGCTGAGGAGCCAGCCGGCACCGAGGTGCTCGGTGATAGCGCATATTCCGCGGGCGAGTTCCGCGACCATCTTGACGAGCGTGGCATGCTCCCGGTCATCAAGCCTCAGCCATTACAACCAGCAGTGCCGGGCGGGTACACGCTCGATGATTTCACGATCAACCTCGAAGCCGGGACGGTCACCTGTCCTGAAGGTGTCACCGTGACGATCAAGAACTCGCGCACGGCCCGGTTCAAGAAGCATTGCGACACGTGCCCGGTCCGGTCGAAATGCACGAAAGCGAAAGCCGGGCGCACGATCGTGCTCCACGAACATCACCAGCACCTCGCTGCCGCCCGAGCCCAAGCAGCCACTGTCGAGTTCGACGAGGTGTATCGCCAGCACCGACCAATGATCGAACGGACCATCGCCTGGCTCGTCAAGGACAATCATCGCCGACTCAGATACCGGGGGATCGAGAAGAACCAGATCGCCTGGTCACTGCGATGCGCAGCCGTGAACCTGAAACGACTCCTCAAACTCGGGCTCGTCAACGACAACGGTTGGACCATCGCAACAGCAGCCTGAACGGTGAGCCGGAACGGTTCTGACGCCACCCACAACGACCTCAAAGCAGGAGACGGGCACAGCCGCACTCATCGACTCGCCCAGCCCGAAATCCGAACGATCGACCCGGCCCTTCACACCGCCCACGAGAACCCTTACCGGCCACCCCGCCGACCAGCCGCCGCAAAATACCGCTTTGATCAGCAGGGTCCTGATCGCGCCCGGACCTTGGAACCCGCCCATTGTCGGGCATGACCATGGCCGACGCCCGAAGGACGAAGATCGAGGCAGCCGTTGGAATCTTGATCGGCTTCGTCGTGTTGACAGTTTCCGGTTCATTCCTCGGATACGTAGTCTCGTCGATTGTTGGCATTGTCTATCTGAACATCCAGGCCTGGAAGCGAACGGACCACCCGTTCATCGACGGATTCAGAAGTCGAGAGTCGGGCGAAACCGACGGACCGTAGTTGAGCGCCGCATAGCGTCTATGCGGGTGCGGGGAATATTGTCTATCACATGTACGGTAATACGACGTCGATTGCTGGTCAGGAACTTGTGTATGACGCGGCGGATCGTCATATGGCCACGTATGCGCCGACGTGGGTGAATCCAAGGACGTCGGTGGTGTATACCCGTGATGTGTTGGACCGGGTTGTGCAACGTCAATCGACGGTGATCGCGACGATCGCGCATCGGGCCAGCAGCAGCGCTACCTCGGGTTCGGTGACGGCGTCGTCGGCGTGCCGAGCCGGGCTCTCCCCCGGGGCACGGGTGTTCATGGGCGTCGCGCACGGCGGACTTACATATAAGACCTGGGCTGCGTGGCTAGTGCACTATCTCTGAATTAGAGCGCGTGTTACTATTAGGGGATGTGGATTGCTGAGCCGATCGTGTTGACCATCGAGGAACGTAGCGAACTGGAGCGTCGCGTGGCGTCGCCAACAACACCGCAACGAGACGTGCGACGAGCACAGGTGATCTTGTTCGCCGCCGACAAGATGGCATCACGCCAGATCTCCTTAACGATCGGGATGCACGAATCTCACGTCGCGAACTGGCGGCAGCGGTTCCTCGCCGAAAGACTCAAAGGGCTCGGCGAACGCAAACACACCGGTCGACCACGACGTCTTGGCCATGACGAACGCCTGGCAATGGCAGCCGCAGCGACCGCCGAAAAGTCTGCCGACGACCCGGTGGCGATGTGGACCTTGGATGAACTCGTCGACATTCTCGCCGACACCCACGACATCATCGTGTCGCGATCACAACTCGGCAAGATCCTCGCCGCGATGGACATCGACCTGCGCAAAGTCCGTGGCTGGCTGAACCGGCGCGACGACCCCGAGTTCTGGACACGTGTCCGTGATGTCTGCGGCCTCTACCTCAACCCACCTGACCAGGCGATTGTGTTGTCAGTCGACGAGAAAACCGGGATCCAAGCCAAAGAACGCATCGTCAAAGACCAACCAGCCCGCCCGGGTCGGCCACGTCGCCGCGAGTTCGAATACGTGCGTCACGGCATCGCCAAGCTTGTCGCTGCTCTCGATGTCGGCACCGGTCAAGTGCTTGCCGACACGATCCCACGAAACGACTCAGACAACTTCTGCGCCTTCCTGGACACGATCGAAGCCACCATCGAGCCTGGCTTGGCAATCCACGTGATCCTCGACAACGGGTCATCGCACACCTCGAAACAAACCGCAGCCTGGTTCGCTGCCCACCCACGGTGGGAGGTTCACTTCACACCCAAGCACGCCTCCTGGGTCAATCAAGTCGAGTTATTCTTTTCGATCCTGCAACGCAAAGTGATCAGCAACGGCAACTTCCCCTCCCAAGACGACCTGATCACCAAGATGATGAAATTCATCGCCGACTACGACCAGACCGCCCGACCCTTCAGATGGACCTACGCCGCCGACCCACTCAAAGCCGCATAACCACACGCGCCCTAATTGAGCGCGGCTGCACCAGCGAGGCAGTCAGTGACGAATGGCTCGACACTCGGCGGTGGTGTTGCGGTTTCCTGTGCTCAGGGCGCAATCGATCGGGCACTCCGATGGTGACCGGGCTGTGATGGAGAGAAACAGCAATCGATGGTGGCAGCGGTGGTACGCGTCGTTGTTCATCGTTCTACCGGGAATCGCTTTCGCCGTTTATCTCGATTTTCGCAATGAACGCGGAGTGACTCCGGCGCGTGTGGTCCTGTTCTGGATTGGGTTCCCGCTGATGATGTACTTCCCGGAGCTTCGTCGGATTATCCGGAAACGAACCTCCAGGAGCAGCAGCGTGGTTGAGAGCGATCGGAACGATGCAGGAAAAATCTGACGGCGTCGTTGAGCTGGGTCCCTGGTAGTGGTCCAGGTGTTCTGCGACTCCGATGCCCGTACCGCGTTGTTGGCGGCTCCAAATGAGGTGTTCGATCGGATTTGTGCAGCAGCGTCAACCGACGAAATCGCCGTCGTCGGTGATGGTGGCCAAGCCGGCTGGGGTGGTTGCCGGTGATGTGATGTTGGCGTCGGTTGTTGCTGATGGTGGCACGGGTGTCACGGTGTCAGCGTCGGCGGGTTGGACGCTGGTGAAAACTCAGTCGAGTAGCACGGTGGTGCAGGCCGCGGTGTTCCAAAAGGTGGCCACCGCCGCTGAGCCGGTGTCGTTTGTGTTTACATTGTCGGTTGCGAAGAAGGTGACAGCGTCGATCAGCGCCTATTCCGGTGTTGACACGACAACACCGATCGACGTGTTAGCGACCGCGTCGACGAGTACGTCTGGGACAGTAAAGTCTGCGCCGACGATCACAACGGCGGGTTCATATCGTCAGGTTGTGGCCGTGTACGGGGTGAAAGCCTCAACCTCACTTACACCGGCATCGGGCCTGGTGGAACGTGTCGACGCCAACTCCACCGGTACTGGTGGCGTGACCCTGGGTGTGGATGACCGCAACGTGGCTGGGGTTGGCGGGTCTGGTGTGTCCACGGTGACCGCGGCGGTGGCTGGTGTTGGGGTGCAGGTCACCGTCGCCTTACGTCCGGCAGTGTTGTCGCGGGCGGATCGCACGTCGTGCTCGGCCAGTGGTGATACTGGTGACGTGACGTTGAAAACATCAAACGTGGTCACGGAACGGTTCGTCCCGTTACCGGGCGGGGTGCTGGTCACGAAACGTGCTGGTGGTGATGTCTGGTCGTATCCGAATGTGCACGGCGACATCGTCGCTACCACCAACGCGGCCGGTGTCAAGCAGGGTGTGACGGCGGTGTACGACCCGTACGGGACGGTGGTCACCGGTGTGATGGCCGACAACGCCGCTGGTGCGTTCGATTTCGGGTGGGTCGGTCAACACCAACGACCATTAGAAACCGAAACTGGCACGCAACCGTTGATCGAGATGGGTGCCCGCGGCTACAACCCGACATTGGGTCGTTTCCTCGAAGTCGATCCCGTCGAGGGCGGCAACGCCAACGACTACATCTACCCAGGCGATCCAATCAACATGTTCGACCTCGACGGCAGATATTGCGTCACCGGAGTCGCAAAGCGGGTTTATGTCGGTCAAACTGCTGGCAAGTGGACCGGGGTGAAACTCGCCCAGTACAAATCCTCATATATAATCGGAAAGCGCCGCGCAAGAACGATAAGTGGGAAGCTTCTGACGACACTGACGGGCACATTCTATGCGGACAAGACAGTATATGAGGTTCTTGTTACGCGCTGGCCATTGGGCTGCTTGAACGGCGCTGCAACGGGTCTCGGTGGCTCTCTAATATTTGGAAAATGGATCCAATGGTAAGGCGCCTGGTTCCAAAGTTGGTGCTGCCGGTACTCGTGTTGGGCACCGTTCGGCTGACTAGGGATATGTCACTTGCATGGTCACTGTTTTCAACGGTGGCTGCCGGTGTCTTGCTGGTAGGCCTGCGCATGGCCCATCGGCGGGTTACCGGGAGATCGGATCAGGCCCAGCACCAGTGAACGACATCCTCCAACGAACGAACGTCCGTCGTTCACCGTCGTATCCGTCTGGTGCTGGCGGGGGGCGTGTAGCTCGCAGATGGTGACGTGGTCGGGGTTTCAGGGTATCAACGTCAATAATCCGTCGTTCACTGCGACGGCTTTGCCGGTGTTGGATCCTGGCTCGACGAGAACTGTTACCTCGATGGTGGTGCAAGCCTACGACGCGCAGTCGGGGGGAACTGTGCCGTCGCGGGCCACTCAAAATCAGACCGGGGAAACGATCGGGGTGCGTGTTGGCACCGTGGATGTTGCTTCGGCGTTGAGCGGTGATCTTCCGGACACGGTTGCTCAGGGTGCCGTGGATGACAATTATTCTGGTGTGCAGACGTACACGTTGACGGGGTGGGCGGGGACGTCGGTGACCGATGGCGATGTTGTTGTGCGGCACGGTTCGTTGTACTCGGGGTCGACTGGTGATGATTCGTTGACGGTGTACAACGTTGCGGTGACGATCCAAACCTGTACCGCTGGTGGCGGTGGCGGTGGCAACGGGAGTGCGGGAGGATGTCCCGTTGTCTGTTGAAGTCCGGTGGTGATCCTGGTCTTGTTCAGCTGACGTTAGCGTAGTCCGCTGGTGCCGTCGGGTTGATCGTCTTGTGGACTGCAGCCATGAAGACGGGTAGGTCGTCGTGGCCTTTGATTCGGCGGAAAGATCGTTCGGCTTCGAGCATCGATGCTGCGATCCATCGTTTCTTCATTGTTCCGTTCTGCCAGTACTTGACTCGCCCGGTGGTGGTTCGGGCGATGGAGATCATCGACTCGATGCAGTTCGTGTTCGTCAGCGACACCCGCAACCGTTTCGGTGCGCCGAGTCGGGCAACGGTGAACATCTCCTCGAGCCCTTCGCGTAGCGACCCGGCGGCGTCGGGGTGGTCCTTGTCGAGTTGGGCGGCGAGATCCCGGCAGACCTTGATGCCCTTGACCGGGTCGGGTTGGGCGAACGCGATCGCCAGCCGCTTGTCGACGGCGTCACGCTGATCGACCGGGAGGTAGCCGGTGACGTTTCGGCGTTTGTGGATGGTGCATCGCTGAACGAGCGCCCGGTCGCCGAACACCTTGGCAACGGCGGAACGTAACGCCTTGGCACCGTCCAGCACAGCGATGATCCCGTGCTCGTAGCGCAGCCCACGGGCGACAAGATCGGCGAGCAGGTCCTTGACGACGACGCTGTTCTCGGTGTCGCCGAGCACCATCCCGACCGGCACTTTCGTGCCATCAGCCGTGATGACCAGGGCGACAATGATCATCTGATCAGCGACGTTGAGTCCGTCGATCATTAACACCGCCGTTTGCAGTTCGGACAGATCACGGGCCAACAACTCCGTCAGCGCCTGTTCGGTGGCGGCGACGAAGCGGCGTGACACCGCGGATTTCGACATCGCCCGCCCCGCGACCTGCCCGACTGGTTCAGCGACCTGTTCGTGGCGGCGCGTCGCCACCCCGGCGAGCATCCGCTCGACAACGACCTGACGCAACAAGTCCTCCGAAGCGAACGTTTCCCACGTCGCCAAGTGGACCTCGTCACCATCGACGTGCGGCCACGAGGGCGTTCAACGCTGAGCTTGCGACCACCGAGCACAACCTGACCAGTCGTTGTTCCGTGCCAGTTCCCGATTCGCTCGTCACCGAGCTTGGCGTGTTTCGCACCGACGATCGCCGTCAGCTCGGCGGTCAACATCTGCTGCATCACCACCAGCCCTGCGGCGGTCGAGAACGCCAACAGCCCCTCGCGCAGCGCGCCAGCGACATCGCTCATCATCACGGTCGCTTCGAACGGCAAACCGGCCAGTTCGCTAGCAGCTTGCGGTGTCGTGATCTTCACGACAGGTACCTTCTTCATCGGTGATCCCTTCCCTTTTGTCGGGTGTCTTGGAGGACCCTCGAACAATGCCAGCAACGGCACAGCCCGGGGAGGGATCACCACCTCACTTCAACAGAACCCGGGACAACCTCGAGTGCGGGGGCGTTCACGCGCAACAGCAATGGGGCCACGGTCGGGTTGGCGTGGACTGGGCCTGCGGCGACGCCGATCACCGCCAATACAGTGACTCGAACCCAGACTGGGCGGATTGTGGATGAAACCATTGATGGCGTCGACTCGTACACGGCTGGCACGAATTACAGTTATGACACGGCGGGCCGTTTGATTGGTGCCCGTTTGACGGGTGGCGTCTATCAGAAGGTCACCGTCGCCTTACGTCCGGCAGTGTTGTCGCGGGCGGATCGCACGTCGTACTCGGCCAGTGGTGATACTGGTGACGTGACGTTGACAACATCAAACGTGGTCACGGAACGGTTCGTCCCGTTACCGGGCGGGGTGCTGGTCACGAAACGTGCTGGTGGTGATGTCTGGTCGTATCCGAACATTCACGGCGACATCGTCGCGACCACCAACGCGGCCGGTGTCAAGCAGGGTGTGACGGCGGTGTACGACCCGTACGGGACGGTGGTCACCGGTGTGGTGGCCGACAACGCCGCTGGTGCGTTCGATTTCGGGTGGGTCGGTCAACACCAACGCCCGGTGGAAACCGAAACTGGCACGAAACCGTTGATCGAAATGGGAGCCCGCGGCTACAACCCGACATTGGGCAGATTCCTCGAAACCGATCCCGTCGAGGGCGGCAACGCCAACGACTACATCTACCCAGGCGACCCAATCAACATGTTCGACCTCGACGGACTGTCGGGTGGTGGCGGTGCCGGATCAGGAGGAGCGATCCAAGCCTTTTGCTCCAAGAAGGCAAACAAGAACAAGGCAGATTGCTATCAATACACCCACGCTGGCAGTGGATGGAGCTTCCCCGGTAAGACTGCCATCAAGCGGTACGTAGGTGGATACCTGAAACGAGTCGACATCAGCTTCACTGCATGCATAGTCAAATGTTTCGGCCTCGGGACGCAGGGGGGAACCCTTTACCGGCAACGCGGGTGGGGGTGCTGTTTCGTTGGGCCGACAATTGGGATCGCGGTTAAGGAATACAAGAATCGAAAGTGCGAAAGCTATGCGGCGGCAATGGAGATTGGCGGAGTTGGAGCCGCGGCGGCGGTTGGAAGGAGCGGGTTGTCGCCAACTACCGACATTGAAATCGGCTACTCACCAGGGCTCGGGTTCGGCAGCGCAGCCCTTACAAACAGAGATGTTCTTGGCGCAAGGTACTGCTAATGGAGGCTTCTTTCGCATTCGGTGCGAGCCCGCTACGTTGCCGGGCACAGCGGGGCGCTTGGCGTCGCCAGGTGGTGGTCAGTCGGGACAGGGTCAGTTTCCGAACGGTCGCTGGTCCTTTCTCCTATCAGCGTTCGGATGTTTTGGCTGTAAATGTTCGGCGCTCTGGATTAACAACTAGAATGGAATTTATCCTTACTACCGGAAAGCGGGGAAAGTACCTGCTTGCGGTCGGTCGATCGGAGAAAACGCTGAACGCAATGCAAAGCCTCGGATGGGAGATCGTTGTTATCTGAGGATGAACTCAGGAGCGTCGATCAACTCTGCGGGGCGACGGAACTCTGGGCTGAGCACTGGAATGACACTCCCCCGTCCGTTCGTGTGTCGTCGTATCCGATTGTGCACGGTGAAGTCATGGCGACGGCGAATACGGCTGATGTGAGGCAGGGTGTGACGGCGGTGTTCGATCCGTTTGGCACGGTGATGGCTGGTGTGGTTGCCGATAACCAGCTGGTGCGTTCGATTTCGGGTGGGTTGGTCAACACCAGCGCCTGTTGGAGGCCGAGACGGGGACGCAACCCCTCATTGAGATGGGAGCCCGCGGCTACAACCGACATTGGGCAGGTTCCTGGAAATCGACCCCGCCGAGGGCAGCAACGCGAACGATTTCATCTATCCGGGCGACCCGATCAACATGTTCGACTTGAACGGCAACTATTGCACCGTCACTGGTGGCGGGCGATTTACCTACGAACACGGCAACTATGCAAATGCCGGTCCATGCGACAAGCTGGGATTATGCAAGGCTGGTCAAGGGGTCCGTGCCTTTTATAGGACCGTCGTCGATGGGTATGGCGTGACGGCGCGAAGGTCCATCGTTTTTGCTCGGTTCGGCTGCGGGAGGATCTCGGCAGGCGGCTACGACCCTATTCCTGGCCTGGCGGGCTTACGCTCAGCGCTCATGTCCGTCGCCTCGGCGTGCCGTACCGGTTTGACGCCCGCAACCGCAGCCAGCATGTTGGCGGTGCTGCCTAATTAATTAGGCAGCTGGCTTAACGGATCTATCGCTGTGGTCGGCGGCTCGACGCTAGGCCAGCCGTGGAGAGTTCGCTAGGTGACGCGGCGAACCGGGCATATGGGCACGTATGTGCCGTTGCGGTTGACCCCCGCACACGTCGGTGACGTATGCGCGAGGTGTGTTGGACCGCATTGTTCAACGCCACTCAAGCGTGATTTCAACGATCGCCCATCGGGCGAGCAGTCCCGCTGCCGACTGCGCGTCGTAGGTTTGCACCACCATCGAGGTAACAGTTCTCGTCGAGCCAGGATCCAACACTGGCAGAGCCGTCGCAGTGAACGACGGATTATTGACGTTGATGCCTGAAACCCCGACCACGTCACCGTCTGCGAGCTACATATCCGGCCCCCCGCCAGAGCGCGGACCGATCGGGTGGTGAGAGTCAGAAATTGCAGTTCGGTGGAGCGCTACCTTTAGCCTGATGGCAATGGTCATAGACGTAGGAGTGCGAGGCGAAGCGCGTCTGATCGTCACCGATGCCGACACCGGTCTAGCGATGCGCACTGGCACCGTGTCGCTGCTGTCGACGTCGCGCTTGGCGGCGCTCTGCGAGCAGGCGGCAATTGCTGCGATCCAAGACACGGTCAGCGCCTCACGAACCACCGTCGGCATGCGTATCCAGATCGATCACCTGCAACCGGTGCGCGTCGGCTGCGAAGTGGTCGCCGAGGCGATGCTCGACAAGGTCGAAGGCCGACGGCTGACCTTTCATGTTTCGGTCAGCGACCCCCGGGGTTTGATCGCCGCCGGCAAGATGGTGCGGGTCGTCGTCGACGTCGAGCACTTCCTCGATCGGGCAACCTGACGCTGGTCGCCTCTGCGCGCATGTATTTCGCCACCATCTGCGCGGATGTATTTCGCCGGGACCGAGCAGGCATGATTAGAGGAGGGCGACCTCGGGCGTGCAAGCACGGAGGTGGTGCAGCCAATGCGGTTTCGGTGGTGGATTCCCGACTTGGTGGTGCTCGCAGCGGCGGTTGGGCTGCTGTTGTTCGCCATCAGCCGACCGATCCACGATGGTCTCGTCCCGACGGGTACGACCATCTGGTGGGTCGTGACCTTGGCGCTCCACGCGCCATTCTTTTTGATCGTACTGTTCCTTCTCGGCGGTCTTCTGGAGCGCATCGGCTATTTCTGGCGGGGCCGCCTGCCGCCGATAGCTGGCCTGCTCCCGCTCGATTACCCAACAGTCTGTGTGCAACTGCCGATGTTCAATGAACACGCAGTCGCAGAGCGAGCGATCCGTGCAGCGTGCGTCATGTCCTGGCCCCGCGATCGGTTCAGCGTTCAGGTTCTCGACGATTCAACCGACGCCGACACGCTCCGCCTGGTCGAGGAGACGGCACAGGACATGCGCCGACACGGCATTGACTGCCGGGTGCTACACCGCGCCGAACGGTCCGGTTACAAGGCGGGTGCGCTCGAAGCAGGTAGACGACACACCGACGCCGAGTTCCTCGCCATCTTCGATGCTGACTTTGTGCCAGCGGCAGGCTTTCTGGTTGGGGCATTGCCCCACTTCTACGACGACGATAGTCGGCCCGCCAGCGACCTTGCGCTCGTTCAAGCCCAGTGGGGGCACCTCAACCAGGGCGAGTCATCACTGACGAGAGCCCAATCACTCTGGGTAGACGATCATCACACGCTGCAGATGTCATGGCGATCAGCGCAGTGGGACTTCGTGAACTTCACAGGGACTGCTGGCGTCTGGCGCGCCTCGGCAATCGAGTCCGTCGGCGGGTGGCGCGCAACCAGTCTGGTTGAGGACTGCGAAATCAGCTTCCGACATCTGTTTGCCGGCTACCGGACGAAATTTGCCAACGACATCATTGCGCCGGCCGAGCTACCTGCGACCTACACCGCATACAAAGCACAGCAGAGACGCTGGACACAGGGTTGGGTTCAGCTTCAACGCCTCCACCTACGCACGCTGTTGTTCTCGTTCCACACTCGCCCGGCGCGCCGACTGCACTTGCTTTATCACATGTGCCTGGCCTGGCTGTGGCCGCTCTGGGCGCTGTGGCTGATGGTCCTACCGTTCCTCATTCATACCGGCCATTGGATGGGATCGCGCGGCGTCGCCGTCGCTATGGCTGTTTACCTCGCACCCACCACGATCTGGTTGGTGACCTCGACCGTCCTCGCCTCGATCGAGACCAAACATACGTATCAAGGTCGACTCACCGCGCGGGTTCTCGTCACGCGGCTAAGGCGGATGGTGCCATATGCGGTGCTCAACACCGGAATGCTGCCGAATCAATTGTGCGCGTTCACGGAGGGGCTGTTCGGCGCTTTTAACAGCGAGTTCGAACGTACACCAAAGGCCGCATCCGTTACAGACACGAACGGCGAGCGCCCGAGCGCGACCTCGACCTCGACCTCGACCTCGAATGGCCGAGCCCAACGGCGTGACAAGGTCAAGGTGCATCGTCCATACGTAGTTGCCGAGGCCGCCTATCTCGCGTTACAGGTCGGGTGGTGCGTGCACTTTCTTCGTCAACCGCTCATTGGGGCCGCACTCGGCGCGGCGTTCGTCGCATGCTGCGTCGGGTTCCTCTGTTTCCACTACGGCGACGACGAAGGTCGACGTCTGTTCGTCTTCCGCGTTCGGCATGGCTGAGCCGTTCGGTTGAGATGAAACTATTCGCTCGGCTCGGGCGGAGCTATCCACAACGTCAACGGTCCGGTTACCGTGGCTGGCCCGTCGATCCTCGAGTCGAACACTGCGCAGACCGGCGAGGGTGGCGCGATCGTTGGCAACGAGAGCGCCAGTACCTGCGGAGGGATCGTCAACGACGGTCTGCAGACGACAGCTGGCCGATCCAACGGCAGCGGCACAGCGCTGCTCGTTTCGCCAGAACGCAAGCAAGGTCAACGATCCCAATTAGGCTCGTCTGTCATGTCGTCAGCCGAATCTGCGCGCACTCGGCTCGCCATACCCGGATGGTTCCGCGAGGTCGCCATCGTCGGGTCGATATATGGCCTCTATTCGATCGTGCGCAACCAGTTCGGTTCCGCACGGGTCGCCGTCGGCGAAGCACCGATTCGGGCCTTCAACAACGCGGTGCGGATCATCGACATCGAGAAGGCCATCTGGATGTATCACGAGACCACGATCCAGGACTGGTTCCTGGGGACGGGTTGGGTGACCTTCTTCAATGTCTTCTATGGCTCGCTGCATTTCGTGGCCACCTTCGGGGCGCTGATCTGGCTCTACGTTCGTCGGCATCACAACTTCCGCCGCTGGCGCACCACGCTGATGGTCGCCACCGTGCTCGCCCTCGTCGGTTTTGCCACGTTCCCGCTGATGCCGCCGCGCTTGATCAATGTCAGCGCCGAGGAGAATCGATTCGGCGGTGGCGAACTGGCCATCGAGTCCGGCCTGCCGGACTACGGTTTCGTCGACACCCTGCGCGACGGCAAGGGGTTGTGGACCTTTGATTCCAAAGGCATGGACGAGATCTCCAATCAGTACGCGGCGATGCCCAGCCTGCACATCGGCTACAGCCTGTGGGTCGCACTCGTCGCCTGGAACTTCGCCAAACGCTGGGTCACACGGATCGCCGGCGTGCTCTACCCGCTGGTCACGTTGGTGACGATCGTGGCCACCGCCAACCACTTCATCATCGACGCCGCCGGTGGCATCATCATCGTCGCGCTCGGCTACCTCGCCGCACGAGGAGTCGAAGCGTTCCAGCAACGTCGACGCCAGCAGGCGCACACTCCCACATGACCCGGCGTGAGTTCGGCGTCGTCGGCGGACTGGCCATCGTCCTCAATGCCCCCGCCTTGGTTCGCTCGCATGCGCTCAACGGCGATGAAGCAACGATCGCCGTCGTTGCCCGAGTGATGCGCCACGGCGGTTCGTTGTACCGCGACACCGTCGATCGCAAACCGCCCGGGGCCTTCGTGCTCTACCGCCTGCTGGAACCCGTCTTCGGAACCTGGACGCTGGCCGCAGCGCGCTGGGTGGCGATGGGGATGATCGTGGCAGCAGCATGGATCCTTGCCGACGAGGCGGTTCGTCGCCGCGCCGAGGTCTCGCGTCTCGCCGTGGCCGTGCTGTTCATCCTGACCTTTGCCGTGCTCCCCGCCGAGGACTCGCGGGCGGTTGGCTTTGAGCTGTTGGCCACCTTGCCGGCAGTCGGCGCCTTCGTACTCGCCGCCCGCGGTCGAACGCTGGCGGCAGGGATCTGCCTGGGGCTCGCCGCGCTGTTCAAACAACCGATGCTGCTCGGCTGCCTGCCGTTGACCTACCACTGCCTTCGCGCTGCTGGCGACAGTTGGCCGCAACGCCTGCGTCGTCTGGCCGTCGCCGGCACCGCCAGCGCGCTGACCCTTGCAGCCGGGCTGGCACCGTTTGGTTTGCCAGAGGCCTGGACCTGGTTTGCCGGAGTCGGCGACAACTACCTCGGAGGCACGACGATCGCCGCAGTGCTCAAGGTCAGCGCCGTGCAGATCGGATCGGCGCTGTTGCTCTGCTCGGGAGTGGTGGTCTTGGTAGCCATCGCCTGGCGCCGTCAACGACCGCCGATCGACGTCGTGGTGTGGCTGGCATCGGCGCTGATTGCCTCGGCGATCGGATTCCGCTTCGTGCTGCACTACTTCATCCAAGCCCTTCCGGCCTTGGTGCTGCTGGCCTCGCCGGTGCTGGCCGCGACACTCGACTGGCGTCAACGAAAGCTGCGCATCGCCCAGGGCTGCATGGCTGCAGCCATCGCCTACGGGCTGCTGACATCGCTCATCCCGGCCACCTTCCATACCTTGCCCGAGGTCGACGAGGTCTCAGCCGCCGTGGCGCAACGCACCGTCGCCGGCGACAAGGTCTTCGTTTGGGGCCAAGCACCGGAGATCTATTGGCTCAGCGGGCGCGATCCGGCGACGCGTTACCCCCATGTCGGCTTCGTCACCGGAATCACACCGAAGCGACCCGATGTGCCTGCCTATGTGTTGTCCACCGCCGACGCTGCCCAGACGATGCTCGCCGACCTGCGCGCCGATCCTCCGACGGTGATTATCGACGCCGCGTTCGACGATGTGCGCGGTGGCGATCGCTACCCAATGACCTCCAGCCCCGTCGCCGAATTCGTCGCTGATGGCTATTGTCAGGTGCAGGTCATCGGGCAGATCCGCCTGTTCGAACAGTGTGATCATTGACCACCCCGAACTGCTCGCCCTGAGTACCGCGGCGAGCACTCAAGGATGTAGCGTCAAGGTGCTATGTCGCTCGATTCCATCCGTCAACCTTCCGATCTGCGGACGCTGACGCACGCCGAGTTGGACGACCTCGCCGGGGAAATTCGGGACTTCGTCGTTCAGGCCGTTGCTGAAACCGGCGGGCACCTCGGCTCCAATCTGGGTGCCGTCGAGCTCACTCTGGCGCTTCACCGGGTGTTCGACTCACCCCGTGACGCCATCCTGTGGGACACCGGCCATCAGGCCTACATCCACAAGATCGTCACCGGCCGCCAGGCCGGTTTCGAGGGGCTCCGCCAAGCGAACGGATTGTCCGGCTATCCGAGCCGCGAGGAAAGCAAGCACGACTTCGTCGAGAACAGCCACGCCTCGACGATTCTCAGTTATGCGTACGGCCTGGCGATCGCCCGCGACTCTGGTGTCGACCCCGATCGGCGTCACATCGTCGCCGTCATTGGTGACGGCTCGATGACCGGTGGCATGGCCTACGAGGCGCTGAACAACATCGGCCACAACAAGCGCAATGTCATCGTCGTGCTCAACGACAACGGCCGCAGCTACGCCAAAACGATCTCCAACCTCACCGCATCGACCGCCGCCGAGCCACGCCCGGTGCCGGTTGAGGATGAGCGCAACGAACAGCATTCGATGCCCGGGCGCATCACCGAACGGCTCAGCCACACGCTGACCAACATCCGCATGAACCCGGTCTATGTCCGCCGCCAGCGCAAGATCGAGAAGTTCCTCCACGATCTGCCCGTCGTTGGCCACCAGGCCGAAAAGGGCATGGATGCCTTCAAAGCTGCGGTGCGCGAGTTCTTGCAGCCGCCGTCGTTCTTCGAGGCGCTCGGTGTGCGCTACGTCGGCCCGGTCGACGGCCACAACATCGACGAACTCGAACACGCCATGCGCAACGCCATCGCCTTGTCCAAGGAAGGCCCGATCTGCGTGCACGTCGTCACTCAGAAGGGCCGCGGCTACCTGCCCGCCGAGGACGACGACGAGAAGCACCTGCACGACGCGCCGGTGTTCGATCCGGCGATCGGCCCGCCGAAGGCGATTCCCACCGGCTATACCCAGGCATTCGCCGAAGCGGTGATCAAAGAGGCCGAGGCCGACGCGCGGATCGTGGCGATCACGGCAGCGATGCCTGGACCAACCGGGCTCATCCCCTTCGAGGCCCGCTTCCCCGACCGTTTCTTCGACGTCGGTATCGCCGAGCAGCACGCCGTCACCGGTGCCGCCGGGATGGCGATGGGCGGGCTACGCCCCATCGTGGCGATCTACTCGACGTTTCTCTCCCGGGCCTGGGATCAAGTTGTCTACGACGTCGCCCTGCATCGCCTGCCGGTGATCTTCTGCCTCGATCGTGCCGGTATCACCGGCGACAACGGTCCGAGCCATCACGGCGTCTACGACCTCGCGCTGTTCGCCAAGATTCCGGGGATGCGCATCCTGGCACCGTCGAGCGCCCAGGAGTTGCAGGTGATGTTGCACGACGCCGTCAGCCTTGTCGATGAGGGCCCGGTGATGATCCGTTACCCGAGTGGCGCTGCGCCGCAGGTCGGCGAGCACGAGGTCGGCTCCGGTTTGTTGGCCCGCCAGGTGCGCGCTGGCGACGGTTCGGTGGCCATTTTGGCGATCGGTCGGATGGTCACGGCGGCGAGCAAAGCAGCGGAAGCGCTGGCGGAGGAAGGCACGTCAGTCACGGTCTGGGATGTGCGCAGCTGCATGCCGCTCGATCGTCAGATGATCGCGGCCGCCGCCCAACATCGTGTCGTCATCACCGTCGAAGACGGCATTCGCGACGGCGGCATCGGGGCGATGATCGCCGATCAGATCCGCGCCGTGAGCACCCCGGACAGCGTCGAGGTGCTCGGCATCCCAACACGTTTCATTCCGCAAGCCAAGCCGTCGGAGATCCTCTCCCAACTCGGGCTCGATGCCAACGGCATCGCCGCAACGGTTCGCTCGCTGCTCTGACGATGGATCTTCGTCGAGAACTTGCCGTGGCCATCGCCCTGGCCGAGCAGGTCGATGCCTTCACGCTGCCGTTGTACGAGCAGCGGGCCTTCACGGTGGAGCGCAAGGCCGATCGCAGCGAGGTCACCGTGGCCGATCGTCAGGCCGAGGCGATGATTCGGGCGATGATCGCCGAGGAGTTTCCCGACCACGCCTTCTTCGGCGAAGAGGCCGGAGTCTCAGGCAACCAGGATTCGCCGTGGCGATGGATCGTCGATCCGATCGACGGCACCAGCAACTTCGTACGCGGCATCCCCGTGTGGGCCACGTTGCTGGCCCTGACCCACGTCGAGCACGGCCCGGTGGTCGGCGTCGTTTCGGCGCCGGCGCTGCATCGTCGCTGGTCGGCGGCGTTGGGGGCGGGTGCATCGGTCAACGGCATGGCTATGCGCGTCTCGGCGATCGATGATCTCGCCGCAGCTCAGGTCTGTGTCACCTACAGCTCTGGATGGGACCATCTCGGGTTGACCGAACGCCTCGTTCAGCTGCAGCAGTCCAGCTACCGGGCGCGAGGCTTCGGCGATTTTTGGCAACACATGCTGGTGGCCGAGGGGGCCCTGGAGATCGCCGTCGATGCCATCGGGCTCCAGCCCTACGACCTCGCTGCGGTGCAGATCGTCGTCGAGGAATCTGGCGGCACGTTCACCGACAGGCTCGGCGAACGCACCTTTGCACACGACTCGGCGATCAGCAGCAACGGCCTGTTGCACCAGCGCGTTATCGAGTTGCTGCGCCGATAGCCAGGGCTCGACGGCCGCTACGTGTTGGCGTGCAGATCGGCGATCGTCTTCGCCAGGCGAACGCTGCGAGTTTCGTCGAAGTACAGCGGCGCTTCGCCACGCACGGCGGCACAAAACTGATCGGACATCTCGGAGAAGGCATTGGCACCGCCGACCTTGATCGTCTCCGTTCGCCCATCCAACCCGGTGATGCTGATCTTCGATGACTTCATTGGACCGGGCACGAAGTCGTCGACCATCAACACGGCCTTGGAACCAACGACTTCGAGGGTGCGCCCGGAGGCCGCGTGGAAGCTGAGCGTGAAGCTGTTACCGACGCCTTGGCCCCAATCGACATATCCGTGCATGGCCTCGTCGACCCCGACGGCGTTGCGGGTGGCGGTGGCACAGACGCCGACGTGATCGCGCTCGACCATCAACATCGCCGGGCCAAGGCAATAGATGCCGAGGTCGAACAGCGCCCCAGCGCCGCGCTCGTCGAGGCGGTGGTTGGTCGGGTCGTTATAGGGAAAGGTGAAGGTGGTGCGCACCGATTCGAGTGCGCCCAAGGCGCCGGAGGCGACCAACTCCAGCACGCTGCCGGTGCGCGGATGGTGCGGCCACATGTAGGCCTCCATCAGCACGCGATCGGCAGCTTTCGCAGCGGCGAAAACCTCCACCGTGTCGGCTACCGACAGCGTCAGCGGCTTCTCGCACATCACATGCTTGCCAGCCTGCAACGCCCGCAGGATCCACGGTTGGTGTTGAAAATTGGGCAAAGGGATATAGATCGCGTCGACATCGCGGCGCGCCAGCAGTTCGGCGTACGGGGCCTCGCTGGCGTTGTCACGGCGGGCCTCAGCGACGATCTTGTGCCCGGCGGCAAGCATCGCTGGCTTCAGCTTGCCGTTATAGATCCGCGACGACGCGCCCAACACACCCCAACGTAAACGTTCCATTCGCTGCACGATAGAGGCCTGCGCGCTACGTTGCGGTATGGACTCAATGCTCATCCGTCACGCGGCGCTGATCGATGGTTCCGGGGCACCGCAGCGCATGGCCGACATCACCGTCGATGCCGGAGTGATCACCGATGTCGGCCCCGCTGGCAGCGCTCCCGCTCGCCACGGGCAACGGGTGATCGACGCCGATGGGGCACTCGTCACCCCCGGTTTCGTCGACATCCACACCCACTACGACGCCCAGGTCAGCTGGGATCCGATGATGACACCGTCGTCGTGGCACGGCGTGACCACCGTGGTGATGGGCAATTGCGGCGTTGGTTTCGCCCCCGCCCGACCCGATCGCCACGAGTGGCTGATCGCCCTGATGGAGGGCGTCGAAGACATCCCCGGCTCGGCGATGACCGAGGGCATCACCTGGAACTGGGAAACGTTCGAGGACTACCTCGACGACGTCGACTCGCACCCGCGAGTGCTCGACGTCGGTGCGCAGATCGGCCACGGAGCGTTGCGCGGCTATGTGATGGGTGAGCGCGGAGCCAACAATGAAGCCGCCAATGAAGCCGACATCGCCACGATGGCCGACCACGTGGAACGCGCCCTGCGTGCCGGTGCCCTCGGCTTCAGCACCAGCCGCACACCGCTGCACCGCAGCCGCAGCGGCGAACTGGTGCCAGGCACGAACGCACCAGCCGACGAACTACTCGGCATTGGCGCAGCGATCCGCCGCGCCGGCCATGGCGTCTTTCAGTTCGCCCCGCATCATCCGCGGTTGCTGGCCGACGAATGGCAGTGGATGCGAGAGTTGGCGCGGCTCACCAATCAGCCCGTCAGCGTCAACCTCAACCAGCCCAACGATGCCCCCGAGGTGTGGCGCGAGGTGCTCGGCGCGCTCGACCAAGCCGCGGCCGATGGGTTGGCGCTCTACGCCCAGATCGCCGGCCGCTCGATCGGCATCCTCTACTGCCTGCACGGCAGCATGCACCCGCTGATGTTCCACCCGGCGTATAACGAAGTGGCCTCGTTGCCGATGACGCAACGCCTCGCGGCCTTGCGTGAGCCGCAGCGCCGCCGCCGCTTGATCGAAGAACGTCCCGACGACGGTGGCCTCTTCGATGCCGTCGTCACCAGCAAGTTGGCGGCGATCTATCCGGTCGAGGGCAACGACATCGACTACGAGCCCGACGCGACGATGTCCGTTGCTGCCTTGGCCAACCAACGTGGCATCCCACCGATGCAATTGTTGGTCGATCATCTCTGCGCCGGCGACGGCAACAGCATGATCTACGCGCCGTTCTTCAACTACGCCTATGGCGATCTGTCGATGACCTACGAGGCCACCCAACATCATCGAACGCGCATGGGCCTCAGCGACGCCGGCGCCCACTGCGGGGCGATCTGCGACGGCGGCATGCCGACATTCATGATCACCCATTGGACTCGCGACCGCAGCCGGGGTCCCCGCCTCGGCCTGGAACACATCGTCCACCGTCAAACCCAACAGACAGCCGAGCTCTACGGCTTAGGCGACCGCGGCCTGATCGCCCCCGGAATGCGAGCCGACATCAACATCATCGACTACGACCGCCTCGGCTTCGATCGGCCGCGGATGGCCTTCGATCTGCCCGCAGATGGCCGTCGCCTCGTGCAACATGGCACTGGCTACGTGGCGACCTTCGTCACTGGGGTGCAGACCGTCGACCACGATCAATTCACCGGCCAGCTGCCCGGAAAACTGATTCGTGGCCCGCGGCCGCGTCGTGCACACTGAGAGCATGCTGACCGCCGATTTGCTCACTCGACTCGCCGCACAGGGCGAGGCATTCGCTCGCGCCATCGAGGCTGGCGGGCCCAACGCCCCGGTGCCCAGCTGTCCGGAATGGACGGTGCGCGACCTCGCCGCACACCTCGGCGAGGTCCATCGTTGGGCGGCGTTCAATGTGGCCCATCCGGGAGTTCGCCCGGGCGACGACCTGCGCGGCCCGATGCCGGGCGACGATGATCTCGGCGAGTGGTTACGCGCTGGTTGCCGCCAGCTGATCGACACGCTGAACATTGCCGATCCGCACGGTGAGTACTACACGTTTCTGGTCGATGTCGCCTCGCCGCACGCGTTCTGGGTTCGGCGCCAAGCGCACGAAACAGCGATGCACACGGTCGACGCGCAGCTCGCCAGCGGCCCTGCGGACGATATCGACGGCGACTTCGCCGCCGACGGCATCGACGAACTACTCACCGGTTTCCTGCCACGCAAGCACACCAAATTTCGTAGCGACACCGTGCGCACGCTGCTGGTCGCGCCAACGGACAGCGACCTTCGCTGGCACCTGACCGTGTCCACTGAGCCGGTGGTCACGGTGCGCGCCGAGGCACGGGCCGAGTGCACCCTGGCTGGTCGAGCCACCGATCTGTACAAGGTGCTGTGGAACCGACCTGGCAACGCCGCGGTGGCGATCACCGGCGAAACCGACTTGTTCGAGCATTTCCAGAACTCGGTGTTCATCCGCTGGAGCTAACGTTCGCAGCGCGTCGGCACCGACAGCGACCGTCAGCCGATGATGAAGGTGGCGATCATCTTGTCGACAGCCTCGAGATCGGCCTCGGTCCAAGCCAACATGCGCAGCACAACGACCGACCCAGGTGTGCTCAGGCTCTCAGCCACGACGTTGAAGATCACCGAATCGTCGTCGCATAACAGCCAGTTGAACCGGCCGGTCGAGATCGCATCGGCATAGTCGTTGCGCTCCTGTTCTACGCACCCATCGGCGGTAAACGTGTCGAGGAAGGCATCTGGCGGGGTGTTGGCGTTGACCCCGTCGAAGAGGTACATGAGCATGCCAGGGGTCAAAGGATCGTCCCAGTCCGGCGAGGCGGAGATGCCCGGCACGGTGCCGAACCCGGTGTCCAGCGGATCGGTCGTGTAATCGGTCCACGTTGTCGGCACCTCGACGGTCAAACGACCGGTGTCGTCGGTCAGCGACATGTACTCGTAGGCCACGCCTTCGGCGACCTCGCCCGAGGTCACCTCATCAGCGAAGGAGAAGCTCTCGGCGAGTTCCTTACCGTCGACGTTGAGCTCACCCGTTAAGCCGACCTGCGTGTCGAAACGGATGACATCGATGGCGATCGCCCCACCGACATCGGCGGTGCGCAACACGTCGCAATACTCCTTCATCGTCCCCGAGGACAGGTTGACGCCATTCAAAGCGGTGATCACGTCGCCCGGCTGCAGGCCGACCTTCGAGGCAGGCGAGCCTGCAGCGACGGCGCCAACCCAGACGCCGGACAGGCCGAGCTCGACGTCGACGAAGGCCGTGCCATTGACACCAATCGTCTCCAGATCGCCCTTGCGCAACTCCTCGACGAGCGGCTCGGCGATCTCCCGAGAGATCGCGAAATACTGTGACGTGCCCGTACCCGGGTCACCGCCGGCGTAGTTGACGCCCACCAAGGCACCGTCAGCGGTGATCAGTGGGCCCCCCGAGTTGCCTGGCTGAATGTTGGCATCGTGTTCGATAACGCTGCGCACCGAGGCCCAGTTGGTGTCGCCGTCGGCCTCAGCCTTGCTGACGATGCCCTTGGTCATCGTGAACTCGGGGTCGCCGAGTGGGAAACCCGCCGAGAAGATCTCCATCGGTGGGGAGACGTCGCCCTCGAACCACTCGAAGTAGGGGTAATCAGCCGGATCGGCGAGTTGCAGAACAGCGAGGTCGTTGCATTCGGAAACGCCGAGCACCTTTGCCGGAATCTCCTCGTCGCCCCCACCGACAACCACGGTGATCGCCCCAGCACCCGTGACAACGTGGTTGTTGGTGACGATGATCCCGGTCGGATCGATGATGAATCCCGAACCAGAGCCGAACGTGGAGATCTGCCCCTCGGCAGGATCGCGATAGGAACCCTGTGCCAAGATCTGCACCGTTGCAGCCTTGACCTCGTCGACGGAGGAGACGATGCCATCGTCGACAGGCTCGGTGACGACAGGGGCAACCGTCGTGGTCGTTTCCGCAACCGCTGTCGTCGTCGGATCGGCGGCCACGCTGGCCTGCGTCAGAACGGTTGTCACATCCGCAGCGGGGTCGCCGCCACTACAGCTGGCTATCAAGCCCATGCTGCCCACGAGCGCCGCAAGGCGAGATCCGACTGGCCGAAGCGTCCTATTCACAAATACTCTCGATCTGTAGCTACCACATCTCCCTATCGACAGTAACAGCCGACGAATGAGGCGCTATAGGCCTAACGATCAGTTGTAATAGGGGTTCTCGCCGACGCTGTGGTCGGTGAGGTCTTTGATCCGATGAATCGCTTCGATCTGATCGACGATCATCGTTTGTACGCCGTCCATCATCGTCGATCGGCTCATCGAGCACCCGTGACAACCGCCGCCCATCGTCATGTAGGCCGTGCCCTCGCCGTCGTGGCCGACGTAGGTGACGAAGCCGCCGTGAGAAGCGAGGGCCGGATTGACCTCGGTGTTGACCACTGTTTCGATCTCGGCAGACAGGTCGTCGTCGCTGACCAAGCCCTCGATCACCGGAGCGGCAGGCTTATTCGGATTTCGGATGATCAGCCCAGCGGACTCGGTGTGATCGAGCGTCGCGCCGGTGAGGGCCTCGATGTCTTTCGCCGGGATAATGACCTTCAGACCGTTGTGTGTGCGCACTTCGTCGCTAAACCCCGCCTTGGTGACAATCTCGAATGACAGGTCGTAGCGGAACTCTTGGCCAGCCTCGCTGACAATCTCCAGGCGCAAACCGAGACGATCCGTTTCCGGCTCTTCGTCACGCAAGGCCATCAACTGGGTGTGCGCAGCCTCGGAGACGGTGATGATCTGCGTGCTGACCTGATCGGTCGGGGCCAAGGGGGAAAGGGGACTCACGTGCTCACGATATCGGCGGCCCGGGTAAGACCTGCAAGCATCGACGGTATGCGTCGTGACCATCGATTCGCGGGGTACGCCGCGTTGTGCGGTGTCGTCGTCTGCTTTTCGATCGCCTCGACGCTGATCAAACGATCTGGGGTCCCGGGTATCGCCGTTGCCTTCTGGCGAATGGCGGCGACCGCCGCGCTGTGGTGGTCATTCTGCTCGCTCAAGGGCATCAGGCCGCGGGCCGAGCATCTCCGCCAAGGCCTCGTTCCAGGGGTGCTCTTCGGGATCAATATCTGCGCCTTCTACCTCGGCGCGACGAAGAGCCGAATCGCCACCGTCGAGATCATCTCCGCGCTCGACGCCGCTGTTGGCGATTCCGATCGGGGCCAAGCTCTTCGGCGAACGTCTGCGCCTCGGTGCGTTGTCGCTGGCCATCGTCGCACTCGGTGGCGTCATCGTCGTCGTGCTCAATGCCCCAGCGAGCGGCGACGACTCCACATTGGGCATCGCGCTCTGCGTCATCGGCATCTTTCTGTGGGTCGGTTATCTGGTGTTCACCCGGCTACGCCGCGGTGAGATGCTCGTCGGTCAGTACATGGCGGCGATCACTCCGATCGCCCTGCTGACCGTGCTGCCGATCGGCTTGATCGACGGCAACCTCGGCGAGGTCACGCTGCGCGGCGCGATGTACATCGCCGTGCTGTCCGTAGTCAGCGGAGTCGCCGCCCACGGCCTGATGGTCTTTGCCCAAAAGAGCGTGCCGATGGGCACCGTCACAGTGGCCCAGGTCAGCCAGCCGGTCCTGGCCACGACGTGGTCGTATCTGTTGCTCGATGAAGCGGTCAACGGTCGCCAGGTCGCCGGGATGGCTGTTGCCCTCATCGCCGTGCTCGGCTTCATCATCGTCAATCAGCGCTAGCCTGGCGACACACAACAACGGGGAGCTCGATGGATCGTCGGGCTGAGAGGGTGCACGCCGCCGCCGACCCGCAGACCTGATCTGGGTAATGCCAGCGGAGGAATATCGTGCATCAGCACCGGAGTGCCATCATCGTCATCGGCGGAGGATCGCTGAACGCGCCCAGCGTTGCACGGGCCCTGGCTGCCGCTGGCGACACCCGCCTGATCATCGCCGCCGACTCCGGGCTCGACGCGGCCTACGCCGTTGGCCTCGAACCGACCATCGTCGTCGGCGACCTCGATTCAGTCAGCGACGCCGCCCTGGCACGGGCTCGCGGCGTCGGCGCGGAGATCATCACGTTCTCCGTCGACAAAGACCACACCGATACCGACCTTGCGCTGCAGGTCGCCGTCCAGCGCGCGGTGACGTCGATCTGGGTCCTCGGCGGGGTTGGCCACGATCGTCTCGACCACCTCTTGGCTACCCTCGGGGTGCTTGGCGGCGCTCACCTGGCCGACTGCGACAGCGTGCGGGCCAGCGTTGGTGGTGCCGAGGTCGTCGTCATCCACGGTCCGGCGCAGCGCAGCATCGCCGTCACCCCTGGTGCCACCGTATCGCTGTTGGCCCTCCACGGCGACTGCCACGGCGTCGCCGTCGCCGGTGCCCGATGGCCGCTCAACAATGAAACCCTGCTGGCCGGCGCCAGCCGCGGCGTCAGCAATATCGCCGAGTCCGCCACGCTCGACGTCAGCGTCGAACGCGGTGTCCTCAGCGTCGTCATACCGGAGTCATCGAAATGAAAACCCATCTGTTGTTCACCACCGGCCTTGCGCTGATCGGCCTCGCTGGCTGTGGCGACGATGACGACCGTCAAGCCGACGCTGCAACCATCGTCAACCTCGTTGCCTACGATTCGTTCGTCGTCCCCGAAGGCACCTTTGACGCCTTCACCGAGCGCACCGGCCTGACTGTCAACGTGCTCAACGCCGACGACGCTGGCACGATGCTGTCCAAGGCCGAACTCACCGCCGGGAACCCGGAGGGCGACGTGATGTGGGGAATCGACAACACCCTGCTGGCCCGGGCGATCGACAACGACGTCTTCCAGGCTTATCGCCCCGCCGAGCGCGACCGGTTGTCCGAGGCTAGCTTGGCGTTGGCCAGCAAGGACCTGGTTACACCGGTCGACGAGGGCGACGTGTGCCTCAACGCTGACGTCGCCTGGTTCGCCGACAAAGGCTTGTCGATCCCCACGGGTTTCGATGACCTCCTGGCCCCCGCGTACCGTGACCTGCTGGTGGTCGAGAATCCGGCGACGTCGTCGACCGGCTTGGCCTTCATGCTGGCAACCATCGACTTCGCTGGCGAAGACGGCTGGATCGATTATTGGACGCAGCTGCGAGCCAACGGGGTCGAGGTCGTCGATGACTGGAGCATTGCCTACTACGAGCGGTTTTCCGCCTCGACCGGACGTGGCCCCCGGCCGCTGGTCGTCAGCTACGGCTCGAGTCCCCCGGTGGAGATGCTCTTCGCCGATCCCCGCCCGGCCGAGGCACCCACCGCTGTGATCGAGGCGACCTGCTTCCATCAGATCGAATTCGCCGGGGTGCTGCGCGGCGCGGCCAATCCACAAGGTGCCGGGCTGTTGATCGACTACTTGATCTCCGAGGAGTTCCAGTCGTTGTTGCCGCTCAACCTGTTCGTCTACCCGGCGCGCCAGGATGTCGCGCTACCGCAGGACTTCATCGACTTCACCACCCGGCCGACGAAGCCGTGGACGGTCTCGCCAGGCGACATCGCCGAACATTCCAAGCGTTGGATCGACGAGTGGACCGACGCCGTTCTGCGCTGAACCGCAACGACTTGAGCAACGGGTGGCGCGCCGCGTTGGCCGCGCCGCCCGTGCTGATCTGGTCGCTGTTCTTTGCCCTGCCCGTCGGTATGTTGCTCGCCCGCTACACACGTCTGGCGTCTCTGAGCGAGATCGCCGACGATCGTGTGTTGCGCGGTGTGCTGTGGTTCTCGCTGTGGCAGGCAGTGCTGAGCACCGTGCTCACCGTGTTGGTCGGTCTGGGGCCGGCATACCTGCTCAGCCACTATCGCTTCCGCGGTCGCGCCCTGTTGTTGGCGTTGGTCAACGCAGCCTTTGTGCTGCCGACGATCGTCGTCGGTACCGCCTTTTTGGCGCTCCTCCCAACGTCGATCGAGCGCGGCGCGCTGGCGGTCATTCTGGCGCACATCTTCTTCAACATCGCCGTCATCGTGCGCGTCGTCGGTGGGGTCTGGCAACAGCTTCCCGACGATCTCTCCGCTGCGGCGCGCACCCTTGGGGCTTCGCCGTGGCAGGCGTTTCGTCGCATCGCCCTGCCCTTGCTGGCCCCGGCGATCGTCACCGCGGCAAGCGTCGTCTTTGCCTTGACGTTCACCTCGTTCGGGGTGGTCCGAGTCCTTGGTGGGCCCGGCCGTTCGACGATCGAGATGGAGATCTGGCTGCGCGCCACCCGCCTCGGTGACATCGAATTGGCCGGCATGCTGTCGATCATTCAGGTGTTGGCCATCGCCGCCGTGTTGCTCGCTGGGCAAAGGCTGCGCCGCCGGGTCGGTCAGCACTGGCAACTTGCACCGGTGGCCCGTCGGCTACCGCGCCGCGGCAACGAACGACGCTGTGTTGCCGTCGGCACCTGGGTGCTGGCGTTGGCCCTGATCGCGCCGATGCTGGCGCTGATCGAGCGCAGCCTGCGGGCCACCTCGGGGTACAGCCTGTCAGCCTGGCGGGCGCTCGTCACCGGCACGGTTCCCGGCCAGCGTCCAGCGGGAGCGCGACCGCCAGATGTACTCGCGGCGATCGCTAACTCGTTACGTTTCGCCTTGATCGCCACCTTGCTGAGCACCGCCGTCGGCGTCTGCGCCTCGCTGGCGATCTCCCGGGCCCGCCGCCTCGGCCGCATCGCCGACGGGGCGATGATGCTGCCGCTGGCGACCAGCGCTGTGACGATCGGATTCGGCATGCTGATCACCTTCGATCGCTCGCCGTTCGATTGGCGGGCCTCGCCGATGATGATCCCGCTCGGTCACTCCCTGATCGCCATCCCCTTCGTTATCCGCACGGTGCTACCGGTGTTGCGCGCCATCTCAGCCCAGCGACGCGTCGCTGCGGCAACGCTCGGTGCCAGCCCGCTGCGGGTGCTGTTGTCGATCGATGGTCGCAGCATGCTGCCCGCAGTCGGCGCTGGCGCTGGTTTCGCCGCCACGCTCTCGCTCGGCGAGATCGGGGCCACCAGTTTGCTGACCCGCCAGGGCCGCCAAACCGTGCCGCTGGCCATCGCTGAACTCAGTGGGCGCCCAGGTGCGGTGTTTCACGCCCAAGGAGCCGCGCTGGCGGTCATCCTCGCCGCCGTGACGGTGGCGGTGATCACCATCGTCGATCGCTTGAGCTCCCAGAATGGCCTGCGATGAGCCTTTCCGTCGACCATCTCAGCGTCAGCTACGAGGGCAGGCGCGTGCTCGACGACGTCTCGCTGCAGTTGGCCAGCGGCGAGATCATCGCCCTTGTCGGCCCGTCTGGCTCTGGAAAGAGCACATTGCTCCGGGCCATCGCCGGGATCGTGCTCGCCGATCACGGCACCGTGTGCATCGACGGCGTCGACGTCTCGAACACGCCGATTCATCGACGCGGCGTCGGGTTTCTGTTTCAAGACGACCAGCTCTTCCCGCACTACGACGTCGCCGCCAACATCGGCTTCGGTCTGCGGATGGCCAAGGTCGATAAACGCACGATCAAGGCTCACGTCAGCGAACTGTTGTCGCTTGTCGGGCTGGTCGGCTTTGAGCGGCGACGGGTCACCGACCTCAGCGGCGGCGAGGCCAAACGAGTGGCCCTGGCGCGCACGTTGGCGCCGCGTCCGCACATCGTCTTGTTCGATGAACCACTCACCGGACTCGATCGGGAACTCCACGATCAACTGGCGATCGATCTGGCGCGCATCTTGCGCGCCACACAGGCGACAGCGATCGTCGTCACCCACGATGTCGGGCAGGCGGCGTTGATCGCCGACCGCGTCGTCGCTCTCGCCGACCTGAACTCGCGGGCGTGAGCCCTCAGCGAGTCGGGGTGATCAAACCACTCAACGTTGCCTCGGCACTGCCCATGTCGTCGCGCTCGGTCGCCGAGAGGCGAGCCAAGTAGCTGATCGTCACCTCACCGGCCTGGATCGCGCCACCATCGGTGTCCAGCGGCAGGTCTTCCTCTTCGCCCCACACCATGCGCAGGTAGAACCCGCCGTCGTGGCCCTCCTTCGGTTCGAGACTGGCGCTGGCCATGCGACGCGGCGGCTGTTGGCCAACGCTCGTCAGCCGCCATCCCTTGATCTCGTCCACGGGCAGGTTGGGCACGTTGAGGTTGACGACCACGGGCTCGGTTGGCAGGTCGGCGATCAGGCCCTCGACGAAGGCGTCGGCCACCGCCGCGGCGCTCTCCCATTGCTGACCGATGAGCATCTCGTCCCACCCTTGGCCCTCAACGCCGAAGCCGTGCACAGCCTGGCTGACAGCAACGCCGCTAACACCGCCGTTGCGCGCCGTCAGCGCAGCCCCGATAGTGCCCGAGTGATACACCGAGCGACCGAGGTTGGCCCCCGGATTGATCCCGGAGACAACGAGGTCGAACGATTCGCCGAAGGCACCGAGCCGGGAGAACATGACGCACAACGCCGGCGGGCCATTGACCGCCCAGGCCGTATCGATGCCCTCGACATGGGCGCGGCGGGCTTCCGGGTGGATCAGGTGGAAGGCGCCAACAGCGGCGCCAGCACCGGAGAATTCCTGGTCGGGAGCGACGACGACGACCTCGCCGTGACGGCGCATCGCCCGAGCCAAGATGTGTAAACCGACGGAATCGATGCCGTCGTCGTTGGTGACCAGAATTCTCATCGTTCCAGCCTGCCGTGTTGTGAGTCCCTTGGACGAGCCAAGTGCCATCGTTCACGGAGCGTTGGCCTACATTTCACCGATGCGTGTCGTCGAATTGAGCACCGAGCAGACCTATCCCGTCCGCCTCACCGTGCTGCGCGCCGAGACGGCGAGCAAGCGGGTCGACTTTGCCCAAGACCACTTCGAGGGCACCGTACACCTCGGTATTCGCAACGACGACGACGAGTTGCTGGCGGTCTCCTCCTGGGTGCCGACGGGGTGCGCCTATCGCCCTCAGGCCAACGCTGTGCAGCTGCGCGGCATGGCCACCGTCACTGCGGCACATGGCCGCGGCCTCGGTTCGATGTTGTTGATTGCGGGCCTTGCACGAGTACGAGACCTGGGAGCGGACATCGTTTGGGCCAATGCCCGCGATGCCGCCCTCGGGTTCTACCTGCGCCACGGTTTCGCCAGCGTCGGTGACGGTTTCGTCGACGAAACCACCCAACTCCCCCATCACGTCATCGTCGTCGATCTCTAAATTCCACGGGCTGCGAGACGCAGGCACTCACTCCGGCGAAAGGAGCCGACGTGCCTGCCTACTCCCATCACGAAGGCGATCACCTGCGCAACCGCGCTGCGATGTTGCGCCGCTTGGCCTCACAGATCGACAACAGCCCGGCGCTCGATTTGTCGCGCCGGGCCGGAATGACGGTGTGGGTCGGGCCCACCGCACAACGCTGCCTCGACGAGTTGATGACGATTCGTCGCAACCTCGATCACAACGCCGATGTTCTCCGCCAGCGTGCCCGCCAGTTGGAGGTGCGCGCCGAGGAACTCGACCTTGCTGCGTTCAACACCGACCTCCTCGTGCGTAGCTGAGTTGCAGATGAGCTACGTCGGATTCGACCCCCTCGCTCTGTTGACCCTGCGACGCGCCACGGACATCGCTGTGGAGACCTTGAGCCGTCTGCAGTGCGATGATCCTGCAGCCGAGGCGGCAATGTCGAGCATCGCTCGCAGCGTGGCCGTGTTGCGCAACGACATTCGCGCCAGCATCGATCGCATCGTGCGCTCGCAGGCCCTCGATGGCACCGTCGTCACGCTCGATGGAGCGTCCAGCTTTGTCCGCGATCACCGCGGTTGGACGATCGGTTTCGACGCCGCCGCCGCCGGGTCAGCGATGACCGTGCTCGATGCGCTGCAGTTCGCCACCGTGCTGCGCACAGCCAATCTCGACGAACTCGGCGCCGCAGAACTCGCGGCGATCAATCGTCAACTGGCGATGGTCGCCACCCGCGCGGAGCTGGTCGAGGCGTTCCTTGGAGAGTTCTCCGAGGACGATCTCAACGCCACTTTGATCGGGCTCGGCACGGTCTTCGTGCACGCCGCCAATTCGAATCTGATGTTCGCCGATCCGCAACGTCGTGATGCCGTCGGACACACGTTGGCCATCGTCGGCGGGTTGCTCTTCGGTCATCACCGACGTGGTGCTGCGGCCGACCCAACGGCATTCTTCGACCAGCTGCCCGCCTATGTCGGCGCCTTGATGGTGGGCGGGCTCAACCTCGACGCCGTTCGCCTGGCGACCGTGGCCGGCGAGCTGATCGATCGCGATGCACAAGGAGAATTCGCCTACTCCACGGCAGGCGCCTTCGACAGCCCCCACGCCGCCGACATTGTGTTCGCCGCGATGCTCAAGGTCCACGGCGCACCGACAGCATTCGTCAATCAGCGACTCGCCGCCGGTGCCACGCTCTTCGAGCTCGGGCAGGACGGTGAGTTGTTAGCAACGGTGCTGAGCACCGCCAGCTCGCCCAAGGTGATGCGTCCACATGACGCCGTGGCATTCCTTTACGGCTATGTCGCATTCGCCCAAGAGCATCAGCGTGAGCCGCAGCTGTGGCGTGAGCAGCCCGTGGCCCTCGGTGCGCTCGGCGTCGACCTGTTCATGCCCTGGATGTTGCAGTTCACCCATGCAGGAAACAACTCGTGGCCACTGTCCCGGGCGAGCGGCTCGACGTTGCTCGCCGAGGCCCTACAGATCGACGGCGCGCTCGCCCGTCTCGGCAGCATCGACGTTGCCAGCGAGCAGATATTGGAGGCAGTAATGGCGTCTAGCCGCAATCCACAGGTACGAGTCGTTCAAGCAGTATCGATCGGCGCGTTGATCTGGTCGCTGGTCACCTTTCGGGTGATCGCCGAACGTGAGGAGGCTGCCAAGGCCCGCGACAACGTTCTCAGCATTCTCGCCTTCACCATTGGGATGATCCCGATGAGCCCGGCGGCGACGGTGACCATTTCGCTCGGCGCAGAGCTTGCCCAGCGAGCCGCTCTTCCCGATCTCGACGAACTCGATGACGCCGACCTGTGGAAGCTCGACTTCGAGGTGGCCGCCGTTGGGCGGGTGATGTTGGCCAACGCCGCAACCGAACTCCTCGTGACGCGCAACATCGACGTCGGGCCGATACCCGCGCTGGCGATCGGTGACCGAGCCACGAGCGACCAGTTCGTTTTCGATGTCATTTGTTGGCTGCGCACGCTCGACCTGCCCGAGGAGATCAAGTACGAATTGCAAACAGCAGCCGACGGTCCAATCAACGCCAAAAATCGAATGCTCTCGACCCTTGAATTGACCACCTGAGCTGCGTTCGGGCTACGGGATCGGCACGCTGGTCGACAGAAGCGAGGTCTGTCCTTCGGCGATGTCGATGATCACGTCCATCGACCAGGCACCGGCAAAGGGCAGTGTGACCGTGCCGGTGTAGTGATTCGGGCCGTTGGAAGTCAGGGCCACTTCGACGTTGCTGACACCGGCGGATTCCAAGCTCATTCGCGCCTTCAGACCGACGATCGGGCGCAGGTTGCCTCCCGGCGGGGTGACGATGATATGCACTTCGTTGAGCCCGACCGAACCCGGCGTCAGCGAGATGTCGGCCACCGTGCCGGCCTGGGTTAAGGCGACGTTGAAGACCTGCGACGGCGGTGGCGCCGAAGGTGGCAGCGAGGTGAGCGCAGCGGCCAATCCGATGACGGCGACAGAGAGCAATGCTTCGCCAAACACGCTGGCCCGCAAGCTCGACGGGCCACGTCGGCGCAGCGCTGCTCTCGATAGTCCACCAAGGCCGATGATCAAGACAACGATCAACGATTTGGCGATCAGCGACTTGCCCCAGCTGGTCTCGCCGAGGTTGCCGATCCCCCCAGACATCTTGAAACCCTGGGTGACGCCGGTGGCGATAACCACAACTACAGCGGCTGGGGCGAGGCGCGAAACGGCACGCACGACCGGCTCGAACCGTTCCTCGTTGAGCAGTTCAGTTCCGCCGAGGGCGAGCACGAGTACACCGCCGATCCACATCGCTGCCGCAGCCAAATGAATGGCGTCGACGGCGACCCATAGCAACGGGGGCGACTGCACGCTCGGGTGGCCACCGCCACCAAAGGTAATCACGAGACCGGCGAACAGCCCGCCGACCAATGCAGCCAGGCGCTGCGGGTTTCGGCTGCGCACCAAAACGCCGCTCAGGGCAATCACCAGCGCGACCCTGAGCACGAGCAACGCGCCGGTTCGGGTGGCGAAGACATCGTCCCAGGCGGAAGCGCTGACCATCCCCGGCAGGCCCCGGCCGCGGGCACGAGCACCGAGCAGGCCGAACGAGCAGAGCCCGCCGAGCGCCACCAAACCGGCTCCGAGCCACAGCAGCTGACGGGTGCGCGTCGGCGGTTCGACGCCATGCATCATCACGCCCCAGACACCGAAGATCAGCATGAGACCGAAGAGCGAGGCGAAGCGCGCCAGACCGGCGAGTCGAGCTACCAGGTTGTCGCCCGCTGAGTCGGCACTGACCCCGGCGATGAGTCCGTCGGCGTCGACACCGGTGGCTTGCGAGCCCACTTGAAAACCGAGCGTGCCATCGACCACGTGGCCATCGTCGGAGGACACGCGCCAGATCACCGCATAGAGCCCGTCATCCAGCTTTGGCACGGATGCCGTGACGATCGAATCGTCGGCGCCGGGCGTCGGGGCTGCAAGCTCGACGCGCTGCGAATCCTGATCGAACAGCTCGATCGACGACAGCGAGGCGGAGACCGCCTCGTTGAAATCGAGCACGATCTGCTCCGGGCTGTCCTCGAGCACCGACGATGGCGCCGGGGTGCTCGACACCAGGTTGGCGTGGGCCAACGCCGGTGCGGCAAAGACGCCGAGCACAGCGATGGCCAGCAGGAACCACCAGCTCAACCTGCGCATCAGAAGATTCCTGCGGGCTCCACGCCATCGAGAGCCAGCCTGCCGAGCAACCAGGCCAGGCGCGGCTTGTCGGACAACGTACGCACGGCGTCGGGCAGCATCGTCGCCCCCATCGGGCGGCGGCTCGACCACTGCTGGGTCATCGCCGCAAGCTCGATCCGCACCCAACGATCTGGCCAATCCTCGACGGAATAGCCAAGCCCGAGATCATGCTGATGGATCACCGTTTCGCGCAAGCGGCGCAGTGGCAGGGCGGCGATCGCCACGACAGCGAAGAGGCCATTCCCCGTGCCTGCCCAGCCCGTGGCGGTCAGACCGACCCAGGTCGCTTCGAGTTGGTAGATCGCCTTGCGCAGATCTCCGACCTGCTCATCGAGCGGGCGAGAAGCACCCGCTTCGATGTCGGCGGCGCGCTGCGCGGCCCCACCGGGATATTGGCTGGCCACGCCACCGGCCTCGGCGGCCTCCATCATCCCCCGCAGGCTGTCGGCGTTGCGGGCCAGGTGGGCGAGCACGTGGCCGACGGTCCATCCCGGCAGCAACGATGGCTGGGCGACGACATCGTCATTCAGCTCGCTGACGGCGGCCAACAACTGCTGGTGAGCTGCGGCGGCGTCCTCGACATCGGCGTTGATCGCCGCAGGATCGAAACCAGGAGATTCCACAAAATTCACGGTAACCGCCGCTGACCCTGGCAACCTACTTATATGCAACTGGCAATGATTGGACTAGGACGGATGGGCGCCAATATGGTGCGCCGTCTGCAACACGATGGACACGATTGCGTCGTCTACGACGTCAACGAAGCGGCTGTGGCGACGATGGAGGCCGAGGGCTTCACCGGCGCACGTTCGCTGCAGGAACTGGTCGGCAAAATGGAGGCACCGCGGCACCTGTGGATCATGGTGCCGGCGGCGTTCGTCGAGAGCACGATCACCGCGCTGCGGCCGCTGCTGGCTGCCGGCGACACGATCATCGATGGTGGCAACAGTTGGTATCACGACGACATCGCCCGCAACGCGCCGTTGGCCGACGCCGGTATCCACTACCTCGACGTCGGTACCTCCGGCGGCGTGTTTGGCCTGGAGCGCGGCTATTGCCTGATGGTCGGCGGCGACGACCAAGCCGTGGCCGAGATGGCCCCGATCTTTGCTTCGCTGGCACCCGGTGTCGGCGCCGCTGAACGCACGCCTGGAACGAGCGGCGAGCCATCTTCGGCCGAGCAGGGATGGTTGCATTGCGGTCCGAGCGGCGCCGGTCACTTCGTCAAGATGGTGCACAACGGCATCGAATATGGGCTGATGGCCTCCTATGCCGAGGGTTTGAATATTCTTGCCAAGGCCAACGTTGGCGCCGTGGAGCGCGACAAGGACGCCGAGACGGCACCGCTGGCGCACCCCGAGCACTACCGCTACAAGCTCGACCTCGGGGCGATCACCGAACTGTGGCGCCGTGGCAGCGTCGTCGCCAGTTGGTTGCTCGATCTGACGGCCACCGCGCTGCATGAAGATCCGCAGCTCAGCGAGTTCGGTGGCGAGGTCAGCGATAGCGGTGAGGGTCGCTGGACGATCCACGCGGCGATCGACGAGGGCGTGCCGACTCCAGTGCTTTCGGCGGCGCTGTATCAGCGCTACAGCTCGCGCGGCCGATCCGATATTGCCGACAAGGCGTTGTCGGCGATGCGCGCCCAGTTCGGAGGGCATCACGAACGCAAGGGCACCAACTCGTGAGCACGCAACCCGTTGCCGACGCCCTGGTGTTGTTCGGAGCAACCGGCGACCTCAGCAAGCGCAAGCTGTTTCCGGCGCTGTACGAAATGGAACATTCCGGGCATCTCAACGTGCCGGTGATCGGTGTCGCCCGTAGCGACTGGACCGACGAAGGTTTCCGCCAACACGCCAGGGAATCGATCATCGCCGCCGAACCGGAGGCGGCTGCGGCGACGATCGACTCGCTATGCAGGCGGCTCGACCTGATCCAAGGCGACTACGCCGACCCGAAGACCTGGCAGAACCTGGCCAAGACGCTAGCTAAACACAAGTCCGAACAGGCTGTGTTTTATATGGCGATCCCGCCAACGATGTTCCCGATGGTCGCCGAATCGTTGGCCTCGGTCGGGTTGCATCAGCGTGGGCGCATCGTCGTCGAGAAGCCGTTTGGGCGCGATCTGGCCAGTGCCCGCGAGCTGAACACCACCTTGCACACCGTGTTTCCGGAGGAACGGATCTTTCGCATCGATCACTACCTGGGCAAGGAGAGCGTCGAGGATCTGCTGGTGTTCCGCTTCTCCAACACCCTGCTCGAGCCGGTGTGGAACCGCAACTATGTGCGCAGTGTGCAGATCACGATGAGCGAGACGATCGGGGTCGAGGGGCGCGGCAGTTTCTATGACGGCGTCGGCGCGATTCGTGACGTGCTGCAGAACCACCTCTTGCAGGTGTTGGCGTTGTGCGCCATGGAGCCCCCGGTCGGGCCGGACAGCAGTTTCCTGCAGGACGAAAAGGCCAAAGTCTTCGCGGCGATGGATGCGCTCAATCCGGCCGACATGGTCCGCGGGCAATACGTCGGCTACCGCGACGAAGACGGCGTCGCTCCGGATAGCTCCGTGGAGACGTTTGTGGCCGCCAAGTTGCATATCGATTCGTGGCGTTGGGCGGGAGTGCCGTGGTACGTGCGCGCCGGCAAGGGGTTGGCGATGAATTCCACGGAGGTTGTAGTCGAGTTCCGTGAGCCGCCGAGCCTGTTGTTCGACGAGGCCGGTGGCCCGCAACCGGGTCGCAACCTGGTCCGTTTCCGTCTCGGCAAGCAGGATGGTGTGACCTTCACGTTGCAGGCCAAGACTCCTGGCCCGCACCTCGACAGCCAGAGTGTGGATGTCGCCGTCGACTTCGCGGCCGCGCTCGGCCGTCGCCGCGGCGCCTACGAGCGCCTTCTCGATGATGCGCTGGCCGGCTTGCCGCGCCGATTCGCCCGCCAAGATGTGGTCGAGCAGACCTGGAGGGTGATCCAACCCGCGCTCGACACGCCGGGCTCGGTGCACCCGTACTTCCGTGGCTCATGGGGACCAGCTGAGGCCGACCGCATCCTCGGCGGCGACACCTGGCTGCCGATGTCACCGTGAAGTGAACCGCCACGTCGTGGTCGCCAGCGACGAGTTTCTCGGTTGAGTGGGACCGGCGCAGCCTCCACAAACGTCTCATCAGTGTGGTGCCAACTGGCGATGAGGTCGAGAGCTCGTCGTAGTCAACCCGGGCGAAGAGCGGCACGGCGCGTGCTTCACCCCGCTAAGGCCTGGGCGACGTCGACGAGGGTGATGTGTGGCTGACGATCAGCGAGGCCCTGAAGTGCGGGGGTATAGCCAGATTTCGAGAACAGAACGATCTCAGGTCTCTCGACCACCGTCAGCGTGTGGCGCAGCGCTGGAATCTCGTACCTCTCGAGGTCAACGATGATTGCTGGCCCCAACTGGGTCGCCGTCCACTTCGCCTCAGCTACAAGCACCACCTTGTTTCGCCGCGATCCGACGGCGTCGATTTCCTCGGTAGACCGTTCCTTGCTTCTACGGAACTCGTTCGCTGCGTTACCCCACCAGTTCCCGAACCTCGTCGCCCCAGCGGCAGAGTTCGCCCGCAGCCAGTGCAAGCACCACGCCTCGAACGACAGAGAAACGTGGTCGGGGATGGACTCGGCGATTTCCGCATCGAACAAGGCCGAAGGTGTAAGGCCAGATTCGAGGTCGACCTGAAACGGGAACACGAAACGGAACCAGAAACGCAAGAACTCATCATCGAGGCGCCAGCGACCGGAGCGGGCAACATCGCGCGGCCGGCGTTGTAGATCTCCTGACGGCAGCGACGGGTGAGCATTACCAAGCAACCATCCTCCACTACGACAGCGACTCGACCACATCGCTGCCGTTACGCACCAGGCACTTCGTTGGGTCGTGCCTCACGGCTCAAACGATTGATAGTCGTCGCTCCCGACGCGACTGGTCATCGTGGTCAGATGCTGCTGCGGCGGGGGATGACGACGACGGTGCCGTCGTCGGCGTGGTGCACGGTGACATTCACCCCATAGAACTCCCCCAACGTTTCTGGGCGCAGCACCTGTTCGGCGGTGCCGGCGACCACCAGATGGCCCTCGTGTAACAACGCCAGACGATCCGCGTACAACCCGGCCAAGGTCAGGTCATGCATCGCCGAGATCACGGTCAAACCATTCTCTCGACGCAACCGATCGACCAACTCCAGCGCCTGTTGCTGATGGCCGATGTCGAGCGCGCTCGTCGGCTCGTCAAGCAACAGCACTGGAGACTCCTGGGCCAACGCCCGAGCGATCACCAGACGCTGCTGTTCACCACCGCTGAGATTGCCGAGCGGGCGCCGCGTCAGTTCAGCCATATCGAGACGCTCCAGCGCGTTGGCGACCATCGCCCGATCGTGCGCCGACTCGGAACCGAAGTAACCGATATACGGGTTGCGCCCCAGCAGCACATACTCGAACGCGGTCATCTCCTCCGGCATCGCCGGATTCTGCGCCACATAGGCAATCAACTCCGCACGCCTGCGCGGCGTGCGCAAACTCAGTGGGCTGCCGTCGATCATCACCTCACCGGTGAACGGCGCAAGACCGACGATCGAACGCAGAATCGACGACTTGCCGGCACCGTTCGGCCCGATCAGACACAGCCATTCACCCGAACGCACCGTGTCGCTGAAATCGTGCACGACCGTCTGCTTGCCGTAACGAACGTGCAAATGGGAGATGGCCAGCGAACTCAACTGTTCAACCTCCGCCGCATCAAGACGAGAATGAAGAACGGGGCACCAAAGAACGCAGTGACCACCCCGATCGGCGTTTCGGCGCCATGGGTCAACACCCGTCCGGGGATATCGGTGAGAATCAGAAACGCCGCACCAAGCACGATCGTCAACGGCAACAAGCGGCGATAGCTCGAACCGGCCAGCATCCGCACGGCATGCGGCACGACAATGCCGACGAAACCGATCAGACCACTCACCGACACCGCCGCGGCGGTGCCAAATGTCGCCGCGACAACCACGATCAGACGAACCCGGCTGACCTGCATGCCCAATGACGTCGCCTCATCGTCGCCGATACGCATCACGTCGAGGTGGCGACGATGGATCAGCAACACCGCGAACTGATGATGATGTACGGCGCGACGAGGCGCACATCGCTCCACGTCGCCGTGTTCAAGCGGCCGAGGATCCAGCTGTAGACCTCACGAATCACGTCGTTGTTCTGGTACAGCACGAAGGTCTGGATCGCTGTCGTCAACGAGGTGATCGCCACCCCGGCCAGCACCAACGTCACCGACGAACGCATCGCCCCGAATGCAGCACCGACCAGATAGGTGAACAGCACCGCCAGCAGACCACCGACAAACGATGCCAGCGGCAACGGGTCGACGATCCAGCTGCGCGTATCGGCCCGGCCGAGCACGAAAACAATCGTCGCTCCCAACCCGGAACCGGAGGCGACACCGAGCAGATAGGGATCGGCGAGCGGATTGCGGAACGCCCCTTGATAGCTGGCACCGGCGACAGAGAGCATGGCCCCGACGAGGCCGGCGAGCACGACTCGGGGCATGCGCACCGTCCATACCAGGTCCCAGTTGGCGGCCGTGATCCGCCCGGCCGGCCCGATGAAGGCTCCGAGCGTGACCGCAGCGGCGAGGACCACGAACGATGCCGGCAGCCACCAATTGCGCGACGAACCGCGAGGGGCCGACGCCGCGTCAATCGGTGACAGGCTCACAGCGCTGCCTAGCCGGCCGGAACGGCGGCAGCAGCGGTGACTGCATCGCTGACGGCCTGCAGGTAGTCGACGATGCGCGGTCCCCAACGGGAAGCCAGGTCGTCGTCCATCGGAATCACGTTGCCGTTCTTCACCGCAGTCAACTTGCCCCAGCCATCGCGGGCGGCCACCGTTTCAGGGGTCTCGCCGCAGCACTTCGAGTCGGCGAGGAAGATCAGATCGGGATTCGCCGTGATGATGTACTCGGTGTTCAGCTGCGGGTAGTCGTTGCCTGCTTCGGCGGCGTCGGCGATGTTGGTCAAACCGGCGAGCGCGTAGACAGCGCCGATAAAGGTCCGCGACGTCGACGAGAAATAAGTCGGGTCGAGCTCGTGATAGTAGGTCAGGGGCGTCTCCAACTTGGGCAGGCCGACGACGATCACTTCGATATCGGCCTGCATCCCCGACGAGACCTGCACCGCTTCAGCGGCATGGCCGGTGAGCACGCCGAGCTGTTCGATCTGGGCGTAGGCATCGTCGAGGGTGGCCGGAGCGTTGCCCGACCAGACGGGAATGTCCAAGGCGTTGAGCTGCGCGGTCAGGCCCTCGTAGTCGTCGGCCATCACCACCAGATCGGGCTTGTAACCGGCGATCGCTTCGATGTTGGGTGTAAAGCCCGACAGGTCGGACTTGACCGCCTCGGCCTCTGGCGGATAGTTCGACTGGTCATCGACGGCAACAACCTGATCACCGGCGCCGATGGCGAACAGGATCTCGGTGTGTGCCGGAGAGAGCGAGATGATCTTGGTCGGCGTCGACCCGACGGTGACCGTGCCGTTGCTGGCGACCACGGAGATTGCTTCACCGACTGAAGTCTCGAGCGGTGCTGCCTGATCGGCGACGGTGGCGGCCGGTTCGGCGGCGGTGACCTCTGGCTCGGGGGCGTCGGTGGCTTCGGCTGCTGCGGTGGCGGCACTCTCGCTTTCGGCTTGGGTATCGTCGCCGCACGCTGCGGCGGCGACGACAAGGGCGCCAACAAGCACCAAACGTTTGAAGTGGAACATGACAATCCTCCAGGATGTGGAGGACAAGAACGGATCCGAGCGAAGGGGCTGCCTTCGTGCGAACCACCCTTGCCTCGAGGGTTTCGGTTAGCACACACAGCACAGGCGACCGGACTTGTCCGCCCACCGAGGTGGACGGCATAACCGTTGCGGGACAGCGCCGGGATCTCACCGGACTTCGCTATTGCTGTATGCCCCGGAATGAACCGGGCACGGCGAAGCTACCACGACGTGCCTACACTTCACCACCTGATGACCGACACCACACCCACATCTGGCAGCATCGAGGCCCCGACTGAAGACCCACGGCCGACGGAACTGCGCAGCGCAAAGTCGCTACTTTTGGTCAATACCGGCAACGGAAAGGGCAAGAGTTCGGCGGCGTTCGGAGTGATGATGCGCGGCGTGGCTCGCGGCTGGAAGGTCACCGTCCTGCAGTTCATCAAGAGCGGCGATTGGAAGGTCGGTGAAGAGACCATCGGGCACCAATTGGGTGTCGACTGGCACGCTCTCGGCGAGGGATTCACGTGGGATTCCACCAATCTGCAGCACGACATCAGTGTCGCCCGCCACGCCTGGGTGCAGGCCAAGGCGGCAGTCGATGGCGGTCAGTTCGACCTCGTCATCCTCGACGAATTGACCTACCTGATGACATGGGGATGGATCGACGTCGACGAGGTGATCGCCACGTTGCGCGATCGACCGAGCAAGGTCAACGTCATCGTCACCGGTCGCGATGCCCCACAGGCGCTGATCGACATCGCCGACACCGTTACCGAGATGCGCGAAATCAAGCACGCCTACGCTGCGGGCATCCGCGCCAAACGTGGCATCGACTACTGACGTCCCGAGCGGATTGACGCTGTTGATCGGCGGCGTTCGCAGCGGGAAAAGCAATCTTGCCGTCGAAATGGGCGTTCGATTTGGTGGACCAGTGACGTTTGTGGCCACTGCCGAAGGCCTCGACGACGACATGGCGGCACGGATCGCTAAACATCGGCACGATCGCCCGCAGTGGCCCACCGTCGAATGCCCCGTGCAGCTCGACACGGCAATCGCCGCCATCGACGACGATCACCTGCTGATCATCGACTGCCTGACGCTGTGGGTCGCCAATCTGATCTTCGCTGACTTCAGCGACGAGCAGACGATCACCCTCAGCGACGCGGTTGCCGAGAGCTGCCGAAGCCGCTGCGGGCCAACGGTCGTCGTCAGCAACGAAGTCGGCCTCGGCGTCCACCCCGACAACGATCTCGGGCGTCGTTACCGCGATCTGCTCGGCATGGTCAACGTCGGTTGGGCAGCGCAGGCGCAGCGATCATTGCTGATGGTCGCCGGACGCGCCCTTCGACTCGACGATCCGTGGCGGCGGTTATGACCACCCGGAGGGAACTGTGATGGACCCGCTCAGCTGGCTGCGCGACCACGTCGCTTCAATGCCTGCCCGCGATGAGCGGGCGCACGACGCCGTCCGTCAGCCCGCGCAGCGGTGATCCTGCGCCCGACGGGCGCGCTGGCCCGCCTCGACGAGGTCGCGGCCTGGGCTGCTGGCTGGCAGGGCAACGACCGCCCGGCCATTCGGCGCCCGGCCGCGCTGATCTTCGCCGCCGACCACGGGGTGACGGCGGCGGGCGTCAGCAACTACCCGATCGATGTCACCGCGGCGATGCTCGCCGCCTACCGCGCCGGTCGGAGCACGATCACCGCCTTTGCCCACGTCGCCGGGGCAACCGTGGAGGCAATCGACGTGGGCGTCGGCAATCCCACCGGTGATATCCGTTTCGAGTCGGCGCTGACTGGCGAACGGTTCGCGGCGGCGATCACGGCCGGTCGCGAAGCTGTCGAAGGGCTCGACGCCGACCTCTTGGTGCTCGGCGAAATGGGTATCGGTAACACCACTGCGGCGGCAGCAGTGGCCGCCGCGTTGGGGGGCGGCGAAGTGGCTGCCTGGGTCGGCCGGGGCACCGGCGTGGACGACGACGGTCTGACCCGCAAGCGTGACGCAGTACGCGTCGCCGTCGATCGCATCGTTGGCGTCCTCGACCCCTTCGAGGTGCTGCGCGAGGTCGGCGGTGCCGAGTTGGTGGCGATGACCGCGGCGATCGTCGCTGCCCGCCACCGCCACCTGCCGGTGGTTATCGACGGCTACGTCGTCACCGCCGCGGCGCTCCCGCTGGTGGTCGCCAATCCGACGGCGATCGAGCACTGCTTGGTCGGCCACTGTTCGGCAGAACCTGGCCATCGCCGGTTGTTGGAGCGGCTCGGCAAAGTGCCGTTGCTCGACCTGGAGATGCGCCTCGGTGAGGGCAGCGGGGCGATGGCTGCGGTGCCACTGATCGCCATGGCCTGTGCAGGTATCAGCGAGGTACCGACCTTCGACGAGTGGTTCGGGGCGCCTCCATCAGATCCGCAGCAGTCGGCCCAGTGAACAACCTGCGATCGGCGATCATCTTTTTGACGCGAGTCCCGATCCGGGCGCGCCGCGAGCCGTCACTGAACGCCGCCGTGCCCTGGTTCCCCATCGTTGGGGTCGTGTTGGGGGCGATCATCGGTGGTGTCGCCGCCGGGCTCAGCGATCTCGTTCCAGCCACGGTCGCCGGGTGTTGCGCCGTGCTGCTCGGCGTGGTGATCACCGGAGCGTTTCACGAGGACGGGTTGGCCGATGTCGCCGATGCCTTCGTCGGCGGCTGGGACCCGGACCAACGGCTGCGGATCCTCAAGGACCCGCTCCACGGCTCCTACGGCGTCGCCGCACTCAGCGGATCGATCCTGATTCGGGCGTTGGCTGTCGGGGCAATCGCCCCGACGTCCGCGGCCAATGTCGTCGCCTGCCTCATCGCCGCGCACTGCTTGGCTCGTGCCAGTGCCGTTGGGCTGATGCTCGCCGCCCCGCTGGCCGGCGCCGACGATGCTGGACTCAGTGCCGGACTCGGCGCCGACTACACCCGGTCGTTGCGGCGCGCTCCGGCGATCGTCGGTATCGCCGCCGCCGCGGCGATCACCGCTGCGGTCTGCGGATGGTGGGTCGGACCCTTCGCTGCTGCGGCGCTTTGTGCCGCCATCGGCATCGGTTGGTGGGCGCGACGCAAGATCGGCGGCATCAGCGGCGATGTCCTTGGGGCCTGTGAGCAGGTCGGCGAATGCCTGATTCTGATCGTCGCCAGCGGTCTCGTTGCCGGTAGAACCGTGTGGTGGACGTGAGCACGCCAACACCAACACCGACGCCCGATGCAACCCGCCTCGCCGGGCACCTGCTCGTCGATTGCCTCATCGCCCAGGGGGTGACCACCTGTTTCGGCGTCCCTGGGGAGAGCTATCTGGCGGTCCTCGACGGCTTCTTTGAGCGCCAGGGCCAGATCGACTTCGTGTCCTGTCGCCAAGAGAGCGGCGCGGCGTTCATGGCCGAGGCCAGTGGCAAGATGTCCGGGCGACCGGGAGTGTGCTTCGTCACCCGCGGTCCGGGGGCCTCGAACGCCGCCGTCGGACTACATACCGCCTTCCAAGACAGCACCCCACTGGTGCTGTTCATCGGCCAAGTCGCCGCCGACCAGCGCGACCGGGAGGCCTTTCAAGAGGTCGACTACGGGCACATGTTCGGCCCGGGAACGTTAGGTATGGCCAAATGGGTCGGCGAGGTGCACGACCCGGACCGCCTGCCGGAGTATGTTTCGCGGGCCTTCCACACCGCGATGCAGGGCCGCCCCGGCCCGGTCGTCGTGGTCTTGCCGGAGACCATGTTGACCACGCTGACCGCCGCGCCGCCGTTGCCGCGTGCCGAGCCGGCACACGCCTGGCCGCAACCGTCGGCAATCGATGGCGTCGGCGCCATGTTGCGTGCTGCGCAACGCCCGCTGGTCATCGCTGGCGGCAGCGGATGGACGCCTGAGGCGACGCGCTCTCTCCAGGATTTCAGCGAGGAGTGGTGCCTGCCCGTGGCCTGCGCCTTCCGTTTCCAAGACCTGTTCGACAACCGCCACGAGAACTACGCCGGTGACGTCGGCATCGGTATCAATCCCCGGCTGGCCGCCCGTATCGGCGAGGCCGATCTGATCGTGGCGATCGGGCCCCGCCTTGGGGAGATGACCACCGGTGGCTACACGTTGCTGGAAGCGCCGCGTCCCAGGCAGCGTCTGATCCACATCCACGCTGGCGCCGACGAACTCGGCAAGGTCTATGCCGCCGACCTGCTGGTGCAGGCATCGATGGCCGCAGCGGCACCGTCGCTGTCCGCGCTGCCAGCGCCAACGTCGGTGCCTTGGGTGGATTGGACCGAAGATGCGCACGACGACTACCAAGCCAATCTCATCGCTCAGCCGATGGCCCCACTCGACATGGCCGCGGTGGTCAACACGATGCAATACCTGGCCCCGCCGGACACGATGTGGGTCAACGGTGCCGGCAACTTCAGCGGTTGGCTCCACCGCTACTGTCGCTACAGCCCGTTGCATCATTTCGGCCGCAGCCAACTCGCGCCGACATCGGGGGCGATGGGTTACGGCGTGCCAGCGGCGATCGCTGCGTCCTTGCAGTTCCCCGATCGCCTGGTGGTCAACGTCTCCGGCGACGGCGACTTCTTGATGACCGGCCAGGAACTGGCGACAGCGAGCGCTTACGGGGCGACCCGCTTGGTGATGGTCGTCGTCGACAACGGCGTATACGGCACGATCCGCATGCACCAGCAACGGGCCTACCCACAGCGCCACAGCGCCACCGACCTGTTCAATCCCGATTTCGCTGCGCTGGCCAAGGCCTACGGGTGGCGGGCGGCACGCGTCGAAACGACCGAGGCGTTCACCCCGATCTTCGCCGACGCCGCCACCGCCGGCAGACCGACGCTGATCCATCTCAAGCTCGACCCGCGTATTGTGACCACGCGCACGACGATGGACGACCTCGTCAACCGGTGACGAACTCGCCGATTCTCCGGATGCCCTCGATCATGTCGTCGTCGCCCATGGCGAAGGAGAAGCGGGCGTAGCCGGGGGCACCGAAGGCCTCGCCGGGAACGAAGGCCACCTTGGCCTGCTCAAGGATGATGTCGGCGAGCTGCATCGTGTTCGCCGCCTGGTGACCGCTGAGGGTTGTGCCGAGCAACCCGCTCATGTTGGCGAAACAGTAGAAGGCACCCTGCGGCTCGATGCAGGTGACCCCGGGGATCTCGGTGAGCATCTTGTGCATGATCCCGCCGCGTCGCTCGAACGCCGTGCGCATCATGTGCACCGCGGCGAGGTCGCCGCTAACGGCGGCGAGCGCAGCCTGCTGGGCGACATTGGAGACATTGGACGTGGCGTGCGATTGGAAGTTGATCGCCGCTTTCATCACGTCGCTCGGTCCGATCATCCAACCCACCCGCCAGCCGGTCATCGCATAGGTCTTAGCGACACCGTTGACGATCAGGCATTGGTCGGCCAATTCGGGAACAACGGTCGGCATCGACACGAAACGGTGCGGGCCATAGGTCAGGTGCTCATAGATCTCGTCGGTGATCACCCACACGCCCTTGCTCACGGCCCAACGGCCGATCGCCTCGACCTCCTCAGGTGAGTAAACGGCACCGGAGGGGTTATCCGGCGAGACGAAGAGCAACACCTTAGTGCGTGCCGTATAAGCAGCTTCCAGCTGTTCAACGGTGACCCGAAAGCAGGTCTCTTCGTCCGTGTCGATGACCACCGGGACGCCACCAGCGAGGGTGATCGCCTCCGGATAGGTGGTCCAATACGGCGCCGGCACGATCACTTCGTCGCCCGGATCGCACAGTGCGGCGAACGCGGTGTATACCGCATGCTTACCGCCGCAGGTGACCAAGACCTGATTCGCCGTCGTCTGAAAACCGCTGTCACGCATCGTCTTGACGGCGATCGCCTCACGCAATTCCGGCAACCCGGCGGCCGGGGTGTAGCGATGGTTCTTCGGGTCGCGACAAGCGCGCACGGCGGCCTCGACGATGTGCTCGGGGGTAGCAAAGTCGGGCTCCCCAGCGCCGAAACCGATGACATTTTCGCCCTTGGCCTTCAAGGCTTTGGCCTTGGCATCGACAGCCAGGGTCGCCGATTCGGCGATCGCAGCCAGGCGTGCCGAGGCGCGGCGGGGGGAAACAAAACCTAAAGAGGAAGACGAACTCATAGCTGACATGCTGACATAGTGAATCAGCAAGACCCACGATCAATATCGATTCCGGCCTCGATCCTGCCCGTAGATGGGCGTTTCGGCTGTGGGCCCTCCAAGGTTCGTCCCGAGCAGCTCGCCGCGCTGACCTCGACGATGGCCGGCGTGCTCGGCACCAGCCATCGCCAAGCCCCGGTGAAGAACTTGGTCGGCTCGGTTCGCCAGGGGTTGACGGATCTGTTCAACCTGCCAGATGGCTGGGAAATCCTGCTCGGCAACGGCGGGTCGACGGTGTTTTGGGACATCGCCACCTTCGGTTTGATCCGCAACCACAGCGTGCACGCCGTGTTCGGCGAGTTCTCCTCGAAGTTCGCCGAGGCCGCTGCCGCGGCGCCGCACCTCGGCCAACCAACGGTGGTTTCCAGCACCCCGGGCGACCATCCAACGCTCGGCGCTATCGATGGCGCCGACGTCTACGCGCTGACCCACAACGAAACATCAACCGGCGTGATGATGCCCTTGCTGCGCCCCGCCGGGGCCGACGCCGATGCCCTGGTTGTCGTCGATGCCACCTCCGCAGCCGGTGGCCTGTTGTGGGATCCGGCCCAGGTCGACGTCTACTACTTCGCGCCGCAAAAATGTTTCGCCAGCGATGGCGGTTTGTGGCTTGCGGCCTGTTCGCCTCGGGCCTTGGAGCGCATTCGCGAGCTTTCGGCCAGCGACCGTTGGGTGCCGGCGTCGCTCGATCTGAACATCGCCCTGACCAACAGCGTCGCCAATCAGACCTACAACACCCCGGCGCTGGCGACACTGGTCTTACTCAACGAGCAGGTGCAGTGGATGCTGGCCCACGGCGGTCTGGAATGGGCCAACAACCGCAGCGTCTTGTCGTCCAACGTCTTGTACAACTGGGCCGAGAAGTCGCCTTTCGCCACGCCTTTCGTCACCGATAGCGCCAAGCGTTCCGAGGTCGTCGGCACCATCGACATCGACGGCGTCGACGCCAACGACGTGTGCTCAGCGCTGCGGGCCAACGGTGTCGTCGACACCGACAGCTACCGCAAGCTCGGCCGCAACCAACTACGCGTCGGCATGTTTCCGGCGATCGATACCGCCGATGTGGCTGCGCTTGTGCACTGCATCGACCACGTCGTCGCCCAACTGCAGGGCTGAACCAACGTGCGTTTCGATGAGGTGCTGACCACCCACACCGACGGGCTGACGCCGCTTAACCACCCGGTGATGGTCGTTGCCTTGACCGGCTGGTTTGATGCCAGCGGCGCGGCAACGGGGGCGTTGGAGTGCCTGCTGCAAGATCGGGTTGCGCCGATCGTGGCCAGTATCGACCCCGACCCGTTTTACGACTTCACCCAGGAGCGCCCCGAGGTGTGGTTCGACGATGACGAACAGCGCCAGATCCGCTGGCCGTCGAACGATTTTCGTATCGTCCGTTTCCCCGGTAAGGCCCACGACCTCGTGCTGCTGTGCGGCGTGGAACCGCACGTTCGTTGGAGCACCTTTTGCGACTGCATCACCTCACTGAGCTTGCAGCTGGAATGTGAGCTGGTGGTGACGATCGGGGCCACGGCCGACGCGGTGCCGCACACGCGCACGCCGCAGGTCGTCGGCAGCTCGACCAATGAAGGATTGATTCGCCGGTTGGGTCTCCATCGGCCGCAGTATCAGGGAATCACCGGAGTGATCGGGGTCCTTCAGCAGCGTCTTGAGCGTCTTGACATGTCGGCGATCTCGCTGCGCGTCGGCGTCCCGCACTACTTAGGCAACGCCGAGCATCCGAAGTCGTCGGCGGCCTTGCTGCGCCACCTTGAACACGTGCTCGGGATTCCAACCGGGAGCGGCAACCTCGAGGATGAGATTGTTCGCTGGCAGTCGCTGCACGACGAAGCCGTTGCCGAAGACGAGCAAGCGGGGGCCTATGTGCGCATGATCGAGCGGCAATTCGATCAGCAGGTTGAGGCGGCGATGCCCAGCGGCGAGGATCTCGCCGCCGACCTGGAACGTTTTCTGCGCGAACACGGCGGCGAGGGCAGCACCTGATCAGGCCAAACGTTCCGCTCGTACGCGTCTCGGAGCCTATCCATGCCGTCTTGGGCGCCTGAGGCTCCAAGACGATCTACGCGGCCGATCGAGAGCGGACATTCACCAGTTCTTGCACCAGCGCCACCACGCGCCGCGGGTTACAGGGCGGCGAAACCCTGGGCGAGGTCGGCGAGGATATCGGTAATGGTCTCCAGACCAACGCTGAGACGAACCAGCCCTGGCGTCACGCCCGAGAAGGCCTGCTCCTGCGGAGTCAACTGGCTGTGTGTGGTGCTCGCCGGATGGATCACCAAGCTGCGCACGTCACCGATGTTGGCGACATGGCTATGCAGGCTCAGTGCCTCGACGAACTTCTGGCCGGCTTCCTTGCCACCCTTGAGTTCGAAGGCCAGCACCGAACCGAAGCCCCGACCCTCGCCATAGCGCAGCGCCCGGTCATGCCAGGCGCTGTCGGGAAGACCGGCATAGTTGACGCTGGCCACGTGGGGATTGGAGACCAAGAAATCGGCGACCGCGTCGGCGTTGGAGAAGTGGCGCTCCATGCGCAGGCTCAAGGTCTCCAAGCCTTGCAGGATGAGGAAGGAGTTGAACGGCGAGATCGCTGCGCCGATGTCGCGCAGCATCTGCACGCGGGCCTTGATGATGAACGCGCCATGGCCGAGCGCCGGGAAGTAGGGCAGGCCGTGATAGCTCGGATCCGGCTCGGTCATGTTCGGGAAGCGACCACTGGCGGCATAATCGAAGGTGCCGCCGTCGACGATCGCCCCGCCGATCGAGGTGCCGTGGCCACCGGCGAACTTGGTCAGGCTGTGCACGACGATGTCGGCACCCCACTGCAACGGGCGGATCAGATATGGCGTGGCAACGGTGTTGTCGACCATCAACGGGATGCCGTTCTCGTGACCGATGGCGCTGACGCCCTCGATGTCGAACACGTCGTTGCGCGGGTTGGCGAGCACCTCGCCGAAGAACAGCTTGGTGTTCGGTTTGATCGCCGCCCGCCACTTGTCGAGATTGTGCGGATCGTCGACGAAGGTAACCTCGATGCCCATCTTCGGCATCGTGTAGTGCAGCAGGTTGTAGGTGCCGCCGTAGAGCGACGGCGAGGCAACGATGTGGCCGCCGGCTTCGACCAGGGTCAGGATCGCCAGCGTCTCTGCGGCCTGACCGGAGGCGACGACCAAAGAACCGGGCAGTCCGACCGCGGTCATGCAGCCACCTTCGAGCGAGTTGATGCGCTGTTCCAACGCCAGCTGCGTCGGGTTCATGATCCGCGTGTAGATGTTACCGATCTCGGCCAAGGCAAAGAGATTGGCGGCGTGGGCGGTGTCACGGAACTGATAGCTGGTTGTCTGATAGATCGGCACGGCGCGGGCGCCTGTCGTCGGATCAGGCTCACCGCCGACATGGATTTGACGTGTCTCGAAACCCCATTCGGCGTTACTCATGATGCTGTGACTCCTTTGGCGACACGGCGCGTTGCAGCGCCGCAAGATGGTGATCGGCAGGCCAGATTAACCTGCTGGCCAACGTTGCTCAATCGCTGCCGTTAACGTCGGAGCTGTATGAGCGAACCGCCCATCGGTGACCAGCCGCAATGGCCACCGATTCCCCCATCGACGCCGCCAGTTCCGCCGGTTCCACCGCCGTTCCCGCAGCCGTACCCGGCGAACGCACCACGACCTGCCAACCCCCCGGGCGCTCCGCCGCCTCCCCCGATGCCAGGTTCGATGCCGCCACCACCGCCCGCCTATCAGGGCGGTCCCGCATCCAATACTGGTAAGCCGACCAACAACAGCCTGTGCATTGCCTCGTTGGTCTGCGGCGTAGTCGGCCTGATTCTGTGTTGCATCCCGATCTTTTCGATCGCTGCCGTGATCCTCGGTGTTATTGGACGCAAGCAGGTCAACGAAAGCGGCGGCCGCCAGATCGGCGCTGGTCTCGCGCTCGCGGGCATCATCCTGGGCGGGCTCGCTCTGCTTGCCTTCGTCGGCATGTTGGCCAACGGCAACTCCACCTACCGCTTCAGCCCGCGCTAACAACCACGGCCTTCGATGCAGATTCCAGCTCGAGTCGACTACGCCCTGCGGGCCATGCTCGAGTTGGCTGCGGCTGCGCCGAAGCGGCTGAGTCGTGACGAACTGGCACAGCTGCAGGGCCTTCCCGGGCGTTACCTGGAGGCGATTCTGCGTGAGCTGGCGCAAGGTGGACTGGTCGTTGGCCACCGCGGGGTCGCCGGCGGTTACGAACTTGCCCGACCCGCAGCGGCGATCACGGTTGCCGATGTCAGCCGCGCTGTCGATGGTCCCCTCGCCCTGGTCGCCCACCAACGACCCGAATCCGTCGTCTATGGCGGGGCCTCACAACACCTCGGCGAATTGTGGGTCGGGATGCGTGCGGCGATCCGCAGCGTGATGGACCACGTCACCTTGGCCCATTTGCTCTCGGGCGAGTTACCCGAGTCGATCCAAGGGCTGCTCGCCGATCCGGGTTCACGCCTGCCGCGCTAGTCCGGAGATCGCCGGTATGACACTTGGGGCCTCGGGCGTTCGACGATGGCGGCCAATTCGGCCAAGTCACTTGCCATCGCTCGACGCATAGAGTTCGACATCGGTAGCGCCATCGCCTTCGAGAAGCCCGATGGTTGGCCGTGATTGCGCAGCGTCATCATGGTGTCGGCGCCAGCGTCGCGCCAGGTGTATTCGGTGGTCATCGGAAACGGGCCCTCGGCCGTGGACATCACCATTCGGGTGCCGGGTTCGTATTCGACGATTCGGTAGGTGTAGCGCATTGTCTTCCCGAGAAACCGAGCCTCGAACCCCACGCGTGAACCAACGGCGACGACCGGATCGGATTTCCATTCTGCAACGTTGATTCGTCGGTACCAGCGCGGCGCATTCGTCGGATCGGCGGCGAAGTCGGCCACTCGAGCGAATCATCAAGGTCGCTGGGCGATCATCTCGATCTCGATGCTCGCCCCTACCGGAAGGGCAGCAACGCCGATGGTCGTGCGCGCCGGGTAGGGCGTGTCGAATTGTTCGGCGTACACCGCGTTCATCGACGCGAAGTCGTCCATGTCGGTGAGAAACACGTTGCACTTGACCACATCCGCCGGGGAGAGTCCGGCGGCGGCAAGCACCGCAAACAGGTTGCGGAAACATTGCCGCGCCTGATCCTCGATCGAACCCTGCACCAGTAGGCCCGTCGCCTGGTCGAGTGGCGTCTGACCGGAGAGGAAGACAAACCCGTTGCTCTCCACGGCGTGCGAATACGGTCCGACGGCCACGGCGTTCGGGGCGGTGATGGCGACTCTGGTCATGAGCCCCGTTCTAGCCGACGAACACACTCTTCAATCGACGCCCGGCCACACGAAGGCGGAACGTGCCGACGTCTACACATCGTTCCCGAGAGTTGCCCGCACGCGCCTGCGGTCGCGAAAGCGCACACGAAGAGAATGTTCAGACGCATGAACACAACGGACCACCCATCAACGTTCCGGCCAAACGTCGTGCGCCTCTGTCGATCACCATCAACCCTCCCTCGTACATGCTGGGGAAGAACGTGGACTACCTACGCGAACTGTGTCACGGACACATGATCTTGTCAATCCATCTGCGGTGACCCATTCACATTACGATGAGGTCACGAAGACCGACTTCACACGGCGCCGTGCGGCCCGTGGTCGCAAGGCGGCGACGGCGACGAAGGCGAGTACGGCTGCATAAGCAAGCCAGCGGGCGTCGCCGACGTCTTGCCAGTTGCTCAACTCACGCAGGTTGGTGATCAACAGCAGACCAGCGACGAGAATGCCGAGCAGGCGGGCTGGCACGAATCGCACCGTGTAGGCAGCGACGGGTGAGGCCAGTACCCCACCGACCAGCATCGCTGCAATCGTGCCGGCCTCGACGCCGGTGTTTCCCGAGGTGAACAGCGAACCGGCGGCGACGAAGGCAACGGCTACCTCAGCGGTGTTCACCGAGCCGATGGCGAAGCGAGCCTGCAGGCCACGATGCAAAAGGAACGGGGTGACGACCGGACCCCAGGCCCCGATCAAACCGTTGGTCACACCGCCGACGGCGCCGGCGACCTCGACCCCCTTGAGAGAGGCCTGTTCCGCAGCCTCGGCCGCGGTCTTCGCCTGAGGCAGGTGGCTGCTGAAGCGAAACAGGATGCGAACGCCGATGATCATCAACAGCAGGGCCAGCACCGGGCGGATGCTGTCACCGTCGACGTTCGAAAGGATCACCGTGCCGATCAACGCTCCGAACACCCCGGGCACAGCAAGGCGGCGGACCAGCGAACGGTCGATGTTGCCGAAACGCCAGTGCGAAATCGCTGCGGCGATACCGGTGGCGACCTTGGCAACGTTGACCGACGCCGACACCCCGGCGGGGCTCAATCCGGTGGCCAACAGGATGCTCGACGAGGTCGGACCGAAGCCCATACCTCAGCGCGCCATCGACAAATGATGCAGCAAAACCAGCGAGGCCGACAACGAGAAGATCGTTCATACCCCTAATTCCTACCGTGTTAGCGTATTATTGTCAACGGACAAAGTGTCAAGAATGTCTGGTGTGACGGGTGACCACCGAAGGCTCTCCCGGCTGCCCTCGCGCTGATGATCGTCCGTTCGCTGACGCCCAGCGTCAACGAGCGCGAGATTTCGCGCCGGATGCCACGCACAATCGGCACGGGTGGACCGAGAAACTCGGCCCACCCTGTACCAGCGTTCAATCAGTTGTAAAACGGCTGTGATCAGCCGCCGGAAACGTCGGACAACCTTCTGCTTGCCAGCGCCGAGGAACGGCATCATCGCCCGCAACTCGCCACCGACCGTTTCGATCTGGTGCTCGGCACCGGCGGCGCGCAACTCGTTGAAACGAACACGGCCGCTCTCGCTCTCGGCGATCCATTCCTTGGCGAACTTGCCGGTCTGGATCTCCTTGAGGATCTTCTTCATCTCCAGCTTGGTCTTGGCGTTGACCACGCGTGGGCCACGGGTGACGTCGCCATACTCGGCGGTGTCGGAGATGCTGTAACGCATGCCGGCAATGCCCTCTTCGTACATCAGGTCGACGATCAACTTCACCTCGTGCAAGCACTCGAAGTAGGCCATCTCCGGCTGATAGCCAGCCTCGACCAGTGTCTCGAACCCGGCCTGAACCAGCGACGTGACGCCGCCACAGAGCACGGCCTGCTCGCCGAACAAGTCGGTCTCGGTCTCTTCGGTGAAGGTGGTCTCGATCACCCCGGCGCGGGCGCCGCCGATGGCGTCGGCATACGACAAGCGCCAACGCGTGGGCGCCACCGGAAGCATCTTGATCGACGGCGATGATCGCCGGCACGCCGCCACCCTCGGTGTAGGTACGACGCACCAGGTGACCCGGGCCCTTCGGCGCGATCATGATCACGTCGACCGACTTGGGTGGCTTGATCCGCTTGAAACGGATGTTGAAACCGTGAGCGAAGGCCAAAGCCTTGCCCTTGCGCAGGTGCTTCTTGATGTCCTCTTCGTACGTGGCCTTCTGCTCCGTGTCGGGCATGGTCATCATGATCACGTCGGCCCACTTGGCCGCATCGCCAACCGTCTTCACCGTCAACCCGGCAGCCTCGGCCTTGGCCTTGGACTTGGAACCTTCACGAAGACCGACGACGACGGGCACGCCGGACTCCTTCAAGTTGAGTGCGTGCGCATGACCCTGCGACCCGTAGCCGATGATCGCGACCTTGCGGCTGCGAATAATCGATGAGATCGGCATCGGCCTCGTAAAACACCTTGGCTGCCATCAGACTGCTTTCCCTTTCACAGCGCGAAGCCTCGCTTCGCGATCTAGTTTGGGCAGCGCGACACGACCGGTGCGCTGCAATTCCACGATGCCATAGCCTCGCAGAAGATCTTCAAAATCGTCGAGTTTTTCTGGATTTCCATCGAGGCTGACGGTGATCGCTTCGACGCCAACGGCCAGGATCTTGCCCTCGAAGATGTTGGTCAGTTCGACCACCTGACCGCGGTTTTCGGCGGTCACCCGCACCGTTGCCAAGATCAACTCACGCTCCACGCAATGTCGTGGATCGAGTTCGCTGATCTTGACCACTTCGATCAGCTTGAACAGTTGTTTGACGATCTGCTCGACCGGGGCCGACTCGACGTCGACGACCATGGTGATGCGGCTGAAGGCCTCGTCCTCTGTCGGCGCGACGGCCAGCGAGAAGATGTTGTAGCCACGGCGGGCGAATAAGCCCGGCGACACGGGCGAGCACGCCGGGGCGGTTCTGCACCAACACGCTGAGGATGTGGTGCGGTGGCAGGTTGTTTGTGTTGGCAACGCTCATCGCAGGAACTCCTGACGTGACATTTGGGTATCCGGCAGCAGCAAGTCGTCATTGCCCGCTCCGGCGGGGACCATCGGGAACACCTTCTCCGAGGCGGCGACACGGAAATCGACCACGACGGGGCGATCGTCGATGCTGAATTGGCCTTGTCGATCGCCGGCTGCACTTCCTCCGGTGAATCGACGCGGATACCGACGCAACCCATCGCCTCGGCCCACTTGACGAAGTCGGGCGTGTCCGGCGAGAGATAAACCTCGCTGTACCGCTCCTCGTAGAACATTTCCTGCCACTGACGGACCATGCCGAGGTAGCTGTTGTTGAGGATCGCGACCTTGACCGGTATGCGCTCGGTCGATGCCGTAACCAGCTCTTGGGCGGTCATCTGGAAACATCCGTCGCCATCGATGGCCCACACCGTGGCGTCGGGACGTCCGACCTTGGCACCGATGGCCGCCGGCACGCTGAAACCCATCGTGCCCAAGCCGCCGGAGTTGACCCAGCTGTACGGCTTCTCGAAGCGCCAATACTGCGACGACCACATCTGGTGTTGGCCAACGCCGCTGACCAGAATGGTGTCCTGCGGGGCGCTATCACGCAGCATTCTCCAGGCAGTACTGCGGCTTCAACGCCTCGCCCGGCTCGCTCATCTCGTAGGTCAACGGGAACTGCTCGCGCCAACCGCTGACCCGGCTCTTCCACGCCGAGGTGTTGGCCTGTGTCGTGCCACCGGCGAGCAGATCGCGGATGGCCTTGATCAGTTCCTCGATCACCTGACGACAGTCGCCGACGATCGGCACGTCGGGGCGACGGACCTTGCCCTGCTCGGCCGGGTCGATATCGACGTGGATGATCTTGGCCTCGGGGGCAAAGGCACTGACTTTGCCGGTGATGCGGTCGTCGAAGCGAGCGCCGAGGTTGATCAGCAGATCGCTGCGCTGCATTGCGGTCGTGGCTGTGGCGTTGCCGTGCATGCCCGGCATCCCCAGGCACAACGGATGGCTGTCGGGGAACGCGCCACGGGCCATCAAGGTGGTGACGACGTGGATCTGGGTCAGTTCGGCCAGTTCCTTGACCGCCTCGGCGGCGCGGGCCTTGAGGATGCCGCCGCCGATGTAGAGGATCGGGCGCTCGGATTCGAGGATCAGCTTGGCCGCTTCCTTGATCATCCGTGGGTGGCCCTTGGTGTTCGGTCGATAGCCGGGGAGGCTGTCGAGCACCTCAGCATCGGTCGGCCAGTACCAGTCCATCTGAATTGACCAGCACGTCCTTGGGGATATCGACCAAGGTCGGGCCCGGTCGGCCGGTGGTGGCCACGAGGAAGGCTTGGCGGATGGCCATCGGCACGTCTTGGGGCCGCATCACCAATTCGTTGTGCTTGGTGACGCTGCGGGTGATGCCGACGGTGTCGCACTCCTGGAAGGCGTCGGTACCGATCGCCGTCGTCGGCACCTGACCGGTGATGCAAACCATCGGGATCGAGTCCATATAGGCGTCGCACAGTGGGGTGACCATGTTGGTGGCGGCCGGACCGCTGGTGACCATGGCCACGCCGGGGCGACCGGTGACATGGGCGTATCCCTCGGCCATGTGGCCAGCGCCCTGCTCGTGACGCACGAGGATGTGGCGGATGCTGCTGTCCAGCAGCGGATCGTAGGCGGGCAGGATGCAGCCGCCCGGCAGGCCGAAGATCACTTCGGTTTGCTCCATTTCGAGGGCCTTGATGAGGGCTTGAGCCCCGGTCATTTTCATCGTGGGTTCCTAAGTGCGTGCGTGTGGTGGAGGGTGGACGAGAAACTGTGGCCGAAAAAGCACAAGACCTCCCTGGTGGGAGGTCGAAAGGCACAGACGGCGAGAGGCCGCTGTGCCTAGGTGATTACTACGAGAATGCTGAGGGCTGGGACAGCGCAGAACACGTCAACCAGTGTGCCACGACCATTTCTTGAATGCAACCACGGTTTGTGGTGCTTCAACGCCACAGACGACAAAGAGTGTTGACGCGGGTGGGTCCACGGCGTGTGCGGTCGTAACCTGTGGGCCGTGAATAGCACCAAGGCCCACATCGCCGCCCTCGCCCTACTCGACCGTGCCGTAACGGCGACGACAGACGAGGAGATGGCGGCGTTGATCGCTGGCCTACCCGAAGATCACGTCTCGGCGATCCGCAAGATCTCCCACGTGCACGACGATGCCGTCGCCGGTGAAGGCTTGATCGAGGCGATCCGTGAGGCCGCCCGCAAGGGTCGCGTCAACGGCGATCTGCAGCGCCTCGGCGTAGTTTTGACCGACGCATGTCTGGCCGAAACTGTCGAGAAGCTGGGCAAGAACGCCGACATGCCGTCCGAGGAGAACCTCCAGGAAGTGATTCCCGGGTTGATCGAGAACTACTCGGTCGGTGCCGTGCGGATGATGTTCGCCTCCGTTGTGGTCGGCGAGGCGCCGGCGTCGGCGACGATCATCAAGTTGTTGAAGACCGACGAGGTCGTGCAGTTGCCAGCGGTGGAGATGAAGCCATTGGCGCCGCTACTGGAGGCGCCGACTGCCGATGCCTCGGTGAAGGAGGCTCGCAAGGCACGCAAAGCTGCCGAGCAGGCCGCCGCCAAGCTGCGCCGCGAGCAGCAAGCTCGGGCCCGCAACCGGGCCTAGAGTCACAAGATCTACTCTAAAATAATCTAGGGCAATTCGCACTCGGCCAGTCCGAAGCGGTCACTGCGTCAACATCCCAGCGCGTAACTCGTGGCGGCGCACACGGCAGCCATCACCTCGTCAGCAACCACGCCTACGTGCTTGGTCAGGGCAGCCTTGGGAACCGTATGCAACCCATCGCAGTTGATCACTGACTCACGTTGCAGGCCGACGGAACCAGCGTCGAACTCGACCTCGGCGTACAGTCCTCGAACGGAGGATGTGATCTCCGCAACGGTCACAAGCGCTCTGACGTCGATCGCTTCTGTGCGCGTCAAGACGAGAACGGGTCGTCGCTTTCCGCCCGCTTCGGCCAGCCACACGTCACCACGGTTCATTCCTCGCCCCACGCCTCGATGCCAGTCCAGAACGAGTCCGGTTGCTCTGGGTGCTGCTCGTAGGCGGCGCGGTCATTGGCCGCCATCGCCGCCCGAACCGCAGCGACAACGCCTTCTCGCGCTGCGGCCGAGACGTTCACACCGAGTTGACGGGCGTGTGTCGCCAGAGCCGCTTCTAACGTGAAAGTGGTTCGGGTAGTCGTCATGAAGTAAATGCTAGCGTGATGTGCTCGCGCCACCCGATAGCTTTTGCAGCTAGCCCAACGTAGGGCCGAAGCGCTCGAGATTCAACAGCCAGGCCTAACCTCGAAATCGTTACACGAGGACCCACTGTGCGTGAGGATCCTTGGCGCTTTGGCCAACGCGGCGAATCAAGCCTGCGTCGCGCAACGCATTCAACTGCTTGAGCACGCCCGGCCGGGACCGCCCCGTGACTTCGACCAGATCTCCGGTACTCATCGTTGCGTTCTGGCGCAATAGCCGAAGTATGTCGCGTGTCGCGGGAGCCAAGCGCGCCTCGAGGTCACTGTCGACTTGGCGGGAGGACAGGGTGACGCGAACGCTCCCCGAGGTTTCGACAAACTCAGGCTCGGCGAGGCCGGCGATTCGCATTTCGTCGACCATCCGCCGGATTCCTTCGCCAAGTTCCTGCCCGAAGGACAACTCGGCGCAGGCCCGCGCTATTCGCGCGTTTCTGGCGAATCTGACGACAGCCAACGGGTTGGCGCTGTCGGCGAGCCCGGGGAACCGGCCTGGGCTCTCGATCTCGATCCGATCGTCAAATATCTCGACTCGGATGTGATCGCCGCTCGAGCTGTAGGACCGGTGAACCACCGCGTTGACAAGCGCTTCGAGCCACGCATCGGGAGGGATGATCCCTACTTGATCGAATCGACCACTTCCTGTAAGCGCTCGCCTGACTGGCACTAGCTCGCTGATCTCGGAACGTGCAGTCGAAATTTGTGCGCTCAGCGGACCGTCGATCCGGCGGTCATGAATCAGCTGCTGGCGCGCTCCCGTACCGCGCTCGACCCCTCGGTAACGCAGGATGCGAACGCTTGCCTGCGGGAACCAGCGCTGGGGTGAGTCGGCAAAGAGCAACGTGGCGGCGACCGTGATCCCGCCAGTCTTCGTTGTAAGTCCCCGTGCGTTCAACAAGCGAAGCGGATCCGGGTGACCGACGGCTATGGCGTACGCCCGCAGCAAATCAGGATTCAAATCCGACAGTTCAACCTCGGGGACGACCGTACTTTCATAGCTTGACTGACGCTTGTCGTACAACAACTCTTGCCGTTGGACGAACGATAATCTCCGGCTTTCGTCGCCGACCCGAAGGAAGACCTCATCCTTTCGGTTGCTGTGCACAAATTGGCTGGACTCGACATCGAAGACGACAAGTTGTCTGACGACACCGGTCGAATCGGCACAATCAACGAGTCGGGTTCGGCACGGCACTACTGGCGTGGTGAAATCGAACGCCGTCTGTTGCCATGCCGAAATCTGGTGAGAGCGGTCGCGGCTGATGCCTTCGATTCGGCCGTCCCAGAGCCCGATGACGATGATTCCACCGTCGGCGTTCGCCATGGCAATCAGCGAATCCGCAAGATCGCGAGGCACCACGCGCGCGCTCTTACGATCGAACCACTGACTTTCCGCGATCGCCAGCAGGGCCTGACCGCGTTCGCTCATTGGCAGTTGGAGCGTGAGTTCAACATCCGCAACTGACATCATCTACTCTAATCTACTGTAAAAATTTAATAGTAGAACCGTAGACGAGGCCTCGCGGCACGTCTACTGTTAACTACTATAAATAGTTTAGAGTAATTCGAGCCCGGCGGTCGGTGTCGCAGCCCCAGGGCCGAAGCGCTCGTGGTTGAGAAGCCAGGCCTTGTGCTCGATGCCTCCGGCGAAGCCGGTCAACGACCCATTGGCGCCGACCACGCGGTGGCAGGGCACGATGATCGGGATCGGGTTGCGGCCGTTGGCGGCACCGACGGCGCGGGCCTTGTTCGGATCGCCGAGCCGATTGGCCTGCTCACCGTAGGTGATCGTCTCCCCATACGGAATCTCACTGAGCACCTTCCAGACCTGACGCTGGAAATCGGTGCCCACCGGGTCGAGCGGGATGTCGAAGCCCGTCCGTTCACCCACAAAGTACTGGACGAGCTGGCGCACTGTTTCAGCGAGTACGCCGCGCGGGTCGTCGCCGTCGACGGCGTCGATCACACCGAACTTGCGCACATCTTCGTGTCGCCAATGAATGGCGCGCAGTCCATCTTCGCTGGCCACGATGGTCAGCGACTCGACGGGGCTATCGATTGTTTTCTGGTACATCATCGTCATCCTCCAAGAGAATCCCATAACAAGTGCAAGGCGTAGGTTCGCCACGGCGCCCACCGAGCGGCGCGTCGTTCAGCAGCCTCGGGTGAGGCGTCGAGACCGAGAGCGATCAAGGCATGGCGCACGCCGACGTCGGTCGGCAGGAACACGTCCGGGTCGCCGAGCGCCCGAGCCGAAATGTAGGAAACGGTCCACGGACCCAGCCCTTTCAGGGCCAACAGTTGGCTGCGGATCCGTTCCCGGTCGGCGCCGACATCGAGGGACACCGCCCCGTCAGCGAGCGCCTGACACATCCCGATCAACGCCTGCTTGCGACCGTTGGGCATCTTCAAGTGGTCGGGATCGATCGCCGCGATCGCCGACGCGGTCGGGAAACAATGGGTGATCGCGCCTACCGGCGTCGCCAGCGGCTGGCCGAGTTCGAGGGTCAGGCGGTGGGCCAACGTGCGTGCCGCCTCGACCGTGATCTGTTGGCCGAGCACGGCCCGCACCGCCAGTTCGTTACCATCGACGTGTCCCGGCGAGCGCAGACCTGGGCGTTTGCGAACCAACACAGCCAAGGCTTCATCAGCGCCGAGCACCGCTTCGATCGCCTCGGGATCTGCGTCGAGATCCAGCAAGCGGCGGCACCGCTGCACAGCCGATTGCAGATCGCGCCAGTCGTCGAGCCACAGGTCGCAGTGCACGGCGTTATCCCCGGGCAGTGCCCGCAGTGCAACCACGCCGGCACCGTGCGCCAACGACAGCGAGCGCGAATAGGTGACCCCATCCCAGGCCTCTACCCCGGGCACTGCGCGCCGCGCCAGAAAGCCGAAGATTCCCTCGGCGCACAGGGGCTGACGGTAGGCGAGGCGTAGCGAGACCTGCCCGGCGTTGGGTTGGGCTCGACGGCCAGGCTTGGCACGCATTTCGGTCGGTGTCATCGCAAACACTTCACGGATGGTGTCGTTGAACTGGCGGATGCTGGCGAAACCAGCGGCGAAGGCAATGTCGGTGAACGGCATCGCCGTGGTCTCGATGAGCACACGCGCCGTTTGGCACCGTTGCGAGCGAGCCAAGGCCAGCGGGCCGACGCCAAGTTCGTCGGTGACCAGACGGTTCAGTTGCCGTTCGCTGTAGCCGAGGCGAGACGCGAGTCCGCCGACGCCTTCGCGATCGATAGTGCCGTCGGCAATCAAGCGCACCGCTCGGGCAACCGAGTCGGCGCGCACATTCCACTCCGGCGAGCCGGGCGAAGCGTCGGGCCGACAGCGTTTGCAGGCCCGAAACCCATGCCGCTGGGCGGCAGCAGCCGTGGCGAAGAAGGTGACGTTCTCACGCTTAGGAGTCATCGCCGGGCACGACGGCCGGCAGTAGATCCCGGTGGTGTGCACGGCGGTGATGAACATGCCGTCGAAGCGCGCATCGCGGCTGGCAGCGGCGAGATAACAGCGGTCCGGGTCGTCGATCACGTTCCTAGTCTGCCCGATCGCGGCGAGGACCACTAGCGGAAATCAGACATCACCCAAGGTCGCTCGCTACTACAGCGTGAAGGTGCTCACCAGGATCTCCTGGTTGTCGACCATCAGCTGCATCGAGATGTCGCGGGTGATCGTTTCGCCTTGTGCGTCGAAGCCGACGTCGCGACAGATCACCGATTCTGCCTGGGGTACCGAGACACCCGCGAAGGCGGCGTCGCGCACACCGACGCGGGTTCCGTCCGAGGCAGCGATCGCCTTCAGAATCAGTTGCGTTGCTGCCGCACCATAGAGCGCATACGCCGAGCGTGGCTCATGGCCGAAACGGGCCGTGAAGTCGGCAACGAACTGCACGCATCCGCCGCCAAAGCCCACCATCGCAGAGATTGGCAGCCCGGAATACGTGATGTACATACCCTGTGCCTCGGGCATCTCCTGCAAGGTCGGATACCCGGCAAAGCCATCCGGGGCGAGCAGTTTCACCGTTGCATCATTCGGCCCAAATACTTGAACCTTGTCGCGAACGAGTTGTTCTCCGTTGTTGTCGTTGATGCCGCCGAGATAGAAGCAGTCTGGCTTGAGGAGCTCGAACGACTTGAACAGTCGGAGATAGCTGGCCGCTGTGGGATCCCACGACTTGACTGCAACTACCTCAATGCCTAATGCGGGCGCTGCCGCGGCGAACGACGCGGCCATCCCGACGCCAAACGTCTGGTCGTCGGTGAGGACGATACAACGCTTGACGCCCAGCTCTTGTGCGGCAAATTTCGCTGCGGCCTCACCCTGGTAGTCGTCGGTTGCGTTGACGCGTCCGTAGTTGCGCACACCGCTCGGGTAAAAGCGTTCTGGCTCATCGAGGTCCCAGGCGCGGGTCAATCCGGGATTCGTATTTGCGTGTGAAACCATGAGTATCGGGCCGGTTGGATCCGAATGCAGCGCTGGAAGTTGGATCTTTGTGCAGCCGGAGTTGTATGCGCCCATCACCGCGACCTCGTCCGATTTGGCGATGTGTTCGACGGCGTTAGCCGCGCACTTTTCGTCGCTCCAACCACCGAGCTGTTCAGTTGAGTTGTCGTAGGGACGTATCTGCACGTCGAAATTTCCCGCCTTGTAACCAGCCTGCTCGAGTACCAGAGCAACCGCCAGATTGGTGTCCTCAGAGGCGTCCTGCCCATAGCCCTGCATCGGCAGATCGGTGGCAATGACCAGCGGAATAGCGGAGGTTGGCTGCGAAGCGACGGGGGCGACCACGTCGACAGAGGTCGGCGACGCCACCGGGAGCGTCGTCGATTCACTCAGGACCGGAGTCGGTACAGAGGTAACGGCCACGGAGGCAACGGGCATCGAGGTCGTCGACACGATGTCGGTCGTGATCGCCGTGGTGTCGACGACGGACTCCTCCGTACCGTCTCGGGCACCAGCGCTGACGACCACGGGTTTGGAGTTATCGGAACCGCCGAACAGCGCAACTGCGCCGACCGCCACAGCCCCTACCGCAACAACACTCAAACCTATGAGCACGCCGCGGCGCGCCTTTGGAATCGAACTCATGATGACCTTCCCACCGCTACAAGGTTCCGCTCCGATGAGACTATCGGCCTATATCCGGAATCTTGGGCGGGAGGGGTCGGTGCTCGATGGGTCTCGTGCGACCTTGCGTAATCGCAGGTCGAATGATCTACCAGTTGATGCAATTCGTCGGAACTCCACGGTGTCGATGCCGTCGAAGACGTGATCGGCACTGATCAGTGGGATGCCGAGTCGGGTAGCGGTGGCGGCGACCCATCGGTCTGCTTCGTGCTGCTTCGCCGCGATCGGAGTCTTATCGTGACAACCGACATCGCTTCCTCGTCTGTCGAATAATTGTCGTACTTTATCGCCGGGCTGACGCTGGGCGCGTCGTCGCCGACGATCCGTTGTAGCCATGGGATGAAACTGACGTCGAGCTTGTTGGCAGCGATCTTGTAGGCGCTCATGCCGTCGTCCCACGACCCATACATGGCCAGCAGGTCACGCACCCGATCGGGTCGGCTGAGCAACACACCGGCCGGTGCGATCTGTACTTTGATCGTGAACAGGATCGCCCCCGAGCGCGCCAGTCGCTGCAGTGTCTGGCGCTCGGTACGCAGCCAAAACGGTGACCCGTCGGCCTCGACACGCAACTCTCCGACAGGCTGGGCGACCTTGTCGACCGGCACGTGCAACAGGTGAAACGGCTTGATCGACAGGTTGCGCCGCCACACCACACGACCGGGGCGCAACCCGTTGAAGAACCCGTCAACGCGGCTCGACAGCTCGTCGACATAGCCGTGCACTGGACCATGGATCGCTGCCGTCGATCCCCCAAGCTTGTCGCACAGGCGCCAGATCGTCGGAAACAGCACCGCACCGGCATCGAAATGCCAGTCGCCATCGCGCTGCACCATCAGGCACAGGTCCTCCTGCACGGCACTCGCTGCGCGTTCCAGCGGATGCACCGACACCGCTGCCGGCGGCGCAGGTCGGCCATGGCGCTCGAGCCAGTCGGTCACGAGCTCCAAAGTCTCCCGTGCCGCGTCGTCAGCGCTCGGCAAAGCTCCGAAGACGACGTCGTGTTGTTCATCGAGCAGGCGTCGGCGCAAGCCGATCTCGGCGTCGGCAAATTGGTCGACCTCGAGAAACGAGTCGGCATCGAGCGAATGCGTACCCATCTTGTTGTGCGGTGGCGCGACTTTGAAGTCGAGCTCGTCGAGCCATGGTGGAGCGCCAGCGGCCGCGTATGGCGCCGGGTCGAGTGCGTAGTGCCACAGCTCGGCGATCGTCAGCGATGTCGGCCGCGCCATCGGTTATCTCGGCGTCAGAATCGACTGCGCCTCCGTGAGCAGGCGTTCGCTGTGCTCGACGGAAGCAACGATCGACGGCCAGCCCTTGACGATACGCAACAGGCCAACGGCGCGATGAAACGGGGCGGAGGCCGTCAATGCATCAGCGTCGAACGTGGCGTGCCGGGCGTAGGCACCGAGAAAGCGGTCGGCCACATCCCAGGTTGGCGTTTCACCAGCCTGATACTGCCGGGCCCAGGTCCAGGCGCCGAAGTAGCCGATGTCGCGGCCTCGTTCGGCGCGGTGCAGGCGATCGAAGTCGATCAACACCAAGCCACCCTCGGCGACCACGACGTTGCGCGGTGAACAATCGCCATGCGATATCACCAGCTGCTCCTCGGCCGGGGTCAGGTCGGCCAACTGTGCGATCACCGCATCGTAGGCAGCCTGCAAACCGCCGCCCACTTCCGCCTTGGTCAGTGAGCGCACCACCTTGCGACCAGAGCGTTTACGCGGCGGGACGACGCCGCTGCCATGGAGGTCGGCGATCAGTCGAGCGAAAGCGTCAAAGCGATCAGCGTCGAGCGCCGTTTGGCCCACCTCGGCCAACGGTGCGCCGTCGACAAAGGACATCACGATGGTGTCGCCATCCAACGAGAGGGGTTCGGGCATTCCCGGGGGCATGCGCGCAGCCCCGAAGCTGGAGTTCCACAGGGCCTGCATGTTGTCGTAGACCGCTGCGGCGTCGGCGACGACATAGCGTTTGAGAACGACGTCACTCCCATCGCGCACCTCGGTCCAAACCGAACGATCGTCCTTATCGCTGATGCTGACTCCGCCGCTGGGCATGACGCGACCTTAGCCAGCGGTCGAGGCCGGTAGCGTGCGCCGAATGAGTTCTCCTCGTCCCGGCTATTCGGTGCTTCTCGTACGCCACGGCCGCACATCGTGGAACCGTGACGGCCGACGCCAGGGGCGAGAGGACATACCGCTCGAAGAGCATGGCGTTGAACAGGCCATCGCCCTAGGTCTCGCGCTTGCCGATCACACCATCGATCTCGCCTTCAGCAGCCCGCTCGGTCGGGCACGCACGACTGCGGAGTACGTCCTCGCCGGACGAAACGTGGCGCTGGCGGTCGATGACCGACTGCTCGAATTCGACTACGGCTCGCTGTCGGGCACGGTGCGCGCCGAGGTTCCTCTGAGCCTGCGCCATCAACACATGGACGACCCCGTTCCCGGCGGCGAGAGTCTGCGCCAAGCCTGGGCACGCGCTGAAAGCTTCGCTGCCGATCTCCGAGACCTCACCTCGCCAGGGGGCGCGGTGCTGGTAGTCGGCCATGCGCGCCAACAGGGACTACTGCTCGGCGTGCTGAGCGGTTGGACGCTGGAGCACACTGCGAAGAACAAGGACAACCGCCTGTCGACCGGCAGCTATCTCGCCGTCGAGGCAAACCGTTAGCCGCTAACCGGCGCTTGGTTCCTTCGGCAGGCCGAGGACGCGTTCGCTGACGATGTTGCGTTGGATCTGGCTCGTACCGCCCCAGATCGTTTCGCTGCGGCTGAACATGAAGATGCTCATCATCGGGCTCACCGGGTAGCCCTGACGATGACGATCCCGCGTCGCTCCTGGCCATGAACCGACCTCGGGACCAGCGTCGATCAGCATCGAGTCGGCGCCAAAGATGTCCAGCGCCAATTCCATCGCGGCTTTGTGCATCTCCGACCAGAACATCTTGTTGGTTGCCCCGAGGGCCGCCACACCTGGGTCCTTCACCCCGCTGACCGCGGCGCTCAGCGAGCGCAACCCGTTAATCCGCAAGATCTGGATCTTGCTGTAATAGACCATCAGCCGCTGGCGGATATCGGCCTCATCGATCCGACCACGCTTGGTCGCCTCGGCGACCAGCAGCCGATGCTCCTCCTCAAAACGTCGATAACCAGTGGTGGCGCTCATGCCGCGCTCGAAGGCAAGGGTGGAGTTCGCCACCTTCCAGCCGTTGTTGACGCCACCGACCACATTGTCTTTCGGGCAGCGGGCCTCGTTGAAGAACACCTCGCAGAACTCGGCCGTGCCGTCGGGCTGGGTGATGCCGCGCACCTCGACCCCAGGCTGATGCATCGGCACCAGCAGGTAGCTGATCCCTTTGTGTTTCGGTGCCTCGGGATCGGTGCGGGTCAGCAAGAAGCAATAGTCGGCGTGGTGGCCCTGGGTAGTCCACACCTTCTGCCCATTGATGATCCACTCGTCGCCGTCGAGCTCCGCCGTCGTCTTCAGACTGGCCAGGTCGGAGCCGGAGTTCGGCTCAGAGAACCCTTGGCACCAGCTCATCGAGCCGTTGAGAATCTGCGGCAAGAACGTCTTCTTCTGCTCCTCAGTGCCCCATTGCAACAGCGTCGGGCCAACGAGTGTGTCACCGAAGAAGTCGGCACGCAGCGGGGCCTTGGCAGCGGCGAACTCCTCAGCGAGCACCACACCTTGCATTGTGTTGAGCCCCTTGCCACCGTATTCCTTTGGCCAGGTGGCGCAGATCCAGCCGCCCTCGAACAACGTGGTCGGCCAGGAGGCGTTGAACGCCTTGCGGTCGTCGCCCGACATTGAGAACCCGGGATCAAACCACCCTGCGGGAAGACTGTCGTGCAACCATTGGCGAATCTCGACGCGGAAGGCTTCGGCGTCAGAAGGATATGTCAGGTCCATAGACAGCAAGTCTGCCAGACCGACCTCGCAGCACGCTTAATCGGCGACTCGCCGCGGTTCACAAGCCGTTCACACAACGTGCACATTGGAGACATGCCCCAGCCGTACCTTCGTGGCATGGGCGTCACAACACAGAACACGGTCGGGAACCTGGGTGAGCGGGAACGGGCCGTTCTTGCCGTCTTGGTGGCCAACTGCGGCAAGGTCGTCAGCCGCGGTGAGATCAGCCGCCGCGCCGGCCTCGGCGACTGTTCGGCACGACGCTGCGACTCACTGCTCGTCGACATTCGCCGCCACCTCGGCGTCGAGGCGATCCGCACCGTACGTAGCCGGGGGTGGCTGCTGGAACCGGCGGCGCTGAGCACCGCCGAATCGTTGCTGCAGTCGCCGTCGTGATGCTGCTCGCCGCCACCGGCGCGTTCGACGTCAGCCGGATGCTGCTCGATCTCCTCATCGTTCTCGTCGCCGCCAAAGCTGCGGCTGAGTTGGCCGAACGGCTACGGACGCCGGCAGTGCTCGGCGAGATCATCGCCGGCATCCTCATCGGCCCGCACGCGCTCGGGTTGCTCGACACCGGCCATCTAGAAACCTCATCGATGCTGACAATTCTCGGCGAACTCGGTGTGCTGATGCTGCTCTTACAAGTCGGCATGGAGATGGATTTGGCCGAGCTCGCCAAGGTGGGTCGAGCCTCGATGACGGTCGCCGTGGCCGGCGTCGTACTGCCCTTTTTCGGCGGGCTTGGAGTGGGCCTCGCTGGCGGTTTCGACGGACAGACCTCGGTGTTCTTCGGTGCAGCGTTGACGGCGACGAGCGTCGGCATCACGGCGCGGGTCTTCGGCGATCTGCGGGCCCTGGCGACCACCGAAGCGCGCATCGTGCTCGGGGCCGCTGTAGCCGATGACGTGCTCGGCTTAATCGTGCTCACCGTGGTGGTCAAAGTGGTCGCCGGTGGCAGCGTCGGGATCACCACCGTGTTGGGAACGTTTGGCTTGGCGCTCGGGTTCTTGGTGGTCACCGGAGTGCTCGGGGCGACAGTCGTGCCGCGCCTGATCGATGCCGTCGACCGCGTCGCTCGCTCGTCGGCGACGCTCGCCGTTGCCGCAGTCGCCTTGACCTTGGCTTTTGCCTCACTGGCTCACCTCGCCAAGCTCGCCCCGATCATCGGTGCGTTCATGGCGGGCCTGGCACTTGGCAATAGCCGCAACCACGAGCGCATCCACCGCGACCTGGCACCGATCGGCAACTTCTTGATCCCCGTTTTCTTCCTGCAGATCGGGATCAACGTCGACATCCAAGCGATGCTCAAACCGTCGGTGTTGGCCCTCGGTGGGGCGTTGGTGGTGGTGGCTATCATCGGCAAATTGCTCAGCGCAGTGGGTATGCTCGGCACCCGCGCCGATCGGCTGCTGGTCGGCATCGGGATGATTCCGCGCGGCGAGGTCGGCCTGATCTTTGCCTCTATTGGGCTGACTCAAGGGGTGCTCGATGACGATTCCTATGCCGCGCTGCTGATCGTTGTCCTGGTGACCACGGTGATGACCCCACCGCTGCTGCGCTGGCGGGTAGGCAGTGCTGCCAGCAACCGCGGCGTGGCGATCGAATATGGCGAGCGCCCGACCGAGGGTTGGTTGCGTGTGACCGATGGCCACGTGGAACTCACGGGCACACCACCGCCGAGCGAGTTCGTCACGTTGGCCCTCGATGCCGCGACGTTCGGCGGTAAGGCACGCCCGTCGGAGGACCTGCTCGACTGGTTCGGCGATGCCAGATTGTCTGCTGGGGCGGGCATTGAATGGCAGCCTGCGCATACCACCAAGCTGCTGGACCTACTCGCCGCTGGCAATCCGCGGTCCTGGCGCCTGCTCGAAGTGACCGGTGCGTTGGAGCACGCTTTGCCGGAGATTGCCGAGTCGGTGGCTCGTCGGCGCGCCGACGCCAGCGAACTCGATCCATCGAAGGCCCTGCGCTTCGCGCTGGTTGAGCAGTTGGGCCAGGGCAAATTGCCGTCCGAGAACGTGTCGGTCGATCACCGCGATCTGATGTTCGCGGCGTTGGCGCTCGATGTCGTTGGCCTGAAAGCCGACGGCGATGACATCGCCAATTTGATCACCCGGCTCGACGGCCCGATCACCGGGGAACGCATTGCGGCAGCGATCAGCGATGGCCTGTTGCTACGCGCCAACAGCGGGACCACCGACCATTTCGATCAGCACGAGGTGTTGCATCTGGCTACCCACTTCCGTTCCTTCGACCGGCTGCACCTGGCGATGGCGGTGGCCCAGATGATCGATCCGCTGCCAACCTGGCAGCGTGAGTCGCTGCAGGAACTTCGTGATCTGGTGCTCGAGGCCCTGGCCCACCCCGAATTGGTCGGCACCGAGGGCGATTCCCTGGCTGACGCCCGCCGCGATGCTGCACGCCGGCTGAGCACCAATCCGGAAGCGATCGAACGCCTCGCGCTGGCCCCCAACGCCTACGTATTGGCCCATGATCCGGCGGAGTTGGTGCGCCAAGTTCGCATGGTCGAGCCGCTGCCGCGCAAGGGTGTCGTGCGCGTTGCCGTCACCCCGGACCCGGAGCCGCACCATTGGCGTATCGATGTCGCCTGCCGCGATCAGCACGGCCTGCTCGCCCACCTCAGCCAGGTGCTGCACGACGAAGGGCTCGACGTCTTGGACGCCTCGATCGCCACCTGGGGCGATGGGGCAGTGCTCGACAGCTTCCTCGTGCTCGCCCGGCAACGCCCGGCGGCGAGGACGCTGGCCCACGCCATGGAGCGTTCGCTGAAACGTCCAGTCGTCATCGATCCCAAGCCGCAGGTGGATATTGAGTTCGATAACTCGACGTTGCCGTGGCACACGGCCTGCACGGTGACCGGCGTCGACCAGCCAGGCGTGCTGCAGGGCGTGACTGCTGCGTTTGCCTCCGTCGATGTGTTGGTGCACAGCGCCCGCATCGCCACGATCGACGGCCAGATCAACGACCGTTTCAGCGTCACCGATCGGCTCGGCCGCAAGATCGACGACGAGATCCAAGCACGCGTACGCCGAGCGCTCGCCGGCGCCCGCGATCGCCGCCTGTCGCGCCTCGGGCGCCGCTAGCCAATGCACCCAGGCCAGCCTTGCGAGCGCCGTCAGCCCGCGGTCGATTGGCGGCAACTCGAGACACCCGGTGTGTCTAACTGGGAACAACACTCCATGGTCAGGGAAGGGCCAAATCGAACCAAACCTCGGTGCCGTGCGCGGTTTGGCGGGTGCCCCAGCGGGCTGCCATCTGATCGATGATAAACAAACCCCGGCCACCGCCCGCCCGACGCGGTGACGTCTGCCTCAGTGCCACCTGCCCGAATCCACCGTCGGTGACGCTGATCCGAACAGCGTCATCGATCAGCTGGATCAGCAGCGTCGCCGTCGTCCCGGCATGCTTCACGGCGTTGGTTACCGCTTCGCTGGTCAGCAGTTGTGCCGTGTCGAGCAGCGCATCCAGTTCGTGCAGGTCGAACGTCGCCTGAACGAACGATCGAGCCACCGAGGGTGCCATTGACGACACAGGGAGAACACACCTGCCGAGTTCCGCTACACCTCCTGTACTCATCGTCGACCGGTCCACAACAGTGTTGTACCCGTTGTCATGGCCCGCAATCCTCCGCTTCACCCAACCGGCAGGCAACGATCAAGGTGACATCATCGGCAAGCCGACCGTCGTTGAATTCGGACAAGTGATCGAGAAGTCGCTTGATAACAGCGGGTGCCGTTTCGCATGCCATGTCGGCGATCAGGTCGATCACCGCCTGTTCCCCAAAGAAGTTTCGATCAGCATCACGAGCTTCGACCAACCCGTCGGTGTAGATGACGAACTTCGAGTCATCGGGCACATGCACCGTCTCGGTGCGCCAGGTCGCTGGAATCGGTCCCAGTAGTGGCCCCGTCGGCGCCAACAACACCGTCGGCCCGTCACTGGGGATGATCATCGGCGGCGGATGCCCGGCACTGGCGTATCGACAGACACCGGTGTCGGTATCGAGCAAGGCGACGACGGCGGTCAAGAAGGATCCTTCCAGTCCGTTGTCCGCCGCCATCAGGAAGTTCGAGCGCGGCGCCAGGGTCGCGCCCAGAGCGCAGCGCCGCTTTCAGCGTCTCCTTGCTCTTCAGCGCAGCGATCGCCGCTGACGCACCGTGACCGGCGATGTCGAGCACGATCACCCCCATCGTGTGCGAGTTGATCAGACTGACGTCGTAGGAATCACCGGCAACGATCCCCGTGGCGGGGAGCAGTCCGGCAGCCACCGTCCAGCCCGAGGGATAGGAACCAAGTTCATGCGCCAATTCCGAGCGCAGTTGGATCGCCAAGACCGCGTGCTGTTCCATCGCCTCGCGGGCTCGCACGGCGGCATCACGTTGCTCGAAGATCGCTCGCTGCATCGCATCGACCGATTCGATCACCTCGCGGATATCCGCCGGGCCACCACTTGGGTACGTCGCCGGGCGGCCTTCACGAACATCGCGTGTCGCCTGGACGATGCCGGCGAGCGGTCGGGTCAACCAGTGGCGCACGAACCACGCAGACGCCAGCGTCACCGCCAGCCCGGCCGCAAAGATCGCCGGAACGAGCGCTAACGCCAGCCGCTGGGCCCGGCGAGTGGCGACGTCGGCGCGCACCACCTCCCGATCCACCGATGACTCGAACTCGTCAAAACGAACTCGCAGGGCGTCGAACAGCCGCTTGCCCTCGGCCATGTCCACCTCCCCGCTCGTTGGCGCTCCGCCGAGCATCTGGGCCCGCTTCGCTTCGATGACAGAGGAGGCGAAGAGGTGCCATTGGTTGGTGGCGGCGTCGAGCGCCGCCCATTCCTGGATGAGTTCCGGCGAGCCAGCGACGACGGTTATCGCCTGGGCGCGAATCCGCTCGGCCTCTCGGCGACCGAATTCCCACGGTTCGAGAAACGGCTCCTGCCCCGTGATGACGTAGCCGCGCACGGCCGACTCCTGGTCGGTGTAGGCGGCGCGCAGGTGGGCGATCTGCTCGGACTCGATCAACATCGTCCGACGACGGGCAGCAGCGGCATTCGAGTCCTGCAACAGCAACACCGCGGCGAGGCCGCCGACGGTGATCAGCAACAGATAGGTCGAGGCCAGGATTCCAAGGCGGCGACCCACGCTCACGACCAGCACCTATGCCGTCAGGCTCGTATGAAGGCTGGAGAGCGTGGCCCTAATCAGGCGGGAAACATGCACCTGGCTAACGCCGACGTGCTCGGCAATCTCGCTCTGCGACCAACCCTCGAAATAGCGCAACTCGATGATGCGACGTTCGCGTTCGGGGAGCTCAGCGAGGATGGCTCGCACATCGACGGCGGACTCCTGCGAAGGCCCGTCGGAGATCAATCGGTCGATGGCCGGAGAGAACCGATCAGCTGAAGGGGCGTCGAGCGACCCCGTGCGATACGCGCTGGCACCATCCAGCGCTTCGAGGACGATGTCCTCGCTGACGCCCAGGCGTTCGGAGAGCTCTGAGGGCCGCGGCGGTCGGCCGAGATCGTGTGTCAACGACTCGACTGCGGTCCGCAGGGCGGTCTGCAGATCCTTGATCCGCCGCGGCACGTGGACCTGCCATGTCGTGTCACGAAAGTGGCGTCGAAGCTCCCCCAGCATCGTCACCGTCGCGTAGGCCCCGAATGGCGTGCCGATTTCGGGATCGAAGCGGTCGATCGCCTTCAGCAAACCCAGACGCGCCACTTGCACGAGGTCGTCGTAGGGTTCGCCGCGATCGCGGAAACGGCGAGCGCAATGCAGCGCCAACCAGTCGTAGCAGCGCGCGAGTTCGTCCCGCGCCGCCGGTTGCGGGGAGGCGTGCCACTGTCGTAATGCCTCCCGAGCCGCCTCTTGTTCGACCGGGCCGCCACCGTACAACGAGTGGTCGGTCATCGTCAGCTCCGCGATGCGCCGGTCTTGGTGAAGCCGAATCGAATCTCGTCCTCGATGACGGCGAAATGGTAGGAATCGGTCAGCGCCCCGACGATCGTCGAGCGCATTGCGTCGAGCATCGAAGCTCCGGGGCGGCATCGAGCGGTAGCCGAAAAGGTGCATTCGCCCGGGCGAATCTGCATCTCGATGTCGATCGAACCGATCGCTCGTTCCATTGCCGCGGCGCACAGTTCGTCGACGACGATGCGCAGGTCTTCGATCTCCTCGACATCGAAGTCGGCAATCGACGCGGTCGACGTCGCCATCATCCGAGCTACCCGGAGAAATTGGCTCGACGGCGGGATCGAGGCGGCGACCTTCTCGAATCGAAGGTCATCCGCTGACACGACAGTGGGTGGCGCTTGAAATGTCATGCGTCAACCGTGCCATACAACGACCAAGCTGTGCGACCGTCACAACTACCCAAACTCAACAGACCCCTCATGAAAACTGCTCGTACCCGATTACCCGTTTCTCAAACCTCGACCACGGTAAAAATTTGGATCGCGCCAGAAAGTGCCATGGGTCGCCTCGGCGGCTCCATCGGGACTTGAGTTCGCGCGAGCGATCATGCAGACTTCGCCGATGCCTTCGTTACAGATTCTTGATGAGAATGCCGGTCTCTCGGTTGTCGGAGAGGTCGACCTAGCGACTGCACCAGAGCTGTCGAAAGCGCTGTCGCGCAGTGGCCCTGACCTCGATCTCGACATGAGCCGATGCACGTTCATGGATTCCAGCGGGATTTCGGCGCTGATCGAGGCCAAGGCCGGTTCCGTCCCCGGGCTCGCCATCGTCAGACCGAGCACGGCCGTGCGCCGAGTGCTCGATCTCTGCGGACTCGCCGAGATCCTGATCGCCGAAGAGTATCGTGCCGGGGCCGCGACCTGAGCGCGACGGCGTCCGGCGGTACTGAATCGATGAGCGACCGCCCGCCCGATGAGCTGCAGGCGCTGCGCTTGCGGACCTTGTTCAACTCGATCGACCAGGGGTACTGCCTGTGCGAGATGATCGTCGACGAGTCCGGCGCGCCCATCGACTACCGATTTCTGGAGGTCAACCCGCTGTTCGAAACGATGACCGGCCTGGTCGATCCCGTGGGCAAGACGGCGCTCGATCTGGTGCCGGACCTCGAGCTCGAATGGATCACCGCCTATGCCCGTGTCGGGTTGGATCGCGAGACATTCCGGTTCCAACAGGGCTCGGAGGCGATGGGCCGTTGGTTCGACGTCTTCAGCGTGCCTGTCGAGCCCCGCGGGACCTTCGCCATCGTCTTCAAGGACGAAACGGAGCGCCACCGCCGCGATCTCGAGTTGCGCGAGAGCGAGCAACGGTTTCGTTCGATGGCCGACAACCTGCCGTTGATGATCTGGCAGACCGATGCCAATGGTCGCCCGGAGTGGGTCAATACGTCGTTCTGCGAGTTCTACGGGATCGATGTCAACGCGGCACCCGCCGATTTCGACTGGTGGGCATCCGTCGACCGCTCCCATGTCGCCGCCACGGCAACGGATCTGGCCACAGCGCTGATGCATCACAGCGCCTACGAACTCGAGACCCGAGTACGCCGAGCCGACGGCGAGTGGCGGTGGATCGAGAACCGTGCCCGGCCGCATCTCAGTCCTGATGGATCCTTCATCGGCTATATCGGCACCAGCCAAGATGTCACCGAAAGAAGGCAGGCCGCCGAGGCGCTGCGGGCGTCGGTTGATCGCGCTGCGTTCCGCGTTCGACTCGTCGAGGCCCTGCGATCCTCGACGTCGGCGGCAGAGGTGGAGCGCCAATCGGCTCATCTGCTTGGCGAGTTTCTCGGGGCGGCGCGAGTGCAACACGCCGAAATCGATGAGGCCGGCGAATACGCCGTGGTCGTCGACGACTACCATCCGTCGGCTTTCAGCGTCGCTGGGCGACACCGACTCGACGTCTTCGGCATCGCCGCGATGTCCGATGTCCGCGCCGGGCGGGCGGCGGTGAGTGATGACATCACCGCCGATGACCGACTGACCGACGAGGAACGATCGGCGATTCATGCGCTCGGTATCGGCTCCTACGTGCTGGTCCCACTGGTCAAACACGGCAGAGCGACGGCGGCGATCGCCGTCCAACATCACGGGCCGCACCGCTGGACGAGCGAGGAGATCGCCGTCATCGAGGATGCGTCGGAGCGGATTTACGTCGCCTTGCACAGAGTCCGCGATGACGAGTCGACGAAAACTCGCCAGGTGCGCGCCGAACTGGTGACGGAGATCATCGCCGCCCTGGAAGCGCACTCCAGCGTCGAGGCTCAGCTCGATGTCTTGGCCAACTCGCTCGTGCCACGAATCGCCGATTACGTGTCGATCGAAACCCCCAACGGCGACGAGCCGGTTGCTCTCGCGCACCGCGACCCGGCGCTCGTGGAAACGCTGCGCACCCTGCGCACCCACCACCGCGTCGAGATGCACGATCCGAACTCCACCGTTCACGCTGCTGCTGGTCGCTCTCATCTGATCAGCGAGATCTCCTCGGAACTCGTCGCCAGCTACGCATCCGACCCCGGGCGCAGCGAGCTATTAGCCCGCCTGGCGCCGCGTTCGCACATGGCGGTTCCCCTGGACATCGGCGGCAAGGCTGGAGCGCTGGTGGTTGGCATCGTCGATCCAAATCGCCCGAATTACACCGCTGATGACCTCCGATTCCTCCGTGAAACGGCCCAACGGGTTGGGGTGGTTCTGGAAGCGAGTCGACTTCGCCAGGAAGAGCACAACATCTCCGTGCGGCTGCAACAGGCGCTGCTGCCCGATTCCGTCGCCTGGCATCCGAACCTGTTGATCGAGGCGCGCTACGTGGCTGCGAGCACCATCATGGAGGTCGGAGGCGACTGGTACGACACGTTTAGCTGGCCAGACGGGCGCATCGGGATCATCACCGGTGATGTCGGCGGACACAATTTGGAATCGGCCGCGGCGATGGGTCGGCTGCGAGCCGCAACCGCAGCCGTTGCGATGTACGTCGATCCCAGCCCGGCCGCATTGTTGGAAGCTGTCGACCGGATCGCCCGAGGGCCGAACGGAACAGCATTCGCTACAGCGGTCTGTGTCGTCATCGACCCGACGACCGGGGAACTCACGTATTCCTGCGCCGGTCACCCACCGGTGGTCATCGTGGCACCGGATGGGACGGTCGAATACCTTGATCAAGCCACTGGCTTGCCGATCTGCGTGCTCGCCGACGCTCAGCGACCGGAGGCGTCGATGATGCTCGCCTCCGGGTCCCTGGTGGTCATGTACTCCGACGGTTTGATCGAGCGTCGTTCTACCCCGATCGACGAAGGGATCGAGTTGGTCGAACGGCTGGTGGTGGGCAACGCGAATCGGCCCCTGGGGACAGTTCTCGAACACCTGGTCGCCGAGGTGGTCAGTGGTTCGCAGCTCGACGACGACGTCGTCATCGCCTGTTGCCGCTATGCGCCTCCGCTGGCATCACTCACCAGTCGGATCCCGGCTCGCGCCGACCAACTGAGCGGGCTACGCAGCGAACTTCGAGAGTGGCTGCAGCGCCACGACCTCGAATCCGATGACGTCCTGATCGCCGTTGGCGAAGCATGTGCCAACGCGGTGGAGCACGCCTACCTGGCGGCCGAAGCGACCGAGATATCGGTCGAGGTCACCGATCACGGCCACTACCTCGCCGCCAAGATCAGCGATCACGGTTCGTGGCGTTCGCCAACGCCGCTGCGGCCCCATGGAGGGCGAGGTACCCAGATCATGAAAGGGCTAGCGACCCATTTCCGGCGTACCACCGACGACGATGGAACCACGGTTTCCATGGTGCTGCCAGCGATTCGTCGGCAGCACTGACTCCTGACCGCCGAGAGATCGCAACTCAGTTCACTCGTCGAGAATGTCGAGCACGCGATCGATGCCTGTGAGCGTGAACAGGCGACGGCTGACGTCGGAGGCCCCGGCAATCTTCAGACTCTCGCCAGTCGCCTCGATCACGTCATCGTTGAGGGTCAGCAACGAGCGGATGCCGGTGGAGTCGATGAAACCAACATGGGTCATATCGAAGGTGACGGGCGAGCGGAACGGGACGCAACGTTCCAATTCGTCGCGTAGCAACGAACAGGTGTGTAGGTCGAGTTCGCCGGCGACACGGATGATCGTCCGGTCGGCAAGGCGTTCGTGCTCGACGACCAGGTCGTTCGCTTGGTTGTTCACTGTTCCTCCTGAACTCGGGCGGATCGCGTGGGATGAATCCCGCCTAGCCCCGTACCCGCATCGGGCATCGTCTAGACACCAGATTGCGGCGGCGGCGCAACGAAGAGCAGAGTTGGTTCTTCCAACAGGTGTTTGACGCGTTGGATGAAGGTCGCCGCGAGCCATCCATCGATGATCCGATGATCAAAACTCGACGACAAGTTCATCATCGTGCGCGGCACGAACGAGTTGCCATCCCACATTGCCCGGGTCTGCAGCTTGTTGACCCCGATGATCGCCACCTCCGGGTGGTTGATGATCGGGGTGGTCACCAGGCCGCCAAGGGCCCCGAGAGACGTGATCGTGATCGTCGAGCCCGCGAGTTCGGCACGTGTCGCCGATCCCTGCCGGGCCGCCGAGGTGACGCGCTGCAGTTCCACCGCCAGCTGCCACACGCCCATCGTTTGTGCCCGGCGCACGACGGGAACGATCAGACCGTCGGCGGCCTGCGTGGCGACGCCGATGTGCACCGCCGAGTGCGTCGTCAGGGTTTGGGTATCGTCGTCGAAGGTGGAGTTCACCTGAGGGTGGACAGCGATCGCCTGCACGACTGCGCTCATGATCAACGGCAGAACCGTCAATCGCTGCTCGGGGTACTCCTTGGCCAGGGTGCGGCGAAGCTGCTCCACAGCGGTCATATCGACATCATCGACGTAGGTGATGTGCGGAATCCGCGAAGCGGCCAGGGTCATGCGCGCCGCGATCTTGCGCCGCAAGCCAATCAATGGGGTCTGCGTTGACGGCGGATCGAGGTCGGCTGTCGGCGGGACCTCCGCCCGTCGGTAACGGTCGAGGTCCTGGTGGGTGATCCGTCCGTCTGGCCCGGAGCCAGCGACGGCGTCGAGGTCGATGCCGAGGCTGCGAGCACGTTCGCGCACTGCGGGCGCGGCACTGACAACAGCCCGATCGAGACGCCGTGCGCCTGGCACGACGTCGCCACCCTCGGGAATCGGCGTGTTGTCGATGATCTCGGCGGTGTCTGCACCAGGTTGCGGTGCCGCATCATCCGGGACCTCAGCCGCATCGGTGGCATCAGTGGCAGCAACGGCATCCGTGGCGATAACGATGAAATCGGCACCGACGGCCAGCACCTGACCAACCTCGCCGTGCAAGGCAACGATTCGACCGTGCACGGGCGAGTAGATCTCGACGGTGGCCTTGTCGGTCAGCACCTCGGCGACGGTGCTGTTGGGGGTGACCACGTCGCCAGCAGCGACGTGCCAAGCCACCAACTCAGCTTCGGCGACACCTTCCCCGACATCGGGAAGCCGGACAACCAGGTCACTCATGTCGCTCCTCTCAACGGGTTTCCAGAGTGGCGCGCATCGCTGCGCCCAGACGGGCGGGGCCAGGGAAATAGTTCCATTCGTGGGCGTGCGGGTAGGGCGTGTCCCACCCTGCCACTCGCACGATCGGTGCCTCCAGCGACCAGAGCACATGCTCTTGAACGATCGAGCAGAGTTCCGCGCCGAACCCGGAGGTCAGCGTCGCCTCGTGAGCCACGACGCAACGACCGGTCTTGGCAACGGAGCGGATGATGGTCTCCAGGTCGAGTGGCACCAAGCTGCGCAGATCGATGATTTCGGCGTCGATTCCCGTCTCGGCTGCGGCGGCTTCGGCGACATGCACGAGGGTGCCGTACGTCAGCACCGTAACCTCGCCACCAGGGCGATGAATCCGAGCCGATCCCAAGGCAACGGTGTAGTGATCGTCAGGCACCTCGCCAAGGGGATGCGCCGACCAAGGCACGATCGCTCGTTCGTGGTGACCGTCGAATGGGCCGTTGTACAGCCGTTTGGGTTCGAGGAAGATCACCGGGTCATCGTCCTCGATCGCTGCGATGAGCAGGCCCTTGGCGTCGAACGGATTCGACGGGATGACGGTCTTCAAGCCACAGACGTGGGTAAAGATCGCCTCCGGGCTCTGCGAGTGCGTTTGGCCGCCGAAGATGCCGCCACCGGTCGGCATGCGGATGGTGATCGGCGCGTTGAAATCACCAGCAGATCGATGCCGTAGTCGGGCGGCTTCGGAGACGATCTGGTCGTAGGCCGGATAGACGTAGTCGGCAAACTGGATCTCGACGCAGGGTCGCAGCCCATAGGCCCCCATGCCGATCGCCGCACCGACGATGCCACTCTCGTTGATCGGCGCGTCGAAGCAACGATGCTTGCCAAATCGTTCCTGGAGCCCCTGCGTGCAGCGGAATACCCCTCCGAAGTAGCCGACATCCTGGCCGAACACCACCACCCGCTGGTCGCGTTCCATCACGACCCGGTGCGCGTCACGGATCGCCTCGACCATCGTCATACGCGACATCTCAGCGCTCCACCTGATCGCGTTGGCGACGAAGATGGTCGGGCATCACGGCATACACGTCGTCGAACATCGACGACGGTGCCGCGTGCTCGCTGCGCAGAGTACCGAAGCCTTCGGCCGTCTCGGCGGCCTGCTGAACCGTCGCTTCGACCTCGGCGATGCAGCCATCGTGGCGATCGTCGCTCCACTCGCCAATGCGAACAAGGTGTTGTTTGAGCCGCTCGATGGGATCGCCGAGGGGCCAGGTGTAGGGCTCGTCTTTGGGGCGGTAGGCGCTCGGGTCATCGGACGTCGAATGTGCGCCAACACGATACGTCACCCACTCGATCAGGGTCGGGCCGTGGTTGCGACGTGCCCGCTCGGCGGCCCATTGCGTGACGGCGTGCACGGCCAGGTAGTCGTTGCCATCGACGCGCAGCGAGGCGATACCGAACCCGTGACCGCGGGTCGCGAAGGTCGGCGAATCGCCGCGAGCGAGCCCTTGAAAGGTCGAGATCGCCCACTGGTTATTGACGATGTTGAGAATCACCGGGGCGTGATACGTCGAGGCAAAGACCATCGCCGAGTGGAAATCAGACTCTGCCGTCGCCCCGTCACCGATCCACGCCGAGGCGATCCTTGTGTCACCCGACAGCGCCGAGGCCATCGCCCAACCGACCGCTTGGATGAACTGCGTGCCGAGATTGCCGGAGATGGAGAAGAACCCGTAATCGGCCGAGGAATACATCACCGGCAGCTGGCGTCCCTTCAGCGGGTCGTGGGTGTTGGAGAAGATCTGGTTGATCATGTCGACGAGCGGATAGCCCGCAGAGATCAACAGCCCCTGCTGGCGATACGTGGGAAAACACATGTCGCCAGGATCGAGAGCTCGGCGGTGAGCGCACGACACCGCCTCCTCCCCCAGCGATTGCATGTAGAACGAGGTGTTTCCTTGGCGATGCGCGCGCAGCATACGGGCGTCGAACGCTCGGACCGTGAGCATGTCGCGCAGGCCGCTGCGCAACTGATCGGCATCGAGCGTTCCACGCCAGGGGCCGACTGCGTCGCCATGGATGTCGAGAACTCGGATCATGTCCGCGCCGAGATCGACGATGTCGTGTGCCTCGACGTCGATCTGCGGGCGGCGCACCTCGCCAGCTCGATCAATGTGCAGATCGCGGAATACCGGCTTGTCGCCTGGACGCGCGAACGGCTCAGGAATCCGCAATCGCAGCGGCTCAACCACGAGCGCAACCACGAGCGCACCCACAACGGAGGCCACAGTTCATCGGTACGTCCCTTCCTGGCGGCCAGACCCCTTCGTCAATCGCCGATCGCATTTCTTCCCGGTCGACCCGACGATAGATCGTGCAGCGGTCGGGCGATAGGGCCGAAGATGCCGTGAGGCGGACATTCGAAGGACCGGGTCGATCACCCGATCTGCGGGATTGGTTGCGGCATCGGTGCGGGAGGCATCGGGATTGGCGTCGGGGTGGGATCAGGTCTGGGAGGCACGGGGCTCGGAACCGGATCCGGCTCCCCCGGCAGGGGACCGGGCATCGGCTGAGGAGGCCCCGGTGGGGCTGGGGGGTTGGGATCACCGGCTTGTACGTGGCGTGGCAGCAAACGCGTCATACGAATCTTGTTCCCATTTCGCCTCCAGCACAAACATCTCAGCCCCGACGATCCCGGAATCCGCGGTTCGTTGCCCGTCCCTGCGGGTATAGACGCGGCTGCTGCTCTGCAGCGATGGACTGGCAGCGGTTCTTGGAAAGCGACTACATGACCCGACAACGATCCAATCGAAATCCGATCGAGCTTGAACTCGATCCAATTCGTTCTGAGCTGGTCAGTCTCGATCGTCTTGAGGAGTACGCCCGCGCGCTGGCCCAGGGTCATGTCATCGGTGCCGCGACCCAGGACGCTCGGTTGCTCGAACGCCTCGACATCAACGAACGGCTGCTCACCGACGCCTACCGCACCATCGCCGAGGAGGTGCGCGAGGGCCGCACCATCTCCCCCGCCGCTGAGTGGCTGATGGACAATTTCCATCTCGTGCAAGAACAACTCCGCGAAATTCGCGAGGATCTGCCGGAAACGTACTACCGCGATCTGCCCAAGCTTTGCCAAGGTCGCCGAGAGGGATACCCGCGGGTCTACGAACTGGCCGAAGCGATCGTTCAGCACAGCGACTCGCGCCTCGATGCCGAAGCGCTGCGCCGATTCACCGCGGCCTACCAATCCTGTGCACCGATCGGGATCGGTGAACTGTGGGCGATCGCCATCATGCTCAGGCTGGCGCTCGTCGACAACCTCCGCCGGCTGGCGTCGCGCACGCTCTGGGAACGCGATGAGCGCGGTCGCGCTGAGCGATGGGCGGCCCAGTTGCTGGAGACTGCCGATCGCCGACCGAGCGAGATTTTCATGATGCTCGCCGATCGAGAACAGAGCAAGGAACCGATCAGCACACCCTTCGCCGCCCACATTCTGCAGCGGCTGCGCGACACCGGCCCCGGTGTCGCTCCGGCACTGCTGTGGTTGGAGCAGCGCTTCGCTGCCCAAGGAACCAGCGGCGACGAGATGGTCCACGCCGAGCACCACCGCCAGGCCGCCGACCAGGTTTCGGTCGGCAATGTGATCACCAGCATGCGGCTCCTCTCGGCCATCGATTGGGCCGAGTTCGTCGAGCGAACCAGCGTTGTCGAGGCGTTGCTCCGACGGGACCCGACGGGAACGTACCCGCGAATGGATTTTCAGACCCGCAACGATTACCGCGGCGTGATCGAACTGATCGCCAAGCGGGCTGGCGTCGCCGAGACCGACGTGGCCCGCCGCGCTCTCGATCGCGCCCAGCGCTCGTGGGCCGATGATCCACTCGATGAACGCCGGGGTCACGTCGGGTACTCGATCGTGGGTGGCGCACGACAAGAGTTGGAAGCTGAATTCACCGGGCGTCTCGGTCGGCGAGATCTGCTGCATCAGCGCAACGCGTTGCGTCATCCGTCGGCGGTCTATTTTTGGACGCTTGGGCTGCTGACGCTGATTCCCATCGTCCTGCTGACGATCTATGCCCGCGGTGAGGGCGCCGAGCCGCTGGAACTGATCATCCTGGTCGCCCTTTTGGCGATCCCGGCGAGCGATCTGGCGGTGAGCTCGACGAACCGGGATATCACCCGGATGATGCCCCCGCAGGTGCTGCCGAAACTCGACTTCCAGGATGGTGTGCCCGCGAACTGCCGGACGATGGTTGTGATTCCGACGATGTTGACCAGCGCCGACTCGATCGCCACGTTGCTGGCGCGGTTGGAGATTCACGCGCTCGCCAACCCCGATCGTCAGCTGTACTTTGCGCTGCTCAGCGACCTCGCCGACGCCCCGTGCGAGGTCATGCCCGACGATGAGATGTTGATCGAACGGGCGGTCAGCGGGATCGATGATCTCAACGAACGTCATCGAGAACCAGGCGCTGACGGCGACCGCTTCCTGCTCTTTCATCGCAGTCGTCGGATGAACCCCAGCGAGGGCTGTTGGATGGGCTGGGAGCGCAAGCGCGGCAAGATCACCGAGTTCAACCGCCTGCTGCGAGGCGCGACCACCACGTCGTATTCGACGTTCGCGGGCGAGGCCACCGACCTGGCCGCAGTCCGTTATGTGATCACGCTGGATTCCGATACCGAGTTGCCGCGCGGTACTGCGACACGACTGATCGGGGCGATCGCGCACCCCTTGAACGTGGCCCATTTCGACGCGCGGATCGGGCGCGTCACCGAGGGATACGGCATCATGCAGCCGAGGGTTGCCGTCACCTTGCGCGGTGCCAATCGTTCGCGCTTCACGAGAATCTTCTCCGGCGCCACCGGATTGGACCCGTACACGACGGCGGTGTCAGACGTCTACCAGGATCTGTTTGGTGAGGGAAACTATGTCGGCAAGGGCATCTACGACATCGACGCTTTCGAACACGCGCTCGATGGTCGAATTCCGGAGAACTCGGTGCTCAGCCACGACCTTCTCGAAGGGTTGTACGCCCGCGCCGCGCTGCTCACCGATGTCGAAGTCTTCGATGACTATCCATCACGCTATGACACCTACGCCGCCCGCCAGCATCGCTGGGTTCGTGGCGACTGGCAGCTGTTGCGATGGCTGCGCTCGGATCTACCACTGATCTCGCGCTGGAAGCTGTTCGACAATCTGCGCCGCAGCCTGGTCGCTCCCGGCGCCGTCGCCCTGCTGAGCGCGGCGTGGACCGTGCTCCCGGGTTCGCCGCTGGTGTGGACCCTGTTCGTGTTGCTCACCCTGGCCTTTCCGATCTACGGCCATGTCGTCAACTCGCTGCTCGTCAACCAGCGGGGCGTGCCATGGACGAGTCACGCTCGAAACGTTGGGGGCGACTCGATCGCCACCACTCTGCAGGTGGCCTTGACGATCGCCTTCTTGCCACACCAGGCCTACCTGATGGTCGACGCCATCGTGCGGACCTTGACGCGCATGTGGATCACCAAGCGGCGCCGCTTGGAGTGGGTGACCGCAGCACAATTGGAACAACGAATGCATCGGCGGCCACGTCGCATCTGGGTGCAGATGTGGTCGGCGCCGATGGTCGCCCTCGCAGTCGGGGCCCTGGTGGCCGCACTGCAACCGGATCGGCTGGTCGTCGCTGGCCCCTTTCTTGCCGCCTGGATGCTGGCACCGTTCATCGCCGACGGGATCAGCCGAACCCGGCGCCCAAAGATCATCGAACTTTCGCCGCAAGATCGCCACGATCTGCGGCTGATGGCCCGGCGTACCTGGCGATACTTCGACACCTTCGTTGCCGAACACGACAATTTTCTGCCGCCGGACAATGTCCAAGAGGATCCCCGGGAAATGATCGCCCATCGCACGTCGCCGACAAATATCGGTCTCGGGCTCTTGGGAACCTTGGCGGCCTACGACTTCGGCTATGTCAACCAGGTCGGCCTGATCGAATCCCTGGAGCGCAGTTTGGCAACCCTCGCCCGCCTGGAGCGTTATTGCGGGCATTTCTACAACTGGTACGACACCGTCACGCTGCAACCCCTCACGCCGGCATACATCTCAACCGTCGACAGCGGAAACCTTTCGGGCCATCTGCTGACGCTCAAGCAGGGCTGCATCGAGGTCGCCGCACAGCCCATTGCCACGGCGTCGATGTTGACGGGCATCTCCGACGCCCTCGGTGTCCTGCAGCAGGAACTCGACAAGTACCGTTGGCAAGCCCCTTCGCTGGAGTCGTCAATCACCGCACTGAACGCCGCGCTGACGGCGACGCCGACGAGTTTGATCGACTGGATGGAGACCCTCGATTTGGCTGCGGAGGCCGCTGACGCGCTCGCCGCCGAGGTCGCCGCCGTCGTCGATCGAACGCATGGAACGGACGTAACCGATGGGGCCGATCTGCAGGAGTTGAACGCTTGGGCGGCGGCTGTGCTCGACGCGGCAGATTGCCATCGAGCAGCACTCGAACGCGCTGTGCCGTGGGTTCGCCTGTTGCAGCTCCACGGCCGATCGTCTCAACCCGGGGGCAACGACCTGCTCGAACTCGACCGCTGGGTGCGGGCGCAGCCGATTCCATCGTTGCAGCGGCTGAGCGAGCTGGACTCGGCCCTGATCGACGAGCTCGATTCATTGTCGATCACCGACGTGGAGCACGACGAGCTTCGTCAGGGCGCCCTCGCCTCGGCGCGCTTTGCCGCCGACGCGACACGTCGCTTGCTGGCGATCGCCGACCAGGCTGAGAGCTACAGCGCCGAAATGGACTTCGATTTTCTCTACGATGAAAGCCGCCACTTGTTCTCGATCGGCTATCGGATCGATGACAACCGTCGGGACGACTCCTATTTCGATCTGCTCGCCTCCGAGGCCCGGTTGGGCAGCTTCATGGCCATTGCCCGCGGGCAGGTGCCGCAGGAACACTGGTTTCGTCTCGGCCGAGCGCTGACGTCGACCCGCGGTGGAAAGGCGTTGTTGTCGTGGACGGCGACGATGTTCGAGTATCTGATGCCGCTGCTGGTGATGCGAACCTACGAGAACACGTTGCTCGCTGAGACGTACCAGTCAGTGGTCGCCCGCCAGATCGATTACGGGCGTCACCATTCGGTGCCGTGGGGGATATCGGAGTCGGCGTACAACGCCAGGGACCTCGCCCAGAACTACCAATATCGCGCCTTCGGCGTTCCGGGACTCGGACTGAAACGTGGGCTCGCCGACGATCTGGTCGTCTCCCCGTACGCCAGCGTGCTGGCCTTGGCCGTGGCCCCGCACAAAGCACTCCACAATCTCCGTCGCCTGGACAGCGAGGGCCTGACCTCGCGCTTCGGGTTCTACGAGGCCGTCGACTACACGCCATCGCGTCTGCCACCGGGGCACTCGCGTGAGGTGATCCGCACCTACATGGCCCATCACCAGGGCATGAGCCTGATCGCCTTCGACAACCTGCTCAACGGATCGGCAATGCCCCGTCGATTTCACGCCGATCCGCTGGTGCGCGCCACCGAACTTCTGTTGCAGGAACGAGTGCCCCGAGACGTACCCCTCGCCCACCCCCACGCTGAGGAGGTCTCCGAGGGCCGAACGGTGCGCCAAACACCAGCGCCGTTCACCCGCCAGTTCTCCACCGCCGACACGCCCGTTCCACAAGCGCACCTTCTCTCCAACGGCAACTACACGGTGATGGTCACCAATGCCGGAGGAGGTTTCAGCCGCTGGCGAGACCTGGCCGTGACTCGCTGGCGGGAGGATGTGACCTGTGACGATTGGGGCAGCTTCTGCTATGTGCGTGACCTTCGTAGCAACGCGTTGTGGTCCGCAGGGTTCCAGCCGACGCTCGCCCAACCGTCGACCTATCTGGCGACGTTCTCGGCCGACAAGGTCGAGTTCCTGCGACGCGACGATGACATCGAGACGCACACGGAGATCACGATCTCACCCGAGGATGACGCCGAGATCCGCCGCCTGACGCTGACCAACCGCAGCGCGCACGCCCGCGAGATCGAGGTCACCAGCTGCAGCGAGATCGTCATCGCTACGCCCAATGCCGACGTCGCCCATCTCGCCTTTAGCAAGTTGTTCGTTCAATCCGAATGGTTGCCCGAGCACTCGGCGCTGCTGTTTCATCGGCGAGCCCGATCAGCCGAGGAGGCTTCACCGTCGGTTGTCCATGTCTCCGCCGTGCACGGCGAAGGATGGGGCAGGGCGGAGTACGAAACGGATCGTGTTCGCTTCATCGGGCGCGGACGCAGCGCCGCTTCGCCCATCGCCTTTGGCGATCGTCAGCCACTCTCCGGTGCGGTGGGAGCTGTGCTCGATCCGATTGCCTGCATTCGGCGCCGGGTGCGCATCGAGCCCGGACAATCTGCGCGGCTTTCGTACATCACGGCCATCGCTGCGACCCGCGAGGCGGTGCTCGACCTCGCCGACAAGTACCGCGATCCGCGAGCTGTCACCCGAGCGTTCGCCCTGGCGTGGACGCAGAGCCGCGTCGAGTTGCGTCACCTCGAGATCTCCAGTGAGGAGGCCCACCTCTTTCAGGAGCTTGGATCGCGAGCGCTGTATTCGGACTCGTTGGTACGGGCCGACCTCGATGTCATCGCCCGGAACAACAAGCACCAGTCCGGGCTATGGGCCTACGGGATCTCTGGCGATCTACCGATCATCGTGGTCCGAGTCGCCGACACGCTCGAGGTCGATCTCGTCCGCCAGATTCTGCGAGCCCATGAATACTGGCGATTGAACGGCCTGGCGCTCGACCTCGTCATCCTCAACGAGCATGCCAGCAGCTATGCCCAGGGTTTCCAGGATTTCTTGCTCAATCTGCTGCGCACGACTGCGGCGCAGCCGTTTGTCGATCGGCCTGGCGGGGTCTTTCTTCGCCGCTGCGACCTGATGTCCGAAGAGGACCGGACGTTGCTGCTGACCGTCGCCCGCGTCGTGCTCTGCGGACATCGCGGCACGCTGGCGCAGCAACTCCACCGGCGACGACCGGAACTGATCACCCCTGCGCCGTTGCGACCCGCGGCTGCCATCCGACCGGCTGCGGCGCGACCAGTTGCCGCCGGGCGTGATCCTGGCAACGTTGAGGACGGATTGGTCTTCGCCAACGGATTGGGAGGTTTTTCGTCCGACGGGCGCGAGTACGTGATCGAGTTACAGGGCGACGCCGTCACCCCGATGCCATGGGCAAACGTTGTCGCCAATCCCGGTTTTGGTTTCATGGTCACCGAATTGGGTGGCGGCTTCACGTGGTCGCAAAACAGTCGCGAGAATCGGCTGACCCCGTGGTCGAATGACCCGGTTGCCGATCGGCTCGGCGAGGCAGTGTTTGTGCGCGACGAAGCGACAGCCGACGTGTGGAGTATTGCCCCGCACCCGATCCGGCGTGGCGGGCGGTATGTGATCCGCCACGGGGCGGGATACACGACCTTCGAGCACGACGAGCCGGGGTTGGCCCAGGAGCTGACGATGTTCGTGCCCGTGGACGATCCGGTCAAAATCCTGCGTCTGCGTGTCAGCAACCGCTCGGATGAACGGCGCCGATTGAGTGCCACGGCCTACTTCGATTTGGTGCTGGGGGTGAACCGCGAGACGTCGGCGCCGCACGTCATCACCTGGGTCGACGGGCCAAGCGGGGCGATTCTGGCGCGCAACGCCTACAACAACGAGTTCGCCGACGGTGTCGTTTTCGCTGCGACCAGCGAAGCGGTCCATTCCTTGACGACCAGCCGCATCGAGTTCATCGGCCGCAACCGGCCCCTCTCACGGCCAGAGGCGTTGGGTCGCTCGCGACTGTCGGGTCGTGTCGGGGTCGGGCTGGATCCGTGTGCTGCGTACCAGGTGCCGTTCGATCTCAGGCCTGGAGAAACACGCGAGATCACCTTTGTGCTCGGCGAGGGCTCCGACGTCGATCACGCCAGAACGCTCGTGCAGCGGTATCAGTCCGCTGAGGCGGTGGCATCGGCATTTGAGCACGTCGGCGAGCAGTGGGACGACTTGCTCGGCACCGTCCAGGTGTCGACGCCCGAACCGGCGATGGACCTGATGATCAACCGCTGGCTGTTGTACCAGACGGTCGCCTGCCGGCTGTGGGGCCGATCGGCGATGTATCAGTCGGGGGGAGCGTTCGGATTTCGCGACCAGTTACAAGACGTGCTGGCGCTGCTGCACGCCGCTCCGAAACTTGCGCGCGAGCACATCTTGCTGGCCGCCGAGCGCCAGTTCGTTGAGGGCGACGTTCAGCATTGGTGGCATCCGCCGACGGGGCGAGGGGTTCGGACACGATTCTCCGACGACCTCCATTGGCTTGCGCTGGTCACCACGGTCTATGTGGACGCGACCGGCGACGTCGGCATTCTCGACGAGCCGGTCGGCTACCTGCAGGGTCGTCCTCTCGATGCTCACGAGGACGACTACTACGCCACCCCCGAGGTAGCCGCGGTGACTGGCTCGTTGTACGAGCATTGCGTGCGCGCCCTCGATCGTGGGCTGGCGCTCGGGCCCCATGGACTGCCATTGATCGGGTCGGGCGACTGGAACGACGGCATGAACCGGGTGGGTCACAAAGGCAGCGGTGAGAGCGTGTGGATGGCCTGGTTCTTACATCTCGCACTGCAGCGCTTTGCCGTACTCGCCGAGTCCCGCGGTGACGTGTCCCGCGTCGGCGCGTACCATGCCCACCTCGATCTGCTGAAGAAGTCGCTCGAGGGGGCGGCGTGGGACGGCGAGTGGTACCGGCGGGCGTATTTCGACGATGGCACTCCGCTCGGTTCGGCTGACAACGATGAGTGTCGCATCGATTCGATCGCCCAGTCGTGGAGTGTGATCGCCGGTGCCGGGTGTCCGCAACGTGCTCGCCAGGCGCTGGACTCGGCGGAACGACTGCTGGTCGATGAGCAGCATCGTCTGTTGTTGCTCTTCAGCCCACCGTTCGACAACACGCACCTCGATCCGGGCTACATCAAGGGGTACGTGCCAGGGGTCCGAGAGAACGGTGGTCAGTACACCCACGCCGCCGTCTGGTCGGTGCTAGCGCGCGCAATGCTCGGTGACGGCGACCGGGCTCACGAGTTGTTTTCGATGATCAACCCGATCACGCATTCCTCGAGCGCCGCTGAGGTGGCTGTCTACCAGGTCGAGCCCTATGTGGTTGCGGCGGACGTGTACGGCATCGCACCGCATATCGGCAGGGGCGGTTGGACCTGGTACACCGGGTCGGCGGGGTGGATGTACCAGGTTGGGTTGCAGGCGCTGCTCGGCCTCAGCGTGAAAGGCGACCGTCTGACGGTCGAACCCTGTATCCCGCCCCATTGGGACGGATTTGAGATCCGATACCGCCACGGATCGGCGGTCGTCGAGATCATGGTCGAGAATCCGCAGCACGTACAGCGAGGTGTCTGCCTTGTTGAGGTTGATGGCGTACCGAGCCCCGACCGCATCGTCATTTTGGATGGTGCCCGAGAGCTCACGACGGTGCGTGTCGTCATGGGTGGCTAGCGGTGCCGGTCAAGGCGCAAGCTCGCCGTCTCAGCGACTCCGTTGGTATAGACCCGGCTGATCACGGGTACATCAAGGGTGAACGTCAGTTGAACGAACGGAGAAACCCATGAGTGGGACAGTGTTATGGCTTATGGCCGCAATCTTGGTAATCGTAGGCATCGTCCAGCTCTTCCAGGGGCAGGTCATTCTGGGCATTGTGCTGATCATTGCCGGGTGCCTGGTTGGCCCCGGTGGATACAGCGTCATGGGACGCCGCCGCCTCTAAATACTCAGATTTGGCGTCCAACTCGGAGCCTGAGCACACCGTCTTGGTGCACTCAGGCTCCGAGACGCGCGATCCACCGTTACACATCGAGCACCAATCGCAGTCGGCGGGCGACGACGTCGCACCAACACGCCACGCGATGGAAACAAACGGGCGACAGCTAGGAAACCTGGGCTTCCTACGGTGATGTTCGACAAAGCGCCAGCGCAGTCGCAGCGTCAATTCGAAACATCAAACAGGAAGTTCCAAGGAGGCATCGTGCGCAAAGCGCTTAAGTACACAGCCGGTGCGCTGGCGGGTTCGGCGGTCGGCGTCGTCAGCGTAACCGGAGCGGCTCTTGCCGCAGACGAAGATCCGGTGGTTGCGCTCGGGCACCAGACCAACCTGATGTGGGTGATCATCGGCGCCATGCTGGTGATCTTCATGCAGGCCGGGTTCGCCTTGGTTGAGACAGGATTCTGTCGAGCCAAACATGCAGCGCACGTCGTGTCGACCAACTTCGCCATCTTTGGTCTGGGATTCATCGGCTTCTTCTTCATCGGCTTCCCGTTGGCCTTCGGTGGCTTTGACACCAGCGCCTACTTCGGTGCCGGAGGGGCAGCACCCGGTGGTCCACTGCTCGGTAGCGGCAACTGGATCTTCCTCTTTGAGGGCGGTTGGGCGTTGTCCGGAGCGGCAATGACACCAGCGGTCATCGGCTTCTTCCTGTACATGGTGGCCTTCATGGACACCGTCGCCACGATCCCAACCGGGTCGATGGCGGAGCGTTGGAAGTGGAACAGTTTCGTGGTCTGGGGGCTGTTCTGCGGCGCCCTGTACTACCCGATCTTCGCCGCCTGGACCTGGGGCGGTGGCTGGCTGTCCAAGACCTGGGACACGATGAGCCTCGGTGCTGGATACGTCGACTTCGCCGGTTCCGGTGTCGTTCACGCAGTCGGTGGCGTCGCTGCCTTCGCTGGCGCCAAGGTGCTCGGACCTCGCATCGGCAAGTACGGACCCGACGGCCAGCCACGCACCATCGCTGGCCACCACGTCCCGATGGCCATGCTCGGCACCTTTATCCTGCTGTTCGGCTGGTTCGGCTTCAACGCCGCTTCCACCTTCGCTGCCACCGATGTGCAGTTCGCTGTCGTCGCCACAAACACTGCGGTCGCCGGTGCCTTCGGGGCCATCGCCGCCATGTTCTGGGCAACCAAGCGCCTCGGTAAGCCGGATCCCGGGATGATGGTCAACGGCATGCTCGCCGGGCTCGTGGCGATCACCGCCCCCTGCGCCTTCACCTCACCGGCCTGGTCGGCGCTCATCGGAGTCATCGCCGCTGTGGTGGTCTGCGAGGCGATCGGTTTCGTCGAAAAGAAGCTGAAGATCGACGATCCGGTCGGCGCCATCAGCGTCCACGGCGTCGGCGGCATCCTCGGCGTGTTGTTCGTCGGCGTGTTCGCCAACGGCAGCTACGGCGCAGCGTGGAACGGCTCGTCGGTGACCGGCGTCGAAGGCTTGGTCAACGGCAAGTTCGGCCAGCTCGGGGCGCAAGCACTCGGTGCCCTGGTGATCGTGGTCGTCAACGGCGGGTTGGCCTACGCCTTCTTCTCCTTGCAGAACAAGTTCACCAAGGGCGGCATTCGCAGTGCCGAGGCCGACGAGATCGCTGGCTTGGACATTCCAGAGATGGGCATGCTCGCCTACCCGGAGTTCACTGGCGATACCACGAGTGACATCGATTCAGAGCTGAAGGAGCTCGTCAAGAGCTGATTCAAACGCTGCCCGTTCTACCCAACCCCCTAGGGCAGAAGGCGATCCCCACCCGCCCCCACGGGTGGGGATCGTCGCGCCAGTGGCCATTCAGAGCGCGAGGTGAAGCCGTAGCGCCTCGTCAAGTTCGAGTTGCAGATCCGGGTTGCCGCTCGGACTGCGCTTCGAGGATCGCCAGATCACGAACCGCGTAGCGCAGGTGCCAAAACTCTTCTTCGAAGACGACGCCGATGCAATCCTTGAGCGATGTTGTGCCGTTCTCGATGATCTCCACCGGGCGGTCGAACTCGGCGGCGGCGACCGTCGCCAGGTAATCGCGGAACCGCGTGACGCGTTCGGCACGCACCGCCAACACCTCATCGAAGGTTGGTGTGGCCCCACGAACCACGTTCGGCCACCCGAAGTCGAGCGATCCCTTGTTCGGCAAGCCCAGCGGCGCGAAGTCGCCGCCCGCGATCGGCGCGATGAACCATTTGTCCATCGCGAAGACCACATGCTGCAGTGTCTGCACGAAGGAGAACTCACCGTTCACCGATTCACTCGCTCCGCCCGTCGGCAAAGCCTGCACCCGAGCCAGCGCCACCGCCCATTCGGTTTCCAGCGCAGCGCAGGTGGCGCGCATCTCTTCGGGCGTGTCCGGGCGCAACATCGCTCGCAGGGGATACCAGGCGTCGTGTTCGTTGACGTAGGCGGTGACATCAACCCCGTTGACTACAAATCGGTCGACGAAGGCATCGATTTCGACGTCGACTACCAGCGCATGGCTGATCCGGCTTCCGGTGAGATCGACATCACGGAACACGGCGTCGCGCAGTTCTGCTCCCCAAAACACCGATCCCGAAAGATCGCCCTCGAACTCCTCAGGCATCATCATCCCCTTGCTTCACCGGCGCTGGTTCGACTTCATCTCGCGCTCGGGCAACCAGTTCTGCGAGTCCAAGCGGCGCAGCATCGACCAGTAATTGTTGCCGATTAATACGGGTGCCCTGAATGCGAAGAATCGACAGCACATCCCGCCACTGATGCTGAGCGGCCGCATGTTCCAACGGGTCCAATTGCACGCCAAATCTCGACCATCTGTTCCTCGACCTCTGCCGAGGTATCGAGAATCGCAAACGGTGGCGCGTTCATCGCCGTGACACTAATGGCCGACGGCCTCCCAAGCACAGGCAATCCGGTCGTTGCGTTTAGAGTGTCTCTTTGTGGCGATTCTCACTCAGCTCGATCTCTCGCAACGCCTCGATCGCGATCAGTACTACAAACGTCTCGAGATCGAACAGCGGCGACTGCTGCAGCTGCGATTGCATCTCGGTGGGCACATGGGTTCGGGGCGCATCGGCCCCGGCTTGCTGATCATCTTTGAAGGCCCCGACGCGGCGGGCAAAGGTGGGGCGATCAAGGTCTCGGTCGGCCACCTCGACCCACGCCACTACGACGTCTATAGCTATTCGGCGCCGACCCTTCCCGAGAAGCAACGCCATTTCCTGTGGCGTTTCTGGCGCGATTTGCCGGGCGTTGGCGGCATGGCGGTGTTCGACCGCAGCTGGTACGGCCGGGTGCTCGTCGAGCGCCTGGAAGGGTTCGCCTCCAAGGAAGAATGGAAGCGGGCTTATCACTCGATCGTCGAGTTCGAGCGCACGTTGGTCGAAGAGGGTCTGATCGTCGTCAAGTTCTACATGCACATCAGCGACGAAGAACAGCTGCGCCGATTCAAGTCACGCGAGGTCGATCCGCTGAAGAAGTGGAAGCTGACCCCCGAGGATTGGCGCAATCGCGACAAGAGCGGCGACTACAAGTCCGCTGCCGAGGAGATGTTCCGGCGCACAAATCACGCCCACGCGCCCTGGGATGTGATTCCCGCCGAGCAAAAGCGTTTCGCCCGCATCGCCGTGCTGGAAACCTTGAACAATCGCATCGAGGCCGGCATGCGTTCGCACGGCTTTGAGGTGCCGCACATCGACGAGTTACTCGACGACCGTCGCTGAGGCTGCGGCTCGAATCGCCTGCCACACCCGCTGTGCGGTGCAGGGCATATCGACGTGGCGCACCCCGAGGTGACCAAGCGCGTCGCACACAGCGTTGTGCACCGCTGGCGTCGCTCCGATCGTGCCGCTCTCGCCGATGCCCTTTGACCCGAGGTCGTTACTCGGCGACGGCGTCTCGAATTGCACCGTCTGGAAACTGGGCATCTCCGCCGCCGAGGGAATGCCATAGTCAGCGAAGTTCCCGGTCAACGGATTGCCGTGCTCGTCGTAGACGAACTCCTCGAACAACGCCTGGGCGATCCCCTGCGCCAGACCGCCGTGCACCTGACCCTCGGCCAGTAGCGGGTTGATGATCGTGCCGGCATCATCAACAGCGACAAGCTGCCGCAAACGGACGGCCCCTGTCTCGGTATCGACCTCGACCACGGCCAGGTGGGCGCCCGAGGGGAAGGTGCCGCCGCGCTGTTGAAAATCGCCCTCAGCGAACAATCGCTGGCCTCGTTCACCGGCAACCGCGGCGACCTGCGACCAGGTGAAGCTCAGGGCCGGGGTGCCGACTACATGAAAGCCGCCACCGTCCATGACGACGTCGGCGGGGTTGGCCTCCAACATCTCCGCGGCAACCTGTTTGGCCTGCTCGACGACATATCCGGCGGCACGCTGGATGTTCGTGCCACCAAGCTGGACAGAGCGTGAGCCGCCGGTGATGCCACCGCGCTCGATCACATCGGTGTCACCGTGGACAACCGTGATCGATTCCAAGGCAACGCCGAGGCGCTCGGCGGCAAGCATCGCCCAGGTGGTGCGATGCCCCTGTCCAAACGGCGTTGTGCCGGTAAACACCGTGACCTTCGCCTGGCCGTCAGGCCCTGCTTCGACCAGCACCTGGCCCAGTTCCTCTCCCCCGCTCGACGCTGTGACCTCGACGTAGACGGCGACGCCAATACCGATCTGGACGACGTCTCCGGCCGCCCGCCGCCGAGCCTGTTCGGTGCGCAACGCCCCGTAATCGACCGCAGCCAGCAACGCGTCGAGAGCGCCCTCATAGTTGCCGCTGTCATAGACCGTGCCCGTCGCCGTGCGATAGGGGAACTGGTCGGCGGGCACCAGGTTGCGGCGACGCACCTCCACTGGGTCGAGCCCGATCTCGGCGGCGAACAGATCCATCGCCCGTTCGATCGCCGCCGCCGCCTCGGGTCGCCCGGCGCCACGGTAGGCGGACACCGGCACGGTATTGGTCACCACGCTTATGGAACTCATCGAGGCGTTGCTGATCGCATAGGTGCCGGTGAGCATCAGGCGGGTCATGTGCGGCAGCATCGCCCCAAAGCGGGGATAGGCCCCGGCGTCTTGGAGCACGTCGAGGTGATAGGCCGTCACCTTGCCATCGCGGCTCCCGCCGACGCGCACCCGCTGGCGCTGCGCCCGCCCGTGGACCAAGCCGTTCATGCTCTCCGTGCGTGTTTCCGTGTAACGCACGGCGCGCCCAACACGGCGGGCCAAGAAGGGCAACAACAGATCTTCGGGAAAGACCCAAGCCTTGGCCCCGAAGCCACCGCCGACGTCGGGCGTGATCACCCGTACCTGCGCCGCCGGTAACCCGTAGACCTGGCACAAACCATGGCGAATGCCGTGCGCACCCTGACACGCCTGCCAATGGGTGAGCCGGCCATCGGGCTCCCAGCGGCTCATCGCTACCCGAGCTTCCAATGGACTCGGAGCGAGACGCTGGTTGATGAACACCCCCTCGACGACCACCTCGCACGCTGCGAAATCGGCTTGCGTTACGGCGTCGATCGTTGCGCAGACGTTGCTGCCAACCTCGGGAAAGAGCACGATCTCGCCGTCTCGGGCGGTCTGCGGATCGATCACCGCTGGCAGCGCTGCGTAGTCGATATCGACCAGTTCGGCGGCGTCCGTCGCCGCGCTGGCACTGGTGGCGACGACGGCCACCACCGGCTCGCCGACGAAACGGACCACGCCCTTGGCCAGCAGATAGCGAGTAAAGCCAGCGGGTAGCGCGGCCATGTCCAGCGGCATCGGTGCGAGCTCAAGGTCCGCCTCGACGAACACTCCGAGCACACCGTCCATCGCCTGCGCGGCGCTGATGTCGAGCACGCTCAGACGCGCGTGGGCGATCGGCGAGCGAACGTAGACGACGTGGGCGACGTCATCGATGGCGATGTTGTCGATGAACGTGCCTTCGCCGCGCAGCAACGCCGGGTCCTCGGTGCGCAGGATTCGTTGTCCGATGATGCTCATGATGCACTGACCCCCACGTCGAGCACAGGGCGCGCCCTTGGCCGCGCCTAGATTCGAAACCATGACGCTAACCGATGAGCTCCCCGCCAAGGCCGGTCGATGGACCGCCCAATGGAAAGAGCTATATGCCGAGGTAATCACGACGGGGCTGTGCACCGGCTGCGCCGGATGCGTCGTCACCTGCCCGCACGACGTGATCGGCTACCACCACGAGGAAGGCAAGTACCTGCCCTTCCATCTCGAAGAGGAGTTGGGCCTCGATAACTGTGTGCACGGCGAGAAAGGTTGCACCACATGCACCCGCGCCTGTCCGCGTTTTCGGGCCTGGGAGCCTGCGGCCGACTTGCACCTCTTCGGCCGGGTTCGTGAGCCCGACGAGATGGGCGGCATCTGGCGTCAGTTGTATCTCACCCGCGCCAGCGACGACACGGTGCACAAGATCGGCCAGGACGGCGGCTTTGTCTCGGCGATGTTGATCTGGCTGTTCGACCACGACTACATCGAGGCCGCGATGGTTTCGGGGGTCGAAGCCGACGATGCCTGGAAGGCCAAGCCGGCGCTGGCTCGCAACAAAGAGGAGGTGCTGGCCACCGCCGGTAGCCGCTACACGTATTGCGCCAATCCGCTGGCGCTGCGCGAGGCCAAAGCGGAAGGATTCAATCGCTTGGCCCTGGTCGGCATGGGTTGCCAGACGTCGTCACCGCCAACGATGTGGGACCGCAAGGCGGGCAAGGTGTCCAAGCCGTTCCAGTTCAACATCGGCCTGCTGTGCTCGAAGACGTTCGACGACGCCATCTTCCCCGAGTTGTTCGAGGCCAAGTACGGCTTGAAGAAGTCGGAGATGGTCAAGATGAACATCAAAGGCGTGTTCCAGATCTGGATGAAGGACGGCTCGTACCACGAAATCGACCTCAAAGAATGCCATCAGTGGACTCGTACTGGCTGCAAACACTGCCCCGACTTCGCCGCCGAGCACGCCGACATCTCCACCGGCGGGATCGGCGAGGACAATGACTGGACGTTGACGATCGTGCGCACCGAACTGGGCGAAGAGGTCATCAACCGGATGATCGCCGACGGCACGATCATCGCCCGACCGGCGCAAGAGGACAAAGAGGCGATGCGTTTGCTGCGCCTATTGTCGATCGTCAGTCGCCGCCGTTGGCCAGAATTCGCCGACCCGGCTCCCGCCATCGGCGTGCCTCCCCCGAAGAAGAAGGCACCCGTGGCGGATGCCGCTGCGCCATCTCACTAGACGACGCCTGAGTGGCCATCGTCTGAGCTGATGGTTCGACGTCGACTAGCTTCGAAACACCAGGCGCTATCGGTCAACAACCTCGACGACACGGGAACGGTGACTTTCCGTGTCAGCCCATGGCCTGGGCGATCTCGACGGCTCGGGTAAACACGGCATCGAGCATCGGCTCGGTCAATCGCCCCGTGAACGTGTTCTGCTGACTCGGATGAAACGAGCACAGCAGCATCGGGCCTGCGGGCGTCGACACCTCGGCAAGATGCGCAAATTTGGGGCGCGGTGTCACTCCAAAGTGACTGCACGCGGCCTCGTAGGCGAACGCTCCGAGGCAAACCACTACTTGTAGATTGCCGAGAAGACCCACCTCTCGCTCCAGAAACGGCCGGCAGTTATTGCGCTCGCTCGGCTCCGGTTTGTTCGCCGGAGGCGCACAGCGCACCGCGGCGGTGACCCACGCATTGCGCAGCGTCAGACCGTCGCCGACATCGGTTGAGTTCGGCTGGTTGGCGAGACCGGCACGAAACATCGCCCGGTAGAGCCAGTCGCCGCTGCGATCGCCGGTGAACACCCGGCCCGTGCGATTGGCGCCGTGTGCGGCGGGCGCAAGGCCAAGCACCACGATCGACGCCAACGGATCGCCGAAGCCAGCAATCGGCTTCCCCCAATAGGTCTCGTAGCGGTACGCAGCCCGTTTATCGAGCGCAACCTGCTCGCGCCAGGCGACCAGTCGCGGGCAACGATGACAACCCCAAATCTCCTGCTGCAGTTGCTCGAGCGGGGTCACGGCCTGCACTCTAGAGGCGGGAATCGCGTCGGGTCACTGGCGTGCAAAGACTTGCCGGAAGCTACGAGGCCAAAGTGAGCGCCGCCCCGTCGAGCTTGCGCACGACCGAAAAATGGGGGCGAACCCTCGTGTTCGTTCGATCATGAAAGTGGCCTCGGCGACAACTATCGCAAGGGACGTACATCCTGCCCAAGGCTTCAGCAAAGGTTCTCTTGCAAGCCGCGTGATTAGGGTCTCGCCGGTTTGCCACAGCGACGCACGGACCCGTGTCAACGGTCAACTGGTGCCGAATCCTCAGCACGCAGAAACCTGTCAGTGTCGCTGGCTACAACAGCGTCAGACTCGAACGAGCCAACAAACTCGAACGGGTCAATCTCGTTGATCTCGCTGAGCAGCTGACGAGCGAGGGCCGATGGCTCGATACCCTCTCGAGTGGCGCGCTCGCGCAGACGCCGCTCAGCGGCTTCGTCAAGTTCCACCGTCAACAGTGTCACGACGCCATCCTAGGCAATGCTCACGGCAGTTGACCATCGACGCCGATTGTCTACCGTCTCGTCGCGTCTGGAGGCGGGCGTCCCCCCGCCGGGCTTGCCGTAATGTTTCCTGGACCGCGAAAGGAAACGCCATCGGTGGGGCTTTGTGAGATATGACGATCAGCGGCCAAACGTCGATGGCTGACAACCGGTTCAGCGAGTTCGCCGCCAATGCTCGCCCGCGCCTGGAGCGAGCCTTGATCGCCCGATTCGGAATCGATCCGGGCCTCGATGCGGCCGCGGAAGCCTTGGCCTATGCCTGGGCCAATCGAGTACGCCTCGAGGCGATGACCAACCCCGTGGGCTACCTCTATACGGTCGGCTGCACGACCGCTCTGCGTGCCTTACGCCGCGACGGTCGATCTGCGAATCACGTCGAGTTGGACACCCCGATGGCGGCTAGAGACCCGCAACTCCTGGCCGCGCTACGACAGCTTCGCCACGAAGAACGAACGGCCGTGTTGTTGATCCATGGATACGGATGGCGCTACGCCGAGGCGGCTGAGACCCTCGACATCACCGTGACTGCTGTCACCAACCATGTCTACCGCGGCCTCAAACAGCTGCGCTCACTTCTGGGAGATGACCATGCGATCTGACGAGGATGTGATCAACCGTTTGCGGGCCTACGCCTTCGACCTCGACGATCGGACGCAGGAATACGTGGTTGAATCTGCCACAGCGCAGCTCTGGTACCCACGGGCCACCCGCCGATCAGCACGCGCCAGACTGGCAACCTTGGCAAGTGTCGCGGCAGTTGCCGCTGCGGCCATCGCCATCGTGACCTTGCAGCTCGGTGACGACAGGCCCCCGCAAATCAGCGACACTGCTCTCGCACCTGACCCAGCAGTGTGTGGCACCTGGGAGCGGGCGAGTCCACACCCAGCTATCGGAGAGCTGCGCGCCAGCGCAATTTGGACTGGTGAAGAGTTCCTGATCGTCGGTGGTCGCGGGCCGATTGCCGAGGGCGTAACACCGCCGCAACGAACTCGGGCACTCACTGCCGCGGCGTTCAATCCAACGACGGGCCTGTGGCGCGACCTTCCAGCAAGCCCACTCGCCAGCGATTCTGCGATGGCTTCGGTTTTTGTCGATGGCAGCGCCTATTTCGCGGTCGGCAACGTGGTCGGTCGCTTCGACGCCAACAGGAACATGTGGTCGCAGTATCGGGTGCCAGCAGGCAGCGGTGATGTCATCGGCCTCGGCGCAGGGACAGACGGTTCTGTTTTGGTCATCACCGCACCGGCTCCGACCGGTCCCCCTCGCGTTCTCGCTGCTCGTCTGCTGTCACCCGCCACGGCGTCGTGGTCGGCGCCGTCACGACAGGAGATCATCGATCGCACCGGCACCCTTACCGTTGGTCGAGCTGTTGACGGCCTCGTCATCTGGACGAATGGCACCACCGTCTGGGGTGTGGATGCAAGCGGGCGCTGGTCTGGTGAGCAAGCGCTGGAGATGCCACTCGGATGGCAGTTTCGCTCATTGGCCACCGCCTTCGACCCAATCGCCGAGTCTCCGTTTGCCTTGATCAGCGTGCAGCGCGATGACGGCTCAGGCGACGGCCTGATCATCGCCCGACAGCGGGCAGGCGAGTGGACGACAGGCCCCGTGATTAACGGTCAGGGTCATCCGAGCGGTTGGCCCCTCGCTGGCCTCTCCGGTCGCCTGTTGTCGATGTCCACGTATCGAGCACAAACCGCTGTGCTCAACATCGCCGACAGTTCCTTTGCCGTGTGCAACCCACCATCAACAGCGCTCTTCGCCAATCATGCGATGCCTTCGAGTGAGGATGCGATCCTGATCTGGACGGACGAGGCCGGCGTTGGTTGGCTGTGGAGACCACCGAAATAGCTGCTCACCAGGTGCTTCGCAGGACGAACCGCAGGTGCGTCAACAGTCGTAGCACTAACGTCCAGTAGCGGCACGCCCTTCGCAACCTAGATGCTTGGAGCATGAAGGGTCTGCGCGCCATCCTCCCATTTGTCAAGCCGTATCGCCGAGTGCTGCTCTTCGGCGGGCTGCTCGCGGTGCTGGAGATCATCGTCGCTCTCGCCCAGCCGTGGCCGCTGAAGTTTGTCATCGACACCGTCTTCGCGCCGACGACGGCCAATCCTCGCCAGATTCTGGCGATCTTGTGTGCTGCCTTCGGCGTGATCGTCGGGCTCTCGGCACTGCTCGACTACTGGTCGACGCGCATCTTGTCCTCGACTGGCCTGCATATGGGCAACTCGATCCGGGAGGCAGTGTTCAACCACCTCAATCACCTCTCGCTGCGTTTCCACGGCGAAAGTCGGGTCGGTGATCTCAGTGCCCGCGTCACCAGCGACGTCGATCGCACCCAGGACATGATTGTGCAAACACTGGCAGTGTTCCTGCCGAACATCCTCCGCTTGGTCGGCATGGTCACGGTGATGATCCTGCTCGACCCGATGTTCGCCCTGATGTCGTTGGCGCTGACCCCAGCCCTCGGTTGGGCGGTGTTCCGCTCGACCAACAATCTGCGTGATGCCGAAAAGCGTGCCCGCGCCGCAGAGAGCCAAGTCGTCTCCGCCACGTCGGAGAACTTCGCCGCCATCCACTTCGTCCAGGCCTACTCCCTGGAACAACACCAGCAAGACAGGTTCGACACCCTCAACCAAGTCAGCCTGCACGCCGGCCTCGCCGCCATCCGTCAACAGGCCCGCTTCAGCCCGGCCGTCGATGCCACCGCAGCGCTGTCGACGATGATCGTCATGTGGTTCGGCGCCGACCGAGTGCTCCAGGGCACGTTGATGCCGGGGGAATTTCTGCTGTTCATCAGTTATGTCGGCTCGGTCTATAAGCCGCTGAAGTCGCTCTCCAAGCTCGGCCGGGTCAGCGCCAAAGGGTCGGCCGCGGCCGAACGGGTACATGCCATCCTCGGCGAGCGCCCGCAGATCACGGATCGTTTCGGGGCCTACGCTCTCCCCGCGGCAGTCGGCCGTATCGAGTTCCGAGACGTGCACTTCAGCTACGGCCGCGAGAAGGTACTCGACGGCATCAACCTGACGATCGAGCCGGGCGAAACGGTTGCCCTGGTCGGGCCAACCGGCACCGGCAAGAGCACATTGGCATCGCTGATTCCGCGCCTGATCGACCCGACGTCGGGCTCGGTGCTGATCGACGGCCACGACCTGACACAGGTGATGACCCGCTCGGTCCGCCGCCAGATCTCGATGGTGCTGCAAGACACCGTGTTGCTCCACGGCACCATCTTCGACAACATCGCCTCCGGTCGCCCCGGTGCCAACTCGGCGAGCATCATCCGCGCCGCCCAACTGGCGTTGGTCGACGAGTTCGCCAGTCGCCTCCCCGATGGTTTACAGACGATGCTTGGCGAGCGCGGTTCCAATCTCTCTGGCGGCCAGCGTCAACGGATCGCTATCGCCCGAGCGATCCTGCGCGACAGCCCGATTTTGATTCTCGACGAGCCGACCAGTGCGCTCGACAACGAGAGCGAACAGAAGATCATCCAGGCGCTCGACAACCTGCCCAAGCAGGCCACTCGCATCGTCATCGCTCATCGCCTGAGCACCGTACGCAACGCCGATCGCATCGTCGTCATGGAACAGGGGCGGATCACCCAAATCGGAACGCACGACCAACTGATGCAGTGCGACGGGCGCTATCGGCGAATGAACCTCGCGGCGGAGAACGAATTGATCACCGAACTTCAGGGGAGCCCACGATGACCACCACGCTGACCACCACCGCCACTCCGTCGATCGCTGCCGCCGACGCCAGCGCACCCAAGGTGCTCTATGTGCTGAAACGCTTTCCGCAGCTCAGCCAAACGTTCGTGATTCGCGAGATTCTCGAGCTGGAAGCGATCGGCGTGACCGTCGGCATCGATGCCCTCGGCCCCGTCGCCGATGGGCCGCAGCACAGCGATGTCGATGCCGTGCGTGCCGAGGTGCGCTATGTCACCCGCAAACCAAAGCTGGGCGACAACGAGGTGTGGCCGATTCATCTGCGTCTCGCCGCTCGCCGTCCGCTGCGCTGGGCCCGCGCCGCGATCGCCGCCCGGCGACACGGCGATTGGCGCCGATTCGTACAAGCCGGGCTCGTTGCCGAACGGGTGCGGCGTGAGGGTTTCGGTCACATTCACGCCCACTTCGCCAGCGCCGCCAGCGAGGTCAGCCGCGACGCCGCGGCCCTCGCCGGTGTCAGTTTCTCCGTCACCGCGCACGCCAAGGACATCTTCCACGAGTCCCATGTCGCCCACCTGGCACGGCGCCTCGATGGTGCTGCCGCGGTCGTTACGGTGTCTGACTACAACGTTCGCCACCTCAACCAAACCCTGCCGCAGCTCCCAGTGGTGCACATCGCCAACGGGGTTCCCGTGGCCGAGCCGACCGCTCCGGTGGCTGGTGGACCGGTGCTGTGCGTCGCCCGTTTGGTCGACAAGAAGGGGATCGACACCCTGATCATCGCCGTTGCCAGCTTGCGTGAACGCTGCCCTGGTCTGCTGTTGGAAATCCTGGGCACGGGCGAAGAACTCGCGAACCTGCAGCAGTTGACCGACGACCTGAAGTGCAATGATCGTGTCCGCTTCCTTGGCGCCCAACCGTTCGACCAGGTCGACGCCGCCTATCGGCGCTGTTCGATGGTCGCCTTGCCCTGTCGAATCGGTGCCGACGGCGACCGCGATGGCCTGCCCACCGTCATCGTCGAAGCACTCGGGCGCGGTATCCCGGTGATCTCCACATCGATCATTGGCATCCCCGAGGTTGTCCAACACGAACGCACGGGCCTACTCGTTGAGCAGGACGATTCCGCCGCGCTGACCGATGCCATCGCCCGCTTGTGGCACAATCCGGCGCTGGCCGCCGAGCTCGGAGCAGCTGGAGCGAAGCTCGTCGGCAACGAATTCAACCCACGACGCTCGGCGATCAAGCTCAGCAACGTGTTCCAGATTGCGAGTCAAAGGTGAACACGAAGGTGCTGTTCCACGCTCGCAACCGGCGCGGGCTCGGACACCTGATGCGCGTCCAAAACTTGGCCACAAGCCTCGTCGCGCACGCCCCGCAACTCGACGTGCACATCCACACAACCTGCAGCCCAGCAGCGGGAACCTGGAACCCGGCGCTGTCCTTGAGCTGCGATAACGAGATCGAATGGGACCGGCTGGTCGAGCGATATCAACCGTCGCTCGTCGTCCACGACACGACGATCAAACCTTGCCCGGTGGCAATCCGCCAGGTGCTGATTTTGCGGCGCCGAACCGACGAACAACATGACGCGTTGCTCGCCGAACCTGCGCTGGAGAGCATCAGTCGCTTCATCGTGCCGCACAGCGCCGCCGACTTTGGCCTGCCCCTGCCACCAGCGGTCGCCGCGCGGACGTCGTTCGTCGGCCCGATCAGCCGCCAAAGCTCGACTGTGGCCAGTGAGATCCGCGCTCAGCGTGGATTCGACAGCGACGAATTCGTGCTGACCGTAACGGTCGGCGGCGGCGGCTTCGCAGCCCAAGCAGACCGCTTCTTCGAGATCGTCGAAGCGATCATTCCCGCCGTCGGCGAGGTGCGCGCCAACCTGCGCTGCGTCGTCGTCCTCGGCCCGAACTACGACAATCAAGCGATGGCCGCACGCCTGGCGCGAATGCCGGCCACCGAGGTCGTGGCCATGGATCCGAACCTTGTCGAGCTGCTCGCCGCCAGCGATCTGGTGATCGCCGAGGGCGGCTATAACACGGTCACCGAGCTACGGTTGGCCCAGATCCCAACCGTGTTCATCCCCAGCAAGCGCAAGCTCGATGATCAATGGGAACGAGTGCAACGCATCGCCGACACCGGCGCAGCGATGGTCATCGATCCGCAATCACCCGAGAAGCTTTCGGCGATGCGCGTCGTCGAATTGCTGCGCGACGACGAAGCCCTTGGCGCCATGACCAAAGCAGCGCGCCGTGAACCCTTGGTGCTTGGCAACGACGACGCCGCGGTGCTGATCGCCAAGGAAGCGACGTTGGCATGATCACGCTGGCCAACGATGCCGTGGTGCGCGAACTCGTCCGCCGACACGTCGGTTCGCCGGCAACCTCGGTCGACGCGATCGCTGTCGTTGGCCCGCGACGGGTGCTGCGCGTGCGTACCGATTCAGGCAACGTGATTGCCAAATGTGTGCAAGACGCCAGTCTCGCCACGATCGCCTCGTTGCTGCAACACCTCGGCGATCAGATGCAGCAACGTGGCGACATCGTCGAATTGGCGGTGCCACAGGTGGTCGCCTACGACGAGGACGAACATGTGCTGCTCACCAGCGAGCTGATCGGCGTGGAAGCCAAGCAACCCGACGCCCGGCACATGTACCGCTGCGGTGTGGCGCTGCGCGAGCTGCACTCGATCGATGCTCGGCCGTTGCATCGCATCCTCGACCAGGCAACCATCAGCGACCACGTCGCCGAACTCGTCTCGCCACATCCGCTTGTGCTCGCCGACCAGGCCCCGCATTGGCGTGCGATCATCGAAGCTGCGCTCTCGCGCCTCGCCAAGCTGCAAGGAGTGGAACGTTCAAGCGTGCTACACCGCGACTTTCACCTCCGCCAACTGCTCATCGGCGAGCGTGTTGGCGTCGTCGATTGGGATCTCGCCGCGCTCGGCGACCCGATGTTCGACGTCGCCTACATGCTCAGCTACCTCGACAGCCACAACCTCGACAGCGACGGTTCGCTCGCTTCCCAGTTCCTCGCTGGGTACCAGCCGACCGTGATCGACCACGATCGAATCGACACCTACCGGGCCTTCAACCTGCTGCGTCGCGCCTGTCGCCGCCACCGCCTGCGCGACAACGGATGGCTCGAAGAACGTGATCGCATGCTCACCAAACTCAAGGAACTGCCGTGAAAATTCTCTACCTGTGCCCCGATACCGGCATCGACGTGCTCGGTCGCAAGGGCTCATCGATCCATGTCCGCGAGATGATTGCCGCCTTCCACCGCGCCGGGCACGACGTCGAGCTGATCGCCCCACGCCTCACCAAGCCGGGTGCCCCGGCCGCAGTCGAAACCCCGGCGACGGTCACCCGAGTCGCCGTGCCTGAGGACGTGCAGCAGGTCAAACACACGCTCGACGCCTGGGTCGATCGATTCAGCCCGAGCACCTCGCTGCCCAAGGACATCCGCCGCATCCTCTATGACAAGGCGCTCGTCGACTACCTTGCGCAGCGCTTTACGACCGACGACGCCCCCGAGCTGATCTACGTGCGCGCCTCGCTGTTGTCCACCGCCGGCGTCGCGCTTGCACAGCAGCTCGACCGGCCGCTGATCGTTGAATTGAACGCACCGCTGGCCGACGAGCAAAGCCGTTATCGCGGCGGGCCGTTTGCCACCATGTACCAGGCAGTGGAACGCGAGCTGTTGTTAGCGGCCACCGCCGTTGTCGTCGTTTCCGAGCAGTTGGTTGCCTACGTCAGCGGGCTCGGCGTCGATTCGCAGCGCATTCACGTATTGCCCAATGGCGTCGACATCACCCGCTTCGCCCCCGCCGCTAAGTTCCCCGCCGCCAAGGCCCCGGGCGCCCATGCCCCGGCCAGCCCGCCGACGCTCGGCTTCGTTGGCGGTTTGCGCGCCTGGCACGGCGTCGAGCACCTCCCCGAAATCCTGCATCTCGTTCATCAGCGCTTCCCCGAGACCCGACTGGTGATCGCTGGTGACGGCCCCCTGCGCCCGGAGATCGAGCGCCGAGCCACGGAGCTTGGTGTGGCCGACCAGGTCGTCTTCCTCGGTGCCGTCGACCACGAGGAGATGCCGAGCGTCATCCAAGGTTTCACGGTCGCGCTGGCGCCGTATCCACGCCTCGAACACGACTTCTACTTCTCGCCGCTGAAGATGTTCGAGTACCTGGCCTGCGGTGTGCCGGTGGTCGCTTCCGACGTCGGGCAGATCAGCGACACCGTCACCCACCGCCACACGGCCTGGCTGAGCGAACCTGGCGACATGCAGGGACTCGCCGACGGCTGCATCTCGTTGATCGCCGACACCACCTTGGCGGCCGAACTGGGGCGCAACGGCGCGGCGATGGTGCGCAGCCGTTACACCTGGGACCGCAACGCAGCACAGGTGATCGGTCTCGCTAGCGTCGAGGTGGCGGCATGATCGACCTGGCATTGCCCCACCTGGAAGCCTCGTTGAATACCGAGCTGATGAGCGTGCTGCTCGAGCGGCAGGTGTTCGCCGCCTACGTAGTGCGCCACAAGCCTGGCAAACGGGCGCTGGTCCGCTACGACACCACCCACGGCCCACTGCTGGGCAAGATGCGTTCGGGGCATCGGGCTTCGAGCCCCTACCGCCTCGCCGCTTCGTTCGAGAGCGTCGGTTTCGGCTGCCACGCCGAGGACGGCATCCGCGTCGCCTCGCCGATCGCAGTGTTCGACCAGCTTGACCTCTGGGTGCAGCGCCTCGTGCCGGGAACATCGATGGGCGCGATACTCGAGTCGACGCCACCACCCGATCGGGCAACCATGTTCGACATCGGCTCGAAGGCCGCCCAAGCGGCGTTCAAGATCCATCGATCCGGTGTGGCGACGCGCCGTGAGCACAACGCCGAACGAGAGGTGGAGATCCTCCGCCAACGGTTCGCGCAGATGCGGGTGTCCGATCAGACGATGTCACGGTTGCACACCATCGTCGAACGATGCGAGCAGCTCGTCGATGCCCTTAGCGATCGACCCAGGCGCGGCATTCATCGCGACTTTTATCCCGACCAACTGTTGGTCGATGATCGTGGCGTGACGGTGGTCGACTTCGATCTCTACTGCGCCGGCGACCCGGCGACGGACATCGGCAACTTCATCGGGCATGTTTACGAGCTCGGCATCCGTTGCCACGGCGACGCTGGCGCGCTCGACATCGTCGCCGACAGCTGTCGGGGCACCTATCTTCGACTCGCCGGGGAGAGCCACCGGGCGGCGATCGAGGCCTACACGACGATGACGTTGGCTCGCCACGTCTCCTTGAGCCGACAGATCCCCGGACGCAAGCGCACGACCGGGGCGCTGATCCGTCTCACCGAGCGTCGGTTGGCCACGATCCACAGCTGACGACCTCTGTGCGATCGAACAGACGATCGAACAGGCGATCGACTAGTTTGGCGAGGTGACGAGCGAGCCTGAGACCTCTCCAAAATCCGCCAGTCGGGTAGCGATCACCGCCGAAGGACGAAGCTCGGCGCCGTTCAGTGCCATCGATTGGGCCGCGCTGGTGCTGGTTTCGATCACCTGGGGCGCAAGCTTCCTCTTCATCTCCCGAGCCCGGGAATCGTTTCACCCGCTGTCCATCGCCCTGTTCCGCGTGCTGCTCGGCGCATCGATCCTGAGCCTGTTCCCTCAGGCGCGCAAATCGATCGAGCGCGCCGACCGCCGCCGCATGTGGGTCTTGGCGGTCACCTGGATGCTCATCCCGATGACCATGTTCCCGCTGGCCCAGGCGCACATCTCCTCGTCGGTGGCCGGGATGTTGAACTCCGGGGTCCCGCTGGTGGCCGCCGCCGTGGCCTCGATCATGTTGCGGCGATTGCCGGGGCGCAACCAAATCGCCGGACTGATCGTCGGTGCCATCGGTGTGCTCGCCATCGCCTTCCCATCGCTGGACGACGGCAAGGCCTCGATTGGCGGGCTGCTGATGATCCTTTTCCGCGGTGGTCTGCTACGGCATCTCGTCCAATTTGGGGGTGCCCTTGACTCAGAAATACGGCGCTCCCGTGGTGCAACGACAAATCCAGCTGATGGCCGTAGCGATGATCGCCCCGTTCGGCGTCTATGGCATTACCCAGAAGTTCGACCCGAACACCACCGCCGTCGCCTCGATGCTCGCCCTCGGGGCGTTGGGCACCGGCGCGGCGTTTCTGATCACCGCCTGGTTGATGGGCAACGTCGGTGCCACCCGCGGTTCAATCATCGGGTATTGCATCCCTGTCGTGGCCATCTTCCTCGGGTGGAGCATCAATGGTGATGCGATTGTGCCACTGCACATCATCGGCACCGCACTTGTGTTGTCCGGCGCCTTCTTGTCCAGCCGATCTGGCCGGTAGCTTGGCAGTACATGGCTGCACGCAAAACCCCTGCTCACTCGGCGACATCGACGCTGGTGTTGTTCGTTCGCCACGGCCAAACCCCGACCACCGGCAAGGTGCTTCCAGGTCGGGCCAAAGGGTTGCATCTCGCCGACGCCGGGCACGCCCAGGCCGCCGCCGCCGCGCTGCGCATCGGTGAACTCGCCAAGCTCGACGGGCTCTATGCCTCACCGCTGGAGCGCGCCAGAGAAACCGCCGCACCGATCGCCACAGCGACAGGAGTAGCGGTGGTGATCGACAAGGGATTGTTGGAATGCGACTTCGGTGACTGGACGGGTGCCGAATTGAAGGCGCTGATGAAGTTGCCCGAATGGGCCACTGTGCAACGTTCACCGTCGACGTTCCGTTTTCCGAATGGTGAGAGTTTTACCGAGATGCAAAATCGGATGGTCTCGGCCGTCCAGCGCCTTGCCGCCAAGCACGTTGGCGGGGTGATCGCCGTTGTCTCCCATGCCGACCCGATCAAAGCTGCTGTCGCTCACGCGATGGGCACCCACATCGATCTGTTTCAGCGCATCGTCATCTCCACCTGTTCGATCAGCGCCGTGGCCTACAGCGTCGGCGGCCCAACGGTGCTGACCGTCAATTCCACCGGGGGTTCCTTGCGCGACCTCCGGCCGTCGTAGGGGCGCGCAGTGGGTGTCTTTTACCAATTCGACTCCGTCGACAAATTCGGGGCGGCCACCGTCGGGCGCCCCGGGCAGCGCACCTTCTTCTTGAAGGTCGATTCGGGCAGCGCGCAGGTGACGATCAAATGCGAAAAGCAGCAGGTTGCCGGTATCGCCGAGTTCTTGCGGCGCATTTTGAACGACCTCCCGGCGGTGCCGCCGAGGCCAGGCTCAACCAACGTCGACGTCGACAGTCCGATCAATATCGCCTTCGTGCTCGGTTCGATCGGTCTCGGCTACGACCGTGACACCAACCAGATCGTCGTCCAACTCGAAGAGGCGATCACCGTCGACGAGAACGGCGAGATCGACCCCGAGGCCGCAGACGACCAAGGGCGAGTGCGCCTCCTGATCGACGTTGCTCACGCTTTGGCCTATTGCCAACAGGCCGAACAGCTGGTCTCGGCGGGTCGGCCGCCATGCGCCTTTTGCGGCCGACCCGCAGGTGCCGACGGACACGTATGCCCGAAGATGAACTAGCGCTGACGATTCTCGCCGAGGGCGAGATCGAAATCGAGGGCCGCATGCCGTGGAGCAGCAACGCCACGTTTCTGGTCAACATCTCGTCGGCGGTGGGCTCCTTTCAGGCGATCTACAAACCGACCAAAGGCGAGCGCCCGCTGTGGGATTTTCCTTCCGGATTGCACCGTCGCGAACTGGCTGCGTACCAACTGAGCGAGGCGATGGGGTTCGGTTTGGTGCCGCCGACGCTGATCCGTGACGGACCGTATGGCGAGGGTTCGGTGCAATGGTTCGTCGACGCCGACCATCAACAGCACTACTTCACGATCCTCGAGAACCAGCCCGATCTGCACCGGCGCCTACAGCAGATGGCGGTGTTCGATTTCGTGGCCAACAACACCGATCGTAAGAGCGGTCACGTGCTGTTGGCCAACGACGGTGCCATCTGGGGTATCGATCACGGGTTGTGTTTCGCCTCTGACTACAAGCTGCGCACCGTGATCTGGGATTTCGCCGGCCAACCGTTGCCCCCGGGGGCCTGTGCTGCGCTCGACGTTCTGGCGGTTGCGGTGCCGTTGTCGATCAGCGTGCTGCTCGACGACGACGAGGTCGAGGCGATCTCGCAGCGGGCTACCTGGCTGCGCGACGCCGGCCATCTCCCCGTCGATGAGACAGGCCGTCGCTACCCCTGGCCTTTGGTATGAACGACGAGGCGCTCGACGCCCTGATCACGGCCAACGACCTCGACGGGCTGGTGCGCTTGATCGATGCCCGCACCGCGGCGCGAGAGTGGGAAGCATTGTTGCGCTTGCGCGATCGTTGCCGTGCAGCGGTGTCAACCGGGCGCCAGCTGTGGCCGGCGGCGTCGTTGGCCGAGTATCGCCTGGCGTTGTGGGCGCCTGTCGAATGGGCAGTGCGGGTGCTCGATGAAGGAAGCGGGCGGTTTACGCCGGGGCCGCTCAGCGAGGTCGCCGCCCAACACCACACCTGGGCCGAGCTTGCACCGCTGCTCGACGACCCGATCCGGGCCTCGTTCGTCGCTCATGAACGAGCGTTGCGTGGCGAAACCATCGACGGCGACATCGTCAACGCGCTCGATATTCCGTTTGCGCTGCAAGCTTGGGAACCCGAGTACCAGCTCGCCGAGTACAAGGATCAGAGCACCGAGTTCCCTGCGCCACCTCCGGTAGCTCGGCCTGGCGTCAGAGTTGCGCTACCCGACGATGCCGATCTCATCGAAGACGATCTGGTTGACGAGGCCATCCGTCAGTTACTCGACGCCTGGTCGGCGGGGTCGAACGGCAAGGTCACCGTCACCGCCGTCGAAGGCTCAGCCCAACAGGCGGTCGCCGCTCTCGGGGTGCGCAACGCCTCGTTGACCGAGCTGACGGCGGCCGAGGCGCTGGCATGGCTGGGGTGGGCCGGTGCGGTCGGCGGCGCTCACGGGCGCCGCCGCGGGGCCGCCCACGGGCGATTCGCCGCGTGGTGGTTGCTGGCCGCGTTCGGCGGGGTGGTCGAGGACTGGCCAGTCGACCCAGACGAGCTAGGAACGATCGCTGCCTCCTTGCGCTGGTACTGGTTCGACGCCGACGAGCCCGGCGACGGATGGCACCTGCACCTGGCAATCGAACACCCCGACGAGGGCATCGCCTGGGCGATCGACGCCCTCGACAAGGCAGTTGTTTCAGCACACGGTCCTCAGGAGGCCTAGTATCCGCTGAAGCGTCCACTCATTCGATGGTGGACACACGAAAGGATGAGCATGAATCTCTCACGTCGTTCCATCGTCGTGGCATGCGCCCTCGGCCTCGGATTATTCCCGGCCGCGCTGGCGTGGGCTCACGACACCACCACGATCGACGATGGTGCGGTCGATGATGCCAAGTCGACGCACAATCACCACCTGCAGCATGGTGGTGACGAGGGTCATCTCGATGCAGGTTCCACGGGCAACATCACGCTGGTCTCGAAGTTGGCGCTGAAGAACGTCGAGCCTGGCAAGATCGCCGACGTCGGCGTGCACAAGGGCTACGCCTATCTTGCCGCCTGGGGTGGCGAGACCTGCAAATACAACGGCGTTCATGTCGTCGACATCCGCAACCCTGCCGCGCCGAAGGAGGTGTCATTCGTCAATTCCAAGGAGGGCAGCGCCGCCGGTGAAGGCGTGCAAGCTCTGTCGATCTCCACGCCAAAGTTCACCGGCGACATCCTGATCACGAACAACGAAACCTGCAACGAAAAGACCGGCTTCGGCGGGTTGAACATCTATAACGTCACCAAGCCGGCCAACCCGAGCCTGTTGACCGAAGGCTACGGCGACGACCAGCAGACGTCGGGTCAGGGCAAGAAGGCAGCCCACGAGATCCACAGCGTCTTCGCTTGGGATGCTGGCTCGAAGGCCTACGCCGTCATGGTCGACAACGACGAGGCCGCCGACGTCGACATCGTCGACATCACCGACCCGCGCAAGCCGAGTCTGATCGCCGAGTACGACCTCACGGCTCAGGTGTCGCAGGCAAGCCCCGGAAACCTGCAGGCCGTGTTCCTCCACGACATGGTCGTCAAGCAGATCGATGGTCTCTGGGTGATGCTGCTGTCGTACTGGGATGGCGGCTACGTGAAGATGGATGTCACCGACCCGGCAAACGCAACGGTGGTGGCCGATTCGGACTTCGCCGAGATCGACCCGCAACTGCTCGAGCAAACCGGCGCCTCCGAGCCGCCGGAGGGCAATGCCCATCAGGCCGAGTTCACCCTCGACAACCAATACATCTTGGCTGCTGACGAAGATTTCTCGCCGTTCGCCTTCAACGTGACGACCGGCGAGGGCGACAAGTTCTTCGCCGGTACCGGAACCCAAACCGCGCTCATCGCCGGCGGTTCGTCGGTAGGCGGCGATGCCGTCTATGTCGGGCGAGGCTGCATTGGCGACGAGGCCGTACCCGCTGGTGATGGCACCCAAATCGCCGTCGTGTCACGCGGTTTCTGTACCTTCAACGAGAAGTTCGTCAACATCGAAGCCGCCGGCGGTTACCTCGCCGCAGTAGTGATCGAGCGCGAAGGTGCCGATGCCTGCGGCCTGCTGACGATGAATGCCGTTGCTGGCATCCCGGCCGCGTTCATCAGCCGCGGCGATGGATATGACGTGTTCGACCTGCCCGGATTCGACCAGGCGGCGTGTCTCACCGGTGCCGGTGAGCTGCTTCCCGGCGTAGCGGTAGGCCAAGTGGGTGATTCGATCAGCCTCAACGTGGCCTTCGACGGCTGGGGTTACGTGCGCTTGTTCAGCAATGACGATGCGGGCAAGCTCACCGAACTGGACACCTACGCGATCCCCGAGGCGATGGACATCGACAAGGCAGACGGTTTCGGTGACCTCTCCGTCCACGAGGTGGCCACCTCGCTGATCGACCCCGCTCGGGCCTACATCTCCTACTATTCCGGTGGCCTGCGGGTGGTCGACATCGTTGACGGCGAGATCGTCGAGAGCGGCCGATTCATCGACGAGGGTGGCAACAACTTCTGGGGTGTGCAGACGTTCCTGCACAAGGGCGAAGAGTACGTGGCGATGAGCGACCGCGACCTCGGCCTGTACATCTTCAAGGTCGCCCCCTAACTGAACCGTCGGCCGGAGGAGGAAGGATCGCCCTTCCTCCTCCGGAACGTGCGAAAGAACATTTTGCAGCGAAACAGCTCGCCTGCGCGTTGTTAGGGTCCACCACAGGATAACCCGCGAGGTTTAGTGTGGGTGGATGGAGTTGTCTGTTGGGGCGTTGAGCGAGTTCTTTGCGACGGTGTTGCCGGTGTTGGGTGAGCGTGATCGGCGGGTGGTGACCGGGGCGATGACGGTGGCGTTGGGTCGTGGGGGTCAGGCTCGGGTTGTGGAAGCGTCGGCGCAGTCGACCTCGACGGTGTTCAAGGCTGCTCAAGAGGTGAAGTCCGGCGTCGCTATCTCGGATCGTCAGCGTCGCCCGGGTGGCGGCGACAAGCAGGCGATCGATAAGCAGCCGGGGTTGTTGGCGGCGTTGGACGAACTGGTCCATCCCGAATCGCGGGGTAACCCGATGTCACCGTTGCGGTACACAGCGAAATCGACGTACACGCTCGCCGATCAGTTGGTCGCCAAGGGTTGGCGGGTCTCGGCGGAGTTGGTGCGCCGGTTGTTGCATCAGATGGAGTACTCGTTGCAGGCCCCCTCGAAGCAGTTGGAAGGTGCGTCGTCACCGGATCGTGATGCGCAGTTCCGGTACATCAACGATCTCGCCGACAGCTTCCTGGACGACGGCGAACCGGTCATCAGTGTGGACACCAAGAAGAAGGAACTCCTGGGGAACTACGCCAACGGTGGGGTCGAGTGGCAACCCAAGGGTGAGCCGGTGAAGGTCAACGGTCATGACTTCCCCGCCGCCGGGGAGCACACCAAGGCGATCCCGTACGGGGTGTTCGACATCGCCAACAACGAGGGCTGGGTCAACGTCGGCGACACCGCGGACACCGCCGAGTTCGCCGTCGAATCGATCCGCCGCTGGTGGAACCAGCACGGCCAGCACCGGTTCCCCGACGCCACCCGACTGTTGATCACCGCCGACTGCGGCGGATCCAACGGCTACCGGGTGCGGGCCTGGAAGAAACACCTCGCCGATCTCGCCGCCGAGACCGGCCTGCTCATCACGGTGTGCCACTACCCGCCCGGCACCTCGAAATGGAACAAAATCGAACACAAGATGTTCTCGTTCATCTCGAAGAACTGGCGAGGAACACCGCTCACCAGTCTCCGCACCGTCGTCGAGTTGATCGCGGCGACGACCACCGACAGCGGACTCAAGATCTACGCCGAAGCCGACCTCAACTGGTACCCCACCGGCATCAAGATCAGCGACACCGAGTACAACACCCTGCCCATCAACCCCCACAGCTGGCATGGCTCATGGAACTACACCATCAATCCCGCGACTCAACCCGCGCGGCCCCTTAGGTGTAATGGATGCAAGTCTTTCACTGCCCATGCAGAACAACGAAACAAGCGAAGCGAACTGGCATGTCGTCACCGCCTCGGAGCTCGAGGAGATGTACCTGCGTGAGTTCCCAGGGTTCCATGCCGTCGCCTCCGCCCTGATCGGTGCCGTCGAAAGCGCTCGGCGGCGTCGGGTTGGCAGAACTCACGCGACGCGTCAGCGAACACGTCGGGTTCCAGTCACGTTTGATTTCACGCGTGTGAAACAATCCGTGACCGGAATCCTTCTGCAGAAGGGTTGTCGGATCAGTTCGACGATCACCTCGAAGCATTCGCTCGTAACGGAGCAACCGACCGTTGCTCATCAAGCCGAAACCCCGCTCGCGCTCGCCGGGTTCCATATTGACCGGGCGATCGTGTATCACAGCAGCGCTTGGCTCGCATGACTAGATGATGGTGTCGATCGGCGGCGCTCTCGTCAATGTCCAAGGGGAACCAAAATGTTGAGGCGAATCTCAGCTCTCACGAGCGCAGCGATCATTTGCGGTGGTGTCACGTTTGGCTTCGCCGAGCCAGTCGCGGCGGCGACGATCGCGGTGACGACCACCAGTGATGTGATCAGCGCCACCGATGGATTGATGTCGTTGCGCGAAGCCGTATTGCGGGCGAACTCGCTCGCCGGAGCCGACACCATCCAGCTGCCGGCGGGCGCGTACGTGGTTGCGTTGCATGGCGACGCGGAGGACGCGGGACGCACGGGCGACTTCGACATCTCTGGGACGTTGAGCATTGTGGGCGCCGCCGGGGCAGCCAACACCTTCATCGATGGCGGCGGCAGTGACCGCACGCTCGATCTCAAGGCAAACGGACGACTGACCTTGATCGGGGTGACCGTGAAGAAGGGCTTCACCGAAGACGACGGAGGCGGCTTACGTGCCGCTGCTGGAGCGATCGTCAACATCGGCGGCACCGGTACCGCCGCAAACCAGCCCGCGGCATTCCGAGAGAACCTCACCGAAGGCAACGGCGGGGCCATCGCGTCGACGAACGCCCAGATCAATGTTCGGCGAGGTAGCGAGATCAGCAACAACGTCGCTTACGTCAACGGAGCCGGTATCGCCAGCGTCGGCGGGTCCATTGCGTTGACCGGCGCGTCGATGATCGAGAACGAGTCCCGCGACGCAGCAGGGGCGATTCATGCCACCGGAACCGCGATCACCGTCAACTCATCCGTCCTGTCACGGAACAAGGCCGAGGGTGACGGTGGCGCGATTTCGAGCGCCAACGGGTCCGTAGCACTTGGAGCGATGAGCATCTTGGAGTGGAACTATTCGCTCGGATCGGGTGGGGCGGTGCATAACGTCAACGGCCCCGTCACCGTGTCCGGTGGCTCGATCGTCGAGTTCGAACGTCGCTCAAACGGGAGATGGCGGCGCCGTTGCCCACAGCGGCGGCGGCACCGTGACCGTCACCGAGGCGAGCATCCTGCGCTCGAATTCCTCTACCGGACGTGGTGGTGCAATCTCCAATGCCGACGTCGTCACGCCAGGCACCATCGTCCTCACCGGAAGTTCCCATGTACTTCTCAATGACGCCTTCGACGGCGGAGCGGTGTTCAACTCCGGAACGTTGCGGATCGTCAACGCCACGATCGATGGCAACTCGACAGTCAATGACGGCGGCGCGATCTTCAACTTCGCCGACGACGGCCTCACTGGCCTGACGATCACGGATGCGGGCACGACGATTTCGAACAACTCCTCCGGTGGTGTCGCTGGCGCGATCTTCAACCAGGGCGACCTTCACCTCGGCACCGGAAGTTCGATCGTCGGTAATGACAGCGCGAACACCGGCGGCGGCATCGTCAACGATGGAACGCTGACGGCTGGCCCGGGTGTGCGCATCGCCGATAACTTCAGCGGCGACAGTGGAGGGGCGCTGACCAACGGCGGAAGCGCAACATTGGCCGGCACAGCCGACAATCCGATCGTTGTTATCGGCAACGAGTCGTCCGATGCATTCGGTGGCCTTGCTGCGGTAACCGTCGGTGGCGTGATGACGCTCGATCACGTCTACTTCGAGGCCAACGGCAGCTCCGACTCCGGCGGCGCATTGGTCAACGAGGGCGGCACGGTGCACGTCACGAACTCGGTGTTCACCCGGAACTCCAGCCACGACTCCGGTGGGGCGATCATCAACCGGGCCTACGACGAAGATTATTTCGTCGACGGCACGATGACGATCACCGACACCGACTTCCTCTTCAACGCCAGCGCCGACGAGGGCGGCGGGTTGATCAACGAATCGATCGTCACCGTGACTCGCGCCCGATTCGAAGGCAACGGCGGCGGTGCCATCTACAACACCGGCACCGCCGAGGTCTTCGATAGCGAGTTCATCGGCAACGACGTGCTCGATGGTGGTGCAGCGGTACACAACGCTGGCACCATCACCGTCACTCGGGCAACGATGTCCGGCAACGTCGCCGGCGACTCCGGTGGAGCGGTCGAAACCATCGAAGGTGGCTTCACCCGCCTTGTCGATGTCACAATCACCGACAGCCGGGCCCGTGTCGGCGGCGCAATCCACAATGCCGAAGATGCCACCACCGTCGTGATGAACTCTCTGATCAGCAACAACGCCGCCAGCAGCGAAGGCGGAGCTGTTGCGATGGCGACCGGCACCGTTGAACTGATCGACACCACGGTCACGGGCAACACGTCCGGGCCCATGGGAGCAGGTGCCCTAAGTGTGGCTGGCGGCGTTACCCCTGGAACCTTGACCCTCACCCGAACGGTGATCAGTAACAACTCGACCACCGGCGACGGCGGCGGAGCTGACGTCGGCCTCGGCGGCACGCTCAATGTCTTCGACAGTTCGCAGATCATCGGCAACTCAGCTGGCTTCACGGGCGGTGGCATCTCGAGCGGTGAGGGCACCATCCAGCTCCAGGCAGGGGTGTTGATCGGCGATAACTCGGCCGCCCGGGCGGGCGGCGGAATCGCTCTCGGAGCGAACCTCGCCCAGCTCTACCTGAACGGGGCTTCGATCGGGATCGAGATCACCGGCAACCGGCCTGACCAGGTAGTTGCGGGCGACGGCGACATCATCCCATGATCACAAGACCGCGCAAATTGTCGCCGGTGGTCGGTGAACTTTGGATGAACTCGGTATTTGCGTCGACTTCGCCCGGCATGAATTCGGCAAACAACCAAAGGAGAATTCAGTGAAACTCAAGACATTCATTGCAGCAGGGACCGTGGCTGCGGCCGTCGGCGTATCTGCCCAACCAGCCAGCGCATTGACCGGAACATTCTCGGCGAGCGCCTTCGCCGCAGCCTGCGCGGCCGGGCCGGTCGACGTCACGACGTTCGTCAAGGTCGAGGGCGGCATCGGTTCGTCGGCCGGCGGGTGCACCGTCAACATCCCAACCGACGCCAGGTTTGAAATAGTCAACGCTCGGCTCACCTTTGGCGGCCCACTCGTTGTCAACGGCGCCAGCAAGAGCCAATTCGAGGTCGTCGAGTCGGCCGTGGTCGCAACGACGGTCACTGCCAACCTCAACGAGTTCGAGACCTCGTTCAAGGTCGACAAGGGCGGTGTGCGGGCCACGGCTGGCGACATCAATGTCACCCACGGGGAGATCGGCAAGACGCAACTCGCCTACGGCGGCGCCGCCCCGTGGGCGCTGCAGGCGTCCGGAGCGGTGAACATCTCCGGCGGTCAAAAAATGTACGTCGAACTCAACCAGTCGAGAATTCAGGCGGCCTCGGTGTCCATCATTCTCGGCGGGGTCGACGGCCTCATCAAGTCGGACCAGGCGCTCGTGTCAACAACCGGGGCGATCAGCTTCACGAGCACCGGCGCCAAGGGACTTCTCGAGAGCCACGAGGCCTCCTATAACGCCGGTGGCGCACTGACCATCGGCCTCGCCGGCCCTGAATCGACCATCAAGAGTTCCGGCTCGCGGTTCGTTGCCAGCGGCGCCGTGTCCGTCAAAGCGTCAGATGGGGCATTCGGCGGCCTCATCGAACTCGGCGGTCCGGGCGGAGTCATCACCGGCGACTCGGTCACCATTGCCGGTTCGGTCGGCGGCGAGAAGGGCGTCGCCAAAGTCAGCCTGAACAACCTCACGGCCAACGGCGGCGCCGTCAGCATCGCCACTGGCCAGATGGGAACAACCGAAGTCAAGGAGGCACGGCTCACCGCCGCAACCAACGCGACGATTGCCACGGCCGTTGGAGGCGTCTGCAAGGCCGAGTTGACCACGATCAACGCCCCAGCCTCGTCGATTTGCGCCTGACACAACGAAAGATGCGCAACCGGGGGGCCGACTGCTGGGCAGTCGGCCCCCCGGCGTGTGACCGGCAAGCAGCCAACGATGCAACCGTCGCGCCCGGCGGCGACCTGCCGCCGAGATCATCATCATGCTCCAAGCTGTCGGCTTCGACCACGTCGAGCACGCCCGTGACAGCGACAGCCACGTCTTCGTCGGTCGTCGGCCAAATCTCGATGTGCGCCACATCAAGTAGTCCTCTATCTGACCGCTAACGCAAGACGAACGGGTCGCCGACCGGGGTGGCACGGGTACTCGGGCCGGTTCGACGCCACGCCGGGAAGGCGGCCGCTGCTGCACCGACCGCTTCATCGACATCGGCCGGGCTGGAACGAGCGACCTTCACCCACGGCTCAGCCGTCGCCGGATCGAAAGAATCGAGGCGTTGATCACCCTCGGCCAAATCGAGCCCGGCCGTTGATCCAGTTGTGGTGAACCTTCACGACGTCATTTCCCCCTTGAAATCGAGCCTGAGCTTAGCCGTCGCCTCGTCGGCGCGAATCGACGTGGAACGCCAAGCAACGCCAACTCCGCGTCAATTCAAGGAACACCCTTTACGCAGCGGCGGTGCGCCATTAAGATCCGCTCAACGCTGCGAACGGGGCTGAGTCGCAGTGGCGGATCTACTCAGGAGGCATTCGCATGAGTCATCACGACGACACCATTTCCAATCCATCAGCGAACACATCGCTTGAGGAGATCATCGAGCAATCGAACGCGGTCTCTCGACGAGGGCTGATGCGCGGCGGGCTGGTCGCTGGGGCGGGAGCGATGGCCTTGCTGAGCACCGACGCCGTGTTCAATGCCGTCCCCGTCGCCGCCGACCACGACGAAGACGGTATCGATCCCTTCCGCGGCGGCGACAAGTTGCTCGGCTTCACCGGCATTCCGGTATCGAGCTCCGACACGGTGGTGGTGCCCGCCGGGTACACGGCGAAGGTGTTGATCGCCTGGGGCGACCCAGTCTCGGACGGGCCGTTGTTCAAGCCCGATGCCAGCAATACCTCTGCGGAGCAAGCGCTGCAATGGGGCATGCACAACGATGGTCTGGTCTACTTCCCAATCAACGGTTCCAAGCGCGGCTTACTGGTGCAGAACCACGAGTACGCCGACGACGGTTTGCTGTTCCCCGATGGGGTCAACAACTGGACCGCGGAGAAGACCGACAAGTCGATGGCCGCCCACGGCGTCAGCGTGATCGAAATCCGGCTACGCAAGACTGGCTGGGAGGTGGTGCGCCCGTCGAAGTACGCCCGCCGGATCACGATGCACACCCCGATGACGGTCAGCGGTCCGGCCGCCGGCCACCCGCTGCTGCAAACGTCCGCTGACCCAACCGGCATGCACGTGCTCGGCACGCTGAACAACTGCGCGATGGGCTACACGCCGTGGGGCACCTACCTGGCCTGCGAGGAGAACTTCAACGGCTACTTCCGCAAGACCACCGGGACGCCAAACGCGCTCGAAGCCCGTTATGGCCTCAACGCTGCGGGTTTTGGCTACAACTGGCACACCACGCACCCTCGTTTCCAAATGGACAGCGAACCAAACGAGCCGAACCGCTTCGGCTGGGTGGTGGAGATCGATCCCTTCGATCCGTCGAGCACCCCGGTGAAGCGCACGATGCTTGGCCGCAGCAAGCACGAAGCGGCCCGAGTGGTGGAAACGCAAGATGGGCGCGTTGTGGTATACACCGGCGATGACGAGCGCTTCGAGTATCTCTATCGTTTCGTCTCCGCTCGGCCGTGGCGCGACGCCCGCAAGATGGGCCTCAGCCCATTCGACGAAGGCACGTTATACGCTGCGAAGTTCGACGCCAACGGCACCGGACGATGGCTGGCACTGAGTCCGACCAGCCCCGCGCTCGCCGCCTGGTCGCAGGCCGAGATCCTGATCAATGCCCGCGGCGCAGCCGACGCAGTTGGTGCAACCAAGCTCGACCGCCCGGAGTGGATCGACATGTATCCGGACCAGCGCATGGGGTTGGTGACATGCACCAACAACACCCGCCGTGGCGTTGGCACGAACCCCGGCGTCGATGCCGCCAACCCGCGGGCGGTCAACAACTTCGGTCACATCATCCGCTGGGGCTACGACGGCGACTTCAGCGACGACACCTTCTGGTGGGATCATTTCGCCCTCGCCGGTAACCGCAACGCCTCGCCGAGTGACGCCAGCACGGTCAACGGCGACCAGTACGGTTCTCCGGACGGCCTCTACGTTGCACCCAGCGGTCGGCTGTGGATCCAGACGGACGTCGGCGGTGAAACGCAGAACATCGGGCCCTACGCCGGATACGGAAATAACCAGATGCTTTGCGCCGACCCGACAACGCGTCGCACCCGCCGCTTCCTCACCGGGCCGGCTGGCTGCGAGATCACGGGATGTATGGCAACCCCGGACGAGCGCACCTTGTTCGTCGGCGTCCAACACCCCGGCGAGTCACCGGTGTTCGCTCCGGGCAATCCGGCAAATCCCAAGCAATACAGCTCCTGGCCCGATGGCCCGGCGGGTGGGCGGCCGAGGTCGTCGTTGCTGGTGATCACCAAGGACGACGGCGGCCCGATCGGCAGTTAGTTCCTCGCCTCATGCCCGTCCGGTCGCAGGCTTGCCTGCGATCGGACGTGGCCTACGGCGTCAGCGCGCCGAAGGCATCGACGACGAGGTGTGTCTGCGAACTGACGTAGATGCATAACCTGCCATCGGCGGACAACGGTGCCAATACCAGGTTCGGCACGGTCTGGCCCTTGGCGTAATTCAGACTGGAGACGTTGGGACGTGCCGTCCCACACGGGAAGGTCGTCACATAGCCAGCAGTCGTAGAGCCAACAGCGGTGATGTTCAGGGCGGCGACCTTCGGAGTCGAGACCAACCCACCGCGACCGCCAACCTGGAGCTCCAGCACAGACCCGGCGGCGCGGATTCCAGCACCCGAGAACTTGCGGTCGACGGTCAGGTGAAACGGGCGGGTGTCGGCGAGTCGTGCTGGAGGGACCAAGGCGAGGTACGCCTGCGGGGTAAATGTTCCGAATGCGTCGACGATGACATGCGTCGCTTCCGAGGCAAAGATACACACGCTTCCCGTTGGACTCAGCGCCGTGAGCACCGAGTTGGCGACGGTCTGGCCGGCGACGAAGTTGACGTTCGACGTCGCCGGGCGCGTGAGATCACAATCGGAGACACTGAGGTAGCCACCCCCCACGGGTTGGTTGACGGTGATATTCAGCGCGACTGCGGCCGACGGTGTCAGCGATGCTCGTCCGACGACATCGACCTCCAGAACTCCTCCCGCTGGGACGATTCCAGTTCCAGCGCCGAGGCCATCCACCGTCGGGTGACCGAGTCGGGAATCCGCTAGGCGGGCGGGTGCTGGCAAGGCAACAAAACCGCTGCTCGGCAAGACATTGATGACGTCGACGATCAGTTGCGATGGGTTCTGGCTGAACAGACAGACCGTTCCCGTGGCACTCAGCTTGGTGACCACGGCGTTGGCCACAACCTGCCCATTGCGAACGTTGACGTTTGAGGTGCCGGGTCGCGGGCCACACGGCCAAACCGTGACGTAGCCATCACCTTCACCGATCACGGTCAGGTTGAGGCTGACAGCGGTGGCCGACCCAGGCACGGCGCCACGTTCGGCGATCTTCAGCTCAGTCAACGAACCCGCTGCCCGCCGACCGATTCCGGCGAACTGACCATCGACGGTGGCATAACCAGGACGGGTATCGAGATAACGCGACGGCAACGGCGGCGGTGAATAGATGGGTGCCGGCGGTGCCGGAGGGGTAGGCGGCACAGGCAGGGCGGGAGCGGTCCACGATTGGCCGCTGCGTGCCGCAGCAATCCCTTGCCATGACAACGGATCGTCGTTACCGAGGGCCCACAACGCGACACCGACGATTCCCCGGTTCTGCGCCAAGGCGACGCGCAGGTGGGTGGCGTCGGGGTCGACATACCAGGCCGTTCGGGTCACGTTGCAACGCACATCGAAGCCATTGGCATCCTTTCCGGCGAAGGTATCCACGTAGCTGAAGGTCCGCTCCTGAGTCGCTGGGTCCCACCGTGGCACGGCACCCTTGCCGAAGGCGAAGCCCGCAGCGCTCTTGGCCCCGAAACTCTTGCGACCGAGGTTGGTACCGACAGGGCACGATCCAACGATGCCCGTCACCCAATCCGTCCCGTAGGCGGGTATGCCGAGCACGATCTTGCTGGCAGGGGCTGCCGCGACGGCCGCGTCAAGGCTCGTGCGCACCCAGTTGATGGGCGCAATCGGCCCGGCCGAATCCGTGCTGAAGGCGTAGGTCATGATGCGAATACGATCGACCACGGCCCCCATCGCCGCATAGTCATACACCCAGTACCCGCTGTTGGCGGCTTGGCCGCTGTTGTAAATCGGCGGGACGCTCACCACGACTTTTTCCCGAGAGCGTGTAAGGCCGTCGACAACTCGGTAATGAACGCCACCCAATTCGGTCGGGTGACAGCCCACGTGTCCCTGCCATCAGCGAAGGCGAACTGTTCGTAGTCGATGTCGATTCCGCCGAACCCGTTGACGGTGACGAAGTCGACCAACAGCTGCACATGGGCCGCGCGGGCAACCGGATCGGCGAAGATTCCGGCCATAACGCCCTTGGCCGTGCCATCGAAGATCGCCGGAATCAATGGTTTGCCTGCGCTCGCCGCCGCATTCTTGTACGCGGTCAGCGTCGAGGCAGACACCCCGTTGCCATCGATCGTCGTCGGGCTCGTGAGCGTATAGAAGAAGGGCGAGAGCTCACCAAACATAGCCACGTTGGTCGTGAAGCTGGTCAACGCGGCGGACGACAGCCAATACGGTGCCCAGCCGGAGACGTCGACCGGCGTCGCCGCCAATACCGGTTGGGCAGGGGCAGCTGGGGTGAGATGGACCAAGGATGCAGAAGTCAGAGCCAACAGACCAGCACGTCGCAGCAGGGTGAGAAAGCGTGACATCGCTCCATCGTAAGCGGCGAAAAACGAGTTGTGACCGTGGGTCCCGCGGTCACAACATCAAAAATGCCAATTGTTCGGATTATCAACAAGGCGTCGACGACGCGCTGTTATCGACCCTGCAATGCCTCGATCAGCTTCGGCAGCACCTTGTGAACATCGCCGACAATGCCAAGATCGGCGATTCCGAAGATCGGTGCTTCCTTGTCTTTGTTGATGGCAATGATGTTCTTCGCACCCTTCATGCCGACCATGTGCTGCGTTGCCCCGGAGATACCGGCGGCGATGTACACGCTCGGCTTGACGACCTTGCCGGTCTGGCCGACCTGGTAGCTATAGGGCACCCAGCCGGCGTCGACGATCGCCCGCGACGCACCAGGCGCGCCCTTGAGCAGCTTGGCCAACTGTTCGATCATGCCGTACTTCTCGGCTTCACCGAGGCCACGGCCGCCGGAGACGACGATCGCTGCCTCATCGAGCTTGGGACCGCTGGTCTCCTCGACGTGGACGGCAACCACCGAGGCACCGCCGCTGGCGCCGAGATCCGGCACCGGCGCAGCGACCACCGCGGCGGCACCGCCGTTGGCGGACTCGGCAGCGAAGCTCTTCGGTCGGAATGAGGCAAGGTATGGCGCCGATCCGGTAAAACTGCTGGTGACCAGCGTGTTCCCACCAAAGATCGGGGTGGTGACGTGCACCGCTCCGGCTTCGACGGCGACGTCGATGTTGTTGGTCAACACCGTGCGGTCGAGCTTCACCGACAGCCGGCTCATGACGTCACGGCCCTCCGTCGACTGGGCGAACATCACCAGGTCGGGAGAGTCTCCACCGTCGATCACGGCCTTCATCGCCGAGGCGATCGCCACGCCGGGGAGCTTGCCGCCAAGATCGCCAGTGGCATACACCGTGGTAGCGCCATAGGCGCCGAGTTCGGCTGCTGCGCCGCTGGCGTCACCGCCGACGAACACGGAGACCGTGCCGCCGAGTGTGCGAGCCTTGCTCAGCAGCTCGAGCGTGCCGCCGCTGACGGCACCATCGGCAAGTTGGCCGAGAACCCAAATGTTGTTCAATCCCATGGCAGCCTCAGATCACTTTCAGGTTTTCGAGGAAGGCGACGATCTTGGTGAACGACTCACCATCGTCTTCGACAATTTCGCCAGCGGCACGGGCCTCAGCCTGTGCCACGGTCACCGTGGCCTGGCCAGCACCGGCCCAACCGACCGGCGTGACGCCAAGATCGGCAGCAGTGACCTGCTCGACCGGCTTGGACTTGGCGGCCATGATGCCCTTGAAGCTCGGGTACCGCGGCTCGACGACGCCAGCGGTGACGCTGATCAGCGCCGGCAGCGGACAGGTGATCTCGTCGTATCCGGCTTCGGTCTGACGATGCACCGACAACGCTCCGCCAGCCACCGTGACCTTCTTGGCGAACGTCACCGACGGCAGGCCGAGCACCTCGGCCATTTGCTCGGGGACCGTGCCGGTGTAGCCGTCGCTGGACTCGGTTGCGGCGATGACCAGATCGGCGCCACCGAGGCGCTGAACAGCTGCGGCGAGCACCTTGGCGGTAGTCAAGGCATCGGAGCCGACCAGGCTCGGGTCGCTGACCAGAACGCCCTTGGCGGCGCCCATGGCCAGCGCAGTACGCATGCCGGAGACCTCGCCGTTGGGAGCCATAGAAATCAGGCTGACCTCGCCGCCACCGGCGGCATCGACCAACTGCAAGGCCATTTCCACGCCATAGCTGTCAGATTCGTCGAGGATCAGCTTTCCATCCCGCTTCAGAGTATTGGTGGCAGCATCCAAGGCTCCGGGGTTCGCCGGATCGGGGATCTGCTTGACGCACACGATCACATTCATAGGTCGCAAGCCTACCGGTGGGCTTGTCTGGCCGCCTAACTGGACCCCTGAGTGATCATGGGGCGCTGCTACCGTTGGCGGCTTGAAAGTGCTGCTCGTCGTCAACGCCTTCGCGTCGTCAGTGACGGCCCGCAACACGGTAGTCGTGCAGCGCGTGCTCTCGCAGGGCAACGAGGTCGAGGTCGTGGAAACCAACCGCCGTGGCCACGCCACCCGCTTCTCGCAGGATGCTGCGCGCCGCGGCGTCGATGTCGTCATCGGTTACGGCGGCGATGGCACACTCAACGAGGTCGCTACCGGCGTCGCTGGCACCGACACCGCCCTCGGCGTGCTGCCCGGCGGCAGCACCAACGTGTTCGCCCGCACCTTAGGCATGCCCAACGACCCGGTGGCGGCGGTGCAGTTCTTGGCTCGCGGCATCGCCGAGCGGGCGATCGAGCCGATCGGGCTCGGCCGGGTCAACGACCGATACTTCTGTTTCCACACCGGTGTTGGCTACGACGCGGCCGTCGTTCGCGAGGTCGAGCGACGGGCATCGATCAAGCGCTGGGCAGGGCACCCGTTGTTCATCTACGCCTCAGTGAAGACGTGGGCTGCGGGATATGACCGCAAGGAACCCCATTTCGAGTTGACCTTCGACAACGGCGACCGGGTGGCCGATGGCTACTTCACCATCGTGCTCAACACCAACCCCTACACCTATCTGGGCAACCGGGCGCTCGATCTCTCGCCGGCGGCCACGCTCGATCGCCCGCTGGTGGCGATCACCTTCAAGACGATGAAGGTCGGCGCCATTCTGCGCTCGCTGTCGGGTGCGTTGCGCGGTGGCGGGGTGATGGCCAGCCCGTGGCTTGATGTGCACACCGACGTCAACGCGATCACCGTGCAGCATCATCAGCCATTTCCCTATCAGCTCGACGGCGACTACCTCGGCGAGACAAGTGAGTTGCATTTCGTCCACGTACCCGACGCGATTCGCCTCGTTCGACCGCTGTCCGCTGACCCGGCCTCAACCGGCTGACGCCGTCACGCCTGCGCGGCGCCGCCTCGTACGGCGAGCGCAACATCGGGCACGTTGGTGCAGATCCCGTCGATGCCCCAGCCGATCAGCGTCTCCATCACGAGCGGGTCGTCACAGGTCCAGGTGTTGACCTCGATGCCGCCAACGTGGCAGGCATCGATAACGCCTCTGTCGAGCAAGCCAACCCACGGGTGCAACGCGCTGTGACCGCGAGCGACGAGGATCTCGACCACGTCGTCGGGCACGACGCTGACCAACCATGCGGTGCGAATTGCAGGATCGATCTCGTGGCAGCGATCGATGGTTTCCAGGCGGAACGATGAGATCAACCACCGTTGCGGCTCGCCGCGCTCGGCGAGGTGCGCCATCGTGGCGACGGCGACGCCGTCGTCGGGGTCGAAATCCGCCTCACTGGGATCGTTCTTGATCTCCAGGTTGACCCACATGCCCTCGCAGGCGTCGAGCGCCTGCGCCAATGTCGGCACATGCGTCGGCATAGCATCCCAGCCCGTCTCGACAATCATCCGTCCGTCGTCGAGCAGCGGATCATGGTGTACGACCAGTATCTGGTCTGCGGTCCATCGCACATCCAGTTCGACACCGTCTGCTCCCATAGCGCGCGCACGACGGAAGGCGTCAACCGTATTTTCTCTTTCAGCATGCGAAGCACCACGATGCGCAAGAATTTGGAACGTCACGACGGAGTTCTCCTATCTCTCAAACAGATGGCCCGCATCAAATGTTTTCCAAAAAGCAATATTCCTAAAACCAAACCCTTGTCAACGGGCCGTTGTCATCGTACGGTACCGACGCCGACAGTGAACGTGTGCCGGTTAGCAGAGGGAGGTCAGCCAAGTGAAACCACAGATTGCTGGATTCGCAGGTGCCTCAGATCTTGGTATAGGAGCTCATAAGTGACGATCCTTGCGTCCAGTCTGATTCTCGGAAGCGCCGACTACTCGTGGCGTGTCGACTCGCTGTGCCGCGACACCGATCCGGACCTCTTTTTTCCTGTCGGAACCACCGGTCAAGCACTGGTGCAAACCGAACGGGCGAAGGAAGTCTGCGGCGAGTGTCCGGTCAATATCAAATGCCTCGACTACGCGCTGGAGACCAACCAGGACTCGGGCATCTGGGGCGGAACATCCGAAGAAGAGCGCCGCTCCATCCGCAGGGCTCGGCTTGCTCGTACGAAGTCGCCGCTGGCCGCCTGGGTTGGCTGAGACACGTCTCGGCTGAGACACGTCTCGGCTGGGGCGAACGCCTAGTCGAATTCGAGCGGTACCAACAGATCGACGACGGTGCCGGTGCCTTGACGGTGCTCCGGCAGACCAGCGCCGAGGAAGTCTTCGGGAGCGCCCGGACGCATAGAGATCGAACCGGCGAGTTCGGTGGTCACCAACGTGCGCACGATCGACAGACCCAAGCCTGTGGCCTTGTTGAGGTCGAACTGCGGGTCGAGCCCGCGTCCGTCGTCAACGACACGGATCGACAGCTCGATGCCGTCGTTGGACAGCTGCACGACGACACTGCCGCCACCGCTGCCCTCTGGAAATCCGTGATCGACAGCATTCTGTAGTAGCTCGGTGAGCACGACGCTGAGCGGCGTAGCGACGTTGGCGGGAAGGCGACCGCCATCACCTTGCACCGTGAAGCGCACCGGCCGGTCGATCGATTGCAGACCGTCTTCGGCCAGGCGCATCAGGGGCCGCACAATCTCGATAAAAGCCACGTTGTCGCCTGGCTCGCGCGACAGAGTCTCGTGCACCAAGGCAATCGTGCGAATTCGGCGTACCGATTCGGCGACCGCCGCCTTGGCCTCGTCATTGCTCAAGCGCCGCGCCTGCAAACGCAGCAGCGATGAGATCGTCTGCAGGTTGTTCTTGACCCGGTGATGGATTTCACGAATCGTTGCGTCTTTCGACAGCAGCAGCCGGTCACGCTTGCGCAACTCGGTGACATCGCGCAGGAACAACACACCGCTGGTCACACGGCCGTCGCGAATCACCGGAATGCAGCGCGTCAACAGGGTGACATCGCTGTTCTGCTCGAACTCCTCGATGACCGGCTCGGCGCGCTCGTACGCCTGGCGCACCGATGAGTCGTTGAACCCCAGCTCGGCGAGGCCCATGCCGACGGCATTGGCGGTGATCCCCACTCGGTTGAGCGCCGACACCGCATTCGGCGAGGCGTAGACGACGCGTCCATCGCCGTCGAGCACGACGGCACCGTCGCCGACCCGCGGGGCCGCGCCGGAGTCGGCGATGCCGCCGGAGAAGGGGAACGCACCCTCGGCGACCATCGCCGCAAAACTCTCGAATGTCGCCAGATAATTGCGCTCCAACTCGCCGATGTTGCGCGAGCTACGAGTCATCCACTCTTTGGACAAGACGGCGATCACGACGCCTTGGCAACGAACCGGGATGGCCATCATCCGCGCCTGCTCGCTCTGCGATTCGACGGTGATATCGCCTTCCTGAATCTCACCCGACTTAAACGCCAAGTCGAGCAGACCAACCTCGTCGCCGGTCGATTGCGATCCGACGAAGTCCTTGACATAGATCGTTTGCCCGGTCGCTGGGCGCACTTGAGCACCGACCAACCAGCCACCTGAGGTGGTCGGGACATAGAGCAACAAGTCGCCGAAGGAGAGGTCGGCGATGATGCCCCACTCGGAGACGAGTTGGTGTAAGTGCGCGATCTGCTCACGCGACAGCGACGTTTGATGGCGAACCGTGTCAGTCAGCGATGCCATACGACCTCCTAGCGATCTCTAGTTTGCTTCATCTCATTGCCGCCACAGGTGATTCCCGAGCTCGACCAGGCTTGTCAAGCTATGAACATCGGACTCGAGCAGCGGTGCTGTAACCGTGGAAGGCGAAAATCGATCGAGTTCAGCCCGACGTTCCGCTTCGCCGCGGCGACGACGGCGATGTCGTGGAAGCGCTCGCCGATCTCTGCCAGCACCCGATTGGTCGCCGCCGGGCCGGCGCCGACCTGCTGCGACAGCGTCTTGAGCAGCGATGACCGCGCTGATAAGCCGCTCAGTCGTTGCGCCGCTTCGGCGACCTCGGACGATCGCAGGGCAACCGGCAAGGTGCGATTGAGTACCACGGCCCCCAGCGACAGATCGCGCCGTTGCAGCTCCTGAGCGAGGAAGCGAGCTTCGAAGACCGGCGATGCCTCCAAGGTGGAGACGATGACGAAGCTGGTGCGCGGGTCGGAGATCAAGCGCTCGACCTCGCGGGCGCGGGTGACGAACCCGGCCTCCATCGTCTGAAAGAGCACGAAGAACTCGGCGATGTCCTGCAGGAAACGGGAGCCGAGCACCCGGTCGGCGACCTGGTAAAAGGGCTTCGAGGCAACGGTGAACAACCGTGAGCGGTAGGGCACCGTCAGCCAACGCAGCAAGCGGCTGCCGAAGAACTCGCTCATTCGTCCAGGCGCATCGAGAATGTCGAGGGCGTTGCGCGACGGTGGCGTGTCGACGATGATCAGGTCGTACTCGCCCGACGCGTGCAACTCGTGGAGACGTTCCATGGCGATGTAGTCGTGGCTCTGCACAAACCGCGAGGTGATGTTGCGGTACAGCGGGTTGGCCAACACGGTGTCGCGCAGTTTTTCATCGGGGGCGTGGCGACGAATCAGTTCATCCCACCCGGCCTTGGTATCGAGCATCGCCGCCCACAGCTCACCGCGCGGTTTGACCTTGGCCGCATTGAACGCGCTCTGCGGTACACGAGTCTCGATGTTGCCGAAGGCGGCGATCCCCAGGGCGTTGGCCAGCCGTTTTGCCGGGTCGACCGTCAGCACCAATACCTTGCCGCCGATGTGAATTGCGGCCTGTGTGGCCAGGGCCGCAGCAACGGTCGTCTTGCCGACGCCGCCGCTGCCGCAGACGATGACCATCTCCTTGGAGGCCATCAATGCGTCGAGGGAAACGGTTTCAGTCATCGCGGCCCGGATCCCAACGATTCGGCCAGCAGGGCGACAACACGGCGCCCCGTTGCACGGGTAAACAGCTCAGGAGCAACGGTCATCGGCACGGTGCCGATGGCCGCTTCCAAGGCGCTGACATGACGTTCGGCGACGCTGCGACGCCCCTCACCGAGGCGCACGCCATCGAGCACCGCATCCACCGCTGGCCCGAGCGCCGCAACGAGCAGCGCCCGCGACTCGTCGCCGAGCAGGCCTGCGACGATCTGCGCGTCGGGGCCGCTGAACGAGGCGGGCGGCATGCGGTTGACGATCACACTGGCGACATCAACCTTGGTCTCGGTGCGCACTTTGGCCAACAGTTCGATCGTCTCGTTGACCGGCATCTCCTCTGGCGTGGTCACGGCAATCAACCCCGTGCGTTGCGGGTCGTCGAGGATCTCCAGCATCCATGCCGTTTGGTCGTTCACCGGGCCGACCTGGACCAACTCGCGGATCACCCGCGGAGCGCCAATCTGGCTGACGATATGGCCGGTGGCCTCGGCGTCGACGATCACCAGGTCGTAGTTGCGCTGACGCACCTCCCAGCACAGCTTGCCGATGGCCAGGATCTCCTTCACTCCGGGAGCGGCGTCGGCGACGAAGTCGAAGGTGTGCGCCAACGGTCCGATACGCCCGATGAATGGGAGTCGGACGAACAACCTGAGGTACTCGCGCAGCGAATCCTCGGTGTTCATCGCCATGCCGAACAGGTTGCGATCGATCTGGCGGGGCGCGTAGTCGAACGGTGCGCAATCGAAGGATGCCGCCAATGACCCCTTGGCGTCCATTTCGCAGACGAGGGTCCGCTGCCCCTGATGAGCGGCGAGATGCCCAAGCGCCGCAGCGATCGAGGTCTTGCCGACCCCGCCCTTGCCGGTGACGAAGAGCAACTGCCGCTGGAGGAGTTCCATCAGCTGGCTGTCAGCCGCTCAGCGTGCTGGAGCGTCGCTCGCTCAGCCGCCAAAACCTATGCGCCGCTCGCTGTCGGAGCTGCCCACCTCGATGTAGGCGATCTTCGCTGCGGCAACGCCGACGTCGCGACCCTTTTTGTCGGTCAGCCACAGGACGTCGACCGCACCTGCCAGGGCAGCTTCGGCCTTGGCCTTGATCTCGTCGCGATCGACGCCTTCGGCGAGTTCGATGTTGATCTCGCGCGTGGCTTGGGTGACGCCAATGCGTACGTCCACAAGGATGTCCTTTCCAGCAGGGTTGCGCATTCCATGCTACGGGGCATGAACCGTTCCGCTGTCAAACCGCCATGAACTCCGCAGCATCGTGGGTGGCAAGTCGGGTGACTCAATGGCCACGCCTGCGAGCAAGATGCCGTCTCGGAGAATCAAGACTGCAGTCTTGGCCGGCCCTCCCTTATGGGTGGCCAGCAACGATCCGACAAGGTACGCAGGAGCGTCAAGGATGTCTAGGTCCGTCGCTATCGACGCAGCAGCGTGGCGATGGAGGGCAGGGTCACCCGCGGCGTCTTGACATCGCCACTCCAAGGTGCTCCTGTCAGGGCATCCCGGTGATCATGGCCAGAATGTCAAGGATCTGGTGCGCGACCAGTGGACCGACGTTGCCTATTGCCGACGAACAGCGCTCGACCGCAACCGCCCTGAGCTGTTCTACGAGCGCCCAACTGGTGATGTCCAGCTTGTTGAGGACATCGGGCTCGATGGTGATATGGCTCGGAAACATGCGCCGAGTTGAGGTGAGGGGCACGGCAAACACCGTCGCTGGGCGAAAACGCAGGAAAGCGTCGGCGGTTACGAGAACGGCCGGACGGGTAAACCCAGCTTCAGACCCGATCGGCGTTCCGAAGTCGACCGTGACAATGTCGCCAAAGTTCATGCTAGAGCGGAGTCAGGGTTGAGCCAGGCATCACGTTCGTCGAGATATTCGGACCACATACTTGGGTCTGATCTCAGCCGGGTTTCGGACTTGGCCATCTCGTCGTAGAAATGCTGACGCCGAAGGGCTTCGATCGCGGCGTCCAGCGTGTCGGCCATCGTCGCCTGCTGCTGTTCGGCAAGCCGTCGCAAACGCTCCCGCTGCTCCACGCTGACTCGAATTGTTGTAGATGCCAATGTCATACAATCAGTCTACAGGTTACCCGAAGAACGGACGGCTCATTCGCCTCGGAGCGGCTTTGACGCATAGAGAAAGTTCACGCTTGCCAGGTCGGCTCTCGCCGCCGACGAGAGTTCGGTGATGAAACGGTCTCCGAGTCGAGCGCTCGGAGATTGCATCAGATCGGCCACGGTCATCGACTCGAATCGCGCTCTGTCTGCCTCGGGCAAACCGTTGGCCTAGATGTTCAGCATCCACGACACGGAAAAGATCGGCTGGCCGAAGGTGATGACGCCGGTCCTGTCAGGCACAAGGTTCGGAAACAACGCGTTGAGACCTTGTTGCGTCATGTTGTAGTAGTGGTTCGGGTAGGCGTGCACCGGCTGCAGAAATGGAACCTGGCAGTACAACAACCCGCCAGGTTTGAGGACCCTGGTGATCTCGGCGGCGCAGACGAACGGGTCGCGCACGTGCTCAAGAACGGCGAACGAGGCAACAACATCGAAGGTCTCGTCGGCGAAGGGAAGACGCTCGCCGACGGCGAGTACATCAGTGCTCGGATAGGCAACGACTTCGAGATTGACGACATTGGGGTAGTACGTCGACTGGCTCCCGGCTCCGCAGTCGAGGATCAAGCCATCGTGGTAGCGATGGATCAGATTGATCATCTCGCCGTCGTAGGAGTTTGACGAGACGTTGGCCGTGTCGACGATCGCAAACTCCTCACGCAACGACGCCGGGAGAAAGTCGAATCGCCGACCGTCATAGGGGAACTCGCCGTCGCAGGTATCGCAACGCAGACTGCCCCTTCCGTCGGCAACCAATCCCGGCCCGGTACACGACGGACACCGAAGAACCTCACGAATCTTCGCGTGCTTTCTGGAGCGGCGCTCCTCTTCGTCGAGGTACCAGTCCACGGTGGGAACCTCGATTTCTGTCTCCACGTGGCCGAGACGCACGGCGATGTTGGCCGAGCGTCCGCGGAGCGAGGCAGCAGCCAAGGTCGCGGTAAATCCGAAGGCCTGCAGACCGTAGGTCGCCGTGACATCTGGACGCTCATATCGATGCAACGCAGTGAGCCTGCCGACCACCGGGTCGCTGAAACTGATGGTCGGTTGTTCGTTGCCGGAGTACGCGATCCAGCCGTCGACCCGAATCTCATCCGGCGAGGCCCACGACTTCGTGACGCTGGGTGAATCCAGGTACGAGATTACGGTCGGTCGGTCGGTCGGTCGGTCGGTCGGTCGGTCGGTCGGTCGGTCGGTCGGTCGGTCGGTCGGTCGGTCGGTCGGTCATAGAGCGAAGTTACTGACAATCGTTCCGGTCACCGCAGATTTCATACCGGTGAAATATTTCGTGACAAGAACTCAGTTGACTTTGAGCGCCGAGCTGTAGACCTTCTTCGATTTCATATCGACGGCGATCCGCCGGGCGATTTCGTGGAACAGCTGGCCTGCTTCGCTGTCGGGGTCCACGGCGGCGATCGGGCGACCATCGTCGCCGCCTTCGCGCAATGCCGGAACGAGCGGCAGCTGGCCGAGCAGCGGCACGCCGAGCTCATCGGCCAGGTGCTGGCCGCCGCCGGAACCGAAGATCTCGTAGCGCTTGCCATCGTCGCCCGTGAACCAGCTCATGTTCTCGATCACGCCGCGCACCGGCAGGTTGACCTTGGCGGCCATCGCCGCCGACAACCTGGCCACCTTCTGCGCCGCCGGCTGCGGGGTGGTGACGATGAAGACCTCGGCGCGCGGTAAATACTGGCTGAGCGACAAGGCGATATCTCCGGTACCAGGCGGCATATCGATCAACAAGAAGTCGGGCTCATCCCAAAACACGTCGGTGAGGAATTGCTCAAGGGCCTTGTGCAACATCGGGCCACGCCAGATAACCGCCTGACCCTCCGGGACGAAATAGCCGATGGAGATGCAACGCACGCCCCAAGCCTCGGGCGGGAGCAGCATCTGGTCGATGACCACCGGCTCACGGTCGGTACCGAGCATGCGCGGGATGCTGTAGCCATAGATGTCGGCGTCGACGACACCGACGCTGTAGCCCTGGGCGGCCAAGGCCACAGCGACGTTGGTGGTGACGCTGCTCTTGCCGACGCCGCCCTTGCCGGAGGCGATGAGGATGGGTCGGGTCTTCGAGCCCGGAGCGGCGAAGGGGATCGCCCGCCCTTCGGCGTGGCCGTGAGCTTGACCGGAACCGGCGGTGGCGCCTGGGCTGCCGTGCAATTTTTCGCGAAGTTGCTCGCGTTCGCGATCGGTCATCACCGTGAACTCCAAGTTGACGGCGCTGACCCCGAGCGGCAAGAGCGCGCCGGTGACCCGGTTTTGGATTTCGTTGCGCAGCGGGCAGCCAGCGACCGTCAGGGCGATAAGCACGTCGACCGAGCCATCCGCTTGCGGCTCGGCGCGCCGCACCATGCCGAGATCGACGATGGAGCGGTGCAACTCCGGGTCTTCAACGGGACGCAAGGCCTCGATGATCTGCTCTGATGTCGGCATGTCGCTCCTCAGCCCGGTCGTGATCGAATTACCACTACGCAGATAGGTAGAATACCGGCGTGGCCTCTCACGCACCCACTCGCGAAGCGATGACCCCAGGGGCCTTCAGCGCGCAGGTGTCGGCGATTACGTCGGCCTTTGGCGATCCGACTCGGCGCTCCATCTATCTCTTCACTCGCGAGCACGGCGACGAAGGTGTCACCGCAGCACAGGTCGCCGAGCACTTCGGGCTGCATCCCAACGTCGCTCGCCATCACCTCGACAAGCTGGCCAGCGGTGGCTACGCCGACGTCGCCGTCGGGCGTCACACCGGTGGCGCCGGGCGGCCATCGAAGCACTACCGGGTCGCCGCTGAGGCCGCGCCGCTTGAATTCCCGGTGCGCAGTGACGACCTGGTGTTGACCCTGTTGGGACGCACATTGTCGATGTTGCCGCGTGAACAGGCCGAGGCGATGGCCGAACAGGTCGGTATCGATTATGGGCGGACGATGGCCGAAGCGCTCGGCGGGCACGATGCCGCCGAGCACGGCCCGCTCGGCGACAAGGTGCAGCGGTCGTTCCGGTCCGCCTTGCACGCCGTTGCCGACGCACTGACGGCTCACGGGTTTGCGGCGCACACCGACCAGCGCAACAACCAACTGCGCATCGTCAACAACCACTGCCCATTCGGCGACGTTGCCATCGAACACCCGGTGATCTGTGCCGTCGACCGGGGTATGGTCAAAGGCATGCTGGAGACCCTGTACGGCGATACCGACCCCTCGACCGAGTCTTCGTTGCCGCAAGGTGACACGTTCTGCGTGACGTCGTTCTGATCGGACCCGAAGCGTGAGCCAATCGGACCTTCCGCCGACGTCCATTCCACGATTTACCCCGCCACCACCGCCACCACCGCCACCCCCACCGGGCAGCTACCAGGCGTTGCGAACATTGGCAATCGGCAAGGTCAGCTGGGCATTGGTGCTGACACTCGGCATGATCGTCGCTCTCGGGCTCGTCTCGCTGGCGCTGAACTTTTCCTTTCGCGACAACATCCGCGATTTCGCCCGTGGAGAAACGGCCTCGCTAGAGGATGCCGTCGGCGGCGATCTCGACACGCTGTTGGGCATCGGCCTGCTGACCTCGCTCGCCACCCTCGGAGCCGCCGCGCTGACGATGTTGTGGATGTGGCGGATGGCGACCAACAGCGTGGCGATGGGCCGCGTCGGAGATTGGAAGCCGTCGTGGGCGATCTGGGGGTGGTTCGTGCCGCCCTGCGTGCTCTACGTGATCCCCTACCTGATGTTGAAGGATCTGTGGCGGGCCAGCGCCGACCAGGTCGAAATCAACACTGCCAGCCCGGGCGCGGTGCGGGTGCCGGTATTGATCCACGCCTGGTGGCTGTTCTACGGCCTGGTGCCGTTGATCTCGGTGACGTTGGTCTTTGGGCGAGGAGTCGCTGATCGCAACCAATCGGTACGGCTACAAGCGCGCAGATTTGAAGACGATTTCCTGCGCCAAACGGTGTTGTCGATCAGCACATTGCTGGCGGCAGTCGCCTTCATCATGATCGTTCGGCAACTCTCTGTTCGGCACCGACGTTTGACCGGCGAGCAGAACGCGTGACGAGAATCTTTCTTGTCCGCCACGCCAAGGCGGGCAAACGAATCGAGTCGCCAGAGGATCGGCTTCGATCGCTGTCCAACAAGGGTCGCAAGCAGTCGAAGAAACTGGTGCGCCCGTTGATCGTCGCCGGCGCCTCGCCCACCCTCATCGCCAGCCCATTTGTGCGCTGCATGGAGACGCTGGGCCCGCTGGCCGCCGATCTCGGATGCAACGTCGTCGCCGATGAACTGCTGGCCGAGGATGCCTCGTTCATCGACACCATCGACATGCTGCAGACCCTTCCCGACGGGGCTGTGGCCTGCACCCACGGCAACATCATCCCCGAGGTCATCGAGGGCCTAATTCGCCGCGGTGCCGTGGTCAGCGGTGAACCACAGTGGGCCAAGGGTTCGGTGTGGGTGCTTGAGCGCAGCGGCACCGGGGAGTTCACCGCCGCCACCGCCTGGCCGCCGCCAGACATTCGCTAACCGGCCGAAACGACGTCGCCGATAGGGGCGTGGCGTCAACCGCTGGTGGCTGGCACGCTGTCGCCCGTCGGGGTGACCAACGCGGCGATCATGCTGCGCATCTCGGTCGGTGGATCGTTGTCGAGGCAGGCCTGGGCCGGAGCTACAGCCGCAGCTTGATCCACCTCGAAGCGGGCGGCGATCACCGCCAGGAAGCAGTGGGGGTCGGGGTAGTTCGGGTCGTCGGCGATCGCCTTGGTGAGATACTCCTTGGCGACCGCCAGGTTGGCGGCATCGTCAGCGCCTTGCGTCGACAGGGCCAGCAACCAACCGGTGTAGGTCTGCGCCTCGGCGTTGTCGGGATCGATCTGCAACACCTCCAGGTATCGATTGCTGGCCACCGCAGGATCGCTGCCGAGGTTGGTCCGCGCCTCAGCGAGCAGGGTCGTGATGCGATCGGGCGACAGGTCGCCGGTCATCGAGTCACCGATGAGGCGTTGGCCCGACGATCGCGCCAGAAGCCACCCCGCCAAGGCGCCGAAGGCGACGATGGCCAGCGCTGTCACCGCCAATCGGGTGCGCTTGCGCTGCGGCTTCGCTGGCAGAGCGGCGTGGCCACCTTCGATTGCCCGCAGCACCGTCGCGGCTCGTGAGGTGTAGCCGTCGCGCAACGTCTGATAGTCGTGTTCTTCGACATCACCGGCCTGGCGCTCGCGCTCCAGATCGGACAGCGAGCGCAGCAGGAAGCGGCGCTCCTCCTCTAATTCGGCAAGGCGATCCGGGTTCATTGCGCGGCTTCATCCTCCAGGGCCGCGGCGACCAGAGCGCGATCGTCATCGCTCGGCGGCGGATCGCGACGAGACGACCAGCGGCGAAACGTCAGTGCCAAACCGCCGACCGCGCAGGCGAAAACGATGGTTGGCACGAACCACACCAAGGCGTCGAAACCGGTGGCCTTTGGCACCAGCAGGATCTGGGCGTTGCGCGAGACCAGGTAGTCGACGATGGCGTCGTCGCTCTCCCCCGCCTCAATCAGCTTGCGGATCTGTTGACGCAGGTCGTCGGCGGCGTCGGCGCTGCGACTCGAAAACACTCTCGCCATCACAGGTTGGGCAAGCCAACAATTTGGCCAGGCGATCGGCGCGATCGTCGTGGGTCAATGGCCCGCTGCCACGGTTGGTGCCGATGGCCAGGGCGACGATGACGACGACAAGCAGGGCGCACCAGCCCGGCCAGCCTTTGAGGCGCCTGTTGAGTTCGCTTCTCGAATCGTTGCTCATTGGCCGCCGAGATATCGCTGCCGCTCGATATCGACCATCGCGCTGAGTTGCTCGGCGGTCGTTGCCCCAATGAGGCGACGCACGACAAATCCGTTGGGATTGACCAGCCAGGTTTCCGGCACCTTGGCGACTCCAAAGGCAACGGCGATCGAGGCGTCATCGTCGTGAAGCACCGGCCATCCGCCCCCGTTGTCGGCAAAGAAGGCTTCGACGTCCTCGCGCGGGTCGTTCCAGATCACCGAATAGAACTCGACGCCATCACCGTCGAGCGCCTGCTGTTGGGCGTTGAACTCGACCAGTTGGGGATGTTCTTCGACGCAGGGAACGCAGCTCGACTGGAAGAAGTTGAGCATCACCCAACTGCCCTTGCGGCGGCTGAGGTCGAACGGCTCACCCGCCATCGTCGTGGTCACGACGCTCGGTGCCGGGCGCCCGATGAGAGCTGAGTCGGCGTTGGGCGTCTCGCCCGTCGGGGCGTTGATCAACAGCCACAGCAGCCCGGCGGCGACCACGGCAACGATGGTGACCACGGCCGGGGCGATGCGTCGCGTCGACGGCGGCGTGTCCGTATCGAGCGCTTCAGACACCGCTGACCTCGAGATTCGGGATCGGCGCCGAGGTCGGATCGGTGGGCATACGGCGGCGTTTGCCGGGGAACGCGGCGAGCACGGTGCCAAGGCCCATCAGCGCCGAGCCGAACCACAGCCAGACGATCAGCGGCTTGATGAAGATCTTCACCGCCGCGGTGCTGTCGCCGACGTTGGCACCCGGTTCGAGGGTCAGATAGATGTCGTTGGTCAGCCCGCTGCGCACCGACGGGGTCGGCATGTTCTGACCGAAAGTCGATGTAGTTGGTGATCGCCGGCGCGTAAGCCTTGCCGCCGTCAACTCGGATCTCGGCCCTGACCCCGAAGCTGCGCGCCGTTTCAACGATTTGACCATCTCCAACAGCTCGAACGTGTGGCCGCGATAGCTGATCGGTTTGCCCTGTTCGAGCACGAAACGGCTGGAGTGGGTGTAGCTGTTCGAGGCGACGATCGCCACAGCGATGATGATCACCCCGAGGTGCACGATCATGCCGCCGTTGGCCCGCCCGACGAGGCCGCGCCAACCCTTGGCGCCGAGTGGCCAGCGTCAACTTGGCGCATCGCTGCGCCGCTGGCAAAGCCGCCGAGGCCGAAGGCCAACAATGGAGCGAAGCCTGTGGCCCCGACGATCACGGCGATGACGACGGCCAACGCCGCCGCCCCAGGCTGGCCAGAACAGGCGCTCGCGCAGCAGCTCGGCACCCGCCTTGCGCCACGGCAGCACCGGGGCGATCGACATCAAGAACAGCAACACGATTCCGAATGGCACGGACAGCCGCTCGAAGTACGGGGCGCCGACCTTGATCTGGCGGTCCTGAACCGCCTCGACGATCAGCGGGAACACCGTGCCGAGCAACACGACGAAGGCAAACACGGTGAACAACACGTTGTTGGCCAGGAAGGCGCCCTCGCGCGAGATCGGCGAGTCGATCGCTCCTGGCGAGCGGAATCGGTCGCCACGCCAGGCGATCAGCGCCAACGAGACCACCATGATCAGGCCGAAGAAGGCCAACAGATACGGCCCGATCGCAGCCGTTACTGAAGGCGTGCACGCTGTTGATTACCCCGGAGCGGGTCAGGAAGGTGCCCAGGATTGTCAGCGCGAAGGTGGCGACCAGCAGCGGTCAGGTTCCACACGCGCAGCATGCCGCGCCGTTCCTGGACGAGCACGGAGTGAATGTAGGCAGTGCCGGTGAGCCATGGCAGCAGGCTGGCGTTTTCCACCGGGTCCCAGCCCCACACGCCGCTCCAGCCGAGGACTTCGTAGCTCCACCAGCCACCGAGCACAATGCCAAGGGTCAGAAACCCCCAAGCAAACAAGGCGTAACGGCGGGTCTCGCTCAGCCACCGTTCACCGACGCGCCCGGTGATCAAGGCTGCGATGGCGAAGGCGAACGGCACGGTCATGCCGACGTAGCCGAGGTACAGAATCGGCGGGTGGAAGAGCACCAGGATGTGATTCTGCAGCAGCGGATTGGGGCCGCGACCCTCGTCGACGCCGAAGGCACCGAGCTGGAACGCGTCGGCCGGACCGAGGGTCAGCAAGAAGAAGAACATGCAGACGACGAACATGACCACCAGCGCCCAAGCCACCAGCGGATCTTCGAGCCGTTTGCGGAAGCGGTGGGCGATGGCCACCGTGAAACCGACGAGGACCAACAGCCACAGCATGAATGCTGCCCTCCAGCGCGCTCCAGATTGCGGCGATGTTGTACAGGAATGGCGTGTCCGCCGAGCCAACCTGCTGCACATATTTGAGGCTGAAGTCGCGTTGGATCAGCGCTCGTTCCATGATCGCAAACGCGCCGACCGGCGCTGAACAACACGAGCTAGGCGTAGCGCAGCGAGCTGCGCAACAGCCGACGGTCACCGACACGGATGCCATAGACCGTGGCCAACACCCCGAAGGTGGCCCCGACGAGGCCGAACAGCAGGATCGATTTTCCGAGGACGCCATTCAGACTTGCTGCGAACATGCTGCCGACTCGGCCTCACTGTTGGCGATGCGGTCGGTGTTCTTCTCTTCGTACTCGTTGCTGTGCTTGACCTCGATGTCATCGCCGGCGAAGGTGCCGTCGTCCATCACGCCCGTGGACCACCACCGGGATGCACTCTTGGAACAGCCCACCTGGCTCACCGTCGTAGACCACGGGGACGGTGACGCCGTTGAAGGTCATCTGGAACGTGGTGACGCCGTCGATTGCTCCTCGACCGAACCCTTGTCGTACCTGCCCTTGAATGCGCAGCCGACGACCGGTTTCGCAGCCGCCTTTGTTGCCGACTTCGTCGACATTGCAGTAGTAGTCGAGCGAGCTGGTCAGGAACTTGGTGACGACGACGCCGCCGACGATGAGTGCGGCAACGAGCAGGCCGATCGACAGCAGACTTGCGCCGATCACGCTTGGTGAGCGGCTGGGGGCGATCTCGGCGTCGACCGGGCGCGGGCTTAGGTCCATGGTTTGTCCTCGTCGGGCAGGCGGGCCGCCAGGCGTCGCCCGCGCGCCTGATCCATAGGGCGATGCCGCCGTGCCAGCGAGAGCCGACGACGTAGGTGGCGAGGATGAATCCGAGGTCTTCCATTAGTGACCCTGGCCTTCCCTGCGGCGTTGTTCCAGTGCAGCGTCGAGCCCGTGTCATCGAGCAGATCCTGCATGGCCATCACCCGCTGCCGATGCATCACCAGCCAGACGTAGACCATCGTGAAGGCAATCACGCCGAGAACAGCTAAACAACATCAATCCCGACAGCTCGACGTCGGTGGTACCGGCGACGCTGGCCTCCTGGTGCACACCGCGCCACAGTCTGACGCTGAAGTGGACAAGCGGGATCTCCAGCACAGCCAACAGGGCGACCACAGCGCAGCGGCGAGCGCGTTGTTGATGGCTGCCACCCAGGCCGCGCACCGCCAGGTAGCCGATGTAGGTGATGAACAACAGCGCCGTCGTCGTCACCCTGGCCTCCCAGATCCAAAATTTGCCCCATGCCAGCCGACCCCACAACGACACCGGCGAACAACGTGACCGCCATGAAGAGCACGCCGACTTCGGCGCTGGCCCCGGCAATTCGATCCCAGACCAACGACGTCGTGCGCTTGGAGAGCATCATCGCTGAACACAAACCGGTGACGACGAAGGCCATGATAGGCGACCCACACGGTGCCGACGTGGATGTAGAGGATGCGCACGCTTTCGCCCTGGATGACATCGGCGGGCGAGAAGAACAAGCCGAAGGCGACCAGTGCGGCCATTGCCGCGATGGTTGCCAGGCCGAGGACTCGGGTGAACGGCGTCGCCGTCGAACCGTCGATTCCGCGGCTGCGTGCACCGGCGGCGAGGACACCGCTTTCGTTATGGGTTACAGCCATGTCAATCCCGATTCATCATTCTTCGATCAGCGGCCCGAATGCCAACGTACCCCCGATGCCGAACAGGACTGCAAAGACGGCCAGCAGTCCAACCCACGGCCACCCTTCGGAGACCCGCGAACCAGTGATACCGAGAGCGGCTTCCGTCGCTCGTGTAGCACCTATCAACACCGGTGAAACGACCGGAAGCAACAGCAGCGGGAGAAGCGTTTCCCGGCCACGGATACCGGCAGCAAGACCTCCGTAAATCGTACCGACCACGGCGAGGCCAATGGTCGCGGTGAACAGTGTTGTGACCAACAATGCAGCCCCCGACCAGCGCAACTCGGCGCGAAACAGCACAACGGCGGCACCGAGCAGGAACACCTCCAGCACCGCCAGCTGCGCAGCGAGCGCGGCAGCCTTGCCGATGAACAGCCCGGCGGGATCGACACCGGCGGCTCGCAACGCGTCGATGGCCCCGTCGGCGGTCTCGATGGCGAAGGATCGCTGGACCATGATCAACAAGCTGAACACCGTTGCCAGCCAAACCAAACCGGGGGCGACGCGTTGCAACACCCGATCGGTGTCGAGGGCGAAGGCAAAGAGCACCATGACGATCGCCGAGAACGGCAGAACCTGATTGAAGATCACTCTGCTGCGACCCTCGATGCGCAGATCCTTGGTTGCCACCAGTCGAGCGATGCGCCACATCAGCTAGCCCGCACCTGTCCGCCGACGATCTCCACGGTGCGCGAGGCCAAACTCGCTACGCGCTCTCGTTCGTGGCTGGAGACGATCACCGTCACCCCCGCATCGGTGGCCCGGCGGATGGTGGCATCGAGTTCGTCGCGCCCGGAGGCGTCCAGCCCGGCATGCGGCTCGTCGAGGAGCCACAGTTCTGCCCGGCGGGCGAGCAGGCAGGCCAGTGCGGTGCGACGCTTCTGCCCGGCGCTCAACCCGCCGACGCGCACGGCCGCCAAACGGCCGCCGACGCCCATCGCCTCGAGTGCTACATCGCTTTCGTGGCGCGAAGCACCGACCGTTGCACCCCAGAAATGGACATTCTCAGCGACCGTCAATTCGTGATAAAGGCCGTTGCTGTGGCCGAGCATGCCTACTCTGCGGCGCACAGCATCACGTTGCGTGCGCAAGTCACAACCGAGGACGCTCGCCTCGCCGCGTTCAATCGGTAGCAGCCCGGCGCATAAGCGCAGCAGCGACGTCTTGCCCGCCCCGTTCGGCCCCTGCAACAACACCCGTTCACCACGTTGCACAGTCAACGTCGCCCCAGCGAGAACAGGGAATTGACCGATCACGGCCACAGTCTCAGAGAGGTGTACAACAGTTTCCATGGCGCAGCGACCACGCTACCGATCCAGGACCGACGTGTCCCAAACATCGGACCCCCGCGGGCAACCCGACGCAAACAGCCGATATCTTCACTGTTCGTGAAAGAACTAGCGCCGCCAGACCCCTCCGGTCGCGTCGCCTTCAATCCAGCACAGTCACGGCTCAAAGAAATCACCTACGAACCGAACCACGAGGTCCTCAAACGGCGTAAGAAGGCGCCGCGCCTCAATCGTTGGGAGCGGCCGCCGGAGCCTCACGATTGGCGCTTCTACGTCGGTATCGTCGGGCGGACATTGATCACCCTGGGACTGTTGATGTTCGGCTTCGTTGCCTACCAACTGTGGGGCACCGGCATTCAAGAAGCTCGCTCCCAGGATGTGTTGAAGAGTGAGATCGAGCAGATCTTCGCCGCCCGGGGCATCGTCCCAGACACGCTCGTGCCCGAGGGCGCGTCGCCCATTACCAGCCCTGTTCATGCTGCGCCGGGTGCGGTGACGCCGAACCAGCCACCTGTCACTGCGCCCTTGGATCCGACCTCGACCGCCCCGACAGAAACCGTGACGTCTGTGGACGCCGTTGCGCCGACGACCGTTGCCCTGGCACCGGTTGCTGTTCGCCAGGAGCTTCCGCCGATCACCGCTGGATCTGCGGTCGGGCTGCTGAACATCCCCCGTCTGGGAGTTTCCAAGGCGATCGTCGCTGGCGTCAGCGTCAAAGATCTGCGCGAGGGGCCCGGTCATTTCCCGAACACCCCATTTCCCGGACAGCTAGGCAACGCGGCGATCGCCGGTCACCGCACCACCTACGGCAGCCCGTTCCTACACATCGATGAGCTGCAGGCGGGGGATGCGATCGAGATCACGACGATCCTCGGCGATGTCTACCTGTATCAGGTCACTGCCTCGGAAGTGGTCAGCAAGGCCGACTACTTCGTCGTCACCAACTCCGATCCGAACAAGGCAACACTGACGCTGGTGACGTGCACTCCGATCGGTACCGCCAGCCACCGTCTGATCACCTACGCCGACCTGGTGACGACCCGATCCTCCCCTGTCGGTGAGGCGACGATCAACTATGGGCAGGATTTCCAGCCGACAGCAGAGGACGAACTGCCCGTCGAGGAACCACCGCTGGCGACCACGATCGGCACCGATGGCGTGCCGGTGCCGGTGACGATCGCCCCTGGTGTCGAGGTCGGCAGCCCGGCACCCGAGGAGATCGAGGACGACGCCAACACCGCTGCGGCGGCGGGCTTCGATACCGAGGCTGACGCCTTCAGCCAGGGGTGGTTCGCCGACAACGCGGCATGGCCGCACGTCGCCGCCTGGGGCGCTGGACTGTTGTTGTTGTGGTGGGCCTGTTATCGCCTGGCCAAGCGGGTCCGCCGCACGTGGGTCGGCGTGATCGTCGCCGTCGTGCCCTGCGTCGTGTTGCTCTACTTCTTCTACGAGAACGTCAACCGGTTGCTGCCGGCGGCGATATGAGCGACGATCCCGTTCGCCTGCGACGGCGGCAGATCGCCCGCTGGAATGGCTATGCAACGCGGCTCGGCTACGCCTTGTTCCTCGTCGCCATCGTGGTCTTCTTCATCGCCCTTGCTACCGAGTTCACCGACGGCAAGGTGACGGTGATCACCGCCTCGATGATCGTCGGCTCGCTGTTGCTCGCCCCGGCGATCGTCATCGGTTACGCCGTCAAGGCCGCCGAGCGCGACGACCGCCAGCGCGGCATCTAAACCGCATTCCAACAGTCGCAGCGGCCTGCAGGACCGTTATTCCTAGACAAATCGACCCCCGCTGCGGTTACTCTTTGGTAACTCCTATGTCGACCCGCCTCCCCGCCGCTGCCCGACGCGAGCAACTGCTCGATGTCGCCCTGCAGATTTTCGGTCGTCAGGGCTTTCACGGCACGGCGATGAACGACGTCGCCGATGCTGCAGGAGTAACGAAACCTGTGCTCTACCAGCATTTCGACTCCAAGCGAGACCTCTATTTGGCCCTGCTGGAGGAAGTTGGCTCGCGCCTGTTAACGGCGATCGCCAAAGCGACCGCCGGCGCGGCGAGCGGCAAGGAACAGACCCAACTCGGCTTCAAGGCCTACTTCCATTGGGTGTCCAGCGATCACGACGCCTTCTTGCTGTTGTTCGGCAGCGCGCAGCGCGATGCCGAATTCACCGAAGCCGTGCGCCGCGTGACCGCCGAGGTCGCCGAGGCGATCAAGCCGCTGATCGCCGCCGACATCGATGCCGAGCACCAGCGGACGCTGGCCTACGGCCTGGTCGGCTTGGCAGAGGGCGTCAGCCATCGGCTCGTCGAACTCGGTGAGGCCTTTGATCCGGACCTCATTGCTCAACAAGTCAGCGACCTGGCCTGGGCTGGCTTGCGCGCCACCCATCGTGCGGGCGGCGAGTTCTAGCCGTCAGAGACGTTTGACGAAGCCGCGATAACCGTCGACAAATCCCGCCTGGCGCAACGCCTCGGCGACCGGACCGTCGGGGGGTGGCGCGGCGCCGTCGAGCTTGCGAACCTCGATGCTGCGAAGCGGACGTCCGTCGCAACGCGCCGCTAGCGCCGCGGCCCAACCAAGGTTGCCGACACCGGCCGGGAAGACGATGAGATTGCCGCTGCGACGATCGATCCAGATCAGTGGCTCGCCGTCGGCGAGCACAACCCACGCCGCAGCCGAACGCGCCGGCCGGCCGGACGTATCGGGCCATGACAACGTCGACCCATAGGGCTGCGCCGGATCCGTTGCCGCCAGCACGAGTGGAGAGGCCATGGTTGGGACGTCGTCGTGGTCGCTGCGTTCGTCACGCATCGAGCGCAGACGATCGATCGCCCCGGGGAGTGCGAACTGGGCAGCACCCAGGCCCTCGATGAAATAGCCGCGACGGGTATGGCCGCGCTCTTCCAACACCTTGAGCACGCCGTACACAGCGCTGAAGCCACCGACGACGCCTTCGGCATTGACCGCCTCGCGGGTGACCACGCCATGACGTTCGAGTAGCTGCAGGGCAAGACCATGCAGTGCTTGTGTGGTGGCCACCTTCGTCGCCAACAACGGGGCCACCAGGCTCCATCGGCCGGCTCCGGCTGGCGGCCCGAGCCGCGTCAGGCGACCGGGCCGCGGCCGGCCGCGGGTCGCTGCTGCCTTGGCGCTTCGCCGACTGGCACCGCTGACATAGGCGCGCAACGGCGCCAGGGAATCGTTGGTGACCTCGCCGGCCCACACCAGATCCCACAGCGCGGTGAGCAACTCGTTGTCGGTGGCGTCGCTGACGGCACTGCGCAGTTGGCCCCAGAAGCTTGCCCCTTGCCCGCCAAGGCAGGCCCGCAACTGATCGTGCACGGCGCCGCTTGGCGGTTCTGCCGGTTCGAGGGTGGAGGCCAATTGGGCGAGCTGATCAGCAAAAAACAGGCGTACGCGCCCATCGTTGGCACCGAGAGCGCCGGCACCGATCCAGACCACCTCGCCGCTGGTACACAGCTGATCGAGATCGGCGGCACGGTAATGCTGGATGCGCACGTTCAGCAGTTCCGATTCCAGCGTCGAGGCGACCAGCGCGGCGCCCTGCAAAACGCCGAGAGCATCGACGACCGCCTCGAGCCCGCGCGCTGGCTCGACGCAGCCGTGCCAGGCAGGAAGAAAGCGACCGAGCGTGCGCTGGCTGACGGGCTCGATCTCTCGTCGCAACACGGCCAACGAGCGCCGACGCAACTGACCAAGGACATCTTCGTGACACCACTCGCGGGTGGTTCCATCGGGGCGGAACTCGCCGAGCACGAGATGCCCTTCTTCGGCGAGCACATTGAGCACGACCGCGATCCGTTCCACCGAGAGACCAAAACGGCGGGCCGCGTCGAGGGCCAGGAAGGGACCATGCGTGCGTGCGAAACGCAACAGCAGCTCCTCCAACGGTCGGGCAACGGGATCGGTGAAGGCTGCTGGCAGACCAAGTGGCAGGGCACAGCCCAGCGCATCGCGATACGCGCGCTGCATCGGCCGCGACCACGAACCGCTGTTCGCCGTTGACATAGAGCTCGATCGCTTGGCGGGCGGCGATCAGCGACTCGAGCCAATCCCCCGACGGTCCATCGCAGCGCAGATCGATCTCGGCAAGGCTGAGGTCACCGACTCGCCGCAAGACGTCGTGCAGCTCGTCGGCGGTGCGCGCTCGGCGGTGGGTAGACAGCGATTGGAGATCGAGCTCGACGTCGGCCAACACCCCTGGGTCGAGCAGCTCGCGCAGCTCCTCGGCTCCGAGAAGGTCGCGCAACAAGTCGCGGTCGAGCGACAGCGCCGCTGCCCGGCGTTCGGCGAGCGGCGTGTCGCCCTCGTACATATAGGCCGCGATCCAGTTGAACAGCAGACTCTGGGCAAACGGCGAGGCCCGCGGCGTGTCGACGCTGACGGTGCGAATTGTGCGGCTACGCAATTGACCGAGCACCTCGCGCAGCGCGGGCACATCGAACACATCTTGAAAGCACTCACGACTCGTTTCCAACAGGATAGGAAAGCTCGGGTACTTCGCCGCGACCGCCAGCAGATCGGCAGCGCGCTGACGTTGCTGCCAGAGCGGTGTGCGCCGATCGGGCCGCCGACGCGGCAACAACAGTGCCCTGGCCGCGGCATTCTCGGAAACGAGCGGAGAACAACGCCGTCTGCGGCAACGTCGAGAGCAGAATCTCGTCGATCTCCTCTGGTTCGATCAAGAGTTCTTCCAACGGCAGCTGATCGATCGCTTCCGGCAAGCGAATAACGATGCCGTCGTCACCCCACATCGTCTCTATCTGCATGCCGTGCCGTTCGGCGAGGCGGTGCTCGATGGCCATCGCCCATGGCGCATGCACCGGGGTGCCGAACGGCGACAAGATGCACACCCGCCAGTCGCCGATTTCGTCACGGAACCGTTCAATGACAATCGTCCGGTCGTCGGGAACGACGCCGGTGCTCGCCGCCTGTTCAGCGAGATAAGCGACCACATTGTTGGCGGCAAACGCATCGAGCGCGAACTCGGCCAGCAGGCGCTCGACGGCGGCTTCGGGGAGGGCGCCACGCATTTCTCGCTGGAAGGCCCCCAGCGCCCGGCCCAGCTCGAGCGGGCGGCCGGGCCGATCGCCGTGCCAGAAGGGCATCTTGCCCGGCTGACCGGGCGCCGGCGTGACCGTCACCCGTTCGAAGGTGATGTCTTCGATGCGCCACGTCGAGGCCCCGAGGATGAACGTCTCGCCGGGCCGTGACTCGTAGACCATCTCCTCGTCCAATTCGCCGACGCGGGTGCCATCGGGAAGAAAGACACCGAAGAGTCCGCGATCGGGGATGGTGCCGCCGCTGGTCACCGCCAAGCGTTTGGCGCCATCGCGGGCGCGCACCGTGCCAGCGACACGATCCCAGACGATCCGCGGTCGCAGTTCACCGAACTCTTCGCTGGGATACCGCCCGCTGAGCAAATCGAGCAGGTTGTGGACGAGGTCGTCGGAGATGTCGGCGAAGCACGCGCAACGACGCACCATTGCCACCAACGACTCGACGGCGACGTCGCCTGCGGATTGGGCGAGGTGGGCGACGATCTGTTGCGCCAGAACGTCGAGCGGGTTGCGTAGATAGCGCGTCGACTCGATGTCGCCATCGATCATCCGCCGCGTCACCACCGCGGCTTCCAGCAGGTCGCCACGGTGCTTGGGGAACAATTTGCCGCGGCTCGGCTCCCCGACCTGGTGACCGGCGCGACCGATGCGCTGCATACCACGGCTCACCGAACCCGGCGACTCGATCTGGATGACGAGATCGACCGCACCCATGTCGATGCCCAGCTCAAGGCTGCTGGTGGCCACAATGGCGCGCAATTGCCCGCGCTTGAGCTGATCTTCGATCACCACCCGTTGCTCGCGGGCCAGCGACCCGTGGTGGGCTTTGACCAACTCCTCGCTGACGATGCCGGTCTGCGGATCGACCCCGATGCCAGCTTCCTCGGCGGCTTCGTTGAGGCGTGCCGCAAGCCGTTCAGCCTGGCGACGGGCATTGCAGAAAATGATCGTGCTGCGATGGGCGAGCACCAATTCCAGGACCCGCGGATAGATACTCGGCCAGATGCTGGCCCGCTGCGACGTATCGAACCCAGGCTGTTGACGGTCGCTGGCTGCGGGCAAATTGCCCATGTCTTCGACAGGGACGACGACCTCGACCTCCATCGGCTTGCGGATACCGGCATCGATGATCGCCACTTGGCGTTGCCCACCCTGGGGTTGGAATCCACCGAGGAAACGAGCGATCTCCTCCAAGGGCCGCTGCGTTGCCGACAAGCCGATCCGTTGCGGTGGCGAGGCGGTGATCTCTTCCAAACGTTCCAACGAGAGCATCAGGTGGGCACCGCGTTTGGTTGCCGCCATCGCGTGGATCTCGTCGATGATCACCGTGTCGACGTTAGCCAGGGTCGCTGCCGCCGACGAGGTGAGCATCAAGTACAGGCTCTCTGGCGTGGTGATCAGTAGATCTGGCGGCCGACGGATCAGCGCCTGGCGGTCACGCGAGCTGGTATCGCCGGTGCGCATGGCAACAATCGGCTCGACGAACTGCTCGCCGAGGCGCTCGGCGGCCAGACGAATGCCCATCAACGGTGAGCGCAGATTCTTTTCGACGTCGAAGGCCAGGGCACGAAGCGGAGAGATATACAACACCCGCGTGCGCGCCTTGGCGTCGGGTGGTGGCGTGGTGACCAGACGATCGATCGACGACAGGAAGGCGGTCAGGGTCTTGCCGCTGCCCGTCGGAGCGCAGATCAGGGTGTGTTGACGAGCACCGATCGCCGGCCAGCCGCGCACCTGGGCGTTGGTCGGTTCTGGAAAGGAGAGCGAAAACCAGGCGCGAACCGCTGGCGCAAACTGCGAAAGCACCTCGTGATCGGCCATTGCATCACCATAGCGAGGGGGTGCTACACGGTTCCGCTGGCTTCGCCGCGCCGGACCCAACGGCAGAAATATTTACCGGGGGCGCGGTGTTGGCACTGACGGTCGGCGTGCCCTAGCGTGCGACCAACGCCAGCGGCGAAAAGGAGTTGCAATGGATGACATCACCGTCGAAACACAAGATGAGGTTGCCGAAGTGCTCGTCGACGACGAGCAGCTGATCGAAGAGATCTCAATCGACGGTATGTGTGGTGTCTACTGAGCTGTTGAGCGGTTCGTACGAGCTCCACCCTCAGGTCGCCTTGCGCCCCGAGCCGTTTGGCGCTCTCGCCTACCACTACGGAAACCGGCGACTGGTGTTCCTCAAGAACGTCGACATCGTTCGAGTCGTTCGCCAACTTGGATCCCACCCGACGGTCGGCGACGCCTTACGCCAGTGCGAGATCGCCGAAACCCGTTGGCCAGCATTCGCTAGCGCCCTGAACTCGCTACACACATCGGAGATCATTCGTGAGCGCTGAAACGCTTGTTGCCCAGCTCAAAGGCGGACTCGATGCCCCGATCTGCCTCACCTGGGAACTGACCTACGCCTGCAATCTGCAGTGCGTGCATTGCCTGTCGTCCTCCGGGCGGCGCGACCCGTGGGAGCTGTCCACCGCCGAGGCCAAAGCGGTCCTCGATCAGCTCGCCGAGCTCCAGGTCTTCTACATCAACATCGGCGGCGGCGAGCCGATGGTGCGCAAGGATTTCTTCGAGGTCGTCGACTACGCCATCGGTTGCGGCATCGGCGTCAAGTTCTCGACCAATGGTGCCTACATCGACGCAGATGCTGCCAAACGCTTGGCATCGATGGACTATCTCGATGTTCAGATCAGCCTCGATGGCACCGACGCGGCTACCAACGACGCCGTGCGCGGCGCAGGCAGCCATGCGATGGCGATCGCGGCAATGAACAATCTGCGCGACGCTGGATTCGGGCCGTTCAAGATCAGCGTCGTCGTCACTCGCCATAACGTCGACCAACTCGACGAGTTCAAACGGTTGGCCGATAGTTACGGTGCGCAGCTGCGCATCACCCGTTTGCGTCCGTCGGGGCGCGGCGCCGATACGTGGCACGAGTTGCATCCCACCGATGCCCAGCAGATGCAGATCTACAAGTGGCTCTTGGCCCATGGCGAAAACGTGCTCACCGGCGACTCGTTCTTCCACCTCAATGCCTTCGGCGAATCGTTGCCTGGCCTGAACATGTGCGGCGCCGGTCGAGTCGTCTGCCTGATCGACCCGATCGGCGACGTCTACGCCTGCCCATTTGTGATTCACGAACAGTTCAAGGCCGGCTCGGTACGCGCGCCGGGTGGCTTTGGCGAGGTGTGGAAGCAGAGCACATTGTTCCGCGACCTGCGCGAGCCGCAATCGGCTGGCGTGTGCGGCAGCTGCGGCAGCTACGACGCCTGCCAGGGCGGCTGCATGGCGGCAAAGTTCTTCACCGGCATCCCACTCGATGGGCCCGACCCGGAATGCGTCACCGGCCACGCCAGCACACTCCTCGAAGGCGTCAATGTCTCATTGACCCCGAAACCTGCCATGGATCACAGCCGGACGGTTAAGGTTCGTGGTCAATTGATCTCTACGTGCTAAACGGCGTCGAGACGCCGGGGCCGAGTCGCGGAAAGGGGCAACCGTGTCGTGGATTGCGATACTGCTCATTCCGTTGTGCTACACGTTGGGCACGTTTCCCAGCGCGCTGATCGTTGCGCGGGCCAAAGGCGTCGACATCACCAAAGAGGGATCCGGTAACCCGGGGGCGTCGAACGTCAGCAGGGTGCTCGGCTGGCAGCACGGTGTGGTGGTCTTCGCTCTCGATGCCGCGAAGGGCGCGATCTCGGCTGCACTCGGGTTGGGACTCGACTCGCGGGCCACAGGCTATGCCTGTATCGCCGCGGCGGCGTTCGGTCATATGTACCCGGCGACGCGTCGATTTCGTGGCGGCAAGGGCGTGGCCACCGTCGGCGGGGCGATGTTCGTCATGCATCCGCTGGTCGCTTGCGTGCTGTTGGCCACCTGGTTCGTCGCCAGCCGGTTGACGGGCAAAGCCTCGTTGGCCTCCATGTTGATCATTGTCCTGCTGCCCATCGGTGCCGGAATCGATGGCTCGCCGGGGTGGGAAATCGTGGCGATCATCGCCCTCGGCATCATCGTGCTCGGCAAACATCTGTCGAACATCAAACGGCTGATCAATCGCCAGGAGTTGTCGATGAGTACCGACAACCACAACAATCGCTGATCGAATGCGCTTGCTGGAACCACTTCCTCTCGGGCCACACACGGCCCCAAATCGCCTGATCTTTGGACCCCACGTCACCAACTTGGCGGTCCCGGATCGTTCACTGGGGCCGCGCTGGGTGGAATATTTGGCGGCCCGCGCCGCGGGCGGCTGCGGTGTGATCGTCGCCGAGGGCGCCAGTGTCCACGACAGCGACTGGCCGTACGAACGGGCACCGCGGGCCAGCACTGCGCAGAGCGGCTGGTCGCAACTCGTCGAGCGTTGTCGGCCGCACGGCTCGCTGGTCATCGCCAGCCTCGACCATGCCGGCGGGCAAGGGTCTTCCGCCTATCACCAGCGCGAGCTGTGGGCGCCGTCATCGGTCCCAGAGGTCAACTCGCGCGAGGTGCCGAAATGGATGGAGCCTGACGACATTGCCGCAGTCATCGCTGGCTTCGGAGCGGCCGCCGCGGGCGCCGCCGAGGCAGGGTGCCACGGCGTGGAGATCAACGCCGGTCAACACAGCCTGGTTCGACAGTTTCTCTCGGGCTTGACCAACCATCGAGGCGACGAATGGGGACAGGATCGCCTGCTGCTCGCCCGTCAAGTCATCGCCGCTTGCCGTGTCGGCGTCGGTGCGTCCAACATCGTTGGGCTGCGTTTGTCGTGCGATGAGTTGGCACCGTGGGCCGGGATCACCCCGCAGGCAGCCGCCGACATCGCCGCCGCGCTCGCCGCCGAAGGAATCGATTATCTCGTCGTCGTTCGCGGCTCGATTTTCAGCAGCGACAAGACGAGACCCGACTTCCACGAACCGCAGGGATTCAACCTCGAACTCACGCAGGCGGTCGGTCAAGCAGCGCGCGCGGCGCGCCCTGGGCTGGTGGTTGTGTGCCAAGGGTCGATCATCGATGTTGCCATGGCCGAGCGGGCCGTCGTCGACGGGATCTGCGACGCGGCGGAGATGACCAGGGCGCAGATCGCCGATCCGCAGCTGGTCGCCAAACTCGCCCGCGGCGAGGCCGAGCGCATTCGCCCGTGCGTGTTGTGCAACCAGACCTGCCAGGTGCGCGATGCCCGTAACCCGCTGGTGAGCTGTATCGGCGAGCCCTCGAGCGGGCACGAACGCGATGATCCGAACTGGTACGCCCCTGCGCGCCGGCAGCGGTCGGTCATCATTCTTGGCGGTGGCGTCGCCGGGTTGGAGGCCGCTCGAGTGGCGGCGACGCGTGGGCACCGAGTCCACATTCGCGAGCGATCCGGCCAGCTTGGCGGCGTTGCTGCGCTCGCCGGGCCCGGCCGAGCCCTGATCGACTGGCTGCAACGCGAGAACGAACGACTCGGTGTCACCGTCGAGTTGCGCTGCGACCCCGTCGACGGCCGCCAGGCCGATGTGCTCATTCAGGCGACAGGTTCACTCCCGGGCGAGCGAGGCTACAGCGTTGCCGCCGACGCCGAGCAGCAGATCATCGATGTCGTCGCCGTTCATGACGGCAGTCGGCCATTGCCGCAGCACGGCACGGTCGTGTTATACGACCCGATCGGCGGCCCGATCGCCGTGGCACTCGCCGAACAATTCGGTGAGCGGGCCGTCCTGATCACCCAGGACAACATCGCTGGCAATGAGCTGAGCCGCAGCGGCGACCTCGCTCCGGCGAACGTACGCCTGGCCCAACGCGGCGTGACCATCGAGCGACGCACGCTGCTGCGCACGGTGAACGATGGCCACGTCGTCGTCGAGGACCGTTACAGCGGTGTCCAGCGCACCATCGCGTGTGCGGCTGTCGTCGACTGCGGCTTTCGGCTGCCGACGCCACCGCTCAGCGGGGCCGCAGCGCAGGTCGGCGACTGTGTGGCACCACGCACCATCCTCGAAGCGGTGCTCGAAGCTCGTCGCGCCGCGTGGGCGATCGACTGATCAACTGTCAAACGGCGATGAACGCAACGTCTCGCTGCTCAGTCCCTGCCGCGGATCGCTCGGCGCCCCATGGCCAGCAAACTCTCGTTGTCGCCACGCCTCGTAGACGACGATGGCGACGGCGTTGGCCAGGTTCAGGCTGCGGTTGCCGGGCATCATCGGAATCGTCAGCGGCTCGACCGGGGCCAGGGCATCGATGTCACTGTCGCTCAGGCCTGCGCGCTCTGCGCCAAAGACGAAGACATCGTCCGCCGCGTACGCCACTTCGTCATAGCGCCGGGTCGCCCTCGAGCTAAACGCAAACCGTCGAACATTGCCAACCTCGACACAGCACTCGGCGAGGTCTGGGTGAACGCGCACCGAAGCCAGGTCGTGATAGTCGAGTCCGGCTCGGCGTAACAAGCGGTCTTCCATCGAGAAGCCCAACGGCTCAACGAGATGAAGCGTGATTCCGGCGTTGGCGCACAGCCGAACGATATTGCCGGTGTTGGCGGCGATTTCAGGGTTGACCAGAACAACGCTGGGCATCAGTGCTTAGCCAGGTCGGCCGACACCGACGACTTTGCTCCAGTTGACAGCCGAGACCTTGACACGGTCGCCCGTTGCCGGGGCGTGAACCAATTGGCCACCGCCAAGGTAGATGCCGACGTGGCTGATCGGGCTGTAATAGAAGATCAGGTCGCCAGGCTGAGCATCGGTTTTATCGACGTGTGGCACCGAAGCGAATTGCCGAGCCGATTGGTGCGGCAGGCCAACGCCCGCAGCACCCCAGGCGTACATCGTCAGCCCGGAGCAATCGAAGGCAACACCCGGCGACGACGTGGCGTAGCGGTACGGTGTTCCGATCTGGGCCATTGCCGCGTTGACCGCTACCCCAGCGCCACCGGATACCGGCGGAGGGTTGTTGACCGCTTGCGCCACCGGAGCCTGGGCTTGAGGCTGGGGGGCTACCGCTGCCGCGGCAGCGCCGGAGCCAGACGAGGAGGAGCCAGAACTCGAGGTGCCGACAGCCGACGAGGACCCCGACGAGGTGGAGTTGCCGCCGCCGTTGCCACTGGAGGAGCTAACCGACGCCGCTGCCGCAGCCAACTGCGCCTGACGGGCTTGAACCTGCTGCTCATACTCGGCTTGTGCGGCGGCGATCTGACGCTGCTCTTCCTGCTCGATCAGGTCGCCGAGACGTGACTTTTCCTGCAGCAAGCGCTGCTCGAGCTCGACCTTGGCAGCTTCGGCCTGCAGGCGGTGTTGCTCGGCCGCTTCGGCCACAGCGACCACATCGGTCTGCGCCTGTTGCAGTCGCTGGCGTTCCTCGTTGAGACCTTTCAGCAGTCCTTCGTAATCATCGGTTGTCGCCGAGCCGGCATTCAGCGCTACCCGCGTCAGGTGATCACGCTGCAACCCGTCGCCGAGGTCGGTCGGATCGGTGAACAGCGGGCCGAGCGCCGAGTTGTCGCCGTCGACGAACTTTTGCACGGCGACATCGCCGAGCTGGCCGATGATCTGCTGGAGCTCGAGTTCTTGCTCGGCAACTCTGACCTGAGAGTCACCGATCTGCGCGTCGAGTTCGGCCTTGCGCTCGAGCGCTTGCACGTGCTGCTCGACGAACTGGTCGATCCGTTCGTGCATCTTCTCCAGCTCGGCGACGACACGACGCACTTCTTGTTCTTGCTGGTCGACGGTGGCGACGACAGGGGCGACAGCGAATGACCCGAACGACAGGCAGGCAACAGCGATCAGACCGGTTCGGCTGAGTCGGCGTAGTCGGCCTCCCGCTTGTGGGCCCTGATGTCCTCGACGCATGATGCCCTACCCTACCAATTATTACGGTTGCATTGCGAACGGTTCGGGAAACGTTGTCAAGATCAACGCTGACAGTGCAGAAACCTGCGGGCGCCGAGACCTCGGCCCTACTCCCACTCGATGGTGCCCGGTGGCTTGGAGGTCACGTCGTAGACCACCCGGTTGATGCCCTTGACCTCGTTGATGATCCGGCTCGACATCAGTTCGAGCAGGTCGTAAGGCAGGCGGGCCCAATCCGCAGTCATGGCATCGTCGCTGGTCACGGCGCGAATAATGATCGGATTCTCGTAGGTGCGTTCATCACCCATCACCCCAACCGAACGAATATCGGCGAGCACCGCAAACGCCTGCCAGATCTCGCGTTCTAGTCCGGCGCGACGAATCTCCTGGCGCACGATGGCATCAGCTTCCTGCAGCATCGCAACCTTCGGCGGGGTGACTTCGCCGATGATGCGCACCCCAAGGCCGGGGCCAGGGAACGGTTGGCGCCAGACGATCTCGTCGGGCAGACCGAGCTCGGTACCGAGGCGTCGAACCTCATCTTTGAACAGCGAACGCAGCGGTTCGATCAACTTCAAGGTCATGTCCGGCGGCAGGCCGCCGACGTTGTGATGGCTCTTGATCACCGCTGCCGTTCCGTCGGCGCCGCCGCTCTCGATGACATCCGGGTACAGCGTGCCCTGAACCAGATACTCAGCATCGCTCAGCCCACCGGTGTGTTCCTCGAAAATGCGCACAAACAGCTCACCGATGATCTTGCGTTTCGTTTCCGGCTCGCTGACTCCGGCGAGGCGTTCGAAGTAGCGCTGGCCGGCATCGACGTGGATCAACTCGATGCCCAGGTTGCGACGAAACGTCTCGACGACCTGCTCCGATTCACCCTTGCGCATCAGCCCCGTGTCGACATAGATACAGGTCAGCTGATGACCGATCGCCTTATGGACCAGCGCCGCAGCGACCGCCGAGTCAACCCCGCCGCTCATCGCGCAGATCACCCGCGCGGACCCAACCTGGCTGCGAATCAACTCGGTTTGCTCATCGATCACCGAGCCCATCGTCCACGATCCGCGACAACCGACGATCTCATGCAGGAAACGGCGCAGCACCTCCATGCCGAACGGCGAGTGGACGACCTCGGGATGGAACTGCACACCCCAGATGTTGCGCTCGGCGCTCTCCAACACGGCGACGGGCGCATCAGGCGTCGATGCCGTGGCCACAAAGCCCTCTGGAGGGCGCACGACGGCGTCGAAATGGCTCATCCAGACGTCGTGCTCGGTGGGTAGGTCGTATAACAGCGCCGATGGCGTCAGCCCGACCGTCAATCGCGCGCGGCCATACTCGCCGCGCATCCCACGCCCGACCTCACCGCCGAGTTGCTGGGCGATCAGCTGCGCCCCGTAGCAGATGCCGAGCACGGGGATACCGAGGTCGTAGATCGCCGGATCGAGCGACGGCGCGCCGTCGACGTGCACGCTCTTGGGCCCGCCAGACAGGATGATCGCTGTCGGCTGACGAGCAGCCAACTCTGCGGCCGACAGCCGATGCGAAACGATTTCGCTATAAACGTTCAGCTCGCGGACACGCCGGGCGATGAGTTGGGCGTATTGGGCGCCGAAATCGACCACCAAAACGGTGTCGATGCGCCTGTTCGAAGCGTCGTGAGTCAAGTGTCCGATGCTAGCCCGCTGGCATTGGCAGGCCACAAGGTGCGACGATGAGTGCATGAAGCGTGCCCTGTCGATCGTGATCTTCGCTGTTGCCGCGTGGTGTGCGACCCAATCGGGCCATGCGGTGTTGGCCGGTCCCGCCTCCGTCGGCTCCGAGGCCACCGTCCCCGAGGCGGTACCGACGACGACGATCGACAACGACTTCCTCGACACGGAGAAGAATCTCGACGACTGCATCGGCAATTTCAATCCAAAGCCTGGCTGTGGCACCGAACCACAGGAGTCAGGTGATCGGGGCGGGACGATGCAGTACGCGGTCTTTGCGACGATGGCCGCCGGGTTGAGCTTCATCGGCTGGCGGGTGACCCGTTCGGTGAAAGCCCGCGACAAGGCGATGGCGACGTCCGTCACGACGCAAGGGCGGTAAGCAGATGTCCGGGCGCGGTTGTCAAGGTGCTGTCAAGCCGCTTGACTACGACCCGCCGCCGAGTTTCATCGCCGGCACAACCCGAGGGGGCACAATGCGGCGTTACGTCCGTGTCCTCGTCGCAGTCACGAGTTTGCTGACTGTCTCACTATCGGCCCTGCAGCCCGTTTCGGCAGCTGAACACAGCTTGGCTAGCGACCAGGCGTTCGTCGAGAAAATGCTCTACTCGACGCCGATGTCGGTGTTCATCGCTACGGCCAAAACCTCAAACGGCGGCGACACGTGGAACGATTGGACCACCGACTTCTGTTCGGCACCGCTGGTTGGCAACACCGGTCGATCGTTCAACTTCACCGACTCCTGTCGTCGGCACGACTTCGGTTATCGCAACGCCCAGCTGCTCGAACGGCGCTACGGCGTCGACTATTGGAATGCCACTAGCCGACGACGAATCGATACTCAGATGCTCGCCGACATGAAGGCCAGCTGTGCGCCTCGCAGCCTGCTGGAACGGCCGACGTGCTACGGCTGGGCCTACACCTTCTACAACGCCGTGCGCATCGCTGGCGGCCCGTAGACAACATCGACGAGTTCAAAGAGCATGCGGCCCGTCGCGCCCCAGATCGTTTCGTCGTCGAGTTCGAAGAAATGGATCGGGTACTCGACGGGTCGCAGCTCCCACGCCTCGGCCCGATAGGTGTCAGCGCGAGCCAGGTCGCAAATCGGTACCCACAGAATGCGCTCGACCTCGTCGGCGGCCGCCTGCAGGGTCAACGGGTCGGCGGTCAGGCGAGCGAGCAACGGCACGACGTAACTGCGGTCAACGAAGGTGACCAGCGGCGTCAGTGTGGACGTGATCTCGACGACACTCGGGTCGAGTCCGACCTCCTCGAAAGCTTCGCGCAACGCAGCTTGATGAGGCGTTTCGTTCTCGTCCAGACGACCACCGGGAAAGCTGATCTCTCCGGAGTGGCGGCGCAGATGGCGCGATCGTTTGGTCAACAGCACCTCAGCGCCGCGCTCGCCGTCACGGAGCACCACCAAGACGGCCGCCGGGTTCGCACCAGGTGCAGCGTCGGCTGCCAGGCCCTCGACAGCATCGTCGGCCAATTTGGCCGCGATCACCGCTTCGGTCACCGCTTCCACGCTCAACGAAACGGGGTCGCTGTGCAGCCACGGCGGCGCTGGCAGCACACGCCACGACGCTGGGCGAGGCACGACCTGGTCGCCCCCGGGTCGCCGTGCTCGATCGGTCGACACCGACAGGCCTACAGCGACGGTTGCCAACCGCTCTCCGCGAGTTGGCTGAGCAACTCGGCGAGACCGGCCATCTTCAAGTTGGACAGCACCTTGCCGGGTGCTTCCTCTCCCCGTTCCCACTCCTGCCAGGCGGTTTGCAGCTTGCTGATATCGGGTGTTGGGCGTTCAAACGACACGCCCCACACCCTAGAGGGAGAACGCAGCTGAACTGCTTACCCGCTGATCGCCGCGATCCAATCCTGAACCTCTTGGCGATCGACCCGGTAGCCGAAGTCGGTGCCACGACACCATTGGTTGAGCCCAAACGATGTCACCGCGACGATCTGATTGCTGTCGGCCGGGTAGAAGACCGGGCCGCCAGAGTCGCCGGAGCAGGTGCCACCGTTACCGGTGCCGTTGCCGTTGGTCTGCACGTTGTAGCCGTCATTGTTTCTGCTGTTGAGGTTGGTCAACTTGCCGTAGCCCATCAATCGGCTGCGAAATGACACCACGCCGACAGGGCTGCTGTAAGACAGCCCGTATCCGCTCGCCAGGAAGGTGGTGTCCTTGGTGCCTCGGGCGGTTGCCAAGGCGTCGAGGGTGCCCACCGGTGCGAGTGACCCATAGTTCCCTGATGCTGGGACATGCGCTGTGTCGAGGATGACCAGCCCGGCATCTCGGGTGTTCGGGAACCCGGCAAAGTTGTCGAAGCCGTAGTCGGCGATGACCGAAGCCTCGTGGCACATCGAGGCGTCGAGACAGGCGTCGGGATAGCCCGACACCGGGTCGCTACCCAAGACCGCATCGAAGTTGGCCCCAGCGTCTTGCTGAAAATACACCCGGGCAGCAACGGCTGGCGCGTCGGTGCAGTGCCCCGCAGTCAGCAGCGTTGTCGAATCGAGCAACGACCCTGAGCAGCGCCACAAGAACTCGCCCTGGTCGTCGAGCGCAACCATCAAACCGACGAAATCATGAACCGTGTCCGGTTGATAATCGTTGGTGATCGCCTGAGCGTGCGTACCGATCACCGTGGCAATCGCTAGTCCTGCAATCAAACCCGCACGTAAACGTCGCATCGGTCACTCCCTTCGTCGAGCCCGGCTATGTTCGGGCATCTCGCTGTGCGTAAAGTTACCACGCGGTAACGGGTTCGTTCACCGCCGCCGCCGCCGATACGAATTGACCCCCGAGCCGACAGCGCGACCAGCGATACGCCCGATCCGATCGGCCGACCCGGAGTTCGCACCCGGAGCGATCGGCGCAGACCGAGCCTTCGTTGCGTAGGAACTCTGCCAACTGACAAACGCCATCGCCGCGGCGAACATGGCCAGCATGATGCGCGTCGAGGAGTCGAGCGAAGGTCCGAGGGCGGCACCCAGCACGATCAAGGCGATCAGAACATAGTCGAGCAGGCGATGCACCGGTGGAGCGATCAATCGGTAGGCGGCCATTGGCCCGACGGCGATTGCCGCGTTGACCAGCACCAGTCCGCCAAGCACCACGGGAATCAACGGCTTCGGGCTCTGCACGCCCTGGGCGATGAACGCTGCGCCGATGAGATATTCGACGAGCTGATGCATCCAAAATGGGCGTTTTGTAGATGCGGGCATGGAGGGCCACGCTAGCCGTGGAAACCGGGTGCCGCGACGCCCGGCGCAGCTCGCTACATCGAGGGTTGGCACTCCGTGAGCGCCGACAGTTCGGCCACCATGGCACCGAGCGCGCCCGGTGCCGCCGTCCCCGCTGCCACATAGGACTGCACGTCGACGGGATCGAGGTCACCCGATCGCAGGCCGGTGGTAATCATGTCAACAGCACAGGAAGTGACGTCAGCGGGCATCCCGTCGGAAACAAGGCGCTGTGACATTTGATTGGTCAGCTCGAAGAAGCGAGCCTCGTCCTGCCCGCTGATCGGCGCCAACGTCACGTCGCTCACGTTCGATTCGATCAGTGCATCGACACCGCTGGTGTCGGCCGCCGGTGCAGGCTGATAGAGCACTGAGTCCTCGTTCTCGCCGCCGCAACCGCTCAACCCACCGAGCGCGATCGCTGCGACACCAAATACAAACTGGTTCCGCACGTTCGAATAACCTCCGCCGGGCACTCTAACGCGATGTATCCAATCACCTACGGAGCGTGAGAATCTCTTGACTTTCGAGAGTCCGGGTTCCCCACAACGTGAAAGGGACCCGGCGTCAGCCGGGTCCCTTTCACACGAGTTGCGCGGCTTGCGACCGGCGACAGGTGGATGACTTACATCATCCCCATGCCACCCATGCCACCCATACCACCCATGCCGCCGCCACCGCCGGCAGGCATTGCCGACTTCTTCTCTGGCTTGTCGGCGACGAGGCATTCGGTGGTGAGCACCAGCGCGGCGATCGACGCTGCGTTTTGCAACGCAGCGCGGGTCACCTTGGCCGGATCGATGATGCCGGCCTTGACTAGGTCCTCGAGGACGCCAGTTGCTGCGTTCAACCCGATGTTGCCCTCCGCGGACTCGACGGCCTGAACCATCACCGCTCCCTGCAAGCCCGCATTGCTGGCGATCGTGCTCAACGGAGCAATCAGCGATTCCCAGACGATACGAGCACCGGTTGCCTCGTCGCCTTCCAGCGACGCGACGACCGCAGCGACAGCGGCACGGGACCGAACGAGGGCGGTACCGCCACCGGCGACGACACCTTCCTCGATCGCCGCACGAGTTGCCGAAACGGCGTCCTCGATGCGGTGCTTCTTCTCCTTGAGTTCGACTTCGGTAGCAGCGCCGACCTTGATCACCGCAACGCCGCCGGCCAGCTTGGCCAGACGCTCCTGCAGCTTCTCACGATCCCAATCGCTGTCGGTGTTGTCGATCTCAGCCTTGATTTGGTTGACGCGACCCTTGACGTCGTCGCTGTCGCCAGCACCGTCGACAATCGTCGTGTTGTCCTTGGTGATGATGACGCGCTTGGCACGGCCGAACAGATCAAGGGTGATGTTGTCGAGCTTGAGACCAACCTCTTCGCTGATCACCTGACCACCGGTGAGCACCGCCATGTCTTGCAGCATCGCCTTGCGACGATCGCCGAAGCCCGGAGCCTTGACAGCTGCCGAGTTGAAGGTGCCACGGATCTTGTTGACGACGAGGGTCGCCAATGCTTCACCCTCGATGTCCTCGGCGATGATCAACAACGGCTTGCCGGTCTTCATCACGGCTTCCAACGCCGGCAGCATGTTCTGCACGGTGGAGATCTTGCCGTTGTTGATCAGAATGTAGGCGTCGTCGAGAATCGCTTCCTGGCGCTCCGCGTCGGTGACGAAGTAGGGCGAGAGGTAGCCCTTGTCGAACTGCATTCCCTCGGTGAACTCGAGTTCGGTACCGAACGTGTTGCTCTCCTCGACGGTGACAACACCGTCTTTGCCGACCTTGTCGATTGCATTGGCGATGACTTCGCCAATCGACGCGTCGGCAGCCGAGATGGTGGCGACAGCAGCGACATCGCCCTTGTCGTCGACTTCGCGAGACTGGCTCTTGATCGACTCAACAGCAGCAGCGACAGCTTTCTCGATGCCGCGCTTGAGGCCCATCGGGTTGGCGCCGGCAGCGACGTTGCGCATGCCTTGGTGCACCATCGCCTGAGCGAGCACAGTTGCCGTCGTCGTACCGTCGCCAGCGACGTCGTTGGTCTTGGTGGCCACTTCCTTCACCAATTGGGCACCCATGTTCTCGAAGGGATCGTCGAGTTCGACTTCCTTCGCGATGGACACACCGTCATTGGTGATGGTTGGGGCACCGAACTTCTTGTCGAGCACGACGTTGCGACCCTTTGGCCCGAGTGTGACTTTGACCGTGTCGGCCAAACGATTCACACCGGCTTCGAGGGCGCGGCGCGCCTCGTCATCAAATTTGAGAACCTTTACCATGTGATGACGCCTTACTTGCCGACGATGGCGAGGACGTCACGGCTGGTCAGGATTAACAGATCCTGGCCGTCGACCGTAACCTCGGTCCCGCCGTACTTGCTGTACAGAACGGTGTCGCCGACATTGACGTCGAGTGGCGAGTGCGCACCCTTGTCATCGCTCCAACGGCCAGGACCGACGGCCAAAACGCTGCCCTGCTGGGGCTTTTCCTTGGCGGTGTCGGGGATCACGAGACCCGAGGCGGTGGTGAGCTCGGCTTCGTTGGGCTTGACCACAATGCGGTCGTCCAGCGGCTTGAGATTCATGTGAGGTAGCTCCATGTGTTGTGGTGACGTGACTGTCTGGCACCCGCCAGTCGGCGGGCTGCCGCACGGGCATTAGCACTCTAGGAGTGCGAGTGCTAATGCTACGACGTCGCTGGTTCAGTTAGCAACCGGTGGGGCTCAACGGCTGCCCGATACGCCTGGTTTGATGAGGATGCGCAGCGATCCGGTCACTGAATGCAACTCAAAGCCGGCTTCGAGAGCCGGCAGGTAGATGTCCTCGTACGGCGGTCTGCCGCCATCTGCCGGATCGGGAAAGACGTCGTGGATCGCCAGCGTGCCTCCGGGAGCGACCTTGGGAGCCCATCCGAGAAAGTCTTGGCGGGCCGGTTCAGCGCCGTGGCCACCATCGATGAAGACGAACGCGGCCAGGCCAACCCAATTGGCAGCGACACGCCATGACTGCCCGACGATAGCAATCACCGAGTCCTCCAGGTCGGCGTCGTAGATCGCCGAGCGGAATGTGGGCAGGGTATCCATGCGACCGATGCGCTGATCGACGACCGACACGTCGTGGTGCTCCCAACCGGCCTGATTCTCTTCCGAGCCGCGGTGATGATCGACGGCCAGCAGCACAGTGGAGCACTGACGAGCCGCGGCCCCGAGCCAGATCGTCGATCGCCCGCAGTACGACCCGATCTCGATAAACGTCAAACCGGGGACTGCCGTGCCAGCATCGACGGCGGCGCGATAGAGCGCGTCACCCTCTTCTGCGGGCATGAATCCTTTGGCCGCCAAGGCATGGATACGAAGTTGCGGATCGATCGACAGTTCGGTCATGGGCTGGTCACGCTAGCAATTCAACGTGTCCGATTTCGCTGCTCCCGTGCCAACATGGACGGATGCAGGATGCCCTCGATGACCTCGTCAAGCTCCTTGACCTCGAGCCGATCGAAGTCAACCTGTTTCGCGGACGCTCGCCTGACGAAAATCGCCAGCGCGTCTTTGGCGGCCAGGTCGCTGGCCAGGCGCTGGTTGCCGCCGCCCGCACCGTCGACACTTCCGAGCGGATGATCCATTCCTTGCACGCCTACTTCCTTCGACCGGGCGATCCGACAGTGCCAATCCTCTATGAAGTCGATCGCATTCGGGATGGCAAGAGTTTCACCACCCGGCGCGTGGTCGCTATCCAGCACGGCCGCGCGATCTTCAACCTGCAGGCCAGCTTCCATATCCATGAGGACGGCCCAAGTCATCAACTGCAGATGCCAACGGATCTCCTCGATCCGGATTCACTGCCCGATTTTCCGCGCTCAGGTCGAGCCGTTCAAGGACCAGTTTGCCCAATGGTACGACCGGCCGCGGCCGATCGATGTGCGCTACAACGACACCAACCTCAGCCCGTTGCAACGGGCAGGTCGCCTGGCGACGGGACAAAAGGTGTGGATGCGAGCCAATGGCACGCTGCCAGACGACCCGACGCTGCACGCCTGCATCGTCACCTATGCCAGTGATTTGACGCTGCTCGATACCACCGTATTGCCCTTTGGCTGGGAGTGGGATCGGCCAGGGGTGCAGATGGCCAGCCTCGATCACGCGATGTGGTTTCATCGCCCGTTCCGCGCCGATGACTGGTTGCTCTACGACCAAAGTGCGATTTCCACGGGTTCGGCCCGCGGCCTGGCCGGCGGGGCGATCTTCACTCGCGACGGGAAATTGGCGATCACCGTGGTCCAAGAGGGTCTCGCCCGGCTGGCCCCATGACGAGGCAATTGCTGACCGGGGCACTCGTGGCGCTCGGCGCCATAAGTGGCTCTTGTGCCTCAGATCGGGCCGCTGTCCGACCGTCGGTATCTGCCGAGGTTGCCCCGACGACTCCGTCCAACGCGAGCGTCGTTCCCGAAGCCACGCCACCGATCGACAGCACCTCACCATCGGAAGTCGAAACGACCGTGCCGCTGGCCACAGCCGAGCCGAGCGCGCCCGTTGCATTGTCCGCCACCTCGCTGCACCCGACGACGATCGCCGAGGTACCCGCTGCGCTCGACGTCGCCGTACGCGCCGGGACGCCCGGGATTTATATCGTCTCACAGACTGGCACGATCACGTTGCGTGGGCTCGACGGAACGCTGAGCACAGTGCTCGAGATCAGTGACGTCTCCTCCGGCGGCGAGCAGGGCTTGCTCGGATTGACGTTCACCGCTGACGGCACCAGGGCATACATCAACAGCACCAATGCCGAGGGCGACAGCGAAGTCGCTGAATACACGATGGACGCCGATGGTTCCTTCGACGCTGCCACCCGTCGATTGTTGCTGAGCATCGCGCAGCCCTACGACAACCACAATGGGGGCGGAGTGGCGATCGGCCCAGACGCGATGTTGTACATCGCCATGGGCGATGGCGGCTCGGCGGGCGATCCTGATCGTTTTGCGCTCGATACAGAGTCGCTCCTTGGCAAGATGCTGCGCATCGATCCGACCCCGAGTTCCAACGGTGCGCCCTATTCGATTCCCGCGGACAATCCCTTCCTCGGTAATGACGAGGTTCGCGCCGAAATCTGGTCGATCGGCTTGCGCAACCCGTGGCGCTTCTCCTTCGACCGACTCAATGGCGACCTGTGGATCGGCGACGTCGGCCAAGGGTCATGGGAAGAGGTCAACCTCGCCAGCACCGCGCTCGGAGGAGGGCGTGGGGCCAACTTTGGTTGGAGCGCGTTCGAGGGCTTCCACCGATTCAACGACGACCAACCGGAAGGTGGCGCGCTAGCCCCGCTATTCGAATATGAGCACGGCGATCGCGGTTGTTCGATTACCGGTGGCGTGCGCTATCGCGGCGTGGCGATGCCCGAGCTGCACGGATGGTATGTCTACGGCGACTACTGCAGCGGCATGATCTGGGCGCGACAGATCGACGAGAATGGCTCGGACACTGGAATTGAGATCGAGTTTGCGTTCCAGCTGCCGGGTTTGGCCAGTATTCGCGAGGACGCAGAGGGTGAGCTAATCGCTGTCAGCGTCACGGGGGGCGAGGTCGTTTCCTTGACCGCTCGGTGAACTTCGCGGCGGGGTGTGTCGAGGGCGCCCGGCTGGGTGCGAGACATCAAGAACAGAGAAGTTCAGGCTGCGCGGCGACTCATCGTGGTAGCTTGCCACTGAGTGTGAGCTAGCGAGGGGTCGCACTCGGCGTAGGCGAGGCGGTTTGCAGTGATACAGGTACAGCGGGCGACGCGTCCATTCATGGGTCGGCTGATGACGGGCTGGTTGATCGCCGTCGCGGTGATCGTCCTCAGTGGTGGCGCCAATCAGAACGATGTTGCGCTGGCCGCCGACTGTCAGTTGCAGTCGTTCTCCTGGTCCGGGTTCGCCGCGCTACACGCCAACCAGCCAAGCCTGAACACCTCGATCACGATTCCTCCGCCGACCGGCGATGAAACCCTGAGCGTGTACTCCGTGGCCTACACCGCCTACGACGCCCAGTCCCCGGGCACCACCCCCGATCGAGCCAGCCTCAACGAACCCTTCGAACAACTCGGCATCCGCATCGGCACCCAAGACAACCCGACACTGACCCCCGACCTGCCCGACACCACCGCCGAAGGCGCACCCAGCAACCACTACAGCGGCCTCAGCAACGGATCACTCACCGGCTGGGCCGGAACCCAAATCCAAGGCGGCACCGTGCAACTCCGCCACGCCAGCCTCTACGGCCACACCTCGCCCACCAGCAACGACCTCATCGCCTATAACCTGACCATCACCACCGACCGCTGCACCACAACAACACCCACCACCACCACCACCACCACCACCACCACCACCGCAGCGACAACAACCACGAGTGCGCCCACAACGACGACCACCGCGCCAGCAACCACAACCACCGCTCCCGTCGGCGGACCTCAAAGCTGTCAGTTGCAGTCGTTCTCCTGGTCCGGGTTCGCCGCGCTACACGCCAACCAGCCAAGCCTGAACACCTCGATCACGATTCCTCCGCCGACCGGCGATGAAACCCTGAGCGTGTACTCCGTGGCCTACACCGCCTACGACGCCCAGTCCCCGGGCACCACCCCCGATCGAGCCAGCCTCAACGAACCCTTCGAACAACTCGGCATCCGCATCGGCACCCAAGACAACCCGACACTGACCCCCGACCTGCCCGACACCACCGCCGAAGGCGCACCCAGCAACCACTACAGCGGCCTCAGCAACGGATCACTCACCGGCTGGGCCGGAACCCAAATCCAAGGCGGCACCGTGCAACTCCGCCACGCCAGCCTCTACGGCCACACCTCGCCCACCAGCAACGACCTCATCGCCTACAACCTGACCATCACCACCGACCGCTGCACCACAACAACACCCACCACCACCACCACCACCACCACAGCGACAACAACCACGAGTGCGCCCACAACGACGACCACCGCGCCAGCAACCACAACCACCGCTCCCGTCGGCGGACCTCAAAGCTGTCAGTTGCAGTCGTTCTCCTGGTCCGGGTTCGCCGCGTTACACGCCAACCAGCCAAGCCTGAACACCTCGATCACGATTCCTCCGCCGACCGGCGATGAAACCCTGAGCGTGTACTCCGTGGCCTACACCGCCTACGACGCCCAGTCCCCGGGCACCACCCCCGATCGAGCCAGCCTCAACGAACCCTTCGAACAACTCGGCATCCGCATCGGCACCCAAGACAACCCGACACTGACCCCCGACCTGCCCGACACCACCGCCGAAGGCGCACCCAGCAACCACTACAGCGGCCTCAGCAACGGATCACTCACCGGCTGGGCCGGAACCCAAATCCAAGGCGGCACCGTGCAACTCCGCCACGCCAGCCTCTACGACGGCCACACCTCGCCCACCAGCAACGACCTCATCGCCTACAACCTGACCATCACCACCGACCGCTGCACCACAACAACACCCACCACCACCACCACCACCACAGCGACAACAACCACGAGTGCGCCCACAACGACGACCGTGCCTGAGAGCGGGCTCGACCCCGACCTGATCGAACTCCAGCAGATCGGCAACGTTGGCGGCGCCCTCGACGTCACCGGTCGCCACGGCACCGACGAGATCTACGTCACGGGCAAATACGGCTCGATCATGATCTTTCAGCCGCCGTTCGGGCAGGGCACCCAGACCGGTCGGCTAGCGCTGACAGTTCCCGCAGAGGAGCTCGGCACGGCATCAGAAACCGGCCTGCTCGGCCTGGCCTTCTCCGCTGATGGCCAACAGGCCTACGTCAGCCTTGTCGACGACAACAACGCGACCCAGATTGTCTACTACCCGGTGCTGGCGGATGGCACCTTTGATGTCGACAATCGTCGAACCATCTTCACCCTCGCCCGCGTCGATGCCCACCATGTCGGCGGCAACCTGCGCTTCGGTCCCGACGGCTACCTGTACATCGGTCTCGGCGACGGCGGCACTCCCGACAATTCACCGCCACCTGCCAGCCAGATCGATATGTCGTCGTTGCTCGGCAAAATGCTGCGCATCAACCCAACACCCAACGAACCAACCCCCTACAGCATCCCCACCGACAACCCCTACCTCGACAACCCCAACGTCCCCGACGAAATCTGGTCAAGCGGATTCCGCAACCCCTGGCGCTACAACTTCGACCTCACCACCGGCGACCTCTGGATCGCCGACGTCGGCCAAGACAACTGGGAAGAAATCAATGTCGCCTGGCAAAACGACAACCTCGGCAAAGCCGACCACTACGGCTGGAGCGCCTACGAAGGTTTCACCACCTTCGACCCCAACAACACCATCGACGAACACACCCCACCCTTGGCCGTCTACGACCACACCCAAGGCTGCTCCATCTCCGGCGGCGTCCGCTACCGCGGCACCACCATCCCCCAACTCACCGGCCACTACCTCTACACCGACTTCTGCACCGGCAAAATCCACGCCCTACACATCAACACCAACAACACCCCCGGCACCACCACCACCTTCAACACCCCAACCATCCCCTACGCCAGCGCACTCTCCCAAGACAACAACGGCAACGTCTACATCGTCAGCGTGACCAGTGCGATCTACGTGATCTCCGTGGGTAGCTGAACCATCACAAGTGGATAAATTTCTCTGCTATTCGTCACCTCTTGCTTCCCCGGCACGGGGGCCGCTGGATGCACACTGACTCCTGGAACGGGTTCGTGTCGCTGCACGCCATCCAGACGACCCTCGATCACCATCGCTGCTCCAGCCACCCCACCCTTGGCCGTCTACGACCACACCCAAGGCTGCTCCATCTCCGGCGGCGTCCGCTGCCGCGGCACCACCATCCCCTGCGCAGCGCACTCTCCCAAGACGACAACGGCAACCTCTCTACACCGTCAGCGCCGTGACAGGAGACGTGTATGCAATCCTGCCGACGGGAGACGCCGAGCTATAAACCAGCTCTCGAGTAAGCCGACGAGAGGCTCAGCCAATGCGGCTGAAGCGCACTTCGCGCCGTTCGATGTCGACGGCATCGAGGCGCACCTGCAGCCGATCTCCTGGCTGCACTCTGCGGGCGTTGACCCGAGCGACGACGGCCACTTCGCACAACTGGATACGGGCGCCGCGCTCGTCCTCATCGGTCACCACCGCCTCGAAATGGTCGCCGACGTGGGCGCCGAGGGTCACAGCTTCGACGAGGTCGATCACGGAACGTTCAACGCGTGACTCACGAGATTCGGCAACGTCCATCACTTTGGGCAGCCGGGTAAACGCCTCGCTGACATCCTCGGGGACCGGCTCACCGTTGCCGACGGCAAGTGCCGCCAGCAAGACGTAACGATCAGCGAGACGACGCAGCGGCGCGGTCGTGTGGCAGTAGGTAGCCGCCATCACCGAATGCCACGGTCGAACTCCGGGCTCGAAACCAACGTAGTCGGCGCCACCTGCGGCTCGTCGAACCGCCAGCTGAAACGCAGCGTGTTTGAAATCGCCGGCCCGTAGGGTGCGGGTGAAGTCCTGCAGACTGAGCTGTGCTGGCCAGTCGAGCCCGAGCGCTCCCGCCGTCATCCGCAGCCTGCGAACATGGCGTTCGTCCGGCTCAGCCATCACCCGGAACAGCCCCGTACCAGCGGCGAAGAGCGTGTCAGCGACCGCCAGATTGGTGGCCAACGACATTGCCGCGTTGGCTTCCTCGGAGGCCAGCCGAGGCCTGAATTCCACCTGGTAGCCGCCATCGCCTGTCGGCACGATCTCCTGCTCGGGGGTCTCCACGCGAGCCGCACCTCGGCGATCTTCAGCGGCGGCGATGCGCCGAGCGAACTCGTCGAGCAGCGGCGGCATGTCGGCGACGGTTACCTTCTCGTAGGCCAACTTCGCTCGGCTGTGAATCACACACCGTTCAACACCATCGAGCTTGACGTCGCCAGCGCTGTCGACCTTGACCGAATAGACAACAGCGGGCCGCGGCCCATCGGGCAACAGGCTGGCTGCCCCCTCCGACATCGACGGCGGGTACAGGCCCACTCGTCCATCGGGCAAGTAGGTGGTCAAGCCGCGTAGCCAGGCCTGCTGATCGAGCGCTCCGCCCGGTTTCACGAACCAGCCGACGTCGGCGATTGCGTAGTGCAGGATGAGGTCGGAACCGGCCTGCTCGAGAGCGAAAGCCTGATCGAGGTCGACGCTCGATTCCGGGTCGAGAGTGACGAACGGAATTGCGGTGCGATCGACATGGGTCGCGCTCAACGGTCGCCGTGCGGCCGCCGTCGCCTCTTCGACGGATTCGGACGTGTGGCCGGAAGCGATGTTGTTCTCCGAGCGGATCTGGGCGATCCCACTGGCAAGGATTGATTCGGCATCACGGGCGACGCGAAGCCTCATCGGCGAGCCCCCATGAACATGTTCTTCAATGCCTCGTAGTGCTCGATGCAGTGTCCGGCACCAAGCACGACGGCCTCGAGCGGCATCTCTGACATCCGCACCGGAACCTTGGTCTCCCGTTCGATCCGTTCGGCGAGACCACGCAACAGACCGCCACCACCGACGAGGTACATGCCGCGTTCGAGGAAGTCTTGAGCCAGTTCAGGTGGCGCTTTCGCCAGACAACGCACAACCGAGGCGATGATGCTGGAGACGACGTCGTCGATCGAAAAGCGGATCTCCTCAGCGGTGATCAACACCGTCTTCGGTAGGCCAGTCATCAGGTCGCGGCCACGGACCTCGGCCTCGCTGTTCTCGCCGATGTCGTCGGCGGAACCGATCGCCACCTTGATTTCCTCAGCCGTGCGCTCACCGATGGCAATTCCGTGCTCGCGACGCACGTAGTTCTGAATTGCCGCGTCGATGTCAAAACTGCCGACGCGCACCGCTTCGAGGGCAACGACGCCGCCGAGGCTGATCACCGCTGTCTCGCTGGTGCCACCACCGATGTCGATGACCATGTTGCCGACGGGCTCATCGATCGGCAGGTTGGCCCCGATCGCCGCAGCCATCGGCTGCTCGATCAGTTGTGCATCCGCGGCACCCGCTCGGCGAGCGGCATCGGTGACGGCACGACGCTCGACTTCGGTAATCGCCGAGGGCACACAGATCACGACCTTCGGCCGCGTAAAACGACTCACGCCGACACGCTGCAGCAGCAGGCGAATCATGCGTTCGGTGATCTCGAAGTCGGTGATCGCCCCACCACGCAACGGGCGCACGGCAACGATGTACCCCGGCGTCCGGCCGATCATCTGCCAAGCCTCGCGGCCGGTGGCCAGCACCTCGCCGGTTTGGCGGTTGAGGGCGATGACCGAGGGTTCGTTGAGAACGATGCCGCGGCCCTTCATATAGACAAGGGTGTTGGCGGTACCGAGATCGATAGCTAAGTCGCGGGCCATCGTGCCTTACTTGCCCTTGCCGTTCTCACGTGCGTTCTGAACCCGTTCGATAACCTCACGGCGGGATTCTGGCGAGAGCGCGTCGATATGTCGACGAAAGGACAACACACCATCTTCTTGTTTCCGGGTTCGCGCCCGAATGAGATAGATGGCAGCGAGTGCGGCCACCACGATGACCGCGGCAATGACGTAACCCACTACTGACCTCCCTTGCCGACTACCTGCGATGATTCGTCGATGCTGTGATGAACTTCGAATGTTGTTGATGGCACCGCATCGGCCAAGATCGCCGGTTGAGCACCAGTACCCCAGTCGGACCCAGTCTCCCACACCTCGTGCTTCCAGATCGGGACGCTGGCCTTCAGCGCGTCGATCCCGAAACGTGCGGCCTCGAACGCCTCCGGTCGGTGTGCAGCGGAAACAGCAACCACCACCGAGCTCTCGCGCAGTTCGAGGCATCCCGTGCGATGCAGCATTGCCACCCGGCCGACGCTCGGCCAGCGCACCAGCAGTTCGTCGATGATTGCATGGAGTCGCGCGATGGCCTGATCCTCGTAGGCCTCGTAGGTCAGCTGCGACACGCCGCTGCGTCCCTCGGCATGATCACGCACCGTTCCAGAGAAGACGACGACAGCCCCACACCGGGCGAGCACTGCCCAATCGTAGATCTCGCCGACCGCCAGCGCGTTGGTTGTCAGCGCAACCCACCGATCGCCGAACGGCGCGGCACGGGGATCGGAGAGCTGGGACATCACGCTCATCGTAGCCGTCGGGGTGCGAATACCCCCAGGTTCGCTGGCGCGATGCCCCTTGCCCCGCCTGGCTCACTACACTGCCTGATTCGTGGAGCTAGGGATGTGGGACGACGACGACGAGCGTCCCCCCGCGCCACTACCGGCGCACGAACGCACCTGGCGTCATCCGAGCGAACTCGGACAGGCCCGCTGGCAAGCGAGCGAACCACCGCTGGCAGTTGGACGCGGGCTCTCCGTGGCGACAACGTGCATCGGCGTCGGCCTCGCTGTCGGCCTCCTGTGGTTGATGGTCCCTCGATCCTCCCACCGGCCGAGCTTTTCGCAAGCACCGACGTTGACGATCAGCACGGTTGGCTCGGTACGCATCTCCTCGCCGACATTCGAGCCGATGTCTACCGTCACCGAGCCGAGCCCGTCGACCCTGCGCGCTGCACCTTTGTCGACCACGCCGCCAACAGCGGCGACACAAACGACAACCCGGGCGACGACTGTGATCGTGCCTGCCTCGGTCACCGAGCAATCTCCGACGACGACGACGACGATCACCAATTCCGAGGTCATTGATCCGGCGCTCGCCTCGTTGGAGGATGCGCCGCCGGTGGAGGGGCAGCGTCCCGAGGAAGTGCTGGCGTTCGCGATGACCGAGGGTCGCTTCCTGGTAACCACGTCAGCTGCCGTCGACGGACGCCAGGCGGTCAAGATCATGATGCCCTCGGGGGACAATCTGGTCGGCGCAGTGATCGCCGATGATCCGACGACGGGAACGGCGGTGATCGCTCTCGTCGACGCCCCCGCCGAATCGATGATGTTGCCGACCTTCGACCTCGCCACAAGCGCCGAGCAGGCCATCGTTGTGGGCATGATGAAGGGTCCGATGACGGCGTCCGAGGAGGCGGTCGGCTCGCTGCGAGTCGATGAGGACGGCGGTCTGGTGTTCGATACCGAGATCGAGCCTTACGAGGCCGCGGCGCTCGTCACCGAGACCGGCGAGATGGTCGGGTTGTGTACTCGAGGCACCAAGACAGCGACGAGCACCGAGGGCAGCTACGAGTTCCACGTGATCGCGGCCAGCGACCTGTGGGCCATGCTGGAGCTGACCCTGGCCAATCCGAGCGAACCATGGTTAGGCGTCGAGGTGTCCGAGGACCAAGGCAACGACGCGGTCACGATCACGGCGGTCAAGGAGCACAGCCCGGCGGCTGCCAACAAACTCCAGCGCGGCGATCAGATCACGGCTATCGACGGCCGCGCCGTAGCCTCGGAGCTCGACGTGGCTACCATCCTGAAAGCCCACAATGCCGGCGATACGGTGACGCTGAGGGTGCGACAAGTGGCGGCGGAACAACCGATCGATCTCACGCTGACGTTGTCCTTGCGGCCGCCAGGCTTTTAGCGTCGTCGACGACCAGGCTTTTAGCGTCGACGACGACGAGCTCGCCGGACCAGAGCGACAATGGTGCCCAAGGTGCCGACGAACGAAGCGATCATGACTACCAACGCCAATTCCTGCTTGCGTTTTGGCGTGACCATCGTCCACCATTTCGCTTCCGTACCCTCGACGTACGCCTGCTCATTGGTCACCGTCGGGCGCCAACCAGCGGCAGTCAAACGGTCGTTGGCAACCAGCCACGACGCTTGCGTGTAGCTGTGCAAGCCAGGTGGAATAGGCCCGCGCTGAAATCGCCAACGGATTCGGGAGATGACCTCGTTGAGGCGCGCGGGAAGCTTGAGACGGGGGGTCGAACCGGCCAGAGCGCGCACACGGTCGCCGGCGATCCAACCGTCGGGGGCGACGTTGAAGACACCGTCGGCTCTGCGCACCACGGAAAGAACCAGCGCCGAAGCCAAATCATCGAGATGCAGAAACTGGGCACCAGGGTCTTCGCGACCAAACCGTTGGCCGATGCCCGCGGCGAGCGCCGAGGCCAGCGACGAGGTGCCGTCGGCGGCCAGGGCGACCACTGGGCGCAGCACCGTTACCGATCGACCAGCGCTGGCCAGGCGCCACTGCTCGACCATCTGCTCCACTGCGGCGAGTTGACGGGCGAACACGAATTCGACATCGGGACGCAGCACAGCATCCTCGGTGAGCGGCACAGGATTGTTCTCCCATGCGCCGTAGACCAGCGCCGAGGACATCAACACGAGATGGCGAACGTCTCGCCGATCGGCCATCTCCAACATCGTCGCGGCGCCCTGGGTCACGCTCTCTCGCCGAGTCGCCCGCGCGTCATGATCTCCGGCTGCCAGGTAGACGGCGACATCGATCGGCGCATCGAGCTCGGCCGTCTCGGTGAGCACCACCAGATTGGGGTACTCGCTGAGGCCGCGTTCCACCCTGGCTGACAATCCGTCCTGTCCGCCGATGATCAGCACATGACAGACGCCATCGCCCGGCTGCTCAGCGAGCGTGCCGCGCAGCGTTCCAGTCGGCGTTCCAGTCGGCGTTCCAGTCGGCGTCATAGCTTGAAACGATAACCGGCGCCGCACGCAACGGCGGCTGCCGCCCGTAGCATCCAACTATGACTACCGGCGACGATGCCGACCCATTCGACGACGATTCATCGCAGAACAACCCGTTTGCCGGGTTGCCGATGTTCGGTGATATCGCCCGCGCCTTGTCAGGGCAAGGCCCGCTGAACTGGGATGCGGCGCGGCAGTTCGCGCAGCTCGCCGCCACGGGAGGCGCACCTGAGGCCAACGTCGATCCGTCGATTCGTTTCGCGCTCACCGATCTGGCCGGCATCGCCGAACTTCACGTTGGCGATCTCACTGGTTGCGACGTGTCTGGATACGTCGTCTCAACGCCAACCCCCGGCGTCTGGGCGTTGCAGGCGCTCGAGGCCTACCGGCCGCTGTTCACCGAGATGGCTACGTCGCTGCGCAAGCGCAAGCCAAACACGGAGGAACTCGCCGAGATCGAGAGCGACCCGATGGCCAACATGATGCGCGGCCTCAGCGAGATGATGGCGCCGTCGATGTTGGGCATGTCGATCGGCTCCACGGTCGGGCAACTGGCGAAGCGGGCATTTGGCGATTACGACCTGCCGATCCCGCGATCACACACGTCGCAGCTGACGCTGCTTCCAGGGGCTATCGATCAGTTCGCTGACGACTGGAGTTTGAACAGGGACTCGGTGCGTCTGTGGGTCGTCTCCCAAGAGCTGACGACGCGGGCGCTGTTCTCTGTGGCTCATATCCGAGATGGCCTCTCGGCCTTGGTTCGGGCCCACGTCGCCGCTTTCGAGGCCGACCCGGAGGCCGTCGCCGAAAAGCTCAGCGGCCTCGACCTCGGTGGCGGTGACATGATGCAGTCGCTGCAGCGCTCTCTCGGTGACCCTGAAATCCTGCTCGGAGCGGTGAGCAGCCCGGCCCAACAAGCGATGCAACCACAGCTCGACGCAGCGCTGGCGGTTGTCGTCGGATACGTGGACTATGTCGTCGACGGGGTGGCCCAACGACTGATCGGCGGCGAGTCCGACCGGATCAGCGAAGCAGTCCGCCGTAGGCGAATCGAGGCCGCACCTGAGGATGCCTTCGTCGAGCGCCTGCTCGGTCTGCAGCTCAACCGCCAGCTCGTCGAGCGCGGCCGATCGTTCATCGCTGGCGTGCTCGAACGAGCCGGCCACGTCGGCGTCAACCAATTGCTGGAACGTGAGGGAAGTTTGCCGACACCCGCGGAGATCGACGCACCAGGTTTGTGGCTCGCCCGTATCGAGTTCGGCGACTGAGCTAGCGCGGGCGATCCGGCGACGGCTGCTGCGAGCCAGGCTGGGGTGGTGGCAATGGTCCCTGCGGCAGTTGTCTCGGCGGAAGTTGTTTGGGCGGCAGTTGTCTGGGCGTCGACGGACTGTGCTCGCGCCGGGCCTTGCGGCGGCGAACCTCGTCGGCGACGTGGCGTCGCGCCCGACGATTCAGCGGTGTCGGCGGCGCCTGGCCAGCGCGTACCCGCTTGGCTCCGATGAGATACGAGACCATCGCGAAGGCAGCAATCCCGCTGACGATGAAAAAACCGACTTCACCCGGCGGAGTGAACAACACCGGCGGAAGCCCACCGAGCACCCAGGCCAACTGCAGCTTGGTTTCAAACTGGGCAAAGGCCCGGCCCTGGTTGGCGTCAGGAGCGTCGCGTTGCACGATCGAGTCGAATGACAACTTGCCGAGCGCTGACGAGAAATTGACGATGACAGCAAGGATCAGTCCACTCACCGGGCCGCCGAGCAGCGCCGTCAGCAATCCACCGCATGCCGTAAAGCCGAGTGCCCCGATGAGAATCGTCTCCTCGCGGAACGATTTGCGAATGTGCGGAGCAATCGCGTTGGCGCTCATGATCGCCAAAGACGACAACGCGATCGCCATACCGAACAGCACTAGGCCGGCGTCCTGTTTGCGCAGCCAGAAGGCCAGCAAGAAGAAACAAAACCCAACCGAGGCACGCAGCAGCGCCATAGCGCTGACAGCCAACACGATGCCCGTCGATCGCAATTCGGCACGTTCCTCGGCCGTCACTCGTTTGGCGGCAATGACTTCTCCGGGAAGGCGCGTCGCGGCAACAAAGGCGGCAACGAACACCGCAGCGCCGATGGTCAGACTGACCTGTACACCGAACACTTCCTGAATCAGACCAGCGGGACCAGCGGCCAGAAAGCCGAAGACGCCGGAAATCAGCCCGAGCTTTGAGTTGGCCTCCACCAAGTCGTGTTCGTGACGCACAAGGCTGGGCACCAGCGCTGAGCGGGAAATGTTGTGTGTTTTGTCGAGGACAAGCGCAGCGAAGGCGATCGGATAGAGCAGCACATCATCGATATGGAAGGCCATCATCAGCAGCGTGAAGGCGCGCGCCAGGGTGACGACCTGCAGCACCATTCGTCGGCCGCCGGCCATCCGGTCGACAATCGGCCCGATGAGCGGAGCGACGACAAGAAACGGGACAAAACTGATCAACAGGAACAGGAGCACCTTCGGACGGGCTTCCGTCGGGCTGATGTCAACGAACAGCGAGACAGCAAGACCGACCGTCATGATCGACGATCCCGCGGCGCTAAATGCCTGAACGCGGGCGAGACGCGTGAAAGGCGACACTCGTTGCCCCGCGCCGACAGCTCGTGGTCGCTGAACGCGAGGCCTGGGAGCGTTCCGCCGTTGCTCGTCGGCAACGACAGCTCGCTGCGTCGACCCACTGCGGCCGGAAGCGCTCCCAGCGCTTTGTGACCGTGGAACACGGACCTGATGACGCGAGTCGCGAGGCCGGTCAGAAGTCACGTCTGGCATGTTACGCGCCGGACCCGATCCAACCGCTCGTTTCGCGGCCACGGCGACCGATCCGCGGCGATCAATCGCTCATTTTGAGCGTTCGTACTTATAACCAAGGCCACGTATCGTGACGATCCGCGTCGGTTGCGCCGGATCGTGCTCAATCTTGTTCCGCAAACGTTTGATGTGCACGTCAAGGGTCTTCGTATCCCCGACGTAGTCGGCGCCCCAAATTCGGTCGATGATCGTCTCGCGTTGCAACACCCGCCCGGCGTTGGCGATCAGCAAGTGGAGGAGTTCGAACTCTCGCAACGGCATCGGCATCGGCTCGCCATCGACCGTAACGACGTGAGCATCGGGGTCGACGACGACGTCGCCGACGGTGATTCGAGCTTCCAGATCCGCCGTCGATGCCGCCGACAAGGCATCCTCACTGTGGGTACGGCGCAACACGGCGCGGACACGGGCGACGAGTTCGCTCATTCGGTAGGGCTTGGCGATGTAGTCGTCGGCGCCGATCTCCAAGCCGACGACGGTGTCGACCTCGCTGGCCTTGGCGCTGACCATGACGATGGGCACGGAACTTGTCTGACGAATGGTGCGACAGACATCGATTCCCGACACCCTCGGCAGCATCACGTCGAGCAAGATGACGTCGTGGCCAACGGCCGCAAAGCGTTGCAGGGCCTCGGCGCCATCACGGGCGACGTCGACGTTGAAGCCCTCACGGGCCAACGTTAAGGAGAGTGCTTCGACGTAGCTGTCTTCATCCTCGACAATCAACACCATGAGCTGTTTCATACAGATACTCCTGACCTCTGTTCCCGCAATGGCAGGCTGAGCCGAAAACTGCTGCCCTGACCCAGTCGCGAATCTACGCTGACGCTCCCACCGTGATTGTTGGCGATGTGCCGCACGATCGACAATCCGAGCCCGGTGCCGCCGGTGCCGCGACCGCGGCCGCGATCGACCCGATAAAACCGCTCGAAGACGCGTTCGAGATCTGCTGCGGGGATACCGATGCCGCTGTCGATGACTTCAAAGACCAGTTGTTCGTCGTCACAGGAGGTGCGAATGACGACGACACCGCCGCTGTCGCTGTATTTCACAGCGTTGTCGACCAAGTTGCCGAGCGCCGATTCCAACTGCCGCTGATCGGCGGGAACCGTTTCCACCGCAGCGCCGTCTTCTACCCGCACCTCGACGCCGACCTGCTCGGCGAGGTAGCGCGAGCGGGCGACCGCCGAGTCGATCAGGGCTGCCACACGAACGTCGGTGGGGTCGTGCGCCTGCCCGAGTTCGATCAAAGAGAGTTCCAAGAGATCATCGACGATGTGCGAGACGCGGTGGGCCTCATCCACCGTCTTGGCGGCCAGACGTCGACTGATAGCCGGATCGGTCTCGCCGACGAGGGTCTCGCAGAGCACGGCCAGCGCCCCGATCGGCGTTTTCAGTTCATGACTGATGTTGGCCACGAAATCGGTGCGCACAGCGTCGAGCCGCGATCGTTCGGTGACGTCGTCGGCGATGATCACCGCCCCGGCTTGCCCGTGCCGTCCGATCGGGGCAGCGGAGATGGTGATCACCCGCGCCGGCGGACCGAAGAGATCGAGTCGCTGGCTGCGCGCAGTGCCGCGCAACGCCGAACGCACGAGGTGGTTGGCGGTTGCGGCGATCAAGAACTGCGCCTGTGAGTCGCTGCCTAATTGACGCATTGCCTCGTTGCGGTGCAACTCGTTGCCGTTGCCGTCGACGATCAACACACCGGTTGGCATCGCCTCGATGACCGTCGTCAGCAGCTCGGCATCGGTGATCGCGGCGACCCCGGGTTGACGCGGCGACGTCGGTTCGAGATCACCTGTCCGAGCGGTGCTTGGTGCGGGATGCCGAGCGGCGCGATACCGCCTACCGGCGACAACGGTCGTCAGGCCGACACCGATCGTCATTCCCGCGACCAGCCATAACAGCTCGGTCATTCACCCCGCCTGGCCATCGACATCGACATCGACATCGATCCTGGGGATCTCGCCGGTCAATGCAACACGTTGCTGATGACGATCGGCTCCCTGATGCTCAGGCAGCCACCCTGTGACCGCATAGCGAACACGCTCGCCAATGTTGACCGCATGGTCGCCGATCCGCTCGTAGAAGCGCCCGACGAGGGCAAGTTGTACGGCCACCTGGAGATCGATATGACCCTCGGCGTGGCTGACGAAAATCGCCTGAATGAATTGCTTGTGGAGACCGTCGAGAAAAGCATCCATGTCGTCGATCGCCGCCGCCTTGGCGGCATCGTTCTCCACGTACGACTCCGTTGCGGCGATGAACAAGGCCTGCGCCTGCTCGCCCATACGGCTGATGATCGTGCGCAATGTGGGATCGAAGCGATGGCCATACATCCGCCGGGCTGCCTTACAGAGATTGGCGACTAAGTCGGCTGAGCGCTCGATCTCGCCGACCATTTTCATGGCTGCAACGATCTGACGCAGATCCCCGGCGACCGGCGCCTGCAGAGCCAACAGCTGGATGCAGTGCTCCTCCAGCTCCAAGGAACGAGAATCGATCTCGTCGTCGCCATCGATGATCCGCTGGGCGGCGTCGAGATCACCGATCAACAACACCTCGGTGGCCTGTGGAATCGCCCCCGAGACGGCCGAGGCGAGAAAGACGACCTCGGAGCGGACGTCGTCGAGTTCGTGATGAAAGCCGCGGCGAAGCTCGTCCATCAGCCGAACCGCCCCGTGACGTACGCCTCGGTGCGTTGGTCCTTTGGCGCAGAGAAGAGCGCCTTGGTCGCCCCAAACTCGGCGAGCACGCCGGATCGGCGGTCGCTCTGCTCGTTAACCTCGGTGGTGAAAAACGCCGTCATATCGCTGACCCGAGCGGCCTGCTGCATGTTGTGGGTGACGATGAGGATCGTGTAGCGCTGCTTGATTTCCTGCATCAGGTCTTCGATGCGCGCCGTGGCGATCGGATCGAGCGCCGAGCACGGCTCATCCATCAAGATCACGTCGGGTTGCACGGCGATTGCCCTGGCGATGCACAACCGCTGCTGTTGACCTCCGGAGAGCCCCAGACCGGACGACTTCAGTCGACCCTTGACCTCGTCCCACAATGCCGCGCTGCGTAGCGAGTCTTCGACGATGGCGTCGAGCTCGCCCTTCGATTTGATGCCGATCAGTTTCGGGCCGTAGGCGACGTTTTCGTAAATGCTTTTCGGAAACGGGTTCGGCTTCTGAAAGACCATGCCGATCCGGCGACGAACCTCGACCACATTCACCCGCTGGTCGTACAGATCGGCACCGTGGTACAGCACAGTGCCGCTGACCTTGGCCGTCTCGATGAGATCGTTCATCCGGTTGAAACAGCGCAGCACCGTGGTCTTGCCACACCCCGACGGCCCGATGAAAGCGGTGATCCGCTTTTCCTGGATGGTCAGGTTGACGTCGTGAACGGCGACAAAGCCGCCATAGGCGACGGCAAGGTTCTCGGCCTGCAAGACCGTGGCGATCGGCTGTTGGCCGTCGACGCCGGGCTGGCCTTTGTCACCAGCTTGATTGGGTGTTCGGGCGCTGACCGAAACGTTCATTGAGGTGCCTTTGCTGTTTCCGCAAGGTCGATGACCTGCGATCGCTGACCCGACCCTATCGAACGCAGTTGTCGCCACAATTCACGTCAGGTAAACAACGGTTGAACGGTGGGCTAACGCTGTTGCCCCAGATGCTGGATCCGACCCACAAACTCATCGACGCGGACGCTTTTCGACCCACCGACGCATCATTTCCTGGCTGTGCGGGCGGAAGTCGACCGGCCCGACGCGCAGCCAGGTGTTGTCGGCTTGCAGCTCCCATGCAGCGATGCCATCGACGAGGTGAAAACCGAGCACCTCGTCCAACCAGGCCATGTGGCGCGGGTGGGTGACCGGCACCAGCGTCTCCACTCGGCGGTCGAGGTTGCGCGGCATCAGGTCGGCCGAGCCCATCAAGTGCAAGGCCTGGCCATCGGCACCACCATGATCGAAACGATAAATGCGCGAGTGCTCCAGAAATCGGCCGAGCACGCTACGGACGCGGATGTTCTCCGACAAACCGGGCACGCCGGCGCGCACGCTGCACACGCCGCGCACCAGCAGATCGACCTTGCACCCGGCGGCACTGGCGGCATAGAGCGCGTCATCGATCTCATCGTCGGCGATCGAGTTGACCTTGATCGTGATATTTCCCTCGGCACCGTGGGCGCCCTCGTTGGCGATCAACTCGAGCATCCGAGGACGAAACGCCTGCGGGGCGACGATCAACGAGCGGTACTGATTCTCGCGGCTGTAGCCGGTGAGATGATTGAACAGCTGGGTGACGTCGTCGCCGATCTCCGGGTCCGCGGTGAAGATTCCGATGTCCTCGTACAGGCGCGCGGTCTTGGAGTTGTAATTCCCGGTGCCGAGGTGCACGTAGCGACGCAACCCATCGGCGTCGTTGCGCACGATCAGCACGCACTTGGTATGGGTCTTCAGGCCGACCACGCCATAGATCACATGCACACCGGCGCGTTCCAGCGCTTTGGCCCAGTTGACGTTGGTCTGTTCGTCGAACCTCGCCTTGAGTTCGACCAGCACCGCCACCTGCACGCCGCGTTCGGCCGCTTTGATCAGGCTACGAGCAATAGGGCTGTCGCCCGAGGTGCGATAGAGGGTCATCTTGATCGTCTGCACCCGCGGATCATCGGCCGCTTCGTCGATGAAGGCTTCGACAGAACTGGCGAACGACTCATAGGGATGGTGAACGAGCAACGCCCGTTCGCGAATCGTGGCGAAGATGCTGCGGTCGTTGGCGTTTGCGGCGGCAATGCGCGCCGCCGTGACCGGGACAAACGGTGGGTCCTTCAGCGCGGGGACATCGAGATCGTGCAGCAACATCAGGCGGGTGAGATCGAGCATGACTGAATGCGAGGTGACCTGATCTGGCTCCAGTTCCAGCTCGCGAAGCAGCAGTTCGAGCATTTCAGCGCTGATCTTGCTCTCCACCTCGAGGCGTACGGCTCGACCGAATCGTCGTCGCCGCAGTTCCAGTTCGACCGCCTCTAACAGATCGTCGGCATCTTCCTCCTCGAGCGTCAGGTCGGCATTGCGGGTAATCCGGAAGGTGGCGAACTCGACGATCTCCATGCCGGTGAACAGGGTGCCGAGGTGAGCGCCGATGATCTGTTCGACGGGGACGAAGCGGGCGTCGTCTTCCACGCTGACCAAGCGAGGAAACAGCGCTGGCACCTTCAGCCGAGCGAAACGGCGCAAGCCCGAGTCGGGATCACGAACCATCACCGCAAGACTCAGCGTCAGCGTCGAGATGTATGGAAACGGGTGAGATGGGTCGACGGCGAGCGGCGTCAGAACGGGAAAGACCCGGTTCCAATAGAAGTCGGAGAGATAGCCCCGTTCCCCATCGCTGAGTTCGTCCCACGAGGCGATATCGATGCTGTGCTCGGCGAGCCCCGGCAGAATGGCGTCGACCAGGATGTGTTCCTGTGCAGCGACCAGATCTCGGACTCGAGCGCCGATGACCTTCAGTTGCTGGCTCGCGCTGAGCGCCAGCGGCGAATTCGGCCCGAGCCCGGCGGCCACTTGATCACGAAGGGCGGCGACGCGAACCTGAAAGAATTCGTCGAGATTCGACGAAAAGATCGACACGAACTTCAACCGCTCAAGCAGCGGAATACCGGGCTCCTCAGCGAGCGCAAGCACCCTGGCGTTGAAATCGAGCCAGCTCAGCTCACGATCGAGATGGCGCTCGTCATTCACGGATTCGAGCATTGCTGATGGGCTCCCACCACTTGGCATGGACCTTGTCGAGTTGGTGTTGATCCGCGGTGGCTATTCTTCGTCTTCGGCGAGACCCAGATCCCATTCGATAGTGATGGCTTCGCGCTCGGCATCGCGGACGATGCGCTCGCGGTTGCGCCGGAACTGTGGATCGTCACGCGGCAACAAGACCAGGCGGGCGAGCACGCGGTTGCTGAACTCGTCGAGCGCGTTGCGATCGCCGTACCCGGTTTGGACATCCCAGTGGGGCGAGACCGGTCCAAGGTACGTGATCCTGGCGTGTCCTCGCGGCTGCAGGGTGGCGTTGTCTGACATTGCGGGGGGCTCCTCAACGAACGGAACGCTGAGTGTATCGGTTGAAGCTGAAGGAGATCTGTCTCGGGGGTGACGTGTCAACGAACAAAAGTTGTGCTTGACTGACAAAAACCGGGAACCAGATTCGTTTGCTGATCGTCAAAGGAGTATCAAGCGAGGCTCTCCCGGTGCCCATTGGGCTCGTGCGGGCGGACCACGCACTACGACGTGGAACTAGCGAAAGGCTCGTAAATGCACGACCAGGACAATCCCACACGTGAAAGCCACACCTACGACCCGTACAGCGAAGAGGCTGCTGCGGAGTGGATGGCCAACGGCAATTGCCGGAACTACCCGCCTGCCGCGTTCTTCCCGAGCGACGGTGTTGGGGTCGATCGCGCCCGCAAGATCTGTGCTTCCTGTGCCGTTCTCAGCGAATGTCGTGAGTACGCCCTGGCTAATCGGATCGAGCACGGAGTGTGGGGCGGCTGTAGCGAACGGGAACGACGTCGAATTCTCAAGCGCCGCAAGGGCCTCAAAGTCACCGCTGGGTGAATCCGCCAGAGAGACGTCACGAGAACGGAAATCGCCGACTCGAAGGTTCGAGTCGGCGATTCGTCGTACGTCTTTCAGCATGGTGGTCGGCGAGCACACTCACCGACGCAGAAGCGAGCTAGCTGTTGCCGTTCTGCTTGTCGAGTTCTTCGAGGCGCTTCAGCTTGTCCTCTACCGATTCGACTTCGGCTTCTTTTTGGCCAGCTTCTAGGCCCTTCTTGAACTCGTTCTGTGCCTTGCCGAGGTTCTTCGCAAGCTTAGGAAGCTGCGAACCGCCGAAGAGAACGAGAACAACGACCAGAATGAGGCCGATTTCGGTTGGTTCGAGAAATGCAAACATGGCCTGACCCTAGCATTTGTTGCGCTCGAATATGTCGCGGGTGCCGAGCGGCTTTCGCCCAGCACCCGGACAACGTCGAGCGTCAGGCGGTGGCGGTGCGACGCCCGGCGAGGGCACGCTGGCGTCGCAAGCGGCGACGCTCGCGTTCGCTCAACCCGCCCCAGATACCGAACTTCTCGCCATTGACGAGAGCGAACTCGAGGCAGTCGAGTCGCACGACGCAGCCACGACACACCTCTTTCGCTTCACGGGTGCTCGCCCCGCGCTCGGGGAAAAACAGATCGGGGTCGACGCCCAAACAGTTGGCCTGGTCTTGCCAGCTGCGATCTTCTTCAACGTCATTCATCAAGTTCATGTCGGTGGCCTCCTGCCTGCCGGCCTGTTGCGCTCTCCGCTCGGCACCGTGCCGGTCGCGTCGCATGCGTGTAATTACACTACTGTCATTGTCCCCTATCACATCATGTCCGCGCAAGTGTGGATTCCATTTTTGTGAGTCGGGCAGCACGTTTAGTGCCGCGATTTGGAAAATTCCACCAGAAATACTACTCTCCGCGTTCTTCGACGTGGGAGAGTGATCGAGGCCGCTGGATTCGGCTGGGTGTCAGCCGACGTTTCGACGTGTCGTTGCGCGAACGAGCCGTTTCTTGTGATCGATAAAGTCGACCAGCACGTAGTCGCCGAGCGTGTCTTTGTTGGTGAAGAAGGCCCGACCGTGGTTTAACGCCGTCAACCGCTCGACGAAGGTCTTCAGCGACCGATCAGCGTCGAGCATGAACACGTTGATCCGGATGTTGTCTTTGGTGCAGCGCAGTGCTTCGCGCAAGGTGACCTCGACGGTCTCCACCGACGGCGGATAATTGAAGTACGCCGAGCCGTCCGAACGGATATGGGCGGTCGGCTCGCCATCGGTGATCATGATGATCTGTTTGGTGCCAGCCTGACGGCCGAGCATCTTTCTCGCCAGCATCATCGCGTGGTGCATGTTGGTGCCGTAGGCATAATCCCAGCTGACCTCGGGAAGATCCTCGATGGAGATGATGCGCGCCGATTCGCCAAATCCGACCAGGCCGAGGTAATCGCGAGGGAACTGTGACGAGATCAGCGAATGCAGCGCAAAAGCCACTTTCTTGGCCGGCACAAAGTTGTCGCGCATCGGCATGCTCATCGACAGATCGAGCAACAACACCGTCGAGGACCGCGTCAGGTGCTCCGTTTGCTCGATTTCGAAATCTTCCGGCCGCAAGCGCACCGGCGTCCCGGTGCCGCGCTGCAAGGCATTGCGGATCGTTCGCTGCAGGTCGAGCCGGAACGAATCGCCGAACTCGTATGACTTGGTCTCGTAGCTGCGCTCATGGCCCTGCCCTTGGCTGTTCAGCTGATGCTGCCCGGCCTTGTCTTTGGCAAGTTTGGAGTACAGGTCGCGCAACGCGTTTGAGCCAATCTTGCGTAACCCCTTGGGCGTCAGCTCCATCCGTCCGTCGCGCTGCTGTACGAGGCCAGCCTGTTCCAGCTGACGGGCCAGCTCGGCGAGGCGTTCTAGCGAATTCGCGGCATCATCTCCGAGCAGATCGCGAACTCGATCCATGTCGGCCTCGGCCAATTGCGCCGGGCTGGAGGCCTGTCGCAAGAACTGCTCCATCTGTTCGAGCTGCCCAAGCTCTTGCATCGTCTGCATCGCCTGGTCAAAACCCATCGGTTGATCCCCGCGCATCCGGTAGCTCGAGTTCCAGTTCTGACCAGGGAACATCGACTGCAATGACCCTGCCAGCTGGCTCATCTGCCATTGCAGATCCATGTCGTCGAGGAGTTGCTGGCTGAGAGCGGCGAGTTGCTGGCGTTGCTCTGGTGTCATCGAGTTGAGCATCGCCTGCGCCGCCGCCATGCGCTGCGCCATGCTTTCCAAGAGCTCGTCGAGCGTCTGCGGATTCTCCGGGAAGAAATCACCGAACTGATCCATGAACTGTTCGAAGCCGGGGTCCTGGCCACGCTGGCGACGCTCGATCATCTCGTTCAGGCTGGCGAGCATCTCCTTGGTGCGCTGCATGTCCTGCGGCGTCATCTGCTGCATCGCCTCGCCCATCTTGTCGAGGCTTTGCTGCATGAGCTGCTCACGCAGCTTGTCGAGAAGTTGTTCGAAACGCCGAGCCGCGTCGCTCGACTCAAAGTTGTAGCTCTGCAGACCCTTGACCTTGCCGGCGAGATCGTCGGCCAGCAAGTCGAGGTGGATATTGCGCTCGCTGGCCGCTTGCCGGGCGTTGTCGGCGCGCCGGTCGTCGCCGCTGTTCTCCGCCGCCCGGAGGGCATCGTCGATCGCGTGTCGCTCTTCATCGATGATGTCGTTGAGCTCCTCGGCGATTTCGTTATAGACGCCTCCAAGGTCTCCCCGCTTCACCCGTTCCTCGCGCTGTTGACGGATGCGCTCCATAATCTCTCGCAGGCCCATCACCCGTTCGCCGTTGCGGTCATCGAGACCACCATGCAGCAGTTTGCGCAACGCGGCGTTGACATCACCGTGCTGCACCAGTTCGTCGGCGATGGCTTCGAACACCGCATCGGCATCGAGTTCGAAACCCCGCTGCGTGCCGTCCCATCGCGAGTAGGTGAATCGCGCTGCCACGCATCGCACGCTAGCCTCGATCGCGGCATGCGTGTTCCTCGTACTTTCGCTTTCGTCGATCTTTCAGGTTTCACTAACTACACGGCGGCGTTCGGCGACGACGCAGCGGGTCGCATCCTCAGCGCTTTCCGCGGTCTGACGCGAGACATCGCCAGCGACCGCGGCGTGCGGATCGCCAAGTGGTTGGGAGATGGCTGCATGATCGTCGCCATCGAGCAGATCGACTGCATCACCTTCGCTATGGAGCTGGAACAGAAGGCGACGGCGGTGTGCGCCCCGCTATCGCTGCGCGTTGGCATCGCCACCGGTCATGCACTGCTCTTCGAGGGCGACGACTACATCGGGTCGGCGGTCAATATGGCCTCCCGACTGTGCGATGCCGCCGGACCGTTCGAGGTGCTCATCCCCAGCATGCAACTCAAGTCGCTGCCCTCTGGCATCGTCGCCGAGCCTCACGGCAGCCTCGAGCTGCGCGGGTTCCCCGGTGGCATCGAAGTTTTCGAGCTCGGCGGCCAGCTCTCGGTGGATCAGCGACGTGACACGGGCGAGCTGTGGACCCGCGCTCCGTTCGGTCTGTAAGCACTCCCTGTGGCTGAGCCGACCAAGGGCGTCGTCATTCCGGCGACGAACCTCGATCGTTCCCGAGCCCATGAGGATCTCGCGCAGCTCGCCGAATGCGGCGCCGGGTTTGTGCGCGTCGGCTTGGATTGGCAGTGGACGCAGCCAAAGGCTGACAGCGCCAACGGAGATGCCGTCGAGTTCTACAGCAACCTTGCCCGAACAGCCAGGTCGTTGGGTATCGAGCTGCAGTTCACCCTGGTGGAACGTGCCGTGCCGCGATGGTTTGAGAACGAGGGCGGATTCGGTGATGCCAAGTCGGCGCTGCATTGGTGGCCGCGCTGGGTCGAATTGTGCGCCGATTCATTCGGTGATTCGGTGAGCGGCTTCGTTCCGCTAGAGCACCCGCTGGGAATCGCCAACTCGTTGTTCGCCGACGACCCGCGCCGCCACGGTGACGTCCTCGACACCCTGCTCGTTGCCTGGCGCGATGCCTGGCGCATCCTGCGCGGTGGTGTCGCCGTGGAAACCGCCTTCGGGTTGAAGATCGAACGACCCGTCGATGCCACCATCCCCGCCGAGCACGCCGCTCGGCGACGAGATCAGATTCGGTGGCGGCTGTGGCTGCGGGCCTTGACCGACGGCATCGTCACCATTCCAGGCCGCGCTGATCGCGAGATCGCCGAGCTCGCTGGGGCCTGTGACCGTCTCGGGTTCCTGATCGCCGATGAACGAGACACATTGGCACTGTTACATCGAGCGGTGGAGATGGCTCCAGAACGCCCGATGAGCGCGACCTACCTGCTGCCCAGCGGAGCCGATGCCGACCGCCAGCCCAAAGTTCAAACCTTTGTTCACCAAGCGAGCGAGGCGGCCAGCGGGATGCCCTTGACGGCGATCGCCGTCAGCCCACCATTTGATGCCAACGACGATGTCGCCACGCTGGTGGATCGCGGCATGATCAGCCGCGACCGCGAGCTGAAAGACAGCGCCCGAGCCTATTTCGGCCGCGACGCCTAGCCACCGACCGACGTCTATCGGGCACGGTAGGTGGAATGGCTCGCCGAGGAATCCTTGTTGAGGCGCTTAGACAGGTGCAGGCCCTCGAGGATGAATTCGATCGCCGCGGCCGCGGCAGCTGGCGATGAATCTTCGCCCGTGAGCAGCGCAACCGGTGCCTGTAAGGCGGCGATATCGCCGAGGATCGCGGCTTCTTGCAGGCTGCTGAGATCATCGCCAGTGTGGACCACGGCGCCACTCTCGAACGCCGTGATCACGTCGCGCACAGCATCGGCAGCGAGGCGTGCCTTGAACGTCGTCAAGATCGCCGATTTGATCAGGTTGTCGAAGATCACGCCTTCACGGCCCTCCTCCAACGACTCGATTTCCACCTTGCCGGAGGTCGCCGCGGTCAGCGCGCCGAGGTCGCTGATGCGTGGCACGACATAATCTTCGCCACGGCGTAAAGCCCGACGCAAGGCGTTGGCCGCGAGCACCTCACGGTTGCTGATCGACAGACGCACGGAGACGCCGCTGCGCTGGTTGACATGCGAGCTAGCCCGAGCGTGATGGCTGATGGCGACGATGATCTCGTCCATGTAGTCCGGAACTCTGACCTGCACGTCTTCGATATCGCTGGCCGTGGCTTCCTGGCGCACGATCTGCACCTCCGTGGCGATATCGAGCGGATAGTGGGTGCGGATCTGGCTGCCGAAACGGTCCTTCAGCGGGGTGATAATTCGGCCCCGGTTGGTGTAGTCGTCCGGGTTAGCGGAGGCGACCAGCATGATGTCGAGCGGCAGGCGCACCTTATAGCCGCGCACCTGCACGTCACGTTCTTCCAGCACGTTGAGCAGACCGACCTGGATGCGCTCGGCGAGGTCGGGGATCTCGTTCATCGCGAAGATGCCGCGGTTGGTGCGCGGCACGAGGCCGTAGTGCAACGTCAGTTCGTCGCTGAGATAGCGACCCTCGGCAACCTTGATCGGATCGACCTCACCGATCAAGTCGGCGATCGAGGTGTCGGGCGTGGCCAACTTCTCGCCGAAGCGATCGTCACGGTGCACCCAGGACACCGGCGTTGAATCACCGAGTTCGGCCACGAGGTCGCGGGCGTAACGCGACGTCGGCTGTAATGGATCGTCGTTGATCTCGCTGCCAGCGACGATCGGCAGCCACTCGTCGAGCAACCCGGTGAGCGATCGGATCATGCGCGTCTTGGCCTGACCGCGCTCTCCGAGGAAGATCACGTCGTGGCCAGCGAGCACGGCGTTCTCCAGCTGGGGCATGACAGTCTCTTCGTAGCCGAGCACGCCAGCGAACAACGGCTCACCGGAACGGATCTTGGCTACGGCGTTGCGCCGCATCTCCTCTTTCACCGGTTGAGAGACCCAGCCCGAGGACTTGAGTTCGCCGAGGGTTGCTGCGCGAGATGCCATGGAGGTGAACTTAGACGTTCGGCGGAGCTGACTTACGGTCGGTTCGGCTCGTGGCGCTTCTGGCGCCCGATTTCCTAGAGGCCGAGGCCTTGGCCGTCGATCTGGATGTCGACGCGCCGGTTGAGCGCACGACCCGACTCGGTGGCGTTGTCACCGATCGGCTGTTCTTCACCGACGCCAATGAGGCGCCACTGGGTGTCGACCAGGCCTTTCGAGCGCAGGTAGTTGGCTACATTCGTTGCCCTCGTGTTCGACAGCGCAAGGTTGCCGAACGCCGACCCAGCAGCATCTGAGTATCCAGAGATATGCACGACCATATTCGGATTGGAGGCCATCAACTCGGCGATGAGATCGAGCCTCAACTGACTGTCCGCCGACAGCGCCGCGTTGCTTTGGGTATAGAAGAACGACGTCGAGGGCAGGGTGGCCTTCCCGACGACGAACGGGACGTCGGCGCGGGTGGTCACCGCTTCCAAAACCACATTTCCCGAGCCGACGACCGCCTCGCCGATGGCGATGACCTGCGTGACTGCGGCGTCATCGGTGACAGTGCCGCGGGCATAGGCCTTGCCATCCGGACGGACCGCAAAGGTGAACGGGTCCGGATCCCGTCCGGCGGCGAGTGCCGGAGCGAGCGTTGTCGGCGTCGCTGGCGATGTTTCCACCGGTTCGCTGCTACCCGTCGCCGACGAATCTGACGTCGCCGGATTGGTCGCTGGTGCGACAACAGACGCCGGTGTCGTGGCGTCGCTTTGCGGATCGGCGGCAGCGCCCGGTTGCGCGGCCGTGGGGGGCGTGGTCTGCTCGGTCTGAGCTTGGTTGGAGTCGTCGCCATCACGAGTCATCCACCAGGCACCCAAACCACCGAGTAGCAACACCGCGGCACCGATCAAGGGTCCGCGATTTGATCGCTGAGCCCGGCGCCGCTTGATCGGCGTCGCCGATGCTCGCGCCGCTGCGGCAATCAATGCGTCCGTGGCCCGATCTGCCGTTTGCCAATCGGCCGCTGCCGGACGCGGCGTCGCTCCCGCGCTTGATTGAGGATCCCGCTGATTATCCATCGTTGATCTGTCTCCCTCTGTGCTGAGGAGGTTAGTGCATGATCTCGCCGACGCAAATTGGGTGCGTCGACATGGCATGCAGCCGTCGGCGCGCCTGGCAGCTACGGAGAAGAATCGGCTCGTTAGGCTGCACCTTTATGGATGTGGATGGGGTCTGGCGAGCAGCGTTGGCGGACGACCAGTTACGCAGATCGGCAGTCGGACTCCGATTCGACGACAGCGCCTGGCCCGTCGTGACGATGCCCGGCCATTGGCGGCAGGAGCCAGCGTTCTCCGAATCCGATGGGCCGATCATCTATCGCAGCGGGTTCCTGCACATGCCCGAGGCCGGCGAGCGCTCGTGGTTGATTTTCGACGGCATCTTTTATCAGGCGGATGTCTGGTTGGACGGCGCCTACATCGGCGATCCCGAGGGCTATTTCTTTCCTCATTCGTTCGATATCTCCTCGCTCGCCCGCCTGTCCGAAGAGCATGTCCTGGCCGTCGAGGTGGCCTGTGCGCCGCATCGATCGCACCGCAATCGACGCAATATCACCGGCGTGTTGCAGCAGTGGGATGCCGCCGATCCGCATTGGAACCCTGGGGGAATCTGGCGTCTGCCACGCGTCGAGACCACTGGGCCGGTGCGGCTCGACCGCTTGCGCGTGCTGTGCCGCGACGCCAACGACACCCGCGCCCACCTTCGGTTGCACGGCTCGTTTGATTCCGACATCGCCCGTCTCGTGCGCGTGCGCACGAGCGTCGACGGCGTCGTGCTCGACGAGGTCGAACGATCGTTGGCCCGCGGGGCAAACGAGGTCGACTGGAATCTCGACATCGACGCCCCTCGCCTGTGGTGGCCACGAGCTCTTGGGCCGGCCGAACTGGTCGATGTGGTGGTCGAGGTCGTCTGTGAAGGGGTCGTCAGCCACCGCCGCGCCGTGCGCACCGGCCTGCGAGAAGTGGCCATGCAGCATTGGGTGTTCACGGTCAACGGCGAGCGGCTCTTCATGAAGGGCGCCAACCTTGGGCCGTCAACACTGAACTTCGCCGCAGCGCCTCCCGGCACTTTTCGCCGCGACGTCGAACTCGCCGCCGACGCCGGCCTCGACATGCTTCGAGTGCACGGACACATCGCTCCAGACGAACTTTACGACGCTGCCGACGAGCTGGGAATGCTGTTGTGGCAGGACTTCCCGATGCAATGGGGATACGCCCGGGAGGTTCGCCGTCGAGCGGTGCGCCAAGCTGAGCAGGCGGTGTATTCACTGGGCCATCACCCATCGATCGCCCTATGGTGCGCTCACAACGAACCGGGCGGGGCGGCTGTTGGTCTGCACAGCGAACAGTCACGGCCGCGCGCCGCGCTGCGGTACCTCACCGGCCAGCAAGTGCCGTCGTGGAACAAGAACGTGCTCGACATCTGGGTCAGGCGAGCATTCGAACGGGCCGACGAAAGTCGCCCAACGATCAACCACAGCGGGGTGATGCCCAACATGATCGAACCAGGTGGAGCCGACAGCCACCTGTATTTCGGTTGGTACCACGGCGACGAGCGCGATCTCGCAGGATTTGCGGCCACGTTTCCACGCATGGCTCGCTTCGTCAGCGAGTTCGGGGCGCAGGCCGTTCCCGCCTCGGCCGCCGATTACGTCGAAACCTCACGATGGCCGAACATCGACTGGAAGAAGTTGGAGGACGACCATGGGCTGCAACGTTCAATCCTCGAACGGTTCGTGCCGGCCGAACGGTACGCAACGTTTGCATCGTGGAGTTCGGCCACCCAGAGCTATCAGGCCCAGTTACTCCGTCACCAGATCGAGACCTTGCGCCGCCTGAAGTATCGACCGACCGGCGGCTTCTGCTTCTTCATGTTCGCCGATGCCACCCCGATGGTCTCCTGGAGCGTCCTCGATCACGAACGCCACCCGAAGTTGGCCTTCGAGGCCGTGACGGCCGCCTGTCAGCCGGTGATCGTGGTCAGCGATCGCCTACCGGCCGCTGTCGCCCCTGGCCAGCATCTGGCCCTCGACGTGCACGTCGTCAACGATCTGCGACGCGATCTCGATGCCCGTCTCGATGCCCACCTTCGCTGGTCCTCCGGCGAGCATCATTGGCGCTTCGACGGCCTCGCTCAGGCCGACGACTGCAATTTGATCGCCACGCTGCAAATCGTTGTGCCCAGCGCACCCGGCCAACTGTGGCTCGATCTGGTCCTCGAAGCCGACGATGTCGTGGTCACCAACCGGACAACGACGATGATCATCGCTGCGGACGCGGTCGAGCCCTCGACACAACGCTGAGCCAGATTCAGGAGCGGGCGAGCTCTTTGCGATTGGCGAACTTGGCCTTGCGGTAGTCCTTGTGCATCAAGGCGATGACGTCGATGGATATCTCCTTCGGGCACGCCGCCTCGCACTCGCCATGGTTGGTGCACGAACCGAAATAATCGTCCATCGTTTCGACCATTGACTCGACACGGCTGTAGCGCTCGGCCTGGCCCTGTGGCAGCAGATTGAGATGGGCCACTTTGGCTGCGGTGAACAGGTTCGCGGCACCGTTGGGGCAGGCCGCGACGCATGCGCCGCAACCGATGCATTCGGCCGCGTCCATGGCTGCGTCGGCGATCGGTTTGGCCACCGGGATCAGGTTGGCGTCGGGCGCGCCGCCGGTCTGAGCGGTGATGTAGCCGCCAGACTCGATGATCCGATCGAAGGCACCGCGATCGACCATCAGGTCCTTGATGATCGGGAACGCTGCCGCCCGCCACGGTTCGATGACGATGGTGTCGCCGCTGACGAACTTTCGCATATGCAGCTGGCAGGTAGCGGTGCCACGCTGTGGGCCGTGAGCCTGGCCGTTGATCATCAGCGAACATGTGCCGCAGATGCCCTCTCGGCAATCGTGGTCGAAGACGATGGCTTGCTTACCCTCGCTGATCAGTTGCTCGTTGAGCACGTCGAGCATCTCTAGGAACGATGCCTCATCGCTGATCGAATCGACGCGATAGGACTCGAACTTGCCGTTGGAGTTGGGGCCATCCTGACGCCAAACGGTCAGGGTGATGTTGGTCAGGTGGTGGCTCACTTGTAGCTCCGGGTGGCGAGGTGAACGGTCTCAAACTCGAGCGTCTCAATATTGCGGATCGACTTCATCGGGTCTCCGGTCCATTCCCAGGCGGCGACATGGGCAAAGTTTTCGTCGTCACGCTTGGCTTCGCCCTCTTCGTCTTGGTACTCGGCGCGGAAGTGGCCGCCGCAGCTCTCGCGACGCTCCAAGGCGTCGCGGCACATCAGCATGCCGAGCTGGAAGAAGTCGTCGACGCGTCCAGCTTTCTCCAAAGTTTGGTTGGTGCTGTCACCGTCGCCAGTGACGCGCAGGTCGCTCTGGAACTCCGAATACAGCGCCGGTAGCTCGGAGAGGGCCTTTTCCAGGCCCTCCTCGGTGCGTTCCATGCCGCAGTAGTCCCAAATGATCTTGCCCAATTCGCGGTGGAAGTAGTCGGGTGAGCGTGTGCCGCCGATGCTCAGGTAACGGTTGTAGCGCTCACGAGCGGTGTTTTCCGCTTCTTTGAACGCCGGATGATCGGTGGTCGGGATCGCCTTGTTGAGCATCGGGGCCAACTGGTTGCCGATCGTGTAGGGCAGCACGAAGTAGCCATCGGCCAGCCCTTGCATCAGCGCCGAAGCCCCGAGGCGGTTGGCGCCATGATCGCTGAAGTTGGCCTCACCGGCCGAATACAGCCCTGGAATGGTTGTTTGCAGCTCGTAATCGACCCACAGGCCGCCCATCGTGTAGTGGCTGGCCGGGTAGATACGCATCGGCGTGTCGTAGGGATTCTCACCGGAGATTCGCTCGTACATGTCGAAGAGGTTGCCGTAGCGCTCCTTGACCACGTCGCGCCCTAGGCGCTGGATGGCGGCCGCAAAGTCGAGGTACACGCCGTTCTTCAAGGGCCCGACGCCGCGCCCGGAGTCGACCGCCCGCTTGCCAGCGCGCGAGGAGATATCGCGCGGTGCCAGGTTGCCGAAGCTGGGATAGAGCCGCTCCAGAACGTAATCGCGCTCGGCCTCGGGAACCTGCGCTGCGGCACGGGTCTCGTCGGGATTGATCGGCACCCACACCCGACCGTCGTTGCGCAACGACTCGCTCATCAGCGTCAACTTCGACTGCGTTGGATCACTCTGAGGGATGCAGGTGGGGTGAATCTGCGTGTAGCACGGGTTGGCGAACATCGCGCCCTGGCGGTGCGCACGCCACGCCGCGGTGACGTTGCAGTTCATCGCATTCGTGCTGAGGAAGAACACGTTGCCGTAGCCGCCGGTGGCCAACACGACAGCATGGGCGGCGTGTGACTGCAATCTCGCCGGTCATCAGGTCGCGCACCACGATGCCCGCGCAGCGACCATCGACGACGACGGTGTCGACCAATTCGGTGCGGTTGTAGAGCGTGACCCCGCCCAGGCCGATTTGGCGAGCCAGTTGCTGATATGCGCCGAGCAGCAGTTGCTGACCGGTCTGGCCACTGGCGTAGAAGGTGCGGCTGACCTGCGACCCGCCAAAGCTACGGTTGTCGAGCAGCCCGCCGTACTCGCGGGCAAATGGCACTCCTTGGGCGACCATTTGATCGATGATGTTGACACTGACCTCGGCCAGGCGGTGGACGTTGCCCTCACGAGCCCGGAAGTCGCCGCCCTTGATCGTGTCGTAGAACAGCCGATGGACCGAATCGCCGTCGCCGCGATAGTTCTTGGCGGCGTTGATCCCACCTTGAGCGGCGATCGAGTGCGCCCGCCGGGGCGAGTCGTGGAAGGTAAAGGCGTCGACCTGGTAGCCGAGTTCCGCCAGCGTGGCGGCAGCCGAGGCACCGGCCAGGCCGGTGCCGACGACGATCACCTTGAACTTGCGCTTGTTGTTCGGGTTCACCAACTTCATGTCGGCCTTGTAGTTGTTCCACTTGTCGCCGATTGCCCCCGAGGGATCTTGAGGCGAGGCGGGAATCGAGCCTATCCTGCGTTTTGGTGTTCATGGCTACCTCACTCACCCAACGACGCCGGCGAGCACGGCAACAGGGAACGAAACATTGCCGACGACCACGACGCGTGGCGATACCAGCGGCGAGCTTGAACGCCGCCACTTGTTGAACCGCGGGTTGCTCCACCCGAGGCTTTGGAACAGGCTCCACACCCCGTGGAACAGGTGTGTGCCGAGGGCGATGTTGGCCACGATGTAGAGCAACGCAACGGGCACTCGGTTGAAGCTGCGCACCAGGTTCTCGTAGGCCTCGCCACGGACAAACTGCCATCGGTGCCGATCGGCGTTGGCCGTGCCCCAGGTGAGATCGGCCAGGTGCCAGATGACGAACAGCGAACACAATCATTCCTGTCCAGCGCATGCGTTCGACTGGCAAACGTGGCGATCTTGATAGTCGCGAGGCGATTGGTACTTCACCGGGCGAGCGCTCGCGATTGAGCGGGTCAAGCTGTACACCGCAGCGTGGATGTGCAGGCAACCGGCGCCGAGCAAACCGAGCCGAAGAATCCACAAGAAGACGGTGCGCGGCAGGATCGGCACCAAGATCTCCCGGAGGAATTCGCCGTAGTGGTTGAGATCCTCGGCACCGAGGTACATCTTCAGGTTGCCGATCATGTGGGTGACGACGAAACCGATCAGCATGATGCCGGTCACCGCCATCACGTACTTCTTGCCGACCGCGGTGGAGTACAGGTCGAGCAAGAAGGGCTTGCGCTTCTTGGATCTCGAGTGCGGTCCCGGTGACGGGAGCCTCGCCGAGTGTTCATTGCCTGTGCCATCAGAGTTGGACGGCCTTTCTTTGGAGGAGACGGTGAATGTCGCCTGTTCGGCGTCGACCCGAAACGTGACGGTACTGCGCTGGAGCGGTCTCCGCCAGATACTCGGCTACGATGAAACCAGGCGACGATGATCCTTTGTCAATTCGAGCGAACGTTTCGTGCTAGTCACACCATTTGTTCTCTACACTCTCCTCGTTCCACCCACGGCGTGTTGCATTACCGGCACGCGCCCACATCAAGAGGACAATGGTTTCTCCGTGTCAGGAATTTTCGCCGAAGGCGGCTATCAGGAGTTCACTCTCAAAGGTGGCGAATGGGCAGTCATCTATAGCTCGCCATCGCCGCAGCGCTCATCGCATTGGCAGTTGGGTTCTATCTCGCCAAAAGCGTGATGGCGGCCGACGCTGGCTCCCCAAAGATGCAAGAGATCGCCTCGGCGATCCAAGAAGGCGCATGGGCTTACCTCAAGCGCCAGTTCAAGACCATCGCCGTCATCTTGGTTCCGCTCGCGATCATCGTCTTTCGTCACCTCGACCAAGATCGTCAAACCAGATGGCGTCATTGCGCTGAGCTTCGCCGAAGCCGGCACGTGGCGCACCCTCGCGTTCGTCCTCGGCTGCCTTGCATCCGGCTTCACCGGGCTACATCGGCATGACCTTGGCGACCCGCGGCAACGTCCGTACCGCCGCCGCAGCCCTGACGCAACAGCATGCCCAAGGCCCTTGACGTCGCCTTCCGTACCGGGCGGCGTGGCCGGCATGTTCACCGTTGGCCTCGGTCTGCTCGGCGCGACGCTGATCATCATGGTCTTCCAAAACACGCAGCTCGGTGATTCTTGATCGGCTTCGGCTTCGGCGGTTCGCTGTTGGCGCTGTTCCTACGTGTCGGCGGCGGCATCTTCACCAAGGCGGCCGACGTCGGCGCCGACCTCGTCGGCAAGGTCGAAGCCGGCATCCCCGAAGACGACCCACGCAACCCGGCGACCATTGCCGACAACGTTGGCGACAACGTTGGCGACTGCGCCGGAATGGCCGCCGACCTGTTCGAGAGCTACGAAGTCACCCTGGTCGCCTCGATCATCCTCGGTGTTGCGGCGTTCAACTCGATCGGCGCGCAACCCCGCCCTTGGCGTCATGTTCCCGCTGGCCGCTCGGGCCATCGGCGTCGTCGCCTCGATCGTCGGCATCTTCTTCGTGAAGGCCAAGGAGGGCGAAACCAACGCGCTCAAGCCGATCAACAGGGGCTTCCTGGTTGCCGGATTGCTCACGCTGGTCGGCACGCTCGTCGTTTCGCTGGTCTACGTCAAGGGCTCTGCCGGCTGGAAGTGTTTCGGAGCCGTCGCCATTGGCCTCGTGCTGGCGCAGCTGATCAGCCGACTGACCGAGTTCTACACCGCAACGCATCACAGCCCGGTCAAAGAAATCGCCGCCAGCGCCGAAACCGGCCCGGCCACGGTGGTGCTCTCGGGCACCGCCAGCGGTATGGAAAGCTCGGTCTATGCCGTGCTCGCCATCGCCATCGCACTCGCCGTCGCACTGATGCTTGGTGGCGGCAACCTGCAGTTCTCGTTCTACCTTGTTGCCCTGACCGGCATGGGCATGTTGGCCACCACCGGCATCATCGTCTCCGAAGACACCTTCGGCCCGGTCAGCGACAACGCTGCCGGCATCGCCGAAATGTCCGGCGAGTTCCACGGTGAGCCCCAGCGGATCATGGTCAGCCTCGATGCCGTTGGCAACACCACAAAGGCGGTAACCAAGGGCTTCGCCATCGGTTCTGCGGTCATCGCCGCCGTTGCGTTGTTCGCCAGCTTCATCGAGACGGCGGCAGGCGAAGATTCTCCGCCCAAGGAGATCGAAGCAGCGTCTCGAAGAATCCAGCACGTGGCGTGTTCGACCTGCTGCCGATCAACGTTGCCGACCCCAAGGTGTTCATTGGCCTGCTGATCGGTGGCGCCGTACCATTCCTGTTCAGCGCCTTGGCGATTCGCGCCGTTGGCCGCACGGCTGGCGTCGTCGTGCAGGAAGTGCGCAAGCAATTCGCCGACGGCAAGATCATGAAGGGCGAGAAGCAGCCCGAGTACGGCCCGGTCATCGACATCTGCACCGAAGCGTCGTTGCGTGAACTGACCACACCGGCCCTGCTCGCCGTGCTCACCCCGGTGATCGTCGGATTCGGTATCAACTTCTCCGCTCTCGGTGCCTTCCTGGCGGCGGTCATTCTGGTCGGCCAGCTGATGGCCAACTACCTCTCCAACGCCGGTGGCGCATGGGACAACGCCAAGAAGTACATCGAGGACGGCCACCATGGCGGCAAGGGCAGCGATGCCTACCGCGCTGCTGTCATTGGCGACACCGTCGGCGACCCGTTCAAGGACACTGCTGGCCCAGCGCTCAACCCGCTGATCAAGGTGATGAACCTGGTGTCGTTGCTGATCCTGCCGGCGATCATCAGCCTGCAGGACAACGACGGGGCCCGTTACTCGATCGCCGCTGCGGCTCTCGTTGTGTTGATTGCTGCGCTGACCTTCAGCGCTCGCAAGAACACCACCATCGGCGCCGACCTGTAATCGAGAACAAGCGTCTCGCTTGCACGACTGCCCGGGCCTGATTGCCCGGGCAGTCGCCGTTTTCGCCGCTAGCCTCGGCGGTTCATGCTTGCGCTCTTCGATATCGAATCCTGGCTCAAAAGCGGCGGGATCGTGCTTCTGGCGGCGATCGTGTTTGCCGAGTCCGGCCTGCTCATTGGCTTCTTTCTTCCGGGCGACTCGCTGCTGTTTCTGGCCGGGTTCGCCACCACCGATTCCTTTCCGGGCGGACGACTGCTGCCCAGCTCTGCCGATCACGGCGCTGGTCGTGTTCGTCGCCGCTGTGCTCGGCGACCAGGTCGGCTACCTCTTCGGACGCAAGGTCGGGCCGACGCTGTTCGACCGACCGGAAAGCCAGTTCTTCAAACCGGCAACACGTCGTCAAGGCCCATGCCTTCCTCGAAAAGCACGGCGCAAAGACGATCTTCTTGGCACGTTTCGTGCCGATCGTGCGTACCTTTGCGCCAATCGTCGCTGGCGTCGGCGGCATGAAGCTACCGCACGTTTGTCACCTACAACATCATCGGCGGCCTGGTCTGGGGCGTCGGTCTGACCACGCTCGGCCACTTCATGGGCAAGATCGATTGGGTCGAAAACAACGTCGAGAAGGCCAGTTTGCTGATCGTAGCCCTTTCCCTGGTGCCGATCCTGGTCGAGGTTCTCAGGCACCGCAAAGCGAAGCACCACAGCGCCTGAGCTCACCTGCGGCTCAGACCTCGGAGACGAAATCGATCAACTGCTCGACAGGTCCCACGAGTTCCGGGCGCAGATCGGCATAGCTGCTCACCCGGTTACGCAGCCGCGGCCAGAACGTGGCCAGGTCGGTGCCCAACGCCTGGCACATGCCCTGCTTCCAGGGAACCGAGCGCGGCACTTCCGGCCATTCGCTGAGTCCGAGCACCTTGGGGCGGATGCCTGCCCAGACGTCGACAAAGGGGTGGCCGACGATGAGCACGTTGGCATCACGAACCTGGGCGGCGAGGCGCGATTCCTTCGAGCCGCTGACGAGGTGATCGACCAACACTCCCAGGCGACGCGTGGCGTTGGGCTGGAACTCGGCGACCAGGCTGGAGAGGTCATCGATGCCGTGCATTGGTTCGACGACAATCCCCAGTTGACGAAGGTCGTCACCCCAGACGTGTTCGACGAGCTCGGCATCGTGCTTGCCTTCGACCCAGATCCGTGCCGCTTTGGCGACCTGGGCCCGCTGCGGCGAAGCGGGGGCGATCGATCCGCTGGCGGTGCGTTTCGGGGCGGCGGCGGCCTCAGCCTGGGCGACCGCCCTGGTCAACGTCACCGCCTTGCCCTCGAGCAGAAAGCCGCCGTCCTTCCATCGAAAGTGACGGAAGTCGTTCTTGCGCCCGCGCAAGGTCACCGCTTCGAAGGTGATCTTGACGATGTCGCCACAGAACCCGCTGGACCGATCTTCGACAACCATGCCGATCGTGGCAACGACGCTGGGGTAGTGCGGGCCGCGCGCCCGCTCGGCGAACTCGTCGAGGATGTCTCTCATCGCTTCGATGATGCCACGCGTCTCTAGCCTGCGGGTGGACCCGACGTCAGCCCGATGGTGGCATCGTGCCACCCATCGCTGAGAACCTGGTCGATAGCCCGGCCGTCACGGCGTCGATACGGCGCCCGCAGACCCGCCGAGGCCACCGGGAGCTCGGCGAAGCCAGGTGCATACGGCGCGCCCCACTGATGCACCCGCACGCACCGGCCCGCAAGTCGCAACACCCCCTCGGTGAGCTCGATGACGCTGTCGTGCTCACCCTGCTGGGTGTAGCCGTGCACACCGGGCAGCACCGGCGGCGTCAAGGGCTGCGGATCAGCGATCGAGTACCACTCGATGTCGAAGGTCACCGGCACGCGGTCGCCGTACGGCCGTTGCCAGACGCTGGCTGGATCGTCGAGCAGCACACCATGAGCCTCGTTACCGATGCTCCATTGCCGGAAGGCGACATCGCAGACGTGATCGGCCCACATCTCCGGGGGTTTGATTTCCAAGCCAGCGCGCAGGTCGCTGCCGTCGAGTTCTTCGATGTACAGGTAGGGCTGCCCGGCACGGGCCAGCCCGGCCCAATAGTCGAAGCGGGTGCGGCCTGCAAGCGTGTGAATCTCGAAGCCGACGAACAGCCCGGCAGTACAACCTTGATCGTGGGCCCACCACCACCAGGCTTCGACCGGGGAGCCAGGGTGGCGGCCCTCGTCGGCATCGTTCCAGGGTGTGTCGGCCATCGCCGTTGCACGATACGCCGCACTACCATGGCGCCGTGCGTTATCTGAGTATGGATTGGATCGAAGCAGTCGCCGCCGAAGCGCGGCGTACGCCTGCCGTTGCGCAAGCCGCGGGCGCCTGTGCGATCGGCGTGACCCAGGTGGTCACCGACGGCCCCGAGGGCACCGTGACCTACTTCCTGCAGGTCTGCGACGGGCAGTTGTCGTTTGGCCCAGGTGAGGCATACCCAGAGGATGTCCGCTTTCAGCAGTCCTGGGACACCGCCGTCGGGGTCGCCACGGGTACCTTGAGTTCGCAAGATGCCTTCATGCACGGACGAATCCTGCTCACCGGCAATCAGCAGCAACTGATGGACAACCAGGCGATCTTCGCGGCGATGTCGCCGGTGTTCGACACCGTCCGTCAAGACACGGTGTACGCGTAGGACTCGGCGATGCCTGAGCTTCCCGAGGTGCAGGCCCACGCCGAGCGGCTCACCGCGGAGTTCGCCGGACGAACGCTGCAGCGGTTCGTGCCGATCACCTTCACGGCCTTGAAGACTGCCGCACCGCCACCCTCGCAGGCCTATGGAGAGTCGCTGATCGACGTCGGCCGACGCGGCAAATACCTGCTTCTACAGTTCCCCTCGGTGACCTTCGTCGTCCACTTGATGCAGGGCGGGCGTTTGCTGCTCGACGACAAACAGTCGGCGAAACCGCGCAACGGCCAGGCCCGCTTCGTCTTCGATGACGGGCCCGCGTTGCTGCTCACGGAGGCCGGCAAGGAACGCAAGGCCGGGGTGTGGTGTGTGGCCGACGACGCCATCGACGGGCCGCCACTCGATCGCCTCGGACCCGACGCCCTGGCGGTGAGCATCGACGAGTTCGGCGAACGCCTCGCACGACAGTCGATGCGCCTCCACGGCTTTCTGCGCGATCAGCATGGGGTCGCCGGGCTCGGTCGCATGTTGGCCAACGAGATTTGTCATCGAGCCAAGATCTCACCGTTCGTCTCCACCGCCAAGCTCACCGCCGCCGATGTCGAACGAATCTTTCAGGCGATGCACTCGGCGATCGATGACGGCTTAGCCTACGAGCGGACACGCTCTGATATGAGCTCCTCCAAAGACCGCCCGGGCCGAGTCCACGGACGCGTCGGCGAGACCTGCGAGGTGTGCGCCGATACGATCCGCTCGGTGTCCTACAGCAGCTACACCGTCGCCTACTGCCCAACCTGCCAAACCGGCGGCAAACCGCTCGCCGATAACACCACGAGCCGGTTCCTCAAGTAGACGGTTCCTGAAGTAGCGCTGCCGCGCCTACGCTGGCGCCATGCCGATCCATCTCCGCGCCAACGCAGACGACTACGCCCCGGCGGTGCTCGTTCCGGGCGACCCGAAACGAGCTCGCTACATCGCCGACACGTTTTTCGACCCAGGGGCCCGCTGCGTCAACGACGAGCGCGGCATGCTCGGTTTCACCGGCACCTTCGAGGGCAAGCCGCTGAGCGTGCAGTCCGTGGGCATGGGCGGCGCCAGCGCGGCGATCTACTACAGCGAGCTGATCCAGCTCGGAGCCAAGCGGATGGTGCGCGTCGGTACTGCCGGCGGCTTGATGCCCGGGCTGCGCATGGGCGACACGGTGGTGGCGATGACGGCGACGCCCGACGACCCCAGCGTGGCGATCCTTACCGAGGGCGAGGCGCACGCACCCTGCGCCACCTACAGCCTGTTGGAGGATGCCGTGCAACGTGCCCGCCAGGCTGGCAGCCGAGTGTTCGTTGGCTCGGTGGTGACCAGTGCAATGTTTTACGACCCGCGAGAGGGTTTGATGAAGCGCTGGGCCGAGCGCGGCCACATCGCCGTGGAGATGGAGGTGGCCATGTTGTACACGCTGGCTGCGATCCACAAGATCGAATCGTTGGGCATCATGACCGTCAGTGATCTGATCGCCGATGATGGCAGCAGCGAGCGGATCAGCGACGAGGAGCTGCGTCACGGCGTCGATGCGATGATGCGCGTCGCCTGCCAGACCGCCATTGCCGACCTCGCCTGATTCAGGCACCACGCCGTGCACGATCGCCATCTGCTGACAGAGAAACGCCTGGAGCGATTTCTCTTCGAACGCATCCGCCCGGCGCGCCACGGCGCGTCGACGCCGTTCACCGTCACTGCTTGGGCCCCCACAGGTGAGCCGCTGCCGGTGAGCGAGGCTTACGCCGCGCTCGCCGAGGGCCGTTTCCAACCGTTCGAGATCGGCGCTGACTACGGCGCGCCATGGAGCACGACCTGGTTTCATCTCGTCGGTGAGGTACCTGCAGACTGGCAGGGGCGCCATGTCGAGGCGATCATCGATCTCGGATTTGGGCAGAGCCCCGGCTTTCAGGCGGAGGGTCAGCTGTGGCGAGACGGCCAACCGTGGCGCGCCCTCAACCCGTTCAACCATGCCGTGCGGCTCCTCAGTTCCGCTGTCGGTGGCGAACGTTTCGAGCTGTTGGTCGAGGCCGCAGCTAACCCGCAGATCGGCGAGCGGCGCTACGACCCGTCGCCGATGGGCGATCCGGCGACGGCCCCGTCGAGGCTGCTGTACTGCCTGCGGCGTGCCGAACTGGCCGTCTACCAGCCTGATGTAGCCGAACTGATCCACGATCTCGAGGTGCTCGGCGGGCTGATCAAGGAGTTGCCGCTCGATCAGCCACGGCGCCCACAGATCACGCGCGCGATCGAACGGGCACTCGATGTGCTCGATTTGGCCGATGTCGCCGGTAGCGCTCCGGCGGCGCGCTCGCGAACTGGCCCTCGCCCTCAGCCGACCGGCCGTTCCCAGCGCCCATCGCATCAGTGCAGTCGGCCATGCCCATATCGACACCGCCTGGCTGTGGCCGCTGCGGGAGACGATTCGCAAATGCGCCCGGACCTTCAGCAACGTCCTCGAATTGATGGACAGCGAGCCAGAGCTGCTCTTCGTGTGCAGCCAAGCCCAACAGCACGAATGGATGCGCCAGTATTACCCATCGTTGTTCGCCGAAATGAAAACCCGAGCCAGCGAAGGCCGTTTCATCCCGATCGGCGGCATGTGGGTCGAGGCCGACATGAACGTGCCGTCGGGGGAATCGTTGGCCCGCCAGATTCTGCACGGCCAGCGGTTCTTCCGTGAGCAGTACGGGATGACCTGCCGCGAGGTCTGGATTCCCGACGTCTTCGGCTATCCGGCGAGCATGCCGCAGATCTTCGCCCTCGGCGGGGCGAAGTGGTTCTTGACGCAGAAGCTGAGCTGGAACAAGCAGAACCAGATGCCGCATCACACGATGTGGTGGGAGGGTCATCGACGGCACCCAGATCTTCACCCACTTCCCGCCGATTGACACCTACAACGTCGCGATGGAGCCGGCACAGCTGGCCCATGCCGAACGCAACTATGCCGATCACGGTGGCGGCACCATGTCGCTCGCCCCGTTCGGCTACGGCAACGGCGGCGGCGGCCCGACGCGTGAGATGATGGCCACGATATCGACGGATGCGCGATCTCGAGGGACTGCCGACGGTTGACATCGAGATCGCCCGAGCCGAGTTCTTCGAGGCCGCGCTCGACGACTACCCCGATGCCCCGACGTGGGCTGGCGAGCTGTACTTCGAGACCCATCGGGGCACCTACACCAGCCAGGCGAAGACCAAGCTCGGCAACCGCCGGGCGGAGGAATCCTGCTCGGCGAGGTGGAACTGTGGGCCACCGCCGCTCATGCGCACGACGGCGTCCCCTACCCCTACGAACGAGCTGCAGCAACCTGTGGCGCGAGACGCTGACGTTGCAGTTCCACGACATCATTCCCGGCTCGTCGATCGCCTGGGTGTATGACGATGCCGAGGAGGCCTACGCCAGAATCATCGCCCGGCTGGAGGAGCTTCGAGACGAGTCGTTGCGGATGCTCGCAGCGGGCGTCGCCGGCAGGCCAGCGCTGATGGTCGCCAATGCCAGTGCCTCGCCGACGGCGATGGTCATCGAAACGTCGTCTGCTGGCGTCGGCGACCATCTGCCTGGCGACCAACTGCTCAGCGACGGGTCGCTGGCGATCGCCGTCGAAACCGTCGCCCCATTGGGCATCGGCCCGGTTCAGCGCGTCGATGCTTCGATTCCGGCGTCGGTCACCCTCGGCGATGACGACGTCGTGCTCGCCAACGGCATCATCTACGCGATCGTCGATGATCGCGGGCGATTGACCTCCGTGTTCGATCAGCGATGTCGTCGCGAGATGTTGCTGCCCGGGACGTTCGGTAACGAGTTCGAACTCTCCGCCGATCATCCTGTGGAATACGACGCCTGGGACCTCGATCCACAGCACCTCGCCGTCGCCGCACCGCTAGACAGCGACGTCACCGTCGAGGTTGGCGATGCCGGCCCGTTGGTCGCCTCGTTGATTGTCAGCCACTCATTCGGCGCCTCGACGTTGCGGCAACGCATCGTGCTGCGCGCCGGTTCGCCACGGCTTGACTTTGTCACCGAGGTCGACTGGCAAGAGAACGAAAAGGTGCTCAAGGTGGCGATGCCGGTCGATGTACACGCCGCCAACGCCCGCTGTGAGATCCAGTTCGGCCATGTCGAACGCCCGCGCCATGCCTCGAACTCCTGGGATGCGGCCAAGTTTGAGGTCTGCGCCCACCGTTGGGTCGACGTCAGCGAGCCCGGCTTCGGCGTCGCCCTGCTCAACGACTGCAAGTACGGCTACGACCTGCAACGCGCTGCGCTGCGTTTGACGCTGTTGCGCAGCCCGAACTACCCCGATCCGCAGGCCGATCGCGGTCAGCAACGCTTCACCTACTCGCTGCTGGCCCACGACGGCGATGTGGCCACGATTCGTGCCGAGGCCGACCGCCTCAACCAGCCGCCGCGGGTGTTCATTGGCAGCGCTGACCCAAGCGCACTGGTTTCGGTTTCCGATCCATCGTTGGTGATCACCGCCGTCAAACTGGCTGAAGACCGCAGCGGCGACGTGATCGTGCGCTGCTTTGAATCTGCTGGTGCACGCCAGATGGTGACGCTGAACACGGCCTTCGAATTCAGCGAGGTCGAGGCTTGCGACTTCCTCGAAGACCCCTATGAAGCCCACGGCGAGGTCATCGTCTCGATCGGGGCACGCGCCGTCGGCGTGATGGCCCGCCCTTTCCAGATCGTCACCCTGAGGTTCCAGCGATGAGTCACAGCCTGGTGATCGACAGCGACACCGCCTCAGACGATGCGGTGGCGATCGTGATGGCCGCCCGTTATCCGGGCACGGTGATTCGCGCCGTCACCACCGTTGCCGGCAATGTCCCGGTCGAATCATCGACGCGCAACGCCTTGATCACCCTCGACCTGGTCGGTGCCTCGTCGGTGCCAGTGTTCGAGGGCGCCGCCCGGCCGCTGGTGCGCCCGCTGATCACGGCCCAGGACGTGCATGGCGAAGACGGCATGGGCGGGGCGATCCTCGATCCGCCGACACGTCGACACCACGATGGCCACGCCGTCGATGCGCTGCGCGACATCGCCCGTCGAGAACCCGGTCAACACACCTTGGTCACCTTAGGGCCGTTGACCAACATCGCTCTGGCACTGCACCTCGAACCAGATCTGCTCACGGCCTTCGACAAGGTCGTACTCATGGGTGGCGCCTTCGACCTCGTCGGCAACTGCAACGAGGTCGGCGAATACAACATCTGGGCCGACCCGGAAGCCGCGCAGATGGTCTGCGATGCGCCCGGTAACAAGATCTTCGTCGGCTGGGAGATCGCCCGTCATCACTCGGTGGTCACCCCGATTCACCGCGACGCCTTGTGGCGGGCCGGGCGGCTCGGCCGTTTCGCTGTCGAGATCAACCGCACCGCCGAAGAGTTCGATCGCAGCGAGAACGGCCTCGGCGGCTATGCCTTGGCCGATCCGATCGCCATCGCCGTGGCCCTCGATCCGACGATCGCCACGCGGCAATCGCAACATGCTGTTGTCGTTGGGATCGGTCAACAGGACCGCGGTGGCACCTTCACCGATCGGGCGGGATCGACGATGCGCAACACGGTGATCGACGACGCCGACTCCGACGCCTTTCACGCCATGCTCCTGGCGGCGTGTAGCGACTAGCTCAAATGATCGAGTCAGACCAGACCGAGTTCACGTACCGCTTGGCGCTCGTCATCGAGTTCGGCAGTCGAGGCGTCGATCTTGGCCCGGCTGTAATCGTCGATCTCCGAGACCCTGGACGATGCTGTAGTTGCCGTCCTTGCAGACACAGGGGAACGAGTGATCAGACCCTCTGGCACGCCGTAGGAGCCGTCGGAGGGGACAGCCATCGAGACCCAGTCGCCCTCGGCGGTGCCCAACGCCCAGGAACGGACGTGGTCGATCGCCGCGTTGGCCGCCGACGCTGCCGATGACGCACCGCGGGCCTCGATGATCGCCGCGCCGCGCTTGGCGACCGTCGGGATGAAGGTGCCGTCGACCCAGGCGTGATCATCGACCAGCTTGTAGGCGTTCTTACCGCCAACCTCGGCATGGAACAGGTCGGGATACTGCGTGGTCGAGTGGTTGCCCCAGATCGTCATCTTGGTCACGTCGTTGACCGTGGTGCCGGTCTTGGCCGCAAGCTGCGACACCGCCCGGTTGTGGTCGAGGCGGGTCATCGCCGTGAAACGCCCGTTGTCGAGGCCGGGGGCGTTGTTCATGGCGATCAGAGCGTTGGTGTTCGCCGGGTTGCCGACGACCAAAATCTTGACGTCCTTGCGGGCGTTGTCGCTCAGCGCCTTGCCTTGCGGCTTGAAGATCCCACCGTTGGCGCTGAGCAGATCGGCGCGCTCCATGCCGGCCTTGCGCGGCATGGCCCCGACGAGCAGCACGACGTCGGCGTCGCCGAAGGCGACGTTGGCGTCGTCGGTGCACACCGTGCCAGCGAGCAGCGGGAAGGCGCAATCGTCGAGTTCCATCCGCACGCCGTTGAGGGCGTTGAGTGCCGGGGTGACTTCGAGCATCTGCAGGATGACGGGGGTATCCGGGCCGAGCATGGCACCAGACGCAATACGAAACAACAAGCTGTAGCCGATCTGGCCAGCAGCTCCGGAAACAGCAACACGCACGGGAGAAGTCATGGCTTCATGGTACGTCCGCACCGCCACCGTGGCGAAAACGGAGCGCTACGGGATCTGACCGCGGCCGAGGGCATCGAGGATCAGGTTGGCGTAGAACTTGGTGCCATCTGCCCCCTTGAGATGGACTCCATCGGGATAAAACAGTCCGGGGTTCGCTGCACCGATCTGCTCCCAATCGACCAGTTTGACGTTGCCGTAGGTGCCAGGCAAGGCGCGAAGCAATGCGTTGTTCCCGGCGGTGTAATCGCGGTCGACCTTGATCGTCAAGACGACGACGAGCTTGGAGGTGGACACGGCGTTCATCACGCGCGTCACCGTCTCCGCGCTCGATGGGACCGTTGGTGCCCATGTGGATGACGACGTAGTCGCCGATCACTCCCCTGGCGCTGGCCTCCTCCAAAATCTCCGCAAATCGAGTCCCCTGGCGGCTCTCCGCCGCATCCACCCAGATACCTGCGCTACCGAGCTTGGTCGCCGCTCCGGCCATCACCGAATCACCGAGAGCGAGCACATCGAGTCGGGCTGGCACGGTGGTGGTCGGCCCGACAGTGGTCGGCGGCGCGGTCGTGGTCGTCTCGCCGAGCACCGTCGACTGCGGTGCCGCGGTCGTTGTCGCCTGAGAGCCCGGCGGCAAGGTGGCGATGCCGGCAACAGCAGTGTTCGAGGTGCTCGACTGCACTCCAGCGGCATCGGCGATCGAACATTCGATGTCGTTGGTGCATTTCACATCGGCGGTGAACAGGCTGACGCCGAGCACGCCCACGAGGAACCCGCTGGCGGAGAAGAGCACGATCGAACGACGGCGCCGTTCCGGGCTCAGCCGCCGACGGTTGTGCCACCAGGCCGAAAGGTGCCCTTGGCGGATCGGGGTCTCGACATATCGATAACTCGTCTCGGCGATCGAACCGGTGAGCAGCAAAGCGAGGATCATCTCCGGGATCGTCAGCTGAATACCGGCCTGCAGGCGGATGAATTGATACACCGGCCAGTGGAACAGGTAGAGCCCGTAGGAGCGGGTGCCGACCCAATTCAGCACCGGGTTAGCCAAGGCCCTACCCAACATGCTGCGTTGGTGGGTGACGGCGGCGATGGCCAGCAGCGTCGCCAGACCGGTCAACAACATGCCGCCGCGAAACAGCGGGGCATACCAGCTCGCCGTGAACTCGGTGTACAGCTCTTGTTTGTAGCTCAGCCAGCCAATCAGGGCGAGGCCGAGCACCCCGAGCAGATCGAGAATTCGGGGGCGATGGCGCAGCGGCCCGCGCATGATCGCCAATGGACGCCACAGCATGGCGAAAGCGGCGCCGAGCAGAATGCCGCTGGAGCGGGTGATCGTGCCCAGATACAAGAAGTTGTTGGTCTCCACCTGGCGCCCGAAGAATCCGAACGTGCATGGCGGACCGAGGCCACCGCCCTCCAACGAGCATTCGGTGCTCGTGCCTGGGTGGAACATCACTGCGCCAATGATCGAGAGCATGATCGAGAAGGCGAACAAGCAGACGCCGACCATCGGCAGGCGCTCGCGGCCACGGCGCAGGATCAGAATCATCACCAGCGGCCAGATGAGGTAAAACTGCTCCTCCACGGCCAGCGACCACAGGTGACGCAATGGGACGAAGTCGAAGGCAGCGGTGTAGGCCTGACCGGTGTAGATCTGGAACCAGTTGGTGGAATAGGTCAGCGCGGCAACGACATCGCCGCGCAGTTTGCCGAGCGCTTCTGATTTGAACAGCAGACAATAGAGGGTGACGAAGGCCAGGGTGACGTACAGCGCCGGGAGAAGACGGCGGAAACGCCGCAGCCAAAAATGTCCCAAGCTGACGTAACCATCGCGTTCGTGCTCGCCGATCAGCAGCAGGGTGATCAGATAACCGCTGATCACGAAGAACACTTCGACGCCAAGGAACCCTGCGCTGAGCCAGTGGTGGGCGTGGTAGACCATCACGGCAGCGACTGCGAGCGCGCGAAGTCCGTCGAGCCCAGGAAGATAAGGCACTCGGCTGATCTGGGCGTTCGAGCGCGACTGAGAGGGCCCGGCGGACATTCGTCCAGTATTGCCGATCAGGTGGCGCCGAACGGGGCACGTTCACCTGCCCGGGCCAACTGGCGACATAGTATGTGCGCGAACCAACCGGATCGAGGAGTGGCCGATGTCAGTACCAGCGGGGTGGTCGCCAGACCCATACGGGCGTTATGCGCAGCGCTATTGGGACGGCGCGAAGTGGACCGCGCATGTCGTCGACGGGGAAGGCACGCAATTGGTCGACCCGCTGGGCACATCGATGGTCGTACCCTTCGCCACCCCCGCCAGTGCCACTGGGCCGGGACCGGGCGCAGGTGCCGCTCCCGGTTCGACGCCTCAGAGCAGCGCGCCGAAGCAGATGACGACGCAAAGCCTGTTCGGCACCGGCGGGGCACAGGGGTTTGTCGATTCGTTTGGAGAGAGCACCAAGACCCGCCGCGATCCCAGCGCCCACGGCGCTTTCGGCGCTGCCGGTGGCGCCTTGGCCTCCGGGGGTCTGGCGTTGGCGATCCTGGGCGAGGACCCCTCGCGTGGTATTGGCGTCGTCGTCGGGCTGGTGCTGACGGCCCTCGGAGTGGTCGTGAAAGCCAAAACCGCGCCGAATCCACGCGACCTTCATGGGGCCGCCGCTGCCGCGTTCTCCGTCGGAGCGGTCATTCTGGCCGTAGCCATCACCAACGGCGGGTCGGCATGGGCGGCCATCGTCATCGCCCTGATCATGATCGCCGCCTGGATTCTTCCCCCATTCCGCAGCCACCCGTTCATGCTCGGCGCCGGGGTCTACGCCTTCGTTGCTGGTATTGGCACGGCCATCGGCAATGCAGCGACCAGCGACGACCCGTTCAACGAAGGCGAGGGGTTGTTCAACGTCTTCGGCATCGGTTCCACTGCCCGCTCCGCCGGGTTGTTCTACCTGTTCGCCGCCCTTGTGCTGGCCTTTGTTGTCCATCGCGTCGACCAAGCCGGGCACCGGGCGATCAGCGCTGCGCTGTTGGTCACGGCGATGCTCTCGTCGATCTCCGGCGTGGCCATGTTTGGGTTGGCGATCGGTAACGCCGGTGGCTTCTTGGTGACGGCGTTGGTCGGCGCAGTGCTGGCCTATGTCGGTTCGATCGGCGAGCACCGAGCCACGTTGTGGTTTGGGGCGGTGATGGCCGCCGTCGGTACTGGCGCCTTCGGGGTCGGCCTGTTCAAGCCAGACTCCCCCACCGCTGGCGGCGTCATCGCTCTAGGTTGCGGGCTCTTGGCGTTGTTCGGCCCACGGCTGTTCACCATGGTGCGTAAGTCGCAAGCCAAGTAGGTTCGCCGCGGTCGTTACCGCCCACGCAAGACTCAGTGGCGGAAGTGACGCTCGCCGGTGAACACCATGGCGATGCCATGTTCGTTGGCTGCGGCGACCACCTCGTCGTCGCGCACGCTGCCGCCGGGCTGGATCACGGCCTTGATCCCCGCCGCGGCCGCCGCGTCGAGGCCATCACGGAACGGGAAGAAGGCGTCGCTGGCGCACACGCCGCCATCGGCGCGGCCCGCTGAACGTTCCTGAGCGATGCGAGCCGAATCGAGCCGGTTCTGCTGGCCAGCGCCAATGCCGAACGCCTGTTGATCCTTGGCGAAGACGATCGCGTTGCTGCTCACGGCGGCACACACCTGCCAGGCGAAACTCAAGTCGTCCCACTGTTCGGCACTCGGGCGCATCTCGGTGACGACCCGCCACGCCGATCGATCGAGGTTGACACGGTCGCTGTTCTGCACCAGCAGTCCGCCATCGACGGCACGGATGTCAAGGTCGGCGTCGGGCGTGCGGTCGGCTGAGAGCACCCGCAGATTCTTCTTGGCCAGCAGCACGTCGAGCGCGTCGGGTTCATAACCGGGAGCGACGACGACCTCGGTGAACACGGGGGCAAGAGCTTCGGCAAAGGCCTTGGTGATCGACCCGGTTGGAGGCGACGATGCCACCAAAGGCACTGACCGGATCGCAGGCATTGGCGAGCCGGTAGGCCTCGGCGATATCGGAATCGGAAGCGACGCCACAGGGGTTGGCGTGTTTGACGATGACCACGCTCGGTTGCTCGAAGCGGTTGGCCAGGCGCCAGGCGGCCTCGGTGTCGTAGACGTTGAGGTAGCTCATCTCCTTGCCGCCGTGTTGCGTTGCGGTATCCCACCAGCTGGTCTGCCCGGCGAAGCGGTAGCGGGCACCCTGTTGGTGGGGGTTCTCGCCGTATCTCAGGGCCTGAGCCCTGTCGAGCGAAAAATGCAGCGTCTCCGGCAAGACGGCGGCGTCGCCGCCGGGCACGCCGCAGCCCGAGGCGAACCAGGTGGCGATCTCGGCGTCGTAGGCGGCGATCGTGGCGAAGGCGTGGGTGGCCAGCGATTGACGAGTAGCTGCGCTCAACGAGCCCTTTGAGCGCAGTTCGCCGAGAATCCCGTCGTACTGCGTAGGTTCGAGGACGACGCCGACGTGGGCGTGGTTCTTGGCGGCGGCACGGATCAGCGTCGGGCCACCGATGTCGATCAGGTCGATGCTCGGCTTGGAGCTGAACGGGTAGAGGTTGACCACGGCCAAAGCGAACGGTTCGATGCCGTACTGCGCAAGGTCGGCGAGGTGCTCCGGCTGATCGAGGTCGGCGAGCAAACCGCCGTGGATCTTGGGATGCAGGGTGACCACCCGGTGGCCAAGAATCGCCGGATAGCCGGTGATCTCGGCGAGGTCGGTGACCTCGAGGCCGGCGTCGGCAAGCGCCGTGGCCGTGCCGCCGCTGCTGATCAGCGTCCAGCCCATCTCGCGTAGCGATGACGCAAACTCGACGATTCCGGTTTTGTCAAAGACGGAGAGCAAGGCTGTAGGCACATCGACAACGCTAGAAGCTGCGCCGCCACGGTGAACAAAGCACACCTCATCTGTACAAAAACCCAATCGAAGGATTCACTGCACCGGCCCGGCGAATGGGTGTACGGTGCGCACCATTGGGTGGCATTCGGCCATACGCGTGAAAGGGGCAACAGTGGATCTCAGCAAGCTCAGTAAGGGCGAGCAACTCTTCGTCGGGGGGTCGCTGCTCTACGTCATCTCCTCGTTCTTCAACTGGTTCAAGATCGATCTCGGCCCGCTCGGTAGCCAGGGGGCAAATGGCTTCGATGTCGGCTTTGGCTGGTGCACGCTGTGGTTCATCCTGCTGTTGCTCGGTGCCGCTTCGCTGCTGTTGCCGATGTTCGGCGTTGACGTACCCAAGCTGCCAGCGATCGCCTATCTCGCCGTTGGCGCCCTTGCTGCGCTGTTCGCCGTCCTCAAGCTGCTCATCGGCATCGAGGGACTCGACCGCGGCATCGGGTTGTTCCTTGCCGTCATCGCCTCGCTCATCGCCGCCTTCGGCGGCTTCTTGAAATTCAAAGAGAGCGGTGGCTCGCTCGACGACCTCAAGGACATGAACAAGATCAAGTCCGCGCTCAACGACAAGGACTGACAACGCGACGGTGTGGTGGGTGAGGTAACAATGTCGTTGTGCTGATTGTTGTCTCACCCGCCAAGTCGCTCGACTACGAGTCGGCGCTGCCGACCAAGAAGTTCACCGAGCCGCAACTCCTCGATCGTTCCCAGGAACTGATCGATGTCATGTCCGCCAAAACACCGGCGCAGATCGCCGCGCTGATGGACCTCTCCCCGGCGCTCGCCGAGCTGAACTTCCAGCGCTATCAGGAGTGGCAACTGCCGCTAACCCGCAAGACCTCACGCCCGGCGCTGATCGCCTTCGACGGCGACGTCTACGACGGCATGCAAGCCCGCACCACCTTCTCCGAGCGCGACTTCACTCACGCCCAAAAGGCCCTGCGAATTTTGAGTGGCCTGTACGGCGTCCTACGCCCGCTCGATTTGATGTTCCCCTACCGACTGGAGATGGGCACCCGCCTGACCACAGGTCGCGGCAAGGACCTGTACAGCTATTGGGGCGACACGATCACCGAGCACCTGTCGCTGGCACTCGCCGAAAGCCCCGGGGCCAAGGTGCTCGTCAACCTTGCCTCGCAGGAATACTTCGGCTGCGGTGCGTCCCAGAAAGCTCGATGCCCCGGTGATCGACGTTTCCTTCCTCGACGGACCCGACGGCGAGCAAAAGATCGTCAGCTTCTTTGCCAAGCGGGCCCGTGGGGCCATGGCCGGATGGATGATCCGGGAACGAGTGAAGTCGGTGAGCGCACTCACCGACTTCAACGGACTTGGCTATCGATTCGACGCCACCCGCTCCACGAAGAAGCGCTTGACGTTTGTGCGTGGACCGCAATAGGCCCGAGCGCGACCTCAGGGCAACTACAGCGCGGCGACGATCTCGGCCATCAGGTCACCGGCTTCGGTCGGGTTGAGCCCGATCTTCACGCCTGCGGCCTCGAGCGCATCCATCTTGCCCTGTGCCGTGCCCTTGCCGCCGCTGACGATGGCGCCCGCGTGGCCCATCTTCTTGCCCGCCGGAGCGGTGACGCCAGCGATATAGGCGCTCATTGGCTTGGTCACGTTGGCCTTGATGAACTCGGCGGCCTCTTCCTCTGCCGACCCGCCGATCTCGCCGATCATGATGATGGCGTGCGTCTCCGGGTCGTTCTGGAACTCGCGCAGGCAGTCGATGAAGTTGGTGCCCGGCACCGGATCGCCGCCGATGCCCACACATGTGGACACGCCGATGCCACGCTGCTTGAGCTCATACAGGGCCTGGTAGGTCAGCGTGCCCGAGCGGGAAACGATGCCGACGTTGGGGCCCAATACCGACGGCAGCGCAGCGATCTCGCCCGCGGTGATGCCGATGTTGCACTTGCCTGGGCTGATGATGCCGGGGCAGTTCGGCCCAAGCAGGCGGGTGTTGGGGAAATCACGGATCAAGGTGTTGTAGACCCGAGCTTCGTCTTGAGCGGGGATGCCCTCGGTGATGCACACCACGAAGCGAATGCCAGCGGCAGCCGCTTCGAGAATCGCCGCCGAGGCAGCCTTTGGCGGCACGGCGATGAACGACGCGTCCGCACCGGTGGCGGCGACGGCCTCGGCGACGGAGTTGAACACCGGGATGCCCTCGACATCGGTGCCGCCCTTGCCGGGCGTGACGCCAGCGACGACCTGCGTGCCGTAAGCCTGGTTGCGCAGGCCGTGATACTTGCCCTGGCCACCGGTGAGACCTTGGACGATGACCTTGGTGTTCTGATCGACGAAGATTGCCATGACAGTGCCTCAGTTCCCGTTTGCGATGGCGACGGCCGCACGTGCGGCTTCCAACATGGTCGGCTTGCTCTGCAGCACGCTTTCCGGTATGCCGGCGTTGGCCAGAATTGCCCGACCCTCTTCGGCGTTGGTGCCGTCGAGGCGGATGACGATCGGAGCCCGCAGGCTGACCCGGCTCAAGGCTTCGACGATGCCCTTGGCCACCTCTTCACCGCGGGTGATGCCGCCGAAGATGTTGACGAAGATGCTCTTCACGTTCTGGTCGTAGTTGATCACTTCCAGCGCCGCAGCCATCACGTCTGCGTTGGCGCCGCCACCGATGTCGAGGAAGTTGGCAGCCGACCCGCCGACCTGGTTGACGACGTCGAGCGTGCTCATCGCCAACCCGGCACCGTTGGCGATGATGCCAACAGACCCGTCGAGGCCGATGTATTGCAGGTCCTTCTCGCGGGCCAACTGCTCACGGGCGTCGAGTTCCTCGGTCGCCCTGAACTCGTCCCATTCGGGATGGCGGAAGGCGGCGTTGTTATCCAGGCTGACCTTGGCGTCGAGGGCGTGGATCTCGCCCGTCGGCTTGAGGATCAACGGGTTGATCTCCGCCAGGTCGCAGTCACCAGCGGTGTAGCAGTCGTACAGCTTGACGAGGATATCGGCGACGCCTTCGACCGATTGCGCTGGCATACGGGCATCGATCGCTGCTTGGCGCGCCCAGGCCAGGTCGATGCCATCGACCGGGTCGATGTGGCGCAACAAGATGGCGTCGGGATTGCTCTCGGCGACCGCCTCGATCTCCACGCCGCCTTCGACGGAGAGCATCAACAGGTGCTTCTTGGCGCCGCGGTCGAGGGTGAACGAGGCGTAATACTCTTCGGCGATGTCGCTGGCGTTCTCCACCCAGACCGCGCTTGACGACGTGCCCCTTGATGTCCATGCCGAGGATGTTGCCGGCGTGCAGTTCGGTCTCGGCGGCATTGTTGGCCAGCTTGATACCGCCAGCCTTACCGCGCCCACCGACCTGCACCTGGGCCTTGACGACCACTGGGTAGCCAGCGGATTCGGCGACTGCCACCGCCTCACTGACCGTTGTTGCCACGCCGCCTGCGCTGACGGGAATGTCGTAACGGGCGAAATACTGCTTGCCCTGATATTCGAACAGATCCAAGGTCAGTCCTCTCTAGAGTCGAGTTCAGTTTCCAGCCAGGTGGCGATCGCTTTCAGCGAACTTCCCGGGCCGAAGATTGCGGCGACGCCCTGCTCGCCAAGTTCACGGGCATCGGCATCGGGAATGACTCCGCCGCCGAAGATCAACACGTCACCGAGGTCGCGTCCACGCAGTTCTTCCATGACCCGCGGGAACAAGGTGAGATGCGCGCCGCTGAGCAACGACAGCCCGACAGCGTCGACATCCTCCTGCAAGGCGGTCTCGGCGATCTGTTCCGGGGTTTGGTGCAAGCCGGTGTAGATCACCTCGAAACCATGGTCGCGCAAGGCGCGGGTGATGGTTTTGGCGCCACGGTCATGCCCGTCGAGTCCGGGCTTGGCGACGACTACTCGATAAGGCCGCTTCACGAAATAGAGACCTTATTCCCCCGAGGCGGGTTTGTCCCAACCGGTCGGGCAAGTTGTGCAACTGGCGGGCGCAGCGGGCACACTGGCGATGATGAAGCTGCCGGAGCTGAAGACCCCACTCGGTCGAGCCGTCGCCCCCGTTGCGGCCGGCTTGGCTTTCTTTGCGGTGCTCGGATTGGTGCTCTGGGGCGTTGCTTCCTACCAGTCGGCGAACAGCGACGAGGTCTCAACGCAATTCGCGCCGAAGCTGGTCGACCTCGGAAGCACCAGGACGTTTTCGGCAATGATCGCCGACGACGGCCCGTTGTTGTTTCAGGATCTGTTGGGGACCACCGCTCGGCGCAGCATCGTGCTCGATCACACCGGCGACGATCCGAACAACAACTGGGCTATCTACATGGCCTACCCGGCCGACCGAACCGTCGATTGCAAGGTCGAGCAGGTCGAAGGCACGCGACGTTTCATCGACTGCGAGCAACGTGAGCTGCAGGTCGAACAATTGGCAGCCCCTGAAGCCGGTGTGGCCCCGCTGATCTCGCAGGACGGCAAGCTGTCGCTCGATCTGCGACCCGGCGACGACTCATAGGCCCGCCGCTGGCCGACAGCGGCCGGTTCAGACAAAGGTTGGAACGGCCTCTTCCAAGGTCAGTGCAAAGCTTTCGGCGTTCTGCTGCAGGTTTCGGCGGTTCATCGCAAACCCGCCGACGACGTCGGCACCACGGCTACGGATCACCGTGCTCATCTTGTCCAACGTCTTGGCCGGGTTGAGCGCGAAGGTGCAAAATACTGCGGCCCTTTTGCCTTGCATCGCTGGCAGCTGACCGAGCGCGCCGACTCCGAACGGTGCTTGGCCAACGACGAAAAGCCCGTGGGTCCAGGTGCCGATCAGCACGATGTCGGCCTGCTGGATGCTGGCGTGGTCGGGGCGGCGAACCTTGGAAAGCCCGGTAATGCCCCAACCGAGCTGCTGCAGACTGCCGCCGACGTATTCGGCTGCCTTCCAGGTGTTGCCAGTCAAGCTCTCAACAAGAATCGCTGCTTTCATACAACGATTCAACCATGCCGGGCAGCCGGCACCAAGGGTTCAATCGTCAGCCATCGCCACTGACGGCGACGGAACACCATCGGTCCGCTGGCTGCTGTAGATCCCATGACGCCCGCTACAGGCGAAAGCCAGCACGCAACCAACGGCCAGCGGGATGATGATCCCGGAACCGAAGAGCTCGATGCCGATGATCGTGCAGGCGATCGGCGTATTCGCTGCACCAGCAAACACCGCGCAGAAACCAACCGCGGCGATGACTTGCGTTGGTAACCCGAGCGGCGCGCCAACGCCGAGCCGAACGTGGCCCCGATCATGAACAACGGCGTCACCTCGCCGCCGATGAATCCGCTACCGAGCGAGACTGCGGTGAACAACAACTTCAGCGCAAACACGGCGAAGATCAGCTGCTGGCCATCGAGAGCGTCGTTGATCAGCGGCAGCGACAGCCCCTGATAGTCATGCCCGAAGAAGAGCACGAGGGCCATGATCGCCAACCCGCCGATCACCGGGCGCAGCGGAGCCGGGTTGACGAAGCGAGTCATCAGGTCTTTGATGCGGTGGGTCAGACAGCGAGTAGGCCGCGGCGACCAGCCCGAACAACACTCCGGCGGCGGCGACGCGGGCCACCAGCCAGGGGTCGACGTCGACCGTGAGTTGATCGAGCACCTGGTGTTCGTATCCCAGCGCACGCACCACGGCATCGCCGACGAGCGAGGCGGTCAGCGCGGCAACGATCGTGTCGGGTCGCACCCGCCCAACGGGCTGGACCTCCAAGGCGAACACCGCCCCGGCGAACGGCACCCCGAACACCGCCCCGAACCCTGCCGGCAATCGAGGTGATCAACATGATCCGACGGTCGTCATCGGCCAAGCCAATCGCCCGGCCGAAGCCATCGGACAAGCTGCCGGACATTTGCACGGCGGTGCCCTCGCGACCGACAGATGCCCCGAAGAGATGCGCCAACCAGGTGGCTATCAAGACCATCGGGGCCATGCGTCTCGGTACCCAGGCGGTGGGCTGGTGAATCTCGTCGAGCAGCAGGTTGCTGCCCTGCGCCGACCTTCCGCCGAGAAAGTAATAGGCGGAGCCGATCGCCAGCCCGGCGACCGGTAGCAGCGTCACCAGCCACTCTCGCCCATCGGTGCGGTAGTCGGTGACGAACCCCAGGCCCTTGAGGAAAACCAACGAGGACACCCCGGCCAGCACTCCAGAAATCGTTGCCAAGACGATCCAACGCAAGACCGATGACACGCCGGACCGTCGCAGCGAGTCGGCGAATCGCGACGCCAGACGGGCGAGCATCGCTACAACTTCTTCAACGGCGCCCAGGCCAGCGACAGATGCTTGGTGCCGATGTCACGGAAGCGGATCGTGGCTTCGGCCTTTTCGCCAGACCCTCGATGTTGATGATGACCCCTTCGCCAAACTTGGGGTGCTCGACGTCGTCACCGACCCGCAGGCTCAATTCCTGCGAGTTTGACTGCTCGGGAGCCAGCCGTTTCGCAGGCCGCCAGCGCGGCGTCGACGATTCGTTCGCGGTGCTGCGTTGCGTTGCCTCGCTGTCGTCGCTGCGGCCGCGCCACCGGTCGCGGTAGCCCGCCCCGTCATCGCGTTCGCGATAGCTCGGAGCGCCCATAACTCGATCGTCCGCTGACGATTGCCCTTGTGTCGTGCAGCTCCTCGGGGATCTCGTCGAGAAAGCGCGACGGCGGGTTGTACTGCGTGTTGCCGAACAGACTGCGACTCCACGCATGAGAGACATGCAACTTCTGCTGGGCGCGGGTGATGCCGACATAGGCCAGTCGGCGCTCCTCTTCCAGTTCATCTGGCTCGGTCAGCGCCCGACTGTGCGGGAAACACGCCCTCCTCCATGCCCATCAGGAAGACGAACGGGAACTCCAGACCCTTGGCCGCATGCAAGGTCATCAGCACTACATGGTTGTCGTCGTCGAGATCGTCGGTGTCGGCGACCAGCGACACCTGCTCCAGGAATTCGTCGACTCGGGTGAACTCCCTGGCGGACCCGATCAGCTCGCCGAGATTCTCTAAACGGCCATTCGACTCGACCGAGCTTTCCGCCTCGAGTTCGGCGAGATAGCCGCTGGCGTCGAGGGCGGCTGCAACACCTCGGCCGGGGAGCCATCGAGCAACGTGCGCCAGCGATCGAGCAGATCGACGAAGGTGCCGATACCGACGCAGCGCCGGACCGCTGACCCCCGCCTGCGCTGCCTCGCGCATCGTGGCGGAGAACGACATGCCGGTCTCGCGGGCCCAGGCGTCGAGCTTGGCCATCGCGGTGTCGCCTATGCCACGCTTGGGCACGTTGATCACCCGCTTGATGCTGACCTCGTCGGCGGGATTGACGACGGCGCGCAAGTAGGCCATGGCGTCCTTGATCTCTCGGCGATCGTAGAATCGGGTACCGCCGACGACTTTGTAGGGGATACCGAAGCCGCATCATCACTTCCTCGATCAACACGGCTCTGGCCGTTGGTTCGGTAGAAGACGGCGATCTCGCTGCCACATCATGGCATGCGTTGTCGTGCAGGTCTTTGCATCGTGCGGCCGACCCACGTGGCCTCGTCACCTTCGTCGTCGGCGTGATAGCGGGTGACCAGATTCGCCACGACCGAGCTCGCTCCACAGCTCCTTTGGCTTTGCGGCTGAGGTTGTTGGAAATGACCGCGTTGGCCGCATCGAGAATGATCTGGGTGCTGCGATAGTTCTGGTTCAGCACGATCGTCGTGACGTTGGGGAACGCGTTCTCGAACTGCAATGATGTTGCGCAAATCGGCGCCGCGAAAGGCGTACACCGACTGATCCTGGTCGCCGACGACGCACACGTTTTGATGCAGCACGCGAGCAGCAGCACGATTTCGTTCTGCGCCGTGTTCGTGTCCTGGTACTCGTCGATCAAGATGTGCTGAAGCGCTGCTGGTAATGGTCGAGCACTTCGGGGTGATGACGAAACAGCAACACCGTGTTGGTCAGCAAGTCGTCGAAATCCATCGCCCCGGCCTGCATGCAGGCGCTGTCTGGTATTCGCGATAGATCTCAGCGTGCTTTCGATCGAGCGGCGTGGACGCAGTGACGAGCGCGTCGGTCGGGGAACAGCAACTCGTTCTTCCATTTGCTGATCACGTTGTGGACACCCCGCGGCGTGAACCGCTTGGCATCGAGATTGAGATCGCGAATCACATAGCCCGTCAGCCGCTGCGCATCGGACTGGTCGTAGATGCTGAACGAGCGGGGATAACCCAAGGCATCGCCGTGGGCCCGCAGAATGCGTACGCAGGCCGCGTGGAACGTGCTGACCCACATCGTTCTTGGCCACCGGACCAACCAGGTGGCCAACCCGCTCCTTCATCTCACCAGCCGCTTTGTTGGTGAAGGTGATCGCCAGGATCCGCTGCGGGTGCACCCGTTCGGCCTCGATCAGATGCGCGATGCGATGCGTCAACACCCTGGTTTTGCCGGACCCAGCACCAGCGACGACCAGCAGCGGGCCATCGATGTGCACGACCGCGTCGAGCTGATCGGGATTCAGGCCATCGAGCAGCGACGTGGCGGCGAAATTCCTCGAATAACGACATGACTCCCTCCAGTCTAGAGAGGGGCTGTGTCACGGTTGGACGCTCGGGTCCACGACCGATTGTCAGCCAATGACCTCGTTGAAGGTGTTGCAGCGATCGCGGTCACCGGTCGTATAGCCGCGACGGAACCACGACACGCGCTGTTCCGAGGTGCCGTGGGTGAAGCTCTCCGGATCGACTCGACCCTGCATCTTCATCTGGATACGGTCGTCGCCAACTGCCGCAGCAGCATTCAACGCCTCTTCGATTTCCTGATCGTTCTCGAACATGTTACGACTGGCCGCATCATTGGCCCACACGCCGGCGTAGCAGTCGGCTTGCAGCTCAAGCGCCACCGAGTATTGGTTGGCATTGTTCGGATCGTTCTGTTGTGCTTGCTGCACCTGGGCGTTGGTACCCAAGCATGTTTTGCATGTGATGGCCATACTCGTGGGCGACGATGTACTGCGCAGCGAGGTCACCCTTGGCATCGAACTGGTTCTGCAGTTGCACCAGGAAGTCGAAATCGAAGTAGACCAGGTGATCGGCAGGGCAATAGAACGGTCCGGTTTGCGACGTTGCTTGCCCGCAGCCGGTGTTGGTCGAGCCGCTGAAGAACACCGTCTTGGTGACCTCGTACTCCTCGCCGCGTCCCTGGAATTCGTCGACCCAGAATTTCTGCACGTCGATCGTTGCACCGCACAGAATGCTCTCCAGCTCGTCGTCGCAGGTGCCACCGGAAGTGCTCGCACCGCTGGCGTTGGCCGGCGTTTCGGTGAGCCCCGATGCTCGGCGCGCCGCCGACGCGCCGCTTGAGCAACTTCGGCAAAAAGGCGACAGCCAGCATCAGCAGGATGCCGATCATTCCGCCACCCATCTTCGGCGAGGCCCATCCCGCCGCCGCCTCCGCCGCCACCCAGCCTCCGCCACCGCCGCCGCCCATGCGACCGAGCACGTCGCCGAGACCACCCAGGCCTCCGCCTCCACCGCCGCCACCTTGGCCACGGCGGTCATCGATCATTGAGCTGTCTCTTGTTTCACGGATCTTGGTCACCGCTTGAGCTCCATTCGTTCGGCGAACCTGCCCAGCATAGGCCATCTGTTCATGGCTTCTTGGGAGCCGTCATCAGCGTTCCCTGATACTCAGACGTCGTCACGACGTTCTTTGTCGCGGCCGAGCGACGCAGGCCGCGCAGGCCAACGGCTCCGGCACCGATCAGCGTGCCGCGCTCATCGAGGCGCGACACGCTGATCCGCACGCCGCGGCTATAACTCAACTGACAGTGTTCGGCGAGGCTGTCCTGGGCTGCATTGATAGAACGTCGCTCCGAAGCTCGCCGGCACGGTACCCGCGACGATGACGAGGTCGAGATCGAGGAGATTGCAAACGGATGCCACGCCGCGACCGATCAGCTTGCCCGTGCGAACCATCATTGCGTACGACGGCGAGTCCAACAGCCGCCCAGTCATCGCCTCGATCGCCCGTGCCGAGGTCTCCGCTTCCAAACATCCACGACCGCCGCAAGCACAGCGTCGACCATTCGGCTCGACGACGACGTGGCCGACGTTGCCGGCGATTCCACATTGTCCATCGAGCAATTGACCATCGATGACGACTCCACCGCTGACGGTGTTCGAGGCGATCACGGTGATGAAATTTGATGTCCTTGCGCTGCGCCGAGCCAGCCCTCGGCCAGCGCCATGGCGCGGGCGTCGCGTTCTCCGAACACCGGCAGACGGGTGAGCTGCATCAATTGGGCACGAAGCGGAAAGTCACGCCAGGCCAACATGTCGCTCGGCGTGACTGCCTCGCAATTGTCCGTCGTCAGCCCGGCGACCGACACCCCGACGACGAGAGGTGTGACCCCATGATGCTCCGCTGCTCGCGTTGTCTGCACGGCGATGAGGCCAGCGATCTGATCGAAAAGGCCGCTGGCGTTGGAAGCCGGTTGAATTTCAGTTCGGGCCATATCGACGAGCGATCCGGACATCGTCATCAATCCAACGGCGACCTCAGTCGAGCCGATGTCCACTGCCAGTACCACGTCCATGGCAGCCAGAGTACCGAGACGCGAGCTACGGGAAGTCGCTGGTCACCAATGGGGCGGCCGCTGTGGGGTACAGCACGCCACCGTCAATGCGCCACACCCCGTCGCCGCGGCTCACCTGGCGCGCCAGAATCGAACTTGGACAGCAGGTTGGATCCGCTCCGGCGTAGACCGCTGAGGTGAGGTCTGCGCCGCCATCGCGCAGCTTGAACGCCCCTTTGGGCAGTTCGCGCAATCCGGCGAGATACGAACGCGCCGTCGGGCCGTGGATCGAGAACGTCGATGTCGAGGTATCCGCCCGTGCCCGAATAGCGATAACCGACCCACACCTCGGCGTGATCATCTCCGTTGTGATCGGAGACCACCGCCGTCACCTGGCTCCAGGTGCCAGCAGAGGGCTCAACGGCGATGTAGCGGCTCTCGAATGTCGTTCCGTCGGCACCACGGAACATCGCCAGGACCCGCCTGCTGCTGGTGGTGGCGTGGCGCTGCACCAGCACGACGACCCCGTTGAGGTACGACGTCGCGTTGATGCACTGCTCGGTTTCGAAGTCGGCCATGGTGATCCCCGCGGCGCAATCCGCTCCCGCGATGGGCAACGTGAGCGGTGCAGTATCGACGCGCAGGTTGGTCTGCGATCCAAAGGCAGCAAAGGTCGGCACGGGCGTCGCCGTCGTCGGTGGCGCCGTCGGCGCAGGCGCCGTGACCACCGGTGGGGCGGTCGTGGTCGGCGGCAAGGTCGTCGGCGGTACGGTGATCACCGTTGCCGCGGTGAACACCACCGTCGTCGTGGTCTCCACGGGGGGCAGCGTGGCCGCAACGGTGGTACTCGTCGACTCGGCGGTCGGAATTGACGATGGCACCGTCGATTGCAGCGTGGGAAGCGTCGTCGCATTCGCTGCTGTGAGCAGCTTCGACTCGCCACACGCCGCGCTGACAACAGCGAGCAACAAGACGGCAGCAGTATTCATACGCCTACGCATCGAAACTTCCTTGGTCAGCACATCGGGTAGCTGCATGTATCGTGCAACGTAGCTGAAACATAAACTTTTGCTGCGCAACCCGGCGCGAAACGTGCCAGCAAATCATTCCCGTCCGTTTGGCATCGGTGCGCCGCCGGGAACGAAGACACTTGGCGTGCCACCGGTGTGGATGAAGACGACATTCGAGCCACGCGGCCAACGCCCAGCTGCAGCGTTGCCCAACATGCCGGCGAATCCTTTGCCTGAGTACGTGCGATCGAATATCCACCCGCCTCGGCGCGCAGCCCAACGTACAGCATCGTCGCCAGCCTGGCTGGGGATCGCGTAATCTTCGCCGAGCCAGCGGGTATCGATGATCACATCGGATCGGCGAGCGCCCCTGTCGCCGAGCAATTCCAGGGTCGATGCCGCGAGGTTGGCGATGTCTGGCGCCCCGGTGTTAACCCCTTTGGCCACGCCGATGGCCAGGATCTCGGGGATGTCGCGACCAGCGTTGCGCCACAGCGCACGCCCGGCGAGCAATCCGGCGTGCGTGCCGCCGCTGGACGAGGTAAAGACGATGGCCTCCGGAGTGAAACCATGCTCGTCGCATTGCCCCATAATCTCGGCAAAGGCTGCCACATAGCCGAGCGCGCCAACTGGTGTGCTGCCACCGATCGGGATCGAGTGCGGCTTCAAACCCTGGGCGCGCAGCTCGGTGGTCAACGCCTCGCGGGCCACCTCCAGCTCCCCCCAATGCGACTCAGCCGCGCCGGTGTAATGCAGCTGAGCGCCAAACATCTGGGAGAGCATCTGGTTTCCCACGGCAACCTTTGGTTTCACACCGGCGAGCACCAGGTGGGTCTCGATCCCGAGCCGGGCGCCAGCCGCGGCCGTCATCCGGCAATGGTTCGATTGGCTCGCTCCCACCGTGATGAGCACGTTGGCCCCAACGGCCAATGCCTCTCCGCAGAGGAATTCGAGCTTTCGGGCCTTGTTACCTCCAGCGCCTAGACCCGTCAGATCGTCACGCTTCATCCACAGGCGGACGCCATCGGGAAGTTGCGGGCCTCGTTCCAGGGGTGTGGGAAGCGTGGCCAGGACGGCACGCGGCAGGGAGCTAAGCTGGCGTAGCGGCACGGCGCGACTCTACTGGGCGATGCCCCAACCTGGTGTTATTCGATTTGGTGGACGCGCGTCGTGAGGTTTCGTAGGCAAATTGTGCTAGATCAGAGCCGATGACCACCGATTGGAATCCGCTGTTGCGCAGCCAGTTCGATCAGCCGTATTGGCACCAGCTCCAGGACTTCGTTCGCAACGAGCGCCAACGAAGCGCCGTCTTCCCACCTACGGCCGATGTCTTTGCTGCGCTGCACCTCACGTCGTGGGCCAACACCAAGGTGATGATCCTCGGCCAAGATCCGTACCACGGTCCGAACCAGGCGCACGGACTCAGTTTTTCCGTCCGGCCGGGAGTCGCTGCGCCGCCATCGCTGCTCAACATCTTCAAAGAGGTGGTCGCTGACCTCGGCTGCGAGTTGCCGCGCACGACCAGCCTCGAACCGTGGGCTCGCCAAGGTGTGCTGTTACTCAACACCACGCTGACGGTGCGCGCCGGAGAGGCGGCCAGTCACCAGGGTCAGGGTTGGGAGATCTTCACCGACGAGGTCATCCGGGTTGTCAACGCCAAACAAGATCCGGTTGTGTTCATTCTTTGGGGAGCCGCCGCCCGCAAAAAGAAGCCGCTGATCGACAGCTCGCGCCATGGCATCGTCGAGTCGGTCCACCCTTCACCGCTGTCGGCACACAACGGCTTTTTCGGGAGCAAACCGTTCAGCACGACGAACCGTTTGTTGGCGTCCTGGGGTCGCCAAGCGATCGACTGGCCACTACCGTAAGGGCGATCCCGGTCTCAGCCTCGGTGGAGGCATCGACCTCTTTGCTTCCATGAGATTCTTCCCTCGCCGCCCGACATCAACCGAACAGAGCGCGCCGTTCACGCAGCGAGGGTTCTTCCTTCGCCAACGCCAACGGCACACCGCCGTCGACGTCGCGCTGATGGTTGTCGACGGCTTTCGGGCCCACAAGACGGGGTTGTACTCGGCACTGTTGACCCATTTCGGCTTCCTCTCATTGTTCCCACTGTTCGCCGCCTTGATCACGATTCTCGGTTTCGTACTCGAGGGCAACCCCGACTTGCAAGAGCGGATTGTCGACTCGACGCTGACAAACGTGCCGATCGTCGGCCAGTACCTCAGCGACGACCCGGGGAGCATCTCCGGCAACCTCGTGGTCCTCGTGCTCGGTTTGGCGACGTCGTTGTGGGCTGGGACCAAGGCCTTTGTCGCCGCACAGAATGCGATGAACGAGATCTGGGAGGTGCCTCAAGAACAGCGCCCCAGTTTTGTGTCGATGCGCTCCAAAGCGATGATCGGTATCGCCATCGTCGGTTTCGCGCAGATTTCGTCGGGCATTCTCACCGGCTTCATCGGGGCCAGCGGAAAATCGTTCGCCGCGCGACTCTTGCTGGCGGTCGCGGCGTTGATCATCAACACAGGCACTCTGATGGCCACCTACAACACCTTGACCGCTCGTCAAACCACGTGGCGCGAGCTTCTCCCCGGCTCGATGTTCGGCGGAAGCACCTTTCTGGTGCTACAAATCTTGACCAGTACGCTGGTTGCTCGCGCCTTGCGCCGTGCCGCACCGTTGTATGGAGATCTCAGCGGTGTGATCGCCTTGTTCGGCTGGCTGAGCCTGCATTCGGGCGCCGCGCTGATCGGTGTCGAAATCAACGCAGCGCTCAGCCGACGCCGCCTGGTCGGCGCCCAAGCGGACGAATCGGACGAATCGGCCGAATCGGCCGAATCGGGAATGGTCGTACCCGACCCAAGGTTGCAGCCAGGTTCGACTCCGACGATTTCGGTCGCCGACTAAGCGGTTGAACGACACCTGGCAGAGAGTGGACGTTATGGACCGAATTGAGATCAACAGGCTGCGTGTCACCGCCGTAGTGGGCGTTTTGCCACACGAGCGCGAGCAGGCCCAACCGCTGGAGCTCGACATCGCCCTCGACGTCGATCTGCGCCGCGCCGGCAATAGCGACGCCTTAGCCCACACCGTGCACTACGGGCTGGTCACCGATCGGGCAGCGGCGATCGTTCGCCGAGAGCAGCCGCAGTTACTGGAGCGCCTCGCCGAGTTGATCGCCCAGGATGCACTGAGTTTCGAGGGCGTCGCCGCCGCCGCAGTGACCATTCGCAAGCTACGGCCACCGATCGCCGAAGATGTCGCCAACACGTCGGTGCACGTTCGCCGCCAGCAGCACTCGTGCGATGCGCCCGCCTCCGCTCGCCCCAGCCAGCGGGCGATCATCGCCCTCGGCTCAAACCTCGGTGATCGGTCCAGCTACCTCAACCTTGCTGTCGAACACTTCGCACCGCACGTCGTCGCCATGTCGCAGGTCTTCGAGACGGCTCCGATCGGCGGTCCAGATCAACAGGACGCATTTCTCAATATGGTGATCGCCGTCGAAACCGACCTCGATCCCTACGCCCTGCTGCGGCGCTGCCATTCGATCGAGGCCGAGGCCAATCGGGTTCGCACCGTTCGGTGGGGACCGCGAACCCTCGACGTCGACGTGCTGTTCTACGGATCGACCGTGATCGCCAGCGACGAGCTCACCGTGCCACATCCGCGCACCTTCGAACGCCGTTTCGTGCTCGCTCCCCTCGCCGAGGTCGCACCGGAGTTATGCCCTACCGATTGGCAGACAACTCTGCCGCCCGACGACGTCACGGCGATCGGCCAACTGAGCGAGGTCCTCGGGCGAGCCCGATGAAGGCAGGTTCAGACGTCGTAGCCAAGTCGGCGCTCGACGGCGCGCACGAGGTGCGGGTAATGCGCCCGACCGTATTCGGGCTGCTGGCGGATCACGATCTCCAGCAACTCCCAATGCTGCGGTGTGTCCTTCCACGGCAGGGCGATGTACAGCGGCAACCCGAAGACGCGCAGCTTGTCGAGGTTGCTGTAGACCCGCTTCTGATACAGGTAGCGGTCCTCCCAGACCCAGTTGCTGGGCGCAAACCCCGTGCCAGGGTCGAGGATGCACCGCTCGCGGATCGCAAAACGGTCGGCGTCAGCCAGCCGGGCGGTAAAGAATTCGAGCAACGTTTCGACCGGATCGGTACGGACGTGATCCATTTCACGCGGGTTAGGCCCCGACAAAAATGGAACGACGATCGGCACGTCAAACTCGGCGGCCACCGCCCACATCTCGTCAGACTGCATCCCGTCGGCGGCGTTGAGCACATTGGCACCCGCGGCCAACGCTCGGCGTGCCACCTCAGGCTTCCAGGTGTCGACGCTCAGTGGCACTCCGAGGCGGGCGAGCGCAGGGATGATCTCGCTCATCCGCTCCCATTCATCCTGCCAATCGACGACCGTCGCCCAGTCGGTGCTGCCTTGGGCTCCAAGGTCGATACCGTTGGCCCCCGATTCGATCATCAACTGGGCTCGCTCCAGCGCTTGATCCGGCGAGGCCACAATCGAGTCGGTATTCAGCGAGTCGGGCGAGGCATTGATGACGGCGAACAGTTCCACGTCACGAAAGGCTATTGACGATGACCCCACGTCCCTTCGGTGACTTGGCCAGATTTGCTGATGCGACCGCGTCGAACGGCCTGAACACCGTGCGTACCTTCGATCCCACAGATTGGACGGTCGAACGGGCCATCGAAGCCAAACGCGGCCGAACCGTCAGCGTTTGCATCCCCTGCAAGAACGAGGCCGAAACGATCGGACCGATCGTGGCGATGATGCGTTCCACGCTGATGGGTGCCTTTTCGATCGTCGATGAGCTCATCGTCATCGATGACAATTCGACCGATGACACGGCGCAAATCGCCAGCGACTCCGGGGCAACCGTCGTGTCGATCAACACCGTCAACGAGGCCTACGGCAAAGGGCGGGGAAAGGGCAACGCCCTGTGGGCCAGCGTGCTGGTCAGCACTGGCGACTTCATCGTCTGGTGTGATGGAGATGTCACCAGCGTTGAGGCCAGCTGGGTTGTACGGCTGCTGATGCCGTTGATCACCACCGACGATGTCGCCCTGGTCAAGGCGTCGTACCATCGCCCGACCGATCTCGGCGGCGGCGGACGGACGACCGAACTGGTCGCCAGGCCGTTGCTCAGCCTGTTTCTGCCCGAACTCACGGGGCTTCATCAGCCGCTCAGCGGAGAGTTCGCCGGGCGGCGCAGCATGATGGAAACCATTCCGTTCGTCCAAGGCTGGGGTGTCGAGATTGCCATGCTCGCCGATATCGCCTCGACCTACGGGCCGTCGGCGATCGCTCAGATCGATGTCGGCGAGCGCCGCCATCGTCACCAGTCGCTCGACAGTCTCGGGGTGCAAGCTGCGGAGGTCACCGCGACATTGCTCTCGAGAATCGACCCCACCCTGGTCTTTGCCCATCAACCGGCGGCGTTGCTGCGCCCCAACGGCGCGCACCAGGATCTCAATCTCAGCGAGCGGCCGCCGGTCGCCGATGTGACCGGTGGACAGTTGTAGATCGAATAGCCGGGTTCGTCAGCAATACGCCAGCGCAACCAGCGGTGCTTCACCGTGTACGATGCGTCGAAAGTTGACATCGCTGGTCGAATCGATCAGGTCGTCCCACAGCTCCGGATGCCCAGAGCGGAAATCCCCGGCGCCTTCGAGCGCCAGCGTCAGAACGCCCTTCTTTCCCAACGGCAGCCTGGCGGCCTTGCTGTCGAGATCGCTGACGCTGTCGACCCAGGCGTCCATATTCCGCCCGTAATACGACGGGAATCCGAGCACCCTCGAGAAAACGTCATGGAAGGATTCGCTATCCGTGATCTGACAGAGCGGAACTTTGACAATCGTGCTGCGGCTTGACACAGACAAGATCCTAGGCCATACGACCTAATAGCGCCACACCCAGTGTCAAGACTTCGCGCTGCGTGTCAGCCGTCTTGTGCTTTCCTGGTGACAATCTCTTCGATACGCGCCAGCGTCTTGGTCATCGACGCGATGGTCTTGTTGCGCAGCGGCTTGACGAGGAACTTGAACCGCTCCTGGCGGATATCCCAGCTCTCGCGTACCAGGGTGCCACCGTCGCTCGGTTCGAGCTCGTAGCGCCAGATTCGACCACCGACCAAGGGGCCGAGAAGCTTCTGCGCCGGGTTCGACTGCCAGGCGATACGTCGGTCCTGCTCAAACTCGACAACGGTACTGACCATCGAATAACCGAAGCCTTGGCGCATACTCATGCCAAATTTCGACCCGAGCTGCAGCGTCTGCTGCGTATCGTGCGCATCGCGCACGGTTCCCGACCCATCGATATCACGGTGTCGCGCCGGATTGGACAGCAGTGCGAAGATCTCGGCTGGAGACGCGGGAATCACGCGCTCGACGGATTCGACATCGGATGAATCGGACGTTTCGGACATGGTCGCAGGCTACCCCTCGGGGCACGCTCGGTCGACCTTGGCGAGATTCGCGATCAAGATTCCAGATGATTCCTTGAGTGAGATTCAGAGTTGATCAACATTGTCAATTCCGAGCAAGGAATGCTCAAGTGCTTGCACGCTCGACCGATAGATCCAGGCATATGAGCGGTCAACATCATCATGCGCTCCTCGAAGCGATGCCGAACCCGGTGCTTGTCATCTCGGCGGGCGGGGTGCTGCTGCACGCCAATCGCCGCTGCGCTACCGCTCTCGGCTGGGAGCGAAGCGAGATGATCGGCACCTCCGTGCTCGGCTGCCTGCATCCCGATGATCTCGGGGTAACGGCTCAGCGCCTCACGGATCACGGCTTCAACGAGGGCGAGCCAATCACCATCCGGTTGCGCGGCTCGGGGGGCACTTGGCGCGAGGCCGACCTCACCGTCGCCGCTCACGACCTCACCGCTGAACAGCAAGCGATCATCGTCCTACGGCCGGGCAGCGACGTGGCTGCACCAGGGACCGATCAGCGAGACATGGCGCTGATGCGCGCCGCTCTTGGCACTGCTCGTACTGCGCTGGCGATCCTTGATCCCGGCGGCAAGATCCGCCTCCTCAACGACGAGATCGCCAATCAACTCGGCTATCCCCCCGAGCAGGTCAACGGCATGGCGATCAGCCGGTTCCTCGTTCCTGACGACCGTCAACGTGTGCTGTTGGCGATCTCTCGATTGGGTCCAGGCGCCAGTAAGCAGATTGCGGCACGCTTCGTGCATTCCGACCAGACGGAGTTGGCTGTCGACTGCACGGTCACCAACATGGTCGACGACGTCCAGGCCAACGGTTACGTGATCTCCGTTCGCCCCAGCGTCGCGGGCTCGACATTGGCCTCGCGCGTTGCCTTTCTGGCCGAGCACGATGAACTGACCGGCCTCGTCAATCGGGTCGGTTTTGAGCAAGAGCTCGAAGAGCGATTCACGGCGATGATCGGCAGTGGTCACGCCGTCAGCCTGCTGGTCTTCGACATCGACCGGATGGGCCAGCTCAATCAGCTTCTCGGCAACTCGGTCGGCGACCGTGTGCTCGCTCTGGTCGGCTCTCGTCTACGACTCGCTGTGCGCAACGACGACATCATCGGGCGCAACGACAACGACGAGTTCCTGCTGGCGACCCCTGCGAACGCCGAGACCGTGCTGATGCTCAAGGAACGTCTGCTCACGGTGATTTCGCAACCGATGAACATCGATGGACATGATCTGCGCGTGACGGCGTCGTGTGCGATCGCCTCGACCGCTGGACCGTTGAGCCTCGACTCGTTGCTGGCCGAGGCCGAAGGTCGTTTGCGAGTGTCAAAAGGCACGACTGCGACACCGACCTACAGCACAGCCTCGGCGCTGGCTGATCGCCGAACGGTCGTAGACCAACTGCGCCTCGGCGTAGAACGCGACGAGCTTCGACCCTGGTTTCAACCGATCGTCGATCAGTTCGGAACAGTGTCTGGCTACGAGGCGCTTATCCGCTGGCATCACCCGTCGCGTGGCGTATTGACTCCGGCACACTTTTTGCCGATGGTCACCCTGGCCGGCCTCGACCAGCGCCTCGAGGACATCGTGATGACCCGCTCGCTCGAGTTCATCGGCAAGCTCGTCGACCGCGGCAATGACTACATGGCCGTGCACATCAACATCTCGCCGCGCCAGTTGAGCAACGAGGATTTTGGTCGGCGGCTGCTGGCGACGGTGCAACAGGCCTCGGTGCCGATGCACTCCGTGTGCGTGGAGATCACCGAGTCCGACCTGCTCCATGTCGGGGCGATGGCCATCAACAACCTCAGCATGATTCGCCGAGCCGGCGTGCACGTCGCGATGGATGACTTTGGCACGGGCTATTCCTCGCTCAGTCATCTCCTCGAATTGCCTGTCGATTGCCTGAAGATCGACCGTCGTTTCGTCGATGGCATCGGCATCGATCCGACGGCGACCGGCCTGAGCAAGGCGATTCTTAGCCTCACTGAGAGCATGAAGATCGACTGTGTCGCCGAGGGCGTGGAACTGCTCAGCCAGCATGAGCAACTCGTCGAGTTCGGTTGCCCGAAGTACCAGGGATGGCTGTATGCCCCGGCGCTTGATATGGACGAAGCGCTGACATTTGTATGCAGCGAAATGCTCGACTATCACTGACGTTTGGAGCGCAGCGACCCCTCATGGCCATTCACCGCGATCACATTTTCGACACCAGCCGTATGAAGAATTCCGGCGAACTGCCGTCATGCCCAGGGAAGTGGAGAGTTACTATTGTGACGCGTGGCGTGGGATCGCCAAGGCGGGATAGCGGTGAACCGAGGACGGAATGGCACAGAGGGTACTTGAAGTGAACAAAGTGGGACTCTCCGATCAGGAGCTTGATCTCTTTGTCCGCGATGGCTGGTTGCGAATCGACCGCCCTGTGTTCACGGAAGAAGACCTCGCCGAAGTGCAGACGTTGATGGATGGCATCCGTCAACACCTCAGCGAGGTTCCTTCCAACTTTGTTGTCGACCTTGCTGGCGGCCGAGGCCCGGCGAAGATCGATGAAATCTTGTGGCCTTCGCGGCTCGAGCCGCGGCTCAAGCGCACCAAAGTGTTCGCCAAGACGCGCTCGCTTGCCGAGACGGTGCTGCAAGGCCCCGTCACCCTTCATTTCGACCACCACATTCAAAAGGCGCCGTTCTCCGACAACGGAACGCTCTGGCATCAAGATCAAGGCTTCGAGGCCGATACCGGTCCCAAGGCCACATTTTGGATCCCGGCGATCGACGTCGATGAGAGCAACGGTTGTATGTGGTTCGTTCCCGGTTCGCATAACAAGGGCTTGCTGGACCATGAGCGAGTTGGCACCGCCGCGATCGTGGTACGTAACGTCGACGAATCCACCGGGGTCCCGGCACCGTTGCGCAAGGGCGGTCTGACCGTTCATCGAGAGCTCACGCTGCACAGTTCGAAGCCCAACGGCACGCCAAGCTCGCGTCCGGCATGGATCTTGCGTTTCCGCCGCGAGGAGCAGTCATCGATGCGCTTGGCGATCAAGGAAGTCCGCCAAGGCACGTCGTCAGCCCGTGGCTTGAGCCGCCTGACCCGGGTACGAACGGGTCGCCACGGCCACAGTTGAGTTCAGCTCGCCGGGATCACCAAGGTGTGACCGGCGCGCGGCAACTCGATGAATGTTCTCCCGGGGGTCAACTCGATCGGTGACCCATCGTCGGCAATCAAGGTAAACGGTTGCGTCCGATCGCTGCGCGACCAAGTGCCGTGAACGGCGTTGCCGCCGACGAAGACAAAGGCTTCACCGCTACCAATCGTTTGGGCGTCTGGGCTATCGGAGATACCTGGCGTGTAGTCCATCACCAGGACAACCACGTTGTTGGTGGTGATCTGGCCGCCTGCACCATCATTGTGTGTTCGGCCTTCCATCGATCGCGCGGTACAAACCCGAGGCCTCGTCCCAGCGCCACTCGACGTCGATTGAATCGAGGGCCAGCGCCGCCCCCGCCGACGCCTGGCCAGCGAGCGCAGCGTCATCGGGGCGATAGCTGAACTGCTGCGTTGGCGCTGCTGCGCCGAACGCCGCCAGCCCCCAGAGCGCCGAGGTGTTCGAGTACAGGTTGTGCGGCGCAGTGCGCTGGCTTCGGAAATAGACCCTTGGAAACAGCTGCGGTCCAACATCGACAAGATCGCTGCCGCGGATCGCCGCGGTCACCGTCGGGTTCCCTCCGCTCCAGGCGAACAGCGGGTGATTGAACGAGCCGAAGATGTCGACGTCTTGCAGACGACCGGAGCGAATCGGGCCGACGGGGTCGCTGCCGCGTGTATGAAACACCATCGCGAACCGGGTGAGATTGTCATTGACGATCTCCTCTACAACGATATCGGCAGCGTTGAAGCCGGTCTGCGGACGCGCTCGGCGGCGCGTTGTCAATCTTGACCACCAGCGCCGGGCGAAAGGCCAACGCAGGATCGAGCGCTGGGGTCCCGGTCAGCGGGTACACCGGTGCCGCGGGGATGGTTGTGGTTGTCGCTTCGACGGTGGTGGTCGGCGCCAGGGTTGTTGTCGGCGCTGTCGTTGTCGTCGGCGCAGCGATCGTCGTCGACACCGCCGTGATGACCGGTTCCGTTGATGCTGTCTCGGCGCCGCCTGAGCAGGCCGCGGCAATCAAGGCCAACGACACGAAGGGCACAACGATACGAGCACGACAAAGTAGAAGCATGGATCCGATCCGGGTCGAGAGGTACGCCGCAACCAAGCGTACGGGTCAGCGCCCGAGGATGGGCGTCAGGCCAAGGGACGCCATTGATCGCCGAGTTCGGCGACAAACGGAGAATCGGCGCCCACCCGAGTGCAGGTGATGCCAGCGACGACGACCGCGGCGCGCGCTGCGGACAGTGCCAACTCGATGTCGCCGAGGTGCTCACGGCGGAGGCCGGATTGCGTCCACCAGGCCAGAAAGGCGCCACCGAAGGCGTCACCGGCACCGATGGTGTCGACAACCTCGACCGGTGTGACGTCAATCATGGCCTCGTCGGCAGCGGTGCAGATATGAACGGCGGAGCCGCCGTCGGTGTGCAAGACCGTCGTTGCGCCAAGCTCGATCAGGCGGCGGCGAGCCGTGGGGTAGTCGGCGGCGAGTTCAAGATAATCGAGGTCTTCGGAGCTGACTTTGACGACGTCGCTGCGGCGCAAGACGTTGAATACCCGTCGCAAATATCCGACGCGGTCGATGATCACCTTTGGCCGACAGTTGATGTCGAACATGACCAAGACGTCTTCATGGGCAGTGGCGACCGCCTGTTCGACCGTCGTGGCCATCGGCTCGGGTACCAACCCGAGGGTGCCGACGTGGAAGGCAACGGTGGACGCCGCAAGCGCGACCGGAGCGAGATTCGGAGCGGCCGTCTCCGCGAGATAGAAGCGGTAGGTCGCCGAACCGGTTTCGTCGAGTTCAGCGGCGGCCAGCGATGTCGGCAAGTCGCTGCGTTGCGTCATCACCGGGTCGACGCCGTCGTCGACCAATCGTTGGAATTGCATGGTGCCGAAGCGATCGTTGGAGATCGAGCCAAAAAAGCTGCTGTGTGATCCGAGCCGGGCAACCGCCCGCGCTGTGTTGAACGGCCCGCCGCCGATGGCAGCCACAACCTCCCCGGCGGGGTCGATGACGAGGTCGACCAGCGCTTCCCCAGCAACGATGATCATTCCGACTCTCCTCATGACTTCAGGTGGGGTGAATTGCGATGGGCGTTCTGCGATAGCGGTGACCAGCCGGGCGCGCCCACAACGTAGCGGAGCCGGTCACGCCAGGTGCGAGAGCTGCGGACATCTCTGGCGATGTCCACAAACTCGTGAGTCGCGGCACGAAAGGGATTGAACGTCGAGATGTTCTTTGTCAGGCCGTAGCGAACGCGGCGAAGCTCTGGCTCGAACGTGCCGAACAGGCGATCCCAGATGATGAAAACACCACCGTAGTTCTTGTCGAGGTACTGCTGATTCGAGCCGTGGTGAACCCGGTGGTGCGACGGTGTATTCATCACCTTCTCGACGGGCGCTGGGAACCGATCGATGGCCTCGGTATGGATCCAGTACTGATAGAGCAAATTGAGCTGCGCACAACGACGGGTGGCCGAGTAAGGGATGCCGAGCAGCGGCATCGGAATGAAGATCCACGACAGGAAGATGCCAAACCAAGGTTGTCGCAGCGCTGTCGACAAGTTGTAACGCTGGCTGGAGTGATGGGCGACGTGACTCGCCCAGAACAGGCGGACTTCGTGTTGCCAACGGTGGTCCCAGTAGTACAACAGGTCCCAGAGGACAAAGGCACTCGAGGCACAGACCAGTCGGTTGCGCCCAAGGTTGAAGAGGCGTCGACGAAAAAGAAGCTGTCGAACCTGGACAGCGGTCCCACGGCCGCCAAGGCGATCGCAACGTTGCCCGCCAAGAGGCCGAGGCTGGCAGCCGTGTCTCGTCGTTCGTAACCCAGTGGAAGCAGTTCATCGGCGGGTAATTGCGAGCCACTGAGAGTTTCCTGATCGGCGCGATCCATGTCGCCGAGGACGCGTAGGCGCTGGCGACGATGCAATGAGGCGGCCTCCCACGACATCGTCGCGGCGAACAATGGCAGCGACAGCTTGTCGATCGGATCGAGGCTTTTGTACAGGTTCTTCATTGCCGTAACTATGCGAATTTCTGCTGATGACCAGCTTGCATCCAGCGGAAACCCGCTGAGAACTGTTGACTCGCCCACACTACCGAGGACTTTCACAGTAGTTTGCAAGTCATGGTTGACCCTGCGCGACACATTGCCGACGGATACCGCGAGCAGCTCGATCTCGGATACGTCTTTGGCAGCGTCCTCACGTTTGCCCAGCGCCCGTTACTGACCGAAACCGAGCAGCTCGACAGCTGGAAACCGGACGTCGCGGTCGTCGGCGCCCCGTTCGATCTCGGAACCACCAACCGCCCAGGAGCGCGCTTCGGACCCCGTGCCCTGCGCACCAGCGCCTACGAGCCAGGAACCTACAACCTCGATCTCGGTATCGAAATTTTCGACTGGCTGGAAGTCGTCGATGTCGGCGACGCCTTCTGTCCCCATGGTCGGGTCGAGGCCAGCCTCGACAACATTCGCGACAAGGTCGCCGGCCTTGTGGGCCGCGGCATCGTTCCCGTCGTCATCGGCGGCGACCACACCGTGACCTGGCCATCGGCGACAGCCGTAGCTGCTCACTACGGTTTCGGCAAGGTGGGCATGATTCACTTCGATGCCCACGCCGACACCGCCGACACCATCGATGGCAACCTCGCCAGCCACGGCACGCCAATGCGCAGACTGATCGAGAGCGGCGCCATCCCGGGTTCGAATTTCGTGCAGATCGGCTTGCGAGGCTACTGGCCGGGCAAAGACGTGTGGGACTGGATGGCGGAGCAGGGAATGCGCTGGCACCTGATGGATGAGGTCCACCAGCGTGGCCTCGACGCGGTGATCACCGACGCCATCGGCGAAGCCCTCGACGGCGTCGACTATCTCTATGTCAGCATCGACATCGACAGCCTCGACCCGGGTGTCGCCCCCGGCACCGGGACACCCGAACCCGGCGGAATCGGTTCGGTCGAGATGGTCCGAGCCATTCGACGCCTGGGAATGGAATGCCCGATCGTCGGCTTCGACGTGATGGAGGTCGCACCCGCCTATGACCACGCCGATCTCACCGTCAATCTGGCTCATCGCCTGATCATGGAAGTGCTCTCCGGAATGGCTTGGAAGAAGCGCGCAGCTCTTCGTTGAAGACGTCAATGAGGTGACTGGCAATGCGCCAGCTCAGGGGCCCGGTAGCATGATCGTCGTGGGCGGACCATCACGAATCTTGTCGGTGTTCGCCGTTGGCGCGCTTCTCATCGGCTGCTCGAAAGACTCGACAAGTCAGCAACGGGCAGGCGTCGCTACGACGCAGGCCGCCCCGACACTCGTTGGTTCGATCGCCTCGACCACCCAGCCGCCACGGGCGACCACGACCACATTGCCGCCAACCACCGAGGCGCCGACCACCACATCGCCTCCTTGCCCGCCGACGTGCACGTTACGACAAGCCGCAGATCTCAAACACATCTACGTCGGCGCTGCGGTCGATGCCACGTCCCTGCAGGATCCTGCCTACGCCGACGCGGTGGTCAGCCACTTCAACTCAGTGACCGCCGAGAACGCGATGAAGTGGACCGTGCTTCGCCCGTCCGTCGATGTCTGGGACTGGACGCAATCCGATGCCATCGTCGACTTCGCGGTGGCGAACGATCTCGCCGTACGCGGTCACACTATGGTCTGGGGCCAGCAATTCGGCAACGGGCTCCCCCCGTGGATGGCGGAAATCTCCGACCCCGCAGAGTTGGAGCGGGTAATGGTCGAAACCATCACCCAACAGATCACCCGCTACGCCGACGAGATCGACCGCTGGGACGTCGTCAACGAACCCTTGATCTACGGCGGGGCCGACATCGACAGCAACGTCTACATGCAACAGTTCGGCATCGGTTACATCGCTCGCGCCTTCGAGGCTGCGCATGCCGCCGATCCCGACGCATCGTTGTGGATCAACGAAGCATTTACCGAGTACTACCCCGATCGCGCCGCAGCCTTACTCAACCTGGTCACCGATCTCGTTGAACAAGGAGTTCCAATCCACGGCGTCGGGCTGCAAACTCACCTGGTCATCGACTCGCCTACCCCGGTCGGTTCCGTCGATGGCTTAGTGCTCAAGCTGCGCGATCTGGGCCTCGACGTGGCGATCACCGAACTCGACGTGCCGATGAGCCCGAGCCGCGACGCTGCGGCGCAAGCAGAGCTGTATCGCCAGGTCGCCTCAGAATGCCTGATCTCGGGCTGCTCGGAGATCACCGTATGGGGCGTCAGCGACAACGTCTCCTGGCTCGATAGCCCTGGCATTCGAGCCTCGAATAGCCTGTTGTTTAGCTTCAACGCGGAGAGCACTCCGTTGCTCTTAGACACGGCGTTTGAGCCGAAACAGGCGTATGAAGCGCTCGTCGACGTGATCCTCGGCCTCTAGGCCGTTCGGCCTGTCGAAAGTCTTGACAACTTCTTGACGCTCAGAGCGCTTGGGTCGATACTGGCGTATCGAGAGGGGCGTAAAGATGAATGAGGTAGCACAGCAATTGCGGGCCGACGTCGACCTTGACGAGGAGCCGTTGTTCGACATCGACTCGACCCATGAGCCCGACCGTCGCGGAGCCATGGCCTCACCGGGACTCGCCGTCAGCGTCGAAGGAGTGTTGATTCCTCACGATGCGGTGACGCACGGCAACGGTCGGCTGCCGACAGAACTGTTGGTGCCGATCGGGATCGGGGGCCATCGCCTGCATCCGCGCGCCGCCGCTGCGTTCCAGGTCTGGCGTGAGCAGGCCGCAGCCGCCGGGATCGATCTGACCTGTAGCGATACCTATCGCACGATCGCGCAACAGGAACAACTGAAAGCCCTGAAACCAAAATGGTCGGCGACCCCCGGCCGCAGCGTCCACGGCTGGGGATTCGCCGTCGATGTGGCGATCGGTTCGCCCCCTAAGGCCTTTGGCATCACCGTGCTCAATTGGCTGAAAGAATCGGGGCCGGCGTTGGGCTGGTTTCTCGGCCGCCCCAAGGATGAGCCATGGCATTGGGTGTATCGCGGTGTCGCCGGCGCCCAAAAGGATTCGCTGGCCAAGCCGCCATCGACAATCATCAAGCCGACATCCGAAAAGGTCCCGAAGCCCCGTCCCCCGATACTGCCGCCGACGCCACCGGTAGGAACGGAGACGACGCTCGACCCAGCGGCAGAAAAGGTCTTTGCGGAGATCGCCGGCAGCGCCGAGGTCAAACGAGACTCACAAGGTCCGGCAGTGTCGGCACTGCGGGCGTTGCTTGGTTTGGGAGACGGAACACTCTTCGATGAGGCCACCGAGGTTGCCGTCAAGGCCTTCCAAGAGCACAACGCGCTCAAGGTCGACGGTCGCGTCGGCAAGGTCACCTGGGCCAAGATCCGTTCGACCACGGCCCCCGCCGACCGGCCGCTGCTCAAACGAACGAGCACGGGCGACGCCGTTGCCTGGCTACAGCGACGGCTCAATCTGTCGGACGATGGATCGTTTGGCAAGCAGACCGAAGCTGCTATCAAGGGATTTCAGCGAGCGAAAAAACTTGAAGACGATGGTCGCGTCGGCCCGGCTACCTGGACCGCCTTGATCAGTTGAATCCAATCGACCGTCGCCTCTTTACGGACAGGCGCCTCGCACGCAACCTCGATCTGTCGCCAACTGGGCGGCAATCGTCGCGACATTCGGGTCGTTGGCGGCGTTGCCATCGTTGAACAGGTTGACCAGTTCGTAGGGGTCGTTGACCAGGTTGTAGTACTCGCGGAAGCGGACCTGAGTGCCGTCGGTTGAGTAGTACTCCGTATAGGTGTAGGTCGTCGTGGTAATCGATGCCCAGGTGCGGATCGACGGGTTGTTGCCGGAATCGACGAAGTACTCGGTCAGTCGACGATTGCGGGTCGTACCGGCGAAGATGTTGCGGCCGTCCATGTTGGAAACACCCGCTGCGCCCGCTGCTGTCAGCACGGTTGGGGCGATGTCAACGTTGGCGACGAAGCGATTGTCGGTTGCCCCAGCAACCGCATGGCCAGGCCAGCGCACGAGGAAGGGCACCTCGACGGAGTTGGTGTAGGGAGTGAACTTGTCGAGATAGCCATGGTCGCCCTGCATCCAGCCGTTGTCACTGAGGAAGATGGCCAGGGTGTTGTCCAACTCGCCGTTGGCCCGGAGTTGGCGCATGAGCCGATCGACACCGTCGTCGATCGACAGCGCCGCCCGCGTCATCTGGTTGTACATCGTGGTGTTGTACGCAGGTGTCAAGCCCGTGTCGAGGAACGGGGGCTTATCAGATCGGTCGGCCTCGAAGGTGGCCGGGGTGGTTGGCATCGGCGGCACCGTGGCGTTGGCGTATTGCGGCTCGACGTCGGGAGGGTTGGTGCCGAGTTTGTGTGGCGCGGTTGGGGCCACGACCATCATCCACGGCGTGCCATCGCGCTGTTCCCAACTGGCGACATATTCGATCGCTGTATCGAAGGCGATCGTCGTGCTGTAGCCCTTGCTCTGGCGCACCACCCCGTCGAAGTTCATGTAGACGTCGTTGTAGGCACCCTTCCAGTACGTCCAGCGGTCCCAGTAAGGAGCGCGGGCGGAGAGGTCGTAGTAGTGCACGTACTTGCCGACGTAGCCGGTGTTATAACCAGCATCCTTGAGGTAGCGGGCGACGCTGGTGGTCTCGTCGAAGGCTGGGCCGGCTTGTGTGCGTACACCATTGTTATGCACATAGCGGCCGGTGAGGATCGAAGCCCGCGACGGGCAACAGCTTGGCGTCGTGACGTAGCCGTTGGGGAACGTCGTGCCCTCGGTGCCGAACCACCGCTTGGTTTTTGGCATCGCCTGCATCGCCGACTGGCGCTGATCGTCGGTGAGAATGATGAGGATGTTCGGGCGGGAATCGACACCTGGTTGCGTGGGGATCGCGGCGACGGTGTAATCGCCGACACCGGCAGCGGTCCACACCCCGACGCGATAGGCAGTGCCGACCTGCACATTGGCGGTGATGGTCTGCGGGTTGCCGGTGCCGCTCGACGTGGCGACGACTGCGTTGTTGGCGGCTGTGCGTAGATCCATCCGCAGTGTGCCGTTGCCCACCCAGTTGAGCACGAACTGGGTCGAGCCGGAAGCGATCGGTGTCCAGGTGGTGCCATCGTAGTTGACACCCGCAGCATTCACTGTTCCGGCGGCGGCGACAGGATCAAACAACGAGACAGCAAAATCGCCGACACCACTGGCGGCCCAGACGGTGATGCGGTAGGCGACGCCGCTTTGCACACTGGCGGACACCAGTTTTGGGCGGGCGAGGCTGGATGCCCCGCCGATAAAGGAATTGTCGCTCACCCTGCGAACGTCGATGCGCAGATCGCCGCCACCCGTCCATTCGAGTCGGGCATAAGCCATACCGGTCTTGGCCGGAGTCCAGACCTTGGACGAGTACTTCGGGGCAGTGTTCGTGCTGGCATCGACACGCGCCTCCCAAAATGTGGCCACGGCTTGGGCCGGTTGCGCACCGCCGATCAGCCCAACCAGTGATGAAACAGCGAGCGCACATCCCGCTACAAGTCGAACAATCTTGGCCACCGCAGCCTCCTCAGCACAGATACTGCGGGCAATCGTGTCAGCACAAATCGAAAACGGACGCTCGCGTCAGTAGGTTGAGCACAACGGCCTAGGAGCGCTTTCCAATTCCCTGAGGCGCTGGTACGAGCGGGTCGTCGGAAGAACGACCGAGGCGAGGAGCCCGACGATCCCCGCCAGACAGAAGACCAAAGCGATGCCGCGCTCAGGTCCAGTACCAAACCAGCCGCCGATCCAATCGACACCCTTGCCATCGGTCATAAAGGGAATAAACACCGTCTCGGCGAGTGGGCCCATGATCAGGGCGACAATTGGTGCTGCGCCCTGCTCCACCGTCTTCGCGAACCCGAAAACTCGGCCCTGCGATTCGAACGGCACGGCGCGCTGCAGCAGTGTCTGTTCGGCGGCCTCCATGATCGGCATCAGCAGCATCCACAGGAAGAGACCGAAGAACAACGTCAACGGGGAAGACCGAATCACGAAGAGCGAACACACCACCCAGGCTGCGGCATTGGCCAACAGCAGCACGCGCAGCGGTCGGCCGCCGAGGCCGCGACGGGCGACGAACAGCCCGCCGATGATGAATCCGAAGCTGGCCAACCCGGCCAACAATCCCCAGGTCTCGACGCTGACCAGCGCCAGCCCATAGGCATCGAGTAACGCCAGGAAAACCCCGGCGAGGAGGTTGTTGAAGGCGCTAAAAAAGATCAACCCGAGCAGACCGGGCTGCCGTCGGATGGCAGCCAAGGCACCCTTGAAATCGACCCTCGATCCTGGTTCGGTACCGTCGCTCAGGTGAGCGGCGTCTGGTTCATCGATGGTGATGGTCGTGATGTGCCCGAGCACGAACACCCCCGCGACCAACGCCAAGATCAAGGCCCAACCCATCCCGGCACGACCGACCACGTAACCACTGAACATCGAGGTCATCGCAAAGGAGACACCCGAGACGGTGCCAATCATGCCGTTGGCCCGCTCCCGCTCCCCCTCGGGGACCAACAGGCTGACGCAAGTGCTGACGGCGATCGAACGGAGCTCAGCGATCACCGAGCCAAGCAGGACAAGCGCCAGAAAGACGTAGAACATCGGGTGCTTGAGGTCGACGAGATCTTCCGTGTCGAACGCCAGAAACATCGCGCCAGCGAGCCCGTAACAGGCGATCGAGGCCACCGACGACCTGACCAAGACCTGATGTTTGCGATGCTGGTCGACATAGGTACCGAAGACCATGCCGAGCAAGGCGACGGCGATGTAGAACGAGGCACCGATCAACGCCAGTTTGACGACTGACCCCGTTTCCAGATACATCCAGAATGTCAGCGCCCACCAAAGGAACGTGGCGTTGAAACCGCTCACCAACGAGTTGATCAGGAGGCGGTAAAAAACTCTCATTACGACTCACAGCCTACGGGGGAGACCGCTCTGACCGATCGTCAAAACTCGCCGTCAGCGGCGTCATGACCGCGCAGCACAGGCGCGACCTGCCCTAGCCGGGATCGCTCTCGTGGCCCGCTCGTCGCAACAGGCCTCGGTACGCGTCACGAGCAGGCATCTGTCCGCTGACGACGCGGTAGATCTCGTGGCACACCGGCATCTCTACCCCATGGCGCTCGGCGAGCTCATGGACCGTGACAGCTGCTTTGACGCCCTCGGCAACCATGTTCATGCTGGACAAGATGTCCTCCAACGAGTGCCCGAGTCCAAGCATTTCGCCGACCTTGCGGTTCCTGCTGTGCGGGCTGATGCAGGTCACCACCAGATCGCCCATCCCGGCGAGACCAGAGAACGTCTCCGGGCGTCCACCGATGGCAACGCCAAGCCGTGACAACTCGGCTAAACCGCGGGTCATCACTGCGGCACGCGTGTTATCGCCGACGCCGAGACCCTCGGCGATGCCAGAAGCGATGGCGATCACGTTCTTTAGCGCCCCGCCAAGCTCGCAGCCGATGACGTCGTGATTGGTGTACACCCGCAGCAGGCCACACTGCAGCACCTTTTGCAGCGCCGTGGCGACCTCGAGATCCTCGGTGGCGATGACGCTGGCAGCAGCCTGCCCGGCCATGATCTCTCGAGCGATGTTCGGGCCCGATAACGCTGCCGCGGGGTGCCCTGGCAGCTCTTCACGGATCAGCTCGGTCATCCGTTTCAGCGACCCTTGCTCCAACCCTTTGGACAAGCTGACCACGGGCACCCATGGCGGTAGATGCTCCCGAGCCAAGGCCAACGTCTCGCGAAAACCATGGGTCGGCACGCCGACGATCAGCAGTTCAGCGGACGCCACGGCCTTGGCCAGATCATCGGTCGCCGAGAGACCGCCCGGCAGCGTGTAGCCAGGGAGATACTTGGAGTTGGTATGCGACAGTTCGATCTCGTCGGCCAACTCTCGCGCTCGCGCCCACACCAGTGTTTGATGTTTGCCGGCGACCAATGAGGCAACGGTCGTTCCCCAGGAACCGGCCCCTAAAACCACGACCCGCATTGCGAACCCCCTTCGTGCACGCTGTGGAGGCGAACCTTAGGCGACAGAACGGGCAACGATGCGAAACAGGGGCGCCTGGAATCCGTGCCCAAACGCCCCTGCTCCGTGACCGTGGACTCAGTACGTGATGGAGAGCGTGCTGATCAGGTTGTCGGCGGCGTTATAGGTCCACCCGCTACGAGACAGCGAGTTCACGGCAAAGGTGAACGTTCCGCTGCTGCTCTGTACACGGGCCGACCGCAACGTCGCCGTTCCGTTGCTGGACGTGTTCGCCGAACGGTTCACCGCGCCGAGCCCGACGTACGAGCCAGCGATCGTGACTCCCGACACCGGCACACCGTTCTGATCGGTCACCGTCACCGTGGTGCGGGCCTCGTATCGCCCGTTGACCCGCACGACGACACTGCTCATCGCCTGCACCCGCAACTGCTGGACCGGGGCCGCAGCAACGGTGACGCTCACCGAGGCAGGCGTTGAAACGCCGCCAAGATTGTCGGTCACCATCAGCGTGGCCACGTAGGTTCCCGCCGCCGACCAAACCTTGGCAGGATTGGTCCCCGTCGCAGTCGAGCCGTCACTGAAGCTCCAATCGTAGGCCACGATCGCCCCGTCGGGATCGCTCGATCCTGTGGCGTTGTAGGTGACGCTCAACGGCGCCGTCCCCGAGGTGGCCGAGACGCCAGCAACAGCGTTCGGTATCAGATTCAACACCCCGGCCGAGGGATAGCTCATCGTCAAGCGATAGCTGCCGAGGCTGCCATAATCGCTGTAACCGGTGCTCAGCGGATCGCCGAAACCGACACCGTCGAGCATCACTCGGTAGGTTCCCGGCGCAAGTGTGACGCTCAGCGCAGCATTGAGTCCGCTGGCCTGTGACGACGACACCAGCGCCATAGCCGGGTCGTTGCTGGCGACAATGGTTCCGACAGAGTCGACGATGTTCAGTTTGACGTCCAGGTTGGCGCCGATCGCCGCTGGCACCGCCTGCACGTCGACCGTACCGCCGGAGGTGGCGAAGGTGAAGACATCCTGGTCGCTGCGGCTGGAGATCACACCATCGACGCTGAACGGTGATTGCCCAGCCAACGAAGGTGAGCTCAGCGAGCCGAAGTCGTCGGCGCGCAACGGAATCGAGTTTGAGTTGGCGACGGCGAAGTCGTCCTGGGTCTGATTGGCGCCGCTGTACTCGCCGCGACTCCATTGCGTGACCGGCTTCGAATAGCCAACGCCCATGATCGGCGCCCATCCCCCGTGCCCGCTGTAATAGCCCAGCGTGGCCGTGCCGTCGTGGCTCAAGCCGAGGTTGTGTCCGCCTTCATGCGTCGCGGCCTCGGCGATGTTCTTACCGCCGGTGCCGGTGCCGTTGGTGAAGACCCAGGCCGGCTGGTAGTAGTCGTGCGTCGATCCGGTGGAGTCGACCGTGCCGACGTAGGCGACCCCGCCGCAGCCGCTCGGGCACGCCGTGGCGTACACCGACTGCGTTCCGGTGACGACCAGTCGAGTGCCGAACGACAGGTCAGAGGTCGAGGCGCGGTTGATTCCGGCGTAACCCGGATCCTGGGTCGTCACGTCGACGTTGAACGGCGCGTAATCCTCGGCGACGCGGCGCCACGCAGCATGAATCTGGTCGAGTTCGGCGGTGGTGAACGACGTCGTGTCGGCATCGCTGCTGTATGGCTCAGCGACCAACGGCGTGCTGCTCCACGCCCCGCCCGGCACCGTGTGGCCGTCGAAGTCGAGGAACACCTTGCGGGTCGCGCTCGGGTTGCTGTGCAGCGAAAAGGTTTGCTCGTAAGGAATCGTCGATGCATCGGCAAGTCCACCCTCAGCGATCGTCAACGGCTGTGGTGCGTCGACAAACAACAGCGCACCAGTCTTGTCGATCCACGCGGCGGGATCGTTGGCTTCACGTAGCCACTGCGCGCGACTACTGCCACGCGACCGGGCGACGGCATCGGCTCGGTCGCCAAACGAGACCAGAGCGTCCTTGACTCGCATCCGTCCCTGGTTCTCGCCCTGGCCGGCATTGCCCGCCGCGCTCGTACTCAGCGGATTGACCAAACCGGCACCGATCAGGCCCGCCAACGCCAATGTCCCAACTCTTTTCAGATTCACACGTACTCCCTCTCGAAGACCACTTGAGGTGAGCGTATGAATGCCTTTCGCGCTGAAGTTCTGACTTGCCGAAACCTTGCGTCAAGGTTCATCGAGAAGTTCCGACTACGGTGGCGGCATGCTCGAACAGAGGCCGTTCGGCCGCACTCAGCACCTCAGCAGCCGGGTGATTTTCGGTGCCGCAGCGCTCGGCTCGATGCGTCAAGAACGCGCTGACGCCGTGCTGCAGCTCGCTCTCGAGGCTGGCATCAACCACATCGATACCGCCCGTTCCTACGGCGAATCCGAAGTGCGCCTCAAGCCCTTCCTTCAACGTCACCGCGACGATGTCTTTCTGGCGACGAAGACGGGCGAGCGAACAGCACTCGGCGCGCGCCGCGAATTGAAGGAATCGCTGGAACGCATGGGGGTGGCCAGGTCGATCTGATTCAGCTCCATAATCTGGTCGAGCCCGACGAGTGGGAACAAGCCTTCGCGCCTGACGGTGTTGTCACTGCCCTCGCCGCAGCTCGTGACGAAGGGCTCGTGCGTTTCATTGGTGTCACCGGGCACGGCACGCGCATCGCCTCGATGCACCTGCGCAGTTTGGCTGCCTTCGACTTTGATTCCGTGCTCTTTCCGTACAACTTCGCCATGTTGGGTAACACCGGGTATCGCGACGACGTCGAGTGCCTGCTCGAACTCTGTGCAGCGCGCAACGTCGCTGTGCAGACGATCAAGTCGGTCGCCCGGCGGCGCTGGGCTGATCCGTCGACCCCACACCACTCGTGGTACGAGCCGCTGCCGCACGGCGAGGCCCTGCGGCGCGCCGTCAACTATGTGCTCAGCAATCAGCAGTTGTTCTTGAACTCGAGTAGCGATGCCCGGCTGCTGCCCTCGATCTTGGATGTTGCCGGCCACGCGCCGCAACTGCCGAGCGACGACGAACTGCGTGAGGACGCTCGGGTTCTCGACATCGCCGCGTTATTCGATGGTGCCGAGTTGGAGCGCATTTAAGCGCGCTCGGCCGATGCCTTCCGGCGAAGGATCAACGTTGAGGCGATGGCGGCGATCAGCGACGCAGCCAGAACTGCCAATTTGGCGTCCTGCTGCTGCTGACCGCTGAAGGCCAACTCGGTGATGAACAGCGCCACCGTCAAACCGACGCCGGCGGCGGCGCCGACCCCGATGAGCTGCTGGCGATCAACGCCGTCGGGCATGCTGGCCACCCCGGCGCGAGTCGTCAACCACACGGCAGCACCGACACCGAGCGGCTTACCGATGACGAGACCGGCAACGATGCCCCAGGCCAAGGCTGATCCGACAACGCGGCGCAGACCGGAGCCGCTGATCTCGATGCCCGCGTTGGCAAAGGCAAACAAGGGAACGATGACGAAGCTGGTCCACGGGTGCAGCACGTGCTGTAACCATTCGACGACGGACACCGAGCCGCGGGCAAGCTCCGACGTCGTGCGGGCCGCCTCGGCAGTAGAGACGTCGATCAGCTCGTCGATATCGACATATTCAGGTGCCAGACGGGCCTGGGAGGGGGCCAGCAGGCCAAGCATCACACCCGCCATCGTCGGGTGTACCCCCGCCTCGTGCAGCGCAAACCACAGTCCGGTTCCGAGCACACAGAACACGACGACCTGATGCACGCCGACGGCACGCGCTGCACAGCAAAGTGCAAGCATCGCTGCGCCGCCAGCTATCCATCTGAGGCTGAGGCCGTTGGAATAGAACACAGCGATGATGGCGATGGCACAGATGTCATCGACGATGGCCAAGGCCAGCAGGAAGGCGCGCAGCTGCGTTGGCACCCGTGGTCCGGCGATCGCCAACACGCCGATGGCCAGCGCGATGTCGGTTGCCACCGGAATTGCCCAGCCACGCGGTGCCGACGTACCGGCGATCGCCAGGTACAGCGCGGCGGGCACCGCCATGCCGCCAACTGCGGCGAACGCTGGCAACAACGCGGCGCGGCGTGTGGCCAGGTGCCCGTCGGTCAGTTCGCGTTTGATCTCTAAACCGACGACAAGGAAGAACACGGTCATTAAGCCATCGTTGAGCCACTGTCGAACGGTGAGATCGAGACCATGTCCGGCGATGTCGAGTGCGATGCGCGTCGACCACAACGAGTCGTAGCCAGCAGACCACGGCGAGTTCGCCCACGCCAGGGCGAGCAGCACACCAGCAACGAGCAGGACACCACCAGCGGATTCGGTAGCGATGAAGTCGCGCAGCGGCGACAGCAGACGCGGGCCACCACGCTGCGCCTCCCGGTCGATGCGATCAACTTTCACCCGATGAAGCCTACGTTCGGCGACGCCTCATCTCGGCGAGGATCTGGCCGATCAGCTCGTGCGGAATCGGGCGCTTGTAGAGGAACTTGAGCGTGTCCTTCGTGGATCGATACGGGGCGACCAATCGTTCGAGCTCATCGTCGAAGACCGGAACTGGATAGACCCCGACGTGATGCTTCCAGCCACCGAAGTACACCAATGTGGCGCCATCGACCTTGAAGGCAGCAATTTGGTAGGAGATCACCTCCTGGGCGTCGGGCAGCGCCTTGAGAAACGTGGCTCTGACCTGTTGCAAGATCTCTCGCGTGTCGGGTGGAAACGATGCCAGGTACTCATCGACGGTCGCATGTCGCTGGGCCATACTCCTGCTTTCAAACCAAGGGGGTCAACTACCCGTCGCGGCGCCGTTCGAAACGGTTGCGCAAAGCGATCGCGGCGATATTAAAGAACAACACCAAGATCAGCAACACCAGACCTGCGGCGGCCGCAGCGTGCTCCCAGTCAACCTCGGTGCGTTTCGACGGCAACCCGCTCCAGCGATAGATCAACATCGGTAACGCGGTGAAGGGACCATCGAGCGATGTCCTTGGCAGCAGCCCAGTGATCGCCCCGATGAGAATCAACGGGGCTGCCTCGCCCAATGCCCTGGCCAGCGCCAGCATTGTGCCGGTGAGGATACCGGGCATCGCATAGGGCAAGGTATGGTCGCGGGTCACCTCCCAGCGGTTGGCGCCGAGACCGTAGCCAGCCTCGCGCAGGCCGCGGGGCACGGCCCGAATAGCTTCAGCGGCGGTGATGATCACCACCGGAAGCACCAACACCGCCAAGGTCAAAGCGGCGGCGAGCACTGTCTTACCTTGGGTCACGGGCTTCAGCCAGCCGACGAAGATGGTCAAACCGAGCACCCCATAGATCACGGCAGGGACGCCGGCGAGGTTGCGGATGTTGATCACCAGGACGCGGTTGAGTCGGCTGGTGCTGGAGGCGTATTCCTCGAGGTAGATCGCCGCGGCGACGCCGATCGGAATCGAGAGCAAGACAACGCCGAGTCCAATCCAGAACGATCCGTAGAGGCCCGGCCAGACACCGACTTTGCCTGGCTCTGAACCGATTGAATCGGTGAGAAACGCTGTACCCCGATTGGTGATCACCGGCATTGCTTGCGTGATCACGCGGGCCAACATGGTGAACAAAATCAATAGCGTGCTGACGACGGTGATCAGCAAGGTGAGCTTCAGGATGGTGCCGCCGCGGCTGCGTTCTTTGCGGTGCAGGGCATCGAGCACGCTCTGTTCGGTCTGCCGCAGGGCTTTCGGTGAGACCAGTGTCATATCAATACGCCTGTCGTACGCGTCGGACAAAACGATCGCCGACGACGTTGAGGCCGAGGGTGATCAAGAACAGCAAAAGACCGATAAAGAACAAAACCTCGAACGGCGCACCGGCCGCGACCTGATCGGTACCGCCGGAGGCGTTGGTCATCGCCCCGGTCATCGTTAGGCCTGGCTCAGTGGGGTACTTGGCAAAAGGCCCTGACCCGTCGAGGCCGGCGGCCATGCTGGCCACCAGCGTCTCACCGATTGCCCGCGAGGTGGCGATGATGAAGGCGGCGACAATGCCGGACACCGCAGCAGGAACGACCACCCGAACCACTGTTGAAGATTTGCTGGCTCCGACCCCGTAGGAGGCTTCGCGCAGGGCGTTGGGCACCGACCGCAAGGCGTCTTCACACACCGAGGCCATAATCGGGATGACCAACACGCCGATGCCCAGCCCAGCGACGAGCATGTTCTGGCTCTTGTCAGGGCTGAAGAAGCGATCGACGAATTCCGGGGCGATGAACCGCAGGGCAAAGTATCCAACCACAACGGAGGGGATGCCAGCCAAGACCTCAACGACCGGCTTGCACAGGGTACGCATCCGCGTGCTGGCGTACTCGGCGAGGAAAATCGCCGTGCCAAGGCCAAAGGGAAAGGCGACGAGCATGGCGATCGAACCGATCACCAAGCTGCCAACCAGGATCGTGCTCAGGTCGAATCGCTCCCGACGAGGGAACCATCCGGTGTCCTGCAGCTTGCTGAGATCGAAATCGATCGCCTGCAGGAAGTTGATCGCCCCGCGGGTGAGGACGAAGAGGATCAGCGCGCTGATGACGATCGAGATCAATGCCGCACAACGCAATGCAACCCGCGCCCGGCGCTCTTTCGAGCGCCGACGCGGGTCACCTGCGAGGTCGGGGATCAGCCCGCTGTCCATGCGGCTGCGGATGCAGCGGCCCGGTCGGCGGGGAGGGCGACATAGCCAGCCTCAGAGGAAAGGGTGGCGATGCCTTCGCTGACGTAGAGGTCGACGTACGAGGCGACCGCGGGGTTCTCCGCTGCATTTGCCTTGTTGACGTAGATGAACAGCGAGCGGCTGAACGGGTACGAGCCGTCGCCGATGCTGTCGGTGGTGGGGGCAACACAGCTGCCGTCCTCGCCGACGATGGAGATCGCCTTCATCTTGTCCTGCTCGCCCACGTAGTAAGCGTAGCCCAACCAGCCGAGCGAGGTCTCAGAACCCTCGATGCCTTCGACGATCAGGTTGTCGTTGGCGCTGGCGGCATAGTCGGCGCGGGTGAACTCCTCGGCACCCCGCTCCTCAGCGAGGTCGGCGATGGCGAACTCGACGAAGGTGTCGTAGGTGCCTGATTCTTCACCGGGCCCGGTGATCACGAGCTCGGCATCGGGCAATTCGGCATAGGCCGAACCAACCTCAGCAGCGATCACGTTGGCGTCCGACCAGTTGGAGAAGCCTTCCGATTCCGGGCCAATCAAGGCGTACAAGGCGGCAACGTCGAGACACTCGACGGCAGCGTTATTGACGTTCGTGGCGACGGTGAGTCCGTCGATGGCAACCTCGATCTCCGTGAACTCGATGCCGGCATCGGCACAGGTCTGTGCTTCCTCGTCCTTTATCTTGCGTGATGCGCCAGTGACATCTCCCTCACCGGCACAGAACTTCTTGAACCCATCGCCGGTGCCAGGACCTTCGACGGTGACGGCGAGCTTGCCGCCGGACAGTTCGTCAGCCTTCTCGCCGACCTTGATCGAGATCGGCTCGACGGTCGACGAACCGGTGACGAAGACGTCGCCCTCGGCCAGATCGCCGGTCGGTGCAGGCGTGTTGGTGCCTGTCGCTACGGGGCCTTCGGCCTGGGTCACTGCTGGAGTCTCCGCTTGCGTCGCCACTGGAGCCTCAGCTTCGGTTGCGTCGTCTGAACCACCGCACGCGGCAAAGGTCAGCGATAGCACGCCGAGAGCCGCCATCATTCGGATTCGCTTACTCATTGTGTTCACGTGAGGACACTCCTTCGTTTGTGATTTGCCTCACAAACGAAGTTAGGAGCCCTGGGTAAACGCTGGCCAGACGACAAGGTTGCCACTCGGTAAACAAGTAACGAACTCTGGCATCCGACCAGGCGCTCGACCCCCAGCGGCTAACAGTCGAGGGCGTACGTCCAGCCGGGGAACCAGCAGTAGTCGAGCCCGACGCCACCCCGTAGCGTGTCGCCTGGCCCACCAAAGAGCACATCGACGCCGGTACCGCCGCGCAAGATATCCCTGCCCGGACCGCCGTAGAGAACGTCACGGCCGGCGCCACCGTCGATCAAGTCGTCGCCGCCCATGCCCACGAGCCAGTCATTACCCCAATGCCCGAAGATCCTGTTCGGGCCAGGGGTGCCAACGATGGTCTCGTGGGTGCCGGTTCCCTGAATCGTCGATGCAACGCCATTCTCTTTGACCTCGACGGCACCCGGTTCACAGTTCGTACCTTTTGGTCGGCTAACGCCGCGCTGGTCGGTCGCCGAGAGACACGCAGAAACGGGCACCAATCCAGCCAATGTCGATGTGTCGGCGGGCAGCCGACTGAGCGTTGCACCCTCGTTCAGCGCAGGCGCCCCGAGAGCAGGATCGGTGCCTGCTTCGGTGGTGTCACCGGTGGACACCGGGCACGACTCGTCGTCGGTCCAGGAATACCCAGTCGAGGTAAAGGTGGTCGCCCGCTCCCGAACGGCGGCACAGTTTGTGCCGCCGCCGAGGGGGTCGGCAAGAATCGACGCGCCGAGCACGCCGCGAGTCACTGCGACGTTGGCTCCATTGGCGGCCGAGTTCTCGGTCAAGGTGGAGTGGCGAATGGTCACCGGCTCCGTGTCTCCTGCGTACACACCGCCACCATTGCTGCCAGCCGAGTTGCGATGCATGGTCGTGTTGGTGATGTTCGCCGAGGATCCTGCTGGTTGGCCGATGACGATGGCGCCACCGTTGGTCGCCGCTCGGTTGCCGATCAGGCTCGACTCGACCACGGTGATATCGCCCGAATCAACGCTGCCGACCGTAATTCCGCCGAGGCTCATGCCGCCGCCGCTCGTTCCGGCGACGTTGCTGTCGAGTTGCGAGCGAGCGACGAGCAGCGTGGTGGCGTTGGCCGCGATGCCACCGCCGGTCTCGACGCTGCGGTTCGAACTGACCGTGCTGTCGGCGATGGCGAAGAACGTGGTTGCGGCGATCTCGTCGGCCGCGGCGCGGTCTTGGTTGATCCCGCCGCCGTCGGCGTCAGCAGTATTGCCGTTGATCGTGCTGTCGCTGATCATCAGCGATCCGATCATCGCCGATACGCCACCGCCGTCGCATGAACCGCAGTTGGCGTGGTTGCCATTGACCGTCGATCCGCTGATCGTGGTCAACACCGAGACTGCCGAGCTGTGAGCTTCGATCGACGAGATCGACACCCCGCCACCGTCGTGGGTAGCCCGGTTGTTTGATACGACTGAGTCGTTGATCGTCAGCGCGGCGGCGTCACCGGTACCGTCCTGGTCGGTAGTCATCGCCACGCCGCCGCCAGGGGTGCCTGCGCCGTTTCCATTGCCCGTGACCGTGGAACCTACGACAGAGACTATGCCACACGCTCCGCAGTTGACACCGGTGCTGGCGTTGTTGGTGATGGTTGAGCCGGTGACGACGAGTTCTGAGGTGCCCTGGCCGGTGGTGGATACGCCGTTGTTTCCGTTGGCGCTGATCGTCGAGCCGTCGACGAGCACCGGGCTGCCGTCGATCATTCCGATACCGCTGCCCGTGTTGTTACTGATCGTCGAATTGACAACCCGTACGCCGCCACCAATGCCGAAGTTCTTCAGGCCGGTTCCGAAGTTGCCGACAACCGTTGTGTTGATCAATTCGGCGTCGTAGACCGACGGCCCATTGACGATCGAGATGACCGCACCGCCTGCACCAGCGGAAACACCCGACACCCACACGCCGCTGAGCACCAGGTGCCCTGCGGAACTGACCCCGGCACCAGCGATCGATGCACCCGAGTTCGGGCCACCCTGCAGCAAGATGCTGTTGAGGGTCAGGGTGCCGGTCGCTTGGGTTTTGGCGATAACGGAAGCGTCGGTGCACGTCTGGCGAATCGTTGCGCCGTTGCCGACCACGGTGAGGTCGTCGGCTCCGGCGTCGCTCAGCACGCCGGGCGCACAACTGGTCAGCTCGTAGGTGGCTGTGCCATCGAGCATGATGATGTCTGCCCCCGCGCTGGCGCTAGCAGCGTCGAATGCTTCGCGCAGCGAGGTCTGCCCGTCGGCGCCGTCGACCGTGTCGGCAGTGATCGTGACGGCGATATCCGCGGCCTGGACCTGGTGCGACGACACTGCTATTGCCACCGGTAAAAGTGACATCACCGCGGCGATTGATCGACGAAAACGCATAGAAATACCCTCTGCTCTGCTGGCTTGACCGAATCTTTACGTTCGGTCCAGGCATCGTCAAGAGGCCTTGCGACTCATCGTGAGAGAGCACAGATTCTCAATAAAAGGCCGCCGGAGCCACGTCAATCCCGTTGCCCGGAAGGCCTGCGCTGGTAAATCGAGTCCCTGGTGGATCGACGGCCCACGGAGCGACATTGCCCCACGAGTCGTCAAAGACCAGTTCTCCGATCGGACGGCGGCGAACCGGACCGTGGTTCCCTGCCGGCTTTCCAATCGTGATCGTCGCTGCGATCACGACGCCCTGTGGAATGCCGAGCAACTCCGCCAGTTGCGTCTCGACCGCCTCATGCCAGCGGCTGAGCACCCCGCCGTAGCCCAGCGCCCGGGCAGCAAGCAGGATGTTCTGGCAGGCAGGGTAAATCGACGCCCCTTCTGCTGGCGACGGTTCGCGGTAACGCACGAGACATGGCAACAGCAGTGCCGGCACCTGCTCGAAGTGATCGACGTAACTCTGCATGGCTTGCGCCACACGGGACTTCGGTGAGCCCCCGGTGGCCCCGGAACCTTGGCCCCCAGAACCTTGGTCATAGCCGTCGGCAGCGCGCTTGCGCTCCCAAAGTTGGCGAGCGGCGATGCCGACCAGGTGTTTTGCCTCCGCCGCTTTGGGGCCATCGGTCAACACGAGAAAGCGAAACGGCTGGCGGTTCGAGCCCGTTGGGGCCCGCGTCGCCGCAAAAACGATCGAGCGAAGGATCTCCGGTGGCACCGGCTCATCCGTGTAGCGCCGAATCGACCTGGTGGAGCAGAGCCCTTCGAGAAGGCCGACGGTGTCAGCGGGCAACGGGCGTTGTGCCAATTCATGCTCGGCACGATCCATGATTCCTCGGTTCAGCACGGCTCGGGTGGTAGGCCGCAATCTACTGACGTCTCGGCGCGGGCCGCAATCCGCTCGAGGAAGAACCCTCAATGTTGGGGTGAGGTTGATGCTTGGCAGTCAGACCGCAGCGAAGGAAGGTGCCGTACGATCGGCGCGTTCGATGCGCGTCACGCCATAGGCCGCGATCACGCAACAGATCCCGGCAAGCAGGAACGCACCCTTGTAACTGCCGGTGCGATCGTGAAGCGCACCGGCACCCCAGGCGGCCAGCGCCCCACCGACCTGATGGCCGGCAAACACCCAGCCGTACACAAGTGGGGCACGCTGGCTACCAAAGTGTTGCACGCAGAGAGCGATTGTCGGCGGAACGGTGGCCACCCAATCGAGACCGTAGAACATCATGAACCCCATCAGCCCGCCCCCACCATGGGCGAGCGCCGGGTCGAGAAAGAACAAGCTCACGCCGCGCAAGGCGTAGTAGACCATGAGCAGATATCGAGGGTCGTAGCGATCGGTGAGGTAGCCGCTGAGCAGCGTGCCCGCGATGTCGAAGCCCCCGATCAGCACCAGGTAGGTGCTGGCCTGTGGACCGGAGATGCCATGGTCTCCGGCGGCGGACACAAAGTGTGTCTGAATAAGCCCCGTGGTGGAGAGGCCGCACACCGCGAAACTGCCCCACAGCAACCAGAACGCACCGGACCGGCGAGCGACGGCGAGGGCGTCGAACGCCGCGCGAATCGGATTGCCGACGGCACCGGCAGCCGGTGCGTCCTCTGACGCACCGTAGGCACGAAGGCCGATGTCTTCTGGGCGGTCACGCATCACCAAGACGGCGATTGGGATCACCCCGGCGACCCCGATGGCCACCGTGGCTCCGACCCACCGCCAGCCGTGGTTGTCAGCGAGCCGACTGAGCAGCGGCAGAAAAATTAGCTGCCCACTGGCCGTCGCGGCCGTTAATGCGCCAGCTACCAGGCCGCGCCGATGAACGAACCAGCGGGTAGTCACCGTCGAGGCGAATACTGAGGCCATGCAACCGCTGCCGACCCCGACGACGACGCCCCAGGTGAGGTAGAGCTGCCAGACCTGAGTCATCCGCGTGGTGGCCGCAGCCCCCAAGCCGATGACGACCAGTGCAATCGTGGTGACTTTGCGCAACCCGAAACGCTGCTGCAATGCCGCCGCAAAGGGGCCGATCAGCCCGAAAAGGATGACGTTGACGCTGACGGCACCACCGACGACAGCGCGGGACCAGCCGAACTCTTCTCGTAACGGGTCGATGAGGACCGACGCTGCTGAGCGGGTGCCAGCTGCTCCCATCAGGATGGCGAACGCAGCGGCGAAGACCGCCCAGTGATAGCTCAGGCGGCGCGACACACGGAAAATTCTAACCCGACATCGGTCGCCGACGCCCACCCGGTTGGAGTAGGCGTCGGCGACTCGCCGTTGCGCGGCACCTCGCCCGAGTGTGCGGCCGCCGCAGGATCCGCCGCCGGATCAGTAGCTGTTGATGACGGTGCCGAGCCATGGGTAGCGGAACAACTCTGGTTGTTCGATCAAGCGCTCGACCGAAGACCGCACATTTTCGCTGACTGTCATCGCTTCCTGGGCGATCGCAGCTGCGACAACCGGCGCAGAGAACGACGTGCCGCTCCACGCCGCCCACCCCGAGTACGCAGCGAGGTCGGAATACAGCGGGGCCGTCGGATCTGGGGCGACGAAGAAAAGGCTGATCACGTCTGAACCCTGCGCACAGCTGTTTACCCAGTTGCCGTAGTTACTGAACCACGCAGGACGGCTGCCAGCGAGAGCGCCGACGCAGACCACGTCGTCGAAGCCACCCGGCCAAACGACACGACAATCACCGTCGTTGCCGGCCGAGGCGACGAGCACCACGTCCTGGTTCTGCTCGTTGAGTAATTCGTATGCTTGGCCCGGCTGTGAGAACACCGGGCCAAGCAAACGCGACACCACTGCCTGCGTACACAGTGGCGGGTCATCGTCCTCGGCGTAGCCGCTGAAGGACAGGTTGATCACCAATTCAAGATCACGCATTTCGATGAGATCGCTGTCCACCGCCGTGATCTCGGTGTCGCCGAGGGCGACGAGTTCGTCGCGCACGGCCAGCGCCTCCGGTCGCCCAAGGCGAATCAACAAGTGAAGAATCGACAAGGCGACGTGGAAGTCGTCGACATCGCCGGCGCCGGGCATCGCCCGATGTGCAACGATCTGCGCGTCTGGGGCGATTCGGCTGATGATCCCGGCGATGAAGGTGCCATGGCCGGCGAACGGGTCGATGTAGTTGTCGCCGTCGTCATCGGCGATGTCGTTGTCGGCGCCTGGTCGCCGCCAGACGAACGTCGTCACCGGTGGTTGGCCGGGAGCGTTCGGCGGGAGCACGCCACCAGGCATGCCGATCGCGTAGGAGTCTTCGGCAACGCCGGTATCGATCACGGCGACGACACAGGGACGAAGACCCTGCGGGCGGCGAGGTTCTGGCGGCCGGGCCGTGGTCGGTGTCATCGGGGCGGGGACCGCCCAGGTGCGCCGAGGCGAGTGGCCGTGGGGGCTTCCGCCGTGGCTACACCTATCGTTTGAGCAACAGCCGCCTGCGCCGCCGCCCCACCCCCCGTACCAGGCGACCATGTTGGGCATGCCACCAGGATTCGGCATACCACCAGGATTGGGCATACCACCAGGGTTCGGCATACCACCAGGGTTCGGCATACCACCAGGATTCGGCATACCACCAGGATTCGGCATACCACCAGGATTCGGCATACCACCAGGATTCGGCATACCACCAGGATTCGGCATACCACCAGGATTCGGCTGAACTCCGCCGTCGGCGAAGAAGACATGGTTTACCTGCGCATCAAAACCTTTGGCGCGTAACCGGCGTGAGGTCTCGATGGGATTGGCGACACCGCCAAGCAATGTGGTTCCAAATCCGCGCCCGACCATGCGGATGCCAGGCACCGACCGAAGCACCTGCTCGGTGTCGTCGGCGCTAACGACGATCTCGCCAGGACGATAGGCAAAACTCGCACCGCCAGGCCCGCTGCCAAACCGGACCCGTCGTTCCCATGGCCCGAACGGTTGATCGAAACGGCCCCAATATGTCCCCGGAGGAATTGGTGGTTGTTCCCCACGATCAGCATCTTCCGCCATGTGTCTCTCCTCAAACCGTTGACTCCCGGTTTAAAGACGTCAGTCGCTCAGGAGAAATACATGAACCTGAGAAAATTCAATAAACGAGATGATTGCTCGGTGTGATCAAATTGACCGCGATGAGCAGCGAAGAGGACAGCGACCCGATCGCCGCTGCTGTGAGAGAGCGAGCGCTGCACGCTGTGTCTATCGTCCAGTCCCACCCGGAGACAGCGCGGCGCATTGCCGAAAGCATTCTGAGTACCGAAGCGGATCACTGTTCCACGGCTGGATTGACCGCCCGTTGGGCGCTTGGTCGTGTGCATTATGAGCTCGCCAACCTCGTCGATGCAGAGTCGTCGTTGCGCAGCGCCGCCGCCGACGCGCGCCAGCACGGGCACCTCCAGCTGAGCGTCGAGATCTCGCTGAGCCTGGCTGCGATCCTGGTCGAGCGCGGCGCAACGGTCGATGCACTCGACGCCGTCGACTATGCCAACGACCATGCCGAGCCGCGGCTGCTCGGCCGCGTTTACACCCAACGCGGATTTGTCCTCAACCATCTCGGGCGAATCAGCGAAGCGGCGGCGGCACATCGTGAGGCGCTGCCGCACCTTCGTCGGGAAAACGACGAACTCGGAGAATGCCGAACCTTGGTCAACCTTGGAGTGGCGCTCGTCGCCGCGGGGCGCCACGACGAGGCCACGACCGCGTTGCATCAGAGCATCGAACTCGCCGAACTGATTGGGCAAGATCTGATCTCCGCAGCGGCGCGGCACGCACTGGCCACATTGACGGTGCGCCAAGGACACCTGCCACGAGCGCTCCAGGAGTTCGCCCGTGTGCGCTCCTTGTATACCCAACTCGGCAATCCGGCCAGGCTGTTAGGCATCCTCGATAGCGACGAATCGGAGGCGCTGTTCATCTGCGGGCTGTGGAGTGAGGCGGCCAAGGCAGCCGAGCGCTCGGTTCGCCGATTGACCCTGTCACAAAATGTTGTTCACGCCGCCGAAGCACGCCTGCGATTGGCCCGTGCTCATCAAGCCGCTGGCGACCTGAGCTCTGCTCATCGTCATGCGGCGACGGCGGCAGCGTCATTCCACGCGGGTGAGCGCCAGGCCTGGGCGGCGACCGCCGAACTGCTGACATTGGCGATCGAGGCACAGTTGGCGCCGAGCCGTGCTGAATCCGCTCTTTCGACCAACGCGCCGCAGCGGGCCACTCAACTGGTGGAACAGCTCGTCGCCGCCGGCTGGGGCGCAGAGGCCGCCGATGGTTATCTGACGGCGGCCGAAACGGCCCTCGCTATCGGCGACACCGCCAGGGCGCGTCAATCGATCGAACAGGCGCAAGCCGTCGCCAATCACTCGCCGTCGGTCGACGCGCGAATGCTGTTTCTCGAGGCAAAGGTTGCTGACGCGCAGGGCAATCTCGCAGGCGCGTTGCACGCACTTGGCGACGGGGTGCAGGCGGTGCGCGACTTTCAAGCAGCGTTCGGGGCCACCGAGCTGCGCGCCAATGTCGCCTCGGTAAACGTGCGCTTGACCGAACTCGGTGTGTCGATCGCCGTGCGTCAGCATGATCCCGCCGGCTGCTTTCGGTGGAGTGAAGAGCTGCGCGCTGCAGCGCTGCGGCGCGGAGATGCTCGCCCGATGACCGATCCGGGCATGGCGAGTTCATTGAGCGAACTGCGGCTGTTGAAGAGTCAACGCCAGGTCGCCGCGCAATTCGAACAGTCGGTCACAGAGATGGACAACGCGATCGGAACCGTCGAACGAGCGATCCTCGATCAATCGCGCACGACCGGCGGGTACGCCAGTTTCCAACCGGTGAGCATCACCGATTTGGAGTCGCGCCTCGAGGGTGCCATCGCCATCAGCTACTTCGAGAGCGCGTCAACGATGTTCGCCGTCGTCGTCGGGCAGGGACCGGCGCGCATCGTCGACCTGGGCGCGAGCAGGGCCATCACCACCGAGGCTGCGTTCATGCGCGCTGCGCTGCATCGCGTTCTCTCCCTGGACGGTCCTGATGATCGTCACCTGGGGCGATCGATGACCAGCCTTCGACTCAGCGCCACGAACCTCGACGAGTTACTGATCACGCCGCTGCAACTCGACGCGGATGCCCACCTCATCGTCATCCCGTGCTCGTCGATCGCCTCGTTGTGTTGGGGCGCGATATCGTCTCTTGCTCGGCGTGATTTCGTCCTTGCGCCGAGCGCGACGGCTTGGGTGGCCGCCGACAATTCGGCGCGGCGCCACGGCCGTGGCGGCGTCGGCATCGTCATTGGACGCGATCTCCACTTTGCCGACGGCGACTTGCAGGCGATCGAGTCACACGCCAGGACTGCGGCGTGTCGACGCGGCGCTGAGGCGACCGTCGACGCTAGCCTTGCGCTATTCGCGGCGGTGAACCACCTGCACATTGCAGCCCATGGCACCTTTCGCGACGAGAGCCCGATGTTTTCGTCGCTGGAGATGCACGACGGGCCGCTGACCATGTTCGACATCGAGCGGCTAGAGAGGGTGCCACGCACCATCGTCCTCAGCGCCTGTGATGGCGCCGCCGTGTCGAGCTTCGCGGCCAATCAGTTTCTAGGAATCGCCTCGGCGCTGCTCAGCGTCGGTGTCGCTACGGTCATCGGTCCAGCCCTGACCGTGCGTGATCGTGAGGTCGCCGCGTTGATGCCACTGCTCTACAAGTCGTTGAGCAGCGGCCAAACGATGTCGTGCGCGTTGACCGACCTGAGGACGAACGCGCACGATCTCGGTGAGGCGTTCGCCGTAACCGCAGCAATGTTGCATTGCATTGGAGCCTCGGTGGTGGTCGACCTCACTGCCGCGTAGCGGCCAAACGGCCACACCGCCCAGGGTCTCAGATATCGAGCACCGGCGTGATGTGGCGCGACCCATCGGCACCCGTGGTCAGCACCCGAAACGGCCCGTCGGGAACCGGCGAAAGCATAAAACGCCCGTGGGCGTCAACGTCGACCGCCACCGCCGATGAGGTGCCGAGCACTTCGACCTGGGCATCGACATCGCTCTCGATGCGTCCGGTCAACGTTCGTTGGCCGTGGCTATCGAGCTCGAGCTCAACCTCGATCGAGCCACTGCGAAATGACAGCACCCGCCAGGTGAGTTCCGTGGAGCGCATCAGTTGTGTGTCGATCCCGTACGCCGAATCGGTCAGCAGGCTGAGCAGTTCGGCGTCGAAGTCGTGGAGCGCGAAAAGGTCGATCGCTGCTTGCTGCAGCTCTTCTGGTACTTCTTCGTCAGGCCCGAGAGCCTGGCCAAGCAGGGCCAAAAGGTGCGAATCGGCGTCGTTGTGGTCATTCATTGTGCTAGTTCCCGTCACGAAGGGGTTTCGATGAAAGCGTTCAATTCCGGCATCTTCCTCAGGCTGTCAAGGCAGCGTGCGCGGGTCGGGCCGATGAAGCCAGCCGACCGGCCGAGCGTTTCGGCAATTTCGGCGTAGCTCATCGGTGGGTCCGCGCTCAAATACCGAAGCAGTTGTTGGCAAGGCTCCGAAAGCTTGGCAAAGGCGGCGAGCAACGCCGCCTTCAATTCGCCGTCGAGCAGTGCCTCTGACGCATCGACCGTCGGATCGGGTTGATCCGGAAAGTTGGCACTCGGCACCACCCGATTGAGGCGCTGCACGCGACCGAGGGCGAGATGCCGCGACGTGGTCATCATCCATTTCGGCAACGAGCACGGCGCATCGATCTTGTCGAGTGATTCCACGAGTTTGACAAACGTCTCTTGGAAGAGGTCATTACGTTCCTCCACGGAGATGTCGAAGCTCCGCAGACTGCTGTACACCGCGGCGGAGAGGCCATGAACGAGGTCGCTCCACGCACCGTGATCCCCCTCTTGAGCGCGGCTCACCAGAAGTGTCAGCTGCTCGCAGCTGAGCCGTGGTGAGGGCACAGAGATCTCCTTCGGTTCCTGAGGTGATCTAAAGAGGCCGTGACAATCCCTATAGATACATACTTCGTAGAAAATTCATTAAACAGCTGTCGGTAGAGCCCTCACCCCGATCGACGCCGCTATCACTGTAGGTGATGGGCGAAGGTACCTTCGACCGGGGAGACCGCCGTGAAATCGGTGTGATGTTGGGCTTCGCTGCGACCCATCGTGGTTTGCCGATTGGACATCGGATTGAGTATCAGCGAGAAGATTCGCCGCGGCCATGGCGACATGTTTGCCGATGACCCGTGGACCATCGTGTCGCCGAAGATCAACACGGTGCCCGGGCTGCCCTTGGGCGAAACGAGACCACCGTCGGCAACCAGCGGACCGACCACCTCCGGGGGCACCGTCCACAGCGGGTAGCTGGTGGTCACCGTGTCGAGCGATGTGGGCACCGGCCCGTTGCGATGCGAACCCGGAATGAAGAACAGTGGGCCGTTGAACTCGTTGACCTCGTCGAGGAAGATGTGCACGTTGATCGCCAACGGTTCCGGCACGCCATCTTCGCGATGGTGGGTGGCGAAGTCGTAGTGCCACTGCCATTGCTCGCCGGTGAATGCGGCCTTGACATTGATCTTGACTTGCTGGACGTACAGCTCGTCGGTACCGAGGATCTGTTGCACCGGTGTGACCAGGCGCGGGTCCCGAACCAGTCGGGCAAACACCTCATCGCGCAGGTGTAACGACATCGCTGTGCGCACCACGTCGGAGTCGCGTTCGCGAAAGTTGGCGGGCACACGATCTGCGAGCAACGGTTCCAGGCGATCCAGCATCAGCTCGACCTCGGCCTGGCTGAACAGATCGGGCAAGACCAAGAGGCCGTCACGCTCGTAGTCGGAGAGCTGCTGGGTGGTCAAACGCATAAGGGCAACGCTAGACCGTTGGACTCACCAAATTCACACCTTGCCTACACGATGCGCTTACGCAACTTTCCTAGGTTGAGTGGTATGAACACGTCGAATACGTCCCTCCTCAGCCGTCGCCAAACCCTTGGATTCCTCGCTGCCTTTGGCGCCATCGCCGCCGCCTGCGGGTCCGAGGCTGTCAAGACGGCAACCACCACCGCTACCCCGAGCGCACCCGACCCGACCACTGCGGTCGACGCGACCTTGGCCGACGCAACGGCGGCCACCGGCGTTACCGGCGGCACGACGACGCCCGACGAAACTGGAGGCCCGTTCCCGTCCGATGGCAGCAACGACAACGGCGAAGGTCAGACCGCCAATGTGTTAGCCGACCCCCGTTCGGTGCGCCAGGACATCCGCGCGGATCTCGATGGCGGCAACGTGCAGGAGGGCGCGCCGTTCACGCTGGCGATGAACGTCGTCTCCCCCGACGGTGCGCCGCTCGCCGGAGCAGCTGTCTACGTCTGGCACGCCAGCCGCGAGGGCATCTACTCGCAATACAACTCGAACATGCTCGGCGGCGACTACACCGACTTCTCCTGGCTGCGAGGCGTGCAGATCACCGACGCCAAAGGTGCGGTCAACTTCACCTCGGTCTTTCCGGGCCGCTATCAGGGACGAGCGTTCCATATCCACTTCGAGGTGTTCAGCGACAGTTCGTACGGAACCAAGCTGCTGACCAGTCAGATGGCGATGGACGACGATGCCGTCGACGCGATCTACGCCGCGGCGAGCGGGTACGAGACCTCGGCCCGCAACGACACAGACAACGCCAATGACAATGTCTTCAGCGATGGCGTCGATGACCAGTTGATGAGCGTGACCGGCGACGCTGCCAGCGGGATCACCGGATCGTTCACCGCAGTCGTCTGAGCCGATGTGAATTAGGGTCGGCCGGGTGCGTATCGCAGTCGAACCATCGACGAACCCGGCCGACTATTCCTTTCACCATCAGGTACGGATTCGTTTCGCCGAGACCGATGCGATGGGGATCGTGCATCACAGCCGCTATCTGCCGTTGATGGAGGAAGCCCGCGTCGCCTACCTGCGCCACATCGGACACCCGTATTCGACGATTCGAGACGAGGGAGTCGACATCGCCGTGTTGGAGGTAGCCGTGAAGTACCGGTTGCCGCTGCGCTTCGATGAGGTGGTCGAGATACACCTGTTGCTCAGCGATGTGCAACGGGTGACCTTTCAGATGTCGTATCTGTTGACCGTCGATGACCAAGTGCGGGCGACGGCGGTGACCGCGCACGGCTGTATCACCCCGCAGGGCCGACCGGCGCGGCTGCCGAGCTGGTTCCGAGAACTCGACCGGGGTTGAGCGGTGCGCATGTGGCGGACCGTGACCAGTGGCGGCATCTCATAGGTAATGGACGCGTCGGACGAGCAGCTCTACCTCAAGTACTCGCCCGAACTTCTCAGATTGCCGCGGCGCTCGTCGGGCCGAGTGACGCCGACGACGCCGTTGCAGCAGCCTTCCTGCGGGCGATGACCTCGCCACGCTGGACCGAGGTCAGTGAACCGCGGGCCTACCTCTACAGGGCGGTGCTCAACGAGGTGCGCCAGAGCAGCCGCGCCGCCAAACGCCGATTGCGGCGCGAGTTCGCGGTGGCGCGCCACGATGCGGTCGAACCCGACGTGACCCGAATCGAGCTTGCCGACGCGTTGGCGGCGTTGTCGCTCGAGCAGCGCGCCGTGTTGGTTCTGGCCTATTGGTTCGAGATGTCGAGCGTGCAGATCGCCGCCACGTTGGAGAGGTCGCAACGATCGACGGAGCGGCTGTTGAGTTCGGCCAAGCAGTGCTTACGAAGGAGCTTGCAATGATCACTGATGAAGCGCTCGACATCGAGCTGCGATCCCTGTTCGAGGACCTTGGCGACCGGGCCATCGCTGTCGCCGGGATGACGATGCCGCTGCCGCCGCTGGGAGACGTCGAACCCGTTCTGGCGACACACCGCCGCCCGATTGCGGTGCTCGCTGGCTGCTTGGCAGTGGCTGGCCTGGTAGCGACCGGAATGATTCTGCGACATGAGCAGCCGCAGCGAGCAGCGACAACGGTTGCTTCCTCTCCCGTCGAGACTTCGTTGGTGGACGACAGTTCGACCGTGCCCCAACCGAGCGAACCCGTGGCCACTGAAGTCCTCACGACCACGACGTTGGTCCCAGCTGCGGCCACCTTGTGCACGATCTACACCGTCAAAGTTGGGGACTACGGAGTGGGTATTGCCTATCGATTCGGCGTTACCTGGGAGGAAGTCCTTGCCTTCAACGGCTTTGAGGGTGACCCGCCGCTATTCCCAGGTGATGACGTGCGAATCCCGTGCGCGCCGCCGCTTGCGCCCGGAACGACGTTTCCCCCGGATCAGTTCATCGCAGTTGCTGAATCCGTTTCCCCGTCGGACTTCGGGGACTTCGAAGTCACAAACGGCCTTGTGCGTTCCGATGGACGAATCACGATTGCTGTCACGGCAGGTTTTGATCCCAAGGCGGGCACGGCAGTCGCTTCCTCTCGAATAACACACGAGGGCCAGGTCGCAGGTCGCCGCTATACCTCCCTGTCAGGCTGTCTCCTCCCGCTTTACTTCGTCGACGACCTGACGGCAGCACCCCTCGACCAGGTTCCGGTCACGTGCGGCAAGGATGGCCAGACGGGCACGTTGGACCTCTACAACCATCAGCTCACGCTGGCGGAGCCGTAGCGATCACAGCGATTTCCGTCGCATCCTCCAGACTCCATGTGCTACATTGAAGCACATGGAGTCGATCGGTATCCGCGCGCTCAAGCAAAATGCGTCCACGTGGGTCGCGGAAGCCTCCAAGGGTCGCATCATCACGGTTACCGATCGAGGGCGACCCGTTGCTCAGATTGTTCCCCTTCGCCTCGGCAGGCTGCAGCAGCTACGGACGGCAGGGCTAACTCGGCCACCCCGGCGCCGTCTCGAAGACCTTGGTGATCCTGTTGAACGTGCAGCCGGACAACCCTCGCTTTCCTCGGTGTTGGAGGCTCAGCGCGAATCAGAACGTTACTGATGGCCGTCTACATGGACACCTCAGCTGCCGTAAAGCTGGTTCAGTCGGAACCGGAGAGCATGGCGTTCCGGAGTTGGTTGGGCGATCGCGAAGTTGTGAGCAGCGACCTGCTCAGGACAGAGCTTCTGCGCGCGACGTGCCGCGGGGCACCGGCGTTGATGGTTCGCGCCCGCGCAGTCTTGGAAACCTTCGAGCTGATGGAACTGTCGACCTCAGTGTTTGAGCACGCTGGCGAACTCAACCCAGACCTCCTGCGAAGTCTCGATTCGCTTCACTTGGCCTGCGCTCTCAACCTCGGCGACGATCTCGAAGGCATTCTCACCTACGACTTACGCCTTGCACAGGCGGCTCACCTCCTAGGAATCCCGGTTTTCGCTCCCGGAGCAGTAGCTGCGGCCTAGCGGGGGCGCACGAGTCCTCCGCAGCGGCGCAACTTTTTGAGGCCTTGGCGACTGTTAGAGATGTGAGATCGTTGGCCGTGGGAGAACCATCAGCGCACAACGGCCTGGACGCTGTGTACCGCGAGCACTTCGGCGGGCTAATGCGGGTCGCCTTCTTGATGCTCGGATCGAACGACGCGGCCGAAGATCTGGTCCACGACGTCTTCCTCCGCTGCGCTGATCGGCTGGCGACGCTCGACGATCCACAGAGCTACCTGCGTGTGGCGGTGGTCAACGCCTGTCGGCGAGAGTTCCGGCGACGCTCCCGACTCAGCGATCTGGGTGTAGAAACCGCTGGGCCGGTACCGACGGCTGAGTCCGTCGACCTGCACCGCGCTTTGATGGGCCTCGGGCGGCGCAAGCGGGCGGCAGTGATCTTGCGGTTCTACGAGGACCTGAGTTTTGAGCAGGTGGCAGCTGCGCTGGGCTGCACTCCCTCGACGGCGCGCAGCCTGGTCCGACGAGCGATGAACGAGATGCGAGGAGCAGTCGAATGAACGTAGATACCGATGAAATGGTGCTTCGTCGCCAGCTCGCAGACCTCGCCGATTTCGCGCGGACATCGCCGAGAACGCTCCCCTCGTCAGGAGCGACACAAGGAGCCGTGCCGTCGTGGGGATGGTCGCGCGGCGAACGACCTCGCCGCCGATTGGTGCTGGCCGGGGCGACCACGGGGCTCGTTGTGCTGGCAGCCGTGGCCACCGTGTGGGCGCTACGCCCGGACAACACGCCGACTCTGATCTCACCGGCCACCGAGCCCTCTACGGCTGAGGCGGTCATCGTGCACACCACCGGGCCCGACGTCGTCGCGACGGTCGAGGTCACCGAGGTCTCGGCGGCATTAGAGGTGATTCCGGAACCGCCGCTTGCGGAGCGAGCCGCGGCGGCGATTGCCTCGCTCGACGACCGGCTGCTCGTTTGGGGTGGCAGTGTCCCGAACCACCTTGACGGCAGCGAACCGCCGTTCTCCGACGGCGCGTTGTTCGACCGTTCGGGCAGCGCCTGGCGCACGATTGCGCCATCACCGCTACCTGGAGGCATCGCATCAGCGGTCAGCGTCGGTGACAACTTCGTCGTTCTCAACGCTGGTCGCGTCGCGGTGTACAGCCCGGCCGACGACACCTGGGCGGAGGTTCCGCCGCCGGTGACCGAGGGACTCAGCCAGCTGACCCGCCTCGGCGACGAGATTGTCGTGCTGCCAGCGGCCGTTGCCTGGAATGGCAGCGTGTGGCGCCAACTCGCTGTGCCGCCCGCCTTCGGAGCCAACCCGCGGACGGTTTCGCTGACCGATTCGCTCATCACCTGGGGGCCGATCGGTGGACCGAGCAGCGGCGATGCCTGGCGCTACGACGCAAGGACCGACGAATGGACGCAGCTACCCGCAAGTCCATTGACCCAGGTCTACGACGGGACCGGGGCGGTCGTCGCCGGTGACGAGTTGATCGTGGTGGCGTGGGCCGATATGAGCGCGGCGGCGCTGAACCTCGAGACGCTGGTCTGGCGCGAGCTTGACCGCCTGCCTCTGTCGACGGTGAAATGTTGGGTCGATGCGACGACCATCGGTGCGACGGCGATCTTTTCGATGTGTGGCGACTATGCCCTACTCGACCCGACGACGAGCGCTTGGTCGATCGTTCCATCGCCGGCGATCACCCAGTTCTGGCCCGGCACCGACCTGATCCCGCTCGGCGACGATCTGGTGCTCGGCGGCCGGACGATCGTCCCCCCGTCGTTCTGGCCTGTCGGCTGACGCTGCATCACCACGGATGGAACTTGTGCCTTTGCGCGCTGTTTTCGACGTGCTGAGGCAAGACCTCGCCTCAGCTTGAGAAGCACAGCTCGTACCAACCCGTCCCACCACGTCAGGTCGGGTCAGGTGCCTTTGTAGTTCAGGATCTGGTGCAGCACGTGGTCGATGGTGACCAGATCCGCCTGGGCTTCCATCACGGCGTCGATGTCCTTGTAAGCCATTGGGTGTTCGTCGAGAAGGGCGCGGTCGTTGTTCCACGCCTTGCCTTCCATCGCCGTCACCAACGACTCATAGGTCAGTTCCCGCTCAGCCTGCTTGCGACCAAGGCGGCGGCCGGCGCCATGCGAGCACGAGCAATAGGCAGCGGTGCTTCCGAGACCGGAGACGATGTATGAACGGGTGCCCATTGATCCAGGGATGACGCCACGGTCTCCGCTGCGAGCCCGGATCGCGCCTTTGCGCGTCAACCACACCTCGGCGCCGTGGTGGTGCTCGCGCTGAGTGAAATTGTGATGGCAATTGATCTGTTCGGTGATCGCCACATTGCGGCCAAGGAACCGATCGACCGCGCCCGTGACGAGCGCCAGCATCCGCGCCCGGTTCCCCATCGTGTAATCCTGAGCCCACAACATGTCGGTGATGTAGGCGTCGAACTCAGGCGTGTTCTCTACCAGGTAGGCGAGGTCGCGGTCCTCGAGATCGATGAACCAGCGGCGCATCAACGTCTTGGCGTTCTCAATATGGACCTTGGCCAGCTCATTTCCCACGCCACGCGACCCGGAGTGCAGCACGATCCATACCTGATCGGTTTCGTCGAGGCAGATCTCGACGAAGTGGTTTCCGGATCCAAGCGATCCGAACTGCGTCGTCGCCTTCGTCCACAACCGATCGGTCCAGTAGTCGCCAGCGCGGGTCACGGGCGCGTCGGGGATTCCGGTCGCCCCGGCGGCGTCGAGGTGTCCCCGACCGACGCCAGCAGGCACCGCCCCGGCAATCGCGGAATGCAGCGCTGACAGGTCATCGGGCAGGCCGTTGGAGTCGATGTCGAGTCGGGCGGCGATCATGCCGCAGCCGATATCAACTCCGACCGCAGCGGGAATGATGGCGCCCTTGGTGGGGATTACGGACCCGACAGTGGCGCCAAGTCCGAAGTGGGCGTCGGGCATCAAGGCCACGTGTCCGTGCACGAACGGCAGACGCGACGAACGCTCGGCCTGCGTACGGGCGTTGTCATCGAGATCAGTGGCCCAGGACAGGACCTTGTCGGCAATTCGGTTCGGCATGCAGGCGATCCTGGCAGACGGGTGGCATCGGTGGCCCAGCAATTTCTCGGGTGGTGCGAACCTCAGCCGACGATGCTTGGGTCGACGACCCGGCCGATGAAGAGGATCGTGCCAGCGCCGCGGTCACGCACGACGTAGAGGAATGGTCGGTTGATCTCGATCGTCGGGCCGTGCGACGCCGCCATCGCGCCACCGGTTGCCGCGGCCGCTCGGGTGCCCTCCTCGTCGACTTCGATCACGGCCTCGTGCTCGACCTGGGAAACGAACAAGCCGCCACCATCGACCATCCCGGAGAAGTCGGCCTCGCCGCTGAACGCCGTCGGCATGCCGAGGGAGGCCAATGTCTCATTCATCTGGAGGTGCGTGCGAGCGGTCCATTTCGGTAGCGACAGGTGGATGCCGCCGTCTTTGATCTGCCCGATCACTGCGGCCAGAGACTCGGTAGTGAGTTCCGCTTCGAACGCGGCGAGATCCGTCGGGGCTATCACCACCATCGAGAGCGCACCGCCGCCGTAGGGAAGCTCGACGGCCTGCAGATCCTGCGTCCACAACGATGGCAAATACTCGTCGTAACGCATCATCGGAACGTTCACGGTTGTGCCATCGGCGAGCGTGAAGCTGCCGGGCCTTGTTGACGCCGGGTCGAACGGGAACTCCCACGGCGCGTCCAGGGCAACGGCGTTGACCAGCACCATCGCTGTGTTCCCGTCGAACGAATCGGGAGGGAACAGCTCGGGGATCAAGTCGTTGGTTTCGCCGTTGATCCAGCCGTTGATCAGCTGGCGTGCGCCCTCGGCGTCGGAGCCGAAGTCGAGCTCGGCGATCGGCGACCCGTAGGCGCCAGTGAGCGTGTCGAGATACTCGTCGCGCAGCGCCAGGCCGGGGACTGTCCACACCTTGTTCGCGGCATTCCACTCGGTGGGGCTACCAGTCGTGCGGGCGTCGAGCGTGAGGTCGTAGGCGTTGATGCCCTCGTGCCAATTTGCTGGATCGAGGCCATCGGCGTGGAGGACGGCGGCAATCTCGGAGGCCGTCTGCCCGCGGGCGCCGGCGTAGATCATGCTCAGCGCGAAGGTTGCGCTATAGGGACCGATGATGGTGTTGCCGCCCTGTTCGGCGACAACCGCCCGATAGAGGTCGAGCGAGAACTGGTTCATGCCAGCGACGGCGGCGGATGTATTGCGCCCATCGCCGCCACCATCTACCGAGCGCTCGGTCACGTTGCCAAATCGAAGCGGCAGGTCGATCGGGGGAACGACGCTCGACTCTGGCGCGGATGACGACGGCGGGGGCACCGTGTCAGCGATCGTGCTCGGGGCGCCGGTCGTTCCGATGGTCTGCGGCTCGGCGGATTCGTCGCTGCCGCACGCGGCCACGCCGACAAACAGTGCCGCCACGATCACCAGAGTGCATCTACGACGTCGCATGCAGTGACGTTACTCCCATGCCGTGGAATGCGCAGCGCGGGTTCCTAAGTCGTTCGTTCGTCTCGGAACGAACGAACGAATGAACCTCACAACGGTTAGCGCGCGCCGTTTCTACTGACCGGAGGTCGCGCTTGCCACCGTCACGCCTGACTCGATCGGCACTCGGGCGTAGCCGACGCCGAATTGCTCGCTATAGCTGACGTCTACCGTCACCGTCGAGCCGTTGGACAAGCGCACGGTGATCTTGGTCGGAGGTGGGCCGAGCTGGAACTTCGGCACGAGTGGATCCGATGGTGCCGGGATGATCTCTATCAGCGCTGGTCGCGCGAGAAGGATCACAGCGCCGTCGGTCGGGATGATGCCGACCTCTGGGCTGTTGAATGCGTCATCGAGGCAGCCCGCTCCAGCGGGCGTGCGATAACACAGCTCTGTACCACCGGTAGCAGTCTCTCGTTCAGAGATGTCGAGGTCCGGAAACCATCGCCAGTAGCTGAGTTCGCCGCCAGCCGCGATCGTGACCGGAACATCGCTGAGACCGACTGCGGGCGGCAGCGTCATCCCCGGCACGACTGCGGATTCGCTCGCCTGCGTCGATGCGTCGCCGATGCCAACAATGGATTCACCATCGGGGAGCCGATAGCGGGCAACACCCCAGTTGATCGTGTCGTCGATCACCAATGGGGCGGTCAATATCGCGCCACTGTCGAGCTGCACGTCGAGCGTCGTCGGGCCCGCGTTCCCACCGGTGACCACGAGTGTCTGCCCACCAGCGGTCGGCACGATCAGCGGAAGTGCGCCGGGAAACTCGTCCGGAAGACATTCCGAACCCGCCGGGGTGCGCCAACACAGCATCGACGGCGATTGCCCGCTCGCCTCCAGATACCAGGCGACATCGAGGTCTGGCTGCAGCCGATACCAAACAGTCGGTGCCGTCCCGGCAACCGTGACCGGGGTGTCCGTCGAGACATCGGTGCCCTGCGGCAGCGTTTCCACCGGCGCAAGCGCCTCTACGTTCTCAGGCGTTGAGCTGGTAGATGACGGCGATTCAACGGAACTGACACTCTGTTGTTCGATCGGCGGCCGATTGAGCACTACGAAGCCCAGAACCGTCGCTGCGGCAACCGAGCCCAACGCCAGCGAGATACGCATCGCTCGCCGCGAACGCCGCTCGGTCATCGCTCCCGCAGAGATCATCGACACGGCGCGACAATCGAGACCGGGTCCATGGTCGGGCAGGTCGCGGGTGCGTTCGTCGTAGTGTCGGCGGAGTCGGTCTTCGAGGGTGGCGGTCATTCGCTGAGTTCCTTTCTCAGGGTGGCAAGCGCTCGATGAATGAGCGATCTCACGGTGGCTGGACGACATCCGAGTGATGTGGCGATGTCCGACTCGGACAGATCGACATGGAAGCGAAGGGCCAAGGCGGCCTGCTGACGCCACGGCAACCGAGCCAACGCGTCGAAGAGTTCGTCGTGTTCGGCGATCGCCGGTTCGGGTGTGGGCGGTGGGTTGCGCGCAACCACTGCCTGATGCCGATGGACATCGCGACATGCATTGATGACAACCGTGCGCAGGTACGCGGCCGGGTTGAGCACCGAGGTGCGCGTCGCCTGCAAGCGCACGAACGCGTCCTGCACGATCTCCTCGGCGGTCGGCCGTGAACTGGTTAGCAAGTAGGCGACACGCATCAGCGACGGCCACTCGCGCTCGTATAGGTCGGCAACCCACGACCGATCGGCGGAGCGCCCTGGTTCAGTGTCGGAAGTCATCACATAGAGTTCGACGGCTCAGGGCACTGATCCGTTGCGCGTAGGTCATAGTTTGTTCCCTAGCAAGAACCCTGAGGTGGCCTGAATCGACTTGCGCATTCCAGTGATGGGGCACATGCTAGGGACGCCCCGGGTGAGTGCCCGAGGAAGTGGACCCGGTTGCCTGCCGGATGGCAGGGGAACCGGGTTCTGCGCATTACGGGCGGAGTTCGATTGCCTCACGCAGGATCGGGTCGATGAGGTCGCGCTATCCGGAGCTGGCTCCAACCGCCCACGTGACGCCATCGTCGAGCCCGAGGAGAAGGAGCCCACCCTCAGCGTTGGCGAACGCGGACACGGATTCAACGATCGACTTTGGCAGGCCGCCGGCCGCCGACTTGACCTCGACATCTTGCAGGTCCGTCCCGGCGCGCCGAATGCGACGGACCGCGGCCCCTGCCTCCTCGGTCAGGTCGCTCATTAGCGTACTCGCAAGGTGAAACTCACAATCAGACACGCTGAAGTCGCCTTGGACCCGACGTTGTAATCTTCTGTGTCGATCACCCTGGTCGGCGTCGGCGACGGGCCCACATCACCGTCACGGTCGCCGCCGCCGCGACGGCGAGCACCGCCACGACGACCACCACTGGCGCAAGTCCTGCATCGTCCATATATTCCGAGTTCGCAAGACTCTCGTCGGCATCCTCTGCGACCGGCGATGAGGGCGTCGAGACCGGCGCTGACAGCCCCGCATCAGCGGAGCGGGTAATCCACGGCGAGTCGACCAGCTGATCAGGCGGGGTGACGCTGTCGATGACAGGGGCGACGACGAGCGGCCCGTCGAGAACTGCGACCGCGCTGCGCAACTCAGCGACATGCTGCAGCGTTGCTAGGCTGGCGTCGACGGCCACGACGTGAAACGAACGACCAGCCTCATTGTCAAGCTGCGCAATCGAACGGCCGTCGCCGAGCTGTTTCCCAAGGGGCAGCCAGGCCTGCTCCGAGACGACGGAAACACCTGAGGCAGACGAACCCAGCGCCGGCAGCGGGATCCTCGCGTTGGCGGCCAGTAGCGCACCCTCGACGGCGACAACGGGATCCCAGTAGACGTCGTCGAGCCACTCCGCCGGTTGCACGGGCCACCGTTCGACGACCCCGTCATGCCCGACGTGGGCGAGGAGTTTCAGCCGGGTGGCAAGCGTGTAGTCGCCGTCGCCGAGGCCGACCCACCAACCATCAGACTCGTCGGGCTTGATGAACAACGTTCCGTAACCGGTGGTCGCAGCGTCAGTCAATTGCGCAACAACGTGCTCGGCGCCCGAGAGATCGATCCGCAGCAGCGAACCGCCGACGACCGCGACGACGTCACCCAATCGAGGGTCGAATCTCGCTCGATCGGCCATGCCGTGAGCGTGGACAACAACACCGCCCGCCAGATCGGGACGCACATGAATCACGATTGTCTGCTCCTCAGCGGAGTTCTCCCAAGACAGGACTGCGACAACCTCGGTTGCCGTGGAATCGAGACAGTTGAGCTGAGCGCCAGCAGTGAACATGCCGCGGGATGATTGCTGGAAGCCGGCCGGTAGTTCGAGCTGAATCCGCCGCCTGACCTGCAACGTCGCCACGTCGCGAATCACGAGGTCCGCTCGATCGGCCCCCCGTGGTTGCTCGAGTATCACTGCGGTCGTCGATGCTGGACAAATAGCCAACGTTCCGGCCGTTCCCTCGACATCGCCGTAGTTCAGCGGGTGACCGGACGCGTCAAAGCCGATCAACTCGGCTTCACTCAGCCTGCCCACCGCCAACAGCGACAGCTGTCCGTCGAGCGTCGGCGGCAGAGCTAGATCGGCGTCCAGCAGCTCAGTAATGCCCGGGGCCCGGCCGCAGGCGGGACTGGAGTCGGCGACGAACGGTCCGCCGTATGCTCGACTGATGATGGCATGACGGTCACGTGTTTCGTCCAAAAGCGTCGACCCGCAGGAGGTTTCGATTGTGGAGCCGAACATGACCACCTGGTCGCCAGCTTCGACGCCCTTGACCGCCTCCTGCACCACGAACTCGTAGCGGCGATCGAACGTGTCGTAGCCCAGAGTCTGGGCGGGGTCGAGAACTGTCGACTCTGTCAAGCGCCCGACGAAGGCGATCTCCGCCTCGCCGATTTGATCGCGGATCGGAGTCTGGCTCGAATCACATGAACAGGCGCGCACGGGCGACGGCGTGAGCACAGCGCCGACGACGACACCGAGCAATGCCGCACACAGCACTCGGGCGATGAAGCGAACGAGAGTCATTGCTGACTAGGACGTCGGACGTTCCACGCCGGTTCCCGATTTCTGCCGGGCTCCGGATTTTCGCCGGTCCTGCTTCCCGGCTGCCTCAGCAGAACAGGCTGCCGCTGCAGCCGTCACCGAGGCCAGCGGGAAGTTCGCTCGTCGTCCGCGACTCGTAGGCGGCGGCGTCAAGCGCCGTCACGGTCTCAGCGACACCAAGCAGGTCGATGGTGGGTTCGACTGTGCCGAAGACAACGATGGTGACCCCGTCGGGTGACCAGACGATCGACCGCCGATCACCAGTCGAGTTGAGCCATCCATCGCGTCCATTGATCTCGACGTGATCAAACGTTGGGCTGAGCGCCTGCACGATCAGGTCGGTGTGGGCGGGTGAGACCAACATCTGGTGCAAGACTCGAGTTCCGTCGAACCAGGTGACGAAGCGTTGCCCAGCCGAATCGTTCCAGGCACCGGTGATCTCCACAAGGCCGTCCTTCTCAAGCGCGAGATCCCAGCCCGGGGTTCCAGCCGGGCGTCGTTGCATCGACGAGATGATCGCCGCCGCTTCGTCGTCTCCGATCCCGGTACCGCGGAGCCGTACGAACCCGCTCGGGTCCTGCGCCACTACTCGTAGGTCCCCGACCGTGGCGAAGGCGTCGTCCCATCCATCGATCGTCATCGGCGACTGGAGCTCGGCGGGGGTTGACTCGAAGGCGTTCGGCTGGGTCTGCAGGGTGAACAGGATGTCGCGTTCGGCGTCGGCGAAGACCTGTGTGAATAGTGGCGACGCGCCACTTCCCCCCTCGGCTTCTCCGCGCACGGGTGTCCCCGACGATATTGGTAGCAGGCGTGCAACGGCTTCGACTGGGAGCGGCGATGCGGGGGCGGCGGGCCACGCCACCAACCGGTCGTCGGGGTTGTTTGATGTTGTGGGCGCGGTCGTCGTGGTGAGCACCGCCCCCGGTGGCGGCGGCACAAATGGGGCCGCAGTCGTTGTCGTTGACAAGGCGGTCGTCGCCAGCACGACGGTCGTTGGTGACGAGGTGGGCTGAGTCGGGTTGGTGGCCGGGCCGATCCGCTGTGAATCACCGTTGCCGACAGTGGCCACGGCGGCGACCGCAGCTGCGACGAGGATCACCGACGCGGCGACGGCGAACCAGCGGCGGTTGGTGCTGAATCGGTCAGCCGGGATAACCGGTGATTTGATCATGTTGAGGTCGGTGCGGTCAGCGACTTGAGCGAGGCTCTCGGACCACTGTCGAAGTTGGTTGGTGAGGTCATGCATTGGTGTTCACCCCCAGGTGTTGACGAAGGCTCTCCAGCCCTCGTGTGCGGTGAGTTCTGACGGCGGACAACGACAGTCCGAGCGCCTCGGCGGTCTCGGTCGGCGTCCATTCGCAGGCATCGATAAGCCAGACGACCTCGCGCTGTCGTCGTGGCAGCTGCTGCATTGAGGAGACCAACGCCGGCTCAACATGCCCGGACGCCGACGGAGGCGGCGCCGGAAGTCGGCCTTGCTTGCGGCCACGCGACTTCGAGAGGCCGACCCGGAACAGAAACGGAACCGGGTGCTCCATCACCGCAACCCGATCCCAATTCTTCCAGGCGTATTCGAGCGCCGCGCCGACAGCGTCGCCAACACGATGCGGTGCCATGCGCCCGCCATAGGCGCGCCGCAAACGTGGTTCCGCCTCTCGGAAGAAGGCATCGAAGTCGTGGATAGCTGTCGTCATGGCGTCTCTCCCCTACTGAACCCGTGGGGGACGCGAAACCGCTACGACGATCTCAGAAATCGGCGTCGGCTCTCGACGTCCACCCGAATGTCGGGAAGTGCTACGAGCAGCCCATCATCTTGTGCATGGCCCGGCAGAACTCCGGCCAGCGCTGCAGATCAACCTGGCCACATCTGCGGCCGAGCGAACTTCGGCGAAGCAGCAGGGTGTTGTCGAGGTTGGCGACACTTCCGTCCTTGACTCCCTCATCCGATCCGAGCGCGACCTCGGTGGGTAGCCCGCGCACGGTCGATGTCACCGGGGCGACGACAACTGCATGCAGCCGCGCAGCGACGCGAGACCTGGTGAGGATGACAACAGGTCGGATCTTGTCGCCATCGAGTTGTGCCCACCAGATCTCACCATGGCCGAGACTCATCGCGATGTACGCGCCGCGAAGAGCGCGATGACGTCGGCAGGCACATCAGCGTCATACGAGTCAAGGGGCGGTGCGTCGGCTGGCCAGCCGAGCGGCAGATTGGCCAGCTCTGGGTCGGCTTCGTAGGGATGCTCGCGCAGAGCACGATCTTCTGCTTGACGCTCGGCCTGTTCAAGCAAAGTGGCAAGGGCCAGATCGACCAGCTCAGAATCGGGCATGCCCGTCAAACGGCGAGCCGTGGTAAGTCTGTCGTGATCGACCGTCGTTGAAATTCTGGTTCGCATGCCAAATAGCATACTCTGTGGCATGAAACATGGTATGCACGCGCCCATTGACTGCGAATGTAGGAGTGTCGCGTCGTGGCGAAGCTGATCTACGCATCGAACATGTCCCTCGACGGCTGGACCGAGGACGGTGGCGGTGGATTCGACTGGGCTCCACCCGACGACAACGTGTTCGTGTCGATCACTGAGCTGATGCGATCCGCAGGCACCTACCTTTATGGGCGACGCATGTACGAAACCTTGGCCGTGTGGGAAACCGACCAGGCGCTCGCCAAGCGCTCGGAGCTGACGGCCAACTACGCCAAGGCCTGGCAGACTGCCGACAAGATCGTCTACTCCGCGACTCTCGCCGCACCCCACACCGCCAAGACACGCCTTGAACGCCACTTCTCGGGCGGACCGATACGCGACCTCAAGGCATCGGCAGAACGGGATCTCCTGGTCGGCGGACCGAACCTGGCATCGCAGGCACTGGCCGCCGGCGTGATTGACGAAGTGGCCCTGTTCGTCTGGCCAGTTGTGCTCGGCGGACGAAACCCGGCGTTAGCGACAGACTCGCCTGTCGATCTGGAGCTCATCGACAAGCACCGGTTCGAGAACGGCGTCATCTACCTGCGTTACCGCGTGCGCTGAACGCCGGGCGAGTTACATCGAGCCGTTCCCGATCGGCGCGGCATGCGTCGATCGAATCGGGTGTATGTTTCGGATTGCCGTCGCACCAATCGGTGCTGATTGGAAGGGGATGTAAATGCGCAATACACGTGTAGTCGCGGTTGCAGTTTCGGTCGGCGTGGTGGGAGCTCTTGTACTCCCGACGCACGCCGGTGCCGGAGGGCGAACGAACTTCGTGTTCACGACCAGACTCTCCGGTGCCGAGGAGATTCCGGGACCAGGTGATGCCGACGGATCGGGCGTCGCCGTGGTCCAGGTCAATACTGATGACGGGACGATCTGCTACCGCGTGATCGTTCGCGGCATCGATCCAGCGAGGGCGGCACATATTCACGTCGGCCCGCAGGGCGTTGCCGGACCAGTAGTGCAGGGCCTCACTGCGCCGGCGGAAGGTATGTCGTCGGCCTGTGTGGTCAACGATGCGCTCGCCGACGCCATCGTCGCCAACCCGGTGAATTACTACGTCAACGTTCACAACGCGCCTCATCCGGCCGGCGCGCTGCGTGGACAGCTCGACTGACCGGACAAACCCTCACCACGCGAAGGCGTCGGCAACGCGGCATCATCCTGCGACTCGACGATCCGCCCTCCGGGCTGTAATTTGACAGAGTCGTCAACTGCGAGGGGGTTCGCAATGGGTGGTCGTTTGCAGGGCAAAGTCGCGCTGGTCACCGGTGCCGCGCGAGGGCAGGGCAAGAGCCACTGCATACGCCTGGCTCAGGAGGGAGCGCAGGTGATAGCTGTCGACATCCTCGAACAGCTTCCGACCGTTCGCTACCCAATGGGTTCGCAGGCCGATCTCGCCGACACGGTTGCCCAAGTCGAGGCGACCGGGCAGCGAATCATGGCCATGAAGGCCGACGTACGCTTCCGCGAGCAACTCGCCGACGCTGTCGGCAAAGGCGTCGCCGAGTTCGGACGCCTCGACATCGTCTGCGCCAACGCGGGCATCCTGCCGGTGAAAAAACATACGGCACAGGCCTTCGTCGACGCGATGGACGTCGACTTCGGCGGAGTCATGAACACGGTCGCAACGACGCTTCCCTACCTCGGCGAGGGCGCGTCGATCATCCTCACCGGCTCGACCGCCGGAATGATGCCGAGCACACTGAGCAACCCGGCGCTGGGTCCGGGCAGCGTTGGCTACGGCCTCTCGAAGACCTTCATTGTCAAATACACCGAGGTCCTTGCGCTGCAACTCGCACCGCAGATGATTCGTGTGAACGCCGTGCACCCGACGAACTGCAATACGAACCTCATCAACAACGAGGACATCTACAGGGTGTTCCGACCCGACCTGGAGAACCCGACGCAAGCTGAGGCGCACGAAGCGTTTTTCGTGTTCCAAGCTATGCCGATTCCAATGGTCGAGCCCGTCGACATCTCGAACGCAGTGCTGTTCTTTGCCTCCGATGAGGCCCGCTACGTCACCGGGATCAACCTGCGCATCGACGCTGGCTCATTGATCAAGTGGCCCGACGGCCCCAAGGGTTGACCGTTCCGAACCCCTTGCCGGACAACGTTCGCTGGACGGCCACCAATTTGCCGCAGTGTTCCGCGGCTTTGAACGCATCATTCCGGTAGCCAAACTGCAATCTGTAGCCCAGCCGTGCAGCGGCATGCATCGGGATGGACTACGTCGTCACCCGCGTCGCGCAGGAGGCAAGTACAGATGGCTCTGACGTCGCACGGTCGACTGTGTACGACTACTTGGCACCTCTCGAGCGGCTGATGGTGCTCGACCCGTTGGAGGCATGGTCGTCGCATCTGCGTTCGCGGGCACGATTGCGCACCTCTCCACGAGTGCAGTTCTGCGACCCGTCGGTTGCTGTCGCCGCGTTGCGCACCGGACCGCAACAGTTGCTCGCTGACTTGAACTACTTTGGATACCTGTTCGAAGCCCTGGTCGTACGTGACCTGCGAGTGTTCGCCGGCGCCGTGGACGGCACCGTGCAGCATTACCGGGACTCCGACGATCTGGAAATCGATGCCGTCGTCACCGCTGGCGACGGACGCTGGGCGGCGTTCGAGGTCAAGCTCGGCCACGCCGACATCGACATTGCTGCTACCAATCTGCTCGCCTTCGCCCGCAAGGTCGACACGACCGGGCAGTGCCGAGCCTGCTGGTCGACCAGATTCCCGGCCGACCAGTGGCACAGGTCGTGCAGGCGCCACTTCGGGTCAATGCCCGACATCTGGCGCACTCGCTTCCACCACCAACTGATGCGGTCGGGGCTGACCAACTCGGGGCCGAGGCCACACATCCACGGGCCGTACGGCTCACGTGTTCGGCGGAGCTTGTCGATCATCTCAACCGTGTCTCCGTCGAGCGTCACGGTGCGAACGTTCGCCGTTTTGGTTGCCGCCTCGCGCAACTCCGGCGCGCCTTCGCCGCGCTTGGTGATCTCGATCGCCGAGTCGATCAGCAACTGGCCGTCGTGCTCGTCGGTCCAGCGCAACGAGGCCAGCTCGGCGCGGCGCGCACCGGCGACGGCGGCGATGCGGAACGCCAACTCGGCAGCGGCGTCGACGGACGCTGCTGCGGTCATCACGGCGCGCACATCATCGACAGACATCACCGTGCGCTGCGCGACCGCAACCGGGCGAGTGAGCCCACGTTCGACGACACCCACCCCCATCGCATCGCTTGCGACAGCGCGGCGCGGAGCACCCCGTGCTGGTTCTTGATGCCGGCGTCGGCCATGCCTGCCTTGCGCAAGCGCGTGTGCCATCGCTCCACATCGCCGACAGTCAGGCGCGCCAGCGGCACACGGGAGATCTGGTCCTTCTTGATCGAGCGCACGCGACTCTGCTGATCGCGAGCTGACGACGGCGCCCACGTATCGACGTTCTGATCGACCCACGCGTCGAGCACGTCGCTGACCGATCGGCCGGCAGGCGAGGAACGGCCGGCGCCGACGTCGAGCTCGGCGGCGACGCGCAACGCCTCGCGCTTGCCGCCGTGCACGGTGCGCGACAGTTGCGTCGGGCGACCGCGCGCGTCGGAACCCGTGAACACACGGACCTCCCACACGCCAGGTCGCCTCTCACGGATCGTCGCCACACACGACAGACCATATAAGCTGGATCTTGCCCAGGTCTTAGGCATGTCGATTAGGGACGAGCGGCAAACGCCAGCGACGACTCGACCCGCACGGAGCCAGATCTACTCGATACGCAGGCCAGATATCGCCCGAGCGATCACGAGCTGCTGGATCTCGGACGTGCCTTCGAAGATCGTGTGGATCTTGGCATCACGGTGCCAGCGCTCCACCGGGTATTCCCGCGTGTAGCCGTAGCCGCCAAGAATCTGGATCGCATCCTCGGTCACCCGCACCGCAGTCTCCGAGGCCTTGTACTTGCTCATCGAACCCTCGGCGTTGACGAAACCGCCATTGCGCGCCAGCCACGCCGCCCGCCAAATCAGCAACCGCGAGGCATCGATCTCGGTGATCATGTTGGCCAGCTTGAAAGCAATCGACTGGTTCATGATGATCGGGCGGCCAAAGGCATGGCGCTCCTTGGCATACTGCAACGAGTACTCATACGCCGCCCGGGCGATGCCCAACGCCTGTGCCCCAACCGTCGGCCGGGTCGCCTCAAAGGTCGACATCGCCGGCTGCTTCTCGCCGCTGTGCCCACGTTCACGGGCCCGCGCCAACTTGGCGTCGAGCTTGGCCTTGCCACCCAACAAACAACTGCCGGGCACGCGAACATCGTCGAGCACCACCTCGGCGGTATGCGAGGCCTTGATCCCGTGCTTGAGGTACTTCTGTCCCTGGCTCAACCCCTTGGTCCCCGGCGGAACAATGAAGCTCGCCTGGCCACGGCCCTTCAAATCGGGCTCCACAGCAGCGACAACCACGTGCACATTGGCGATCCCACCATTGGTGATCCACGCCTTGGTCCCGTTCAGCACCCACTCGTCGCTGGCCTCGTCGTACACCGCCCGCGTCCGCAACGACGACACGTCGCTGCCGGCATCGGGCTCGCTGACGCAGAACGCACCAACCTTGACATCGTCAGCGGTCCCATAACACTGCGGCACCCACTCCATCACTTGCTCAGGTGTGCCGTTACCGCTGATCCCCGCCGCCGCAAGCGCCGAACCCATGATCGCCATACCGATACCGGCGTCGCCCCAGAAGATCTCCTCGACCGCAACCGGCATCGTCAGCCCGGAGCTGTCGGAGAAGGCGTTCATCAGGAAATCGACGCCATACAACCCGATCTTGGCTGCCTCTTGCACCACCGGCCAGGGGAACTCCTCGCGCTCGTCCCATTCGTGCGCGCCAGGCCGCATGACCTCTTCCGCAAACCCGTGAATCCACTTCTGGATCTGGATCTGGTCTTCGTTTAACGCCAAAGAGAACTCGCTCATGGAGCTAAGTTACCCGTCGGTAACCTAACAAGCAACGAGAACCCGCTCATTTGCTTCAAATTTGACTTCCACTACCACTAACGCGGCAGCGTCAGGATGAAACGGGGATACGCAGCAGCGTCTCGGCGATCGTTTCCATCACCAGATTCACACCCTGTTGGTAGTAGTGAATCCCATCCCAGCGATAGCCGAGGTCCGTGCTGATCGCCTCGTCGCCACACCATTGCGCCGGGCCGACCACGAAGGTCACATGATCGGGATCCCCCGCCGCAGCCTCGCGCAACAGGTCATTCAGGTGCTCGACCCGGGCATCGTCGCCACGCTCGGGCAACGCCGGAACCCCGGCCCCGTCGACATCCTTGGGCCGCATGCAGGGAATCTCCAACAAGGCGACATGCGTCCCCGCCCGCTTGATGGCATCGATCCCCAACTGCAACTGATCGAGGAACACTGCATCACCCGTAGCCGTATCGAAACCGATCACACCCGCCTCGGTTTCGATGTCGAACACGTCCCACGCCCCGAGCACCACGAGGGCAACATCGGCGTTCGAACGCGTCGCCGAGCGCTCCCATTTGTCTTCGAACCCCAAGCAATCGCTAAACGAGCGACGGAACCCCTGGCGCTCGCTGATCACGTTGCCCTCGACGTGCACCCCGCAGCCCTCGAACGAGCCGTCCTCGATCGTGAACGTCTCCTCGATGCCGTCCGGCATGTTGATCGCCAACGAATGCGCCTGCGAGTCGCCGATGATCGCCAACGTCCGCGGCAACTCCGCCAATGTGGTCGTCGTCGCTGGCGCGCTCGAAGTCGTGGTGACACCCGGCAACTCGCTGGCCACGGTTGCCGTATCCTGCAGCGCCACGGTGGTCGTTGTCGTCGATTGCGCGGGCAACGAAAACTGCACCTCTTCGCCGCCAGCCGCCGGATCGAACTGCTCGACCCCGGCGTAGAACGACACCAGCAACCCGCTGACCCCGAGCATCGTCGTCGCCATCGCCACGCTCAACCGCTGGCGCACCGCCCGCCGCTCGCCCTGGTCGTGACGCATCGCCGACACCCACTGCCCGATCACTCCATGACGAATGGGCGTCTCGATAAACCGATAGCAGATCTCGGAGATCACTACCGTCGCCGCCATTCCGACAACGAACCGCAACCAATCCCCTGTGTGGTAGATCTTGCCGATAACGAAGATCGGCCAGTGCCACAGGTAGAGGCCGTAGGAGCGTTTGCCGACCTCGACCAGCGGCGGCCAGGACATGATCGCCCGAAACCCTTCGGCATCGGGATGCACCACCACGGCGATGGCGATCATCGACAACAGCGACACCAGCGCCAGCAACCATTGATAGACGTAGCCCTCCGTCAGGTTGGCGACCGCCATGATGCAACCGAGCCCAGCAACCGCCGCAGCGCCGATCGGATCGAGCAGTCGGCCAGGCGTGGCCACCGTCAACCCGTTGCGCCACGGCCGCCAGAGGAAGGCACACCCGGCGCCGAGCAACAAACCCGAACTGCGCGTGAACGTGCCGAGATACATGAAGTTGGTGCGATCGGCCTGATTGCCGAGCACGGAGATGGTGTTCGGGTCGCCGGAGTTGCTGTGCAGCCAGAAGGTCAACGCCATCATCGCCACCGCAAGCAGAACAAAGAACAACCCGCGAGGCGCCAGTCGACGCCCGCCGAACATCCAGGCGGCGACGAAGACCAATGGCCACATCAGGTACCACTGTTCCTCCACCGCCAGCGACCACAGGTGGCGCAGCAACGGCGGGTCGCCGGTGGAGAAATACGCCGTCTTGCCGAGGATCTGCCCCCAATTACCGAGGTAGAAGATCGACCACGGCAGGTCGCGACGGAGCGTCGAGACCTGCTCGGCGCTACCGGCGAAGCGTGCCCAGATCGCCACGGCGAAGAGCATGGTGAACAGCGCTGGCAACAGACGACGGGCCCGGCGCAACCAAAACTGACCAAGGCTGATGCGCCCCGACCCCTCGCGTTCATCGAGCAACAACGAGGTGATCAGATAGCCGGAGACAACGAAGAACACCTCGACCCCGAAGAACCCTCCGCCCATCCAGCCAAACCCGGCGTGATACAGGATGACGGCGATCACACTCAGCGCTCGCAGCCCATCGAGACCAGGCTGGTAGCCCATCTTCATTCGCTGGTCCATCGCAGAATGGCCAATCCGGCGCAGGTCAAGCCGGCCGCGACCAGGTACGGCGCGGGGATGCCGACGCGGTGGAACAACACACCGGCCATCGCCGGACCGATCACCCGAGCCAGGGCGCTGCCGCTCTGTTGGAATCCGAGCGCCTCGCCTCGTTGCTGGGCGGGCACGCCGGTGGTCACCAGCGTGGTGAAATTCGGCGTCGTCAAACCCTGCCCGAAGGTCACCAACATAAGCGCCGGCACGAGCAACGCCCAGTTGTCGGCAAAGGCCAAGAGCACGAGCCCGGCGGCGTTACAGGCCAGGCCAGTGGAGATCGAGCCGCGCACCCCGACCCGTTTCGACAACGGATGGATCACCCCGCCCTGCACCGCAACGAGGAACACGCCAATGCAGACGAAGACCACAGCGATGCCTGCCTCGCTGAGTTCGAAACGCTCGGCGGCGAGCAGCGCGAACGTCGCTTCGAAGGCGCTGAAGGCGGCGATAGCGACGAAGGCAATGGCCACCAGCCGCCACAGTTGCGCCGAATGCACAGATCGCACCGAACGGTCGCCACGCATTGGCGCGCTGTGGGCCGCCTTGGTCTCTGGGAGACGGAAAATGGCGACGATCGCGTTCGTCGCTGCGATCGCGGCGGCAACGTAAAACGGCAGGTGTGGGCCACGCAACGCGGAGAGTGCACCGAGCGCCGGGCCGACGACGAAACCGACGCCGAAGGCGGCACCGAGAAGCCCGAAGGCCCGCGGCCGATCGGCAGGCGCGACCACGTCGGCGACGGCACCTTGGGCCACGGAGACGCTGGCACCGGAAGCGCCATCGAGAATGCGGCCGAGAAAAAGCAGCCACAACGACCCGGCCGCGCCGGTGATCAAGCTGCCGATGGCAGTGCCGAACAGCGAGATCAAGATGACCGGCTTGCGCCCGATGCGGTCGCTCAACCGACCGAGTAGCGGGGCGCAGACGAACTGCGCCAACGAGAACGAGGCGAACAGGAAACCAACGGTGGTCGGCGTCGCCCCGTAGCGCTCGGCGTACACCCCGAGGATCGGGGCGACGATGCCAAACCCGATCAGATCGAGGGCGACCGTCGTCCAGATCACCCAGAATCCCCTCGGTAACGGGGCGCGGAGAGCAGGCTCAACACCTGTTTGGGGACGGGACACGGGCCTCAATCGTGCCACTTCAACCTCACCAAACCCAACATAGTGGGCTTTCGGCGTCGTTCACGCCCGACGAACCGTGGTTCCCGCCTTGGTCGTTTCCACGTGCCAGCCGTCGGCCTGCAGTTCGGAGCGCAACGAATCGGCGGCGGCAAAGTCCTTGACGGCGCGTGCCGCGTCGAGCGCGGCGGCACGATCGACAACGTCGCTCGGCACCTCCTCATCGGCACCGACCTGCAACCCAACCGCCGAGCACAATTCGATCACCGTCCCGGCGAGCACGCCAGCCGTGTTGAGATCACCGGCATCGATCGCCGCGTTGGCCCGCCGGGCGGCCTCGAAGACGAGAGCCATCGCCCCAGCGGTGTCGAGATCGTCGTCCATGCGCTCCCGAAAACGAGCGGCCAATTCGGCGTCGAGGCCGAACTCGCTGACCCCGGCGGCGCGCGCCCGGCGGATCGCACCATCAAGCCCAGCGAGGCTGCGTTGCGCAGCGTCGATAACGGTCGCGTTGGCTTGCACCGGCGAGCGATAGTGGCTTTGCAACAGCACCAAGCGATACGACCGCGGATCCATCGTCTCCACAAGATCGAGCAGATTGGTGAAATTGCCCAGGCTCTTGGACAACTTCTCGCCCTCGGCATCGATGACGAACTCGTGGTGCATCCAATGGTTGGCGAACACCTTGTCGAGAGCAACGGCCTGGGCGCGCTCGTTCTCGTGGTGCGGAAACTTCAGGTCGTGGCCACCGGCATGCAGATCGAACCCTTCGCCAAGCAGGCCAAGGCTCATCACCACGCACTCGCTATGCCAACCGGGGCGCCCCTCGCCCCACGGTGACGGCCAACTTGGCTCGCCCGGTTTGGTGAACTTCCACATGGCGAAGTCGGCCCAGGCACGCTTGCCATCGGCACCGACGACCTCACGCTCACCGCCACCGCTGAGCATGTCCTCCAGGCGTTGATGGGCAAGCAGGCCATAGTCGCCAACAGCGGCGACCGACATGTAGATGCCATCGTTGGTGACGTAGGCGCTGTCACGCTCGATCAGCTCGCCGATCATCGCCACCATGCCATCGACGTACTCGGTGGCATGGGGAACGTCGGTGGGTCGCAGCACGCCCATTGCATCCATCGCCTTCCACCAGACCGCCTCGCACTTCGTGGCAATCTCCGTCCACGGTCGGCCCTCACGCTTGGCGCGGTCGATGATCTTGTCGTCGATATCGGTGATGTTGGAGACGTGTTGGACTCGAATGCCGGTCCACTCCAGATAGCGGCGGAGCACGTCGTATTGCAGCGTCGCCCGGCCGTGGCCGAGGTGCGGGGGGCCGTACACCGTTGGACCGCAGACGTACATACTCAGCGTGCCGGGCTCGCGCATGGCGAGCGGACGAACAGATTGCGTCGCTGTGTCGTAGAGATGAAGCATTACGCCAAGCGTAACGCTGCGGCCTCCGTGACCTCGTTGACATTTAACGCGGCGACGGCACCGATCACCATCGTGGCAGGCGACTTCACGACGGTGGCTGCCAGTTCGTCGAGCCGACAGCGCACCACCGTTTGCTCGCCGATCGTCGCCCGATGGATGGCGGCGACCGGCGTGTGCGCGGCCATGCCGCCGTCGATCAACTGCTGAGCGATCTCGCCGCGCTGGGCGACGCCCATGAGGACGACGATGGTGCCCCCGACCTTGGCCAGGGCATCCCAATTGACAGGCGTCTCGCCGTGCTGGCGATGACCGGTGACGACGGTGAACGACGCCGACAGGCCGCGGTGGGTCACCGGAATGCCCGCGGCAGCAGGTGCCGCAACCGACGAAGTGATACCGGGAACGACCTCGACCGCGATGCCGTATTCGGCAAGCACGAGGGCTTCCTCCCCCCGCGCCCGAAGACGAACGGATCGCCACCTTTGAGGCGAACCACCCGCTTGCCTTGGGCGACGAGATCGATCAACAGAGTGTTGATCAAGTCTTGCGCCGGGCTCATGCCGGGCCGTTTGCCGACATCGATCAGCTCGGCCCGCGACGGCACCAAAGCGAGCACGCCATCGCCGACCAAAGCGTCATGAACGACGACATCGGCTTGGGCCAACAGCCGCGCCGCCTTGACGGTCAACAGATCGGGGTCGCCAGGACCGGCGCCGACGAGCGCCACGGAACCGAACGGCGAGCGCTCTAGCGAGTTCAGGCCATGCTCTTTCATATGGGCTCTTTCATATGGGCTCTTTCATATGGGCTCTTTCATTGGTGCAACCCGCATTCGGTCTTCGCCGAACCGGCCCAGCGCCCGCCGCGGCGATCCTCGCCATCGGCGACGGGACGGGTGCACGGCCAGCAGCCGATCGAGGGATAGCCGCGACTGGCGAGCGGGTTCTCCGGCAACTCGTAGAGCTGTTGATACAGCGCCAGGTCACTGTCGCTCATCGCCGCCAGGGGGTTGATCTTGGTGACGTTGCGCGCCAGGTCGTAGGCGGCGATACGCACGTTGGAGCGTGACGGCCCATCTTGGCGACGCACACCGGTGATCCAGGCCTGGCGACCCTGCAGGGCGCGGCGCAACGGCTCGACCTTGCGGGTTTGGCAGCACAGGTCGTGATTCGTCTGCCACATGTTTGGCTCGACCTGAGCGGGATCGGGGCTGAGCACTTTGAGGTTGAGATCGAGCCGCCGCCGCAACTCTTGGGCGTACCACAGCGTTTCGGCGAAGAGATAGTGGGTGTCGAGCAGGATGATCTGAATGCCGGGAGCGGCCGTGGAGGCGACATGGGCGAGCACGGCATCTTTGAAACTGGTGGTGACGACGATCTGATCGATGCCAAATCGATCCACCGCCCAGCGCACGATGTCGACTGGGTGACTGGTTTCAAGTGTCTCCGGGAAGTGGGCACCACCCACTGCGAGATTGCTCGACACGGCCATGGGTCATTTCTACCATCGATTCCCGACTAAAGCGATCGGAATTAGCGGAATACCAAACCTTTTAATCAATTGGTCCGGTGGTACTTTGTCACAGTGCCGTTCACCTACCCAGTCTTTCTCGACCTTCAAGCCGTCCGGGTACTGGTCGTGGGGGGCGGACGAGTAGCGCTGCGCAAGGTTGACGGCTTGCTCGGCGCCGGTGCCGCGGTCACCGTCGTCGCTCCTGAGCGCGATCCGGAATTCGATCGACTGGGCGTGGAGATACTCCCCCGTCGTTACCGAACCGGAGATGTCGGCGGCTTTCGCCTGGTGATCACCGCCACCGACGACCCCGAGGTCAACGCCGCCGTCGCAGCCGATGCGAGCGCAGCTGGGATCTGGGTCAACAGCGCCGACGATCCCCAAAACTGCAGCTTTATCCTCCCCGCCATCACCCGCCAGGGTGACGTCGTCGTCGCCGTCTCCACCGGTGGTTCCAGCCCAGCGTTGGCCAGTCATCTGCGCCGCGAGATCGCCGACACCGTGCTCCATCCGTCGCTCGCCGCGGCCGCACGCGATCTCGCCGAGCAGCGCCAGCAGATCAAATCAGACGGCGGCTCCACGGAAGACCTGGACTGGTCGGATCGAGTAAAGGCAGCGATACGCAACGCACGCGCTCGGTAGCCTTGAGCCCTTATGACAACGATTCCTGACAAGCCATCGCTCGATGGCATCGAGGCCCGCTGGTCCCAGAGTTGGAGTGCCGAGGGCACCTACAGCTTTGATCGCACCGTGAGCCGCGAGCAGGTATTCGCCATCGACACACCGCCGCCGACGGTCAGCGGCTCGCTGCACGTTGGCCACGTCTTCAGCTACACCCACACCGACACCATCGCCCGCTTCCAACGGATGAGCGGCAAGTCGGTGTTCTACCCGATCGGTTGGGACGACAACGGACTGGCCACCGAGCGCCGGGTGCAGAACTACTACGGGGTGCGCTGCGACCCAGGCACGGCCTATGTCGCCGGTTTCCAGCCTCCGTTCCGCGGCGATCCATCCAAGGATCACCAAGCGGTGGCGATCTCGCGGCCCAACTTCACCGAGTTGTGCGAAGAATTGGTCGCCCAAGACGAGCACATCTTCGAAGACGTGCTGCGCCGCCTCGGCCTGTCGTACGACTGGTCGTTGTTGTACACGACCATCGACGACAACTCCCGTCGGGCCAGTCAGCGGGCCTTCCTGCGCAACTATCATCGCGGTGAGGCCTACACCCACGACGCCCCGACGCTGTGGGATGTCGATTACAAGACGGCCGTCGCCCAGGCGGAGATGGAAGACCGCGAGGTCAGCGGTGCCTACCACGCCATCTCCTTCGAACGCAGCGACGGCGAAGGGTCGGTGATGATCGACACCACCCGTCCCGAACTCTTGGCTGCTTGCGTGGCGCTTGTGGCCCACCCCGACGACGAGCGCTACCAGCCGCTGTTCGGCAAGGTCTCGGTGCGTACGCCGCTGCTCGGCGTCGAGGTGCCAGTGCTCGCCCATGGGTTGGCCGATCCCGACAAGGGCACCGGCATCGCCATGATCTGCACCTTCGGCGACACCACCGACGTCACCTGGTGGCGCGAGTTGAATTTGCCGACCCGGGCGATCGTCGGGCGTGACGGCCGGTTGATCGCCGAGCCGGAGTGGATTACCGACCCGGCCGGGCAGCAGCACTACGCCGCGCTCAGCGGCCGCACTGGCAAGCAAGCGCAGAAACTGGTCGTCGAGCAGTTGCGTGAGAGCGGCGCGCTGCACGGCGAGCCGCGTCCGTTGATGCACCCTGTCAAGTTCTATGAGCGAGGCGACCGTCCGTTGGAGATCGTCTCCAGCCGTCAGTGGTACGTGCGCAACGGCGGCCGCGAGGCCGACGTGCGCGCGGCGATGGTCGCCCGAGGCGACGAGATCACCTGGCATCCGGCACACATGCAACACCGTTACACCAACTGGGTGGAAGGCCTCAATGGCGACTGGCTGATCAGCCGGCAACGGTTCTTCGGGGTCCCGGTGCCCGTGTGGTATGCGCTCGACGCCGAGGGCAACCCCGACTACGACAAACCGTTGGTGCCCGACGAAGCGCTGCTGCCGATCGATCCGTCGACCGATTGCCCCGCTGGGTTCGACAACAGCCAGCGCGGCGTGCCCGGCGGATTCGTCGGTGATCCCGATGTGATGGACACGTGGGCGACCTCTTCGTTGACGCCCCAGATCGCTGGCCGTTGGGAAACCGACCCGGAGCTGTTCAACCTGGTCTTCCCCTACGACATGCGCCCCCAGGGTCATGACATCATCCGCACCTGGCTGTTCGCCACAACCGTGCGCGCCCATTGGGAACACGGTTCAGCCCCGTGGCGTCACGCTGCGCTCAGCGGCTGGATTCTCGACCCCGACCGCAAGAAGATGTCGAAGTCGAAGGGCAACGTCGTCACCCCGTTGAGCCTGCTCGAGCAGTACTCCACCGACGCCGTGCGCTATTGGGCGGCCTCGGCACGCCCCGGCGTCGACACCGCATTCAGCGAAGACCAAATGAAGGTCGGTCGCAAGCTGGCGATGAAACTGCTCAACGTCAGCAAGTTCGTGCTGACAATCGGCGAGCCGCCGTCTGGCGCAGAGGCCAGCGATCCGATCGATCTGTCGATGTTGGCCAAACTGCGCCTCGTCGTCGCCGAATGCACCGAGGCCTTTTCCGGCTTCGACTATGCCCGCGCCTTAGAGCGAACAGAAGCCTTCTTCTGGTGGTTCTGCGACGACTACGTCGAACTGGTCAAGAGTCGCGCCTATGAGAGCCATAGTCCCGAGTCGGCGGCCAGCGCCCGCGAGGCGTTGCGCTCAGCCCTCAGCACGCTGCAGCGCCTGTTCGCCCCGTTCATTCCTTTCACCACTGAAGAGGTCTGGAACTGGTGGCAGCCGGGTTCGATTCACCGCGCCAGTTGGCCGACCGTCGACGAATTGCCCGCCGGCGACGCAACCGTCATCGACAGCGGCCTCGAGGTGTTGGCCCAGATTCGCCGAGCAAAGACCGAGGCCAAGGTCAGCCAACGCGCCGGGGTCGAGTCGTTGACGATCACCGCGCCTGTTGCGCTGCACGCAGCGATCGAGGCGGCACGTCGCGATGTGGGCGACGCCGGATCGGTGCAGTCGCTGGCGCTGGTGGCTGGCGGCGAGGCGATCACCGTGGCCGTCACCCTGGCACCCCCAGAGCCCACCGTCGCCTAGACCAAGCGGCGCTTCGTCGAAGCTGACGACTACTGCAAGCTGTCTGGCCACACGGCGCGCCGATTCCCGTTCGATCAAGGCCAGCAGCGCTTGGCGAATCAGTGAATTCGCAGTCGCGCTGTGTTCACGAGGCCGAATCGGCTGGCGGCGAGAGCGGCAGCGGTGGGAACAGCAGCGGTGGCGCCGTCAAGCGGCCGTCGGCAAAGGCATCGAGGGCCAGCACCCGCCACGCTCGACGCACCTTGTCACCGTTTCCGGGGACGATGTCGACGCTGACCCTGGTAACGAAGCGGTCGTCCCCTAGGCCGTTGATCCCGGCCACGATCGGGTGGCTTTTCAACAGTCCAGCGACTGCCGGATCCACCACTAATGAGTCGCCCAGCTGTTGGGAAATTCGCAACGCCTCACCGGCCGTCATCGTGCGCGCCACGTCGAGATCGAGGTGCACGGTCTGCTGCTTGGAGAGGTTGGCGACATGGCTTACCATGCCATGAGGAACGTGCCAGACACGGCCCTCGCCATCACGAAGCCGCGCCGAGCGCAGCGTCACCCGCTCGACAACGCCCGATGCCGCGCCGAGATCGACGTCATCGCCGACACCGAATTGGTCGTCGGAGAGCACGAAGAAGCCGGAGATCACGTCGCGGATCATCGTCTGGGCACCAAAGGCAATGGCACCACCGACCACCGTCGCCGTGGCGATGAATGCTCCCAGGTTGATGCCAACCTCGCCGAGCACGGTGATCACCGCGACCGTCCAGATCACCCCGACGACGGCCGCTCGCGTCGCCGAACTCAACGCTCGGCGACGAGCATCGACCCTTGGACGATCCGGTGCGGCCGTGCGTTCGAATAGTCTCTCCAGCATGCGTTTGACGACACGTTTGATCACAAATGTGGCCACGATCGCGCCGAGGATCACCAGCAGCACACGCGCTGGCGTCAACAGGTGAATCTCCTCGAGTCGCTCGATCCAATCGGCGGCAGACAAACGCACGCAGGCACGTTAGCGGCGCGCCCGCTCACCGGACGCAGAGCGGTAGCGTAAACACGCCATGGGCACAATGGCCTACCCCTCGACGGATACAGAGAAGCATCGGCGAAGCCAGCGGCGTACGGTCACCCAATATGCGGTGCTAGCGCTCAACAGCCTCGCCAGCTTGCTGTGCTTCGGCGGCGCCGTCGCCCTGTTATTCGGCCAGAATGTGGTCAGCAACTTCAACAAATCGGCGGCGATTCTGGTACCGGAGCAGGCCTCGACGACCACGGTGAACGGCGTTGCCGCCGTGCCAGCGAGCATGGTGACCAATATTCCATCCGCCGAGTCGACCACGACACTGGCCCCGATTCCGTTCCCCGATGCCGACCCGGCGGCCAAGAACTTCCTGATCACCGGCGCCGACAACGGTGGCTGTTCCACCCCGGGCTCGCAGTTCGACACCGGCGACCGCAGCGCCGTCGGGCCGGAGCGCAGCGATTCGATCATGGTCATCCGCGTCGATCCGCCGACCGGGCGGGCCGCTGTGCTCTCGTTTCCCCGCGACCTGTGGGTAAAGATCGCCGGCAGCAATTCCAAGCAGCGAATCAACACCGCCTATCGCTCCGGTGACCCGCAAAAACTGATCGACACGATCTACAACAACTTCGGCGTGCCGATCGATCATTTCATCCAGATCGACTTTTGCGCCTTCAAGACGCTTGTCGACGCCGTTGGCGGGGTTTCCGTGCCATTCGACTATCCGGTCCGCGACCCAAACGTGCAGCTGTTGATCGAAGAGCCGGGATGCCACACGTTCAATGGCGACGGCGCCCTGGCCTATGTCCGCAGCCGCCACTTTGAACGGCTCAATCCTGACACTGGGCGCTGGCAAGAGGACCCGGCCAGCGACTTCGGCCGCATCTCGCGCCAGCAAGACTTCCTGCGCCGGGCAATGGCCAAGGTGCTGTCGAAGGGGCCGTTCAACGTCGACGTCGCCCGCGGGTTGATCGAGATCAGCAAGGAATCCGTGGTCCTCGACCCCGAGTTGACGATCAACAAGATGCTCGAGTTCGCCGGCGTGCTCAAGAATCTCGACCCATCGTCTGTGCAGACCTACCAAATCGAAGCCGTCGGCCGAATCATCCAAGAAAATTCCGTGCTCGAGCCGCGCATCGCCAGCAACAACATGCAGGCGATTTTGGCCATCTTCAAGGGACAGGCTCAGCTCGCCGGGGCCCCCGAGCAAATCTTCCTACCGACGCCGGACACGGGATCGGCGACCACGACGACAACTCCATCCGAGCCACCATTGTTTGGCACGACGCCGCCGACCACGGACCCGGCCCCGACCACAACGCTGCCAGCTGTCGAGGCCACGGAGATCGTCAAAGGGTTTGTTCCCGCCGAGGATAAGACCTGTCCGTAAGGGCCAGCGCAGCCCCGCCTGCGCCCGCCTTCGGCAATTCTTACAGTAGCGTTACGAACTGCAATGCCCAGACGTTCCCCTCGATCCCGACCCAAGCCGCGGCGCGGGTTCCTCCAGCGCTCGATCCTCGCGGTCAACTCGCTGCTGGCGGTCGGTTGTTTCGCGGGCGCGGCTGGTCTTGTCGTCGGTCAAAACGTTGTCACCAGTCAGGCCAAGATCGCGCCGTTGACCAATCTCGCCAAGGCCGAGTTGCCGGAGGGTTTGACGACCGACGATACCTTCCCTGACGCTGACCCACAGGCCAAGAACTTCCTCGTCACTGGCGCCGACAACAATGCCTGCATCGATCCGGCCTCGCCGTTCGCAGCTGCGTTTGGTGACCGAGCAGAGGCTGGCGATCGCAGCGACACGATCATGATCATCCGCGTCGATCCGGCGTCGAGCCGCTCGGCGATCCTCTCGCTGCCACACGATCTGTGGGTGCCGATCGCTGGCACGCAGACCGAGAGCCGGATCAACAGCGCCTACACCAAAGACAACCCGCAGCAGCTGATCGAGACCATCTTCGAGAACTTCGGGATCGGCATCGACCACTTCGTCCAGATCGACTTTTGTGCCTTCAAGACGCTGGTCGACGCCGTCGGTGGCGTGTCGGTGCCCTTCGAACTCGCCGCCCGCGACACGCACACCGGCCTCAACGTCACCCAACCGGGGTGTTTCAACTTCACCGGCGACCATGCACTGGCCTACGTGCGCAGTCGGCACTACGAAACCTACGACCAAGCCAGCGACGAATGGACCGAGGACCCGTTCTCCGACCTCGGGCGCATCTCCCGGCAACAGGATTTCATTCGCCGGGTGATGTCCAAGGCGCTGAGCACCGGGGCCTTCAGCCCGTCGTTCGCCCGCGGCATCATCAACACTGCCCAGGATTATGTGGTGGTCGATCAGGAGTTGACGCTTGGTCGGTTGTTGGAGTTCGCCGGGGTCGTCCAGAACCTCGATCCTGCTCAGCTGCAGAGCTACCAGATCGAGGTCGAGCGGAAGACGATCGATGACAACGACGTGCTTGTGCCGCGCCTTTCCGGTCGCAATATGCAAGCGGTGATGGCCATCTTCCGGGGAGAGGCGCCGCTGGCGCTGCCCCCGGAGTTGACCAGCGATGGGACCACGCCTTTGGCAACCGATCCGCCAACGACGACCATCGCCCCGACCACGACGACGGCAACCACGATTGCCGCCACCGGCGGCGTGGCAGGAACGACCCCGACGGCCACTGAGGTGCCCGAGGAGACCGTCGTTGCCGCGACGACGGCTGCAACGAGCACATCCGCAGCGCCGACGACCACGGCCGCCTCGGCGAGCGAGAACACCAAAGGTGTCGTCCCCCCAGCCGGGGTGGTGTGCGACTAGCGACTAGTCGAAGACCAGCACCCCACGGATGTTTGTTCCGTTGCGCATGTCCTCGTAGCCCTGGTTGATCCCTTCCAGGGGATAGCGGTTGGTGACCAACCCAGCGAGATCGATCTGGCCGTTGCGGTTGAGGTCGATCAGCTTGGGGATGTCGACGCGGGCGTTGGCCGAACCGAAGACCGAGCCGATCAGTTGCTTTTCCAAGAGGGTCAGCATCTGCAGGTTGAGCTTGACGTCGAAATCCAGTAAGGGGTGGATGTTGGTGACGACGATCTTGCCGCGCTTGGCCGCCAGGTTGACCGCCGAGTCGACCAGCGAACCATCGCCGACGCCCATCGTCATGATCACCTTGTTGGCCATCGTGCCCCAGGAGATCTCGGCGACGAGCGGCATCGCTTCCTCGATGCTGGACGCGGTGTGCGTGGCCCCGAAGCCGATCGCCCGCTGACGCTTGGATTCGACGGGGTCGATAGCGACGATCATTTTCGCCCCGGCGAGGCGCGCACCCTGAATGGCGTTCATGCCGATACCGCCGGCGCCGACCACGGCGACGATGTCGCCAGGCGTGACCTGCGCGGCGTAGACGCTGCTGCCCCACCCGGTGACCACACCGCAGCCGAGCAAACAGGCCAGATCGAGCGGCACCGACTGGTCGATCTTCACGCAGCTCGACTCGTTGACCACGGTGTGCTCGGCGAAGGTGCCGAGCAGACACATCAGCCCGATGTCTTCGCCGTTGATGTGATGGCGCGACGTGCCATCACTGATCTGTTTGCACGAACCGAGGTAGGCACCGAGGTCGCAGAGATTGGAGTGACCGGTAACGCAGCTGGGGCAGCTGCCGCAGCACGGCAAGAACGAAAACACGACGTGATCTCCGGGGCTCACCCGAGTGACGCCTGCACCTACTTCGAGGACGACACCGGCGCCTTCGTGGCCCCCGATCATCGGCAAAGGGAAGGGGATGTCGCCGGTGACCAGGTGCTCATCGCTATGGCACATGCCGCTGGCGGCCATCTTGACCAGCACTTCGCCGGGCTTCGGTGGGTCGAGATCGATCTCTTCGATCACCCACGGCGCATTGCGCTCCCAGAGCACTGCTGCTTTCGTCTTCACCTGTCGAACCCCCAAGGTCGGTCATGTCACTCTGCCAGACACTACCGTCACCAACCCCGTGCGCGTAATAGTGCGCTGCTGCGCGCCGGGCGCAATTTCGCGCACGATTACGAAGGTGAGTTGACATTAGATACCAAGTATGTAGATACTGAGTATCTATGAGTGTTCGAGAAGGATTGCTAGCGCTTCTTGCCGAGGGCCCGAAACACGGTTACCAGTTGCGCGCCGAGTTCGAGTCGGCCACCGCTGGCGTGTGGCCGCTGAACGTCGGCCAGGTCTATACCACCCTCGATCGGTTGCATCGCGATGGCCTGGTCGTCGAGGTGCCCAACGTCGACAATGATCGCCGGGTGTTCGCGATCACGGCCGCAGGGCGCGAGGAACTCGTCGATTGGTTCAGCAGCGGCCCCAGCCAGCAACCACAGCGCGAAGGCACGGTGATCAAGGTGCTCGTTGCCCTGTACACCGAAGGCGTCAACGTCACCCAGGTGATCGACGTCCAGCGCCGAGCGCTGACCGAAGCATTGCAGGAACACCGACGCTCGCAACGCAAGGCGCTCGCCGCAGTCGAAACAGATGTCACGACGATCGACGACCTTGGGGCGGCGATGCTCTTCGACGCACTGATCACCCGCGCCGAGAGCGAACTGCGCTGGCTCGACCTCTGCGATCAACGTCACCTCAATTCCTCCACCAACCGGAAGGCCACACGATGAGTTCACCTCGGAACATCTGCGAATTCAACAACGTCACGCGCACATTCATCGACGGGACCAGGACGGTGACGGCGATCGATCAGCTCGATCTCGCCGTCGCATCCGGGGAGTTCGTCGCGATCATGGGGCCAAGCGGCAGCGGCAAATCATCGGTGCTCAACCTCGCTGGCGGCCTCGACATCCCAACATCGGGCGAGGTGACGGTACTCGGGCGCAGCCTGGCGAGAATGAGTGTCAGCGAGTTGGCCGAGGTTCGTCGACGCCACGTCGGCTATGTCTTCCAGCGGCTCAACCTGTTGCCGACGTTGACCGCCAGCGAGAACGTGATGTTGCCGTTGGAGTTGGACGGCATCGCCACCCGTGAGGCACGCTCGCACGCCGCTGAAGCGCTCGACGCGGTCGGCTTGGCCGACGCCGCCGCTGCCTATCCCGACGCTTTGTCTGGCGGCGAGCAACAACGAGTTGCGATCGCTCGTGCCCTTGTCGGCCAGCGACAACTGATCCTCGCCGACGAGCCGACGGGCGCTCTCGACACGACCAACGGTGAAGCGATTATGGAGCTTCTCGCCCGGCAGTGCGAGAAGGGCAAGACCGTCGTCTTGGTGACCCATGAACCCCGTTTTGCATCGTTTGCCGACCGGGTTATCCACCTCCGCGATGGTCACATCGTCAACGGCAGCGACCGGATCATTCTGGAGGCGGTGTGATCTCCGTCGCTCGACCTCTCGCTCGGCTTGCGTGGCGTGACGTGCGCCGCAGGCCGCTCCGCACGGCTTTGATCGCCGTGTTGATCTGCATCCCCACGGTGCTGATCATCGCCCTCAACGTCGCCCTGGCAACCGATCAGCTCGACCGGGCTGATGCAGCCCGCCTGGAAATGGGTCGCGCCACGATGGCGATTTCGGGGCCGCTGCCCGCTCCCCCGGCATCGGCGGCAATGGTGGCGATCGACCAAGGCGAGGCGGTTCTTCAGCGCAACGACGTTGAGCGGCCGCTCGTCGTCGCGTTCCTGGCAGGCGACGTCTTGCACCCTCTGCTGACCGGCAAGTATGAACTTCGCTCCGGCACGGCCCCCTCAGCAGCTGAGCAGGTGATGGTCACCGAGGCCTTCGCCCGGCGTTGGAAGATCGGCGTCGGCGAGACCGTGACCATAGGTGCGGAGCAAGAGGCTTTCACCATCACGGGGATCGCTCGCGACAATCGGTCGTTCAACAATGAGAGCATCATCTTCGATTCGGAGGTGGATGTTGGCGTGCGGAGTTGGTTTTGGCACTACTCGGCGACGTTCGATCCAGCCGCGATGACGAATGAATTCACCGAGTTCAACTCGATCACCACACGCGATGATGTGTGGACGGGCCAACTCGAGCCAACGGCACGTGCCTTGGTTCAACTCGGTTCGATCGTCGTCCTTATGCTGTTGGCCCTGCTGATCTCGGCGGCCTTCGCCAGCGGCGCTCGCCGTCAACTGCGCGAGGTTGGCTTGATTGCCGCCAATGGCGGCGATCCCGTCGTCATCCGGCGGGCGTTTGCCTTGCAGGGCTCGATCACGGCCGCGTTCGGCATCGCCCTCGGCGTTGCTCTCGCCGCTGGCGCATGGGTCTTGGCCGAGGAATGGCTGCGACGAGAGCTGTGGTCGGGCCGCAGCGTCGACGTCAACGCGCTTGACCTCGCCGTCTCATTTGCGTCGGTGATCGCCGCTGGCACCTTTGCGGCGTGGCTGCCGGCTCGCGCCGTGTCACGCACACCGGTGCTGGCGGCACTGGCTGGACGTCGCCCACTTCCGTCACCTCATTGGAGCACCCCAACAGTCGGCCTTGCCACCCTTGGCGTCGGTGTAGCGATGTTCGTCGGTGGAACGGATCGGTTCAGCGACAACAGTGACCGGGGGACTACCCAACTGTTGATCGGCGTCGGTTGCATCATCGTTGGACTTGCAATATGCGGCCCGTGGATTGTTGCCGTGATCGGGACAACGCTTGCTCGCAGCGGCGGAGTAGTGCGCCTTGCCGGGCGCTCGATCGCCAGGCATCGGGCGCGAACGGGACCGCTGGTGGCCGTGATCGCGGCAACATGTGCCGCAGCGATCCTGACCGCTGTCGTGAGCAACACGGAACGAGCAGGTGCATTGGACTCGGCGTCACACGAGGCGGGGGTCAGTCTGCGGGCACCGTTGTCAGCAGACTTAGCTGATCATGTCGCGCTGATCAAGCGCGTTCTCGGACCAACGACGAGGTCGAGCACCATCCTCTTTCCCACGGAGCGGCTCACGGGGTACGGCGTGTTTGGCGGATATGGACTGTCGGTGGCCGAGATGCCCGAGCTGTGGGTACAGATCGTTGATCCAACGGTGAGTTCGATGGGTTTGAGCGAGCGGGACATCGACGAATTGAATGCCGGCAGAGCGGTTGCAACCGACTCGGTAATCGGCCAGTCAGCGACTCTGCAGTTGCCCGAGCGGGATTCGAGCACCATCCGCACGTCGACGGTACCGGTCGTCAGAGCCTCCAATTCCAAGGAGTCCTTGGATGACACGCAGGTGCCACGCATTCTCTACGTGCCGATCGATCTCCTCGCTGAATTTGGTGTAACTCGCGACGATGTCCAACAGGAGATCTACCTCAGTGCGGAGAACGCAGTGTCGAACGGCCAGCTTCGACAGCTCCGGGCCGAGGGCGACAAGCTCAACGAGGCCGCCCGACTCGACCGGGTCTTGACGGAAACCGACGTCGAACGGCTACCGATGATGTTCGTGCAAGTCGGAGCCGAAGAAGACCTCGTCAACACCTACCTGATGTACGGCGCGACGGTCATCGCCGGGTTGTTGGCAATGCTCGCACTCGGATTCGGCGTGTCGCTGAACAAGATCGAACAACGCGACGAAGACCGTCTGCTGCAGTCGCTCGGAGCAGCACCCGCCACACGTCGACGGGTGACCGCAGCGGAGGTCTGGGTGATGTGTGCCACGGCGACGGCCATCGCTGCCCCGCTTGGCATTGGCCTGGCGGTCATCGTGTGGCGCGAGGTCAGCGATTCCCCTACCACTATCCCCTGGTTGCTCGTTGCCGCATTCGTTGTCGGACTCCCGCTGGTCGCTGCCGCGGTGTTCGGCCCCTTGCAACGCAGCCGCCGCCGCGTCGAATTGCTGGCCTGAAGGATGAGGGCGTCACGACTGATGATCACGCGCACATGGGGTCCCGCAAGGCTGTGAGGAGGGCGGTGGGACGATGCTCGACAGCGCGACGATGGGGTGGCCGTCACGGCCACCCCATCCTTCGCGAGCTCGGTGTTGGATTTCGCTTAGAACCTGAACGTTGTCGGCGTCGAACAAGGCGTCAACTGCAGGAAGTTGCGGTTGTTGTTGGCCTGGTCGATCGCCGTCTTCAGCGCTTCTTGCAACGCCCGGTTAGCGTCGCCCGAGCGCGTCAACCCGTCGGCCGCCAGCGCCGCGTTGGCAGCAGCGAGCAGGTCGCTGATCGAGATAAAGCCAGCCGAGTTCGCCCCCGGTACGCCGGGCGCATAGACCAGCGAGGTCGAGCTCACCAATCCGTTGAACACGTTCAGCTGCATCGCCGCCATCTGCACCGACAACATGTAGGCCATGTTCGTTGCCGTGCCGCCCAGCAGCCACGTGCGCAATGCCCTGTAGTCGGCTGGATCAAACGGCGTGCCGTTGGTGTTGACCAGATTCAATGCCGACAGCATCGCCAGGTCGGCCGGGCCGACCATGGCCTGGCCGTTCCTGTTCGACCAGAAGCCCAGCGTGCGACCTCCGCCAGCACCGAGGCAGACGTTGCCGAACTTGACGGTGCTCACTCCCGGCACCGTCACCGGCACCGACACAGCGGTCGTCGCTACCCATCCGGAGGCGGAGCCCTCGGTCGCCGTGTAGCTGCCACTGGACAACCAGACATCGGCCGATCCACCCGCACCGGTTGTCACGCTCTGCGTGCCGACACGGATCTGCCAGCCGACGATGCCGGGCTCACCAGCGTCTTGGACACCATTGAGGTTGGCGTCGTAGAACTTGACCAGCGTCAGCTTGTTCTGATCGTCGTTGACGAAGGTGCAGGTCACGTTCTCACCGAGTGCGAGGGTCACCGAGGTCACCTGGCCGGTGCTGTTGTCACAGGTCAGCGAGGTCATCGTGTACCCGGCAGGGCCACCCGACTCCGACAGGTTGTAGGTGCCGGCATCCGGGGAAGCGGCGTCGTAGCCGGCTGCCGTCAAGGTCCACGCCGTCGGCAGCGCCGTGCCACCGTTGTCGTTGATCACCGTCTTGACCAGGGTCAGCGAGGGAGCATTATCGTTGTTGACGAAGATGCAAGTCACGCCCTCGCCGAGTGCGAGGGTCACCGAGGTCACCTGGCCGGTGCCGTTCGAACAGGTCAGCGAGGTCATCGTGTACCCGGCAGGGCCGACCGATTCCGACAGGTTGTAGGTGCCAGCATCCGGTGACGTGGCGTCGTACCCGGCCGCCGTCAACGTCCAATCGCCAGCCACAGCCTTGCCACCGTTGTCGTTGACTACCGACTTGATCAACCTCAAGCTCGGAGCAATGTCGTCGTTGACGAACGTACAGGTCACGTTCTCGCCGAGCCCGAGCGTCACCGAGGTCACCTGGCCTGTGCTGTTCGAACAGGTCAGCGAGGTCATCGCGTACCCGGCAGGACCGACAGACTCCGACAGGTCATACGTTCCCGCATCCGGGGAAGCAGGGTCGTACCCGGCCGCCGTCAACGTCCACGCCGCCGGCAACGCCGTGCCACCGTTGTCGTTGACAACCGTCTTGACCAATGTCAGCGCGGGAGCAACGTCGTTGTTTGTGAACCTACAGGTCGTGGTCTCGCCCAGGCTGAGGGTGACCGAGCTGACTTCCACGCCGACATCGTCAGAGCAGATCAGCGACGTCATCACATAGCCGACAGGGCCGACCGACTCGGACAGGGCATAGGTACCCGCATCCGGTGAGGCTGCGTCGTACCCGGCCGCCGTCAACGTCCAATCGCCAGGCGCCGCAGTGCCGCCATTGTCGTTGACCACCGCCTTTTGCAGGATCAGTCTCGGCGCAATGTCATCATTGACGAACGTGCAGGTCACGTTCTCACCAAGACCGAGAGTCACTTTGCTCACCTGCCCGGTGCTGTTGTCACAGGTCAACGACGTCATCGTGTAACCGGCGGGACCAGACTCCGACAGGTCATACGTCCCCGCATCCGGGGATGCAGCGTCGTACCCGGCCGCGCTCAACGTCCAATCGGCCGCCACCGCAGTACCACCATTGTCGGTGATCACCTGCTTGACCAGCGTCAACCTCGGAGCGTTGTCGTTATTGACGAACGTGCAGGTCACGTCCTCGTTCAGCCCGAGGGTCGCCGTGGTCACCTGGCCGATGCTGTTTGAACAGGTCAACGAGGTCTGGGTGTACCCGGCGGGACCAGACTCCGACAGGTCATACGTCCCCGCATCCGGGGAAGCAGCGTCGTACCCGGTCGCCGTCAACGTCCAATCGCCAGGCACCGCAGCACCACCATTGTCGTTGGTCACTTGCTTGACCAAGGTCAACGACGGCGCCTCATCGTCATTGGTGATCGAGCACACCGCGCTGCCACCAAGTGCCAGCGTCAGTTGGTCGCCGACCAACGTGCCGCCCACGCAACTCCAGGCGCCGGCGGCGTACCCGGCGGGCCCGCCAGACTCCGAGAGGGTGTACAACCCGGCGTCGACATCGGATTCAGCTCCTCCAGCGCCGGAGATCGGTGTTGGTCCGGTAGCGGTAAGCGTCCAGTTGGCAGCTTCCGCAGTACCACCGTTGTTCGTCGTGACCACCTTGATCAGCTTGAGGTGGGCGGCCTGATCGTCATTGACGAAGGTGCAGGTCACGTTCTCGCCGAGACCGAGGGTCACCGAGGTTACCTGGGTGGTGGTGCCGGTGTCCGAACAGGTCAACGAGGTCTGTGTGTAGCCAGCGGGACCGGACTCGGAGAGGGCGTAGGTACCAATCTGAGGTGCAGCTGCACTGTACCCGGCCGCCGTCAATGTCCAATCGGAGGCAACAGCCGTGCCACCATCGTCGGTGATCACCTGCTTCACCAGCGTCAACCTCGGGGCATTGTCGTCATTTATGAACGTACAGGTCACGTCCTCGCCGAGACCGAGGGTCACCGAGGTCACCTCGGTGGTACCGGTATCCGAACAGGTCAACGAGGTCTGCGTGTAGCCAGCGGGACCGGACTCGGAGAGTGCGTAGGTGCCAGCGTCCGGTGACACGGCGTCGTATCCGGTTGCGGTCAATGTCCAATCGGAGGCAACAGCCGTGCCACCGTTGTCGGTGATCACTTCTTTGACCAGCCTCAACCTCGGCGCCCTATCGTTGTTGACGAAGGTGCAGGTCACGTTCTCGCCGAGACCGAGGGTCACCGAGGTCACCTCGGTGGTACCGGTGTTCGAACAGGTCAACGAGGTCATCGTGTACCCAGCAGGCCCAGCAGACTCCGACAGGGCGTAGGTACCAATCTGCGGTGTCAGCCGCGTTGTATCCGGTTGCGGTCAATGTCCAATCGGAGGCAACAGCCGTGCCACCGTTGTCGGTGATCACTTCTTTGACCAACGTCAGACTCGGCGCATTGTCCTCGTTGACGAAGGTGCAAGTCACGTTCTCGCCGAGCCCGAGGGTCACCGAGGTCACCTCGGTGGTGCCGGTGTTCGAACAGGTCAGCGAGGTCATCGTGTACCCGGCAGGCCCGACAGACTCCGACAGGGCGTAGGTACCAACCTGAGGTGTAGCAGCGCTGTAACCGGTTGCGGTCAACGTCCAATCGGACGCAACAGCCGTGCCACCGTTGTTGTTCCTTACTTCCTTGACCAACGTCAACCTCGGAGCCTGATCGTCGTTGACAAACGTACAGGTCACGTTCTCGCCGAGACCGAGAGTCACCGAGGTCACCTCGGTTGTCCCGGTATTCGAACAGGTCAACGAAGTCAAGGCATATCCGCCAGGACCGGACTCCGTGAGCGGGTAGGTGCCAGCGTCGGGCGACACAATGTCGTAGCCGGTGGCGCCGAGTGTCCAGTCACCTGCCACTGCGGTGCCGCCGTTGTCGTTGATCACCCTCTTGACCAGCGTCAATGACGGAGCGTTGTCATCGTTGGTAATCGTGCACACTGCATTGTCGCCGAGCGCCAAGGTCAGTTCGTTACCGACCAAGCTTCCGCCCACGCAACCCCACGAGCTGGCGGCATACCCTGCGGGTCCGTCGGTCTCAGAAAGGGTGTATACCCCGGCGTCGACATCAGCCTCGGCACCGCCAGGCCCGAAGATCGGCGAAGGCCCGGCAGCGGCAAGCGTCCAGTCGGCAGCTACCGCAGCGCCACCGTTGTCTTTGGTAACCACCTTGATCAGCTTGAGGTGGGCGGGATTGTCGTTGTTGGTGACCGTGCAGACATTGTTCTCGCCAACATCGATCGAGCCCGAGCAATCACCGGAAAGCGAGGCCGTGTACCCGGCCGGGCCGGTCTCGGTGACATCGAAGGTTGTTCCAGCGACATAGGTCGTGGTCACACCAGGGCTCTCGGTGCCAGTGACGGATCCGCCAGCGGTGCCACCTGGAAGCATGGTGAAGTTGGCCGCCACCGCCGTGCCGCCGTCATCATTGATGACGTGCTTGATGATCGTCAACGTTCCGGTGTTTGGATTGTTGGTCACCGTTGCTGTGGTGTTTTGTCCAGTGACCAACGTGACCGTACCTGGCAGCACAGGTGTGTACAGAGCCGTATTCACGCCCGGTTCGGTGATGACACATGTCGTTGACGGTGGCGGATTGTTGCCGGTTGGAATCCCCGTCACCGTTTGGCTGCCGCCGGTATCCGCGAAGGTCATATCACCCTCGGCGACCGTGACCGTGCCGAGCGTGCACTTGTAGTGAATGGTGAACCCGGTGCTACCGAGCGGCGTCGGCACGACCTTGTTAATGGTCAGACCACCGAAGGCTTGATAGAGACAGAAGCCGAACTGGGTGATGTTGAGACCGTTCGGGTTGTTGGCCTGCACCAATGCATCGGTACCCGTGCTTGAGAATTGCGCAAGGTTGAAGTTGCCGCTGAAGGTGTCGTTGCCACCGACGAAGACGAAAACGCGGCTATAGGCCACCGGTGTGGCACCGAGGGCGACGGACACGATCTCTAGGATGAAGTCATTTGCAGCGTCGCCGGTCACGTTGCTCGTCGATTCGGTCCAGGTCAGCGTGTAACCCTGTTCGGACTTGACTCGCACGCCGCCTGAACTGGTTGCGCCGCTGGTTGAAAACAGCACGGCGCTGCTACCAGCAGGGCACGCACCCTGTACCGAGTTCACATTCGGATTCGGCAACGTACCTGGACCGACGAGGTCAACATAGGCGCTGACCGTGCCAGCCGCCAACAGCGATCCGACCGCAGCGGTGACAGCTATCGCAGTCCGCCGACGCTTGCTCCCCCGCTGGTTTTGCTTCCTCAAGGAAAGAGATGAAAACAGCATCAGCCGTACCGCCTTTCAGTTCTGCCTCACCACAAGGCAGAGTCCACACTTCATAGACACCTTACGCCTGTATCAAGAAATGGGCAAGACACAATTTTGCTACGTAATAGAAGTGAAACAAAACTTCATGAAGGTGTCTGTATCTCAGCGATTCCTGCGGCCCCAACCTCGATCTGAGCTTGAAGCGTCGCTGATCAACGTGGCGGTGGAGTGCCCGTAGACAGAAAATGTTGTGCACGCTGCGCAGCACGTCCGACGAAGCGCTGGCGTGCAGGTGCCGCCAGGAACCGGGCCCCAGCGGCAAGCGGGGCCCGCGAACCGGTGGCCTGCGCCTCGCGAATCGCCGCTCGCGCCGTTTTGATGTGATGGGCGACAACGATGAAGGCACCGGAGCGATCATCGAGCGAGGCCTCGACGAGGGCACGTTCCACAGAGCCGGTCGGCTCGATGAAGCACGCCGCAACAGCAGCCTCGTGGTCGCCAAGCCGGATCGCCTCGGCCAACCCCAGCCCGCTCGGCGCGGCAAGCACTGCACCGGCGTCCCGGGCGTAGCGGCCGCCATCAACAACGTGGAACACGCTGAACAACGCCAGTCGCGCCGTCTCGGCACTCGGAGCGAGCGCAAATGCCCACCGTGTCGCCTGTGCATAGGTCAGCGAATGGGTGATGTCCAACCAGCCGTAACCGCTGGGGTCGGACACGCGCTCGAACTCCAGATCGTGATCCAACAACCGTTGGCTGGCGGCGAGGGAAACGGCATCGATGATCCCCGTGAATCCGCTGCCCTGACCGAGAGCGACAGCACACGCCGCCGCTGCCGCCGGCAGATCTCTGCCTGACAACACGGCTACGAGGTCGTCCGGTCGCCAATCGGGATGGCGTTGCGACCCCCATCGATCGGTCAGGTTCAGCTCATCCACAGCACGCATGAAGGGCCGCATGTAGGGCAGCTTGTCTTCGCGCGTGCTGACCACGTGGTTCGCAGTCAGATGCGGCAGCACGGCCTCGGCCCGCTCCCACCCCAAGTAGTCGAGCAGCTCGAACGCCTTTTGCACATAGATCGCGCCATGACCGAAACCAAGGTGGTGAGCACATACCGGCTGCAGCATCCAACGAACCGCCTCGTCGCGAGGCAAACCAGCACGCAGCGCGGCGGTCAAGAGCGCGTCGGCGTCGTCGCCATGCTCCGCCTCCACCAATCGGCAGTAGCTGGCGAACGCGTCGGACGGCACCGAGTCCAGCGCCGGGGGGCGTGCCCGCGTTGGAAAACGTAGACACTCCTCTGCCATCCCAGACAGCGCTTGCATCACCGCAAGCAGGCGATCGTCGCCCTCGCGCCCTTCGAGCGCGTGCAGGCAGTCAGCGGTCATCGCCAAGGCGTGATCAAAGCCATTTTCCGTCCGCGGCGCGGTGCGGGCAACGCCCTCCCAGATGATTTCCACCGGATCGGCACCGGCCTGCAGCATCCGCAAACTGTCGCGCGCCATCTGCCCGTTGTATCCGGCGTCAATACCACGTCGCAGACTCTCCCGCGCCGCCTCACGGCGCTGTTCCAGCGATGGCTCGGTGACGGTGATCACCAGATCGCACCCATCGACGTCCACCTGGTGACTGGCGACGTGCTCCTCGCCGAGCACGCACCGGCCATCGGCGACATCGAACTTCCAGTTGTGCCATTCGCAGGTCAGCAGCTCGCCGTCGAGGGCACCGGTCACCAGTCCGTAGCCCTCATGTGGACAGGCATTGTCGAGGGCATGGAAGCCCGTCGACGTACGCACGACAACCACTCGACGCACTCCAACCCTGGCCATTTTCATCGTGCCGACCGCCATCGACGCCGCATCGGGAAGCCGTTCGGTTAGATCCATCATCATCCTCCTCAGGTCGGCGCGAGCCGCGGAAATCAGTGTGCGCTATGGTTGGCAATTAGTCAAGCGATCTCTTTCTTTATTCATGTGACCAGTGGCCGAAGGGGATGGTTGGATCATGCCCGGCAGTCAGCGAGAATCGATGAGCTATGACTGCCCTTCGCCTTCGCCCCTGGCAACGTGCAGCATTCGATCTGTTCACCAATGCGCCTTGCGATCAACCGAACTTCCTCGCGGTCGCCACTCCTGGCGCGGGAAAGACCACGTTCGCTCTGGCCTGCGCCCGATGGGCACTCGCCCAGGAACGCCGCCGTCTCGTCGTCGTCGCCCCGACCAGCCACCTCAAGATCCAATGGAGTCTGGCAGCCCACCGTCTTGGCCTGCAGCTCGATCCCGATTGGACACCGGCGAACGGCGTTGCCAAAGACGTGCACGGCATCGTCACCACCTACCAGCAGGTTGCCACCCGAGAGACGGCCAAGGTGCTCAGAGGGGTGTCCCACGATGCCTTCGTCATCCTCGACGAACTGCACCACGCTGGCGACGACAAGGCTTGGGGCGACGCTGTGCGATTGGCCTTCTCCGGGGCCAACCGCCGGTTGTGCCTGTCCGGCACCCCGTTTCGCAGCGACACCAACAGCATCCCGTTCGTCCGTTACGACAACGATGAGGCCCACGCCGATTACGAGTACGGCTACGGCGATGCGCTGCGCGACGGCGGCGTCGTGCGGCCGGTCTATTTCCCACGGGTCGACGGACATATGGAATGGAGCGCGCCCGACGGCTCGATCCTGTCGGCCACCTTCCAAGACGAGCTCACCCGCGAGGGCATGTCGCAGCGGCTGCGTGCCGCATTGAGCCTGGAGGGTGAATGGATGTTGCACGTCGTGCGCCAGGCCCACGAACGGCTGATGTACCTGCGCGAGGAGCACCCGCAAGCTGGCGGTCTGGTGATCGCCATGGATCAAGAACACGCCCACGCCATCTCCGGGTTGATCCGCCGCCAGTTTGGCGTGCCGGCCGACGTCGTCGTCAGCGACGACCCGGGGGCATCGAAGAAGATCGCCCGTTTCGCCGAAACCGACGATCCATGGCTGGTCTCGGTGCGCATGGTCAGCGAAGGCGTCGATATCCCCCGTCTGCGAGTCGGCGTCTACGCCAGCACGGTGTCGACCGAACTGTTTTTTCGCCAGGCGGTCGGGCGATTCGTCCGTTGGCAAGCCGGTCGTGCGTCGCAGAAGGCCTTCGTCTACCTGCCCGACGATCTTCGCCTACGCACCCACGCCTTTCAGATCATGGAGGCTCGTCGCCACGTGTTGCGTCGCCCAGACAGCAACGACGACCTCGCACCGTTCACCGGCGACGCGGAGAAGGATGCACCCTTTGACGAGGTCAGCGCCGAGTTCGACCACGAGCAGCTGTCCCTGTTCAGCGTGCTGTCAGCGGTCGCCACCGGCACCCAGATGCATGCGGTGACCCCCTCCGGCATCGCCGTTCCGGTGGCCTTCGGCGAGGACGAGCCCGATCTCCCCGAGCCGGAATTCGCCCTCGACCCGCTGCTCGAGCTCGATCTGCCGGAGATCCCCACCGAGGCCGGATTGTTCACCGGGCTCGACCGCAGCGTCTTCGAAATCAAAGACGAGTTGCGCCAGAAGAACGCCGTCGTCGCCAAACGGTTGGTCGACCTCACCGGCTGGAGCCACGGCCGCGTCAACGGTGAAATGAATCGGCGGGCGTCGCTGAACAGCATCGGCAATGCCACCACCGACCAGCTCGAAGGGCGCTTGCGCCGGGCCAAAGATTGGCTAGACACGCTGCGGCTTCGCTCGCGTTAGGCTGACCTGATGGCCGCCGCCGCCGGGCACCACCCCGCTTTCGAAGAATATTGCGAGTGTATTTTCGAGCTCCAGGAAGACGACGTCGACGTGATTCAGGCGCGCATCGTCGAGCGTCTCGGCGTCAGCCGCCCTGCGGTCTCGGAAATGATCCGTCGGCTCGAAGCCGAATCGCTGATCGATACCTCGAACAACGCCATCCGCCTGACCACGCAGGGCCTTGCCTTGGCCCAAAGCGTCGTCCGGCGGCATCGCCTCGCCGAGCGATTCCTCACCGATGTGCTCGGCCTGTCATGGGCTGAGGCGCACGAAGAGGCCGGGCGGTGGGAACACGTCATGAGCTCCAATGTGGAACAGGCGATGAACCGCTTGCTGGGCAGCCCGACAACCTGCCCGCACGGCAATCCAATCCCCGGCAGCACCTACGAGGCGCCCGATTCCCGTCGGTTGGTCGACCTCCTCGTCGGCGACGGTTTCACGGTCAGCCGCATTCCCGAGGAGCTGGAATTCACCCCTGGACTGCTCGACTTCCTCGAGGCTGCCAGCCTGCTTCCCGGCAACAGTGGAGTCGTCACGGCAACCTCACCCGATGGGACGATGACCGTCGAGATCGACGGCGGTCACGTCGGGGTCGGGGCCTTTGCCAGCGCCCGAATTCTCGTCACCGCCTAGATTGCATCTCGTGTCGGCCCGCTCTTTTCATGCTGTTCGCACCAGCGCGCTGATCGCCGTGTTGTTGTCGGCCTGTGCCCCGACGACGATCGATGAAACGCTCACCCGATCGAGTGAGGCGGCGACGACGACCACCGTGCCCCGCGGTAGCGCAGCCGAACTCGTGCAACGGATGGCCGACGACGCCGCAGCGCTCTCGGATCTGATCGGCAGCCGTGGTCGCAAGACGGAACAGCTGGCGTTGATCACCGCCAAATGGGATGTCGCTCGACCACAAATCGACCCGGCACAGGAAGTGCTCGTCGAAAACCTCGACGCCGCCGTGGCCTTGTGCACCATCGCCGTCGAGCGCAACCGGCCTGCCGATGCCGACAAGTGCTTCCGCAACCTGTCGACGATGGCCGGAGATCTACAGCAAGGCGGCGGGTAGCGGCTGGGCGTGGACGATGCTCAACCGTCGAGTTGAGCGGGTCAGGGCCACGTACAACGCTCGCAAACCCTGCTGCTCATCGGCGACGATCGCCGCCGGTTCGACGACGATCACACCGTCGAGTTCGAGGCCCTTGACCACGCTGACCGGTACGACGGTGATGCCGCTATCCAACCCGGTGCGGGTTGCCCGACCATGTTCCACACCAGCACGTTCGAGCTCTCTCGACAGCGCCTCGACCATCGAGTCGGGAGCGACGACCGCCAGGTTGCCGTCGCCGAGATCGTTGGCCAGACGCACGGTCTCTTTGACCACCGCCTCATGCAACTCGTCCAGCGATGTCACGGCGATGAACTCGGGGACGCTATCGCCCTCGCGAACCGCGGTCGGCGGACGCAGCGTCGGGGTCACGGCCATCATCACCTTGTTGGCGATGTCCATGATCTGCGCCGGGATGCGATAGCCGACGCTGAGCCCGATCACCCGTGAACCCTTGCGGTCGGGCAGATGGCGAACGATGTCTTCCCAATCGTTGGGGGCCAGCGGGCCGGTGGCCTGGGCGATGTCGCCGACAACGGTCATCGAACCGCTCAAGGAACGTCGCGCCGCCATTCGCAGCTGCATCGGGGTCAAGTCCTGCACCTCGTCGATGACGATGTGCCCGTAGGTGCGGATCTCGTCGGCTTCGTCGACGCCGTGCTTACCCGGGCGGGCACCGAGGTAGCTGCGGGCCTCGTCGAGCAAGGCGATATCGGAATCGCTCCAGCGAACCTGATCGATCTCGGCGAGGCGCGGACGATACAACGAGAGGTACTCGGCCTCGCTCAACTGCTTTTCGGCAGCCAGCTTGAGTAGCGCCTTAGAGCCAAACAGGTCGTGCAACAACTCTGCGGGCGAGAGCACCGGCCACATCCGCTCAAGCGCGGTGCGCACGTCTGGATGCGTGCGCAACACGTCTTTGACTGCCGACGGCGACAGATCACCCTCGCGCCAGGTGGCGGCCATCGCCGCCCACACCTCGCCCTCCACCCAGCGACGAGCAGCGTTGTGTCGCCGGAAGCGGCGCTGCGCGGCGCGAACGATACGCACCGATTCATGGGCGCTGAGCCGCAGATACCCGGTGCGAAAACCAACGACGAGATCCTCTCGCAACGGCCGCTCACGGTCGGTCACCGCCTTGTCGATGACGATGCCCATGCGGATGTCGCCCTTGGTGCGTGCTGCCAGCTGGCTATCGGTGCCACCCCAGGTGACGTCGTGAACGAGATCGGCGAGAACCACTTGTTCGACCCCTGCTTCGCCGAGCGACGGCAGCACCCGTTCGATGTAGCGCAGGAACACCCTGTTCGGACCAATGACCAGCACGCCCTGATCTTCGAGCGGGAACCGGTGGGTGTACAGCAAATACGCGGCGCGGTGCAGGGCAACGACGGTCTTACCCGTGCCAGGACCACCCTGGACGACGAGCACCCCAGCCTGGGGAGAGCGGATGATTTCATCCTGTTCGCCCTGGATGGTGGCGACGATGTCGCCCAACTGGCCGGTGCGGCCGCGCTCCAAGACGGCGAGCAACGTGCTGTAACCCCGCAGACCGGCGCCCGGGCGCGGCTCGGCGGCTTCATCCAAACCCTCGTCATGGCCGACGCCAAGGTGGCCAGCGCCAAACAGTTCGTCTTCGATGCCGAGCAGCTCACGGCCGTAGACGGCGAAGTGGCGTCGACGGGCGAGGTTCATCGTTTGGCGTCCAGTGGCCCGATAGAACGGCTCGGCAACCGGTGCCCGCCAGTCGACCACGACCGGTTCACGATTCTCGTCGGCCACCGCCAAGCGGCCAATGTGGAAACTCTCGATCTCTTGACCATCTTCGGTCCGGTCGATCCGCCCGAACACGAGGGCAGCATTACCAAGTTCGAGTTGCGTCAATCGGTTGACCAACGTCTCGTCGAAAACGTCGCGCTCATAGCGCGCTTGCATCGTGCCGCCAAGCGTTCCCTCGTGGATGTTGCGCAGCTTCCACGCGTCGGTGCGGCTGCGCTCAAGGCATTCGTAGGCGAAATCGATGTACGCCTGCTCTTCGGCAAAGTCAGGGTGCTGTTGTGTCATAAGAAAATCCGACCCGCATCGGTTGTTCACCCCGCGTTTTGGGGTCGGATAACTCTATCGGCGATAGAGAGAGGACACGATCTGAGAGCTATTTTCGAGCGACGAACGCCACCGACGGACCGTGGACGTGATCGGGGTCGTCGAACGCCACGCTGATGTCTTGGAAGCCGAAATAACTCAGCGCAGCCATCAATTCGCCTCGCGAAAGCCAATTCGTAAATGCAGCCGATCCACCACAAAAGCCCTTCCACTCCAAGGACGACTCGTAGTTGTACTTGTGCAACGTGTGGCTGAATCCGGCGATCGTCTCCTGTGAGGTTTCCCCAAAGTGCGAGGCGATATTGGCGCGCGGCGCGATCTTGGCCTCGTCGAAGTAGTGGGTCCACAACAGCACGGTGTCGCTGCATTCGCCCATCAGCCTGATCAACTCGACCGGCTGGCGCATGTGGTAGAGCACGCCGCTCGCGACGATGACGTCGAAACGGCGCTCGTTGGCCTGCAGATATTGGACGAAGTCGCCACATTCGAAGTGACAGCGATCGAGCCCGAGCGCCTCTTTGACAATGAGACACTTGAGGTAGGCGCGAGTATTGGCCTCGATGGCGACCACCTCTCGCGCCCCGCCCTGTTGCAACATGTAGCTGTGCCCGGCCTCGAGCGGACCGAGTTCGAGAATCTCACGGCCCTCGAAGCCGCCGATTACATCGCTGAGCCAGGTGATCCGCGGGTCTTCGCACAACGGTGCGGTGCCTGCCGTCAAGCCGAAGCGTGCGGGAAAGCTCGTCGACCACTCGCCGCCGAAGATGTCGAGCGCATTCTGAACCGAAGGAACACTTCCCACGTATTGATCGAGAATGTCCATTCGCATTGCCTCCATGAACTGGTCGGACGCAACAGACTACGGCAGCGTGTCGACAGGGAGCGACGATCTCACAGCCGGATAGCGTGAGCCGCATGACCGAGTCCACGTTCATCGCCGCCGCCGCCGGAAGAGGCCACGCCCGCACGCCGGTGTGGTTCATGCGTCAAGCCGGGCGCAGCCTGCCGGAGTATCGACAGGTGCGTGGTAGCGGCAGCATCCTCGAGGCGATCAAGGATCCGCAGCTGTCGGCCGAGATCACGCTGCAGCCGGTGCGCCGCTACGGGGTCGATGCCGCCGTGTTGTATAGCGACATCGTCGTACCCGCCCACGCCATCGGTTTCGGGATCGACGTCGCCCCGGGCACCGGCCCCGTGGCGACCAACCCTTTTCGCTCCCCCGCCGATTTGGCACGGGTACGCCCGTTTGAACCCGAACTCGACGCCCCCTATGTGGCCGCGACCTGCAAGCACGTGGCTGCCGATTTGCCAAGCGACGTTCCCTTGCTGGCGTTTGCCGGGGCACCGTTCACCGTCGCCAGCTACCTGATCGAGGGTCGCCCAAGCCGCACCTACGAGCACACCAAAGCCCTGCTGCACACCGACGAAGCAACGTGGCACGAGTTGTTGCAGCGCCTCAGCGAGCACGCCATCGTCTCTATCCGCAGCCAACTCGACGCCGGAGCGCAGGCATTCCAGCTCTTCGATAGTTGGGCTGGCGCGCTCGGTCGACGCGACTACGTGCGCTACGTGCAACCCCACTCGGCGCGGGTTTTTGCTGAGTTGGCGGCGAGTCACCCCGACGCCCCTGGGATCCATTTCGGCATCGGCTGCGACCACTTGTTAGAAGACATGTACGCCGCCGGCCCACGGGTGATCGGCCTCGATTGGCGCACACCGATCTACAACGCTCGGGCCCGCCTCGGGGCCGACGTCGCGGTGCAGGGCAACCTCGATCCCGCCTTGGTGCTCGCTGGCTGGGACGCAGCACGCCAAGGCTGCGACCAGGTGCTGGCCGACAATGGTGGCCATTCCGGGCACATCTTCAACCTCGGACATGGCGTCCAACCGAACACCGATCCAGGCGTGTTGGAACACGTCGTCGCCTACATTCACGAACGCACGCAGCGATGAGCACACCGACAGCTGTCATCCTGATGGCCTACGGCACACCTGCCAGTGCCGCGGAGATCTTGCCCTACTACACCGACATTCGCCGCGGACGGCCGCCGACCGAGGAACAGTTGGCCGACCTCACCCGGCGCTACGAGGCGATCGGCGGACTATCGCCCCTGGCCGAGCGCACAGAGGCACAGCGCGCCATGTTGCAACACAAACTCGATCGTCGCTGTCCGGGGGCGTTTCGAGTGTCGCTCGGCTTGAAGCACGCCGCGCCGCAGATCGAGGCCACGGTCGCGGCAGCCGCTGGGGAGTGCGAGCGGATCGTCGGACTCGTGCTTGCCCCGCATTTCAGCACCGGCTCCGTCGGGCAATATCTCTCCCGGCTGTCGCAAGCGGCCGAGGAATCTGGTATCCCCACGACAGGTATCTCCAGCTGGGCCACGCTGCCCGCCTTCGTACGATTCCTGGTCGACGATCTAGCGGAACGGCTGCGGCGGATGCCCGCCGACGCTCACGTGTTGTTCACCGCGCACTCCCTCCCGCAGCGCATCATCGACGGCGGCGATCACTATCCGCAGCAACTGGCGGCGACGGCTGAAGCTGTGGCCGCAGCGTTGCGGCTGCCTGTCGAGCGCTGGTCGATCGCTTGGCAGTCCGCCGGGCGCACACCTGAACCGTGGATCGGGCCGGACATCTTGGCGGCCATCGACGCCCTCGCCGACCGTGGCGTTACAGGCGTGGTGGTATGCGCTTGTGGGTTCGTCAGCGACCATCTCGAGGTGCTCTACGACCTTGACGTCGAGGCCAAGGCGCACGCCGAGCGGCGCGGCCTGGCCTTCGATCGCACCGCCTGCGTCAACGACGACACGGCCACGTTTGACGAACTCGCCGAGATGGTGATCGAGGCTGCCGGCCAGTGAGCGCGCGCCGGGTAGCGGTCATCGGCGGCGGCATCACCGGGTTGGCGGCGGCCTTGCGGTTGCAGCGCCTCGACCCGACGCTGCAGGTCACCGTCTTCGAGGCCGATGATCGCCTCGGCGGGAAGATCAAGACCTCGCCTTTCGCCGGGCTGCCAGCCATCGATGAAGCTGCTGACGCCTTCCTCACCCGTGTCCCGCACGCCTTGGCCTTATGCGACGAGCTTGGATTGAGCGATCGGCTGACCTCGCCAGCGATAGCCAGCGCCAACGTCTGGCACCACGGGATGCACCGCATCCCCGACGGGCTGCTGCTCGGTGTGCCCAGCGGGATTTCCAAGCTGGCCACCAGCGACTTGTTGTCGTGGGGCGGCAAGGCCCGCGCCGCGCTGGAACCGTTGCTGCCGGCAACCGGGGTGGCCAGCGACAACATCGGGCTGATCGCCCGCAAGCGTTTCGGTCGCCAAGTGCAACAGCGGTTAATCGACCCGTTGGTCGGCAGCATCTACGCCGCCGACACGGATCGGTTGAGCCTCGCTGCGGTGCCCCAAATCGAGGCCTTGGCCGCCCGCCGGTCGTGGTTGTTGGCCGCCAGATCCACCCGCGCCGCGGCCGCAGCGTCGGCACACGGCGGACCGATCTTCGCCGCGCCGATCAACGGCATGGGCTCGCTGATCAGCGCACTTGCGCTGGCGATCACGGCAGCGGGTGGGACCATTTTGGCCGCCAACCCGGCCACCAGCCTCGAAGCGGACGGCGGGCGCTGGCGGGTGAACGATCAAGTCTTCGATTCCGTGATCAGCGCCGCACCGGCACGACAGGTCGCTGCCCTGGTGCAGGCGGTCAGCGCCGACGCCGGCAAGATTCTGGCGCGCAGCGAGCATGCCGGCGTAGTGATGGTGACGATGACCTTGCCGAGAGATACTTGGCCAGAAGAGTTCCTGCAGCGCAGCGGATATCTCGTCACGAAACCGGCGCAACGTTGGGTGACGGCAGCGTCGTTTGCCAGCAGCAAGTGGGCCCATTGGAATCGAGGCCCGATCCTGCTCAGGGTCTCATTGGGGCGTGAGGGCAACGACGTCACCGAGCGCAGCGACGAGTCGCTGATGGCCGCAGTAATCGACGAGGTCGGCATGCACACCGGCATCGCCGTCGAACCGATCGAGTCCCGAATTGGGCGTTGGCCAGCGGCGTTTCCGCAATACCGCCCCGGCCATCGTCAGCGGGTGGCGACGATTGAGGCCTCGCTGCGGCGTGATGCAGCGGGTATCTTCACAGCAGGCGCAAGCTTCAATGGCGTTGGAATTCCAGCGTGCATTGCGGACGCAAATAAATCGGCGGCCGCTGTGTGTGCTTTCTTGAACACGCTGCAAGACTAGAGAGGTGCAAGTGCGGCAGTCTGTACTCAGGTCAGCGCTTCTGCTGATGTTCGTTGGCCTTGGGGCCTGCGCGCGCTCGCATCCGTTGGCCGAAGGCGCTGAACGAGTCGCCGCGGCACCACTGCAGAGCACGCCCGCAGCGACCACCACCCTCGCCCCGACCACCACGAGCACGACGATCGCTGCGACAACGACGACCACCGTTGTGACGACGACCACCCTGGCGCCGACGACAACCCTGGCGCCGACGACGACCGTCGCTGCGACGACGACGACCACGCTGCCGCCGATACCGGCCACGCCAGCGCCAACGGTGCCCGCCTTCTACATTCCCGCCACCCCCATCGCCCCGCCCGCTGACACCCGCGGCGCAGAACCGGTGATCGCCCTCGGCACGTTGGAGATCCCCAAACTGAATGTCAGCCAAACGATGTACGAAGGCATCCGCCTGACGACGCTCGATCGCGGTCCAGGACACTGGCCCGGCACGCCGCTACCTGGCCAAATCGGAAACATGGTGATCGGCGGCCATCGCACCAGCCACTCTCGCCCGTTTCGCAACGTCGACCAACTCGTCGCTGGCGATGAGGTGGTCTTCACCAACGACGGCGGGCGGTTCGTCTATCGCGTGACGGCGTCGCAAATCGTTACCCCCGATCAGGCCGATGTCGTCCTGGCCCAGACACCGGCGACGACGGCGACGCTCTTTGCCTGCCACCCCGCTGGCTCGACTCGGTATCGCATCGTTATTCACCTCGAATTGGCAACCTGAGTATCGATGGATAGGACGCGCCCATTTCTTGGGTTCTTCGGCGGCTTATTGGTGGCGGCATCGCTTCCACCATGGGGATTCTGGCCCTTGGCCTTTTTTGGCATCGCCGCACTCGAGTTAGCCCTTGGTGACTGGCCCTCTCGACGGGTGCGGTTTATCGGCGGGTTCTCCTTTGGACTCGGTTGGCTCGCGCCTGGCATGGCCTGGATGTGGTTTCTCACCCCACCCGGCTACATCGTCGCCACGCTCATTTTCTCTGCCCTGCACGGCCTCGCCGCGCTTGCAGCTCCTCGTGGCAGATGGCGCATCATCGGACGACCAGCGGCACATGCCATCGCCGAGGCCATCCGCTTCGTCTTCCCCTTTGGTGGCGTGCCGCTGGCCAGTTTGGCGATCAGCCAGAGCGTGTCACCGATTGCGGTGATCGCCCGGCTTGGTGGTGCGGTACTGCTCACCTGGTTCGCCCTGCAGATCGGGTTCATCATCGGCTTCGCCCGCCGCCGCATGGACACGGTGCTCGTTGCCGCGCTGGGCATCCTCTTGGTCGTCGGCTCGATCTGCGCGGTCAGCCCGAGCGGCTACGACAACGGCCAGGCGCTGGTCGTCGCCGTGGTGCAAGGTGGCGGCGAACAAGGCACCCGGGCGATCAGCTCCGACGCTTCTGAGGTCTTCCGACGACACCTCGATCAAACTAAGTTGATTGGCGTCGACAAGGGAGTCGACATGGTGGTGTGGCCGGAGAACGTGGTCGATGTCGACGACATTCTGTTCACCGACAGCGACGAATTGAAGGCGATAGCTCGCCAAGCGAGGCGGCTGGATGCGCCGATTTTGGTGGGTATCACCGAGGATGATGGTCCGACCCACTTCGTCAACGCCCAAGTTGTCGTCTCTCCCGACGGTGATGTGATCAGTCGCTACGACAAGGTGCGGCGCGTGCCGTTCGGCGAATACATGCCGATGCGCGGCCTACTCGACGCGATCGGCGCACCGACAAATCTCGTCCCGCGCGACGCCACGGCAGGCACGCAACCGGCGGTTCTCACCTTGCCCGACGGAACGCCGGTCGCCGTGGCGATCTCCTGGGAGATCTTCTTTGGTGGTCGGGTGCGCGATGGAGTCAGCCGCGACGGCCAAATGCTGCTCAATCCGACCAACGGTTCCAGCTACACCTGGACCGTTTTGCAGACGCAGCAGATCAACTCGTCACGACTGCGAGCCATCGAGTCTGGCCGCTGGGTGGTGCAGGCCGCGCCGACCGGGTTCTCGGCGTTCATCTCTCCAAACGGCGATGTCTTCAGCCGCACGAGCGTCAGCGAGGCCGAGGTGATCATCTACCAGGTGCCGTTGCGCCAAGGTCAAACCTGGTACACCGACCTCGGCGACATCATTTGGGTGGCATTGATGGCCGCGATGTTGGCAATCAGCTGGCTGCTGCTGCGCCTAGACCTCCAGAAGTACAGTGACCGGCCCTTGATTGACAAGGCCAACCTGCATTTCCGTCCGAAAGCGACCCGTCGCCACGGTGGCACCGACATTGCGGAGCTGATCGGCGAGCACGTCGATTAAGGGTTCCGCCTGCTCGGGGCGGGCCGCGGCGACATAGCTCGGCCGGCGTCCGGCGGAGGTGTCGGCATAGAGCGTGAACTGGCTGACGATCAGCACGTCACGATTGAGATCTGCTGCCGAGCGGTTCATCACCCCGGCCTCGTCGTCGAACACCCGCAAGTTCCAGATCTTGTCGGCCAGCTTGCGAGCGATCGCCTCGCTGTCGCTGTGGGTCACCCCGACCAGCACACAAAGGCCCTGCCCGATCGCCCCGACGACCTCGCCGTCGACCGTGACCGACGCCCGTTCGACGCGTTGCACCAACGCTCTCATCGGCCGAGTACCGGGAACTCAGGGGTCGCCACGGCGACAACCGTAGCTGCCCAGCTGCCTCCGGCCGAGCGCTCATGTTCCCGTACGTGACGCGTCTGCGAGCCTCAGGGCATCGAGACAGTGCGCTGAGGATCGCAGAGTGAGTCACCAAAGCGTCAGCGCATCGGCTTAGATGGGATCCATGGGCCAGGCCACCGAATTACAGCCGCACTCCGCCGGATCCCACCGATCGAACGTCGCCGACAGCCACGATGTCATCCGCGTCCACGGCGCTCGCGTCAACAACCTCAAAGCTGTCGACGTCGAGATTCCCAAGCGCCGCCTGACCGTGTTCACCGGCGTGTCCGGATCCGGCAAGAGTTCGTTGGTCTTTGGCACCATCGCCGCCGAGTCGCAGCGGATGATCAACGAGACCTACAGCGCCTTTGTCCAGGGGTTTATGCCGACTCTGGCCCGTCCCGATGTCGATGTCCTCGACGGTTTGACCACGGCGATCATCGTCGACCAGGAGCGCATGGGCGCCAACACCCGATCGACGGTCGGGACGGCGACCGACGCTAACGCCATGCTGCGCATCCTCTTTAGCCGCCTCGGCTCGCCGCATATCGGCCCGCCGAACGCCTTCGCCTTCAACGTCGCCTCGGTGCGCGGCGCTGGCGCGATCACCATCGACAAAGGCAGTGCTGGCAAGAAGGTGGAAAAGCGTGAGTTCTCCCGCGCCGGCGGCATGTGCCCGAAATGCGAGGGCATAGGGGCGATCAGCGATTTCGACCCAACTCAGCTGTACGACGCTTCGAAGTCGCTCAACGAGGGGGCGCTGACGATTCCCGGCTACAGCATGGAGGGTTGGTATGGGCGCATCTTCAACGGCTGCGGTTTCTTCGACCCCGACAAGCCGATCGCCAAATACTCCAAGAAAGAGCTCGACGACCTGCTCCACAAAGACGCCACGAAGATCAAGGTCGATGGCATCAACCTGACCTACTCGGGGTTGATCCCGACGATCCAGAAGTCGTTTCTGTCGAAGGATGTCGAGGCGATGCAGCCGCACATCCGCGCCTTCGTCGAGCGGGCGATCACGTTTACGACCTGCCCCGACTGTGCTGGCAGCCGACTAAACGACGCCGCTCGCTCGTCGAGAATCAACGGGATCAACATTGCCGAGGCCTGCGCGATGCAGATCAGCGATCTGGCAACCTGGGTCGCCGACATCGATGAGCCAACGGTGGCGCCGCTCGTGTCCACCCTTGCCCACAACCTGCAATCCTTCGCCGACATCGGGCTCGGCTATCTCTCCCTCGAACGACCGTCGGGCACGCTGTCTGGCGGTGAGGCACAACGCACGAAGATGATTCGCCACCTGGGTTCGTCGCTGACTGACGTCACCTATGTTTTTGATGAACCGACGGCCGGGTTGCATCCCCACGACATCCAGCGGATGAATGGGCTGTTGCTGGCGCTGCGCGACAAGGGCAACACGGTGTTGGTTGTCGAGCACAAGCCGGAGACGATCGTGATTGCCGACCACGTCGTTGACCTCGGGCCGGGTGCCGGCGCGGCGGGTGGCACAGTGTGTTTTGAGGGCACGGTCGATGGGCTTCGAGCCAGCGACACGATCACCGGCAGGCACTTCGACGACCGTACTACGGTGAAAGCGGCGGTTCGACCGGGCGCTGGGGCGCTCGAAATCCGCGGCGCAACGGCCAACAACTTGCGCAACGTCGACGTCGACATTCCCCTTGGCGTGTTGGTCGTCATTACCGGGGTTGCCGGATCCGGCAAGAGCTCGCTGATCCACGGTTCGGTGGCCAAACGTGACGGCGTCGTCGCTGTCGATCAGGCGGCGATCAAGGGTTCGCGACGCAGCAATCCGGCGACCTACACGGGTCTGCTGGAGCCGATCCGCAAGGCTTTCGCCAAGGCCAACGGGGTTAAGCCAGCGCTGTTCAGCGCCAACTCCGAGGGCGCCTGCCCAGGCTGCAACGGTGCCGGGGTGATTTACACCGACCTGGGGATGATGGCCGGGGTGTCCACCACCTGTGATGAGTGTGAGGGCAAGCGCTATCAGGCGGCGGTATTGGAGTATCACTTCGGTGGCTGCGACATCAGCCAGGTGCTGGCGATGTCAGCCAGCGAGGCCCAAGCGTTCTTTGCCGCAGGCGAAGCCCGCCTCCCGGCAGCGCACGAGATTCTCACCCACCTGGTCGATGTCGGGCTTGGCTATATCAGCCTCGGCCAGCCGTTGACGACGCTGTCCGGCGGCGAGCGTCAGCGACTCAAATTGGCGACGCGGATGGGCGATAAAGGTGGGATCTACGTACTCGATGAGCCGACGACCGGTTTGCACTTGGCCGACGTCGAGCAGTTGCTCGGCCTGCTCGATCGGTTGGTCGATGACGGCAAGTCAGTGATCGTCATCGAGCACCATCAGGCGGTGATGGCTCACGCCGACTGGATCATCGACCTCGGTCCTGGTGCGGGCCACGACGGCGGCCAAATCGTCTTCCTAGGAACCCCTGCCGATCTGATCGCCGCCCGCTCGACACTCACCGGCCAACACCTCGCCTCCTACGTCGGGGGATGACTTGGAATCTGCGCGCTTTGATGGGCGAGTCGCCGTCGTCACCGGGAGCGGCGGTGGGCTGGGGGCCTCGCACGCCAGGTTGCTGGCCTCCCGAGGCGCTGCGGTCGTGGTCAATGATCTCGACGAGAAGGCCGCCGCCGAGCAGGTGGGTCAGATCATCGCCGCTGGCGGTCGAGCGGTCAGCGCCCCAAGCGATATCTCCACCGAGGTTGGTGCTCGATTTCCGATCGATGTGGCAATCGCCGAGTTTGGGCGCATCGACGTCGTCGTCAACAACGCCGGCCTGTTGCGATCGGCACCATTCAGCGAGATGTCGGCGGCGGTGTGGGATCAGGTTGTGGCCGTCAACCTGCGTGGCACCTTTCTCGTCACACAGGCGGCCTGGCCGCACTTCGTCGCCCATGGCTACGGCCGGGTGGTCTCGACCACCTCCAACTCGGGCCTGCTCGGCGTCGCCGGTTCCAGCGCCTATGCCGCAGCCAAGGCGGGGGTCTACGGCTTGACCCGCAGCCTGGCGCTTGAGAGCACGCAACACGGCATCAACGTCAATGCCATCGCTCCGCTCGCCTATACGGCGATGGCGGCGACATCGGCAATCGCTCCCAAAGCCTGGAAGGACGGCACCGGCGACACCTGGTCACGTCGGCTCGATGTCGAGCTCGTCTCACCGGTTGTCGCCTGGCTGGCCAACGAGCGCTGCACCCTCAATGGGCAGATACTCAGTGCCGCCGGCGGCCGCGTGGCGCGTTTCGCGATGCGCGTCAGCGACGGATTCGACGACGCCGAGCTGAGCATCGAGGACGTGCGCGACCACGAGTCGGCGCTCGTGGCGACGGAAGATGTCGGCGTGGAATACCGAGCAGCGACCGAGGAAAGTCGTGAGCTCTATCGCCGTTTGATGCGCTGACCGGTCAACTCGACACAAGTGTCAAGTTCTGCGTGCGTTAGTGTCGCTGCTGTCAGAAAGGGGCTCGCATGCGTTTCATCTTCCAATATCCCGACTTCCACGGCATCGACGGCGACATGCTCGACGCCGGTCCCGTGGCCGAGTTGGCAGTGCACGCCGAACGGTCCGGGTGGAAGGGTTTCGCCTTCACCGAGCACCCGGCTCCCACCGAGCGCTGGCTGCAATCGGGCGGCCATCAGAGCCTCGATCCGTTCGTCGCCCTCGGTCATGTGGCGGCCGTGACGAGTGAGCTCAAGCTGCTCACCTATCTGGCCGTGCTGCCCTACCGCAACCCGTTGTCGCTGGCCAAAAGTGCAGCAACAGTCGACAAGCTGTCGAACGGACGGTTCATTCTCGGCGTCGGCACCGGCTATCTCAAGGCCGAATACTTCGCCCTCGGCGTCGATTTCGACGAGCGCAACGACCTCTTCGACGAAGCCTTGGAGGTCATGCCCAAGCACTGGTCGGGTGATGCCTTCGACTACGACGGCCGCCACTTCAGCGCCAAAGGCACCATTGGTCGCCCTCGCCCCGTGCAGATCCCGATTCCCATTTGGATCGGCGGCAACGCCAAACTCACGCTTCGCCGTGTCGCCGAACGGGCCCAAGGATGGATGCCCTTGACCGGCCCAGCAGGGATGTTCTCCACCGTTCGATCGCCCGAGATCAGCTCGACCGACGACTTCATCGAGCGTTTGACGCTGCTCAAGTCCTATGCAGGTGAACGATTCGATCAGCTCGATATCGCCATGGCCTACACCGACGGCACGGTGTTCGACCTGTCCACCGACGTCGAACGCCATCGCGACAACCTCGCCCGCCTGGCCGAGGTCGGTGTCACCTGGATTGTCGTTCCCGGGCCGACCGTCGCCGCCCCTGCTGCATCGGAGTTCATCGAGGGATTCGCCAGCACCTATATCCGGAGCCAAGCATGACCACGCTCGACGCCACACGTTTCGAGTCACCCGTGGCCTACGCCACCGCACTCGGCGACTTCATCCGCAGCGACGCCAGGTTTGCTCCGTTCATCGGCTATCGCGCCCCGAGCTTGGAGCACAGCACGGCGCACTTGTCCGGGTTGCAGGCATTGCTGTTCGACGAGGGATGGTCGCGTCTCGGCTGGCCGACTACCGCCGGTGGACTCGGCGGCGACCCCCGCTTTCGGGCGGCGATGTTCCAGACCCTGTGGGACCACGACATCCAGATTCCCGAGCCTTTCTGCACACTGGAGATCCTGGTACCTGTGCTGTTGGTCTTCGCTCCTCACCTCGCCGACGAACTTCTCCCCGGCCTGCTGCGCGGCGACGACATGTGGGCGCAGGCCTTCAGTGAACCCGACGCGGGTAGCGACCTGGCCTCGCTGCGCACGCGCCTCGAACCGGACGGCGATGGCTACCGGCTCTACGGCCAAAAGGTGTGGTCGACGTTTGGCCATCTGTCGCAGCGATCCGTTCTGCTTGCCCGTTCCGGTGGGCCAGGGCATAAGGGTTTGACGATGGTGCTCGTCGACCTCGACCAAGACGGTGCCGAGGTGCGCCCGATCCGCGCCCAGGATGGAGAGAACCACTTCTCGGAAATCTTCCTCGACGGCGCCTACCTGCCCAAGGAACGGGTGATCGGCGAACTCGGACAGGGCTGGGCGGTAGCCATGTACATGCTGCAATGGGAACGCGGCGCCTGGGGTTGGATCCAGCAGGGTCGATTCCACAAACGCCTCGAACAAACCATCGCCTGGGCCGGTGCCACCGACGAGCGCCACTCGGCCTCGATCGGTCACGCCTACACCCTGTCCGCCGCCCTGCGGCTACACACCCGCGACACCGTCGAACGACTGGCCCACGAGGAGCAATTGGGACCCGAGGTATCGATCGACAAACTGCTGTTGATCGATGCCGAGACAGCGACCTGGAACGCGGTGCGCGAGCACCTCGACGGACGCCTGGAAACCGACCCGGAGCTGCATTGGATGCTCTCCGAATTTCTGTACAGCCGCGCAGCACCGATCTATGGCGGTTCGCTGGAGATTCAGCGAACCCTGGTGGCCCAACGCGTGCTCGGCATGCCTCGGGATTGAAGGAACCAACCATGCGTACCGATTCACGAACCAACCTCGATGCCGACACCCTGGCGATGCTGCGCGTCAGCCTTGCCGAGGTGCTCACCGAGACGTCATCGCTCCCCTTGGCCGATCGCCTCGCTGCGCTCGGGTGGGACGATGTCGTCGAGGCCGATGCCGCCACCGCGCTGCGCACGCTGTTCGAGGTCAAGGGCGACACGCTCTCCAACGCCGACGCGCTCGGGCCAACGCTGGCCCGCCAGTACAGCGACCTCACGGCTCGTCAGAGCGTGGCCTCGGTCGCCCTAGGAGCGGCGGACGCGGTCACGCTGACCTTCAGCGACGGCTCGACTGCTGACGAAACCGTCAGCACCGCAACTTTCCAAGCGCTGAAGACAATGGGACGCTGGTTGATGGCCTGTGAACTCGTCGGCATCGGCCGCCACGTCACCGCCTCGGCCGTCGCCTACACCAAAGACCGCGTGCAATACGGCAAACCGATCGGAGTCTTCCAAGCACTGCAACACCGCCTGGCCAGCGCCCACGCGATGGTCATCGGCGCCAGCCACCTCACCACCGAGGCGGGCCTCGACCGTGATCCGTGGACCGCGTTGATCGCCAAATGTATGGCCGGCCAAGCCGCCGAGTATGCCTGCACCCAGGCGCAACAGTGTTACGGCGCGATCGGGTTCACCTACGAGCATGAGTTCCCCGGGTTTTTGCGCCGGACCTATGCGCTCGATCGGCAATTCGGCGACTGGCGAACGCTTGAACATGAGATCGGTCGTCGACTGCAGTCCAGCGGAGTCGTGCCGCGCATCGGCACCTTGTGAACCTCATGAACCTGGTGATTCGTCGTGCAACTCGCATTCCCGCCTGAAACCGAGCAGTGGCGTGATGAGGTTCGAGCGTTCCTGGCGGCGAACCTGCCAGCCGATTGGCGCGGCGTCGGAGCGTTGGAGCGTGAAGAGGCCGAGGCGTTCACGACGAAGTGGCGGCGCACCCTGGCCGAGCACCGCATGATCGGCGTCACCTGGCCCGTCGAGTACGGCGGGCGTGGTCTCGGCAAGCTGCACCAGGTGGTGCTCGCCGAAGAGTTCGCCAAGGCGGGAGTACCGATCTATCGCGTCGCCGACACCACCAGCGTCAAAATGCTCGGCAACACGATGCTGGCATGGGGCACCGACGAGCAGAAAGCTCGATATATGCCCGGCATCGTCTCCGGTGAGGCCACCTGGGTCCAGGGCTACAGCGAACCCAACGCCGGTTCTGATCTCGCTGGGTTGTCACTGCGAGCGGAGCGCGACGGCGACGAATGGGTGCTCAACGGGCAAAAGATCTGGACCTCGCGCGGCGTCGAGGGAACCGGCGTGTTCACCCTCGCCCGCACCGATCCAAGCGCCGCCAAACACCGCGGTATCTCCTTCATCCTCTGCGAGTTACCGAACCCGGGAATTGAGGTGCGGCCGATTCGAACACTGACTGGCGACGACGAATTCTGCGAGGTGTTCTACACCGACGCCCGAGTTCCCGTGGCCAACACCATCGGTCCGATCAACGAGGGCTGGAAGGTGGCCAACAGTTTGCTCGGCTTGGAGCGTGGCGAGGAAGCGGCGACAAACCCGATCTTTTTCGCGCCGAACTCGACCGCATCGTGCAACTCGCTCGCGACAGTGAGCGCGCCGATGACCCGATCGTTCGTGACCGGCTGGCGTGGTGCCATACCAAGGTCGAGATCATGCGATTCCTCGGCTATCGGATCCTCACCCAGGTGTTGCGTGACGGCCACATCGGCCCTGAATCCTCGATCGCCAAGTTGTACTGGAGCGAGTATCACCAGCAGTCCACCAACCTGGCCGTCGAGTTGCTCGGGGCCCGGGCGATGGTCCGCGAGGGCCGCAAGCCGTTCAAGCACTTCCGCACCGACGAACCGGGAGCAGCCAACTCGACCAATTCGTGGATCGACGTACTGCTGATGAACGCCGCCGCCGGAACCGTCTATGCCGGCACGAGCCAGGTGCAACGCAACATCATCGGCGAGTCCATCCTCGGACTGCCCAAAGAGCCGCACGTGAAAGGAACACAATGAGCGACTTCTTCAAGAACTATTTCGCCGCCTGGGATCGCCTCGATCTCGATGGCGTCATCGCCTTCTTCAGCGACGACATCGTCTACGAGGACACGACGATCAAGCACGGGGCCACAGGGTTGGCCCAATTGCGCACGTTCGTCCAAGCCTCCTTCGACAACGTGCCAAATGCGCGGTTCGACTACGTCAACGATGTAACCACCGACGATGCCTTTGCCGTCGAGTGGGTGATGCAGCCGATGAGGATACGCGGCGTGTCGATCGGCAAGCTGCGCGATGGCAAGATCTGTGAACAGCGCGACTATTGGAACGGGGCCGCGTTCAAGGTGCCCAACACCTGAGTTCAGCGGGACGGAAACGCCTCGGCGACCACGGTGGGATCGAAGTACTCCCGCCACACTTCGATGCGGCCGTGCGTGACGGCGAAGAACGCGACGTAACGATTGAGATAGCCGCGCCCGGAGCGGGTGAGGCCGTTGCTGGCGTATTCGGCGACGATGAGACCCGACGGCAGCGCACCGTGGACGACGACATCGGTGAAGTTCAGTTCGCTGAGCAGTTTGGCCAGCCCGGCGACGAAAGCTAGGGCGTTCTCGCCGTGAAGGCGACGAGGGCCTCCATCGCTGCGGAACGGCAATTCGAGCACGAACTCATCGGCGAGCAGGGCCAACACGGTGGGGATGTCGAGCGCGCTCATCGCGGCGATCGCCTGTCGCACCACCGCGATATCGATCTCTGCCGCATCGTTGGCAGACATAGCTGTCACTCCCAGCGGAACGCAGCAGGACGGCGTTCGACAAAGGCCAGCCGAGCCTCTTCGGAGTCGGCGTGGCGTTTGACCCGCTGGGTGTAGTCCTGCTCGGTGCGATAGCCGTCGAGCAACGACATCGACTCAACCCGGTTGGCCGACTCCTTGGCAAGGCGTACGGCGATCGGGCTCTTCGCCGCGATCGTCGCGGCGAGCGCCATCGCCGAGGCAATCAGCTCGCTTGGTGGCACGACTGCCTCGATCCCGCCGCGTCGGAAGATCTCCTCCGCGGTCACATATTCACCGGTGAGGAACATGCGCTTGGCGAGGTGAGCGCCGCACAGTCGTTGGGCGTGGCGAACACCGCCGAGCACCCCGACGTTGATCTCCGTCAACGCGAAGCTGCACTCGTGCGAAGCGACAACAAGATCGCAGGAGGCAACGATCGCCACGCCGGCACCGATGACCTTGCCGTGAACAGCGGCGATCACCGGCAAACCACACTCGAAGATCGAAGCGAAACAGCGCCTGGCGATGCGACCGGGATCGACCTGATCGCGGGCATCGCCTTGCGGTTCGCCGTCGGCTGGTCGGCCGTCCGGGCGGTGCCGCCGGGGGGAGTCGTTGAGATCGACCCCGCCGCAGAACAGGCGCGCTCGCTCGGCGGCGCGCAACACGATCACCGATGCGTCACGGTGCGAGCTCAGCTGCTCCATTGTCGCCGCCAACTCCTCGAACATCCGATAGTCGAGGGCGTTCACCGGCGGACGATCAAGGGTGACCGTGGCGATGCGCTCGACGACGTCGACCCGAACATGTTCCATCACGTTTCTCCTGCGCTTGAGATGCAGGCGCGAGGGCTCGCAACTTTTCGGATCGAATTCCTCGACCCGACCTCACCCCCCACCGGCCGACCTGACAGTAACATCAAGTCGTGCCAGGAACCCGAACGACAATCGCGCCGACAGCAAACGATGGTGATCCGTTCCTCGCCCCGGCGACACGGCGTCAGCCGGTCGGCGACCTCGGGCCCCGGGCCCAACGCACGATCGCGCGGATTGTCGATGCGACACGAGAGGTTTTCCTGACCCGCGGCTACGCGGGCACGACGATCGACGAGATCGCCCGCGTCGCCGGGGTGTCGCGCGCCTCGTTCTACACCTACTTCCCGACCAAGCGTGACGTGCTGCTCGCCGTCGGAGCGAACGCGGCCAGCGAGACCCAAGCGTTGATCGATCGCTACCCGCAATATTCTGGATCGCGGGCTGCGCTGCGGATTTGGGTGCGCGAGTTCATCGACTCGCTCGATACCCATGGTGCTTTCTCGATGGCCTGGCCGGTGGCCGCCATGGAAGACGAGGAAATCCGCGTGGCTGGCATGCGCCGCTACAACGTCCTGTGTCGCAGCCTTGGCACAGCAGTCCTGGCCAGCACGGGCAAAACGAGTAACGAACCCGCCTCGTTGGGCCTGATTCTGATGGCGATGTTCGAACGGGTGTGGCGCTACGGCGAGTTGTACCGCGAGGCTGTCGATCGCGATGCGGTTGTCATCCAGATGGCCGAGGCCGTGTGGTGCCTCGCTCGTCAACCTGCCAGCTGAAAAGAAGTTGCCCGATCACCCGCTCGGTTTCTGACATATTCGTCAACTGTCCTAAACTGTCGGCGTGACAGACAAGATGTGTAATGGTCGAGTGTGCGTGGTTACCGGTGCCGGAAGAGGTATCGGACGTGAATACGCCCTGATGTTGGCCCATGAAGGGGCAAAGGTCGTGGTCAACGATTTCGGTGGCAGCCGCGACGGCACGGGGGCCGACGCCGGCCCAGCGCAACAGGTAGTCGATGAGATCAAAGCCTTCGGCGGCGAGGCGGTCGCCCACGTCGGCGACGTCAGCTCGCTCGTCGACGCGACGGAAATGATCAAGACCGCCGTCGACACCTTCGGTGGCCTCGACGTGGTCGTCAACAACGCGGGCATCCTGCGCGACCGCATGCTCTTCTCGATGGCCGAGGAAGAGTGGGACGCCGTAATCAAGGTGCATCTCAAAGGTACCTGGGCGCCGTCGCGGGTCGCCTCGGAGTATTGGCGTCATCGCGCCAAGGCCGGCGCAACCAACAACGCACGCCTGATCAACACCACCTCGGTCTCGGGGATCTACGGCAACCCGGGGCAGACGAACTACGGCGCGGCCAAAGGCGGCATCGCCACCTTCACCTTGATCGCCGCCGAGGAACTGGCCCGCTACGGCGTCACCGCCAATGCCATCGCCCCGGGCGCACTCACCCGTCTGACTGAAGACCTCGGTTTGCCCGAGGAAATGGTCGGCCGCTTCGGTCCCGAGTGGGTAGCCCCGGTGGTCACCTGGTTGGCGTCAGAGCAGTCCGGCGACGTCACCGGTCAGGTGATCGAATCCTCCGGCCAGATACTTGGCATCGCCGAGGGTTGGCATCGCGGTCCGCACACCACCGAGCCACCGCAAGATCCGCACGAGATCGACGGAATCATCCGCGGCCTGCTCGCCCAGGCGCGACCGCGCACCAAGATGAGCGACATCTCGTGACCGAGGCGTGGATCATCGACGGCGTTCGTTCGCCGCGCGGTAAGGGCAAGTCGAACGGGTCGCTGCACCACATCCATCCCCAGGAGCTGTTGGCGCAGACGCTCAACGCCCTCGAGCAGCGAACCGGCATCGATTCCGGTGACGTCGACGATGTCATCATCGGCAACGGCAACCCGGCCGGTGACCACGGAGCCTGCATCGCACGGATGGCGGTGCTCGCTGCCGGCTGGCCCGTCGAAGTCCCCGGTGTCACCCTCAATCGCTTCTGCGGCTCCGGCCAACAAGCGATCAGTTTCGCGGCGATGGGTATCCAGGCTGGACATCAGCATCTCGTCGTCGGCGGCGGAATCGAGTCGATGTCACGCTGGCCTGTCGACGACCGGCCGCCCGACTTCACCTCCGGCAACGCAGCGCTGCGCGAAGCCTTCCCGCTGGTGCCGCAGGGCATCTCCGCCGATCTGATCGCCACCCTCGAAGGATTCAGCCGCGAAGACGTCGACGCTTTCGCCGTCGAGAGCCAGAACCGCTGCCAGGTGGCAATGGCCGAGGGTCGCTTCGATCGCAGTGTCGTGCCGATTCACAACCCGGACGGCTCGCTCGCGCTGGCCGTTGACGAGTTCCCCCGCCCGGGGAGCACCATCGAGGCGATGGGTGGACTGAAGGCCTCGTTCGCAACGATGGGCGGGCATGTCTTCGAGGGCTACGAGACGTCGTTCGACGAGATGTGCGCGCAGGTCTACCCGCAGATCAACGGCGTCTCGCATGTCCACCATGCCGGCAATTCCTCCGGCGTCGTCGACGGGGCCAGTGCCGTGTTGCTGGCCTCCCCCGACTATGCCAGGGCCCACGGCTTGAAGGCCAGGGCACGCATCGTGATGAGCGCCGTGGCCGGTGCCGAGCCGGTGATCATGCTCACCGCGCCGGGCCCCGCGTCGAGGAAATGCCTTGAGCGCGCCGGCATGAACGTCGATGACATCGACCTCTGGGAGATCAACGAAGCGTTCGCTGCGATCCCGATGAAGACGATCCGCGATCTCGGGATCGACCCGTCCAAGGTCAACGTCAATGGCGGCGCGATCGCCCTCGGCCACCCGATCGGGGCCACCGGCGGCATCCTCATCCAGACCGCGCTCGACGAGCTCGAACGGCGCGACCTGAGCACAGCGTTGATCACCATGTGCACCGGCGGGGGCATGGGCACCGCCACCATCATCGAACGGATCTGAGGGCGGCGCGATGATCGAGTTCCACCCGGTCGAGCTCACCGAGTCGGAACGACGCCTGCAGACCGAGGTGATCGCCTTTTTACAGCGCGAACTGCCGCGCGGCTCGTTTCATCCAGGTCTCGGGTTCAACTCGGCAATCGATCGCGACTTCTCCCGCAGGCTTGGCGAAGCCGGCTACCTGGGAATGGCTTTACCGACCGAGTACGGAGGTCACGCCCGATCAGCGGTCGATCGTTTCATCGTCGTCGAACAACTCCTGCGTTGGGGTGCCCCAGTTGGGCACCACTGGGTCGCTGATCGCCAATCCGGCCCGGTGATCGCCAAATTCGGGAGCGAGGAACAGAAGCGCCGCTTTCTGCCAGCGATCTGCCGGGGTGAACTGGGCTTTTGTATCGGCATGAGCGAGCCGGATAGCGGCAGCGATCTGGCCTCGATCTCCTCGAAGGCCAGCCGCGATGGCGGTGGCTGGGTGCTCGAGGGCACCAAGATTTGGACAACGAGCGCCCATGAACTCGATTGGATCATCGTGCTCTGCCGCACGACGGGGCGCGACGAGGTCGACGACAAACGCCAAGGGCTGAGCCAGCTGATCGTCGACCTCAACGATCCGCGGGTGACGGCGACGCCGATCACGTTCATCGACGGTACGGCCGATTTCTGCGAGGTCGTCTTCGACCAGGTCTTCGTGCCCGACGAACTGGTGCTCGGCGAGATCGGTCTCGGTTGGCAGCAGAACACCTCCGAGCTGGCCTATGAACGCGGCGGCCCCGACCGCTGGCTGAGCAGCTATCTCTTGGTCGAGGAGCTGCTCCGGCGGCGCGCTGCGAACGGCGCAAACGTCGACGATGCCCTCGCAGATCTTCTCGGGAATGCCATCGCCAATTATTGGAACCTTCACCATCTGTCGCTCTCCGTCGCCCGCTCGATCGACGACGGCGGTGCCCCGGCGATCGAATCATCGCTGGTCAAGGAGATGGGCACCCGCTTCGAACAGGACGTCGTCGCCGCCGTGTTGGCCTACGTCGATGAGGCCCCGAACTCCGCCGACCACTCGACGTTCGGCCGTCTGCTGGTCACTGCGGCGTTGACGCAACCGTCGTTCACCATTCGCGGCGGGACCAACGAGGTGCTGCGCTCCGTCGCCGCCAAGGGCCTGCGGCCAACGGGGAGGGGGAGATGAGCGCCGCCGATCCCTTGCTTGTCGAGACGATCGAGCGCCTCCTGGCCTCGGCCTGCACGTTCGACGAGATCGCCCAGGCCGAGCAGACAGGAATCTCCAACGATGTGTGGCGCGCACTCAGCGACGCCGGATTCCCGTGGGTCGGCATCGAGGAGAGCAGCGGCGGTTCCGGTGGCACCCTCGCCGACCTGGCCGCGATCCTGCGTGCCGTCGGACGATTCGCGGCGCCCGCCCCCGTAGCCGAGACCGCACTTGGCGGCTGGCTGCTGGCCCGCGCCGGCATCGCCCTACCGGGCGGCGCATTGAGCGTGGTGGAACAACCCGCCGAACTCGTCGATGGACGCCTGCGGGTCGACGGAATCGGCGCTTGGGCGCGCCACGCCGAGCGCATCGTCGTCGTCGCCGGATCGGCCATCTGTTCGCTGCGAGCCGACCAAGTTGAACTTGTCGTCGGTAACAACCTTGCCGGCGAGGCACGCGACCGGGTGCTCGGCGAGCTCTCCCTCGACGATGTCGAACACGCGGTCGTCGATGGGTTCGATGCCTGGCAGGCCACACGTCAGCGCGGAGCGCTGTCACGGGTGATCATGGCCGCAGGCGCACTGCAGGCGATGGCTCAGATGACCGTCGACTACACCAGCGAACGCCGCCAGTTCGGCAAGCCCGTCGCCACCTTCCAGGCGGTGCAGCACCATCTGGTGGTCGCCGCGCAATCAGCGGTGCGGGCGACGATGGCCGCCGACGTTGCCGTGCGCGCCGCTGCGCTCGGCGGCGGCCGGTTCGAGGTCGCTGCGGCTCGAGTCATCGTCGACGACGCCATCGGCCTCGGCACCCGCGCCGCACATCAGGCGCACGGGGCGATGGGCGTGACCGGCGAGTACGCGCTCCATCACCTCACCCGACGGCTGTGGTCGTGGCGTCATGAATGGGGCACCTCCAAGCAATGGCGCGGCGAACTCGGCCAGGCCGTCGCCGCCGCCGGTGCCGATCAGATGTACTCCCTGGTCACCGGTTGAGCGGCGCGCGTGCGTCGAGTTGTTCCTGTAGTGCGGGAGCGAGGCGCAGCGCTCCCTGGCCAGGTACGAAGCGACGGCGCGGCGCTTTGCCACCCGTCAGCAGCGCAATCGTGTCGTAGTCGTCGCTGGCCGCGAACTGGCGACGGACCATCTCCACCCCGCTGCCCTGACCCCACTGGTTGATGTTTCCGAGCCAGGCCTGAGTGCCGTATGCCGGCCAGCGAATGAACCGTTGCCAGGCCTCATCTTCATCGGGCACCGCTTCGGTACCAGTGGCCAGCAGTCGTTGCCGGTAGTGCGCCAACAGGTCGCGATCGTTGGCCCGACGCTCCTCGACCGTCAGTGCCCCGATCATGAAATAGCTGACGTCGCGCCACGGGCTTCCTCGACGGACCAGTTGCCAATCGACCCAGATCCGCTGGCCATCAGCGCGCAGGAAACTATTGCCCTGATGGGCGTCACCGTGGACCAGGCAGCGCGGCCCAGCGAAGCCGAGTTCGTCGGCCGCTAGCTCGTCGAGGGCGTGATTCATCAGGCCGGGATTGTCGTACACCCAGCCCGGCACGACGGCTTGGTAGGCGGGGTCGCTGAGATTGAAGTGGATGTAATGCCAGAACTGGATCACCTGCTCGCTGTCGTTGTCGGTGGCCATCGAGCCCGCAAGCCAATCTCCCGCGTCATCGAGCCGGCGGTCGCCCCACATCGCAGCGTGAATGACCGCCAATGATTCCAGTCCGGCGGCGACACCGTCGACGCCGAGGTGGTCGTCACTTGCGCCGAAGGCACCGGGCGACACGGTCAGGTCCTCCATCAGCACCAAGCCGTTCCCCGAGCCGTTGCCACGCGTGTCGATATCCCAATCGGCGTACCAGGCGTTGGGAATCGGCAGATCGTCGAGCGCCAGGTCATAAAAGCGGGCCTCGCGCTCACAGATCGGGCCGGTGCGCAGCCCCGAGAGATTGGTTTTCAAACACACCTGTGCCGGTATGCCATTGGCCAAACCGACCTCGTTAAGATCGAGGCGGAGCCGCAGCTTGGTGGTGTGACTGCTCTTGCACTCCACGATTTCAAGATGGCGCACCTCGATACCGGGGTAGCGAAGCGCCAGCAGCGCGCTCAGCCACGCCGCCGTGATCGCCTCGACATGACGCGGCAACAACTCGCTGCGGCCATACCTGCTCATCTGCGGATCCGGATCGTCACGACACTCTGCGAAATGTCGCCGAGGCGCTGGCGATGATTCGCCCACGATTGCCCTCGTCGATCATCGTCGCCTCGACGCCAAGCCGGTCGCCGGCGCCGACGACGACTGCGCTGGCGACGAAGGGGCCGTGATAACCGGGCTTGACCATCAGCACCGTCCACGATTCGACCTGCCAGTCCGGCGTAGCGTTGGTGCGTTGCAATTCGTCCATAGCTGCCGCCTCCAAGGCGATGTTGATCGGCCCGAGGTGCAACGCCGAATGCGGGGATGACAGTTCCGGCGTGACCTTGGGGATCTCGAGGGTGCCATCGGCTCGCGGTCTGATCTGGAAGACATCTCGCAGTGGCGGGAGATCGGGGGAATCTGCGGTGTCGTTGACCGGGTTGTCGACCAGATAGAACCCGGGCGGCACATCGCCAAGACTGACGCCGCTGCCGGTGGTGATGGCGATGACGCGCTCGTGATCGCTGGCGTCGACGATGCGGGCCCGGCTGAAACCCATCTGCCGACCGACGCTGATGACGTCGCGCAGTACTTCTACTCGGCCGACGTCACGGGCCGGGTCGAGGATCGAATAGCTCATCGTCACCGGCGCGGGAACGCACTCGTCGTCGCGCCAATACGGTTCCGGGCAGGCGATACACAGCGGCGCGGCCATTACCCCGCCGGTGGAATTGCGCATGTCATGGCGCAACGGCATCACCTCCTTCGTGACACCGATGTCGAGGTACGGCGTGCCCTTGCCGAGGTAGGTGTAGCTCTGCAGTGCGATCCACGACTTCTCGAAATGCTGCCAGTGTTCTGACGGTGTCAGCGTGCGAATGTCGCCATATGACTGATTGCCCATATGATCGCGCCTTTCCTGATTTGACGAAATCGTCAAGTGAGTCCTGAACACGAATGGTAGACGACGTCGAGGGGTGTGCATCTCGCTGCCCCGGCAACGCGGCAACTAGGTTGACGACTATGTCAACTGCGGATCGCCTACGCGCCTTGGTCCATCCAGATCACACCACGATCGTCACCATGGAGCTGCAAAAGGGCATCGTCGGTGACGATGCCCTGCTGCCAGCGCTGCCGATCGCGGTGCGCGAGTCGGGCATGCTCGACGTGGCGGCACGGGTTTGTGCTGCAGCTCGCCAGCACGGGGTGCACATCGTCCACCAAACAATCCGCGGCCGAGCCGACGGCGCCGGGCAGGCAATCAACTGCAAGATCTTCGCCATCGGTGCCAAGCGGCGCGCCGAGGTTGGCTATGAACCCACCGACATCGGTCGCACGGGAGCGGATCTGGTCGACGAACTCGACGTGCAACCTGGCGACATCGAGGTCACCCGGATGCACGGCATGACTCCGTTCACGGGCACAGAGCTCGATGCTGTGGTGCGCAATCTCGGCACCAAGACGATCGTCTTGATGGGCGTGTCGTTGAATCTCGGCATCCTCGGCGGCGCGCTCGAGCGCGCTCGATCACGGTTACCAAGTGGTGATCGTGCGTGACGCTGTGATCGGTCTGCCGCGCGAGTACGGCGAGGCGGTGCTCGCCAATTCGCTGTCGCTGATCGCCACGATCGTCACCGCCGACGAATTGATCGCCGCCTGGGAATGATCGCTGCGGCTATTTCTGCTTGAAGCCGTCGATGGTCGCTTTGATGTCGTCGGTGGCAAAGCTCTCACCTTCGGCGGAGAGGGCAAAGGGCGCGGCACGCAGAATGAAGTCCTGCAGGTGCAAGTTGAGCGCCCGCTTGGTCTCCTGCATTGCCTGGCGCGGCTGGGCGGCAAGCTTTTCGGCCATCGCCCGCGCCGACGACATCAGGTCGGCATCGGGCACGGCATAGTTGGCCAAACCGAGTTCGACAGCTTTGGCTGCCGGGATGCGATCGCCGGTAAGCAGGTACTCCTTGCAGCGCAACAACCCCATCAACAGCGGCCAGAACACCGCGCCACCGTCGCCGCAGACCAGACCGATGCTGACGTGGGTGTCGGCAATGAACGTGCTCTCGGCGATGTAGACGATGTCGCTGAGCAAGGCGAGGTTGCAGCCGAGGCCGACCGCAGGACCATTGATCGCAGCGACGACCGGCTTGGGGAACTCGGCCTGGGCCTCCATCAATCGGCGGGCACCGCGCAGCGAACGGCGGCGATAGTCGGGGCTTTCGTAGCTCTTGATGAAACCGGGGATGTCGCCGCCAGCGGAGAAGGCCTTGCCGGCCCCGGTGATGATCACGGCGCGCACCGAGTCGTCGTCGGCGAGATCCCACCAGATCTCGCGCAAGCCCTTGTGCATATCTTCGAGAAAGGCGTTGCGCATCTCCGGGTTGTTCAACGTGATCGTGACGACAGCGCCGTCTTGCTCGATGAGCAGGTGCTCGGTGGGTTCGTACGACATCAACTAACTCCCTGATAAAAGCGACCATCTGACAGTAGCGTCAAGTAGGCAGCGCGACGGCACCGAGAAGGCGACAACCCTCGACTGGCAACTCGACACAAGTGTCAAGTTACAATCTCGACATGACCGAGCCCTCGATCGCGCACCCTGCGCGCCGCTTCCTGCACATTTGCTACTGCTGCGCCGACGACCAAGAGGTAGCCCAGTTTCTGGTCGACGGTCTCGATCTCAAGCAGGTGATGCGTACCACCGACCGCTACGACTCCGGCGCGATCCTGGGCATCGACGGCGAGGTCCGTTCAGTGGGCAACTTCGTCTACGACCGACGCGGGCCACGCACCAGCCCAGCGGTCGAGGTCCAGGGTTGGTACGACCCGACACCAGTCGGCAGCCCATCGACCGACCCGTTCCGCATCGGCATCAAGGCTCTCGGGTTCGCCGTCCCCTCGGTGGACACGGCCATCGCTCGCCTCAGCGCCGCGGGCTGCACCGTTCTCGCCGACGGCTACTCGCCGTTCGACGAACGCCACGCGGCGCTGCTCGACCCGCGCCAGGTGACCCTGGATCTCGTCGAGGACGCTGCGTTAAACGATGGCGAGAGCCAACTACACCACTTGCGCATCACCGTACGCAGCCTTGCGGAGTCGATTCCGTTCTACGAAATGCTCGGTTTCGAGGTCATCGCCAGCGGCTCGTTCGACGATGCCAGATTCGTCGGCCCGCTCGCTCATCCCGCTGCGATCGAGGGCCAGGCCGATGCCGAATTTGCGACGTTGCGTCTCCCCGACGAGCCCTTCGAAGTCCGCTTGATCGAGTGGCGAAATCCAGCAGGGCATGGCGATCACTACTCCGAGCCATATCACGCCGGTATCTTCCGCGCTGCGATCGGTGTCGACGACACCCGAGCGTCCTACGACTACCTCCGCGCTGCGGGCGCCATCTTCGATCGGCCGCCGATGCAGGTCGAACTCGCTGGTACCCCGGTCCCAGATATGTGGATCACCTTCATCTCCGACCCGAACGGAATCCCCTACGAATTCGTCCAGCGTCCTCGTAATATCTTTCGCTGACCGAATCTCGACCCGCAGAGGACGGTACTGACAATGGAACTCGGCTTTTCAACAATGAACACGCCGGAAGATGTGCGACCTGACGTACTCGGGCGCGAGCTCGAGGCCCGCGGCTACACGTCGCTGTTCATCGGCGAGCACTCGCACATCCCGGCCTCGCGGCTCACCCCCTATCCAACCGGCGGCGAGATGCCCGACGAATATCGGCGGATGATGGATCCCTTCGTCAGCCTCACCCTGGCGGCTTCGGCCACCACCCGGCTACAGCTCGGCCTCGGCGTCTGCCTCGTGCTCGAACATCACCTGCTCGACCTGGCCAAGTCGGTCGCCACGCTCGACCTGCTCTCTGGCGGGCGCGTCTTGTTCGGAGTCGGTGTCGGCTGGAACGTCGAGGAGTTGGCGAACCACCGCCCCGACATCGCCTGGCGCCAGCGCTACCGCGCCTGCGAAGAGAGCGTCGCCGCGCTGCGTGCCTGTTGGACAACGGACGACTCCGAGTTCCACGGCGAATTCTTCGACTTCGATGCCGTCTGGTCGTTCCCCAAACCCGTGCAACGCCCTCATCCGCCGGTGTTGCTCGGGACCGCGGGCAAACTCGGTACGCAACACGCGGTGCGCTGGGCCGACGAGTGGATGCCGATGGACGCTGCGCTCGGTGGACCGGTGCCCAACGGCGTCGCCAAGAAGGTGGCGCGTTTTCGCCAGATCGCCGCCGAACAAGGCCGCGAGATCCCGATCTCGATGATTACCTTCGGCGACCCGACGCCAGACACGCTGCACCACTACAAGGAACTGGGCATCACCCGCACGATCATCGGGGCCAGCCGCACCGGGTGGAGTGACCCGGCGACGACCATTCCATTCATCGATCGCTTCGCGCCGCTGATCCCCGAACTCGCCTGAGCAGCACGGAAAACACCTCAGCAAACACCTCAGTCGGACGGGGCCAGCCAGCGGCGGGTCATGCTCAGCACCCGCTGGCCATCGACGTCATTGAGCTTGCGAGCGACCATCTTGGCGACCATCTCCGAGGTTTGATAACGCAAGGCGGGCTGCTGCGCAGACGCAACTTCCCACAGCGCAGCGGCGATCTCTTCGTTGGTCTGGGCCTGGGCATAGCCGGCGCGTTGGACGACCTGGAAGCGCTGCCGCAGCGCGCTGTAGGGGTCATCTGCGACCGAGCCCGCTAGAAAGGCCGACGCGCCACGTGAGTTGTCGACGAACGCCCCCGCCACCGGGCCGGGTTCGATCAGCGAGACGTGGATACCGAATGAGGTGGCCACCGGCGCCAAGGATTCCAGCATGCCCTCGAGCGCGAACTTCGACATGCAGTAGGCATCGTTGAACGGCTGGCCGAGTACGCCAGCGATGCTGCTGACGGCCAGAAACCGACCCTTGCGGCGAACTCTCCACTCGGGAAGTACGGCGTGAAGCAGACGCACGCTACCGAGCACGTTGGTCTCGAACGAGAGACGAAAGTCGTCGATCGAAATTTCCTCGATGCTGCCGGCGACGCCGAGACCAGCATTGCTGATCACTACGTCGACAGCCCCGTAGTCCTCGAGCACGCCAGCCACACAACGGGTCACCGATTCGTCGTCGGCGACGTCGAGGGTGCGTAGGTCAAGCTCGACGCCGAACGATTCGGCTGCTGCCCGCAGGGCACCAGCACGCACCGGGTCGCGCATCGTGGCGACGACAGCATGACCCTGGCGGGCAAATTCGACGGCGGCAGCGAGACCGATGCCGCTCGAGCAGCCGGTGATCAACGTGATGGTCATGTCTCTCCCTGTCAGCGAACTGTGGCACAGATCTCACACCGTCGACCTAGCATCTTGACGGTAGTGTCAACTAGACTACGAAGCGGACGACGTTGGTGCCATCCCAGCGTGCTAGCTGCGTCCCTCGGAGGACAAGATGACCTTGCTGGACGAATCACCAAACATCATCGAACCCAACGTCGACTACCCGATCTACGACGCCGATCAGCACTACTACGAACCGGGTGATTGTCTCACCCGGCACCTCGAACCCGAGTTTCGCAGCGTCGTTCGCTGGGCCGACATCAACGGCCGCAAAACCGTGATCATCCACGGCAAGCAACTGACGGTGGTTCCCAACCCGACCTACGACCCCGTCGGCGCCCCCGGCTCGCTGGAGCTGTACTTTCGGGCGATGAATCACGATGCCCTGCCGATTCGCGACATCGTTGAGATGCAAGCGATTCAACCCGAATATCGCGATCGCCAGGCGCGCGTCGCCCGACTCGACGCGCAAGGCGTCGAGCAGACGTGGCTCATTCCCAGCCTCGGGTTGGGCATCGAGGAGATGCTGCAGGAGGACCCCGAATCCGCTGTGGCGATCTTTAGGGCCTACAACAAGTGGCTACACGACGACTGGGGATACGACCGCGACGGCCGGATCATCACCGGGCCGATGTTGACGTTGGTCGATGCCGACGCCGCAGAGGCCGAACTCGATCGGGTGCTCAATCTCGGAGCGCGAATGGTGATCATGAAGGCCGGCCCTGCGGCCAGTCCCTACGGTCGCTCACCGTCTCCGGCCGACCCGAAGTTCGATCGCATCTGGGCCCGATTGGCCGAGGCAGGCACGATCGTGTCGATCCACGCGGGCGACGCTGGCTACACCAAGTACCTCTCCGACTGGGGCGAGAGCACCAAGTACATGGGTCTGAAGACCTCGCCGCTGACCGAGGTGCTCTCGGTCGCGGTGGAGCGCCCGATCTTCGACATGATGGCGGCGATGATCTGCCACGGTTTGTTCGATCGGCATCCCAAGCTGAAGGTGGCCACGCTCGAACTGGGCAGCGCCTGGGTTCCCGAGTTGCACCGCCGCCTGCGCGTGGCCTACGGCAAAACGCCGCAACTCTTCGGCCGCGATCCCGTCGAGTCGTTCCGCGAGCACGTCTGGGTGGCACCGTTCTACGAGGACTCGATCACGAAGCTGCGCGAGGTGCACGGCGCCGACCGCATTCTGCTCGGATCCGACTGGCCGCACCCCGAGGGCCTCAGCGAGCCACGCAAGTGGATCGCCGACTTCGTCGACCTCGGTGAAACGGACATGCGCAAAGCGCTACGCGACAACCAGCGCGCACTGACCCCGATCCGCTGAGCAAACGCATGTTCCCGAGTGGCGCTCGGTGCGATGACCATCGACCTGTTCAGCGATCGCCGTCGGTGGGCTGACATCGAGCAGTGGCGACGTGATGCAGTGGCAATGCACGCTGCGGGACCGATCCAGCGCGTTGAACCACAACACTTCGATCCGTTTTGGGCCGTGATCGGCCACGAGGCGATCGCCGAGGTCGAACGCCAACCCGAACTCTTTCGCAACGCCCCAGAGCCGGTGTTGGTCTCGCGCAAGGCGCTTGCGGCACGCAGAGCACTCGATCCGCACACTCGTTCACATGGATGCACCGGATCACGGCAAATACCGCAAGCTCGGTGCCGGCTGGTTCCGCCCGGCAAAGATGAATCAGATGGTCGGTCATCTCGACCGGCTCAGCGAGCAGGCCGTGCAACGCCTGCGCGATGCCGGTGGCGAGTGCGACTTCGCAAAGACGGTCGCCCTGCCCTACCCGTTGCAGGTGGTGCTCGAAATTCTCGGTCTTGCTGAGGTCGACTTCGCACTGATGCTGCGCTTGACGCAAGAGATGTTCGGTCAAGAAGACCCCGACCTGCGCCGTGGTGGCACCGTCGAAAGCTTTGCCGAGGTCGTCGGTGAAATCATGGGCTACTTCACGCGCCTCACCGCGCAGCGACGTGCGCACCCCACCGACGACCTGGCCTCGGCGATCGCCAATGGCACCATCGACGACATGCCAATCCCCGACGTCGACACGCTCAGCTACTACCTGATCGTGGCCACAGCCGGTCACGATACGACCTCATACGCGATGAGCGGCGGGATGCATGCCTTGCTCGCCAACCCCGAACAACTGCAGTTATTGCGCGACGACCCGACGCTGTTGAACAACGCTGTCGAGGAGATCCTTCGCTGGACGTCACCGGCACGGCACTTCATGCGTACCGTCGCCGAGGATGCAGTCGTCGCCGGTCACAAGGTGCGTCAGGGAGACCGGCTGTATCTCTCCTACGTGGCCGCCAATCTCGACCCGAGTGTCTTCGAGGACCCATTGCGCTTCGACATCACCCGCGGCGACGCCGATCGACATATCGCCTTTGGCCACGGCGTGCACTTCTGCCTTGGGGCGCAACTGGCGCGGCTCGAGCTTCGCTCACTGTTCGGCCATGTTGTTCCCGCGCTCCGTCACGTCGAGTTGGCCGCGCAACCTGCATACACCCAAACGACTGCGGTCGGCGGTGCCAAGTTCGTCCCCATTCGCTATTCCCTCGAATCCTGATCCTCTCGGAGCGCACTGTATGAGCCACCATCCAGCGAGCGATCGCCTCGCCGACAGGATCATTGTCATCACCGGGGCGGCAGGCGGATTCGGGGCCGCAGCTGCAGAGATCGCCGCATCTCGTGGGGCCAAGGTCGTCGGTGCCGACATTGACGAGGCTGCGCTGGACACCACCTTCAAAGCCTTTGCCGATCGCGGCCTCGACGTCGCCTGGCGACGAAGCGATGTCGTCGACCTGGCCGATATGCAGGCGCTGGCGGCGTTTGCCCTCGAACGTTTCGGGCGGATCGACGTGATGGTCAACAACGCGGGGATGATGCCGCTGGCGTTCTTCGGCGATCACGAGATCGCCGCCGGGCGTTGGAGCGCGGCCATCGACGTCAACATCAAGGGTGTCGTCAATGGCATCGCTGCGGTGTACGACATCATGACCGCCCAGGGCCGCGGCCACGTGATCAACGTCTCATCGACCTACGCCGCGCTCGGCAGTGAGGGCTCCGGGGTGTACAGCGCAACCAAGAGCGCGGTCAACGTGCTCTCGGAATCGCTGCGCGTCGAGGCTCAGGGGCGCATCAAGGTCACCGTCGTGCGGCCGTCGGGTGTACCGACTACCGGTCTCGGTGGCACGATGGTCAACCCCCGCGCCTCAGTCGGCAACATCGGACACCACGCCCAGGCCGCCGGGCGCGGTGTGCAGCAGTTGCTCTCCGGAACCTTGCCGGGCGAACTCGCCGACCGCGAGCAGATCACGTACTTCTCGCTGAATGCCCACGACGTCGGCGAGGCCATCGTGCACGTCATCGATCAGCCGTGGGGTGTGTCGATCAGCGATATCACCGTGCGCGCCGCTGGCGAACCGTACCTCCTCTAATCCACATGAAAGATGGAGCAGATGACCCTGACCTTGAGCGATGACGACAAGCTGGCAATCGCGGCGCGCTTCGCAGCGACGAGCCGCAGCAACGACGCCGATGGCTACCTGAAGCTGTGCGCCGCGGATGCACGGACCTGGCACAACTTCGACGAGCTCGAGGTCAGCGCCGAGCAGACGGTGAAGACCGTTGCTTGGCTGCATCGCACCGTCCGCGACCTCGCCTGGCGCGACGTCGCGGTGTATCCAACAGCGAGCGGGTTCGTCTCCCAGACGATCATGACCGGCGACGCTGCGGGTGGCGAGCTGCCGCGTCCATTCCTGCGTCATCGTCACCCTCGACGACGATGGTCTGGTCACCCGGGTCGAGGAGTACCTTGACTCTGCGCAGACCGCCCGCCTGCGCGGCTGACACCAGAGGACCGAGATGATGATCAACCCAAACGACAACTCACAGCCGACTGTCAGCAGCTTTCCTGGAGCGATCAACCGGGAGTATCCGCAGTCCGAGGAACTGCTGCGCGAACTCGATGCCGACGGCGTGTTGTTGCTGACCCTCAACCGCCCGCAGCGCAACAACAGTTGGACCTACGAACTCGAAGACGCCTACTTCGCCACGCTGATCGCCGCGGCCAACGACCCAGCGGTTCGCGCGATCGTCGTCACCGGCGCGGGTAAGTCGTTCTGCCCCGGCCTCGACATGCAGGTCCTCGAGCGCTCGGCGCGCAGCGGCGGTACTGCCGGCATGTATCGGCGTTGGCCGATGACTACGGCCCGTCAGATTCCCAAGCCGATCATCGCTGCGATCAACGGCGCCTGCGCCGGAATCGGTTTCGTACAAATGGCCAGCTGCGATGTCGTCTTCGCCTCGACAGCGGCGAAGTTCACCACGTCGTTTGCGCGCCGCGGTCTACCCGCCGAGAACTCGCTGTCCTGGATGCTGCCACGCATGATCGGCACCGCGGCCGCGATGGATCTGTTGCTCTCGGCGAGGACCGTGCTGGCCCCCGAAGCGCTGGCCCTCGGGCTGGTCACGCGCGTCGTCGAGCCCGACGAACTGCTGCCCGCGGCGCTCGACTACGCCCGCGATATGGCCAAGAACTGTTCTCCGGCCTCGATGGCCCATATCAAGCAGCAGGTGCTCGGCGACTGGGAACGCTCCGCCGAAGAGTCCCGGCTGCGATCGCTGGTGCTGATGTCGGAGATGGGCCAGCACGCCGATTTCCTCGAGGGTGTCACCAGCTTTCAGGAGAAGCGGCCAGCGACATTCCAGGGTCTGGACGGGCAACTACACGTCAACCGTTCGATCAACCGCTAACGGCTCAGCCTGGTTCGCGGGGCAACCCGAGGACCCGTTCGCCAACGATGTTGCGCTGGATTTCCGACGACCCGGCATAGATCGTGTGGGCGCGAGAAACAGAAAGCTGTATTGAAAGTCGCGGATGCGGTGCAGCGGGTCACGGTCGTCGCCGTCGTCGGCGAGGATCTGCGCGTCGGCGCCGAGGATGTCCATCTCCAACTCGCCGAGACGCTGATGCCACTTCGACCAATGCAGTTTGCCGATCGATGACTCCGGTCCTGGCTGGCCACCGTGCAAGATGTGACTCACGGTGCGCAGCCCGGTGAGGCGCATGATCTCCAGCCCGATGAAGGCGTCGGCGATCCGTTGGCGCATCAGCGGATCAGCACTGTGGCCACGCTCTTGGGCGGCGGCGACGACCGCTCGATACTCTTCGGCGAAGCGCAGTTGCTGGGCGAGAAACGCCGTACCGCGTTCGAACCCGAGCGTGGCCATGACCACCTTCCACCCTTGGCCGATCGGTCCGACGACGAGATCGGACGATGTGCGGGCGTCGGAGAAGAACACCTCGTTGAACTCTGCAGTGCCCGTGATTTGGGTGATCGGGCGCATCTCCACGCCCGCTTGCTCGATCGGACACAGGATGAAGCTGATGCCTTCGTGCTTTTTGGCCGCGGCGACCTCGGTACGGCAGACGACGAAGATCCAGTCGGCGATGTGCCCGAGACTGGTCCACACCTTCTGCCCATTGATCACCCACTCGTCACCATCACGAACGGCAGTCGTCTTCACGTTGGCCAGGTCGGATCCAGCATCCGGCTCGCTGAATCCCTGGCACCAGAACTCCTCGGCACGCAGGATCGGCGGCAGGAACCGTTGCTTTTGCTCCTCGGTGCCGAACATCATCAGCGTCGGACCGAGCAATTGCTCACCGAAGAATCCGACCCGTTGCGGGCCACCGGCGCGGGCGTATTCCTCGCTGAAGATCATCTGCTGGGTGAGTGGCAGGTCGCGTCCGCCGTACGCCTTGGGCCAGCCCATGCCAACCCATCCGCCGCTGGCCAGCTCACGCTCCCACGCCCGGCGCACCTCGAGTTCCTCCCCCTCCCCCAGGTCGGTACCGGTTCCCAGGGCGGCGAAGGCACCGACCAGATGCGCTGCGAGCCACGCCTGTACCTCGGCACGAAACGCCTCATCTTGTGCGGAAAAGCTGAACTCCATCGCCCTAGCCTGGTCGGACTTGACGACTTCGTCAAATCCGTGGCGGCAATCGTAAGGTGGCCCGATGGGCAGACCTGTGGCAAATGAACGTGCAGTGTTGGCCACACTGGGATACTGCGGCGCGATGGTCTCGATCACGCAGACGGTGGCGCTCCCCCTCCTGCCCATCCTGCCGACAGAACTCGGCACCAGCGCCAGCAACGTGTCGTGGGTGGCGATTTCCGCCGTGCTCAGCGGGGCGATTGCCAACCCGGTGATGGGTCGCCTCGGCGACATGTACGGCAAGCGCCGGATGATCCTCATCACCCAGTTCATCCTGCTCCTCGGCTGCCTGCTCGCGGCCACCACGCATGCGTTGATCGTGTTGGTTGTCGGCCGTGCGCTGCAGGGCTTCGCCATCGCCGTATTGCCGCTGGCGATGGGCGTGGCCAAGGATCTTCTGCCGCCCGACAAGTCCGGCAAGGGCGTGGCGATGGTCAGCGCGACGTTGGGCATCGGCGGCGGCATCGGGCTACCGGCGGCGGGGCTGATCGCTGGTTGGATCGACTGGCAGGCGGTGTTCTGGTTCAGCGCCGCGCTTGCTGTGTTGGGTATCGCCCTGGTCCTCATCTTCGTGCCCGACGATCGATCGCACTCCGGTGAGCCCTTCGACGTGATCGGCGCACTCTGGCTCTCGGTGTGTCTGGTCTCGGTCTTGCTGCCACTCTCGAAGTCGGCGCAATGGGGGTGGACTCGACCGCTGCCGCTGATCATGTACACCGTCGGCGGCGGCGGTCTGGTCGGTTGGTATTTCTACGAGCGGCGACCGCTGCGACCGTTGGTCGACGTCCGACTGATGAGCGAGCGATCGCTGCTGCTGGTCAATAGCACCGGCTTGTTGCTCGGATTTTCGATGTTCGCCAACCTGTATTCGGCGCTCGTGTTGCTGCAATCGCCGACGACAGTTCCCCACGGGTTCGGCGCCTCGATCGTGCTCGCTGGGCTGGTGATGTCGCCTGGCGCGCTGGCGATGATGGTGACCTCGCCGCTGTCGGACAAGATGACCCGCCGCCATGGGCCGCGTACGACCCTGTGGGTGGGTGCAGCGGTCATCGGCACCTCGTATGCGGCGCGATGGTGGATGATCGGTTCGATTTGGGTGATCGGGCTGAACGTCGCCTTCGTCAATGTCGGGGTGGGCCTCGCCTACGGTGCGATGGCCTCGGCGATCATCAGCTTCGTGCCGTCGTCGGAGACCACCTCGGCGAACGCCATTGGCACGCTGACTCGGGCGGCTGGTGCCTCGGTCAGTGGAGCGACGATCGGTGCTCTACTGACGTCGATGACAACCGACGTCGGCGGAAGGCAGGTCCCGACCCTTGACGCCTTCCATCTCGTCTTTGCGCTGTCGAGCGTCGCCGCCTTTGCCTCGGCGGCTGTTGCCTACCGCCTCCCTCGGTCAGTTCACCCTGCGGCGAACCAACTCGTGATCGAGTTCCCATCGACATAGACACGACGGCGTTGGAACTTCCACTGCCCAGCGAGGCACACGTAGTCATCGAGGTAACGACCCCAATGATCGAGTCCACCTGGCTCGACAGCGTTGCCGATGATCACCGCGAAGTAGCAGCGGCCCGAGGCCCGCTCGGCGTCGATCAGATCGATTTGGTGCGTCGCGGTGAAATGGCGGATATAGGTGGTCGCTGCTGCCTCGTCTTGGGCCTGCACCCGTCCCTGCGCCCCGGTAAAGATCTCTTTGACGCTCTCCAGGCCAACGTGCACCTGACGTTCACCGCGTGCCTGGCCAACCTCCATCACAGCATCGTCGGCGAACAGCGGCCACAGCTGATCGAACTTGCCCGTGTCGCCGTAGGAGTTGTAGCGGGCCACCAAATCGCGGATGGCCTCACGAGCGAGCACGTCGTCAATCGTCATTTGAGTACCGTATCCGAACCCACGTTGGCGTGCAGACCCAGACCGGCGTTGCGGGTATGCCAAGGTGGTGAGATGCGCAACGTCGGGCGACCACGCCAGTTCGATGACGAATCCGAGCGCCGTCTGGTTCTCGACGCGGCCTACAGCCTGATCCGCGATCGGCCTGATGACCTGACGATTTCCGCCGTGCTGGAACGAGCAGGTGTCTCCACGCGAGCCTTCTACCGCCACTTCGATTCGAAAGATGCCTTGCTCTACGAGATGTATCTGCGCGATGCACGCTGGGCCGCTGGACGACTGAACACGCGCCTCGGCAACGCCGAGTCGCCAAGACGTGCCGTCGAGACATGGATCGAAGAGATCTACAGCTTCACCGTCGACGCTCGACACGCCGAGCGCGTCGCCGTCCTCGGCTCGATTGTCGGCAACCGCCACGACGGTGCCCGATCGGCTGCCAACGAGGGTCGGACACTGTTGATCGAGTCGCTGCGCGAGGCGATCAGGGCGGGGGCGGCGAGCGGGGTGTTTACCGTCGTCGACATCGATGCTGCGGCAGAGCTCATTGCCGCGGCGACGATGTACGCAGCTGGTCTGGCGACACCCTCCGGCCGGTCGACACCGCTCGAACGAGCGGCGACGACAGCGTTCTGTCTCGCCGCATTGCGCTGCGCAAGCTCGGCGGCCGAACCGCCGCCCGTCAGTTGAGGTGCAACCCACCATCGACATGCAGCGTGTCGCCGGTGATGAAGCGGGCGCGGTCGCTGCACAAGAACAGCGCTCCTTCGGCGACGTCATCGACAGTTCCTTCGAGCCTGATCGGCCGCCGCGACGCAGCGGCTTTGCGTAGCCGTTCGTCCATCACCTCGGTCATTTCCGTAGCCACTGCCGGGGAGAGCGAGTTGACCCGAATGCCGAACTTGCCGAGCTCCTTGGCGGCGCTCAGAGTCACCGCCTGCAACCCGGCCTTGGAGGCTGCGTAGGCAACCTGCCCGACGTTGCCCCGCTCGCCCGCCCAGGAGATGACATTGAGCACCACCCCGCCGCCATGCTCCTTCATCACCCGTGTTGCCGACCGCAACACAGCGAATGGGCCGGAGAGATTGGTTGCCAGCGTTGCGTCCCAGCGTTCGTCGGTGACCCCGGTGACGAAGTTGTCGAGCGCCACGCCGGCGTTGTTGATCACGATGTCGACCCTGCCAAACGCCTCGACAGCGGTGCTCACCAGTTGGTCGGCGAAACCCGGTTGGCCAATATCGCCGGCGACGCCGATGGCACCGGGGATCTCGGCGGCAACCGAGGCGCAAGCCGACACCGAACGGCCGTGGACGACGACCAATGCACCTTCGCGCCCGAACCGCTCGGCGATCGCTCGCCCCAACCCGCGGGTCGATCCCGTGACAATGGCCACCTTGGCGTGCAACTCGCCCACGGCGCCTCCTCGCGATTCATGCTCCGGTTCGACCCCGAGTGTGGCAAAATCTTAACCTATTTATCCTGCCGTATCGCCTGCATTGTGCGCTTCGGTCGCGATGCAGAAAGGACACCCGGATGACCGACACCTCCGACCCGACCTATGGGGTGCTCACCGACGAGGCCTTCGAACGCTCCCGGACACGCATCGGCATTCCGCAACCATTGCCCAACCTGCCCCACAACCTCGAGGTCTCACACGATGGCCTGCGGCACTTCGCATACGGCTACGGCGATGACAACCCGCTGTACTGCGATCCCGCCTATGCAACTGGTACCCGCTGGGGCGGCGCAATCAGTCCACCGACCTTCGGGCCATACACGATGGGAGTCGACGCCTCGCCAAAACCGACTCCGCCGGAGAACAAGGCCTTGCTCCGCGGCGATCCCTTCGCCGGACTCGGTTCCTACCAGGCGGTGATGGAATTCGAGTGGTGGCGGCCGTTGCACCTTGGAGACGAACTCGGCTGCTTGCGTTCCCAGATCGGGGTGACCGATAAGCGCAGCGACTTCGGTGGACGCAGTGCCCATGTCACCCACGCCTTCATCTATGCCGATCAGCGCAACGGTATGCACGCGATCCAGCGCGGTACGTGGGTCAACGCCGAACGCGGTGCGTCGAAGGAGCGCAAGAAGGAACACGACGTTCCCGAGCCGTACACAGCCGAGCAGCTGGCCGAGATCGATGCCATGTACGCCGCGGAAATACGACGCGGCAAGGCGCCGCGTTGGTTCGAAGACGTCGAAGTCGGCGACGTCGTCGATCCGAAGGTCAAAGGCCCACTGACGACGACGAACATCGTCGTTTGGCACCTCGGTTGGGGCATGCAACTGACCCCGCCCGGCAACTTCGCCATCGAATACAGGATCCGCAAGAAGGCCCCCGGCCTGTACCCGCCGAACAGTCTGAATATCCCCGACACGGTGCAGCGCCTGCATTGGGAGCCGGAACGGGCCCGCGAACTTGGTCTCCCAACCTCGTACGACTACGGCGGGTTGCGCGAAACCTGGCTGTGCCACCTCGTCACCGATTGGATGGGCGACGACGCGTGGCTATGGAAGTTCGAATGCCAGCACCGTCGCTTCAACTTCGTCGGCGATACCACCTGGCTGACCGGCGAGGTCGTTGACAAGGTGCAGACCGAGACGCCTCAAGGCGTGCGCAGCGAGGTGCACCTGCACATCCGCTGCACCAATCAGCGCGGCGTCGTGACCAGCCCGGGCAAGGCTGTGGTTTTGCTCCCAAGCAAGGAACATGGCGAGATTCTGCTGCCCAAACCGCCCGCAGACACCATCGAGGGTATGTTGCGCCACGAGATCGAGCGACTCAAGCCGCAGTAGGCCCTCAGCGCTCTGCAGCGATCTCGGTCCCGTTCGCGGGAGCCGACGGCACATGGGGGAACAATTCCTCGAACGTCCCGACGGTCATGCGACGCGCCGAGGCCTCGTCGACGTCGTCGAACAGCTCATGGAGCGTCTTCTGCGTATGGCCGAACGTGCCCTCGATGTGTGGATAATCGCTGCCCCAGCAGACGTTCCGCCAACCCATCGCCGTCATTGCTTTGACGGCTGAGCGGTCGTGCTGGAACGACGCATAGACGTTCTCGTAGAGGTACTCGCTGGGCAGGCGACGCAGCTGCGGGCGAACCATGCTGGAGTGTTGCCGGTAGGCCTCGTCCAGGCGATCGGCGACGAACGGCCCCCAGGTGGCTCCGCCTTCGGAGACGATCACCTTGAGATCGGGATGGCGGTCGAAGACACCGGAGGCAATCATTTTCGACACCGCCCGTTGGCCGCCGTAGGTCGTCTCCATGTAGTTGAGCAGCGCACCACCCGGGCCGCGCATGTAGGCCCCGTGCATCGTCGTCGCATCGTGCGCTTCAGTCCCAATGTGGAAAGCAACGACCATCGACGCTTCCTCCATCGCCGCCCATACCGGCTCCCAATCGTCGGTGTATTGCCAATCGCGCGCTCCCAATGCCGGGGTCACCGAGAAATAGCCAGCTTTGAACCCCATCCCAGCGGCGCGGTGGATCTCGGCCACGGCGTGTTCGGAGTCGAGCAGCGGAATGGTCGCTGTGGGCACATAACGTGGGCTGAAGCGTTGGAACTCGATCGCCCAGTCGTTGATCGCCGCGCACCCCGCGGCCAGCAGCTTGACGTCGCTGAGCGACGACATCCACACCCCGATCGAGGGATACACCAGCTCCGCCCAGATGCCCTCCTGATTGAGATCGACCAGGCGGGCCGTCATGTTGTTGGCGCCGGGAGCGCGTTCGAACACGGTCTGGTTGTTTTCGTCGCGCAGGTCGAGCGCCTTGGGCATCGCCCGACGGATCACTTGGCCGTCGATGTACAAGGTCTCGTGGGCGCCGTCGGCATCCTTCACCGAACGCGGCATCCGCTCGCCCAGGCCCTTGGGCATGCTGGTGATGAACAGGTCGTCCGGCTCGACAAGGTGGGAATCGCCGGAGTTGGCCCAGATTTTCATGCTCATTCTCCTGTGTTTCGGGCTGAATTGGTCAGGTGGTGATCGGGCGGAAACGTGGTGTCGACATTTCGTCGTTGACGTGCTCGAAGACGACTTCGACACGCTGACCGATGGTGACGTTTTCGGGATCGATATCGATGATGTTGACGAGCATGCGCGCCCCTGCACCTTGGGTGCCGTCGAGTTCGACAACACCCGAGACATACGGGCAAGCATCGGCAAGATCGGGGTGCAGCGGGTGACGCACAACCGTGAAGCTGTAGATCGCGCCGGTGCCGGGCAGGTCGGTGAAGCGATATTGGCGCGATTGACAGTTGAAGCAGAATGGCGACGGCGGCATACGGAATGTCTGGCATTCGCTGCATTGTTGGCAGGCCAGGCGATCGTGCTTGGCAGCATCCCAGAACGGTTGTGTCATCGCGTCCGCGTGCGTTTCGACGAGCAGCGTCGGGAACACGCCAGGGGTCAGGTTGCCGAAGTCTCCGGCCATGATCAGACGTCCTTCCTGAAGATTGCACCAGAAACAGGTAAGCCAGCCGGTCCGCCGGTGACGAGGGCAACCTCAGCGCCCGCGACCTGGTTGGCGGCGGTGCCGCGCAGTTGTTCGACCGCCTCGCGTACGTGGGTCATGCCGATGATGTACGCCTCGGAGAGGTTGCCGCCGTGGGTGTTCACAGGGATCGACCCTGTGCCGTAGCGGATGTTGCCGTCAGCGAGGAACGGTCCGCCCTCACCTATCGGACAAAAGCCGTAATCCTCGAGCTGGATCAACACCATCGGCGCGAAGTGGTCGTAGAGCAGCGCAACGTCGACGTCAGCCGGTCCAACACCGGCCATCTCGTACATCCGCTTGGCGACAGGACGGTGCCCGGACGTGGTGAAGTACTCGTCGGGTGTTTGGAAATACTTGAACAGCGCCGGCCCCCACCGACCGGTTCCGCCGTGCGACGCGGCACTGATCAACACCGGCGGCTGCTTGAGGTCGCGGGCCCGCTCGGTGGAGGTGGTGATCACCGCGACGGCGCCATCGGACTCCATCGTGTAGTCGAACAAGCAGAGTGGATCGTTGATCATTCGGGCGTTGAAATAGTCGTCGAGCGTCAAGGGCTCGGGGCGCAAGGCTCGCGGGTTGGTGGCCGCGTTCTTGCGGCTGGACAGGGCCACCTCGGCGATTTGTTCGCGGGTCGTGCCATAGAGATGCATGTGGCGATTGACGATCTGGGCGAAGCTGTGCCCCGGCGAGAGCAGACCGTTGTTGGCCGTAAACGCCGCTGCTGGTGAGATACCACTGCCGCCGTAGGGGCTGGCGCCAGCGTCGGACATCATCGCGTACTGCAACATGCCGCCAACCGCCGAGCCGCCGAGGCGCTTGTTGAGCTGCTGCAGTGTCATCAGGCTAACGACGGTGGTCGCCTGGCCAGTTTCGATCGCCGCCGCGGCGACACCGAGTGCGCCAACGCAGCCACCTCCGCCCGAGGTTGTCGTCGTCGCCCAACGAATCTCGGGCACACCCAGTTCGGCACCGACCGTCGCCGGATCGCACGAGCTGGAATAGATCGAGAAACCATCCAGATCGTTGATCGCCAGGCCGGCGTCGTCGAGCGCGGCAAGGATTGCAGTACAGGCCAACGACAACTCTGTTTCGGGGTATGACTGGCCGCGTTTGTAATACTCCGTGGTGCCGACGCCAGCGATTGCGCACGTGTCTCTCATCGTTCTCAACGGAATCCTCCAGCGCTGTTAAGCGCAGAATAACACGATTCTGGTGAAATTGAAAACGGTATTTTCAGATTCTCGTAGGTTGAGCAGACGCTCCTCAGCCGACGACACCGTCGGAGCGCAGGCGAGCGATCTCGGGCGCGGAACGCCCGATCGACACCAGAATCTCGTCGGTCGATTGACCGTTCAAGACGCCGGGCAGAGCTTGCGTCTGGGAACGCGAGAAACGGATATAGGGGGCGAGACGGACGTGCTCGTCGAGCGTCGGGTGCACGACGTCGGCGATGTAACCGCTCGCCCGGCCAAACGCCTCGTCGAACAACTTGGTCTCGATCAGGTTGCGAGTGACCTCGACGCAGCCGATCCCTCTCGGCAGCAAATCAGCCTCCCAGTCAGCGGCCGAACGCTGCGCGAAGACGGCCGACAGCACCTCGATCAGCGCCGCAGGATTGGCATTTCTTGCAGCAGCATCAGCGAACCGGGTATCGCCTACGAGGTCGACCAACGGGGCCAGCGCCGCACTCAACAGCGACCACTCGCGATCGGTGAGGGCGGCGAGGAACACGTACCCGTCCGCCGTGGCGTAGTTGCGATACAGCGCACCAAGCCCATTGAGCGAGGCGTCGGGGGCCGGTTCGTGTGGAGCGCCCGGGTAGGTCACTGCCTGAGCCGACATAGCGTGACCGCCTGTGTTGAGCATCGAGCTAAACAACTCCTGCCCACCGGCACCGCGATCGCGCGCTGCGATCCCGAACAGGATTGCCGTCGCCACGCCGAGCGCCGCGAAGCCATCGGCCTGGGCATTGGCCGATGCGCTCGCTGCCGACAGCCTTCGGGCACCATCTTGGATCTGCTCCGTGGTCAGATCCGATCGTTCCTCGACCGTTGCGCCAACATTGGCCAGCGGGATGCCAGAGGCCGCCCCGATGCTCGGTGCGTAGGCGGGCTTGGCACCGTACGGGCCATCCACCCCGTAACCCGGAGCGTTGACGTAGACGACGTTGGGATTGGCTGCCTTGACGGCGGCATAGTCCAAGCCGAGCTTGCTCATCGCTCCGGCCCGGTAGCCCTGGACGACAACGTCGGCCGTGCGCGCCACCTCCTGGATGATCGCCAACCCTTCGGGGTTGGTCAGGTCGACGGAGATGCTTTGCTTGCCCTGCATCACCTTGAATCCCCCAGCCTCGGGGAACGGCAGAATCAGACGAATGCGATCGCCAGCAAGCGGTTCCACCTTGATCACCCGCGCCCCAAGGTCGGTCAACATCGTCGTTGCGTGTGGGGCAGCGAACAGTGTCGCCAGTTCGAGCACCGTGATACCTGCAAGCGGAAGGTCGCTCGTCGTCGAGGGCGCTGGCGATTCAGCTACGGGCGTGGCGAGCAGCTCAAGAATCGGGGCGCGGTGCTCATCGAGCGTCGGGGCGCTGCGCGAGAGATCGGCTGGTGTGGCGCTCGCTTTGACGATCGCAGCCGGTTGGCGGACCAGACCGCGCTCGGTGTCGTGTAGGTCGATGGTGAACCCGTCATGCAGCAACTGCGGATGTTCCAGCGCAGCCGGCCCGCGACGGAAACGCTCGGCGAACACATTTGGGTCGGCGTCGAAGATCTCCTCCCATTCGGCGAGCGTCTTCGAGCGAGCCGCGTCGAGCATCTTGGACCACAGCTCTTGGCGCTTCTCGGGCTGTCCTTCGAGCACCGGCATGCCCTGCCAATACTCATCGGTGAACAACGACGCCAGACCGAGCGCCTTCATGAGGGCGACGAAAAGATCCGGGGCTACGGAGGCGAACTGCAACCAGTAGCCATCCTTGGTCAGGGAGACGAGCAGCATGAACGTCAACGGGCTGGCCGGGCGACCAAGTTCGTCGTATGGCGACGTCTTGGTATATGCCCCAGGCCAACGGTCGGTGACCAGGTACTCGAACCAGGCCCACGTATCGAGAGCGGTAAACGCCTGCAGCAGGTTGGCCTCGACCAACTGTCCGCTCCCGCTGCGACCACGCTCGATCAGCGCCGCCAGCACGCCGTGAATCGCCACTTGGCTGGCAGCGAAGGAGGCGAAGGGAACATTGACGAAAGGCGGCGCCTGGTGCGGACTCATCCGTTGAAAGGCGTGGAAGCCGCCAAGTTTGGCGAGGACCACCCCTTCGTAGCCGGGGGCGTCGCGGTATGGGCCTTGTCGCCCGAAACCGGTTACCGACGTATAGATCAAGCGCGGGTTGACGGCGCTGAGATCTGCATACCCAAGGCCGAACCGATCGAGCAGATCGGGCGGGTTCGTCTCGATGAACACGTCGGCGTGACGGACGAGCTCACGAAGCGTGTTGCGGTCGGTCGACTCATGGATGTCGAGCACGATGCTGCGTTTGCCGCGGGCCCAAAACGGGTAGGCCGCGTGGCGACGGATGTCGGCGCCTCCGGGCGGCTCAACCTGGATGACATCTGCCCCGAAGTCGGCGAACAGCTGGCTGATCTGTGCCCCAACGCGATGCGGCGAGAGGTCGATGACGCGGATGTCAGAAAAGGGGCCCATCGGGTAAAAATAGTCACCTATATCCGGCGCGTCAATACAGGTATCAACAGCGCCGACCGCGTGACCCGGTCACTAGGGTGAGCGCGTGAGCGACGAGACCGCGGTGCTGTTGATCCATGGCGCAGGGATGAGCTCGACCGCATGGCGATCACAACGTCGGCGCCTCGGCGCTCATGGCTTTCGACTTGTCGCCGTCGATCTTCCCGGGCACGGCCGATGTCAGCGCCCCGCGATGACATCGATCGAGGAGATGGCCGAGTGGGTCGCCGGGTCGGTTGCCGGGCTCGGGCTGCGGCGCGTCCACGTCGTTGGGCACTCCATGGGCACCTTCATCGCCCTCGAGTTGGCGAGTCGCCATCCTCACCTGACGGAGACGATCACCCTGTGCGCCACGGCGGCAGCGATGCCGGTGCATCCCGATCTGCTCGCCGCGGCGCATGACGATGTTCCCGCAGCGGCGGCGATGATGGCCGCCTGGGGCCACGCCCGCCCGGCGCGCGCCGGTGCCACTTCACCACCGGGATCGTGGTTGATCACCGGCCCGCGATCGTTGGTGAAATCGGCTGCGCCCGGGGCCCTGGCCAGCGACCTCATGGCCTGCGCGCAGTACACCGCGGCGACGGTTGCGGCTGCAGCTGTCACCTGTCCGGCGACGGTGATCATCGGCCTCGGCGACAAGATGACGCCGCCGCGCAGCGGCCGCGCGCTGGCAGCTGCCTTTCCCGCCGCGCACGTGGTCGAGTTGGCCAATACCGGCCACTTCATGCTCAGCGGAAACGCCCGCGCGGTGAACCGAGCCCTCCTCGCCGCTCTCCGCGTCTGAACACGAACACCCAGATGTCGGAACAGCTGGTCAGCACGCGTGCGCCTGACCTCGCCACGAAAGGACTGAGCGCACAGGACCCAACCGGAGGCGTGCCTACTCAGCCGTCAAGTCGACGGTATGTGACGAGCCAGCAGTGCTTCGATACTGCGCCGGGTGATGCCTGCCGCATCGTTCGGCGTCATCTGCGCCATCTCCGGGGAGATCACTTCTGGGCCGAGTAGCCGGAGAGCGTTGTTGCGGCTGAGCACTGCGACCAGGGCATCGAGGTCGAGTTGGCCATCGCCCGGCAATAGCCGATGCTGGGTGTCGTGCCACAGTTCGGTGCCCGGCTGTAACAGGGCATCGTCGAGTTGGACAGCGAAGATCCGCTCCCCCGGGACCGCCTCAAGATCGTCAAGGCGAGCCGACCCACGAAAGAAGTGCCAGCTGTCGACGAGGATCCCGGCGTTGGCCCGACCGGCCTCGTCGACGATTCGCCAGGCTGTGGCAACATCGCTGATCGGGGTCATCGGGATGAACTCAAGGTGCACGAGCGCGCCGCAGTCGCTGGCCAGATCGCACAACTCGGCGAAGGGTTCCACGAACTGGGTTGGCGATGGGTCGCTCGTCTCCATGGCGATGGCATTGATCGACACTGCACCGAGCGCCTCGGCGGCGCGCAGGTTGTCGTCACGGCTGAACTGGGCGGAACGCGACGGACGTGTGGATGCCGTCACCGGATGCCAATTCATCAGCGGATCGAGGATCAGCGAAAGACCGGCATCGGTGGCACGCTGACGTATCTCGCGTCCCGTCACGCCGTTCGCCGCAGCGCGGGCTACGTCGCGGGCACCGAGGGAGACATGGCTATATCCGTTGTCAGCGGCGGCATCGAAACGTTGCCGGAGATCGCTGTCGAAGCCCACCGTGCCGGCCCACAGCACCCACTGCCGTTCATCCGAAGTCGTCGAGATGCCCGTCATCGCTCGCCGACACGCAGTGCGCAGCGCTCGATCAGCTCGGTGTGGAGCGTGGCGACGAGCTGCGGATCGAGCACCCGGTGGCGGATCAGACGCTGGTAAACCAGGAAACTGAGAATCAGGTCGGTCTCGTGTTGCGGGTCGAGGTCGGCGCGCAGCTGCCCGGCGGCGATGCCGGCGCGGAAGATGTTGACACTGTGCTCGTTGCGGGCCACCGCATATTGCAGGTGAGCCGAGCGGTAGGCGGGATCACGCCGGGCCTTGTCGATTTGCGCGGTGAGCGCGGCGGCGAAGCGGTCGTCGTTCAGCCGGTCGGCGACGTGCTGGATGTAGTCACCGAGGTCGCTAAGCGTGTCGCCGGTCGGTTGCGGAGGTTGCAGTTCGTCTGTCGGCGGGTCGAAGGCCTCGAGGTAGAGGGCCGACGGGTCGGGCCAATGGCGGTAGATCGTGGTCCGCGACACGCCGCTGCGCTCGGCGATCAGTTCGAGGGTGGTGCCTTCGAAGCCAACCTCGGCGATCAAATCGAGCGTCGCCGCAGTGACGATGCGCCGGGTCTCGGCAACCCGCGGGTCGGCTCGGCGTGGCCGTGCGCCACGGGCCACTGGCTTGCCCTCGGTCGCTCGGTCGTCCACGCCTCGGCACCTTAGCCGCCAGCGAACAGGGTGGTACGGTTGCGTTCCAAACCAGTACACACGCGTAACGAATCCCGGGGGCGAGCATGTTCGACTATCAACAGATCTTTCACATCGGGATCCTGGTGCCCGACGTCGATCGGGCGATGGCGGAGATGGGTTCGGCGCTCGGCGTCGAGTGGGCGAGCGTGCAGCACATCGCCAAGCGCACGCTGTGGACGCCCGAGAGCGGCCTGGCCGAGGTGGCACTGACCTTCGTCTATTCCCGTCAGGGGCCCCAGCACATCGAGTTGCTGGAGGGGCAGGCCGGATCGATCTGGGATGTCGCCAGTTCGGCTGCAACCCACCACGTCGGGGTGTGGTCCGATGACATCAGCGGTGACGTGCACCGGTTTTTGAATGCCGGCTGGCAGATTGTCGCCGCGGCGAGCGCTCCCGACGATGGCTTCGGCTCGTTTGTCTACGTGGCGCCACCATCGGGGCTGATCGTCGAACTTGTCTCTGGCGCGGCCAAGCCGCGATTCGATTCCTGGTTTGCCGGAGGCTCGCTCGGCAGCGATCGCGGATCCGTCACATGAGCAACAAACCGGGTGTTGGCGGCACCGCCGCCGAGGTGGCCGACGAACTGGCGATTCGCAACCTGTTCGCCGCCTACACCGACGCCATCAACCGTCGCGACGCCGACGAAGCGATGCGTGTCTACGCCGACGAATCGACGTTGACGATGATGGAACGCCCCATGGTCACCGGGCGCGCCAACATCACCGAGGTGCTGCGGGCAACGTTGGCCCGGTATCAGCTCGTCACCCAGATGGTGCACAGCGGGGTCGTACAACTCGACGGTGATCGGGCGCGAGCGCGGTGGCAAGTCACCGAAATGCAGATCGTCAATGACGGATCGCGTCGATTCATCGTCGGCCGATACGAGGACAAACTCGTGCGACTCAGCGAGGGTTGGCGATTCCAGCATCGCGTTTTCGTCGCTCGCTACCTCGGCAATCCCGACCTCAGCGGCGAGGCGATGCCCGATCAGCCGACGCTGTTCGACTTCTGGGACTGACGAACGTCCGTTAACCGACTGGGGTCAGTTCGATCAACTGGATGTTCTCGCCAGGGAAGAAATGCACGCCGAACAGCCGACCGTCAACCCACGCGTATTCAGGACGCCACGGCGACGGAACGTCATAAACTGCGGCCGAGCCGTCCTGGGCGAGACGGACCACCACCGTACGGGCAAAGTTCGAAGACGGCTGAAGGACGCTACATCCCGCCAATAGCGACCCGTCGGCTTGCGGGGAGTACCAACTGAACTCATCACCTGCCTCAGCAAAGGCACACTGAGCCTCGATCGTCCAGGTCGTCGATCCGAGCCTGACCTCGTCGCGATGAGCTCCGAAGCCCCGCTTCTCGAGGCTGTCGACACACTGCTGCGATCCACGCGCCGATGGTGGGACCGCGCGGCGAACGGGTTGCGGTAAGGCATCCAACCCTGGACCACCAATGCTCGCGATCTGGGTGCCGACGTCAATACCTCAATACCTCGCCCAGTGAACCTGATGTAGCCACAGCTAAGTTCTCGACAGTCCCAGGTAGTTTCCCACCGGCCAAACTCGTCGACCAGTTCGCTGTCGTTCGACAGCCCATAGGCCACGAGCGTGAAGGGTCCCGTCCCGTTCGCGCCACCGACTCGACGCGAAACGTACAATATTGGCTCGAGCCCACTCGAAGGCACGTAGTCCTCGGCACCGAGCGCCACGTCGATAATCTGCCCGGCCGGATCGTCTATCGGGATCTTGTTCCGCAGGCTCCCGCCGTCGACTCTTGCTCGAACGATCTCGCCACTAGCGCGCTTGACCGCCACCAACGTGCCGGTCCCGAAGTCGCTGAACCTAAACGTCGGTGTGAGGGCTATGTCAAACGAAGGCGAATTCGGGTCTGGCGCCGGAATGCCCAGGTCAACGACAACGTCAGTTGCGGCTGTTCAGAGCTCTGAGTCATGACGAACGGTGATCGTCGCCGGACCGGGGTCTACATCGGGTATCTCGATGGTCGTTGTCGAGTAGTCCATCGCTTGGCCTGGGTCAGCATCAGGAAGTGCGACGGGCACCGTCGTCGTCGATGTGGCGAACGTCTCTGGGAGCATCTCGACGTAGCCGAGCTCGTCCAGCGACCAGGCCGCGCCTCGAGCGTGTGCCGCCAAGGTAAACGGGATTGCGACACCGTCGTGGATGATTGCCGATTCGAGCGCCGTTGGTCCTTCGACGCTCGTGATCAGAATGTAAGGATTCATCGGATCGCCCTCCACGCCGCGGGCAGAGACGTAGGCGGCCGTGGTCAGCGTCGCTTGCACGTTGGTTGTTGTTCTCGGCAGAGCACCCGCAACGTTGGACAGCACCAAAACGTCGTAGGAAAGCCCTGAAGCTCCAGCACACGACGTAACGAATACCCCGTCACCGGCGTAGGCGAGATCTAGCCCGCACCCGTATTGAGCGCTGAGCAGCGGTTTCGCGGGCTCGGCCGTCGGAATCGCCGACCACACATCTTGCGCCGGTGGGCTTCCCATGTCGACGCCAATCAACACCGCCGCCCCGTCGGGCGTGACCTTCAATTGTCGCGGAGAGTAGGTCAAGCTGTCCGTGAGATCCGGCAGGATTTCGGAGTGGTCCGACGGATAAAAGTGGAGCACTTCGACTTGGCCGTTCCCGGCGTTGCGCATGTCCAGCTTGACTAGCTCCCAACCCGTGCCCGGATCGCCCCAACTTAAGCCAGCGGCGCAGACCGATCGCGCTGCATACAGCACGCCGTTGGCCATGCCAGCGACCCGCGCCGCAGCCAAATCTGGATGAAGCGATGCGTCGCCAATCGTGATTGACCGGTTTTGACAGGGGACATCCCCGTCGAAAGCGTGTCCACCTGGCGTCGCGCCGAGCACGATTTCGTCTCCACCAGGAGACGCCAATCGCTCGTCGGCAAGCCGCGATACGGGGAAGCCGCGAAGTGGGAAGCCAGAAAGGTCGTATTCGGTGGCGGTCATCGTCAGGGGGTCGACGCTGTAGAACGAGGTCGGAGGCATCGAAGGCATCGACGAAGGATTCGTCGGTAGCTCGACTGTCGAGCTGGTCGCCACCGCTGCTGAATCCGGAGTGTCGATCGGCGCGCTTGCTGGAACGAGCCGCACGGAGCGGTCGGCCGGGCCATTGATCACGGCGATACCGGCAGCGACGATTGCGACTGCGCCGAGACCAATACCGATGGTTGTCCGTTGACGCCGCTGACGGATCCGCCGCCGTGTGTGGCCAACGATGCGCTCATCGAGTCGCGGCGAGGTGGTCATCGTCCCGGAAAGACGCCGACCCTCGGTGCGAATTCGGTCTTCGAGTGTCATGGGAGGTCCTCTCCGAGCGAGACGCGAAGCGCCTCAAGCCCGCGTGAAAGTCGGGATTTGACGGTGCCGGGTCGCACGCCAAGCAGGTGTGCGACCTCCTGCTCGGACACGTCTTCGACAAGGCGCAGCACGATCACCACTCGTTGATCGGCTGGCAGCTTCCAGATGTGTTGCCACAGTTGGTCGCGATCATCGATCGAAGCTTCGAAGGCGGGCCCACGACCGTCGGATGGCGTCCGCCAATCGATTGTTCGCGTCTCGGTCTGGTGACGTTCGAGCCGAAGTCGCCGCAGTCGCCCCGTCGCCAAATTGGTCACAGCGCGCCGCAGGTATGGCAGGAGATCATCGACCTGTTGGCGCCGGTATTTCGGCCACACCTTGGCGTAGGCCTCGGCGACGAGATCCTCGGCGACAGCTTGGTTGCCGCACAGCAAGTACGCGAAACCGACCAACCGTTGGTGATGGGCGGCTACTGCGACGACGAACGGGTCGGCCGACGCTTCGCCGTTGAAACCTGTCGTCGCCGTCATCATGACCTCTAGACGCGCACCTTAGCGATCCGGTTCCATCAAACTCACGAATCGATCGACTCAGGCACGTGAATATTCTTGGCGAGATCTGTCGATACTTGTCGTGCCATTCGTAGTAGTGGCGACCGGCAAGATCGCCGAACCATCACAGAAGGAATCACCTATGGCTCAGTATCTGCTTTCCGTTTGGCACGACGACGGCTACCCGACCCTCGATCCCGAGGATATGCAGCGAATGTTCACCCAGGTCAGCGCGTTCAATGAGGAAGTCATCGCCGCCGGGGCCTTCGTCTTCGGCGGCGGGTTACACCCCAAGGAGTCGGCGACGGTCGTCCGAGTCGTGGCCGGGCAGGCAACGATGACCGACGGCCCCTATGCCGAGGCCAAAGAGCAGATGGGTGGCTTCTGGGTGATCGAAGCGGCCGACCTCGACGCGGCGCTCGAATGGGCGCGCAAGGGCAGCGCGGCCTGTGAAGGATCGGTCGAGGTCCGTCCGTTTCAGGCCGAGTAGTCGGCGCCGACGACGACCGCGACGTTGGACGCGGTCGGCATTCGACCGGGCGCTGGTCTTGGTCGTCGAACTCAGCGAGCAGTAGGTCAGCGCAGATCCAGCAGCAGCGATTGATTTGACCTGCCGACGCGGCCGTCCGGATCGAAGACCGCCGTGTCCGTCATGCCGATACCGCTCCTGCCGTGATGCGTCGCGCTCGGCCAACCCAACCCATTCGCCTTGCAAAGGTCGGGAAAAGGTGAAGCGTCAGATCCGGGTTGATGAACATGTGCGAGTCCCACGGCAGAACCGCAGAAATTCCATTGGCGAAGTCGACGGCCGCGGCGACGCGCTGCAACGGCGTCAACTGTTGCTCGGCGATCAACGGCACGCTCAGACGGACCCAGTCGAAGACCGGCCCGACCTCACGCGCTGACTCGCGAACGAAGCGATGTTCGGTGCCACCATTGTGAAACGCGATCGGCTCATCCTTCTCTTGGCGTCCGCTACGACCGTCGGCTGGCCCCGATGATGCCGGTTCTATGGCCAGCATCGGTCCGAGATCTGTGTCGTCGAACGGGAGCGGAACGTGTGCAGTGCGGATCCGTAACGCCCGTGCCCGTGCGAGCACTGCTCCAGTATCGGCGTTGGTGATCGTTGCCTCGACGATCGAGACTTTTCGCCCCGGTCGCGTGACCTCGGCGTGGCACCGGAGTCGCTCGACCGGCACCGGTCGCTCCAACTCAATGGTCAATCGAGCGATGAACCAGTCGACGCCGTCGGGCGTTAGTTGTTCCACCGAGTGAGCCAGCAGCGCCGCAACCGGCCCGCCATGCAACCATTGCAAGTTCCATGGCCCTCTGGAGAAGGCGGTCGGCACGACCATGCTCTCGCCCACCGAAACGAACAACGCGGCATCCAAGCTGATGTTCGTATGTGCCACGACGGGAGGCCTACGACCAGGGCAAGCGGGTAAGCACGTTATTCGTCGGCACCAAGTCCATCCGCCCAGACTGGCAGCTCCGGCGCCGCTTGGCAACGGTTTGCACGGCGCCTCGACGCGGCGTTACCGCCCTTGACCCCGACCTAGACAACGTCAAAACGGCAACGAGTCCCTGGGGCCTTGGAGAGTCGAGCATCGGCAGTCAACAGAGTAAAACTCAGCGCCTCGGCACGCCCTCGGCGCAGCCGAGACCGTGACCTAAGTCCCTGCGGCGAGCGAAACACGACCCTGGTCGCCGCCGGCCACCTCGGCTCATCCTGACCTCAGGCGCTCTACACATTGAGCACTGGACGTAAGGATCTGTGATGACCGATCTGCTCAACTCCCCGCACACGTCACCCGCTCACGACGCAGTCAGCGACACGGACACCCCTGCGACCACTGCCCGTGTCGACGCTGTGGAGATTCGCGAGCAGGGCTCCGATTCGTTCTGGTGGGCGTTTAGCACGGCGATGGCCCTGCTCGCCCTGATTCTGGCCGTGATCGGCATCGTGTTGCCAGCACAGCGTGACTCGGCGATACCCAACCTGGCAACGGAATTCGAGATCGAACTCGGCGAGATGTTCGTCTCGCCCAACAGCATCGAGGTCGCAGTCGGCGAAACGATCACCTTGCACGTCACCAACACCGGGCTCGTCGCCCACGACCTCAAACTCGACGGTCAGACAGGCACCGCGCTACTGGCACCGGGCGCGTCGGAGACCATTGTGCTCGGACCCTTGAGCGCCGACGCCGAGGCGTGGTGCACGGTCGCCGGGCACAGGCAGGCGGGAATGCTGCTGAACATCACCGTCGTAGCCGGCACCGCCGCGGGACCGGGCTCTGGCGCTGGCATTGGCGCAGCACCGGTTGACACCTCGGCGACAATGGACCCCCAGGCTGTGCCTGCATCGGGTTGGAAGCGGTTTGATCCAGCGCTCAAACCTGCGCCGGGTGGAGTCGAGCACGCCATCGAACTGCGGGCCACCGAGGAGTTGATCGAGGTTGCCCCAGGGGTGCGCCAGATGATGTGGACGTTTGGCGGCCAAGTGCCCGGACCGGTGCTGCGCGGCAAGGTCGGCGATCTGTTCACCGTCACGCTGATCAACGGCGGAGCGGTCGATCATTCCATCGACTTCCATGCCAGCAGGGTGGCTTGGAACGACGAGATGCGCTCGATCGCTCCTGGAGAATCGCTCGTCTATCAGTTCAAAGCGGACTTCGCCGGCATCTACATGTACCACTGCGGCACGGCACCGGCGCTGCACCACATCGGCAACGGGATGTACGGGGCGATCATCATCGATCCCCCGGAACTGGCGACCGTCGATCACGAGTTCACCCTCGTGCAGTCGGAGTTGTACTTCGGGCCGCCAGATGGCATCGGCGATCTGACCAAGATGATCAACAGCGACTGGGACGCCGTAGTGTTCAACGGCTACGCCAATCAGTACCGAATCGAGCCGATTCGCGTGGAAACCGGCGAACGCCTTCGGGTCTGGGTGCTCGACGCCGGCCCGTCGGAGAACTCTGCGTTCCACATCGTTGGCACCGTGTTCGACACCGTGTTCAAGGAGGGCGATTATCTGCTGCGACCAAGCGATGCCAAGGGCGGTTCGCAAGTCCTCGACCTGCAGCCAGCGCAGGGCGGCTTCGTCGAGTTCACCTTCGCCGAAGACGGCCTCTATCCGATCGTCACGCACAAGTTCGCCAACCCGGGCAAGGGTGCCCTCGGGCTGTTTCAAGCGGGTGAGGTGGCCGCAACCGACGCCGGGCACTGAGCTGCGCACGTTCGACGAAGGCCGCGGGTCACATCCGGGCTTGTCGACGACCCCGCTTCGCTCCCAGCAGTTCAGCGTCAGCAAGCTCGTACAGGGACTGCAACCCGAGGCTGTGGTTGCCGAACGCCCATCCGATCGAAGCGCTTGGCGACGCCGAGCGGCCTGCGCCGATCTCAATCGGATCGGCAAGCGACTCACGCAGTGCAACGACGTCGAGAGGTTCGCTCCCATCCGACAACACAGCAAACTCGTCGCCACCGACACGCGCGGCGACCGCCTGCGAGCCAAAGAAGCGGGTAAGGCGACGAGCAACCTCAACGAGGACAGCGTCACCGGCGGGGTGGCCAAACTCGTCGTTGACCACCTTGAAGTCGTCGAGATCGACCAGTACAAGCCTTCGGTATTCGGCAGGATTGGCGGCTGCCCGTTCGGCATCACGGGCTAGCAGCACCTCTCGGCGAGCGAGACCGGTGAGATCGTCGGTATCGGCCCGCCGACGCTCACGACCGACGGCTGCACCCAGTACTTCGACTTCGCCGACAAGGCAACGATGCTTGCGCGACGCTGCGGCCAGCCGGAGGCAGTTCCAAATCTGCATGGCCAAGAGCCAGACGATGACCTCGTCGGCTTCGACAACCTCAAAATCCGACATTCGAGCGGTAAAAGTCTCAGCGCCGTCCGTCGCAATGAGGACGCCGAGCGCTCCGATCCAAAACACGGCCCGTGCTGCACGGGCGCGGGCGCGAAGGGCAGTGGCCGCCGAGTGCGAGGCGGACCGGCTGCTACGAATGCCGTCGATGTATGCCTCGCAGCTCGGAAGCGACGTGAGATCAGCGAGAGCGTGGCGGTCGCTGCGCCGAATGGAGATCACAGCATCCACAGCTACATGCCGACAGCGAAGTTTGCTGGCCGTTTCCTGTAATAGGAGGTCACCCATCGCACTCCTCGATCCCCACGTACTCAGCGATTTACCTACCGATGCACGGATTGGCCCGGTCTGATACACGAAATGCCGCATCCAAGCCACGGTGACGCCGGACAATTGACGAAGGGGGCGCCCTCCCTCACACCTGGCGCCCCCCTCGTCGAACTACATCGAGGCTGCTTTGGCGACGGCTGCGCTCAGATTGATTCGCCCGTAGGCGCTGAGGCCGCTGACACCAGACGGTTGAGCGGTCGATGTGAGCGCGCCGACGAGGTCGTCGACTGGTTTCGTTGGTTGGAGCGCAGCAATGAGCGCGAGCGCTGCGGAGGCAACAGGAGCCGCAGCCGAGGTACCACCCCAGGTGGCATACCGATCGCCTGGATACAGGCTGACCACCTCGACACCGGGGGCGGCCACATCGATCCACGAACCCCGATTCGAGAACGTCGCCGCTGCTGCTGTCCGGCCGTTGATCGCCGTGACGCCGACCACGCCATCGATGGCCGCCGGGTCCACCTGCTGCTCCGCAGCATCGTTGCCTGCGGCGGCTACAACAATTCGACCTGCGGCTTCCACGGATCGAAGTTGAGTCTCCGCGACCGGCCCCCAAGCCGGGCCACCGAGGCTGAGATTGATGACTTTTGCACCACGAGCGCTCGCCCAGGCGATGCCCTGCATCACCCGCCAGACATTCGCAGAACCATCCGAGTCGAGTACCCGAACGGGCAGGATCATGGCACCCGGAGCGGCCATTGCGACAATTCCGGCGACGTAGGTACCGTGCCCAAACGCCTCGTCGATGACATCATTACCGTTGTCGTCGATCCCATTGCGCGCCTCGTCAGGTGCATCATCTCTCGAAACAAAGTCATACCCGCCCGTGGCAATGCGGTTCGCCAGTTCAGGGTGACTGCGATCCACGCCGGTGTCGAGCACAGCGACGATGACGCCGTTAGCTGTCGAGTGCGTTGGCATGCCGCTGTTGGCGAGCCCCGGCTGAAACGCAGAGTATCCGGCATCGGCCGTGTGTACGGCTGCCGGCCCAAGGTCGGTGAAGAAGCGAATTCGGCCGAGATAATCGGTCACAGCAGTCACAAAGTTGGGCTGCGCATCCTCGACGCCGGGGATGTTTTTCAACGCTGACAAGGTGTCCGCTGGCGAACGCGCCGGATCGAGGACGAGGCGAACGAATGTGCTGCCAGCTTCGAGAACTTCCGCCGGTTGCCGGGCCTGAGCAGCAGCGGCGACGGCGTCAGCCGACGCGCCGGGCTTGAGCAGCACGATGTACTCGCCGTCCACCGACGGACCAGACCACTCGTCGGCCACAGCCGGTGCCGCAGCCGTAAACGGCGGTAGCCCAAGACCGACAGCACATACCACCACGAACAAACGGGCCCTGAATCGTCGAAGCTTCATGTCTCTCCCTCGCCTTGCAGCAGTCCTACCTACAACCATGCGCTCCGATCCGGGCGCAGATACATCTTGATCGAGAAACTGATCGTCAGCCGGCGCCAGCTGCGACGAACGCCGCCCACCACCACGGATGCGGATCGCTCGCTCTCAGCGCGAGTTGAGCCTGGCGTAGAGCGGCGGCGGGCGTCGCACCGGCAGCCAGAGCCGTGTAGAACGATTTCATCAGGCTCGCTGTCACCCCATCGTGAGCTGGCCACAGCGACATCACTACCGCTGACGCCCCGCTAGCGAAGAAGCCATATTGCAGGCCGAGGACCTCCTCACCATCGGTGACGTGTGATCTACCCGTGTCGCAGGCGCTGAGCACCACGAGCGTTCCAGTGAGATCGATCTCGGCAACGGCTGCGGCGGTAAGCCAGCCGTCGGCAAGGCGCACGCCCGAACGCAGAGGCGCATCCTGACGGAACAGGCCGTGGGAAGCAAGGTGAACGATGCCAGCACCGGAGGTCTCGCGGCTAACCGCTGCAATGGTCGCTTCATCCTCGACAAGCACGGTGGCGGGAAGCAGACCAGTCAGCGACTCGATCTCGTCGAGCACACCGGAGATTCCAGCGGCCGATACACCGACAAATACCGCTCGGGAACTGGTCGCTGTTCGCAAGCGACATGAGTCATAAAGGTCGGCGCTTGCGGCCACGCACACAGCCGCGTAATCCAGGAGCTGCCCATTGCCACACCCCAACGCGCTAAAGGGCACTGCGTGGAGCCGACCGGTCGGCAAAACCAGCACCGACGCTGGCTCCGAGCCGGCTGTCAAGAGGCGACCGCAAATCGGTCGGAGCAACCTCTCCCCGAGGCGGCGCAGATGGCGATCAACTTGATTCTCGGTCACGGTGACTCGTGACGAACGCAGGGCCAGCGCCCGGCGTCCGTCAGAGTGGAATCGGGCCAGCGCTTCATCGATGTCGATTGGTCTGGCCACAGCGACGTGATGTTCGACGTTCCCGGCAGCGTCGCGCACGAGCACATCAAATTGACCGTGACGCTCGAGATATAACAAGGTGAAGTCCGGGTAGGAGACCCGAGTCGAGGCCGCCATCCGCGTCGCATCACCGCGCTTGTCGTCGGTCGCCAGTTCAAAGTCGGCTCGATCCAGCTCGATCTCGAGCTCGCGGGCTCGACGCTCGAGCCCTGAACGCGCCGCCGGGGCGAGCCTCTCGGTAACGCCAAGCAGTCGATCGTAGATCGCATGCAGTTCGGCTTCGAGTCCGCGGGTGCCACCGTGGGTCCGCAACGTCGAACGATGTGGCACCAGGTCTCGAAGAGAACGGCTGCGCGCCCGATCGGCCACCTCGAACGCCTGGCGATAGTCGCCTTCATGCAACAGGAGTTCCACGTGATCCTGAAAACATGTCGCCGTTTCGGTCGGAAACGACCGCAGTAGTGTGCGGTGGTGAATTCGGTTGCTCAGCAGCTCTGCGTGAGCTGCCGCGGCGCGCACGTGGGGAGCCGCCTCGCGCATTCGTTGATGCTCCATGAGCAGATGGCCGAGGCGCTGCTCGACCCGCATCGTCAACGGGGCGAGGCCAACTCGTTCGGCTAAGCGAAGCGCCGATCGTAAGTGCCGCTCGCTGTCGCCCCCCGATGAGAACTCGGCCAACTTGAGGTGGGCGATGCAGGAATGAAATGGCGTGCTTTCGACATCAGCCAGAGCGAGGGCTCGGCGAGCCTCATCCATCGCAAACTGTCGAGTGTGCGGACTCTCGCCCTCCAGCGTGGCGAGCTCGAGCAGAGCGGTGAGCTTCGATGGCGTGTTATCGGCTGCTTGAAAGGCTGAGATAGAAGCAAGAAGCGCATCACGCGCCGAGTCGGTCGCGCCGAGTCGGGCGTGACATAGCCCGGCTCCAAGCCAGGCGCGTCCCTCAAGCCACGAGAGGGGCCGATTGCTAAGCATGGCAATGGATGCGAGGTATCTTGCCAGCGCTTCGGGCAGGGCACCAAGGCCGGCAAGCGCGTCAGCGGTCTCCACCTGAAGGTCGCACTCGTCGTCTGTGCCGACCTCGACGAGCTGTTCAGCACGACGAAACCAGTCAAGGCCCTCGTCGTACTCGCCGCGTCGACAAAGTGTCCGACCAATATGAGTGGCCACCGTGACACGATCGTCCCGCTCGCCCTCGGCATTCAACGTCCGGTTGGCGGCGCGCAGGCCGATGAGCGCCTCCTCCGTTCGGCCCAGCATGTCGAGCACGTTGGCCCGGTTGACATGGAGGCGGGCAACCAGCAGGTCGTCGCCAAGCTGCTTCGCCTTCAGGACCGCCACCTCACCGTCGTGAGCGGCATCGGTGAACCGGCCGATCGTTTCGTAGCAGAAGGCGCGATTACCAAGAACCCGAACTTCGAGCTCGATGACGTCGTTCGATGGCGGGGTGCGTGCCAGACGAGCAAGCTGTGACGAGGCGACGCGCACGGCATCGTCGTGCCGACCCAAGTCATCGAGCACCGCTATCCGACCCACCTCGCAGCGCTCGGCATCAAGGTGCAGACCGGCGCTGCGATACTTTCGCTGAGCGTCTTCGATGAGATCGAGGGCTTCGTGTGGTCGGCCGAGACGGGCGCTCAGCTCGGCGAGCAAATACAGCACTGCAGGATCATCGTTACTTACAATTCGCAACGCCTCGGCTCGGTCAAGGGCATCGGCAATGCTGCTGGCAGCAAGCAATCGGAGATCGCCGACCTCTGTCGGCACGTCCACCTCAGACTCCCGGGACGTCCAAGGACAATTCGACAACGATCTCGACATCATCGGCGGCAAGCACGAGAGAACGCGGCATCGAATCGACCTCGACTTCGAAGTCGTCGTGTTCGTCCGTTGCCCCGAGGCCGACCTCGCGTCCGACGGCGTCGAGAAACTGCACGGCGATTGGCCCAACAAAGCCCGGAGCGTGCCCGGTGATCACCAACGCCGACGAGCGTTCGATCACATCAACCACGATCACCCGGTCGCCTGCGGCAACGACGAGCTGCCTGCCATCGAGAACACCCGCCGATCGAATCGCGTCGAGCGCATCAAACCCTGAATCGAAGGCCACGACGCCCGATATCGAGCCCATTGTGCCGGGGCTGCCAGCCGACGAGGTGTCGACGCCACCCGCGAGTTCCCGAAGTCGCTCGCGAGGCCGTTGTCGTCGAGCCGTGAGAGGCGAGCGTTCATCCTGTTCCCTTCGCTGATGGTCGTCTTGGCGACGCCGAATCGAGTTCTGTGAGGATGCGACGAAGTCGCTCGAGACAGCGAGCTCGCGTTGGCCCGATACTGCCGATTGGAAGATCGAGTTCAGCTGCAACCTCGGCGTAGCTGAGATCCTCGCCGCGAAAATACAATGCCTCGAGGAGGCAGCGACACTGAGCAGGCAGCTGAACGAACGCAGAACGAAGCGCCTCATTGTCGGCAGCTCGTAACGCCCCCTCGCTGGTGTCGTCATCGCTCGCAGCATCAGCGGCCGCGATGCTCGGCTCCTCGCGTCGCCGTTTTTCCCGTACTCGCCAACTATGCCGTCGGGCAACCGTGGATAGCCACGGGGCCAATCGAGAGTCTGGGCGAAGTCTTTGGGCGCTGCTGTGCAACACCATGAATGTGATCTGGACAACTTCTTCGGCGTCGTGCCCAGAGAGTCCGTGGGCCGTGGCGATCGACCTGACCAACCGGTGATAGCGGCGATAGACCTCTTCCCACGCCTCGGGCGACGCAGATCGGCATCCCTCGATCAGCTCGTCGTCGGTGGCCATTCGCAAGTCTCGCACACGAGTCAAACTTGGAAAAGGGAGCCGCGGAGCCACGCGATCTTCGCTCAGGATCAACGTTGTCGGTGTCGTCACGTCCCACTGATGCACTGAAGTAAGGGAGGAAATACATTTTCCGGTCCCCATTAGTTAGTTAGGTAGGCCTGCCGCTTAACCAACAGAAAGGTCCGGGTCACCTATCGAATCACCGAGCGAGCGAGCCAACGAATGCCGGATTCACCCCTTGTAGGTATCTCAAGTCCCCTCGCGCTGCATCTGTTCATGAGAACAACCCCTTCTGTTCACCTGAGGACAGACCTAACCCACGGTGGAGACGAACGATGGATCCGACACTCGAAGCGGCCTCGGTGACGAATGCGGCGCAGTCGCTCTGTATCAACCTGGTCGCTGTGACCATTTACGCCTTTGGTATCTACTACCGAAGGCACCAGCGCCGAGATATGGCTGTCGTATTCTGGTTTTTTAGCACATGTCTCTTTGTCACAGTGACGGTCATTCAAATGACCGAGGTTGCGTCTGCGCTGGGATTCGGGTTGTTCGCGATCTTGTCGATAATTCGGCTGCGCAGCGAACCGTTCAGCAACTATGAGATCGGTTACTTCTTCGGAGCGCTCGTGCTTGGTCTATTGAACGGGATTGGCACATCCGAGCGGTGGTTTACCTTGTTGCTCAACGGTGTTCTCCTCACATCGATAGCTGTACTCGACAATTGCCGTTCGAGCGGGGCGCAACGCAGGCCCGTGACCTTTGATCGGGTGATCACAGATCGCGATGCGCTTCGAGGTGCCCTCGCTGAACGACTGTCGGCCGAGATCGTCGACGCCACGGTTGTCGCCGTCGACTTCGTCAGGGACAGCATGCAACTCGAGGTCACTTACCGGGAACCGGAGTCAAAGGCCAACCCCGTTCACGCTTCAACCGTCGGTGCGTCATGACCGAGGCAACCAGCTTTGATCTTGGCAACTGGTCGCCGGTGTCGCTCAGCGAACTGAACCGGCGCGCAGCGCTCCTCGACCGCGAGGAGAACAAGTACGTGGTTTCGGCCGCCGAACTCCAACGTGTGCTCGACGACCTTCGGGATGACTTCGATGTTCTGACAATCGACGGCCGTCACTCGTTCTCGTACGACACCGTGTACTTCGACACTCCCGATCTCCTGTGCTATCGCCAACACGCCCAGGGACGTCGACTGCGAATGAAGGTTCGTTCGCGGCATTACGTCGATAGCGACCTGCACTTCTTCGAGGTCAAGTTGAAAGGTACCAGGGGCCGAACGATCAAACTGCGTATGCCTTATCCGGCTGAGTCGCACGGAACGTTAACGGGCGACGCCGACCGCTTTCTGCGCTCCGCAGTCGCCGATGTGTACGGTGCGCCGCTGCCGGCGCGCTTCTCGCCTGCGCTGGCTATGACCTACCGCCGCTTGACCCTCGTCGGGCGGCAGCAATCCGAGCGGGTGACCATCGATTACACGCTCGGTTTTCGTACGCTTCGAGTCACGCAGGATGCACCGCCGTCGACGGTCATCGTCGAGGTGAAATCGCCCGACGGTCGCGGAATCGCCGACGAGCGCTTCAGAGCTCACCACGTCAGGCCGCAGAGTTGCAGCAAGTACTGCGTTGGCGTCGGGCTTACGACACCAGGAATTCAACACAATGCATTCAATAACACTCTGCGAACTCACTTCGAGTGGAAGGGACCGACCAACATGCTCAGCGGTCAAGAAATCCATGAAATTCAGGCCCGTGTAGTCGGCCAGCTGGAACACCGCTGCCGGGAATTTCCGCGCTCGATTATTGAGAATGTTGTCGCAGAGGAACTCGCCGGATTTCGTGACGCAACCGTCGGCGGCTTCCTCGACATTCTCGTGTCGCGGGCCGCGATGCGCCGCCTCCATGGAACTTGACCAGTGAGCGTCACCGCACCTCGTCTCGGGTGGCTTGCGTCTGCGTGGCCGTTAGCTGCGACGATTGTCTCAGTCGCCGTGGGCGCGGTAGGGCTGAGCGGTCTCGCTCAAGGCAGCGATGACGAGCTAGCCCTCTTCGGACACCTCGCGACGTTCGATGTCAGCACCAACGGCACAACCTCGGCAGGCCCCCTGGCGATCTCCGCCGATGGTCGAGTCATCGTCTACGCAGACGTCACCGCCCCGCGTCTTGGCGTCGTCGATCTCACCATTCCCGGCGCACCACGCGGACGCGGCACCATTGACCTTCGCGGCACCGCCACCGATGTCGCAATTCACAGCGATGAGCTTGTCGTCGCAGTTGATACATCGGCAGACGACGGCGAGCCTTCCGGTCACCTGGCGGTGATCGACATGCGAAGTCGGCGTACTACCGCAGAAATCGACCTACGAGGCCAGCCTGCCGGACTTGCCGTCTCCTCGGACGGCGTCCACATCGTTGTTGCCGTCGAAAACGCGAGTGGGACGGATCGGCTCCCACAGGCCCCTGCCGGCCGGGTCACGGTCATCACGCGGTCGGGTCCGACCCAGTCGTGGTTGGTGCGAGACGTCGACGTGGCGAACGGCGCGATGGACGACGGCAGTGATCCGGAGCCGGAGGCAGTATCGATCAGTGATTCACATCGAGCCGTGGTGACCTTTCAGGAAAACAATCACCTCGTCGTTATCGACACGCTGACAGCCGAGGTTGTCGACGAATTTGGCGCTGGTCATGCTCGGCTCAGTGACATTGACATCAGCGAGGAGGAGTTTGGGCCATCTGGGGAGGGGGTGATCTCGCCGATCGACTCAGCGGTGCTGAGGCGGGAACCGAGTGCGGTGGCCTGGCTCGACGACTCGGCCTTCATCACCGCCAACGAGGGGAACTATCAGAGCCTCGATGGCCTACGAGGTGGCTCGCGGGGTTTCACGATGTTTTCCCCCTCAGGGCGAGTGATGTACGACAGTGGCGCCTCGTTCGAGCACGACGTCATGAGTGTGGGTCATTACGACGACAGCCGAAGCGCCAACCGAGGTTCGGAACCATCATCGATAGCCGTGGCCCGATTTGATGGCGACCAGTTGATGTTCATCGGAGCCGAACAGGCGAACGTGGTCGGGGTGTATCGACTTGACCACGGACGTCCAACATTGCTCCAGATGCTGCCAACTGGTGACGAACCCGCCGATATCGCCGCGGCTCCACTTCGCAACGTGCTGGCGGTGTCGGCGAGCGGGGCCGACGAAGAGGGGGAGTACCCGTCAATGATCACCATCTATGAACGCGGCAGCACTCACGTCGGCCCTGTCCAGCTTCGCAGCATCCGTCTCGGGAATGCACCGATCCCGTGGTCTGCACTATCGGGCCTTTCGGGTGATCCGACCAACGCGCAGCGAATGTATTCAGTAAATGACGCGTCCTTCGCCGAAACGTACGTGTACACGATTGCGCTCGATCGAAACCCGGCCGAGATCGTCGACCGTCGGCTGGTCGTCGATGCCTCCGGACAACCGCGCCGCGACCTCGATGCCGAAGGATTGGCAGCGAGACCTTCTGGCGGCGTCTGGATGGTGTCTGAGCTGCGGACTGGCAGCGATGGCAAGGCGTGGGCAGCGAACGCCCTGCTCCGTGTGGAACCCGATGGTACGGTGGCGGCGGAGGTGCCGATTCCCACGGGAAGCGCTGGGCCAATCGGTGTCGAAGGCGTGGCAGTCAGCGACAGCAATGGTCGAGAGTTGGTGTTTGTCGCCTTCCAGAAGCCCGACATTGAGAACCTTGTACTCATCGCCCGCTATGAGGTCGACATTCAGCGTTGGACGTTCGCGCGATACGCAACCGATATCGGCGACACGGCAGTACACGTCGCCGACCTTGCCATCTTGCCCGACGGGCGCCTCGGGGTTCTGGAACGCGACAACGGTGCGGGCGGCGAGGCTGTACTCAAACGGGTGTACGCCGTCGATCAGTTGGCTGCGGACTTTCATGAAATCGATCACCAGGATGGGCTCGACGTCCTTTCCAAGTCGCTTGAGGCGGACATCGCTGACATCCTGACCGCTCGATCGATTTGGGCGCCAGACAAGCCCGAAGGGCTGGGTGTAACCGCAGACGGCGCCATGTATGTCGTCACCGACAACGACGGGCTTGACGACGCTCTCGGGCAAACCTTGTTTCTACGAATCGCCGAGAACGACTGAGCTTGGGCGGTGTCGGCGAGCGCCTCAGCGGCTCACTCCGGGGCGTAGGCGAGAACCGGGCCGATCACTTCGATACCGACAACGTCACCAACCGTCGGCAGGCCCGCCGAGTCGCTCCTGGCGTGCAGCGCGGTGCCGTCCGCTAAGCGAAGGTCGATCGTGCCATCGTGGCCGTAGTAGGCAACCCGTTCGACGGTCGCTTTCAAGGTGGCGTTGTCTTGCACCCGGATCTGTTCCGGGCGCACTGCAACGGTCACCGACCCCGCCAGCGGAGCTTGGGCGACAGCATCGAGCGCCAAGGTACCGAGGGCGCAGGTCGCACTACCTGGCGTGGCGCGACCGGGCAACTCATTGATCTCACCGAGGAATCTGGCGACGCGCAGCGAGTGCGGCCGACGGTAGAGCGCGGCGGGAGTGCCCATCTGATGGACGCAACCGTCGAACATCACGGCGACGGCATCGGCGATCGATAGCGCCTCGTCTTGGTCGTGGGTGACGAGCAGCGAGGAGATCCCCGCCGAACGCAAGACGGCGGCGATATCGGCACGAACTCGGGCTCGGAGCCCGGCGTCGAGCGCCGAAAATGGCTCGTCGAGCAACAACACATCGGGGCGCGGAGCCAACGCTCGGGCGACGGCGACGCGCTGTTGTTGCCCGCCGCTCAGCTCCGCCGGGCGGGCCTGGCCATACTCGCCGAGTTCGACAAGTTCGAGGCATTCGGCCACTCGACGTGCCCGAATGCCACGGGCAACACCGAAGCCGACATTGTCGGCAACGCTGAGATGGGGGAACAGCGCGCCGTCTTGAGGAACGATGCCGACGTTGCGGCGCTCGGGTTTGACGAACGTGTCGGGACCCACCAAGCGGCGTCCAGAGACAATCACCTGGCCGCTGTCCGGCACGTCGAAGCCGGCGATGCAGCGCAGCAGCGTCGTCTTGCCGCAACCAGACGGCCCGAGCAAGGCAGTCAGCGACCCTGGCTCGACGCGCAACGTGGCGTCAACCAAGGCCCGCACCGCCTGGCCGTTGCGGCGAAACGTGCGGCTCAGATCCTTGACCTCGATCAAGCCCGCATCATCAGCGCTGATCAACCGCGAGCATCGTCGCCTCCCAGTTGGCCGGTGAACCAACCGAGCACGGCCGTTGGCACCGCGGCGAAGAGCACGAGCGCGAGGGCGAACGGGGCGGCACCCTCGACATCGCTGACGCCCATTTTGCTCCACAGCTCCATCGCCAAGGTGTCCGTTCCAGTGGGGTGGAGCAAAAGCGTAGTCGGCAACTCCTTCATCGTCGCCAACGCAGTCAGCGCCGCCCCGGCAGCGAGGCCCGGCGCAGCCACCCGCAAGGTGACCCGCAGCAGCGTGCGCCAGGCGCCGACGCCCAACGATCTCGATGCTTCCTCCCACGGTGCCGGGCAACGCTCGAGCGCGGCCCGGGCGCTGGCGACGGCGAGCGGCAAGAACAGCAGGGCGTAGGCGGCGATGAGCACGGGCGTGCGCTGGTACCAGCCTGGCACGACACGCAAGGAGAGGTAGATCATCGAGATCCCGATGACGACGGACGGCAACGAATGGGTGAGGTAGGTCAGCGCCTCGGCCAGCCGGTCGAGGCGTCCGGCTGAGCGAGCAGCGGCGATGGCCACAACCAAGGCGACGATGGTGGTGACCATCGATGCCAAGATCGCATATCGCACCGAGGCCCAGAGCGCGGCGACCAACTCGCCCCATTCCACCCCATCGAGGCCGTGAAGAAACCAGCGGGTGACCGACACGACGGGGAAGACCAGCGACACGGCAATGATCGACGACAAGACGACTCCGGCGAACAATCGGTGGCGGGCTGGCCAAGCCAGTCGGTCGCTAGAGGCCGAGGTGCGCGCCGATCTCGTTGTCGCCCGACCACGACTCGACAACTCGGCGAGCACCAGCGCCCCGGCACCGACGACCAGCACCAGGGCCAGCGACGCAGCCCGGTCGGCGTTGAACCCGGCCCGATAGGACTGAAAGATCTCCCAGGTGAAGGCCTGATAACGCATCGAGCCGACGGCCCCGAAGTCGCTGAGCACGTACAGCGCGCTGAGCAAGGCACCGGCCGTGACGGCCGGGCGGATCTGCGGCCAGGTGACGGTGAGGAACACGTTGAGCGGGGAGCGACCGAGGCTGCGGGCGACGTCCTCATGAGACCGCTCGACCTGGCCGAGCGCAGCGACCACCGGAAGGTAGACGTACGGATAGGAACAGGCGACAAGCACCAGGTTCGCGGCCCAGAATCCCCGGATTCCGGGGAACGCAGCAATCCACGCATAGCCAGCGAGATAGGTCGGGATGGCCAACGGCAGGGCGAGCACCACACGCCAGATGCGGGCACCACGCAACCCTGACCTGGAGACGAGAACAGCGGCGACAACCCCGAACGTGGTGCACAGCAACGTGGCGACGACGACCAGGAACAGGCTGCGAACGACGACATCCCACGTCGATCGATGCCAGATGTCGTCGGTAAAACCCGACCACCCTCCCTGTCGGGCCCGATCCACCAGGTAGATCAGCGGGGAGATGCTGAGGAGCCCGATGACCAACGCCAAAGGGGTGAGACCGCCAAACGGTCTCACCCCACGGCGTCTGGCCAAGCGGCCCGCAAACGCACCCCCATCGGTCATAAGGTCAACAGACCGACGTCCTGCAGGAGTTGCTGCGTCTCGGCGATCGAACGCAGATCGGCAAGATCGATCGCTGGTGGCTGGAGCTCGTCGAGCGACGGCAGGCCATCGGCGACAGCGATCCCGCTGATCATCGGGTACTCGTACGTCTTGGTGGCGAAATAGGTCTGACCGGTCTCGGAAAGCAGGAATTCGATCAGTTGTTGCGCCGCCGGTTGACGATCGCTGCTGGCCAAGACACCGACTCCAGCGACGTTGACCAGGCCGCCGACGTCGCCGGCATCGAGGAACTGGTTGCGGGCGACAACAGCGTCGCCCTCCGCGGCGATGAGTTCGAGCAGGTAGTAATGGTTGACCAGGCCGAGGTCGACCTCAGCGGCGTTGACTGCGTCGCGCACAGCCCCATTCTTCTCGAAAGCGACCGGGTCGTTGGCAGCGAAACCTTCCAACCAGGTGCGGGCGCCGTCCTCACCGCGCAGGACGCGCAAGGCGGTGACGAAGGACTGCCAGGATGCGTTCGTCGGCGCAAAGCCGATGCGGCCCTTCCACGACGGATCGAGCAGTTGGTCGATCGTTGTCGGTGGGGTGGCCACAGTGGTGGGGTTATAGACGATGACGCGCATCCGCCCACTCGTCGCCACCCAGTTGCCGGACGTGCCGCGGAAGCGCTCATCGACAACGTCGAGCACGGTGTCGGGCAACGCCGCCAGCAAGCCGGCTTCGTCAACGGCACCGAGGGCGCCTGCGTCCTGGGAGAAGAACACGTCGGCGGGTGAGGCGTCGCCTTCGGTCAACAATTGGGCAGCGAGCTCGCCGCTATCGCCACCGCGGAACTCGACTGCAATTCCGGTTTCCTCGGTGAATTGCTCGAGCAACGGGGCGACGAGGTCTTCGCTGCGGCCGCTGTAGACGACGATCGAGGTTGATTGTGCGGCGGTAGCCGTTGGTTCTGCCGTAGCCGCGGACGCCACGGTGGCCTCGACGGCCACGTCGCTGTCGTCGCCGCAGGCAGCGATCGTTACCGTGGCGAGCAATACACCGAGACCGAGTGCCATCCGTCGTTGCCGTGTCGATTCGTGCCGTGTCGATCGGTGCTGTGTCGATTCGGGCTGTGTCGATCGGTGCTGTGATGTGCCCACGAGGTTTCCTTCGGTTGTCGCGCTACTTGATGCTCTATGTTAGGTATGCCTAATACGTGTTCCAACTCTCGTGCCCCAGGAATTTCTGCGCCCGTGTGGGGATGGGCGGCGCAGCAGCCGGAACAGCTCGGCGGTCTGTGTGTGCGCCGCGCAGCCAGCCGCGCGATCTCGACCATTCATAGGAGAGCTGATCTGCACAGATATTTGCAATTTGACTCTGAGGCAGGTAAAAGAGCGCCGCTCCGGGTAGCAGTGTGCACTAACGGAGAGTCATTGCGTGCTCGGCATCCTGGCCCTGCTCTAGCGTCGAACTTGGTCAGCGCAAACCCAGCAACAGGTGAACAGATGTCCACCACGTCGGTGTGACGCGGGTTGCTGATTGATCGGCGCTACGGTTGCCCGGCTGGTGTCGAACGACACGCAACATCGACACCGAGAACCGGGGTATGCCATGGAGACGCTCCGGATGACTCGCTGTAGCTCGCTGCGCCAGATGCCCGACCCGCGGCGGGTCATCGCCAAGCCGTACGTGCCTCGCGAGGAGGTCTACCCGGACGGTTCGACACGCATGCAGACGTTGTTGATGAGGATCTTGGCAATGTCGGACGACGAGATCGCCGCCACGCTGCGCGACGCGCTGGCCTTGTTCACCGACCGGCACCGCGACCTCGATGCCGCATTGGCGCGCAGCTTCGCGGTCATCGCACCGCACCTCGAGCGGCTCGCAGAAAGCGACCCGACGTCGAGTGCGCTCACCGATGACCGTCGGACGCTGATCAGCGCCTACTTCACCCACGAATACTCGATCGAGGCCGCGGCGCTCGGCAACCCCTCCATCGTGGCCGCCCCAGACCAAACGGGATTGGCGGATGGCGAGGTGCGCGTGGTGATGAGCCTGCGCTCCATCGGCGAGGGGCACATCTCCTCGATCGAGTTTCGTTCCGGCGTGGTCGGCGCTGATGCGTCCGTTCGCATCGACGCACCGAACGAGTTCGCGATGACCGGCGACCGCCAGCATCACGTTTTTGATAAGCGGCTGTTCAGTTCGAAACTCGACGAGCTTGGGATGAACAACGAGATCGAGGCGATCGTGCTGTCGCGGCTGGATCGCCGATTCACGATGGCCGATCTGGAGGCGGCAATCGATGCTCTCGATGGCGACGGGATCGAGCATTCGATCTCCGGTGAAACCACGCGGTTGCTGCATTGGTTGGCCTCGTCGAATTATCGGGTGACCTTCCCCAGCGCTGTCGACATCTCGGAGCGGGTGCTGTTTCCGAGCGGACCTACCGAAAGTCATGGCATGGAAGACGCCCGCTTCGTCCGTTTCGTGGACGACGACGGTGCGGTGACCTACTTCGCGACATACACCGCCTTCGACGGGCAGCAGATCCTGCCGCAGCTGATCGAGACCCACGACTTCACCGAATTTCGAGTCACCACGCTCAGCGGCAAGGCAGCCCACAACAAGGGGATTGCCCTCTTCCCGCGGCGCATCGATGGGCGTTTCGTCGCCTTGGGCCGCCACGACAACGTCAACAACTTCATCATGACCTCCGATGACATCCGCATCTGGAGCGAGGCCACCGTCGTTCAAGAACCGGAGCGGCCGTGGGAGCTGATGCAGCTGGGCAATTGTGGCTCACCACTGGAGACCGAAGCTGGATGGCTGGTGATCACCCACGGCGTCGGTCCGTTCCGCCGCTACACACTCGGTGCTCTGCTGCTCGACCTCGACGACCCAACACGTGTTGTCGGCCACCTCGACGAACCGTTGCTCAGCCCCGAGACCAACGAACGCGAAGGGTATGTGCCCAACGTCGTCTATTCCTGCGGCAGCATGATCCACGGGGATCACCTGATCCTTCCCTATGGCTTTGCCGACGTCGGGGCGAGCATCGCCACGATCCCCCTTGCCGAACTGCTCAAACGCTTGACCGGCTAAGCGACCGCAGCCGTCGACAGGTCGACAGCGGGTAGGCGATGTTGCAAAGTCGACAGCAACGCCACCGTCGACTCGGCGCCCTGGTTGAGATTGGGACCGTCGGGGGTTAGGCCATCGAAGCCGCCACCGGTGATCGGGTCCGACATCATCACGCCGAGATCGTTGGCGCCAGCGAACCAACCGATCGCCAAGTCGATCCCTCGCCGCCAGGCAACGTCGCCCGTCAGCAAGTGCGCTCGGGCACAGGCATCGGCCAGCGCGGCCACCTCGATCGGCTGTTGATCGAACCCTGGAAAGACTGTGTCCGGTCCTGCGCCCGCGACCGGCACCGGGGAAAGGTCGCCCTCATGGGTCTGCAGTTCAAGTAACCAGCGAAGCAGCATTAAACCGTCGGCCATGACGTCATCACGCTGTAGCCAGTGACCGGCGACGATCAGTGCCTCAGCGACCGCGGCGTTGGCGTAGCTCAGCCGTGACTCCGGCCACGGCCAGGCGGGATCGGGGTTGACCGGTCCGATGGCGATGACCGTGTCGGCGAGCAACTGCCGGGCTCGCGAATGTCGAGGGTCGACAGCCAGCATTTCAGCTGCACCAAGGGCGGCGAAAGCCATCGCCCGGCGATGCGGTGAGCGTTGTTGGACTGCGTGTCCAAAGTACGTCGCCGCGCTGGCTCTCATCCACTCGTCATCGGCGAGATGGGCAGCGGTGCCAAACGCCCACACGCTGCGACCCCAGCAATCCTCCACCCCTCGTCGTCCGTGCCAGCGCCCATCCGCACTACGGCGGTTGCGCACCCGGCCACTGACGCCCTGAGCGTCGACGAGAAAGCGAAAACAGGTTCGAGCGAGTTCGTTGAGCTCGCGCCCGGTGGACGGCTCACGGACGATGGCGATCAGCAGACGGGACACGTCGTCGGTGCAATAGCCCTCCTCACGGCGCGGCACCGCGTACTTGGCGTGCTCGAAGATGCCGATCCCGTCACTCATCGCCAAGATGTGCCGCCAGGCCGGCTGCATCGGCGCTCTGGTCGCCAGGGTCAATGGCGACGAGGGGCGGCTCACGTCGTCACCGGATCTTGGCACAGGCGATCGGCGATCAGCGTGCCGCCGAGGGCGTCGTAGCGTGCGGCCACCGCCGACCACGACAGATCCGGTGCCAAACGACGGGCCTCGGCGGCCATTGCCCGCGCCCGTGCTGGGTTGGCCAGAACCGAGCTGATGGCTTCGGCGAGCGCCTGCGGATCGCGCTGCGGGACCACGATTCCGGCGCCACTGGCGAGCAGTTCGACCGCATGGGGAAACGCAGTCGAGACCACCGGGCGACCAGCGGCAACGGCGTCGACCAGGACACCGGAGGTCACCTGATCGGCCGAGTCGTAGGGCAGCACCACCAGATTGGCCGAGCGAATCAGGCCGGTCAGCGATTCGAGGTCGCGATAGGAGTCGTCGAAGCTGATCCGTGAACCAGCGCCGCTGCGTTCGGCACGCTCCATGAGCATCGCCCGATAACTCTCACCATCGACCTCGCGAACCTTCGGATGGGTGGCACCGGCGATCACGTAGGTGGGCGCGGGATCGAGATCGTCGAGTTCGGCGAAGGCGTCGATCGCCCATTCGATGCCCTTGCCGGGCCCCAGGAGCCCCCAGGTCAACAGTCGCGGGGCGTGCTCGCGCCGTCCTCGTCGGCGTCTTCGATCGACGGCTCGCATTCGCGGGTCGATGCGGGCGGGGTGGCGGCACCGTGCGGGATGACCGTCACCTTGTCGGCGTCGACGCTGAACCCAGCGAGCAAGCGATCGCGTGCCGTGATCGTCATCACCACGACGACGTCGGCTAAGCCGCAGGCACGCTCCAGCACCGAGCGCTGACTGGCGGTCGGGTCGCTGACCACCGTGTGAGCAATCAGCATCACCGGAACGACGAGCCCGGCCATCAGATCGAGCACCGCGTCGCCGTCGACTCCGTCGTAGATGCCGTACTCGTGTTGGACGATGACGACGTCGGTGGCGTTGAGCGCTTCGATACACATGTCGAGCCGTGCCGACGAGCCATCGCCGAGCGAGGCGACAACGAGTGAGTCTTCCAGGGCCTGCGTGGCGCCACAACGTACGACGTCGACGGTGGCACCCTGGGCGATCAAACCAGCGCTCAATGCCGCCGCGAAGGTGGCGATGCCGCACGGTGTGGGCGGGAAGGTCGACAACATGCCGAAGGTCGCAACGATCGGGTTGCCCCCGATATCGGGGGAAAAATCGGAAATCGGTGGGTGCATGGCGGTGCTCCTCGCGTCGGCTCGGTGGAGGCGACCGGCCTGCGTAAGGCGACAGACCCCAAACGGTCGTCCGGCCCAAGCGAGGCGCACTCATCCAAGAAGGATTGGCTCACCCTACCGCGGGATGCGCCCAACCTTCGCCGTACGCTGAGGTGATCACAACCCAACCTGAACGTGCCCGACACAGCGACCGCAAGCTGCGGGTCGCCGTTCTGGCGCCGCTGGCTTGGAGGACACCGCCTCGCCATTATGGGCCGTGGGAGCAGTTCGCCTCGCTGCTCGCCGAGGGGCTGGTGGCCGACGGGCACGACGTCACCCTATTCGCCACGGCCGATTCGTCGACGGCGGGAACCCTGATCGCAACGAGCCCGCGCGGCTGGTCCGAAGACGAGACAATCGAGCCCAAGGTGGCCGAGTGCGTTCACATCGCCTCGATGTTCGAGCGCGCCGACGACTTCGACATCATCCACAACGGTTTCGATTTTCTGCCCCTGAGCTACTCCGCGCTTGTCGATACGCCGGTGGTGACCACGATTCACGGCTTCTCCTCGCCGCGCATCGTGCCTGTCTACGAGCGCTATGACGCCACGACCCACTATGTGGCGATCAGCGACAGCGACCGCCACCCACGGCTGCACTACGCGGCGACGATCCACCACGGCATCGATACCAAGGCGTTCTCGTGCGCCGTCGAGGTCGGTGAGCACCTGCTGTATTTCGGGCGCATTCATCCCGACAAGGGCACCGCCGAAGCGATCGAGGTGGCCCTGCGGACGGGGCGACGGCTGGATATCGCCGGCATCATCCAGGACCGGGAATACTTTCGCGAGCAGGTCGAACCGCACCTCGACGGTGAACAGATCCGCTACGTGGGGCCCATCGATGCCGCCTCGCGGGTGCAAGCGTTGGGCGAAGCGCACGCCCTGCTGCACCTCATCGCCTTCGACGAACCGTTTGGTTACAGCGTCGTCGAGGCAATGGCCTGCGGTACGCCGGTCATCGCCTTTGCCCGCGGCTCGATGGCGGAGATCATCGATGATCGACGGAGCGGCTTTCTGGTCACCGACGTCGATGGTGCCGTCGAGGCCAGCGCAGCGGTAGCGCAGCTCGACCGCGCCGACATCCGGCGCTCAACCGTCGCCCGCTTCGATGTCGCAACCATGGTCTCCAAATACGTCGCCGTCTATCGAGCTGTCATCGACGGTGCCGCGCCCCGCGCCGAGGCCGTTCACCGAAACCGGCGGTAGGGTCCCAAGCAACGCAAGGAGACGCCATGTCGGCCGTCATCGAATCATCCGAACCGCAGCTCACTCGGCGCTGTGGTCGCTGCCAACAACGCTTTCCCTTGGAAATCGGCGCTGAGCCCCGAACTGCCGCTGACTGGTGGATCTGCGAGCCGTGCCACGCCAAACTTTTTGCCGAGAAGAGGTCGTGATGGTGCTGTGGGAATACCTGATCCTCTCACTGCCAGCGTTCGAGGCGGCAAAATCGAGTCAGGGCCAATCTGCATCTGTCGACGTTCTCAACCAACAGGGCGCTGACGGTTGGGAAGCCGTCGGCATGAGCACGCTCGCCGACGGCACCGTCGCCGTGCTGCTCAAGCGCCGCCTCGCCACCGGTTCGCCCTCCTCGCCCTAAAACGATGCACCTACAACTCGCCCGATGCAATCACACGCGTTTCGACCGGCTGAGATAGTTCTCACCGGCCCTGATAATCTCCGCTCGACGTCGCAAGCGAACCTTGGGGGTTAGAGATGACGGCAGTCGAGTTTGATCCATTTTCGGAGACGTATTTCAACGATCCGACGGAGATTTACCGTCGCCTGCGCGACGAGGCACCGTTGTATTACAACGAGAATTACGACTTCTACGCCCTGAGTCGCTTCGACGATGTGGTCCAAGCAAGTCGCGACACCGCCACGTTCACCTCGACGCACGGCCTGACCTACGACATGTTGAGCGATCCGGATTTCGACATCGCCAATCAGTTGTCGATGATCATGATGGACCCGCCGGACCATACCCGTTACCGCCGCTTGGTGGCCCGGGCTTTTTCGCCCCGCTACATCGACGAGCGGGAGCCGATGGTGCGCGAGCTGATGGCCGAGTACCTCGATCCGTTGATGGACCGCGACGAGTTCGATCTCGTCGAAGACTTCACTGGCCCGTTCCCCGTCGAAGTGATCTGCGCCATCCTCGGCATCCCCAAGGCCGACCGCCAGGCAATCCGCCACAACACCGATATCTCCCTGACCAGGGAATCTGGCAGCGGCGGCAGGGGCGAGGCGCAGATGAACGCGGCGATCGCCAACGGGATGTACTTCTATCAGTTCATCGCCGACAAGCGGAACCACCTCGGCGACGACATGTGTTCGGCGCTGATCACCGCCGAAATCGAAACCGAGACCGGCGAGAAGGCGACATTGTCCGACGTCGACATCGCAGGGTTCCTCACCTTGTTGGCCTCGGCCGGTTCGGAGACGGTGACCAAGGCCGTGGCCAATGCAGGGGTGTTGTTCCACCGCTGGCCTGGTGAGTGGGCCAAGATCAAGGCCGACCCGTCGAAGATCCCGAGTTCCGTTGAGGAGATCCTTCGTTACTTGGCGCCGTCGCAGTATCAGGGGCGGTTCTCGTTGCGGGACTCCACCTGGTACGGCGAGACCCTGCCCGCCGGCAAACCGGTGTTCTTGATCACCGGTTCGGCCAACCGCGACCCGCGCGAGTATCCCGACCCAGACCGCTTCGATGTCGAGCGGGTGCAGAAGATGCCGCTGACCTTCGGGCACGGAATCCACGTCTGCATTGGCGCCGCCTTGGCCCGACTCGAGATCCGATCGGCGATCGACGAGATCCGGGTCCGTTGGCCGAGCTACAGCGTCGATGAGTCGCGCTGCACCCGGGTGCACATGTCCAACGTCGCTGGTTATTCCAGCGTCCCGATGCACGTCGGCAGCTGACTCGAGACGTCGCGTGCGCTCTCCCTCGGCGCGGGCAGGATTACGCTTTGGCGAGCGTCTGATCGAGCCAGTGAGAGATGGAGTGCTGATGACCACGGGTAACGCCGCAACCGCTGGGAACAGCACCACGGTGGATTGGCGAGTCATCGACGACATGCGCCCGATCGCCGCCGCTAGCACGCGTCCCGATTTTGCGGTGAAGTCGGCCGACGTCGACGCGTTTCAACGCGATGGGGTCGCGCTCTTTCCACAAGCCTTTGGCGACTGGGTATCGGCCTTGCGCCAGGGGCTTGAGCGCAATCTGAAGAATCCCGATCGGTTCGCCTTTCCATGTGAGAGCACATCGACCGCTGAGGCCGGTCGGTTCTTCGACAGCTATTGCAACTGGCAGCTGATTCCCGAGTACTTTGCGTTCGTGCTCAGCTCGGGAGCGGCATCGCTCGCCGCGGCGTTGATGCAATCGTCGACCGCCCAGCTGTTTCATGAGCATGCGTTTTGCAAGGAAGCGGGCACCACCAAGCCAACCCCGTGGCATCAAGACCTGCCTTACTACTGCATCGATGGCCACCAGACGGCAAGCGTCTATGTTGCGCTCGACGAGATTCCTGGCGACATCGCCGTCAAATTCGTCAAAGGCTCACATCGCAGCGGGCAGCTGTATGTGCCTCGCAACTTCGCCAGTGGCGCCTCATATCACTCCGACGACCCGACGCTGCGCACGATCCCAGACATCGATGCAACGGTGCCGCCGAGCGCCATCGTGGTCAACGATCTTCAGCCGGGCGACGCCTATGTGTTCAACTTCCGGACCGTCCACGGCAGCGGAAATGCGCCAGTCGCGGCCCGACGCCGGGCATTCTCGACGCGCTGGCTGGGAGACGACGTCCGCTTTCAGCCGCGTTGCGGAGAGACGTCCCCGCCTTTAGACGGCCTTGGTATCGAACCCGGAGACCGAATGCGCGCCGACTGGTTCCCGGTGCTCTGGCCGAACGGCTAGCAGAAGCCGGTGCGTGTAACGCATAGCGCATCGATCAAGCCCGAGAGGAATCGATCGCATCGGGCAAGCTGTTCACGGCTGACGAATTCGTCCGGACGGTGGGCGTCGGCGATGTTACCCGGGCCACAGATCATCACAGGGAACCCGAGCGCCGCGGTGAACAATCCTCCTTCAGTCCCGAATCCCAAGCTGCGCGATGGACCGGAATCAGCGAGTCGCTCGGCGATCCGAAAGGCCGGGCCTGTGGTGCTGGTGTTCATCGCCGGGTATGCGCTGATGGTCTCCATACTCACGCTGCCCTCGACACGGCGCAGGCCGTCGTTGGCAGAGGCGATCGCAGCGTGGAGCGGCCGAGCGATGACGTCTGGGTCGTGGAGGTGGTCGAAGCGAATCTCGAACTCGATGTCGCATGAGGCGGCGATCACATTCGGCTGGGTGCCGCCGTGGATCGATCCACAGTTCAACGAGTAACTCGGAGCTTGATGAGCCGGCGGAACTGGGCAGGCTGCTTGAATTGCATCGAGCACGCCCACCAGCTTTGCGGCCACCGATATCGCGCTTGGCTCGGTGGCCGATCGGCTGGAGTGCGCCTCGGCCGAGCGCACCCGGATGATGTTGACCTGTTTGCCGAGGTGGGCATGGTGTGGGTGCATCATCGTTGGTTCGCCGATGACGATGAGCTCAGGAGCGCCGGACGCAGGGTCGCGCAGCGCAGGAAGAATGTCGCGCACGCCACGACACCCGACCTCTTCGTCATAGCTGGCAACGAGATACAGCGGTGCACGCATCGACTCCGGTCGAATGGAGGCAAGGACATGCAGGGCAACAGCGAAGAAGCCCTTCATATCGGCGGCGCCGCGGCCGAACAGCCGACCCTCGGACTCGGCCAGAGCCCACGGCGACGCCGACCAACCGTCGCCCGGCGGCACGACGTCGGTGTGCCCGGAGAGCATCAATCCACCGCTCGTGTGCGGGCCGATGCGTGCGATCAGATTGGCTCTACCCGAGGCGCCGACGACGATCTGGCAGCTCGCACCACGCTCGGCCAGGCGATCGGCGAGCCACTGTTGGAACTCGAGATTCGGGGTTTCGCTCACCGTCTCGAAGGCAATCATCGGCCGCAGAAGGTCGATGATTGCTTCCGTTCGAGGATCGTTGGGCTCGATCGACATGTTCGCAAGCTAGCTCCCAATGTGATGGCTACTGTAGTGATTGTGCCACCTTGCGTATTCGCCTCACATCTCGAGTGTTCTCCTCACCCACGGAAACGGAAATGATCCACACCCGAGTTCGACCGTTCAACACCAAGGCGACCTACCCCAATCAAGCCCTCGACAACGACCTGTGCCAGGCGGTGATCGCCGGCGACACGATCTACCTGCGCGGCCAAGTCGGCACCGATTTCGATGGCAACCTGGTCGGTCGCGGCGACGCCAGCGCGCAGGCCGAACAGGCCATGAGCAACGTCAAGACGCTGCTCGGGGAATGCGGGGTGACGTTGCAGCACATCGTCAAGATCACCATCTATCTCACCGATCCGCGTTGGCGTGAGCCCGTCTATCAGGTGATCGGACGATGGTTAAAGGGGGTCCACCCGGTGTCGACCGGTGTGGTCGTGGCCGGCCTCGCTCAGCCGGACTGGCTGATGGAGATCGACGTCATCGCGGTCAGGTCGAACACCGCTTCATCCACGTGATGACAGGCGACCTCAATCTTGTCAACGCTGCCAGCGTCGTGGTGGTGAGCGACGACGGTCGGCCCCGAACGGGGCGCGCTCAAGGGCAGCTCGACATCATCAGCGATGCCACGGTGGTGATCCGTAACGGGATCATCCGTGCCGTCGGCCCGACAGCTGAGCTGCTCGCTTCATGGTCGGGCGGCGACGTGGAAACGATCGATGTGTCCGGCAAGACGGTGCTGCCCGGTCTGATCGACTGCCACTCGCACCCACTGTTTGCGGGCGAACGACACGGCGAGTACGCCGAGCGCCTGGGCGGGGCGAGCCTTGCCGAGGTGGCCGCGCGCGGCGGTGGAATCTGGTCGAGTGTTGTCGCCACCCGCGCCGCTGGCGATGCTGAGCTGCTCGACCGGCTGCACGACGCCTTGGTCAGGATGCTGCGCGGCGGTGTCACCTGCGCGGAGGTGAAATCGGGATACGGCTTGACCGTCGACGCCGAACTGCACCAACTTGAATTGCTGCAACGGGCGCGGGCCACCAGTCCGATCGAGTTGGTGATCAGCTTCCTCGGTGCCCACGTGGTGCCCCGCGACCTTTCCGCAGACGATCCAGGCGAGGTGTACACCGACCTCGTGGCCGGCGAAATGACCGAACGCGTCGCAGCGCAGGGCATCGCCGATTTTCAGGACGTCACCGTCGAAGACGGGTTGTTCACCCCCGAGCAGGCGCAGCGGATTATCGCCCGCAGCCATGCGCTCGGGATGCGCACCCGGGTGCATGCCGATGCGTGGAAGCCCTCGCTCGGTTGGCGTACGGCGTGCGCCGCTGGAGCAATATCAGCGGATCACCTGACCTACACCGACGACGCTGAGATCGACGCGATCGGCGCGACGGAAACCGTCGCCGTCGTCTTACCGGTGGCCGAGCTGATCTACATGACCGACCGCCGGGCCAACGCGCGTCGGCTGATCGATACCGGTGTGCCATTGGCCGTCTCCACCGATTACTGCAGCTCGATTCACGCCACGTCGCTGCTCTCGACGATGACGATGGCGGCGCCATGGTTTCGCATCACCCCAGCCGAGGCGATCGTCGCCGCCACCCTCAATGCCGCCTACAGCCTCGGCGCGCAGGCTCGCCGCGGCTCACTCGACGTCGGCAAACGAGGCGATGCCATCGTCGTCGACTGTTCGCACCCGAACGAGCTGTTCCTCGGAATGGCTGATGAGATGTTGTCGGCCGTCATCGTCGGTGGCCAACCCGTCCATCTCGTCGACAACACGTAGAGGCCAACTGTGAGAGATCCGAGTTTTGACATCCTGTTCGAACCGCTGGCGATCGGCCCGGTGGTCGCTCGAAATCGCTTCTTCCAGGTGCCGCAATGCAGTGGCATGGGGTATCGGGACGTGTCGGCGCATGCCGAGATGCGAGCGATGAAGGCCGAGGGCGGGTGGGCGGTGGTGTGCACCGAGCAGGCAGAAATTCACCACTCCTCGGAGATCACCCCATTCATCGAGCAACGAATCTGGGACGATATCGACCTGCCGGCGTTGCAACTCACGGTCGAGCGGGTGCACGATCACGGCAGCCTGGCTGCGATCGAGCTGTGCTACAACGGCATGAACGGGCCCAACTTCTATAGCCGGGTTGCCCCAATGGGCCCGGCGCACCTTCCTGTTGCGGCGTTTACCTACGACCCGGTGCAAGCACGAGCGATGACGCTCGACGACATCACCGACCTTCGCCGCTGGCACCGTAACGCCGTCGCACGATCGGTCGAGGCGGGCTTTGATGTGATCTACGTCTACGCCGGGCACGCCCTCGGCGGTATTCACCACTTCCTCTCGCCGCGATACAACCAACGCAGCGATGCCTACGGCGGCCCGATCGAGAACCGCGCCCGACTGCTGCGCGAGATGTTGGAGGATGCCGTCGAAGAGGCCGCCGGGCGCGCCGCCATCGGCTGTCGGATCAGCGTCGACGAATTGCGTGGCGACAAGGGCCTGCAACGCGCCGACATCATCGAGGTCCTCAAACTGCTCGGCGAGATTCCAGACCTGTGGGATTTCGTGCTCGGCTCATGGGAGGACGACAGCGTCACGTCGCGGTTCGGCGCTGAGGCCGCTCAGGAGGACTACGTTCGCGGGCTCAAGCAGTTGACCTCGAAACCGGTGGTCGGCGTCGGTCGATTCACATCGCCGGAGACGATGCTGCGCATGGTCAAAGAGGGCATCCTCGACTTCATCGGTGCAGCGCGTCCATCGATCGCCGACCCCTATCTGCCAAACAAGATCGCCGAGGGCCGGATGGACGACATCCGCGAGTGCATCGGCTGCAACATCTGCGTGTCGGGCGACTTCACGATGAGCCCGGTTCGCTGCACGCAGAACCCATCGATGGGCGAGGAGTGGCGGCGCGGCTGGCACCCCGAAACGATGCGCCCCCGGCACGCCGATCACCAGGTGCTCGTCGTCGGGGCCGGACCAGCGGGCCTGGAGGCCGCCCAGGCGTTGGGCAAGCGCGGCTACGAGGTGGTGCTCGCCGAGGCGACGCGCAACCTTGGCGGTCGGGTCGCCCACGAGGCCCGTCTTCCGGGACTCGCGGCGTGGATTCGGGTCGTTGATTACCGGCTCGCTCAGCTCGCACAACTCGACAACGTCGAGGTCTATCGCGAGAGCAAGATGACCGCCGACGAGGTGCTGTCCTACGGATTTCAACATGTCGCCGTGGCGACCGGCTCGACCTGGCGGGCCGACGGCGTCGGGCGCTGGCATACGACCGCAATGGAATTGTCGCCGAAGGTGGCGGTGTTCACCCCCGACGATCTGATGGCCGGGGCCCGACCGGAGGGAAAACGGGTCGTGCTCTTCGATGACGACCACTACTACATCGGTGGTGTGCTCGCTGAGCTGCTCGTAGGCGAGGGCTATTCGGTCGCCTTGGTGACGCCGAGTCCCCTCGTGTCCTCGTGGACGGTGAACACCCTCGAAGTCGACCGCATCCAAAAACGGATGCTGGAGACCGGTGTCGAAATGCATCTCTCTCACACCGTCGCGGCGACGACCAATGCCGGTGCAGTGCTCGAGTGCATCCATACTGGCCGACAACTCACGCTGAGCGCAGATGCCTTCGTCAACGTGACCTCACGGCTGCCCAACGAAGACCTTGCACTCGAACTGCAGGCACGACGTGGCGAATGGGAGGCCAACGGGTTGCTCAGTGTCACCGCGATCGCCGATGCGCTTGCACCGTCGACGATCGCCGCAGCCGTGTGGGATGGGCGGCGATTCGCCGAGGACCTCGGCGTCGAGCGCAACAACGACGCCACGCCGTTCCGGCGAGAAGTGACCCATATCGCCCATCCGCAGGTGCGCAAACAACCGTTGACAAGCTGGAGGCCCCATGTCGACTGAAGCTGTCAACACGGTCATTGTCGGCGGAGGCCAGGCCGGGCTGGCGATGAGCGAACACCTCAGCAAGCACAACGTCGCTCACCTCGTGATCGAGCGCCACCGGGTTGCCGAGCGCTGGCGATCCGAGCGCTGGGATTCCTTGGTCGCCAACGGCCCAGCCTGGCACGACCGCTTTCCGAACCTGACCTTTACCGACATCGATCCGCACAGCTTCGCCACGAAGGACCGAATCGTCGAGTACTTCGAGGACTATGCCCGCCAGATCGGCGCTCCAATTCGATGCGGGGTCGAGGTGCTCAGCGTCGAGCGCAACGGCACCTTGGGCTTTCGCGTCGAAACCTCTGACGGTGTGATCGAAGCGGCGAATGTGGTCGCCGCCACCGGACCGTTCCAACGCCCGCTGATCCCGGCGGTCGTGCCACCAGAGACCGGGATCGTGCAGATCCATTCGTCCGGCTATCGCAACCCCGACCAGCTTCCACACGGCGCCGTGTTGGTCGTCGGCGCCGGTTCGTCGGGCACGCAGATCGCCGATGAGTTGTTGCGGTCCGGCAAGCGCGTGTACCTCTCTGTCGGTCCGCATGGTCGGCCGCCGATCAGGTATCGCGGCAAGGATTTCTGCTGGTGGCTCGGTGTTCTGGGCATGTGGGACGCCGAAACCACCGAACCAGGGATGGAACACGTGACAATCGCGGTCAGCGGCGCCCGCGGTGGCCACACCGTCGACTTCCGACACTTCGCCGCACGCGGCATGACGCTCGTCGGGCGGGCTGGACCTTTCGCCGATGGTGTCATGCACTTCGCCGCCGACCTCGAAGGCAATATTCGAGCTGGCGACGAGAACTACCTTTCGCTGCTCAGAGCTGCGGATTCCTACGCATCCGCCCATGGGCTGGAGCTCCCACAAGAACCTGAGGCGCACAGGATTGGGCCGCTCCCCGGGTGTGCTACCGATCCTCTGCTGCGGCAGCTCGATCTTGCTGCGGCTGCGGTCACCGCGATCATTTGGGCGACTGGCTTCGCCCTCGACTTCAGTTGGTTGAAGGCCGACGTCTTCGATCCGACCGGCAGGCCTCAACATCACAAGGGCATCACCGACGTGCCGGGGCTCTATTTCCTTGGCCTGCCGTGGCTGACACGTCGGGCGTCACCATTCATCTGGGGTGTCTGGCACGACGCCGCATTCCTCGCGGACCACATCGCAGGCGCGAACCTGAAACCCTGAACGCGGGCGTCGAGATCGGCGCCCGCGCCGGAGTTTGACGGCGCTGGGAACTCGGCGGCCCATGGTCGACGTCCAATCGGCATGAGTCCAACGCGCATCGGTTCCTGTGTCACCATTCTCGTCATCCTGATCACGGCCTGCGGCGCAGACACCGAGCGCACATCGCCAACCTCGATCCCACGTGTGCCCGCCACCGAGACAGAGACCCTCGATGATGGCGGAGGCTGGATCGCCGGTGAGCCAGACTGGAACGCATCCGCCACGGCGTCGACGGACGCGGCGAGCGCGGCCGCCTCGGCCCCTGCGGGAAGCGCGACCGTCGAGGTCGCGGCACCCGTTGCTGATATCGAGCCCGCGGCGACATTGGGTCTCAACGCAGGATCCGTCGACGACAACGCCGACTATGCCGGTTACCTGGAATACGCAGCTCGGCTCGCTGCTTTGGGCATCGAGTCGCGACCATTTGATCCCAGCAGACGCATCGTCGTCACGGTGACCGGTTCCAACGGACTTCCAGCAGTCGGCGTACCGGTGATCGTCTCGACGGCTGATGAGCCTGTGGCCACGTTGCGGACCACCGCCAACGGCACGGCACGCTTTCTGCCTGGGCTGTACGGCGCGGCGACCGAACCGACGTTCACCCTGACCGTCGGCGATATTGCGACAAGCGCGGCCCCCGGCGACTCGGTGACCATGACGCTTGCCTCTCTTGGCGGAGTCGCCAGTCCTGTCGCCTTGGACATCCTGTTTCTGCTCGATGCCACCGGGTCGATGGGCGACGAAATCGACCAGCTCAAATCGACCGTCGATCAGGTCGCTGCCGATGTCGCCGCGCTGCCCGGGAGCCCCGACGTTCGATTCGCCTTCACCCTCTATCGCGACGAGGGCGATGCCTTCGTCACCTCGTCGTTCGACTTTACGAGCGATGTCGAAACGTTCCGTGAGGCCCTCGTGCCCGTGGTGGCCGATGGCGGGGGCGACTATCCCGAGGCGCTCGAAGAGGGACTCGCCGAAGCCTTGGGCTCGCCGGCGTGGCGCGATCCGGCGGCCACCGTGCAGCTCGTGTTCCTCGTCGCCGACGCACCACCGCGGCTCGATCGGCAGGTGCAGGTCGACTATCCGGCATCGATTCGCGAGGCCGTCGCCCGAGGAATCAAGATCTTCCCCATCGCCTCGTCGGAGTCCGACGATCAGGCCGAGATGGTCTTCCGCCAGATTGCGCTCGGCACCGGAGCACGATTCGTGTTCTTGTCGTATGGTGCGGCCGGTGCTGCTACCGGCGCATCGACCGACATCGACGTGACCGACTACGAAGTGATGTCGCTCGATGCCCTTGTCGTTCGCTTCGTCGCTGAAGAGCTTGCCGCGGCGACCGGCACCGAGGTTCCCATTCCACCCCCAGTGGAGCCTCCGCCAACGACCCCGCCAGGGCAGTGATGGTTCCCGCGCCCTGAATGTGGCTCCCGGATTCGGGACCAAGGTCACGAAGAGATGACTTGGCCGGGCCGTAGCGTGAAGCTCAATCTCGAATCGAGGAGCACGTCATGCCGTCGTTCATCACACGCCGAACCATCGAATCGATGGCCGTCGCCATCTTTGCCGCCCTCGTCGGATCGGTCTTCACCGTATCGAGAGTCAGCGCTGCCATAGCGGTGCCCGCTGCGCCAACGAGCGTGACCTTATCCCCAGGGATCACCGTCAGTTGGGTCGACAATGCGACCGATGAATCGAGTTATGTCATCGAACGTTCGTTGGGCGCCCAGGGCTTCGGGGTGATCGGCACGGTTGCGGCCAACGTCACCTCGTTTATTGATGTCGCCTACGGCATCAACACCTACACCTACCGGGTGCGTGCCCGCAACGATCAGGGCTTCTCGGCGTACGCAACCTCGGCACCGATCTCACTCATCTCGGTGAACTCGACGATTCCGGTGACAGCGACGGCCCAACCGACCTCTGGCACCGTGCCGTTCACCGTCACCTTCACGACCTCCTCGACGGCACCGACGATCACCTGGTACTTCGGTGACGGCGAAACCGCATCGGGTCCATCGGTGACGCATACCTACACGAGCTACGCCAAGTATGCAGCCACACTGGTCGTCACTGCTCCGGCCGCATTCGGCAACGACGTGGGCACCGCAGTCATGCTGATCGATGCGCTGGTGCCGCCGCTGGCTGCACCAAGCGACCTCACGGCGACCTCAACTTCGAGGCGCACCGTCTCGCTGAACTGGACCAACCCGATCAGCGACGCAACCGAAATTCTCGTCTTCCGTTGCCCCACCCGCAAGTGCACCAACCCGATGCTCGTGGCCGCGCTTGCACCTGCGACGACGTCATACAACGACACCACGGTCAAGTCGGGAACGCTGTACGACTATTGGATGATCGTGCGCAACGCCGATGGCCAAACCGCTGGCTCCTTGGCGGTAACGATCAAAGCTCGCTGAGTCGCGAGCACACGTTCCGCTCCGGCGTCGGTCGTGCTAGACCGAAGTCATGACGATGTTGGAGCGCTCAGCGGCGTGGATCGATGGCACAGAGCCGATGGCCATGAAGGGTGTCTTCGGTTCGAAGGTTGGTGAAGCGGTCGAAGTCGGCGACCGCACGGTGCTCGTCGAGGCCTTCAGCAATGTCGTCGCGTTCGACACCGACGGGGGGCTCGTCGTCTTCGATGTCTCCCACTTCTCCTCAGCGCCGCTGGTGATCGAGGAACTCCGTGCCTGGAACAGTGCACCAGTGCACACTGCGGTCTATACCCACGGGCATATCGACCATGTCACCGGAGCGCAGGCCTTTGACGCCTCGGCGGTGAGCCGCGGCGACCAGCCGATTCGGTACCTCGGCCACGAGGCCGTCGCCGCTCGCTTCGACCGCTACCAGATCACAAACGGTTACAACGGGCACATCAACAAGCGCCAGTTCCGGTTTCCGGAAGCGGTGTGGCCCAGTGAGTACATCTACCCTTGCGAGACCTATCGGAACTCGACGACTGTCGATGTCGGCGGGGTCGGTTTCGAACTGCGCCACGCCCGCGGCGAAACCGACGACCACACCTGGGCCTGGGTGCCAGAGCGCCGGGCGATCTGCGTTGGCGACTTGTTCATCTGGCAGTTCCCCAACGCCGGGAATCCGCAAAAGGTGCAGCGCTACGCCTGGGACTGGGCGGTCGCTCTGCGGGAGATGGCGGCATTGGGAGCCGAACTCCTTCTTCCGGCGCACGGTCCAGCGATCGGTGGCGCAGAGCGGATTGCGATGGTGCTGACCGACACCGCCGCTGCGCTCGAGTCGCTCCACGATCAGACGCTTACGCTGATGAACGCTGGCGCCCGACTCGACGATGTGATCCACACCGTTCGACTTCCCGAGGATCTCGCTGCCAAGCCGTACCTGCAACCGACGTACGACGAACCGGAGTTCGTGGTGCGCAACCTGTGGCGGCTGTACGGCGGTTGGTACGACGGCAACCCTGCGCACCTCAAACCGGCGCCCGAGGCAGAGTTGGCCGGTGAGATCGCCGCGCTGGCTGGCGGCGCTGACGTTCTGACAGCGCGGGCGGAGGCGCTCGCTGGCGACGGCAACCTGCGCCTGGCCTGTCATCTGATCGAGGCCGCCGTGCTCGCCGAGCCTGCAAACAAGCGGATCCATCAGGCTCGCGCCGCGATTTACCAAGCTCGCCGAGCTGCGGAGTCATCGTTCATGGCTACGGGGATCTATCGCGCCGCGATGCTCGACTCCCAAGAGGCAGCGAGCGCGTTGTAACCGGCATGACGACAGGAAGCAGACATGCCACACAAAGATGTCTTCAACAGCGGTATTCGTCAGCAGTTCGATGGTCGGCAACGCAAAACTCGTTGCCATCCGGATCGGCCATCACCTGCCAATCGACGTTGCCCTGCCCGATGTCGATGCGTTTCGCGCCGAGGCTCACAAGCCTGTCGACCAGCGCCTGTCGATCGCCATGCCCGGCCGGAGCAATGTCGAGATGAAGCCTGTTCTTGCCGAGTTTTGGCATCAGCGGCGGACCGCTCCAAGTGATCAACGGGCCGCTGCCGTCCGGCGCACGGATCGCTGTTTCCTCGTTCTCGTCCCAAACCAAAGGCCATCCGAGCACTTCGCTCCAGAAGTAGCCGACCTCCTTGGTGCCGTCGCAATTGATCGCGCCGAGTCGTTCACAGCCGGCCAGAAAGTTGTTGCCAGGACCGATGATGCACAATTCATTGCCCTCTGGATCGGCGAGCACGACATGTCCTTCGTCCGCTCTCTGACCAATATCGATATGGCTCGCGCCGCGAGCGACCAGTCGTCGAACCGTGTCCATCTGGTCGTCGATCGATGCGCTCGTCAGATCGAGATGCACACGGTTTTGGCCGAGTTTGCTCTCGGCAACTCCGACGAACTTCATACTGAATCTGGTGTTGTCTTTCGGCACCAGCGACACCTCATCGCCATCATCGCCGTCTTCGTCTCCGACTACCCAGCCCAAGGCAGCGGCCCAGAACTGCGCCAGCCGAAGTGGATCTCGTGCGTCGAAGCACAGCGCAACGAGGGTTCCGGTTGGCTCGGACGTCTTGCCCATCACCGACCGTCGTTCAACAGCAAATCCATCGCAGCCTCCGGCGTTATGTGCGTGGCGAAAGCAAAATCACCGGGATCTCGCGGTCGGTCTTGGTTTGATAGTTGGCGTACTGCTTGTAGATCGCCACTAGGTCCGGCCACAGCTGCGCCCGAGTTTCGCTGTCGGCGATCGAAGCTGTCATCGGTACCCGTTGCCCTTTGAGCTCCGCCTCGACTGCGGGCGTCTTGCGCAGGTTGTGAACCCAAGCCGGGTCGCGATCGTCGCCCCCGTTCGAGCCGACGACGGCAAATCTGCCACCGTCCAACGCGAGATATAACAGCGGTGTTTGGCGGGCCTTTCCGGACTTCGCCCCGGTGGTATGCAGAATGCACGCTGGCGCACCCTTGAAACCCAACCTCCCCTTGCGAATGCGGAAAATGCCGTTGAACAGCTTGTTGAAAAGCTTCTGGAACACAGCGGCTTTGCGTCGATCAGCCATAGCGCTCACAATACGCCGACCGGGACCAGATGCAAGACCGCTGACCTTCTCTATCACCGACGGACAAGCAGCTATCGTGCATCTGGCTGACCCCAGGGGCGCCAACGTCAAGTTGAAAGGTGCGTGAGCGCTATGGCCGAAGAACGCGTCAAAGGTCCAGCATCGTATTTTCCGTCGATCGAGCGGACCTACGGGCAACCGATCGAGCATTGGATGGCGCTGATTGCCGCGAATTCTGAAGGCGAACAGCACATGGAGTTAGTCAGCATGCTCAAGACCGAGCACGGCATGGGTCACGGGCACGCGAACACGCTCGTGGCTCATTGGAGATCCAAGCATTCCGCGTGAGCGCTGTCATATGCAAGGATCCCAAGCATGGACACCATCGATTTGAACTCCGACCTCGGCGAGGGATTTGGGCCGTGGTCGATGGGCGACGACGAGGCACTGTTGTCGATCGTCAACAGTGCCAACGTGGCCTGTGGTGGCCACGCTGGTGATGTCGAGACGATGTACACCACCTGCCGTTCCGCTGCCGACAACGGCGTGGTCATCGGTGCTCATCCGGGCTACGCAGATCGCCAAGGCTTCGGTCGACGGGTCATCCCGATGCGTCCCGAAGAAGCCGCTCGGCTCGTTGTCGCCCAAGTCGGGGCGCTCTCGGCGATCGCCAAACTTGCTGGCACCGAGGTGCGCTACGTCAAGCTGCACGGCGCACTCGCCAACCTTGCCGCAGCGGACGCGACCGTGGCCGCCAGGGTGGTCGTAGCGCTGCAACTGGCGTTCCCGACGTTGGCCGTGCTGGCGATCTCGGGCACCCAACTCGAGTTTGCCGCCCGTGCTGGCGGGATCGAGGTGTACTCCGAGATCTTTGCCGATCGCGCCTACCAAGCCGATGGGCAGCTGTTGCCCCGAGGCGTTCCGGGCGCAGTGATCCACGATGCACAGGCAGCGGCCGAGCGCCTGATCGCCTTTGTCGAGACAGGGTTGATGCCCGTTCTCGGCGGCCAACAGATTTCTCTCGCCGCCCACTCGATCTGCGTGCACGGCGACACGCCCGGCGCAGTCGACATGGCGCGGCACATCCGCACCGAGCTCATCTCCGCCGGTGTCACTCCCCGTCCATTCCTGGGGACATGACCGCACCGCCGCCGAACGTCGTCGCCGTAGCCGACCATGCCGTGCTCGTCGTCTTCGATGACGAGATCAACGAGGCCACCTTGGCCCGCATCCGCTGGCTTGATTCAGCGCTCGCCCGCAACCCGCCGCTCGGGATCGTCGAAGTGATTCCGGCGTTGACGAGTGTGCTCGTCGACTTCGACCCGGTGGTCACCGATCATGCGAACATCACCGCCGCAGTCATCGCCAACCTCGACGGGCCTGCGAACACATCCACCGGTGCGCACCACATCATCGACGTCTGTTACGACGACGAGTTCGGACCCGACCTGAGCGACGTGGCCGCTCGCAGCGGACTCGACAGCGCCGCGGTGATCGCAACCCACCTGTCCGGCAGCTACGCGGTCGGCATGTACGGATTCGCCCCGGGATACGCCTACCTCTACGGCACACCGCCAGCGATTCAACTGGCTCGGAACCCGACGCCGGGTCCACTGCAGGCCGGTCGGCAGCGTGATCGTCGCCGGTCAACAGTGCCTGATCTTGCCAACGCCGTTGTCGACGGGGTGGTTCGCAATCGGCCGTTGCGCGGTGACGATGTTTGTCGACGACGCCAACCACCCCTTCTTGTTCGATGTCGGTGACACCGTCTCATTCCGCCCGATCGGGGCCAGCGAACTCCGTCGCCGCCTCGGCGAACACACGCACGGTGCCCGATGACGACCGCCGTGCTGCACGTCGAACGCGCCGGTCCACTGGTCACGATTCAAGATGGTGGACGCCCGGGCCTGATGCGTTTCGGGGTGCCAGCGTCGGGCCCGATGGATCGTTTCGCGCATGCCGCTGCCAATGCCGTTCTTGGTCGCCCCCTCGGCAGTACCGCAATCGAGGTGTCGCTCGGCGGTCTCGCCCTGCGTTGTCTCGCCGGGGACGTGACCGTTTCCCTGTGCGGCGGCGGATTCAACGTGCGCCACGCCGCCGAGCACTGCGAGACGTGGTCGGTGAGCACGCTTCGCCCTGGTGACACCTTTACCGTCGGGGCGGGCAGGTGGGGTAGCTGGTGTTACCTCGCCGTCAGCGGTGATCTCAAGGCGCACAGGTGGCTCAACAGTGCCTCCACCCATGTTCGCTCCGAACGAGGGGGCGGGGCGGTAACAGCCGGGATGGAATTGGTGATCGACAACGCCAACGTCGATGACGCCCGCGATGGCTCACTCGATCCGCCGATGTCTGAGCCGAAACACGACGTCCGAGTGGTGCCCGGTCCGCAGCTCGACTGCTTCCGGGCGGGTGCACTCGACATCTTGCTCAACAACCAGTTCACCCTGACCTCCGCTTACGACCGCATGGGTGTGCGCTTGAGCGGCCCGGCGCTTGAGCTCGACGAGTCGCTAGCGATCCCGTCGTCGCCGATCGTTCGCGGATCGCTACAAGTCTCTGGGGATGGAGTGGCGACGATGCTGCTCGCCGATCACCAAACGACCGGCGGTTACCCCAAGATCGCCACGATCATCTCCCCCGACCTCGACGGGGCGGGCCAACTGCGCGCCGGCGACGCCATCCGCTTCCACCAGATCGATCCGCAACAGGCAGTGCACGCGGCCCGGCTGTCAAGCACCGAACGGGCGCAACGGCTGAGTCTGCTCGCCGATCGACCAGGTCTACGCACTCGCCGACTGCTGGAAACGAACCTGATCGACGGCACCTTCTTCGACATATAACAGCTGGTAAGCATCCGCCCGGATCAGGGCAAACCGGCGCGCGGCACGTCGACCTCGACGGCGAGCAAGCGGCCTTCCCTGGCCACACTGCGCGCCTGCTCGAAAAAATCTGGGGCGGCGCAGAGGTAAAGGGTGGAACCGTTCGGGCCGCCGAGCATGCAGGCAAACACCCCGCTGTCAGCGCGGATCTCATCGATGACCTCGCCACCCTCACGCACTCTGATCGCCCGTCCGCCGAGCGCATCAGCGACCCATATGGCACCTTCTGCGTCGAGGCAGATGCCGTCGGGTGCCACGGTCAACTGACCGATCGCTTCACCAAACTCGGCCGTGGTCGGCGCAGGGCCGAGTTCGGCCCAGGTTCGCCGATTCGACAGCGATCCGTCGTCGGCGATGTCGAACGCTGTCAGGCGCCCACCCACGGTTTCGGCGACGATCAGCACGCCTTCGGGAGTGATCACCGATCCATTCGGAAAGAGCATCTCCTCGGCGACTGCCGTTGCCGTGCCGTCGGGGTCAACCCGAACCAGCGTCGCCGTCTTGATGGATCCGCCTCCCATGAGATCGAAACCGAAGTTACCGACGTACGCCCGGCCACGATGGTCGACGACCATGTCGTTCACATGGCCCGATGCAAATGAGGCCAAATCGGCGTGGACGGTCAAGGCTCCGTCAGCCTCGCGGCGCAGCACCAGCTTGTCGCGCATCGAGGCCACCAGCAACCGGCCATCGGGCAGCCAACCCATCCCGGACGGCTGATTCGGCACCTCCGCCTCTAGGCGTACGTCGGACCCGTCGGCGTTGGCCGAAATCACCCGGTGGGTATAGAAATCGGCTGCCCAAATCCGATCGTCATGCCAGCGCGGGCTCTCCAGAAAGCTGTAACCATCCAGAACGACTGTGACTTCACGATTCATCAGACCCTCGCTTCACCGGCTCGGCGAGCCGACACTAGCCCGATCTGAAGAGACGCTGCACAGCCAAACTGCGGCGCCAAATTGTTCCGCCGCTCGGTGTCAGCATCGGCGAGAATTCGAAGATGCGTGCATTCAAACAGGTCGATGTGTTCACCGCTGCTCCCTATCTCGGCAACCCGCTCGGTGTGGTCCTGGACGGCAGTGGGCTGAGCACCGAACAGATGCAACAGTTCACCAATTGGACCAACCTGTCGGAGTGCACGTTTCTTTTTCCGCCCGACGACCCCACCGCCGATTATCAGGTGCGGATCTTCTGCCCGGGCCGTGAGCTCCCGTTCGCCGGCCACCCGACACTTGGTTCCTGCCATGCCTGGTTGGAGTCCGGAGGTACATCTCGCGATGCGGATGTCATCGTCCAGGAATGTGGCGCAGGACTCGTTCGCATACAGCGCGACCGAGCAACTGGACGCCTCGCCTTCGCCGCGCCGGAATTGCGTCGATCGGGACCGCTCGACGATTCTGACCTCGACCTCATCGCTCGCGGTCTGGGGATCGAGCTCGGCGCGATCATCGCTCATTCATGGTGTGACAATGGCCCCGGGTGGCAAGCCGTTCTCCTCGGCTCTGCGGCCGAGGTGCTTGCGGTGCGCCCGAACGCCGAATTGATCGGGCATCTTGATATCGGCATCGTCGGGCCGCATCCGCTGCCCGCTTCTGACCAGCCGACCTTCGAGCTGCGGGCGTTCTTCCCGGGCAACAACGGGCTAGCTGAGGATCCGGTGACAGGCAGCCTCAACGCTGCGGTCGCCCAGTGGCTGATCGGAGCTGGCCTAGCCGAGTCCCGCTACGTGGCCTCCCAAGGGGCGGCGATCGGAAGGGCGGGTCGGATCTACATCGAATCGGTGGGTGAGACGATATGGGTCGGTGGCAGCTCCGTGACTTGCATCGATGGCACCGTCCGCATCGGCCCTTGGCACGCTGACCATCAGCATTGAACGGGCGCTTAGGCACATTTTGTCGCACCAACTGCGACAGAATGTACCCCTTTTGCCGCATATGGAGCGACAAAATGTAGATTGACTTGCATGACGACCCAAATCGGTCTACTCGCGCAGGAACTCAGCAGAACAAACACATGGTGGAAGAGCAGCACCTGGTGGAGACACGACCCAGACCTCGTCGAAGCCGAGCAGCTTGAGCTCGACTATCGACCGGAGTGCCTCGTCGACCTCGAGCCCGGCGGGTTGTATATCTTGCGCGGCCCACGTCGAGTCGGCAAGACGGTGGCGATCAAACAGGCAATCCGGGCCCTGATCGACGGCGGCATAGATCCTCGCTCAATTGTTTCGGCAAGTGCCGACGGGTGGGTCGAGCGAGACCTGCGGACGCTTGCCCAGAACACCGCATTGCCCCCAAGACGCTCTGACGAGCGCCGGTGGTGGTTCATAGATGAGGTCACCGCGATAAAGGGCGACTGGCCTGCCCAGGTAAAATGGCTGCGCGACAACGATCCGGCATTTCGCTCGGCGACCGTCGTCCTCACGGGTTCAAACCGCGAGGCTTGTCGGAGGCCATCGGGCTTCTAGCTGGCCGACGCGGACAGGTGGCACGCCCAGACCGGACGCTGTTTCCCATGGGATTCGCGACCGTGGCTCGGATACTCAGACCCGAACTGCCCGAGGCAGCGCCCCTTGATCTCGCCAATCTGGGCTCGCCGCGGACCGCCGATCTCTTTGGCAATCTGTTGCCCTATCTGGACGATCTCGTCAGTGCGTGGGAAATCTACCTCGGCTGCGGAGGATTTCCTGTGGCCGTTGCGGCACGCCGACAAGGAAGACCAATCCCCGAACAGTTCATCGGCGCGTTGTTCGACGTTGTCCAGCGAGACGCTTTCATCCGGTCCTCCCTGCCCGAATCTGTCACCATCGCTCTTCTCGATCGGATTGCTCGGGGGCTCTGCTCTCCCTTCAACGTCACGAGCGCAGCACGAGACATCGGCCTCACAAACGACGCCATGACGCGTCGAGTGGATGACCTTCGCAACTCCTACCTCGTGTGGACCTGTTCGCAGACGAGCGAGACGTCATGGCTTCCGCGGCATGGTTCGATGTCCAAGCTCTACTTTGTCGATCCGGTGCACGCCCGTATCGCAAATCACCGAAACTCCGGTTATGCCGAACCCGATCTGACAGCCCTGGTTGAACAACAGATTGGCATGGCCCTGAGACGCCGTCTCGATGCAACGTCACCGGGACGATGGGCCGAGCACGACCAGATCCTGCACGTGCGCACCCGGAGCCGCAAAGAGATCGACTTCGTCGGCCCTGACCTCGGGCGGATTGCCATCGAGTCCAAATACACCGAGTCGGGAGCTTGGCGCGCAGACGCTGCCACCGTTGTTTCGAGCGACTACTTCGGCATCCTCACGACGAGGAACGTGCTCGACACCGCTCAACCCGGTGCCTGGGCAGTTCCGGCAGCGATGTTCGCATTCCTCGTCGACACGTGACCGACGAGTCATGGCGAGCCGAGCACGAGGTCGAAGGTGGAAGGCGGCATCACGGCACTGAAGTAATAGTCCTCAGCTTCCGACCACCGCGCCTCCCAATCCGTCCGGTATGCCTCGCCCTCGCGGAGAGAAGCCGTGCTCGGCGCACATCGTGGGGAGTGTCCAGAAGCACGCGAAGATCGAGCAGGTCGTGCAACTCGGGACGACAGCTATAGGCACCTTCGAGCAGCACCAGCGAGCCCGCGACGACGACAACCAGATCGGGCGCCAGCGGGACGACGTCGGCGTCCCAATCGTCGGCCAGCCAATCGAACGGATGAAATTGCGCAGATCCGTGCGCGCGAAGTTGCTCGAGGACCATCCGCTGCCGACGCCAATCGATCACCCGCGCCACCTTGTCCTCAGCCGTCTGGCGATCCCAAGTCGGCGCGCTGCCACCGCCGTAGAACTGATCACCTTCGATCACTGTCGCCGAGCAGGCATCGTCGACGCTCCGGGCGAGGGCACGAGCGACCTCGGACGCCAATGTCGACTTGCCAGCACCGCTGCGTCCATCGATCCCGACAAACAGCGGGTTTGGGCGCGCCGCGAGCTCGGCGCGCAGCCGGGACAACAGGACCTCGACACTCATCATGGATCGCAAAAACACTCGCCCATGTTTATCGCAGTCGGGAGATCGGGTTAATCCCCGACGGCTCACGCCTCCAGGATGACGTGACGGACGTGGCCTCCCGTGCCCCCACCGCCGTGGCATTCCTGCTGGTAATGCTGAATCATGAGGTGGAATCCCTCGCAGCTGATCGGATCGTGCGTAAAGCCACAGGCGACGTAGTTGCACTCGATCGCGGCAAACAACAGACTGCATTGCAGGCCGCTCAGCGAGTCGGCTGCAGATCGCGCAGCCACCGCCCGAGACAGCGCCGCTAACTGATCGCTGAGCCGCAGATACTGCGTGATCAGCCTCCATTCAGCGCCGCTCAGACTCACATCTCCGTCGAGGTTCATTCGGCCCGGCGGTTGGGCGGTGTTGTGCAGCGCGAGGCTGTGCCCATTGATTCGAAGAGCAACGTTTGTGTCCTCGAAGTTGGCGGCGAATCGAAGCTCGATGAGGACTCTGCTCGTGTTCTGCCGGTTCAGATCTCGTTCAATGTCCCCCTGCGCGAACGGCTCTTCCCGAGATGAGATGTGAGCGACCTCGTTGCCTGCTTCGTCGAATCCGGCGACCATGACGGTGCGCGACTCCAGCGAAGGCGAAACCTCATACCAAACGATTCCGGATTCAAGCCGTGTTTCGCGCGGCGACGGAATCGTCAGGACGGATTGAACGCTGGCCGAGTACTCGGACATGTCGGTACCTCCTGAGCCAGGTGGTCCGACCTCGGCAAGCACCCACTGGCGAGGTCGCCGTCTACACGGTGTTCTGGCTCCACGAGAAGCATCGCGCCGTCGTTCCCTGGCGTCAACCATCGGCCTGAGCAGTCGACGCCGCTCGAGAATCCGACTGCGTGTCCACCGAGTCGTAGGATTGCCGAATGACGGACGAGCAGCGATCGACGACCGACATCTGGGAAGCGATGTCGACCTCGCGGACGATCCGCCGCTTCACCGACCGACCGGTCGACGACGACACGCTGACCCGTTGCCTGCAAGCAGCGACATGGGCACCATCGGGCGCCAATGCCCAGGCATGGCGGTTCATCGTGCTGCGATCACCAGAGTTACGCGGCGTCGTCGCCAAGGCCGCTGCGCAAGCGTTGGAGATCATCGAGCCGGTGTACGGCATGTCCCGACCCGACGTCAATGACACCAGCAGCCGGGCGCGCAACAATCGGGCGACCTATGAGTTGCATGATCGAGCGAGCCAATTCACCTCTGTGCTGTTCACCCAGCGCAAGTTCGCGACGGCATCCGAGCTGCTTCTCGGCGGCTCGATCTTTCCGGCGATGCAGAACTTCCTCCTTGCCGCCCGCGCCCAGGGACTCGGGGCCTGCATGACCAGTTGGGCCTCCTATGGCGGCGAGCCGCTGCTGCGCGAGGCGCTCGGGATCCCCGACGATTGGATGCTGGCGGGTCACGTCGTCATCGGCTGGCCTCGGGGAAAGCACGGCCCACTGCGTCGTCGGCCGCTCGCCGACATCGTCAGCTACGACGGGTGGACACCGTGAGCGCCTCGCCGTTCGACCCCCAACTGCGACGGATTGCACGCGTGCTTCCCCGCTGGGGCGTCGGTCCGCGCGTCGTGAAACTTTCTCGTCGGCTCGAACGCCGCAAGCGAAGCGAACGACGACTCCCCGCCGATGTGTCCGTCGAGACCGTCGGGGAGATCAGCGTGCGGATCCACCATCCGCCGAGCGATACCGTCAAACCGTTTGCTGCGCTGCTGTGGATCCACGGTGGGGGCTTCATCATCGGCAGCGCGAAGCAGGATGACCGCTTCTGCCGCCTCGTGGCACGCGAGCTGGGTGTCCTCGTCGCCGCGGTCGACTACCGGCTGGCTCCCGAGCACCCTTTCCCGACGCCGTTGCACGACTGCCACGACGCCCTCGAATGGTTGGCGTCACGCAGCGACGTCGATGCCAACGCCATCGCCATCGGCGGTGGCAGCGCTGGCGGAGGGTTGGCTGCAGGTTTGGCCTTGCTGGCCCGTGACCGGGGGGTGGTCACCCCTGTCTTGCAGCTCCTCGCCTACCCGATGCTCGATGACCGCACTGCGCTGCGATCCGATCTCGACGAACGAAACATGCGTCTGTGGAACAACAAGGCCAACAACTTTGGGTGGACGTCTTACCTCGGCGCTTCACCGGGGACGGCCGGCATGAGCGGCCTCGCCTCGCCAGCACGCCACGACGACCTCACCCGTCTCGCACCTGCGTGGATCGGGATAGGGACTCTCGACCTCTTCTACGACGAGAACGTGGCCTATGCCGATCGGCTGCGCGCCGCTGGTGTTGCCTGCCATCTCCACGTCGCCGATGGCGCGTTCCACGCCTTCGATCTCATGCGGCCGAAGGCGGCGGTCTCACAGCGGTTCAGGGCAAGCCAACTCGATGCGCTGCGCGTACTTCACGATCGCACGGGTGACGAGTCAGGGAAGTAAGTACGCCCTGTGGTCATCGTTCACTGTTGGAAGTACATCCTCTACAGCGCACGGAGACCTCGCCCACAGCCAGGTACGGTTGCCCGCATGTCTGACGTGACGAAGATGGAAGGCGGAACCGACCTTGCGGCGGTACGACGCTTGTTCGGGGCCTACCGACGAGCGATTGAAGATTTTGCTTCGGCGGCCGAGGTCTGCGCTTGATTCGATGACATGAGTGCCGAGCTGGTGCAGCTCGGTTCGTTCTACGTCGAACCTGGCTTCGTGCTCATCGCTCGCATCGACAGCCGTCCGGCGGGTTGCGTCGCGCTACGCGACCTTGGCGGCGGCCTTGGCGAGGTCCGCCGGTTGTTCGTGCCAGCTGATGGTCGGTCGGCAGGGGTGGGTCGAGCGCTGATGGCACAACTGCTCGAGCAGGCAGATTCCAACGGGTTCAAGCGGTTGGTATTGAACACGCTGCCGACCATGACGCATGCGGCGGCTTTGTACACCGATCTGGGTTTCACGACCATTGACGCGTATGTCGCCGACCCGACTCCGGGTGTGCTCTTCCTCGGTCGAGACCTCTGAGCGAAATCAATGACGGCGATCGCTGTCGATCAGCTCGGAAGTGCTACTTCGATCGGGTGGCCGTCGTGTTGCCATTCCGGATAGCCGTCTCGCAGCCGCCGGGCGCTGTGGCCGCGTCGATTCAGTAAGCGGACAGCATCGTCGGCGAACACGCAGTAAGGCCCACGGCAGTACGCCACCACCTCGATGTCGCTGGGTAGGTGGCGGAGCTGACGGGCGAGATCGTCGATGGGTATCGAGACGGCGCCCGCTATATGGCCAGCTGCGTACTCGGGGGTAGGCCGCACATCGACGACGAGCACATCGCCGATCGCGATCCGGCGCACGAGTTCGTCGCGGTCGATGTGTTCCAGCTGGTTGCGATCGCCCAGGTAGGCAGAAGCGAGGTCGTCGAGCTGCTCATGGTGCTCAGCGGCGACCTGACGTAGCGCCGTCCACAGATTGGCGACATGATCGGACGCCAACCGGTAGTAGACGCGAGTTCGTTCCCGCCGGGTCGTCACCAACCCGGCTGCGGCGAGGGCGCGCAGGTGAAACGACGTGTTGGCGACGCTCTGCCCGATTTCGGCTGCAAGTTCTTCGACATGGCGTTCGCCCTGCACGAGGACATCGACGAGTTCCATTCGTCGGCCGTTGGCAAGCGCCTTCGCAACCTCAGCAAACCCGTCGAACAATGCATCCTTGGCGCCCCGATTTCCCACCCTGATCTCTCCTATTCAAAGAACTACTTGACAATACACCAAACTCGAGCTCTATTATTCAAGTACTTATTTGAGGAGTGGCGATGCGGGTGCATGAGTTCGTCGATGAAGGTCTCGGTCACCTGTCGTACGTCGTCGACCTCGGTGCCGGGTTCGCTCTGGTCGTCGATCCGCCGCGTTTCACCGACCACATCGAGCAGCTCGCGGCCAACGAGCAATTGCTCATCCGTTGGACCCTCGACACGCATTCCCACGCCGACTATGTGACCGGCAGCCCCGGTCTCGCGGCGCGGCACGGGTGCCCTCCTTCTCGCTCCGCAGGCGTCGGCGGTCGCCACGGCACACCTCGGGCTCGTCGATGACGCCCGATTCGAACTCGGCCGGGGGATGACGCTGCGGGCAATTGCGACCCCTGGGCATACGCCCGACCATCTCGCCGCAGCTATCGAGGCGCACGGCCGACCAGTCGGGTTGTTCACCGGAGGTTCGTTGATGGTCGGTACGGTTGGGCGGACCGACCTGTGCGGCCCAGCGTTGGCCGAGCCATTGGCCCGGGCGATGTTTCGCTCACTGCGTCGCTTTGACCAATTCGCCGACGCGCTGGCGGTGTACCCGACGCATGGGCCCGGTTCATTCTGCGCAGCGCCGGGTACCGCGGCACACACCACGACCCTCGGGATCGAGCGGGGCACGAACCCGTTGTTGGCGATCACCGACGAAGACGAGTTCGTGACCTCGCTGCTCGGCGGACTCGGCTCATTCCCTCCCTATTTCCGTCGCCTGCCCGAATTGAACCGGCTCGGCCCAGCCCGTATCGACGCGGTGCCACCGCTCGCCTGCCTCGATAGCGACGCCGTTGCCACGACGCTTGACCGCGGCGGGTTGCTCATCGACGCACGCCCGCTGCAACGTAGCGCCAGCGGGCACATTCCCGGGTCCGTGCTCAATCCATTGCGACCAGTGTTTGGTACATGGCTCGGATGGCTCGCCTCGCCCGACAGACCGTTGCTGTTCGTCCTCGATCCCGATCAGGACCGAACCGACCTCGTTCGACAGTGCCTCGATGTCGGCCTCGAACACCTCACCGGGGAAATCGACGGCGGCATTGACACCTGGATCGCCGCTGGTCGACGCGTCAACTCCACGCTGTTGATCGGGCCAAGGCAACTGACGGGCACGGTGATCGACGTGCGCCAAGCCAGCGAGTACCGCAGCGGGCATGTACCCGGTGCACGAAACATCGAGCTCGGCTCGATGGCCACTGCGCCGCTCCCGCCCGGACTGCTGATCGTGATGTGTGGACATGGCGAGCGGGCGCTCACGGCCGCATCGCTGCTCGCCGCCCGCGGTGTCGACGCCGTCGTGTTCGATGGCGGACCCGACACATGGGCCGCAGCTACTGGCCACCCGCTGGAGGTCAGCCCGTGACGGGCGTCGTCGCCTCTCCCCTTCGTCTCGGGCTGCGCGAGAACCTGGCCCAGTTCAGCCTGCTGGTTGCTGTCAACGCGCTCGTCGGAGGAATGATCGGCCAAGAACGCACCGTGTTGCCGCTGCTCGCCGAGCGGGAGTTCGGGCTCACGGCGTTCACGGCGACGCTCACATTTATCGCTGCCTTCGGGATCGTCAAAGCGGCGACCAACTTCTTCGCCGGCACGTTGTCGGACCGCTACGGCCGCAAGCCCGTGCTCATCGCCGGTTGGATTGTTGGGCTCCCCGTGCCGCTCTTGCTGATCTGGGCACCGACATGGGGTTGGGTGGTGTTTGCCAACGTGCTCCTCGGCGTCAACCAAGGCCTCACCTGGTCCACCACGGTGATCATGAAGATCGACCTCGTCGGACCGGCCCGCCGTGGGTTCGCCATGGGCCTCAACGAAGCCGCCGGCTACGGCGCGGTCGCCATCACTGCGCTGACCACCGGCTGGATCGCTCAACGCTGGGGCCTACGGCCCGAACCATTTTTCCTCGGCATCGCCTACGTCGCTCTCGGCCTCGGCTTGTCGAGCCTGTTCGTGCGCGAGACGCACGCTCACGCCCGCCAGGAGGCCGCAAACCACCTCACCGCACGCGACGGCAACGAGACGCTTTCCACCCGTGAGGTGTTCCGCCTGACCTCGTTTGGCGACAAGGCGTTGTCGTCATGCTCCCAGGCCGGGCTGGTCAACAACTTGAACGACGGCCTTGCATGGGGATTGTTCCCGATCTTTTTCGCCGACCACGGCCTCTCCGTTGGTCGGATCGGCACCCTCGCCGCGCTCTATCCGGCGGCGTGGGGCCTTGGACAGCTGTACACCGGCAGCCTGTCGGACCGCATCGGACGCAAGCCGCTCATCGCCGGCGGGATGCTCGTCCAAGCCGTTGCGCTCGTTTGGATGGCCGCCACCACCGGTTTCAACGCCTGGGCTATCGGCGCCGCTGCGCTCGGCATTGGCACTGCGATGGTCTACCCCACCTTGCTTGCCGCCATCGGCGACGTCGCCCATCCCGCCTGGCGCGCCCGTTCCGTCGGGATCTACCGCCTCTGGCGCGACGCCGGTTTCGCCCTCGGCGCGCTCACCGCCGGGGTGCTCGCCGACCTCGCTGGCATCGAAGTAGCTATCTACGCAGTCGCCGCGCTCACCGCTGCGTCCGGGATCGTCGTGATCGCTCGAATGTATGAGACGCACACCGGTTTAAATGACTGACCAAGTCAGTTATACTCGATCGTGTGCCACGGACCACGCCATCCGACCGCCTTAGCAAACTCCTTGACGTCGCTGCCAGGACATTCATCGAACTTGGCTACCAGCGAACGCAAATGGACGACATTGCTGCCCGACTCGGCGTCTCCAAAGGCACCATCTACCGATCGGTCGACTCCAAGGACGCGCTCTTTGCCGGGGTTCTCCAATGGGCCGACAACCCGGAAGGCCTCACGGAGGTCGTGGTACTTCCGCCCGTCTTGCTTGCAACCGTGGGAAACACGATCGCGCAACGACTCGCCGAAGCGATCGACGGGCTCGAGCTCCACTGGCGTCAGCGCGACCTCACCACCCGCCGGGCGCCGCCAGCTCGGACTCGAAACCGAACGCCTGGCACACGAACTGCACCGCGTGATGACCGCCAATCGTGTCGCCTTGATGGTTCTCGACCGCTGCGCTTGCGAGATCCCAAGCCTCGCCGGTGCCTGGTACGCCAACGGGCGCTATGCCACGGTCGACCTTTGGGCCGGCTACCTCGCCACCCGGGCACCAAACCTCGGCGGAGCAGAACGCGAGGCGCTGGCGCGAACTGTCGTCGAAATCATCACCCTCTGGGCCGTCAAGATCCCGTGGGATCCCGCACCCCGTATTTACCCGACCGACACCAGCGCACACTGCGCCACGATGGTCCGCCATCTCATCGAAGGAGCAACCGAATGAGCCATTCATCTGCGCCAACTCCCGTGCGACCAGGCGCAATCGGGCGAGTCCGTTCCCGGCAAGCTGGGCTGCCAACGGGCACGCTCGGCCGCATTATCGGACGGGTCATGGTCAAAGACACCGCCGAAGCCAACGACCGCGCCATCGCCGCGCTCAACCTCACCGCACCGATCACCGTCCTGGAGATCGGATTCGGGCAAGGCCGCACGGTGCAGCACCTCGTCGCTGCTGGTCACACTGTGCTCGGGGTCGACGCCTCGGCCACCATGGTCCGCCAGGCGACAGCAAGGAACCGGCGCGCAACCACGGCCGCTCAAGCGACCCTACGACTCGGCGACGGCAGCACCCTCCCCTTCGACAGCAACGCCGCCGACGCAGCTCTCTGCGTCCACACGATCTACTTTCTCCCCGACCTGGCCGCCACCCTCCACGAACTCGCCCGCGTCCTCCGCTCGCACGGCCAACTCGTGTTGGCCTGCCGCCTAGCGGATGACCCCATGCCGGCGTGGATGGACCCAACCGTCTACAGCATTCCCACGTACGCAGCGCTGCAGCACCTGCTCGATGACGCCGGATTCGAACTCATCGACCACCAGCCAGGCACCACGTCGAATCACGCGACGCACGTGCTGCTCTTTCGGCGCACGCGAAGCAATGACCACAGCACGACTCGGGATCCATCGTCATTCTGGTGACGGAGCAATCGGTTCCGTTGAAGAGGTGGCGACGCGAGATGTGGACACGTTGACGTAGTCAATGCCTTTCACCCGCCGCAGTTTCGAGATTCGAGCAGCTGACTCCGGCCACACTTCGGAGGTTGTCATCAACGTCACGATGCCCTTGTCGACCCGCAGGTCCTTGAGCGTCGGGTCTCGGCGAAGCAGCGGGTCGGCAGAGATTGCTGCTCGTGTCCTGGCCTCGGTCCACACGTCGCTGAGAGAACGGCTCCGGCGTTCCTTAACGGACCGTTTGCCAAACTCAGCCCATCGACGTACGTCGGCGCGATTCGCCCACGCGGCCGAGGCGATTCCGGCGATCCACAACGGGCGGACTCTTCGTTTGACGACCTTGGGAATCATGAGAATGGCTCCGATCGGTGAAAGTTCAACGACTCTGCGTTCACGAGGCGCGCCCAGCCGTGCGTCGAGTCTTTGCGGCGACAGCGCGCGCCGCGCCGATCTCGCTGGTCGCACCTGCATTGCTCATTCCGCCAGCCCGATCGGCCAGGTGGGAGCGCACGAACCAGTGGTACTGCTCCAGCTGTCCGGAATGGCCGATGAGCAGGTCCTGCGAGACCGCGTCTAGCTTTCCAGCGGTTTCGATGGCACTGCGATAGTCGCCGATGACCGCTTGATACACGAGGTCGAGGGCACCGAGGTGAGCAATCGAATCGGCACGATCGAGTTCATAGTCAGTCCACGCTCGCTGATCCACGATCCGACCAGGAAGACCACTTGGCACGCCCCCGAGGGTGGCGATTCGCTCCGCGAGTTGGTCGATCATCTCCTCGACTCCGTCGTGCTGCGGGTCGAGCATCTTGTGTACACCGATGAAGTTGGGCCCGACGACATTCCAATGGATGTGCTTGAGTGTCAACGAAAGATCGAGCAGCGACACCAGCCGCTCCTGCAGCAAATCCGCCATCTGCGTGCCCTGCTTGCTCGAAAGTGAGGGCACCGTGAACGACGCCTGTCGATCGGACGTCACCCGTCTGACCGATTCAGGCTTCTTTCGCGATGCACTCTTTTGGCGGGTTGCCTTGGTGTTCATTCAGCGCCTCCTCGACGTTGGGCCGCTGCTGAGGGCCTGACCATGCTGTACCCGCCAGCAGGCCTGCCCAAACCAACCACCCGCAACTCGGCCATACTCGACCCGTGAACGCGCCCACACCGCCCTCGACCGACATCGTCCAGTTGGAGTCGACCGACGGCCTGCACCGCCTCCGATCTGTGGCGCGCTACGCCTTGGCGGGCCTGCTGATCACGGCGGGGATCAGCCACCTGACCTGGGCGCGGACGTCGTTTCGCGCCCAGGTGCCGGGATGGGTACCCGGCGAGGCAGATGCGATCGTGCTGTTCTCCGGCGTCGTCGAGATAGCCCTTGGTGCCGCGCTGGCGACCGTACGATCGAAGTGGATGGGCTGGATCGTCGGAGGTTTCTTCGTCGCTGTGTTTCCGGGCAACATCGCCCAATTCGTCAACCGAATCGATGCATTCGGACTCGACTCAGACACGCGTCGAGCAGTGCGGCTGTTCTTCCAACCTGTCCTCGTTGTCTGGGCCGTGTGGTCGACTGCCGGGCGCAAGCGACGCCACCCGTCGTGAATCAGGCCGCGCTGGACAGCACCGCCGAGGCAGCATCGAACGACTCGCCGGCGAACGACCAGTTGGCCAGTTTCAAAAACGCCTTGGCCCACGCTGCTTTGTCGCTCTGATAGTCGAGGTAGTGGGCGTGTTCCCAGGCATCGGCGACCAGAATCAGGTTCGTTCCGACGATGGCGTTGCCCTCGTGGTCACGAATCTGGGTGACCAACAATCGTTGCGCCAGCGGCTCCCATACCAAGGCCGCCCATCCGGACCCTTGGACCGTCGTGATTGCTTCGGCCAACCGTTCGGCCAGTGCGTCGTACGACGAGAAGCTGTCGTCAATCGCCGCGGCGAGCGGCCCTGACGGGCGCTGATCAAGTTCAGGGCTCAGGCATTTCCAGTACATCGAGTGCAGCAGGTGCCCGCCGACATTGAATGCCAATGCATGTTCGATGCCAGCAACGGTGGTCGGGTTCGCCTTGAGTAACGCCTCGACAGCAGCATTTGCGCCGTCGACGTACTTTGCGTGGTGCTTGGCGTGGTGGATCTCCATCGCCTTCGCGCAGAGCGCAGGCTCGAGCGCCGCGTAGTCGTACGGCAGTTCAGGCAAGGTGTAGGGCCTGCTCATGACGGAACCTCGCCCTCGCCCTTGACATTGGCACCAAGCTCCATCATCTCGCGCTCGTGGGCGGCCACGCCGTCCAAGTCGACATCCGCCGCAGCGGAATCGGCCGCCGCGACCTCTTCTGGCGTCGGCATCTTGTCGGCACCTGGCTTGACGTGTGCATCGCGACGCTCAGCTTCGATCGCCTCGTCGGACATTTCATGTGGTTCGGTGACATTCACGTGTTCCTCCTGGGGACTGTTCATGTCATGTACCCGCCGTGCAGACGGGCGATACCTAAACCCATGAGCTCCTCCCGGTCGCAGGCACGTGACTCGCGGTCAGCTCGTACCGATATCGATGACCAGTCGCGCCGGGTTGGCGAGGGTGAAGACACGGAACGGGCGGGCTCGGTCGAGGCCGACAGCCCACTGGTGCATGCCTTCGAAGTTCTCCACCAACCTCAGCTCCTTGATCTTGCGCACGTTGGTTGGAAAGATCTGCGTCGGTCCAGGGTCGACTCCGCTCAGCGGCTCGCCCATCCACGAAGCCACCCTGATCAACAGCGTGGCGTTGCCGCGAATCATCACCGTCTCGTCGCTGGGACTGAGCAACACGGGATCAAGCACATACCCCACTCGACGCCCGGGCAATTGGCCCTCACCGGCGAACTCGATCACCACTCGCTCGAAACATTGGTGCCGACCGGTTCGAATCTCTGCGCCGTGCAGTGAGGACAGCCCCATCGGCCAATTGCGCGACGCCTGGCGGGTGTCGTGTGGGAACGAACAGGCGAGTCGAGTCGGTAGCACTGCGGGAACGCTGAGGGACGATGCCCCGAACACTCCAGCAGTGAGAAGCCGATGGAATCGCAAACGAAGTGTCATAGCAAACTCCTTTCCTGTCGCGATCATGCGCCTCTGGCGATCGACGTGCAATGGCCGATCATCGCATCGAAGAAAGATTGGACTAGATCCATTATTGGTGTTAGTATGATATTCGTGCCAGATGAGATAGTCCACATGCTGCGCCAGCACAAGGTCCAAGTCACGGCGCAACGCCTGGCCATTCTGCGGGCGGTGCGATCACGCCCGCACGCCACAGCCGATGAACTCGCCGACGATGTGCGCGCCGTCATCGGCGCCGTGTCTCGACAGGCGGTGTACGACACGCTCGCCCTGTTGGTCGACAAGCGACTGATTCGGCGCATCCAACCAGCCGGGTCGGCAGCCCGCTACGAGGATCGCGTCGGCGACAACCATCACCATCTGATCTGCCGCGACTGCGGCAGCACGTTTGACATCGACTGCGCCGTCGGCGAGGTGCCCTGCCTCACCGCCGACAACGACCACGGCTTCGTCATCGATGAGGCCGAGGTCATCTACTGGGGCCGTTGCGCGCCCTGCCGATCCAACCAACAACTCAAAATGCACGGGAGTACGCGATGAGCGAAGACAAAGTTCTACAGATCAACGACACCGTCCAGAAGTGCCCCGTGATGCACGGGAGCCAGGCTGGCCACACCGCGGTCGGTTCGGCTGCAAACGAACATTGGTGGCCGAACCAACTCAGTCTGCGGATGCTCGATCAGCACTCCGCGCAATCGAGCCCGATGGACCAGGACTTCGACTACGCCGCAGCGTTTGCCTCGCTCGATCTCGCCGCGGTGAAGCACGACCTCACGCAGTTGATGACTGCGTCGCAAGACTGGTGGCCAGCGGACTACGGGCACTACGGTCCGTTCTTCATCCGGATGGCCTGGCACAGCGCCGGCACCTACCGCATCGCCGACGGACGGGGTGGTGCCGGGAACGGAACCCAACGATTCGCGCCGCTCAACAGTTGGCCCGACAACGGCAACCTCGACAAAGCGCGAACTCTGCTGCTGCCAATCAAGCAAAAGTACGGCCTCACACTGTCGTGGGCCGACTTGATGGTGCTTGCTGGCAATGTTGCGCTCGAGTCGATGGGCTTGCGAACTTTCGGATTCGGTGGCGGGCGCGAAGACCTGTTCGCTCCCGAGGAAGACATCTACTGGGGCCCGGAGAGCACATGGCTCGGCGACGAGCGCTACAGCGGCGACCGTCACCTAATGAACCCGCTCGGCGCGGTGCAGATGGGGCTCATCTACGTCAACCCCGAGGGCCCGAACGGCAACCCCGACCCCCTCGCGTCGGCCCGTGATATCCGTGAGACCTTCGCTCGTATGGCGATGAACGACGAAGAGACCGTCGCCCTCGTCGCCGGCGGCCACACGTTTGGCAAGGCGCACGGTGCGGGCGACCCTACGCTCGTGGGTCCAGAGCCGCAGGCCGCACCGATCGAACAGCTCGGCCACGGGTGGAAGAACGCCTTCGGGTCGGGCAAGGGCGTCGACACCACGACCAGCGGCATCGAAGGTGCCTGGACGCCGACGCCAATCACCTGGGATAACAGCTACTTCGACACACTTTTCGGCTACGAATGGGAGCTCACAGAGAGCCCGGCAGGGGCCAAGCAATGGACGCCGTCCAACCCCGAGGCACAAGGCACCGTGTCCGACGCCCACGATCCAACGCGCGCCCACGCTCCGATGATGACTACGGCCGACATGGCGTTGCGCATCGACCCCATATACGAACCCATTTCACGTCATTTCCACGCTCATCCGGCCGAGTTCGCCGACGTTTTCGCGCGGGCCTGGTTCAAGCTGACCCATCGTGACATGGGCCCCATCGCTCGGTACCTCGGGCCCGAGGTGCCGACGGAAGCACTGATCTGGCAGGACCCGGTCCCCGCCGTCGATCACCCGCTGATCGACGCTGCCGACATGGCCAATCTCAAGTCAAAGGTACTGGCCTGCGGCCTGAGCATTTCCGAATTGGTCGCCACTGCGTGGGCCTCTGCGTCGACGTTCCGCAACAGCGACAAGCGCGGCGGCGCGAACGGCGCACGAGTCCGCCTTGCCCCGCAGAACGACTGGGACGTCAACAACCCGGCGGCGCTGCGCCGCACCCTGGACACCCTCGCCGGCGTGCAGTCGGAGTTCAACAGGACCGGCAAATGGGTGTCGCTGGCCGACCTGATCGTGCTTGCTGGCGCTGCGGCGATCGAATCGGCCGCGAAGAACGCCGGACACGACCTCACGGTGTCGGTGATCCCTGGGCGCACCGATGCATCTCAGGAGCAGACAGATATCGGTTCTTTTGCACCGCTCGAGCCACAAGCCGACGGTTTCCGCAACTACCTCGGCAAGGGCAATCGCTTGCCCGCCGAAGCGCTACTGGTGGACCGCGCTCAGCTGCTGTCGCTGAGCGCGCCGGAAATGACCGTCCTGGTCGGCGGTCTACGCGTCCTCGGGGCCAACACGAATGGCTCGAAGCACGGCGTGCTGACTGACCGTCGCGAGATGTTGACGAACGACTTCTTCGTCAACCTGGTCGACATCGGCACCGAATGGCAGCAGGCGACCGCCTCCGACGAGATCTTCGAGGGCCGCGATCGCGCCAGCGGCGCAATCAAATGGACCGCGACCCGCTGCGACCTCATCTTCGGTTCGAACTCGCAGCTGCGGGCTATCACCGAGGTGTACGGCGCTCGCGATTCGGAGCCAAAATTCGTCAAAGACTTCGTCGCGGCCTGGAACAAGGTGATGAATGCCGACCGCTTCGATGTCGCCTGACCGCGTCCGCTGGACAATCGAACAGCGGCGGGGCGACGGTGTACACGATGCGGTCACGGGCGCGGTCTACGGCGTAGGCATCGAGGAGATCGAAGAACCCTGATACAGGAGGTTCACTCTCGTGCTCGGCCGCCGCGCGACCGCGCTCAGGTGATGGTTTCGCCGCCGTCGACGATCAACGTCTGACCGGTGATGAACGACGCGTCTTCACTCAAAAAGAAACAGACTGCGGCGGCGAGTTCGCCAGCCGTGCCCATGCGCTGCATCGGGACCTTTGCGCCGAAGATGCGCTCGCCCTGCTCGAGGTCGCCACCGCGCTGCAGCATCAGCGGCGTGGTCATGGCGGTCACCGTTCGTCCCGGGGCGATGCAGTTCACTCGCACCTCGGGCAACGCCTCGAGGCTGATCTGGCGAGTGAGGCCGGCAATGCCTGCCTTCGCTGCACCATAGGGCACGTTGTTCCCGTTAGCGGTGAAGCCTGCCGTCGACGCGATCGTCACAATCGAGCCTCGACCACGTGCCTTCAGCACCGGCATGGCGTACTTACACACGTAGAACGTTCCGCCGACGTGCACTTCGAGCATGCGGTTGAAGCGGTTGGTGTCCCACTCGGCCACTGGACCAAACTCGACATGCCCAGCGGCGGCGAGCACGAGGTCGATGCCGCCGAACTCGGCGACGGTGGCATCGACGGCGGCAGCCACGGCAGCTTCGTCGGCCACGTTGGCAGCAAGTCCGATGCAGCCGGGCAGCTTCGCGGCCGCTGCCGTGGCCCGGTCGAGGTCGAGATCGACGAGCGCAGCGCGCCCACCCTCGGAAACGACCCGTTCAGCGGTAGCGAGACCGATGCCACTCGCTCCGCCAGTGACGAACAGGACCTTGTTTTGGAAGCGCATCAGCCATTCTGTGCAGGGGATGCGCCGTCACCCAAATCTCGTCGTTCTCGGCCCGGCCGCAGCCAGGTCGCGTGCGCCACTCCTCGCTGAGAGACGTGCCGCGCTTCTTGTCGTCCGAGCTCAGCTTGCAACCGAAAGCGATGTAGGTTGCCGCAATGCGCTTCGCTTTCTCCACTGCCCCGCAGATGTGTTCGTGGGACGAAATCCTGCCGATGTGGCAGGCGGCCGATGACATCGACATCTGGGAGTCGGGATGGACGTTCGATCACTTCGAGCCGATCATGGGCCAGCCCCGCGCTGGTGATTGTCTCGAAGGCTGGATGACCCTCGCCGCACTGCTGCACTCAACCACGCGATTGCGCGGCGGCGTGATGGTGACCGGCATGGTCTACCGGCATCCCGCCGTGCTCGCCAACATGGCCGCAACCCTCGACATCACCTCTGGCGGCCGCCTCGAACTGGGCGTCGGTGCCGGTTGGAACGAAGACGAATGCGGTGCTTACGGCATCGAACTCGGTTCCATTCGCGAGCGATGCGACCGTTTCGCTGAAGGCCTCGAAGTCATGAAGCTGCTGTTCACCCAGGAACGCTCGACGTTCAACGGCGAGCATTTTCAGCTCGACAACGCCTACTGCAATCCGAAGTCCGTGCAGAAGCCGTATCCGCCGCTGTGCATCGGTGGGAGCGGCGAGAAGCGCACGCTCCCGTTGGTCGCCAAGTACGCCGACCACTGGAACTTCGGTTCCGCGAGCCCCGATCCGATCCCCGAGCTGATGCGCAAACGAGAGGTTCTCGAAGGGCACTGCGCAGCCATCGGCCGTGACCCCGCCGACATTCTCATCTCGGCGCTCGTCTGGGGTTCAAGCCCCGAAGCCACAGCCGATCTTGCTCACCGCTACGCCGAGGCGGGTGTCGGCCTCGGCCTCATCATTCCGCCCCAACCGTTCAACCCCGCCGACATGGAACGCTTCGCCGAAGCTCTCGCCCCGTTGAGGTAGAAGTCGGCGGCGGCGTCGACAAGACGCAGAACTCACTTGCGGAAGCTTTGAATGGGGATGTGCCTGGCCATCGCCGATCCGACCGGGCCGTTGAGCATCTGGGCGCGCAGGTTGCGCTTGTGAAACAGCTGGCACAGCTCGGCATCGAAACGTCCGTCGTCGTTGCGGCCGAGCACGAAGTCCTCGAGCGCCTGCTCGCCGGCGCGCACGGTGTCCGGTCGGCGACCGAGAAGCTCGCCGAGATCGTCGAGGTTGTCGTTGACCAACTCCCGGCCGATCTGATCGAAGCGTTGAATGTGGCGGGCCTCGCGAAACGCGCCACGCAGGCGGTAACGGGCATACTCGTCATCGACCCGAAGATTCGACAAGGTGCGCACGAGGTGGTCGATGGCTGGAGCCGCGATCGTGTCCTCGTCGGTCGGCAGGCGAACGGTCGGTAACTCGACGCCGAGAAAGTCACCAAGGGCTTCGGTCGCATACAGGTTCGTTTCGTTGCACCACTGCATGTTGGTGGCGAAGTCTGATTCGAGCGGCGGATCGAGGCGCGCATGCGAGAACGCGAGCTGGTTCGAGAGGGTGAAATAGATGTGATGCCACTCGATGGCATCGATGTCGACCGGCTCCCCGCGCAGCTGTGAGTAGCGGTCATAGATGGTATTGAAGTCGCCGAAGTTCATGATCGAGTCGCGCATCCGCCACCCGGCGAGGTCCATCATCGGGTCACCAATGTGCCCAAGTTCCACATCGATCATGTGGGTGAAGTGACCCTTGTTGTGCATGAACTGACCCGAGTCCCACACCACCGCGGCTTCGCGGCCGCGGGAGTCGATCGAGTTGCGGGTGAGCCAACCGATGAAGAATTCGATCTGCGGATCGGCGTGACGCTTCTGCCGACGGAACAGGGCGTTCATCCGATTGAACCCGATCGTTGCCGGGTTCTCCCCCGGCCCAGCGCGGTCGATACCCGCCTCGAGAAACGGTGTGAAATCCAAGGTGTGAAGCCTGACGAGTTCCTGCACATACTCGTCGATGATCGTGTCGCGTTCTGCCTCCGGCAGCTCCTTGGTCCAGCTCGACCCTGGAACGCATTCCATCACGAACGCTGTCGGAGAGTCGATCCAGCCCCAGATCTTCGGCGCGCGCACGCCGTTGGCGACCATGAGCTGCTGGAAATCGGCTTCGTGGCGCAGCGACCAGGTCATGTCGCAGTCGTACCGCTCGCCGCGCACGATGACCGACACGACGTCGTTATCGCGCTCGATATCGGCGATCCACTGCGGACGCCACCGCGGCTGTCGGGCAATCGAAGCGACCTTGCCCCCGATGTTGGTGGCGAGCCAATCCGAGACGACGGCGGTCTCCGGATCGAGCAGGTAGCGGTCGGTTTCGGTCATGCGCTCCACCATTCCACGCAGTTGACGCTCGCGTCAACTAGCGGGACGCAGCGCGATGAGACGGCTATGGAAATAGTCGCCAGAACGTGACGTCGGCGCGCCTTCAGTAGCGCGTGGGAACGACAGATTCCGGTCACAGATCACCGCCGAGCGGGCAACGGCTTGAACGAGCATTTAAGCAAGTAGTGTCGGCCTATCTCATATTCGTTGACGCGCGGCCGTGGCCGCTGAGCCCACGCCGCGTGACGTTCCAATGTCGCGGGCGTTCATCGTCAGCCTGATTGTCGAGGATTGCGCCCAGGGTGACGCATACTTCGACGCTCTGGCCTGGCTCGCCGCGCAAGCGCTGAGCGTCGCCCGTGCGCATGTCACGTTGCTCGACGACACCACTTCGTGGCGGGTTGGACATTGCGGCGGCGACGAGCACGTTGCGGAACCGCTCGAAGGTTCGATCTCTGAGCGCCTGCAAGCGGGAAATCGAGCAATGGCGATCGGGGATTCTGACGAAAGCGCTTGGGCGGGATCACCAATTCGCGGCCTCAGAGAAGAGGTGTTGGGCACGGTATGCGTGATCGACACCGCGCCACGAACGTGGACCGAGGAACAACGTCGCGTTCTCGATGTCCTGGCTGCCTGCGCACAGGCCGAGGTCCTGCGGCGCGTGCAGTTGATCGAATGGCGGCGTCTTGAGACCTCGCTGGCGGCCACAGCTGACGCCCGCCAACTGGTCGAATCACGTGCGGTGCGCATCGCTGCGCTCACCCGCCGCCTTGGATCGTGCGTCACAGTCGATGACGTCGCTGCGGCAATCGTCGACGTCGGAGCCGTGTTGCTCGAGGCGGCATTCGTCACGGTGGCCACCGCCGACCTCGACCTTCGGGCGCTTGTCGTGCGTTGTTCAACGGGTGACGCAACGATCAACGAGCCCGGCGGGCGTTCAACGATCCCGATCGATGAGCCGACGCCGCTGTGCGATGCGCTGCGCAGCGGGCAACCGGTGGTCCTGGTCGATGACGACCAACGCGCCTCGCGATACCCGGGCAGCGCCGACGATGCCGCCGCTGCGGGGATGGTGACCACGGTCGCCCTGCCGTTGCGCGCCGCGGACGGGGCAACGATCGGTGTGCTTGGGCTCGGGTGGCCCGACCGTATCGAGCTGTCTGTCGCCCAATGGGCCTTGCTTGACACCACCGCCGAGTTGTGCGCCCAAACGATGCAGCGCTGCGAACTCGCCGACGCCCGACGTGACCTTGTCGTCTCGCTCCAACGCGAGCTGCTCCCCCACGTCTCGTCGGTGAAGGGGCTCGACATCGCCGTGCGCTACACGCCAGCACGCCACGAGCTGGGTTTCGGCGGCGACTGGTACGACGTCGTCGTGATCGATTCGGCGAGGACTGCGTTCATCGTCGGCGATGTTTGCGGTCATGGCGTGCGTGCGGCAGCGCGCATGGCTGAGATCCGCTCGACAGTCAGCGCTCTGGTGCGCCTGCTGCCTGACGACCTCGGCTCGGTGCTTGACCGGGCAGAGGTGATGCTTGGACATTTCGACGACCCATTCATCGCCACGGTCGCCATCATCGTCGTTGACCCGGCCAACGCAACCCTGTCGTTCGTCTCCGCCGGGCATCCGCCGCCGGTACTCGTGCAACCGGACGGTTCATGGGTAACGCTCGAGGGCGGCCGACGAGCGGTGCTCGGTGCTGGGGGCACCGGTTCGGTGGCACCCGGCCACGCCGACTTTGTCGAGTCGGCGGTGTTCGCGGCGTTCACGGACGGCCTCGTGGAACGTCGCGACCGATCTCTCGATGACGGGATCCATGAGCTTGCGACGGGGCTGTGCGACGACCGCGGCGTGGGTATCGACCATCTCGCCGCGGCAGTCGTCAAGCGACTCGGCGACCATCCGCACGATGACGTCGCCATCGTCGTCGTTCGCGCCAACGAAACCGTTGTCTGATCAGTCGGCGAACACGTCGCGGCTGAGCCCGATAAAGAAGGTGTGGTCGTGACCCTTGTTCGGGTCGTCGGCATTGTATTTGGCATCTGGCGAGCCATCCGGGACGCGATCGTCGGCGTAGATCGCCCCGACGGGGCAAACACCGGCCTCGTAACACGCCGTGCACGATGTGCATTCGTCGAGGTTGACGTAGAGCAGGGTGTTGGCGAACGTGGCGGCAGCATCCGGATTGGCCAGATGGCTGTTCTCGATGACTCCGCTACCGGCAGCTTGCTCGGAGTTGAGCCGGTTGGTCGCCGGATCGAACTCGTAAATACATTGCACCGGGCAGACATCGACGCAGGCGCGGTCGGTCACGCCGATGCATGCTTCGGTGATAATCGCTAATCCAGCCATTGCGTCAGCGGCGCGACGTGATCAGGCGCCGCAGCTTGTCGATGAACCGCTTCGCTTTGCCAGTCGCCTTGTCGATGGAACCTTCGCGATGAAGTTCGCGGTTGTCGGTCAAATCGCCAGCGGCCTGCTTGAGCTTGCCGGCGATCTCGTCACGGTTGGCGGTCATAGTGCCTCCTGGGGCATCGTCATTTGTGCCAGGTGGGTACCCGCAGCACAACCTGGGTAAACATCGATTTCGATGTTTCACTAATGCCGAGAGTGGGTATCACGCGTTCGATGACAGACTGCATCCCTGCTGCATTTGGAGTTCAACAGATGACCGAAACTGCCTCCGATGATTCCTTCACCGTCAACGTCGCGTCGAACGGGGTGCTGGTCGTACATGGTGACATCGACATCGCCGGCGGCCCAGTGCTCAATGCCGCAATTCTCGAACGGGAACCATCCGATGACGACGTGATCATCGACCTTGGCGAGGTCTGCTTTATCGACTCCTCCGGATTGCGCAGCCTGCTGAGCGCTGCTCGCCGAGCACGTGAGCGCGCCTCTCGGGTGGTGCTGCGCAACGTCGGCCCGGAGATCGCGCGACTGTTGGAAATCACCGGGACGACCGACCAGTTTGTGATCGCTGGCAACGATGACTGAGTCGACCATCCCCGGATCGGTTGAGCCTGCACTGGTGGGCATTGGCCCGATCGAACTCCGCCTCCCCCCGGAACCGGCTCTGTCGCGCGTCGTTCGCCTCGCCGCCAGCGGGATTGCTTCCTTGCACGGCATGACCGTCAACCGCATCGAGGACATCAAGGTAGCGGTCAGCGAGGTGCTCCTCGCTTTGATCGAACACGGTGCAGGCGAACCAATCGGTGTCCAATTCAATGTCGATGCCGAATCGTTCACCGTGCGGGCTAGTACCGCAGCAGCCACGCTCGATTTGGCGCACCCGGATCTCCTCCTGTGCCGCCAGGTGCTCGCCGACGTCTGCTCGCACCAGAGCGTTGAACTCGTCGGCACGAGCATTGAGATCATCGCGGTCATCGACCGCACGTCGACCAGCTGAACCTGGTGACGCAGCAGCCCAATGACGACGACTGGATCAGCGAGGCGTTGGGCCGCTACGCCGTCAACCGCGATGGCGACCTGCGCGACGAAATCGCCCAACGCACGCTCGGCCTTGCCACCCGCAGCGCTCGGCGCTTCGGTGATCGCGGTGAACCCCACGACGATTTGGTTCAGGTCGGCCGTATTGGGTTGCTGAAGGCAATCGACCGTTACAACCCTGATTTCGGGGTCCCGTTCGGGGCCTACGCCACGCCGACGATCTTGGGTGAGTTGCGCCGCCACTTTCGTGATCACACCTGGAGTGTGCATGTGCCGCGGCGCGCCAAGGACCTGCGACCAGCGGTCAATGAGGCAACCAGCCAGCTGACGCCGACCCTCGGCAGATCACCCACCATCGCCGAGATCGCGGGCCATCTCAAAGTTGGCGAAGACGCCGTCATCGAGGCCATCGAGGCCAATGGCGCCTATCGTGCCGGCCCGCTCAACCCCAGCCATGAGCACGGGATCGACAGCCCCGGTTTCGCAGCCGTACTCGACCGCGAAGTCGTCCGCGGACTATTGAGCAAGCTCGGCCCTCGTCAACGAACGATCATCGAGCTCCGTTACTTCGAGGAGTTGAGCCAGGCCCAGATCGCCGAACGGATCGGCACAAGCCAGGTTCACGTCGGCCGACTGCTGGCTGCTTGTCTCATCACGCTGCGCGAACTGCTGGACCAGTGAGCGTGGTTTCAATGAAGAAGACGATGGGTATCGACAATCGAGACCGGCTAGGGAAGACACCCAATGGCGAACAATGAATTTGCGGATTCCGATGTCGGCGAGCGACGGCAACAGTCCTTTGCATCAGACCCGGCAACCGTACGGCACGCCCGCCGATTCGTCAGCGAGAGCCTGCGGCTGAATAGTGCGACGGACGCGACCTGCGACACCTTCGCGCTGATCACCAGCGAACTGATCACCAACTTCGTCGAGCATGGTGATGGCTCAGCTGTCGAGGTGTCCATCATTTCGTCGCCGACGGGTTGGGAACTCAACGTCATCGGTGCCAGCAGCATCACGATCGACAACCCGGTGCTGCACCCCGATAGCTGGACGATTGCTGCCGGCGGCCAGTCAACCGGACGTGGCCTCGGCATCGTTCGCTCGCTGTGCGACGACATCACCGTCAGCACGGTCGACAGTTCGATTCGGATCCGCTGCCGCCAAACCCGCTGAGTTCGGCCGCAAGGCATCTGACCGGCAACGTTTGAGACCAGTCGGTGACGGGTACAGACCTGGCGGAGGTTAATCATGACACTTATACTTTGGATACTCGCCGTGGTTCTCGTGATCTCAGGCATTATTGCTTTGACTAAACGACAGACGCTGTACGGCATCGTGTTGATTCTCGTCGGCCTGGCCGTCGGGCCCGGCGGCGCCAGCGTGTTCACCTGATGCAGGCGACCCAAACACCAGCCGACTTCGACATCGACGCCGAACCGGTCGTTGCTCTGCACCGCCGGACCATCGACGCCGTCCTCATTGCAATCGGCAGCCTGGCCACCGTGGTTCTGCTGATCACGGGAGCGCTGCTCACCTGGGGACACAACTTTTCCGCGGACTACGTCCGCGACGAGCTGACCTCGCAGCACATCACCTTCCCGAGCGCTGAAGCGCTCACTGCCGACGACCGAAGCGATCTGCTGGCGTTCGCTGGTAAGCCGCTTAACGACGGTGAAGGTGCCCAGGCCTACGCCAGTTACATCAATGGCCACCTTCAGAATATCGCCGACGGCGCAACCTACGCCGACCTCGGTACGCCGGAACGTGCGGCGAGGACCGCTCTCGCCGACGCTGTCGCGGCGTCAGCCCCGCAAGCAGAAATCGATGAGCTGCAGGCCACCGCCAGCAGCGTGACAGCGCAACGCGACTCCATGTTCAGGGGCGAGACGCTTCGTGGGCTGCTCCTGTCTGCCTACGCATGGTCGACGGTCGGACGGATCGCTGGGATCGCCTCGATCGCCGCCTTCGTTGCCGCCGGACTGATGCTGGTGCTCGTGGGACTCGGGATCATGCACCTGCGCCGCAACCGACAAGTCGCCTGAGGCACATTTGTGCCGCTCGCGGCAGTTCGGATGTGAAGTGAGGTGATGCCCCGCTCGCATGCCCAGTACGTGGCGGGCACGTCACTGGTGGAGATGATCACCGAGGACTTGGTGGCCGAACGTGTGGCAATCGCGTCGTACAGCGAGATGTGCCGTTGGCTCGGTGATGGCGACGTCACTACCCGACGAATGTTGGAAGGAATTCTGGCCGTTGAAGAGGAACACGCTGACGACATGCTCACATTCTTGAAGCAGTTTGGGTCTGACCTCGCGCTTCCCGACGGCGGATGGCAAGGCCCAGTTCACGCTGACCACAGTCGACGATGGGTTGGCACCGCTACCCGACACCTCTGGGGTCGGTGGCGGCCTACTACCCCGAAACGAATGTGCTGCTGGCGCTCGACCATCACGGACCGCTCGCCCAGACGCCCGCAGCCAAAGCCATCCCGATTCGTCTCGTGGCCACAGCTGGCGTGCTACCCGTGTGACACTTTCACTCCTGCGCCTCTCAAGACCGCGTTAGCGTCGTCGCTCAGGTGCCTACCCGGCGACCCGGCGAGACCAGGAGGATTTGCTTGGACACGAACTCCCTCACCCCGACATCGACCGCTCGGATCTTGCGCCTCGTCGGCGTCTACGACGCTGACAGCACCTTGCGGGGCGAGCTGGCCTATGCACGCCACATCGGCAGGACATCGTTGACGAAGCCGAGGATTGCGATGGCGAGCAGAAGTAGCCCGGAAGCGAGACCCACAGCGCGGTGCCTCCTGGTCAGGAATCGGGTGATGCGCCGTTGTGCTGGCCCGGCCAACAGCGGCAGGAGGACCAGCGGCCATCCGAAGCCGACACCAAACGCAAGGAAGTAGCCGAGCGAGTCGAGGAAGCTACCTGCGCCTGCGACCGAGCCGATAGTGAAGGCGGCGATCGTCAGCGGTCCCGTGCACGGCAGCGTCATCGGGGCGAGCATCGTGCCGTAGACGAAGGCACTGGCGGCGGGGTTGCGCAGCACTGGCACGGCCGTCATCGTCAGTCGTGTGAAGGGATTCTTGCCGAACAACATGGCGATGCCCAGCGCCAGCACCAGGCCGTAGAGCACCGGCAGCACGATGTCGAGGACATCTGAGACGGTTGCGCTGAGCAGGTAGAACAGCCCGCCGATGACGATGAGCAGCGATAACACCCCCGCCAAGACCAGCACTCCGAGGAACGGCATCCAACGCCTCGCCCGCGGATTCGCCGCCTGTTGGGCAAACATCACGAACATGCCCGGGTACAGCGGCAGCATGCAGACGTTGCCCAGGATCGCGGCATTGCCGAGTGCGAACGGTTCGAGAAAGGACTCCACGTCGTGCCGGTCAGCCGAGCGAGTCGAGCTTGGCGATGATGTCCTCTGCTGACTCGAATCCAGTGACTAGTTCGCCCGCGTGCCCCATGGCGTCGATGACGAACTTCGGTGTACTCGGGGGATTCGCTGCCGACTGACCAAGGCCCTCGGTGAACGCGGCCAGCGCTTGCGGTGTCATCACTGCGAACCGAATGGCATCGAACCCGTTACTCGCAGCGTAGTCCGCAACGTCGCCAGCGTCGATATCCGTCTCCACGCTGAGCGCGATGAAGACCGCCTTGTCGCCGAGTTCGGCCGCTGCGGCGTTTGTGGCGACGAGCTGCTTGTTGCAGTTCGGGCACCACGTGGCAAAGTTCTCGACGAACACTGGCTTGCCGTGAAAGTCGTCGAGGGTAAAGGTTGCGCCGCTGATGTCGGTCAGTTGCAGCGTTTGCCACGCTGGCAACACCATGACCTCTACCACCGGCACCGTCTCTACCACCGGCACCGTCTCTACCACCGGCACCGTCTCTACCACCGGCACCGTCTCTACCATCGGCACCGTCTCGGCGTCCACTGTCGTGTCGACGGGCGCTGAGTCGGACGGAGCGGCCGCTTGGGTCGTGGTGGCGATGGCGACTGCTGCTGGGGCAGACGTCGAGGCCTCATCGTCCACCGATCCGCACGCGGCGAGGCCGAGGGTAACGATGATCGCAAGGGTTGTCGGTACGTGCTTCATGATGGGCTCCGTGTCGTTGATCGAGGTGAAAATGGGCGCGACGAACTGGATCCGCCTGATAGATAATGAGAAGGTGCGCCTGGCCAGACGCGATGGGCGGTGGTTCGCTCACCGTCCAGGTGCAGAGGCACCCGTAAGACCGAAACTACGCCGCCGCGTCGCCAGCCGGAACGCCTTAGGTCAACGTTTCCCGGATGTTTCGAAGCGAACGGGGCGATGGAATTCCCGAACAGGCTGAGGGCAAGGGGCGGATCAAGGAGGTGTTGTCACCATCCGAGAGGCTCAGCACATCAAGACCGTGCGCTCAGGCTCCCAGACAGCAGAGGCACTGGATCGGAGGTGCGACTGAGCCCGTCAATGCAACGCAAAACCCGGATGCAGCAGCCGACCGATGAGCTTCTTGGTTTCGTCGGCCCACAGCAGCGGGTTGGTGAACGGGTGCCGGAATGCGCTTTCGTGATCGGACCGGGCATTGAACGCTGCTACTTCCCAACGACCCCGGTCGGGCCGAAGCGGTCGAGGTGCTGAACAACGCTGACATCGCGGTTGTCACGTCGAGTGTTCGTTTCACGAGATTCGAAACAGGCCAACGCGGCCTGCGGGCTCGGTCTCACCGTCGAGTAGATACCCGATGTTCGCTTAAAGCGGTCTGCCCTGGACTCAACCCCACATCAGCGACCACGCGAAACCGGGCGCGCGCAGTTCGCGCTCGGCGGGGTTCTGTAATCCTGAGACGTCGGACGTGTGCGTCTGGGAATTACAGATCGGCCAACATCAACCCCGAAGTCAGCGGTTCGCGGCAGCCGTTCGGCGGGGTCTTGCGGGCGGGTGTACGTTGAACCCAGGGAAAGGAGTTTCCTCATGGCTACAACGACTTCGCTGACGTCATTGTCGGCACCTGCTCAAGCCTTGCTCGGCTCCGACGCGGTTGCGCATGTCTGGACATCGAACGCCGATGGATCGCCCCAGGTTTCCGTCGTGTGGGTGATTGTCCAAGGCGACAAGATCGTGTTCGGCTGCGACACGATGAGTCAAAAGGCGCGCAACCTGCGACGCAATCCCGCCATCTTGCTCTCCATCGAGGACGACATACGGAACGCGCAAGGATTCCAGCGGCACCTGGTGATCCGAGGGAAGGCAACCCTCGATGATCGACCCGACCCCGGCCTGATGGACCAGATCGCAACGAAATACACCGGCCTCGCCCGGCACCCGCTCGTGCTACGAGCCGCTTCGGTAGTAAGCGTGAGCATCGACCGCATCACAGGGGTCGGGCCGTGGGTTAACCCCGTCTGACCACTCGCTAAGGGCTCGCCCGCGTCCGTCAGGCGTTGACGGGGGTCTTCGTCGATGGCTCGGGAATCGGTGGGGCGTGGCCCTCCACATCCAGATCCGGGAGCAGTCGGTCGAGCCAGCGGGGTAGCCACCAGTTCTTGTCGCCGAGCAGTTCCATCGTCGCTGGGACGAGCACCATACGCACGATCGTGGCGTCGAACAGAATTGCCGTCGCCAGCCCTGTGCCCATCATCTTCATTGTCCGCTCGAACTCGAGCATGAAGCTGCCGAAGACCACGACCATGATCGCCGCCGCCGCAGTGATCACCTTCGCCGTCGATGCCAGACCATCGGCGACCGATTCGCGACTGTCCCCCGTGCGGCGCCACTCCTCGCGAACGCGCGACAGCAGGAACACTTCGTAGTCCATCGACAATCCGAAGACGATGGCGAACAGCATCATCGGCACCCATGGTTCGATCGGTCCCGGCTGCACATTGGTGAGATCGCTCAGCCAGCCCCACTGGAAGAGCGCAACGATCACCCCATAGGCCGCGCCGATCGACAGCAAATTCATGATGACCGCTTTTAGGGGCACCAGCAGCGAGCGGAAGACCAACATCAAGAGAATGAACGACAGGGCCAGGACCGCGATGAAGAACAGCGGCATGCGTTGGCTCATGAACGCCGACATGTCGACGTTGCCGGCGACGAGGCCGCTGACCAGGACCTGTGCCCCGGAGGACTGTTCCACGGGTGGCAGCACGTTGTCACGTAGCCGTTGGACCAGCGCAGTAGTCGATTCGTCCTGCGGGCCGCCGCGCGGGTTGACCATCCAACGCACCGCTGTCGGGTTGGCCGGGTCGTTGGGCTGAGGGCCGAGCACCGATTCCACCTGCGGATCGGCGCCAACCACCTCATTGACTGCCGCCAAGGCGCCGATCTGGTCTGCGCCGGTGACCTCGGCGACGAGGAACAGCGGTCCGGTCGAGCCCTTGCCGAAGCCGTCGACGATCATGTTGTAGGCCCGTTTGGTGGTCGTGTCTTCGGCGAAGTTGCTCTCGTCGGAGAACGCCAAGCGAAGGCTGAGCACGGGGATCGACAGAACCAAGAGCGTCGCCGCGGCAGCAATTGCAGCGATCCACGGTCGGTGCTGGATGACCCGGCTCCAGCGATAGGCCAGTGTTTCGCGGGGCGGCTTCGGCGGCCGGTGCTTGACCTCACGCCGCAGCGCCGGGACAAAGAACCCGGCGATGATCGTCACCACGGCGAGACCAAGGCCTGCGGCCGCGATCGCCGGAACTTCGAGCCCCAGGCCAACCAGGGCAAGGGCGACGAACCCTGCGGCGATCAACCCTCGCCAACGGGTCCGCTCGATCCGGTTACCGGCCAGGCCGAGCATGGCAGGGAGCAGGGTTACCGAGGCAGCGATCGTCGCCGCCACCGTCAGCGAGGCGGTGATACCGAGACCTCCGATGAAGCCGATGCCCATCAGCAGCATTCCGAGCAATGAGATGACGACGGTGGCCCCGGCGAAAACGACCGAGCGACCGGCCGTGTCCATGGCGATCCCGATCGCTTCACGCGGTTCGTGACCAGCGTGCATCTGCTCGCGGTAGCGAGTGACGATCAGGAGCGCGTAATCGATCCCGACGCCGAGCCCGATCATCAAACCGATGAACGGAGCGAAGTCGGGTACCTCCATGAACCGACTGGCCAGGACGACAAGCGCCCCGCCGACGCCGATGCCGAAGAGGGCGACCGCAACCGGTAACCCCATCGCCAACACGGACCCGAAGGCGATAATCAGGATGACGATGGCAAAGGCCAGGCCAAATAGCTCTGCGGAGGGCTGGACGAACTCAGCGAAGATGAAGCCACCGAGTTCAACCTGTGTGCCATCGGTGGTCGGGATCAGCTTGCGCATGTCCATGCCGATCTCGGTCGCCTGGGTGAAATCGATGTCCTCTGGCAAGTTGACGGTGGCGTAGGCGACCTTTCCAGCCCGGTCGCCTCGGTTGGAGATCTGGAATTCACCGCCCGGGCTGTACGGGCTCTGTACAGAGACGACGTCGTCGATCTTGGCGACCTCGACGAACATTGCCTCCATCGCCGAGCGGACTGCGGGATCGTCTACCCCCTGCTCGGCGGAGAAGACGATCTGGCCCGACACCGGCGAGCCGCTGCCGTCGGTGAACTTCGACTCGACGAGGGCGAAGCCCTCGGTGGACTCGAACCCGTCCAGAGAGAAGTCCTGGCGATAGGCATTGCCGATCGCCCCGGCGGCGGCGTTACCGAGAACCAGCAGGGCGATCCACACAACCAAAACGAGGCGCCGACGGTCGAAAGACCATTGTCCAAGGCGGCTGAACATTGCAGTTCCTTTCGCTCGGACGTCGACCCGCCGACGACGACCGAGATGGTGAAGGGGGAAGAGGTCGCCACCGTACACCAGGCGCGACGCGCAGCGAAAGGCCCTCGCGTTGTGACAGGCGTCTCCGTAACCGCGACGATGCGCCAACCGACCTTGTGATGTCGTTGACATACCCGTCGCCGTGGCCGCTCATTCGTCGAAACCGACCTCGAGAGGTCGACCACGTTGCGCACGCCACCTGCAGCGCGGCTCGGGCTCGGTGTCTCAGCCGCAAGCTCAGCGGGTACGTGCCGTTCATGACTATTCGACTCGATCAATCGAACCTGCCGACCGAACCGCACCCGTGCCTCGATCCGCCGATGACAGACAATCCCTCTGCCAAGCTTCGCCACCACGACCCGGTTCCCGACCCCGACAAGCAGGACATCGATGACGATGAGGCCAAAGAATCAACCGGAATCAACGATCCGGACGCACCGGCGCGCGGCGTGATCTATCCGGAGCAAGACGCTCCCGAGCCGAACGAGCCGGGGTGAGAGACGATGGACACTTCATCCGCGGAGCGACTTGAGCGCGAGCACGAACAACTCTTTCACGAACTCAGAGCGATCATTCCCGGTGTCGAGGTGCTGTTCGCCTTCTTGCTCACCGTTGCGTTCAGCGAACGGTTTGAGATCCTCACCACTGCCCAACAGGGGATCTTCTTCGCCACGTTCCTGTGCTCGGGCCTGTCGCTCGTGCTGCTGCTTGCGCCGGCAGCGTTTCACCGGGTGAGATTCCGCCAGGGCGACAAGGAAGCGATGATGCGGGCTGCGAACGTCGAGGCGATCGCTGCGCTGGCGCTGCTTTCAGCGGCGATGAGCGGAAGCGTCTTTCTGATCACCGACATCTTGTACGGACGATGGGCCGCCTATACCGCGTCGAGCGCACTCTTTGTCGTCGCCTGTGCACTGTGGTGGGGTCATCCCCTGTCACGAAACGGATGTCGCGAAACGAGTCCGAGACGGATGGTCACGAGACGAAAGTGGCAACGATCGCGAGAAGTAGTGCCGCGGAGGTTTATCGCGAGGCAAGAGCGGAAACTAACTCAATAGCCAACGCCGAACCAGGTTGGCCACGGAACCGTAAAGGACGATCATGTTTCGTACATCACAGCGACTGACTCGCGAGGTACGTCTCGAGGCCGACCCCAGCTCCCCGGTCATCGACCTCGACGCCCCCACGCGACCGACTGACCTCCCGCCTCCGGTGTACGAGCGAGCAATCGCCGACCCAGCGCCTGTTGAAGCCCATCGAAGCTTCACCCGGCGTCGGTATGCGTTCGACTCGCTGATCTGCGGGCTGGCGGGCGCCTATTTCGCCATCACTGGAATCGTCGCCATTCTGCGCTCGGACCTCACTGCGCCTCTTTCCACGCCGATCATCCAAGTGGGCGGATATCGGCATACGGCCGTGCTCGGCCTTATCGAGGTTGGCGTTGGAGCCGTGCTGCTCCTTGTCGGAGCAGCGACGTCGCGAACTGGCGCCATCGTCACCTCGGCAATCCTGGGCATCGCCGCGTTGGTCGCCGTCATTCAGATCGACGACTTTCAAGAACAACTGGCACTCGAACGTTCCTTCGCCTGGCAGACCGTAGTAGTGGCTGCGATCGTGCTGCTCGCCGCCACTCTGGTCCTGCGCTGGACGACACAGCGCACCATGCACGAGAGGCGCTGAATCGCCGGCGCGTTCTCGATCAGCGGTCTGTCACATGCTTCGCGTGGTCAGCAAGCAGCCCAACCGGTGACACCGAGGATACGAAAGACCAAGAGGCGCTCGAACGGTTGGTCGACGTACTGCGGGTAGCGCTCGGCCAGAAGAGCCGCCAGCGCGGCCTCGCGCGGTTTGGCGGTGTTCACGTCGGAATCGACATGGCGGATCAGTTCGGCGCGTACCCACCACAGCTGCGACCAGTCGTCGCCGTTCCAACGCTCAACCAACAAGGTCGCTCGCGGATCGGCCTCCAGGTTTCGTTCGCGCTGTAAGCGCAACGACTGCTTGGGTTTGACGAGATCGACTGGCACTGCAGCGAAGCCATCGCTGTCAACAGCGAACGACACCGGCACAGCATCGACGCCGCGCACCGGATGCACGGTGCATAGAACCCCGTGATCGTGCGCAGCCAGCCGGCTGCGGGCGTCGTTGTCAGCAAGCCGCATAAGGTGCACGAACTCTAGTTGCCGGCGCCCTCGATCCCGCTGCTGCACCGCTACAGCAAGGTGCGGTACCCTCCATTTTGGATGGGTCCACGGCCCGCTGACCCCACCCGTCTGTTCACTACGGAGGCCACACGATGAACCTAGCAACTTGGGTCGAACGCCACGCTCGGCGCCTTGCGGATGCTCCGGCTATCGCCGAGGGCGAGCGCATCCACTCCACCTGGGCACAGTTCGCGGCCCGCACGGCTGCACTCGCTGCCGGTCTGCGGCACGACTTTGGGCTGTTGCCCGACGACCGAGTAGCGATCATCATGCGCAACCGCCCCGAATATCTTGAAGCGCTGATCGCCATCTGGCACGCCGGTTTAATCGCCGTGCCTGTCAACGCCCGCCTGCATCGCGACGAGATCGCCTACATCCTCGAGCACAGTGGCTCGACGGTGGCCCTCACCGACGCTGACCATGCCGACGATGTCGAGTCGCTTGTCGCCAGGGTCCCATCGTTGAAAGCCGTCGTGGTGGCACCGGGCCAGGGCTGGACGGCGCTGGCCGCCACGCCGCCCGTGGCGCTCAGCGACCGACTGCCCAGCGACCCGGCGTGGCTCTTCTACACCAGCGGCACCACCGGCCGCCCGAAGGGCGCGACGCTCACGCATCACAACCTGCTGATGATGTCGCTCAGCTATTTCGCCGACATCGACCAGGTCATGCCAAACGACAGCGTCCTGCACGCCGCCCCTATATCCCACGGATCCGGGCTGTACGGGTTGGCGCATATGGCGCGCGGCGCCGTCAGTGTGATGCCAGAGTCGGCAAGCCTTGATGGCCGCGAGCTGACCTCGTTGTTGTCGCGCTGGAGGGGGCTGTCGTTCTTTGCTGCGCCGATCATGGTCAAGCGCTTAGCCGCCGACCCAGCACTCAAGTCCGCCGACCTGACCAATCTGAAGACCATCATTTACGGCGGCGCACCGATGTACCTCGCCGATCTCGATGACGCGCTGGCGATGTTCGGCCCGCGCCTCGCCCAGATCTACGGCCAGGGCGAAACCCCGATGACGATCACTGCGTTATCCAAGTTCGATCACGGCGATCGCGACCACCCGCGCTGGCGCGAGCGGATGCAAAGTGTCGGCACGGCCCGAACTGATGTCGAGGTGCGGGTGATCGATGAGGACGGCAATGTCGCGCCGCTCGACGAGCCCGGCGAGGTGGTCGTCAGGGGCGACGTTGTCATGGCCGGCTATTGGAACCAGCCCGAGGCAACCGTCGAAACATTGCGCGACGGCTGGCTGCACACCGGTGACATCGGCAGCGTCGACCAGCACGGGTATCTGACCTTCCGCGATCGCTCCAAGGATTTGATCATCAGCGGCGGGATGAACATTTATCCGCCGCGAGGTTGAGGAAGCGCTGCTGCGCCACGCTGGCGTCAGCGCTGCGGCGGTTGTTGGTCAACCCGATCCCGAATGGGGCGAGGCGGTGGTCGCATTCATCGTTGCCGCCGCCGGAGCGGCCGTGCCCTCGATCGACGATCTCGACCGCACCTGCCTCGAGCACATCGCCCGATTCAAACGGCCCAAGGCCTACCACTTTGTCGACGCCCTGCCGACAAACAACTACGGCAAGGTGCTCAACCGCGAGCTGCGCTCCCAGCTCGCGCTTGGCACCACTACATCGCCTTGACTACATCGCCTTGACTACATCGCCCTGACTACATCGCCCTGACTACATCGCCTTGACTACATCGCCTTGACCACATCGCATTGACCTTCGGCATGATCTCCCCGTGCAGGCGCTTGAGGTCGTCAAGTGTCTTCGACACCGGCACATCGCTGAATGGCGGCCACAGCAGCGGCATCGTCAGACCAGCCTCCTTGTAGCGCTTGAGGTTGTCGGTGATCTGTTCTGCGGTTCCGATCAGCAGATTGCTCAGCTTGCGGTTCGGCGTCTGATCGCTCGGGGTGTCGGTGATGACGAACCAGATCATGCTGCACATGTCGAAACCGTCGTCGAGCGAACGGTCGCTGCCGATCTCGCCGAGTTCCCGCTGAATCTCGGTGCGCCACCGGATGATGTCTTCGGGCGTGTCCTGAATCCCGATCCAACCGGCAAGGCCGTATTTGGCGATGCGGTTCGCCGAGCGCTTCGGATCCTTCAACCCGCTGAAGTAGATCGGCGGGTGTGGGTTCTGCACCGGCTTGGCACCGAATCCACAGCTGTCGAAGTCGGCGAACTCACCGTGGTACTCGAACAAGTCGTTGGTCCAGATGCCCTGCATGATCTCGATGGTCTCGCGCACATGAGCGTGTCGGCGAGGATAGATGTGCGAGGCGCTGGCCGCGGCGAACTCCTCGGGCATCCAGCCAGATCCAATACCCACGTTGACGCGACCGTTGGAGAGATGGTCGACCGTGGCAATCTCACCGGCGAGCACGCCGGGCGAACGGTAGGGCGTGTCGATGATGCTCATGCCGATGCGCACCTTGTTCGTCTTCGCCGCCAACCAAGGGATGAGCGGCATGCCATGCAGCCACTCGCCGCGCGCCGACACCGGCATCTGTAACGGGAACTGCTCCATCATTCCGAACGGATAGGTCATTTCGCCGCGATCGGACGCTTCTGGCACCACCACTCGGTCGAGCGTCCAGACGGAGTCGAAGTCGAGGTCCTCGGCCAGCGCGGTGAGATCTTCGAGCTCTTTGACGGTGACCTTGTCACGGAAATTGGGCAGGTACAAAGCAAGTTTCATCTGAGTCCCCTCGTTGCGGATGTGGTTCGATACGACGCACGACGGGGGCTCACGATTCGCGGTCGACAGCCCTCGTGCCGTGCGTCACAGCGAACCGTAAACATCCACTCTCGGGCGACGATCAACGGTTTCTCAACGTTTCAACAACGACTACGTTGGCGCTCATGCAGACTGGCCGACAGGTGCTCGTGGTCGACGATGACGAAGGCGTTCGTACCGCGGTGACGTGGGCCCTCGAAGCCGACGGCTTCCAGGTCCGAACGGTCGATAACGGGCTGGCCGCGATGCAGGCCATCGAGATGTCCCCGCCAGTGCTGATGGTCCTTGACCTGTCGCTTCCCGGCCTCGGCGGACTCGACGTGCTGCGCCGGATCCGCTCAGCCGAGGGGCGCGACAGGGGCTGCCCGCTGCCGATCATCTTGTTGTCCGGGCGTGACAGCGAAACGGATCGCATCATCGGTCTCGACCTTGGTGCCGACGACTACCTGGTCAAGCCCTTCTCCCCCGGCGAACTCGCGGCTCGAGCACGGTCGCTGCTGCGACGCGCCGACGCCGCGTCTGGGCGTCGCAACGGCCAACCGTTCCAGCCGACCGGTGATGGTGTCGAAATCGACCGCGAGTCACGCGACGTGTGGGTGGACGGCGCGCCGATTGAGCTTGCGGCCAAAGAGTTCGACCTATTGTGTTACCTAATCGAACATCCGCGGCGCGCCTGTCGCCGCTCGGAACTACTGGCCGCGGTGTGGTCCAGCGGCTCGGGCTGGCAGAACGAATCGACCGTTACGGAACACGTCTATCGATTGCGCATGAAGCTTGAAGCCGATCCGCGACGGCCACGTTGGCTGCGAACCGTGCGCGCTGTCGGCTACCGCTGGGAGGGGTAACGGTGCTTTCAGGAAACGAAGTGACCGCTGTGCTCGATCATCAGAGCGCCGTGATGGAGGAGATCGCCGCTGGCGCGACGTTGTCCACCGTGCTCGATTCTGTGGTACGCGCCCTCGAGGATCTGATGCCTGCCAGCCAGTGCTCGATTCTGCTACTCGACGATCAGGGTGCCTTGCGGCACGGGTCCGCCCCGACGTTGCCAGTGGCCTACTCGGCGGCGATCGATGGTCTGAAGCCGGGGCCGCTGGCCGGCTCGTGCGGAACGGCAGTGCATCTCGACGAGGCTGTGATGGCCGTCGACGTGACCACCGATCCGCGCTGGGAGCAGTTCCGTGACCTTGCCGCCCGCCACGACTTGCGAGCCTGCTGGTCCAGCCCCATCCACTGTCGCAGCCAGGTCGTGGGCACCTTTGCGGTCTATCACCGGGCACCGTATGAACCCGATGATCGCGACGCCGAACTCGTTCGCCGCTTCACCCACCTGGCGTCGCTGGCGGTTGAGCACGAGCACGCCTCCAGCGAACGCGAGGCCCGCCACCAGGCCGAATTGGCTCGCCAAGGCGCCGAGCGCGCCAATCTCGCCAAGTCTCAATTCGTCACTGCGTTGAGCCACGAGCTGCGCACGCCGTTGCAGGCGATCACCGGATTCACGGAGAACCTACAGACTCTCGACCTCTCACCCGAGCAGCGGCGCGTTGCGCTGGAACGGATCGGGCTGGCCTCGACCCACATCCTGTCGATCGTCGACGACGTCCTCGACTTGGCCCGCGTCGAAGCCGGGGCGATGCCGATCGAGTTGGAACCCGTCGACACCGACAGCGTGATCGCCGAGGCGCTCGACTTGCTGCAGCCGTTGGCCGAACGGAAAGGCGTGATCGTTTCGCAGCGCGGGGCCGGCTCCACAGTGCAGGCTGATCGCCGACGTCTTCGACAGGTGATCCTCAACCTTGTCTCCAATGCCATCCGGTTTTCGCCGCCAGCGAGCACCGTGCTGGTTGCCAGCGACATTACCGACGACGACGTGGCGCACATCCACGTCATCGACGTGGGTCCGGGGATGCCCGCCGAGCTGCTGGCACGGTTGTTTGTGCCCTTCGATCGGCTCGGCGCTGACGCTGGTCGTGAAGGTGGCGCTGGACTGGGCCTGGTACTCGCTCGCCGCCTCGCCGAGGCGATGAACGCCACCCTGGAGATATCCAGCATGGTCGGTACCGGCACCCACGCCACCATCACCGTGCCACGCTGCGATTCAATCCCACTGCGGCTGTAGCGAGCGAAAGGGACCAACGCCGTGACCGTCCAAGTCTGACGTCGCCCGTCTCTCAACCACACAAACGAGGCGGGGTGCTAGCCACCGAGGGCGTCGGTGCGGAACACCTCGGCACCGTCGACGGTACCTACGAACAGACCTCTCAGCATGACGACGGATACGCCGGGCAGCTCGTCTGTGGTCCCGGACAGCACCGCCGCTCCGCCCAACTTGGTGCTGCCCGTACAGTCGATCTTCAGTGAGCTGGCGTCCTGTTGCACCTCAGAGTTACACGTCAGCGGCCCCGCCAACTGGTGCCCAGCGTTGCGGAACTGCTCCTCTCCCTGTTGAGTCGCGAAGTTTCGAGCCGCGACACCTGCTGCGTCATCGACGACATTCTCGACGGCGTTGTCGATGTCGGTGACGGCGCCATCCAGCGAGTCGCTACCACAACCAGCAATGAGTAACGACTGGACGGCAACCACGATCATGAGTCTTTTCATGCGACGACGGTTCCCAGAAGTCGCGCCGTTCAAACCAACGAACTCCAGTCTGGCCGAGGGCATTGCGGGGTAAAGGCCAAGAAAGGTAACGAACAAGAAATGAGGATGACCTCTATGGACCCGACACCAAACTGCACAAACCCAGATGGGTCGGCCGCCGGGCCATCGCATGCGTCGACTCCGGATGACAATACGACGTTGACCGAAGTTCTCGATCAGTATGAACGTCACGGCTTTGACGGCATGTTTGCCGTCACCGAATTCGGGCTGGTCGAATGCGCCTCTTGCGAGGCCTTGAACGAGCCCGAAATGGTCTCGATGCACAGTCTGCGTCGCCTCGAAGGTGCTTCTGACCCGGACGACTCGCTCGCCGTCTTGGCAATAACGTGCCCGCAATGCGCGCGGCAGGGAACGTTGACATTGATGTACGGCCCGATGGCAAGCACCGAGGAGTCCGACGTGTTGTCCCGCCTGCAAGACCGTCGTCACGATGACGTTGCGCCGACGAACTCGGCACCGGGCGAAGCTGGTGGAGATCCCGAATGGCGTGTCGATTGATGGTTGCTTCACCGGCCGAGGCGGCGACGTTTCGGCGATGCCGTTCGACGCCGGTTTCAGTAAATACATCGCCGAGCGCCTCGCCACAGCCGACAAGCTCTTGTTGGGTCGCACTAGCTAGCTTCGAGGGCTTTCGTGACTATTGGCCAACGATCGTCTCGTTCAAAACCCGACGGCGAGCGAGGTGTGCAGTGCGGCACCCAGGGCGCTGATGCCGGCGACAATGCGGTCGTCGGGCTGCGTGGAGTAGCTGACCCGAGCGTGGTTCTGGCGCGGGTTGACAGGAAAGAAGGTCGCGCCCGGCACGTAGGCGACTTTGGCCTCAGCCAGTGCCCGCTCTCGCATGAACACCTCGCTGTCGAACCCGGCTGGAAAGGTGAGCCAGGTGAACAATCCACCCTGGGGATTGGTGCAGCTGATGTCGCTCGGGAAGTGTTCGCCAATGGCGTCCAGCATCAGGTTCTTCTTGTGCCGATAGACGGCGCGGATTTGCGCGATGTGCCCGTCGATGTCGTAGTTGTCGAGAAACAGCGACACGGCGGCCATGTTCAACGTGCTGCATTGGGTGTCGGCGGCAAGTTTGAGCAGCCCGAGTCGTTCGATCACCTCCTCCGATGCGACCGCCCAACCAAGTCGCAGCCCGGGGGCGAGGATTTTGGAGAAGCTGCCCAGGTAGATCACGCGCCCCTCGGTATCGAGGCTCTTGATCGACGGCGGCGATGCCCCGTCGAAACGGGTCTCGCGGTAGGGGGCATCCTCGATCACCATCACGTCATAGCGGTTGGCGAGGGTGATCACTAAGCTCCGGCCGTGAGCTCCAACCATGCACTTCTGGCCCGATTGCGGCTGATCGACACAGCCAGCCTTTCGGATGCCAACAAGGCGCTTGACGTTCTCCCGCCGACGATCCGACCGCTGGTGCCGGGCCTGCGAATGGCTGGGCGTGCCGTCACAGCACAGGCCAACGACGATCTGATGTCCGTGATCGGCGCGCTGGAGATCGCCGGACCCGGCGACGTGCTCGTCGTCGCCGCCGGGGTCAAGGACGAAGCGGTGTCGGGCGAACTGTTCGGTACAGAGGCATTCCGCCGCGGTCTCGCCGGCGTCGTGATCGATGGTTTGTCACGCGATACCGCAGCGCTTCGCCGCCTCGGCCTGCCGTTCTACTCACGCGGGGTCACTCCGAAGGCCCCGGCGGCGCTGAAGGTGCCCGAAATACAAGTCCCGATTCTGATCGGCGGCGTTGAGGTGTGCCCCGGCGACCTGCTTGTCGGCGATGACGACGGGATCATCGTCGCGTCAGCTGCCGAATTCGCCGCAATCGTCGACGCTGCCGAGGCCATCCAGACCCGCGAGAAAGCGTTGCGGATCTCGATTGAGAGCGGCTTCTCCCTCTTCGAGGCGATGAACTTCACCGAGCACGCCGCCCGACTGAGCGCTGGCCAACCCAGCAAACTGGCCTTCGAAGGCTGACCAAACCCGAAGCCGTCACGGCAGTGGGTGCACGGCTTGGCGGGCGATATCGATGCGTCAGCCGACTGCCAAACAGACGTGTTCGAGCAGGGGCTCCTCAGCGAGCCGCGTAGGCGCGGGTCGGTCAACCGGTCCCGGATACATTGGGCTACTATGCATTGCTGTTCGAGTTATAGGAGAACCACGTGCACATCGACAAGGACCTGGTCGCCGCTTCGGCGACGCCACTGGTGTTGGCGATCTTGGCGGAGGGCGAGAACTACGGTTACGCAGTCCTGAAGCGAGTGCGCGAGCTATCCGGGGGTGAGCTGGAGTGGACCGATGGCATGCTCTATCCGTTGCTCCACCGGCTCGAGCGGTTGGGGTACGTGAACGTCGAGGAACGGATGTCGCCGCAAGGGCGACGCCGCAAGTACTACGTGATCACTCACGAGGGCCGAGCCGCGCTCGCCGTTCAGCAGCGTCAGTGGGTGACCGTGATACGTGCACTGAGCGGTGCCGGTGGCGATCTTGGTCGGCCGTCGATGGCGTTCGGGCAGGCGTGACGATGAATGGCTTGGAGCTGCAAATCGCCGAGTGGCGGGCGTATCTCGCCAAGGCGCCGGCCGTCCACACGACCGAGGTTGACGACCTTGAGGCGCATCTGCGCGACCAGATCGCCGATCTGAACGCGGTTGGCCTCACCGGCGACGAAGCGTTCCTGGTTGCCGTAAAGCGAATGGGCGAGCTCGACGCATTGTCGCGGGAGTTCGCTCGCGAACACAGCGCCCGGCTGTGGAAGCAACTCGTCTTGACCGGCGACACGGAGCAGGGGAGCACGTCGAGTGAGTGGGCCGAAGTGTTCACCTTCGCCGTAGCTGCGGCGGTCGCGATGCAGATCGCCCGGCTTATCGCCGGGTTTCCCGATGAAACACCAACGTGGCTGTTCCGCAATCTCGGCCTGGTCGTGCTGCCGTTCCTCGCCGCCTACTTCGCTCACCGACGCAAGCTCGACGTTCGTCGATGGATGTTGTCGGCTGTGCCGTTCGTGCTGTCTGCGGTTGTCGTCAACCTCTTTCCGTACGGTTCCGGCTCGACCACCGAAGTGCTCGTGGCATTGCATCTCCCGATCGTGCTGTGGTTCGCTGTCGCCTATCCGTACATGCGCGGCGCTGTTCGAGCGTCGCAGCTTCGCATGGACTTCGTGCGCTTCACTGGCGAGTGGGCGATCTACTACGTGCTGATCGCAATAGGCGGAGCCGTGCTGCTCGGGCTCACCAGACTGATCCTGGAGCCGATCAGTCCCGACGTCGCCGATCGAGCCGTCGAATGGGTGCTTCCGTCGGGTGCCGCTGGTGCGGTGATCGTCGCAGCGTGGCTCGTCGAGTCGAAACAGCAAGTGGTGGAGAACATGGCACCGGTGCTCACGATGCTGTTCACCCCGCTGTTCGCCGTCATGCTGGCCGTCGCTGCGGTTACGTACGCCGTGTTCGGCGTCGGCCGCGCTTTCGACCGCGAGTTGCTCGGCGTGTTCAACGCCCTTCTGCTTGTGGTGCTCGGTCTCGTTCTCTACGCGATATCGGCTCGGGAACCAACGCGACCAGCCGGGCTGATGGACCGTGTCCAGCTAGCTGCAATCGTCGCCGCCCTCGCACTCGACGGCATGGTCCTGGGCGCACTGGTTGCGCGGATCGGCGATCTCGGCTTCACACCAAATCGCCTGGCGGCGCTCGGTCTTAACCTCGTCCTGCTCGTCAATCTGGCCGGTGCAGCGCTGGTTTCAGTGCGCTTCCTGCGGCGCGAGGCCACGTTCTACCGCCTCGAGCGATGGCAGATCTCCTACCTTCCGATCCTCGCCACCTGGGCAGCCATCGTGGTCGTAGTACTCCCCCCAGTGTTCCGCTTCGAGTGAACGGCGAGCGGGTAGAGCACGTGTTGGTCGACGGGGTAAACGTTTCGATCGACAATTCCGACAGAGTCACGTCACCTGCCGAGCCGACTGTGGTGGTCGTCGAAACGAACGACAACTCGCTCACGACCCGTGAGGCACCCGGGGCGAGCGGTTGGGTGGCGGCGAGGGGTGGCGCATGTGACGCAATAGTTGCCCGGGGTACTCATCTCACCACGTGTGGCCTACCAGCGGCGTTCAGCAACCGGACACCACCAAGTTGCCGGTGAGCGTGGCGACGTTGCCGCGACTGTCGGTGGCTGTAACGGTCCACACCCACGTTGCCGAGCGTTGCTCTATGGCCAGCGACCCGCGCCACTGGTCCGGACCAGAGGGGTTCATCGCCGCATTTCCAGTTGTGTTGCGCGATGTCCACTTGACCACCATCGACTGAATCGTCGATTCATCCGTCGCTTTGACGCTGACCATCGGAGCCACGGACCATCGGCAGGCGTAGGTCGTTGGCGCCGATACCAGCGTGACTTGCGGGGAGTGTTCAACCGAGGCCGTCGCCTGGATATTGTTCGCTTGTCCAGCACTGGCGTTGACAACAAATTCCGCCGAGACCGATCCTTCGCCGAGCGCCGAACGATCGATGCCAAGATGCAGCTCGACAGAATCTCCACCTGCCAATGATCCGCTGGTTGCCGACCAAACAAACGGTCCGGGGTCGCCAGCCAAACTCCAGCTCACGGTCCCTTGGCCAACATTGCGCAGGATCACCGTGCCATCCACCCCGGTACTGCCCAGATCCAACAACGCGCTTGACACCGTCAGCTGACCCGGCGACGGAAGCACGGTTGGGGCGATGGTCGGCACGACGGTTGGGGCGATTGTCGGCGCCACGGTGGGCACGACGGTTGTTGCCGCCACGGTTGGGGCGACGGCGGTGGGCGCCACAGAAATGGCTGGCGGTGGGGGCGCTGCGGCAGTCGTGTTTGCTGCCCCCGTCGACGCCACCGCTGCCGCCGAAACTGGGGTAGTAAGGATCGTTGTGGGGTCATCCGCTACTGACGGGTCCCCGCCGCGAACCGTGAGCACCACCCCGAGAATCACCCCCAGAGTCACGGCCACGGCGGCCGCAACCACAGTCACTTTGAGCCATACCGCGGTTCGACGCGGCGCTACCGGGAACCCGGTTGATGAATCGAAGCCGTAGGTGATGTTGGGCAACCGTTGCCCGGCGGCAGTCAGCGTCCGGTCGCGCAGCCACGCCGGCGCGAGCAATGCTGGTGCCAGGCTCATCATCGGCAGCACGGCGAACCGGTTTTGGGTCTCGCCACAGATTTCGCAAACGTCGATATGTCCGGCTACTCGTTTGCGGATCTGCACCGAAAACCGACCATCCCAGCCGCGTAGCAACATCTCGAGTTGGGGGCACTCGGCGCGCCCCATACGAGCAACCGTCAACGCAGCCATGCTCCGTGAAAATCGTTCACGCATTCGATGGAGCAATACATGGCTTTGCTGTACCGACACGCCCAAGGCGTCGGCTAGGTCGCCGCCGGTCAGACCCTGACGAGCTGTGAGCTCCAGTATCAATTGATCGCGGGTGTCCAACCCGGCAGCGGCAAATCGAATCTGCTGGCCGAGTTCAGCAGCGGCCAATGCGCCAGCATCGAAGCGCGGATCGTCGGCGGCAGTCATCTCAGATGCCCCGATCGCTGCTAGGTCCGTCGGCTTCAACCGTCGCCGTTGGCGAGAGCGCCGATAGACCTCGTTGCGCAATATCGCAAACAACCAGGGGCGCAGACGGTCGGCGTCGCGTAGCTGATCGATGCGCTGTGCAGCCACCACAAACGTGTCCTGAACACAGTCGGCCGCTTCGTGGTGATCCCGTAACAGCGCCGCCGCGGTGTCGTACAGGCGGTCTGCGTACCGGTCGTACATATCGCCGAGCGCAGCATGGTCGCCGCCCAAGTAGGCGGCGACCAGTTGGCTGTCGGAGCGGTTGTTGTTCATCGCTCATCAGAGTCTTGTCGATCCGTACGCACCCGAGGGCCGTCAGACAATCTCGATGGCCACGAGCGCCGAGATCGATGGGAAGTCATCGCCGAGCGTTTCACTGGTCAACAAGATGCAGTGCAGACCTTCGCCACGGCCACCGAACTCTTCGAAGTCCGTGCAGGGTGCCAGATCGGCCACCGCGTTGACATCGATGATTCCCGTGTCGGCGACGTTCCACTTCATGATGCAGTCGCCATCAAAGCCACTCGTCGTCACCGATTGCGGCACATCGTCGCAGCTGGAGCCGTCGAAGGCATTTCCGTTCCAGTCCCACTCGTATGCGCTGACGACGACCGGGGGAATGAACCCGGCCACCTCACTCACCTGCCATGTCGACGACCACTCGGAGAAGGTGAAGGTGTGGAGGCCGGACATGCCGTCGTCGACCTTGCCAGCGTTGGCCCAGGCAATCAGGTCGTTGCCGACCAGCCATCCGAAGCTGAGTTCGCCGGCGCTGTGCTTGTCGCCGTCGTTGTTGACCTTGATTCCGACCATCGTGTACGAAAGGTCCACTGTCGGCGCGCTCTGCGAGCGGAACTGACCAACCCGGTACGAGATCCGTCCCTGAGCATCTTCGGCTCTGACGACGATGTGGTAGAGCGTGTCGCTGACCAAACCATCGAGCGTTGTGTCCCACTCCTGGACGTACTGCAGGCCGCTGTTGCCCCACGCGTCGACCGCGGCAAATGACGGAACCGTGCCGTCAAAGGTTGGTGCCTCCGTTGACGCCGAGGCCTGGAACAATGCTGGTGTGTGACTGCGCACGGCAAGGCCGCTCGATGTGTAGTCGGCACCTGGCGAAAGAACCGCCGAGGTGATGCACTGTGTCGCACATCCCGAGTCGCCGCCGGCACCGGCAAATCCATCCGGCGACTCGAACGGCGAGCGGGTGCGGAATGTGCCGTGTCGGTGGGAAACCTCACCATCGGCATCGGTGGCGCTGACGATGACGAAGTAGTCGGTGCTCGCTTGTAGCGGCGCGAGGTCTGCGGTCCAGTCGGTAACACCCGCCCCAGACGTGTCGATCGGATCGACGCCGGGGAACACGGGGATGTCATCGTCGAAACTTGGGTTGTTCTTTGATACCCAGACTCGAACGGTTGCCGCAGTGTCAGTGGTGACATCCAGCGACACGTTCGGGGTTTGAACGTTAGAGCGCAGCAAGGCGCTGACGATGCATTCGTTGCTGCACCCGCCAACTCCGGCGCCGCCCGAGATGGTGCCGTTGCCGCCAACAGACTCCCACCCGAGCAGAGGGTTGTAGGCATGGACGTCGACGTATTGGCTGTGGTTGGGCTCGCTGATCTTGATCTTGAAGTCGATTGCTCCGTCGCCATACGCCTCGCTGTCGATGAGGAAACCGACTGGCGTCGATTCGCCAGGAAGGGCCAAGCCACCGGCCGTGGAAAGTGACACCTTCGGATTGACAGCGGCCGTCCAGTCGATGTCGCCGTCGCTGCAGTTGATGATCGCAAACTCGCCGTCCATGTCGTTGGAGTCGAGGTTCACCGGATCTGGGTAGACGACGAGCGACGATCCATCGGCAACGAGGTTGTCGCACGGATGTGGTTGTGCTTGTGGCCCCGGCGGAATGTCTACCGGACCAGCGCCGTTGTTCTGAGCGTTGTTGTCGGCCCCCTCGTCGGTGCCGTCTTCAGGATTGTCGTACGGCTCGACGCCGGGGAAGTCTCCGGATTCGAAGGCGGCCTCCTCCTGCGCGTCGGTCTGCGGGCTGGTTGATTCTGGAGGTTGTTGGGGAATTGAGGCCGCTGTCATTGCCTCCGCTGGAATTGTGTCGCCAGCGACGGTCGCGACCGTCGACGTCGGCGTCGCGTTTTGGCCGCTGGTGCAACCGACGGCGAATGCGCCAACGACCAGCAAGCTCAGGGTCTTGACAACCAAACCGTTGCGGCGGTCGCCACGATCGGCGTTGATCGAGCTGATGAGTGAGTAGTTCATGATGTCTCCTTTGGATTGTGTTGACACCGGTGGAGAGCATGAACAAAACACGTACTTTCACTTCGCGCAAGGAATTCTGGAAAGTCTTCGGCACCCTGAGGTCAGGCGCGTGTGCTCCGCGGAGCGACCCGTTGACTTCTGACAGTCGGGCCAGGCTTCGTCGTCTTCCTCCGAAGCGACGCGGCGCTCAGAGCACGCTGTCGCTGGGCTCGTGAACGGCGAGCACGAACGTCGCCAGCGTCTTGCCATCGTTGCGGTAGGTGTGTGGCTCGTCGGCGCGCAACAGCGCCGACTGACCGCGCTTGATCACGACCGGATCGTGCGACCCGACGCACAACGTCACTGCCCCAGCGGTGACGAGCAGCACCTCGCGTGTGTTTGACCGGTGCGCGTCGGAGGAACGCACATCACCGGCCGCCAACGACCAGAGCCAGAGTTCGAGCGGGTCGGATCCGACGAGCAACCGGGCCTCGCCACCGTTCGCGCCACTCCACAGCACCGGGGCCGATGCGTTGTCGGGCTGCACGGTGATCGATGGCTTGTCCCCGCCTGCGAGCAACTCGACCAGCGAGATGTCGAAACCGGCGGCGATCGACAACAGCGTCGACAACGATGGGTTGGCCTGACCGGCCTCGAGTTGAGCCAACAACCGCCGACTCACGCCGAGCCGCCCGGCGGCAGCATCCAGGGTCCAGCCGCGTTGCTGACGGCGGCGTCGAACCTCGGTTGCCACGTGCTGCGCTTGGCTGTTCCTTTGGTCACCCATGCCGTGTATTATAACGCACTAGATAGTGCATACGACTACAAGATGTTGTATCGTGCGTCGGCATGGTGTACTCGAATCCTCGCACGCTGGCAGTGTCGGCTGGGCGGTCAGACCGCCCGGGTGCCGCACTGAATGAAGGCATGCACCCGGCCTCTAACTTCATCCTCGGCGGCGAGCGTGAATATTCGCGCGACGACGGCACGCCAACGTGGGCGGCGTTCGAATGCATCGTCGGCACCCTCGAACACGGCAATGCGGTGGCGTTTGCCTCGGGGATGGCGGCGATCGCCGCGGTGGTCGACCAGGTTCCGGTCGGAGGGCATATCGTGTGGCCAGAAGACTGCTACCAGGCCCTCGCAGGCTTGATCACCGCCGGTGAACATTCCGGCCGATGGACGGCCACCCGGCTTTCGGCAGAGGCTACCGACTCTTGGTGCGACGCCGCGCGACAGCCGACCTCATCTGGGTCGAGTCGCCCTCGAACCCGTTGCTCGAGGTCATCGACCTCCGCCGCATCGCCGCCGCCCCGCGCCGGTCGAGTTCGATCCTGGCCGTCGACAACACGCTCGCCGGCCCTGTTGCGCAGCAGCCTCTCGCCGCTGGTGCCGATGTCTCGGTGCAGTCCGCCACGAAGCACCTCGGCGGCCACTCGGATCTGCTGTGCGGCGTCGCGACGACCAACGACTCGGACCTCCTCGGTCGGCTCCGGACACAACGTGAACTGCGTGGGGCGACGCCGGGAACGCTCGAGACGTTCTTGGCAGCACGCGGGGCACGCACCTACCCAATCCGAGCCGAGGTCGCCACCCGGTCAGCGGGCGAACTCGCCGGACGACTCGTCGAGCACCCTGGCGTCGAGGTCGTCCGCTACCCCGGCCTGGCAACACACCCGACGCACCAGGTTGCAGCCGAGCAACTCGCCTCGTTCGGCAGCGTCATCTCCTTCGACGTCGCCGGAGGCGCACGGTCGGCGGATCTGATCTGCCAACGCGTCGAGCTCGTCCGTCACGCGACCAGCTTCGGAGCGGTCGAATCGACGATCGAACGACGCGCCGCGATCCCCGGCCAACACCACCTTCCCCCCCGGCCTGCTCCGCCTCTCCGTCGGCATCGAGCACGTCGACGACATCCGGGAGGATCTGCAAAACGCCCTCACCTCGGCGTGGAACGAGACCACACGATGACACCCCTCGTGCCCAACCTGACAGGTGTTACTCCCCGGGAAGGCCACAAGTTCGACATCGGCGGGGTCGATAACGTAGCGCACTATGTTCACTGGGAAAAAAGTCCTCATCACGGGTGCGCTGGGCACGCTCGGCCAGGCGCTCGTCGGTCGCTTCGCCGCCGGAAATGCAGAAATCTTTGCGTGGGATCGCCCTGACTCGGCGGACCCTCAGGGCACGCTGGACGGCATCGCTGAGGGTGTCACGTTTGTAGGCGGAGATCTCAATGACTTGGTGGCGACCCAGGCTCAGGCGATCGATCTGGCGAACGAGGTCGGCGGCTTCGACATTCTGGTCAACAACGCTGCGTACGTCACCAATAAGCCCCACGAGGACTTCTCGATCGAGCACTACGAGGAGGAGATCCGGATCAACTCGTCCGCTGGCTTCGTTCTCGCGCGAGCCTTGAGCACCCACATGAAGCAACGTCAGCAAGGCAAAATCGTGTTCGTGACATCCTTGACGCTGAGCGGTGAATGGGACGGATTCGTGCCCTACGTGGCGTCGAAGGGTGCTGCCTACGGGTTAGTCAAAGCACTCGCCCGCGAACTCGGACACCACGGGATCAATGTGAACGGGGCGAATCCCGGCGCGATCGTCTCCGAGGCGGAGTGGCGGCACTTTGGTGACAAGCGCGAGGAATACCACAACTGGGTACTCGGACGGCAATGCCTGAAACGTCGCATCGAGCCCACAGACGTCGCCAACCTCGTCGCCTTCCTGTCGTCGCCCCAGGCCGACATGATCACTGGCCAGGACATCCACTGCGACGGCGGCTGGTAGCGAGGCCTCGGGGCGCGTCCGACCGTCACTCAGGCCCGGCCGAGCCAACTACCCGACGTCGCGACGTATCGTTCGGACGACACCAGCGGCGAACGGGAGCGCCACCCAGAAGGCGATCGAGAACGAGATCTGTGGCACGTGACCAGCCCAGTCGTTCTCTAGCACCCAATTCCAGGGTGTGGACATGTCGATCCACTCCGACACCAAGGTCGATGCCGTGCCGAGTAACGCGAAGGCGGCGGGGAGAGCGAAAGAAGCGGCGATGGCCGCCGCCGAGTTCTGCAGCAGCGCCCCGAGCGCGACGCCGGCGAGGACATTGAGCAGCACGAAAAGCACATAGCCGGCAATGACACCGACGCTCAGGTTTGCCTCCAGAGGGCGCCCCGAGGCCGCCGCCAGCCCGAGACCGGCGGCAGTGACCACTCCGCCCAAGACTGCACCGCCACCACTCAGCACGAGTGAGACCGCCACTTTGGCCTTCAGGACTCGGATACGTCGCGGTTCCTGGGTGAACGTGGTCATGACGCTGCGTTGACTCCATTCGCCAGTGAACATCAGGATCGCCACCACGGGTAGGAGGATCGACAGCCCGAGAGCGCCAACTCGGAGGTAGCTCGCGTAGGTCTGATCGACGGTCGTTTGGGCGACGACCGGTACCAGCATCATTCCAGCGGTCGACAGGGCGACAAGAGCGAGGAGCCAACGCGAGCGCGGGTATCGGTGGCCTTGGACCACTCGGCCCGAACAAGCCGTAAGAACGGGATCGGTCCTGGGGCCGACGATGCCGCGTCGATGCCAAGGGTTCGGGGAGACAGTGACGTGGTCATGCTGCAGCCTCCTGGGCGGGAACAGCCTTGGCGGCCGTGACAGAGAAGAACAACTGTTCCAGCCCGTTCGTCTCGGACTGACGTAACTCGGTGAGCAGCACCTGGTGGTCACGGGCGACGCTCGCCAGCACCTCGGTCGTCACCCGACCACCAGAGACGTCGACGGTGAGCGCATCTCCTGGTCCGGTGACGTAGTCGATCTGTGCGGCACGCAGCGCTGCGGCAAGTGCACCGGGGTCGGGGCTGCGCACAATGATCGAAGCGCTGGCAAGCAGATCGTCCAGTCGACCAGCGGCTACCACGGCACCGCCGGAGATGACGACAAGATGATCGGCGGTGGCTTGCACCTCGTGCAGTAGGTGACTCGACAACAGCACCGTGCCGCCATGGTCGGCGAAATCGCGTAGGAGCGTTCGCATCCAGACGATGCCCTCGGGATCGAGCCCGTTCGCCGGTTCATCGAGGATCAGCGCCCGCGGTTCACCAACGAGGGCCTGGGCGATGCCGAGGCGCTGGCGCATGCCAAGGGAGTAGGTCCCGACTCGCTTCTCTGCCGCGTCGGCTATCCCGACGAGGTCCAACAGGTGCTCGACTCGCCGCGGGTGAACGCCTGCCAGTCGCGCGGCGATCGTGAGCGTCGCCCGGCCGCTGCGCCCGGGATGCATCGCCGACGCGTCGAGCAGCATTCCAACCACGCGTGTCGGGTTGGGCAGTTCGACGAACGGTCGCCCGTCGATGGTCGCGGTGCCGCGATCGGGTCGCACCAGCCCGACGATCATCTTCAGCGTGGTGGATTTGCCGGCGCCGTTGGCCCCGAGGAAACCGGTGATGGTGCCGGGTTCGCAGCGCAACGAGACGTCGCGCACCACCGGCATGTGTTCGTAGCTCTTGGTGAGAGCGGTTGTCGTGATCATGTGTCCATCCTGAACGGGCCGCGCATCGGGCGCATCGGGCGGACGGCCACGATCTGATATCCGAAGGGAGGCTGGCTGCTTGCGACGTTTTGGTCTTTCGTTGGTTGCAGTGTCGACTTTCGTCGATGTTGCACAGCGACCCTGAGCCGTATGCTCGAACCATGTCCTGGCTTCGCAGATGGTGGGCGCAGACCGCCCCGACCGCGATGCTGGCACCGAGCGACTCGGCCCATCCCGACAAGGTGGTGCCCAGAACGGTACGCGACTCCTTCGTCGACGCCGGAGCCTTCGTCATCGCCGCCGCTCTCGGGGCTCTCACCCTGAGCGTCACCGTGGACGACGGCACCAATCCCATGACCTCGGGGCAGGTGGTCACCGACGCCGCGTTCGGAGCCGCTTGCTGTCTCTCACTGTGGTGGCGGCGACACTGGCCCTTCGGGGTGGCGCTGGTGTGCGTCCTGCTGGGCACGTTCTCGACATCTGGCACAGTGGCCGGCCTGATCGCACTGTCCTCGCTGGCCGTGTATCGCCATGTCCGGCCCGCCCTGGTCGTCGCCGCGCTGTTCGTCCCGTCCGCGGTGGTGTGCTCGGTCTGGCTCGGGCGGACCAATACCTGGTCGGTGATCCTGCCGACGGCGGCGCTTGCCGCCGCCGCAACCGCCTGGGGCATGTTCGTGCGCGCTCGGCGTCAACTTCTCTCCACCCTGCGCGACCGTGCCCAACGCGCCGAGGCCGATCAGCTCGTGCGCGCCGAACGTGCGCGGCTGGCCGAGCGAACCCGCATCGCGCGGGAGATGCACGACGTGCTCGCCCACCGCATCTCCTTGGTAGCGCTGCACGCCGGGGCGCTCGAGGTCGCACTCGACCTGCCGGGTGCCCAGGTGCGGGAAAGCGCAGCGCTGTTGCGGCTGACGGCCCACCAAGCGCTGGAGGAGCTGCGCGACGTGATCGGCGTGCTGCGCGAGGAGCCGGGACAGGAGCGGGCGTCGACAGTGCCGCAACCGACGCTGGCAGACATCCCGCGCTTGGTGGAGGAGACTCGCCGCTCTGGCGCAAAGGTCGACTTCGAGATGCGGGTGGACGACGCGGCTGGCGCACCTGGCCCCTTGGGTCGCGACGCATACCGCATCGTGCAGGAAGCGCTGACCAACATCGGTAAGCATGCTCGCGGCACGCACGCCCAGGTTCGCGTGGCGGGAGCGCCAAACCGCGGCCTGCATGTCAGCGTTCGGAACCCACCAGCGGTGGGTGCCCACGACCGTCCCGCTCTGCCGGGTTCTGGCACCGGCCTCCTTGGTCTGCAGGAGCGGGTGACCCTGGCCAACGGTGTTCTCGTGCACGGGCCGGACGCTTCCGGTGACTTCGTCGTCGAGGCCGACCTGCCGTGGTGAAAATCCGGGTGCTGTTGGTCGACGACGACGCCTTGGTACGTGCCGGCCTGCGAATGATCCTGTCGTCGTCAGAGGAGATCGAGGTGGTGGGCGAAGCGGCTGACGGGGCCGACGCTGTCGCGGCCGTGCAGGCGCATCGACCTGATGTCGTCCTGATGGACATCCGGATGCCCCGGATGGACGGCATTGCCGCCACCTCGGCGCTGCGCCGCCTGGCGATTCCGCCGCACGTGATCGTCCTGACCACATTCCAGGCCGACGAGCATGTCGTGAGCGCGCTTCGGGCTGGCGCCGACGGATTCCTGTTGAAGGACACCTCGCCCGCCGACATCGTCCATGCCGTGCGCCTTGTGGCTGCAGGAGAAGCGATGCTCTCGCCGTCGGTCACCCGCACACTTCTCGCTCACCTCGGCAACGACGAATTGACAGATCGCCGCCGCGTCGCCGCCCAGCGCCTGGCGTCGCTGACAGACAGGGAGCAGGAGGTCGCGTTAGCGGTGGGGTCCGGCGCATCCAACGCCGAGATTGCCGCGTCCCTGTTCATGAGCGAGGCCACCGTCAAGGCGCACGTCTCACGTCTTCTCACCAAGCTCGACGTCACTAACCGGGTACACATCGCGATACTCGTGCACGACGCGCAATCGTGACTGGGATGTGAGCCTGACAAACAGTAGGGATCCGAAGTTGCGTCAAGGCGCTCGGTGGTCGGTACAGCCTTCAAGCCGGTGAGAGAGTTTCGCACGAGTTTCGAAGGCATTTCGATCCTCGTTTCATTTGGTGCGCAAAGTGTGTTGTGGCACTTTGCCAGCATCTGCACTGAAGGGACACCATGCACACCACAGCTCTATCTACAACACGCGTTCGACACAAGGCGGCCCGAGTGGCGGCGGGCATCGCCATGACGTTTGCCGCTGCCGGAGTGGCGATGCCGACGAGTTCAGCGTTCGCGGCCCGCGCAGCGGTTTCAAGCGTTTCGACCGCGAGCGCGATCGCACCGGTGACGAATCTTCGGGTGGTCAGCGCATCGACGGTGCACATCAGCGTGGCGTGGACCGCGTCGTCGACGCCCAACGTGGTCTATGACCTGTACCTGAACGGGCGCCTGGCGAATAGCTCCTCCACCACGCAGGGCAGCGTGAGCGGCGTATACCTCTATCCTGGCCCAGGTTTCGCGACAGGCACGGCGCCGAAAAAGGGAAGAAACGTGGTCGGCGTACAGGCGAGAAGCGTCGACCCGGCGTCCTTCGGAGCCACGTCTGCGATCGTCGAGGTCACGGTAAGGCTCTGACCACAACGACGAACCCGGCGCTCACGTCGGGACGCGGCCGGTTTCGTAGGCCCACATAGCGATCTCGACCCGGTTGCGGGCGTCGAGCTTGGTCATCAGGCTGGCGATGTGGGTCTTGGCCGTGCTCAGGCTGATGTGGAGCTCGGCGGCGATCTCGGCGTTGGTCCGGCCGCGGGCGACGGTGACGGCGACCTCCTCCTCCCGGTCGGTGAGCGAGTCGATCGGTTGGGGCGGGGCGGTCCGGGTGCCTCGGGCCGAGGAGTTGTCGGCGAACGTGGCCAACAGCCGCACGGTGACGCTGGGGGCGATCAACGCGTCCCCCTCGGCCGCGGCGTGGACAGCCTGTACCAGCAAGGCGGGGCCGGCGTCCTTCAGCAGGAAGCCGCGGGCCCCGGCCTTGAGCGCGCCGTGGACGTACTCGTCAAGGTCGAACGTGGTGATGATCACGACGGCGAGCGGGTCGGCGACGTGGGATCCGGCGAGCTGACGGGTGGCCTCAATGCCATCCATCTCGGGCATGCGGATGTCGAACAGGCAGACGTCGGGGCGCAGGTGCCGGGCCATCTCGACGGCCTCGCGACCGTTGGCGGCTTCGCCGACGACGTCGATGTCGGGCTGTGCGTCGAGGATCATTCGCAGGCCGGTACGCACGAGAAGCTGATCATCGGCAATGACCACCCTGATCGTCATGCTCGCCGACCGCTGCGGGGCAGCACCGCGGTGACGGCCCAGCCCCCGTTCGCCCGGGGTCCGGCGGTGAAGGATCCGCCGAGCAACGAGGCGCGCTCGGCCATGCCCACCAGGCCGAATCCGTAGCCCGAGTTGGCGCCGACCGGCCCGGTATCGCCGTCGTCGTGGACCGTCAGGCGGACATCCTCGGCGTCGGCGACCACCGAGACATCGATGCGAGTCGCGTGGCGGGCGTGGCGCACGGCGTTGGTGATCGACTCCTGGGCCAGCCGGTACAGGGCGGCGCCAACCGATGGCCGCAGGTCGTCGAGGCCATCGGACAGGCGCACGTCGACGTGCGGGGCTGCCCCGTCGCAACGGGCGAGACGGGGAATGTCGGCGATGCCGCACTGCGGACTCAGCGACGGGTCCTCACCCTGGCGCAGGGCGCTGACCATCACGCGCATCTCACCGAGCGTCCGCGAGGCCTCCTGCTCGATGACCTCCAAGGCCCGCACCGCCGAGTCGGGGCTGGTGGCCGCGACTGTCCGGCCGGCCTGCGCCTGGATGATGATCGCCGACACATGGTGGGCCACCGTGTCGTGCAGCTCACGGGCCAGTTGCTCGCGCTCGCGCATCTTGACGTGGTCACGCTCGCGCAGCCGCGAGGTGGTGCGATACCGCACGGCCAGGCCGATGGCCGCAGGCAACAGGAGAAAGACCACGGCGGCGATGCCTTCGCCGACACGCTGCCATGTGATCGGCCAGCGGGGGATGTGGACGAACAACGCGACGGCCATCCCGATCGCCGCCTGGCGTCCGGAACCCCACCGCAGCAACGCGTAAGGCAGCAACAGCGCGTAGCCGGTGACGATCAGCATCGCGGAGTGCTCGGCCCCGAACAGGATGACCCCTTCGCTCACCGCGTGAGCGAGGAAGACCACCGTGATCGCCACCAGCGGATGGGTTCGCCGCCAGAGCAGGGTGAAGATCGGCGCGACGCCGAGGACCAGGGCTGCCGGTCGCCAACCGACGTTGTCGCGCACGAGCAACTCGAAGATCGCCGTCATCACGAGCAGACCGACGAGCAGCCAGTCACGCCAGACGCGCCGAGGAGGGTCGGCGACGCCGGGTTCGGCCAACAGCTGTCGAACCGCGGAGCGAACCATCCGTCCAGCATAGAGACGGCGGATGTGGCTGCGGATCAGCCGAAAGCATGGTTTCCGGCTGGCCGATCGGCCGGTTGAGATCGGACCGATCGGGCGATGTGGCGGCCGGCGATGACGCGTCACGATGCAGCTACTGACTCCTCCGCCGCCGCCGGCTGCGGAGCACCGCACCGGGCGAGCCATGCGGTTCGCTGCTTGAGAGGAACCGACCATGCCGAATGCGCTGAACCGACTGGGCAGCTTCTCCGCCCACCGACCGTGGAGGGTGATCGGCGCCTGGCTGGTGGTCGCGGTCGTCGTGCTGGGGGCCGCTGGCGGAGTCGGCCGCGAGCTCGAGGACTCGTTCGAGGCCCCGGGGTTCGATTCCAGCGCGGCGCTCGATCTGTTGACCGCCGCGCAGTCCGATGTCGCCGGACCGACGGCCCAGGTCGTCGTCACCCCCACCGACGGCACCTCGTTCGTCGAATCACCCGGTGCGCTCGCCGCGCTGGCCCGCACTCAGGCCGCCGTTCAGGCGTTGCCGAACGTACTGGGCACATCGGATCCCGCCGGCGCGTTCGCGGCGGGCGGCGACCCGGCTGCAGGCGGCGTGGTGTCGCGGGACGGCCGCGTCGCCCTGATCCGCGTGCAGTACCGGTTGATCGACGACCTGAGCGTCGCCGACCTCGACAACCTCAAGCATTTGGCCGCCGACGCCCGCCGTGACTCCCCGCTGCAGGTCGAACTCAACGGCGACCTGTTCTTCGCGTTCGAGGAGCCCGAGGTGAACACCGGCGAGCTGATCGGCCTGATGGTCGCCGTCGTGATCCTGCTCGTCGCCTTCGGCTCCCTCCTGGCGATGGGGCTGCCGATCGGGTTGGCGCTGTTCGGGCTCGCCCTCGGTGTCGGCTCGATGTCGCTGATCACCTACCTGATCGAGATCCCGAGCTGGGCCCCGCAGATGGCGAGCATGGTGGGCCTCGGGGTCGGCATCGACTACGCGTTGTTCTTGGTCACGAGGTATCGCGAGTTCCTCGCTCAGGGGATGACCGTGTCGGACGCCGCAGGACGAGCGGTGGCGACCGCCGGTCAGTCGGTGATCTTCGCCGGGGGGACCGTGATGATCGCGATCCTCGGACTGGCCGTCGCCGGGGTACCGTTCATCACCGCCGCGGCAGTGGCCATCGCCGTCACAGTGCTGCTGATGGTCGTCGCGTCGATCACGCTGCTGCCGGCGTTGCTGGGCCTGGCCGGCCACCGGATCAACGGCCTACGCGCCAGGCGCCGCAACACTCCTCGCCCGATATCGATCGGTGCAGGCTGGCAACGGTGGGGCCGCCACGTCTCGAAACACGCCTGGCAATACGCGATCGGCGTGACGGCGGGGCTGTTGGCCATGGCCGCGCCGGTGCTGTCGTTGCGGATCGGCTTCCCCGACGAGGGTTCGCTGCCGGCCAGTCGCACCGAACGCCGCGCGTATGACCTGGTTGCCGAGGGTTTCGGACCCGGGCGCAACGGGCCGTTGGTCATCGCCGTCGACATGTCCGACGACGCCGCGGTGGTCGATCTGCTGAGCGACGCCATCGGCGCCGACCCGGGGATCGCATCCGTCAGCCCGGCCGACGTCAACACGACGGCCGGCGTCGCGACCCTGCTGGCCTTCCCGACGACATCGCCCCAGGACGACGCCACGTTGCAGACGATCGATCGGCTCCGCCGCGACGTCTTCCCCGCGGTGCTCGACGGGCGTCAGGCCCGCGCTCACATCGGCGGGCAGACGGCGAGCTTCAGCGACATCGGCACCCGCGTGAACGACCGGATGACGCTGTTCATCGCCGCCGTGGTCATGATGTCGTTTCTGCTGCTCACGCTGGTCTTCCGGTCGGTGGTGGTCGCCCTCAAGGCCGCCTTGATGAACCTGTTGAGCATCGGAGCCGCCTACGGCGTGCTCGTGATGATCTTCCAATGGGGCTGGGGTAAGGACCTGATCGGCCTCGAGTCGACGGTGCCGATCGTCGCCTTCATCCCGATCTTCATGTTCGCGATCCTGTTCGGACTCTCGATGGACTACGAGGTGTTTCTGCTATCCCGAGTCCGGGAGGAGTACCTACGGACCGGCGACAGCGACTCATCGGTGCTCCACGGGATCGCCGGCACCGCACGCGTGATCACATCGGCCGCCTTGATCATGATCTCGGTCTTCGGGGGGTTCGCCCTGGGCGACGATCCGGGGATCAAGATGGTCGGGATCGGCCTGGCCACGGCGATCTTCGTGGACGCCACGGTGGTGCGGATGGTCCTCGTTCCGGCGACAATGCGGCTGATGGGCAACGCCAACTGGTGGCTCCCCCGGTGGCTCGACCGGCTGTTGCCCACCCTGCACATCGACGGCGACCCGACCGAGGCGGGGCCTGTCCCGCCGCTCGCCCCGGCCCTCCCCCAAGAAGTAAGGGTCTGAGATGGTAACGGCGACCGAAACCCTCGGCTTCCCCGTCCGCCTCGAGGTCGACTACCCGGACCGGGCGCTCAACCGCACCACCTCGGCCCTGCGGGCGTTCACCGCGATTCCGATCATGGCGCTGGTGTGCCTCGTCAACTGGGGCCGGTCATCGGGTCTGCTGACCGCACCCGTCGGGCTGATGTTGCTCTTCAAACGTAAGTATCCGCGCTGGTGGTTCGACTGGCACGTCGAACTGGCACGCTTCGAGGCCAGAGCGTGCGCGTACGCCCTGCTCCTGGACGATCACTATCCGTCGACGGACGAGGAGCAGGGCGTCCACCTCGAGATCGACTATCCGGACGCGGCTCACGACCTGAACCGGTGGATGCCTCTGGTGAAGTGGTTCCTGGTGATCCCGCACATCGTGGTGCTCGCCGTGCTGCTCATCGGGGTTGTCGGCGCGACGATCGCAGCCTGGTTCGCCGTGCTGTTCACCGGGCGTTATCCGCGGCCGTGGTTCGACTACGTCGTCGGCGTGATGCGCTGGTGCAGCCGGGTGCAGGGCTACGCCTTCACCCTGGTCACCGACCGATACCCACCGTTCCGCCTCGGCGCCTGAGTTCTGACGGAGCCGGTGCCCGACGCCCCCTCGGCGGGTTCGGCGGGCTCGGCGGGATCCTGTGCGTGGTTCACGACTGCGCGGAACAGGTACGCCCGCTGGTTGGAGACACTTCGAGCATCCATCGAGTCGGAACTTCTGAGGAACGCCTCGACGACGATGTCGTGTGCATCAGTCGGCCCAACCAGCACCGTCGCAAACGGAACAACTCGTCGGCACGGGAGCGCCAGAGTTCGTCAGCCGAAGATGTGGCGGTGGTGTCGTCGATCTCGAACATTCAACTGTGAGACGCCGCCGCCTGGCTGCACGCGTGCGGCAGAAGTGTCGTCGTCCGATCAGACTCATCTGTCCCGTGCCGTCGTCGCGGCGTTGGCGCGTGTGGCGTGCGCTGGACGGCGGAGTAGTCGCAGGCCATTGGCGATGACGACAAGGCTGGCGCCCATGTCTGCAAGCACAGCGATCCACAACGACGCAGTCCCCGAAAGGGTGAGGACAAGGAAGATGGCCTTGACGCCGAGCGCGATGCTGATGTTCTGCCACAGCACGTGGGCGGTATGAGCGGAGATACGGATGGTCTCGGCGATCTTGCGTGGATCGTCGTCCATGAGGGCGATGTCGGCGGTCTCGATTGCGGTGTCAGTGCCGGCGGCGCCCATTGCGATCCCAAGGTTTGCTCTGGCGAGGGCGGGGGCATCGTTGACGCCGTCGCCGACCATTGCGACCGGGCCGGCGCTGGCGACGAGTGCGGTGATGATGCGCAACTTGTCGTCGGGCAACAGGTCACCGCGGGCGTCGTCGATGCCGGCTTGGTGGGCGATTGCTGTCGCAGTTCGTTGGTTGTCGCCGGTGAGCATGATCGTGGTCACCCCCAGCGCCTCGAGGTCGCCGACGGCTTCGCGGCTGTTCGGTCGCAGGGTGTCAGCCACCGCGAGTACGGCGATCGGCGTCGCGTTCATCAGAACGATCGCAGTCTTTGCCTCGTTCTCGAGGCGTTCCATGATCGCTTCGAGAACAGGCCCGCACATGCCTGTCTCCTCGGCGAGTCGGTGGTTGCCCAACGTGTAGGTCACGCCGGCGACGCTGGCGCGCACACCTCGACCCGTGATGGCTTCGAAACCTTCAGCGGTGTCAAGCGGGCCGTTGTACGCGGTGACAATGGCGTGCGCGACCGGATGTTCGGAGAGCGTTTCGATCGACGCAGTGATCCGCAAGATGTCGTCGTCGGTCAGGTCTGCGAGGTTGATCAGGTCGGTGAGCACCGGGGTGCCGTGAGTCAGGGTGCCAGTCTTGTCGAGCGCAACGGTGCGAATTTTGCGGGCGTTTTCGAGATGCACACCACCCTTGATGAGGATGCCGCGTCGTGCAGCGCCGCCGAGCCCGGATACGACCGTGACAGGGGTCGAGATCACGAGCGCGCACGGGCAAGCGAGTACCAGAAGTACGAGTGCACGGTAGAACCAGTCCCGGAAACTGCCCTGCCCGGCAACCACCGGGACGACGGCCACAACGATCGCCATCACGAACACTGCCGGGGTGTACACGGCAGCGAAGCGATCAACGAAGCGTTGTGCCGGGGCTTTGTCAGCTTGTGCTTCTTGGATCGAACGAGCGATCCGGTCGAGTGTTCCTTCGCCTTTTGCTGCGGTAACGGTGATCTCGAGGGTGCCACGCTCGTTGATCGTGCCGGCGAACACTGGATCACCGACCGCCTTGGTGACCGGGATCGACTCTCCGGTGATCGGGGCCTGGTTCACCGAACTCGCTCCGGATGTGACGCGACCGTCGAGGGCGATGCGCTCACCGGGCTTGACCAGAATCACCGCGTTCAACGGAACCTCTCCGGTCGCAACAGCGACCCAGCCGCCGTCTCGTCGCACGCTTGCGGTTTCGGAGGCGAGACCGACGAGGGAACGGATCGCGTTGCGTGCCCGCTCCAAGCTCAACGCTTCGATCAGTTCGGCCACGCCGAACAACCAGATCACCACTGCAGCCTCAGGCCACTGCCCGATGGCGATTGCGCCGATGACGGCGGCACTCATCAACAAGCTCATCGTCATCCGAAACGAGCGCAGCGCGTGGTACCCCTTGCGGAGCGTGTCACGACCGCCGAGCACGATCGCCATAAGCGCGAGCAGCGCGACCAGCACCGATTGCTCGTCGGCGCCGGCGATGACGGCAACCTCAGAGCCCATGGCCAGCACGCCTGCGCCGGCCATGCCGATGATCGAGCGGCGAGACAGGCTGCGCGTCAGCGGCGCGCTCTCATGGTCAACAACGACGCTTGGCCGCATCCCCAGACCGCGTATCGCCGCCTCGATCGGGTCGGGTGATTCCAGGTCGTGGCGAACACGCACTCGTCGGCCGACCAGATCGAACTCCAACGACCGCACCCCACTCAACGGTGAGAGCACGGCCCGCAGATCGTTCTCCTCCGTGGCGCAGTCCAATTCCTCGACTCGGTAGGTGACGACGCCAAATGCTGCGACCGGGCCCGTCAGCGGCGCAGCCATCGTCGGCGCGCCACAACACCCGTCAGTGTCAGGAAACGCCGGGATCGTCTCGCTCTCGTGATCAGCCGACACGACGACCGCCCGACACATCCGAGTCGCGCTCTGCCACCACCGACGCTGTTGCTGGGTCCTGGTGAAGGACATGGTCCGAGGACAGATCTAGCAACATCCGCACGTGGGCGTCGGCGAGTCGATAGTGAATCCGGCGACCATCTCGACGTGTGCGAACCACATCGGCGGCACGAAGCAACCGCATCGCCTGGCTCACAACATTCTCCGCGACGCCAGCGAGTCGGGCCAGGTCACAGACGCATAACTCGCCCGCTTCCAACAATGCATGCAGGATCGCCAGCCGGGTCGGATCACCGAGCAGCCGGAACAGTTCCGCCGCCTCGACGTGCGCCTCGCGACCCGGCACACGTTCACGCAACGACTCCAACGGTGCAAGCGTCTCGTCGCAATGCGACGGACATACATCGAGATTGACAAGAGAAGTCTTGCGCGCAGCAGCCATAACCTGCACTATATCTGTGCACCTGAACAGATAACAAGCTCAGTCATACCTGAAAGGACGTCCGACGTGGCCATCACCGCACTCGCGCTGTACCTCTTGTTGGCGTCGGCCGCTTTCGGATGGAGGACTCTCGACCAACACCGATAGCGAACCTCGGATCGAATCGGTCGCATCCGATCGTTCGATAGTCATCGGCTGCTGACTACAGTCGATCGCTCGATGACCTCGACGAAAGATGCGCTGATGAACGCCGGGCTCCGGCTCATCGCCGAACGAGGCTTCCGAGCGGTCACGGTCGGCGACATCGAAGCCGAAGCCGGCTTCGTCGCACGCGGCGGAACGCTCTACAAACACTTCGCGGTCCAAAGGCCGACCTGCTCGACGCCGCCCTCAACCGACACATCGAGTCGGTCGGACGATTCGACGAGCTCCTCGCACTACTCCCCCTGCCCGATCTTCGCAGCGAACTCAATCTGCTCGGCCGGTGGCTTCTGGCCGAACTCAACCGCCAAGAGATGATCACCCGGATCATCGAGAAGGAAGGCGACCAACTCGCGCACCTCATGGAATCCATGCGTGAGAACATCAGCGAGACCGGTTACGAACTTGCACGCGCCTACCTCGATCAACGCTCCATCGACGAGTCATGGGACCGTGACGCGCTCGTCGTCGTGCTGCTCGGCGGGCTGATCAACCTACGCCGAAGTACGTGGACCTACGGCAAGCCGCCCCTTGGTCTCAGCGACGAACGGGTGCTCGCCACCTGGGTGGAACTCTGCCTCACCGTCATCGCCAACTGATCACATCGTTCGCAGATGCCGCACCGCACCGGCATATTCCTGGGAACTTCGTCACTATGGTCATCGAATTGATGACTATAGTCATCTGTCGATGACTGATTGAGGGCCTCCGGGCCACACACTTGAGGGACCGACGCATGCTGTTCAGCGCACACATCACCGACACCAGCCCATGGAAGGCGCTGCGGCGACAGACACCGACCGCGAGCGAGGTCGCCTGGCCTCCGGTCCGCCAGAACCGCGATCTGTGCGCCGTTTACGGCAGGCGCGCTACCGAAACCTCAACTTCGACGCGAAGGGCTCCTTGCATGCTGGGAAAACGAAGCAGTCGCTCGACAACTTCCTCAGTGATCACCCGACCGGCCAAGCATTCGCCCAGGGGTGGCAAGTACGCATGGAACTGTTCCGCGCCGTTGGCGTGTGGCCCGGCACCGACGACGACATGCAGGAAGCCTGCCGCGGCGTTGCCACGCCGAAGGACGGCCCGACCGTAGCGATCACCATCGGCACCGCGTACTTGCGAACCGCCATGCAGTTCCTTCGTGTGAACAAAGGTCTGGAGCGACAGTTCCTGCAGACACCCGATGCGGTGTGGGGCACCGCGTTGGCAAACGTTCCCCAGCGGCTGGTCGTCACACTGTCGATCTGGGAGAACGCAGGCGCCGCCGTCAACTACATGCGCACCGGCGCACACGGAGCCGCCGTCAAAGCTCACTTCGACCCGAAGAAAGACCGGACCGGGCACACGTTCACGACCGGCGGCGGGTTCTTCGGCCTGCGCCTGCTCTCTACCAGCGGATCACTACCCGGAAGGAACCCGATCTCCGCCGAGGCGATCCTCAATAGATCGTGATCCGCGACTCAAGGCGGCGTTTCAACCAGCGACGAGGGCCGACGCCGCGCCGACGCCGAACGTGGTGGCGACCGACAGAGTGATCCGCCGACGCGGCGAAGTGACGGAGCCCCGAGAGCACGGCGAATGTCGATCCCCACGATGAGCTTTCGGGCCGTCACTTTCGCCGGAGGGGTGTAACCGACCACCCGATAGTCCGGTGGACGATGGGCTTGTCCTCTACAGCGGCAAGAGGATCGCCCGCGTAGCTGACATCAGCGCTCCCGCCCCGTCATCGACCCACTGGCGCCGAGCGCGAAACCGACATGCGGTGTCGCGAACGCCGGCCATGCGGGGACGCTGGCTCCGAACTCGGCGCATTCGACACCACAGGCCGCGTGTCCGTATTCGCCAGCCATGCGCCGCAACGAGGTTGCGAGCACCTCGGGGTAGGGCATCGTTGGGTGTTGAGCCTCGATGTGTGATTTGTCGCTGCCGAATACCGACGAGTATGCAATTCCATTCCCGTGGACCGGCGCGCTGCACTCCGTCACGTTCGACGCCACCGCCCACGGCAGCGGAACCGCTTGACCAACACCGGTCATTAGTAACTATAAAACACAGTTTAGATGCTCAATCTGCGTTTTATAGTAGAGTATTTGAAGCGAAGGGAGAAGGCATGGCCAAGCACGCGATCGGACTCAGCAGGCCGAGCGCTGACGCGCTCGTAGTATTGGGCCAACAGATCAACGAGGCACGCCTGGCCAAGGGTTGGACGGTTATCGACGCCGCAGCCCGATTGGGGGTCGGTCCTCGCACCGTACGCGCTTTCGAGAAGGGGTCTCCGGGCGTCGCGATCGGGACAGTGTTCAACGCTGCGTTCCTGGTCGGCGTGAACCTGTTCGGCCTCGACGCGCACGAGCTCGCCGAAGCCCGCCGGCGTGGTGAGGACACCCTCGCTCTGCTCCCCAGCCGGGTGCGTCCTTCGAACACGGACCGCTTCGATGGCATCGACTTCTGACCGGCCCCGCAGGGCCTACGTCTGGGTGTGGCTGCCCGGGTCGACCGAACCGGTGCTCGCAGGCGCACTCGAGCCGACGCCGCGCCGAGCGGTGCGGTCCCAGTCCGCACAAGGTGGCGGACCGTTCCGGTTCGCGTACAGTCCCGGATATCTCGACCGTGCGGACGCGGTCAGCTTGTACGCGCCAGAACTGCCGCTCGCAGCCGGTTGGCAGGAACCCGACGATGACCGATCGATGGCGGGATGCTTGCGTGACGGGAGCCCGGACTCGTGGGGCCAACGCGTCATCGACAACCGCCTGGCCGACAAGCGCGGCAACGCCGCGAGTGGCCTCGATGTCGACGACCTGACCTACCTGCTCGAGTCGGGCTCGAACCGGATCGGTGCGCTCGACTTCCAGACGAGCAACACCGAATATGTGGCCCGGCAGACGAACGCGACGCTCGATGAACTGCACGAAGCCGCCCAGGCGTTGGAGAACGGCACCATCACACCCGAGCTGGCCATCGCACTCACCGAAGGCACCGCCGTCGGTGGCGCACGGCCGAAGGTGATCTTGACCGGCGACGACGGCCGAGAGTACATCGCCAAATTGTCGCTGTCGACAGACCCTTACCCGGTGGTGAAAGCCGAGGCGGTCGGCATGGATCTCGCCCGACGTGTCGGGGTGCCCGTGCCGTACACCGAGATTGTGAAGTCGTTGGGTCGTGACGTCCTGCTCATCGAACGCTTCGACCGGCCGGGCGGCACGACCCGTCGGATGGTCGTATCGGCGCTGACGTTGCTCGGCTTCTCCGATTTCATCGGCGCCCGCTGGTCGAGCTACCCCGACTTCCTCGACCAGCTCCATCGGTTGGCTGCGCCGGGGACCGGCAGGCTCGGCCCGGCGTTGCTCGAGCGGATCATCCTCAACATCCTCATCGGCAACACCGACGACCATGCACGCAACCATGCCGTGTTCTGGGACGGCCACCACGTCGAACTCACCCCGGCGTACGACCTTTGTCCGCAGCTGCGCACGGGTTGGGAGGCGAACCAGGCAATGGACATCGGCCGAGCACCGTCATCGGTCGCACAAGGGAGCCGGGCCAGCAACCGCTCGACCGTGATCGCAGCTGCGCCCGACTACGGCCTGACGTCAGCGGAGGCGGCCCACATGTTCGACCGGCAGGTCGACATCCTCCAGAAGCAATGGCACGACGCGGCCGACGCCGCCCAGCTCACCAAGCGCGACGCGGAGCTCCTCTACGGCCGCCAGATCCTGAACGACTACGCGCTGAGCTGACCACGTGAAGCTCACTGACGCCAACGTTCAGATCACCACACCAGGTAGATCGCCTAGCACCGATGCCAGCCGGGCGAGAGCACCGTCTGTGCGGACGCCCCACCAAAACAAGTCTTTGCCGTCCACGAACACGGTCGGAGCGACAACTGCGAGTTCCGCACGGTGGCGCTCACTGAACGGGTACGGCTCCGACGGAGCAATGACGAACGTTGGCGAACGTTCGGCCGCCGCCTGCAGTGTCGTTTCGGGGTAGGGCCCTTCCCCGGCAAAGGCGTTGGAGACGCCGAGATGCTCGAGCAGCGAGGTGCCGTATGTTGGCCCGCCGAGCGCCATCCATGGCCGTTTCCAAATCGGTATAAACGACGTAGCCGAGATAAGAACGGGCGAAGGGATTGGCGGCATTGACCACGACACCCCGACACGCTCTGCGAGAGCCTGAAGTTGCTCGCCAACGTCGCCGAGCGAGCGGATGCGTAGTACGAACATCTCGATCCCTGCAGCAACCAAGGCCTCGTAGGACTCGCGACGGTTCTCCTCCTCATCAACGACCACCAGATGAGGTTCTAGCGCCACGATTGCGTTGATGTCCGGGTCCTTCGTACCCCCGACATGCACGAGTTCCGGCTGTTCACAAAACCGCGTGCATGCCGCTGGGGCGATGCCCCATTCGAGCAGCGTTTCGGTAACCGACGGGACAAGACTGACAATTCGCACTCAGCTCAAGTCAAGCAGAGCAAACCAGCACTTTGTGCCTCGGATCTCAGCTTGAGGCCCCGTCAATTCGCCTAGCTTAATGGCGTCCATTTGTATAATTTATAGGCGTCCATCTGCTATGTTTGTTGGCGTGAAGTACCAGCGACGGATCGTGGACGACCTCCTCGACGAACTCTTCCCCCACCTCGCGGCCATCGCATTGGAGGGGGCCAAGGGGGTAGGCAAGACAGCAACCGCCCAGCAGCGCGCCGCGACTGTTCTCGCCCTCAACCTCCCTGCGCAACGCGAAACGCTCGCGGCCGATCTTGACTACATCACGCAGGTCGAGGCACCGGTACTCATCGACGAGTGGCAACTCGCTCCAGCCGTGTGGGATCGCGTACGAAGAGCCGTCGACGACGACAACACGGGAGGTCGGTTCTTACTTGCGGGCTCGGCCGGGGTTGCACCTGGCGTGCATATTCACTCCGGAGCGGGCCGGATCGTCAGTCTCACGATGCGTCCACTGTCGTTGGCCGAACGCGGTGTCGCGACGCCGACCGTGTCGCTCGCCGAACTCCTGTCGGGGACCCGCCCGAAGATCAACGGGCGTTCACAAGTTGGGCTGACCAGCTATACCGACGAGATCCTGGCGTCGGGGTTTCCTGGGATCCGCGGGCTCCCGGAGCGCGCCAGGCAGGCTCAACTCGACTCATACATCGCCAGGATCGTTGACAAGGAACTGGCGGAGAACGGGGTCCGCGTCCGACGCCCGGAGACACTTCGCGCCTGGCTCTCGGCATACGGCGCGGCGACAGCCACGGACACCGCTTACTCCAAGATTTTGGATGCAGCGACGGGCGGCGACCCCGATAAGCCTGCCCGGGCGACCGTCGACGGTTACCGAGACCACCTGACTCGGATCTTCGTGCTCGACCCGATTGAAGCGTGGATTCCGACGTTCAACCCATTGAAGCGACTCACACGCTCATCAAAGCATCACCTTGTGGACCCGGCCTTGGCGGCACGCTTGGTCGGCGTCGGCAGAAATGACCTCCTCGCAGGCGAAGGGCAACGGCCCGCCGGCTCGACCGGGACATGGTTGGGCTCCCTATTCGAGTCACTCGTCGCGCAGAGCGTACGGATCTACGCAGCGGCGACCTCCGCTCGCGTCGGGCACCTGCGTACCAAGGAGTCCGACCGCGAGATCGATCTCATCGTCGAGGGAGACGACCGAAGGGTTGTTGCCATCGAGGTCAAGCTCAGCGAAACGGCAACCGATCACGACGTCCGCCACCTCAACTGGCTCAACGACCAACTCGGCCACCGCCTAGCCGACAAGGTTCTCGTCAACACCGGCGACTTCGCTTATCGTCGCCCGGACGGCGTGGCCGTCGTGCCGCTCGCACTCCTCGGCCCATAGCGATCCACGCCGCTTCTCCGACTCCTCGTCATCGAGCACCTCCGAGCGACGTGGATTAAAGTGCTCGACGAGATGGCCACGGAGACGACGAAAGATGTGGAGCGGTCTACACTTTGACGACTTCGAGCAGGCTACTAGGGCAGCTTCCTGTTGCTCATGACCGCGGTTTCGAAGGTCCTCGCTGGCTGGGACGAGGACCGCACCCGCAGCTCGGGGTGCAACTGAAGGTGACGCGGAAGTATGCGGCCATCACGGATGCGCTCCATCAGCAGGTCGATTGCAACCTGACCCAGGCTGTACCCGGTGACAATGGGCGCGACCACGGTATGGGAGCGGTGGGATTCGATGCTCCCCGACGGCTCGATCAACCCGGGCGAAATGACCAGTTTCAACCACGACGCGCTCGGCGCAATCGCGGACTGGCTACATCGCACGGTCGGTGGACTAGCGCCCATGGAACCGGGCTACTCGGCGGTGCGGATCGCACCTCAACCCGGTGGCAACCTCACATGGGCGCGGACTGCGCTTGAAACCGCACACGGTCTCATAGAGGTGTCGTGGCGACTGGACGGACACGATCTGGTTGTTGACACCCTGGTGCCCGACGGCGTCCGCTCCGTCCTTTCACTGCCCGGTCGCGACGACGAACTCATCGAGGCGGGCAAGTCGACGATCCACACGAAATGGATGCCACGATGAGCCTCGATGCCCATCAGTTGACGGAATTGCTCGAGCGACTCGATCTTCCCACGAAGGTGCAGCTGCTCACCGGGAAAACGTCCTTCACACTGTGCGACAACGAATCGATCGGCCTGGCATCGTTGTCCCTGTCAGACGGACCGACGGGAGTGCGCGGCCTCGAATTCAGCGGCGGGCCCGAGACCTGTCTCCTCCCCAACGCAACACTGCTCGCGTCCACGTGGAGTACCGAAACACTCTTCGAGGTCGGCCAGCTTCTTGCCGATGAGGCAGCCCGACAAAAAATCCACGTGGTGCTCGGGCCGACGATCAACCTCCACCGGTCACCGCTGGGCGGTCGGCTGTTCGAGGCCTACTCCGAGGACCCGCTGCTGACTGGCGTCCTCGCCGCAGCGTATGTCCACGGGCTGCAGTCAACTGGCATCGGAGCGTGCCTCAAACACTTCGTCGCCAACGAGGCCGAGACAGATCGAACGACGGTCGATTGTCGACTCGACGAGCAGACGCTCCGCGAGGTGTATCTACTCCCGTTCGAAATCGCGGTGGCGGACGCGGACCCGTGGACGGTCATGTCCGCCTACAACGACATCAACGGCGTTGCCGCAACGGAGCACGGTGCCCTCAACAATAGGGTGCTCAAGCGCGAGTGGAATTGGCCAGGACTGCTGGTCTCCGATTGGAGCGCAACCAGAACGGCGGCACTAGCAGCAAACGGCGGACTCGACCTCGTGATGCCCGGGCCGGAAGGCCCGTGGGGTGAGGCCCTAGTTGCCGCTGTTCGTTCGGGTGAGGTGTCCGAGGCCACGGTCAACGATCACGTTTGGCGGCTATTGCGGCTTGCCGATCGCGTCGGCGCACTCGGCGTTGTTCGATCATGGCCCGACGGTCCTGAACCCAACAGCGATCTGCGCCGCGACCAGCTCAAACGCATCGCAGCATCCGCAATGACCGTGCTGGAGAACACAGGTGCGCTCCCACTCGAGGCCGGCAGTCGAGTCGCGCTGATCGGTCGCCATGCTGTCGACACGGTCTGCTTGGGAGGCGGTTCGTCCCAGGTCCGGCCACCTCATCAGGTGAGCATCGCCGAAGGGCTGCGGGCTCGCCTTGGCGATCGCGTCACCGTGGTCGACGGTGTAGATGTCCGATCAAGAAGGCGGCCCGCACGGCCCGGTTCGCTGATCGACCCGATCACCCGACAACCCGGCACTCGGGTACGCATCTTCACAGAGACCGGAGAGATGGTCGCTGACCACGTTGCCGGTGACAACCAATGCGACGTGCACGGCGTTGACTATCCGGGAACAACTGTGCGGATCGAAATGACTGCAATCGTGCCGATGGGGTATCAGTCGATTGGTGCCCTTGGTGTCGGCGACTGGGTGGTCAAGATCGGAGACCAGCCATATGTGGCTGCTCTACGGACCGTCACCGCAGATCATGCCGAGGCAATCCTTCGTCCACCGGGAATGGCAATCGACGTCATCCTCGAAAGCGCGACCGAAGTTGTAGCGACCGTGACCGCCCCGCTCAGCGAACACAGCGCGTTCGCCATCGTTGCCGAGGAAGCCCCGAGGACAGACGACGAGAACATTCGCGCAGCCGTATCGGCGGCGTTGGACGCAGACGTTGCCGTTGTCGTCGTTGGTTTCACGGAGGAGCAGGAGACCGAATCGATCGACAAATGCACTCTTGCTCTTCCAGGTCGTCAGGACGAACTCGTCGAAGCTGTGGCCGCAGTTGCCCACCGAACTGTCGTGGTGCTCAACGCGGCCACCCCGGCGCTAATGCCATGGCGTGACCGTGTCGATGCGATTCTTCTCGTCGGCCTTCCGGGCCAGGAGGCCGGGCATGCGGTCGCGGCCGCCCTGCTCAACGACATCGAGCCCTCAGGCCGACTCGTCACCACGTATCCGGCTGCCGACGGTGCCTCGGCGGCCTGGGGGGTCACGCCAACGGACGGAGCGCTCGCCTACACGGAGGGTCCATACATCGGTTATCGCGGCCACGCCGCCGGGAGAGCCGCCCCGCCCGCCTACTGGTTCGGCCACGGGTCCGGGTACGGCAAGTTCGAATACGCACACCCTCTTGTCGACGCCAGCACCCTCACAGCCTCGGTCACGGTGACCAATGTCTCCGCGCGCAACTCGCGCGAAGTTGTGCAGGTCTATTTCGATCCGCTCGCCGATGACCAGCCGATCAGACTGGTTGGGTGGACGGGAGCATCAATCGCCGCAGGCGAACAATCCGTGGTGACGGTGCACTGTGACCGTCGAATGTGGCGAACCTGGAACACCACGCTGAATGATTGGACAATCCTCTCCGGCGGAGAGTTGATCATCGCCCGCGGACTCGGAGACATCCGATGCCGGCTTCGCCTCGACTCGGTCGTGGTTGACGACTAACGCGACCGCACCTGCGATCACAAACCAAGGAGACTGACATGGCAACAGTGACATTAGAAAGCGTCAACAAGGTCTACGAGAATGGCTATCACGCGATCCACGACCTCAGCATGGAGATCCGAGATTCGGAATTTCTGGTGCTGGTTGGCCCGTCGGGATGCGGCAAGTCGACCGCACTACGGATGATGGCCGGCTTGGAGCCCATCACTGGCGGCGAGATGAAGATCGGCGGCAGCGTCGTCAACGATGTCAAGCCGAAAGATCGCGATGGTGTTCCAGAACTACGCGCTGTACCCGCACATGTCGGTCTACGAGAACATCGGGTTCGCCCTCAAGCTCGCCAAGGTTTCAAAATCCGAGATTGATATGCGGGTCCGAAGGGCGGCAGATCTCCTCGAGTTGTCGCAGCACTTGGAGCGCAAGCCTGGGCAGTTGTCGGGTGGCCAACGCCAACGGGTCGCCATGGGCCGAGCAATCGTCCGCCAACCTGCAGTCTTCTTGATGGACGAACCCCTCTCGAACCTCGACGCGAAGCTGCGAGTGCAGATGCGAGCGGAGATCGCGGGGCTCCAGCGCGAGTTGGGGGTGACGACCGTATATGTGACTCACGATCAGGTAGAGGCGATGACGATGGGCGATCGCGTTGCCGTGATGAAGGACGGCTATCTGCAGCAGATCGACACGCCGCGGAACCTGTACGACCGACCTGTCAACGTATTCGTCGCAGCGTTCATCGGTTCGCCGTCGATGAACTTGTTCGAGTCCACGGTCACCATTGACGGCGGATCGGCATCGGTCAAACTCGGCTCGCAGACCCTATCCCTCGGTGCCAACGTGCTCGATGCCCGCCCAGCGCTGCGCCGCTACGACGGCAAGCGTGTCGTGTTGGGCATCCGGCCCGAGGACTTCGAGGACGCTGCGTTCGTCGCCGGGGGTGGCGAGGGCAAGACCCTCACTGCGCCGGTCAAGCTCTTGGAGGCACTCGGCTCCGAGATCATGGTTCACTTCAGCATCGACGCCACCACCGTTAACTCCGGCGATCCCGACGCAGTCAAAGAAGACGGCGGCGACGTGGCTGCCAGCGCGGTTGGACGCTTCAACCCGCGCTCGGCGGTACGCAGGGGCGAAGCGGCGCTGATCGCTGTCGCTACAGACAACGCCCACTTCTTCGACTTCGACACCCACGCCGCTATCTGGGATTGACCGGGGCTCTCGCGGGTCGGAGTCGGCACGCACCCGCCGGTGCCGGCAACACCCCAGGGGGAGCAACCCACACCACGCGAGCCAATGGAAACCCCGAGGTCTGAACGCAGCAGCAGTGCTATTGAGGGGAGTGAACGTCGATTCCGGCGGCGACCGCTGCTTGCGCGAGCCGTTTGTCGTAACAGACCATCGCGTCGACCGCCGATCCGAGTGAGAGCACCGTCGCGAGGTGGATGGCATCAAGTGAGCGCAGCGATGGCGGCAGAACGAGTCCGGCCTGTCCGATCGCGTCATCGTCGATTCGGACGAGACGGATGGCGGGTATGACGTTGGCGACTGCGGTGAGCGCGGCGGCGGCATCGTTGGCTCGCAACGCGGCTCGGCGTAACTCAACCGCTAGCAGCGAACTCGATACAAAACCGCCCTCGCTGCGTGCCAGGAAATTTCGCAGGGCCTCCGACTCGGGCTCGGCGATCGCAAGCTTCAATGCCGCGGACGTGTCGAGGTAGACGGCCATCGCTCAGTACCGCTGCTCGTCTCGATCGGCCGCAAGAAGTTCCGAGAGCGATGGTCCCTCCAAGGTCGGCAGCGGCGTGGTGAGGTCGAGCGTTCGCGTGGCCGGAATCAGCTTGCCCTCGGCTTCCAACGCCGCCCACGGGTCGCTCAGGCGCCGGCGCCGCAGCAGATGTTCGGCGACGGCGAGCCGTACGAGTTCTGAACGAGTGGTCCGTCGCTCCAGTGCCTCCGCGTCGAGTTCAGCGGCGTCGTCACGAGGTATGCGGATTGCCATCTGCGTCATTGTCATGCAAACAGACTACAACTGGGATGTATTCAACCGCACGCTCGACGGCTCACGTCATCCAGCAGCCGTGGCACGCAATGCATCGTGAATCCCGACGGCGCATTGCACATTTGTCGCACCTGCGGTATGGTGGCGCAGTGACAACGCAGTTAGCGGTCCGATTTTCCGAGGAGCAGATCAGCACCCTCCACGCGCTCGCCGCGGAAGCGGGCGTGACACGCTCGGCAATCCTGCGACGACTGGTGGACGAGGCCGAACGCGCGCGTGTCGCTGATGCCTATCGCCGCGCGTACCAACCAGGCGAGCGAATCGTTGACGACTGGGGCGATCTCACCGCGTTACACGAAGCCGCGGCCGATGAACGAGCGGGCAACGAGCGTCAACGCGATCCATGGTGAGCGCCAATCCTGGTTGGGGTGAACTTTGGTTGGTAGATGCCGGTGAAAAATCTCGTCCGGCACTCGTTCTGACGCGACCCGAGATTGTCGATCGGCTCGACCGCCTGCTGGTCGCCCTGGCAACGACGTTTGTTCGGGGTTTGCCGTCAGAGGTCACCGTCGGTCCAGATGAAGGGCTTGACACAGAAGGCGTGCTCAACTTCGACACCCCAGAGCTCCTTGCTCGATCTCAGTTTCGCTCATACATTGGCGACTTCCCGCGCGATCGATGGCCCGAGGTCTGTCACGCTTTGTCAACTGCGATCAACTGCTGATTGACCGCAAACTAAGTGGTTGGCTGCACGACAGCTGTCATTTCGGCCACGCTTGCAATTCGTCGAGCGTGTTGACGAGTTGCCAGACCGACCGCGCTCTGGCATAGCCGGTGTATCGATAGATGTTCACGTCGTCCACGAACCAGGACTCGGTGTGGTGCCGGTGCGCCCGGCAATGCCACCGGTGCCGTCGCAGTAGCGGTAGCGGCTGGGTGTGGTCGTGTCGTGGACCAGGTGGAACGAGTCGGTGGTGACGGAGCGGCGCGCCCGGTGTTCGAGGCCGAGTAGGGGCTGTCACGACTACGAGTTGGGAGCTATCAATCTGACGGTCGGGAAGTAGGTCTTGAACCGCGACGCATCCCTCGTGAGCAGGACGTGCCCGTCTACCGCTGCGTGAGCCCCGATGAAGAAGTCGGGCAACGGCGAAGCCTTGACGCCGCCCCTCTCACGGTACGACATGAAAGCCTTGCCGGCGAGAAAGGCCGCTGCCCAAGGCACTTCCGCCCGTCGGAAGTCCCGTGACGGTAGCGCCTCTTCGAGTTCCTCGACCCGCGAGAACCGGATCGAGACTTCGGCGTAGATAATCGGATTGATCAACAGCGGGCCAGCCTCGGCCGCCTCACCTAAGGCATTCAGCGACCACGACAACCATGTCGGGTCCTCGGTCAAGATATCGAGCAGTACGTTGGTGTCGACCAGCGTTTCCAATGCCATTGCTAGAACTCGCGAGTGAGTGCCATAATTGCGTCGGTCGTCATCTTGACGTCGCCGCGGCCACGCAGTCGTGCGGCAAGGCGCTCGCCTCTCGTCGGGCCATTATCGAGCTTTCGGACAGTCAAGGTTTGGCCGTGGGCAATGAACTCGACCTCAGTCCCTGCGCCGATACCGAAGGCATCCCGCATTTCTTTCGGAATCGTGACTTGACCCTTTTCGGTGACTCTCATGGTAAGAAGCCTACTTGTAGGAATCTGACCGAGTTACACAAATCAACGATGGGTTACTCGCCCGCAACTGACCGACACACCCTGCAGAGCAGAGATAAGGTGCCATCCTGCCTTAGGTTGACACTTTGGAAATGCCTCCCTGCGAATTTGCGGGCGGTTGACCGCCACAACAGCGTCAGGAGTGTTTCTTGCCGATCAAACCCGACCGTCGGAAACGGCCATGCGCAGAATGAAACGCTCATTCCGCGACGCGACGCTGGCGGCTGCAGTCGATTTGGTGATCCCGGCTGATGAGTGGCCAGGCGGGTGGGCCGGCGGCACTGCCCAGTTACTCGCTCACGAAGCCGAAATCGTCGCGCCGATGCTCGTGGCCATTCAACCCGTTCTGGCCGCCCTCGACAATGAAGCCAACGACCTCGCCACGCTGGGCTTCGCCGCACTGGATGACCACAGCCGACAACAGGTGTTCGAGGAGGTGACTCAGGACGCGACGCTCTCTGAATCGGTTGCGGCGTTGGTCCAATTGGCGATGCAGGGCTACTACGCCAGCGCACGCCACGGCGAACCCGCGGGCCTCGCAATGATCAACTTTCAGGGGGTGCCCGACGGCGCGCAACCGGTCGAGCCGGAACCATGGCCTACCGTGCAACACGACAAACTGGCACCGCACTACGACATCGTCGTCGTTGGTGCGGGGGCTGGCGGTGGCGTCGCTGCCGGGGTTCTTGCCGAAGGTGGTGCACGGGTGCTGCTGCTCGAACGAGCGCCAGCTCACACCAACGCCGAGCTTCGCGGTGACCACTTCCGCGGCAAACGAGTCGGGCTTGCCCAGGTCACCGCCAGCCCCGGGCACGGGCACCCGCGGATCATCGTGCAACCCGATGGGTCTGCGATCGAAACGCAGAGCCTTGATCACGCGACCTGGGGCCTCAACGCAATGGCGATCGGGGGCGGGACACGGGTGTGGCAGGGCATGGCGTGGCGGTTCATGCCAGAAGACTTCGCGATGGCCAGCACCTACGGTGTTCCCGAGGGCAGCACCCTGGTCGACTGGCCGTTCGGCTACGACGAACTCGCCCCGTACTACCAACGCGCCGAGTGGGAGATCGGCGTCTCCGGCGAGGAGGGTCCGCTCACAGCGCGCACTCCCCGCACCAAGCCGTACCCCATGCCGGCGTTGCCTGGTGGGCGGTTCCGCGAGGTGTACGGAGCTGCAGCCGATCGACTCGGTTGGTCGTGGGGGCCAATCCCGCTCGCACTCAACAGCGTGCCCCGGTTCGGCCGGGCGGCCTGCATCGGCTGCCCGCAATGCGTTGGCCACGCCTGCCCTGTCGATGCGAAGAACGGCACCCACAACACCCTCGTGAGACGAGCCGTGGCCAGCGGTTCGTGCGATCTGGCAGTCAAGGCTCAGGCAGTCGAGATTTTGACCGTCGGCAGCACCCGCGCGTCCGGCATCCGCATCATTTTCGACACCGCAGACGGGCCGCTAGAAAAGATCGTTTCCTGCGACCGCGTCATCGTGGCGGCCGGCGCAGTCGAGACGCCACGACTTCTCCAGGTCTCTGGCCTCGGCAACGACTGGGTGGGCCGCAACCTGCACGACCACAGTGGCGCCATGGCGATGGGGCTCGGCCCAGACCCGATCCAACATCCGAACGGCCCCGGCCACAACATCGCGACGCTCGACTTCGTCCACCGCAACGGCGAGGCGTGGGGCGGCGGAGTGATGTTCGATGCACTGCCGATGCTGCCCGTCGCGGTCACCATGCTGAGCCAGATGTTCGGGATTCCCGTCGGCGGAGCTGCGCACAAACGATGGATGCGCGAGGGTCGGCCGCATCTCCTCGGAGCGATGACCATCGCCCAAGACATCCCGTCGGCCGGCGTCGAGAGTCACCGCCGACCCCACTGTCCGCGATCGTTTCGGCATGCCCGTCGCGCGGCTGCAAGGCGTCGTGCATCCAGCCTCGCGTGAGGTCGAGCGGTACATGGCGGCACGATGCAAGGAATGGCTCGATGAAATCGGCTGCGCTCCGTCGCGGGCGCTTGTCCGGCCCGACACGATGCATAAGCCGGCCGCCAGCGAACACTCGGCAGGAACGTGTCGAATGGGTGACGATCCGAGACGCTCCGCCTGCGACCCAAACGGTCGCGTCCACGGCACGGACAACGTCTACGTCGCCGATGCTTCGCTGCACCCCACAAACGGCAGCGTGAACCCGGCGCTCACCGTCATGGCCAACGCATTCCGAGTCGCAGATCGACTCCTCGCGGCCACCCGGTCAACCCATTCGTGACCCTCGACTACTGGGCAGCAAACTCCAGTGGATGTAGCCGCGCACGTCGATCCCGGCGATGCATCGTTCGAGTCCCTGCAGCGCGGCTTGGGTGTACTCGATGCGAGCCCGATCGTCGTTGGTTGCCATGCCATTCTCGGTGACGATGATCGGCGCCTTGACATGTTCCGCTGTAAGACGGATGGTGTTCTCGAGCGCCTGCGGGTAGATCGACAATCAGTGAGCGATTGTGGTTCGGATTGCTTCGCGGAGATCCGCTCAACGAGCACCGATTCTTGGTTCAAGGTTGTTGAACGAATCCCAGTCGAGCGCTGTTGTCCGCTCTTGGTCGGGTTGCGTTAGGGACCGAGGGCGGTGATCGGCACCACGTGGACGCCGTCGGCGCGTTTGCCTCCGCCCCCAGTTGCGGTGAGGACTACGAGCGCCGTAGGCGGTCCGTGTCGCTGTTGATCGATTTCGGCCGCGAAGCCGATCAGGCCTGCCGCCGCGTCGTCGATCACCGATTGGTCACCCGTGAGTTTGACTTCAAAGGCGGCCCAGCCATGAGGAGTTTCGACGATTGCGTCGACCTCTTTACGGCCGTGCGCTTCCCGCCAGGTCGAGATCGTTCCGCCGAGCGGTTGGGCGTAGATACGTAGATCGCGTATGGCGAGCGCTTCGAAGTGGAAGCCGGCCGCATTGAGGTCGGCGAGTAACTCCTTTGATCCGACGCCGATCGCAGCGGTGCCGAGCGATGGATCAACGAAGTACCGCGACGGTGACTCGCGAAGCTGGGTTCGCGAGCGAATATGGGGCCGCCAGGACGGCGAGTTCTCGGTGAGCTTCAGACGATCCAGTGCGTCAAGGTAGGCCGCGACGGTTTCGCTGGTCGGCCTGGTCTCACGATCTCCTCCGATGTCGGCTGCAACCTCGGTGAGCTTGATCGGTTGACCGACGTTTCGTCCGAGCGAAATGAGTGTTCGGCGAAGCCGGTCGGGGGCCCGACGGGTCGTTCCCAGGCTCGGCACATCGACCTCGACGATTTGGGCGAGGTAATCATGGAGCCAACGTCTGGCGGGCCGCTCGCCCACGCCAAGCAACGCGGGCCATCCGCCGCACACAATCAGTTCCATCAATTCCGGAACAGTGATCGCATTGGATCGTGCAGGTTGCTCTTCACCGTTGAGTAGTGCGGCGAGCGAGACCTCGCCGCTTGAGAAGCCGGTCTCGTAGAGGCTCATCGTTCGCATCCGGATCGTTCCTATTCGACCAGCGCCCGAGTGAAGTTCGCGGCTATCAGTGGGCGTTGCCGACCCAGTCAGGACATAGAGACCGCGTTCGCTCAGGTCGTCGACGTGACGCCTGACCTGGTCCCAGACTGCAGGCGCCCGTTGCCACTCGTCGAACAGGATCGGCGTGGGCTGGTCGAACAACGATTGCGGGTTCAGGCCAAGGAGTGACCGGGCATTGGCATCGGTATCGAACCGAACGATGCTCTTGGCCACCCGCGCTGCCGTTTCCGTCTTTCCGCACGCCTTAGGCCCGTCGATGAGAACCGCCCCGATACTTGCGAGGCGCTCGGAAAACTCAACGTCTACGAGTCGGGATCGATAGTCAACCATCCCCTAAGACTATGTTTCCGACAGGTTGAAACAGGCCTTTCTGCCAATATGAAACAGGACTTTTTGTCACTTCGAGCACCACCGATGATGGTCGAGGCGTGTACGGAAACACATCCCTGTGCCCGAGCACGATCGCGTCGACGAGGGTCGATTTGTCGAATGGGCGATGATCCGATTCGCAACGCGGCTCTTCGCCGCCACCGGCTAACCATCTATGACCCTCGTCTACTCCGCGGCTCGGCAAACCGGGAACCTGGAGCCCACTCCACGCGCCACGTGTCGGATTTGACGTTGCCGCCCTCGATCTGGTGGCCGGCAGTCGCCGCGCCCACCGACCGTGTAAATGAGATTCTACTAGTGCGAGAATTTAACTCTTCGTGCGCTAGTTTCTTGCTCCATCGCAGTTCGGAGGGGACGTCATGCCTGAATTGGGACAGGTGATTGGTCGCACCGTGAAGGAGTCCGTGCCTTGGTTCGCGCCGCGCCCCAAGCCGCAGGATGCCCCAAATGTTGTCGTCGTGCTGCTCGATGACATCGGCTTTGCTCAATTGGGCTGCTTTGGCTCGGACGTGGCCACGCCGAATATCGATCGGTTGGCCGCTGAAGGCTTGCGCTACAACCGCTTCCATGTCACCGCGCTGTGTTCGCCAAGTCGGGCATCGTTGTTGACTGGCCGCAACCATCACGCCGTCGGGATGGGTTTCCTTTCCGATGTGGCTATGGGTTTCCCCGGCTACACGACCCGAATCCCGACCTCGGCCGCGACCATGGCACGCAGCCTTCGCGACGCTGGGTACAGCACCCTCGCCGTCGGTAAATGGCACCTGACGCCGCGCGCCGACCGAACAGCGTCGGGCCCGTTCGATCTCTGGCCACTCGGCGTCGGGTTCGACCGCTACTACGGTTTTCTGCACGGCGATGCCAACCACTGGACACCCACGCTGGTGGCCGACAACCATTACATCGGGGCCCCGGCGCGCCCCGAGGACGGCTACCACCTGACCGAAGATCTCGTTGACAACGCCCTGCGCATGGTGATGGACCAACAACAGGCCACGCCGGGACGTCCCTTCTTCATGTATCTGGCGCCCGGCGCCGGGCACGCACCGCATCACGTGCCGACCGAATGGGCGGACGCGTATAGCGGGCAGTTCGACGACGGCTGGGAGGTCTGGCGAGAGCGGACCTTTGCCCGTCAACGGGAGTTAGGGGTAGTCCCCGCCGATGCAACGCTTCCACCACGACCAGCCTGGGTCCAGGACTGGGCTGCGTTGTCCGCCGACGAGAGGCGAGTCTTCGCCCGGATGCAAGAAGTGTTCGCTGGCTTCATGACCCACACCGACTACCACCTCGGCCGCCTCTTCGATGGAATCGCCGCGTTGGGACAACTGGACAACACCATCGTGATGGTGTGCTCGGACAACGGCGCCAGCGCCGAGGGTGGCACCATCGGCTCGGTCAACGAGCACCGGTTCGCTCACGGCCACGGAGACAACCTGGCCGACAACCTTGCGGGCATCGACGAGCTCGGCGGTTTTCGCTCGTACAACCACTATCCCTGGGGCTGGGCGTGGGCGGGCAACACACCGTTCAGACTCTGGAAGCGATACACCTGGCTGGGTGGAACACGAACCCCTTTGGTCGTGCGCTGGCCGGGTGGCATCGCTGATCCTGGTGCGGTTCGGTCGCAGTTCTGCCATATCACCGACCTGTTTCCCACGATTCTGGAGGTGTGCGGGGTTGTCCCAGCTGCCACCGTCGACGGAGTGCAGCAGCAGCGGATCGACGGTGCAAGCCTGGTGAGCACGTTCACCGACCCCGGCGCGGCGGAGGTGCGCACGACCCAGTACTTCGAGATGCTCGGATCGCGATCGATCTATCACGACGGCTGGATGGCCACGACCGATCACGTGTCGCAGGGCGTTCCCGACGAATCGCTGCTGGACGGCAGTCGCGATCTCGACGCTGACCGCTGGTCGCTGTTCCGTCTCGACGACGACTTCGCGGAATCGACTGACCTCGCCGACGACCACCCAGATCTGGTGCGCACGCTGGAACAGCTGTGGTGGACCGAAGCGGAAGCGAACAAGGTGCTACCGATCGACGACGGTTTGCGGTCGCGCATGGCTGCGATGGAGCGGCCTCTGTGGCCTACTCCCCCACGCGTGGTGTATCGACCGGGCGGTGGCCCAATCGCCGACGAGGCGCTGCCGTCGCTCGCCGCAGGTATCGCACTGTCGGCTGACGTCGAGGTCCCCGATGGCGGCGGAGAAGGCGTTCTGTGTGCCCTCGGTGACTGGACCAGCGGATGGGCGTTCGTCGTGCTCGCCGGGCGACCCTGCTTTCTCATCAACCTCTCCGGCACCGTGTACCGAGTCGCTTCCGACAGATTGCTCGCACCAGGCCAACACACCATTGCGTTCCGGTTCATTCCCGACGCCACCGGTGGTGGTACCGGGGTCGTCACCGTCGACGACCAGGTGTCGGCCGCAGCACTGCTGCCCCGAGGGATGGCAGGCGCTGGGATGCAGATCGGCGGGGGTGGCCTCCGACTCGGCCACGACGCCGGCTTCCCCGTCACCGACGAGTACGCAATTCCATTCCCGTGGACCGGCGCGCTGCACTCCGTCACGTTCGACGCCACCGCCCCGTCGCCCATCCAACTTGACGCAGAGATCCAGAATCTCCTGCGTCGGGAGTAACAAGTTCCTGGCCCGGCAGACGAACGCAACCCTCGATCAGGGGTCCCACAGGGCGCTGATTGGAAGGGCAACGATGCGGTCACCGATGCGATAACGGTTGGGCCCGCCGTGGAAGACGATTCCTCCTATAAAACGATCGGAGTCGCTATCGCGCAATGCCACAAGATGCCGGGCGGCAACGGCGTCCGGTGCCCTGTCCGCCTTCACTTCGATGGCCAGAATTCTGCCGTCGTTGAGTTCAGCGAGCAGATCGATCTCCTGACGGCCATTCGCTGTTCGGGCGTGAAAGTACCGATGGGGATGCACGGCCACAGCTCGCTCCGGTCGCAGCTGCGCAAGCACGAACGAATCGAGCACGCCACCGAGTAGGTCGACGTCTCGTTTCACTCGCCGAGCATCAACTCCGAGCAACGGTTGAAGCAGCGACACATCGTTGAGATGCCGCTTAGGCATCTGCACAAGCTGAGACATCCGGTTGGTCGACCATGCGGGAAGTCGCCCAGTAACCATCACCAACTCCAACACACTGTCGTAGCGCAACGCAGTCAGTCGATCGATCTCGGCTGCGTCGTAGAGCAGCTTGTGAGTCGGGATGCCAGCGGTGTTCGCCGCAATCGCCTGCAGGTAACGCCTCAACCGGACCGGATCAATGCCGTGCTCATTACCAGCATCACGTGAAATCAGCTGATCAACGTAGGCCGCTAGAAGCATGCGTCGCGCCCGGTCGCTGCCAGCGAGCGCCACCTGTGGCAACGAACCCCGAAGAGCGAGGTCGACAATAGAGTCAACCGGTTCGCCGGGCGGGCCAGCCAGAACCGATTCAACGCCATCATCGACGATGGTGTCAACCAGGCCACGCCGCGACGCTTCACCGCGAAGCTCGCGGACGGTCATACCCCACATTTCGACCCGAACGACACGGCCCGTGGCCGGCCAACCAGACGTCGTGACATCGTTCTGCGCCGATCCAGTGAGGACAAACCGGCCTGAGTGGAAGTCGTCGTCGATGGCCCGCTTGACCGCGGAAAGAATGTCCGGAGCGAGTTGCCACTCATCGATAAGCACCGGCTCATCGCGGGCGATCGCTCGTTCCGGATCAAGTTTGGCTTGCGTGAGATCTTCGACCCGGTCCAATCTCAAGCGTCCGTGGCAAAGGCGCATCGCCGTCGTCGTCTTACCGCATGCACGGGGACCGACAATCATGACGGCTGGAAGATCACTTAAGATGTCGGCCATCATTGGGTCAATCAACCGCTTGAAGTATGAGCCTGCCACGAGAGACAGGCTACCGATTCACGTTTTAAAACGTGATCGATTCACGTTTTAAAACGTGAATCGAACGTCCGACCAGCAGACTCGGTCATCGAGATTTCAGGCGGCTCGACAAGCAAGCGCTACAACGGTTCCATTCCTGGTTTGATGAACCAACCATTGATGTCGATGAGCACGTCGGTCAACGAACTGGTAACCACACAGAAGCGTCCCGTGTCGACAGGGACAATGGCGGCGTTCGGCACGGTCTGATGCGCACCGAAGTTCAGTGTCGACACCCGCGCTGGTGAGCAGTCATGCTGAATACCGAGGTAACCGCGCCCAGCCGGATCGACGACGGTGACGTTGAGCGAAACCGCCGCCGTGTCGTCCCAAACCGCAGGCATCAACACCTCAAGGTAGTAATTGGGGTCGTTGGGGTTACGGAACCACCGGACATCAAAACCACCGATCACCTCGCCTGAGCGCGTGTCGAGCATCCGCCATGGATCGAGCGCGCTGAACCCCGACCCTTTAACGAACCAACCGTTGATATCGATAATCAGGTGGGTGTCGACGTTGCTGTAGAAGCACACCTCGCCGTCGGGCGATACTGGCGTAATCACCGAATTGGCCACGATCTGCCCAGTGGTGAAGTTCAGGCTCGACACGGTCGGCAGCGCTCCGCACGGGTAGACCGTCACATAGCCGATGCCGGTTGGGAAGGCAGCGGTGACGTTGAGAGCAACCGCCTCGATGCCCGTCGCCGGCAGCCCGCCGATGCCGGCGAAGCGAACTCGGAGCACGTTCGAGCGACCGTACATCTGCTTGGTGACACCGACAAGGCCCTGTGGGTCACTAGGACGCGTGTCGACAACCCGGGCAGGTTGCAGAGCGGTGAAACCCTTCCCGGCGGGGAACCAACCGTTGAGATCGGCGAGCACGTGGCTCTCGGCACTCGAGAAAAGGCAGATGTCACCATCGGGTGACAGCGGTGCGATCACTGCGTTCGGCACCGTTTGACCGGCGACGTAGTTGAGGCTTGAGACGAGGGGTTGCTCCCCGCATGGATACACAGTTAACCATCCGGGATTGGAGGGGCCGACAACGGTGACGTTGAGCGAAACCGCCGCCGCGCCGGAGGTCGGGACGCCGCCGACGCCAGCAACCTTGACGCGCAACACGCGAGCGCCGCCGTAGCGAATCTTGTCGATCGGTACAGCTCCTTGTGGATCGCTCGGTCGGCTGTCGAAGAGCCGCACTGGCCCGACAGGCACCAGCGCAGGAGGCGGAGCAGGCACAGTGACATACAGCCAGGCCGTGTCGCACATCAAGCTGTCGACGGTGGCACAGACCCGATATTGAATCGACTCCACCCCGTAGAAGCCGTCGAATGGCTGGTAGTGGATCGATCCGTTGGCCAGCACAGTTGCCGTGCCGCTGCTCGGCGGTCGACTCACCCTTGGCAGCGTCGCCGTTCCCGATGTAATGGTGTCATTTGCTGCCACGGGCACGGTCACCGCCGTTGCTGGCGGCGTTCGGACACGGTCGTTTTTGGCGTATGGTCGGCCAACCGCCGCCAGCGGCGTTGGTGAGATGAGAAAGCGCCGGATCACGCCGCGCCGATGCAACTCCATCTCGCCAGGACGTAAGGCGAGTTCGTTGACTACGACCGTCACTTGGCTCCCTTGCACGGAGAGTTGAGCTTGCAGGGGATCGCCATAATTCGAGCTGGTGATCGGCTGTGACGAGATCGGTTGAGTCGCGACTTCACCGGTCCCACCGACGACAGCGAGGGTGTTATGACTGAAAACCACAAGCTGATCTCCAGCAGCGACCGACCGCGTCCTATAGCCGCCAGCGGTGATCGGGATAGTTGCAGTTCCATTCACCCCGAAGGTGTTCACCTGCTGGCCGTCGGCATCAAACGCAAAAACGTCGAGTCGTGGGTTCGCAGACTTCAACTGTGATTCTCGGGCCACCAGAATTTGCGATCCGACGACCTCGACGACCTCGTAGTTCGTGTCGTTGAAACCTGCGGAGGAGAGGGGCAAGACCACCGCTCCGTTCGTGCCGAACAGCGGATCCAACTCCCCGTACCGATTGAAGCGACGCAGCTCGTAGGTGAAGCTATTGCCTTGCACGATTGTCGACAGCGAGCCGTCAGCACCGAAGGCCGCGGCGACGACCCAACCGCTGGCCGGACCCGGTGGCGGGCTTGCGGTTGCACCCAAGGCGATGAACGGATCGACCGGTTCGCCGTAGGCGAAGTTGGCACCGTTGGCATCGAGCACCACCCGCTGGCACTTCGTGTCCGTGCAGGCGAACAGCGCACCGTCGGCGATGACGGCCCGTGAGTTCTGACGAGTAGCTTCGCTGCCTTCGGGCGACCCTGTGACGGACGCACTCGAGCCGTCGGCACGGATCAACCGCACCGACGAGCGATCGGCTCCGGAGACAAGTACTGAGTCGTCGGCTTGTAATTGGACATTTGTGAAGTTGGAAACATCGTCGAGCGCAGGCTCGAGCGGACGGGTGTCCAACAGGGTTCCATTACTCGCGAAGCGTTCGATCGAGTAGTAGTCGATGAGTACCGTTCGGCCCTGACTGTCGGGACCGGCCAGCCCAAGTGGAGTCTTTTCCAGCGGCGTGAAATTTGGATCGACGCTTCCGTCAGCGAGATAGCTTCGTACTATCCCTGACTCGCCCCACACGTTCGACGTCGTGGCCGTCAGCACACGGCCACCCGGGTCGATGTGCGCCGCTCGGATCATCCTGTCCGTGGTGACAAAGACGGTTGGCGCGACCCCGGCGATGCCATAAGAGGTGTCGAGTTGCCCATTGGGCGTGAGTTGTAGCCCGATGGCGCCGGTGATGCGAACCCGTCCGTCGGCAAACACGACGGAATTACGGAAGTCGTCGATCTGCGCATCCCGGTTCCAGTTGGCAATAGCCACAGTCCCGGCGGTGCCGTAGGTGGCATCGGGGCTGAGGTCGCTGTTCCAACGGTAGACCGCACCTCTGCCGGCGCTGTACAGCCGACCCTGCTGATCGGCGCCGATGTAACGGCCCGACAGCGACGTCACGGACGTGCCTCGGATCACCTCAGTCGAGGCGTCGTCGTAGCCCGAAAAGGTGAGAGCACCCTGCTCGGCTGTTGGCGATGGGATTGATGTGGCCATGTACCAAGAACCAAGTTCGAGCGTCTGGCCGCCGTTGAACGTCGGGTCGAGCGAACCGTTGGCGTTCAGAAGTGAGTAACCCCCCTTCGAGACGAGGGCTCCGAACACGTAGTGGCTGTCGGCCATTACCCAGATTCGCCCGTCCGGCCGAACTGCCGCCGACTCGATAGCCGGGAAGCCGCGGAATCCGTAGGTGCCGAAGGTGATGTCGCCCGAACCGTCCGGCGCCAAGCGATACATGCCGTATCCCGGTGCTGCGATCAGCACGCGACCGTCCGGGTAGTAATGCAGGATTCGCGAGTGCGGGTACCCGAATGCGCTGGAAAAGGTTGGGCGCCTCCCGTCCTTGAGATACGCCGGTGACACCGCACCGTTGGGGAGCATTCGTAGTACGTATGACGGGTAGTGCTCGATGCGGGTCAGCAAGGTCATTGTGCCGTCGGCATGAAACCCGACCTCCCTCACCAGTCCGACATCGAGCCCCGCGTGGTGGGCAATACCGCCCTCGCCAAATGTTGGGTCGAGCGAACCATTGGGTCGGTACTTGCGTGCGGTGAAAGACTCGTCACCGTTTGGGCCGACGGTGAAGACGATATGCGTTACCAGCGCCGTCGATCGCCGCAGCCGTCGGCTGCGGGTTGAAAGCGATCACCCCGTTCACTCCAAAGGTGCTGTCGAGGAAACCATTCGACGTCGTTTTGATCAGGCCGCAGCCGGCGCTGAGCTGGCTCCCGTCAGGCAGCGTCTTGGTGGCAAGGATGGTGCATTCGCCGATGACTTGCTGCGCGCTTTCTTGGTACAGAACACCGTCCACCGTCGAAACCGGTGTCAACCGACAGCAGCGGTAATGCCGCAGCCGCAGCCGCAGGTCGGCCATCGTGAATCGAGAACACGACACCGCCCAAGAGCATTACGTTCGCCAGCCATCGCCGGAATGCATACCCTGCCATCGGATTCCACCCTTCGCCAGCAAGTAGCGGAATTTTACCAGCTGACACACCGCCACTGCGGTCCCGTTCGGATGAGCGAAATGGAAACGAAATGGGAACTGTCGGCGTACGCCTGGGCACCTTGAGCTGCCGACTAGCTGCTAGACCGGAACATCTACGAAAACTGCGGCGCTCGATGTGGATGGCATCGTCGATCGAACAGGCTGAATCCAGGTAGCGATGCCGGCGCCCGACAATGTCTCGGAGGATCGCCCGAGAATGTATGATAGAAGGACCCGAAGATGTCTGATAGAGATATGTCTGATAGAGATAGAGTTGCTGCGTGCCAATCGAAACGCTGCGAGCGGCTTCCTACCATCGGCGAGTGGTCGACTTCGAACTGGATGAGTTGCTGGCTGGCGCGGGTGCCGTGTCGCTCGAGGGCGCCAAGGGTGTTGGAAAAAGCGCGACAGCCGCAGAACGCGTCGACGACGAGTTCAGGTTGGAGTTCCCAGTCGTGCGCACTTTGGTCGAGGCCGATCCGGGGCGGCTGCTCGACGGACGACGGGTATTACTCGACGAGTGGCAGCACCTCCCTTTCACCTGGGATCTCGTCCGGCGTGCCGTCGATGCCGGAGCGGCACCCGGCCAGTTCCTGCTCACAGGATCGGCCTCGCTCGCCGACCCGGGGCGGCACTCAGGAGCCGGTCGCATTCTGCGGATGCGGATGCGGCCGCTAGCGCTGTCCGAACGCGGCTACCCGGCCTCGGTCAGCTTGTCCGAACTGCTTGACGGGCGACGTCCCCGGATCAGTGGCGACGCAACGGCGGATCTCGCGACGTACGCGTCGGAGATCGTCGCCTCGGGTTTCCCCGGTCTGCGCGAGCTCTCGCCGCGAGTTCGGCGTGCGCAACTCGACAGCTATGTGGAACGAGTCGTCGATCGAGAAATCGAAGAGCTCGGATCGAGGATCCGCAATCCGGCCGCGCTGAAGCGCTGGATGAGCGCCTATGGCGCAGCAACCGCGACGACGGCGACGTACAAGAAAATCGCCGAGGCCGCGAGTCCAGGTGCTGGGGAGTCTCCGGCGCGCTCGACCTTGATCGCCTATCGGGACGCCCTTGAGCGGCTGTTCATCGTCGACCCAGTGCCGGGTTGGGTGCCGACTCGCTCCCATCTCAATGAACTGGCGGCGTCGCCCAAACACCACCTTGCCGACCCTGCACTCGCGGTCGCTCTCCTCGGTCTCGACCAGGAAGCCCTGCTCGCAGGCGATGACCCGGTAGAGGGCCCTCTGCGAGATGGACCGTTTCTCGGCGCGCTTTTCGAGTCACTCGTTGCACAGAGCGTGCGCGTCTATGCACAACGCTCCGAAGCCCGGGTCGGACACTTCCGCACGCACCGCGGCGACCACGAGGTCGACCTCATCGTCGAACGTCGCGACGGCCGTTGCGTCGCGATCGAAGTCAAACTCTCTCCGATCGTCGATGATGAGGACGTCAAACATCTCGCCTGGCTGGCCGCCAAGCTCGGCCCAGACCTTCTCGACAGCGCTGTGATCACCACCGGCCCTCACGCCTACCGGCGCCCCGACGGTGTCGCCGTTATCCCGGCCAGTCTGCTCGGCCCGTGAACCCGTCGTAGAGCCTGGCAAACTCATCACGGATGGACCGGCATCGTCCCCAGCCCGTCGGACGTTGTCGCTGCCACCCACCCGCAGTTGGTCATCTCGTTGCAGTCGACGGACAGCATCGACTTCAGCCGACTGCCGAGGCGATGTGTTCGAGCAGCGTGTGGGCGTCGTCATGCACTGCTTCGAAGAGGTCCTTACTGAGCCGTTCGACGATGTCGCTCTCCTCCTGGGTCAGCTCCAGGTGTTTGCGGTACGTACGCAGGACGTTGGCGATGGTGTCGGTGGACACGTAGCGGTCGGAATGCGCAGCCAGGACTCCTAGCGGCACGACGGCGACAGCGTGTTCGAGTTGGATCTCCATGATGGTGCACCTCCTGGCAGAGTCGACATGTCCTCTCATCGTTGCCGATCACGTGGTCTCGACGACGATGGTTATCGGACTACCGTCTTCAAGGTGACGAACATCGCCCGCCAGGATCTCGCCGACCTTTTACGACACGTCCAAGGCGGCGGATCATTCAGTACGCGCCGAACCGCGCCCGTTGGTGACCTGTTGGTCGAGGTGCGAGGGGTGGGGCCGTTGCGGTTGCCGGTGACTGCGGCACAGGCCAAGGAGCTGCGGTTGCTCGCCCGCCCGGCGTGTTACGGCAACGGTGAGGACACGCTGCTGGATCGACGGGTTCGTGACACGTGGCAGGTCCCCCTATCGTGGGTGAGCGTCGATGCTCGGCGTTGGGCCGCGACGCTCGGGCCGATGCTCCACGCGATCCGAGACGATCTGGGCTTGCCGCCGACCTCGATATTGGAGCCCGATCTGCACGCGATGCTCGTGTACGAGCCGGGTCAGTTCTTTGCTGCGCATCAGGACTCGGAGAAGGACGACCGAATGGTCGGGTCGCTCGTCGTGCTGCTCCCATCACGCTCTACCGGTGGCGATCTGGTCGTGTCGCATCGTGGACGGACCGAGACCTATCGGGGTTCAGCGACGGCGTTGACATTCATCGCGTTCTATTCGGATACCCGCCACGAGGTGTTGCCGGTCGAAACCGGGTATCGGGTTGCACTGACGTACAACCTAACGCGTTGATCGCTGCCGACGACATTGCCGCCCTCAAGTCGACGGTCTTGGCCTCCGGCCTGAGCATTTCCGACCTGGTCTCCACAGCCTGGGCATCGGCATCCACCTTCCGCAACAGCGACAAGCGCGGCGGGGCCAATGGGGCACGCATCCGCCTCGCCCCACAGCACGAGTGGGAGGTCAACGATCCGCCACGGCTGCGCCGCATCCTGGCCACGCTGAGCGAGGTGCAGTCGGCGTTCAACAGCACCGGCAAGCGGGTGTCCTTGGCCGACGTAATCGTGCTCGGTGGTGCCGCGGCGATCGAGGAGGCGGCGAAGAACGCTGGCCACGAGATCACCGTGCCGTTCACCCCCGGGCGGACCGACGCCTCGCAGCAGCAGACCGACATCGGTTCGTTCGCGCCGCTCGAGCCGACGGCCGACGGGTTCCGCAACTACCTCGGCAAGGGCACCAGTTTGCCCGTAGAAGCGCTGTTGGTCGACCGCGCCCAACTGCTCTCGTTGAGCGCACCGGAGATGACCCCGCTCGTCGGCGGTTTGCGTGTGCTCGGAGCCAACTCGAACGGCACGACCCACGGCGTGCTCACCGACCGCAGCGAGGTCTTGACGCAACGACTTCTTCGTCAACCTGCTCGACATCGGCACCGAATGGCGCCCGAGCGCCACATCCGACGATGTCTTCGAGGGTCGCGATCGCGCCAGCGGCGCGTCGAGGTGGACAGGTACCCGCTGCGATCTCATCTTCGGCTCGAACTCGCAGCTGCGAGCCATCGCCGAGGTCTACGGTGCCGCAGACGCGGGGACGAAGTTTGTCAAAGACTTTGTCACGGCGTGGAACAAGGTGATGAACGCCGACCGCTTCGACGTCACCCTGTACGTCCTCCCACCACGGCAAACCCTCGATGTCAACTAGAGGCTGACGCGTGGCGTCGAAACCCGGGTGTAATCCAGAGAATCCCTTGAATTTCCGCGGGTGCGGACGATGTAGATCACATCATCAACCGATGTAGATCAGATCAATTCTGCACAGAACCCACGGGAGGGGCAACGATGACAGCGTTTCGCTTAGAGACAACGCGTGCCCATCGCTCTCATCGATGGTTGCTGACGATCACCGCCATTCTTGCCAGCGGTCTGGGCTTTGTGTTGCCTGTGGGGCAGCCCGCAAACGCACTCAACCCGTCCGGCGATCTTTCGATCGAGGTCATTGCCGCCCCCAACCTGGTGGTCGACTCCAACGTCGAGTCCCCGTCGAGCTACGCGCCAGAGGCTGCCCACCTGGGAGCCACCATCTGCAACACCGGTGACGATGCCCTCAGCAATGTGTTGGTCTCAATCGGTGACCGCGACCCGAATGGCGACGCCGACCCGATCGACAGCGCGCCCGGCACCTACCCGAGCCGGACCCACCAGCGGCCTGTCCGGATCGTTCTCGCTGACCCACGACGGCGGCACCCCGACGCCACCCGTTACATCCGCTCACTCGCAGCAGGCGAATGCACGACGCAGTATTGGCTGGTGGCCTATCCGACGCTGGACGCCAACGGTAACGCCGTGACCGGCGGCAGCTCGATCGCCGACGATCTCTGGCTGAACTACGACATCTGGGCACAGCGCCCTCGATCCGGTCGACTGGTGCCGCTCCCCGCTGACGTCACAGAGACCGTCACATGCGCAACGAGATCTCGGCGATGGCCAACAAGATCTGGCCGAACAACACCTCGAAAGTTCCCGAGGAATACCTCGCGGCGTTCGAGCAAGCAGCTCGGCTGGCGGCCCGATCAGGAGAGTACGTGCCGGCGGCAGCGCCAACCTCAGGGCATCTGGTACGACCTCGGCAACATCGGACAGGGCTTCGACGCCGACGGCGACTTCCAGCCCGACTACGACCTGTGGATGCAGCCGGTCGGCGACCCCGACTGTTCGACGCTTCCTGCACCCGGCTCGTCAATGTCTACGGCGTGTTGGTGATCAAGCTCAACGACGGCACCGAACAAATCATTGCGTTCGAGAACCAGCTGTATTTCAAGGATCTCTCACCCGACAACAACGGCGCGGTCGGGCTCGTGTTCTACGAGTTCATCACGATCAACGGCGGATGCTCGTCGGCGTTGAGCCCGTACCAACAGGTCGCCTCCGGAAGTAACAACGAGAAGTTCAACGGCGACTACGGGGCCAACGCCGGCACCATCACCGCCCTCGCCCCACAGGTGTCCTTCGACAAGAGCGCATCGGCGAGCGTCGCTCCCGGCGACATCGTCCCGTACTCGCTGTCGACGACGAACACCGCTCCATCAGGCACCTTCGGGGCCCCGGAGTACGGCACGCCGCTGGTCATGAGCGACTCGATTCCCGACGATCTCGTCTATGTCAGCGGATCCGCCATGGCAGCCAACACAGCTCCCCCAGGCACGACCCTCACGGTGCTGTATTCGGTTGACGAAGGCCTGACGTGGATCCCGTCGGAGCCTCGCAGCCTCGTTGGTCACCGACCTCGCCTGGTACCTCGATAGTCCGCTCGCCGCGGGCGCGACCGTCACCGTGCGCTTCGAGGCGACCGTGCCCAGTGCGCCCGCCACTGCCCTGATCTTCAAACACGGGAACCGCCAGCGTCGGCAGCGGCGAACCGTTTGCCACCGACTCGACGATCACGTTGGTCACCGGCACCCAAACCATCAGCGGCAACGTTTTCGCCGACGACGGCGGGACCAATGGCACCGTCGCCGACGGCCTGATGAGCGGCGGTGAAGCCGGCATCAGCAGCGTCGCGGTGACCTTGTACGTCGATGTCGACCTCGACGGCATCGTCGACGAGACCGATCTGCAGATCGCCACAGCCGATTCGGCGGCAGATGGCAGCTACTCGTTCGCCAACCTGCCCGATGGATCGTTCCTGGTCGTCGTTGATCCGACCGACACCAATCTTCCGACCAGTTGGGGAATGACGACCTCGCAGGCTCGGGCGGTCGTCATCGTGCGGATCGGCGATCGGCGCCATCAACTTCGGCTTCGCTCCCGCCGTCGACGTCACCAAGACGCTGATTGGTTCCAGCCCGGTCGCCGAGGGTGCGACCATCAGCTACAACATCGCGGTCTGGAACCGGCTCGCCGCGGGCGCTCCCACCGACCCGTGCTCGCCATCGTGTGACTTGTGGGCGACGACGCTGTATGGGACTGCCAACAACATGACCAATGCGGCCAACGCCGCCGCCATCGCCGAGCCGGATGCATCCGTCGCGGTCGGCGACTGGCAAGGGGCGCGAGGCGTGTTGGAGACGACATCGTTCGCTCCCCCGACCTCGTCGGCAACGATCACCAAGGTCGAGGTCATCTCCCGGCTGCGCGTGCACCGGCGCGCTCGCCGACGACCATCTCAGCGTCGTCACCAACTGGTTAGGGGGAGCCGCGCCGATTCCGTTTCGACAGCGACGCTCAACGCCATCGGCACCACCTTCGGCACGGTCGCCGTCGACGTCACCGCCGCCAAGGCGTGGACGTGGGCCGACCTCGCCGACCCGGCGACGTTCGTGCACCTGGAGACCGTGAAGGTGGCCGGCCCTGACACACCGACGATCGAGATTGACGCCGTCGGCCTGCGAGTCACCACTACCAGCACCATCCCGACCGGTGGCGTGTTCGACGAAATCAGCACGCTGAACGTGGTCCCGCTGGCGGACACCTTCGACCCCGCCCGCCTCGAGTTCGTCTCGGCAAGCGTTCCCCCGACGACGATCAACCATACGACCGGTACCATCAGCTGGGCCGACGTCGGCCCGATCAACGCCGGCGTGGCCAAGGTCGTCACGGTCACGTTCCGGGTCCGCGAACCATTGAACAACGCAACGCAGATCGACGTAAACAACACGGCGACGGTTGCCGACCCGACATTCGCCAACGGGCTCCCGGCCAACGACGACAGTGCCGCAGCGGTGATAACCGTGAACCCGCGCGGGCTCGATCACAGGAACCGTGTGGTCCGAGGGCTTGGGGGTAGCAACGGATGGGTTGGCACCACCGGCTACCAGTCGAGCATCGACCATTTCGTTCCCGATGTCACCGTTCAGTTGTTGGCCTGCCAGGTCGGCGGAACCAACCTGTATCCAGCCGGTAACACTGGGCGCGCCTGCACCCATGCCAATAACAGCAACGGCGTCTGGACGTTGGTGCAGACCGCGACGACCGGCTCGAACGGCGGGTACGCCTTCACCGGTCTGGCCAGTGGCTACTACTACGTCAACGTCGTGACCTCATCGCTGCCAGGCACCGTGGCCGCAACCGCCGACCCGGACGTCGTGCCGGGGCTGTGCGCAGCATCGTGCACCAACACCTGGAAGGCGCCGACCGCCAATCTCGGCTTGGTGCTGATCATCTCGACAGCGAACGACCTGGTCAACGGCAACTTCGGCTACACCGTCGCGCCGTCCATCTACGGCAACCTGTGGAACGACGTCGACGGAGACGGCACGCAGGAGATCGGCGAAGGGGCGCTGAGCGGCTGGACGGCGCAGCTGTACAACGGGGCGAGCCTGGTCGCGACCACGACCACCAACACGTTCGGCGACTATCGGTTTGCCAACCTCGCCGCGGCAACGACCTACACCGTGAAATACGTCAGCCCGAGTGGGCAGACCTGGATTGAGACGTTCGAATCTGACAGCACGATCGACAACAGCATCAGCGCGACCACGATCGCCGGAGTCTCGTCGGGTTCGCTCGACTTCGGCTTGCGGCAGAGCGGAACCGCCAGCGTCGGCGACACGGTGTACTTCGACATCGACCACGACGCGGTGCGCGACGCGACCGAAGAAGGTGTACCTGGAGTGCCCGTCACGTTGTATCGCGACAGCGATGGCGACGGCGTGCTCAATCTTGCCGTCGACGCTGTCGCGGCGATGACGACGACTGCAGCGGACGGAACCTACCTGTTCGGGTCACTTCCGCCAGCGACATACGTTGTCGGGGTCGACCATGGATCGGCCTTGCTGCTGTCCACGATCCCGACGGCAGACCCCAACGAGTCGGGTGTCTGTGTGACCTGCGACGCGCGCTCGGGAGCGATAACGCTCGCCGCCGGGGCCGCCAATCTTGTGCAGGATTTCGGCTTCGATCCGCTTGGCACCGGATCGATCGGTGACCTGATCTGGTTCGACCGTGACGGCGACGGCAGTCGTGACAGCAACGAGTCGGGCATCGGCTCGGTCACCGTCACGTTGCTGGCGGACCTCAACGGCGACGGCACGTTCACCCCCTTTCAGACCACCACGACCAACGCGCTCGGCGCCTACGTGTTCGACGGTCTGCCTGACGGCTCATTCCGGGTCACCGTCGACACCGCCGACACCGACCTACCGACCGACGGTTTCGGGATCACGGCAGCCGCCACAACGGCAACGACACACGACGTCTCGATCGTCGATGGTTCGATGACCACAGCCGCAGACTTCGGTTTTGCCAACCTGGGAGCGATCGGCAACACCGTCTTCGCTGATGCGAACAGCAACGGCACGCAGGACTGGAACGAGAGTGGTGTCGCCAACGTCGCCGTGCAACTCTGGGAAGACCTCGATGCCGACGGCACCTACGCCCTGCTCGACACGACGCTGACCGACATTGACGGCGCGTACTCATTCAGCGCGTTACAGCCGGGGTCATATCGCATCGTGATCGTCGAGTCGTCGCTGCCGTGGGCAACCGTGACTCGCACGGCAGACCCGGACCGAGACGGCGTTGCCTGCGATGACGGTTCCTATCCCGTGCTTGCTGCCTGCGATGGCATGCAGTCGGCCATCGCCGTTGCCCATGGCACGACCTTCATGGGTGCCGACTTCGGCTACCAACCTCCGGGCGCACTCGGTGACTTCGTCTGGCGCGACGGAGACGGCGACGGCGTTCAGGATGCCGGGCGAGCCCGGCATCGCCGACGTCACGGTGCGGCTCTACGCCGACAACGACGGCAACGGTACCGGTGACACTCTGCTGGCGACGACGACAACGGACCCCGACGGACGTTACTCCTTCGCTGATCTCGTCGACGGCGACTACGTGATCGAGATCGACGAGTCCAGCTTTGCGACATCGATGGCCGCGACCACCGGACCGGACAGCGTCGGCAGCGCCACGGCGACCGTCACCGTCATCGATGCTGCCGCAAACCTCGACGTCGACTTCGGCTATCGCCTCGTCGGCACGGCGTCGATCAGCGGCATCATCTGCCTGGAAGTCACCGGTGCCACCAACGGCGCCTGCGATGCATCCGCAACCGAGCCACCCGTCGCCGGAGTCATGGTGACGCTGTACGACAGTTCCGCCACGGTCGTCGGCACCACCGTCACCGATTCCAGCGGCGCCTACTCGTTCATCGGACTCCCCGATGGGACCTACACGGTTTCGCTGGGCATGACCGCTCCGCCGCTGAGCCTGGCCGACACCACGTCGCCAGCGGTGACCGAGACGGCGACCAGCGCGTACGGCACGGCCGTTCTTTCCGGTGGAGCGACCTCGTTGGATCTGCCATTCGAACTCGTCGCCACCATCGATCTCGGCGACCTTCCGGCGCCGTATCGGACGTCGTTCATCAACGGCGCGTACCACGTGATCGGCACACTCCAGCTTGGCGCGCAGATCGACGGGGAACTGGACGCGACGCCGTCGGTGTCGGCGACCGGCGACGATCTCTCCGAAATCGACGACGAGGATGGCATCGCCTTCGATGCCGCCTCGTGGATGCCCGATGCTCTGGCCGACGACGACGACGGTTCGATCACCGCAACCGTGGCCGGCGGCAGCGGCTACCTGGTCGGCTGGGTCGACTGGAATAGCGACGGCGAGTTCACGGGCGTTGACGAAATGATCGTTTCGCAACCGGTTGCCGCCGGTGCAACAGTTATGGGCTTCGACATTCCCGACACAACGGTGCTGACAACCATTCGCTACGCACGATTCCGGCTGTTCAGCGAGCAGCCGCCGCTGCCTGAGCTGGCCTATGTCGGCTCGGCGAACGACGGCGAAGTGGAGGACTACGCAATCGAAGTTCCCAAGATTGACGTGGCCAAAGCGTTGGTCGCCGGCCCAACGTTGCGGTCAGATGGCACCTATTCGGTGACCTATCACGTCACGCTGGCAAACAGTGGCGCCGCCACCGTGCACGACGTGCAGGTCACCGACGACCTCAGCGCCGAGTTCGGCACCTACCAGACCGGCACGTTGCAGGAAGGTGAGTACCAGATCGATTCGATCGGCATCGTCTCGACGAACCCTGCGTTCCTCGCCGATCCACTGGCGTTGGATGCCTTCACCGGGACCGCGCCGGCTGATGGCCTCTTTGATGTATCGGCCGGCGGCAGCCTGGCGATCGACGAGAGCATTGTCGTCGAGATCGTGGTGATTGCCAGCGGCGACGCCGGCGCTGGCTGCGGCGCGGCGTGTGCCATCGACAACAGTGTCTCGGCCTCTGGCGATCTCACTGTGAACAATGACGGTGTCGTGGACGGCGATGCGACAGACAGCGATGGTCCGGTGACGTTCAAACTCGGATCCATATCGGGCTTCACCCGCGTGGATAGTGACGCCAGTGGCAGCGTCGACGCGGCGCTCGAAGGGGTGACGATCCGCCTCTACGCGGCGCTCGACCTCGATCTGCTTTTCGATGACTTGATCGCCAGCACGCTGACGGATGCCGCAGGCTCGTTTGACTTCGCCAATCTCGTCGCAGGCTCGTATCGGTTGGTCGAGGTTCAACCTTCCGGCTATACATCGCTGTCCGAATCCGACGGCGTGCTCGATGACGCCATCGGAGTCACCGTGGTGGCCGAGACCCTGTCGAGCGGCCATGAGTTCGGCGAACAACCCGCTCCGGGAGTCACCCCGCTTCTCGACGTCGTCAAAACTGCTGACCTCACGCAAGCACACGTTGGTGACACCGTCACCTACACCTTCACCATCACCCACGGACTCTTCTCCGACGGCACCCCAATCACTGGCCTCACCGTCACCGACGACATCACCGGCACAGCGACACTCGCCACCCAAACCGGCGGCGACCTCGACCTCAACCTCGAAACCGGCGAAACCTGGACCTACACCGCCACCTACACCGTGCTCCCCACCGACCCCGACCCGTTGATCAACACCGTCACCGTTGAAGGCCTCGACAGTGACGGCGACACCATCACCGCCACCGACACACACACCCTCCCCATCGTTGGCGTCGAACCACTGCTCAACGTCGTCAAAACCGCCAACGTGACCCAGGCCCACATCGGTGACGACGTCACCTACACCTTCACCATCACCCACGGACTCTTCTCCGACGGAACCCCAATCTCCGACCTCACCGTCACCGACGACGTCGCCGGCACCGCCACCTACGTCGCCGGCGACACAACACCGACCTCAACCTCGACTCCGGCGAAACCTGGACCTACACCGCCACCTACACCGTGCTCCCCACCGACCCCGACCCACTCGTCAACATCGTCACCGTTGAAGGCCTCGACAGTGACGGCGACACCATCGTCGACACCGACACACACACCCTCCCCATCGTCGTCACACCAGTGCTCAACGTCGTCAAAACCGCTGACCTCACGCAAGCACACGTCGGTGACGACGTCACCTACACCTTCACCATCACCCACGGACTCTTCTCCGACGGCACCCCAATCACTGGCTCACCGTCATCGACGACATCACCGGCACAGCGACACTCGCCACCCAAACCGGCGGCGACCTCGACCTCAACCTCGACTCCGGCGAAACCTGGACCTACACCGCCACCTACACCGTGCTCCCCTCAGACCCCGACCCACTCGTCAACACCGTCACCGTCGAAGGCCTCGACAGTGACGGAGACACCATCACCGCCACCGACACACACACCCTCCCCATCGTCGTCACCCCCGCGATCGAGGTCGTCAAAACCGCCAACGTGAGCCAGGCACACGTCGGTGACGACGTCACCTACACCTTCACCATCACCCACGGACTCTTCTCCGACGGCACCCCAATCTCCGATGTCACCGTCACCGACGACATCACCGGCACAGCGACACTCGCCACCCAAACCGGCGGCGACCTCGACCTCAACCTCGAAACCGGCGAAACCTGGACCTACACCGCCACCTACACCGTGCTCTCCTCAGACCCCGACCCACTCGTCAACACCGTCACCGTCGAAGGCCTCGACAGTGACGGAGACACCATCACCGCCACCGACACACACACCCTCCCCATCGTCGTCACCCCCGCGATCGAGGTCGTCAAAACCGCCAACGTGAGCCAGGCACACGTCGGTGACACCGTCACCTACACCTTCACCATCACCCACGCCGACACCTCCGACGGCACCCCAATCACTGGCCTCACCGTCACCGACGACATCGCCGACGCGGCGACGCTCGACACCCAAACCGGCGGCGACCTCGACCTCAACCTCGAAACCGGCGAAACGTGGACCTACACCGCCACCTACACCGTGCTCCCCACAGACCCCGACCCGCTGGTCAACACCGTCACCGTTGAAGGCCTCGACAGTGACGGAGACACCATCACCGCCACCGACACACACACCCTCCCCATCGTCGTCACCCCAGTGCTCGACGTCGTCAAAACCGCCAACGTGAGCCAGGCCCACGTCGGTGACAACGTCACCTACACCTTCACCATCACCCACGCGACCCTCCGACGGCACCCCAATCACTGGCCTCACCGTCACCGACGACATCGCCGGCACAGCGACACTCGACACCCAAACCGGCGGCGACCTCGATCTCAACCTCGAAACCGGCGAAACGTGGACCTACACCGGCACCTACACCGTGCTCCCCACCGACCCCGACCCGTTGATCAACACCGTCACCGTCGAAGGGCTCGACAGTGACGGAGACACCATCACCGCCACCGACACACACACCCTCCCGATCGCTGTCTCACCATCGGTGACGGCCGTCGCCGACAGGTACGTTCGACCCACGGATACAACGGTGACCGGTGCCGTCGGTGCCAACGATTCGACCACCATCGGAACGTTCTCGCTCCTCGGCGCCGTGCCGAATGCGGCCACGACCGGGTCGCTCGTCTTCAGCGATACAGGCGCCTTCACCTTCGATCCGGTCCCCACCTTCGCCGGACAATTGAGCTTCGGCTATCAACTCTGCGTACCCGCTTCGCCAGCAGCAGTGTGCGGCAACGCCAACGTCACGATCATCATCGGGCCCCGCGCGTTCGATGACACGGCGACCACTCCCGCGAATACAACCGTCGTCATCGCCGTGCTCAGCAACGACCAGATCGCTGCCGATCTGGCGGACCTCGATTCGCTGATTGTGACCATCAGCCCGTCGAATGGAGTGGCGGTCATCGACCACACAACGGGGGCGGCGACATACACGCCAATCATCGGATTCACGGGCACAGACTCCTTCATCTATAACATCTGTCAGTCGACGCCGAGCGGCACGACTTTCGTCGAACCGTTGTGCACGCAGGCGACGGTCACGATTCTCGTTCCGAACACACCGCCCGGAGTGAATGGCGACAACGAGGTCGGCGTCATCGTTCGGACTATTGAGCCAGGCCATACACCAGCACCGCTGGTGCTCGTAGATGGCGAACAACATCGAGTGACGATCACGCACGTAGTCTCCGGCTCGCTTCCGCCAGGGCTGACGTTGAACCCCGATGGCACATTCGTGGGGACGACCGCCGTGTCCGGCGTCTACCCGTTCGTCGTCCACGTCTGCGACAACGGTTCGCCGGTCATGTGCAGCGACCAGCCAGTTGAGATCCATATTGCCGATCGACCGTTGCCGTTCACAGGCATTGACCTTCGACTGTGGATGGCGATCGCAGCGTTGCTCACTTTTGTCGGCGGTCTGACCGTGTTCACGGCTCGGCGTCGCACGCTCAGTAGCTGATCGCAACGTCGAGGTCGCTCGAGCGCTTCGTGATCGATCCGGCATTCCCTGCCTTTCTCCACTGCGCCAAGCTGCAGGGTTTGGCTGGGTAGCGGTCAGGTGATGGTTTCGCCACCGTCGACGATCAAGGTTTGACCCGTGACGAACGACGAATCCTCACTCAAGAAGAAGCAGACCGCCGCGGCGAGTTCGGCAGCGGTTCCCATGCGCCCCATCGGGACTTTGGCACCGAAGATGCGCTCGCCCTGCTCCAGGTCGCCACCCCGCTCCAACATGAGCGGGGTGGTCATGCCGGTCACGGTTCGGCCGGGGCGATGCAGTTCACCCGCACCTCGGGCAGCGCCTCAAGGCTGATCTGGCGGGTGAGGCCGGTAATGCCTGCTTTCGCGGCCCCGTATGGGACGTTGTTGCCATTGGCGGTGAACCCTGCGGAGGAAGCGATCGTCACGATCGAACCGCGTCCACGCGCCTTCAACACCGGCATGGCGTACTTGCACACCTAGCTAGAGGTGCCGCCGATGTGCACCTCGAGCATGCGGTTGACGCGCTTGGCGTCCCATTCGGCGATAGGGCCAAATTCTGCGTGCCCGGCTGCGGCGAGCACTAGAACGGCAGTGGGCTCGTTGTTCGCCCTTCGCTACCTGCCGGCCCGCGTGACGTCGTAAGTCCGCCATCCTCCTCGACGCAGGCCACCGGGTGTTCGGCGGCGGCGTGCAAGAGAGTGAGACGTTCGATGGCGATGGCATTCGCTTTCGCAAGTCGAACGGCGAGATCATCGACGTGAGGCTCGGCGAGCATCGAGAGGTGGCCGCCACGGACGACATCGACGTCGAGTGGCCCGCTGCAGATAGAGGCCCACCCCATGCCGTTGGCCGCCAACGAGGCCGTGAACGGATCGTCACCGGCCTTGAACACCTGAATCGCACCCGAGTACGGCGTATATCGATAGCTCCGCTGACACCGCCAGTTTTCCTCGACGAACTCACGGATCCGAAGGTGGTCGGGGATGGGTCGACCGATGGCGGTGCGAAGCCGAAGCTGCGCGATCTCCGCCCTCCGACTGGCGCGCAGTCCGACCATGGACGTTCGGTCCCGAATGTACTTGGACGGTTGCCGGCGGAATTCTTGAAGATGAATTCGGACTCGATCGGAGGCCCCAGGCTTGGTTGCGTCGATATCGGGGCCGGCCAGGTCGAACATGACGAGCAGGGCAACCTCACGCCCACGCTGGCGGAGTTGCACGGCAAGTTCGAACGCAACCACGCCTCCGAGCGAGACGCCGGCGAGAGTGATCGGTCCGGTGGGCACCGCCCGCGTGAGTTCGTCAGCGTAGGCCGTGGCAATCTCGTGGACGTCGGTCGGTGCCGTGGTATCCGCCCGGCCGACGGGATAGCCGAGGCCGAGCAGCGGTTGGTCGGGCCCGAGGCGCTTGGCGAGCGGGCCGTAGAACTCGCCGTTCACGCCGAGCACGTGCACGCCGACGATCGGCGGCTTCGTGCCGGCCGGTTGGAGTGGCACCAGATAGCGGTATGACGCGTGCTCGACCTTGCGTGCCGACGTAATCCACGGCGCAAGCTGCTCGGCAGACGGATAGGTGTAGATCGTGGCCACGCCGAAGTCGACGCAGTACCTGCGTTCGAGTTCGAGCAAGAGTTCCATAGCCAGGAGCGAATGGCCACCGAGGTCAAAGAACGACCGGTCACACGCGACCGATTCCACACGCAGAATGCTGGCGAACAACTCGGTCAATTCGCGCACGAGGTCTGAACTGTCGTTGCCATGCGTGATCTGATCACGCATGGCACCTGACCGGCTCAGCACCACCGGAAGTTCGCGGGCGGCGTCACGATCGATCTTTCCGTTGGCCGACCGGGGAAGCGGATCGCGAACGCTGTAGATCGTCGGGCACAACCCGGCCGGTAGCACCGCGGCCGCCCGAGCGCGCAGCGCCTCGAGGTCCACTGTGGCACCCGGAGACGGTTCGACGTGGGCAACGAGACACACTCCAGCTGCGTCGGACGTGCGCAGAAGTCGCACGAGCTCACGAGCCGGGTCGGCGCAGTCTGCTGCCTTCGACATCAGGTCGCCGAGGGTCGTGGCGTCGGCCGACGTCAACAGTTCCTCGACCGATCTCGGATCGACGGCAACGACGACGGCGGCGCCGATCGAACTGTCGGTGAGCAGCACGCGTTCGATGTCTTCGGGTTCGGCACGAACCCCTCCAACATTGAGCTGGTCATCGATGCGACCGAGAAAGTGCACGATGCCCGCTACGACAACCGCCCGGTCCCCGGTACGGAACAGGCGCGTGCCCTCGAGGCCGCCGAAGCGTCGCTTTGTCGCTTCGGCGTCGTCCAGGTAGCCGACGACGACGCCAGCGCCGCCGATGACGAGCTCACCCTGCACGTGCTCGGCAACGGGCTCACCCGCCGAGTCCACGATGGAGATCCAAGTTCCCGGTATCGGCGCACCGATGGGCACCGGGTTGTCGTCAGGCCGACAATTGTGCACCGTGGCCCAGACAGACGCCTCGGTCGGCCCGTACTCGTTGGTCAACGCGGAGCCCGGGCGGAGTCCATAATGCCTGGCCACGAGGCTCGCCGGGCACGCTTCACCGGCGACGATGACCTGGCCGGGCCACCTCGCATACGACCTACCCCGTTCGAGCGTCGCCTGGTACAACGTCGGGACCATCAGGGTGTGTGTCGCCTCGGCCATGAGGCGGGCGAGCAGGTCGGGGTCGTGGACTTCGGCTTCGGTCGGGAGAATGATCGTTCCGCCCTGTACGAGCGTCCAGAACAACCCGACGATGCTCGAATCGAAGGAGAGACTCGAGACGACGACGAAGCGCTCCGGCTGCGTCGCGTACACGCTGCGGCGCGCAAGTGTGCTCGCCGCAAGATTGGCGTGGCTGACCGGGACCCCGCGCGGCCGGCCCGTCGAGCCAGACGTAAAGATGATGTAGGCGAGACCGTCGCCCGCAGGAGCAGCGTCGATGATGCCTTCGGACGTCTTGTCGTCGAAGGCGCGACGCAGGGCATCGAGCGAGACAGCGAGATCGTTTGCGGTCAGGTCGCGGCCCGGTCGGCGAACCGCGGCCTTTGCGTTCGCACCGCTCACCAGAAGCGCAATCCGATCGGCGGGATAATTGGGGTCGACCGGCACGTAGGTCGCGCCAAGCCGAAGCACACCGACGATCGCCGCGATCGCTTCGACCGAGCGGGGAAGGCTCACGATAACTCGGTCGCCGGCGACCACCCCCACCTCGGCGAGTAGCGCTGCCACCGTCGATGACAGTGAGCCGAGCTCGGCCCACGTGATGGCTTGCGAACCGCACACGACGGCCGACGAGCCGCCTCGGCGTGTGAAGTTGTCGACGATTGTCGGCAGGAGGCTCGCCGGCAGGTCCGGCAGCGGCGGACCTTGCAGCGTTGCGAGCGGTGCTCGAAGAGACACGTCGGCGAGGTGCAACGTCGGCCGCTGCACGACGGCGGTCAACATGGCATCGAGGTCGCCGAGGAGCTGACGGGCCGAAGCGTCCGTCAGGACCGTGCCTCGGTACTCGAGGCTCAGGTCGATCGTTTCGTCCCTGACCTCGAAGAAGAACGTGAGATCAGTGACAGCGGCGCCATTGCTCAGCACTCGTCGCGAGGTCGGCTGCCCCTGGAACGAAACGTCGTCGAGATCGTCGTAGGCAACGAGTATCTCGACGGCGGGCTGCAGTCGGCCGGCGAAGCGTTGCCGCCTGACGAGCTCGGCGTAGGGAGTGTTCCGGTAGGCAAGGCTCGTACTCGTTGCGGCGACAGCGGCGTCGATGATCTCGTGCAGCGGCGTGTCGGGAGTGCTCGTTATATCGACGGGTACGGTGTTGAGGAAGTAGCCGAACAGGTCGGCTTCGCTGCCGACCGGTCGCGTCGAGGTCAGCATGCCGAACGTCGTCAGATCACCGTCGCTGTAGCGGCGTAGCGTCCCGGTCAAGGCGGCGACAGCGCGAGCAAACGGTGTGCCGCTTGCGCCCGCACGAAGCGAGCGCGGCGACACGGTGGCGACGATCGTTAGAAATCCGTCGGCACCACGCGAGGCGGGCCGCACAACTGTCAGACGGGCGGGGGTGAGCTGGCGTGATTCGAGCCGCTGGTCCACCGTTGCAATCTGCGACCGCTGCCACTCGGCGAAACTCGGGTAGTCGAACGCGATCGACCGTAGCGGTCGGCCCGCCACGTGATCATCGATTTGTGTCCACAGCCTGTCGAAGCTCTCGGCGTCGACACTGACGTGGTGACTGGCGAGCAGAACAGCCGTCGTCCCGTCGGTCATTGGTTGCAGTCGAACTCGAAGCAATGGTCCATGTTCGAGATCGAAGGGCTCACGGTGCACACGCTGGAAGTCGGCGTCGAGCGCGTCATCATCGATCGCTGTGTCGCTCGCCGCGAAGTCGATTGCGGCAGTGGCAGAGAGCGGCCTTCGTTGAGCGCCGTACGACCATGTCAGCGGCACGTGGGTCACGGCGACGGAGCTGACCGCCTCGGCAAACTTCTCGGCGTCGAGAGCGCCGCGGACCCGGTAGAGACGACCGACGTTGAACATGATCGAGTCGGGTCGGCGCGACTGCTCGAACAGAATCGCCATCTCGCCGGCGGACAGGGGCGGTGGGTTACCTTCGGACCATGGCCCCAGCATCGTCGGTTGGATGCGGCTCGACCTATCGTCGGGCGCGCCGCGGTAGGCGTCGATCGCTGCGGCGAGCGAACGTGGCGTTGGGTGAAGAAAGGCCAGCTCGTCGTCGAGAGTCCGCCCGATTGCCTCACCCAATGACGTCATCATCTCGAGCGCGTCGAGCGAGTCGCCGCCGAGCGCAAAGAAGTCGTCGTCGACCGCGATCGGTTCGGTCCGCAGCACTCGCTCCCAGTGGGCGATGACGGTCGCTTCGAGTTCGGTTTCGGCCGCTACAGCGATACCTGTCGTCGGGCGATGTAGTCGCGCCGGTGCAGGAAGGACTGCATGATCGAGTTTGCCGTTCATCGTCAGCGGCAGCTGATCGACAATCACGAATGCCGAAGGAATGGCGTGTGCCGCAAGCGCGGCGGCGAGGAACGTGCGCAGTTCGGCCGGGCTGGGCGCCTCGACGTGTCCTTCGGAAGTCTCGAACCATGCGGTGAGGATGCGCCGCGGATTCAGCACATAGCCGACGGTGCCGAGCAGGCGATTGACATCGTCGGAGTCGAGTTGGTCGTCGAGTTCGTCGATCGCTTCCTGCCGGGTCTTGTGACCGAGCCGCACATCCCAGGCATACGGGATGGCGTAGTTGTGGTAGCCCTGCTCGGTGATATGCGCATGGATTCCGGCGGCATTGATCAGACAGTTCGTGGATCGGCCGGTGTCCTTGGGTCGAACCCATGGGGCCTGCGTGTCGAGGAACGACAGCATCTCAGCGAGTTCGACGTCGACGTAACGGTAGAAGTCGAGATACTCGACCTGCTCGAACACCGCTTCGCCGTCGAACACGGTGGTGTCGAGCAGGCGTTTCGGTCCGTCGTCGACGCGGTGGTACACCTTTCGCGCTTCGAGCACAGCGCGGTCGATTGCCTCGGGGTTGAACCGTTCGGCACGAAACTGCTGCGGGATCAAGCGGGTCTCGAACAGCTGGCCGCGCGACAGGCCGGTGACGATGAGCGGAATACCGAGCTCTACGGCGCGCGTGGTCGCAAGGGTGTAAATGGTCTTGTAGCAGCCATTGCACACGTTCGAGTGGCGCTCGAGACTGTCGCGGAAAATGGCGTTCATCGCCTCGGTCGTCGCAAACTCGTGATCGACGCCGAGGTCGGCGACCGAGCGACGGATGTTCTCCTTGGCGCCCTCTGAGATGAAGCCGTTGTCGAGCGTGAATGCGTAGGGTGTGAACCCGAGCTCCACAAGCTGGTACAGCGCGTAGGTCGAGTCCTTACCACCGCTCAACAGAAGAAGGCAGTCGTACCTACCGGCGCGGCGTGTTCGCGCTCGGTCGCGTTGAGCGATGAGATCGTCGATCGACTTGAACCACACCTGCGCCTGTGGCGCGACTCGGTCATAGGCCCGACAGGAGCTGCAAACACCCTCCGCGTCGAAGGAGATAGCCGGAACGTTCGACGCCAGGCCGCATCGTGCGCACCGGGCGGCGGGAGCGGCCGGTCTCGGTGACCACAGGCGGACGGCGGCAGCGGCGATCGCCGGATGTCTCATCAGTGCGTCCTCGACCTCGGTCGGTTCGAGGCGAATCCCGCCGACCTTGACCTGCTCATCGATGCGGCCGAGGTAGACCAGGGTCTGCGAATCGGCCAGCCGGACGAGATCTCCTGAGCGATAGAAGCGGACACCGTCGAGTTCGACGAACGGCCCGACAGCATCGAGGTAGCCACTCGTCAAACCGGCGTGGGCGATACACAGCTCGCCCGCGGCGCCCGCAGGCACCCGTTGCAGTTCGGGTCCGACGACTCGCAAAGACACACCGGGGGCGGGGCAGCCGATCGGGATCTCGAGCTGTTCGCCGATGCGATCGGGTTCGACGCGGTGAATCATGCACCCCACGACCGCCTCGGTGGGGCCGTACTCGTTGAAGATGGCAAGGTCGCGCCGAAACCCGATCAGCCGCCGGGCGAGCCCGCTGCCGAATGCTTCTCCACCAACCACGAGGGTGCGAAGTTGATGATCTGGCGGAAGGAGTCGAAGCAGGAGTTCGAGGTGTGACGGTGTGGCCTTGCACCAGTTGATTCGTCGGTCCTCAGCGAGAACGGCGAGCCCGCGGGGACCGTCGGGCCTGATCACGACGAGCTCGCCACCAGCGAGCAGTGGGAGGAAAAGGCTCGTGATCGTGAGGTCGAAGCTGAGAGCGCTGAACAGCGGTACCACGAGGTCGCGGCGGCCACCGGAGATGGCGTGATCACCGAGGTAGCTCTCGGCCGCGAAACGGAGATAGCGAGCGAGACCGAGGTGTGTGATGGGAACACCCTTCGGCTCCCCGCTCGACCCAGAGGTGAACAACACGTAGGCCTCGTGGTGCCCAGCGGGCTCGGCCGGTGGTTGCGCTGGTTGCTCGCTGGAAACCTTGGTGTCTGGAAGCTCGCTGATGATGAGACGGCACCCGGCACGACGGGCCAAGTCGCTGCGTCGAGATGCCGGCAGCGACGGTTCGAGTGGCACAAACGATCCACCGGCGACCAGGGTGGCGAGGATGGCAATCACGGCATCGGCACTTCGCGCGAGCTCGATTCCGACCCGCTCGCCCTCGCTAACGCCCGACTGGCGTAGCCAAAGCGCGAGTGCGTCGACTTCGGCTAGCAGGTCGGTACCTGACCACGCTCGGACCCCGTCGCGCAGCACCGTGTCGGATCGGTCGGCGATCGAACGGCGAAGCTGCTCGACGACGCCGGGTGTCGCGGTCGAAAAGTCGGGGGCCGATTCCCACGTCTCGATCTCGGCTCGTTCGTCGTTTGTGAGTAGATCGAGCGCAATCGTCTGGTCGGGGTCGGCGACGATCGCTTCCAGCATCGAAGAGAAGTGGCTGACGGCCCGATCGAGGTGACGGTCGTCGGCCACAGCCCTATTGAGGTCGAGCGAGAGTTCGGGGATGGTGCCAGCGGACCCGTACGCCGTGAACTGCACACGCAACACATGCGCCGAGTCGATCGCGTCGGGATGCACCCAGGTCGTCGTCGTCGGTGCACTACCGAATGAACCGACAGCCGCTCGTGGGATGACGTTCAAGATGGCCGCAGCATCACTGGGCGGGGCAGTACCGGCTACAGCGTTGGCGAGGGTGCGCAGCACGGCTCGACCGACGCGATTGTGGAGTGAACGGAACGTATCGCCAGGCTCGAATGTGACATCGACGGGAAACACTTCGACGACCGGCCCGACGATCGTGCGGGCTGGCGCACCGCTGCGATTGTGGACCGGAAGACCGATCGAGAACGACTCGGAACCCGAGACGTTGCGCAGGTATGCGGCAGTCACTGTTGCGAGCAGCAGTGTCCAGCCGAGGTCGGTGGAGATCGCCTTCAAGTCCGTGCCCAGCCGCTGCAGCGCCGCTGAGGCCACGGCGGGGCTGATCTCGACGGGCAGGCGAGGCGCCGAGGCGGCCGGTTCTCGTGCAGGCTTGTACAGACGGGCGATCGGGGCCGGACGCTCCCGGGCCTGCCAATGGGCGAGCGCTCGCGAGCGTCTGGCCACACCGGGCTCGGAGGTGGTGGCGTCGCTCGCCCAGCGGTAGTAGGCCGACTCGGGAACGTCGTCACCGTGGTACGCCGCTGCCGTCAGTTCGAACACGATCGCCGACGACGTTGCGTCGGTGACGACGTGGTGAAGGTTCAGATACCACGACACCGTGCCATCTGGGTGAACTACGACGACGCTGTCGTAACACCGCGAGGCGATGTCGAGCGCCGAAGCGACACGCTGCTTGGCCCATTCGAACACGTCGCTGCGGGAGAGGAACACGACGTTGAGCTCCTGCTGGCGCGCATCGAGATGAGCGAGCGGCACACCGTTCATCTCGACGATCCGCGTCCGCAGTGCGTCGTTCTTGGCAATCACCTTTTCGAACGCCTGGTGCAAGAGTTGCGGGTCGACCGGTGCTTCGATGTGGGTCAACAACGCGGTGCTCTGAACGGCAACGCCGGCGTGCTGGCGATGCGAGAACCAAAGCGGCCGTTGCATGGCTGTCAACGGACGGCCCGACCGAACCGTTACCGCAACCGATGCGCCGGTCATGTGTGGGGTCTGTGACAAATCTGGCATGAACAACCGTGGCTCGTCAGATCGACGCAAGGGCGTCGGCTTGCGTCGGGGACTCGGGTTGGGACGGTGCAATGTCGACAAGGTGGTTGCGCTTCTTCTCGATGAGATAGGTCACACCAGCGGCCGCCGTGACGATCACCATCACGATCAATGCTCGTGGGAATCGGACCACGGGGTCTACCCAGTCGCTGATCCCGAGCTCCTTTTCGAAGACACGCTCGATCATCCAGCCGATACTGACCACCGTCAGCAGGATCGAAAGGCCGACGAACAGGCTGCGGTAATAGCGCGTGCGACGCAGCAGGTAGAGCGTCGGGAACATAGCGAGCACGACGGCCGTCTGGCCGATCTCGATGCCGACATTGCGGCCCGCCAGCGAGACGAGTTGCGTCGATCGGGGAACGTCGAGATCCTGGACAAGTGACGCAAATCCAAGGCCGTGGAAGAGGCCGAACGCAAAGGCAATCAAGGCTTCTCTGTTTTCGAACACCGGTCGAAGATTGTGCAGCGCGGCCGCGGCGATCGAGATCGCGATCACACCCTCGACGAGCCGCGGTGACGGGATTGGAATGATCTCGAGCCCGGCCAGTGAGAACGTGATCGTGTGCGCGAGCGTGAACATCGTCACGATCTTCAACACCTTCCACAGCGCGGCACGGAACGAAGGCGACGGTCGCCACCTCTTGGCGAAGACCATGACCGACGGCAGGAGAAGCACGAGGATGAACAACATGTGGTCTGGCCCCGTCTTGATGTGGTTCACGCCGAGTTTGGTGCTCGCCTTGAAGTTCTTGAACCAGCCGGTGGCGCCGAGATCGACGTTCTGCGTTCGTGACCTTGCGCTGAACTGCGAGTAGACCTCGTGGCCGTTGTCGAGGACGCCAGCGTCCCAATCGTTACCGATGAGCAACAGACCGTCGCGTCCTTCGATCTCGTCGAAGAAGGGATCGAAGCGCACGTCGAGTGCTCGCGGAACGGTGGCTTCGCCAACGTCGGCTTGGAACCTGACGATGGCGTAGTTGTCTTCGGCCTCGGGCAAGTTGGAAAAGAAGCGCTCGACCGCAGTGAACTCGATCGGCCACGTCTGACCGCCCGCGCCGATTTCGAGGTGGGCCCCGAAGTAGGCGCCAAGCTTCGCCAGGTTGGCATCGAGGGCGGCCGAGACTTCTTCGTCGGTGCCGTCGATGTCGAGGCCGATGACCTCGTTGATGTCGCTGACCGGAGCCTCGATACGCCCGCTGACGCTCGTCTTGAAGACATCGATGTAGAGATAGGACTGGTTGCCGCTATGGGCACTGGCCGGATCGGCGGTCGAGATCACGAGCGCGGCGACGGCAACGACGACGGCGATGGCTGCGCTGAGGGGCCGCTCGAGAGCCGAACGGAGAGCGGTCACTTCGGTACCACTCGCTCGTCGGCATAGGCGACCATCCGATCGACGGTTTGGAAGTTTTCGAGGGTCACGTCTGCCGGATCGACGGTGATACCGACGTGGTCCTCGATCCACTGCGTGATCCGGATCACGCCGAGCGAGTCGACAGCTCCGGTCAGCAGAAGATCCGTATCGGAGGAGATCTCAACGGCGACGGTCGAAACCTCGCTGTTGATGAAGGCGAGAAGTGCTGATCGAATATCGGTCACGAGGGGGTCCTTTGTTCGGAGTCGTGCAACTGGAGGCTGGCGCGCAACGCTCGCCGATTGAGCTTGCCGCTCCCTGTCATGGGAAGCGTGCCGGAAAGCGGATGGAATCGGGCAGGCACGGCATAGGCGGGAAGCGCGCGGCCGACGAGTCGCATGAGTTCTGAGAGCTCGAGCGAGAACTGGTCGTCGGTGATGTACCCGGCGATGATGCTGTCAGCGCCATCGGCGCGGCGAGAGACGGTGGCGACCGTGTGGGTGATACCGGCGATGACTTCGATCGCCGCCTCGACTGCTTCGAGTTCGATCCGATGGCCGCGTACCTTCACCTGATGATCGAGTCGACCGGTGAATACCAGTCGTCCGGTGTCGTCGAGATGGCCGAGATCGCCGGTCCGGTACCACGCACGACCGGCATCGTCGGCGGTAATCGACTTGTCGTTCAAGTCGGGCCGCTGCCAGTAGCCGCGCATCATGGTGTCGCTCCTGACCCAGACCTCGCCCGAAGCGCCGTTGGCCAGCGGCGTGGCCAGATCGTGCGTTTCGGTGTCGACAAGCCGAACCTCGCAGCCGACGAGCGCTCGGCCAACGGGGATGGTCTCGTCATCGGTGGGCAGCGCGTCGAGATGGTGAACCGTTACGGCGTTGACTTCGGCGGGGCCGTAGACGTTGCTGAACCGGGTCGACGGGAGCGACCGCATCAAGTCGGCGAGCGTGCTCGAAGGGAAGAGTTCGCCGCCGAAGAGAACCCATCGCAGCGCTGAGAAGTCATGTCGTTCGATGGCGCCGCGCGACAGCAGCTGGGAGAGCAGATACGGCACCGAGTACCAGACGGAAATTCGCGACGACGCGACGAGCGCTGACAGGCTGGCCGGAAGCATCTGATACTGCTCTCGCACGACAACGTTGGTCGCACCGACGGCCGGTGTGACCCAGAGCGCGAGCGTGGAGATATCGAAGTGATTCGGCGCGATGTCGCTGAAGCGATCGTCGCAAGTGAAGTCGTAGGCGGCCATCATCGAACGAACGTGCGCGAGCGCGCTGGCGTGCGTATGGCAGATACCTTTCGGCCGACCGGTCGAGCCTGACGTGGTGATGATGTAGGCGGCGTCGAGCGCATCGACCTTCGCCGGTGAGCGCGGCGCGAACTCGGCGATCTCGGCGCTCGAGACGACACGCGTTTGCGGCTCGGCGTCAAGCGTCGATCGATCGATGCCAAACACGACGTCCATTGCGGTACCGGTAGCGAGTTGGCGGGCGCTGGAGCGGCACAGGTCGTGCGTCACGAGCGAGGTGCACCCCGTCTCACGAGCGATCGACACGAGGTAGTCGGGTGACGCCGATGGATCGAGCGGTACGGCGATAGCTCCGCTCTGCACAACTGCGTGCATTGCGATGAACGCCTCGGCGCTCTTACGCAGGTGAACGCCGACGCGATCACCCGGCCCGACGCCGTTGGCAATGAGTCCGGCGGCGAGCCTGGCACATCGATCGGCAATATCGGCCCACGTGTGGCTGATCTCGCCGTCGATCACCGCCGTGCCGTCAGGCCTTCTTTCCGCAGCTGTCGGCACGAGATCAGTCAGGTACCGCAACACCGTCTCCGCTTGTCGCCTTCTCCGCTTGTCGCCTTCAAAAAACCGCGCCCTCTCGAATCCATCCCTCTCCTCGGCATGAAATGCTGATGCCGTGCCTTCCGCCTCTCCCGATCCTTCCCTCACTTACGACGCTGCGCAAGCTTTAGATGCACTCTTGAACGAAAAACATCCGGAGAAACTCATGGTTTCGGAATGGGCTTCCCGCGAGCTTTTCGACCCAAACCTCGCCGGGCGAGATGAGCGGTGCGAGTTCTGGACCGAGGGTTGGGCGCGCTGCGCCGACTACGGCCTTCACGGCCTCGTCGTCTCGCCCGAGTACGGCGGGCAAGGCCTCGACCTCATCACAGCGCTGCTCCGTTTCGAAGGTCTTGGCTACGGATGTGAGGACGCTGGTCTGGTGTTCGCGCTCAGCGCTCAGATCTGGACGCTTCAAATGGCATTGGAGCGATTTGGGTCGCCTCAACAAAGGGCTGCGTACCTGCCTGGACTCGTGGCTGGTGACCGATTCGGCGCGTTCGCCATGTCGGAACCCGAGTCGGGGTCGGATGCGTTCTCACTGCAGACCCGGGCCGAGCGCGAGGACGACACGTATCGGATCAATGGCACGAAGGCGTGGGTGACCTTCGGCCCGGTGTGCGACGTGATTATGGTGTTTGCGACGGTGAACCCGGCCGTCGGGCGCTGGGGGGTCACGGCGTTTCTGGTCGACCGCAACACGCCCGGTGTCGAGGTGTCTGCCAATCGAGCGAAGATGGGCATGCGAACCACCCCATTCGCCGACATTTCGTTCCACGACTGTGTGGTGCCCGTCAGCGCTCGGATCGGTTCCGAAGGTTCGGGCGCGTCGATCTTCTCGAGCGCGATGGAATCGGAACGGGCCTTCCTCCTGGCAGGTTCCGTCGGTCAAATGGAGCGCCATATCGATCAGGCCGTGGCATACGCGAACGATCGCAAACAGTTCGGCCAGTCGATTGGCACATTCCAGGCCGTCGCTCATCAGATCGCCGACATGAAGCTCGCCCACGAGACAGCGCGCCTACTGCTTTACAAGGCCGCGGCGCTACAGGTTCGGGGGAACGCCTCGATGATGGCCGCAGCACTTGCCAAACTCGGCGCCAGCGAGGCCGCGCTCGCTGGTGCGCTCGCCAACGTGCGCATCCACGGCGCCAAGGGCTACGTGTCGGAGTACGGGGTCGAACGGGGCTTGCGGGACATGGTGGGCGGCATCATTTACGGCGGCTCGTCGGAGATTCAGCGCAACATCGTCGCCCGCTTGCTCGGGCTGCCGGGTTAGCAGGCAACTCTTCCCAGGCTCGCCCGCGTGAAGTACAAGTTCAAGTTATACAAACTCGTGTTCGTATTCTGAGCATCGACCGCCCCTCGGAGTTGTTCGATCGCGAATCGGAGTGGAGTGACCTCACCGGCTTCGTCGAACACTCTTCCGGCGCCCACAGGCGACAATTGGCACCTGGATCGCCTGGTCGGTCGCTCACTTGAGCGCTCGATGAGATCTGAGGTAGCTGACCGATGCGAATGAGGTGTCTGCCCAATGTCTGCGGCGACACCGAGGGCAGATGATGCCTCGGGATCGAGGGCTCGTTGCCCGACTGAATCCGTTCGGTTCAGTGGTCCACGAGCACGGAGGAGAAGTCATGATTCAGGCCCGCAAGACAGTCCGCAGCCGCAGATCCGTTCGCCTATTGAGAACTTCGGTGATTCTCATGGCCATCGCCTCGAACGTGGTGATGGCAGGAAACGTAGCGTCCACCGATCAAGAGCGAGGCTACAGCGAGGACCTTGCCGGTAACGCTGTTCTGGTCTGGAATGCCAATGCCGGGACCGCGGCGATCGCTGCGTGCATAGCGCCGACGGACAACCCACTTCACGAGTCGCGGCTCTACGCGATGATGCATATCGCGATCCACGATGCGTTGAATGCCATCGATCGCCGTTCCGAGCCGTATGCCTTCAGTGAAAGCGTCCGCGGCCGGGTTTCCTCTCAGGCCGCCGTGTCGTCAGCCGCCCGAAACGTCCTCATCTCGGGGCTCGCCGCGCTACCTGCGCCATTTCCCCAGGCGTGCATCGACGCGGGCATCGCAAGCGTCGAAGCGCACTACTCCGCGGCGTTGGCCGCGATTCCGGACGGTCGTAGCAAGACCCGCGGCATCGAGCTCGGTCGAAGCGCTGCCGACGCCGTGATAGCCGAGCGGGCCGATGACGGCTCAGCCACGCGACTGATCGACGACGCCTACCCGCAGGGCACGAACCCTGGCGAGTATCGATTCACACCGGGCACGCCATTCGTCTTCGCTCCCGGTTGGGGGACGGTGACCCCATTCCTGCTGCGTGACAGCACGCAGTTTCGTCCGCGGCCACCTGATGCGCTCACCAGTCGTCGATACGCCGCCGATGTCAACGAGGTGAAACGGCTCGGCGGCAACGGAGTAACAACTCCGAGCGACCGCACAGCTGAACAGACCGAGATTGCACTCTTCTGGGTCGAGAGTTCACCGCTGCAATGGAACCGTATCGCCAGAACGGTCGCTGCCGACGCCGAGCTTGATCAGTGGGCGACAGCTCGCCTATTCGGCCTGCTAAACATGGCGCTCGCCGATGGCTACATCAGTTCGTTCGACACGAAATACCACTTCAATTACTGGCGGCCAGTGACCGCTATCCAGAATGCCGACGACGACGGCAATCCGGCAACCACCGCCGACGTGACGTGGAGTCCGTTGAGAACGACACCACCGATCCCGGACTACGACTCGGCCCACAGCGTCGAGGGCGCAGTCGCTGCTCAGGTACTGAGACGGTTCTTCGGCACCGACAACATCGGATTCTCGACCTGCAGCCTGACGATGCCCACTGGATACACCTGCAACGACTCGACGCCAGTATTGCGTGCGTTCGACAGCTTCTCCGACGCAGCCGCCGAGAATGGCGAATCGCGGATCCTTGTTGGGTTTCACTTTCGTCGTGCGGTCGAGGCCGGCCTGAAGCGAGGAGCGTCGATCGGGGATCTAGCGGTGAAGCGCTTCATGCGACCCGTCGACTGATATCCCGTCGATAGATAGACAGCGAGCGCTGGTTCATTGCATCCGACGCCCCCGCCCCCGCCCCCGATCCTGAGGTCGGGGGCGCTGGCGCTTGACGGCAGGGCGAGTATGTATGTCATGCCTGTGGTCACGGTCAGCAAGGTGATGGTCGGTCGACAACCGGAAGTGCAACGTCTTGACGAGGCGCTGGCTTCGGTGACGAACAGCTTGACATCGAAGGTGTTGTTGGTCTCGGGTGATGCGGGCGTGGGAAAGAGCCGTCTCATTTCGGAACTCTCTGCCCGCGCGACTGCGCGTCAGTTCCGATTCCTGCTGGGGAGATGCGTCGAGTTCGGTGATGAGATTCGGCCTCTTGCTCCGTTACACGAGATGGTTGCAGGGCTGGTCGACGATCTCGACGAGGACGCGTTCGGGCTCGTTATGGGCGTCGCGAGGCAACCACTTGGCCGGGTGTTTACCGGATATGACGATGGAGTGATGAACCCCATGTCGCTCTCGGCCGTGTGCGAACTCGCCGTTGGGGTGCTACGCCGCCTGGCTCAGCGAGGGCCGATGGTACTCGTGGTCGAGGACTTGCACTGGTCCGACGCCTCGACACGCGCGTGGTTCTCGATGTTGACCGGCGCCAGCAGACTTGGGCCCGTACTGATCGTGGGAACGTTTCGTGGCGATGAATTGCACCGCCGACACAGCCTTTTGCGCACGCTAGCGGACCTCTCCAGGCGGATGCGTCCTGAGCGGATCGAGTTGCACCCGTTGAGTCGAACGGCGACGGGGGAACTGATCGCCTCGATCGCCTCGATCGATCTTGGTGACGGCGTTGTCGACGATGTCTATCGCATGAGCGGCGGGGTTCCGTTTTTCGTCGAAGAACTCGTCGCCGCCCGCGCCGCTGGCATTGAGGGTCTGCCCGACGTTCTGCGCGAGGTGATCCTCGCCAGGGCCTCGCTGCTCAACGACATGGCGCTCGACATCGCCTCTGTCGCCGCCGCTTCGCGATCGACCCTGCCGGCGGTACTCGGCGCGGTGTGTGACCTGGATGTTCCGACGCTCGACGCGGTGCTGGACGAGTTGTTCCAATCGGGGCTGCTGGTGCCTAATGACGGTGAGGTTCAGTTCCGTCACGAACTGGCTCGCGAGGTGTTCTACGGCGAACTCGGTCTCGGGCGGCGCGCCGCCGTGCATGCCCAGTTGGCGCAGCAACTCGAGTTTCACCAACCCGGTCGATCCGGAGAGATCGCTCGTCATTGGTGCGCGGCGCACGACCTACCTCGCGCGTTGCGGGCGACGATCACCGCCGGCCAACAAGCGATGCGCTCGGGCGTAGCAGCCGAAGCCGAGGGTCACTTCGGGCGAGCACTCGAAATGTGGGAGGGCGTCGCCTCACCGGCGACTCTCGTCGCGATGGACCACCCGACGTTGCTGGTGGCGGCATCGCAAGCTGCGGAGTTTGCCGGTCGCATCGGGCCGGCGATCGAGTATGCCCTTCGCGCTGCTGCCGAGTTGGCAAGCCCCGACCCGCGACGCGAAGGGGAGGTCTGGCTGCTGCTGCGGGACCTGTACAGGTACTCGAACCGTTGGGAGGAGTGCTCCGACGCAGCCGGACGCGCTCTCGCCCTGATCCCTGACGCGCCACCAACAGCGGCCAGGGCTGAAGCTTTGGCCCATGCGTCATACGACCAGGTCTACAACCACAGCCGTCCCGACCACGCACTCGCATTTGCGCAGGAGGCTGTCGCGGTGGCCACGGCCGTCGGCGATCCAGACGTGCTCGTGTTGGCGCGGTGCGCATTCGGTCGGGCGACTTCGATGACAGCTGAGTCGGAAGTGATACTCGCCAACGCCCGTGCGACCGTCGCGATGTGTGGCCCGCGCGTGTCGGCCGAACGTACCCTCAACGCGCTCGGGGATCTGACCTACGCGTCCTTGATCGTCGGCCGGTTCGAGGAAGCTTTGTCCGCGACGCAACGGGGAGTCGAGATGGCGCGCAGGAGCGGCCTTGGCGGGCCGCGCGGTGGATGGCTCGCTGGCCAATGGGTGGAATCTCTTGTAGAGCTCGGACGTTGGGATGAGGCCGAGCGAGTCTTCGAAGAACTACAAGATCTTCTTGACGGCGTCGATGGAGACGTTTCGCCCGCAGCCTCCTGGGCATGGGCCCTTGTCCGTCAGGGACGACTCGATGAAGCAGTTCTACTCCTTGACCAGCTACGGGCGTTGGTTCGATCCGGGACCTGGTTCGAGTTCCTCGCATATTGGGGCGGCCTCGTTCTCGAGTACGAGTCGGCCGCTGGGCTTCTCGATGATCCGGTCGAACTCACCACTGCGTTGTTCGACCGGGCGCCGAGAGGTGACGTGTCGTATGGCGTTGAGTGCCTCGTGTCGACGTGTATTCGCCTGATAGCCGACCGAAGTTCGAACGAGCCGCCGCAGCTGCGCCCGGGTTCCCAGGCATCTGCGGCCGTTCTGGCGGCACGATGGATCGATCGGATCGAACGTGAATGGACGCCTTCCGGACGTCTCGAAGCTCTGCACCTCGCGCAGGCGAAAGCCGAGTTGGCTCGGTTGCGGGACGAGCCCGCCGCCGAACAGTGGGCGGCCCTCGCCGAGGGCTGGCATGCGATCGCTTCCTCGTGGCCGGAGGCATATGCCCGTTACCGCCTGGCGGAGGGACAGTTCGCCGACTCGACCGGGCGCTCCGTGGCAGCGCGAAGAGCCGCCTCGGACCAACTGGTGATCGCCCGCGACATCGCGGAGTCAATGCATGCCGCACCGCTCCTCGCGGACATCAACGCCCTAGCGCTCCACGCTCGCCTCGACCTTCCTCGAGCAGAAGAAGCCTGCGTGTCGAAGCCATTGCCACCTGACGATGGTCTCGGGCTGACCACCCGCGAGCGTGAGGTCCTCGACCTCGTGGCAATCGGCCGAACGAACGGAGAGATCGGCGGGCAACTGTTCATCAGCGCCAAGACGGCAAGCGTCCACGTTTCCAACATCCTGCGCAAGCTTGGCGTGACGAACCGCGTCGAGGCCGCGGCAGTCGCTCACCGCCTCGGAATCACATCCGCCCGAACTGTACCGACTCTACACCGTCGGAACTGAGCCAGATTCGAGTCACACCGTCGGCCGAAAGTCCGGGAACGAGGTGCTCGCTCAGTCGGCGACGGAAGCGTCCGTGTTCGTCTGCACGTTTGACACGATCACGATCATCAGCCAACGCCGACAGCACCGTCCTCGAATCGTCCGGCGGCATCTCCGCTGGCGAGGTGGTGATGGGTGAAGTCCGGCGATCAATGGCTGCTGCGTGACCTCACCCAGACTTCCGCTGGTGATTGTCCGAAGCCTGGCAGCGGCGGATCAACGCTCGCCGGGTCGCACTTGCGATGGTCGCGATCGCGTTGCCGATGGTGATCGGCACGCGGGCCGCACACGCGGATAACCCGGGTGACTGTACGAAGCCCAATTCAAAGGCTTCTGTATCGAGTGGAGCGTCGGCGGGCATCACCCGGCACCGGGCGGTGGGCGCAGCGGCGGCGGAAATGGTGGAGCGGTCGTCTGTTACTGGTGAACAACCCGCCAATCGGCGACCCGACGACTTACTCCGACTACGGGCTGCAACATCCACCTGACGGCGTGGCCACCGAAATTCTTGCCCGGCAGCTGACGGCTACGGCGTCGGACCTCGCATTCCCTCGGGTCGCACGTGCCGAGCCGCTCGATGTGCCGATCAGCTGTCCGACCGGAATTGATGACAAGAATTTGGCCGACTCGAATCTGCGCCGCTCGTGTCGAGTGCCCCGCCCGCGGCCGCGTCCAAGCAGTGCAATGGGAGCCGCTGCTGCGCCAGATCGCCACGAGCTACTCACTACTCGGCTCAAACGAGACAGCAAACTGGGTCAAGAAGCCTCCCAACGCCTTGTCGAACTGCTCGACAGTGATCACCTTGTAGTGCTCGCTGCCAAGTTGGCCGGCGAGTCCGACGCGGAAGTTGCCGTGCGCTTGGTTACCAGTCGGCGAACTGCAGGCAACCGCAAACGCGCCGCCTTCACGATGCTCGAAGCGGTACTCGGTCCACTCACGGACGAGGCGCGCCTTGTATGCCTCGATGACCTCGGACCGAAGGCGCAAGTTGCGATGGTGCGAGCCCACCATCCTGAATGATCCCGATTCGCGTAGGAACAGACCTGGATTTGATGGCGGATGGCCCGTTATTCAGGCTCAAACCTACGTTCACCGGAGACCACCCTCCTTCTGATGGGCCCGAGCTTGCTTTTCGACATGCTCTATGTCACCGGCCGCACCGTGATCGACCTCGAAACCGGCGAGAAGACCATCACCGGCAAGCAAGTCGACCTCTGCGCCCAACTGGCATAGCGTTCACGCCCGACAACTCGGGAGAACTCGGTCGTAGCGGTAGCGCGCTTCGAGCAGTGGCCAGCACACAAGGCTCACGAAACTCTTGGATGTTCCTCTCTAGCTGAGCGATGGAGCCGATTGGTATCGAGACCGCGGGGGTTCACGAACTGGCCTGCGACCGGCACTGATCCGACCTTCCTTTGAATCAGTGAGTCGAGCATCGAACCATGACATAGGTCTTCGTCGATCGGTCGGACTCCGACAGGCGTCGCCAACCGTTCAGGGCATGGGTTCTGTCGTTGACGGTCGAATTCTGTGCGTTTGTGTCGGCAGGGATGCCCAGTTTTCGGCCGTCACCGACAGGTTTGACCGATATCGATGGTCCATGAGCTGACGGAGCGAGGTCGTGGAGATTCGCGGGCTCGCTGACTGGCTTGACCGCGCCGGAATGACTCAGGTCGACTTCGCGAGGCGACCGGCGCCTGCGGCGCGAGCTGTCAGACCGCACCCTCAACTGGAACGCGCCACCACCTCCGCCGCGCCGTAGTTCGTCAGCTCGCCTGGGACAGCCGGACGTCGTAGTGAATCGTCAGCTCGAGCGCATCGGCAATCTCAACGAGACGGCTGAAACTGACCCCGGAGTAGTCGTTGGCTTCGTAGCGTTGGACGGCCTGTTCCTGGAGACCGACTCGCTCGGCGAGCTGGTGTTGCGTCAGGCCGCTGGCGATACGCGCCCTGATCAGCACTGTCGGCAACTGGGCGATTCCCGTTGCCTCAATGAGCGTTGCATCGTGAAGGGAATCGTACTCGGCCAGTTCAGCCACCATGTCGCCGAGCGTTCCCCGCAAGGCATCGAGCTGCATCTCCCGCATCTTAGACTGGAGGCCCTCCGGGAGCGGGGCGCGTTCCAACTCCGTAACAGTGTTGCGCACCTCGTCGGCACGACTGCGAGTGATCTTGTACTGCCGCTCGTTCTTAATCATGATTCGAACACCTCCAGGTCTATGACAATGATGCCTTTACGCTGACCATCTCGGTCACGTTGAAAAAACTGTACGAAGTACTCACCCGAACCAGCCTCGACGACATTCGGGAAGAACTCACAGCCGAACTCCGCCTTCTGCGCAGGGCGCCCAGGCGATAAATCGCGCAACGCCGGATGAAGCAACGATCGGTCGACACCGATCGGGTCGTAGCAGCCGTCGATGTCACCCGGATGTAGCTTGCCGGTCACGAAACTGCCATCGATCCACGCCCGCCGACAACCGGCGAGCTTGAGCGCCCCAAGCGCCCGCCAACAACCATCAAGCAGATGGAGACGCCACGCCGACGTCCCGAACCTATCTACCACCTCAGGCCACGTCGCCACCCACTCGCCCACAGGCAAACGATCATCGACCAACTGCGGGATCATCAACACAACATACCAGTTGTGTTGAACGAACACAAGCTCAAGTGCCAGACAGGTCCACGAGACCAGAGGCAAGACGAAAACGGCGCGTCGCGCCATCTCACTGGACGACACCACCCTCGCGGTCCTCGCCGGGTGGCGGGCGTTCCAGACCGTAGCGTTCGCCGCTGTCGGCATCGACAACGCCGACAAGTGGGTGTTCACCGACGGCGACGGCAAGACGATCCATCCGCATGCGGTGTACGAGGTGAATTCCGGCGGATCGTGCACAACGCCGGCGTTCGGCCGTGGATTTGACTCCACCAACCTCCGACTGATGCGGCAGTTCTTCAACAGCTTCGAGATCTGCGACGCGCCGCGTCGCACATCATCCGGAGAGTTCCCGGAAAGAGCCGATCGGCCAACGATCGAAGTCCAGTTGTCATGGACGCACTACAGGCTGCTGACCCGCGTACACGACCCAGGCTCACGTTCGTTCTACATGAACGAAGCAATCCGTGGGCGGTGGAGCACCCGGGAACTTGAACGCCAAATCGCGACCCGATACTTCGAGCGAGGCCTCGGCGCTCGACCGGTAGAGGCCGACGTGGAGCTGGCTGACCCGCAGACGCTGTTGCGAGATCCGTACGTGCTGGAGTTCGTCGGATTGCCAGATCGCTACTCGTACACCGAACGAGAGCTGGAACAGGCGCTCATTGACCAATTGCAGGCGTTCCTCCCACTTGCTCAAGGCGTTCGTTCTGATCGACCTGAAAGCTGGCAAGCTCGACCATAGCGATATCGGGCAAATGGACTTCTACGTTCGCTACTGGGAGGCCGAAGTTCGCGGCCCCGATGACAACCCGACGATTGGGCTGATCCTGTGCGCCGAACGAAGCGAAGCCATCGCGCTACTCGCTACTCGCCGATCACCAATCGATCTTCGCAGCAAAGTACCTCCCGGTCCTCCCAACCGAAACCGAACTGGAACAAGAGCTGCGCCGCGAACGCCACGTATTCGAAATGCGCCAGCTCAACGCCGGAGACGACTGACACGTTGTGCGGGCCAAAACGCTCGGTTGAATGGGACCTGATGCAAAACCCCCCAGTGTCATGATTGAAGGTGTTCTGGGGGTTCGCTCAGCAAAACCCTGGCCTTCGTGGCTTCCGGCCGATTTGCGGCCCTCGGAACGAAGTGCGAACCGGCCGATGTGGCTTGAGAAGAGCCTGAACACATCCTGACTGGGGTATGCCCACCGACCGGTTCGAGCCACCTCACACCTGTTGATGAAGGAGACCATGGTCATGATATTCGGGGTTGATACCCACAAACGCAGCCGCACAATCGTTGCCGCTGACGCTGTTGGCAAGAAGCTGGCAACCAAAACTGTGGGGACCACCACGGCGGCCCGTTTGGCGTTGTTGTGCTGGGCGGTCGAGCAATCACCACGCGACCGTTTGTGGGCAATCGAAGATTGCCGCCAGCTGTCTCGCCGGTTGGAACGCGATTTGTTGTTCGCTGGGGAACGCATTGTGCGCGTTCCACCCAAGCTGATGGCTAAAGCCCGTGACTCGGCCCGCACCTACGGCAAGTCCGACCCGATTGACGCGTTGGCCGTTGCCCGGGCAGCCCTACGCGAGCCAGACTTGCCCGTCGGCCGGCTTGACGGGCCCGAACGTGAACTGCGGCTCCTGATCGATCACCGCGAGAACCTCCTGCAAGAACGCACAAAAGCGGTCAACCCGTTACGTTGGCACCTACACGAACTCGACCCCGGCATCGACAGAAGAGCATCGGCCGATTCACACATCCTGCCGGGCATGCGAGCCGACGCCGCACGAACCTACGAACAACTCGTCACTCCCGCCGCTCGGCTACCACGACGACGAACATCAGTCTCTACCGGACTTCGACGGTAGAACCGCCGGTAGAACGCGTACCACAACGGTAGAGGCCCTGGCCGATCTAGCGATCTACCAGGGCTTCTTTGGTGGCGGGGACAGGATTTGAACCTGTGACCTTGGGGTTATGAGCGTAGTGCCTGTTCAAAGGTCCTTTTTGTCACTTCCGTCAAGACCCCTGTAGGCCTGGTAGACACCGGTTGGCGGCAGTTTCGTTGACATTTCGTTGACATCTCGTCGGGTTCTTGTCCTGGCGGCAGGGTCATGGTGTTCGTGTCCGAGCCAGCTGACGGCGTCCGTGTTCGGTCAGGCGGTAGGCGCGATTCGGGTCGTGTAGGCCGTCGGTGGTCGCCTCAATGAGGCCCGCGTCGGCGGCGCGTTTGAATGCATTCCGCATCGCCCGCTCGGCGACGTCGAGTCGGGTATCGTGGGGGCGAAGCTGCCCGTCGGATGTCGCTGCGATCGCGTCGAGGATGGCCGCGACGGCGTCGGTGCGAGCAACGTTCAGTAGTTTCTGCTTCGACGATTCGCCCCGATCAGCGAGCGTCCACGCGAGCCGCTCGAACTGCGGCACCAAGCGCAGGACACGGGCCTCAGCGAGGGATTCGAGCAGCGAGATCGTTTGTTCAGGCAACGCCGGGGTGAGGAGACGTGATGCGGTCGTAGCGTCAAGAATCACCTGGTACGCCACGCTTGACGGATCTTCGGCACGAAGTCGTTCGAAGCGATCGATGAAGGCGACGATGCGCAGCGCAGCTGGGTCGTGTGCGATAGCGGGCCATTCGGTCGCGACCCGGGCGAGGTCGAGGCGACCGCGAATCGCGACCGCGCTGAACATCGCCGGTTGAACGGCAAAGACAAGCGGCGCTACGCCCGCATCGCGGCAGAGTCGATCTGCCCTTGCGATGCCTGACGCTTGGGCTTCGACGAGGAGTAGCCCCTGGGGGCTTGTGAGTTGTCCGCAGAGATGCACGAGCGCGTAGTTCCGGGGTGTGGAGAGTGGGCTCAGGCCGAGTCGATGTGGATCGACTCCGGGGTGCAGCCCGCCCGGGTTCGTGATGGTCACGGCGGAGTCGGTGACTCGCACGGCGATAGAGGTTGACTCTGCTGACGGGCTGAGGCTGCGGTGCATCAGGGCGTTCGAGAGTGCCTCACGCAGGGCGGCTCGTGGGTAGTCCAGCTCGTCAACCAGGCGTCCTTGTCGATCGACTTGAACCAGGCCCATTTGGTCGTCGAGCCAGCCGAGGACCCCATCGAGGATTTCGCCGACTGTGCCCTCAATATGCGTTCCGCGTTGACGCGATCCGGGTGGGTCTCCCGGTCGCGGTTGAGCCATGCAGGCCACACGGCCGAGCGGGCTGACGTCACCGGGATGTCGGCCCAAAGCCAGCCACCCCGCCAACGTTGGGGTATCAGTCTCGGTGACCACCCCAGCGCGGCGAAGGACGACGTTGCGGCTTACAGAACGTCGCCCGAAGTGAGCGTTCAGGGCTCGAGTCTCGAACCCTGCCCCGTCGGGTGCCGGACGACGACTGTCATCTCTCGGGCTTCGCACTGCCAACATGTCGTCGACCTCGACCGGTGTCAGCTGGATATCACCGTCGCCCACACGTACGAATGAACTCTGTTGGACCGGACCATGATCAGGAAAGTGGCACGGCTGATAGGACCGTTGCACCGACGCGACATGGCCGACGACCACGGCGCCGTCAGGGTGGGCGACGATCGATATCGCTGGACGCAACGGCGGTTCTGCCCGAGAGCACAGACTCTGGAGATCGGCGGACATCTTGGCCGGATCCTCAACGCCGGTGACAGCGAAGGTGCCCCGCTGTTCGTCTACCCCGAGGACCACCAAGCCGCCGCTCGAGTTGGCCAGAGCCGACAGCGACTTCCAAAGCTCAGTCGGCATCGCCGAACGCGCACGCTTCGCCTCGATCCACTGATGATCACCCCGCGCTGCACGCAACCCGACCAACAAGTCGTCCAACTCTTGGACTGTCTGAACGAACACGAAACACTCCTACTCTGCACCTACCGAACTCTGCACGTGCAGAGTGCAGAGTAGCTGCAGAGTGCAGAGTTCGGCGGCGATGGGCACACAACGCCTGCCGGTAGTTCTTCAAGCGCAGCGACGGCCCGGCATCGGTGCTGCAAGTTGTAGGTCCCCCGATGGGGTCCCCCAGTCGGGGGACGACGTGATTCGCGATCGGGTCGATCATGCGAGTATGACATCGTATGAATCGTCTTCGTCGGCGACCGGACTTGTTGGGCTGCAGCGACAGTACCGACGGGCGAGGTCGGGGTGACGTCTCCTGAGCAGGCATTCGCGCTGCCGACGGGGACCGTAACGTTCCTGCTCACCGACGTGGAGGGCTCGACTCGGATGTGGTCGAGCGAACCGGCTGATGCGATGCGGGTGGCGACCGCCCGGCACTACGAACTACTCGCAGCGAGCGTGGCGAACCACGGCGGTATCCGTCCGCAGGAGCAGGGCGAGGGCGACTCGATCGTTGCCGCGTTTGCCCGGCAGGTCGTGCACCCCGGACTGCCGGACGAGTTTCCTCCGCTCAAGGCGCCGGTGGCGGCGGCGCACAATCTGCCGGTTGCGCTCACACCGTTCATCGGGCGGCTTGCCGAAATCGACACGCTGGCCGGGTTGGTGCGGCGGGAACGGGTGGTCACGGCAACCGGCTCGGGCGGCGCGGGCAAGACCCGACTGGCACAGCAGGTCGGCGCCGCAATGCTCGACGACTTCACCTACGGCGTCCGCTGGGTGGAACTGGCGCCGCTGGGAAGCGACGATGTCGAGGGTGTGATGCGTGCGCAGTTCGGGATCAGCAGTTCGACGCAGGTGCCATTCGCCGAGGCGGTGCGACGGACCCTCGACGGTGCTTCGTGCCGGTTGATCCTCGACAACTGTGAGCACGTCGTCGAGGCCATCACTCCGCTGGTGGTTGCGCTCACCACTGCGTGCCCATCGCTATTCGTTCTGGCAACGAGCCGGGTGATGCTCGACGTTCCCGGCGAGGTTGCGTGGCGCGTCCCGCCGCTTCGTCTGCCCGATCACACGGCGGCCATGCCGATCGATGTGCTCGGCCAGTTGTAGATCTTGCGCCTCGTTCAAGACTCCTGTAGACCCTCGTAGACGCCTGTTGGCGGCAGTTCCGTTGACATTTCGTTGACACCTCTTCGGGTTCTCGGGAGCCGCAGTTATCCGAGGAGGAGCGCTACGAGTGGGGCTGGGACGGCCCACGTGGGGTGGTCGAGGTCAAGAATGCTTTTGGTCGCGACGATGCCGGCGTCGTGTTTCGCTTCGAGCACGCGGGCTTCCGATCTCCATCCGGTGCCGACCCATTTGCTTTCGATCGGTGTCGTCCATGCCATGCCTGCAGGGGTAGGTGCGGAAACCGGTGTGAGATCGATTTCGTTGGACGACGTGGTGCGGGCGTAGCCGATGGTGTCGTTCACGGTCCAGCGGCCCTCTTGGATGTCGTCGATGCGACGGGCAAGCGCCACGGCAACGGCCGCCTCGCTCAGTGTTGTGAATGCCGGCTGTTCGCAACCCGAACGTAGGCGGCTCGGCAACCAGGCGAGGATCGGGTCGGTGAGGTAGAGCTTGCTCTGAGCGCCGGGGATCGTTCGTCCGTTGTCATGGCGCTGGGGGCACCAGATCGCAGCGAAACTCGATACGAGACGCGTGTATCCGGCGCCGGAAGACATCGGCCGTATAACCGAGGTCCTGCGATGTTGAGGCGATGTTCATCGGGCTTGTCGATCGGGACGCGATGGTGTCGAGGAGCAGCGGCAACGAGTCAGCGGGACCCTCATCGTGCAGGTCGCGTCGGAGCCATCCGGCGAGATCACGCAGATAGGTGTCACTCACCGCTCCATTCGTCGCGTGCTCGAACACTGCTCTCGGGAATCCTCCAGCGGTGAGGTAGTCCTGCCATGCGAGGTCGTACCCGTCGATGTCGAAGGCGATCTCGTCGAGCGCGGCAGCGACCGTCGGCGACTGTAGGTCCGATGGGTGGACTGCGTCGGGTCGTACGAGTTCGGGGTGCGTCGCAGCGACGAAGTCGCGGAAAGTCATCGGGAACAAGTGACGGAGCCGACGCCCGGGAACGGTGCCGGCCCGGCCAGCGAGGAGATGGCCTTCGATGTCGGCGGCATCCGACCATCTGCTTCCTGTGACGACCACAGTGTCATTGCCGAAGAACGTTCCGTCTCGTGCCGACTTCAGCGTTGCTGTCCATCCGTCGACGGCGGTCACCTCGTCGAGCAGCCAGACGCGTCGAGTGATCCCGGCGCGGTCGACCACCTTGGTCATGTCCCGTCCCAGCGTCAGCGCCCTGCGCAAATCGGTTGGTCGAAACTCGTCGCACGGGATATGGATGACCTGGCGAGGGTCGATTCCTTCGCGTCCGCATAGCGCAGCGGCGACGTCGAGTAGGGCGACCGACTTTCCAACGCGACGCGGACCGGTGAGAACAACCAAGCGATCCGTGATCGTGCCGCCCGAGATGTCGGCGAGGACGTCCGGCCGGTAGCCCAGGTCGCTCTGGTCGCGGGCTTTGAGGAGTCGGTGTGATGACGTCCAAGCTGTTGGTGACGACTTACGCGCTGCGGCCAGCCACCATGGGTTCGAGCTGTTCAGGTGGTGGCGCAGTTCGTCATCCCTCACGCTCCCATGCTACACATAGACCTCACAAAAGGGGAGGGGTAGCGATCGTGTTGACCTCACAAAAGGGGAGGGGTTGGACGTGCATCGACCTTACAAAACTGCCGCCACTCCGGCGAGCTTCCCAGGATGGGGCCGGCCGCTTCACCCGATCGACGAACTCAGGCGGTGTCGAGTTGGGAGCGGAGTTCGGTGAGTCGGAGTTGGTTGTCGGGGAGGTCAAGGGCATTCGGATCGGCGAAGGCGACCTCGAGTAAGTCCTCCCGTCCGTTGCCGTGCTGCTTGTTCAGTTCGGCCTTGATTGCCTGGAGCAGTTTGGGCACGTGAAACCGGCAACCAGCCGCCCGGACAGCTGCACCCAACGGCAACCACGTCCCCGCGGTCGGTTCTGCAGTCACCATCGCCCCCGAATACGGGCGGAGCCGTTCAGTCAACTCCGCCATCCCCGCCAACGTCGGCTGGACCTTGAACCGGACCCACCGATCACCATCACGAAAAGCGACATGATGTGCGGCGACAACCGCCGCGTCGATCCCGGCGATAACACCGGGTTGGCTAGCCTCAACAAACATCGAGGGTTCTCCTGTCCTGCTGGAGCAGCACCCCGGAAAGTGGCCTCGACAATCACGATTCCGGGCAGCCGCATGGATGTTGTGACGGGAGAGCCCTCGAGCACGCTCGAACCCTCGGGTTGACCCCCGACACCACCCGCCCAGACAGAAACCGGCAGCCACGTAGGCCACCCGACCATCTGAAGTCATCCGGCGCATCAGAACCCCGACCCTCACAGGCCTGAACCAGGTCCTCACCAATCTCCTCAACCGGGTCTGCTCGGGAGACGAGCACCAGCAACAATCAGGTCAACGAGCCCGAAGCCCACGGCTTTTCCGTTGCGGCCAGCACCCCTCCCAAGGTCACCCTACGTGACCACCAACCCCTACCGGAGCAGGCACCTCAGTTATAGAAGGGCTTTCTTTGGTGGCGGGGACAGGATTTGAACCTGTGACCTTCGGGTTATGAGCAATCGGAATCTCGTATTAGCTCTTCGGGTTCGATCCGTTCTCGTAGCGATCTACCAGGGCATTCGCGGTTCCGTGGGTAGGTCTCGTCGCGTTCCATCTCGTCTCGTATGCTCCCGTCGCAGTGACAAAACTGTGACAAGGCAAGTCTCGAATCTTGTCACTGCTTGTCATCCCGTTGTCGGCGGGTCAGCCCGTTCGGGTCTGTTCGATGGCGCCGTGGACGATCTTGCGCCATGGTCATCATCGCGTCGAACACGCGCTCGGCGACGGTCGGATCGGGTAGGTCATCGCTTCGGTGCGATCCGTGGGGTGATCTGCAATGACAGCCCCAGCGGTGTTTGCACCAGCCACAGGCGCTCGCCTCGCCGGCGCTGTCGACGAGGAGACGCGACAGCAGATCAGTCTCGGCTTGGTCGTCGCTGGCGATCTGAACGACAACGTTTCGCTCGGCGCGGTCGCCGGCGCAATCGTTGAGCCCGAGGCACGGGATACCTGCGACGGTGCACTCGCCGGTGAGCACGTCACCCTCTTGGCCCTCGGGATAGTCACTTGGTGCTCGCGTGATCGTCCGGACGGAGCTGTCCGGCATGTTGGCTGTGTAGAAACCCACCGCGTGGACCACGTCGCGGTTGACCACAACGGATCCGGTTTTCCGGGCATGTCCGTGCTCGTTCATGGCGATGTCCATCGCACTCACCAGCGCTGCTTATTGTGGGCATCCAAACTCCTACGACCGTGCTGTGCCCTTGAACGGGACGCCATCGGGCTCGATATCTCGGGACCGACGGGTGGGCTGCCTCGGAGGCAGCGACGGGGGGCGGCTTGCCGTGTTCCGCGTCCGGCCATCGCTGTCGGCCCCTTGTACCCGCATGCCGAGGACGTGACCGTCGGTTGTCAAGGATCAGGGATTTCGAGGAGTTTGCGTGTTCCGGAGGTTCCCGTGCGGATGGTGACATCACTGCGCCGGCACCCGATCGTTGCGGCGATGATGTCGATCAGCTCGGCGTTGGCTTTGCCGTCGACGGGTGGGGAGCGAAGCCACACTTCCCAAGAACCGTCTCCATGTTGTTCGACGCGGGGTCGACGGCTTCGAGGGTGCACACGCACGGAGACGATCACCTCTCGATCGTGGCACGCCGATGTCGGCGACGTTGGCCGCAACACGCCTCGACTGACACGACCGTGCCTGTCGGTCAGGCGGCGAGTTGCCAGAACTCGGTGGTGAGACTCAGACCGGCGTCGGTGAGGAAACCCCCTGCAAAGCGCGCACCGGCTTTCGCGTGTACGACGCGTCGGGTCGGTCGCCGTGGCAGTCCTTCGATAGGGCCTACATCCGAGCCGGGCGACGCTGTCACCTGCGGCGGGGGCGGAGTTGCCTGCTGCCGGCTACGGATTGGTTCGTCGGGTCGTCGGCGTGGCGATCGATCGTGCGGTTGCGAGGCCACCCGCCAACGCGGTGACAGCGAGGCACACCAACATGGTGACGAGGGCGCCACGGCCCGGGTGTTCGTTGACGGCGATGGATATCGCTGCGCCGCCAGCGAGTAGCCACACGACAGCGGCCGCGACGATCGTGATCCGCTCGATGCGGGTGAACTCCGGGTCGGCGGCGACCGAGTTGACGGTCGAGCCCTCGGAGCGCAACAGGGCGGTGAGCCAACGCACCGGCGACGACACGGCAGCCACGATCGCTGGCGCCCACACTGCAAAGATCACGATCAGCCAAACCTCGTGGACCGGGTCGAGCGTGGGGTTGTCCGACGTGACCGCCGCAGCAGCGAAGACCGCCAACGCGGTGGTCAGGAAGGCGAGCAGTGCTTTGACGTAGCGCATCACGATCACCTGGAGGCGCAACAGATGGCGGGCCATGCCAGCTTCGACCTTGGCGACTTCCTCGGCCAACGGACGCGACCGAGCGGCGACCAGTTCGAGCATCCCGTCGACCCTGCCCCGATCTCCAGGACTCGCATCGCGGTTCAACCCGCCGTACGCATCGAGTTTCCGATCGATCGCCGCTCGAGCCGAGTTGTTCGATGGGATCAACAACTCGATCGTCGAGTCCGACAGCCTCGCCGTGGCCAGATCGCTGTCGGCGGCAACGGAAAGTTCACCACTCGGCAGGCGGAGCCCGGTCAGCGTGAACCGCGGAGCGAACGCCGGCGCTCCGGTCGAAGGGACATGTTGCGCATGGAAATAGAAGCGGGTGAGATCACCGAGCAACAAGAACAACACGACGAGCGGAACCGCCAACACCGTCACCGCGGCTGCGGTCAAGAATGCATGACTGAGCGAGGCAGGCGCCGTCACGAGCGTGTGGAGCACTCCGACCACCTGATCCTTGACGATCGCCGGCAACAACACCATCAACCCGGCACCCGACAGCAGCGCAGTGGCCACCCGATGCAACGTCGACAATCGGACCTCGCTCCGTTGCAGGAATGCTCGTGCCGCTGCCCGATCCTCATTCGTCCATTCGCTCACCAACCCATCGTGCCCCACGATCCCGCGCCCGCCGCGGACCACCACGAATCCGCGCAGCAACTCATCGCCGACGCAGCCGCGCATCATCCGCATCGGGTACGGGTAGTCGCTGGTGTCGACAGAGACGTCGAAGCGACGGTTTTCGTCCACAGAGTGAAATCGCCTTGACGATGGTTGGTATCCATCAGTCAGAGGTGATACTTTCCACATATGTTAATTAGCCAGTATGGAAAGTTGATGGATTGATGGTGGTGACGGCGAACGCAACACTGAACGACGAGCGGCTCGACGAGACGTTTGCCGCCTTGGCGAACTCGACGCGCCGAGCGATCCTTGCCCGCCTGGCAGAGGGTGAGGCCAGCGTGAACGATCTCGCCGCTCCATTCGACCTGACACTCCCGGCGATCTCCAAACACATCAAGGTCCTCGAACATGCCGGGCTGATCACGCGTGGCCGGCGAGCACAGTTCCGGCCGTGCATCATCGACCCCGCTGCGCTCGCGACGGTGGCGAGTTGGGCCGAGCAGTACCGCCACATCTGGGACGACCGATTCGACCGCATGGACCAGTACGTGCGAACACTCCAAACCACTCCGAGCAAGAAAGAACCCGAACAGGCTGACACCAAAGACGTCCAGATCGAACGCATCTTCGACGCCCCGATCGATCTGATCTGGGCGATGTGGACCGAACCCGACCACTTCGCCAACTGGTACGGCCCGATGGGAGCCAAGATCCCCATCGCCGACATGGATGTCCGGGTCGGCGGCCGGCGACGTATCGCGATGGAGATGGACACCCCACGCGGCGCGATGCAGATGTTTTCGTGGGCGAGTACCGCGAGGTCGACCCGAAGACCCGCCTCGTGTACACCGAGGCAATGGCCGACGCCGACGGCACCCCGTTGACCGCCGAACAAATGGGCATGCCTGCAGGCGCGCACATGGAGACCTCGATCGTCGTCGAACTCGTCGATCTCAGCGAGCGCACCAAGATGACGATGACCCACATCGGCGTTCCCGGCGACTCTCCCGGCGGGCAAGGTTGGGCAATGGCGATCGACAAGATGCACGCCCGAGTCACCGAGCTGCATAGCTGACTGCCGATGGGCCGAACGCCAATTACACCGGAAGCACTGTTCTGGGACCTCGTCAATGAACTCCGCGAGCACGACGACCGTATCGAGGAAGGCACCATCATGGGTGGTCGATGCGCACGGGTGTCGGGCGAGTTCCTCGGCCTTGTCGACTACAAAGGCTCGGGCATGGTGATCAAACTTCCCCGCCAACGCGTCGACGAACTCATCGCCGAAGGCGTCGGCCAACCATTCGGACCCGCCGGAAAAGTGTTCCGCGAATGGGTCGCCATCCCCCACACGGATCGTCGTCGCTGGGCCAAACTCCTCCGCGAATCCGTCCTGTTCGTCGCCCCACCGCAATAGCAGAAACGGGCGTTCCGCTGCCTGGGGTCAGGTCGAGGTCGCAGGACGACTGAGCGGCTGCAGCACGTTCGGCGGTCGGTACTCAAGTCTCAGTGACCATCCTCGAGCGCCAACACTGCATGGCGGCGACCCAGCGGCTGGGGCGCCGAGTGGCGGAGCGCTTGCGAGGTGGTGTGGGCTCCCGAGCTGGTCTCTTGATCCGGGCGTCAGGCGAGTCGTTCCAGACGGGCTGGTACGTGCTTGTGCCATGGGGTGCCGGCGATGGTGTCTTTCCAGTCGAGGGATGTGAGCTCGTTGGGTGCGACGCCGGCGGTGTGGTGTTCTCCGTGTTCGTCGGGGTAGCTGAGTCCGTAGCCGTTTGGCAGGCTGATGTGGCCAGGTTGCATCGCTTCGTCGATCATGATGATCGGATCTGCGGTACCCGCGGCGGTGGAGAGCCGGATGCGGTCGCCGTCTTCGACGCCGAGTGCCATGGCGTCGTGCGGGCCGATGGCGAGGGCGCCGTCAAGGTCTTTCTTTCGCCATTGCGGGTTGCGGATGATGGTGTTGGCAGAGAACGACCGTCGTTCCCCGGCGGACAAGATGTAGGGGAACTCGGGCGTCGTGTACGACGTGGGAGCAGTTCGCAATGCGTCGAGTTCGTCGATGAGGACGGGGATGGCGGCGTGGATTTTGCCGTCGTCGAAGCCGATGAGATCCCAGGCTTCCTCGTACAGGTGGCTCGTAAAGACGATGCCGTCGTCGCTGGCGAGTACTGCGTCGAAGAGGGCGTCGCCGAGGCCGGTGGGGCCGGGTTGGATGCCGGCTCGTTCGACCGCTTCGGGGTAGGCGCCGGCGCACAGTTGCATCGGGAACCACAACGCTGCGGCACCAGCGAGTCCGTTCGGGAGTGTCGGGCCGAGGGTGCGGTAGAGCAGTGCCGCGCCGACCTTGGCGAGTTCGGGCTTGTTGCCGATCGCCGCGGCGAACGCGGCTGCGAACTCGGCGCGTCCGGCATCGGCGGCGAGACGGAGGGGAGCGATGTCGGCGTCGTCGAGCGCGCCGAGCGCTTCGATGAGGCGGGTGTGGATCTCGGGTTCGGCGATGGCGCCCGGGTGGGGTTCGAGCACCGGCTTGCGGAGCGAGAACACGTTGTTGGGGAACTCGAAGTTGAAGAACACGGCTTCGGGTTTCTCGAACTGGCTCGACGAGGGCAGGACGTAGTCGGCGAGTCGACCGGTTTCGGTCATGACGACGTCGAACACGACGCTGAACTCGAGTGCTTCCATTGCTTCCCGGAACCGGGCCGAGCCGGCGAGTGAGTGCACGGGGTTCGAGCTCTCGATGATCATCGCCCGGAATCGGTTCGGGTGATCGGTGAGGACCTCCTCTGCGATCGAGTTGCAGGGGATTAGGCCGGTGATGATCTCAGCACCGGTGACCGGGGTGTAGGTGGGGCGTCGCGTCGCTGCGGGTCGCTTGCCGCTCGGGAACAGTGAGGTCACCGGGTGCATGCCGCCGGGTTTGGCGAAGCTGCCGCGCAGGATCCAGATCAGGCGCTGCAGGTACGAGACCAGCGTTGAGTGGGGTGCTTGCTCGACACCGATGTCTTCGAAGATCGATACCGAGTTCGAGCGTCCGATGCGGTGGGCGACGGCTTCGATGTCGGGCAGCGGGATCCCGCAACGTTGGGCGAACTCGGCGATCGGGACGCGCCCGATCGCGTCGAGGACGGGTTCGATCTCGACGACATGGTTGTCGAGAAATGTCCCATCGAGGAGTTCGTCGCGCACGAGTACGGCGACGATCGCGGCGACGCAGTAGGCGTCGGTGCCTGGTTTGACTTGCAGGAAGTAGTCGGCGAGCTCCGCAGTCTTGGTGCGCCGAGGGTCGATCACGACCATTGAACGCTCGGGGTCGCCAGCGATCTCCTTGAGTACACGGCGGGCTTCTGGGAGACCGTGACTCATCCAGGGGTTCTTGCCGAGGAAGACGGCGACCTCGGTGTGTTCCCAATCGCCGCGGGTGTGGGCCCGGTACAGGCGACCTTCGACATAGGCCTGACCGGTCTTCTCCTGGGCGAGGGCGTTGGATCGGTAGCGCACTCCGAGGGCGTTGCTGAGCGCGTCGCCGTAGACGCCGCCGAGGTGGTTGCCTTGTCCGCCGGTGCCATAGCGGAAGATCGACGCACCACCGTGGGCGTCGCGGACGGCGGCGAGCCGTTCGGCGACCTCGGCGATCGCGATGTCCCACGACACCTGTTCGTGGGTTCCGTCTGGACGTCGACGCATCGGCAGGGTCAAGCGATCGCGGCTGTTCTGGTAGTAGTCGAGACGCAGCGCCTTTTCGCAGGTGTACCCCTTGGAGCCGACGTGGTCCTTGTTGCCGCGGATCCGTTCGAACGTGCGGCCATCGAGCCGCACCTCGATCCCGCAGTTGGATTCGCACAAGATGCATGCCGTCTTGTGAAACGTCGATGGCTCGGTGGTCATGGGTTTCTCCGTCGCTCGGAAGATGGTCGGGGTGCTGCGGCAGGCGGGCTGGCTGGTACTCGGCCGGCCAAGTCAGATTGCGGTGAGGTAGCGGTCACGGAGAACTCGTTTCATGAGCTTGCCGTTCGGTTCGCGGGGCAGGTCGGCGTCGAAGTCGATCGAACGTGGGCACTTGAACCCGGCGAGATGGGCGCGGCAGTGCTCGATGAGTTCGACCTCCAGTGAGTCGTCAGCAACGATTCCGGGTGCTGGTTGGACGACTGCTTTGATCTCTTCGCCGTATTCGGGGTGGGGGATCCCGAAGACGGCGGCGTCGACGACGGAGGGGTGGGCGAGCAGGACGTCCTCGATCTCTTGGGGGTAGACGTTGATTCCGCCAGTGATGATCGTGAACGCCTTTCGGTCGGTGAGGTACAGGTAGCCGTCGGCGTCGAGGTAGCCGAAGGTGCCGCTGCCGTTGGCCCGGCGCGACTCGCTGGTCTTGTCGGCGTCGTTGAGGTAGCGGAACTCCGAGCTGCGCTCGAACCAGATCTCCCCGACCTCGCCCGGCGGCAAGCGATGCCCTTGGTCGTCGAGGATGTGCAGCGGGCCGCTCACGGAACGCCCGACCGACCCCTTATGTGAGAGCCATTCGTCAGGCCCGATGAGACACGTGCCGACACCCTCGGTGCCAGCGTAGTACTCGTAGATGATCGGCCCCCACCAGTCGAGCATCGCCTGCTTGACATGCACGGGGCACGGCGCCGCACCGTGCACCGCGACACGATGCGTTGACATGTCGTGGCGGGTGCGTTCGGCGTCGTCGAGACGGAGCATGCGCACGAACATGGTCGGCACCCACTGGCTGTGGGTGACGCGATAGGTGTCGATGTGGGCGAGCGCCGCGCTGGCGTCGAAGCGCTCCATGATGACCGTTGCCGCGCCGATGCGGTTCATCCGGGCCAAGAACGAGATCGGTGCCGAGTGGTAGAGCAGGGCGGTCGAGAGGTAGATCGATCGCTCGTCGATCTGGTAGACCGCGGCCATCGCCGCGTCGCCCGGCTGCAGTTCCTCGACAGGTGCGTCGGGAGCGGCGCGCCACACGCCTTTCGGGCGTCCGGTGGTACCCGACGAGTACAGCATCGCCACGCCCTCGGACCGTTCGTATTCCGCCGCCTCGTTCGGATCCGGATCGAACGGGCTGCCGCTCGCGTCGACATCGATGCTCCGGACAGGATCGGTGAGCGCCGCTGCAGCCGCGGCAGCGACCTGAGCGCGATCGGAGTGCACGAGTGCTCGTGCACCACAGTCGGCGAGGATGTACTCGACCTCTGGCTGGAGCAGGCGGGTCGAGATCGGGGTGAACCGCAGCCCGGAGTACAGCGCGGCCCACACGACGGACACGAACTCCAACCGGTTCTCGAGGCACAACGCGATCGCGTCGCCCGGCCGCAGGCCATGACGGTGGAACACGTTGGCGGTCTGGACCGCGCGCCGGTGCAATTGCGACCAAGTGAGCGTGTCGCCCGTCTCGGCCTGGATGAGTGCGATGCCGTCAGGGTTGCGAGCTGCGACGATTCCCGGGTGCGCCATCGGCCTACGCCGCCGTTGCCGTGGCGCGAGCCACGAGGTCGACCGCCATCTCGAGATGTGCGATCTGCTCGGTCGCGGTCTTGCCGACCGGGCCCAACCGGACCGCGTTGACCCCCGCCGCCGCGAGCGAGCGGACCCGGTCGGCGACCATGTCGTCAGTGCCGATCGCGTACGCCGCGAGCACCATCTCGTCGGGCACCGCCGCCACCGCCCCTGCCTTGTCGCCCTCGACCCAGAGCCGCTGCACATCCGCGGCGACGTCACCGAACCCAGCTCGGGTGAATGCGGCGTTGTAGAAGTTCGTCCGCGCTGAACCCATCCCGCCCAAGGTGAACGCCATCGCCGGCCGATTGCGGGCGATGAGCGAGTCCACATCGTTGGACACCTCGAGTTGGCAGTTCACCTGCAGATCGATGTCGCTCAGCGCGCGACCGGCCCGCTCAGCACCACGACGGATTGGATCGAGCAGTACGTCGGCGTGCGCCGCGACCAGCGAGGTGCCGATCCAGCCATCGGCGATCTCACCAGTCAGCTCCAACGACTTCGGACCGAGCGTCGCCAGATAGATCGGCAACGACGGGTTGGGAGGGATGTCCAGCTTCAACGCCTTGCCTTCTCCGCCTGGGCGGGGCAGCACATAGTGCTGACCCTGGTACGTCACACGATCGCCGTTGATCGCCATCCGCACGATCTCGGTGTACTCACGCAAGCGCTCGAGCGGCTTGGCGAACGACTCGCCGTGCAGCCCTTCGACCACTTGCGGGCCGCTGACGCCGAGACCGAGCCGGAACCTGCCGTTCGACAGCCCGTCCAGTGCGAGCGCGCTCATCGCCGTCGCCGCCGGTGTGCGGGCGCTGATCTGCATGATGCCAGTGCCGAGGCCGATGTGCTCGGTTCGAGCGGCCAGGTATCCCAACGAGGCCACGGCTTCCATACCCCACGCTTCAGCAGACCACACCGAGTCGACCCCGATGCGGTCGGCCGCGCACACGTACTCGACGAGGTCCTCCCAGTTGTCACCGTTGTAGTAGGCGCTGCCGACCGAGATGGACACCTTCATGACTGCACTCCCCCTTGTTCCGCGCGCCGGGCGACCGGCTCGCGATTGATCTCCTCGACCAACTCCATCAACTGGGCCAGACCGGCAACCCGCTGGTCGAGGGTCTCACCAATCGGGTTCACCCGCAGCGTGTTCACGCCACAGTCGCGGTACTCGCGTAGTCGGGCGCGAACGGTCTCGATCGGCCCGATCAGGTTCGTGCCGAGACCGATCTCGATTGGCACCCGTGCCGCTGCAGCCGCCCGGTCGCCCGCCCGCCACAGCCGTTGCACCTCGGCGACATCGTCGCCGTAGCCCTGGCGCGCAAACGCATCGTTGTAGAAGTTCTTCGAGCCCGACCCCATCGCACCGAACGTGAACGCGTACCCGTCCGCGTGACGACGACCCGCCTCAGCCACATCGTCGGTGAACTCGACACTCACCGCCACCGTCAGATCGATATCCGACAACGACCGACCGGCGCGAGCCGCGCCGGCGGCGATCCGATCGAAGAACACCGACGCCGTGTCCGTGAAGAACGAGTTCCCGATCCAACCGTCTGCCATCTCTCCGGTGAGTTCTAGATTCGCCGGGCCGAGCGACGCGAGGTAGATCGGGATCCCGGGCACGTGAGCAACCGAACGGATCGACACACCCGCGCTGGCCGGCAGTGGGAGCCGGTAGACCTCGCCGTCATACTCGAGCCGTTCGCCCGAGACGATCTTGCGAACGATCTCGATGGTCTCGCGAGTCCGGCGCACCGGACGGGAGAACTCGACCCCGTGCCAGCCCTCCATCACCTGAGGCCCGCTCGTGCCCAACCCCAACAACAACCTGCCATTCGAAATCGCCTGTACACCCATCGCGTTCATCGCCAGCATCGCCGGCGTCCGCGCCCCGATCTGCGCAATGCCAGTCCCCAACGTGATCCGGTCGGTCACAGCAGCAATCGCGGCCAGCGGCGTAAACGCGTCGAACCCCCAGAACTCCGCCGTCCACACCGACGACACTCCGAGCCGTTCTGCCTCGCGTGCGTAGTCGAGGAACCCGTCGTTCACGCCGACGCTCATCACGCCGATCGACAGCGTCACGACGTGGTCCCCTCGACAATGGACTTCACGCCCTGCAGATTCGCCAACATATTCACACGATGCTCCTCGAGTCGGCGGGCGATGATCTTCGATTCCTTGTCGGGCATCGCATCGATCGCGATGTTCAGCCCTGACCGTGCAGGGCCCATCTGCATCTCCTGGCGCAACACCACCGAGCCATCGAACCCGCCCAACACGAAGCGCCACACCGCTGACGGATGCTTCGGCTCACCGACCACCCACTCGAAACATTGGCGCGGATCGAGCCGCGTCACGGTGCACACCACGTCCCACTCACCAATCGCTGTGTGTTGGTTGTGACCTGCGAACCGAGCGCCCAACGATGCCTTGTTTGTTCCGTCCAACCACGACGTCCGCTGCACCTCCGACGACCAACGCGTCGGCATCGAGATATCCGACACCATCTCCCACACGGCCGCCAGATCACCGACGATCTCGACCGTGGCCGACGTCGTCGGGCACTCCGAGTACTTCCAATCCGTTCTCGCTTCCTCGACCATGATCGGACCATACCACTGAGTTCTGATTAGGAACTCAGTGGTGCCGTATTGGTGACTAGACTTTCGTGAGATGCGCGGACACCTGCAACACCACATGGCATGACCCGACCCGACATCTCCCGCTGGCCCTGCTCGATCGCCCGCGCCGTTGCCGTCACCGGCGACCGCTGGACACCGCTGATCATGCGCGATGCGTTCTACGGACTCACTCGCTTCGACCAGTTCCAACGCAGCCTCGGCATGAGCCGCAACGTCCTCACCCGACGCCTCAACAGCATCGTCGAGACCGGACTCCTCGAACGCCGCAAGTACCAAGACAGGCCCGAACGACACGAATACATCCTCACCGACATGGGACGCGGCTACTGGAAAGTCGTCACCGCGATGGCCGCCTGGTCAGACACCTGGCTCTCCGGCCCCAACGGTCCACCCATAGTGCTCCACCACGACATCTGCGACCACGACACCACCACCCGACTCGTGTGCGCCCACTGCGATGCCGAACTTGAACTCGGAGACGTCTCCGCAACACTCGGCCCCGGCTACCCCGACAAACTCAGAACCGCCGCCAAAGCGACCGGTTTCTTCCGCGAGACCGACTGACAGCAGCGGTCCCCTGCCGACCGCTCAGCCCCAGCCTGTCGTTGCTGTGCCTCGCCGAGCTATTCGCGAGCGTGGGGAAACCTCGTGTTCTAGACAGCGCCTTCGTCGCTGATGCCACGGCCGTTTGAGGGAGGCGGACTTTGCCCCGGCACGCCTCCGGGACAGTCCTGCTGCACCGTTCAAGCCAAGGCGCATCGTCAAGGCTGTGGCCGTTGTGCCTCACGGCCGCCCGATGGGCCGCAGCGTTCTCGATCCGCTTCAGCCACACACGGGCGATGAGTGTCTCGGTGGCTCCGCTGTCGTGCGCAGGTGAGATCAAGAGTGATGCGTCGATGACCGCGATGACGATCGATTTGATGCGCTCCCTCGGCGTCGTACGCCGGAATCCCCTCCTCACCTGCCGGTAGCGTACGGCGACAACTGTAACGGTCGAGTTCCGCTGCCGAGCCGAGCACCACCGTTCTGGCCGACCCGAACTGGCGGATCGGGGTGTGCGCTGGTCAGCCCGTTCGGGCGTGTTCGATGGCGGCGTGGTCGATCTTGCCCATGGTCATCATCGCGTCGAAGACGCGCTTGGCGACGGCCGGGTCGGGGTCGGCCATTGCTTCGGTGAGGACTCGTGGGGTGATCTGCCACGACAGTCCCCAGCGGTCTTTGCACCAGCCACAGGCGCTCTCCTGGCCGCCATTGTCGACGATCGCATTCCACAGTCGATCGGTTTCGGCCTGGTCGTCGGTGGCGATCTGGAACGAGAACGCTTCGCTCTGGGCGAAGGCTGGCCCACCGTTGAGCCCGAGACAGGGGATACCTGCGACGGTGAACTCGACGGTGAGCACGTCACCTTCGTGGCCGTCGGGGTAATCGCCTGGCGCTCGCATGATCGTCCCGACAGTGCTGTCCGGAAACGTGGCTGCGTAGAACCGCGCTGCGTCGACTGCGTCGCGGTCGAACCACAAACAGATCCGGTTCTTCGGCGTCTGCGGTTGGTCGGTCATGCGGGCGTGTCGTCTGGTTGGACGACTGCGATGTGGTTGCCGTCGGGATCGCGGATCATGAACAGCAGTGGGGCACCTGGGGTCTGCATTGGTTCGGGGTCGAGATCGATGCCGCCGATGGCGCTCAGGCGGCGATGTTCGGCGAGCACGTCGGCTGTCTCCACGCCCATACTTCCGCCACCCGGTGCTGCGCCCATCGGTTCGTTGAGCGCGAGCCGAGCGTGCGAACCGGGTGGAGCGACTTCGACCCAGCGGTACTCGCCGTTCGGGCCGAATCTGGTGTCCGCTCGCAGCTCGAAGCCGAGCATTTCGGTGTAGAACGCGATCGCCGCGTCCTGGCTCGCAACCGTGAACATGACAACACTGATGTCATTCATCGCACTCTCTCCAGTACTCGTCGTTGAGGCATCCCAACCCTACGACCCGTGGTGTGCGGTTGAAAGCAAACCATCGGGGCTCGGCGTTCGCGCTCCATCGAGCCCGGCATCGGGAGTCGCCACAGACGGCGACAAGGGATCCCGACCGGCGTGGACACTTCCCAGGCACCGTCGCCGTGCGGTTCGATGTGGGATCGACGGCTTGCGGTTGTACAAGCACGGCGACGATCACCTCCGGATCGTGGCCCGTCTCGAGCGGGTGCCGCTGTGGCTGTTGCTCAGCCTGTGAGTTGCCAGAACTCGGTGGTAAGACCGGCGTCGGTGAGGAAACCCTGCAGAACGTTCACCGGTTTCGGCGTGTAGGACGGATTGAGTCGGTCGCCGTACCAGTCCTGCGACAGTGCCCACACATCGGGCAGGGCAACGGCTTCACCGGTGACAGGTGTGGAGTCCTTCGACCGAAGGAACGCGATCGTGCTTCAAGTGCGCACGATGTCGTCCCACCATCGCCGCGCCGGAACAGCGAAATGGACGAAGCCCTCTGGTTGGTCGGGGCGGCCATCTGTGATGGTGATGTCGACGGGGTCGCCGGTGTCGGACCATGTGGATTCGATGCGACCATCGACATGCAGGGCAGCGAGGATCGCGAGGGAATCCCACGCGCAGTTCGCCCACCACGTCCGCTGTCCGGACGTCACTGTGAAGTCGGTCGGGTCCGCGGAGGACGGCAAGGCCATACGGATCTCGCCGACACGCGCTGGCCAATCGTCGAGCACCAGCATGTGCCCATCATGTAACTCGCGGAGCAACCGATCGACCTCGATTTCGTCGCCGACGGTTTCGGCAAGGGCTGCTCGGCTCGGCGCCGCACCCGTGCGCTCGAAGTGGGAGTAGACGATGTGCCGGAGTTCGAGCGCGTCCATCTGACAATGGTAGGTGCCGCATCAGAACCGAACGACAGCACCTTTCCGATTGGACATGTCGTCCTCGCTGGCAGCTGTCGGAGCCGGGCGCCGCTCGGTTGGCCGGCGCGTTCTCGGTGCGGTGTGACGCCATCTATTCTGCGAGACATGACCCGGGCACCCTTCTCGCGCAAGCAACGGCGCGCCGCTGAGCGTGGCGTGAGGCGCAGGATCGAGACGCGATGAGCGATCCGGCTGCGAGGACTGGCGTCGTCACGATCGATGCTCAGCCGGCACCGTTCGACGCTCACGCGGCGACGACTGCGGTGATCGTGGTCGACATGCAGAACGACTTCGCGTCGGTCGGTGGCATGTTCGAACGTGCTGGGATCGACATCGGGGTGATCCGAGCGGCGATTGAACCGACCCGAGCGTTGATCGGCGCCGCCCGCAACGCGGGTTTGCGGGTCGTGTATCTGAAGATGGGTTTCCAACCGGACCTGTCCGATACCGGTGGGGCGGACTCACCGAATTGGCAGATCCACCGCCGTCTCAACGCCGGCGACACGGTCGCCGCGCCGGACGGGTCACCGAGTCGGATCCTGATCCGCGAGACGTGGAACACGGCGATCATCGACGAGCTCACTCCCGAGTCCGACGACATCGTGGTGTGGAAACACCGCTACAGCGGCTTCTTCGAAACACCCCTCGACGACCTGCTCCGCGCCGCCGGTATCGACACGCTGATCTTCGTCGGCGCGACCACCAGCATCTGCGTCGATTCCACCGTTCGTGACGGCATGTTCCGCGACTACCACTGCCTGGTCGTGGAGGACTGCACCGCGGAGCCGATCGGCGAAGGCCTCGCCAGATCGAACCATGACGCCACGATGCTCACCACCCGGATCCTGTTCGGCTCGACGGCCACCTCCGACTCCGTGATCACCGCGCTCAGGGCCCGATGATGTCTCGATCGTCGATCGGCGCGATCCGATGAGCGTTCTGGACAAGACGTTCACCGCGATCCTGTGCAAGAGCCCAGCCAAGGGTGGTCACACCTATGTGGTGGCGGACTGGACGGCGGAGTTCTTCGGCACCCGAGGCCTCGTGAAGGTTGCCGGCACGATCGACGGGGTCGGGTTCCGCACGTCGTTCATGGCGCTTGGTGACGGCACCCACAAGCTGCCAGTGAACGCTGCCCTGCGAGCGGAGATCGGCAAGCACGATGGCGACATTGTGACCATCCATCTCACTGAACGCATCGACCGATGACCGCGACGGATACCCGAGTGAGCATCGGCACCGTCCCTTGACGAGGCCGCCGAGCGTGGACGGGACTCGGTGGCGGTCATACTTCGTGTGTGGGGTCGTGACGCCATTGCGGTGTCGTCGGCTGATGAGAGGATGAGCGATGACGCAACTGCTTCGGGTACAGAACTTCATGCTGTCGACCGACGGGTTCGGGGCGGGCGAAGGGCAAAGCTTGGAGCAGCCGTTCGGGCACGCAAACCCGGCAGAGCTGGCAGCATGGGCCGGTGCGACAGCGAGTTGGCCGCATCGCGCTGAGCCGGGCGGCACAAGAGGCTTGGACGACTACTTCACTCGGGACTTCACCCACAACATCGGTGCCGAGATCGTGGGCCGCAACAAGTTCGGTCCCCTACGAGGTCCGTGGGAGAACCATGACTGGCAGGGCTGGTGGGGGGTGACGTCCCGCCGTTCCACACACCCGTGTTCGTCCTCACTCACTACCCGCGGCCGTCGTTCACGCTGGCTGACACGACGTTCCATTTCATCGACGCGACGCCAGGCGACGCGTTGCGCCTCGCCAAAGAGGCTGCGGACGGCAAGGACGTCCGCCTCGGGGGAGGCGTCGCGACACTCCGGCAGTTTCTCGAGGCTGATCTCATCGACACGCTCCACGTCGCCGTCGCCCCCGCCGAACTCGGCCGTGGCGAACGGTTGTGGGACGACTCTGACGATCTGCTCGACCGATTCCACCGAGAGGTCATCTCCAGCCCGAGCGGTGTGAATCGGCCGGGGTTTTGCAGCAGGTCCTCAAAGATCCTGGAAGGATTTAGAGATGCCGAAAATGCAGCAGTACACGCCGGAGTTTAAAGATCAGGCGGTGAGGTTTGTGTTCGAGTCGATCGAGCCGGATGAGTCGCGTAAGGAGGCTTGTCGGCGGTTGGCGTCGAAGGTCAACGTGAAGGAAGTGACGTTGTATAACTGGGTGAAAGCGGCGTCGCCGGTGACATCTAACAGCCCTGGGCGTGGCGGCCAGCCTGACACGATCAACGATCTGCGGGCGCAGATTTCCGGGTTGAAGAAAGAGAACCGCGAGTTGGTCCGGGCGAACGAAATTTTGAAAGCCGCCTCAGCTTTTTCGGGGCGGAGCTCGACCGCCAATCAAAGAGGTGACCGCGTTCGTTGTTGCTTCTCGCGACACGTTTGGTCTCGAGCCGATCTGCCGGGTGTTGCAGGTTGCCAGCAGCGCGGTGCGTGCCTGTCTTGGGCGGCCGATTTCGGCCCGCGAGATCGCTGATGAGGTGTTGAAACCGAAGATCCGCCAGGTCTTTGATGACAACTATCAGGTGTACGGGCGCCGCAAGATCAAGGCCGGGTTACGTCGCGAGTACGGGCTGATCGTGGATAAGGACCGCATCGCGAGGATCATGCGTGAGCTGGGTATACGCGGTGTTTCCCGTTCGAAAACGATTGTCACGACCCGTTCTGAGCTGTCTATCCCGCGGGCGCCTGATCTGGTCAAACGCCGCTTCCACGCGGAGCACCCAAACCAGCTTTGGGTCTCGGATTTCACGTATGTGCCAACCTGGTCCGGGTTCGTCTACACGGCGTTCATTATCGACGTCTACTCGCGGATGATTGTTGGATGGCGGGTCGCCCCGTCGATGACCACCGAGCTGGTGATGGACGCGTTGAACATGGCTGCATGGACCCGGCGGGCCAACCTGATCAACGGGGTCATCGCGCACTCCGACGCCGGGTCGCAATACGTGTCCATTGCTTACACCGAACGCCTCGCCGAACTCGGTGCTCGGCCTTCCATTGGTTCGGTTGGCGACTGCCTGTTATCCGGCCAATCGTCTCTGGTGGCGGCCGCGTAAAAGGTGTTTGTCCTGGTCAGCCCTTGACTTTGAGGGCTCCCGCGTGGCGTGGGGAGGTGAGGTCCGCGGTTGTGCCAGGGGTTCGATCACGCTTGGGGTTGTTCAACGACTCCGAACGGAAGGAACCCCTGGCGTGGATGACGGTATCGCGATGGTGGAAATGCTGTTGGGCTTGCCCGGCATGAGGGTCCTCGGGGTCGCTGAGGGCGACAACGAGCTCGTCGTGTCGGTCGAATCGACGGCGACGGTGGCGTGGTGTCGCGTCGTGTGGGGTGCGGGCCCAGTCGCAGGACCGCACGGTGCGTTCGGTGCGTGATCTGTCGTGCTTCGGACGGCCGGTCCGTCTCGATGTGCGATCGTCGCCGGTGGCGGTGCCGCGAGGTGTTGTGTGCGCCGACGACGTGGACTGAACACATCGAAGCGTTGGACACGACGGCGGTGTTGACCCGTCGGGCCGGTGCTGAGGCGTGCCGCCAGGTCGGCCAGCAGGCCCGTCCGGTCGCTGCGGTGGCCCGCGAGTTCGGGGTGTGCTGGTGGACGGTCATGAACGCGGTGATCGAGCACGGCACCCCGCTCGCCGATGACCCGAATCGGGTCGGAGCCGTCGTCAAGCTCGGCGTTGACGAGACCTCGTTCCAGGCGGCCCGCCCCGGTCTGGCGACCAGTTATGTGACCGGTCTGGTCGACTTGGAGCGGCGGGCGATGATCGACATGACACCCGGGCAACAGAGCCGCTGACCTGCGCCGCTGGTGCGCGAACGCGGATCCGGGCTGGCTCGCCAAGATCGCCGTCGTGGCGACCGATCTGGCAGAGTCGTATCGGGCCGGGCTGTCGCCACATCTCGATCATTGCGTCCGGGTCGCCGATCCGTTCCATGTGGTGCGTGTCGCCAACCGCTGCGTCGACAAGGTGCGTCGTCGTGTGCAGAACGAGCAGTTCGGTCATCGCGGCCGCAAACGACGAGCCGTTGTTCAAGATCCGCAAGATCCTTCTCGCCGGCGTCCGAACGCCTCACCGACAAGCGGCCGCCAGCGGATGCTGCTCGGCCTCCGCGCCGGCGACCCGAACGACGAATGCTCGGAGCATGGCTGGCGAAAGAATCGGTCCGTGACGTCTACCTCACCGACGACCCGGCCGACGCCGCCACGCTGCTCGACAAGGCCATCGTCGGGTGCCGAAGCGATGAAGTCGCCGAGATCCGAGCGCTCGGCGACACGCTCGCCCGATGGCGGACCGAGATCCTCGCCCACCACACCACCGGTGCGTCGAACGGACCGACCGAAGGCCTCAACCTGCTCACTCAAAGAGGTCAAACGCTGCGGACGAGGCTTCGAGAACTTCGAGCACTACCGGCTCCGCGTACTACTCCGAGCCGGCCGACCCACCTGGCCGAACGAGCCCTCACCACCCATCCTCCGCACCCCACGTCCCCACGCTCACGCGTGTAGAGCCACTTTGAGTGATCATCGGCGTTACGTGTGTGTCTATGACGAGCGATCGTTTGACGTTGGACCGAGCTGATCGGGGTTGGGTTCTGGCCGGTGGCGATGTTGGCCGGTTCGTGTTGGTGAACGATTATCTGGCCTATTTGGTCGACCGGAATTACTCGCTGCGGACGGTCCGCACGTATGGGATCGGGTTGCTGGCGTTCTGCCGCTGGCTGGTCGTCGAACAGATCGAGTTGTCGGCGGTGACAACGGATGTGATGTTGCGGTTCTTGACCGCGTGTCGGACCGAGCATCTTGCCGGGCGAGTTGGACCGAATGTGGTGCGGATGGACGGCTCTCGCCTCGACCTGTTGTCGCCAGCGACGATCAATCTTCGGTTGGCTGCGGTGTCGGGCCTGTTTACGTTCCGGTCGATGCGAGACCCGAGCTTGGCGTCACCGGTTCCGCGTGGGCGTGAGGTCCGGCATCGCTCGGCGGGTGAGCGGGGCGGGATACTCACTCACGTTGATCGTGGTGTCCGGCAACGCTCCGCTTTGAGGGTGCGTGATGCGCGTCGCCTCCCAAAGACCTTGGATCAAATCCAGGTCGTGGCGTTGCTGGAAAGCCTTCGGTCCTGGCGGGACCGGGCGATCGCTGGGCTGATGGTTTTCTGTGGTCTCCGCTCGGCCGAAGTCTTGGACTTGGACGTCACTGATGTCGATATCGGTGGTCGTTGGCTGTTGGTGAACGGCAAAGGAGCGAAGGAACGCAGGGTCCCGCTTGATGTCGATGTTGCTGGTGTTATTCAGACCTATCTGCTCGCCGAGCGCCCCGAAACAACAAGCCAACGGCTGTTCATCGTTGGCAAGGGCCCAGCACGCGGACAGCCGCTCACGTTAGAGGGGTTGCGGCGAGTGTTCCGTTATCACCGTGAACTGTCTGGGGTCACGGGCGGTCACCCGCACGCTTTGCGGCACACGTTCGGCACCGCGCTGGCGGAGGCTGGCGTTGATCTCGCGGTGATGCAAGCCCTCCTCGGTCACGCCCATATCGACACGACCGCCCGTTACGTACACGTCGCTCCCGCCCATGTGAAAGCCGAGTTCGATGCCGCTCGCAGCCGGCAACGCAACCTCACCTGAGCCGTCTGCGCCGCCGATCGGGGAGCGGTTGTTGACGGTGTGGCGTGAGCATCAGGTGGCGACTGGCCGTGGGAACCCGGCATCAGATTTCGAGGTCCGCCGATTCCTGGCCCGCTGGCCCGACCCGACCGTGTGGGCCAACGAGCCGTTGGCAGTGCGCCTCGCGTTGTCACCGGCGGCGACGTCGCTAATCATGATGTTGATGTGTCGCGGGTGGCTGCAACCGGGGTGGGATTGGCTGGTGCGCCGCAAGCTGTCGAGTTTCTGGCGCGAGATAGTCGGCACCCCGCTCGAAGCGGACATGGCACGCTTCGTTGACACCGCGATCAAGGTCGGTTTCACCCCAACCCAAGCCCGCCGGGCCGGGTCGCAATCGGTCGGTCGACTGCTGATCCAGACCGGCCAGCCGCTCGACCAACTGCGGGTCGCCGACCTTGAAGCGCTCGCCGCTGCGTGTCGTCAACGAGAGACCGAAACCGGGCAAGGCTGGCGTCACTTCGAGAGTGCCTTGGTGTGCGCGCAGACCGTTCTCTTCCACCTCGACATCGTGGAAAACCTGCCACCACCAGCACGAACACCCGAAACGCTCGATGACCGGTTCGCTGGTTGCCACACGGATCTGGCCGGCCTGTTCGTTGCGTATCTGAACCGCAAGACCGGCACCTGCCACCCGAAAACAGTGTCCAGCCTCGCCACCCGGCTCGCCGATTTCGGTCGGTTCCTCACCGCTATCGACCCGAACCTGACCTCGTTCAACCGGCTCAATCGGCGACGCCATATCGAGCCATACCTGAACCACGTCGCCTCCTCAACATCAATCGCTACCGGTGAGCCCGTGAGCGTTGCCGATCAGGACCGTCGTGTCCGTGCGGTTGAGCACATGCTCAGCGAGATCGCCGAATGGGGTTGGGACGACGCCCCCGCCCGACGGCTAATTTTCCGGTCCGATCACCCGCGACTCCCACAGCCGTTACCGCGTTACATTCCCATCGACGCTGACCGAAGACTCGCCGTCGAACTTGAACAATCCACCTATCGGATCTCCGCCGACGCGCTGCTGCTCGCCCGTGCTGTCGGCCTACGCATAGGTGAACTCCTCGATCTCGAACTCGACTGCGTTCACCAGGTCCCCGGGCAAGGAGCATGGCTGAAAGTCCCACTTGGGAAACTCGACACCGAACGCATGGTCCCGCTCGACGACGAAACCGTCGCGCTGATTGACCGGATCGCGACGACCCGCACCTCCGGCCGGGCCATGCGCCACCCGAGAACCCGGCGACCGACACAGTTCCTGTTCACCCACCACGGCCGCCGACTCTCCCAGACCGCGGTCCGCAAAGAACTCGACCGCAGCGCCAAAGCCGCCGGCATCGCCCATGTCACCCCGCACCAACTACGCCATACGTACGCGACAGCGCTCGTCAACGCCGGCGTGTCGCTCCAAGCGTTGATGACGTTGCTCGGACATGTCTCAGCTCAAATGAGTTTGAGATACGCCCACCTCTTCGACGCGACCGTCCGGACCGAATATGAACGGGCACTCACGCTCGCCAAAACTCGCATCGGTCCGATCCGCGCCCACCGGGAAAACCCGAATCCCCGTGACCGCGACCGGCGGCTGCGACCACGATGATGGCTGGCAGGACGCCCCAGCGATCAAGGCCCGTCTCGCTGGCGGGCACTGCCTACGAGCACCAGCGCAGGGCGCCTGCCCCTACGCGAACATTTGCGAGCACTGCCCGAACTTCCGCACCGACACCACGAACCTCGGGGTCCTCGCCGCCCAACGTGTTGACACCCAAGCACTCGCCGCTGACGCCGAACGACGAGGATGGATCGACGAAGCCGACCGGCATCATCGCCTCCTCGCCCGACTCGATGCTCTCATGGCTCAAACCGGATGACCACCAGCCCAACCGACATCGAGACGATCTGCCGTGAACTCATCGCTGCTGGCCAGCCGATCACGTTCACCGCGATTGCCGAACACGCCGGGATCAGCCGGACCACGCTCTACCGCGACCGGGGACTCCACGCCGTGATCGAGGAACATCGACACCGGAGCCACGACCCAAGAACCCTCGCCAGCCTCACCGCCGAGATCGATCACCTCCGCACCGCCCTCGCCGCGCTCGCCGACCGAGTCCGCCACCAAGAAGAACGACTCCGCCGACTCGAAACCCCAACCCGACACCCGGGCAACTGACCAACAATTCCGTCAGGGTGCCACATCTTCAGCGGCCCATATTGGCCGGATAAAGCTATGACAATGCTCTGGCCGAGGCAGTCAACGCCCTCTACAAGACCGAACTGATCAAACGCAAAGGACCTTGGCGTAACGCCGAGCACGTCGAACTAGCCACCCTGGCCTACGTCGAATGGTTCAACCAACGACGCCTCCACGGCGAAATCGGCGACATCCCCCCAACCGAATACGAAGACCTGTACTACCATCAACAACGACTGGAATATCCGGTCCCCACCACCACCGGGACCTGATGCAAAAGACCGGCCGATTCATTTGGCAGACTGGATGTGCGATCGAGTAGCCGCCCGAACTGGGCGAGGTTGGTGTCGCCTTCGGCGATTCGTCGGCGGGCTCCGGCGAACAGGTCGGCGACCTGGATGGCTTCGGTTGCCATTGAGCTGGCGTAGTACACCGATGGGTGGAGGTCGAGCTGACGTGAAGCGACGTAGCTGGCGACGCATCTGCTTGCGTGTTGGTCGGCGTGGTGTGATGACCAGTCGGCCACGATCATGCCGGTCTGCCGTGGTGGCGGCACTCGGCCTCGAAATGTTCGATGAGTGCTTGGAGCATGAGTGGCGTCGTCTGCGCCAACGTCATCTGATGAATCATCTTCGATTTGTCGATCGTCACGGAATACGCGGTGCCACCGAGGCTCGACACGATCCGGACAAGTTCCGTTGCGAAGTCTCGATTCTTGCGACGGTTCCAGGGGTTCGGCTTGATGAAGTCAGCGGCCTTGATCTCCCACGACGCCGGGTGGCCACGCGTGGGATGGAACTTCGCCTTGGCCCCGAGAACTCGCCTCGAAGAGTGTCGCGACGTGCGCTGATGGAAGCGCGAACCCACCGATCACAACGGCGTTCGACGCGTGCTTCACGTCCGGCTTCCCGGAGTCGTCGAGGAACAGAATTCGGGAGGCCATGACTGCATCGAGTATGGCCGAACAGATGCTCACCGTGACGAATAGAGTCGCCGAACGGAGACCCCGGAACCGTCCCTGCTTCGGCAAACGGCCGGGGTTACGCCGTTCTCGGTGATGGTCAGCGGCGCGGCGGTGGGTCGAAGCCGAGGGTCTTGTAGGTGGCGAGGCGTTTGGAGTGCATCTTGCGGAACACGGGGCCGGGGTCGAGATAGTCGTGGACTTCGATGTGGGTCTTGGTGTCGGTGGTCCGAAGGATGCGTCCGATGTATTGCACAACTCGCCCTTTGAAGGCGAGCGGGAACGCGAGGAACAGCGTGTCGAGGCTCGGTGCGTCGAACCCTTCGCCGAGATACGAGCCGGTCGCCAGCAGCAGCTGACCGGTTGGTGCCGGGTCGGCGGCGAGTTGGTCGGTGACAGCTGTTCTGGCCTTCTTGCCGAGGCCGCCCTTCAATACGAGTGGTTCGAGCCCGCGGGCGGTGAGGTCGGCGGCGAGAGCGTCGAGGTGTTCGGTCCATTGGGTGAGCACGAGCACGTTGCGGCCATCGCTGACGGCGGCGGCGATGTCGGTGACGATTTGTCGGGTGCGTGCTGTGTCGTCGACCAGGGCGCGGAACACGTCTTGGATCGCGCCGATCTCACCCGTGCCAGCGCTCGAGGTGGTGTCGTGGACGTGCAGGCGGCGAGTGAGCGCAGCGGACGGCGTGTCGGCGAGTTGAATTTCGTGGCGGACCGGTCCGCAGTACATCGTGATGATCGCCTCCAAACCATCTCGCCGATAGGGAGTGGCAGTCAGACCGAGCCAGCGCCGAGACCGCGCTTCGCGGACCGCGAGTTCGAACGATCGGGCGGGAAGGTGGTGGCATTCATCGACGATCACCAGTCCGTAGTCGTCGAACAGCTTCGAGGCATCTGGTCGTCGGGCGACCGCTTGGTACGTGGCGATGTCGACAACGCCCGAAGCTTTCGCTGTGGCGGCGAGTCGGCCGACTTGGCGGCGGTTGAGACCGAGGTGTTCCATCAGTCGCGACTTCCATTGGTCGACGAGCTGGGTCCTGTCGACGAGGATCAGCGTCGGCACCTTGTGCTGGGCGATCAGGGCGCACGCCATCACGGTCTTGCCTGACCCGGTCGGCGCGACGAGCACGGCGTGCCCGTGATCGACGACGGCGTCGACGGCGGTTTGTTGCACCGAAGTCAGGCTGATGGCCGAGGTGACATCGATCGGCTCGGAGCGTTGCGGTGGTCCTCGAGTTCGAGCGTGCTCCCTCCGGTTTCGATCACCTTGCGGGCAGCGTCGAGCAGCCCGCGTGGCAGGCGAAGAATGTCGAGTTCCTCGTCGTAGCAGCGGATCAACCTCGGCGTCGCGTGGTTGGAGAACCGCAGGCGTTCGTTCTCGTAGAACTTCGGATTGTGCAGGCATCCGAGATGCTTCAACTGGGCGAGTAGCCATGCCGGTAGCCCGATCCGTTCGATCGACAACATCGCCGCCCAGCGACGCTCGGATGACCGGCGGGGCAGGGTGCGAGTCGCGTTGCTGTTCCCAGTCGGCGGCTTCGACGCCGACGGTCAACGGCCGGACCGACTCGGCGATCGCGGTGACCGCCGCCGGGCTGGCCAGCGGAACGGTCGAGAGGAACGCCCACTGGTCCTCGTACGGTTCGAGCGTCGTCGGGTCGAGGAACACCGTCGTGCCACGTTTGCGGCAAGTGCCTTGCAGCGGCAGGGCGATGAGGTTCCCGAACGAACCTTTCGGCATCGTGTCCTGCGACGGGAACAGCCGGTCATAACTCGCCAGATCGATCTCGACACGCGAGGCCATCGCACGGCGCAGCATTGCCGCGCCGACCTTGCGAGCATCAGCAGCCGGGACCGGGCCGGAGAAGAACACCCACACATGCCCACCATCACCAGAGCGGGAGCGTTCCAGGACTGCGGGGAGTCCGGCGGCTCGGCATGCGTCGAGGTACGCGAGCGCGTCGAGCGCCCAGGACCCGCCATCGAAATCGCACACCAGCAGCCGGCAGCGATCGTTGCGCAACAGCGGATACAGCCCAGCAGTGAGCTCGCCAGCGAGATGCTGTTCGATCACCGAGTCGGTCAACGGCTCATACTCGCGATCGGGTCGTTTCGAGTTCGCCCAGCCACCAACGACCGCCGGCGACCAGCCGGACTTGCTCGTCCGGTCGTTCTGCCAGCGGACTGCGTGCACGTCGTCTCGCCCGGAGAACAGCGATCGGAAGAGGGCGACCTTGTCATCAGGCGGCGACCGTCGATCCACTGACGGCCGGGCATCCGCCGTGGCCGTCACGAACAGGGTTGGTTCCCATGCTGGCGGTGGATCGGGCTCACGATCGACATCGAGACCGAGCAAGCCACGCAGCCTCTGATTCTCGGCACGCAGTGTGTCGATCTCCCCAACGCCGCCGCCAACCGATCCGCCAACGACGGACCGTTCACCCCGACGGCACCCACCAACGCCGGAACGCCGCCATCAACCGCGCCGCCTCACTCGCCGTGTCCGTGATCGTGACATCCAACAGGCCGATTCGATGACGGCGACCGTCGAGATCAATCACGCCGACGAGACCTCGCCGTTCATCGCCGTCGAACACCACCTCGACCAACCTGCACGGCATACCGAGCGCTTCGGCGGCAACAGGAAGGTCGGTCTCGGCGAACACACACTCGAACGATCCAAGCTGCTCGCTGTCGTTGTACGCGTCGACGATCACCTCCTCGATCAACTCGTCGAGTTCGGCATCGGACCACTGCGGCACAAGTGCCACGGTAGACCGCCCAAGCGAATGCCGCGAACGGCGCTGCGCTTCTACCGATTCTTCTACCGGATGCCGATGGACGGCACCGAGAGAAGGAGAAACCCAATCATGGACGGATACGTCGCACGCAAAGGCAACCGCTGGTACGCGGTCATCTACCACGGACTCGACCCGGTCACCGGCAGAGAACAACGCACCTGGCACGCCGCCGGCACCGACCGAGCGGCCGCCGAGAAACTCGCCCGCAAACTCGCCAAAGAGACCGTCGGGCGTGATGACGGGAACCGGAGCCTGACCTTCGGCGCGTACCTCACGCAGCGGTGGCTCCCCGCCAAGAAGATCGAACTCGCGCCAACCACGTTCCACGGGTACCAGCGGATCGTGCATCTCCACGTCCTGCCGTCGCTCGGCACGACCAAGATCCGCAGCCTCACACCCGACCACCTCGAAGCGCTCTACAGCCGCAAGCTCGCACCGACCGACGGCGCTCGGCCACTGTCACGCAAGAGCGTCCTCGAGATCCACACCGTGATCCGCGGGGCGCTCAGCGACGCGCTCGGTACGCGGCATCATCAACCGGAACGTCGCCTCCGTCGCCCATCGACCGACGATACGCAACGTCCCGCCGGTCGAACCGCGAGCCTGGGACGAAGGGCAGCTACGCACGTTCCTGCAGGCCGCGGCAGGTCACCGGCTGTACGCCGCGTTCAGGCTGAGCGCAGCAACCGGGATGCGACGTAGCGAAGTGCTCGGCCTCAAATGGAGCGACATCGATTGGACCAAATCGAGAATCTCGGTCGACCGCGGGCTCGTGTCCGTCGGCTACGAACGGCAAGTCACGCGCTGCAAGACCGAGAACTCGCGCCGCCAAGTCGAACTCGACCAGACCACACTCGCCATGCTCAGCAGTTGGCGGGACTGGCAAGAAGCCTCGACGAGCCTGGATCGGAGGCAGCGTTCCTGAATGGCTGTTCCCAGGCGAGGACAGCGGCGCGACTCACCCGCACGCGTTCTCTCAGGCGTTCGAGCGGATCGTTCGCCGCGCCGGCCTACCGCCAACTCGGCTACACGATTTGAGGCATACGCACGCCAGCCTGCTCATCAAGGACGGTGTTCCGCTCAAGGTCGTCAGCGAACGCCTCGGCCACGCCAAAGCGTCGTTCACGATGGACACCTACCAACACGTCATGCCCGGCATGCAAGCCGACGCCGCCCGCACCTACGAACGGATCATCGCCACGCCGACAGCGTCGCGGCGCCGACGGTCGCGCTTCCACCGGATCACGGCTCGGTAGAAGCATCCGGTAGAAGCACCGCCACCACGGTAGAAGCCCTGGCCGATTGTGGTCCTACCAGGGCTTTCTTTAGTGGCGGGGACAGGATTTGAACCTGTGACCTTCGGGTTATGAGGCCCTGTCTGCAATCGTCCCAGCTCAGAGCACATTTCGTGTGTCGCCAGAGAGTGTTCGTCTGCACTCGTAGGCGCCCGTTCGCAGGAATTCCAATGACATTTCAATGACAAGCAACGAGGACGGTTTGTCATTCGTTGTCATTCACAGAGGTTCGACCGTCAGAGCTTCGCTTCGCCTCGCCGTTCGGGCGGCGTAGAAACCTCGTCGGGTTATCCCTTGTGGCCGTCAGAAGACTCCGAGTTGCGGTGCGCCGATGAGGCGCTCGGCGGTTTCGAGGCATTCGCTGGCCACTGTGACGGCATCGTTGGCTTCGTCGGTCGTGACGGGGTCATAGCTTGCGGGTTCGGGGTACTCGGCTTGGTTGCGTCTGCGGCGGAGCCGGTCGATCGACTTGAGGCCGGGAACCGCGGGGAACTGGGCGTTGACTGCCTCGACCACGACGATGTGGCCACCGGCCGTTGTCGGGCGTAGCCCCTGGTGCGCCAGCAGCGCTGTCGCGGTTTTTCTCGCCGCGTCGTACGCGAGCGAGAACGCACCCTCGGGATCATCGCCAGCAGACCTCGACGCGGAACCGATGTGACGACGCGCTGACGCGATCAGTGCCTCAACGGTTGCCGAGTCGGCGGGTACATGTTGCAGTTGGCGCGCGTCGAGCAGACGCTCGATTACTTCACTTCCCTTGTTCCATCTCGGCACGACTTTGAGGATACGGCAGTTCGACAATCGGTGAGGCGCGAACGTGCTGGGTGAACCCATCGTCGGCGGCCGCCCACTGCGCGCCGGTTCGTTGCGTCACATTCACCTCACGACCCAGCCGCTGCTGCGACCGTGCGGCAGCGTCATAGACATCATCGCGCTTGGGTGTTCCGACAACGAGAACATCGATGTCGTTCGGTGTTGGACCAGGCTCGCCTTCGAAACGCGCCGCCCACGACCCGTAAATGAATACCCGTTCCACACCGGCCACCTGGGCGAACTCTTCGGCGATCACGAGGGGCGGACCGAACGCCATCAACACCAACTCGCTCAAGGGCCGAACATACGGGTTCGCTGTGTTCACCGCGAACAGCTTCGTTCGACCCACGATCGTGACATCGAGCATCCCCGCTGCTTGCCACCGCCGAACCTCGGTGGCCACCGTCTGATACGGGTGCCGAGTACGGTCGGCGAGTTCATCGATCGTCCACCGCCGATCTCCGTCGGCGAGGAGCAGAGCGAGCAGTTCGCCCTGCAGCCGCGACCGGAACAGCGGCAACAACGGCGGCGCAGCAACTCTCACTCTTCTAGTATCGTCTCATTATCAAGCAATATCAACTGCAAATAGAGCAATGTGAGGTCGTGGGCAGCGCCCAGGCCTTGGTGCGTCAGACTTTGGAGTCACCGCTGGCGTTGTCGCCTTTGGCCGTTTCGGGCCAAGGTCATCGACCAGGGGATCGCCGGTGGACCGACATCCACCACAGCATCCCTCCAAGCGCGGATCGATCGGCTCCGGATCAAAGGCCGCATCGTTGCGTCCGGCGTGCGCCAGGACAAGACTTGGTTCGTGCTCGATGAGGACATGCGCCGAGTCGTTGATGAGCAACGACTGGGGTTCGTTGCGACTGTTTGCGCGGACGGCTCGCCGAACCTGTCCCCCAAGGGAACGCTCGCCGTCTTCAACGACGAAACTCTGATGTTCGCCCACCTTCACTCACACCAGACGGTCGTCAATATCGAAGCCGGGAACGGCAGTGTCGAAGTGAACGTGGTCGATCCGATCCGACGAAAGGGCTACCGGTTCAAGGGCACGGCCACCGTCCGTCGGGCCGGGACATCCTAATTCGACGATGGAGTTCGCTTCTACTACGACCGCAGTGGACTCGCTCGGGAACGCATCGTCGCGATCGTTCTGATACGCGTCGAATACGCGGCTCCGGTCGTCTCGCCCGTGTACGACGACGGCTCCACCGAGGAACAGGTCGAGCAACGATCCCTCGACCGCTACGGCCTTGAGCGCCGCAAACGATGACAACGCACCAACCTCAAGTGCGAGGCGTTGCGACCATGACGAGACTGCATGGCGTGATCCGTGAAGCCGACCCGCAACCAGGACGTCCACGCGCTCTGGCCATGGCTGCCGGTGGACTGCTTTGTCGGTAGGTCGAGCGGTTGTGGTTCAGCGCGGGTTCCGGCGGCCTCTCACGTGTGGTCGCGGGTGTTGAGTTGGATGACGATGCGTTCGATGAGGTCGTAGGGATCGGGTTCTTATACGGGAACCTGAGGGTGTCCTTCCCGTTTCGATACTCGCCCGCTTCGGGCTCGAGGTCGCCGGCGAGGACGGGGATGTCGTGGAGACTGAGGTGGTGTTTCCAGCCGGCGAAGTAGACGGAGTGACCGTTGCGAAGCCTGAATGCTGGCATGTCGTAGCGAATCGACTCGGGAGCGCCGGACCGAACTCGGCGCAACGTCTCGACCAGGATTGCTGGTTGGTCGACCGGGAACGCGTCGATGTAAGCCTCGATGTGCGGGCGGAGGCTGGTTTCGTGGTCATCGTGTCCTCGTCAGGAAGCGTCTTGGCGATCGCAGGGATCACAACGGCGGCGGCGATAACGTGCGCGAAGCCGACAGTGAGCTTGGTGGCGAGCGTGGTCTCGCCGGCACCGATCGGGGACACGAACGAGACCACGGTGAGCACACACGGTGATCAGGAATGCCCGCCGCGGGCAGGACGTGACCCGCTCAAGTACCGCAGCCAGACCGAGGCCGACCAGCGTGCAGAATACGGTCGCAACCGCGACCCACCCGGGCGGCAACGACTGTGCCGTCGCGGCGGCAGATGCCGCCGGCACGCATCGGTACGCCACCGACACGAGCGATGGTGGCGAACAGCTCCGTGGCAGCTGCGGCGACCAGGCCGGCTCGCAGCCCGGTCGACCAGATGGATCTGTGCGTCCGAGTCGTCTGGTGGGCGACTGGGTTGTTGATGGTGGTCGATTTCATGGCGGTTCCTCGTTCGTGTTGCCTCCGGTCGTCGGAAGCGTTCACGGATACGTCGGATACAGGCCGAGGATCCGGACACGACGGATGCGAAATTTTGGGGATCTCAATGTCCGGATGTCGGACGCGGCGTCGACGTCTCTGTCGAGCGTCACAATGGTGTGGCGCCACACAACAAGGAGACAACGATGAAGTACATGATCTTGACGTACGCGTCGCAGGAGGACTACGACGGTATGGCCGGTCAGGCAACCTCGAAACCTGCCTGGCAGGGTGAGGACTTCGGGAAGATGGGCGCCTTCATGGAGGCCTTTGTGGCCGAGCTCGCAGCGTCCGGTGAGCTGGTCGAGACCCGCGGGTTGAGCGCCCCCGTCCACACCCGACGACTATCGATGCGTGACGGCGCACCAGTGGTCACCGATGGGCCATACGCGGAGACCGAAGAGGTCCTCGCCGGGTACTGGGTCGTGGAATGTGCGAGCTTCGATCGGGCAACCGAGATCGCCGCGAAGCTCGCCAACTGTCCCGCACCCGATCATGTCCGGGCTACCGCCTACGCGGATGTTCGTCCGATCGACGACTACGGCCAAGACGCCTGAGCGCCGAGTCCATGAACGGTGACACCGCACTCGGGGACCTGCTGCGTGGCCTCGCGCCGCAGGTCCTTGGTGCGGTGGTACGCCGTTACGGGAACTTCGACACAGCGGAAGACGCGACCCAAGAAGCTCTCATCGCCGCCGCTACGCAATGGCCGACCACGGGGCTGCCTGCGAACCCGAAAGCATGGTTGATCACCGTTGCGTCACGCCGACTCACCGATCTGCTCCGAGCCCGCCAAGCACGCGAACGTCGAGAAGAAACCGTGACCCGATGGCATGTGCCCCATCAGCCCGGGACAACCACGCACCCCGATGGTGATGACTCGCTCGTGGTGCTGTTCATGTGCTGCCATCCATCGCTCACCCCTGCGTCACAGATCGCGCTGACCCTCCGAGCGGTCGGTGGGCTCACCACCAACGAGATCGCCCGGGCGTTTCTCACCAACGAATCCACCATCGTTCGTCGCATCACACGGGCGAAACAGACCATCACGACCAGCGGAGTTCCGTTCGCGCTCCCGGCCGTCGCCGAGCGCGAGGCGCGGCTGATGTCGGTGCTGCACGTGCTGTACCTCGTGTTCAACGAAGGCTACGCAGCAACATCTGGAGCGAGCCTTCAACGGACGGAACTTGCGACCGAAGCCATCCGGCTCGCTCGACTCGTACACGTCCTGCTTCCCGACGACAGTGAAGTCGCTGGACTCCTCGCGCTGATGCTGCTCACCGACGCACGACGTGACGCACGCGTCGGCCCCGACGGGTCACTCATCCCGATGGCAGACCAGGACCGCAGCCTCTGGAACCAAGACGAAATCGCCGAAGGCACGGCGCTGATCACCGACGCACTGCCAAGGGGACTGGTCGGCGCCTACCAGCTCCAAGCTGCGATCGCTGCGCTCCACGACGAAACCAGCGACTCTGCGGCAACGGACTGGCCGCAGATCGTCGCGCTCTACGAACTTCTCCAACAATGCGCACCCAGCCCCATCGTCGACCTCAACCACGCGGTAGCGATCGCTATTCGCGACGGGCCCGACGCTGGACTTCGACGACTGGCTGAACTCGAACACGACCCGCGCATCGTCAATGATCGCCGGTACCACGCCGCACGAGCACACCTCCACGAACAAGCAGGCAACACCGACGAAGCAATCGCCGCGTTTCGAGAAGCTGCCCGACACGCCACCAACACCGCGCAAAGCCGATACCTCACCACCCAAGCCCACAGACTCGCGGTAGCCCTAGACACCCCTACCGAGTACCGGAGTCCGCGCCCGTGATGAAGTCTTCTGCCAGGAGGTCCATCAAGAGTCCGTCGTGCCAGGTGCCGTCAGGCGAGCGTTCGTAGCGGCGCATGACCCCGACCGGTTTGAACCCGACCTTGGAGTAGCAGGCGATCGCCGCTGCGTTGTCTGCAGCGGGGTCGATGACGAACCGATGATGTCCCACGACATTGACGAGGTAGTCGACGAGAGTGCGGACGGCGTCGGTTCCGTATCCGCGGCCGTGCACGGAGGGATCGATAAAGAGGTCGATTCCGGCGTGACGGTACATCGGATCGGTTTCTTCGTGCCATTGGATTCCACCGATCACTTGATGCTGTTGGTCCTCGATGACGAACAAGATCAGGTCTTCGGAGTCGATGTCCTCGAGGAACTCTTGGCGCAGGTCATCTCCTATCCACCGTCGAAACACCTCGGGCGTCGAACGGATCTCAACGACCCGGTCCGCATCGTTGGCCGTAGCGCGGCGAAGACGTACCAGCGAACCGTTGAGAACCGGACCTCGGCCCTCGATCGGTTCGAGTGGTTGGTCGTCGAACGCCATGTCGACCAACCTACGACCTTCGGGTTGGAGGCAGGGTCATGCGCGTGTCGCCCGATCAACGATCTGATGACGCCGTCCAGGTTGCTGCGAGCCCGAAGAGAGGAAACATGTTGGGGGACGAAGAATGTCGTGATGCCAACGAGTTGGCCGTTGATGATGTTCAGCACATCGATCGAGAAGGCCCGAAACTCGGTCTGGCCGGGTTCGCGAAGATAGTTCGCGGCAGCGGGCTGGACGGTTCGCTCGTGTGGCGACCAGCCGGAACTCGTACCCGGCGAGCGGGTCGAAGATCTCATCGAAGAACCCGGCAGCGGCCGCGACGCCGTCGTAGCGAATCGGATCGGGGGGCATGGCGATTCGAATGTCATCGCGGAGTAGCTCCACGATGCTGCCGGCGTCACCACGGTGATGGGCCATGCGCGACCGCCCCGACCGCGACCGCGGCGAACAACGCCACCGTTGCGACCATCAGCACTCCCTTGCGGCTCCACCTATCGGCGAGCAGTCCCGACGGGATCTCCAACAGCGGGACGACCACCGCGTACACGCCAGCCATCAGCCCGACCCTCGCCGGGGTGAACCCGATCTCGGACATGAACAGCTTCTCGACCGGAACCCACAACATCATCCCCTGCAACAACGTCGCCAACCGCAACGGCCGCAAACGTCGATGCACCGCCGCCGCAGAGGCGGCCGGCCCGGTCGACGACGCCCGCCGGATGTCCAAAAGCTCAATGTGATCGCTCATGGACATTGAGACGAGCTAGCACCGAAAACTCATCGCGCGGTCGCCCTCTCAACCCCTTGACAGATATTCTTGTCAAGGCGTACGGTTGGCTCGTGGACGCCGTACGAGTGCTCGATGATCCCGCCGCAGTAGCGGTCGTGATGGACCCGATTCGATCGGTGATCCTGAGCGCGTTGTCCGAGCCGGCCTCGGCCGTCACGTTGGCAGAACGGGTCGGGCTCAGCCGGCAGAAGGTCAACTACCATCTGCGAACCCTCGAATCGCACGGTCTGATCGAAGTGGCGGAGGAACGCTCGTGGGGCGGGATCACTGAACGGGTCATGCGCGCCGTCGCGACACATCTCATCGTCTCACCATCGGTCGGTCAGCAATCACCGCTCGATCCGTCACAGCTCACCGACAAGCTCTCAGCCGCCTACCAAGTCGCCGTTGCTGCCCGAATCGTGACCGAGGTCGGAGCGCTCAACCAACAGACGGCCGCGAGGGACCAGCGACTTGCGACCTTGACGATCGACACGACAATCGGTTTCGCCAACGCGGCAGACCGCGCTGCGTTCACGGCCAAGTTGCAGCACGCGATCGCGGACCTTGCTGCTCAATATCACCACGACGACGGCCGCCTACACCGTCTCGTCGTGGCATCACATCCGCAGCCTGCGGCGCGGACGACATCACGACGGGCGACCGCACCGTCTGACCATCTCGTCATACCCCCGACCTGAGGAGCCCCCGTGACCAAACCAGACCAACCCAACCGAGTCGAACATCGGATGGAACGCACCTACGAGGTGGCCGCCACTCCGGAACAGGTGTGGGACGCAATCGCCACCGCCGACGGAATTTCGGCGTGGATGGTACCGACCCGACTCGACCCGCAAATCGGTGGTGAGGTGTCGTTCGATCTCGGCGACTTCACCTCCATTGGTGTTGTCACCGACTACACACCGAACCGAAGGTTCGCGTACGAAGAGCCATGGCCGGTCGCCGACCGAGTCGAGGACATTCCGGCCGAGATGGTCGAGTGGTTCGACGGGCTCGGCGTGCCGCTCTCGCAGGTGCACGACGACTTGTCGTCGGTTACCCCGATCGCTACCGAGTTCCTGATCGAAGCAGTGTCCGGCGGCAGTTGCGTGCTCCGCATCGTGTCGAGCGCATACGGAAGCGGAGCCGATTGGGAGAACGAGTTCTTCGCTGAAATGGTGGGCGGTTGGGGCACGTTGCTCGACAACCTCGCCTTGCATCTGAACAAGGCAACCTCACTGACGGAACGCTGACGTCGAGCGGTCATGTCGACCGTAAACGGCATCCCATCGGGACCCGACACCGACGTCGATTTCCGGACCCTCCTGGCGACGGGTTCGACGACTTCTCAACCGCGCAACTCGGCGCCGCCGACATGCCCACGTTCGGCCCGGGATGGCGTAGCCGTGTCCGGAAGCGCTCGACGGTTTCGACGTCACCACAAACACCGAGCAAGGAGAATCACAATGACCACTACCCCACGCTCCACCCACCACGAACCGATCGTGAAGTCCAACAAACCGAACACGCGACGTCTTATTCGCGCCGGTGCTCTCGCAGGCGCGATCGCGGCCGTAGGCACGACCGTTGTAGCTGCCATCGCGAACGCTGCGGATGTCAGCCTCGAAGTCAACGCCGAAGCGATTCCGATTCCCGCCTTTGCGTGGTGGACCATCATCGGTGCCGCCCTGGGCGTCGTGTTGGCCCGACTCCTCGGCGACCGCCGACGGTTCGTCGTCGTCACATGGGTCGCCACCGGACTCTCGCTTATCCCAGCAATCGCAGCCCCCGATGACACCGCCACCAAAGCGGTGCTCGTATGCACCCACCTCCTCGCCGCGGCAATCATCATCCTGGCCCTCGGCCGACAGCTCACGACTGGCAACCAAAATCGAGAACAGGGTGCTGAACCTCTGGACAGACTCCGGTAAACGTCGCTACGCGAGCGTCGAGGGATTTGCCGTGTCCAGCCGATCTAGATGGGTCTAGCTGAGCTGAGGCGTCGAGCGCTAGCCGATCAGGCTGGCGTCACCCTCGGACCGTCGACTTGGCTGTAGGTGTCGGCAGCCTGATTCCTCGTCGCCTCAGCGACACGACACCCGACGTCATGAGACGACCGAGAGCATCGAAAGCACGATGAACATCGATGTCGTCCTATGAGCGACGACGAGTGTCGGCGTCTACGACGGTGAGCTCAAAAGCAGGGTGGAGGTGAGCCTTGGCGACGAACTCGCTCACCGGTGCGGCCGCTTTTGCATAGAGGTAGGGGCGGGTGGCGCTCGCGGGCTGCGATGTACTGCTTGAGAATCGGCCCAGCCTCGTCGGCGGCAAGCTCTCTGATCGCGAAGCGGCGCACAACGCGCCCGCGGCGCAGAACGACCTGCCCAGCGCCGCGAGCGTTCGGGACCAGAGAGAAAGCAAGGTGATCTCCCTGACACACAGGAATTACGGGGTGCGCGGCGACCGTCCGGTCCGACGACCCTTCTGGTGGTGAGCAGACTGGCGGGTCCGATGCCGAGCCGGGTAGAACCCGGCCGAACGGTCCGTAGCCCATCTCCTAGCAAGCCGTCCTTTACACGAGCGCCGAGCAGTGCGATTTCAACGACCAAACCCACATGACCAACGTATGGCGACCTCGTGCGCATCGCACCAGCGACCCGGCGAGCGAGCACAGACCAAGCCAGCAGCCACCTCGACCTCCGCTCCTGGTCGCGCGCCTGTTAGAGGGCTGTCCTTCGGGATCACTAGCGGCGACGCGCACCAGTCGGGTGACGTCGATCCGGCCGCACGCCGGTCATTCGTCAGCCTCGATCCCGCATCGTCATGGGGTGCGTCCAGTGAACGCGATGAGCCGAGTTTGAACGTCGGCAGCGGCCGAGACAGGAACTCGCCGCCCAAAGTGGCCACTCGCGCGCAGCATGTCGTCGAGAGGTTCCATGCCCGCGAGTTGTTCGGCGGCGAGGTCGGGGTCGAGTCCTTCGTCGATGCCAGCGGAGCGAGCGAGATCCCATGTGTGAACGAACACGTCACCGAGGACAAGCCTGTCGATCGTGGAGGCAACGGTCATTCGGCCCGCCGGCCCGAACTCAGCTTCTCGGCTCGCCTCGTCCGGGTTGTCGAGCACCGCCTGGAGCGTGTGGGCGAGGTGATCGAATAGAGCCGCTGGATGGTGGTCGACAGCCGGTGCTGGTGGAAAATCGATCCCGGCCGAGCCGATGACCGCGGGTACCCATTCGATCAGGTGACCGATGACGTCACGGGCGATCCAACCATCGCACGGCGTTGCGCGGTTCCAGCCGTCGCCATTGATCTGATGGGCTACATGGCTGAAGCGGGCGGCGACCCGACGGAAGCGATCGGCGGGTGTTTCACGTTCGCTGCTCGTCATGACGTTTACGGAAGGAAGGTGTGGTGGACAGCTTCGACGTTGTTGCCGTCGGGATCGCGGACGAACACCCCGAAGTAGCCGGCATGGTACTCGGGCCACGCCCGCGGCTCGTGCAACACCTCGGCGCCGGCGGCCACCGCAGCGTCCCGGAACGTGTGCACGGCGTCACGATCCGGAGCCCGGAACGCGAGATGCGACTCACGAAACCCGTCCCCGGTGCGCTGCGCGCCGAGCCAGAACGTGGGGAAGTCGACGCCGTAGCCGATGCCTTCGTCCCGGTCGAAGATCCGCCGCCCGCCCAGGCTCGCCAGCACCGCGTCGTAGAACGCAGCGCTCGCCCCGAGATCGGCGCACTGGATCGAAACATGGTCCAACATCGGTCGAGCCTCCTTCAGCACGAAGCCGTTTGGTCGTAGCGCCGCTGCATTTTAGCCGGCGTGACGTCTCCGATGTCGTGGCCGATGTTCCAGCGATGCCCGAACCGATCCAGGACCGGATGGGCTGCGGGAGAACCCAACGTGGCGCTACCGGCGTCGCCGGGGAACTCATTCGACTCGGCCACCCGATCGCCGCGCCGACCGCCTGGTCGATTCATTCGGGCAGCGGCGATCGCACCGTCACCGTCTCGCGCGACAGGGTCGTGGGCGGCGTTGCTGACATCGCAGGCGACCGCAGCATGCGACTTCGTCACGGTAGACACAGCACTCTGCCGACGGCTCTACCCGCGCGGTCGATCTGCCAGCCAGGTCCCTTCATCCACGGTCGGTTAGCTGTCGGCGGTTTCGATTGTGAAGTGGCGTCGGTGTTCGAGTGGGGTGGTGTCGAGGCGACGGCGGAAGGCGCGGTGCATCGTCTCAGCGGTGCCGAA
>CAVSZY010000004.1:0-1281396 GCA_963732585.1 uncultured Acidimicrobiaceae bacterium | reverse complement strand
TCGCTGACACCACCAAGAGTGATTCTGCAAACTGCGCGAGAAGTTGTCCTTGATGGAACCTTGACGAGCGTCCCTCCACCCTTGGCGGCTCCGACATTGCCAGCGATTCGGCCATCGCCCCTACCGACGGCGCCACCGGAATGCCGCTGCCGAAGGCGTTCGGGCGGCATCAACCGTGGCACACTAGAAGCGTGGCACGTTCAGATCTCCTCGTGTCTCTCGTCCGATCGGGGACGACGGGCGACCAGGTCGGGTTTCGACGCGCCGCAGAAGCGATCATCGCCGAGGAGCAGGCCAAACAGCATGGCGTTCTCGCCTCCCAGCTGTCCGAGGCACTGCGCTCCGACGCCCAGAAGCGAATCGCCGGACCGACGACCAAGTCGACGAGCTCCGGTCTCGTATTCGACTCCGAGCCTGAACGCCGACTCGACGAACTGGTCTTGCCGACGGTCGTGCGGTCGGCTGTGTCCGAGATCGTGGAGGAACATCACCGCCACGATCTTCTGCGGTCCCACGGCCTAGAGCCCCGCCATCGAGTGTTGCTGGTCGGTCCGCCCGGCAGCGGCAAGACCTCGCTCGCCGAAGCGATCGCTACCGAGGTGATGGTGCCGTTCCTCGTCGCTCGCTACGAGGGTTTGATCACCTCGTACCTGGGCGAGACGGCCGGCCGCCTCGACGCGCTGTTCGACGCAGTTCGCGTCAGGCCATGTGTCCTGTTCTTCGACGAGTTCGACACAATCGCCAAAGAACGCGGCGACATCCACGAGACCGGTGAAATCAAGCGCGTCGTGTCGTCGCTGCTTCTGCAGATCGATCGTCTACCGAGCTACGTCATCGTGGTGGTGGCGACGAACCATCCGGAGCTACTCGACCGAGCCGTATGGCGGCGATTCCAAGTTCGCCTTCAACTCCCGAATTCCACCAGAGATGGCCTGATCGAGTTCCTCGATCGATGGGTTACTCGAACCGGTCTGGAGTTGGGCTACTCGCATAGAACACTCGCTGACAAGCTTGCCGGCCGCAGCTACGCCGAGGCCGAGGAGTTCGTCACAACCGTGCAGCGCCGTCTTGTCCTGTCGCAGGCGAACGCCAGAGATGTGGTTCGGTCGTGCCTGGAGCACCTCAAGAACCAATCGGCTCAGCACCAAGAATGAGCGAACCGCCCAAGGTTGCGAGACCGATCTTCGTGCTCACCGCTCCGTCCGGGACCGGGTTCACGCCGCCGGGCGGTGGCAAGTCAAAGACCAAGATTCCCGACCGCGGTCGGCAGGGCGAGCGACTGGCAGGGAAGCTTGAGGAACTTGACCGTCTCCTCGACGGTTCTGCCACGGCCTCGGTTACAACCTCGCTGCCGGACACCGATCCCGAACTTGTCGTCGTCTTCGAAGCAATCGACGGCACGTCACGGACACTGAACGCAGCCCTGATCAAGGTTGGCATGGAGCCGCTCTTCGAGGTCGAAGGCGACATAGACGATTCCGAACTGGGAGATGACTGGGCTCGGCTCAAACAGGCGAGCGACGACTCCGAGCCGATCAAGCTGTACCTCCACGCCAGCATGGCCACCCAACGAGCGGTGCAGGAACTCATTGGGCTGTGGAATCGTTGGACTCAAGGCAACCGCATGCCGAACGGCTACGGCGGATTCAGCGACCTGTTCAAACACCTCTACGACGTACGGCGGTGGGGACCGGCGGATCGCGTCCGCACGACCGGTCTCTCGGCCATGTTGGCCGCAAGCCTTGCCGATCAACTGATCGACGTGCCGATCCATGTCGAGTTGTGGTTCCGGAACAGCCCCGACCGCCGTCGCGAAGCAGAGCGTCAGGTTCAATCGCTCATCGAAGCGACCGGGGGAGAGATCGTCGCTCGTGCCGAGATTCCCGAGATCGGCTACCACGCGTTGGCCGCGCGCTATCCCACAGCGCTGCTGTCCCCGGCATCCAACCTCGTTGATCTAGCTGCTCTGGACTCGGTGGCGCTGCTGCAAAGCCCCGACCTGCTGTACGTTCGCCCTGGCGGTCAAGCAGTCGATACATCCCTGGACGAAGACCTGGACGATTCAACTGCCGTCGCCGAGCCGGAACAACTGGCGCTGCCGATCGTCGCGATCCTGGACGGGCTGCCAGCCACGAACCACCCACTGCTTCGAGGCCGACTCGACGTCGTCGACCTGCAGGACGTCGCCGGCGATGCTGAGTACACGGTCGAGCGCCGCCGGCACGGCACGATGGTTGCGTCGGCTGTGGTTTGGGGCGACTTGAATGCGCGCCTGTCGCCGACGGGTCGGCGGGTGGCTGTTCGTCCCGTTCTGAAGCCCGATCTCCGAACGCGGGACCATGCCGAATCGGTGCCTTGGTCCGATCTCCCCGCCGCGCTCATGATTGATGCTGTTCGCGAGATCATTGGTGTCGACGGCGATGGTCCGATACCAACCGTGAAGGTTTTCAACGTGTCGCTGGGCGAGCCGATGGCCGTCTTCGACACGGTCCCGAGCGCATGGGCGCGGGCGATTGACTGGCTTGCCCACAGACACAATGTGCTGTTCGTCGTCTCAGCGGGCAACCACCTTGCGCCGCTCGACGTCGACGCAAACGAACTCAAGCGCACGTCCGGTGAGGATCGCGATCGTTTGACCGCCCAAGCCCTCGCGCGGCAGACGACCCGGCGTCGCCTACTGCCGCCTGCGGAGTCGCTGAATGCGCTGACGGTCGGAGCGATGCACGCCGACGCCGCCCAAGACGGGTTCGCCGTCGGCTACAACCTTGACCCGTGGGGAACACCCAACCGCCCGTCACCCGTGAGCGCTCACGGACGCGGGATCAGGCGCGCGCTCAAGCCAGACATCGCAGCGCCCGGAGGCCGCAAACTCTTCAGCCAGCTCCTTGTGCCTGGCGGCGGAATCGAGCCCGCGCGTGCAGGGCATCGCCTCCCACCCGGCGTCCTCGTCGCAGCCCCGCCGGACCGTGAGGCATATGTGGCTGGAACAACCTTCGCCGCAGCCGAAGTCACTCGTCGGGCGGCGCAGATCATCGATGGCCTGATGGCCGGCGACGAGCCCGTTCCTGATCGATTCGTGGCCGTGGCAGCAAAGGCCCTCCTCGTTCACGGAACGTCATATCCGAAGACCGAGTCGTATGGCGTGAGCGCAGATCGCCTCGTCGGCAATGGCATTCTCGTGCGCAATCTTGCCGACGGGTGCGGGGAGCGACAGGCGACGATGCTGTTCACTGGTGAGCTCGCAGCCAAGCAGCAGACCCGCGTCGCTGTTCCGCTGCCGCACGAGCTGGCAGTGCTCCGCGACGTGCGAGGCATCACGATGACCCTCGCCTGGTTCTCGCCGATCAACTGGAATCATCGGCAGTACCGGCAGGCGAAGCTATGGGTTGACGGTCCATCCGAGCTCGGCAAGGGCGTTCACCGAGATCAGCTTGGAGCGGACCACGCGCTGACTCAGCCGCGGGACGGTGCAGCATCGAGCATTCAACATCGCCCAAGCCGTCTCCACCGATGAACTCACGTTGACCGTGAAATGCGCGGATCAGGCTGGCGGCCTCGTCGGAACGGTGCCGTTCGCACTCGCCGTCACCTTGGAAGTCGGAACTGCCGTCAACCTCGACGTTTACGAACTAGTCAAGCAGCGGCTACGGGTACAGGTCAGAGTTTGATCGAACCGACGGCGAACGCTGCGTCGTTTTGATCACTGACCGTTTGTCCGAGCCAGACGTTCTTGCCGATGGAGGCGAGCGCGGCCTTTCGTGCCTCGTAGCCAGGCATTATTCGTCCGACGATCGTCCAATACTCGGGGGTGTGGTTCGCCTCCGTCAGGTGAGCGAGTTCGTGCACGAGCACGTAGTCGATCAGGCTCGGAGGTAGTTGCAACGTGGCCCAGTGAACGTTGATTCGACCCGGCCCCTCGGTCGGTCTGACCGAACCCCAGCGGTATCCGAGGTCGCGAACCTCGACCTCCACGTCGCAACCCGCGAGCAGACCACGCGGCCAAGCGACGCTCCAGCCACGGCTGGCCGGTTGCGATGTACCAGCGACGCATGCGGTCTCGGCCTTCCAAAGGCAAGCCGGCGGACATCACGAATCGCCCGTGGTCAAGCCTCACCTCGGTCGTCGATTCGTCGATGGTGAGGCGATAGCTGCGGCCCAGATATGCGAATCCTTCGCCGGGGACGAACGACTTCACGATCGGTGGGCCGACAAGGGCGTCCTTTTCCGCGAGGCGACGGTAGATCCACGACCGTTTCGAAGCTACGAAATCTCGGGCGGTGGCCGTCGTCGCCATTGGTGGCGCCTTCAGGACCAACGATGCGTCGCGTTCGACGACGATCTCAAGCGTCGAACCTCGGGTCGGCGAGGCGACGCGAAGAACAAGGTCACCTACAGCCAGCGCTTCGAGCGAGTGGAGTAGCGGTTGGTCGGACACTGCGCTGGCCGCGTTCATGCGAGCTTGTGTCGGTTGGCTTTGGCGACATCGACGATCTTGACCGCCAGCTCGTCCAGGTCACCGAAATCGAACAGATCGCTTTCATCAAGCCGAACCTTGATGCCTCGGCGCATCTCGTCTTGCTTCGTCGGGTTCTCCCAGAATCCGACGATGAGCTGGTGTGCGCGCACGACAGCGACAACCGTCTGGACGAGCACGACGAGTGCAGCACTCGCGCCTGACGCGGATGAGGTGACGGAGTCGGCGAGGACCCCGTGGAACGGCAGTTCCTTCACGGGGTCGAGTCCGGTCTCGAACTCGTCCGTGGGCCCCTCCTTTTCTGCCGCGATGAGAGCGCCAAACTCGATCACCATCTGCTCGAAGTTGTCCCTGAGCCGTTGAAGGATCTCGTCGACCTTCTCCGACAGCTTGCTGTAACGAGCCGGGTCTTCGTCGAGGTGTTGGCGGATGTGATGGCGCAGCGCGTGTTCCATCTCCGAAGCCTTGGCCCGATTGCTTGGCGTCTGACCGACAGCGGTGAGGAATGCCGGGTCGGTGATCTTCACCGCTGGGATCTTCTGGGTGAGGTCCAACACGATGATGTGCGCGTCGATGAGCTTGCGGACCTTCTCCTTGTACACCCTCGGGTCGAAGTCCCCGTCGACCGTGTCGCGGTAGCGGCGTCGAACCCGGATCTGGATCTCGGTGAACAGAACTACGTCGTCGACGAACTCCAAGATGGCGGGCCGCGGCGAGACCGTGTCGTATGTGTCCTGAAGCTTCCCGAGTGCCACGTCGAACTCGACCCGCAAGCGTTCATCCTCCAACAGCTGCACGCAGTCTTCAATCGCTTCTGGGCTCGAGACCGGCTCGATGCCGCGTTGAACGAAGATCTGGCGGACGCGCTCGCACTGCGGGCCAAGCTTCTCGATCTCAGCCGCGAGCGGACGAAGCGCGCCATCGACATCCGGATCGAGCATCCCCTGATCGCCGGCGTAGACCTTGAGGGCGAGCGATAGCTGGGAGGACACGCCGTAGTAGTCGACGACCAGGCCGTAGCTCTTTCGTGCGGCTGTTCGATTGACACGGGCGATCGCCTGCAGAAGTTCGGCCTCCTGGATGAGACGGTCCAGGTAGAGAGCTTGCGCCTGCGGCGCATCAAACCCGGTGAGCAACATCGACTTCACGATGACAATTGCCAGCGGATCGTGCTTCTGGTCCGGTGCTCCGAGCTTCTTCTTGAACCGGCTGATCCGATCCTTCTGAGCCACCGGTTCCGTCCACGGTCCGTATGACGCCGGATCGTTCTGCGCTCCAGAAATAACCGGCTCGAAGGTCAAGCGGCGGATCAGGTCAAGCCGTTCGTGCGCGTCAGCAAGCAGCTGTTCGTCACGGGTCAACGCCCGGCCGGTTGCGGCGCGCGCTATTAGGCCTGGTGCCTCGTCCTCGACTTCCGAGACGAACTCGTCGCGGGCCTTCGTGAGCGCTGTGTGGTAGCGGATACATGCCTCGCGGCTTGTCGCGACGAGGAGCGCCTTGAACCCATCGGGCATCACCGTCGACGCGTAGTGGCGAATCATGTCAGCGGACTTCGCTGCGATCATCTCTGGTGCTTCGAGAACCTCGGCTGCGGTCGCGTACTTGCTCTGCAGCACCTTGCGTTGCTCATCGGTGAGTCCCGAGAACCAGCGGAGGAACACATCGTCCATCTTCGACGCGCCGGCGATCGCGGCCTCGGTGGTCTTTCCTTCGTAGAAGATCGGCACCGTCGACCCATCCGCCTCCGATTCGCGCAGCGTGTAACGGTCCAGGAACCCACCGAAGATCGATTCGGTCTTCTTTCGCTTCCCCATGACGATCGGGGTACCAGTAAACCCGACACGAGCAGCGTTGGGCATCGAAGCCATCAGAAGGGCGTGGGCCGTGTTCGTGTGGGAGCGATGTGCCTCGTCGACTATCACCAGAATGTCGTCGGACTGATTGAGCACGCCGAACGATTCGCCGTCAGCGACACCGGTTCCTGACTGCCCAGGCGTGTCGCGATACTTCTGGATCATCGCCATCACGATCCCTGGGCCAGGCGCCGCAATCAGCTCCTTCACCCGCTTGGCGTTGCTGCCGACCCGCACCGTTTCCGACGTGAGCTGAGCCGTCGTTCCGAGCTGACCTTGAAGGTCGGTGCGGTCGGTCACCAGGACGATCTTGAACCTCCGCAGCAGCGGATGGCTTCGCATAGCTCGGATCAGGAACACCATCGTGAGGCTTTTGCCCGAACCCTGTGTGTGCCAGATGATTCCGCCCCGGCGATCGACCTCGCCGTCCTGAGTCTTCGTCGTGCCGGTTAGCAGGCGGGTCATCGTCTTCTGCACGCCGCGGTACTGCTGGTAGCGGGCCACGACCTTCACCGTGCTTCCAACCTCGACCTCCTGGAACAGCGTGAAGTGGCGAACGATGTCCAGCAGTCGCGCTGGAGCGAGCATCCCGGCGACCAAGATCTCTTGCTGCGACAGATGCTGTACAGACTTGCCGCGTTCGGCGGCCAGTTGGTCGAGCGTGACCGGGTATGGGTCCTTCCACGCCAAGTAGTGCTCTGCGAGAGCTGTGAACGTGCCGACGACAGCTCTATCGAACGTGGTCGCGACGGTGAACTGGTTCGTCCAGAACAGCTGCTCCGAGCCTTCGGGCATCTGCGCGTCGCGCTGGTTCGCGTAGCGACGCAGCTGCTCGATCGCCTCAGTGATCGCTTTGTTTGGAGCCTTCGCCTCGATAACGACCAGCGGGATGCCGTTAACGAACAGCGTGACGTCGGGACGAATGTCGGCCTGCTGCCCCGGTGTGCCGACGGCGAACTGGGAGACGGCGAGGAGGTCGTTGTTCGCCGGGTTGTCCCAGTCGATGTAGTTGATCGCCTGGTCGCGGCCACCATCCCAGCCCTCGACACCCGGCACGTTCGTACCGCCGAGAAGAAGCTCTGTGGACGCCCGATTTGCTTCGAGCAACTTGATGCCCGCCGGCATAGAACGAAGCTCAGCGATGGCAGCGCTGAGACGCAGGTCGTCGAGCCACGGGTTGCGGTGCTGATCGACGTTGTTCTCCGACATGCGCTGCCGCAGCCGATGCTCCAGCAGCACCGCACGAACCGAAGACCGCTCGACGTTGTCGCCCGGTTGGGCTGCCGCCCAATCCAGTGTCGACCATCCAAGCGACGCAAGCTCCGCGAGCAGCGGTTCTTCGACGAAGTCCCACTCAGGGCCGCTGTTCACGGGCTCACCGCCACCCGTACCCGACCGGACAGAAGGTCAGCAGCAAGCCCTGAGCGCGTTCGCTGAAGCTTTTCGAGATGATTCAACTCACGTTCAATGCGCTCGTCGAAACTGTTCGCACGATCAACGATAGAGCGCTGATCGGTTGGCTGTGGAAGTCCGAAGCGAATAGTGCGGATGTCGCTCTGGCTGATGTTCTTCATGCTCCCGCTACTTCCAGTCCCACTGACTTCGACCTGGCGCCGTGAGTCTCTCGACTGAAGTGACAAGGCGAGGAATGCGGGAGTTATGCGTCCATTGGGAACCAGCCGAAGTGTTTTGTCCGAAAGCTGGAGGCGCGGTCTGGTCTGGCGAACAATGCAGCAGAGACCGACAAGCTGAGGGGTGTTCGCACGGGTAATCAAAACGTCGCCCGCCCTCACTTCATCCTGCGGGCGAACCTGGGCGATATTAAGCACTTTAGACTCGTTCGGCCGGAACCCTGAGGGCTGGACAGCACTGACCTTCAGAACGCCCCACTCGTCTTCGCCAGGCGGTCGTCCCGGCACATCTGGACTCTTCCCCGACTCGATGCGCTCCACAACGTCGCCGACACGCACCTGCTCCCAGTTCGGTGCTTCGACAAAGACTGATACGCGAAAGCCCTCTGCCAATGATCGGGACTTGGCGATCACGCGTTCCGTGGCTTTAATGGTTTCGTCGATCGTGTCGAGGATCTCTGCAATCCGCCGTTGCTCCTCTATGGGTGGCAACCTGACCGATCTTCGAAGCCACTCCGCTTGTTGAAAGTTGAGCTTTTCGACGACGACGCCGTGGCTGGCGTCCCAAAAGTACTTGACGAGTTTCGGTTGCTGAGCAAGTCGAAAGAAGTATTCGGGAAGGCAACGCTCAGTTCCCTTGAAGCTCGAGTAGCTCATCGACATGATCGACTTTGCGAACTGGTCTGTCGCGATAGCGCAAGCTCCATGGACGATCTGTCGCCGAGCGATCACAAAGTTTCCTGGGACCACCCGTTGCATGGCCTTCGTCAAGATTTCTCGACCTCGAAGACTATCCCGAGGAAACATCCCGCCATGTCGCCGACGGATGCTGATCAACTCGTAGGACGATTCATCGTCGGGTCTAATGGCGAGGCACTCCAACTCGAGTGCTTCTCCGATCTCCATCGTGGACCAACCGTCGGGCACAACTTCATTCATACCCGAGCTCCTTGAGGTGCTGGGCGAGTCGGCATGCAGCGCTCTCACGTGCAGCTTCGAGTTCGTGCAACGTCACGGCGTACTTGTTCACGACGTTGTCGTGCCAGGCCGTGAGGCGCATTGTGTGTCTGCAAAGTGACTGTGCACAAGCCGCTCGACCGCGTTCCGCAACTCGTCGGTTACCCGCGCGAACGCGGCAGCTTCGGTCATTGTGACGAGGCGTTTCTTGGCCTCGGCGAGGAGGCCGTCGTCGATGAACTTGAGCGCCTTCTTTGCCTTTGTCCGCTCGACCTTGAGGGCCCTCAGCGCTGCGGGGCTGATTGCGCCGTCGCGTTCGTCGTCGTCCCCGTCTTCGTCGGCGTCTGTCGTTTCAGCGGCCTTCACCTCGGCGTCGAGTCGTGCTGCTTCTACGGCGAGCGCGGCGCGGTCGACGAGTCGTTCGCCGGCGAGTACTCGGATGGCGAGCGTGTCGGCGAGGTCGGTGGCGTTCTTCTCGTCTTGGCTGGCTTCGGCCGTCGTCAACCAGCCTTCGAGAACGGCCTTCCAACCGCGGCTGGCCGCAGCTTTGAGGTCGAACGTCGAGTCCTCCCACCACGTAGCTGCGATGCCGGCCGACGCGAAGCGGTCGATGCCCGAACGTTCCATGGTCGCCGCGAACGACTGCACGAATGAGCGGCGCAGGCCCACGAGGGTGGCCGTGTCAGGGATTGCATCGATCGCCGGCATCGCCGTGACGTCCCACCATCGCACCCACGGACTGCGCCCCAGCAGGCCATCTACGGCAACCCGGATGACCTCGTGGGCCTCGACCTTTCCAGCTTGGTCGGTGATCGCGTGTACGAAGTCGGCGTAACCGTCTCCGCGCGAGCGGAACAGCGACGCCGGATCGACCCCGCCTTCGGCGAGCAATGATTCGGCGGACTCGATCTCGTCCTCCGGAACGCCGCCGTGTAGATGGGCTCTTACGTCTTGGGGGTCGGGTGGTGGCGCGTTGTCGGCGTACCGGCGAATGTTGGCGTTGTAGTCGTTGTCGGCGAGTTCTTTGGCGTCAATGACCTTCGCGAATCCGTCGATGTCGGCGAAGTCGCGGAACGCGGCGGTGATCTTCTCCTCATGCCGCGGGCATAGGAAGTTCTGCGCGCGGCCTTCGGAGAATTCGCGATCGGCGTTGATGAACAGCACCTTCCCGTGCCGCTCCTTGGGCTTCGAACCCTTGGCTCGCAAGATGAGTATCGCGGCGGGGATTCCGGTGCCGTAGAAGAGGTTCGGGCCGAGTCCGATCACAGTGTCGAGCAGGTCGTCTTCGATGATCCGTTTGCGGATGTTGCCCTCTTCGCCACTTCGGAACAGCACGCCGTGGGGCATGACGGTGGCGAGCATGCCGTCGCGTTTGAGGACGGCGATCATGTGCTGGAGGAACATGAGGTCGGCCTTCTTGCCGCCCTCTGGCGTGAAGCCGTAGCGGAATCGTTCGGCGTGCTTCAACGTGGCGCGGTCGTAGTTCTGACTGAACGGCGGGTTGGTGATGACCCGGTCGAAGCGTTCGAGCTCACCGTCCTTGACGTGTTCGGGGCTGGCGAGGGTGTCATCGTTTCGAAGGTCGGCGTCGTTGATGCCATGCAACAGCATGTTCATCTTCGAGATCGACCACGTGGTGCCGTTGTTCTCCTGCCCTGCGAGGTGGAGGTTGCGCGGGTTGCCGCCATTGTCGGCCACATGGTTACGGGCGTAGATGAGCATTCCGCCCGACCCGGAGCACGGGTCGTAGATCGACATCCCTTCCTTCGGGTCGACGAGGCGGACCATGAGTTGCACCACTTGGCGGGGCGTGTAGAACTCGCCACCCTTCTTGCCGGCCGAGTCGGCGAAGTCACGGATTAGGTACTCGTACGCAGCGCCAAGCAGATCGGGGAACTCGAAGTCCTCGTTGCGGAGGCGGTGCTTGGAGAAGTGGACGATGAGGTCGCGCCACTTCTTGTCTGGCACGGTGGTGTTGCCGACCTTCCGGTTGAAGTCGATGTGCTGAAGCACACCTTCGAGAGCCGGGTTCGCCTGTTCGAGAGCGGCGAGCGCCTTGTTCAAACCGTTCCCGACTTGATGGTGGAGGTTCGCCTGCAGGTTCGACCACCGCGCCACTTCCGGTACAAAGAAGGCTTCCTTGTAGAAGTCGCGGTCGTCGGCGCGCCGGGTGGCGTCGGCAACGTTTCGCCCGAGGGTACGTTGCTCGGCGATCACTCGTTCGCGTTCGACTTCAAAGACGTCAGATGCCCGTTTCAGGAACAGCGCACCAAAGATGTACTCCTTGAACTCAGAGGCGTCCATCTTTCCGCGCAGGATGTCTGCCGCACCGAAGAGGTGCCGTTCGAGCTGTGGGAGGGTCAACATGTTCTGGTCTCTCGTTCAGCGAGCTTTTGCGGTGGCGCGGCTCGATGCCTGTCGTCCGACGCCGGTTGTGTTCCAACGGAACCGCGCCATTTCGATGGTTACGTCATATTCCGCCGCGACTTGTTCGAGCGTCAGGCCTCGGCGCGCAGCGCCGAGAAGGAGCGGCCGTGGCAGCAACAGCGTTCCTCCGAGGACCGTCGCCTGTTCCTCCTGGTCAGAGCGGCAGGTCCGAAACGCAGTGACGCCCAGGTACTCGATCTCGCTCAGGTCATGCTTCAGCACGATGTGCGCGAGTTCGTGCGCAATGTCGCTCGACTGTCGCCCGACTGCACGAATTGGATTGAAGACGACCACAGGCTTCCCCCGTACCTCAAACGTGCACCCCGAGAACACGCGAACGCTTGCAGCCGCTCGATCTCGTGCAACCTCTCAATGGGGACCAAGGCCTCGGCGGAGACCACACGTGCATCGAGTAGCCCGGCGAGCTTCGTCAGGTTGATGGGATCGCTGTCACGCAGGCCGAGCTTGATGCGGAACTCCAATGCGGTTCGCTCGGCCTGAGTCTTGAAGCCACGGGGCAACGTCACGCAATATCGCCTTGGGCGATGAGGGTCGCGTGCATGTCCTCCAGGAGCGAAGCGAGGCGCTCGGGCACGCCGGGTCGAAGCACTGCAGCGGCGCGAAGGTGACACGCAACCGCAGGTCGGCGCTCAGGTTCCTTCGCGAGCACTTCGTACATGTCTCTGACCATCGCCGAGATTCGTTCGGCGGCCTTCGGATCGAGGCGCGGGTCGCGAGCTAGGTGCTGGGCAACGGCGTCGATGGTGTTCGTTTCACGCCGGGGCCCTGAGGAGAAGAACGTCTCGGGCGGGACCCTCAGCCATGAACAGATCTGGACGAAGGTCGCGAGGTCCGGCTGAGACCCATTCTCGACTCGGGACAACGTCATGAAGCTCACGCCTGCCTCGGATGCCGCCTGTCGTACCGAGATGTCGTCGGTACGTCGCCGCTCGCGGATCCTGGCCGCAAGCCCGGCGAGGTCCAACTCAGCGCTGGGACTCTCCAGGGAATGAGGCTTCGCTCCACGTTGTTGAACGAGATCACCGGCTGCCACGCAATGACAGTAACAGCAAAGTGTCGCCTGCTCGTACCCGACGTGCTACATTAACGGTGATGTGCAACGTTGCTGATACACGCGGGTATCTGGTGCCTTTGTGACCGCGGACTCGTTCCAGGTGCTCTCACTCGATGGCGGTGGCATGAAGGGCATCTTCGGCGCGGCCGTCCTGGCGATGATCGAAGATGACTTCGGGATCAACATCCTCGACCACGTCGATCTCATTGCCGGAACGTCGACCGGTGGCATCCTCGCGCTCGGCTTAGCGGCAGGGATGCGGCCGCATGAACTGCTCGATTTCTACATCGAGCACCAGAGTCGCATCTTTCCGAAGGGTCGGCGACTTCGACCTGGCTTGCTGCGCGCCCGGTACGGCGACGGCGGCCTGCGAGCGGCCTTGCAGGAGGCATTAGGGGATCGGACCTTCGGATCGAGTCGCGTCCGCCTGGTCATTCCAGCGTTCAACCTCGACGCCAACGAGGTCTACGTCTTCCGCACACCTCACCACGATCGCCTGAGGCGGGACTGGCGAGAGTCAATGGTTGACGTTGCCCTGGCGACATCGGCTGCACCCACTTTCCTCCCAAGTCACCGCCTCTCGGCGGTTCGACTAATCGATGGCGGCGTATGGGCGAACAACCCGTCGATGGCGGGGCTCGTCGAAGCCGTCGAGACCTGCAAAGTACCGCTGGACCGCATTCAGATGCTCTCGATCGGGACCACCTCCGAACTGAAGCAAAGAGGCTCAAGCTTGAACGCCGGCGGCTTGGCGTCCTGGGCCAAGCCCCTCGTGGAAATCCTAATGACCGGCCAGTCCTTGGCGGCACGCAATCACTGCTCCTTGCTGCTGCCCAAGGGCCAGTTCGTGCGGATCGATCCCGTCGTGCCGGACGCCATGTTCCGACTCGACCGCGTCAACGCCGACTCGCTCATCAGCCTCGCAAGGTCGACGAGTCGAACGATCATGCCCGCCCTCGAATCTTTCGTCGCACACCGCGCCGAGCCGTATCGCCCGCATTACACCCAAGGAGAGAAAGACTATGGATGAGCAAGAACTGCTCGACGCATTACTCGACGGAACGGCCGAAGCGCTGGATATTCCCAGCGAACTTCGGATCGTTGCCGTAGAGGAGTACGGAAGAATCGCAATCTGGCTAGCGAAGCGCTGCAATGCGCCAGGTGAGATCCGGATCTATCCACAGGGTTCCTTCAGGCTGGGCACGGTGGTACTGCCCACCGCATTCGGCGACCAGTACGACATCGACCTCGTCTTCCTTCGCTGGATCGGCAAGGAATCGACGACGCAGTCCGAACTGAAGGCCATCGTCGGCGAACTCCTCGCCTCGTACGTCGAGTCACGCCGCCACGATCCGAACTGCCCGAAGCTCGTGGAGCGGGGCCGCTGCTGGACTCTCGAATACTCCGGACTCCGGTTTCACCTCGACATCCTTCCCACCATCCCCGATGACGAAGCACTTCCAAACGGTGTGCTGCTGACGGATCGGGATCTCTTTCGCTGGCAGCACAGCAACCCGATCGGCTACGCCGACTGGTTCCGCCAACGCGAGACCGAGACCGAGATCAAGAAGGCCGCAGCAATCGTGGCCAGCGCCAGGGGCTACAACATCGCCGACGTGCCCGAGCACCTGATCCGAACTCCGCTTCAACGGCTGGTTCAGATCATGAAGCGCCACCGAGATCTCCACTTCGCCGACGACCTCGACAATCGTCCACCGTCGATCTTGTTAACGACGCTCGTCGCGCACGCCTACCGAGGTGAGGACAGCTTGATCGCCGCCCTCACCGCTGTGCTCAGCCGCATGGACTCCGTGATCGAGAACCGCAACGGAGTGTGGTGGGTCGAGAATCCCGCGCATGCCGGCGAGAACTTCGCTGACAAGTGGAACACGGCACCAGAGCGACGCACCGCCTTCCTCGACTGGGTGCGGTCACTCGCTGAGGCAATGATCGACCTACGAACCAAGCGTGGGCTTGACACTGTGGCCGCAAGCCTCGGGTCCATTTTCGGCGAGTCACAGGTGAAGGTGGCCGTCACCAAAATGGGCGATCGGACTCGCCGCGCAGCGCCGCCGGTGCTCTGACCGTAGGTGCGACATCCTTCGTGCGTCCGTCGTCAGTCGGGGCACGACCGGTACCTCGCCACACCTTCCACGGACCGAAGTGATCACGCGAGGGGAAGGGCGACCTCGCTCGACAGTGCAACAGGCGATCGGTTTGCGAGAGCTCGGCAACGGGCGAATCTCCCTGGTCCGAGACCAGCTGCGGTACGAGTGCGAACTCCGACCGACGGATTTGAGCCGCACATACAGCTGTGTGGTGACCTACAGGGTCGGCATGCCGCCTATTGTCCGCGTGGTGGACCCGCCGCTCGAGGCGGACGACGGCGCATTGCCTCACTACTACTTCGACACCCAAAGCCTTTGCCTCTACGACCGCGGCGACTGGTCCCCACGGATGTCGCTCGCCGCGACGATCCTTCCGTGGACGATCGAGTGGCTCTACTTCTACGAACTCTGGCGAGCGACAGGCGCCTGGCACGGAAGCGGAAGCAGCCGAGCAATTGCCCCGCCGCGTTCGCGGCGAGCCAGACCTGCACGGCAATCAGTCCGTGTCGGAAGCCGCTGACCGCAAGCCATCGGGACCTGCGCAGATCCCTGGCGATCGCTGAACCTCAGCGTCGACTGACCTTCGGGTTTTCGACCCTCGCCCCGCCGACGATCGACGTGGCGGCACCAGCCTGACCTTCGGGTTTTTGCCCAGGAATTTTCGGGGCCGGAAATTTCGCGGATTTTCCAATGACAAATGAATGACAAATGGCCCCTCGCGAGACCCTCCGAGCCGGAGAACGACGAAAGCCCAGGTCTGCGACCTGGGCTTTCTTTGGTGGCGGGGACAGGATTTGAACCTGTGACCTTCGGGTTATGAGCCCGACGAGCTACCGAACTGCTCCACCCCGCGTCGGAGTAGGGAATGAACGCTACAGCCACCATCGGCAAATGGCAACCAACCCCAGGGTCCCACAACCGCGAGTACACGCGGCGCTACCGTTCCTATCAGGAGGAGGTAACCAATGGCACTTTTCACCCGCAGGTCAACAACCGATACTTCCGAGCTCCACGCCTTGCGTGGCCAGCTCGCCCAGCTCAACGAGCGGGTCACCAACGCCGAGCAGGATCGCCACCGGCTCGAAACCCGCCTAGCCGAAACGACCGCCACCCTCGCCTCGGTCCATCACCGCATGGGCGAGGTTGATCAGCACATCGACTCCGCAACCGAACGCTGGAACACGATCGATCAACGCATCACCAACACCACCACCGAGCTGGCCAATCAGCTTGGCGAGTTCGGCTCCGAAATCGATGCCTTACACACACGCAGCACCCCGTCTCTGCCACCGCCGACGATCGCTACCGCTCAGCACTTCGATACCTCGGTCGTCGACGAACTGAAGACCTCGCAAGCTCGCCTCGCCGAGGAACAGATCCGCTACCAGATCGCCTTCCGCCAGCAACTGGCCTCGGTACACGACAGCCTCAAGCGCCAACGGCCCTAGCCACCGAGCCGCCAGCACCGTCAGCTGCGCAAACGCCCGTACATGCCCCGGAGATCAAAAGGGCTCGGGCGGTGCCTCCGCAGCCGTAACCGCCCGGCGATCTCGATCTGGCTCCACCCCGTGGCGATATATAACACGGACTCGCCGATGTTCACGGCGTGGTCGTTGATTCGTTCGAAACTACGAGCCACCGCCGCCACTTGGATCGCCTCGGCAACCTGGCAACGCCCATTGGCATGGCCGTCAAAGATCTCTGCAATCAACTGTTGCTGCACCAGATCGCGCTCCGAATCGGCCGCATCGAGAGCATCAGCCTTGCGTCCATCGAGCTCGACGTACGCATCCAGCGCCATGCCGAACGTCGATCCCGTCTGCTGCGCCATCACGTCCAACAAGCAACACAACATCGTCGGCAACGAATGGCCATGCAACCGCCGCGCGCCCTTGCACACGCTGACCACCAACTGGCTGGCCCTGGAAATGTCATCGGCGATCTTCAACGCCCCAGCGATTTCCCGAAGATCGCCCGCCACCGGGGCCTGCAACGCCAGGATCGTGTAGCACTCCTGCTCGATGGCCACGATCCGACTGTCGATCAGGTCGGCATTGCGGATCAGCGTCTCGGCGAGCGTCAGGTTCTGCTCGAGCAACGCCATCGCCGACGGCTCGATCCCGCACATCACCACTCGCATGAGATCTGCTACCTCGTCGCGCAACGCCGCCAATCGTGCGTGATAACTGCGTCGAAGTTCTTGCATCATCCAAACCGTCCTGTCACATAGGCCTCTGTCCGTTGGTCGCGCGGCGAGGAAAACACCTTTGAGGTCGTGTCGAACTCAATCAACACACCCGTTCGGCGATCGCTCTCGGCGTTCACCTCGGTCGTAAAGAACGCCGTCATGTCGCTGACCCGAGCTGCCTGTTGCATGCTGTGGGTTACGATCACGATCGTGTAGCGCTGCTTGATGTCCTGCATCAGGTCTTCGATGCGCGCCGTGGCGATCGGGTCGAGCGCCGAGCATGGCTCATCCATCAGGATGACGTCCGGCTCCACGGCGATCGCCCTGGCGATGCACAGCCGTTGTTGCTGCCCACCAGACAGCCCCAGCCCGGAGGAATGCAATCGATCCTTGACCTCATCCCACAGTGCGGCACCGCGCAGCGACCTCTCAACCACCACGTCGAGATCGGCCTTGCCCTGCACACCGGTGATCTTCGGGCCGTAGGCGACGTTTTCATAGATGCTCTTGGGGAACGGGTTCGGCTTTTGCGCCACTACCCCAATTCGGCGACGAACCTCGGTCGGATTGACCGCTGATCCGTACAGATCGACATCTCGATACAGCAGGCTACCCTCGACCACGGCGCCCTCGATGAGATCGTTCATCCGGTTGAAGCAGCGCAACACCGTCGTCTTGCCGCACCCCGATGGCCCGATGAAGGCGGTGATTGCGTGCTCCCGAATGGTCAGCGATACATCACGCACCGCCCGGAAGGCGCCGTAGCACACACTCAGGTCCTCCGTCCGAAACACGTCGACCGAGTCGGGCGCCAAAGCGGCTCTGATCTCTGCCGCGCCGACGATCGTCAGTGGGCCCCGATTACCGGCAGTCATGCGGCCCACCCGGGCGCTGCGCTCTGACGCTGGGTGCCAGGTTGCACGACGCAGATCATCGGCCCACAGTTGCCAGTTGGATCAACGGTGATCAGCAGCGGCTGGCAGTCGGCGGATTCGATCTCGAAGACGAATGATTCCATCCATAGATTGATGAGCTCAGCGATTCGCATATCTGCACTGTGCACGTCGCAGATGGCCCCGGCCCTGCCTCAAGATGAACAACGGGTAAGACCTGAGCCAACTGTGGCCGCGCCACCCACCGTCTCCGACAGCCGGGAAGTGAACCGGCGATCGCGCTGGCGACATGGGGACTAGCGGCGGTCGGTGAACGCCGGAACGTAAACTCGCCGGTCAGAGGCTTTTCTCTAGCGCCGTGATCACTCGTTCCGCCTCACTCACCGTGATCTCCGACGACATCGGCAAGGCCAACGCTTCGCAATCCAACCGCTGCGTCGTGAACAGCGCGCCCTGGCCCGACGCAACCGGGTAGCCAACGCGTGCAAGGTCCTCGAAGTAGGGCTTGGTGCCAACTCCCAGCGAAGCCAGCCGCTGGCCAACCCGCTCACGCCCAATCGCCGCCGGGATCAGCATCACGAAGTGCACCCAACAATGGCTATCGCCGCTCGCCACGCGTTGGGTCTCCAAACCCAACCGCACCGCCGCCCGCTGGTACACCTCGGCCACCGCCTGGCGACGCTCCACCAGCTCGTCCAGCACCCGCAACTGGTCCAAGGCCACGATCGCATGCAGTTCGTTCATCAACCCGGAACGGTCCCAGCCGCTCTCCCACGGCAACGAACAATGGGCCGGCAGCAACGCCGCACCCCCCGCCCCGCCAGCCGACAGCACCTTGGCAAAGCTCATCGAATAGGCGTGGCCCAACGCTTGCCCGGCCACCGGTCGCCCCCGGTAGCGGCTGCCGATCGCGGCCGCCGAGTCGGCGATCAACGGCACCCCGGCACCCGCACACAACGGCGCCAACCGGTCGTAGTCACACGGATTTCCAAACGTATCGACGCCGACGACGACGCCGACTCGCTCGTGAGCCAAGCAGGCTTCAACCTCGCCGATGTCTAAGGTCCACGACCGTGGATCGACATCGACAAAGCGCAGCTGATAGCCCAGCTGTACCAATACCTCGGCCGTTGCCGGGAAGGTAAATGCCGGCAGAACCGCCAGCTCCCCCGGCTCGGCCCGCCCCGCGATGGCCCCGATCACCAGCCGCAGCGCGGCGGTCCCCGAGGTGGTCAGCACCAGCCCGGCGTCGTCGTCGAGCCACAGCTCTTTGCGCAACACATCCAGCGCCTCGTTCGACCAGCGATTGCCATTCTTCACCCTGCCGCTCCACAAGCACTCCTGCTGGCGGGCGGCCACCTCATCCGGACGCACCGGGCGGGGCGGCACGACGACACCGATCGGCGGGTGAAAGAGGGGCTGGTCGACCTCGACCCGCAATCGGGCGGCCATCGCCCCGACTTCCCAGGCATCGAGGTTCGTCGGCAACGTCATCGAAGGTGTGACCACGCCACAGCTGTCGTTCGCGGCCTTCGTCAGCGCCTGAAACGGCGACGATGACTCCGTGCTGTCGGCCACCAAATGCGCCAAATCCTCCATCGAGAAGGTGTCCGTGGCCACGTTGTACATCCCCGGAGCGCAGCCAGCGACGACGAGTTCGGCCACATCGCTGGCAGCCACAAACGTTCGCACCGTGTCCGGCGCATAGCCAATGGATTTGCCGCCGAGAGCAGCACGGAGCATCTGCACGACCACCCGCTCCTGACCGATCCCGTACGTGTTCGCCAGGCGCAATACCGTCAACGACCGGCAGGCGGTCATCGACAGAATCCGTTCCTGAGCAAGCTTGGTCAGCGTGTAGACCCAACGCCCGGACGGATCAGCGTCGACCACCTGGCGGCACAGCGCCGCCGAGCGATGCGGCGGACAGGCCAGCGCAGCGACCGTCATCACCTGCAAGCACCAGTCATCGAGCTCCGCCAGCGACATCGGCAGCACCGCCTCGGTGGCCACCGTCAACGGTGCAGCGGCGAGTCCGTACACCTCAGCCGACGACAACAAGATCACGTCTCGCCCCGCCAGCAGGCGCGCCAACCGTGCCGTGCCGACGGCGCCATCCAACACCGTGACCCACGGCCACCGCGGCCGCGTGTCGCTCGACGGCAACAGCACCACGACTCGCCCGGCCGGCAATTCGAGATCATCGACGCACACGTCGGCCTCGATCCATCGCAGCCGCTCATCGTCGACCTGCGGCGCCACCCGATCGATGACCGTCACGGCGACCCCGGCCGCCAGCGCCTGGCGGGTGATCTCCGAGCCCAAGAAGCCCGACCCGCCGATCAAGACCAGGTCCATCGGCCTGTCACTCATCCCTTCACCCCGGTACACAACAACTGCTTGCCGCAGTCGGCCATCACCACGTGCTCGCTGAGCACCGCCTCGACGCCCATCTGCGCCTCCCACTGTTCATCCAGCCGTGCTGCCAGCTGCTTGCGTCCGATCGCCGACGATCCCACCAACAGCCCGCGACAGCAAACCTGCTCCAGGCCAGTGTCACTCATCGCTGCGCTCAGGCTGGCCGCATCGAACAGATGCAGGTCGGCGCACAGCGCGCCTTGCGCCCACACTCCTCGCCGGGTCGCCAACCGTTCCCTCGCCTCGTCGCCGCGCCCGGCGGCAACCAATTCGAGCACCAGCGCCACCAGCGAATCGACCAGCACGCACATCGCACCACCCGGCCTCAGCCAGCGAGCCGCCTTTCGGATCGCCGCAGCGGGCTCGTGGCTATATTGCAGCGACCCCATCGCCACCACCAATCCTGCTGAGGCAACCGGCAGATCGATGTCCTCGATGCGCCCCTCGTGCAGCTGAAAGGCGAATCCACCAAGTCGCTTGCGAGCCTGAGCGGCCATCTCCGACGCCGGTTCGATACCGATCACCTCGTGGCCGAGAGCGATGAAACGTTCAGCCCAACGACCGACCCCGCAGCCGATGTCGACCACCGTCGTCGGTTCTGTCGGCAACAGCGCGACGACACGCTCCCAGGCCAGGTCGTCGTACGCCCGACGATGAGCGACGGCGAAGTGCTCGTCGTAGCCAGCCGCCAACGAGTTGTACAGCGCTTCGCTACCGCGCATCACGATGCATTCCCGCCTTGAACGCAACGTTGCTGATGTGCGTGCTCGGGCGCCACCGCAGGTTCAAGCTGTAGTTACTGCCGCAGCCGACGCAGTCTTTGCGAAACAGGCGGGCATGTTCGTCGCGGTACGCCGCAGCGTCGATGATTTCAGCGAGCGGCGTGGTGCGCACGTTGGCCGTCGGGTCGTGCCCCCAGCAGCCCCCGACTCCCCCGGTGGAATGAATCATCAACTTGAGCTGCGATTCGGCGCACGGCAGCCTTCGTTGCACACGCTCATCGAAATGGTCGACGAGATAGCGCATCTCGGCGTGCGAGGGCAGGTTGCTGGAGTTGGCGCGCACCACGTCCTCGTAGTCGCTGAGTGCTCGATCGATCGCCGCCTTGTCTACCTTGGTCTGCTCGCTGACCTCAGCAGCCCGGAACAGAAACGTGCTATCCGTCGCCAAATTGAGATACAGCCTGACGTCGAGGCTCTGCGCCAGCCTCGCCATCGCGGCCAGGTGATGGACGTTGTCGCGCATCACCGTGAAGTTCATCCGTACCTTCAACGGATAGTTGATGCGTTCGGCAAGCAGTTCCTTGAGGTGCGAGATCGTCGTCTCGAACGCCCCGAGTTGACCGCGAATGCGATCGTGGACCAGCCCGTTAGGTCCGTCGACGGAGATGTTGAAACTGCGCACTCCCGCCTCGATCACCTGTTCGCGCAACGTCCCGGTGAGGCGAATCGCATTCGTGTTGAGGTGCATGTGGCGGATGCCGCATTCGTTGGCGAACCGCATCAGACCGACCGCATCTTGGCGGATCAGCGGCTCGCCGCCGGTGAAGTTGACCTTGTGGATGCCCAGGTCGGCAAGCTGCTGCAAGACGCTTTGCCACTCCAGCGTGGACAGCTCCCCGCGGGTGAATTCGCGCCAGCAGTTGCAGCTGATGCACTTCAGGTTGCAGTTGTCGGTCAGAAAGCATTCGGCGACCAACGGCCGCACATGCAGCCGCGGCGCCACCCGTTCTTTCACCGCCAGCGCTGCGAAGAACCCAGCCAGACGGGCGGTTTCGGCAATTCGCATCCGACTACTCCTTGCTCAGGCCAACCGACGAGCGGTGACAAAAAGATTGGCTTTGGCGAAGCGCCGGGCGTCGACCAACGTCAAACGATCGGTGATCCGGCGCAGGCGACGTCCGCCGAGGAGACCCGGAACTTGGAACAGCCGCCAGAACAGGTTTGCCCCGTGCTGTGCCGTGACGCCGAACCCCGCCGCGGCGAGGTGCCCGATCAACTCGTCGACCCGATAGTTGGTGTGCTCCTCTTTGCCCAGCGACATCTCGCCGACCAGGCCGTTGCTGACGTCGACGAACTTCTCACGGTAGATCTGCCCACCGAATCGGGCGGTGTACACAGCGCGATGAAATCGCGGGAAGCGGTACTTGACGTTGCCCGGGTCGAGAAAGGAGAACAGGTGCCGGCCGGGCACGGTGAGCACGAGCAACCCATTGGGCTGCAACACCCGCGCCACCTCGGTGAGCATCGAACGTTCGTCGGGCACATGCTCCAACACTTCGAGCATCGACACCGAGCTGAAGAAGTTGTCGGCGAAGGGCAACGGTCCATGGATACCGACATGGCGCGCGGTCACCGAGGGCATCGACTCGGTGATCGCGGCGACGTAGCCGGGATGAGCGTCGACAGCAAACAATTCAAGCTGGCTCGCTGCAGCCAACTCTCGCAGCAGCTCGCCATCGCCGATACCGATCTCTAGATGCTGGCCGCGCCGACCAGCGAGTTGGTCCCAGGCAAAGCGAAATCGTTGCATGGGATGATCGGCGAACGGATTGGCAGCGATTGCGGGACGGTAGTTGCCGCTTCGAAGAAGCGCTATGGCTGGTGAACGAAATGAGCCGAATGACTTGCTATCGCCGCCAACTTCTTGACCGTTTGCTGCCGAGCGCCCACGGCGCGCACACAGAGTCGAGCGTCTCGACCAGCACGTGAGCTTCGACCGGGGCAGGCACCGCCCGGGTACGTGTCAGCTCGGCAGCGAGGGCATCGTGATCGGCGATGGCCGCGGCAATGCCATCCAACGCCCACAGGGCGATGACACGGCCGTGCTCGGATTCGTGGCGCAAGTACTCGACCTGATGGTCGTTGTTCATTTCCCGATGGCGTTGCTGGCGCGCCACGGCGATCGGCACTCGACCGGCTCGCTGTAACTGACGCACCGTGTTTCCGGCGTGGCAGATCACCACATCAGCGGCAAGCATCCGTTCCATCAAGTCGCCGGCGTCGACGAAACGCTGGTGTTCGCAGCGGGGCACGACCGCGCTGGACCCAACCTGAGCAAACACCCGATGCTCATCGACGATCGCGTCCAAGGCGGCGATCAGTCGATCGAAGGGCCGCTCCCCCATGCCGACCGTGACGACAACGGAAGCCATCAGTAGAGCATGCCGACATAGACGGCGTTGCGCCGTTGACCAACAAGGTGCTCGCGTTGTACCAACACCGTGCGCGCCAAGCGCGAGCACAGACGCGCCGCCAGCCCAGGACGCCCGATGAGGTTGAAGGTCTCCAACCAGATCATCGGAATGCCGCGCAGCCGGCCCGCCACAAAGATCGGCACAGCCAGCGCGGTGCCAGCGGAGACGATGACGTCAGGGCGCTGGCGTCCGAGGCTGCGCCACGAGCGCCACGCTTGAAGCAGCAGTCGGTCCGGGCGACGAAGCGACGGCTCGACAACCCAGGCCACATCGTGTTCGGCCAACCGTTCCTGCGTGTCGGCCGCTGTAGGCCGCAACCCAGGTCACCTCGTGACGCGACCACCATGGCTCGAGCGCCAGCACGTCGAGCAGCACACCGCCGCTCGATGACACCAACATGATCCGCATGGCCGCCACCTGCGGGTGCCGCCCTAGCCCTCGGCGTCGAGCATCGCGAGCGCTTTGGTCACCAAGGCTCGCGCTTGTTCGACCTTTGCCGCGTACGTGCCGAGGCCGTCAGCACCGCCAGCCAGCGCGGCGTCAGCCTCGGCGAACAACTCCTGCGCGCGAGTCAACATCTGTGCCGCAGTCTGGCCTTCGGTCGAGGGATCGGGGTCCGTCGACGGTTCCCCGGACGTCGTGTCGCCGTTAAACCCGGTGAACAACTGGCGCAACGCTCCATCGATCGTCGTGTCGATCGCCGCTTCGGCGTTGTGCGAGACGATGACGAAGCGGAACTCGGCCTGATTGTCTACCAGCACATAGAACGGCCGCACATAGAGCAACCCATCGGCCACGGGCACCAACTGCAGGTCGCCGAAGCGAACCTGGGAGCCCTGCTGATTGTTCTCCGTGATGCGCCGCGAGATCACCGCATCCGACTCGGCGTTGTTGGCCACCAGCACTGGACCATCAGTGCGATTCTGTACCTCGTAGACGGTCAGCTGGCCGTAGGTGTCCGGTTCGCTGGAGGCGACCATAAACGACTGCAACTCGGTGCGTGAATCGTTCTGCGAGTAGGGCACGAACGGCCGTAGCAGCGAGAACGTCGACTCGGCGGTGTTACCCGGCGCGTGGAACATCGTGTAGTACGGCACGAATCGCTTGGCGGTGCTGTCCTGCGTCAGACCCTGTTGCGCAGTCGGGCTGACAGTGTTCGTCGTGGCCACCGTTGACGTGTTGTCGGGAACCGATGGCGGGGCCTGGGCCACGCTCCACGCACCGCGACGCCCGAAGAAGTCTTCCGGCGGAATGCGGTACTTGGAGTACGCCGCGGTCTGCACCCGGAACAGATCCTCCGGATAGCGCAAGTGCTCAGCGAGACCTTCAGGCATCGCCGTGCGCGGGCTGAACAGCTTGGGGAACGCTGCACTCCAGCCGGCAATAATCGGGTCGGCCTCATCGACGATGTAGAAAGAAACGCTGCCGTCATAGGCATCGACCACGGCCTTGACGCTGTTGCGTACATAGTTGAAGGTGTGGTTCAGCCCGCTCGCCCCATCGAGCTGCGAAACGTCGCCGTCCTGGGCGTAGGGATACCGATCGCTCGATGTGTAGGCATCGATGACCCACAGCACGCGGCCGTCAGCGACGACGGGATAGGGGTCGGCGTCGTAACGCAGGAACGGGGCGAGTTTGTGGACCCGGCTGCGCACGTCGCGCACCCACATCACCTTCGACTCGGCGGTCACCGATTGCGAGCCGATCAGGTTGTAGTCGAGGAACGAGACGGCGAAGGCGGCCTGGCGGACAAACGAATCGAGTAGCACCCCGCCGTTGCCCTCGTACTGTCGGGTCGTGACCCGCGGGCAGTCGTTTTCGGTGCTCTGCGTGTTGACGATGGCGAAATCGCTGATGCCGTTACCGAAGTACAGCTCAGGGAAATCGGTCGGCAGGTCGCTGTACACCGGCCGGTTGTTGCCACCGAGTTCGCTGGCCGAGGCCGAGACCACACCGCAGCCATGGGTGAAGATCAGGTGACGTCCCTGCCAGGTCTTGTTGGAGATCGAGGCCGAGTCGAGTTCGCGAGCGGCGATCAACATTTGACGGGTCTCACCGTCGGTCTCGTAGCGGTCGACGTCGAGGTCGCGAATCGCCAGACCGGACTGTTGCCCCTGATCGAAGCTGAAGCGCTCACGCATCAGATCCGGATTGAGCAGGCGAACGTCCTCTAATGGCGCATAGTCGGAGGCCACCTTGGCCGAGGTCAGTTCCTCAAAAGTGATCGGCACTGCCGTCACCTCTTCGATGCCCAAGGCGGCGCGCGTTGCTTCGACGTTGCGGCGAATGTACGTCGCCTCTTTGACGGCCTGGTTCGGGTTGACGACCAGGGCTTGCACGACGGCCGGGTAGATCACCGCACCGACGAGGGCGACCACCACCCACAACGCGCAGGCGACCATCGGGATGCGCCACGAACCGGTACGCAAGCTGTAGATGAACAGCCCGGCGACCAACACTGCGATCAGCATCAACAACATGACCGCCGGAAGCTGCGCTTTGACCACCGCGTAGGTGGCACCTTGCACAAACCCGCGCCGTTCGCTGGTCAGTTCATAACGCTGCAACCAGTAACTCGCAGCCCGCAACAGCGCCAACACGGCCAACAAGACCGACACGTGGGCCTTGGTCGCCCGTCGCACTTTCGGGATCGGGGGCACGATGGCCACGCCACCGTTGAGGACATGGGCGACCACGGTCAGCAGCGTGACCAGGAGCACGGCGACGAACAGCCACTGCAGTAAGAAGCTCAGGAAGGGAAGCTGAAAGATGTAAAAACCGATGTCAGCGTCGAACTGCGGATCACTGCGCCCGAACTCGACGCTGTTACGAAACAGGAGGAACTGTTGCCAATGGCTGGCGGCCGGTACGGCGACGATCAGGCCGAGCAACGCTCCGGCAAGCAAACGCAGCAGTCGCATGCGATGGCCGAACACCTCGTGAAAGCGCACCACCGCCGGATGAATTTCTCGCCCGAATCCCACCGGGGCAAGCCGGTCGGCGATCAGCAGGTTGAGGACCGCGAGGACGATGAAGACCAGCGCAAAGCCGCCGAAGAGCACCAACTTTGCCCGCAACTGGCCCCAGAACACGTCCGTCCGGTTGAGGCTGTCATGCCACAAGTAGTCGATATAGAAGCTGGAGATGGCCCGCCCAAAGATCAGCACCAAAATGGCCACGGCAGCGATGCCAATGATGACAATTCGGCCGCGATCGTTCCACCTCGAGCCCCGGCGCACGGATCGTGTTTGGTTGGCTTCGTTGGGCAGGTCGGCGGGGTCTCGCACGAGTGCGAGGCTAACGGGACGCGAGCGTCAGCGCGCCGCGCTCATAGGCCAGGCGAACAACGTCGTCGAGATGCTCGTCGATGCGGTTGACCTTCCACTCCCGGTAGACCGAGCGGATCATGTTCGACAACTCGGCGTTATCGCCGGCAGCGTCGTCGACACATCGGCTGATCCGTTCGCGCAGTGGCACGACGATCTCCGACCCGATCACATCTACCGCCGGTCGCACAATCGCCTGGTCGCCGCCGTTGGCATCCCCATCGGCGCCCGCCACCGCAGCGGCGACCACTTCGGCGCGGATCGCATCGGTGTACCGCGCGATGTGAGCAACCTGAGCAGGGAGCAGCGCGTCCAACGAACGAACCGCATCTTTGCGACGCAACGTGTCGAGGACCTCGTTTTGCTCGTCGGCGAGCACCCGCTTCAACTTGCGAGCGGAGGCGGTGATCAACGGGCTGACGGCTTCAGTCACCGGATCAGCCACCGGATCAGGGGCCGGGTCCGTTCCCGAGTCAGCGGTGACGACGGCGTCGGCGGAGGCAGCCGAATCGTCAATTTCATCCTCGGCCTTCGAGGCGACGTCCGCAGGCCGTGCGGCGCGGATGCGAGCGAAGAGGTCGTCGACGCTCGAAGCGGGCCCGGATTCCTCCGTCGTAGCCTCGGTAGTGGGCGCGAGCACCTCGGTCACGTCCACGACTTCGACGACTTCGACGACTTCGACGACTTCCACGATCTCGACCACTTCCAGAACTTCAACCACTTCATCGATGGCATCTGCGGTTGACGCCTCGTCGGCGAACAGAGCGACCACCGGGGCGACTTCGCCGTCAGCGTCGTCGCTGTCGATGTCGTCCTCGGCATCATCGTCGGCGTCGGATGACCGCTGCGGGACCAAGGTCAACGTCGGCGCGGAATCGCCCGATGACGAACGTGGCCCCTGCGCTGCGCGGTAATCGGCGGGCAACATCACCGGCACCGGCCCAGTGACCGGAGCCAGGTTGACGAACTCCTCCGGCTCGCCGAGCGGGGCGAGATCGGCCATCACATCGACCGCTGCGATGCGCGCTCGCTCGAACGAGTTCATCAATCGATCGCGGCCCTGCACCAGCTGCTCGATCTGCTGGCGGGCTGCCTCTCGGCGTCGGCCCAGCTCGGCAAGCACCCGTTCACGGTAGGCGCGGGCCTCATTGACCATGTCGCGGCCTTGCTGTTTGGCCATAGCCAACTCGGCTTCAGCATCGTTTGTCGCGTCCTGACGGCGACGGGCAGCCTCGATTTCAGCCTCGGAACGGATCCGGTTCGACTCTTCCGTGGCCTCGCGCAGCAGCCTCGCCGCACCGTCTTCGGAGCGTGTCCGCAATTGCGCCGATGCCTCCCGGGCAGCCCCGAGGATCATCGCCGCCTCCTCACCGAGCAGACGCGTCGCCGTTTCTTCGTCGAGTAAGTCGGGTGATGGCTTGGAAGCTAAGCGAGCCGCGGCAACGTCGCGTTCGAGCGCACGCTCGCGTTCTTGCAGGCGGGCCAGTTCGGCAGCGACCATACGCAAAAAATCACGGACCTCGGATTGTTCAAATCCGCGACGAGAGGTGTTGAAGACGGCCGAAGACACCGACGCCGCCGAGGTCGGGTCCGAGCGCGAAGAATTGATGGCCATTTACGGAATCGTACGACGTCTGCGACGCTCGATGGTGGCAATCACCTCGCCGGGTCAGTCGGCGGCGCTATAGTCCGCGCCCGGCTGGCCGAGATCGTCACTGTTGCCGCCGAGTTCGGCCAGCGCGGCGAGCGCTTCGTCGAGCGTGGCCACCGGAATCACCGTGAGCCTTGGGACCTCCTCAGCGATCCGTGCCAACTCCTCCTGGCTTTGTGCCGCCGGCACCAGGAAGTAGTCGGTGCCCGACTGTTCGACCGCCGACGCCTTCTGCAACAGCCCGCCGATCGCGCCGACGGCACCGTTGACATTCATCGTTCCGGTGACGGCGATCTTCTTGCCGCCGGTGAGGTCGCCCGGGGTGATCTCATCGATCAGCGTCAGCGTGAAGGCCAACCCGGCCGACGGTCCACCGATGTCGTCGGTGTTGATCTTCACCGGAAATGGCAGGTCGCCGACCTGTGTCGTGTCGACCGGATAGAAGCCGACGATCACTCGATCATCGCCGTCAGGCGAGGCGATGACCTCGATCTCGCCGGACTGCACGCCGTCCTCGTCGACCCGCTCATATTTCACCGGCACGAGGTCGCCAGCCTGGTGCGATCGCAGAATCGGGCCGATGTCATCGACGTTCTCGATCGGTTGGCCGTCGAGTTCCACCAGCTTGTCGTCGGCCTTGAGCACTTTGCCCGATGGCGCCTCGCGCACGCACTCGTCGCCCTCCTCATTGGCTTCCAAACAGATGATCGACTCGATGATGATCTCGCCGGGGACCAACTCGATCGGATACCCAAGCTTGGTCAGCGCTACATATTCGGCCGCAGATTTGGCCGACACCATCTGGCGTTGACCGCGCCTCGACTGTTGCTGAGGAGTCCCGTCGCCATACACCTCGGTGTAGGTGCGCGGCTCGATGATGTCCTCGTTGCGGAACATCAACCACGACAGAATCGACAGCTCCGGCTGACGGATGGTGACAAACAGGAAGGCACCATCGGAGTCGTAGCGCTCAATTTCCTCGAGCTCCAGGCGCGGTGCGACCGCCTCAGCAGACGCCGGGACGATCGCGTAGGGCTTTTCGATGGCCTCAAACTGTCCCGAAGGCACGAACCCGGCGAGCAAGACCGCCGCTGGCGCGCTCGCACCTAGCACGGCGAGCGGAACACTCCACCAGCGGTTGCGCGGCGACGGTGGACGAAGGCCACGCTGCGCTACGGGTACCATCGGTGATTGCGTGTCAGTCAATGAAATCTCCACCAGCGCCGCGTGGATCGTCGGCCTCTCCATGTTGGCACTTCTGTGCCTTGGTTGGAGAAAGACTGCCAGAGCCAACGTCAAAAGGCTACGCAGCCATCGATCGCCGTTACCGCAGCGTCGTGCCGGAATTGCCATTACCCACCTCGAAACCATCGAGTACCGTCCGGCGTCTGCGTTGCGGCGCATCTGGGCTATCCTCAGTGCCAGTGTGCTGGCCGTGCTCTGCGGCACGATCTTTGCCATCGTCAGCACCTACGTCTTGTCCTCGGCAATCGTTGCTCTGACCGACATGCTCAAGAAATGAGGGCGTCACCTTCGCCGAACCGCCGCGACGTCATCCTCGCCGGATTCGGCGATGATCGAACCCCGGCGGTCGACGGGTTGCGTTCCGACGCCGCCGAGGTACGAGCGAGCGCTCTCAGCGCACTGTCACGGATGGGCGCCTTAGGCGACGAGCAGATCATTATGGCCTTGGGCGACGAAGCCGCCGAGGTGCGTCGGAGAGCATGCCGACTGGCCGCGACGAGACGCGCGATCGACCTGCGCGGCGGCGCTCGGCGACGGTGACCCGACCGTTGTCGAGGTGGCCGCCTGGGCCTGCGGTGAACAGGAGATCGTCGACGACGAGATTGTCACCGCGTTGATCGCCTTGGCTACCGACCACGACGACGCTCTAGTGCGCGAAGCGTCGGTCGCAGCCCTCGGCGCCATCGGCGACGAACGTGGCCTCGGCGCGATCCTGGCCGGGTGTGGCGACAAACCTGCGGTGCGACGCCGGGCGGTGATCGCCTTGACACCGTTCGACGGCCCGTTGGTCGACGCCGCGTTGGCCGCAGCGCGCGACGACCGCGATTGGCAAGTCCGCCAACTCGCCGAAGATCTCAGCGATCAGCCGTCGATCGAATAGCGATAGATATTCGTTTCCCGCGGGACGAAACCGATGCGCTGGTACAAACGGTTGGCCGCTTCGCGCGTCGGCCTTGAGGTCAGGTCGACCGTCTTTGCTCCCTTGGCGCGGGCCAGATCGAGGGCGAACCGATTGAGCAGGTCGCCAACCCCTTTGCCGCGGGCCGCGTCATCGACGACGACATCTTCAATCCACGAGCGGACTCCTGTGGGGATGCGGAAGGTGATCAGCGTCAACGTGCCGAGCACGACCCCGTCCTCGACAGCGAGCAACACGTCGCTGGCGTCGCTGGCGATCATCTGCGCCAATTCACTCAACCCAGGGGGAGGCGAGCTTTTCGAGAGCTGCGGGATCAATCGGGCAAAGGCGGCGGCAAGTTCAGGTGTCGCCTCGCTGGCGATTTCGACGGTCACGGTCATACATCGAAGTTACCGTCGCAAAGCGCAGTCGAGCACGCACTGAACGCGCTCGACGGACTCGAACGCGGCATCGCTGGATAGCATGCAGCAACAATGGAGCACGTCCGCTGGCGAAGCCAGCCCACCCTTCGTCGACCGGTGGTGGTCGCTGCCTTCACGGGGTGGAACGACGCAGGCGACGCCGCTTCGACGGCGCTGCAGCACCTGATCGAAAGCTGGCAAGCGGCTGCTCTGGCGGAAATCGATCCTGAGGAATTCACCGATTTCGCCACGATTCGACCACAGATTCGCCTGTCCGCCGGGTTGACTCGCTCCGTTGTCTGGCCGACGGTTGGCTTGTGGCACAGCAGCGTTGCAGGAATCGATGTGATCTTCATTCTCGGCCCAGAGCCCGCCATGCGCTGGCGCTGCTTCGCCGAGCAGGTTGTCGGCGTCTCCCAACATTTCAACGCCTCGATGGTCATCTCGCTCGGGGCCTTGCTCGCCGATGTGCCCCACAACCGCCCGGTGCAGTTGATCGGCACGGCCACCGAACAGGACATGATCGATCGATTCGAACTGCAACGGTCGCGTTATGAGGGCCCGACGGGGATCGTCGGGGTCATTCAAGATGCTTGCGCCAAGGCCGACCTGCTCACCGCTTCGCTGTGGGCCGCCGTACCGACCTACGCCTCGCAGCTGGCCTCGCCAAAGGCCACACTGGCCCTTTTGCAGCGCTTGGGTTCGATTATCGGCGCACCGATTCCGACCGGTGACCTGCCCGATCGGGTGATGGCCTACGAAGAAAAGGTCAGCTCGATGGTCGCCGCCGACGAAGATCTGGCCGGTTACGTACGGCGACTGGAAACGATGGCCGACTCCGGGATCGATTCCTTCGACGACGATGACGACGACGACGAACCCGTCGATCTCGATGACGATGACGAAGTCATCGGTGGTGAAGCTGGCGAGCACGTCGCCGCCGAGGCCATCGGCGACGTCGACGGCGCGGCATTGATGGACGAAGTCGAGCGGTTCCTGCGCGATCAGGGCAGCTGAGTTCGACGTGAGCCCGCAGGAGCGGATCAATCGCTGGGCCTTCAAACTCGGTCAGCGAATCAAGCCTGCAGATGCCGAACGGTTGGCGAAAGCGATTCTGACCAGTATCGATCAGGTCAGCACGAACCGTTGGGAGGCCGCGGTGCAGCGGGCGCGAACGGTGCCCGGTGAGGTGCGACCCGAAAAGATTCAGGCCCTGACCATGACCTTTGCCCGCGAGCTCGCTGCGGCCGGAGCTGGCGCCGGCGCGGCCGCTGCTGCGCCGATGGTCGGCACGGCAGCGACCGTGCTGGCCTCGACGGCTGAACTGGCGTGGTTTACCAGCCGTGCGGGTGACCTCATCCTCACCGTCGCTGCCCTGCACGGCAGACCCGAACCGAGCGTCGATGAGCGCCGGGCATGGGTTTTGGCGGTGTTGATCTATGGCAGTACCGCTCGCGAAGGTCTGACCCGAGCAATGAATGAAGCCAACACGGGCCTCAGCCCGGCAACCTCATCACGCATCCCGATCACCACGGTGCAATCGGCGAATCGCATCCTCAGCAAGCTGATCCTGAAGCGTTACGGCACCCGCCGCGGCGTCGTCGCGCTGGGAACCGCCCTGCCACTGGGCATCGGGGCTTTGGTGGGCGGCGGGGCCAACTACCTGGCGGTCAAGGCCTTGGCCCGCCATGCCGACGAGTTCTTCTCGCGTTTGCCGTACTCGGCGATCGATGTCACCGCCATGGAAATGTTCGGCGAAGTCGGCCCCGGCCCCGGCCCCGGCTCAACGCTTCGCTGAATCAGGGCCCAGAACCACGGCTTAGACCGCCCGTCGGCGTGCGAGACGGCGCACACCGAGACCGCCGAAGAGCAGCAACCCGCCGATCATGAGGGTGCCGATGATCATCACTCCCGTCTCCGGAAGATACTTCGGAGTTGTCGGCGGCGGCGTCCGGTTGATCTGTGCTGCGGTCAGCACCGCCAAGTCGTTGTCGTCCTCGTCTCCGGCGACGAAGTCGGCGTCGGCGTTGACCTGGTCGATCACCGCATCATTCGGTGGTGTCGCGTCGGCACCGATGTTGCCGTCGGGAACCGAGTCTTCGTCGCGCACACCAGGGCCATATGTCGCCGCCGAGTCAGACGAGATCTCTGCCCAGTTGGTGTACGTGGCCTGGCCGTTGTCGATCAGGCGGACCGTGAGCTCCAGAGTGACCGCCTCGTCCGGCGCTAGATTCTCCACAGTCCAGGCCACTTCACGACCCAAGGATGAGCCGTTGTGGCTGACCAAGGTCAAGGCCATGCCGACGGGGATGGTGTCGGCGACGGTGAAACGACCGGAGTTCACGTTGCCCTGATTTTTGACGATGATCTGGTAGACGACCAATCCGTCCGCACTGATCGTTTGACCGGGCTTGAGGATCTTGGCCAGGGCGAGGTCGTAGACGACATTCAAGCGTGTTGTGGCGTCGTCGCTGTCGTCCTCATCACCACCGAGGTCGGTGCTCACCAAACTCAGATCATCGCGGCCGAGGAGCGCATCGTTGCCCGGGATGTTGTCCTTGCCCGTGTTGCCATCGGGGATCGAATCGAGGTCGCCCACACCGTAGAACTCAGAACTATCATCAGACACTTCTGCCCAGTTACGGAACGGCGACAGGCGAGCGTCGCTCACCCTGGCGATCAGTGTCAGGTCGGTTGAAACCCCCGGGGCGAGGTCGCTGAGCTGCCAACGCACGACACCGTTGGCGGCGAGCGCACCACCGTGGCTTGCCGAGACAAAGCTCAACCCGCTGGGCATCGTGTCGCTGACCGTGAGCCCCCTGGCAGGCACGTTGCCCTGATTGAGGACTCGCAACGTCCAGGTGATCTCACCTGTCGGCTCGACGACCGGCGTCGCCGCCACCTTGACGAGGGCGACGTCGTAACGGACGTCGATGTCGAAGTCGGCATGGTCGTGGTCGTCCTCATCGTCGGCCCGATTGTCGACGAAGATGTCGTCGTGGTTGACGACCAGATCGTTGCCGGTCGTCCCGATTCCCGCCCCGGGGTCCGAGCCGGTATTGGCGTCGGGGGTCGAGTCCTCGTCCTGCCAGGCCAATCCACTGGTCGGGTCATGCCCATAACGATCGGCGCTGTCGTCGGAGATCTCGACGATGTTGCGGAACGGGCGCATGGTCACGTCGGCCACGCTGACAGCGACGGTCAATTGGCGCGTCGCTCCCCTCGCTACGTTGCCGAGCCGCCAGGTGACGATGCCGTTGGCGTGGACGCCGCCGTCGCTGGCCGATACGAAGTTCAATCCGGCTGGCAATGTGTCGGTAATCGTGTACTCGCCGGAGGCGACATTGCCTTGGTTGGCAAGGGTGATCGTGAACTCGACGGCGCCACCAGGAGCGACCCTGGCCGCCGCAGCAGTCTTGATCAGCGCCAGGTCATATTCAATCGCCACATCGACGACGGCATCGTCGTTGTCGTCCTCGTCGCCAGCCACCGTATCGTTGGTGGCCAGCGAGCTGAGCTCGGCGATCGGCTGGTAGGCATCGTTGGGCAAGGTGTCGTCGACACCCGTGGTCAGGTCGCTCGTCGAGTCGCCATCGACGTTGCCTGCGCCGTAATCCGCAGCCGAGTTCCCGCTAATCTCTGCCCAGTTGCGGAAGGGCCGCTGTGTCAGATCGTCGATCGCTACGGTGACGCGCAGGTCGATCTCGCCGTCGGGTCCGAGGCCAGCTGCGTCGGGGAACGTCCAAGTGACGAGGCCGTCAGCGAACGCACCACCATTGTCGGCGGAGACAAAGCTCATTCCTGTCGGCAAGCGATCGGTGACGGTGAATCCTCGTGAGTTCACGTTTCCTTGGTTGCGAACACGAATGATAAAGGTGGCCTGCTCGTCGGGCGCGATGGTCGCCACCGCCGCAGTCTTGACCAGGGCAAGGTCGTAGTCGACATCCAACGACACGGTGGCGTCGTCGTTGTCGTCCTCGTCGCCCGCCACGGCATCGCTGGCCAGGTCGGCAACGGTGGCTCCAACGTAGGCGTCGTTTGGCAAGGTCGCATCGCGGCCGGTGTCGCCGTCCGGCGTCGAGTCGGCATCGACGGTGTCCAGGCCGTAGTCGCTCGCTGAGTGCGCGCTGATCTCCGCCCAGTTGCGGTACGGGCTCTTGGTCGTATCGACGATCGTCGTCGAGTAGCTCAGCACCACAGCTTGTCCGGCTGGCAGGTCTGGCACCGTCCAGGTGAGCAACCCGGCGCTCATCGAACATGGTGCCCCGGCACACGAGTCGGCGACGTAGCCCATGCCGGCGGGCATCGCGTCGCTGACCTCGAACTGGTGCGAAGCGACCGTGCCCTGGTTGCGCACGGTCAAGGTCCAACCCACGTTCTGATCCGGATCGGCCGGGCCACTGAGGTCGGATTCTTTGACTAGGGCGAGGTCATACTCGGCGTCCCCGGAGATGAAGGACAGGTCGTTGTCATCCTCATCACCGACGATGTTGTCGATGTCGAGGCCATCGATGCCCTGATCTATGAAGGCGTCGTCGGGAGCGACACCGACGCCGAGCGCTTGGTCGCTACCGGTGTTCAGGTTGGGCGTCGAGTCGGCGTCGCTGACGCTGTAGTCCGCTGACGAATCGGCGGAGATCTCGGCCCAGTTGCGGAAACCACGCTTGGTCATGTCGGTGACCGTGGCCGAGAAAGTCACCGATTTCGTCGCCCCAGGTGCAAGGTCACTCATCGCCCACGTCAACACGCCGGCAGTGTGCGCGCCGGCATCGCTGGCGGAACCAGTGACGAAGGCCATGCCGACGGGAAGGCGATCGGTGATCACGAAATCGTGTGCCGACACGGTGCCCTGGTTTTTGACAGCCACGGTGAAGTTGACCGAACCACCGATCGTCGCTGTGCCGACGTCGGCGACCTTGACCAGTGCCAGGTCGTATTGCACGTCACCGCTGACGGCCGCATCGTCGTTGTCGTCCTCATCGCCGACCGGCTGGCCGTCGACGTCGAGCACGCTGAGGTCGTTGACCGCGACGTAGGCATCGTTTGGCAGGGCGGCGTCGGTGCCGGTGTTGCTGTCCGGCGTGGAGTCGATGTCGGCGATCAGCGCGCCGTTCGGCAAACGGCCATAGGAGTTGGCGTCATCGTCGATGATCTCCGCCCAGGTTCGCAGCGGGAGCACATCGATCGAGTCGACGCGCACCGTCACCGTGACGGTGATGCTGCTCGACGGGGCGATCGAGGCCACGTCTGTCCAGGTGACGACACCGTCGACGTGAACCCCGCCGTGGCTGGCGGCGATGAATGTCGTTGCCGACGAGAGCCGATCGAGAACGGAGAAGGCCCCGGATGGCACATTGCCCTGGTTGACGATCTTGATCGAGTAGGTGATCTCCTCACCAGGAATCACCAGCGCGGCGCTGGTCACCGTGGCCAGCGCGAGGTCGTAGCGCACGTCGACAGCGGCGACGGCGAAGTCGTTGTCGTCCTCATCGACCTCGCTGAATGTCGCCGGAATACCGGAGTCGAAACTCTCGTTGTTGTGATCGACGATCGGGTCGTTCGGTGTCGCTCCAACGCCCTGTTCGTCGTCGGCACCGATATTGGAATCCGGTGTCGAATCTTCGTCGATCCCGCCGTCGGTGGTGATCTCCGCCCAGTTGCGGAACGGGGCGAGCCGCGCTTCGCTCACCGTGGTCGAGAAGGTCAGCGACTTGCGTTGTCCGGGTGCGAGGGCGCTCAGGTTCCAGACCAGATCGCCGGAGGCGTCGAGCGTGCCACCATCGGTCGCGCTGTTGGCCACGTAGGTGAGCCCGGCCGGGATGTTGTCGATCACGGTGTATGCCCCGGAGGCCTGTGTGCCCTGGTTGATGACGACGACGTCCCAGGTGATCGTGCTGTTCGGGGCCACAGGTGCCGTCGACGGAGTGGTCTTGATCAAGGCCAGGTCGTAGAGGGTGATGAAGCCAAAGTCGGCGGTGAGATTGTTATGCCCGTCGGTCGCTGCGGCACCGTCGAAGGAGCTAGCGGCATAGCTGCCCGGCTCGATTTCTCCAAGCGGGTTGCTCAGCCCAAGAGTCAGCGGTGCGGAACGAACCTCGCTGAGACCGCTGTCGTCGACGTCGATGCCGTGGTCATGAGTGTCGTCGACGAGAACGAAGGTCGTCGCCGCCCCGTTCGAGGAGCGAAAGCCGACGAGAGCTCCCGAGCCGGTGAAGTTGCTGGCAGGCGTGACCACCACGTAACGACCAGGAAGCAAATCGTCAAAGCGGTACTCGCCAGCCGGGCCCGTGGCCACGGTGCTCAACGCCGTGCCCGTTGGTTCGCCATCGCCATCGGCGGCAAACAGTTGCACGGTCACTCCGGCAATGGTTTGTTCACCGGCATCGCGCACACCGTTGTTGAACGCCGGGCCTGCGCCGGTATCCGACCAGATCATGTTGCCGATGCTGAACTGTGTGGCGGCAATCACCGTGGCATCGTCGTTGTCGTCCTCATCGCCAGTTGGCTGACCGTTGACATCGATCGTCGCCAGATCGTCGATCGCGACGAAGCTATCGTTCGGCGGCGTGGCACCGTTGCCTGTGTTGCTGTCCGGGGTCGAGTCGGCGTCATCGGCCGCATCCTCGGTGATTTCGGCCCAGTTGCGGAATGGTGCCGCGGCCATGTCAGCGACGGTCGTCGTAAAGGTCAAATCGAGCGATTCGGACGGGTCGAGGCCGCCGAGCTCCCAGGTGATCATCCCGCCCGCGAAGGTGCCGCCGTTGGAGATCGCCGTCGGGGCGTTCAGCCCAAGTGGCAGCCGATCGACCACGGTGAAATCGCCGGATGGCACCACGCCCTGGTTGACGGCGCGCACCGTCCAGGTGATTGCATCACCGGGCAGCGCCGCCTCGTTCAGGTCGCTGACCTTGGCCAGCGCCAGGTCGTAGCGCGGCATCAAGCCAAAATCGACCGACAAGTTGGAATTGCCGTTGTCGCCACTCGCCGGGTCGTCCTCGTCGAGCGGTTCGTCGCCGACTGTGAGAGCCACCGTGCCGGTACGGATCCCGGTCGGGGTCTGATTCACCCCATTATCGTCGCCGTCGACGTCGCTGTTGGGATCGCCAGACGTCGCCGTGTCGGTTGTACTCGATTGCCCGGCAATCGGGTTCGGTAGCCCGTCGATCGTCATCGTGCGGTTGTCGACCTCGACGATGTACCCACCCGCCAGCACATTGGAGAATCTGTAGAGACCTTCGCTGTCGGTCTTCGTGGTGGCGAGAGCCGGGCCGTCCGGCGTGCCGTCGCCATCGACGTCGGCGTACAGGCGCACCGTGGCACCGACGATCGTTTCATCCGTGCCCTCGTCGAACTCGCCGTTGGGTGTTGCCTCGGTGTCGACCCACACCCGGTTGCCAAGCTCGAGCACTTGGATCAGGCCGAAGTCGAGTTGATAGTTACTCTCCCCATCGGGGCTGAGATCGACGATGCCAGGCGTCGCCGACTCACCGAGCGGCTCAGCGTCGAACGCCAGCGTCACCGGCAACGAACGGATCGTCGCCGTGGTGGCGTCGTAGTGGCCGTTGTCGTCGCCATCGATCGGGCTGGCATCCTCGTCGATCGCCGCGCCGGCTTCGTTGGGGCCAACCGGATTGGGGTCAAGCCCATTGCCCGTCGAAGACAGGTACCCGATCGGGGCGTCGATGGCAACCACGTAGTCGCCAGCCGCCAAACCGGTGAACAAGTACGAGCCAAAGGCATTGGTACGTACGCCGCCCGCAGCGTCGTCGGCGGTACCGAACGCACCGTCGGGTCCGACCTCGACCTCGGTAGTACCGTCGGCGAGGTACAGCCTGACCTTCAGGTCTGGAATGCCGCGCTCGCTGAGCGCTGTCGCATCGATGATGCCGTTGTCGTTGGTATCGGCCCACACGGTGTTGCCGAGAGAGAACACCGGCACAAAGCCTGCGTCCCACGTTGGATCAAAGGTTCCGGCGCCGAGCGGCGGGATCATGTCGGTCATACCGCTAGCCGAGTTGGCGTCGGAGTTGTTGGTCGCGTCGGTGCCATCAGCGAAGGCGGCGCCCTCCGTGCGACGAAATCCGCCGACCTCGCCGAACTGCAGTTGCCAGACGGCGTCAGGGTCGAGTTCGTCGAACAGGTAATGGCCATCGCTCTCGGTGGTCGCTGTCTGCACGGGGAATCCGTTGGAGTCATAAAGCACGACACGCACGCCCCCGACCGGCGGCTCGCCATCGTCTTGTCGACCGTTGGCGTTGACGTCGATCCAGGTGTAGTCACCAAGGCTGGCGGCGTTAGGTGGCGGAGTCGCAGGCGGGGTCATGCCGGCGTCCCAGGTGACATCGCGGTCACCGGCGTTGAGCACAACGGTGGTCGTCCGACCGTCGCCGTCGGCGTCGCTATCGTTCTCGTCGTTGCCCGTCGAGTCAGCCAGTGTAAAGGTGTACCCGCTGTATGGCTGGCCTCCCGCGCCCGCGCCGACGGCTGTTGTCGGATCGAAGCGTACGTAGTAGCCATTGGCGACGAGGTCGTCGAAGAAGTAGCGCCCCGATGCGTCCGTGGTTGTCGTCGTTACAGTCGAGTTGTCGCTCGCCCGATGCAGCGTCACGGTGACACCGGCGATGCCCGGTTCGCCAAGGTCCTGCGAGCCGTTGGCGGCGCGATCATCCCAGACGTAATCACCGAGGGAAGCTGGCAGCCAGAACCCGAAGTCGAACGTCGAGGTGTGCGAACCAGCGGCGGCCGAGGTTGCGGACGTGATCGTCGGGATGCCGTCGACGATCAGGGCGTCGGAGTCGAGGGCGTCGTCAACCGACGCAGCGTTACCAGCGGTCAGCTGGTAACGCCCGAGAGCCCCACCAGAGAGGAAATCGCTGCTGCGTGCCAGGCGCACCTCGTACGTCGTGTGCTCGTCAAGGCCGTCGAAACGGTACAACCCGTTGACATCCGTGATCGTGGTTTGCAGCAAGGTCGGGCCTTCATACAGCGATACCAACACGCCAGGCACTCCGGTGGCACCGTCGTTCTGCTGGCCATCGTGGTTGAGGTCGATCCACACCCAGTCACCGATTGACGCGTTCGTCGTCGGATCGACGAGATGGGTGCCTACCTTCAGTGGTTCGGTCGACAGCAACGCCTGATTCGGGCTCGGTTCGGTGGTCACACCGGCGTAACCGGCGCTGTTCCAGGCGATCCGGTCGCGATACGGCGCATCCGGTGCCTCACCGGCGGCAATCCGCGCCTTGAACCGGATGATCAACGAACCCCCGGCCGGCAAGGGCGTGCCTGGGTGGTACTGAAAGGCCATCGCCCGGGCCCCGAATTGCGTGGCGTCCCAATCGGCGGCGAGGCAATCCGTTGGACCGCTGACGCCGGCGACCGTGTCGAACACCCCGCTCGAGATGGTCAGACGATTTGGCTCCTGCGGATTGTCAGTATCCCAGCGGCAGGGATTCTTGGCCATCGTGAAGCCGACTGTGTAGTCGCTCGTCGCCATCGCAGCGTACGGCGCGGCGGCGTTGGGACGGAACATGACGCTCGTCAGCGAGGTCAGCTCTTGTCCCCATTTCGACTCTCTGGCCACGGGGATACCGTCGGCGGTGAGGTCGGTCACCGCTGTATCCCCAACGAAGGGCAAGATGTCGATCAGGTCAAGCTCGGCGATCTCGGTGTTCCCGGCGTTGGACAGGCGGATCTCATAGGTGGTCGAGCCTTCGCCGACGATCGCGTCGCCGAATTGTGGGTAGCGAGTCCACTGCGTGTCCAACTGGCCCATGACCCATTTCGACGAATCGATCGCCGACATGATCGGCACCGTGTAGTTGACGACTCGCGAGCGACAGACGTATTCGGTGACGTCGCCGTCGCCGTCGCGGTCGAGGACGTCCAGTTCCTCTGCGTCGTACATCGTCTCGGCCCATGGATCCTCGTACGGGTATGTCGCGGAGTCCATCGTTCCGGCACATTGCGTCGGGCCGTCGGAGACGACGGTGCCCTTGGAGCCAAAGTGGAAGTTGTTGTTCAGCACCTCGCCGGGTTGGCGACCGGGGATGATCGCTGCCGAAAAGTAGACGGTGATCAGTGGCTCGACGTCGAACGGTGCGCTCGGTAGGTCGCAACCATCGAAGGTCCAGCGCAGGAGCTGTCGTCCGGTTCCGGCGTAGTCGTCGAGGACTTCGAAGCTCGGGTTGACGCAGTCAGGATCCGACGATGGATCGAAACCTGCAGGGAACTGACCTTGGGCAGCGGAGATGTGCGAGCGCCACCAGTTGCTGGCGCCCTCGGCGAGCGACGTAAATCGCAGCCCTTCGTCAAGCAAGTCAGTGATCACGGGGGTTTTCACACCTGGGCTCGTCGATTGCAGGTACGTGCGAAGCGAAAAAGCCAGGTCGTTCTGGCCGACGACGATGCCATCGGCTGGGCTCTCTGCGATTGGCGGGTAACTGCCATTGTCCATCAACCACGAGGGGTCGGCTGTCTGCGGCTCGTTGAGCAAGTCGCCGGGTGCGGCGATGATCCGCTTGTAAAGCAACGGCTCGGCTCGGCCGCGAACCTGGTAGGTAGAGCACGTCGCCGGGCTCAAGGCGGCGCCGACGGTGCCAGCTCCACCATTTGGTGCAAGAAAGTACTGCGCGCAGTTACTGCGGGTCGAATAGGCCGGGGTATCGAGCGGAAGCCACAGGCGAATTTGGGTGTAGGAGTCCCACATCCGCGCTGGCTGCGGAGTGAACCAGTAGCCACGAATACCCGTCGCGTTGGTCACTGCCGACACCGTCGAGTTGCCGACTATGGGAACGAGCTGCTTGACGCAACCGGAAGTGCCTGGGAATGCCGCCGAATCCATCCACTCCACGAGTCCCGCGTCAGGGATTTGGAACCAACCCGAGCCGCAATTGATGAACGTGTCGTCGTAACTCAAGAGCTGAACCAGCCACGTTCCTGCGGGCAACATATCCTGGATCACATACGGCCCCGACGGCGTGGCCACATTGGCGTCGGCGTTTATCGAGGGGGCATTGACCTGCCAAGTGATGATCCCACCTGGTGCCGGAAGCGCGTTGACCGGATACTTGCGGAACGGGTTGTTCGCGGGCGGTTCGGGATTGACAGGTTGGCAGGCAGGTACTGGCGACACAGTGACGGCCGCATCGGTCGCATCGGTGTACGGGTCGGCGTTGCTCGCCGAGATCGTCGCCGAGTTGTTGATTGGGTTGGCGGGCTGTCCGGAAGCGCACACCGGGAATTTGACTTGGACCGTCACCAGCCCAGTCGAGCCGGCGGGCAACGGGTCCTTCATCGTCCAACGAACGCTGTTGCCGACCCGGCTGACGTTGTGGATGAGACCTCCGGCTCTGGTGTAGTCGACGATCGATGCGAACGGATTGATGTCGTCGACAATCGACACGCCGAGGCAATTCTCGGTCAACGAACCGCACCGGTAACGGATCGTGTAGGTGATGACACTCCCCGGACCGGCGACGGTGGAGCTGGCCTTCTTGTCGAGCAGCAGGTTTGGCGCGGCGAGCGCTGGCCGAGCACCGATCCCCACCACGGCGATCGCTGCGGTGAGAACCGCAGCCACGATTCCCAAGCGCGCGATTCGTGCCCGTCGTTGTATTACACCGAATTCCGCCGCATCCGCCATGTGTCTTAAAACCTCACTAATGATCGACAAGTAATCGAATTCCTCGACGAAAAACACAATAAGTGTTCGCGACGACATTGTAAGAGGTTAAAAGTGAGGGTTCAAATGCCTTTTGACATGATTAATGTCAATTTTCTTGAAGAGCTGCCATCGTTTATTTATCCGATCTTGATGTATTCCAGATCATCCGCATCACGAACGGGCTCGTTATGGGCGCTGAGCAGGACGAATATGGATCGCAGGCACCGACGATGCCGATCACTTTGTTGTTTGAACACGGATACGCCGCAGCGGCGGCAACGTTGGGGGCGGCTGCTGACGCGGCGGTAATTCAGCCAGCACCTGGGCAGTAATCTCTGCTATTTGCAGCACTGCTCGCTCGAATGGCTCACGAGTACGGTCGGTGAGCGACTGAACCCCACTGACCTTTCGCACATACTGGCGGGCTGCAGCTTCAATCTCGGTGGGCGTCGCCGCAGGGTCCAGACCCCTCAGCGTGGTGATGTTTCGGCACATATCCAGGACATTAGTGGGACTTCGGGCCTCGCCACATCGGGGAGCGCGGTACTTCGAAAATGGTTGCGCCCCTCTCGCCGCCGACTGCGGCCGCGGCCATCGGCGCCCACCACTGCGCCCCGGCGGTGCGCTCGGGCAGGTTGGCGACATCGAACCAGCCCACGTCCTCGGTCTCCAGCGGATGCGGCGTTAGCTCGCCGCCGGTAGCGGTGCATGAGAACAGAATCATGTACATGGCAAAGCGAGTGAAACCCATCCGCTGACCGTCGAGCACGGCAAGAATGTGATCCGGTCGACACTCGATGCCGGTCTCCTCGCGCACCTCTTTGACCACCACCTCCGACGGGGAGTAGCCAACGTCTGCCCAGCCTGTGGGATACAGCCAAATACCGCTGTCAGGCCGCTTGATCAGCAAGACCTGGCCCAGATCGTTAGCCACGATCGCGCCGACGGCAACCTTCGGCGTGACGTAACCGGGCACCCCTTCGCCGATGTTGTCGAACCACTCCTGAATGAAATGATCCTGTTCGCGGCGCACCTCGAGTGCCTCGTCGGCGGCAGCTTTGATGTCCGCAGCGACATGCAGGACCTCTTCATAGCGCTCGCGCTCATACAGGCTCTGGGTAAACCCCATTCCTGTGCGGGCGATCGCTGCCAACGTCTCGCTCCAACGAACCAGGTCGCGTGTGAAGTCTGCGGGTCTCGGATCGTCCATCGTTGCGAACCTAGCCGACATCTTGTCGGCTCGGCCTCAACGTGAGCTAGATGTCGATCGCCGTGGCGACCAATGCGAGACGCACGGTCTCCTCATTCGATACCACCGACAGATCCGTGGTCGGCTCCGTCAGCGTCGTCTCGAAGACGTCGATATCGACTCCAAAATTGTTCGTGTGGACCACTCCGGTCGCGCCGACGACGGACCCGTTGAACGGGTTGTTCGCCGGGTTGGCCTCGTTCGTCAGGGCGACACCGTCGACGGTCAGCGCTTCCGGCGCAAGGCCGAGTTCGCCCTCGAAGGCGACGGTGACGATCTTGGCGTCGCGGGGCTCGCCGCCAGGCAACGCCAGGCTCGTCTCAAAGCTGTTCAACGGGTTGACGGTCACGCTCGGCAACGACACCGCAAGCAGCCGAAGCGGATCATTTGGATCGTGGGTTGCCACGACGAGCGACCAACCACCGAAGGAACCCTTGACCGCCGCTGTTTGCACGTTGGATAGGTTGTACACGCCGCTGCCCGCATCGCCAACGATCTGAGTGACGTCCTTGGTCGCCGCATAGCTCGATCCGTCTGCGGACAACGTCGAGAGATAGTCAGCCTCGATGTCGAACACCCCACCGAGCGGATCGATGAGGCGAACCGAGTTTCGCGCTCCCGGGTCCGGCGCCGCGATAGCACCGACCGAGATGTCGCCACCCCAGCTGAGGAACGCTGCGGAAACCGTGGCGCTGCCGAGATCCAATGTTGCACTCGAAGAGTTGAAACTCTCGGGAGCACCGGCAACGGTGTCGTTGACGTAGCCCAAATCGAGTTCGTGGCGATCGAGAATCGGCCCCTCGCCGGCTCGGGCGTCGTCACACGCAGGTTGGCCATCGACACAGGTCATCACCGAGTTACCGACCGCCAATAGATCGCCCCTGGTGAGCTCGGTGTGGAGCAACTCCTGCAGTGCCAGCGTTCTGCCATCGTCGGTGGCCGTGCTAAACCCGTTGGCCGAGACCGAGCCTTTGACGTACAACTCGCCAAGGACCGCAGGGTCGACAGTAAACACCAGGTTCGACGACCGTTCGCCGTTGGGCGGCAATGAGGGCAATTGACAGATCAGCAGGTTGGTGCCGGTGCAGCGCCAGTTTGCGCTGTCCGCACCGGCAAACGTAATCCCGGGCGGCAATGCCACTTTGATCACCGGAGAAACCGCTGTCTTCGTTGGAGCACCCTGTTTGCCGGCAGGCGTCGTCGTGTTGGCGACCGCCACCGCAATCCGCCACTGTCCCCCCGGTGCAGCACTGCCGATCTCCATCCGGATGGTCAGCTGAGAGCCGACCTCTTCTACGGTTGTCGGCGGTTGCTGGATGGTTGTCGTTGGCTGCTCGACGCTGGTCGGGGGCGCAGTCGTCGTTTGCGGTGCCGTGTTCAACGGAACCGTCACCGTTCCCGGCGTTGGGCCCGGCACGTCGATCGTCGTCGACGGCCCGGTGGGTGGCGGCAAGGTCGTCGGAACCTTCACCGTCGTCACCGTCGGCACTTCGTCTGTCGTGGCGGTTGTTGTCACCGGCGTCGGCGGAGTCGGCCCCCCGCTACCTGACGTAGGCGGCGGCTGCTGCGTGATCGCCGAATCGAGCTCCTCACCGTCGTCAACGGTGCTAGCGCTCGGGCTTCCCAAATTGGTTGGCTGCCCGTCGGACGTAGCGGCGCCTTCGCCAAGGTCGCCGTCGCCGGGATCGGTGTCGGCGGTAACGGGGTCCGGCGCCTCGGCGGAGGTCGACGCGACAGCGCCGCCATCAGCTGTGCCGGTGTTCGTGCCGCCTGTTGTTCCGCCTGTTGTTCCGCTCGATCCCTGCGCGGCCGACGGCGCGACCTCGACGCTACGTTGACTGGCGCGGTTCGCTCCGCTGTTCTCGAGGGACACCAGCGACAAGGTGACCGCCGTGGCCACAGCGGCGGCGACAGCACCGCCAGCGAGTTGCTGGCGCTTCGAGGCTTGCTTCAGCAGCGATAGCGCCGCGTTTCCACCGTGCAGGCCAACGAGATACTTTGCCGCTGGCACGCCGAGCAACAAGGGAATCAGGACGGCTTTGAGATGGCCATTCGCCTCCTGGAGCTCCACGAGCAGCGCTTGGCACGAATCACAATGGCCGAGGTGGTCATCGACCTTGCGGCGTTCGCGTGCGGCCAGTCCATCGCGCACATAGGCACCCAGTTTTGGCGCACACTCGGAACACGCATTCGGAATACTTCGTTGCAAGTGCGCCTGAAGGTAGGCCTGACGCAAGCCCTCACGAGCCCGGTAGGCCAAGGCCGACGTCGCGTTCGGCGCCAGGCCGACGAGTGGAGCAACTTCCGAAGGGCTCATGCCTTCGACTTCGGTATGCCAGAGAACCAGCTGCCAGCGCTCCGGAAGGCTGGCAAAGGCGGCGGCGACCATGTTGCGATCGTCGCCGAGGTTGGCGAGATCGAGCGCGGCCAGCGAGACGATGTCGTCTTGCTCGTCGGTCAATTCCTCGCGCTTGGCGCGCCGAGTGCGATCATAAAAGACGTTGCGGACCGCTGTGAGCAGGTAGGGGCGGAAGCTGACGTCGGGGCCACCACCACGGCGCAACGTGGACAGCACCCGCGAGAAGGCCTCAGCGGCGATGTCATCCGCGTCGGAGCGCGACCTGCTGAGTGCGCGAGCAGCCGCCAATGCACCATCGATATGTCGGTTATAGAGTTCCCCGTAGGCGTCGGCATCGCCCGCGCGTGAAGCTGCGATAAGCTCGGCGTCACTACGCCCACTCACGATGGCTTTGGTTTTACTCATAGGTGTTTACTAACGCTCAAAACGAAGAGGTCAACTCGTGCCTCGAATCCCGACGTCATAACAGTACCCTTATGACGTCCCGTTTGACATGAAGTCACGCGAAATTGGCACCGCTAATGCTCGCGCGAACCGATGGCTTCGCGCTATCGCCGATGAGTACGGCCAAGGGAGCGTGCTGTCAAGCGCTCAACGCCTCCTCAGCCAGATTCAGATCCTTTGCGGCATCGAGGACAACTTCGATGAGGCGGTGTCGAAACTTGGCCAGAGCATCGCCAAGGAGGGCCACACACTTGGCGACGCGCAGCGCTGGCTGACGATTCTTTTGCCTCTCAGCACGGAACCGCTACGACATGCGTTGAGTTCGCGTACTGCTGCGGTAGCACTCGCCCAAGGTTGGGTAGAAGGCACCGTTCGGCGTCGTGAGGGGGTCGATAGCGATGTTCAGCCACTCGCTGCATTGCTGCACCTGATCCGCCAGGAGTACCTACGTAACGACGATCGGCTCACCTCGCAGGGTGACGGGCCGGTGCTCGTTGTGGTTGATCTCAGCCATGTGATCACTGACCGGATGGACGTGCACCGTGTTCGGTCCTCGATCGTGCGCCATCTGCGCGAGGAACTGGGACCGGTGCCGCCGATCGCGGAAGGTGCCAACGGAAATCTTCTTGCTCTCGCCGAACGTTCGCCGACGCTCGGGCAACGTGTTGCCCGCGTTGATCAACGTATTCAGGCCGATGAGCGACTTGAGCGCCAAACGATCCGCGTGTGGGTCGAACCGCTGGCCACCCATCGCTTGCACCTCGAGTCGCACCTCCTCGGTCTCGTCGGCAGCCCGCTCGAGTAATCGTGATCAACGAGGGGTTTCGCCAGCCTCGGCCTGGCGCCTTCGTCGAAGTATGACCATTGCTTTGCTTGCGCCCCAAGCGATCCCCGGATCGGTCAAGGACTCGTGGATATCGGCCCAGTTGGCCGGTGTCAGATCAAACCAATCGAGTGGAAACACGCGCTGGCCAAATTCTCCACGCGTCGGCAACGCAAGACTGTGCGCATCAAAGATCTTTCTCAACAGATTGTTGGGAAAGACCACGGCATCTCGGAATATGGACATCGGGTTGGTGCGCTGTTCCCCAACGTCGGTTTCCAGTAATCCATGCAGGCGGGAGAGCGTTTCCAGGTGGCCAGCTCGGGCCATTTCCGTGATCTCGTCGTCAAGTGCGGCGTCTGGCGGGATCTGATATGCGATCAAGACTCGCCGAGCGCAGGTGCTCAACCAGGGTCGAACGGCATCCTCTGCGGCGGCGAGGAGGTCCAACGAGTAACGATCCATGTTGCTATCGTTGCCGCAGTGGGACGCGGCGTGGTAATCGATGGGGCAGGTTCAGCTTGAGTCCGCACATTCGTCGCCGTCACCACCGAGCTTCGATGACCTTGACGGTAATCCTCGGGCTCCTCGCTGCGGCCTGCAGCGCCGTCGAATCGCCAGCACCGAGCGCCGACGCGGTGACCACAGCAACGGACGCCGCGCGCCGAGTCGAGGATGGCGTGCTACGAATCGGTTTGATCAGCCCGAGCGGCGGCGAGGCAGCGCGCCTCGGGCTGAGTGCCCAACGGGCTGCGCAAGCGGCCAAGACCGACATCATTGGAGCTGGCGGTGTTGCTGACATTACGGTTGAAATCCTTAGCCGCGATGAAGGCGCTCTCGGCGAGGTCGACGTCGCTGAGAACAGCGTCGGGCAACTGCTCGACATTGGCGTCGACGTCATCGTTGGCCCCTTTTCGTCGAAGACGATGTTGGCCGTACTGCCACGAATCGTCAAAGAAGGCGTTGCCGTCTGCTCCCCGGCGGCGACCAGCATCAAGCTCAGCGAATACCCGGATCAGGGTCTGCTCTTTCGCACGATCGCGGATGACCGCGTTCAGGCTGAGGCGATCGCCAAGCTCCTCGAGGGCAGTGGACGTTCGAGCGTGGTCATCGCCCACGTCGACGACATCTATGGGCGGGACTTCGCCGCAGCGTTGGCGAAATCAGCCAAAAGACGCGATCTCGCGGTCTCCAAGATCTTCCCGTTCGCCAGCGACGGCACCGGGGTCGACACGACAGCGGGACAGATGCTCGCCGAACAGGGTGCTGCCCTGGCCATCATCGGAGATACCGGCGGCGGCATGAGCATGCTGACGGCGACGCTGCGCAAGTCGATAGACGCGCCGCGCGACATCGTGGTCAACGATGCGCTGTACCGGCAGATTCCCGCTGACCAACGCGGCTCACTCACGCCAGGCTCGCTGGCGGGCCTCTCGGGAACGGTATACACCCTCGACGCCAGCGCTGCGTTCGTCGACGTATTGGACAACGAGTCGGCGACGACGGAATCGACCGAATCGACCGAGTTCGCCAGTGAGGTCTATGACTGCATCACACTTGCCGCCCTCGGCGCCGCCGCGACCCATTCAACCGACGGCGCTACTCTGGCTGCGGCGATACCAGCGCTGAGCACCAATGGCACGGCATGCTCCAGCTACGCCGACTGCGGCGATCCGCTGGCGCGCAACATTGACTACAACGGCCCTGATTCGCTGCTACAGATCGACAGCGGCGGGGAGCGCAGCCGCGAGGAGTTCGCCGTCTTCAAATTCGACGAACTCGGCAGCCCGTTTATCCCACTCGACGGCACGATTTTGACGATCGGCTGATTTCCAGTTGTCGGTTAGCCGCGGACGGCGATCGATTGCGCAAGCTCACCAATCGGAGTGACAGCCCCGACGTAGAACGCCCCAAACTCGGCGTAAATCGCCGAGGCCCGGTCGAAACGCATCGTGTACACCACGTCTTTGAGATCGTCGATGTGGGTTCCGAACAGCGTGACGCCCCACTCGAAGTCGTCGAGGCCGGTCGACGCGGTGATCAACTGCACGATACGCCCGGCAAAGGTTCGGCCACTCTTGCCGTGCTCGTGCATCAACTCGGTCCGCTCGTCAAATGGCAACGTGAACCAGTTGCTCCCCTGCTCGCGCCGCTTGGACATCGGATAGAAGCAGAATGCCTGCTTGCCCTCTGGCGGGAGCACCGGGTACAAACGGGGCTGCAGCATCTCCGCCGGCAACGACTTGGCGTACTCGCTGACCTCGGTGATCGACACGTAGCTATCGGCAACCAACAGCCCGGCGTGCTGCAGATCAGTCTGCAGTGCGCGCAAGACACGCATGTCGGCATGCAAGGCCATGAAGGCAAGGTCGCATTTATGACCAAGCATCGTGGCGGTGACCACCTGCGCTTCACTCTTTTCGGCACGTCGTACGGCAGTCGTCATCGCTGCTGTGTCGACGGCATCGTTCGCCTGACAAAACAGGTGCAAGATCATCAATCCGGTGCTCGGCGTGACAGGTGAGGAGGAGCTGGCTGGCGGCATGTCAACGACGCTAGCGCGACCGTGCTCAGATCGTGGAGAGCCGTTCGGGGGCATAGACGTTGAAGCGCTGGCCGCGAACGAAACCGATCAGTGCGATGTTTGCGCGCCGTGCCGTCAACACCGCCAACGAGGTCGGAGCCGACACGCTGAGTACCACGGGAAAGCCCCCGGACCAGGCCTTCTGCACCATCTCGAAGCTCGCTCGGCCGCTGACAAAAAGCCCACGATCTGTCGCTGGCAACTCTCCGTCGAGCAACAACCGACCGACCACCTTGTCGACGGCGTTGTGACGCCCGACGTCTTCGCGCACAACGCTCACCGCGCCGTTGCGGTCGAACGCCGCAGCACCGTGCACCGCACCAGTCGCCGCGAACAGCCGTTGTTCGGCAAGCGTCCGTTCGCAGATGGCGGTCATCGAGGCGAGATCGAACCCTTCGAGTGGGTCTCCGACAAGGGGAAGCAGCCGCTCGCAGAGCAGATCGATGCTGTCCGAGCCGCACAAACCGCAACTGCTCGACGTCAGCCCAAGCCGTGGCGTCGGTGTCGGGGCCATCCCGTTGGTGTCGACGGTGACGACGTTGAACTCGGTCTCGCTGGCCGCCCCATCGGCGCAGTAGCGCACGGAACGCACCTCGGCGCCACCCAACAGGCCCTCACCGTGGCAGTACCCAACCGCCAGCTCATAATCGTGACCGGGGGTGCGCATCGTCGTGCTCACCAAGGTGCCATCGAGTTGAATCGACATCGGCTCCTCGACGATCAGCTGGTCGGGTTCGCGCCGATAGCTGGTTGGACGGGCATCCCCGTCGCTACCGGTCGCTCGAACTCGGGTGACCAAGAGAGTCTCGACGCGGGCACGAACCATACCGTCGCCAGGCTAGCGAGCCGTGATCACCTAAGGTTGCGCCGACGCGGCTGATGGATCGCCGCGATACGCCAAAGATGGAGAATCAACATGCAGAACAATGCTCGCATCCTCGGGGCTGAGGCTTTCGGCACCGCGGTGCTGGTGCTGGCAAGCGTCGGGACGGCAGTGCTCAACCCAGGCAGCGGCGCGCTCGGCGTCGCTCTCGCCGCGGGAATGGCCTGGCTGGTGATGACGTACGTGATCGGACCGATCAGCGGCGCGCAGATGAACCCCGCCGTCACGCTCGGCCTTGTGCTCACCCGCCGCATTGGCAACGACAAAGCGGTGATGTCGGTCGTTGGTCAGTTGATCGGGGCTGGCCTGGCAGCGTTCACCTTGTGGAGTATCGGCACGGGCAGCGATTCCTGGACACGTGCCCGGTTCGCGGCAAACGGCTACGACGAGCACAGTTCCGGCGGTTTCTCTCTCGGCAGTGTGATGGTCGCCGAGATGGTCTTCACCGCCCTGCTGGTGGCCGTCGTGCTCCTCACGACCACCCGCCGATTCTCGATCAGCCTCGCTGGCGCTGCCTCGGGTCTGACGCTGTTTGTGATCACGTTGGTGATGGCGCAGATCGATGGAACAGGCACGAACCCAGCCCGCAGCATCGCCACCGCCCTGTTCGCCGACGGCAACACCGATGCCCTCAAGCAATTGTGGGTCTTCGTCGTCTTTCCGTTAATCGGCGCAGTTGTTGGCGTGTTCCTGTTCCTCATGCTCGACGACGCAACGCTGGAAGACACCATGCTCGACAATGAGATCCTGCGCTCCGTTCGCGACGCCGCCGACAGCGGCATCGACATCGGCGTCGATGTGCTCGACGGAAAGGACGTCTGAGTCCCGCTCAACGACTCGGTTGGACAACGAGAAAGGGGGCTCGGTCATCGACCGAGCCCCCTTTGAGTTAGGCGATCGCGCGGCGAGCGATCAGTAGTCTTCCATGCCTCCGCCACCCATTGCGGGGGCGTCTTCAGGCTTGTCGGCAACGACGGCCTCGGTGGTGAGGAACAGCGCAGCGATCGACGCGGCGTTCTGCAGCGCCGAACGTGTCACCTTGGCGGCATCGATGACGCCGAGCTTGACGAGGTCCTCGTAGACGCCGGTGGCCGCATTGAGGCCTTCGGCTCCGGAGAGGCCCTTGACCTTCTCGACGACGACGCCGCCTTCCATACCGGCATTTTCGGCGATCTGCTTCAGCGGAGCTTCCAAGGCCTTGGCGACCAAACGGGCACCGGTCGCTTCGTCACCGCTGAGGCCAGCCGAGACTGCCAACACGGCAGCCTGAGCACGCAACAGCGCAACTCCGCCGCCGGGGACGACGCCCTCTTCGATCGCAGCCTTGGTGGTCGACACTGCGTCTTCGATGCGGTGCTTCTTTTCCTTGAGCTCGACTTCGGTAGCGGCACCGACCTTGAGCACGGCAACGCCGCCGCTCAACTTGGCGAGACGCTCTTGCAGCTTCTCGCGGTCGTAGTCGGAGTCGGTGTTGTCGATCTCAGCCTTGATCTGGTTGATGCGACCCTTGATGTCGTTCTCATCGCCCGCACCCTCGACGATGGTGGTCTCGTCCTTGGTGATGATGATCCGCTTGGCGCTGCCGAGCAGGTCCATCGTGGCGTTCTCCAGCTTGAGGCCGACCTCTTCGCTGATCACCTGACCACCGGTGAGGATGGCGATGTCCTGCAGCATGGCCTTGCGGCGCTCGCCGAAGCCAGGCGCCTTGACAGCAGCGGACTTGAAGGTGCCACGGATCTTGTTGACGACCAGCGTGGCCAAAGCCTCGCCATCGACATCCTCGGCGAGGATCAGCAACGGGCGTCCGCCCTGCATCACCTTTTCGAGGACAGGCAGCATGTCGCGCACCGAAGAGATCTTCGAAGAAACGATCAGCAGGTAGGGATCGTCGAGCGACACTTCCATGCGCTCGGGGTCGGTGACGAAGTACGGCGAGATGTAGCCCTTGTCAAAGCGCATACCCTCGACGAGGTCCATCTCCATGCCGAAGGTCTGGCTCTCCTCGACGGTGATGACACCGTCTTTGCCGACCTTGTCGATGGCGTCGGAGATCATCGCACCGATCTCGGTGTCGGCTGCGGAAATCGAGGCGACCTGAGCGATCTGCTCCTTGGAATCGACTTCCTTGGCTAGCGCCCGGATCGACTCGACGGCAGCGGCGACCGCTGCTTCGATGCCCTTCTTCAAGCTCATCGGGTTGGCGCCGGCGGCCACGTTGCGAAGGCCCTCACGAACCATCGCCCATGCCAGCACGGTTGCCGTCGTGGTGCCGTCACCGGCGACGTCGTCGGTCTTCTTGGCGACTTCTTTGACCAGTTCGGCGCCGATGCGCTCGTAGGGATCCTCGAGCTCGATCTCCTTGGCGATTGAGACACCGTCGTTGGTAATGGTGGGGGCGCCCCACTTCTTGTCCAAGACAACGTTGCGGCCCTTAGGCCCGAGTGTTACACGCACGGCATCAGCGAGTTTGTTCATACCCGCTTCAAGACCACGACGAGCCTGCTCGTCAAAAGCGATCAATTTCGACATCTGGTGTCCTCCATGGACGAACTGATGGGAGTGCCCCACAGGTTCGCAGGGCCGTTAGCACTCTAATAGGTCGAGTGCTAACCAGACAACTGCCGCCCGACCAATTCGGCCGAGGTGCGCTCGGCGTCAGCCCCCGGCAACCGCCGGAATGATCGAAACCGTCTCCCCGGCAGGCACTGCAGTCTGCAGGCCCTCGAGATAGCGCACGTCGTCGTCGGCGACGAAGACGTTGACGAACTTGCGCAGCGAGCCGCTCTCGTCGAACAATCGATCGTCGAAACCTGGGTAGCTGGCGTTGAGATTGTGCAACACCTCAACCAGCGTTTCGCCCTCGACTTGCACCGAGGAGCTACCGCCCGCCAAGGGACGCATTGTTGTCGGGATTCGTACTGTCACAGCCATGTGGCTAAACACTACCAACTTGGTCGGGAATTCCACCTCGTGATCGTTCGGGGCTGCGACCAGTAGGTTGTCGTTCATGCGTGTGGTCGCTGCGGTGGACAAATTTCGTGGCACCGCCAGCGCCCGCGAGGTGGCGCAGTCGATCGGTCATGCCTGCTGGGAGCTCGGTTTCGACTGCGACGAAGTGCCACTCGCCGATGGCGGTGAAGGCACGCTCGATGTCCTCGGCGGAGCCAACCGCGAAGACATTGTCACCGGCCCACTTCGCCGCCCGGTCACCGCTGGCTGGCGGTTGAGCGGTGACGTTGCCGTCATCGAAATGGCTCAGGCCTCAGGCCTCGTGCTGGTCGGCGGTGCAGACGGCAACGATCCGATGAAGGCCACCACGGCGGGCACTGGCGAGTTGATCGACAAGGCACTCGACGCCGGGGCGAAGAAGATCATCGTCTGCCTCGGTGGCTCAGCAACGACCGACGGCGGCCTCGGAGCGCTGGAAGCGATTCGTTCCCCGCACCGACTTCGGGGCATCAGCTTCCTCGTGGCGTGCGACGTGACAACTCGATTTGTCGACGCCGCGGCGGCGTTCGGCCCGCAAAAGGGAGCCACAAAGGCGCAGGTGGCAATGTTGGCGGGGCGACTGCAGCGCCTCGCCCAGGTCTACGAACAGGATTTTGGGGTACGCGTCAACGACGTGGTCGGCAGCGGCGCAGCAGGTGGATTGGCAGGGGCCCTGGTGGCCCTCGGTGCCACGCTGGTCCCAGGGTTTGAACTCATCGCCGACGAAGCAGACCTTTACGATCGAGTCGTCGGCGCCGACCTCGTGATTACCGGTGAGGGGTTTCTCGATGATGAAAGCTTCAACGGCAAAGTCGTCGGCGGCGTCCAAGCGGTGGGCACGCGACACAACGTGGCCGTTGCTGCAATCGTTGGTGAAGCCGACGCTGATGCTGGCCGACGCATCGCCCACATTTCACTGGTCGAACGGTTCGGACGCGATGCTGCGTTGAGCGCTACTCGAACGTGCGTCGAACGGGCGGCCTTGGAGCTGCTCAAACGCTTGTAGCAGGGTCGAGCCCGCCGGGATCAACCGGCGATGGTGGTTGTCGTCGTGTTCAGCGGAGCGGTGCCGACGGTGGCCGTCACGGTGTCCGCAGTCTCAGATCCAGGGAGCGGCTTGCCAGCGAGGTCCTTGCCAAGCATCACCAGCACCGTCGCCCCAGCCATGTCGCCACTTGAGGTCGGTATCGGCGTGGGCATCGGGGCGACGGCGACGCCACCCATCACCTGGGCCACCGATGCGGCGACAACTTCTCCGCCGGGCAGGAAGTACACCTTGCTCGTCGCCAGTTCCGCGTCAGCGCCAGCGGCGTTCGTCGGCTGACCCATGGTGAACACCTTCTTGGCAAGTTCTGCACTGAAGTTTCGAGCCGAGCCGTCGATATTGCTGGCGTTGGCAACGGTCACCGTCGCTCCGACCGTGATCAAGGCCACCGTCGTCGTTGAGCCGAGCGTGTTCTCGGTGAGCGAACTCGGCACAGCAGCGCTATCGACCGGCGAGGAGGCGACCGTTCCAGGTGTGACTCCGGAGACCGATTCGTCATCATCGCTGATGTTTTTCAGGATCAGAAATCCGGCGATGACCGCCAGCGCGGCGACGATGATACTCAACGTCGAGCCCACCGGGGCACCTGTGTTTCCCACCTTGCTTGCCGCACGCCTGGGGGTTGGCTCTGTGCTCATGGATGCGATCCTCCCTTGCCGTCATCTGCGATTGCCGGACCCTCGAGCCGTGAGCGACGACGACGGTCACGAAGGCGCAGCAAACGCCGAACGACCATCGGATCGTGTTCGAGGGCTTCCGGACGATCGAGAAGCCGATTCAGCTCCTGGTAGTACTCGTCCAAACTGCAGGTGAAGCGGGACCTGATGAGGACGTCCTTCTCGTCGTCCAACATCCACCAACTACCTTCGAACTCGAGCAGCGCCCGCTCACGTTCGGTCAATGCATACAAATCTGGCACTCCTACAGACTGCCCACGCGGGGAGCGCGATACAAGTACCCTCGAAAATCAGCGAGACAACGGCTCGCCAGGCAGCGCTGCGCCTTGACTACAGTCTTGCGCCATGGGCGATCACTCAGCCTCCCAGCGCAGTTCGCCACCGCTCAACAACCCGCCGTTTTTCATCGGCGTCGCCGGTGGCACGTGCTCAGGGAAAACTACCATTTCCGAGCGGTTGACCGATCTCGCCGGCGAGGACAACGTTGCGCTGATCAAACTCGACTCGTACTACGTCGACCGCGCCCATCAACCGTTCGTCGAACGGACCAAGGTCAACTACGACCACCCCGACGCCTTCGACTGGCAGCTACTGAACGAGCACATAGATGCACTCTCCGCGGGATACCCGGCACCTATTCCCGTTTACGACTACCCGAACCACACCCGCAGTGGTGACGTCGACCTCGTCAAGCCCGCTCGCATTGTTGTCGTCGAGGGGATTCTCGTCCTCTACGACCAGGCCCTACGTGAGCGTTTCAACCTACGCGTCTACGTCGATACCGATGCCGACATCCGGTTTATTCGTCGGTTGCAGCGCGACGTGGCCGAACGCGGCCGCACGCCAGAGAGCATCATCGCCCAATACCTGGCCACCGTGCGACCGAGCCATGAACAGTTCATCGAACCGAGCAAGCGACACGCCGACGTGATACTGCCCCACGGGGGGATGAATGAACCAGTTATTGACGTGCTGATGGCCCGAATACGTGAATTAGTTCGCACAAATGAGTACTCGCTGTAGCGGACGAACGCTGATAGTAATGGTTGCATACAGACTGCAAAATAAATCTGTCGCTGATCTGACAAGTTCCTCACTATGCGACGCAGTTGGGGCAATGATCCTCTAACTTAAATGGCGTGAGAATGCGTAACCGTGATTTGGATGAGACCAGGGGGGAACTCCTGGAGGCAGGAATGCGATTGCTCGTACGTGAGGGCGTTGATCTCGGCATGAGTGGACTTCCGGTGACTGCGGTCGCCAAGGAAGCCGGCCGGACGACGGGAGCTATCTACCAAATCTGGAAAACCCAACGAGCCTTTCACCGCGACCTCGCGCTCGAAGCGGCTCAAAGACAAACGTGGGGTGACGCCAGCGTCATTGCCACGGTCATTACCAAGGAACTCGAACGGGGCGCCGATTTCGACGACCTGATCGCCAAGGTGGCTGATACCTACCTTGACCACTTGGCGAACACCCGAACCTTCTACGTGATCGTGCACTTCTGGGGCGCGGCGCTGGATGACGAGGGTCTTCGCGAGGCGATCAGGTCCGGCTACGAGTCGTTCCATCGAGACTTCAGCACTCTGTTCAATCGAATACTGGACATGTATCAGCTGCAGCCCAAGGCACCGCACACCCTCGACGACATCGCTGTCGCCGTCGCTGCTCTGGCCGAGGGTTACGCGCTACGCGTTCAGATCGAGCCGGACCGAGTGCGCACCACATCGGAGAGCCGGGCGAGTTCGTACGCCAGCGCGCTCGTGCCGTTGGTGCGTTCGATGGTCGAGCCCAGCGCCAGCTAGTCGTTGGATCGTTGGCGGGATGGCCTCGGCCCTCCCGCCAACGTTTCACCGTGCCTGCGTCACTGCGCCTGTGCGACGTGCCAGGTTCCATTGCCGCGGAGCAGCCCAGCGAGATCGCCCGGGCCTTTGCGCTGCGAGGCTTGCGCCACCTGGGCGGCAACCATGTCGCCATAGTCGGCTCGCTGTACCTGACGGAACACGCCAAATGGTGTTGCCGAATGATCGCCATGCGAAAGTCGCGCTAATGCAAAGGCAAGCCCTGGGTCATCTCGTTGGGCGTCGTGCACCAGCAAACTATCGAGGCCAGTGTCTGCGACCTCGACGATGCGCAACATGCCATCAGCACCCATTGCTACGCCTTTGTGTCCCTCGGCGCCGAATCGAATCCGTTCACCATGCTTCAGGTCAATGAACATTTCCTCTCTCGCACTACGAGAGGTGATGTCATCAAAGGCTCCGTCATTAAAGACGTTGCAGTTCTGAAAAATTTCGACGAATGCCGAGCCACGGTGAGCGTGCGCTGCGCGTAAAGTCTCCATCATGTGTTTCCGATCAAGATCGTGTGTTCTGGCGACGAATGTCGCCTCGGCACCAATCGCAACCGAGAGCGGATTGAACGGATAGTCGACGGAACCAAAGGGCGTGCTCTTCGTTACCTTTCCTTGCTCGGAGGTCGGGGAGTATTGCCCTTTAGTAAGCCCGTAGATACGGTTGTTGAAAAGCAGAATCGTCAGGTTGACATTCCTACGCAATGCGTGAATGAAGTGATTGCCGCCGATGGACAACGCATCGCCGTCACCGGTTATCACCCACACGTCGAGGTCGGGACGGGCCACAGCCACACCGGTGGCGATCGCTGGGGCGCGACCGTGGATGCTGTGCATTCCGTAGGTGTTCATGTAATACGGAAAGCGGCTCGAACAGCCGATGCCGCTGATGAACACCGTGTTCTGCGGGGCGATTCCGAGCTCGGGCATCAACTGTTGGACCGCCTGCATGATGCCGTAGTCACCGCAACCAGGGCACCAGCGCACCTCCTGGTCGCTGACCCAATCCTTCTTTGTCGTCAGTTGGACAGCCGTGTCGCTCATTGCAATGCCCCTTCGATCGCTGCTTCAAGTTCCGCCGAGGTGAATGGCAGGCCCTGCACTTTGGTGACCGGCTTGGCGTCGATCAGATAATCGGCCCGCACAATCCGACACAGCTGTCCCAAATTGAGCTCCGGGACCAGCACCGTGCGGAACGATCGAAGTAGATCGCCGAGATTGCCTGGCAGCGGATTGAGGTGGGTGAGATGAATCCACGCCACCTTCTGTCCTCGCCGTCGAGTTCTCTGCACTGCGGCATCGATTGCCGCCCAGGTAGATCCCCAACCGAGCAGGCAGATCTCGGCGTCATTGTCACCCTGTATGACAGCATCTGGCACATCGATCCCAGCAACCTTTGCGGCGCGTAGGTGGACCATTTTGCTGTGATTGGCGGGCTCGTAGCTGATGTTGCCGGTGCCGTCCTCTTTTTCGATGCCACCCACCCGATGCATCAACCCGGGGGTTCCCGGGATCGCCCAGGGCCGAGCGAGCGTTTCCGGATCGCGTAGATATGGCCAAAATTCGGGGTTGCCGTCACCGTCGATGTGATTCATTTCGGTGGCAAAGGGAACGGAGATATCGGGTAACTGGTCGATATCGGGCAACCGCCACGGCTCAGAACCGTTGGCGATATAGCCGTCGCTGAGCAAAATCACTGGCGTTCGATACTTCAGTGCGATGCGCGCCGCTTCGATCGCGGCTTCGAAGCAGTGCACCGGGCTGTAGGCAGCTACCACAGGAATCGGTGCCTCGCCGTGGCGGCCATAGAGGGCGATGTTCAGGTCGGCGGCCTCGGTTTTCGTCGGCAACCCAGTTGATGGCCCGCCTCGCTGAATGTCGACGAGCAACATTGGGAGCTCTAACGAGACTGCCAGACTCATCGTTTCACTCTTCAACGCCAGGCCAGGACCGCTCGTCGTCGTCACCGCTAGGTTGCCAGCGAAGGCTGCACCGAGGGCCATACCCGCGGCGGCGATCTCATCCTCGGCCTGCACGGTGCGCACACCGAAGTGCTTGTGCTTGGCCAGTTCGTGGAGGATGTCGCTAGCCGGCGTGATCGGATAACTGCCGAGGAAGACCGGCAACTTGGCGAGCTGACCGGCGGCGATGAGCCCCCAGGCCAAGGCGACGTTGCCACTGATGTTGGTGTACTCCCCGGCTGGCAACGGCGCAGAACGCACTTCGTACGGGTGGTCGAAGAGCTCGCTGGTCTCGCCGAAGTTATAACCGGCGCGAAAGGCGGCGAGGTTGCTCTCCTTGACCAAGTCCTTGAAGCGCTTCTCGATCCACTCGAACGTCGGTTCAACCGGTCGGGAATAGAGCCAAGACACAAGGCCGAGCGCAAAAAAGTTCTTCGAACGTTCGGCATCGCGCGACTTCACCCCCAGCGGTTTTGTCGCCTCCTGGGTGAGCGAGGTCATCGGCACTTTGACCAGCCGATAGCTGTCGAGGTCGTGACCGTCGAGCGGGTTGTGGTCGTAGCCCGCCTTCGTCAGGTCTCGTTCCTCGAAGGAGTCGGTGTTGATGATCAGCAGGCCGTTCTGCTCGAGCCGATGCAGATCGGCCTTCAACGCCGCCGGGTTCATGGCGATCAGCACGTTCGGCGCGTCGCCAGGTGTGGTGATGTCGTGATCAGAGATGTGTACCTGGAAACTGGAGACGCCCATCACGGTGCCAGCTGGGGCGCGAATCTCTGCCGGGTAGTCGGGAAAGGTCGACAGGTCGTTACCGAACAGTGCGCTCGCCGATGTGAACCGATCGCCCGTCAGCTGCATCCCGTCGCCGGAATCGCCGGCAAATCGGACGACGACGTGCGACAGCTGCTCCGGAGCGGACTTTCGTCGCTCGACGGTGTCAGTCATGGGTCTCCCCTCCTGCGCGGCGGACCCCCGTGGCCGTCCGCATTGGTTACCATAACAACCGCAGAGGCGCTTGAGCTGTACTGAACAACCGTTCATCGCCATCGCCTCCGAGGGAGCGACATGAAGATGCGGGATGTGATCATCGCAGCGCTGCTCAGTGCGGCCGCCGCGGGGTGCGCTGGGGCAGACTCCAGCAGCGCGCCGTCGTTCGAACCGGACGCTGCGATTGCGACTGAGGCGACCGTCATGAGCGAGGCGAGCGAGGTGCCTCTGGAGACCGCTCCCTTGGAGACCGCGCCCTTGGACACCGCTGTCGTGCAGACGATCTCCGGTTTCGAGGTAGTCGCCGGTGGTGACGACTGCATGTGCGCCGATGGCAGCGACTGGAACATGTGGGTCCGCGAGGCCGATCCAAGCAAGGTGGTGCTCTTCTTCCAAGGCGGCGGGGCCTGTTTCACGGCGCAAATGTGCTCGTTCACCGACGGCAGCTACGACATCAATATCACCGCTGCGGACGATCCCAATGAAATGGATGGCATCTTCAATCTCACCCACCCGCAGAACCCGCTCGCCGATTACTCCTTTGTCTTTGTGCCCTACTGCACCGGCGATGTGCACTTCGGCGACAGCACCCACGACTATGGCGATGGCCTGGTCATCGAACACAACGGCATGGTCAACGGCCGTTACGCACTCGACGAGATGATCCGTCGATTCCCGGATGCAACCGAAGTCTTCGTCACCGGTTCCAGCGCTGGCGGGGTGCCTTCCCCGTTGTTTGCTGCTCTCGCCGCCGACGAGTTGCCGAGCGCGCGGGTCACCGCTTTGGCCGACGGATCAGGGGTCTACCCCGACGTGCCTGGCGTCAACGTCGTCATCGGCTCGCTGTGGGGCGCCTTTGATGCCCGCCCGCAATGGCCAGAACTTGCAGACATCGCCGCCGAGGATTGGAGCATCCCCGGTCTGTTCACCTACGCCGGTCAGCACAACCCGGAGATCACCTTCGCCCGTTTCGACAACGCCTACGACGAGGTGCAGTCGATGTTCGCCTCCGTCGCCGGTGTCGGTGCCGACGAACTGGTCACGCTGATCGATAGCAACGAAGCCGCTATCGAGGCCAGCGGCATCGATGTCACCAGCTATGTAGCCCCAGGCGGCGAGCACACCGTGTTGGGCAAGGACGACCTCTACACCGAGTCGGTGGAAGGGGTCGCCTTGATCGATTGGCTGACCCAACTGGTGGTCGGTGAGCCCGGCGGGGACGTGCACTGCGTGGAGTGCGAGAAGCCGTAACGCCGACCCGCGCCGACGTCAGGGCCCGGTCGGAACCGTTTCACTGCGCCCCGAGATCAACGATCTGCATGCTGCGTCGGCGACAGCGTTGGCGGCCCAACCGTCAAGTGCACCCGGCCCAACCGGCACTGCGGTGCGGATCGAGTTCAGCCACGCGCCGATCTCGATGCGGTAGGCCTCGACGAAGCGGTCCTGCCACCCGGGGGTGACGGCGACGCGGGCCTGCCCGGCCTGGCGAACCGTGGCGGTGGTCGGCAACGCCGTCGTTGCCGTGCCCCGTTCACAGACCACCTCGGCGATGACTTCATACCCGTAACCGGAGGCCACATTCAAGTCGAGGAGACCGAGCGAGCCATCGTCGAAGACGAGGCTGACCGTCGCCAATCGACACGACCCCTGGGGTCCGGTCGAGTCGGCCACGGCTCGGGCGAAGACCTCGGCGATGCGCCGCCCGGTCAGGAATCTGGCGGAATGAATGTCGTGGATCATCGATTGGGTGATCGCCCGTGTGGCATCGGTGAAGCCGACAGATTCAGGGTTGATGTGGCTGCCACGGAACATCACCGGTCGGCCGAGGCGACCAGACTCGACCGCGCCGCGCACCGCCTGATGCGCCGGGTCGAACTCGCGGATGAAGCCAACCTGCACCAGTCGATTACCGCTCGCTACCTCGGCAGCGACGACCGCAGCGGCGTCTGCCAGCGTGCTGGCCAGCGGCTTCTCGCAGAGCACCGGTTTGCCGGCGCGGATCGCGGCGATCGTCAATACCGCATGCGTTGCGTCCGGGGAGGCAACGATCAGCGCGTCGACATCGTCGGCCCTGATCACCTCCAGCGCTTCTGTCGATGCACGCGCCCCGAGTTCTGCGGCCAGCGCGCCAGCGCGCCCGCCGTCGGCATCCATCAAGGCGACAACGCGTGCCCCGGTGATCGACGTGACGTTGCGAGCGTGAACCTCGCCCATCAGCCCGGCACCGATCACCCCGATTCGCAGCACGTCGCTCACCGCCCGCCGCCCAACGCTTCAGCGCCGTCGGAGAGGCGCTGGGCGAACCAGGCCAAAGGAATTGAAACGATCATCACACCCACGGCGACCACGTTGACATACGGCACGTTGTTCGGACGGCTGAGGTTGTTGAGGAACCACTGCGGCAGCGTCTCGACGCCGGCGCCGGCTGTGAAGGTAGTGACCACGACCTCGTCGAAACTGAGGGCGAAGGCGAGAATGCCACCAGCGACGATCGACGATCGCACCAAGGGGAAGGTGACATGGAGAAAGGTCTGCAACCCGTCGGCGCCGAGATCCGCGGAGGCCTCCTGCAGGTTTGGGGAGAGGCGCCGCAAGCGGGCGATGACGTTGTTGAAGGCGATGACGATGCAGAACGTGGCATGGCCGACCACCACGGTTAGCAAGCCAAAGTCGACGCCAAAACGGACGAACGCATTGCGCAGCGCAACGCCGGTGACGATGCCCGGCAGGGCGATCGGTAGCACCACCAGAAACGACACGGCGTTGCGACCGAAGAACCGGTAGCGCTGCAGCGCAAAGGCCAACAAGGTGCCGAGGACGATGGCGATGACGGTCGCCAAGAATGCCAGCTTGGCGGACGTGAACAGCGCGTCCTTTGGCCCGCCCCTGAGTTCGAGCACGCCACCCCACCATTCGGTGGTCAAACCTTGCGGCGGCCAGGCCACGGACTTGGCTCGGTTGAAGCTGAGAACGACGATCACCGCCAGGGGCAGGTAGAGCAGCGCCAACATCAGCCCGGTGTACAGGCGCAATCCCCAACGGGTTGGACGGGAGAACTGCATCACAAGCTCTCGAACGCGCCAGCGGCGCGCATCGCCATCAGGTACACGAACATGATCAACACCGGCCAGAGTGTAAAGGCCGCGGCCAACGGGGGGATCGGCGCCAACAGCGTGCGCTCGATCAGGTTGCCGATCAATTGCACCTTGCCACCGAGGATCTTGACGACGATGTAGTCGCCGAGGCTGAGCGAGAAGGTGAAGATCGATCCGGCGGCGATCGAGGGAATCAAGGTTGGGAAGACGACCGATCGAAAAGTGCGCCAAGGTCGTGCCCCGAGGTCGCTACTGGCGTCGAGATAGGAATCGGGTAGCCGTTCCAATCCGGCGTAGACCGGCAGAATCATGTAGGGCAGCCACAGGTAGGTGAGCACGATGATCACGGGAACAAGGCCTGAAGTTCCGGGCGTCCAGCCAAAAACACTCTGTAGAAACCCGCCGCCGGAGCCGAACCTCGAGCCGCTGGCCAGCACCGCTTTGACTGCGTAAGCCTTGACGAAATAACCGGCCCACAGCGGGAGTAGGAAGGCGACGACAAGCGCCCGGCGGACTCGCGCTGAGGCGACTTTGGCCAGGAAGAACGCCACCGGCAGGGCGATGGCGATCGACGCCAGCGTGACCGAGAGCGCGACACGAACGCTGCGCCAGACCATCAGCAGCCAGTCAGAGGTGGTGAATGCCTCGTCGAGGTTCTCGAGGGTCAGCGGGCTGGTTGCCTTGCTGGTCTGCGGATCGAAGGTGAACAGTGAGGTGGCCAACAACAGCGCCAGCGAACCGATGTACAGCCCGATGAGCCACAACAGCGGTGCCGAGAGCGAGCTGAACAACCCCAGTCGGCGGCGAGTCGAGAACCGACGCGCCACTGCTCGCCACCAAGGTTGGTGACGGGCAATGGCTGTCGTTGGCGTCGATACCGACATGTCTGAGGCGTCAGGCGCGCAGCTTGCTCCAGGCCGTCACCCATTCGGTGAACGGCACGCACTTGGCCTCGGTGCGACCGTCGAGGCAATTCTCGTCGACTGGCGTCGCCCAGTAGTAGACGTCCTCCCAGTAGGCCTCATCTTCGGCGTGGAAGGTGGCGCAGTGTTCGGGATCGGCGGTTAGCCCACAGCTCTTGGCGTTCGACGGTGCCTCACCGAACCACTCAGCGACGCCAGCGTTGGCTTCCGGCGAGATGATGTGGTTCATCCAGGCGTACATGCAGTTGGGGTGCTTGGCCTTGCTGGAGATCATCCAGGTATCCGACCAACCGGTGGCACCTTCCTTGGGCTTGACGGCGTCGATCGTTGCCCCGTTTGCCTTGGCCAGGTTGACGATCACCTGCCAGGTGGTGCCGAGCAACACCCCGCCACTCTCCAGTTCGGCCTGCTGGTCGGTGTACAACGCCCAGTATTGACCAACGAGCGCCTTCTGCGCCTCGAGCACAGCAATCGCCGCGTCGAACTGGGTTTGATCGAGCGCGTACGGGTTGGTGATCCCGAGGTCGGGCTGCGTGGCCATCAGATAGACGGCAGCGTCGGCAATGTAGATCGGCGCGTCGTACACCGACACCGCTCCCTCGCCAGCATTGCCTGCTTCGAACATGGCCGTGATCGAATCCGGCGGCGTGGTGAATGCCTGGGTGTTGAACACCAGCAGGTTGGCCCCGCGGCCGTGAGGCACCCCGTAGGGCTTGCCGTCGACCGTGTTCCATGGCTTGTTTTTCAAGCCCTCGAAGACGTCGGCATAGTTCGAGATCCGGCTGAGATCAACCTCGGCCACCTCACCTGCGTTGATCAGACGAAGCGTTGCATCGCCCGACGCAGAGACGCCGTCGTATTCACCGCTTTGCATCAGCTCGACCATCTCGTCGGATGAGTTGCCGGTCTTGACGTTGACCTTGCAGCCGGTCTCGTCTTCGAAGCCTGTCACCCAGTCCACCGCCGGGTCAGTCGAACCGTTCTCGACATAACCGGCCCAGGCGATCAGGTTGACTTCGCCTTCCATTTCGCCAGCTGACGGAACGGCCTCGGTGGCCTCCGGCGCTGGTTCGGTCGCTTCCGGTGCGGCAGCCTCGGTTGCCGTTGGTTCGGCTTCGTCGCTGCCACATGCCGTGGTCAGCATCAATATTCCGGCCGCTATTGCAGCCAGTTTCTTATGGTTCCTCATTGATCTCCCCCTATTGAGGTAGTTGGATCTGCGACGCGGAAGGCCGCTTCACGCGGCCATGACAGGTGAGCACTTCCGCCCACCCGTATTCCAGCGAGTGCGTCGCTTGACACGCTGGCGATCAGTTCTCCGCCTCCTTCGAGCGCCACTCGAACCCGGCTCTCGGCACCCAGATATTGCACATCTCGCACCGTGCCAACCGCCTGGGAATGGCCGGCGGGTGCGGCTCCGACCGTGATCCGCTCCGGTCGCACCGTATACGTGCCGGCGGCGCCGACGATGTCTTGTGCGGCCGCACCGGTGAGCAGGTTGGAGGTACCGACAAAACTGGCAACGAAGGCTGTCGCCGGTTGCTCGTAGATCTCCCGCGGGGCTCCGACCTGCTCGATGCGACCATTGTTGAACACGGCGATGCGATCGGCCATGCTCAACGCCTCGCCCTGATCGTGGGTCACGAACACGAAGGTGATGCCGACGTCGTGCTGAATCGACTTCAGTTCGACCTGCATCTCTTCACGCAACTTGAGGTCGAGCGCGCCGAGCGGTTCATCGAGCAACAGCACCTTTGGCCTGTTGACCAAGGCCCGGGCAAGCGCCACACGCTGGCGTTGGCCGCCGGACAGTTGGTTCGGCTTGCGATGGCCGTAGTTACCCAGCCGAACGGTGTCGAGCATCTCGGCGGCACACGCTGCGCGCTCTGACTTTCCGACGCCTTTGACCTTCAAGCCATACTCGACGTTGCGTTGCACACTCATATGCGGAAACAGGGCGTAGTCCTGAAAAACGGTATTCACATCACGGTCGTAGGGCGGCGTGTGTGTGACGTCGCTGCCATGCAGCAGCACCGCTCCGGCCGTGGGTAGCTCGAACCCGGCGATCATTCGCAGCACCGTCGTCTTGCCAGAACCCGAGGGCCCGAGCAGCGCGAAGAATTCGCCATCGGTGATTGTCAGATCGACACCATCTACCGCTTTGACATCGCCGAAATGGCGTTGAAGACCGACCAGTTGAATAGCGTTCGGCTGATTCATAGACCTATCGATGGGTTATCCCTCACAAGGCTTCGGTGCTTGCGACGGTAGTAGTGGCTGTACGCACTGTCAACTGCTAACGGTCGCCACCGACGTCACACGCACGTCGCTCGGGCCGACGACGACCAGCACATCTCCGTAGCCAGCGTTCGTCACCGCCTCGATGATGGCGTCGGAGTCGGCGGCTGGATCCGGCACCGGATCGGTGCGCCGCCAGACCACCACCTTGCTGTTCGGCAACTGGGCAAGTCTGTCGATGAGATCGGAATGCTGCTCGGGATCGTGCGCTGAGACGATGACGATGGTGCGGATTCGCTGTTCGACAACCGCTCCCTGCAGGGCCAGCACCTCGGGGCGCTCGCGGCGAAAGATATGCAGGTGGTACCAGACGATGCCGACGACTGCGAGCACGGCTCCTATCCCGCCGCGCACATCGCGAATCGACTGGCGACCGAAGTTGCCGTCGAGCAGATCTTGCAGGGTTCCCGAGAGCACGACGATCAATCCGATCAGCGCGGCGATCGCGCCGATGCCGAACACGGCGGTGAGGTAGATGGTGCGCACCGACGAGGCCAGTTCGGCCTGGCGAGCAACGACCATCGCCCGTTCGATCCGCCGCCAAAAAATTCTCCAGGCGACGATGCCGACGAACAGCAATGTTGCGGCGACGATCCAACTGTTCTTGACCGCGGCATCGCCGCGCTCGGGTTCGATGAGGGCCTCGATCAGGGCGACGACGCCGAGCGCGGTGCCGGTGGCCGCGGCGACAAGCCCGGACGCGGCGCTGAGGTAGTCGTAGACGCGTCCGGGGTCGGTGCGGTTTTCGGCGGTTTCGCGCCCGAGAACGATGCGGTGATAGCCCCAGCTGGCGAGGCCGACGACCGTCGCCGCCAGCGCAGCCGGCAGGAAGGTGAAGTGCTCTTCCCAAGAAGCGACATAGGGATCGCCGATGAACCACACCAGCGTCCTATACAGGCCGATGCTGGCTGCGACCACGGCAGCGGAGAGCCCGCCGAGGCCACCGAGGAGCACGACGACCACGTGCCACAGGGTGGTCCGGTGGCTGTTGCGATAACGCGCCAGCCAATAGAAGCCCCAACACAACCCGCCGACGATCGCTGTAGCGGTCCATGAACGGAGATCCGGCGACGGCTGCATCGGTTCGTATCCGTTGGCCGCTTCGCGGTAACCAGCAGCTGCCGATCGGGCCACCACGCCACCGATGCCGACGGCAAACGTCCCGAGTCCGGCGGCGCTCGGCAAGGCCACATAGGCATCGCCGCTCGGCTTATAGCGACGTGCAAGCCAGAACCAATGCATCGCCCATAACCCTGCCCAGACGAGCACCCGGTAGAGATCTCGCGCTTCGAAGGTGTCGGTGCCGAACAGCCCGCAGATCGCCCGGTGGGCGGTGACCATCGTCGCCACCAGCATCGTCATGTGTGCGGCGTTGACGTAGAAGAACCAACCCGCCGAGTGTTGTTCCTCAAGCACACCCCGCCGTTGATCAGCGACCATCCGCCGCAGCTGGTAACGCAAAAGAAGCGTGTACGCGGGAACACCGATGATCAGAAACGACAGGTCACGGGCCCGGTCGGCGGTGTCGCTGACGTCATCGCGGCCGCTGCGGCTGTCCAGCAGGCGGGCTCCGAGGTCAGAGGCGCCAACGGCGATGAGCACGATGAGAACCAACAACAATGCTCCGACGAACAGTTGGCGAACCATCGCCGACCGATCGACGGGTGTACTCAGTGGCGACCGATCCACCACCGCCCTGGCGATCAGCCAGACGATGCCCGCGAGTACGAACAGTGGGAGGAGCAAACGGACCATAGGTCCATCATCATCGATTACTTCGACAGACAGCGGTATGTCCGAAAGGCCCGATCTCGGTGCCGGAAGTCGTCACTACGGAACTTTCTGGATTTCTTGCAGCGCGAACTGGGGAGTCATGCGTGTGCCATATCGATGCATGTCACACTTACCACCGACTACACAGGTGAACCAGCGCACATGCTCTCGAGTTCGCCGGGCCCATCGAATTCGGGTCGACGGTTGATTGACCGCTACTGACCGCCGTAGAGGCGATCGAGGTCGACGAGTTCGACATCGCCGCGGTTGCGCGCAGCGCGCCGCAACTCGGCTGAAAAGCCGGACCGCGCAACCAAGAGCCGCTTGACGGAAGAACCAGCACGCTTGCCGAGCGATTGCCCTATCTCGTCGAGCCGGTCGAGTTCGGCGATGCCCATCGGCTGGGCCTCAGCCTTCACTTCGCCGATGACGCGCACCCTATCGACGTCGTGGCGGTCAGGCTCGACCCCTACTATGTCGATTTGGCGGACCTGGCCACCAGCTCGCAACACACCGGGACCGACGAAGCGTAGCGAAGCGCCCATTGTCTCCGAGCTGGCGAATCGCAGTGCCCAGTCGTTGGAAAGCCACTCGAGGTGACGCGCGTAAACAAGGCGGGAGAGACGCGGCTGTGAGTCCTCCCAGACTGCCTGGGCTTGGTCCAGGGAGAGCCGCCGGCTCTCACGCGCTATGAGAACGCGGTACGTGCGCACGATCGGCTCGTTGAGCACGACGGTGGTCGAGCGTTGATGGAACGGATCGGGGGTCATCTCGATCCAAGAGCCAGCGCTGAGCACCGCTAATGGTTGCGCTAATGCCGCAGGTGAGCGCTTGAGCGCATCAGCAATTTCGGTGCGCCTGCTGAACCCATCAGCAACGGCCCCCAACACTGACCAGTACAGCGATTTGTCGACCAACGTAGGGTCCTCAGCGACGAGCGTCTGACCCTCGTGGAAGAGGGGCGACGATGGCGCGAGCAGGTGATCAACCGCCCAGCGATCAATATTGCCACGGCTTGGTTTGGAACCGCCGCAGAAGCGCAGGTATGCCGGCGTCCCACCAATCAAGGCGTTCAGCCGAAACGCCGCATCGGGAAAGTTGTCCACACCCCAGAATGCGGCAGCCGTTCGGAAGTCGAATGGCCGAACGTCGACCTCCAGGCTTTGCCTGCCGCGCAGTGGTTGACCTGCAGCGAGAAGCTTGGTCATTTGGGCATAAATAGACCCGCACAGCACAACTCGCGCTCGACCATCGCGCTCAGCGCGCGGCCCGAAATGGCGCTGTAAGAGCGACGGAAACTCGGGCGCCGTTCCAACGAGATAGCCGACTTCGTCAATCAACAGGGTTATGCCCCCTGGATCGGACAAGGTTGCGCTCAGCGCCTCGTCCCAGTTACGGAACCTCACGGGTCCTGGCGCCGCGATGTGCGCGGTCCAGGCCTCGGAGAACGATTCGAGATTCTGGCTGCGCGACTGCTCCGCGGCCTCCCAATAGCAGGCACCCGTCGCAGTCGCCAGCTCTTGCAGCAGCGTCGACTTACCCTGCCGGCGACGGCCGTAGACGACCGCCAGCCGAGATCCGGGGACCTCATCTGTCACGAATTGAACGAGTAGTTCCCACTCGCGGTCGCGACCAAAAATCTCCATGGGCTTAGGATACGATATAGACACATCTATATCATATCCATCTATATCGCATGTGTCTTACATCGTGATCGAGCTCAGATCAGGGTTGGTTTGGCGCCAAGGTCTCTGGTGGCAGAGAACTGCCATTCGCAGATACAGCGGTTGCGGTGTTAGGGGTATCGGGGGGTTCGGGTTTGCTCATTCCCAACGACGCCACGACCTCCCCGGCGCTGTCCAGCCAGGACACTGCAGCGACATATCCGCTGGGGATGGTCGTCGCGTAGAACCGTTGCTGATAGTTGGCGAACGTGATCGTGTCGACGAACAACGGTTCTGCGTCGACGACATCGATGCGAACACGTGTCACGTCAGGCGGCGTAGCTCCACCAACTCTGGTGGGACCGCTGGACGTAGGGCGGACGATCGTTGCCTCGATAGTGCTGTCGCAGAGATCGATGTAGTTGATGCCGACGCAGGCTAAGCCACCTTGGATTGCGACAATCAAGCCGTTGCCGTCGTTGTCCTGCGCTTTCCACGGGCCCGCCAGCGGCGTGATCACCACCCGATTCGGAATCGCGGTCGGCCCGTCTCGGCGCACGATTGCTTCGGCAATCGTCAATAGCCGTGACTCCTTGGATGGCGAAACAACGACCCAGACGAGGACTCCCGGCCGCTCCTGCCAGACCACGGCCGGCTTGAGCTGATCGAGGTAGCGAATCGCCGCATGTCCGCGCACCGTGACCGCTTCTTGCACATCTGCTCGGTCGAGTCCGGTTGGGAACCATGCGGTGGCGTATTCCGACGGTGTGATCTCGGTGAAGGTCGTTCCAATCAAGATCGAGTCGTAGGTCACCAGGCTGACTCCGGCGATGCCCTCAACACGTTGGCAGGCGGCGAAATCGGCCGTGAGCTCGGCGCAACGAGTCAGCGACTCGAACTTGTCGAGCGCAATCGTCGGCGTTCCCAACTCCGGGGGTCCGCTGTAGAAGTCGGCGACGCCAGCAACCACCGGGAGCTTGTCGAAGCTGCCACAGCCAGAGTCGTCGCAGACCAGCGATGTCACCGGGACGGTCGTCGGGCCCGGGACCGCAGCAACCGTCGGCGGAGTGGCCGTGGCCGCGTCGGGTTGCTCGGCGCCACGTTGGGTCGCCCACAGCGCACCGATTCCCGCCAACACGAGGACGGCCGCAGCGAGTGAGAGGACCCGCGATCGGCGATGATCGGCCGACCGCTGACCGACTTCGACCTCTGCATCGTCAGACGCCGCTGTCGTTGTGAAGATCTGCGTCGATGACGCCTCCAGCAGGCGAGGGATAACGGCCGTGCATGCCGCACGGAGCCGACGCTCCAGCAATTCATCGGGTGGTGTTTTCAGGTCGATGCTCATGTTGGGAGTTCCTCTCTCAGGCGCTTAAGCGCTCGGTGCGATGTCGACTTCACGGTTCCGATTGGCCAGCCCAGCGAGGCCGAGATCTCGGCCTCGCTCAGGTCGAGCCAATAGCGCAGCACCACAACGGCGCGCTCGCGGGGTGGGAGTCTCTCGACCGCTGCCCAGGTCTCGTCGATCTCGGGATTGATGGCGACGGTTGCGGTTGGCGTCGGCGATGCGCCAACCACTCGCCGGCGGCGGAGTACGGAGATCGAGCCGTTGACCACCGATCGTTGTAGATAACCAACGGCGTCGCTGACGGCATCACCTCGGCGTTGAAGGCCGACGAAGGCGTCATGCATGACCTCTTCTGCGAGCGACCTGTCGAGTGTGATCGCCGCAGCGAGATGAGTGAGCCGTGTGCGGTGTTGCCGATACAACTCGTCGACATCCGTGTGGGCCACGCGTGCCTCGGCGCCCGCAGCGACTGGACCGCCAGCGCGTCGCAGCAGAGGATCGCCTAGGTCGATCGCTCGTTCATGCATCTCCATACTGTGACCTGACGCCGAGCACAGCGTTTTGGTTCTCGGCCAATTTGGAGATCAACGCACTTCCGGCTGGCGATCGAGCCAGCCCTGTAAAGACTGAGTCGTCCAGGTGGCAACACCCGTGCCGAGGAAGTCATTGTCATTGGTCCATATTTCGGCGGAGACCGCCAAGGCGCAGGCGACCACGGGCCAGTCAGCGGGATCTCGCAGAGATCGCGCTCGTGCCTCAGCTTCCAATGCGGCGTAAATGGCCTGATCGAGCACAACGATGTTGGCATCGACCGCTGCAAGGCACGCGGCCGCCAAAGCGCGCCCTACTTCGGAGCTGAGCCCGCGGTGCTGCGCAAACTTGGCAATCCGACGAGGCAGTTCCACCGAGAGTTCGCCAGCCATCCGTTCCGGCAGAAACAACTCAATTCGCGTGTCGGCAAGGCGCTGTCGGCCGGCTGCCGCAACAATTCTCCGACCAGCACGCTTGTGTCGACGACCAGCCTCATCGACCCGAGCGGCGCCTCGGTGTGATCTCGCTGACCAACTCATCCTCAGTGAAGCTGGCACTGGCGAGCACCTCATCGACGACGGTTCCGAGCCGACCGAGCGCGTTCGCGACCAGCGACACGATCCTTGGCATTGATCGGGACAAAGAACCCGATCGGTTCACCGTGCCGCTCGATCACGAGCGTTTCTCCATTGGACAGCAGCGCAGTTGCCTGATCCCTGAACTCGCGCACACCTATTGCTCTCATCGCATCGACCTCCTTGTGACCACAAGTGTAGCCACAAATGCCGCCGCAAACAGGTGTGGGAGGACGCGCTGCAGCTGAAGTTCGAGTCGCTTCGTGCGTTCGAAATCGCGTTGGATGGCCCGCTCTTCGCTGAGGCGATGGCGCTCGAGCGCACGGTTGCCATGGCTGACGTCGGTTGTCGGCTTGCCAATGCGCTAGCAATCGTCGAGGTCGTGGAGAACATCCTTGAGGAGTGGACCAACGTCCACGCTCTCGAGCTCGCCGAGCTGACGGAGTACTCGTCGACATCTAACTGACAGGTGCGGGGCCAGGGCCGGTGTGACGGCGCAAAGGTCTCTGGTGGCAGCGAACTGCCGTTCATTGAATGCATGTTGCAGTGTCAGGGGTGTCGGGTCCCGCTCACGTTCACCGTGAGTTTCCTGTGGGGAAACGAGTCCGAAACGTCTTGCGGTCATGCTGGCGACATGTCCGCCTACTACCGCATGCGCATCGAACTGCCCAATCGCCCCGGCTCGCTCGCCCGCCTCGCGGCCGTTCTGGCGTCTCACGGCAGCGACATCCTTTCGCTGGACATTCATGTCGGCGACGACTTTCGAGCGATCGATGAGATCGTGGCTAGCGTGCCCGAGTCGTTTGATCCGCTCGCGCTGGCTGCCGATCTGACTGACGGCGAGGTGGGCAGGCTGTTGTCCTGCCAGGCATCGCATGGCACGATCGATCGTGTCGCTCGGGCGTTGGGATGGGCCACAGCGTTGGTCCAGTCGGGTTTGGGGTTCGACGACCTGGAGTTGTCACGCACCGTCGCCGAGATCAGTGGCGCCGATCGCGTGTGGATCGCCTCGGTTGCGCAAGCATCCGCCATCAGTGTTGGACAACGAGCCTTGTCGCAGGCCGGAGTGCTCGTCGAGCACGTGCTCGAACTCCCTGCGCCGCTCTGCGATGCGTCGTCGAGCGCAGGCTGGCTGATGGTCATCGCCGATTCATCGCAGAACCCGGCATCGGTAGCGTTCGCAGCCAGGAGTGGGGAGTACTCGTTCACGACAACGGAGACCGCCCGAGTGCAGGCCCTGCTGTTGCTTCATCGCCAACTCGCCAGCCAATGGAACGGATCCGCCCTGCGCTATTCTCCCGGCGAGGCTTACGCATAGGGGATCAACATCGATGAGCGACGAATCTGCGGTCGCCGGTTCCAATGTAGCCATCGTCACCGGCGCCTCCCGCGGACTGGGTCTGGCGTGCGCGCAACGCTTGGCCGGCGATGGCTACCGGCTCTGCCTTCTCGGCACGAGGGCCGCCGACCTCGCAGCGGTCGCCGAATCGTTTGCCGCTCAAGGCCACGACGTGCTCAGCGTGGCCGGCGACATTCGTGACCGGACAGCCTGCGCCGAGGCAGTGGCAGCGACGGTCGAACGGTTCGGGCGGGTCGACGTGTTGGTCAACTCGGCCGGCGTCTATCCCCGAAAGCCGGTACTCGATATCTCAGCCGACGACTGGCAGCACGTCTTCCAGGTCAATGTGCTCGGCACCTACTTCATGATGATCGAGGCGATCGCGGTCATGCGCGAGCGGGGTTTCGGCCGCATCGTCAACATCACCTCGATCGACGGATTCAAGGCCCACCCGGCCAACGCGCACTACGCCGCCACCAAGGCCGCGGTGATCAGCCTGACTCGCTCGCTGGCGCTGGAAGTCGCCCCACTCGGCATCCTGGTCAACTCGGTGGCACCCGGCCCGATGGCCACCGAGGCCGCCAAGCGCACCGACTGGTACGCACCGATGGTCGCTACCCTGCCAACCGGAACGCCGATCGAGCCGAGCGAAGTCGCCGACCTCGTCGCTTACCTCGCCGCACCCACCAACCGCAGCATCGCCGGCGAGAACATCGTCGTCAGCGGCGCCGCAGTCATCGTCTAAAGGATCACGCCCGATGTACCAGACCGCCCTTGTCACCGGTGCCTCGCGGGGCATTGGCGAGGCGATCGTCCGCTCGTTGCGCGGCCGAGGAATGGATGTCCACGCCCTTGCCCTCGCCGATCCCGACCTCGATCGTGTCGCCGCAGAAACCGGAGCGCACGCCCATGGCCTCGACATTCGTGATGCCGAAGCGTTGGCAGGAGCGATCGGTGACGTGCCCTTCGATGTCGTCGTCAACAACGCCGGGGTACTGCCGCAGCTGCAGCCGTTCGTTGAGAACGCGGCAGCATCAATCGACCTTGTGGTCGACATCAACCTGCGCGCCGCGCTGCACGTGACTCGCCTCGTGCTCCCCGGCATGATCGCCCACGACCGCGGCCACATCCTCTTCACCGGTTCGATCGCCGGCCGCCATCCAACCCCGAATTCGGCGGTCTACGCGGCCACCAAGTCGGCGCTGCACGCCTTCGCCGAAGGGTTGCGCCTCGACTTGCTCGGCTCGAACATTCGCGTGACCGTGCTGATGCCCGGCCGGGTGCAGACCCGGCTGTATGACGGCATTTTCGGTGGCACGTCGCAGGCCGCGGCAGCGCTCTATGACGACTTCGATGCGGTGCAACCAGACGACATTGCCACCGTCATCAACCTTGCCCTCGACCTTCCGAGCAACGTCGATCTCACCGCAATCGAGATCCTGCCGACGAAACAGGTCTTCGGCGGCAGCACCATCGCCCGCAACACCCCGACCGGCTAGGGCTACGACGTCGCTGTACCGAGGAACTTGTCGATCACCGGAGCGACTTCATCGGCGCTTGTGTGCAAAAAGAGGTGCCCACCGCCCTCGACGACATGCAACTTGGCGCCGGGGATGCCAAAGGCGAGGATGCGCGCATTGGCCAAAGGCACGACCGGGTCGTCGTCACCTGACATCACCAGCGTCGGCGCTTGCACCAGATTCATGGTCGGCCAGTTGGTGAACGTCATGATCGAGAACATCTGGGTCATGTACCCCCACGTGCTCGGCGGACGCCCGCTGCGGGCCCGCACCTGCTCGTCGAGTAACTCGGGATCGTGGCGGATCTTGCCGCCATAGAGCGTCGGCGCGACCTTCTTGAGGTATTCCATGTCGGTGTATCGGCGCCTGCTCATCATCATCGCCAAGGCTTGGGGCGAACCGGGAACCGACGGCCAACCGGGCATCGTTGCGCACAGCACCAGCCGACGAACGACGCCAGGGAAACAGACGGCGAGGGTTTGCGCCACCGCGCCACCCCACGAGACACCGAGCACGTCGACACGGTCGTAGCCGAGCTTGCGGATCAGCGCAGCGGTGAGGCGGGCCATGAAGTACATCGGCCGCGGCACCACCATCGTCGATGACCCACCGGTGCCGGGCATGTCGAAGGCGATGATCTGGCGGTGCGGCATGGCATCGAGCAAGGGCTGCCACATCTCGATGTTGCCGCCGATGCCGTTGATCAACAACAACGGAGGACCTTCACCGCTGATCGTCACTCGCACCCGGTGTTGCCCAACGCGGATGCGCTGAGTTTTGCCAAGCTCGTCCGGAGGAATTGTGAGGGCGTTCTTCGCCGCAGAATCGATCATGGTCACGCGAAGCGTCCCCTCAGTGTTTTCTTGTCGAACTTACCGACGGTGGTCTTGGGCACCTCGTCTATGAACTCGACTCGTTCCGGCAGCTGCCATGACGCAAAACCGCTGCTCAATAGATGTTGGCGAACCTCGTCGAGGGTCACCGAAGCGCCCGGCCGGAGCACCACGGCGGCCAGTGGCCGCTCCTGCCATTTCGGGTCAGGAATGGCGATGACGGCTGCTTCGACGACCTGCGGCATGGCGATGATCGCCGCTTCCATGTCGACCGAGCTGATCCACTCGCCGCCAGATTTGATCAGATCCTTGGTCCGGTCGGCGATGACGAAATAGCCGTCCGGCGATCCAACGGCGACATCGCCCGTCTTGAACCAGCCATCGAGCTCGAAGTTCTCGGCGCCATCACCGTGGAGGTAGCTGTCGATCACCCACGGGCCGCGCACGTAGAGGTCGCCCATCGTCACCCCATCGGCAGGCACCTCGTGACCCGCCTCGTCACGGATCGAGATCTCGACCCCAGGAAGTGGTATCCCGGCCTGGCTGCGAACCGTCGAGGTCATCAGTTCGTCGTCGTAATCGCGCATCCGATGCTGCGGCCAAGCGACCGAGGCCAGCGGCGACGTTTCCGTCATCCCCCAGGCCTGGACGATGTCGACGCCGAATTGCTGGCGGTAGGTCTCGATCAACGCCTTCGGCGGCTGGCTGCCACCGCAGGCGATATGCGAGAGATCGGGCAGGCTGGCCTGGCGTGCGGCCAATTCGTCGGCCACCGACAGCCACACGGTAGGGACCCCGGCAGCGACGGTCACCCGCTCGTTGATCAATAGGTCGACGAAGTCGACGGGCTGCAGCGGGCCGCCATAGAGCACCAGCTTGGCCCCGTTGGCGACGGCGGCATACGGCAGCCCCCAGGCGTTGGCGTGAAACATCGGCACCACAGGCAACACGCAGTCCTGTCGGCCGACGCGCATCCCGGTCGGTGCGCCGACGGCAATCGTGTGCAGAAACGTCGAGCGGTGGGTGTAGACCGCAGCCTTGGGACGCCCTGTGGTGCCCGAGGTGTAACACAGGCCAAGGGGGGTGCGTTCGTCGATGTCGGTGCGTTCGTAGTGGTCAGGTTGGCCGGCCAGCAATTGCTCATAGGCGATGACACCCGCGATCGACGTTTCCGGCACCGTGTCACCGAGGACGATGACGTGGCGCAGCCGCGGCAGACGGTCACGGATCGGTTCCAAGATCGGCAACAGGTCGGCGTCGATGAGAACGGCTTCATCGTCGGCGTGGTCGAGCACGTAGTGCAATTCGTCGGCGGAGAGTCGAATATTGCCGGTATGCAACACCCGCCCCGTGCACGGGACGGCGAAATATGCTTCGAGGTGGCGGAAGCTGTTCCAGGCCAAGGTCGCCACGCGGGCGCCCGTGTCGAGCCCGAGGCCGTCGAGCGCATGCATCAATTGCTGCGTGCGCCGGGCCCAGGTTGCCGAACTCAGACGGACCACCGATGCATCCGGCAGGCGGCTGACGATCTCGACATGGCGATTGTGCGACTCGGCATGGGCGAAGAGAAGCCAGCTATTGAGCTGCACATCCATCATGACGATCCCCCAGTTCCGATTGTGCGTCGGCCTGCAGGATGAGCCGACCCCTCAGGATGATACGTAGGTACCGGGTGCCGGACAAAGAATGGGGTGCCGTGCGCTGCCCAACTCGGTCGGAGCCTTCTTCCACGCGCCAGCTCGGGAGTCGACCCACGCCACCCAATCGGTCCACCAGCTGCCCTGCACCCGGTGCGCGCCCTTCAGCCACTCGGCGCCCGACGCGGGGTAGTCGTCGCCGGCGAAGTAGCTGGCCTTTGGGTTGTCGGGTGGGTTGACCAGAGCCTGAATGTGACCGCTATTGGAGAGCACGAAGCGATGCTGCCCGCCGATCACCTGGGTGGCCTGATAGCACGACTGCCAGGGCACGATGTGGTCGGTCATCGCTCCGACCGAGAAGTGGTCCACCGTCACTTGGGCCAGGTCGATCGATTGGCCGAGCACCGAGATCCCGCCCGGTTCGATCAGCAGATTGTCGAGCGAGATGTTGAGGAACTGTTCGTGGAGCTGGTTGGGCAGGTTTGTGGCGTCGGAATTCCAGGCCAAGACATCGAATGCCGGCGGGTTCTCGCCGAGCAGATAATTGTTGACCCAGTAGTTCCAGACGAGATCGTTGGGGCGCATCCAGGCAAAGACCTTGGCTAAATCCTTGCCCTCCAGCACCCCTTTGCGACGAGATTTGGCCACCGTCGTGCCGACCGAGCGCTTGGTGGCGAAGCTATTGATCGTGCTGCGTTCGTGGGTGTCGATCATCGTCACCGCCAGCGATGCGGCGTTGATCAACGGGCGAGACTGAGCGGCGAGGTAACCGAGCAGAATCGACTGCGTCATCCCTCCAGCGCACATGCCGAGCGAATTGACCGACTTCGATCCGCTGATCTCGATCGCGGTTTCGATGGCGTCGATGCAGGCCGAAATATAGGTGTCGAGTGACCAGTTGCGGTGCTCCGATGTTGGGTTGCGCCAGGAAATGAGGAAGACCTGCTGGCCGTGGTTAACGGCGTGCTCGACGAAACTGCGACCCGGGGCGAGATCAAGGAAGTAGTAGCGGTTGATCTGCGGCGGGATGATGACTACAGGTCGCTTGCGCACGCGGGCCGTCGCCGGGTTGAATTGGATCAGCTCGTACTGATCGGTGCGCCGAACAACTGCACCCGGAGTGGCGGCCATGTTCTCGCCGAGCACAAACGGTCGGGTGTCGACTTGGCTTGGGATACCGCCGTTGCGACGCAGGTCGTGGATCAAGTGGCGAGACCCGGCTCGCAGCGAGGCGCCGCGCGTTTCCACGGCTCGCTTCAGCGCGGCTGGATTGGTGACCAGGTTGTTGGTCGGGGCGATTGCCTCGGTGAGTTGCATCAGACCGAAGCGGGCCCGGTCGGCGCTGGCCTCGTTGAGTCCGACCTCATCGATGGTCGACATCACCGAGTCGCGCACGGCGAGGTAACTCTGGGCGATGCGTTTCCACGCGCCGTGTTGCCACGCCGGATCAGCGAAGCGGCGGTCCTTCGGGTCGAGGGCCCGCTCGGAGGTGCCGGTGATGATGCTCAACTCCTCGGCGGCGAGGTTCAACGCATGCTGTCCGACCACCGAAGGGTGGCGCACCAAAGCACCGGCATAACGACGCAAGGCATCGCCGACCTGTCGTCGGTCGAGACCGATCAGTCCGTAGCCACCAAGCCCGAGGGCATTGTCGACCACGTCGTCGTGTGCGTTCCCGCTGGACTCGCTGTCTGTCACGTTGACTCTCCGTTTCCGGTTGTGCCGAGCACACGATTTCCCCTCGTCGCAGACCATAGCTTTACCGTAAGCGCTGCGCTGACAAAGCGCTCCGTCGCCAGCGCCACCGTCAATTTGTGGGCACAATGGTGATATTGTGACCACATGTCAACGATCACGGTACGCGAACTCAAAGAGCACCTGTCGATGATTCTGTCCGGTCTGAGCAGCGGCGAAGAGGTGGTCGTCACTCGTCACGGCAAACCATGCGCGATCATCACCGCGGTACCGGCGCAGTCCGGTGTCACGTTCGGGAGGATGGCCGGAACGGTCGAACTCGGGCCGGAGTTTGAGTTCACCGATGATGAGCTCAACGAATTGATCGGTGCATGACCAGCGTTTTGCTCGACACGAACGCACTGCTCAAGCTGTCCGACCCTTCCGCTGGAGCACTCGACAAGCGGGCGGTACGCTCCATCGAACGTGCCCACGTCGTTTACGCATCGGCAGTCAGCCTGTGGGAATTGGCGATCAAGTCCTCGATCGGCAAGCTGCGACTCAACCAGCCTGCCGGAGAATGGTTCGACGCCGCATGCCGTCTCGGGGGTCTGCGCGTGCTGCCGATCGCCTTGAGCGATCTCGCAGCGGTCGAATTACTGCCTGGGCCTCATCGCGACCCGTTCGGTCGCCTGCTTATCGTCCAAGCGCAGCAGCGACGGATGATCGTCGTCACGTCCGACAAAGCGTTCGCCGACTACGACGTCCTCACCACGCTTCGCTGAGCTCGTTCATCGGCTGCGTGAGACAAGGTAAAGATCGGCCTCAGCCGTTGAGCGGTGGCGCACAAGAAATCGGTCGCCTGCGCATCAACGCGAGGTATCACAGGCAGATTTGCGACGCGCGGGCTTCACTCTCGCTGGCAGACTGCGACACTGCTGGATCGTAGTGCCCTCTGGGGTGCATTCTTGGGACCGATGAGCACGTCGCAGGCGAGCCTCGCTCACCACCTCGTCGAGATATAAGATTGCTCTCATGCGACGGGCGGCGAAGCGGTGGTCCGCCGGTCGTCGTGTCGCGGTTCAATCGCTCAGCGGATGTTCGGCGAGGTAGGTTTCGAGCAGCTTTGCAGGCGCGCAGGCCAGCCAGGCGTCGAGGATCAGGTCATTGAGCACGTCGGCACCGACCACATCGAGTTCGATCAGCACAGCCGGGTAGTTATTGAAGTGTTCGATGGTGAATACCCCGGGGTGCTCTTCGGACAACACCGCCGCCTTGTCGGCCATGTCGGCCGTCGACACAGCGAGGATCGGACCCGCAGGAGCCGGAGCGCCTGCGAGTCGCTTGATGTCGGCCTTGCTCAACGGTCGTTCCCAGGCGAAACCTCGTTTGCCGACCTGCCAATTGGCGTGGCCGTAGCTGGTGCCTCGGCTGACTTCCGGCAGCGTATGGCAGATGAGATCGACATCGGCGAAGCTGAACATTGCTCGATGGTAGAGCGCGACCGAGGGCTGCGGCCACCGGCAAGCCAGACTGGTTCGATGGTCACAACGGCGTCCGTAACCGATCGGGAGAGACCGTTGGGTGACATCGACAACGCCGAGGCGATCGAGCACATGGTCCGAACCTTCTACGCCAAGGTCACCGACGACGACTTGCTCGGGCCGATGTTCAACGATGTCGCCAAGGTCGACTGGCTGCTTCACCTGCCGAAGCTGATGGCCTTCTGGCGCCGGGCGCTGCTCGATCAACACGGTTACGAGGGCAACCCGTTTCGGGCACATTCGCTGGTGCACGCCAAGCGGCCGTTCACCCGCGCCCACTTCGATCGTTGGTTGAGCCTCTTTCACACCACGCTTGCCGAGGGGTGGGAGGGCCCGAACGCGGCCAAGGCCCACCAGTTGGTCGACAATGTCGCTCGGGTTCACAGCGCCCAGTTACTCAAACGAGCGATCCCTGTCGACGGGGTGTTGGACGGTGATTGATCGAGGCTTCGTGACGATCGTCAGTTGGAGATGATCCGGGCTCAGACGAGGGCGGCGACCACCCGTCGACACACGTCGGCAACCCCGGTGATGTCGTCGGTGAACATCGACGGCTTAAAACAGATCGTGCGATACCCGGCCTTCAGCTGATCGGGAACCGACGCCAACGCCTCGTCGAGGTCGGCGGCATCGTGCGCATTCGGGAAGCTGCCGCGGATCCCTCCGATCAGTTCGATCTCGTCGAGCGATCGACCAGCCGAGCGCAACGCCCCTTCCAGCAGGTTCAGCTCTTCTATGGTCGGAGCCCCGAACGGATGGAAGCCGGTGCCGTATTTGACGAGCCGCTGGATCAGAGGCGGATGGAGGCGCTCACCGCCGAACCACATGGCCACCGGTTGTCCACGCCGCGGCTCGCACCACACCTCGTCATAGGCAAAGTGACGTCCGCTGAACCGGCTGGGCTGGTCCGCTGCAGCGGTCCATGCGGCGCGGATCGCCGCGAGTTGTTCATCGAGGATTGCGCCGCGCTGGGAGAAGCCGACGCCGAGCGCCGCGTACTCGTCGTGTGACCAACTGACTGTCGGCTGCACGACAATGCGCCCATTTGCCAACAGATCGAGGGTGCCCAACTGCTTAGCCAGCAGCAACGGATGCCGTAGTGGGGTGATCACCGCGGCAAGGGCCACCCGCAGCGAGGTCGTCGCGGAGATGATTGCCGATGCCAGCACAACCGAGTCCGGCCACCAGGTCGCTGGGGGTTGATTGCCTGGCGCGGCGTAGTCACGCGGGTTGTTTGGCGGAGCGGAGACGGCCGAATCGCTGTCCGAGCACCACGTGCTCGGAGAGCATGACCGTATCGACGCCGCACCCCTCGGCAATCCGAGCTAGCTCGACGATCGTCGACAGCTCCGGGGTGGGTCTCAACGTCCAATTTTCGCTGAGAACCATCACGCTCCGCGGAGTCATGTTCCGACGACTTGTTCGCGGAGAATGTCGGCATGGCCACAGTGCTGGGCGACCTCTCGCAGTAGGTGGAGATAGATCCAGCGCACCGGGAGTGGGCCGCGGCGATTGCCGGTGGCCACGGTGTCAAGGGTCAGCGTCGCTGCCGTGGCACGAGAATCAGCGCAGGCTCGGTGATAGTCGGCGAGAACTGACGCAATGGTGTCAGCGGGATCGAGATCGAACGACTCGTCCGGTGTTGCCACGAGGCCCATCTCTGCTCGCGGCCGCAGGCCGATCGTCTCGCCGAACCACACTCGTTCGGCAAACGCGGCGTGCTTGACCAGCCCGAGCAAGGTGGTCTTCGAGCCGACGAGGCGGCGCCTGGCCTGCTCTTCGGTGAGCCCATCCAGGCTGGCGGCGAGGGCGAGGCGATGCTCGTCGATGAAGACCTGCATCTGCACGGCCATCGGTTCGTGGAACACGGACGGATCAAAACTCTCTCGGGCACGGCTCATCTGTTGAGTATGCCTGGGCCTCAGGCTTGCAAAACGAGCAGAAACTGACCCCCGACCGACTCGATCGAGGTAGTCACGACGAATCCGGGGCGCAGGCGTGCGACCCGATCGACGAGCCACGCCGCGGCCTCATCCGCGTCGGCGCGTGGGGCAGCGAGCAACCAACTCGCGTCCACCTTTGCGTTCGAGACGTTCGACCGATTTGATGATCGGTGCCGGATCGACGACGAACAGGTGCCCAGCCCACGGAGCCACGGGAGCGACAGCACCCTTCTTGGTGTTGCAACCGCGGTGGGCGAGACGTTCTTGCTCGGCTGGACGCTTGCCCTTGCCCGTTTTGTTGCGGGCGTCGGAAACGCAGCTATCGACGCTCGGCCCTCGCTGATCGTTGACGGACATCGCCGGATCGACGGCTTCGTCGCACAACCAGCACCGCCAACCGTCACGTTCGGCGACTTCCTCAAGTCGACTCATCGATCCGGCTCGGCGAGGAATGAGAAGCTTGAAAGGTCCAGGGTCATGGCGGCATGCTACGGCCGCACACTCAGGCAGGCACCGACGGCAGCGCGGCCTGGTCGACCCGCTCGAGCACCTTTTCGACGATGGGCTCGACCCAGTGCTCGATCACTGCGTCGCTCCACCCGTTCTCGGCGTCAACGGTCGCTACCGACAGCGAGACCATCAGCCTGTCACCGATCCAGTACATCGCTTGGATCGTCGGGATAACGGTCGTCGGAGAATGGACGATGAACGCGGTACCTTCGGGGGTTGAGAGCGATTCGGACAACTCCGAGTAGTCCGCGAAGCCGGACATCGTCTCGCCCCCACACTCGAACGCTGGCTCGCGGAGTAACTCCAGCATCGCATCGCGAGCGCCGTCGCGCTGCTCGCGCTCATCGAAGAGCTGGATCTGAACGCCGATGGCAACGGGGGAGCGCATGAGTTCAAAGGGGACGCCGATGTCCGGCTTGGAGAACGACACGTCGCTCACGCCGGGAAGGTACGCGGCGGCGACAAACGGGCCAGGCGAAAGGTCGACCGAGGCCGAACACTCGCGACGCAACACGCGTGGCGAATACCACCGCCCGCCGAGAGTTCCTTCACCGTTGGGATCGTCGATCTGCAAGTAACTGCGGCGAATGGCCCGAACTGCCACTCGGTGCAGACCTCGTCTTCCGCACCCGATTCGGCACACCACTCGACCGCACCAACATCGGCCACTCCTTTAGCAGACCCACCAAAGCCGCCGACCTCGACCACTAGCACCCCCACGAACTCCGCCACTGCGCCGCCTCCCTCCTCCTCGCCCAAGGCGTCCCACTCAAAGTCGTCAGTAACCTCCTCGGCCACTCCGGCATCGCCATCACTGCCGATATCTGCTCCCACGTCCTCGCCCCCTCAACGACGAGGCCGCCGCCGCCATGGACCGAGTCATCAGCGGAACTTGACCAAGAGCCGACCGAGAAACGCCTGGGTACGGCGACGCGACTTCGACTGAGGACGGCCCCCGCTATCCTCGGCAGCGTGAACGACTCCCACTCTGAGGATCGAGCGTCGTTCTCCCGGGTGCATCCGCCGAGTCGTCGATAATGGATCAGCGCGTTTACAGGCTCGCACCGATTTCGTTGTTCGGGCAGTGATCGCTTCACGGCAGATAAATAATGACGTAGCTCGATGCGGGAACATCAGACAACTCGACACCCGGAGGCGGGTCGCCGCTAAACGAAACGCAGACTTGTATTTCGTCGCGATTCGAACCAACGGTCCGATTGAAATGTTGGCGAAGGGTCCATTTGGTGTCGGCAGTCCATCCGAGCCCGACCAATTGATCGGTGACCCAGCTCAGAACCTCCCCCGTTGTGTGCAATCCGGTCACTTCGAACGAGGCAGTGAGGTGCGCATCCTCCTTGATGGGTCCAGCGTCGAGGGTTTGCACATCGATCGCGTCGATCCAGTGATCGGACGTCCGAATGGCACCAGGGAACACAACCAATGCCGTACGATCGACTTCGGATTCGGAGTGTTGCGGCAGATCGTCGCCGCAACCCACCAAGAGCAGCAGCGCAGTTGCCACAAGGACGAACGCACCCTGACGTCGCTTCCTTCCAGCCCATCGACGCATTTGTGTCCGACTCCATCGGCAATACTCCGGGCTCGCCAGGTGGCCACACCCGTGTTTGTAGCCGGCGACCGCCAGTTGAGACGGTGAGCGGGCCAGTGAATATCACCGTTCGTTCGTTTCGCGTCGCCACTGGAGCAGCCCGGCTGCCTCATAGTGGCGTGGTCGCCGAAGTGCCATCTACCAGGAGTTTTATGGAGCCGGGTGCGAGGATCGAACTCGCCACCTCATGATTACAAGGGACACCCCGGCCGTAGTGCCACGTGACGCCTTGGGTCAGCTCATAGTGCCTGAGCAGGACAAACCTGACCTATCTGTGTCGGCCCGTGTCGCCCCGTGACACGCGGTTTCGGCTCGTTCGTGGACACTCCGTGGACACGGACTCCCTATCGAACCGCCGACATCGAACCGCGGGGATGTGGCTCCGCCGAATATGTGGGGTCCGGTTGCTGCCATCCCAGCCGGCACCGAGGGCCATGCCGTCGATACAACGCCAGAGCACCGGGTGGATGTCGCGGTGCAGCGGCGATCGCGTTGTGCGCGAACTCGCCGGGAACCCCGAGTGCGCAAGTTCAAAATCACGGTCAGCCTGCTGCCCGTCGCCATTGTTCGGGCCGCGCCGAGTGTTCGGTCTTCGCCGACGTACCATCTTTCAATGCTCCCAGAAACCCTCGCAGTGTTCATGGGCCAATACGCAATCACTCGCGTCGCGGTCGATCCAGTCGTCAACGTGTCGCTCAACGTGCTTCGTGATCGCGCGTCAAACGTTATCGACCGAGCGCGTAAGAAGGCCGGCGATCGCGAGCTCGAGCCTGGCGAACGGACCGCGTGGGCCGTCCTCGACACGGCATGGAAGAACGACGACTCGATCGTGGCCGACTACCTCGGCGGAGTTCTGGCTTCCTCGTCCAAGGACGACACTGGCGTCCCGATCGCGGCCCTGATCGCGCGTCTCTCGTCGCTCGACTTGCGGCTGCACTTCGCCATCTACCGCACGTATCAGCCGTTCATGTCGATCACGGTCGGACTTGAGGGAGTCGAAGAAGTGAGCTGCCCGGACCTGTACGTTTCGAAGGCAAACCTACTTGACGCGTGCGGGCTGCCGCGCGAACCACCTGGGATCATCTTGCTCGAACAAGCGCTCCGGAACCTCGGACGGGAACGACTGATCGGCCAGGTGCTCCACAACGGATTCAACGGTTCGCCGTCCGAGCCGTTCCTGTTCAGCGATGCTGAGATTCGCCGGTGGTTCAAACGCGATCCACCCGAGCCTGGGGTTGTGTTCGCGCCGAGCAGTGACGGCATGTCGCTGCTTGCATGGGGTTCTGGCGTGCGTGACCCATCACGGCTCGGCTACCGAGACTGCGACATTCCAGACGCAATTGGCGAGATCTTGCTGCCCGAGTGCGGGTCAGCGACGCTTGTGCTCGAACTTCCGGAGACCGGCGACGAGTCCGGGGCTGGGACCTAGAGTCGTGTCGGCTTTGACGATGCGGTCTTAGCGTCGATCGCCGGAGTCGCAGGGCAACACAGGGTTTGTCCGGGCGCCGAGCCCGGAGTTTAGTTCGAAGGGCCTTACCGATATGAAGAAAGCACCTAGGACGAAGTCGATCGATAGCCGAAATGAAGCGCGGACCCGTGCCGCTCCAGGAAATGGCGGACGCAGTGCCACCAGGTGGTAAACAAAATCCACTCGAAACCGGTGAGGTGCCTCCTCGTCTTCGCGCACGCCGTGTCACGCACGCCTTCATCGGGCTGATAGTCGCAGCGACTCTGGGCACAGCCGTCGTACTCTCGCTGAACCACCAGCGTGCCGAGCGTTCGCCTCTCAACACAGGTGTTGCCCGACCCAGCTCGACACAGGACATCGCGTCCGACAAGCAGGGCGTAGCCGCAATAGTTCGCGGTGTTTGGACCTCGGCAGGTACGGTGTGCCCAGTTACAGCCATCCGCTGCGTCGATGGAGTCCGAATCGATGGGGCGCCGGATGACATCCCAAGTGGCACAGGCGTGGAGATTCGCGGTTGGTTTGACGGCACCTCGATGCGCGCGGCCAATGGGGTGTCGCTCTGGAACGCTCCAACCCTAAACACGGCCTTTCCCGTCGACCCCTGCCCGGGGCGCAGTAATCATGATCTGCCGCAGTCCTTCGACCGAAGCGAGTTGGAGAACCACCTTCGAGCCATCAGCGACCGCGTCCGCTGGTGTTTGGGTTGATCGGACGTCCCGGCTGGAGGTCATCTGGCTGGTCGGCGACGTCAGCTCAGAGGAGACAGCCGCTATTGAGCAGGCCGCCCGACCGATGAATGTCTGCGTAGTTGACGGCGCGCGATATAGCGCCGCTGACTTGGAGGACGTTTCTGCGCAGATAGTGAAGTTTGAAGGCGAACGCCTTATCCAGACCGATGGAGGGCACGGGACCGACGTGGCAGGCAACGTTGTCGTCGTCCCACTCCAGTCCATCAGCCCACACGGCAGAGCCGCAGTCGACGCGCTTGGACCACGTGTCGTGGCTATACCGTTCATCGAACTGCTTGATCGAGACCTTAGTTCCCTACCGAAATACCAGCCACCACTGATCGCCGATCTCGAAATCTTGACGCAATCGTCGCGAGGCGGTTTAGGGCTAAAGGCGTTAGCGACTTTCACTCTCCACTACGACTCGAGCGAACAGTGCGTCTACCTTACAGCCCTTGAATCCGACACGCGAGTCGCACCGGTCTGGCCCTATGGATACAGCGTGCGGCAGACTGCCAGCTACCGTCTTCGACCCCAGCGGAAGGTCTGTCGCGTCACCCGGCCAAGAACTACAACTTGCGGGAGGGTATCAAGTTCTAGCGGCCGAATACTTCGACGGGACGAATTTGTGCGGTGCCACCGAGATGTGGATCGTGTCGTCGCTCCCCTAGTGACTATCGATCCACGACGGGCCTATCCGCGGGAGAGCTACGACGAATTCTCGCTGGCTGTTCGCCGCTTCGTCTGAATTGTTGGCGAATGGCACGGAGGCGGTTGGTTCAATCCGTTCGGTCTTGCCTTGCGCCATTATCTCGTCAGAGTGAGATTCCGAAGTCAGGTTCAATGTCACGAGCGAAAGTTCGGGTGGGCGTTGGCGGGATAGGCGCTACTTCGGCGACGGCGGCTTTCACCCTTGCGTAATTGTCTGCGGCGACGGATCGGTCTAGGTCCAAGGGTCGATCGCCGAATGCCGACTTGCTGGGCGATGAGTCCAGCTGCGTCGTCCCATCGGTCAGCGGCGTCGCGGTCGATGGGTCGGGTACCGATGACGTCGCGAATGTGGTTGGGGGTGTCGAACCGGGTGATGCGGGTTCGGGCCCGGAGGTCGCCATCGAGTGTGTCATCGAGGTGGCGAATGCGCCTGCCCGCTGCGGGGCGCTGATTCAGGGTCTCGGTGGCCGCTGATCGAGATTCGTCGAGCGTGGTGATTCGGCGTTCGCTCGCATCCACTGCCAACTCGGCCCTGCGGATGTGGCGCGGGAGGTCGGTGAGTTCTCGGTGAGCGAGGTTGATTTCGCCTTCGTGGCGGCGGCGGTGGAGAGGTCGGTCGTAGCGGTCGATCACGGTTTCGGCTGCTGCCTTCCGCCCAAGCAGGCCGGTCAACTCGCTCGTCGCGACCGCCAGTTCTCGCACCACCCTGGTGCGGTCGTTCGGATACTGACGCAGCACGGCATCGGCATGTTGCAGGTTGGAGGTGATGGCGTGGCGTTCCTCGAAAAGCCACCGGAGGTGATCGCCGTCGAGGAGGCCGGGGTGGTGGATTTCTTGTCCGACGAGTTCGGCTCGACGGAGGTGAGCAGGTTGGTCGATGCGGTCCGACAGCACGGATTGAGTGAACAGATCGCGACCGGTCTCGGTGCCAGTGGTGGCGAAGTAGATGTGGTTCTCCTGGCAACCCCGTGAGAGGGCGACATACAGGGCGCGTAGACCGAGGGCGCCCTCGTTGTAAACGAGGCACGGTTCCACGGTGCGACCTTGGGCGCTATTGATCGTGCGGGCGTAGGCCAATTGCACATGATCGGCCACGTACGTGCCAGGGAGTCGAATGGTGCCGTGGTCGCCGGTGGCGGTCAGCGTCGCGTTGGGGTGAATGGCAGTGATCGTCCACGTCGCTCCGTTGCGGACCATCTGGTCGCTGTCGGTGCGGAGGCGTCTGTCGTTGTGACGGGTGAGGATCCCATCACCGGCGTGCAACCGGTAGGTGCCGGTTTTGATGGTGTGTCCGTCGCCGAGTTCACCGGCCTCGATCCGTAGACGTTGGCAGCGTTGATTGAGTTGGGTGACGTCGTCGTTCGTTCCGGCCAGGAGCAGCACGTCACGACCAGCTTGGCGGTGCGACCACCAGTCCTTGACGACCGTGGTTTGCATTTGCCGGGCTGTGCCGTGGTGGACGCGGTCATGGTGTTCGTAGAGGTCGACGACGCTCGGGTCGCCTCGCCGGAGGCGCAGTGAGGCGTCGCGTTCCCACCGTTGGGTGAATCGGTGGACCTGGTCAAGCTCGATCGCCCCGAAGGTGTCGACGAGCATCCCGAACAGCCCACCACGGTCGACGGCGGAGAACTGGTTCGGGTCGCCGATCATCGCTACACGCCAGCCCTTTGCGTCGGCAAGGACGGCGAGGTGGGCAAGGTTGGCTGTGCCGAGCATTCCCGCCTCATCAACGATCACGGTCGCGCCGAGCGGCAGGTTGTAGCGGTGGTCAGGCGGGCGGGTGAGGGTGTGTTCGATGAGTAGCTTGTCGATGGTGTCAGCGTCAACACCGGTCTCCTCGCTCAACACCTGGGCAGCTGCGGCCGACGGGGCGACACCGAACACCGCACGACCGTCCCGGCGGAGTTGTTCAACCGCAGGGCGCAGCGCGGTTGTCTTACCGGTACCGGCGGGACCGACGACGAGCACCAAATCGTCGTCACCGGCGACTGCCACGGCGGCGGCTCGTTGGGCCGGTGTGAGGTGCTGCGGCGATGAGGTCGGCATAACGGCCGTCGTAGGTGAGGCGTTGCTCGGCCCAATCGATCAGTTCGCGTTCCTGGTCGAGGACGAACGCCGTCGTCAACGCCCGATCGGCAGCGGACTCGGTGACCGGGCGACCGTCGCGCCGCAGCCGGACGTTCGGCGGGATCGGCACCGACAAATCAACACACAATCCGATCGCGCCCCTGGTGAGGTCGTCAAGCCGGCGGCGCAGGTCGCCGGCGCGGGCGGCGGTCGTGGTCGGAACCGATGCGGCGAGTTCCCGGGTGAGTTCCGCTGGCCGCCACGACGACTGACCAATCGTGAGCGCATTGATCGCCTGCACAACCAGCACATTCTCGACATCTCGTCCGCTCAGCGAGAGTCGATTGTGAAGCGAACCGGATTCGATTGCTGACGTCACGGATCACCACATCGATATCGATCCCCAAGGCCTTGGCCTGGGCGTGCCAAGTGTCGTGCAAACTGGCCGCGTCGACAGCCGTGAACCTTAGCAGGGCGGGATTCCTTGGCGGCTTCCCGTTCAAGTTTCCACCGTTCCCGCCGGGTCGGTTCCCGCTCGAACGTGGCGGTGAACCGGTCAAGCTTGGTGTCGAGGCGGTCGTTGACCGCCGTGGTCCGGGTGGAGAACTCGGCCAGCAGCACGTCGGGAACACCAGCGATCTCGGCGATCCCGTTCACCGGTGGTTGCCAAGCGACACCAAGACGGCCGGTCAACTCTGCACGTAGCCCGGCGTGGTAGATCGCCGACAACGTTCGCTGGTCAAGCTTGAGCGTGCGCGCATCCAAACGCAAGCCAACGACCGTCCGGGCTGATCACCCGGTTAGCGATCACCACATGGGTATGCAGTTGCGGGTCCAGCGTGCGACTGGTGTGCTGGCGAAACGCCGCGGCGATGATCCCCTCGGCGTCGACCACCGCGACCTCACCCTTGATACGGAACCGGGTATGCGCATGATCCTCGACCCATTCAACCATTGCTGTCACTGCGGCGTCGTGGGCCGCGAGCACCTCGCTACGTGTGTGCTCGTCGCCGAGCGCCCACAGCACCGACACCGATTTCGGTGCCGAGGCCGTGGCGTCGAACCCGACGACCGACCTCTGCGTGTACGGGCGTCCCAACTCTCGTTCCGGTTGCCGTGGGTCCATCCCGGCCATCAACGCCAGGAACTGCTCGTCGACCAACTCACCGTCGAGGCCAAACTCAGTCGCGCCCCGGCCGAGCCAACGACCCCGAGGCTCATCTGCGTCAAGGTAATACGAAGGCAGGCCGCCGAGGTAGTAGCCCCCCGCCCCGATCCGCAACGTGATCACCCTGACCGTCACCTCCCTCCCCCAGTCCCCGGAGTGGGTGTGCACTCGTCTGATCTTGTTTGGTTGGAGATCTGGAGGTCGAGGGAACGGGTGGTCATCGACGCCTACAGACGAAACGGCAGAGACGGCTGCTGCGTCGACACGCGGCGAGAACGACGGATCGGCGACGTTGGGCGGATCAACGGGACGACAATCGCCTGATCGACCACTTCGTTCCTCCTCGGCCTCGATCAGTTCATCGACGGCTGCAACGTCGGTGACCGAGATGCCGAATCGTTGCTCCAACAAATGCCGGGGAACACGCATCAGACGGCCGACACGAATGCACGGAATGCCCTCAGCTCCGCTCGTCGCCAAGAAGCGACGACACAACTGGTACGCGCAGGTCCGGCCGACTCGCAACCACGCGGCCGCTTCCTCGACAGTCAACAGATCAGGCGGATGCGACATGGCCGTCATGCGCACCTGATGTGCCCAGGCATCGGCGTTCCGTTGCAGCCCCACACGCTCAGAGGGTCAAAAGAATCGATATCGGGGCACCAGTTCGACAGATCTTTTCGGCGAGCTGATCGCGAGGCTGGGCCGAATTTGTCGGCTGGGGGAGTCGAGCGTGGTGCCATCGCTCGGCAGAATCGCTTTTCCACTCCCTGACTTAGTCCCTCAATTGGTCCCTGGCCGAAGCAATTCGCAAATTTACTCCCTCGGCCGGTCCCCGACTTCGTCCCCCGTTCTGGTCAGCGTGGGTGCGACGACCGCACAACCTCGACGATCGCGGCCCATCTTGTGGTGCCGCCAGGCAGAATCGGATGCGTGTTCCTCGGGTGGGAGTTCGTTCTGGCGGTAGCTGGCGATCGCAAGCGGCGAACTGGCTAGTTCAAGCAGATACCTGACCGTCCGCTCGTTCCGACTTGCGCACAGCAACAACCCGATCTTCTCGCTGTGGTGAGGACGACGAAAGACGTCATCGACGCCCAGCTTGTACCTGAAACCTCCCGGTCAATCTGGCACCGCCAGTAAGGATCGGATCGGTGCAGGTGGTGCAGCCCCAACGCGCGACATTGATTCGGCCGATGTTCGGGTTGCCAACTATTCGCGTATGGTCCATACTCAATAGGCCCCTGACGTGCTCGGGCCGAGGGTCCGCAAGGTTCGACTAGGCCTGGGACAAGGGGGCATCGTCGTTTTGGCGACGAGTTGGTCCCTTCCAGATGCAGCCAGCAACCCCACCAGCGTGAGTTGCCCGACCGATGCAGAGGCGCAACTTCCCGACCTCGTCGACGGTGCGCCAATTTCTCCACAAGTTGCGGGCAGATTCGAATCGACGGCTGGGCCAAGTCTAATGCTGCTGCCTCGTGCTGCTCGTGGCGGAAGTCGTGGGGGGCTGCTGCTCTCCAGTACTACTGGAGAATTGAGAACGCCATTTCCGGTTTGCCTACAGCTGCAGGTAAACCTCTTATCCGGCGAGCCCGGGACGTTCTGGGCCCCGCTGACCTGGGCCGATGCGGCGAAGATCGACGTTGGTCAATTTGCCTACAGCTGTAGGCAAATTGGACTCAGCTGCCAGACTCTTCGTCGAGAGCCTCCTCGACGATCCTTACGAGGTCCGCCTCCATCGGCAACGCGACTTGCTCGTCCGGCGGAAGTTCGTTGTAGCGGAACCCGGCAACGGCCAGTGGCGAGGTCGACCGCGCAAGCGCATACCGAACGGTTCGCTCGTTGCGGCTGGCGCAGAGCAGGAGCCCTACCGTCTCGTTGTGATGCGGGCGTCGAAGCACATCGTCAACTACCGCGACATAGAAGTTCAGTTGGCCCACGTCGGCGGGCGTGAGCTTCGTAGTCTTGAGCTCGATGACCACATATCGATTCGTGTCGGCGTGGAACATCAGGAGGTCGATGAAGAATTCGTCGCCATCCACATCGAGGCGGTACTGGCGCCCGGCGAACAGAAAGCCCTGGCCGAGTTCACGCAGAAATCGTTCGATCCGCTCGACGAGGGCCGACTTCAAGCTCTCGCTCGGCAGCACCTCGGCGGAGCGTAAGGAAGTCGAGGTTGTATGGGTCTTTCGTCATCTGCTGCATGAGTTCGGAGTCGCCCGACGGAAGCAGCCGCTCGAAGTTTGAGGGAGCCCGTCCGGCACGCTCGGCGAGCTGCGACATGATCTGGTTCTCCAGAACAGCTCGCGACCAGCCGTACTCGACCGCCGCCAATGCATACCAGTCACGTCGGGAGTCGTCATCGACCCGATCGAGAAGGATCTGAACATGGCCCCATGGAAGATTGCCTACCATGCGCAGGCACTGCTCAGCCTCGGGCCACGTCGTCACCATCCGCCGCATGTACCCGAGATTCCCAACTGACAGTCCGGTCATGTCGGGGAACGCGTGCCGCAAGTCGTCCGATAGTCGCCGAACGACGTGCCCTTTCCATCCCATTCGATGCTGTCGATCCACGATCAGGCTGCCGAGCGACCAGTAGAGGCCGATTGCTGAACGGTTGACAGCTAACACGGCGTGGGTGCGCGCTGCCTTGATTGCGGCGGTTGCTTCAGCGAGCGCCTCGGCGTAGCCATCAGCCTGAACATCGGGTGTGATCATTGGTTTCCTCCGTACAGGCTGGCGATCTTTTCGGCGCTATCGCGCTTCACGGCTTGGGGGACATGCGAGTAGGTGTCCATCGTGACGGCAATGGCTGAATGGCCGAGTTGTTCTTGGACAACCTTGGGATGGACGCCAGCTTCCAGCGCGAGGGTCGCCATGGTGTGCCGGGTGTCGTGAAGACGAATCTTCGGCGCTGCCGGTCTCGGCGACGACGGCCTCGAACAGTTTGGTGAACCGCTGCGGGTGATACTCGACGCCGATCTCATCGACGAACACATACCCGCTGTTCTTCCAGCTTGGCCCGGCGACGAGGCGTTCCTCGATCTGGCGTTGGCGATGGCCCCGCAGTGCCGCAACGGTTGCCGGGGCAATCAGCAACTGTCGTTGGCTCTTCGCTTTCGGCTTCGTCACGATGGTTTCATAGTTCGCCGAAGTCCGCTGTTGCGCGACGGTGAGCGTCCCGGCGTCGAGGTCGAGGTCGCTCCAACGCAACCCGGCCAGCTCTCCGCGGCGCAGGCCCGTGTGCAGCGCGAGCGTCCACAGACCGACGAGCCGATCCTCTGCGACTGCGTCGAGGAACCGACGGGCGTCGTCGGCCGTCCAGACGTTCATCTCCTTGTGCTCGGCCTTTGGCGCACGAGCCGCGGTCGCCGGGTTGACCATGATCAGGTTCCAACGAACGGCATCGTTCAACGCCCGGTGCAAGATCCGATGTGCGAGACGCACCGACGAGACCGACAACGCGCCACCGTCGGCTCGGCCGTTCTCCAACAACTGGCCATGCCAGCGTTTGATGTCGACCGGCGTCAAGGCCGTAAGGCGCTTCGTGCCGATCCACGGGATGATGTTGCGACGGATCAGCTGGCCATAGTTGGTCCACGCCGTGAGCGCCAGATCGAGCTTGGCCGTCTCGTGCCACGACGTCAGAAACTCTCCGACCGTGGATTTCGCTGGCGCAACGTAGGTTCCGTGTTGCACGCCCGTGAGTGCTTCGTTGAGCGCAGCTTGGGCGTCTTTTTTGGTGCGAAACCCGGCGACCTGCTTCTGTTGCCGGTTCCCAGACGCGTCAATACCCAGGTCAAGGCGGTACGACCAGGTGCCCCCGGTGGTGCGCGGCTTACGAACGCTCCCCTTCATTGCCCGTGAACACTACCCACAATCCGTGGACATTTCGTGGACACTCACCATTCGTGGACAGCCTGCGAGCGGTGAGAAACTCCCTGAGCAGGAACTATATAGAGCCGGGTGCGAGGATTCGAACTCGCCACCTCATGATTACAAGTCAAGCGCTCTACCAACTGAGCTAACCCGGCACGGGCCACAATCGTAGACAGATGAATCCACAATCCGAACGAAGTGGTCGCGTAATCGTGCGTTGCGTTGCGGCGGAAGCAACAGAGTGCACTATTACGGCGGGGGAGGAGGGGTACGGGCGAAACAGGCTTAGCGCCGGGCGCGGGTGATCTCGTAACAGGCCAGGGCGGCGGCCGCCGAGACGTTCAACGACGACACACGGCCGCGCATTGGGATGCTGACGATCATGTCGCAGCGCTCACGCACCAGCCGACTCAAACCCGGCCCTTCAGCACCGAGCACCAGGCACACGCCTTCCGCTGCCAGGTCACCGATGTCGAAGAGCTCACGATCGGCTGCGTCGTCGAGGCCGATCACCCAGATCCCCAATTCCTTCATCCGCGCCAAGGCCTGTGGCAAACCACCGACAACGGCGATGGGCACATGCTCGACCGCCCCCGCCGCCGACTTGGCTACGGTTGGCGTTACGTGCACGGCCCGGTGGCGGGGCAACACCACGCCGTCGACCCCCGCGCCGTCGCAGCAACGCAGCAACGCACCCAAGTTGCCCGGGTCGGTGACGCCGTCGACGGCAACGATGAATGGCGCCTTCCCAGGACGACGCTTGATCATCTCCGCGAAATCGGCCTCTGGCAGCGGCGCCGCAAAGGCGATGATGCCTTGTGGCGCCTCGCTGCGGGCGGCAGCGTCGAGCTTGCGGCGACTGATCTCGATCACCTGCACGCGCTCGTTGCGAGCGATCTGGACGATGTCGCCAACGACCTCGCTCTCGCTCGGGTCGGCTGATACCCAGATCTCCCGTACCCGCCGCTTCCCGGCGATCAACAACTCGCGCACCGCCTGACGACCCTCGATCTGCTCGCCGCCAAGACCCTTCTCGGACTTTGCCGGAGCCTCACCGGGGCGACGAATCGCCCCCGTACGCCCGGCGCCATGAGAGGAGAACTGGCGTGAGCCTGATGCCTTCGAGCTCGAGCTCTTGCGACCGCCGGACGATGCCGCTGGCTTGCGACCGGACGACGCCGATGCGGGCTTGCGACCGAGTGAAACCGTCGGCTTGCGACCTGACGCGGCCCCAGCCTTGCGGCCCGCGCCGCTGCCACCGCCTCGTGCAGATGATCCTCGTGCGGCCATGACTACTCCTCCATGCTGTGGCGAACAATGACGGCCACCGCAAAACACGCGATGCCCTCGACGCGCCCGATCGACCCAAGGCCCTCGGCACGGCGGCCCTTGACCGTAACCGCAGCGCCCGCCGCATCGGACAGACGCCGCTGCATTTCCTGGCGCATCGGGGCCAACTTCGGCCGTTCGCAGACCACGGAGCAGTCGACATTGCCGATCTCCCACCCCTCGCCGCGCACCAGATCGGCGGCGTGACGCAAGAGCATCAGCGAATCGGCACCCTTCCATTGCGGGTCGGTGTCGGGGAAATGCTCGCCGATGTCGCCGAGTCCGGCGGCGCCGAGCAAGGCATCGGTGACAGCGTGAGCGATGGCATCGGCATCGCTGTGGCCAAGCAGGCCGGGCACGCCGTCAAAGACCACCCCGCCGAGCACCAGCTGGCGCGACGGGTCATCGCTGAAGCGGTGGATATCGAACCCTTGCCCGACTCGGATGGACCCAGCGAAGCTCATTGGCCGACCAACGAACGGGCCCACACCAAATCCTCGGGATGGGTGATCTTGCGATTTTCCGGCTCACCGGTGACCACCACCACCCGACCCCCGGCCCGTTCCACAAGGGCAGCGTCATCGGTGCCATCACCTCCGGTGGCGTGAGCCCGACGCAACACTGCGGCGTTGAAGGCCTGCGGCGTTTGCACGGCGACGATCGAGGCCCGGTTCGGCGTTGCAACCACCACGCCCTCGGCATCGATCACCTTCAACGTGTCGGTCACCGGTAGGCCGGGAACTGCCCCGTCGGCTCCAGCGAGCACCGCATCGATCACCGCCAAAAACAACGTCTCGGTGGCGAAGGGCCGGGCGGCGTCGTGCACGCAGATCACGGTGGCATCGGCGGGCACATGAGCCAGGCCGTTGCGCACCGACTCGCTGCGGGTCTGTCCTCCGGCGACGCCGCGCTCGGCCTCTGCGTCGGCCAGCGGCACGACGATTACAACGCCGTCACACGCTCGCTGCGCCGCCATCCTGGCCCAGTCGATCACTCGATGTTGGCCGAGGGTCTCGTACTGTTTCGGGCGACCGAAGCGCTGCCCGGAACCGCCACCGACGACGATTGCCCACACTTTCTCCGAGCGTTGCTGCGTCATGGGTACCGACGGTAGTACGGTCAACGGTGCATGTCATACGACGACCTTCTCGCCCAGACGGAATTCTTCGCTGACGCCAGCAACGAGGAACTCGTCACCCTTGCTCGCACCGGTACCGAACGCACGATGATTCGTGGCGATGTGCTCTTCGATGAAGGCGATGTCGCCGAGGCACTGTATGTCGTGCTCGGTGGTCGCCTGGCGATGGCCATCACCAACCCGATCGATAATCGCGAGAGCATGGTCGGGTTGATGACCGAGGGTGATCTGTTCGGCGAGATGCCGATGTTGGACAGCGGCTCACGATCGGCCCAGGCCCGCGCGCTCGAGCCGTCACGGGTGCTGATCATCCCCTATCAGGGCGTCGTCGATTTGTTCAGCAGCAACCCGAACCTGCTCTGGGGTGTCACTCGCCTGCTCGCCGGGCGCCTTCGGGAAACCAACGAAGCGCTGGCCGACTCCGTGTTTCTCGACGTCACCGGGCGCACCGCCAAACGCTTGTTGGAACTCGCCGATGGCCACGACAGCTTCGTGCTGCCGGTCACCCAGGAGGAACTGGCCGGCATGGTCGGGGCCAGCCGCGAGCGGGTCAACAAAGCGATCGCCAGTTTCATCCGTCTCGGGATCATCGACCAGCACGATCGCCACTACACGATCAAGCTTCGCGATCGCCTCGAACAACGTGCTCGCTAGGCCCTAACCGGCTAGCCAGGGATTGATCAACGCAACGTCAGTCTCATCGAAATCGGCGACGTTGCGGGTTGCTAAGGCTGCGTCGTTCGCTAGACAGATGGCTGCGATCATCGCGTCTGCTTGGGAGATAGGACGCCCAGCCGACTCGCGCGCTGCGCAGAGCCGCCCATAGAACCTTGCCGCGGAATCGTCGAAGGAGAGCACTCGTAGATCGAGCAGCTCGTCGAAAATCTGCTCGGCAGCCTTTTCCAACTGCATCCGTCGTTTACCACGCGGCATTCGCTCGATGCCGAAAGCCACCTCGGCGACGGTGATCGCTGTCGTAAACACCTCCGCGACCGGCAATGCGTCGATGCGGAGCACGACCGTTGCGTTAGGGGTTGGCCTCATCAATTCCGACACGACATTGGTGTCGATGACCACGATCATCAAACGTCTGCGAACCGGGCCACGGCATGCCGATCCGGAATTTGAAATCCTTCGAGATCGAGATCTTTACAAAGGTCGTGAATCGCCGAACCGAGCCCGCCAGGGTGTTGGCCCACGGATCCCGGATCCAGTGCATGGTGAAGTATTCGACGGGCCTGCTCCTCCATCGACACGCCTTCTTCGGCGGCGGCGACGCGCAACCTTCTCTTCAATCCATCATCGAGATTTCGAATGGTGAGAACAGCCACGGCACCTCCAAGTCATTGACATCATTGATGTCATTGATGTCATTGACTGCAACGCTAGCACGCGTTCCTGGCTACGCGTCGCGGCGCTCGTTGATGACGATGCCAACGGTCGTCAGAATGGCGATCACCACGGCGAAGTAGATACCCCCGCTCCAACGGCCGTCTGTCGGCAATGGATCGACCATCTCAAAGGCCCGGTTGTAGGGCAGCCACAGCTCCGCCCGATCGACCTTCAGCAGGTACAGCAAGCCGGTGAGCAACGGCTCCAACAACAGCGGCCAGAGAATGAACACCACGATCGCTGCCGGCGAGTTTCGCAACAGCAACCCGAGCGCGAAACCGAACAGCGCTAGAAGACCACACATCACGACCATGCCGAGCATCGCCTGCCAATGTTCGCTCTCGATACGCATGTCCGAGTTGTCGGCACGGACGATGGAGCCGCCGACGAAGACACAGATCGCCAGCAGCACGGCACCAAAGGCCATCGAAAACGCGGCTCCGACGAATGCCTTGACCAGCAGGACGTTGCGCCGTTGCGGTGTTGCAGCAAACGTCGTGCGGATCGTATTCAAACTGAACTCGCTGGTGAGATTGAGCGAGGCGATGACTCCGAGCAACAACGCTGGCACGACCATCGAGCCCAGGACGAGACCGATGAAATCGTCGCCGGAAATGTTCCCGGTGTCGCCAAAGATCGACGCCAGGATCACGATCAACAGTGGGATCGCCACAGCAATGCCAGCGAGGACGTAGTTGACGCGCACCGTGCGCATCTTCAGCCATTCGGATCGAATCAAGTTGGCAATCACAGGCCGCCCCCATTGTGCGAACCGGGAGCCGGCGGCGGCAGCTGCCCGAGGATGGGAGGTGGCGGCGCTGGTGGTACCTGGTGCGCTATCGGTGGCGGAGGGGCACCACCGAAGTCGACACCGCGGTATTCCTGCGTCTGGGCAGTGGCGTGGAGGAACGCATCCTCCAACGAGCCCTGCTGCGGCGACAGCTCGTGAAGGATCACCGACTGGGTGGCGGCCAACTCGCCGATCACGGATGACTCGACGCCATAGGCGTCAACGGTGGTGCCGTCGATGTCCGTGATCTGCGCGCCCTGGCGGCGCAGCGTGTCGACCAAGCCGCCGATGCGCGGTCCGCTGACCCGCACCCACCGCTGCGCATGGCGCTTGATGAATTGATCGACCGAGCCTGTCTCGATCAAACGACCCATGCCGATAACGATCAGGTCGTCAGCCATCTGCGCCATCTCGCTGAGCAGGTGGCTGCTGACCAACACCGTCTTGCCCTGACCAGCGAGATAGAGGAGCACATCACGAATCCAGCGGATGCCCTCAGGATCGAGGCCGTTGGCGGGTTCGTCGAGAATCACCGTCTTCGGATCGCCAAGTAGCACAGCGGCCAGACCAAGCCGCTGGCGCATACCCAGCGAGTACCCGCCGATGCGCCGATCGGCGACCTCAGTGAGACCGACCAACGACAAAGTTTCGTGGCAGCGCTGCGTGGCGATGCCGTTCGAGGCGGCGATCACCCGCAAATGGTTGAGCCCCGTGCGGCCGGGGTGCACGTACCCCGCATCGAGCAGCGCCCCGACCTCGAACAACGGGTTGCGCATCGAAGCGTAGGGCCGTCCGTCGAAGGTCGCGTGACCCGCGTCGGGCCGGTCGAGAGCCAAAATGCAACGAAGCGACGTGCTCTTGCCCGACCCGTTCGGGCCGAGAAAGCCGGTGACCCGCCCCGGGCGCACTTCGAAACTGAGATTGTCGACAGCCACCTTGCCGCCGAACCGCTTCGTCAGACCCGAGACGGTGAGCATCAGTCTGAGGTCACCTTGGCTAGTTGCGCCGACTCAAGGAATCGTCCAGCGAGCACCGGCGGGGCGAGATCCAGAGTCTTGATCGCGCTCATCAGCGAGATATAGGCCTCGGTGGTGAAGGCTTGGCTCACCGAGTTGAGCGCCTGAACGGCACCAACCATCTTGTCGCCATCCTTGGTCACCGGGATCACCGCATCGCGGGGCACCAGACCAAGGTCATCGGTCAGCAGCACGACGCCCTCGGAGGGGACACTGTTGTCGATGCTGTCGAAAGCACCACAGTCGATCTCGCCAGCCTTCAACTTGGTGGCGATCTCCTCTTCGCTCAGCGTCTCGACCTTTTCGAATTCTCCACCATAAAGCTCGGTAAATGCCGCGAGGCTGAACTCACCGTCGCCCTGGAACGTCTCGGTCGCCCCGAGTGTGACCTCGCCAGCGATACGACCCAACCCACTGAGGTTGCTCAGCGTCTTTTCTTCCCCGAGCGCGCTCGTGCAGGAGATAAAACCGCTGCGAATCGCCGAGGCTGGCGGCAGCGCCGTGACCCCTTCGTCGATGATCTCGCCGATCGCGTTGATCTGATCGGTGAGGTTGGCGCCGTCGACAAACGTCGCCGGTGTCGCCTCATCGGCCTGCAAAACGTCGTACAGCGCAACGGTGGTAGTCACCATCATGTCGGCCTCGCCACGCTTGACCCGCTCGTAGGCCTCGGCCAAATCCTTCGCTGGGCTGCGGCGAATGACCCGATAACCGTTGCCCTCCAACGCCCTAGCGTAGATCTCGCTCAACAGTTGGGCTTCGGGTGTATCAAGGCGCACGATGCTCAGGGCCGTCGGTGCCGGCACCGTCACCTCGGCGCTCACCTCGCCATCATTCCCACAGGCAGCAAGTACCAGCGCGGCCACTGTCAGCGTGGCTGTCACAGCGCGACGACTGACGGATTGTTGAAACATGACGGCTCCTGCGCTCGGGATGGGGCTGCGTCAGGATACCGAACACCGAGCGCGAGCAGGCCGCGGTGCCGCATCTGATGGATGGCAGCGAAGTACTGTGGCCACGTGCCTGAAGCGACGGACGATGGACAGGCCGTGCGCCCCCGCCCGCCGATTGGTCTGATCGCCGCCGCCATCGCCGCGCTCATCGCAGTCGCCGCCATCGCCACCGTCAACCGCGACGACGTGCCACGGCGCACTGCAGGCCCGATCAAAGTCAGCGGGTGGGCCGCCTACTGGCAGACGGATTCCTCATTGGCCACGTTCACCACCAATGCCTCATTCTTCAGCGACGTCTCGCTGTTTGCCTGGTCGACGGTGGGGGCCGAAGAGATACGTCGAGAAACGGTCGATGACGCCGCCCCACCGGCCTTTCGTGCAGCAGCATCGAAGGCTGGGGTCGCCTACTTGGCGACGATCTTCGACGGCATGGACAAGGGTGGCTTGGCCGCCGTGCTCGCCGATCCGCTGACCCGCACACGTCACGTCGGCGCCCTGATGAAGCTCGTCGCCGACGGCGGATTCGACGGTCTCGACCTCGACTACGAGAACTTTGCATTCCTCGATGGCCGCGACTCGTGGGCCACGACACGGCCGAACTGGGTGGCCTTCATCACCGAATTGGCCGCTGCGCTCCACGCCCAGGACAAGCTGCTGGTGGTCAGCGCTCCCCCGATCTACGACCTAGGACAAACAGGCGACAGCGGTTATTGGGTGTATGACTTCGCCTCCATCGCCGCGCACGTCGACAAAATTCGAGTCATGGCCTACGACTACAGCACCTCCGAGCCGGGCCCGATCGCCCCGATCGATTGGGTCAAGCAGGTGATCACCGCGACCAAGACGATGGTGCCGGACGACAAGATCGTGCTCGGCATCCCGATGTACGGCTACGCCTGGGTGGCCGCGCAGAACGGGTCATGCCCCGTCGACAACGAACCCCGGCGACGCAACCTTTCGGTGCGCTCGGCAAACGAGTTGAGCGCGACGCTGAATGCCCAGAACGGCTTTGCGCCGGTCTGGGATCCGGCGACGGCGGAGCGAACCGTCGGCTACACCGAGCAGCTCAGCGGTGTCGACGATGCGGGAGCGGCGACGACCTGCACCGTCACCCGTACCGCCTGGTTCCTCGACGAGCGAGCGATCTTTGAACGCGTCGCACTCGCCTACCAGGCCAATCTCGCCGGGGTTGCGCTGTGGTCGCTGGGCAACGATTCGCCTGGCGTGTGGGACGCGATCGAGCTTGCCGGCTCAGGTGCCACGCAATGGCCGGAAACGGCTGCATCGGACGGCTAACGAACGATATTGAAGTACGACGAATCGCTGTTGTCGGGGTACAGCTGCTTGCTGTGTGAGCCCCACTTGCAAGTGCCCCCCGGAGCGCACAGCTGACCGTCGACGTCGCCGGGTAGTTCGGTGCGCAGTCGGAGCTGACGCAGGTATGGCGACGGATCGTCGGCGTCGAGGGCAATGACCCTGAGCTTGACCAACACCTCGGCCGAGGCCGCTGGTGGCAGGGTTCCAACCAACGTGTAGGGGATCGTCCGTGTCGCCCAGTCAATCGGGCCGAGTACGATCGCCGAAATCATCGGGTGATTCGGTGCCCGTACCGACAGCGTCGCCGAGACCAATTCGGAGTGGCTCGGCACCCGGATGTAACCAACCGGGTTGCTGATCGACTGGGTTCCTTCGTTGTGCACCTGCATCTGGAACTGGGCGATGTCACCGGCGCGACAGGCCCGATCGGTCGCCAAGGCGGTGCGATAGCAGTTCGAGGCGCCCGGAGTGCCACTGGGCCATATCCAACTCATGCGTGAGGAGACATCGACGGCATTGGCGGCGATCGGGGTGGCGGGAATCGGATAGCCGGAGGGCCAGTCGGGGATGATGCCGACGTCGATCGTCGCCCCAACCGTGGCGTTCGCCGTCACGGTGATGTATTCGTTGTCGACCAAGAAATCCTGATCCTTGCCTGGCCCGACCGGACAATAGGTGCCATTGCATTGCGAGCGATACCAGCCGGTGACCAATCTGATCTTCACGGCGCCGGTGATATTCACCGACCAGCGGCCGGTCGAATCCGTCGAGGTGTTGCCCGGGCCGACCATCAGCATCAGGTTGGCGACGCCCACCTCGCCAGCGTCACGCACACCGTTGTTGTTGACGTCGTGGTACACCCGCCCACCGACGACACCGGCGGCGGCGAAGCTCGGTTGGCCGCCCTGACCCGCGACCCAGCCGAACATCACCACGATCACTGCGAGCAAACGAACGCCATTCGATTTCAAAATCCACCTCCGCAAGATGAGCCGACCGTATCGAGTACGCGCCGCGACTCAGCCAGGCCTGACTCGCACTCTTCGCGAATTGATCGAAATTACCTACCGACTTCCGGCAACTCGACCGCGGGGCCGAAGCCAACCGCTGAATATTGCGCCAGGAAGTGAACGACCGTACTCATCCCTGGAATCTCGAATTCGATCTGACGGATCGCTCCGGCGTCGTCGACCCAGACGTGATAGGCGACCGTTCGGGGCAACCCACCATCGACGTGCGCGGAGACTTCATCGAGCGACGTGCCTGCGGCGCGCAGTGCGGCGGCGAGGCTGATCGGAACCTCAAAGTGCCGGGCTTCGATCCGGTCGCTGATCAGCTCGGCGCCCCGTTCGATCTCGTTGCCGGTTACCTCCACCGCTCGAACGGCGTCCAACGGGTCAAATGCCAACGCGGAGAGCTCGGCGTCGATACCCGACCACGACGACTCTGCCGCGCTCGATGGGATGAACATAGTCTTGTTGGCGACGTCGTAGAACGCGACGCTGGAGACCAGCCGCGCTCCGGATCGTGAGAAGGATTCGTCTTCAACTCTGACGACGTTGCTCTCGAGGTCCGCCGTGCCCGCCAACTCAACCGTCTTGCCTCCCAGGCTCAGCACTGTGCGGAACTGGACCGTGTGGCCCTGCTGCATCACCTGCGCGGCGGCCTCGACATCACTTCGCAGAATTGTCGACCGCTCATTTGCCCCTACTTCGACGACACCTACGAGCACCACAGCTGCCGCCGCGAGTGCCCCTCCCTGACGCAGGCCGACAGTGACTCGGCGCTTGTGAATCGGGTGCGCCGCGATGACTTCGGGCATCGACGCGGCGCGAGACATCGCCGGATGCGTCGCCGGATAAATGGCCTCGCCACTTTGTCGCATCAGCGCATCGATCCACTCAATCCAACTCTGTTGAGTGTCCAGCGGACCACCCGTTGCGCTAACTGTCTGCATGTGAGTGACGCTACAGTCGACGAAATCTCAATCTGACGAGGTCTCGATCAAGAAACGGTTTAGATGTGAGCGCTCTGCGTAGCGACATTTGTACTGATTTCGTTCGCAGGTTGGGCTAACTGCACCAGCTCGGCGTTGCCGCTCTCGATGACCCAGCCCAATCCCGGCCGCGGTGTGATCGGCATGGTGCGCGCAAGCACCGCGCCGAGCAGATCGCCGTCGCTTTCGCCGGCGGGAGTCAGCACGATCCCTCGCCCAAATCGGCGTAGGTTGGTGGTCCAATGCCCGTAATTGGAACGTAGCCCATCAGGTCGCATCGCGGCGATCACCGCCACGGGTGTGCCCAAGGAGTCGACCAGGCCGGCCAGCAGCGCGCCCTCGTCGCCCACCATTTCAGCGTCGTCGATTACCACCAGGGCGGGCCGATCCGTAGGCCGACTACTCAAAAGGTCAGCCAGGAGGGTAGGCCGACGCCCGTGCAAGGTGCCGACCCAGCCATGCGGATGTTGGATCCGCCACTGCTGCGCCAAGAGCTGCAAGGTTTGTGAACGCCCCGATTTCGCCCGACCGATGATCGCCAGGCGCGCAGTGGCCGACAGATCCAGCGAGGCGACATCGAGATCCCCGTAGCAGATGCCGATCGGACACAGGGCACCTTGCTCGTCGATCATCGGACGAGCAAGGTCGCCAACAAAGATCACCGTCGGAAGTTCACCGATGCGCGGGGCGGCCGGTGCGTCGGGCGGCGCGCACGCGCTGCCAGCATCGTCGCTCATCGCGACCTGGGCCTGCAATCCACCGGGTATCACGGTTACGCGGCCAGCCTGTTCAGCGGGCACGGATGCGGCGGCGACGCCGATGGCGTTGGCCACCCACGGATCGCTGACATGAAAGATCCACCGGTTGCGGATGTGGGCAAGCCGTGACGTCAGGCCGCGGGTGTCGGCGGTGGTGGCAACGATCTGGATGCCCGCAGCAGCGCCGCGGCCGAGCAGCTCATCGAGGATCGCCAACTGCTGCCACCCGGCGCCACAGTCGTATGAGCTACACAACGCCGAGAGCCCATCGATGACGACCATGATCGGATGCGACGTTGACGGATCGTTGCTGTGCGTCTCCAGCCGACGTTGCAGGTGCTGCAGCAAACGGCCGAGCCGCTCCTGTTCACCCAAGCGGATGACGGCGCCGCATCCCGGGTGCGCGCCGACCGTGTCCCAGCGTTCATCGCCGCCGGTGTCGATGACATAGACGAACGGCGCGGCTGGACCCCGCTGCAGCTGCCGCTCGACGAGCAATATCGCCGTCGACGTCGTCCCCATCCCGGCGGAGCCGAGCAGAAGCAATTGCCCAGACGCCGGATTCCAGGACAGTGGATACTGTCGCTGCGCGTCCGGATCGTCGACGAGACCGACGGCACCAACGGCATCGGGCGCAACCTTGCGCACCTCGGCGTCGGTGAGCAGCGTCGGCAGCGGCGGATGCCAGAGCACCGGCTTTCTGGGCACGTCGAATCCGTCGGCCGCTGCCTGGAGGGCAGCGATCAGCACCGTTGAGTAATCCTGCGCGCTCGACGCCGCATCGAACGGTTGAGTGACTGGTTGTGCACGTGGAAGGTCGCTGAGCAGTTCGACGGTGAGCGGCGGTCGATGTGCGGCAACGCTCGGCGCAAGATCGATGCTCGCGCTCTGGAATTGCCGCTGCGGTTCGCCGCCGACGCGCAACACGCCACGGCCAGGATTGGTTCGCGGCAAGTGAGCCGCGGCGGTCACGTCAACGACGTCACGCGACTCGCCTTCGTCTTGCACGCGCAGCGCAATTCGCAGGTTGGTGTTGGCTCGAATGTCGTCGGTGACAACGCCGGCTGGACGCTGCGTGGCCAACACGAGGTGCACCCCGAGGCTGCGACCGCGCTGGGCGATCTCTAACAGCGCGGTGAGGATCTCCGGTTGCTGGCGAGCGAGGGTGGCGAACTCATCGATAATCACCACCAAATCGCTCATCGCCGTCACCGTCGCGTCGGCACCGCTGGCCTCGCGTTGCGCGGCGAGATGGGGGAATCCGTCGGCGCGCAACGTTTCCTCGCGGTGACGGAGCTCGGCCCGCAAGCTGCGCAGGGCCCGCTCGGCGAGTCCAGCGTCAAGGTCGGTGGCCGCGCCGATGACGTGCGGTAGGCCGTTGAAGATGTCAAAGGTCGCCCCGCCCTTGAAGTCGATGAGCACGAAGGACAAACGATCGGGTCCGTAGCGGTGGGCCAGCGACATCACCAGCGAGCGCAACAGCTCGCTCTTGCCCGCGCCCGTGGTGCCCGCCACGAGGGCGTGAGGGCCCTCGGCCACGAGGTCGATCTCCACCCGTCCTGCGGTGCCGACGCCGATCATCGCCCGCAGATCGGTGCTCGAACGTTCCCTGCGCCACGACCCCAGGATGCGTTGCGGCGCCGACTCGCCGCCTGGCAACACGTCGTCGAGCAACGCGGCGAGTGCGACTCGGCTCGGGATCGCCTGATCGCCACGTACCGATGCCGGATCAGAAAAGCTGGCGATCGTGCGACAGATCCGGTCGCTGCTGTCGATGCCGAGCCCGGCGTAGCGCAAGGGTACGGCCAGCGCGTTGGCATTCGGTTCGCAGATCAACCGACCCGTGCCATTCCCGCCGACCTCGATCACGGTCGTGCATCGATGGGGCACGGCGGATCCTTGGGCCGTGTCACACAAGACGATGCAGGCGAGATGATCGTCACCAGCGACCGCCTCAGCTACGGCGGAGCAGCGTTGGGCCATCGATGCTCCGTCGAGCACCACCACAACCAGCAGCGGCTGATAGTCGCTGCCGTCAAACGATGCTCGGTGGGCGCGCACCACCTCGTCGAGATCCTCGGCGCGCACGAAGGCCGAGTGCCCGTCGCGGCGATGCGCATGATCGAGCCAATGCATCGCCGTCCACTCCTGCGCGTGGTGACTGTCGGCGTCATCAACATGGCTCGCTGCAGCGACGACCACCAATTGCCATTCGCCCGGGCCCGCTGAGAAGGCCAACTGGCACAGCAGAGAGCGGGCGACCGACGTTGCCAGCTGTTGCGGACCGCTGAGGCCGATGATCGTTCCGGGCCCGATCGGCAGGGTCAGCGGTACGTCGTCGGCATGACGATGTCGTTCGAAGTGATGGCTGTCCGATCTCGCTTCGATCCATGGCAGCGCGCCGATCCCTGGACTGACCAGCAGCGTGCCGTCGGCGCGCCGACCACGTTGCCAAAGCCCTGCGTCTGCGGCCTGGGCGAGCGCCTGGCAACCATCGACGACCGCGATTGCGCTCATTGCCTGCGCCAGTTGGTGTCGACGAAAACGTTGCCTTTCGTGGCGCGCCGTGACCATCAACTGCTCAAGCCGGGCGATCTCGGCCCGGGTTTGGCGACGCCGCTTGAGACGCAGGCGCAGGCGCTGAGCGAGAACGATGGCCACGGCAACGGCGGCGGCGCAGACGGCAAAAAGCAGCATCGTCCGCTGCTTGGTGACCAAGGCCAACAGCACCCCGGTGCCCACGGCGCCGAGCGGTGCCGTCAGACTGTGCCCCACAAGCGGGGCGGCTGGCGTGTCTCGCGGCGGCAGGAGATCGACGTGTGGCGTCCAGGTTGGTGTCGGGCGAGCCCGAGCGATCACCGGGCGACGCCAGGCCTGCACCGTTGGACCGTGCGCCATTTGGCGCGCCGAGAGGCCAATGGGTCGATCGATCGACAGCGTGCTGGCACCGACATCGATGGTGGCGCCGAACAGCGACGTAGGTGAATCTCCCGAATCTCCGGCGTGATAGCGAATAGCCAGATCTCGGCGGCCACAGAGTTGCTCGATGGTCACGGTCGTCGGGCCGACGATGAGGCGAGCGTGATGCAACTCCATCATCGAGTCATCGCAACGCACCGCGGCGCTCGACGCCCTGCCGATCACGTGCCTACCCAGGGGTAACTCGACGCTGTGCCCGGCGTCGGGCCCACTCAACCATGTTGCGCGCACCAGAGCGCGGCCTTGTGGGCAGCTCGACTGCTCGCTGGCGGGCGCTCCACCGATCAAGCTGGCGTTGTGTAGCCCGGCATGCACCAGGGAGCGGTGCATCGGAACTGGGGCACCATCGATCAGCAGGGCGGCACCGTCGGGCTGGGTGATCGGTCGGGTCCGCGTGGCTGCGGCGAGGTCGGCAACCGTCGCCGTGAGATGATTCACCTCGACGCGCAGACGTTGACCGTCGCCGCGCTGGAGTTCGAGAGATGTTGCTGTGGTGGGAGTGGTGGTGGGAGTAGCCATGCACCGTTGGGTGGCGTCGCAGGTGTTGATTCGGAAGCATTGTGAGTCGCTGAGCTGCGAAGTTGTCGAATTCTTGACGATTTTGGTGATCTCTGTGAGCCCTGCTGTGAGTCTCTCGGTGAGGCCTCAAGCAGACGATGGGCCCATGACTCACCCCACAGACCGCACCGTCACATCAGCGCCCCGATCGAACCGCCATTTGCTGCGCCGTCTCGACGGCGAGTGGATCCAGCTGTGCCACCGGCACGCTCGCGTGGGCGCTGTGGCCTCTTGGGGTGTGCCGGGCGAGCCGCTCCGACTGAGCGACGCTTTAATCCTCGCCGGCTACCGACCCAACGACGAGCAACGCAACCTGTACGCCGATGCGCCGAGTGCGGAAATCGATGACGAGGCGGTCGACGTGGCGATGATCGCCCTGCTGCGCGCCGCCAAGACCGACCAACTCGCAGCGCGCACGGTGCTGCAGCGCATCCTGCCAGGGTTGGCGGCGATCGCTCGCCGAAAGGGCTACAACGTGATGCATCAAGCCGAGCTGCTCGACGACCTGGTGGCCAATGCCTGGACGGTGATCTTGCGCTATCCGGTCGAGCGTCGTCCGGCGCGGGTGATCGCCAACCTGTTACTCGACTCGTCATTTGAGACGTTCGTTCGGCCGGTTCGTCTGAAGCGCTCGTCGGAAGTTCCTCGCTCGCACGACATGTTTGCCGACGCCGCCTGTGCCCCAGCGGTCGATCCGCTGGAGGAGTTCGTCGAGTTGATGCACGAGGTTCAAGCGTGCGGGGTGTCGCCAGCCGACGTCAGCTTTCTCTGTCGATTGATCAGCGACGGCGGCGTGTCAGAAATGGCCCGCCAGCAGCAGGTCACCGAACGCACGATTCGCAATCACCGCACGGCGGTCGTCTATCGGGTGCGCCAAGCTGTCGTCGATGCCGCGTAAGGGCTCGGCAAGCTCAGTGGCGGGCAGCGGCCATGGGCTTGAAGCGGCGCAGCCGCAGGCTATTCGTCAAGACGAACACGCTCGACCCGGCCATAGCCATGGCGGCGATGACCGGGTTGAGGAAACCAAAGGCGGCCAGCGGCAACGCGGCGACGTTGTAGGCGAAGGCCCAGAACAGGTTGCCCTTGATCGTTCGCAGTGTGGCCCGCGACAGGCGAAGGGCGTCGGCCGCAGCGCGCAGGTCGCCGCCGACCAAGGTCAGATCGCTGGCTTCGATTGCGGCGTCGGTGCCGGTGCCCATCGAGATGCCGACGTCGGCTTGGGCCAGGGCAGCCGCGTCGTTGATGCCGTCACCGACCATCGCCACCACCTTGCCCTGGCGCTGCAGGGCGACGATGTGAGCCACCTTGTCCGCAGGCAGCACGTCGGCGATCACAGCATCGGCGGCGATGCCGACATCTGCGCCGATGGCCACGGCCGTGGCGTGATTGTCGCCGGTGAGCAACATTGGTTCGAGACCGAGTTCGCGAAGTCGGCGGATGGCCTCGGCACTCGTTGGCTTGGCGACGTCGGCGACGGCGATCACCAATCGGGCCGCTCCGTCCCAACCACCCACGACCACGGTGCGGCCTTGGCGACGGTGTTCCTCCACCGCTGCGGCGACGTCCTCGCCCAGCGGACCATGGAGTTCGGACACGAACGTTGGGCGGCCGACAAACACCGCTCGCCCATCCACCACACCGGTTGCGCCGAGCCCAGCATGATTACGAAAGTTGTCGACCGTCGCCAGCGCGGCGCCGTTGGATGTCGCCTGGCGCACGATCGCCTGCGCGATCGGGTGCTCACTGGCATGCTCCAGCGCGGCGATCAGCCCGAGCGCCGTGGCGGCATCTTCGTCCGCCATGGCCACAACTGCGACGACATCCATCTTGCCGGTCGTCACCGTGCCCGTCTTGTCGAGCACGATGGTGTCGACCATGCGCGTCGATTCCAACATCTCCGGGCCCTTGATCAGAATGCCGAGTTGCGCGCCGCGCCCCGTTCCGACGAGCAACGCAGTCGGGGTCGCCAATCCGAGCGCGCACGGGCAGGCGATGATCACCACGGCGACCGCCGCGGTGAAGGCCCGGCCAGCGTCGGAGGTGGCCAGCAACCAGCCGAGCAAGGTCAGCACCGAGAGCACGACGACGATCGGCACGAAGACCGCGCTCACCCGATCGGCGAGGCGCTGCACTGCGGCTTTGCCCGACTGCGCCTCCTCAACCAAACGGGCCATCTGCGCCAGGGTTGTGTCGGCACCGATGCGCGTCGCCCGGGCAATGAGACGACCGGAGAGGTTGAGCGTGCCACCGGTGAGCGCCGTCCCGACGGTTGCTTCGATCGGTACGCTCTCGCCGCTGAGCATGCTGGCGTCGATGGTCGAGACCCCGTCGATGACGACCGCGTCGGTGGCCACTTTCTCCCCCGGGCGGACGATGAAGTGCTCGCCAACCAAGAGCTCAGCGATGGGGATCGATGTCTCCAGGCGCTGTCGCACGACGGTGACCTCTTTGGCACCGACGTCCAATAAGGCGCGAATCGCTGCGCCAGAACGCCGTTTGGCTCTTGCCTCGAAATAGCGCCCGGCGAGCATGAAGGCGACGATCGAGGCGGCGACCTCGAGGTAGATCTCGCTTGAGATTCCAGTGCCACTTGCGCTGTGCCCGGCCCCGTGGGTGCTGCTCTGCGTCTTGGGGAACAGCGACATCGACATGGTCATGCCCAACCGTCCGGCATCGCCGAAGATCAGCGACCACAGGCTTGTGCCCATGGCGGCGATTACGCCGAGGGAGACCAGCGTGTCCATCGTCGAGGTCTTGGCCAACAACGCCTTCCAAGCAGCGCGATGAAATGGCCACGCGCCCCAGGTCACCACGGGGGCGACCAGCGCCAGTGCGATCCATTGCCAACCCCGGAACTGCAGCGCAGTGATCATCGACATCGCCAGCACCGGTGTGGCCAGCGTTGCGGCGACAACCAGGCGCCTGCGCAGCGAGGCCGTGCGTTGCTCGGCGGCGTCCGAGGCCGAGTTGGCCCCGTCGGTTCCGTTGGCCTGCATCATGTGGTGTTCGCTGGCGCCGTAGCCGAGCGCCTCGACGGTGGCGACCAAGACCTCGACGGCGGGTTCATCCGCACCCGGCGCGCCGGTGATCACCGCCCGCTCGGTGGCGTAATTGACCGTGGCCGTGACACCTTCCAAGCGGTTGAGCTTCTTTTCGATGCGCGCCGCACAGGCTGCGCAAGTCATGCCGCTGACGTCGAGTTCGATCATCAGCTCACCGGCTCAAAGCCCGCTTCGTCGACGGCGGCGAAGATCGCCTGCTGATCGAGGTCGTCGCCACTCACGGTGACGTGCTTGCTGGCGAGGTCGACGGAGACGTCTTCGACGCCCGCGACTTTAGCGATCTCACCTTTGACAGCCGCTTCGCAATGGCCGCAGGTCATCGCCGGCACCGAAAATGTCATCGTCTCTACGTTCATGCGCGCATCATCCGTTCTATTGCTCTTGTGGCTTCGCGCACGAGGTGATCGGTTTGTTGTTGATCCCCTTGTGCTGCGCCGGCAACACAGTGCCGGAGGTGTTGTTCTAACAGCATCAACCCGACACCCTGGAGCGCTTTGCTGGCCGCGGCGACCTGGGTGAGCACGTCGATGCAATAGGTCTCTTGTTCAATCTGTCGTTGCAGGCCGCGCACCTGTCCCTCGATACGCCGGAGGCGCGTCAGCAGTTGCTGCTGGTGATCGAGATAGCCGGGTGTTGCGTGATCCACGCCTGCAGTATACCCCTATGGGGTATACGAAGGCTGAGAAAATTTGGCGTGACGCTTTTCAAGAAAGGCGGCGATGCCTTCCTGAGCGTCGGGGGTGACGGCCGCTGCGGCCATCAACTCGGTAGCGAAGTCATAGGCGACATCCTGCGACAGCCCGATTTGGCCGTAGAAGCCCTGCTTGCCCATGCCCTTGGAAAGGGCGCTGCCGCGGGTGACCCGGGCCATCATCTCGGCGACGGCCTGGTCGAGTTGCTCGGCGGGGACGGCGGCGTTGATCAGCCCCCAATCGGCGGCGGTGGCGGCGGTGATGACATCGCCGCTGAGCGCCATTTCCAGGGCTCGCTTGCGACCGATGTTGCGGGCCACGGCGACGAGCGGAGTGTGGCAGAACAGGCCTCCCTTGCCGCCGGGGATGGCGAACCCGGCGGTGTCGGCGGCGATCGCCAGGTCGCAAGTGGCGACCAGTTGGCAGCCAGCAGCGGTGGCCAGGGCGTGGACTTTGGCGACCACCGGCTGCGGGATTGCCTGGACGAGGTTCATCATCGTTGTGCACACAGCGAACAACTCGCGGGTTCGGTCGATGTCGGCACCAGCCATGTCGGCGAAGTTGTGCCCGGCACTGAACACGGGGCCGTTGGCGGCCAGAATCACGCCGAGGGCGTCGCTAGCACCGACCGCCTCGAAGACCTGCGTCAGCTCGCGCATCACGTCGAGCGCCAAGACGTTGCGTTTGTCCGGCCGATTCAATGTGATCGTCGTGATCGGCCCTTCAGTGGCGATGAGAACATGTTGCAGCTGCACCTGTCCAGTGTGCCACCTTGCGCAAGGTGGTCACGGCGCCGATTCGATGCAGGGCATCGTCGTCTCGGCGACCAGCGCAAACGCGACCTATTTGAACCGTCGGCGATCGTGTTGCAACGGCGAAGGTGGTATCCGTGAGGATAAGGCGCGTGGCCGTTGGATCGGCACCGTGACGGTTGGGTGGGAGGCCCTGGCCGAGCGAATGGGCACAACCCAGTCGGTGATCCTGATCCGCCCACGAACAGTGACAGGCGACGGCGAAGGGATCGTGTCGCACGCCGGGCTGGTCTGGCTCGGCGAGGTCGCCGACCGCACCGGACTGACCGCCGGGCTCTCCACCGCGATGGCTCGACTGCCGCACCGTCGCCACGATTTCCGGCGATCTAGACATATCCAGCGACGACTAAAAAAGGCCTCTAGCTGGTCTTATGTGTGGTGCGCCCCCAGGGGCTCGAACCCTGAACCAATGGATTAAAAGTCCACTGCTCTACCATTGAGCTAGAGGCGCCCGCGAGTTCGAGAACTCGCCCATGCAGGATACGTCCTCACGGGCAGACGCAACCTCAGGAATTAGCGCTTTGCCGTCACGAATTCTGCGCGGCGAGCGGCCGAGCCGCCGTCGAGCACAGCTACAGCGCCGTCGGCGACCAGCTTGGTGAGATGCGACAACACGCTGCGCGCCGCCGCCTTGTGCAGGCCCTTGTCGACCTCGGCATACAGCACCGCAACCATCTCATCGATCAAGCGCACCCCGACGTCCACCAGCTCCATTATCTGGCGCTCACGTTCCAGGCGATGGGCGAGGTAGGCGGCGAGGAACGGCTGCGGCTCGGTCACCGGGCTGCCATGCGTCGGCCACAACGTCCGGTCCTCGCGGGCGATCACCTTGTGCAGCGACGCGATGTAGGCCGACATATCGCCATCGGGCGGCGACACCACCGTCGTCGACCAACCCATCACATGATCTCCGGTGAACAACGCCCGCTCAGCGTCCAACGCGTAACACATGTGATTCGAGGTGTGCCCCGGAGTGTGCACCCCGGTCAACGTCCACCCATCGCCACGGGCCGCTACATCGCCATCGGCCACCGCCACATCGGGGACAAAATCAACATCGATCGACTCCCCCTTCAGCTCTTGCGCAGCGGCCCCATCTACGGCGTCATCCGCGGCAAGCTCCGCCAGATCCTGCGCATCCGCTTCGCCGACCTCACCATGGGGACCGAAGGCATAGGTCGGCGCGCCGGTCACCTCCTGCAGCCACGCAGCCAATGGCGAGTGGTCGCCATGGCAGTGGGTGATCAAGATTGCCGTCACCTTGTCGCCGGCCAACGCCCGGGCCAAGGCGTCACGGTGCTCAACGAGATCGGGCCCTGGGTCGATCACGGCAACCTCGCGATGCCCGACGATGTAGGTGCCGGTGCCCCGGTAGGTGAACTTGTTCGGGTTATTGGCCGTCACTCGGCGAATCAACGGCGAGACAGCAACAACCTCGCCATAGTCCGCCACGTCGGCAGCGACAAAGGGAATCGCCGCCATCAGTAGATCTCGAACTGTGCAATCGATCGCACGGTGCCCACCGGCTGGCCGTGCCCACGAATGACCTCACGCAACAGCGGTTCGGCGCCACCGGTCTCGACCCCGAACATTCGCAAGGCCTCGAGCAACACACAGTTGCGCGCCCGTTCGGCACCGTCGGCGATCTTCATCGCCACCGCTCGACCGTCGCCCAAGGCAGCGACCAACACACCCTCAGCGCCGTCCTTGGCCATCAGCCCAGGGATCTGTTGCATCAACACCGTCACACCGCGTGCAGGCCCACCAACCATCTCCGGGTGTCCAGTCATCGCCCGGTACACCGCAGTTCCGGCGGCGCCCGCCTGCCCGTTGGCAATCCGTTGAAAGGCCCGCGCCGCGGCGACCAACGACATCATGTGCGCCGGAGCGCCGCAGCCATCGATGCCCACGTACGACAATTCCTCACCGGTCATCGACGGCAGTTCATCGTCGATCGTCAGCTGCAACGGGTGAGTCGGGTCGAGGTAGGCCTCGCGATCCCACCCGTTGGTCACACAGGTGTTCAACATCCCGGCATGTTTGCCGCTGCAGTTCATCAAGATCGGCGTCGGTCCGCCACCGCTGCGCAGCACCAGCTCGGCGGCATCAACCTGCAACGGCAACGCCGAAGTGTTGCGCAGCGCCGACTCGTCAAGTCCGGCAGCGGCCAGGATTTCGCGCGCCCCGGCGACATGCCGGGCCGTCCCGTCATGACTGGCACAGACCAAGGCCAGCAGGTTCGAAGGCAACGACAGCCCGGCGCGCACCATGGCGACCGCCTGCAGCGGCTTGTTTGACGAACGGGGATAGATCGACACCGTCGGATCGCCAGCAGCGAAGGCCACCTCGCCGTTGGGACGCACCCCAACCACCGCTCCGTGGTGCAGCGATTCGTCCTGCCCTGAGCGGTTCGCCACGGCCAACGGAACGTAGGCCTCAACCAGGCTCATCGGTAACAGCCTTGCGCGATCGAAACCGCGGCAGGGAAAGCTTGCGTCCCGTCGTCGGCGGCGGCAGTTGTGTCAACGGTGAATCGATGACCTCATGGCGTTCGCCCCAGGAACCGATGATCGCCTGCATCATCGCCGACCCCGGCAACGCCAACACGGCACCGATCGGGCCCAACACCGCGGCGCCGCCGAGCGCGGCGACGAAGGCCACCGCCGGGTGCAGCTCCATCGTGCGCGCCGTGATTCTCGGTGCCAGGTAGTAGTTCTCGATCTGCTGGTAGATGATGACGAAGGCGGCGATGAACGCGGCCTTCAGCGGCGAATCGATCAGCGCCAGCGCAACCGGCAATGCCCCGGCGATGTAGGTGCCGACCACCGGGAGGAACTGGCTGACGAGGCCAACCCACAGAGCCATGGCGATCGGTGCCTGCGTGCCCAACGACTGCAACACGATCCAGTGGAAGAGGGCCGAGACACCGGCCAGTAACGCCCGCGAATAGAGGTAACCGCCCGTCTTTTCGATCGCCAAATCCCAGGTGTGCAGGACGCGCTCTTGGCGCTCGCGATTCAGCCGACTACAGATCGCCCGACGCAAGCGGGGACCATCGGCGACGACATAGAAGGTGATCAGCAAGATCGAGAAGACCTGCAGCAAGAACCCGAGCGCAGTCACCGAGAGGCTGACGGCACGGTCCTTCTGCGACTCGATGAACCGTTGAAACGACCCGTTCGGATCGTTGATACTGGCGACCACATCCCCGGCATCGATATTCGTACCGAATGTGTCGTTGATCCCTTGCACCATCTTCGTCACGGTTCGTTCCGAATCGGTGATCACGTCGGCCAGCTGACTGGCCACCAGCGTGCCGATGGCGGCGACAAAGATCGTCGTCGCCACCAACAAGATGAACAGAACGAGCGCAGTGGCCCTTCCGCGGCGCCAACCCGAACGCGACAACCGATTGACCGCCGGCTCGATAGCCAAGGCGAGAAACATCGAGACCAACAAGATCAGCAACAACCCGGAGAGACGATCGACCAAGCCCTCGCCGACCTGCACGGCGATGTAGCCGAGCCAGAAGACCGCCACAGCTTTCCACACCCATCGGGGCATAGGGCGCTGATCGATCGTTTCCGGCATAGCCCCGATCGTAGTGGTCTAAAAGTGTTCGGCCAGGCGATTGGCGAGGTCGCCATTCGGCTTGACCTCAACGCGCTCAAGTCCGAGCCACCCGGCCATCAACGCCAATTCCGCGGCGGCGGCAGCGGCCACCTCAGCGCTGGGCACCCCGGGCTCGGTGAACGAGCCCTGCACCAACAGTGTGCTGTTGTGCCGATCGGCCTTGAGATCGAACCGACCGACGATGTCCTCGCCGAAGACAAACGGCAACACGTAATAGCCGTAGACCCGCTTCGGTTTCGGCGTGTAGATCTCGATCCGGTAGTGGAATCCGAACAGGCGCTCGCTGCGCTCCCGAAACCACACCAGCGGATCGAAGGGGCTGAGAAAGGCACGGGCGTGCACCTCACGGGGTCGGCGCGCCTCGGGGTGCAGATAGGCCGGCTTTGACCAATCGGCGACCTGCACCTCACGCAATCGACCCTCGGCGACCAGTTCCTGGATCAGCGGTTTTACGGCTGTCAGCCCTTGGCGGTGATAGTCGGCGAGATCGGCCAAGGTGCCGACACCGTGATATTTGGCGGCGAGCACCAACAGTTCCTTGCGCGCGGCTCGCTCGCGGCGGCGCCTCACGCCCGAGCACTTCGGCGGGCAGCACCCGCTCGACCGGTGCGTAGACGCGGGCAAAGTCGTTGGCCCGACGGGTTGCCGTGACCTTGCCGTTGTAGAAGAGGTGTTCGAGCGCCAGTTTGGCATCGTCCCAATCCCACCAACTGCCCTTCGCCCCGACCCGTGCCTCGAACTCACCAGCGGTGACCTGTCCGCGCTCACGGACTCGTTGCAACACCTCGTCGACGTACCCGGGCCGCCGCTCGACAAGTTCGTTCACCGAACGCCACTGATGTTGCCGCTCCATTTTCCAACGAAACAAGTGGTGAATGGACGTCGGCACATGCGAGGCCTCGTGGACCCAGTATTCGAACAGCTCGCCGGCCGCGGTGGCATCGGTGATCAACGATCGGGGATGCGGCCCGAGGCGGGCGAACAGCGGCAGTTCCTGGCTGCGCACCAAGACGTTGACCGAATCGATCTGGATCAGACCGATCCGGTCGAGGACCTGGCGCAGATGTCGCCGATCGATCCGCCCAGTAGGGCGCCGATCGGCGAGGCCCTGGGCGCTCAGCGCGATTCGCCGCGCCTGCTCCAGGGAGAGATGCTCAGTCGGCAACGGTGATGGTCACCGAGTTGATGACCACATCGGTGTGCGGGCGATCGCTGCGCCCGGTGGCAACCTTCTGCATCGCATCGACGATGTCGAGGCCTTTGACGACCTGGCCGAAATGGTTGTACTGCGGGGGCAAGCCAACACCGCTGGGGCCGCTGATCAGGAAGAACTGCGAGCCGTTGGTGTTCGGCCCGGCGTTGGCCATCGCCATCGAACCGATCTGGTAGCGCTGCTTGACCGGCTCGTCTTCGAATCGGTAGCCAGGGCCACCGGTGCCGGTGCCGCCGGGGTCGCCACCCTGGCACATGAAGCCGTTGATGATGCGGTGGAAGATGATCCCCTCGTAGTAGTGGTAACCAGCGAGGAAAACGAAGTTGTTGACGGTGATCGGGGCGTTGATGGCGTCGAGGGCGATGACCATTTCACCCATCGAGGTGTCCATCGTTGCGGTGTAGCGCTTGGTGACATCGATCCCGAACTCGGGCTTGTCGTTGAACTTTTGGGTCTTGGGCGCGGAGCCATCAAGTGGCGGAAAGGCGTAAGGCATCGCAACAGTGTAGGCAGACCGACTGCGGTCAGGGGTTCTGCTCGTTGTAGACCCGGATCAGGTCGTTGGCCTGCTGCGCGGCCGTGTCCAGCGCCGCCTGCGGATCGCCACCGAGGAACACATCGGCAACGGCCGCCGCGGTCACCCGACGGATTTGCTTCAGCGGCCCAAGGATCGGGCCCTTGGCGGTCGGTGTATCCGGCGAACCGAGCAACTGGTCGTAGACCACCCGGAATCGAGGATCGTTGGCGTAGGTCGACTTCAGCGGATCGATGTCGACCGCACCCTTGTTCAGCGGCACGTAGCCGGTCGCCGAGGCCCACTGCGATTGACTTTCGGCGCTGATCAGGAATTGCAGGAAGTCCCACGACGCCGCCGCTCTCTCGTCGCCTTTCCCATCGGCGATGTACAGCGACGCGCCACCGACAAGACCGCCTAGGCCCCCATCGGGGCCGGGCATGAATCCCACGCCAACATCGTTGGCCGTGTACCCCGGGGCGATGCCGGCGTCGATGGCGTTGAGCACCGGGCCTAAGCCAGCTGAAGTTGCAATGGTCATCGAGGCGGGGGCCACGGGGTCGATCAGCTTGAGATAGGTGTCCTGCCCACTGGCGTTGTCGCCGACATAGACCGCGCCGCCATCGCTGAGCATCGTTTGCAGGAAGGTCAACAATTCAACACCGGCCGGGCGGTTGAAGAGCACCTCGGTCGGCGGCGCAAGGTGACCATTCTCATTGTTGGCGTAGAACTCGCCAGACTTTGCCAGCCACTGCTCGATAAACCAGCCGCCACCGCCGTCGAAGTCGCTTTCAAAGGCAATGCTGAACGTCGACGCCCCCGATGACACCAGTTGTTGGCCCGCTGCCAGAAGTTCATCGAAGGTATCCGGCGGGTTGGCCACGTCGAGGCCGGCAGCTTCGAATCGTGGCCGAAGGAAATACAGCACCGGGGCGCTGACATTGAATGGCATCGAGAACTGCACACCCTCGGCAGAGAAGGCCGACAGCGCCTGATCGAGCAGTTGGGTGGTGTCGTAGCCCGCCGATTCAACGCAAGCCTGCACCGGGATCACGCTCTCCGTATCGGCCATTTGCTGGACGACATACTCGGGCATCTGCACCATGTCCGGCCGGTTGTTGGTGTTGCTCTGCAGGTACTTGTCGATGACCGACTCGTAACCGCCTTGGAACTCGATGTTGACGTGGACCTTGTCTTGGGATTCGTTGTAGACCGCGGTCAGGCGCTCCAGTTCGCGCCCGAGTTCGTTGGTCATGCCATGCCAGAAGGTGATCTCGACAACGCCCGACGCTGCAGCCAGTGCCTCTGTCGGGCACTTCGGCAAGCTGTCCAACGGGCGCGGTACTGTGGTCGGCGCCGCTGTTGGCGGGACAGTTTCCGGCACCGGCAGGGTCTCACCAGGGGCGGCCGTGACTGGGGGCCCGGGCGGCACGGTGCTGGCGGCGGTCGCCACGCTGGGGCGATCGATACCGGCGTTGATCAACGAGCCGCCGTCGCCACAAGAAGCCCCGATCAGGGCCGCCGAGCACACTCCGAGGGCCAGCGTGGCCCGAGTTCGCCGTTGACGATGTGTGACCATCAGCCCTTCACCGCCCCCGCGGTCAGACCGCGAATCAGTTGCCGTTGGAACGCCAACAAGACGATGAAGATCGGCAAGGCGACGATCACCGTGCCGGCGATGACCAGGTTCGGCTTGTCGAAACTGGCTGACTTCAGCGCCTTCAGACCGGTTTGCACCGTGTTGTAATCCTCATCGGTGGTCACCAGGTTGGGCCACAGGTACTGGTTCCACGACGACAGGAAACTGAACAGGGTCAGCGCGCCGATCGTCGGGCGAGACAGCGGCACGGCGACCTCACGCAAGAAGCCGAAGTGGCCGAGGCCATCCATCGAGGCTGCCTCGTGCATCTCTTTGGGAATGGTCAGAAACACCTGGCGGATCATGAAGACACCAAAAGCCGTTGCCAGAAACGGCACCGTCAACGCCTTGAAACTGTTGATCCATTCCAAATTCTCCATCGTCCGCCGGTTGACGGTCAGCGTCGCTTCCAGCGGTACGAGCAACGTCGCCAGAAACACGGCAAAGGCCACGGTCTTGCCGGGGAATTTGAGGAAGGTAAAGGCGTAGGCGGCGAGGATCGAGGTGATCACCTGGGCCACGGTGATGATCACCGAGACCACTGTCGAGTTGACCAAGGCACGGCCGAGACGGCCGTCGTTCCATGCTTCGCGCAACGTCGCCGTGGTCAAGTCGGTGGGCAACAACGGATGTACCAACAACTTCGGGCCGGGCTTCAGCGACCCGATGATCATCATGTAGATCGGGAAGAAAACGACAAACCCAGCGACGACGAGCAGCGCGTAGCGGCCGACCTTGCGGGCGCCGAGGACCTGATCAATTGCCATAGTGGACCTTCTTTTCCAGTCCGCGGAACTGCACGAGAGCCAGGATCAAGAGCACAAAGAACAGCAACACCGAGATCGTCGCCCGCAACCCATCGTCGTTCGATGTCGGGAAACCGCTGCCGTAGGCCAAATAGGTGATCGTCGTCGTCTTGCCCTGTGGGCCACCGGCGGTGAGCAGGTCGACCTCGCCGAAGGACTGAAAGGCTCGGGTGGTCAGGACCACCGTGGCGAACAGCAAGGTCGGCGAGATCATCGGCAGCGTGACATTGGTGAAGCGCATGAACCCGCCGGCGCCGTCGACGAATGCACTTTCGTAGAGATCGCGAGGCACGCTCTGCAGCCCGGCGGTGACGACGATAAAGGTGAAACCGAGGTTGGCCCAGATCGAGCTGGCCGACACCGCCCACAGCGCCGTCGATGGATCTTGCAGCAGTCCAGGGGTTTTGGCCGTGCCGCCAAGCCAGTTGGCGACGACCCCGACCTGCGGGTTGAGCAGGAAGAACCACATCACCGAGGCAACGGCGACGCTGGTGGCCACCGTCGAGGAGAAGATCGTGCGGAAGATGCCGACGCCGCGCAGGTGCTTATCGGCGAGGACGGCGAGGGCCACCCCCAACGCCAAACCGAGCGGCACGGTGATCAGCGCATATTTGAAGGTGACCCACAGCGCATCTTGGAATTCCCGGCTGCGGAAGGCGTCGAGATATTGGTCGAAACCGTTGTTGCGGCACTCTCTCGCCCCGCAGCGCTGCTGGCCAAGCCACACCGCCTTGATCATCGGGTAGATCACGAAGAACACCAAGATCAGCGCCGACGGTCCGAGCATCACCAAGGCATAGAGGCTGTCGCGCCGCCGGGAGACACCGCGCCTGGCGACCATCAGTCGATCCTTTGCTGACTGACGGCATCGAAGCGGTGGCGATGGGCCTCGGCCGCAGACAGGCGCACCTGATCGCCGACCGTCGGGGCAAGCTCGTCCGTCGCCAGGCGGACGACGATCTTGCGGTCATTGACCATCCCCGTGACCAGCACCTCGTGGCCGAGATGTTCGACCAGCGTGACAGCCATCGCCATCGGGCCATCAGCGCCGATGTGCAGATGCTCCGGGCGAACACCGACGAGGTGGTTGCCGGGCTCCAGCGAACCCGCCGGCAGAATGTTCATCGGCGGGGTGCCGACAAACTGGGCAACGAAGACGGTTTGCGGGGTGTCGTAAACCTCTTGCGGGGTGCCGACCTGCTGCAGGTGACCGCGGCTCATCACCGCGATCCGTGTGCCCATCGTCATCGCCTCGATCTGATCGTGGGTGACGTAGACAAAGGTCGAGTTCAGCCGCCGGTGCAGGGCGATCAGTTCGGCGCGGGTCTCGCCACGCAGCTTGGCGTCGAGGTTGCTCAGCGGTTCGTCCATGCAGAACACCGCCGGTTTACGCACGATCGCCCTGGCCAAGGCGACACGCTGGCGTTGTCCGCCGCTCAAGGCCCCCGGTTTGCGGCCCATGTACTCGCCGAGTCCGAGGGCATCGGCTGCCTCGCGGGCGGCAACCGCCCGTTGCGCCTTGTCGACCTTGCGGACCTTCAGTGGAAACTCGATGTTGTCTTGCACCGTTTTGTGGGGATATAGGGCATAGCTCTGGAAGACCATCGCCACGTCACGCTCTTTGGGCAACACGTCGTTGACCAGCGTGTCGCCGATCCACACCTCGCCCTCGGTCGGGTCTTCCAGACCGGCGATCATGCGCAGCAGCGTGCTCTTGCCGCACCCCGATGGGCCGAGCAGAATCATGAACTCGCGATCGGCGATGTCGAGGTTGATGCCTTCGACCGCAGTGACGCCATCGAAGAGTTTGCTGATGTTCGTCAGTCGGACCTGTGCCACGACCGCAATGTACACCGCTAGCGTTTGAGACGATGGAACCTTCCAACAGCGCCGATCAGGTTCTCGACCTCGAGTCCATCGCCACCGACCTTGCCGATGTCGAGATCGCTCTCGGTCGGCTCGACGACGGCAGCTATTGGACCTGCGAAGTCAGCGGTCAGGCGATCGACGACGAGGTCTTGCGCCAACGCCCCACCGCTCGTCGAGCAGCGGACGCTACTGCCCCCTGACGATGCCTGTGGCCGCCAAATATCGAGTGCGGGCGGAGCGAACAGCGCGCATCATCGGCCTCACCGCACGTAATGGCTGGCGGCTTGGCCGGGCCCGTGTGCGTCAGCGATTCGCCTCCGAGGATCGGCGCCAGGAAATCAACGATGCGCTGACGGCGCAAGCGGCCGCCGATATCACCCATCAACTCGGCAACATGAAGGGGGTGATGATGAAGGTCGGCCAACTGGCCGGATTCATCGTCGAATCGCTCCCCGAACAGGCGCAAGACTCGTTGTCGACGCTGTACGCCGACGCCCCTGCGATGGCCCCCGGGCTGGCCGAGGAGGTGGTGCGCGCCGAGTTCGGGGTCAGCGCTCAGCGGCTGTTTCTCGATTGGCGCAGCGAGCCGATCGCCGCCGCCTCGATTGGACAGGTGCATCGCGCCGTGTTGCGCAACGGCCGCCAAGTAGCGGTCAAGGTGCAGTATCCCGGGGTGGGCGAGGCGATCGATGCCGACCTCAATAATGCCCAGGCGATGTATGCGTTGATGAGCATGTTTGCGCTCAAGGGTCTCGATGCCAAGGGGCTGGTCAACGAGCTCAGGGAGCGCATGGGCGACGAACTCGACTACCGCAAAGAGGCGGCCAACCTGCACGAGTTCGCTGCGCACTTCGCCGACCATCCATTCATCTCCATCCCCAGCGTCATCGATGAAGTCAGTGGGCTCAGGGTGTTGACCACGGAATGGGTGGACGGGTTGTCCTGGGCTGAATTCGTCGCCCAGGCCGACGTCGCCGCAAAGCACCGTGCGGCCGAAGTGATCTGGCGATTCGCGCAACACAGCGTGCATTTCCTCGGCGCTTTCAACGGCGATCCACACCCGGGTAACTACCGCTTTCAGGCCGACGGGTCGGTGACCTTTCTCGACTTCGGTCTGGTCAAACGCTGGGCACCAGGCGAGTGGGCGACGTTGTCGCCAACGCTCGACGCTGTCGTCGTGCATCGCGATCCCGAGATGCTGATGTTCGAGATGGAGCGCAGCGGCTTCCTCGTCGCCAACCATGGCCTGCGTGCCCAACAGGTCTTCGATTACGCCAGCACGCCCTATCGCCCCTACATCGAGGATCACTTCACCTTCACCCGCGACTGGATGAAGGCCACGTTGAACACGATGATCGATCTCAAGGGCCCGCATGAGCCGGTCATCGCCAAGCTGAACATGCCCGGCAGCTTCGTCATCCTCGATCGATTGGTGTGGGGCGTGTCGGCGCTGCTGGGCAAGCTGGAAGTCAGCGGTCCGTGGCGGGCGATGCTGCTCGAATATCAGGCTGGCGCTGAGCCGGTGACCGAGCTCGGCGAGGCCGAACGCGCCTGGAGACTTCGGCGGGCACGACAGCACAGCTAGCCTGGCCGCCGTGCACGTCGAACAATTGGCCCGCATCGCCGGACAGTGCCAGTGGAACGAACAACAGATCTTCGAGATCATCGGGCAGTGGATCGCTGTCGTGCCCGAGCCGCAGGTCAGTCGAATGCTCGCCGAGCACAGCGCCAAACACGCCTGGCATGCCAATTTGTGGGCCGAACGGCTACCGGCCGTGCGCGAGTTGGACACCGCCCGTTTCGTCGCTCCGGCGACACCGTTGATGCAAGCCGTCTTCGATGCTGTGCGCTCGCCATCGGCGCCGACGCAGACGATCGAAAAGCTCGCCGGCGTCTACCGGGTGGTGATCCCGCGGCTGGCCAAGGGGTATGCGGCGATGAGCCGCCACGTGTCAGCCGAGATCGACGGCCCGACGGCGCGGGTGCTCAGCCTGGTGTTACGCGACGAGCAGGACGACTGGCGCGAGGGCGAGGCGCTGCTGCAGGGCCTGTTGATCGGCCGCGACGAAGTGCGCCGGGCCAACGACCATCAGGTCAACGTCGAGACGCTGATGGTCGCCGCTGAACAAGCGGTGCTCGCTGGTTAGTCGCGCTGCAGTTTGCTGAGCAGACGCAGGATTTCGAGGTACAGCCAGACGACGGTGACCAGCAAACCAATCGCCGCAACCCACTCCATCTGCTTGGGCAGCCCTTGGGCGGAACCCTTTTCGATGAAGTCAAAGTCGAGCGCCAGGTTGAACGCTGCCAAACCGGCGACCAAGAAGCTGAAACCGATGCTCATCGGGCTGTTGCTGCTCAGGAAGCTGACGTTGCCGCCGAACAGGTTGATCAACAGCGTGACGCCGTAGAAGACCATGATGCCGAGCGTCGCCCCCATGACGATGCGCTTGAACCGATCGGTGACCTTGATGATGTTGGTCTTGTAGAGCAGCAGCATCACACCGAAGACGGCGATGGTCGCCCCGACGGCCATCGGCACAATGCCGTTCTGATACGTCTCGTAGTAGCGCGAGACTGCGCCGACAAACAGGCCTTCAGCGATGGCGTAGACGGGGCCGAGAATCTTGGCGTACTGCGGCTTGAAACGTAGGGCGATGACGGCGATGAAACCGACAATCACACCACCGATCGCCCACAGCGGCATGCTCGCGCTGGGGTCGACGGCGTTCCAGCCGAACGCCGCAGCGGCGAGCAAGACGACGAACAACACCCCGGTGGCACTGGCCGTGCCCGACACCGTCATCCGCTGGCTATTCCATTCGCTGACAGGCCCGTCGGTGATCGGCGTGCTGCGACCGATCGAGGACAGATCTGGCGGCGGCCACGCTCCGGAGGCGGCGCCGACCTTGGCCGCGCCTTCGAGGGCTTTGTCGTTCAGGATTGGGTTGGCCATGCTGACCACCTCTCTTCGTTTGTTGCGCCTGAGTGTAGCGCTGCAAGGTAATAGCGTTGCCGACGATGGTCCACCATGTTGGTATCTCAACAAGCGATGGAGTATCAAAATCTGATCTGTCCGTGTGGGGGGCTTGACCGCGTCGGTATCGTTAGCACATCGCAGGGCCCGATTCGCGGATGTTGCATCTGCCTTCGGCTTGCGGGTTCGCCAACGAATACCTATTTGAGGAGCCACCGTGGCCAAAGATCGCGTTGATCGCGATGAAGAGGATCTGGTTCGTTTGTATCTGTCCGATATCGGTCAGTACAGCCTTCTCACCAAAGACGATGAGGTACGGCTCGCGAAGCAGATAGAGGTCGGCAAAGCAGCAATCGCCGAACTCGACAGCCTCGGCAAGGATGTGTCACCTACCAAGCGTCGTGACTTGCGGCGCACCGCCAAAGAGGGTGAAGAGGCTGAACGTTCATTCGTGCAGTCCAACCTCCGTCTTGTGGTGTCGATCGCCAAGAAGTATCAGGCGTCTGGTTTACCTCTGCTCGACCTCATCCAGGAGGGCAACCTGGGTTTGATGCACGCCGTCGAGAAGTTCGACTGGCGCAAGGGCTTCAAGTTCTCCACCTATGCCACCTGGTGGATCCGTCAGGCGATCACTCGTGGTATCGCCAACACCGGGCGCACCATCCGCCTCCCTGTGCACGCCGGCGACACGCTCGCCCGCCTGCAAAAGGCGCGCAGCCGGCTGGAGTTGAAGTACGGACGCCCGGCAACGCTTGCCGAGCTGTCTCGTGAGGTCGAGATGCCAGAGGACAAGGTGACCGAGGCTCTGCGCTTCGCCGCCGAGCCGCTGTCGCTCAGCGAGCCATTGCGTGAAGATGGCGACGCTGAACTCGGCGACGTGGTTGAGGATCGCTCCGCCGAGTCGCCCTTCGAGGTTGCGGCCACGGCGTTGCTTCCTGAGGAGATCTCACGTCTTTTGGCTCCTCTCGATGAGCGCGAGCGTGAAATTCTCAAGCTTCGTTTCGGTCTCGACCGCGGCGAACCGCGCACACTGGAAGAGGTTGGCGAGCACTTCAACCTGACGAGGGAGCGCATCCGCCAAATCGAGGCACGAGCGATGAGCAAGCTTCGCCACCCCTCCAGCGATACCGGAGCGCGTGACCTGCTAGCGGTGTAGCACCGCTAGCAGGCCCAGCCTGCTTAGAAGGCCAGCGTGAACTCCGACAACTGCTTGTCGGAGGCAATTTTCCCGCTGCGCCGGGCGACGAGCACCGTGCGCAGTTGTTCGAGCATTTCTTGGCCTTGCACACTCAGGCCGCCGAGCGAATCGACGGCTTCGGCAGCAAACCGGTGAATGGTCGCGCTCGAGCTCGACCGGAGCAAGTTGCTGCAATCCGTGAAGGACGATGAAGCGCTGGACGCTGACGCAGAAGGCCCGAAAGTCGTTGCGATCCGTCGAAGCCTCGTGCAGTTCGCCGAGGGTGAATTCCAACGGCAGCGGTTGAAAGCCTTCGATAATCTTGTGCTGGCAACGGCTCAGCTCGACAAAGTTGGTCAGAGCAATCGGGCCGATCAACTGGTCATGTTGTTCAGTCATTCTGTTCCTCCCATCGTCTTGCGCCGTTTCCGGCGTGCGATTCGAAGACAACGTACTCCATAGATGAAATAGATGCAATAGGTGAACTAGAAATGTTACGCCGTGTGAACACTGTAACAATTCTGTAACGAATTATTGACAGTTGTTGGTTGACTTTGGTTGTTCGTCGGCCGCACACTGGACAACATGGCTCAAGAGGACGTCCAACGCATCGCGCAAGCAGTACAAGAAGCGACGCAAGAGCAGATGTCCAAACTTGGAGACGTCAAGATCGAGACCATCGTCGGCCTCGTCATCGACGTGCTCAACAAGCTCAATGTCGGTCCCGGCGCAGTTGCCGAAACCCCCGAGTGGCAATCCACCGTTGGCGGCCATGCGCCCGGCGGTGTCGAGGATCTGCCGTTGACCACCAATCAGGCTGCAGCGCGTCTCGGCATGTCCCGCCCATTTCTGATCAAGCTGCTCGATCAGGGCGTGATCCCGTTCCATCGGGTTGGTCGCGATCGTCGAATACTGCTCAGTGACGTGAATTGTTATCTCGCCCAGCGCGAGCAGGCCAAGCGAGAGTTCAAGCCCCTGGTGGCGTTGTCGGGTTCATGACCAACATGTACACCAGCGTGCACAGCGGGCAAACCTCCCGCTGACGGGCTGACTCCCCCGTCGCCGTCGGGGAGAACACCGTGCCGCACATCGCCCGCATGGCCGTGCCGTTGAGCAGCGCTTGCGGCAATTCCCGCTCGAAGACAATGTGTGCCACCCGATCGTCGTGATCGACCCATGCTGGCCGATCTGCGCGAACGATCTGTTCGATGGGCAAGCGAGCGTGGATGACTATGGCCCGCTTGTGTGGCTGCAGCTGCCAGATTTCCGGTGGAATGCCGATGAGACATTCGGCTACACGACGGGCGAGGCGATGGGGGTCAGCGCCAAGGAAGCTGAGAACGAGTTCTGCCTGCCGGTCGCCAACCTCGGCGCACACCTCGACGACGACGCGATGGTCGTCGATGATGACAACCTCGCGCCCGACCAGACATTCGATGTCGCCGGTGAGGGCGTCGATCGCCGCGCCGAATGCCTGAACAAGCTGTCGCGCGACCACGGCATCGGTCGCCTGGGAAGATTCAGGACGGGAAACGTCGTCGATGAGCCACATTAGCAGGTGTCCGAATCACGCTGAGTGGTCAATTGTCAACGTCGTTCTCGGGCGCTAGGTACAGGTGCGCCAAAATCACGCCGCGGACGGCACTAGCGAAGAATTCGTTGCACGAAGACAAGGTCGCGCCAGGCACCGAACTTATGGCCGATTTCGGGCATCCTGGCGACTTCCACGAAGTCGAGTCGCTGATGAAAGCGCAGTGAGGCTTCATTGTCAGCATCGATGGCACCGACCATCACGTGGATGCCAGCGGCCCGTGCCAGCTCGATCAAGCGCTCCATCAAAGCCCGGCCGACCCCACCCTGGCGGATGCCATCACGAACGTAGAGCAGATGCTCGACGGTGAAGCGGTAGCCAGGCCAGAGACCGGCGCCACGGAAACTGCCGTAAGCGGCGAACCCGATGACCTCGCCGGCTTGTTCGGCGATGATCACCGGGAAGCCGTTCTCGCGCAAGGCGCGAAACCACGCCCGGCGCTGTGACAAGGTTTGCAGCGTCTCGCTCCAGGCGACCGTCGTGGTGGGGATCAAGGCGTTGTAGATGTCCAAGATCGCCTGGAGATCAGCTTCCACGGCGTCACGAATGTGGGCTTCCAGCCGGTCCGACGACATGGGCCCAGACGCTACCGCCGGGCGCAGCGGTCTCAAGGTTGGCCGCCCGTTGGCCGCCTGTTGACCCTGCGCTAAGCCATCGTTGACCGAGGGTTGGCGACGATGGTCCTATCGAAACACGCGGTGTCAGCCGCGACGAAAGGACCAAACGATGAAGCGAATTTCACGAGTCATTCTTGCATTGAGCACTGTTGTCGCCTTAGGGGCATGCGGAGACGATGCCGGGACGGCATCGCCGACCATCGCGGCGGGCACCAGCGCATCCGGCGCTGTCGCACCGGCCGAGACCACGGTCAATGCCAACACAGCGTCCGAGGCAGAGATCGCCGCTGCGCTGAGCGCTAGCGGCATCGCTAATGCCGAGGAGTGGGCGCACGAGATCGAGGAGTACCGCCCGTACGACGGCACCGAGGCCGGCTGGGACACCCTGCGCGGCGAACTCGCCAAGTACGAAGCGACGCCCGAGATCATCGAACAAATCCTTGCGGTGTTGACGACGTGACCATCGAGAGTCCGACTTCCCCAAGTCACCTTAGGATCCTTCGCCTCGGCTTGCTGACGCTTGCCGGGGCGGGGGTGATCGGCGGGATGATCGAGCTGGCGACCTTGCACCATTGGAATTCATTCGAGCAACTGGTCCCCTGGTTCGTGCTCGGTTTGCTCGGGCTGACGAGTGCAGCGCTGCTCGTTCGTCCGGGTGGCCCGGCTGAAACGGTCGCGCGTCTGTTGGCACCAGGAGCGATCGCCGCCTCAGCCTTCGGAATGTACGCCCATGTCAAAGCCAACTACGACACAGGGGTGCTCAATCGCATCTGGGGAGAACGTTGGGAATCGCTGTCGACGCTCGATCGAATCTGGCATGCGGCTAACGGCGACGTAGGGCCGAGCCCCCTGCTGGCCTCCGGAATCCTCGCCCAAATCGGAATCTGTCTGCTGTTGGCGTCGATCGTGCGAAGCCCCGAACACAGCGCTGGCCAGTCGATGCCATCGGCGATGCCCTAGCTTCAAGGTAATGGCAGCCGTAGTACTCGTCGTCGAAGACGAAGACCTGATTGGCGACAGCCTGCGACGCGCCATCGCGGCCAATGGCTATGAGGCCCATCGGGTAGCGACCTTGGACGCGGCGCGACGGTGGCTCGGTGAACATACCCCCGACTTGGTGCTGCTCGACCTGTCCCTGCCCGACGGCGACGGCATCGAGCTGTGCACCGAGATGAGCGACGACCTTCGCCATATTCCCGTGGTCATGTTGACGTCGCGCACCTCGGAACTTGACATCGTCAACGGCCTCAACGCCGGAGCTGTGGATTACATCAATAAGCCATTCCGCCTCGCCGAGTTGTTAGCCAGGATCGGAACCCACCTGCGCTACGCGGAGCAGTTTGGCGAGGGCCATTCGCAGGCTCCTAGCGCGGCGCCCACTGGGGCGATTCTGATCAGTGGCTTGGCCATCGATCCAGCGGCGCGCCGGGCGGAGTTGAACGGCAGCGAGTTGGCCCTCAGGCCCAAAGAGTTCGACCTGCTCTATCGGCTGATGAGCGAGATCGGTGTCGCCATCCGCCGCGAGCAGCTGATCGCCGACGTCTGGGACGAGCACTGGTGGGGTCCGACAAAGACCCTCGACGTGCACATCAACATGTTGCGCCAAAAGATCGACCGATCTGGCACGCCGTCGAGGATTACCACGCTGCGCGGCGTCGGATACCGTTTCGAGGCCGAATGAGCCGCCGGATCATCGCCTTGGCGATGTTTCTGGTGATGGTCTCATTGGCCGCGATTTTGGTGCCGGCAACTTCCGCTATCCGCAACAATGCCCGCTCCGAGGCGCGGCTTGAGTTGCAGCGCGAAGCATCGATGTTGGCCAGCAGTTTGGCCCCCGACGAGGCCCTCATCGTCGCCAACCTGGCCGAGGTCGACAACGGAGAACCACACTTCGTCGCCATTTACCTTGACGACGGGAGGCGGGTGGACGGCGCCGGCCCAGCGCAAGCCGACGAGGCGACGGCGATGGCGCTTCGCGGCAGCTTCGCAGACTCGCATTCTGCACAGGGATTGGTCGCCGCCGTTCCGATTCCGCTCGTCGGAGGGCGTTTCGCCGCCTTACGTGTCTCCGAGGTCTACCCGGATCCGGCTGGCGCGGCTCGGCGGCAACTGATCCCGTTGCTGGCCTTGGCCGCGTTGATCGTGCTGCTCGGCACTGGCTTGGCCTGGCTGCTGGCGCGGCGACTCACTCGTCCGTTGCGTGATCTGCAGCGCGCTGCGTTGTCGATCGACAGTGGCGAGATGGCCCTGCAGGTTCCGGCAACGAAGGTGCGCGAACTCGACGATCTTGGCCGCAGTCTGTCGACAATGGTTGCGCGGATCGATCAGCAGATCGGGCGTGAGCGGGCCTTCGCAGCCCAGGTTTCACACCAGTTGAAGACGCCGATCGCGGCCATGCGGATCGTGATGGAGGCCGAACTGGCTGCACCGCGAGCCGATCCCAGCGCCGCTTATCGCGAGACCGTCAGCGCTATCGACGCCCTCGACCGAACGGTGGCCGACCTGCTGATGTTGACCCGCGGGCAGCCCGACGACCGACGGTCGTTACACGCGATCAGTTTGGTCAGCGCTGCCGGCTATCGCTGGAACAGTCAATTCAAAGAAGCTGGACGACAGTTGCAACTCGACGCCGATGACGTCGACGTGATCGCTTCGCAGGCGGCGATCGAACATATCCTCGATGTGCTCTTGAACAACTCGTTGCACCACGGTCGCGGGGTCACCACCCTGACTTGTCGCGCTCGACCGAACGTCAGATTCGAGGTTGCCGACGAGGCCGAGCTCAACTTCGATCCCTTCGCGGTCCCAGCGCGCCACGGACATGGCATCGGCCTGAAGTTGGCACGCACTCTCGCGGAGGCGGAGGGCGCTGAGCTGACACGCGCAGCGCTGCTCGACGGGCATCGAGCGATCTTCACACTGGCCTTTCCACCGTCAGCAGATGTCGACAGGGCGATGGTCGCCAACGGCTAGCGTGGCCTGTGTGAAGGTGACCATCGCCGGTGGCGGTATCGGCGGTCTGGTCACGGCGTTGGCCCTCGCTCACGTCGGTATCGATGCCGAGGTCTATGAAACGGTCGATCGCATCGACGCCCTCGGGGTGGGGATCAACCTGCTGCCCCATGCCGTACGAGAACTCGAGGTGCTTGGCCTGCTCGACACACTGCTTGCCGAGGGCCTCGCTCCGCATCGGCTCGGCTACTACACCAAACGCGGCGAGGAGATCTGGCATGAGGCTCGCGGTGTGGCCGCCGGCTACCGCTGGCCGCAGATCTCGATCCATCGCGGCCACCTGCAGCGCTGCTTGGCCGAGGCCGTGGACGCTCGTCTTGGTGTTCAGCGGTTGCATACCGGCCACCATCTCGAGGCCTTTGACTTGACCGATAACTCGGTGACGGCGACGTTTACCGATCGTGCCAGCAACCAACGACGGGTCGTTCGTGGCGATGTGTTGATCGCCGCCGACGGGATCCATTCCCGGGCCCGCAAGCAGTTGCACCCCAACGAGGGCATGCCGCTGTGGAACGGGGCCAAGCTGTGGCGAGGCCTTGCCGAGGGCACAATGCTGGACGGTCGTAGCCAGATCTGGGCGGGGCACCGCAACCAGAAGTTCGTCGCCTACCCGATCAAGGATCTCGGCGGCGACCGGGTGTTGATCAACTTCATCGCCGAGTTGCGCTACCCCGATGAGCAGCTCAGCGAACGCGAGGACTGGAACAAACCAGGGGTACTGGCCGATTTCCTACCGTCGTTCGAGCGATGGGACTGGCCGTGGCTGGACGTGCCATCGCTGATCCTTCGCTCGCCTGGCACATTCCTGTTTCCGATGGTCGATCGCAATCCGCTCGATCGCTGGTCACACGGGCGGATGACCTTGCTCGGCGACGCCGCCCATCCGATGTACCCCGTGGGTTCCAACGGAGCATCGCAAGCGATCCTCGATGCGATGACGGTCGCCGGTTGCCTGCGCGCCTACCCCGATGATGTCGAGCATGCGCTTGCGGTCTACGACGAGCGACGCCGCCCGGCGACAGCGCGGATCGTGCTGGCCAACCGGGGCATGGGTCCGGAGCTACCGATGCAGTTGGTCGAGGATCGAGCACCGGATGGATTTGCCCACTTGGCCGAGGTAATCACCGCCGATGAGATCGCAACGGCGACCGATGGGTACCGAGCGACGGCCGGGTTTGCGGTCGATGAACTCAATCAGCGGCTGTCGTTGATCGACCTGCCCTACTGAAGCTCAGCGCAGCGCGTAGAGGTCGTAGATCACCATGCTGGCTCGCCGCTCAGCAGTGGCGACGAAGACCGTCCGGTTGACCCATTCGAGTTCCGGCGCGCCGCATTCCAGACGAGCGGTCAAGCGGAAGACGTAGTCGTCGGGTGGGACCAACTCGCCGCGGGCCAGGCGGGAGACAACGTCGGGTGGTCCGTGACGAAAGCCGTTGGTGGTGACGTAGATCGCTGCGCCGGAACTCGTCTCGGCCGTGTAGCGGGTGTCGATGATCGCCGTGCCATCGGTGGCGACGATCTGCCAATCCGCTCCACCAGGAAGAATCGCGGCGTTCAACAGCGGCCCGCTGAAGTGGCCACCGACGATCGGAATGATCCGCCGTCGGCCGGTGAGCACATCGCCGAGGTCGGCGATCTCGCCGACGTGCACCTCGGCGCGGGCGGCGAATTCGAGGGTGATTGCGCGCGGGGTCGGCATTGCTCTCCGGTCTAGCACTAGCTTTGGGTGATGCTCGACCCGTTGTTTGACTTCACCGGCAAGATTGCCCTCGTCACCGGCGGAAGCCGTGGGCTCGGCTATCAGATGGTCAGGGCCTTCGCCGAGCGCGGCGCCGACTGCATCATCGCCAGCCGCAAGCTGGACAACTGCGAGGCCGTCGCTGAGGAGGTTCGAGCGCTGGGGCGCAAGGCGCTGGCCGTGCAGGTCCACGCGGCAAAGTGGCCATCGATCGACGCCTTGATCGAGACCTGCTACGCCGAGTTCGGGCGGATCGACATCCTGGTCAACAACGCTGGCATGGGCCCAGCGATGCCCAGCCATGAGGTCACCGAAGAGTTGTTCGACAGCATCGTCGGGCTGAACTTCAAGGGGCCGTTTCGGCTGGCCACGCAGGTTGCTAAGCGCATGGCCGATGGCGACGGGGGCACGATCATCAACGTCACCTCGTCCGGCTCGCTGATGCCCTTGCCCGGGGTTGTTCCCTACGGCAGTGCCAAGGCCGCGCTGAATGCGATGAGCCGATCGCTCGCCGCTGAGTATGCGCCAAAGGTACGCGTCAACACGCTCTCACCGGGTCCGTTCCTGACCGATATTTCCAAGGCCTGGACACCCGAGGCTCGCGAGCAGTCGCCCTCAGCAATCGGTCGCCCGGGCAACCCCGAGGAGATCATCACCGCTGCCCTGTTCTTGGCCAGCCCGGCATCAACGTTCGCCTCCGGCGGGCTGGTTCGCGTCGACGGCGGCTTACCGCTCGGCCAGTAATCGAGCCCTCAGGACCGGAGCGCTGCCGTTCCCAGTCCAGCGACGGCGGCCCACCATGACCCATCGGTGGATTGTTCGAGGTCGACGACCATTGGCCAAGCGAGGCCATCGTTGACCGCCGTCCAGGTCGCGCCAGCATCGGTTGAGCGTCGCACGCCGGCACTGGCCAGGTCGTAGCCGCCCGAGTAGACGCCCGAAGACGAAGCCGTCCACCACGACCCATCGGCGGCGACGACGACGCTACGAATGAACCCATCGGCTGGAGCAACACGTGCCCACGGCCCGTCGCTGCGCTCGGCGAGCAGGCCGATGCCGCTGACCGCGGCAAGCAGCGTGCCATCGGCGCCAAGAGCCACATCGTTGACTCCGCGCCACCCTGGGCTCCACCACGCACCCGTCACCTCGCCGCGCAGCTCAGGACCACCGAGCGGCAGCCATGTACCCTCAACCCGCTCGAACAATCCGCTCTCTCCCCCGGCGAAGGCCCGCCCCTGCCCGAGCACCCAGGTGTGGCGGCAACCGCTGCAGTCGAGATCGAGCGACCAGGTAGCGGCGTCATCAACGCTGCGATAGACGTCGCCGTTGACCGTGACGTACAGCGCGAAGTCATCGCCGGACAGGCCGCCCATCTCCGTGGTCGGCAGCGGAAGTCCGGTATCGGCAGCGATCCAGCTACCGACTTCACCCTCACGGTCCGAGCGCACGAGGCGGAAACCATCGACGATGTCTCCCGCCATCACTGCGAAAACTGTCGACGCCCGTCGGGCATCGGGCAGAATCGACGGCACATTGCCACCTCGGCCGTCCCAGGTACCAGTGAAGGCAGCCTCGTTGCAGTTTGTCCATGATTGGCCGCGATCGTCGCTACGCCAGCAACCGATGTCGGCGAAACCGACATAGAGCAGGTTGGGATCGAGCGGGCTGGTCGCCAGGTCGAATGGCACGACATTGTCGAGTCCCGTCGACAGGAACCTGTCCGGGAACAACTCGGTGGAGACGGCCGTCGAGAATGTCCGTCCGCCATCGCCGGAGGCAAAGGTGAACTGACTGGTCGCCCACAACGCCGTATCGAAGCCACCGAACGCCATCGTTTGCAGCGCGCCCTGAAAGCCATGCTCGAAGGCCCATGGATGATTCCCCCAGCCCGGCGTCCACGTCGACGAGTCGCCGATCTCCGACCAATTCTGGCCGCCATCGTTGGACTGCCACACCTGGGCTGACTCGACCAGTCGCAACACGTCGGCGTTTGCCGGGTCGAGCCACAGCACTCCAGAGTGTTCACCGCTAACGGGCTGCCAACTGGCACCAGCATCGTCGGAGCGGAACAGCCCGGCGGGTTCGGCGGTCGTCAGGAACAGTCGGTCGGGAACGGCCAACGAGTATCGAACATCGACGATCGCGCCGGGGAGATTGGCGGCCAAGCGCGTCCACCTACCCCCGCCATCACCGCTGTGCCACACCTGCGCCGGCCCGGCAGCGAAACGACCGAGGCCAGCGATCACCAGCACCGCGTCTGCGTTGGTGGGATGCACACGCGCGCCAACGATGCGCAGGTCGGCTGGCAGGGTCCCGGGCACAGCGGCGAAAGATCGTCCGCCATCGTCACTGCGCAGCACCGTCGGCGCGAGGCCATCCCACGCAATCTGCGATGCCGCGTAGACGACGTCGGGTTCGCCTGCGGCAACATCGAGCGCGCTGATGTATCCGCCGGTGACGACCTGAGTCGCCGTCGATCCTTCGCCGCTGACTTCGAAGATTCCGTTCTCCGTGCCAACTAGCCAGCGTCCATCGGCCGTGGCCGCCGCTGCAGAAACATGCGTCTCGGTGAGACCCTGGGTGGCGCCCACAGCCCGCCAAGACGCACCGCGGTCGGCAGAAACGTACCACCCGGAGAGATCGGTACCGACGCCCCAGGAACCAGTCGGCGAGATCACCGGTGAGTTCATCGCACCACCGCCGCCAGGGTTCGTCGTCGACCACGACGCTGCTGGCGACAGCTCAATCACCGTTGCGGTATCGGTCGGAACCGCCTCGCCGAGCAGCCGGAAGACTTCCGCCCCAGCTGCCAGACCACCATCGACCGTGTAGTGCAGGCCATCGCTGCGGCCAAACACCGTGCATCCATTGGGGTACGCAGCGCAGGCGGCGAGATCGAGCCGCAGCACCGCGGCACCGCTGGCCAGGTAGGTATCGGTCTGACATTGCGTGCCCGCTGCGGCCATGGCATCGAGGTCGGATCGCGGCACAGGTGCCACCAACACCGACCGGTAGTCACCAGCTAGTTCGGTTAGCCAGGCGGCCTGCTCGCTGATTGCCGTGCGGCCCTCCGGTGCGCACATCTGATAGGGGGCATCGCGCCACTCGCCCGACGCTCCGGTACCGCCCCACCACCACATCACCACGTCAGGGCGCAGGCGCTCGATCGTGTCGTCGATGCCCTCGATGAACTCACGGCAGTGATCCGGGGCCAGTTGATCGGACTCGTGCGGGGAGCCGACGCAGGCCTCGATGGCATAGACCGCGACCTCATACCCAGCCTGTAGTCCGGAGGCGGCGATCTCCCGATGCGCCAACGCCGGAACGGAGTCACCAACGACGAGCACACGGGGGCGGTCCGGCGTGGTGACGGTCGGACTGCCGTTGGCGTCGGTGGCCGTCGGCGGCGGGTCGGTGCTAAACGTCGGCGGCGGCAGTCGCGAGGCGTCGACCGCAGCGTCGGGAATCACCGGCGTGGCGACGAGCAACGCCGCGGCGGTGACGGTTGCGCTCAACCCGAGGCCGACCGGCAGTCGCCAGCCGATCAAGCCGTGGCGGCGGATCGGGGTCTCGATCAGCGTGTGCGACATAGCGGCGCACACCGCGCTCAGCGAGGCAACGACGGCCAGCAGCGACCAGCCCGCCAACTGGCCAGCGAAGGCCACCGTCAACGGCCAATGCCACAGGTAGATGCCGTAGCTCCAGGCACCCACCCGGCGCAACGGGCCCCAACACAGCGGTCCACTGGCCACCCCGGAGGCGGCGACGACGGCGATCAACCCGGCGACGGCGATCACCGCCATGGCGACCGGCTGGCGCACTGCGTCGACGCCCCGGCTTCCAACCACCAAGGCGATGGCGATGGCACCAACGACCGCCGCGGTGTTCACCGCCGACGACAATCGCCGGACCGTCAACCCGGCGCTCGCTGCGCCGATCAGGAAGATCGCCGCCCTGGTGTCGCTGCCTTGGTAGAGCCGGTCGACACTCCAGCCACGATCGACCCCGAGCACCCCGATCGCCGTCGAGATGATCGCCAGCGCCAAGGCCATCAGCCGTACGGCAATCGCCCGACGAGCTACCGCCAACGTCAACAAGACGATGATTGGCCACAGCAGGTAGATCTGCTCCTCAACAGCCAGCGACCAGAGGTGGCGCAACGGATCCGGGTCGGCGAACTGCTCCCAATAGCTGTCGCCCCCGGCGATGTTCAACCAGTTCGTGCTGTAGGTCACGGCGCCGAGTACCCCTCGGCGGCGGATATCGAGCGCGCCGACGAGACCGAGCACGAGGACCCCCGCCAGCACCACGGCAACCGCGGGCAGCAGGCGCCGAAAACGCCGCCGCCAAAAGGCGACAAGGTCGATGCGGCCACCGCTTCGATCCGCCTCCGCGAGCAGCAGTCCAGTGATCAACCATCCGGAGAGCGCGAAGAACGTGTCGACCCCAACCCAACCGCCGGGCAACACGTCGGCGTGGAACATGACCACCACGGCGACAGCGACCGCCCGCAAGCCGTCGATGCCCGGGCGATGGCCGAGCGGCTCGCCAAACGTCTGTGGAGGATTGGGCATCAAGCCCTTAAGTATTCCCGAGGTTGAACCGGCAACGGCGCCCGATGGACGATCTCGTAGGTGATCGAACCCAGCAAGGCGGAGACAACGTCGTCAACGCCAGGCAAACACCGGTTCGCCAAAGCGATCGACGCGGTGATCGTCGGTTCGACCTTCGATCGCCACCCAGCGGAACTGCACCAGCAGCGCAGCCGTCGGAGCGTGGATCAAGTCGCCGAGCAACGGCACCTGAACGATCGGCTGATCGATCTCGGGAATCGTCTCGAACCGCGGCGAATCGGAACGACAGAGGTCATCCAGGCTCACCCGATAGGCCCGTGAGACCTCGGCGGGATTTGGTACCAACTCCCGGCCGACTCCACCCCAGATGACCACCGGCGTGATCACATAGCCCGAGCGGGTCGGATAGTCGTCGAGCGCCCCGAGCACCGCGTCGGTGCCAAGTTCCAACCCCACCTCTTCGTGCATCTCACGCAACGCCGTCGTCTCGACCAGTTCCCCGGGATCACACCGCCCGCCCGGTAGCGCCCACTGCGCCGAGTGCGTCCGCAGCGAACGGGCCCGACGGCAGAGCACGAATGCTGCCTCACCAGGCTGGCTGACTGGGTCGGTCGACTCGCTGTCGATGACGACGATCGCCACCGCGGCATGTTTGCGACCGTCGAGCGGGACCTGGCGTCGATCATGATTCGCCAGATTCATTGTCAGCTGCGTCCGCAGATGCTCGTCGCAGTTGATCACCCAAGTGATTGAACAATGCTGGCTGCCCCGCAGACAACGCCTGCCTACACTCGTTTTCCATGATCCTTGAACTTGCCGACATCCGCATCGCTGCGGGCCAGAACGACGCCTTCGACGAAGCGGTCGAGCGTGGCCTGTCGACAGTCATCGCCAGGGCCGATGGCTGTCGCGGTTGGAAGGTCAACCGGGGGGTCGAGAACCCGCAGCGGTATGTGTTGACGATCTTCTGGGAGACGCTCGAGGCACACACGGTGGGCTTTCGCGAAAGCCCGCTGTTCACCGAGTGGCGATCGATCGTCGGCCCGTTCTTCGCCGAGCCGCCGGTGGTCGAGCACTTTGAGCTCGTCGCCAAGTCCAGCTAATCGCTGACCCGCCGATACCCTGAAGACGATGTTGCGTTACCGGCCGTCTACGTTCGCGCCCGGGAGCAAGGGGTTCAACTTCGTCATTTCGATGTCGATCGCCGTGATGGCGCTGTCGATCGACTCGGTGCTCCCCGCGTTCGGCGACATACGTGCGGCGATGGGCCTCGAACCCGACTCCACCAAAGTCGGCAGCGTGATCACCGTCTTCTTTATCGGCAATGGGCTCGGGCTCTTACCCGCCGGTGTGCTCAGTGATCGCTACGGACGCCGCCGAGTGTTGTGGGGCGGACTGGCCTTGTTCATCGTCGGGGCGATCGGCGCTGCGCTGGCACCGACGCTGGGCACCATGCTCGTCGCCCGGTTCGTCTGGGGCCTCGGTTCCGCTGGGCCACGTGTAGCAGCCATGGCGTTGGTTCGCGACTCATTCGAAGGCGCGCAGATGGCCAAACAGATGTCGACGATCATGGCCGTGTTCATCATCGTGCCAGCGATCGCCCCCGCCTTGGGTGCCAGCGTTGTCGCCGTCGGACCGTGGCAGATGGTCTATTGGATGTGCGTCGCCGCCGCCGTTTTGGTTGCGGTGCTCGCCCTGCGGCTGCCGCCCGAACAGGTTCGCACCGCGGCACCAACCGACGCCGACGGGCAACCCTTGGGCATGCTCGCCAGCTGCAAAGCCGTGTTGCGCACACCAGGCACGCCGCTCAACCTGGCCTGCATCACCATCCTGACGATGGCCTTCGTTTCCTACTTGACCAGTTCGGAGATCGTCGTCGATGAGGTCTTCGATCTCAAAACCTGGTTTCCAGCAATCTTTGGTGGCTTTGCCCTACTGATGGGCGCTGGCATGTTGCTCAACCGCCGCCTCGTCGTCACCCGCGGACTCGACCCGTGGATCCGGGTCCTCTTCGTTGGCTACCTGGCCGCCGCGCTGCTGCTGGTCGTTGTCTCTGCCACTGGTGGCGGCCGCCCACCATTCGCAATCTTCGCCCCGGCGATGGGCGCCCAACTGGCGCTTCACACCGTGCTGCTGGGCAATATCAATGCTGCGGCGATGCGTCCGCTCGGGCACATCGCGGGCACCGCCGCCGCGCTGTTCGGCATGGTCCCATCGGTCATCGGGGCGATCGCCGCTGGCTTCGTCGATCGCGCCTTCAATGGCACGACCTGGCCGCTGTCGCTGGCGTTTGTGACCTCGGCGGTGCTGGCCACCGCCGTCTACAGGTTCAACGCCCATCGCGACCCGGCGCGAGCCGCGGCCTATAGCTCGGTCAGCGCCGCTGCGTAGGGGTGAGCGACGAGGAAGCCTTCCGGGCGAACCTCGACAGCCACCCCGTGTGCGGCCGTGATTTCGGCGACGGTGACGGCGGCCAACTCGCCTTGCTCAGCCAAACGGCTGGACAACTGAATCAACAACTCGCGGTTCTCGCCGAGCAGCTGGCGGGTGTCGGCGACGAGGCGTTCCATCAGCTTCTCGATGTCGATGTCCGTGTCGTTGCGATTCATCGAGTAGGCCATGTCGAGCGTGTACGCCGCTTGGAACTCCTCGTCGAAGCCGAAGCGGCGGACGTAGTCGATGGCGATCTGCGTGGCGGCTTCGCGGTCGGCGGCACGACCGATCGTGGCGTGGGCGCTGCCGAAGATCAACTCCTCGGCGAGGCCGCCGGCGAGATAGACCTTGACCTTGGCCAACAACGTCGATTCGGTCTCGTGGAGGCGATGCGGGAAGGTGAAACCGCCGACGTAAGAGCTGGCCACCTTGGCCCGCAGCTGCAGCGGGGCAAGCCCGAACAGACGGGCATAGGCCACGGCGTGCCCGGCCTCGTGCACGGCAACGTTGGCCACCGTGTCGGCCAGCGCGTTCTGCCGGATGCGATCGACGCGACCATCGAATGGCGTGCGGATTACGTGCGTTGCGTCAAGCGTAGCGACGAGCTGGCGTGCCGCCGTGTCGTAGCGCAGATCCACCGATGTGGCCTTGTTCATGTAGGCCTCGAAGACGTATTTCACCAGGTTGGTCTCGACGATGTCGCCGACGGTGGAGAGCACCGGACGGACACCTTGCACCGGGAACACGCCGTTGCGATAGACCAGGTCGCCAATCGAGGGATCCAGCGTGATCTGCAACCCGAAGGCCGCAGAGGTCGAGCTGGCGACAAGGTCGAGTTGACGGCGAATGATCTCTTCGAAGTCGGCGCGGCGCAGTGAGGCGTAGATCAGGTGCACGTTTCCGAAGCGGGCCACCTGCTCGGGTTTGAACCGACGGGTCAGGGCGTTCTTGATATCGACGACGGTGATCTTCGAGGTGAAGGCATGAAAGATGTCGGCATCGACATCGGCCTCGCCCGCCTCACCGGCCATTGTGAAGGCTTCGTCGAGGTTCCCGGAAATGATCAACAGGCTCTTCGAACAATCGATCGGGGCGTACATCCGCTTGCCATTTAAAGCTTGACGCATCAGCGGAATCACCTGGCTGGGGAGCATGTCGCAGAGCTCCTCGACCTCGACCTGCAGACCAAACAGCCCGATAAGACTCTGCGCTGACCAGACGCCGATCGGGTCCTCATGCACGTCCTCGCCGCGCGAGCGACGCCGCTCGATATCCCGCACGGCGTAGCTCATTTCCGAGATCGTCTGCTCGAAATCTGTTCGGTCGCGCCGGGCCAGCCGGCCATCGGACAGCAACTCCCAGAAATCAGCAAACTTGGTCGTCGTCAGCGGTTTGCCATCGCTGTCGATCGTGTTGAATCGCTGAATCTCGTCGAACAGAATCATCGTCGGGCGACCGTCGAGCGCACCGGTGCGAGCAAGGCAGGAGGCCACCGACGAATGCCAAGAGGTGCCGTCACCGTTCGACAGCTCAACCTCGACAAAACGGTCGAGCAGATCGAGTGCGTCGACCAGCTTGCGAATCAGATCCGTCTTCCCGACCCCGGTCATCCCCCACAGGTTGACGATCACCGGTCGCCGCAGGATTTCCGGCATCAGGTACCAGACAGTGATCGCATCACACAGTTCGTCGATCACTTCATCGATGCCGACAAAACGTCCTTTGAGCGTCGCTCTGGCATCTTCGAGGCGCTGACGGCGCAGGGCGATGACTTCGGGATCGGCAGTGATCGTCATGACGCCAGTATTGCCGGGTCCACGCATGGTTACGCTACGGCTGATGATGCTCGGGGCGATGATCGGTGCGGGCCTGCGCTCGCAGGTGTACGAACTCGGAACCGATCGCGTCATCAAGATTCCGTTGCCTTCAACCCCCAACGAATGGCTGGTCTACGAGGCCCGCTTCACTGATGCTGTCAGCTCGCGCGGTTTTCGGGTCGCGACGGTGCACGACGTCGTCCAACGTGACGGGCGCACCTGCATCGTCTACGAGCGGATTCATGGGCCGTCGATGTGGTCGCTGATTCGTGATGACCACACCTGCGCGCCAGCGATGGGCGTCGCTCTGGCCGACTTGCACTTGGCTGTGCTCACTGCGGCGCCACCGATGCGACTGCCACTGCAACGGGATCGTCTGGCGAGCAAACTGCGACAGGCTCGACCGTTGATCGACGATGTCCGTCTCGCCGCCTTTGTCGGCGGATACGAGATGGGAGGCTCAGCCGCCGACCGACTGTCGCTGTGCCACGGCGATCTCCATCCGGGCAACGTGATCATCGCCGACGACGGTCTCGTCCCGCTCGATTGGTTCGATTCGTCGCGCGGTGATCGCCTCACCGACGTCGCCCGGAGCTCGGTGTTGATGGGTGCCGGGGGCCTGATCGATGCAAGCTTGCCGCACCTGCCGGGCGCGGATCCGGGCACGCTGCGCAATCTCCACGACGCCTACCTTTCGCGAGTCGTCGAAGCGTTGGGCGGCATCGACGTTGTCGAACTGCACCGCCAGCGGATCGCTTCTGCTGCGGCACGGGTCACCGAGGGGTTACCGAGCACCCATGCTCTCGACTTGTTGCGCGCCGAGGTTGGGCCGTAGCGGCATCTCCACGCGATCTCGTAGGTCGTCGAAGATCGCCGGCGGCGCGGCCACCGAGAGACCACCGTTTTCCGGGCACGGCAGCTCGAGGCGCAACCCCGCTTCGGCAGCGATCAACGCTCCAGCGGAATAGTCCCACAGCTTGGTGTCGCGCTCGAAATAAGCGTCGATTCTGCCCAGCGCGGCCCAACACAACTGCAGCGCCGCTGATCCAAAGCAACGCAAATCACGGATCGCCGGCAGCAACGCGGCGACGACAGCTCCCTGAATCTGACGAAGCTCGGCTGCGTAGGAGAACCCGGTGGCGACGATGGCGTCCTCAAGGCGACGGCATGCGGAGCCGACGAGGACGAGGTCGGCGCGGCGCGCCCCATTGCCCAACGATGCGCTGAACACCTCGCCGCTGACGACGTCGACGACCGCGCCAGCGACCACCCGACCGCCGGTCGACGCGGCGATGCTGACCGCCACCGTCGGGATGCCGTAGGTGAAGTTCACCGTGCCGTCGAGCGGATCGACGATCCAGGTCAGGTCGTCACCGTCGTTGGGCGGGGTATCGTCGCCCTCTTCGCCGATGACGCCACTGCCCGGCGAGCGTTGGGCGAGGAGCTGTCGGATCAGGCGTTCGGTGTCGATATCGGTTTGTGTGACGACATCCGACGGCGACGACTTGCGGCCGAGATCGACGGCATGACCGATCGCTGCGGCGATCACGTGCGATGCCTCGACGGCGACCTCGATGGCGATCGCCTCCAACCGAGCGAACCCCGAGGTTGGTTCAGGCACGGAGAACCTCGATGTTGTGTTCTTCGATGCGGCGCACGTCGTCGTCGGAGGCACGGCGATCGGTGATCAGCACGTCGATGTCGTCGAAGTCGGCATAGCCAAAGGTTTGATCGTTGCCGAATTTGCTGGCGTCGACGATCGCCACCACCCACCGGGCGACGTCGATCATCGCCCGCTTGACCAGACTCTCCTCGCGGTACGGCGTCGTCAGGCCGCGCTCCAGCGAGAGGCCGTCGCAGCTGATGAACAAGACATCGACCCGCAGTCGTTGCACCGCGTCGACCACCGAGGCGTCGACCATCGCCAAGGTGTTGGTGCGCACGCTGCCACCGAGCACGGTGAGATCGGTGACGCCTTGGCGGGCAAGCGTCACGCCCGTCATCAGTGAATTGGTGATGACGTGCACACCACGATTGTTGGGGAACAATTCGGCGAGGCGTTGACCGGTCGAACCCGAGTCGATGATCACCGATCCCTTCTCGGGGATCTGTTGCACCGCGAGCTTGGCGATGTCGTGCTTCTGTTCCGTGTTCAGTGCGTCGCGGGCGACGAGCATCGGCTCGTGTGATTGGCGTTGCACCGGCACCGCCCCGCCATGGACGCGGCGCAGCAACTTTCGTTCCTGCAGTTCGCTGAGATCGCGGCGAATCGTTTCGGTGGTGACGTCGAATTGACGGGCGAGATCGGCGACATCGACGGATCGATTGCGCAGCGCAAGCAGGTAAATCTCCTGTTGCCGGTGGTGAGGAAGCCTCGCCGTTCTCGCCGTCTCGCTGGTGACGCTCATCGCCTACTCCGATCCCGCTGTGTCGTCACGACATCATTGCCCGCAACGGTCCCATCTCGTCAAGTCGCTGCGCCATCAAGGCAAAGGTCTTGCGGAAACGTTCGTTGTCGCGCAGCGCCGGCGGGAAGACGGCGTCAAAATCGAGAAATGCCAAGGGATCGTTCAGCGCCTGGCGGGCCATCTGGCGAGGCCGGAAACCGGCGGCGTCGAAGGCCTGCTTGCCCGGATCGATCGTGCCCAAATAGCGAGCCCACCCAGCCAAGGCCAGCGTCGAGCGTTCGATCGGACCGTCGAGTTCAAGCTGGCGAACGATGGTCGGGATCAAAAAGGTTGGGTACTTCGCCGTCCCGTCGATGCACAAACGAGCGATCTGATCGCGAACTCCGGTGTTGGCGAATCGCTCCAGCACGATGCGGATGTACTCCTCACGAGGATGACCGGCGATCTCGTGAAGCGTGGGCAACGCTTCGAGATGTAGCAGGTCGCTGAGGTAACTGTGCACCATCGGCAGGGCCATCGCCTCGTCGACAAAGGTGATCTCAGCGAGCGCACACAGGTAAGCAATGCACGAGTGCCCGGCGTTGAGCATGCGCAGCTTGTACAGCTCCCAGGCATGGACATTGTCGGTGAACAGCGCGCCGACGTCTTCCCACGCTGGTCGCCCGGCGACGAAATTGTCTTCGATGACCCACTGGCGAAATGGTTCGGCGACGACCGGCCAGCGGTCTTCGATGCCCAGCGTCTCTGCTAGCCAGGTGCGGTCGTTGTCGCTGGTGACCGGCGTGATGCGATCGACCATCGAGTTCGGAAAGCTGCACGACGTCTCGACCCAGAGATGCAACGCGGCGGAGTGGCGCTGTGCAGCAGCGAGCATCGCTGACTTGGCGACGTCGCCGTTGCCAGGAAGGTTGTCGCAGCTGAGGATGGTGACCGGCCCGAGTCCACCCGTGCGGCGCTGCTCCAGCGCCTCGGCCAGGAGGTCGAAGGTATTGCGCTCACCGACACCCGGCTCGGAGTAACCAGACTCGGTGATCGTCAACGAGACGATGGCGACGTCCTCGTCGGCGATCGCGGCGATAGCGGCGGAGTCGTCACCAGCGGCGACGACAAAATCGATGATGCTGCCGATGACGCGAGTTGACGTCACACCCGTTCCCTTCTCGGTCAGCGAGTACATATGGTCTTGCGCCCCGAGGGCATCGGCCATGCGCTGGTCGCCAGGAAGCAGGCCCAAGCCACGAATGCCCCAGTTCGAACCACCGGTGGCGAGCTCGTCGGTATACAACGCAAGGTGGGCACGGTGAAAGCCACCGACGCCGACGTGAACGATCTTCGGCTTGAGCGCCGCGCGGTCGTAGGTCGGAACCGGGACCCCTCGATCGGCGATGTCCCCCAGAGTCGAAGCGGCAATTGGGACGATTGTGCGATGTGCATTCACGACTCGGAGTGTAAACCAACACAAAACAACATCTCAAGTCTCAGAATATGTGGTTTACAGCTTGCATTCGCACACAAAACCACATAACAATAGGATCCAGCGGAGGTCGTGACCTCCGCCACATTGTCCGTGACAAAAACAGGGGGAAGACCCAATGCAATCAAGTTCCAGTCGGAGAGGCAAGCGTTACCTAGCGCTCGCTGCTCTTACCACGCTCGCTCTCACCGCCGCAGCCTGCGGCAGCGACGAGCCAGAGGCAGCCGACGTCACCACGCCAGCCGCGCCTGATGCCACGACGGCGACTCCTGCCGCTGGGCAGGAGATCACTGTCGCCATCGTCGGTAACCCGCAGATGGAAGACATCGTCAAGCTGACGCCCGAACTGTTCACCGCCAAGACCGGCATCAAGGTGAACTACTCGATCCTCGGCGAAGGCGACCTGCGCGAAGTCACCACACGTGACGTCGCCGGTGGCGGCGAGCAGTTCGACGTGATGATGATCGGCATGTTCGAGGCACCGCAGTTCGGTGCAGCGGGCTTGCTCACCGACCTCACCCCGTTGGCCAAGGCCGACGCCACCTACATGATCGACGACCTGATTCCTTCGGTTCGCGGCGGTCTCTCGGTCGGTGACTCGCTCTACGCAGCGCCGTTCTACGCCGAGTCGTCGTTCCTCATGTATCGCAAGGACGTACTCGAGGCCGCAGGCCTGACCATGCCAGCAGCACCGACCTGGGCCGAAGTGGCCGAGATCGCCAAGGCTGTCGACACCCCAGAAATGGCCGGCATCTGCCTTCGTGGCAAGCCGGGCTGGGGCGACTTGGGCGCTGCGTTCACCACCGTGTTGAATACCTTCGGTGGCACCTGGTGGGAGGCAAACGCTGACGGTTCGATCGGCGCCTCGCAGGTTGATCAGCCAGAGTTCAAAGAAGCGCTGACCTTCTACACCGAGCTGCTCGCTGCCGCCGGTGAAGACGACGCCGCCAACTCGTCGTACAACGAGTGCACCAAGGCAATGCAGGACGGCAAGGCCGCAATGTGGTACGACGCCACCGTTGCTGCTTCCAACCTGGAAGGCAACGACAGCCCGATCAAGGGCAAGCTCGGCTACGCCTTGGCTCCGGTCAACAAGACCGCGGCATCAGGCTGGCTGTGGAGCTGGGCCTTGGCCATCCCGAAGACGACAAAGAATGCCGACGCTGCTTGGCAGTACTTGTCCTTCGCTACTGGTCCCGACTACCTCAAGCAGGCTGGCACGTTGATCGCTGGCGGTTGGGCTGGCATTCCGCCAGGAACTCGTAACTCGACCTACGCCCTGCCCGAGTATCAAGAGGCCGCCGCTGCGTTCGCTCAGCCGACCCTCGATGCCATGGCCGCTGCGCCGATCGCCAACCCCGGCACCACCAAGCGTCCGGGCCTGCCCGGCGTGCAGTACGTCGGTGTTCCTGAGTTCCAGGACGTCGGCAACCAGTGCACCGAATTGTTCTCCAGCGTCATCGCCGGAAACATGAGCGTCGACGACGCCCTGGCAGACTGCCACGACATCGCCTCGGCGGTTTCGAGCTAAGTAACCCAAAGATCTGGGTGGGGGCATTCGGTGTGGGTGCCCCCACCCTTTCTTTTCGCAAGACATCACGTCACGTTTACGTTTCGAAGGGGGAGGACAATGGCCACGATCGCCAAGCCAAAGTCGCCGCTCGATCAGCCTTGGAGGCGGCGGTTTCCACTGCTGCCCGCATTGATCTTTACGGTGCTCATCACACAGATTCCGTTCCTGATGAGCATTTACTACAGCCTGACGAACTGGAAGCTCGTCCCACCATCGCCACGCGAATTCGTCGGTGCTGAGAACTACACCAAGCTGTTTTCCAGTAACGAACGCTTCTTTCGCGAAGCAGCCGTCGTCACGGTGACGATGACCGTTTCCGCTGTGTTGATCTCTTTGATCCTCGGCACCCTGTTCGCCATCCTGCTCGATCGCAAGTTTTTCGGACAGGGCTTCGTGCGTACCCTTTTGATTACCCCGTTCCTGATCATGCCGGTGGTTGCCGGGTTGATCTGGAAGCTGCAAATGTTCAACAAGCTCTACGGCGTGTTGAACTGGGTGCTGGAACTGCTCGGCATGGACTCGGTCGAGTGGGTCTCCAAACATCCAACCGCCTCGGTGGTCACCGTCTTGGTCTGGCAGTGGACGCCGTTCATGATGTTGATCATGCTCGCCGGTCTGCAAGGCCAACCGAGCGACGTGCTCGAGGCAGCCAAGGTCGACGGCGCCACCACCTTCGGGGTCTTTCGTCAGCTGACGCTGCCCCACCTGCGCCCCTACTTCGAACTCGGCACACTGCTGGGGGCGATCTACATCGTCCAGGCCTTCGACCACATCTCGGTGATGACCGGCGGTGGACCTGGCTCGACAAACCTGCCGTTCTTTATCTATAAGCGATCGATCGGCGGCGGCTGGCTGTTCGGGCGCACGTCGGCCTACTCGATCGTCGTCGTGGTCGCCGCCCTGATCATCGCCAACCTGTCGCTCCGGTTGTTGTCCGGGTTGCTCGAGGGAGAGGAAATCGTCTGATGAAAACACGTGGCAGCTCTCTTGGCATCGGCGAGAACCGTTGGACCAATGCCTTTCTTGGCTTGCTGGCCTGGCTCGTCGGCCTGCTGTTCTTCTTCCCGATCTTCTGGGTGGTCATCAGCTCATTCAAAGAAGAACTCGACGCCGTTGGCGATCCCAAGGTCTTCTTCGACGCTTCGCTCGACCGCTATCGCGAGGTCACCGAGTCGACCTCAGGTGTCCTTTCCTTCAGCACCGCCTTTTCCAACTCGGCATTCACCGTGTTCGTCTCCACCGCAATCGTGTTGATCTTGGCGATCCCCGCGGCCTACGCCCTGGCGATCCGTCCGGTGAAGAAGTGGCGCGACGTCTTGCTGTTCTTCATCTCCACGAAGTTCTTGCCGATGGTCGCTTCGATCTTGCCGCTGTACATCCTGGCCAGGGACTTCAACCTGCTTGGCACCCGTACCGTGCTGGTCATCTTGTACACGGCGATGAACCTGCCGCTGGCGGTATGGATGTTGCGCTCGTTCTTCCAAGAGGTGCCTCGGGAACTGATCGAGGCCGCTGAGATCGACGGTGCCAGCCTGCGTGGCCAGTTGCAGTCGGTGATCCTGCCGATCGCCGTGCCGGGCATCGCCGCCACTGCGCTGCTGTGCATGATCTTCGCCTGGAACGAATACTTCTTCGCTCTGCAATTGAACAGTGCCGACGCACAGACGATTCCGATCTGGGTGACCACCAACATCAGCGAGAAAGAGAACTTCCTCGCCAAACTCTCGGCGGCCTCCGTGCTCGCCAGCCTGCCCGTTGTCGTCGCCGGTTGGATGGCGCAGAAGCGCATGATCCGTGGCCTGGCGATGGGCGCGATCAAGTGATTCACCGCTGCTTTCAAGGAGATTTCCGTGGCAACCGTTCGTTTTGAGAATGCAACCCGTTTCTACACAGGGACGTCGCGTCCAGCTGTCAATGAGCTGAATCTCGAAATTCGCGACGGCGAGCTCTTGGTGCTCGTCGGTCCGTCGGGTTCCGGCAAGTCGACGGCGCTGCGCATGCTCGCCGGCCTCGAGCCGCTCGATGGTGGCGTGATTTCGATTGGTGATCGTGACGTCTCGGCGGTTCGTCCACGCGACCGTGACATCGCCATGGTCTTCCAGAACTACGCCTTGTACCCACAGCTGACCGTGGCCGAGAACATGGGTTTCGCCTTGAAGCAAGCCGGTATTCCCAAGCAAGAACGAATGGAGCGGGTCAAGCAAGCAGCGCGCATCCTCGATCTTGAACCGTACCTCGACCGCAAGCCCAAGAACCTCTCCGGTGGACAGCGCCAACGAGTGGCCATGGGCCGCGCTATCGTCCGCAAGCCGGCGGTGTATCTGATGGACGAGCCGCTGTCGAACCTCGATGCCAAGCTGCGTGTGCAGACCCGCACCGAACTTTCCGAACTGCAAGCCCGCCTGGCCGTGACCACCGTGTACGTCACCCACGACCAGGTCGAGGCGATGACGATGGGCCATCGCGTCGCCGTGCTCAAAGACGGCATCTTGCAGCAGTGCGACGCTCCCGGCACCCTGTACCACGAGCCCGCCAACCTGTTCGTCGCCGGCTTTATCGGCAGCCCAGCGATGAACCTGGTCACCTGCGCGGTGAGCGATGGCCAGGCGGTGTTAGCGGGTTCACCGGTCGGCGTCGCCGGTGCCAAACCCGATGCAGCCATGGCCGTCGTCGGCTTCCGCCCCGAGGTTGTCAACATCGGCAGCGGTCCGCTGCAAGGTGTCATCCGCACCGTCGAAGATCTCGGGTCCGAGGCGTTCGTCCACCTGCTCATCGACCACGAGGGTGCCAAGGTCCCGTTGGTCGCCAAGGTCACTGCACCGTTCCCAGGCAAGGCCGGCGAAACCGTCGCCGCCTCGTTGGTCGGCGGCGGGCATCTCTTCTCGGCCGATGGTCCACGATTGGGCAGCGGCGCAATCACCCTCGGCGCGGCGTCGTAGGCAGCGTCGCTGATGACCGCACGGAGCGACCGCATCGTTCTGGTCACCGGCGCTGCCGGCGACATCGGCCGGGCGAGCGCGCTGCGCCTGGCCCGCAGCGGGTGGATTGTCGCCGCGACCGATCACCCGTCGGCGCACGACGCCCTCGAACACACCGCCACAGCGATACGCGAAACCGGCGCGTCGTGTTGGACCTCGACGTGCGATGTCACCGATGAAGGTGCCGTCGACGATCTGGTCAAGCGCTGCGTCGAAGAATTCGGGCCGGTGCGTGGGTTGTTCAACAATGCCGGATACCAGGGCGGCTTCGTCGCCATGCCGGCCTACCCCAGCGCTGATCTTCGCCGCATCCTCGAGGTCAACGTCGTCGGGGTCTTTCAGGTGCTGCAGGCTGCGGCGCGGGCGATGACCGCCGCCGGTGGCGGCGTGATCGTCAACTCGGCATCGATGGCCGGGGTTGGTGGCGCGCCGAACATGGCCGCCTACTCGGCATCGAAAGCGGCTGTCATCGGTTTGACTAAATCTGCTGCGAAGGACCTAGCTCCATTGGGGATTCGGGTCAACGCCATCTCTCCGGCGTTCATCGGGCCGGGCAAGATGTGGGACAACCAGGTGGCATCCCAGGCGGCGACGCGCAGCCAGTACTACGCCCATGAACCCGCGCTCGTTGCCGAGCAGATGATCAACATGGTGCCGATGCGCCGTTATGGCACCTTGGACGAAGTGGCCGCAGTCGTCACTTTCCTGCTTTCCGATGACGCCTCCTATCTCACCGGGCAGAACATCGAGATCACCGGCGGCTCGGTCTGACCCGAGCCGCTCAGCTGCTCAACTGAGGCGTCCGGCAACGGCTGCGGCGATGGTTGTCAACTGCGCCTGGTAGCTCGCCGGGTCGCCCTCTTTGAGAATCAGCTGAACAGAGCACATCGTCGTGGGACCTTTGGCGAGCTCGATCTCGAACTCGGCCTTGATCGTCGGGGCGGTCATCGTGCGGAACCGGGCGGCGGCGGCGATGCCCTCGATCGGTGTCGGGTCGTCGGTGAACTCCGCCATGCGCGGTGACGGGTTGGCAAAGCTGAACAACGAGTTGCAGTCGACCATCAACTCCTCAACCGGGCTGGCCGCGGCGCTCGGGTAGAACAGGCACTTCTGTTGCGTCTCCACGTTCTCGCAGGTTCCGCTGACCTCCTCGGCGAGCGAAGCGGATACCTCCTCGGCGGTCGTCACATCGCCACCGAGCAACTGCCCCGCCGGTGCTGGCGGCATCGTGTCAGCAGCCGACACCGTCACTGCGACCTCGGTGGCCGCGACAGGCACGGTTGGTTCGACGGTAACGCTGGCGACGGTATCGATGGATGCCTGGTCGGCGGAACTCCCACACGCGGCAATAGCCGACAAGGCGAGACCCGCTGACAGGAGATAGGGAAACTTCCTGATGTGCTTCATATCGTTGAAGAGAGTTTGACGAGACAAACAATACATACCGTTCAACGGAGCGTTAACTACACAATCTCCCATTGGCTGCCCAGCCACTCGGCCAACGCAGCTACCTGGTCAAACACGACCGCGGTGAGTTCGGCGCTGTGTCCTGCGTCGAGGTGGATGGCGTTGACCGACAGGACGTTTCGCCGACGATCGACCACCGCGTCAAGCTTTCCGACCAACTCGTCGCCGTGCAGGATCGGCAAGGCAAAGTAGCCCCAACGCCGTTGTGCCGCGGGTTTATACATTTCCAGTGTGTATTCAAATTCAAACACTTCACGGGCACGGTCGCGGTCGTGAATCAACCGGTCGAACGGCGACAACAGCGCCGTCCGGCCGACAAAATCATCGACTGCCGCTGCTGGATCCATGCGCCACCAGCCAGCGCTTCCTTCAACTTCCACCGGCATGCCGGCGTCACCGACGAATTGCGGCCGAGCGATGCCGAGCGAACGCAACAACCGTTCGTCACGCACCCACTGGGCCTCGTCGACCGCCACGACCTCGACGTCGGCGGGATAGACCCGCTCGGCCACGTCCCACAAACGTTGCCGCCCACGACGACCGGCGACGGCAACCTCGCCGCGCGAACTGAGGAACTGCAGCAACTGGGTGACGTTCTGGTCGTTGGTCCAGCCGGTTGATTGCCAGCTGACTTCGCTCGTATCGGGGATCTCCTTCGACTGCAGCGGACCGCTCTCACGGAGTTGATCGAGGACCCGCTGACGAAACCCGGCGTTGGCATTCAACCAGTCGGTGACTCGCGACGGGGTGTCGCGCAGTGCGATCATCTCCGCCAGATAAAGACCGATGTCGGCCATCGGTCGCAGGGTGACGATCACCGGCTCGACGGCGCTCACCTGGCCTCGATGTTCGAACATCGTGCGATCGACCGTCACCGCCGCGCTGAGGTGGGTTGGCTGATAGGTCGATCCGATACGGCTCCAACAGACGAGATCGGCGCTTGGTGCAATCGCCGCCGTCGGGTCGAGTTGCAGAAACGTCAGTCGGCTGGCAACGGCTGCAAGATCAGCCGGACGATCAGCGCTCAGCAATTGAGCCCCGATCGCCAACCGACGTGCATGTTGACGGGTGATGGTCGTCATCACCTCATTGTGGCCGCGATCACCCCACAACCGGATCGAGCCCGAGCACCGCCCGGCCCGAGAATTGCTCCTGGCGTGCTGTCGGCAGCGGGTGATAGAGCGCGCCATGGGCATCGCGAAACAGTCGCTCGATACCGGAGGCTCGCTGATAGGCGCTACCACCAGCGACCTCCATCGCCAGGCGGACCGTGGCCAACACCGCGTCGGTGGTGTTGCCTTTGCGGCTCAGCGTGGTTCCGGCGTGTTCGACGGTGTTCTCAAAGTGAAGGTTCTCGCTGGAGTCGATCATCGCCCGAGCCGAGTCGCGCGCTGCGGTGAGCTGATTCATCATCCGCCCAACGGACGTTGCCGTGTCGGCCTTGTCGGCTTTCGATCCGGCGAGCAGCACAGCACGTTGTGCCGCCTCCTCGGCAACCCCGACGTAGGTCGACATAATCAGTGGCATCGCCGCGCCGACGACCGTGGCCCACACCGGATGCCACACCCCACCGGGCCGGGTCAGCGACACAGCCCCTTCGGGCACGAACACGTCGTCGAGCACAACGGTGTGCGACCCGGTGGCCCGCATGCCCATCGTGTCCCACGTTTCCACGACACTCACGCCCTCAGCGCTGAACGGAATGGCCATGTGGATCACCTCACCACCGACTCGGGAGCTGGTGATGACGATGTCGCCGCCGGGGCATCCACTGGCGGGCATCTTGCGCCCGCTGACCCGGTAGCCGCCGTCGACCTTGACGGCGGATCCGTTGGAGTCGATCCAATCCGAGGCACCCGTGGAGACCAAGACCAGCTCTTGGTCCGCGAGCTTGTCGAGCACCGGCGCGGGCAGGTCACGGTTGTGGCGCCACACCTGGGCAGCGACGAGGTGCGTATGCATCGAGAAGGCCAGCGACGTCGCCGGACAGGCGCGGGCCAGTTCGGCGAGCACGGCGCACGCTTCGGCGTGCGTCGCCCCCGGGCCACCGCGCTCGCTGGGCACGAGCATCGAGAACATTCGTCGCTCCTTGAGCAGTTGATACCCGTGCCCGACAAACTCTCCCGAGGCGTCGAGTTCCGCCGAGGTCGCCGCCAGCTCGGGGCCGAGCTGACGGGCAAGCGACAGCCATGGGTTATCGACATCGACCCCGGTCCAATGTTGTTTCGTGGTGGTTACAGCAGTTGTGGTGTTCATGTTGTGAAGGTACGACGGGCGCCAACGGCCGACTAGTCCCAAATGTGGACCGATCCGGTAGCGAATCTGAATCTGCGGATCGGCGCGCTACGGTGAGCGGCGAGGAGAGGGGGTTGCGATGGACGACGAGTCACGCGGCTACGGCCAGTACTGCCCGATCTCTCGGGCGCTCGAGGTGCTCGGCGAACGCTGGTCGTTGTTGATCGTGCGCGACATGCTGGTCGGTGCCCGGCATTTCAACGAACTGGCCCGGTGCAATCCGGGCTTATCGCGCACGCTGCTGGCCAAACGGCTCCGCCAACTCGGCCGCGCCGGACTCCTCGACCACGTCGGCGACGAATACCTGCTGACCCCTGCTGGAGAGGACCTGCGCGAAGTGGTCTTCGGTCTTGGCGCATGGGGTGCGCGCTGGCAGTTCGGTGATCCGCTCGATAGCGAACTCGATCCGACGTTGCTGATGTGGTGGGTCCACGGTCGCCTCGACTTCTCCCAGGTTCCGCTGAAACGGGTGGTCGTCGAGTTCCGTTTCACCGATCGAGTCGAGCGCTATTGGGTGATGAACGACGCGCACGGACCGTCGTTGTGTCAGCACGATCCAGGATTTGGGGTCGACGCGGTGGTCGAAAGCGAGTTGACGACGATGTATCAGGTGTGGCTCGGCCGCATCCCGGTGCGCAACGCGCTGCGCAACGGTGTCGTACGAGTCGAGGGCAATCCGGTGATCACACGCCGCATCGAGTCGATGTTGCAGCTCAGCCCTGTGGCTGCGTTGGTCGCCGAGGGGCAACGACCATCGGGTAGTGTGGGCGCCGACAACTGAATCGCCGATGATCTGCGGTGGGAGAATCCCGCCCGTGTTTTGGCGGGTGCCGAAGGGGCAATTCCTCCCCGGAATCTCTCAGGCTCCCGTACCGCTGCGGATCGGCAACTCTGGAATCGTAGGTCTCGATACAGAGGGGAGGAACCCGACCGTTGCGCTGCCCGTCATCGCCCCGACTCATTGGAGTTCCTCATGTCTGCATTTGTTGATCGGCATATCGGTGCCACCGCGCCCGATGACGTCGCCGTGATGCTCAAAACGCTCGGCCTCGGCAGCGTGGAGCAGTTGGTCGATGCCGCTGTGCCGCAATCGATCCGCCAAACCTCCCCGCTGTCGCTGACCGCGGCGATGAGCGAAACGGAGACATTGGCGGCTCTGCGCTCGATCGCCGATCACAACCAGACCGCGGTGCAGATGATCGGTCAGGGATACTTCGACACGATCACCCCGGCCGTTATTCGCCGCAACATCCTCGAGGCTCCGGCCTGGTACACCGCCTACACGCCGTATCAGCCAGAGATTTCCCAGGGTCGTCTCGAAGCACTGCTCAATTTCCAAACGATGGTCCAAGATCTCACCGGACTGCCGATCGCCAACGCATCGTTGCTCGATGAAGCCACCGCCGTCGCCGAAGCGGTGTTGGTCATGCGCCGCGCCGCAAAAGTTCCCCCGATGCGTTGACCGTGCTCGACGCCGACTGCTTGCCGCAGACCATCGCCGTGGTCCGTGGTCGTGCCGAAGCGTTGGGCCTGCCGTTGCTCGTCGCCGATCTCTGCGCTGGATTGCCCGAAGGCAACATCGGCGGCCTCGTCGTGCAGATGCCGGGGGCTTCCGGTCGGGTCGTCGACTGCTCGGCGTTGATTGCCGAAGCGAAGGCTCGCGGCGCAATGGTCACCGTCGCTTCCGACTTGTTGTCGCTGACGATGATCACCCCGCCGGGTGAGCTCGGCGCCGACGTCGTCGTCGGTTCGGCGCAACGGTTTGGCGTGCCGCTGTTCTTCGGCGGCCCGCACGCCGCGTTCATGTCGGTGCGCTCCGGCCTGGAACGCTCGATGCCCGGACGCCTCGTTGGCGTCTCCGTCGACACCGCCGGACGCCCCGCCTACCGCCTGGCGCTGCAAACCCGCGAGCAGCACATCCGCCGCGAGAAGGCGACCTCGAACATCTGCACCGCGCAGGCCTTGCTGGCGATCGTCGCCTCGATGTATGCGGTCTACCACGGGCCGCAGGGGTTGCGTTCGATAGCTGAGCGGGTGCACGGCCACGCCTGTTCGCTGGCCGCACGGCTGGCGGCCAACGGCTTCGCTGTCGTCCACAAATCGTTCTTCGACACGATCACCGTGCGCGTCGCCGGTGGCGCTGAGCAGGTGCTCGCTGCGGCAGCGCTCGACGGCGTCAACCTGCGCAGCATCGATGCCGACCACGTCGGCGTGTCGTGCGATGAGACGACGACCGCGGCGATCATCGACCGCGTGGTCGACGCCTTCGGGGCGGCGGCGGCGGCGACCGGCAACGTCTCCTCGGACGGGTTTGAACTGTCGGCCGCCGTGCGCAGGCAAACCACGTACCTGCAACACCCGGTGTTCAACACCCACCGCTCCGAGACCCAGATGTTGCGTTACATCCGCCGCCTCGCCGACCGTGACTTGGCGCTCGACCGCACGATGATCCCGCTTGGGTCGTGCACAATGAAGCTCAACGCCACCGTCGAGATGGAGGCGATCTCCTGGCCGGAGTTCGCCTCGATCCACCCCTTCGCGCCAGACTCGCAGACCACCGGCTGGCGGGCGTTGATCGACGAACTCGAGTCCGACCTGGCCGAGATCACCGGCTACGACCGGGTTTCCATCCAGCCGAACGCCGGTTCCCAAGGCGAGCTCGCTGGGCTGTTGGCAATTCGCGGCTATCACCGCTCGCGCGGCGACGATGTGCGCACGGTGTGCTTGATTCCGGCCTCGGCGCACGGCACCAACGCGGCCTCCGCCGTGCTCGCCGGTATGTCGGTGGTCGTCGTCGGCACCGCCGTCGATGGCAGCATCGACATGAATGACTTGGCCGCCAAGATCGCCGCCAACAGCGACAGGCTGGCCGCGATCATGATCACCTACCCGTCGACCCATGGCGTCTACGACACCGAGGTTCGCGACGTCTGCGATGCCATCCATGCCGCTGGTGGCCAGGTCTACATCGACGGAGCCAACCTCAACGCCCTGGTCGGTTTGGCGCAACCGGGTCGCTTTGGGGGCGACGTGTCGCACCTCAACCTGCATAAGACGTTCTGCATCCCTCACGGCGGCGGCGGGCCAGGCGTTGGCCCGGTGGCGCTGCGAGCGCACCTCGCCCCGTTCCTGCCCGGCGATCCCAACGACGCTTCCGATCGCCGCCTGCCCATTTCGGCCAGCCGCTTCGGATCGGCTGGGGTGCTGCCGATCTCCTGGGCCTACATCAGGCTGATGGGCGCCGACGGACTAACGGCGGCGACAAAGTCGGCGTTACTGGCCGCCAACTACATCGCCACGCGCCTCGACGAACACTTCCCCGTGCTCTATCGCGGGGCCGGCGGATTCGTCGCCCACGAATGCATCCTCGACCTGCGTGAGCTGACTCAGCGCAGCGGGGTCACCGCCGAGGACGTGGCCAAGCGGCTGATCGACTACGGCTTCCACGCACCGACCTTGTCGTTCCCCGTTGCCGGGACGTTGATGGTCGAGCCAACCGAATCGGAAAGCCTCGATGAACTCGACCGCTTCATCGAGGCGATGATCGCTCTTCGCGGCGAGATCGACGCCGTCATCGACGGGCACCTTGCCGTCGGCGATAGCCCGTTGCATCACGCCCCACATACTGCCGCGGTGGTTGTCGCCAGCGAGTGGGATCGACCCTACAGCCGCGAGCAGGCCGCGTTCCCAAGCGGCGTCACCGTCGACAAGTATTTCCCGCCGGTCGGGCGGATTGACGGTGTCGCTGGCGACCGCAACCTGGTCTGTTCCTGCCCACCGATCGAGGCATTCGCCAACACCACCGAAGATGAGGAATCATGAGCGACGAGCGCTACACGGCCCTACATGAGCAACACCGCCAACTGGGCGCGGCGTTCACCGACTTTGGTGGCTGGCAGATGCCACTGCGTTACGGGTCGGAGTTGAACGAACATCACGCTGTGCGCCGCAGCGCTGGCCTGTTCGACCTCTCCCATATGGGTGAGGTGTGGGTCAGCGGGCCGCAGGCTGCGTCGATGTTGGACTATGCCCTGGTCGGCAACTTCTCCGCCGTGAAGCCTGGACGGGCCAAGTACTCGCTGATCTGCAACGCCGAGGGCGGGATCATCGACGACCTCATCGGCTACCGCCTGGCCGATCCGGCTGTCTTTATCGACGGGGCCGATCAACAGCGCTTTCTGGTGGTGCCCAACGCGGGCAACGCGGCGACGGTCTTCGCCGAGTTGGTCGAGCGGGCCAGCGGATTCGATGTCGTTGTCGAGGACGCCTCGGCGAAGACCTCGTTGATCGCCGTGCAGGGCCCGCGGGCGCAGCAGATCGTGCAGTCGCTGATGCCCAGCGAGCAACATGATGCCCTGGCCGCTCTGAAGTATTACGCCGCGGCGTATTACACGATCGCCGGATTGGATCTGCTGGTGGCGCGCACCGGCTACACCGGCGAGGACGGGTTCGAGATCTTCGTCGGCAACGACGACGCCGCCGCCGCCCGTTGTGGGAGGCGTTGATGGCCGCCGGGGCGCCGCTGGAGATGGTGCCCGCCGGGTTGGCCTGCCGCGACTCGTTGCGTCTCGAGGCCGCTATGCCGCTCTACGGTAACGAGCTGGGCCTCGCTGGCGATCCGTTCAGCGCCGGGCTCGGCCGCTCGGTGGGTTTGGTCAAGGAGGGCGACTTCGTCGGCAAGGCCGCACTCGCCTCGATGGCCGCCGGGGGCGTCGGCATCACGTCTGGCCGCGCCCTGGTCGGGCTGCGGGCCAAGGGCCGCCGTGCGGCCCGCGCACACTACGCCGTCGAGTCGGCCGGAGTGACGGTTGGTGAGGTCACCTCCGGGATCCCCAGCCCCACACTCGGGTATCCGATCGCCTTGGCCTATGTCGATGTCGCCTGGCGCGAGATCGGCACCGTCGTCGACGTCGACATTCGCGGCAGCAGCGAACCGTTCGAGGTGGTGGCCACGCCGTTCTACCGGCGCGCCGAGTCCTGAGCCCGCAGGCTCGGAGATACGTGTTCGGCTGGCCCCGGACAGGCTGACATGATGGAGAGATGAGCTTCGCCACCAACCCTGAGACCGATCTCGTCCTCGAACGCGAGATCCCCGTTCCCGTCGCCGCCGTGTGGGAGGCGTGGACCACCCCGGAGAAGTTGATGCCGTGGTTCTGCCCGCTGCCGTGGCTGACCGTGGCCTGTGACATCGACTTGCGACCCGGCGGCCGCTTCATTTCGACGATGCAGTCACCCGAGGGTGAACAGTTCCCCAACGCCGGTTGCATTCTCGAGGTGGTGCCCGAGAGGCGGTTTGTATTCACTTCCGTGCTCGGCGACGGGTTTCGCCCCGTCACGCCTTCGAACAGCGCCGAGGGCATGGCGTTCACTGCGGTGATCGAATTGGAGCCGCTGGCCGATGGCGGCACCCGCTACCGGGCCACGGCCCTGCACCCCGACGCCGAGACCGCGCAGCGCCATTCGGCGATGGGATTCCACGACGGGTGGGGCGCGGCGCTCGATCAGATGGTGCGCATGATCCAAGGCCAGCCGATCGGCGGCTGATGCATCTCGAACACACGGCGCTGATCGTCGCCGACTACGACGAAGCGATCCGCTTCTTCACCGAGGCGTTGGGTTTCGAGCTGATCGAGGACTCGCCCTCGCAAACCGATGACGGCCGAGCGAAACGATGGGTTGTCGTTCGCCCACCAGGTGCTTCCAGCGGTCTGCTGCTGGCCCAAGCCGATGGCGATGAACAACGTCTGGCGATCGGCAACCAGTTCGCCGGCCGCGTTGGGTTGTTCCTGCGGGTCGACGATTTCGACGACGCGGTGCAACGCATGACCGCCTACGGTGTGAGCTTTCTCGGCCCATCACGAAGCGAGCCCTACGGTCAGGTCGCCGTGTTTATCGACGTCGCCGGCAACAATTGGGACCTGCTCGGCCCGCCGATACAAAGCTAACGATCAGGTTGAGCGGCGTTGGCTCCAGGTATCGACGCCGACGACAACCGCTGCGTCCGGAGGTTCTCGGGAGCCAACAAGAGATCGTCAGTCGATCTTGTTGAGCGCGTCCTTTGCCTTGGCAACGCCAGCGTTGAGCTTGTCGGCCTTGTCGCCGCCGAGCTTCTTGCCGGCAACGTCGGCAGCCTTGTCGAGGCCAGCGTCAACCTTTGACTTGTTGGCCTTGAGTAATCCCTTGGCCTTGTCGAGCAGTCCCATGTTTGTCTCCAACTGTTGAGGGCAACACCGGCAATCTAGCCGCCTCGACCAGTGCGGCGGATGGCTACTTGCTGGCAATCGAGCTTGCACCGGGCGTGTATTAGCTTTCGCGTATGAAACTCTCCCACGGACAAGTCGTTGTCATCACCGGAGCTGCCAGTGGAATTGGCTTCAGCTTGGCCGAGTCGATGGCCAAACGAGGACTGAATATTGTGCTCGCCGACATCGAGTCCGGCGCCTTAGAGGCGGCTGCTGAACGAATCGCAGCCCAGGGCGTGGAGACGCTGGCACTCGTCACCGATGTCAGTAACGAGCAGTCGGTCCTAGATCTGGCCGCTGCCACTATTGAGCGTTTCGGCGCGGTGCATGTGGTGTGCAACAACGCCGGAGTCGCCGGTCGCGGCGACCCGTGGTTTGGCCCTAAGACAAGCTGGGATTGGGTCCTTGGCGTGAATCTCTGGGGAGTGATCCACGGGGTGCGGGCCTTCCTGCCTCATCTCATCGGCGGCGGGCACATTGTGAATACGGCGTCCATTGCCGGTTTGATGACCGGATTCTCTGGCGTATACGACGCCAGCAAACACGCCGTCGTTGCCATGACCGAAGACTTGTTCCACGACATGAACGCCGCGGGCTTGCCCATCGGAGTCAGCGTGTTGTGCCCAGGTTGGGTGCGTACGGGCATCATCGATTCGGATCGCAACTGGCCCGCTCACCTTGGCCAAGCCCCGGCGGCCGATCCGATTGGATCCGTCACGCTGGAGCACGTTCGTCGGGCAGTCAGCGAAGGCGCTACACCGGCCGCTGTCGCGACGGCTGTATTGGAGGCCATCGAGGGCGACCAGTTCTGGGTCATCCCACATCAGGATTTCTTCGATATGGCTATCCGACGGTGGGAACGAATTGCCGATCGGTTGAACCCGGAACCCGCCGAGCAGATACCCGGAATGCCGCACCGCACCCAGATCATCGCCGAAGTGCAGGCTGCAATTCAGACGATGATGAACCCCCAGGTGTAACCCCCAACCTCTGGGTTCGGCGCGCTCCCGTCAGGTCAGCTCCACCGTGGCCACACTGGCGATGTCGAGCGAGCTGTGGCCGATGACGATGTCGTAGCGCCCCGGCTCCACGGTCCATCCACTATCGATACGGCGTTCCTGCGTCTGCAGTTGTGGCAACGTCGCCGCAGTATGCGCCTGCAGGGCGGGCCACTCAGGCTGTGCTGGATCCCAATAGGCGAACGCCCGACTGTCCAACGTCAACGTCACCGTCGTCGATTCGCCCGGGCCGAGGTCGACCTTGGCAAACGCCTTGAGCTCCTTGTCCGGGCGCACGATGCGCGCCTGATGCGGTCGGACATAACACTGCACGACATGGCTGGCGCGCCGCGAACCGGAGTTGGTCACCGGCACCGTCACGCTCACGGTGTCGCCGGCCTTGACGGTGGGCGAGTCGAGCACCGGGGCGCCAACATCGAAAGTGCTGTAGGACAGGCCGTGGCCGAACGGGAACAGCACCGCCATGTGGCGGCTGTCATACCACCGATATCCCATGAACAGGCCCTCGGCGTAGGCGACCTGCCCATTGTCGCCGGGGAAGCTGCCGTACGCCGGGGTGTGCTCGATGCGCAGCGGGAACGTCGTCGGCAGTCGACCACCGGGATCGCAGGCTCCGGTGAGCACATCGACGATGGCGTCACCCATCTCCTGCCCACCGAACCAGCAGTGCATGATCGCCGGCACCGACTCGGCCCATGGCATCGTCACCGGCGCGCCTGTGTTGACGATGACGACCGTGCGCGGATTGGCGGCAACGACGGCAGCCACGAGCGCATCCTGGTCACCCGGCAAGGCAATGGTGGTGCGATCCTCGCCCTCGGTCTCCCAGTCATCGTTTGTGCCGACGACGACGATGGCGACGTCGGCGGCCGCCGCGGCGGCAACCGCCGCAGCAAGTGGATCGGCAACCTGCGGCCGGCGAACACGGAGGTCGAGCCCGCCAAACATCATCAACCCTTCGACGAGCACCTCGATCACCACCGCGTAACTGTGCCCAGCATCAAAGGTCAACGCGTTACAGATCGGGCCAGCGCCGAAACCGAAGAAGGCAGAGCCGTTCGGCGGTGGCGAGGTGATCCCGTCGACGACCACGACGCCATCGACGCAGACACGAGACGGCGACACCTGGGTCAGCTCGAAGCCGTACTCGCCCGAATCGGTCGGCGTAAAGGTGGTCGTCGCCCGCAACGTGAAGTTGGACAGTCGAATGCCCGGCATCGGCTCATCGCCAAACAGCAGACGGCTGACCTCGCGGTTTCCGCTAGCCAGTGGCTCGCCCGACCACGACTGGTTGTCGAACAACTCGAGCGTGAAACCCTGCTCGCCGTTCGGGGCAACGAGCTCCAAGCCCGCCAGCAGCGGCGGCTGTTTGTCGACGTTGCAACCCTCGGCGTAGGTGATGGCCACGGAGTCACCGAGCCGGGCGCGGATCGCGTCGAGCGGACTGGTGCGGTGGAACGGGCGCAGATTGGCCGACCCGCCGCCCATGATCTGGGCCCGGCTGGCATTCGGGCCGATGACCGCCACGCTCTTCAACGCGGCGACGTCGAACGGCAGCACCGGCTGGGCGTCCACCGGTTCATTACGTAACAGCACCATTGCCTCTGCCGACGCTCGCCTGACGACGGCGCGATGTTCGGGTGAATCGATCGATCGTTCCGGACCCGGCTCGTCGTTCCAGGCCGAGATCCGTTCGAAGGCACTGAGCATCCGCCCGGCGAGCACATCGAGCGCAGATTCGCTGACATGGCCCTCGCGCACTGCGGCGGCGAGCGCCGTGCCGTAGGCCCGGTTGCCCGATGGCATTTCGATATCCAGCCCAGCGTCGGCCGACATCGCCGTGTCGGCACCGGCCATCCAGTCGGTGGTCACAAATCCTTCGAAGCCCCACTCGCCACGCAAGACATCGGTCAGCAGCCAACGCTGCTCGGTGCAATAGGCGCCATTGACCCGGTTGTACGAGGTCATGATGCCGAGCGTGCCGCCTTCACGCACGGCTAATTCGAACGGCACCAGATACAACTCGCGCAAGGCACGCTCGTCGATCAGCGAGTTGCTGGTCCAGCGATCGGTCTCGGCCTCGTTACCGACGAAGTGCTTGACCGTGGTGATCACCCCCTGCGACTGCACACCGCGCACGTAGGCGGCGGCGAGCAACCCGGACAGCAACGGATCTTCGGAGAAGCACTCGAAGTTGCGGCCCGCCAACGGCGATCGATGGAGATTGACGGTCGGGGCCAACAACACGCGGCAGGCCTTGGTGCGGGTCTCACGGCCGAGAATCACGCCGAGTTCTTCGACCAGCGACGGGTTCCAGGTGGCGCCGAGCGCTGAGCCACAGGGGAGACAGGTCGCCTTCGACTCACCCGAGCCCAGAAACGACGAACCCCGGGCACCGTTCGGCCCATCGGTGGTGCCCCAATCCGGAATGCCCAACCTGGGCACACCGCTCATCGTGAAGAACCCGCTGCCAGCGGTGATCGCCGCCTTCTCTTCGATCGACAGCGTGCCGAGGACGTCGGCCGTACGCGGCCCGAATGTGGGTTGATACTGCATAGGACTCCTCAGGCGCTGACTTTGTGGGCGCGATCGAGGCTCGATCACCGATCAATCATGCCCGATTGACGCCGGCGGATTACAACAGCGGTCAGCTCGATTACGCTGCGCTCGAGGGTGAGGTGACGCCGTGTCCAACAGCGACAAGCACTACGACCTGGCAGTGATCGGTGCCGGCCAAGCCGGGCCATCCGTGGCGCTGCGCCAAGCAACGCAGGGACGCCGCGTGATCTTGATCGAGCAACGGGCGCTTGGCGGCACGTGCGTCAACGACGGTTGCACGCCGACCAAGACACTGCGCAAATCGGCCCGGGTCGCCTACCTCGCCGGTCGCAGCAGCGAATTCGGTGTGCACAGCGGCCCGATCGAGATCGATTTCGCCGCGGCGATGACGCGCATGCAAACGATCGTCGATGCCAGCCGCGCCGGGCTGCAGTCGGCCCTCGACAGCGCCGACGGCCTCGACCTGATCGATGGTCATGCCCGCCTTCTCGGGCGCACCGAGGTTGGCTTTGAAATCGGTGTCGGTGAGCAACGGGTGATAGCCCAACGGGTGGTGCTCAATACTGGCACCAGACCGCTGATCCCACCGATCGACGGACTCGCCGACGTCGGTTATCTCGACAACACCACGGTGCTCAAGCTGCGCCAACGCCCCGAGCATCTGCTGATCCTCGGCGGCAGTTACATCTCCCTCGAACTCGGCCAGATCTTTCGTCGACTCGGCAGCGCCGTGACGGTGATCGAGCGAGGCGACCACGTCGCCCCTCGTGAGGATGCCGACATCGCCCAGGCGATCACCGAGATGTTGCGTGCCGAAGGCATCGAGATCCGCACCGGCCAATCTGCACAGGCGGTACGGCGAGAGGGAAACGTCGTCACCGTCGAACTCGACAACGGCGACGAGGTTGGCGGTTCTCATCTCCTCGTCGCCCTCGGGCGCACCCCGAACAGTGACGAACTTGGCTTGGAGACCGTCGGGGTGGCGACCAACGACCACGGCTTCGTCGTCACCAACGATCGTTTCGAGACCACGGTCGACAACATCTGGGCGCTCGGCGACGTCAATGGGCGCGGGGCATTCACCCACACCAGCTACCACGACCACGAGATCCTGCTCGACAACTGGGCAGGGGCGCAGCGCTCGGCTGACCAGCGCACGATGGTCTATGCGATGTTCACCGACCCACCGCTCGGACATGTCGGTATCCACGAGGTCGACGCCCGACGCCTGGTCGCCGAAGGTCGTAGGATTTCGCAAGCGGTGATGCCGATGTCCAGAGTGAGCCGGGCCAAGGAGGAGAGCGAGACCGCCGGGTTGATCAAGCTGTTGCTTGACGAAGAATCTGGGCTCTTTCTCGGCGCGTCGATGCTCTGCATCAACGCCGACGAGGTCGTTCAGACGATCTCCAACATCATCGCTGTCGGCGGCACCTGGCCCGTAGTGCGCAACGCGTTACCGATCCATCCGACGGTCACCGAGTTTCTGCCGACGATCATCGACCAACGACGGCCGCTCACCGCGCTGTGGTAGCAATACCTGGCCGAACTCGGTGCGCTAGAGGATCAACGTCGCGTACCCGTTACGGTCCGGGCACGATGATCTCGCCGTCGAGGGTGATGGTGCAGCCCATCATCGGCAGATCGAAGTGCCCGGCACCGAAGCGTCCGGCGGTTTCATTGGCACCCGTCGAATACAGAAAGCTGCCATCGAGCGCCCGCAGTTCAGTGCCCCACAGTTCGCGCTTGTCGTACAGCTCGAGCACCTCCCAGCGCGAGGCCCGATTCAGCCCCCAGCCGACATGGCTGGTGGCGTAGGCGTCACGGTCGTCGAACGCAGCCAGGTAGCTGCGGAACAGTCGGGCATCGACACCGTCACCGGTGATCTCGACGATGTAATCGTCGACGATGGAAAGCGTGATCGCCTGCTCGATGTAGCGCCCAAAGGTCAGGTTGGCGTCGCCAGGTGCGAGCACGATCGTGCCGTTGACGCTGTGCGCCGCAGGGAAGGTGAGCACCAGGCCGCCAGGCCAGTGGGCAATCGACCCTGGCCCGGCGGTGAGCCCGGTTGATCCGGCGCTGAACCCGCCGGCGAGGTTGACGGTGAGGTCGGTGCCATGGGCACTGGTCACGTGCATCGTCTCGGCGCTGCGCAGTCGAGCATGTGCGGCCTGCACCCTGGTCGGCAGTTCGTCGTCCCAGCCGAGACGGTCGAAGGTGTCGGGGTGCTCGTTGGAGACCATCAATACCCTGGCTCCCCCGCCAAGGATCGCTGCGAGTTCAGGGGCGTGGAGCAACCCTTCGACGGTGCAGTCGATGACCAAGTCGGCACAGGAGAGCGCGGCGATCGTCACCCGGTTGCCAGCGATTGCCTGCGAGGCGCCGGTGGAGCGAATCGGCACGGGGTGTGTCGACGCGGGCGTTGGCACGACGATGTCGAGCACCTGAGCGCCGAGCGATTGCGCCGCCAACCGTGCCGTCAGCACCAATGCGGCGCGGCTTTGGGTTTCGCTGAGAATCACCACCGTCTCGCCGGCGCTCAGTTGGCAGCGGGCGAGGTGGGCGGCGAAGGCTTCGATATAGCGCCATTCCGTGGTCTCGTTCATCGGGCCAGATGCTCGCAGGTGGCGAAGTGCTCGCCAAGTTGGCCGTTGACCTCGACCGGCGCTTCGGCGTTGAGCAGGTGCCCTGCGCCGGCGATGACCACCAAGCGGGCGGCAGGAATCCCATCGGCAATGACCCGCGCGTAGGCGGGCGGGGTTTCCTCGTCGAGTTCGCCGACCAAGCACAGCGTGGGCACGGCGATCTCGGCCAACATCGCTCGGGTGTCGTTGGTGATCAAGACGTCGATGGCGATGCGCAGCCCGTCGGCGTTGACGAGGTCGGCGGCGCGCATCTGCCCGGCGAGGGCCTCGGCGGAGATGTTCGGGCCGCTGATCGAGCGCATCACGTGCGGGGCGAAGTCCGACGGTTGTTGACCGCCGTCGAGGGCCGCCAACCTTGCCGCCCGCCAGCCATCGGGGGTGGTCACACCATCGAGTCCGAACTTGGGACTGGTGGCCAGCAACGACAGGCTGGCCAGCCGGTCAGGTTCGCGACGGGCGACGTGTTGGGCGATCATGCCCCCGAACGACAGTCCAACGAGATGAAATCTCTCGACGTTCAGTTCGTCGGCCCAGCGCAGCAACGCCTCGGCATAACCGGCGAAGCTGCGAAGGTCGGCATCGAGCGGCGCCGATGCCCCATAACCGGGAGCGTCCCACGCGGCGGCGAACCGCTCGGCGGCGAAGTGCTCGAGTTGGCGTTGCCACGACCGGCGACTGCCCATCAGCCCGTGCAACAGCAGCACCGGGAGCGGTCCGTCGCCCCGCTCGACGCCGCGATCACCGGCGCTGCGCCAGCTGAACAGAGTGCCTTGGTCGTCGATCATCGGCACATCGTAGGATTCGCGTTTGTGACTGCGACATCGAGTGCATCAGCCGCCCACCGCCCTGCCCATCATCCGCTTCGTGATGATCTGGTGCAACGGGTGCGCAGCATCGCCGAACAGATGCGCGAACGGGCGGTGATCTACGACCGCCAGGCCAGCTTCCCGCACGAGAACTTCGCCGACTTTCGCCGTCTCGGCCTGCTGGCGGCGTGCGTGCCGACCGAGCATGGAGGGCTCGGTGCGAGCTACGCCGACTACGTGCGTTTGAGCGCCGAGATCGGCCGCTATTGCGGGGCGACAGCGCTGACCTTCAACATGCACAACGCGACCATGTTGTGGTGTGGGCAGGTCGCAGATCTGCTCGATCTTCCCGAACAGGCACGCGCCGAGCACGAGCGAATCCGCACGCAGATGTTTCGAGGTGTGGTCGAACACGGCGACATCCACAGCCAGCCGTTTTCGGAGGGGATCGCCATCGGGGCGACGGCAGGGGTGAGCACGCGGGCCGTGCCCGTCGATGGTGGATGGTTGGTGACGGGCCGCAAGATTTTCGCTTCGCTGTCCGGCGCGGCCACGTTTTACAACGTCACGTGCATGGTCCCCGGTGAGGACCAGGTGCGCCTGCTCGGCGTGCCCGCCGACGGCAACGGGGTGCAGATCGTCGACGACTGGGATCCGTTGGGCATGCGCGGCACCGTCTCGCGGACGTTGTTGATGAACGATGTGTTCGTGCCGACCGACAACGAATGGATGCCAGTCGGCACCTATAACCAGGCTGCGTTGCGTTTTCCGTGGTTGTTCCTGTCGCTGTGTCCCGCCTACTTGGGCTTGACCCAGGGTGTGCTCGACGTCGCCGGCGCCTACCTGCGCGGCGAACTTCCCGGGCAAGCCGCCGGTGCCCGCCGTGATCATCCGGTCAAGCAAGCCGGCTGGGCGACGATGAACCTGCGCTATGAGCAGTCGCGGGCGCTGCTCTACGCGGCGATCGACAACGCCGTGCTCGACCCGACAGAGGATGAATTGGTCACCGGGTGGGCGGCGGCGGCGACGGTGATGGACAACGCTGCCGACGTCGCCTCGTTGGCGATCAAAGTGTGCGGCGGGCAGTCGATGCTCAAGACCTTGCCACTGGAGCGGATGTATCGCGACTCGCGGCTGGGGGCGACGATGTTGCCATGGAGCGCCGAGGTGTGCCTCGAACGACTCGGCCGCTGCCGGTTGTACCCGGAGGCCCCAGACACCGCTACGTAGATCCCGATGCCAGTGACACCCAATCTGCATGTTTGACATGCAGATTGGGTGTACGGTGGGGGCGTGAAGACCATTCAGATCCGCGAGGTCCCCGATTCGGTGCATGCCGCCCTTCGCACCAGAGCCGCGTCCGCTGGGCTGTCGCTGTCGGATTACATGCTTCGCGAAGCATCACGAATCGCCGAGCGTCCGCCACTCGCCGATGTCCTCGAATGGGCCGATAGCCGCGGCTGGGGTGTCGCCCCCGGAACCGCGGTGCAGGCCTTGCGCGAGCTGCGAGATGCGTCGGACGCTGAGTGATCGTTGTCGACACCTCGGCGATCGTCGATCTGCTTGTCGAGTCCCCGGTTAATCAGCCGCTGTTCTCCCGACTGGCCTCGGTTCGCGAAATGCATGTTCCCCACCTGATCGATGTCGAGTTTCTGGCCGTAGTGCGCAAACTGGTCGGTGCCGGGTTGATCAGCGATCTTCAGGCCCACATCGCCCGTCAGCGTTTCAGCCAACTGCCCTTGCATCGCTACCCGCACTACCCGCAGACCGACCGGGTGTGGGCGCTGCGGCCATCGATCACCGCCTACGACGCGCAATTCGTGGCGCTGGCCGAGACCCTCGGCCTGGCACTTGTGACCTGCGACCGTCGCCTCGCAGGCGCAAACGGCCACAGCGCGATCATCGAATCGTTCGCTCGCTGAGAGAATCAGAGCTCAACGGTGAGGCGGCGGTAACCCCGCCCGTGAGTCCACTAATCTGTCGGCGATTGTCCGGACGCGGGGTCCCTCTGGACTGACCACCGATGGCGAATCGGCTGATCACCCGTCTACGATTCTGGCGGCTGGCTGGCCGGCCGCTTGGATGGTGTGATTTGCTAGCAGGTGGCGTCTGTCCCGTTCGGATGCTTCTCGTTGGTCGGGGCTCTATCGCGTGGTGGTTGCGGGATGCCGGGCAAGTGGTCCGCCCCCTTTCGGCGGCGGCTATAGATCCATTTGAGGATCAAACCGGAGAGGAGAGCCGAGGTTGCTATGCGGAGACCGCCCTGCGGGAGTTGTGGAATATCTCCGTCGGCGAGTGCGATCTGAAGATTGGTGCCGACTGCCGTGGCGGCGACCCATTGGCCTCCGGCGATCGCCGCTCTGGACACGGGTAATTGCAAAAATCTGCCAGCCTGCTCGAACCAGTTCTCGAACGCCGGGATTGTTTGCTTCAGGCGCTCCGTAGACCTTTCAACGCGTGCCGTAATATTCGGTGCGTAAGGCGGAAGCGACTGCTTCGGTAGGTCTTCGGCGACTCCTCTCAGCATCGCAGCTGCGATGCTGAAGCCCTCGTTGATGGCATGAAGCTGTTCTTCCTCGGGTGCGCCATTAGCTGCTGACCGAAGAGCTTTGAGAGCCGGTAGCTGTTGCCCCGGGTTTAGCACTGACAGAACACTCGGCAGGAGCAGGTCCAGTTTCCGGCATAGATTCTCGTAGAGATCGTCTCCGGGGTCAGTGGCCATCTGCCGACAATCAATGATCATCTTGTTGATAAGCCGTAGGTCCTCTTCGATTTCTTGAGGTAAGTTGTGAGTGCTTACGGCGCGCTCGACGAGAGACCAGACGTCTTCGTAGTAGAACGTTTCTTCCGCTGAAGGACTCAGAAGGATTCCCTCTCGCTCGAGAACCGAGACGTCTTCATCCGAATCGTGTCCGGTTCCATCTCTGAACGGTAGGACGGCAAGCAGCACCAGCCCCCGGATAGCCGCAGCAAGATTGGCAGCGGCAAGGTCGCCGGTGGAGGACAGCGAACAGGCTAGGTCGGCAGCTAGGTCAGGAGCGATGGCAATTGCACCGTCAAGGGCACGGTCAAGTGCCTTCGCGCTCGCACCGGCGCTAGCGCTATCGCGGGCCCGTTTCCTGGCTCGTTCCCGCGCCCCATCCCTATCACTGGCAATGGCAAGGGCGCTCGCCAGATGAACAACTCGATTACGAATACGCCAATCGGCAACGTCGGAATCTAGAGCGCTAGCCAGGTCAGCGGCAAGGCCAAGGTCGAGAGCGGTGCCAGAGTGCTTGCTGACGTCCAGGTCAAGGGCACTAGCAATAGCGACGGCAAGGTTTCCAGCGGTGTCGTCGGTGAGATAGCCAAGGTCTCTAAGCTAAGTGCTTGCAGACGTTCGATTGTGAGTTCTCCGCCGGCCATGCGTTTAGTTTGTCATAGTGCCGTTCGGAGGCGATACCGGGGATGGCCTCTCTGTCAAACCGCTTCGAGTTCCTCAGCATCTTCTTGCTGAATCACGTACATAAACATGTACAAGTAGGCCCCTGACTGCGTTATGATCAACCCCGATGTCCACGCATTTGCTCCCGTCCGAAGTCTTGCCAACCAGCGAGGCGCGCGCCTCGTTGACCCAGATCACTGCGGGATTCCGTGAACATGGCGCGGCCGCAGGCCTGGTCGTGTTCGGCAGCCGTCGCGTGCCTGAGGCAGCCGTCGTGCCCTATGAGCTCATCGAGTACCTCGATCCGATTATCGAGGACCTGGTGATCGCGGCGCGTCTTCGCGAACGTCTCGGTGCCGACGACGGCACTCGCTACAGCATCGACGAGGTCGCCGAATCGCTCGGCTTCGGTCTCTGAGCGCCGTTGTACCGCAGTGTCCACAATCACTCCGTCCGCGCCCCGACGACCGGTCCAGTTCCTCAAACAGGCCCGTGCCGATGTCGAACGGTTGGCCACCGACGACCCACAGTTGGCTGTGTTGGCGCTTCATCGGGCGCGCGACCTTGAGGTAGGCAGGCTCGAGGGTGAGCCGCTCGACGACATGGCCAAGACCGGAGATCTCAGCGACTGTCGAAAGCTCTACTTTGGGCTCGGCAACCCGCCGTCACACCGCATCGTCTACCGAGTTCTCGATGAGACGATCGAGATCATCGAGATCGTTGCCGTCGAGGCTCGCGCCGACATGTACGTCTATCTGCTTGCGGCGCTTCGCCTCGGCCGACTCCCAGCGGAGACGAAACCTCAACTGAACCGCGTTCACCAACAGATCATCGCCAAACGAGCCAGGCGCGGGCGATAGCTGGTGCCGCTGTTCAGCTCAGTCGGTTGATCACGTTGGCGGTGATCTGGCTGACAGCGGGGTCGGGCAGCGCGTAAACCCAGTCGGTGGTGCCGATGGTGACGACTTGGCCGCCGCTGTCACCAAACGGTCTACACGTAAGCATCGCCGCGTTTCCGTGGCGCACTTTGGCCAGCGATTCGGCGCTGAGATCGCCGTACAGTCGCTCGGCCATGAACTCGAGGTCGCACTGATCTGCGCCGGCGGCGACCGATGCCGGATAGTCGCCCGCGCCCAGATTTGATGCCGGAGAAAAGGCGACGACCTCGGTTGGGGGCGCCCCGGGGGTCAACGAGATTGGCAAGCCGACGTCGTCGAAGTTCAACTTCACTCCGACTGTTTCGTAGCCCACCGCGCCGTAGGCAGCGCCGAGTTGGTCGCCGTATCGAAGCCCTGTGCCTTCGAACAGCCAATGGCCGTCGCGGTAGACGGTGAAGCCACCGCTGGCCCGCGGCGTCGCCCTGCCGAAGCGGCTGTACAGCCCGAACGCCGATCCGCCGCCAAGAAAGCTCCACTCCGGGCGAGCGACAAGCGGGTCGCACCACAGCCCTGACATCGAGCGTTGCTGATCGGTGCCGAGCACCGGATCAGTGCGGTGCGCGCTGTACTTGTGGCAGGTCATTCGTCGGCCGCCATCGCTGAGACGCACCTGCCAGAACATCGTGTTCCCCGAGAAGCTGGCGTAATTTCCACCGCCAGCAACATACCCCTCGACGGCATCGCGCTGACCAGCCGACCAATATTCGTCATGACCGACGCCGAGCACCAAACGGTAGCCGTCGGTCAACCCGGGAACTCGTTCCAAGTCGCTGGAGACGGCGATGTCAAGCACAATTCCGTTGTCCATGGCCCATTCCACGAATCGACGCTCGTAGGTGAACCAGCCGGACGAGGACATGTACCCGGGGTAGCCGTGGGCAAAGCGATACTCCTGGTAGACCGCACCATCGACGTCGGGTTCCTCGCCGGGCAGGCACGGGCGTGACTTGCGATCGTCACGCTCGGTCGACGGTCGCAGCAACATGCCGCGGCCGAAGGGACGATCGAAGCTGACCTGATGACCGCCGGTATACAGGCTGCGCCCACCCCAGTTGTTGTAGGCGTTATAGGTGTTGCTTGCCAACACGAGCAGCGTCGAGGCGGTTGGCCGGGGCGCTCGGACGACGAACATGGCATAGCCGATCGAGCGTTCTTCGACCGCGCCGTGGGCCCGTAACGTCACCAGATACACGCCGCTCGACCAGTCGCTGCCGACCGGAATCGTTGTCGCCACCGGCCATCGACAGCCGTTGGCATCGGCGTCTGGTGGCGTCACCGGAACCGTTCCGGCGAGAGCTTCGCAGCTGTAGACCGTTGCCGATCCCCAGCGGGCGACGATGAGGTCATAGGTTGCCGTCGCGCATCGAACGTGTAGCTCAACGGTCTCGCCCGGGAGATAGCTCAGCTGGTTGCAATAGGCCTCGACGGCGTCGTAATGAGTGACATCATCAGCCATGCAGGCCAACGTATCCCACAGTGGGCGTGGTCAAACGGCCTCGATGATGGCCGCGCGTTCTGGAACGGACACGATCTGGCGTATTGGAGCAAGCTTCTCATCATCGACCTCGTCCGAGAGTTCGATCCGGTCGAGGTGTGGCTTTACGGCTCGGTCGCTCGGGGAGACGACACGCCCGACAGCGACATCGACATCCTGGTGGTCCTCGATCGTCTCAACGTTCCTGCACTGCTCGATCACAAGCGGCGCGCAGCGCGCTCGACGGATGTGCCGGCGCCCGCTGACGTTGCGTTCACCGATCCACAACGCATGCACAGCCGGGCAACCATCGCCGGCACCATCGAACGCGCCGTGCAAAGTGATGGCCACCGGCTGTATCGCCGTGACCTCACCGTCGCCAGCCTCGTCGCCCACAGTGCGCACGGCGTCAATTGGGCTGCTTGCTTCCACGCTCAGCAGGCCGCAGAGAAAGCGCTCAAGTCAGTTCTCGTCGCGGTTGGCATCGACTTCCCACGTAGCCACGCGCTCGAACGACTGCACGCACTACTTCCAATCGAAGCAGCAGTGCGCTTCCACGTGGATGAACTCGTCGAACTCAGCCCGTGGGCTGTTGCGGGTCGATATCCAGAAGACATCCCGAATCCAGATCGCGACACCACGACACGGCTCATCGCCATCGCCCAGAACATCATCGCCAACGCGACTTCGCTGATCGACTGCTGCTGACACGTTTCAGCAGGGCCGCGGAAAGGCTGGAATTCCTTCGCGTCAGGAAACTTCGGTTTCTGGGCACTTGCCGTCGGAGCCGACAACCGCCTACGCGTCGAGGCCTACCTCGACAGCGGAGATCGTGGCCGAAACAAGTCATTGATTGACGCGCTGTTCGCGGATCGCCGACGCTGGCAGCAGGAGACCGGCATCGAGCTCAACCGGGAACGCCTCGACGACAATCGGGCTTCAAGGCTTGTCACCTACCCGGCATTCGACATTGATGACGACAGCCTGCGCGATGAGGTGCGGCACTGCAACAGCGGCATTTCTCGCCATGTACGACGCCATGGATCGACCGCTGCGGGAGGGAGCACGGGCGGTGCGATAGGCAGGGATCGGGCCGAGGTTTGGCTCAATCGGCGACGTCGACCTTGGCAACGACACGGTCCGGCCTGACTCTGACCACCATTTCCGGGGGGACAGCGTTGCGGCGGCCATACCACTCGGCCTTGTCCGCGCCCATGTAGCGCCCGGCGATGCGGGTCGCCCAGTAGAGCAGCTCGTCGGGATCGGTCGATGTCGTCGCGATGCCTGCGATCGACACGAACGCGAACGGCGGCCGTTCGTCATCGAAGCACAGAGATACGCGCGGGTCGCGCAGGATCGCCTTGCCTTTGATGGTGTTGGCGGCCGTCATGAAAATGATCTCGTCGCCCTCGATGTCGATCCATACCGGGGCGACATGCGGCCGACCATCAGCGCGAACGATGCCAAGCTTGGCCGTGCGCGCCGGCATCTCGGCCACGAAGGCCTGCCACCATCCTGGTGGAGCGGTTGTGTATCCCATGGTGAATCCGATCTCCTCGTGCGACGGATAGAAGTCTGCCCGATCGACGAGGTTCGGCGCTGCGAGGCGGGCACGCCGGGTCCATCGTCCCAGACAGCGATGACGACGTCGGCACCTTCCCGCGACGACGAAAGTCCGATCGTCGTGCGAGTGGACCGTGCCGCGTTCTCGCCGAGATTTCGCAACATCCGGGCCAGCGCGAAGCGGTCTCCGGTCACCTCGTGGCCACCGATCGTCGCGCTCTCTACGGTGATGGCCCGCCCGGCGCACGCCGACCGCAGCCGCTCCACCTCGCGCTCGATCAGATTGGCGACGGTCACCGCTGCCGAGCGACGTCGAGCGCCCTCGCCGGCGCGGGCGAGATGTAAGAGGTCATCGACCAGGCGCTGCATACCCTGCAGCTCGGTCAACGTTGTAGACGGACAGGGCGTCGTCCGCGGTTGAGCCGGTATAGGCCGAAGCATGGCGGACGACGATTTGGCCGCCAGTGATCACGGTCTGTTCCCAACCGGTGAGTGACGCGGTGACAATCCCCAAATAATGTTGATCGACCGCACCCTCAGCGACGGTGTCCGGTAGCTCGGCTCTCAACGCGGTGACATCGTGGGTCCAGTAATCGGTGCGGTCGGAGCCGACGGCTGTTGAGCGTACGGACGACCACCACCACCGTCATAGGAGAAACATTCATCATGATCCTCGCTACTACCGGCGCCGAGGAGATTACTTGTTCAAGGGCACAGGTCCCCGGTGATCACCACGACCAGCGTGTCTCCATCTTCCCTGAGGTCGCCACGGTCAACAACCAACGGCTCGGGAACCACCTCCGATTCAGCTATTCGCGCCCACACAAAAACCCTGTCGACGTCGACAGAAAATTTACGCGAAACAACCACCAGCCCCGGTTCAATCACCTTCCACCGCAACCGGCCCCCGGACGACACCGGATCGACGATCTCGTTCGAATCAACCTCGATGGCCTGCTCGCAACCGTTTTCGACTGCGATCCGTACCGCCTCCTGGCACCCGGCCAAGCCGACGACACAGGCCACAACCGACACGGACGCAACAACACCACGAACCTTGAACATCAGAAGTAGCCGATCTTCGGTTGAGGAGCAACAGGACCGCGACTCACGGCACCGCTACCTGCCATCTTTGTCACCACTTGACCTGCGATGTTGGCAGCCGCTTGCGGCACAGCACCGGCGACGGGAGCCGCAAGCTGATACATCGACGTCCGCCCCTGTGCCACAATTCCTTGAGGCTTGACTGCAGGATAATTTTCTTGAACGTAATACCCGCGGCGCTCAAAAAAGCTCTCCGCGTAACACCAGCACGCGGCCTCCGACAAGAAATACACACCGTAAAAGGTGTACCCGCCCAATTGCTCATTGTCATACACATGCTGCGCCTCATGAGCAACGAGTGGATCTGACGGAAGATCGGTGCCGGAGAAGCGGACCGTGTGACCCATCGTCGTCGCGTCGGCTGTTCCGAAAGCGTCAGCCCCCAGAAAACACTCCATCTGACTTCCGCAATACGGGCCATCTCGAAGTAGGCGGGCATCGTCGAACATGATCGTCTCCGCGGCCGACACCTGCTCCAGCAGAGTCGTACCGGTCGCTAAATCGAAGAGTGCTTGCCCAGGATTCGACGCGTTACGAATGAACACATCAAACTCGTACGTCACGATCGTCGCTGCACGATTAAACGTACCCTCGACCGTCCCGCCCACAGCATCAGTGACCGCCTCGACAACATCGCCCAGCCCTTCCAAAGCACAGGAAAGACACGGCCACAACCCGGTCGGGTCCGTCAGCGTGGTGGGGTCCCGCGTGCGGACGCACCGAGCCAGCACCCGATGTCGGGTAGGTAGTAGACACCGTTCGGGCCGACCGTCACATTCCCAATATCATCCACATCGAACGACTCCTGATAGCCCGACGTCCCCGGGTTCGCCTCGCTCGGATCAACGTCGTATCCCAGTACGTTGCTGGCGGCGGCAGCAGTCTGTGTTCGAATCGTATCTGCGGCCCTCTTGAGTAACTTCTCAGAAAGGTCTGGACCAGCGGCGAATCGCCACCCCGGCAAGCATCCGTCGAGAACGCCAACAGCCCCTCGCACATCGCACATCGCACATCGCACATCGCACCAGTAACATCGCTCATCATCGCTTCGAACGGCAAGCCGGCCAGTTCGCTAGCAGCCTGCGGTGTCGTGATCGAGGTTGTCCCGGGTTCTGTTGAAGTGAGGTGGTGATCCCTCCCCGGGCTGTGCCGTTGCTGGCATTGTTCGAGGGTCCTCCAAGACACCCGACAAAAGGGAAGGGATCACCGATGAAGAAGGTACCTGTCGTGAAGATCACGACACCGCAGCTGCTAGCGAACTGGCCGGTTTGCCGTTCGAAGCGACCGTGATGATGAGCGATGTCGCTGGCGCGCTGCGCGAGGGGCTGTTGGCGTTCTCGACCGCCGCAGGGCTGGTGGTGATGCAGCAGATGTTGACCGCCGAGCTGACGGCGATCGTCGGTGCGAAACACGCCAAGCTCGGTGACGAGCGAATCGGGAACTGGCACGGAACAACGACTGGTCAGGTTGTGCTCGGTGGTCGCAAGCTCAGCGTTGAACGCCCTCGTGGCCGCATTGATGGTGACGAGGTCCACTTGGCGACGTGGGAAACGTTTGCTTCGGAGGACTTGTTGCGTCAGGTTGTTGTCGAGCGGATGCTTGCCGGGGTGGCGACGCGCCGCCACGAACAGGTCGCTGAACCAGTCGGGCAGGTCGCGGGGCGGGCGATGTCGAAATCCGCGGTGTCACGCCGCTTCGTCGCCGCCACCGAACAGGCGCTGACGGAGTTGTTGGCCCGTGATCTGTCCGAACTGCAAACGGCGGTGTTAATGATCGACGGACTCAACGTCGCTGATCAGATGATCATTGTCGCCCTGGTCATCACGGCTGATGGCACGAAAGTGCCGGTCGGGATGGTGCTCGGCGACACCGAGAACAGCGTCGTCGTCAAGGACCTGCTCGCCGATCTTGTCGCCCGTGGGCTGCGCTACGAGCACGGGATCATCGCTGTGCTGGACGGTGCCAAGGCGTTACGTTCCGCCGTTGCCAAGGTGTTCGGCGACCGGGCGCTCGTTCAGCGATGCACCATCCACAAACGCCGAAACGTCACCGGCTACCTTCCCGTCGATCAGCGTGACGCCGTCGACAAGCGGCTGGCGATCGCGTTCGCCCAACCCGACCCGGTCAAGGGCATCAAGGTCTGCCGGGATCTCGCCGCCCAACTCGACAAGGACCACCCCGACGCCGCCGGGTCGCTACGCGAAGGGCTCGAGGAGATGTTCACCGTTGCCCGACTCGGCGCACCGAAACGGTTGCGGGTGTCGCTGACGAACACGAACTGCATCGAGTCGATGATCTCCATCGCCCGAACCACCACCGGGCGAGTCAAGTACTGGCAGAACGGAACAATGAAGAAACGATGGATCGCAGCATCGATGCTCGAAGCCGAACGATCTTTCCGCCGAATCAAAGGCCACGACGACCTACCCGTCTTCATGGCTGCAGTCCACAAGACGATCAACCCGACGGCACCAGCGGACTACGCTAACGTCAGCTGAACAAGACCAGGATCACCACCGGACTTCAACAGACAACGGGACATCCTCTCGTGATCTTCACGACAGGTACCTTCTTCATCGGTGATTCCTTTCCTTTTTGTCGGGTGTCCTGGAGGACCCTCGAACAATGTCAGCAACGGCACAGCCCGGGGAGGGATCACCACCTCACTTCAACAGAACCCGGGACAACCTCGTAGCCGCAGGCGTGCGCCGTCTCCACTGCGACAGCGTTGACGACAACCTGCTGATTGTTGGAAGCAGCTCCGTCGACACGACCCGCGTGATCATAGGTGCTGCGAGTTTCCGGCGGCAGCACCGCCGACGCAGCGATCAGTCCCTGCAAAGCCGCACGCAACAATGAAACGGAGAACGACGAGGCGTCAGCGCAACAGCAACTCGCTCCAGCCGATGCCTATCGCTTGCTAGAGAGAATCTTGACTGCACACGCCACGGCCAGAACCCCTAGCGCTAACAGTTTGAGGTAAGCCTGGCGATGGCCATCGCTGTAATCACCTGACCTGCGGCGTCGGCGCCAAGACTGGATTACAACCCAAGAGCCTACGAGCCCCAAACTCGCGACCAGAGATGCGCTCAAGTAATACTTCATAAGGTGTATATCTTCCCAAAACCGAGGGGTTCAGCAGTTGGCGACGCATCGCCTTCGGGGTAAAGCTGAGACTCGAGCATGAAGATCGAGTCCGAACTGCCACCCATGAAGGCTCGAAAGCTATACCCCGAACCATCCCAAGTCGTCGATGCCCAAGAGATGCTTGCCCCGGCCAACAGGCCGCCCGCGGTCACGAACGCAGCACCAAAATCGCCTTCAGCCAAATCGATGAATCCACCGCCGGCATCAACAGCAGTGGACGCTGCCGAAACCGGTGCCACAGCCGCGCACGCCACGCCGCTCATTCCGCATGCGGCGAGCACACCTACTTCGGCCACATTCAGCAACAACCCCACCTGGCTCAACAGACTCTCCCAAGTCTGCGCTGGTAGGTCAGCGGTGACAACGCCGAGCACCAATGCCCCATCGACCAGTTCGACTCCGAACCAGGTTGTCGCTGCCACGTCGCCGGTTACTTCGAAACTCCACAAGCGGCCGTCACGGTACTCAAACAGACCTGAACGTTGGGCCGAGGCCAAGAAGTCCATAGTTACTCGGATATGAGAACCGGTATCGGGCTCGCCAACCAGTCGTTCACAATCTCCATAGGCGTGACTGCAGTAGTTTAAGGCCCACTCCAACAACCCCAGGTCGGTTGAAGCTTTGCTTACATCAGCCTGTGGGACTCGACCCGGCGGACGGCGGGCTCCGCTTCCACCCACACACGAATCTGTTTGCTCACACGACGCCGGTTCAAGCCCGTTGGGATCCGACAGCGTCGTGGGATTCCCTGATGCATACAGGTAGGGCTCGTTCGTTTTGGCGACCAACGGGTCGATGGTGATGAAGATGCCGATTGTCGGGTTGTAGTAGCGGTGATGGTGATAGTTCAAACCGCTGCTATCACCGGTTTGGCCGGTGTAGCCCCTGCTGGTGATCGTTGTCGAGCCTGTCGCCCCGGGGCGGGTTTGGCCGTATGGGTCATACCACCTCGATGTGGTTGTTGTGTTGCCGCGTTGGGTGGTGAAGGTGACCGAACCGCGACTGTCGCCGTAGAGGTAATCGGTGCGATCCGAACCGACGGCTGCGCTGCGTACGGCGATCATTGTTGCTCCGAGCGTGTAGAACCGTTGATCCTTAGCGCCGCTGCCACCGGTGTGTCGTTCGAGCATGCCACCCAAATAGAGGTGCACACCGTTGGCGTCTTTATGCAGGAGTCGTTCACCTCCTGCTGCATACCACATCCGTTCGGTCACTGTCCCGCCAACCGTCACCGACGTGAGCCTGTCAAAACTGTCCCACGTGTAGACCGATGTCGCGGTGCCACCGGACGTTGTCGTCGTGCCGCCGGTGGCCGGGGTGCAGGTTTGCACGGTGACCGCCACGTTGTAAACACTCAACGCGTCATCAGCGGTGGAACCGGTGTAGGCCGAAGCATGCCTGACGACGATCTGGCCGCCAGAGATCACGGTTTGTTCCCAACCGGTGAGTGACGCGGTGACAATCCCCGAATAATGTTGATCGACCGCACCCTCGCCGACGGTGTCGGGTAGATCGGTGGACAGGGCGGTGACATCCTGTGTGCCGATACGCACACCGATCCGCTCACCGGCCTCATTCATGGTCGCCCGCGACGGGGTGCTGCCTGGTGTTTGGGCGTCGTAGGTTTGCACACTGACCCCGGTCACCGTCAACGTCGACCCGACCGACGCGGTCGGGATGGTGATCCCGGTCGCATACAACGGTGTGTTCTTATTCACCCCCTGATACCCGGACCAGGTGAAGGTTTGCGATGTACACGTCGGCGCCCCACCACCACCACCCGAGCCGCCCCCGCTGGTGTTGGTACAGGTTTGCACGCTCACCGTCACATTGTGCGCCGACAACGCGTTATCCGCTGTCGAGTTGTTATACAGCGATCCGTGACGGACCATGATCATCCCACCAGTGACGGTCACCCCAGCCCACGCCGCCAGGGTCGTGGTGTGAATCCCCGAATAATGCTGATCGACAGCGCCCTCAGCAACAGAGTCCGGCAAATCAGCAGACAACGCCGGGACATCAGTGTTGCCGATACGGACACCGAACTGTTCCCCACCCTCATCCTGCGTCGCCCGTGACGGGGACGTCCCCGCGCCTTGCGCGTCATAGCCGGCCACCGACACCGCAGTCACCGTCGAGGTTGACCCGGCGGTAGGGGCCGGGACCACGACACCCGTCAAAAACGACGGCGAGTTGACATTGACACCCTGATACCCGCTCCACGTATACGACGCCGACGTACACACCGGCGTCCCACCACCCGAACCACCACCACCACCGCTGGTGCTACCGGTTGTTGGGCTCGTTGATGACGACAAGCGACCCTGCGTGTCCCACACCATCGTTGTTGTTCCCGCCGTGAACGGCGCATGCGGACGCACCGAGCCAGCACCCGACGTCGGGTAGGTGTAGACACCGTTCGGGCCGACCGTCACATTCCCAATATCATCCACATCGAACGACTCCTGATACCCCGACGCCCCCGGATTCGGGGTCACAGCACATTGCGGCCCACCGCTGACAGCGCCGGAAAGCATTGCTGTGAACGCGGCGACCAGGCGGCCGCCACCGTCATAAGAGAAACATTCATCATGATCCTCGCCGGCACCGGCCCGATCATGACGGGTGCCTTTCAAACGGCCCGCAGCGTCATAGATCATCCGGTCGCGTTGCAGCACGCTGCCACCAGAGGTCACTGACATTTCGTTGAGTTGACCGGTGGCCTGCGACCACAGGTAACCGCGGACGATATCGGTGGCCCCGTTCTCCAACACCCGCCCCGAGACACGGCCTTCGTTGGTGAACGTGGTCGAATTGACCAACGACCCAACCCCAGACCCGCTCAACCCGACTGGGGCACCCAACGTGTTGAACGTCGTCGACACCTTCTCCGCCGGGAGCAGCCCGGCCTCCGGAGAATCAAAGGAGAGAAGATGATCGGCACGGTCATACTCGAAATTGTTGAACAAATATACGTCGGCCAGCGGGTTCGGGGTGTTGTCTGTGACCCCGGCAATCGATGGGACTGTGTAGGCGTACCCTCTGGGGCGACCGCGCAGATCGTAACCCTCAACGGCGATCTTGAACTCGGCACCATCGGTGAACGACGACACCGACGACACCAAACCGGCACCCAAACTGTCGTAGACGTACGATTCCAACACCGGCCCCGTCGTCGAACCTTGACGCACATCGAGCACCCTGCCCAACACGTCAGGGTTGTAGACCAGCTTCTCGCTGGGCACGCCTTGCGGCTCCGAGCTCAACAGGGCACCATCAGCCCGGTAGCTGAACAGGGTGGTGCCACCATCCGGATCAACGGTGGAGGTTTGACGACCCAACAAATCGTAACCAACGCTACGGATGTTGCCCTGCGAATCCGTCGAGCCCACCTGCCTGCCAGCAACATCATAGGCATACGACATCTGGGTGAACGTCGACGGTGTCGTGAACGCTTTGGCCCATATTGTCTGACCGCGAATATTTGTGGCCGACACTGACGGGTCACTCTCCGGTGGATCAACACTGGCCGCCCATGATCCTGCACCGCTGTAGCCGTAAGCGTGCACCGTTTCCACGGCGACAGCGTTAACGACAACCTGCAGGTTGTTGGAAAACAGTTTCGTCGACACGACACGACCGGCATGATCGTAGCTGCTACGCGTTTCCGACAACAGCACCGCGGAGGCGGCGATCAACCCTTGCCCAGGAGCACCCCAATCATGAAAACCGGTGAACGACGAGGCCACCAAACCGCGCCCATCGAAACGGGTGCCAGCCACCAGACGACCACCATTCGGCGCCCCCGACTGGGTCTCCCTCGTGCGCCCCAAGCCGTCCAGATACGTCCACGACGACACCGCCACACCCGGGCCCTGCTCGATCGTGGTTTGCACTTTCGCCGGTGCCGACTTGTCGGCCGACAACGTGTACGTATACCAGGCTGCGGCCCGGCCACCATCGGCGGTGTAGACCTCAACCGTGCGTCCGGCACCGTCATAGCGGTACCCGGTACGCCGATCATCATCCGCACCGTCGGCTGTGTCGGTCTTGTCGACGTTGCGGTCCTTGACCCACATCGCGGCGCCACGCCCCGGATCGCTCAACGTCTCCACGATCTGCCCGGTCGGGCCCGTCACCGACTTAGCAAACCCATACCAGTCATATGTGGTGAAGGTCGTGTCCCCGGTGCCGGATGTCCCGTTTCTGTTGAATCCGGTGGTGATCCTGTCTTGTTCAGCTACGTTAGCGTAGTCCGCTGGTGCCGTCGGGTTGATCGTCTTGTGGACTGCAGCCATGAAACGGTAGGTCGTCGTGGCCTTTGATTCGGCGGAAAGATCGTTCCGCTTCGAGCATCGATGCTGCGATCCATCGTTTGTTCATCGTTCCGTTCTGCCAGTACTTGACTCGCCCGCTGGTGGTTCGGGCGTGAGATCAGCGACTCGATGCAGTTCGTGCTCGTCAGCGACACCCGCAACCGTTCGGTGCGCCGAGTCGGGCAACGGTGCACATCTCCTCGAGCCCTTCGCGTAGCGACCCGGCGGCGTCGGGGTGGTCCTTGTCGGTTCGGCAGCGAGATCCCGGCAGACCTTGATGCCCTCGACCGAGTCGCGCTCGGCGAACGCGATCGCCAGCCGCTTGTCGACGGCGTCACGCTGATCGACCGGGAGGTAGCCGGTGACGTTTCGGCGTTTGTGGATGGTGCATCGCTGAACGAGCGCCCGGTCGCCGAACACCTTGGCAACGGCGGAACGTAACGCCTTGGCACCGTCCAGCACAGCGATGATCCCGTGCTCGTAGCGCAGCCCACGGGCGACAGATCGGCGAGCAGGTCCTTGACGACGACGCTGTTCTCGGTGTCGCCGAGCACCATCCCGACCGGCACTTTCGTGCCATCAGCCGTGATGACCAGGGCAACAATGATCATCTGATCAGCGACGTTGAGTCCGTCGATCATTAACACCGCCGTTGCAGTTCGGACAGATCACGGGCCAACAACTCCTCAGCGCCTGTCGGTGGCGGCGACGAGCGGCGTGCACCGCGGATTTCGACATCGCCCGCCCCGCGACCTGCCCGACTCGTTCAGCGACCTGTTCGTGGCGGCGCGTCGCCACCCCGGCAAGCATCCGCTCGACAACAACCTGACGCAACAAGTCCTCCGAAGCAACGTTTCCCACGTCGCCAAGTGGACCTCGTCACCATCAATGCGCCACGAGGCGTTCAACGCTGAGCTTGCGACCACCAGCACAACCTGACCAGTCGTTGTTCCGTGCCAGTTCCCGATTCGCTCGTCACCGAGCTTGGCGTGTTTCGCACCGACGATCGCCGTCAGCCGGCGGTCAACATCTGCTGCATCACCACCAGCCCTGCGGCGTCGAGAACGCCAACAGCCCCTCGCGCAGCGTGCCAGCGACATCGCTCACATCACGGTCGCTTCACGCAACCCCATTCGCTAGCAGCTTGCTGTCGTGATCTTCACGACAGTACCTTCTTCATCTACCCTTCCCTTTCGTGTCTAACCCTCACACCAGCACCACAGCCCATCACCACCTCACTTCAACAGAACCCGGACAACCTCGTCCCGCAGCACACCATCAACCGACGTCAACCGACCAGCACTGTCATAGGTGTAGGCGGTGAACGGGTCCCATTGTGTCGCCGAAACATTCGACCGGGTCCACGTCCTCGTCGGCAACCCTTTCGTGCCGATCTGCGCCCAACCCGTCGTATTGTCATAACCGGTATCGGCGATGTTGATCTCCGCCCCAGCGGCGATACTGCACAACCCACCCCACGTCCACGTCCCCGTCGGGGCACCCTTGGCCGTGTAGACGCGGGCGACGCGATCCTTCATATACGGTGCCGATGGGCCACGCGCATACCAGATCGCCGTGCACGTATCATCCGCCGCCGTCGTCACATCACCCTTGTCATGCACCTGGGTTGGGAAACCCTCGGCATCAAACACGGTGGCCGTTTCCGTGTAAATACTGGTGGTGCCTTCACGCCAGTGGCGGGTCATCACCTCATCCACCCGCTGCACTCCTGCGAATGGGCTCACCGTGGCGTAATAGTGGGCGGTCCGATCGATCGGCGCTGCCGGGTTGAGCACCGTCTCGAACTCGCGGCCAGCCAACGGTGGATGATCAGGTACGACCGTGCCATCGCCATAAACGACGTTGAAATAGCGCACCGGTTGACTGGCCGGGCCTTTATCGCCGTTCATGCCACGAAAAAAGTAATGCGCTGTCTGCGTTTGGGTGCCCGTCGACGGGCCGATCTTTTCGATCACATGCTGATAACCGCGCGGCTGCGACCACGTTTTCACCGCGGTCGGACTGAACGGCGAATCATCATGATGATAGGCCGGGGTGCCCTCATAGGAATAGGTGTGCACAATATCGGGGCCGCCCGCGACGGTGTCTTTCACCGTCACCGACATCACCAAAAACTTGTTGAACGCCGCGAACCCGCCACCAGAGGTGTTCACCGCATACCGCGGGTAACAATCCTGCGTATTCGCGAACCAACCGGCGCCCGGCATCGTGCATGTCGTCGTCTTCTGACCATACGCAACGACGGTTTGCCCGCCCAACTCGTCAGTGATCTCATCGACCCGATACATCAGAATCGTCAACCCGTCGGCACGGTTGTCGAGCAGCGAATTCTTGGAATGGAACAACACCTCTGGCATCACCACCGCCGCCGCTGTCCCCGGGCTGGCGGTACGCACAATCCGCCGTAACCACAACTGGTTCGACACCCCCGTCCACTCGAATTCCGGTTGCACCCGGTCCACCGTGCGCCACGCCGCCGCAGCACGCACCGACACCGAATCGATATCGATATTATGGCCAGGGGTGTTGATATAGAACTGGGCGCGCAGGATCGTGTTCGCTGCTGCCACCGAGGGCACCGTCACCGAGATCTGCCGCCACGTGCCGTCGGCAACAAAGTCTTGCTGAACCCCGGACTGCGCGCCCCACAACTCCCACAACTTCATCGTTCCCGACACCGCCACACCCGGGGAACGCACCCACGCCGTCAACGTCGCCCCAGACCCTGCCGGCAACACGCCCAACCGTGTAATCCGAATACACCGACCCGCCCACTGCCGACGTGTTCGCCTCCAAAAACCCGGCACCCGACTGCGCCAACGACGCAACGCTGTACGGCCAAATGTTCGTGAACCCGCCGACCGGATCGATCTTGGCCCACCCGGCACCAGTATCCACATCACCGTTCCCGGCGGCGACATCGGTCTCCAACACCTGCGTGTCAATCGACTCCAAACCCATCCTCGTGAAAAAGCTTGGCGAATACTTGTCGCACGACTCAGCCGTGGTGCACTGCAAATCGGTCGGCACGTCCGGATGGACCGCTGTCGCCGTCCCCGACCACAAACATGGCGTCCCCTCGCCTGTCTGCTGACACCGCTCCTTCATGTTGAACATCACCCGATTCCGGTACACCGTCGGCGCCGACAGATGCGCCCCGTAACGGATCTGGACCGCCCCGAGTTTTCCGGACAGTGGGTTCGGGTCGTAGCCTCTTGTTCAGAGGATGTGGTCATGGCTCAACGCCAAAAGTATTCGTTGGAATTTAGAGAGCAGGCGGTTCGCCGAGTGATCGATGGGCCTCGGCCGGTCGTAAGCACTCAGGTGGTGGGTAGCCAGGGTGTGGTGGTGTAGATGCGGGCGAGGTTGGTGAGTGTGTTTTGGGCTTGTTTTTGGCCGGTTTGGATGTAGGAGCGAATGGTGCAGAAGGCGTCGGCGTTGATCGGGTTGGCGAATCGGCCGGCGATCTTGTCGTGGAGCTTGCACATTCGTAGGTAAGCACTCAGGTGGTGGGTAGCCAGGGTGTGGTGGTGTAGATGCGGGCGAGGTTGGTGAGTGTGTTTTGGGCTTGTTTTCGGCCGGTTTGGATGTAGGAGCGAATGGTGCAGAAGGCGTCGGCGTTGATCGGGTTGGCGAATCGGCCGGCGATCTTGTCGTGGAGCTTGCACATTCGTAGCGAGCGTTCGGCGTCATTGTTGGTTGCTGGTATGCGGGTGTCATCGAGCAGTCGCAGGATCTGGTCGGCTTGGTCATGGAACCTGCTCGCAAGGTTCCAGGCGGTGCGGTCTTTGGGGTGCCAGCCATCGTTTTTGCGGAGCCAGGGTGGTGGGCCGGGCGGGATCGTCTCGAACGCAAGGGTGAGGACTTGTTGGTAGCGGCCTCTCAACACGCCGGCGATGTCCCGCTCGACGTCAGCCTGGCCGACGGCGAGCGCGGCACGGGTGGCGGCTTGGATGTCCCACAGGACTCGACGCATCTGATCGCACCACGGTTTGTGTTTGTGCCAGGCACCGACATCAACGAGGTGACGATCAAGGTGGGCGTGGCATTGCGCGTGGGCGGCATCGGCGAGTTCTTTGCTGTCGTAGACGTGGTAGCCGTCGTGCATGATCACCCCGTTGTAGCCAGGCAGCACACCGATCGCCAGGACTGCTTCAAGTCCTCGACTGGCGTGATGTGCCAACAAGGTGAGGGTGTCGGTAGAGATCGTGTGCACGGACCCGGTGCCGGTCCCGACGCGGATCGGGGTCTCATCCGCGCAGACCACTGCAACCTGTTTGAGCAGCACAACCAGTTCCTGAGTGAATGGTGCCAGACGCTCAGCGGCATCGACAGGCCATGCCGCCAACGATCCCTCAGACACTGGCGCGCCGAACAGCACGTCCATTGCTTCATGGGCTCGTTCGAGCGGGATGTGTTGGCAGATCATCAGATACACCACGACTGCTTTGACCCCGTACCCAACACACCGCAGCGGTTGCGTGCGGCGGGAAACTGGCCGTGGTGATCTGCCCGCATCGGCAGCGTCGCTGCTCGACGACATGATCTGTGACGATCAGGCGAGGTTCGTGAATATCGAGCACCTGACGGCATTGCTCGCCGACCACCGGTGCATCGCCAAGATCAGCCGAACAACCCCGACAACACTGGGGTTGGTAGCGAACGGTGCTGTCAGCGCAACGGCGCGGCAATGTCGAACCAGGCGCCCCCGGCTGCTTGCCCCGTGCACGCGTCACACCACCAGCATCGGCGAGGGCCTGCTTGCAGGCCTCACGTTCGGCCACGCGTCGTTGGCGACGATCACGCCCATCTCGCGACGTCGGCAACGACGAATTCCCAGAATCCTTCGACTCGAGCCGGGCTTCCAACTCGACGATCCGCGCCAGCAACGTCTCGACCCTGGCCATCAACTCGACATTCGTCGCGGTCAACTCGACGTTCAACGCCTCCAACGCAGCGACTCGGGCCTCCAGCAACACAGCCCAACGATACCACTCCCCACCGCGAGCAATCACGGCATTCACACACTTACCACGCGAAACACCCGACCACCTGAGTGCTTACGGCCGGTCGTGGACGTCGCGAGGGATCTGAAGCTTCATGAGGGGACGTTGTCGAATTGAGTTCGCCAGTATCGCTCGATCATCCGGTGGATGAGAAGCCGTTAACGATCTCGGAACGGGCTCGTCTCGCCGAGTTGGAGAAAGAAGTTCGGGAACTTCGGATGAAGACCGAGTTCTTGGGAAAAGCGGCGGCCTTCTTCGCCCAGAGTACCGGTAACCTCGTCGTACGAGTTTATCGATGGCGAGAAGGCCAACTATCCGATCACGCTCATGTGTGTGTGGGCTGATGTATCCCGTTCGGGATTCTATGAATGGCTCGCTCGGCCGACATCCACGACTGCGGTGCGCCGGTTCTGGCTGGCTTCAAGTGACCAAGGTCTTTCCGGACTTCGAACGGCGTGTACGGCTACCGCAAGATCCACGCCGAGCTCGTCAAGCACGGGGTCTAAGTCGGTTACCTGAACTCCTCCGACGGCAGATGGCCGATTCGGTCTTGTGTCGTGTCATCCCAGGCCATGGCGTATAACCACAATCCAGGGTGGGGGGTCCGGGCCGGTCGATCTCTTGAAACGGGACTTCACCGCGCCAGCACCAGGGATGCGGTTCGTGGGTGACATCACCTACATTTCGACCTGGGAAGGTTGGCTCTATCTGTCAACCATCATCGACTGTGCACCAAAGAGGTCGTTGTTGGGCGATGGCCGACCACATGCCAACGTCGTTCTCGTCTCTGATTCGCTGACGATGGCCTCCAACCACGGGCCATGATCGATGCTGCCATATTTCATTCAGATCGAGGTTGTCAATATACTTCGAGTGAACTCGCTGAACATCTTGCCAGTCTGAATATGGTCGGTTCAATGGGTCGTATCGGGATATGTTCAACAACGCTCAGCTGAATCATTCTTTGCTTCACTGAAGAAGGAATGTGTGCATCGGATGGTGTTCTCCACCCGAAAGAAAGCTCGCGAACGGTTGCAGATTATATCGAAGTTTTCTATAATAGAAAGCGGATACATCAAGCACTTGGGTATCTCACCCCTTGGAAGTATTCGAATCATTTCAAGCCCCCGAGGCTGCATAACCGAACCGTCCGGATCCCCGGGGCAGTCCATCTCACGCAGATAGCCGCCACGCTGATACGTCGACACCGCCGTACCCACACCACCACGGGCGTAACTGTTGTCCTCGGCCTCATACATGTAGGTGATGATGTTCCCCGACGGGTCCTGCACACGATCCAAATTCCACCGCCACGCCTGCTGACACCACGAGCTGAAACACGGCTCACCCGTGTGATTGCCATACACCGGCACCGTCCACACACTCTCGGTCAACTCCCCACCCGTCGACTGCGCCCGTAACCCGCACACATACTTGGTGCCATCCGGCGACCACACCGTCCACCGCTCACCACGATTATCCGACGCCGACACCGCCACACCCTGCTCACGTTCAATGAACCAACCCGGATCATCCTTCAACCGCCACTTCGTCAACGACCCCGTCGTTTCGACCTTCACCAGTTCCGACGACCGCCCGTTCAAGCTGATCGTCGCGTTATCCGACATCCAACACAAATCGTTCGACCCGGACTCACCGCTCTCCGTCACAAGCTTGCACGGCTGATAGGTGCGCTCAATAAACCCGCCCGACGCCAACGACCACCCGGCACCCAACAACCCCTGATTGTTCTCATCCATGACAACACCATCAACAGCGGAAGACGAATAGGTGAACCCGACACTCGGCGCAGCACCAAACCCCGACGGTGGCATCGGCACCGGATACGACCAATCAAACGACCCCATCCCCAAACCAACCGACCACGACGACGCCGACGTCAACGACGTCGCAGCGAAATTCCCTAACGGCGACGTATACCCGGCCGACCAGCCATACACCGTGCCACCAGCCCCACCAACCTGCACCCGCCGACCAGCAACACCACCGCCAGCACGCAACCCACGCTGCACACTCGTCGACGTCACCGGCGCCGGCGACGTCGTCGACGTGGTGGTTGCCGCCGACTCCGAAGCCGCCCCGGGAACCGTCGACGATGTCGTCGAAGACGTTGTTGTCGACGTGGTCGACGTCACCTCCCGGTTGCCACCACCCGAGCTGCCTGGAGTCGACGGCACCGTCACCGAACCCGGCGTTGCATCAACACCACGATCCGGGAGTTCACGATCATCAATCTCGATATCGGCACTAATCACCCCGCTGGCGACATCATTCACCGTCTCCACCACCACACCCGTCGAGCACTCCGCCAGCTCAGGGGTGCTCAACACACACTCCGGGAACGCCATCAACTGCAACCGCTGCGCCCAATCACCACCATACGCGTAACGGAACTGCGAATAATCCATCGCCACCCGCACCGCAGCCTGCCCGTTCCCACCAACACCAGTTTCCTTCACCGAGAACCCGAACACCCCAAGCCCCGCAGCCTGCGCCCGAACATCACCAACCACAGCCACCCGCACCGTCTCGGGCACCCGCGGGCTCCGCTTCGCCACCGCCTGTAGAGCGCCAGGTTCGTTGAGGATGGTGGGGCTGGTTGGTGACAGGTGTGGTGAGGATGGTTGGGGTGGTGGCGGTGAGACTGGTCGCGCAAGGACCCTCCCGTTGATTCACCTGGCAGTGAACGGGAGGGCCCTTTGGGCGCCCGGAGGCACTGATGATCATCGTAGGTATCGATCCGCTCGAAGTCGAGCGTGGGCTGGTTGCTGGCGAGTTCGACTGCCCGGATTGTTCGGGCAGCGTGCGGCCGTGGGGGTCTGCTCGACGGCGGGTGTTGCGTTGCGCTGAGTCTGTGGAGGTGTGGCGGCAGCCTCGTCGTGGCCGATGTTCGGTGTGCCGACGTACGCATGTGCTGGTTGCGCAGGATTCGCTGGTCAGACGGCGCGACGAGGTGGGGGTGATCGGCGCGGCGTTGGTGGCCAAGGCTGGTGGTGACGGTCATCGGCGTGCCGCCGAGCGGTTGGGGGTGCCCGCGGCGACGGTGCGCGGCTGGTTGCGGCGGTTCTCGTCGTGGGCTGAGGCGATCCGGGTGTGGTTCACGGTGCTCGCTCATGATCTGGATCCGGTGCTCGTGCCGATCGACCCGACCGGCACGGCGGTGGGTGACGCGGTCGAAGCGATCGCTGTCGCGGCTCGTGCGGGGGTGTTGCGGTTCGGGCCGTTGCCGCCGTGGCAGTTCACGGTTCGGGCGTCTCGGGGCCGGTTGTTGTGCAACACGGGTTGCCCCTGGGCGGCCGCTCGCTGATTTGAGATCGTCAACCCGTCGCCGAAACCCGGCGGCAGTCGACCCTGAAAGAGGCCCTGATGAGCGATCGTCGTCGTGATGTCGCCCTGTTCCGCTATTCGTTGATCCGTGAGGCTGCCGACCCGGCGATCTCGCATGCCGAACGCGGTGTGCTCGTGCGGGAACTCGCTGGTCGCGAACATCACGGTCCAGGCGGTGAACGTGTCCGTGTTGGGCGTTCGTCAGTGGACCGGTGGATCAGGGCGTGGCAGACCGGAGGGTTCGACGCCTTGTTCCCCCAGACACGCACCGCAGCACCGTTCACCGCGGTTTCGGTGTTGGAACTCGCCGTGAAGTTGAAGTTGGAAGCACCGAAACGGACCGCGGCGCAGATCGGCGAGATCATCACCGTGTCCAACGGCTGGTCACCATCGGCGCGCACGATCCAGCGTGAGTTCGCTCGCCGCGGGTTGAACGTCCACCCCGATGGCACACCGCCGGCGGTGTTCGGCCGGTTCGAAGCCGCTGCTTCGAATGACCGGTGGACCGGTGACGCATTGCATGGCCCGATCATCGGTGCCCGCAAAGCGTTCCTGTTCGCCTTCTTGGATGACCACTCCCGGGCGTTACCCGGATTCCGGTGGGGTGTTTCGGAGGACACCGTCCGGCTCGAAGCAGCATTGCGTCATGGGCTCGGCGCCCGCGGGATCCCGAAATCGATCTACGTCGACAACGGCTCTGCGTATGTGTCGGCGCCGTTGCTGCGCACCTGCGCGGTGCTCGGCATCCGCCTCATTCACTCGAGACCCGGACGTCCCGAAGGCCGAGGGAAGATCGAACGGTTCTTCCGCACCGTCCGAGAACAGTTCCTCGTTGAGATCTCGGTCAACCCGCCCGCCGATTTCGATGAGTTGAACCGTCTGTTCGTCGTGTGGGTCGAGACCGTCTATCACCACCGCACCCATTCCGAGACCGGCCAGGCACCGATCGACCGATACCTGGCTGGTGGTCCGTTCATGATCCCGCACCCGGACCGGTTACGTGAGGCGTTCCTATGGTCCGAGACCCGCACCGTCACCAAGACCGCCACCGTCAGCCTGCACGGCAACACCTTCGAAGTCGACGGCGCGCTGGTCGGCCGCAAGGTCGAGGTCGTGTTCGATCCGTTCGATCTCACCCAGATCGAGATCCGCTACCAGAACCGCCCGATGGGCCACGGTGTCCCCCAGATCATCGGGCGGCACACCCGCCACCCGATGGTCAAACCCGACCCCGACACCGTGCGCCCGGCGACGGGAATCAACTACCTCAACCTCGTCGCCGACCGCCACAACAGCGAACTCACCCGTCTCACCCCGACCATCGATTACCGCGCCCTGACCGTGACGACCGACCCGACCCAACTCGCCGACCAGATGCAGATCCCCGTCGATGGCGGTGAGGCACTGTGAGCATCGAACTCCTGCAAGCCCACTACGGGTTCGCCCGCATGCCATTCGGCAGAGACCTCGCCCCGCAAATGCTGCACCGCTCCACCGGCCACAACGAAGCCGTCGCCCGGATCGGCTGGTGCATCCAAGAACGAGCCCTTGGCGTCATCACCGGTGAGGTCGGTTCCGGGAAAACGGTGGCGACACGTGCCGCCACCAGCGCACTCGACAACAGTCGAGCAACGCTGATCTACCTCGGCAACCCCGCCATCGGAGCCCGCGGGATCTACCACGGCATCGTCACCGCCCTCGGTGGTGTCCCCCGATTCCACAAAGCATCACTCATCCCACAAACCGTTGACCTGCTCGCCGCCGAAGAGAACGAACGAGGCAAACGCGTCGTCGTCGCGATCGACGAAGCCCACCTCCTCACCCCCGACCAACTCGAAGAGATCCGTCTCCTGACCAACAGCGAGCTCGATTCGAAATCCCCGTTCGCGTGTCTGCTCGTCGGCCAACCGACACTACGCCGACGCATCAAGCTCGGCATGTTCGCCGCGCTCGATCAACGCATCGCGCTGCGCTACGCCATGCCACCCCTCACCCCCACCGAGACCGGCAGCTACATCGCTCACCACCTCAAACTCGCCGGCCGAGCCGACACCCTATTCTCCGACGACGCCATCGGGCTGATCCACCAAGTCTCCCGAGGACTACCCCGAGCGATCAACAACCTCGCCGTCCAAGCCCTCATCGCCGCCTACGCCACCAAGAAAGCCATCGTCGACGAATCCTCAGCACGAGCCGCCATCACCGAAATCACCGCCGACTGAACCCGTCAGCAGTCCTCAGCCAAGATGACGCAGCCATCCTCACCCAAGATGTCCGGCAACACCGCCGACTTCGACTCGGCCAACACCGCACCAACAACCATCGGCGCCCCACCAGCCGCAACCACATCACGACCACCCCGCCCAACCCCAACCTCACTCGCACCATCAGCAACCGACGGACGCCTCGCCAACCCCGGATTCTGCGCCAACACCTGCGCCAACCCCGGCGCCAAATCCGTCCCCAAACCCTGCGAGCGCGCCTGCACCAACGGCGACATCGCCACACCCTTACCCGGCACAAACGGCACCACCGGCGGACGAATATCCGGCGGCAACACCACCCCCGGACCAGCAACACGCTCCCGCGCGCTCACAGGCGCCTCAACGAAAGTCAGGGACCCCCCCCCACAGCGCAAACACAACCACAAAACGCACACTCCGCCGAACCATCACAGACCCACCAATCCGTCAAGAAACCCTCTAACCACGATTTCTACCACACAACAACCACGTATAGCAAGTACATCAACGACCTAGGTGACATTCGCTGAACGCTCGACACTTAGGGCAAATCCGTCTATGCCTGCTCAGCCGATATACGAATGCTGCGATTGGTGTTGGCGATCCTTCTGTCTGCAACGATGCAGCTATGATTCCTCGTTTGCGCTTCGTCGTTGCGTTGGCCGTGGCGTGCGCAGGGTGCTCGTCCACGCCACAGGCTGCGCCACCACCATCAGCCTTTGCGACTACGGCCGCGGAGACCACGCCACCAACGCCGCCAAGCGCGCCAACGACCAGCCCGCCAACAACGCCCACCCCGACCGACCCAGGCGCCACCGACCCAGTCGCCACCGAATCGCCAGCAAACATCGTCGAACCTGTCGTCGTCAGCGGTCCAGTCATCGGCGGCAACGGCATGGCCAACGCCACCCGCGCCGACCTGAGCGCAGCGAGATACGTCGAGACTGAGTACTTCATCTCCGGCGACGCCAGGCGCTACGCCGCTACGAGCGAGCATGGCGACGATGGCCGCTGGGCAGTCACCGCCGACGGGACCGCGCCGTTCACTACCCGGATCATCGTTCGTCGGCCGCTCGACAGCGCAACCTTTAGCGGCACCGTGCTTGTCGAATGGCTCAACGTCTCCGCTGGCGTCGACAGCGACCCCGATTGGGGCTACACCTCTGCTGAAATACTGCGTGAGGGCCATGCCTGGGTCGGCGTATCGGCACAAGCCGTGGGTGCCGTCGGAGGCGAATCAGCTCTCGGAGGTGACACCGGCGGGCTGCGTGGCACCGATGCCGCGCGCTACGGAGCGCTCGTTCACCCCGGCGACGCCTATAGCTTCGACATCTTCGCCCAGGCGGCCAAGGCGCTGAGCGCCTTCGACGGCCCGGCGCCGCTCGGCGAACTGACGCCAACGGCGGTGATCGCCATCGGCGAGTCGCAGTCGGCCACGTTTCTGACCACCTATATCAACGCCCTCCATCCCATCGATCCGGTCTTCGACGGCTTCCTCGTGCACAGTCGCCTTGGTGTCGCCCCGTCGATCGATACTCCCGCGCTGGCACGCGGTGCCGGCGGCGTCACACCGATCATCCGCACCGACATCGACGTACCGACGATGATCTTTTCCACCGAGACGGACCTCACCGTCCTCGGTAACGCCGCCTCGCGCCAGGACGACTCCGATGTGATCCGGCTGTGGGAAGTGGCCGGCACCGCCCACGCCGACGCCCACCTGTTGAGCGAGGTGTATGGGGCAGAGGCCAGCTCGGGGACGACCTCGCTCTGCACCGCTCCGCTGAACGACGGGCCGCAGCATCAAACCCTGAAGGCCGCACTTCATCATTTGGTCGCCTGGGTCTCCGATGGAACTCTGCCGCCAACCGCGCCGCGCCTCGACGTCAGCGACGCAACGGGCGTAGCCGTGATCCAGCGTGACCAGCTCGGTAACGCACTCGGCGGCATCCGTACCCCACTGGTCGACGTGCCGATCAGCGCGCTCAGTGGCGATCCCGTTCCCGGTGCAGGCGGGTTCTGCTTCCTGTTCGGCAGCACCACCCCGTTCGATGCAGCCACGCTCGCGGGGCTCTATCCATCCCACGACGACTATGTCGACAAGGTGAGCGCCTCGACGCAAGCGACGCTCGACGCCGGCTACATCCTGGCCCCCGAGGCCGAAGCGATCATCACCAAGGCCGAAGCCAGCGACATCGGCTGAGTTCGCCGTATCCGGGCGCGAGGCCCGTCCGGAGTCAGTGAGGAAATCGCTCCTCAAGGTCAGCAGTAATGGCATTCGGTGCACCGGAGCCGAGGAAGCCGCACATCCACCTTGCGAGATCGGCTGAGATGAGATGCAGATCCGAATGCAGCAACGACGCAATCGAGATCAGCTCGGCACTTGTCCAGCGGAATTGGGTTGCCAAAGTCCGAAACCCAAGCGCCGCCGCGGGTTCGTTCGGACAAGCTCGCACCATCTTGAACTCGGCGCTGAGCCGGGGATCGGCAAGCAGATCGGTCACAGTGTCAGCTGCAGGAAGGTTCCGTCCCCGAACGAAGATGAGCCCCGGGCTGAGGGAGTGCTCGAAATGCATATTCAAGACTTCGCTGACGTCCGTTGTTTCTGTTGTGACAGAGCAGTGCCAACCTGGTGGAAGGCCAGGTCGGAGAAGGCGAACAACTTCGTTCGCTCGACCCCGCGTCGCCTCGGGCTTCACCCATTGTTCATCGCGCAGGTTCCGGCAGCTGAGGCGATCGCCGCGACGCGGCGGGGCTCGCGCACGACGTTGAGTTCGATGCCGTTGGTGACGTACCCGAGGCTCAGCCCACTCGCCGGATCGGCCCAGGAGATCTGCCCACCGGCGCCATTGTGCCCGAACGCCGCGCCCGACACGGTGCGGCCCATCCCGCGAGCCACCGAAAACTCGTCGGAACCGGCGATGACCACGCCGAGACCGCGGCTTGCGGCGATACCGGAAAGTCGGTCGGGCAGATTGTTGCGCACGTTGCCGGTGGCGTCGGTAAGCACCGCCGGGTTCCAGATTTCGCCGGGGTTGTGGAGCAGGCCTTGGTAGAACAGGGCCAGGTCAGCGGCGCGCATGCACGCCCCGGCGCCGGGCACTCCGACCGCTCGCATTTCCGGCTGGTTGAAGGCCATCAGCACCTGCGGAGTGACCTCGGTGGCGGGCATCTCGTCGATTCCGAAGGCCGCCTTGATCTCCGCCGACGTCGCCACCTCGCCAACCTGAACGAGTTCGGCGACATCGGTGCCCTCGACTGCGTCGACGCCAAGCACATTGGGCAGGCCCAACGGCTCGGTGACCCGCTGACGGACGATTGCGCGGAAGTCTTGGCCGGTCACTCGCTCGATGATCTCGGCGAGCACCCAATGTGCGCTGAGAGCGTGGTATTGGTAGCTCGAACCGGGCTCCCATTCCAGCGTCCACTCGGCGAAGGCCGCCGAACGTCCGGCCGACTCGGCTCCGACGAGCGGATGCAGTTGGGCAGTTGGAAAGCCCCCGACATGGAGCATCACCTGCTCGACGGTGATCGCTGCCTTGCCGTTGCCGGCGAACTCCGGGACGTAATCGGCAACGGGTTTGTCGACATCGATTCGGCCGTCGCCGATCAGAGCCCACACCGCCGCGGCGACGAACACTTTGGTGCAAGAGAACACCGTGTAGCGGGTGTCTGCTCGCGCATCGCCGAAGGTTTCCTCGGCCACAATCTCGCCCCGATATCCGAGCGCGATCTGCACCGAGGGAAGGCGGCCCTCGTCGACCTCTCGTCGGGCGCGGTTGAACAGCTGGTCGATTGCGGCGGGATTGAGAGCCATCGCTGCAAGGTAGCCGACTCGCAGTCGCGATACCTTGGCGGCGTGATCGGCCGCCGAGTGCTCGCACTGTTGTCGTTGGGCAGCCTGATGCTCAGCGCATCGGCATGTTCGTCGAGTCGCGAGTCCGACGTTGCTGCGAACTCGGTCGGCCCCAGTAGTGGCAACCCGTTCCGGATCGGCCGGCCGCTGGTCATTCCCCACGCCGGCGGCGATGGCCTGTTTCCCGAGAACACGATCTTCGCCTACCAGCGCAGCCTGGCGATGGGTGCCGACGTCGTCGACATCGACGTTCAGTTGAGCGCCGACGGTGTGCCGATGGCGTTGCACGACGCCACGCTCGATCGCACCACGAATGGCTCGGGGCGTGTCTCGGAGCACACCGCAGGAGAGCTGATTGTCCTCGATGCCGGGTGGGCATTCGACGATGGCGGCGGCTTCCCCTTTCGCGGGCAGGGCATCACCGTGCCGACAATCGAGCAGGTGTTGACCGCATTCCCGACCCAACTGACGACGCTGGACATGAAGGATCAACGGCTCGTTGCGGTCGCGCCAATCTGCGAACTTCTCGTTCGACTGGATCGCGCCGACACGGTGTACGTCGGTGTTGACACCGACGAACAAGTGCTCGAATTCCGTCGCCTGTGCCCATCGATCCACACCTCGGGCACGTCAGCCGAGCGCACGCTGATGCGCGCCGCCCGCGAGTCTGGCGACCCGGCCTTTACGACCAAGCAGCTCGTCAGCCAACCCAGCTATCTCGGCGACGACGGTCAACCGAGGGTGACGCCGGAGTCCTTGGCGTTCTCGCACAGTCACGACATCGCCGTGCTGACCTACGTCGTCGACGATCCGGCGGCGATGCATGACCTGATCGAGATGGGTATCGACGGCATCTATACCCGTCGTCCGGACCTTCTGATCGAAGCCCTCGCCGAATAGACCTGCGAACGAATGTGACCTCGTAGATGCGGTTAAACGGACCGATATGAACGTCATATCTCGCCGCCGTCGCTCTCCGCTCTCGTTGGGTCTGTCGGCTTTGTCGCCCTCAGCGCGTGTGTTTCGAAAAGGTCGCCGAAACGAGTGCTGCTCTGGAATCTCGATGTCGACGAATTGGCCGCTACGCCGCTACGCCGCGACCTGCGAAATGTGGCCTCCCCCGGCGTAATCGTGCGTTGCCTTGCGGCGGTCGCAACGAAATGCACGATTACGGGCAGGGAGTACGGCGGGCGGGGAATTGTGCGACACGCCTGTGCCATCCTGAGCGTGTCGGCTCCCTCCCGAATCACTGCCAGGTTGGGGAGACAGCCAGATGTCCGCTTCGCGCCCTTCGTTCGCCATCGACCAGAAATTGCAGCGCATCGCCGCAACGCAACTCGGTCTCGTCTCGCTCACTCAAGCCCTGGACAGCGGCACTGACCAGCACGCGCTTCACCGTCGCCGCGAAGCCGGGCTGCTCGCAGCCGTGTTCCCCGGGGTCAGTCGTCACAGTGTCGTCACTGCGTCTGCCCAACAACGGGCGTTAGCTGCAGCGTTGTGTGTGCCAGAAGCTGTGATCACCGGGCCGAGCGCTGCGTTGATCCACGGATTCCCCCTACCGCCACGTTTCGCCGACATCGACGTCGACACGATCCTCAGCGTGACGAAGAGTCGCGTCGTTCGGATCAGAGGAATCAAGGCCGTGCGCCAAAGCGTGCAACCACCGAGCAGGCCGTGGCATTCGGTGCGCCTGGCCACCCCGGCGGCGACGTTGATCATGCTCGCAAAGTTCGCCGACCCTGCCATCGTCGAACGCTGCCTCGATCACTGCATAGTGCACCGATTAGCCACTGTTCGCGAGGTCCGCCAGTTGATCCTTGGCGTCCCAGCGCGCTCCGTGAAAGGCCGACGAATGCTTCTCGAACTGCTGCAAGCCCGTGAAGACGACAACAGCCACCGTAGCGGTCTCGAACAGCGAGTCGCACGATGGATGCGCTCCAGCGGCATCGATAGTTGGAGACAAAACTTCGTTGTCCCAGACGTCGGCATCGAGGTTGACTTCGCCTGGCCAGATCATCGCCTGGCTCTGGAGATCAGCCCGTTCTTCACCCACGGATCACGCCGCACACAAGCACGCGACGCCGAACGTCGCCGCCGACTGGTCGCCTGCGGATGGCGCGTTATCGAAGCAACCGATCGCGATCTCGAGAACCCGCGGGCATTCATGAAGACGGTCGCCTTGCTGCGACGCTTGCTCATCCACAATCCCTGACGAGTAATCGTGCGTTGCCTTGCGGCGGTCGCAACGAAACGCACGATTACGGCAGGGAGTACGGCAGGGAGTACGGCAGGGGCAGGGAGTACGGCAGGGGCACGGGTGGGCAGGGGTACGGGTGGGAGGGCGGGGGTCGGGCGGGACCTCCCGTTGTGCCGCTGCCAACGGCGGGACTACCATCCGCGTATGACGATCGTTCGAGCAGCGTTAGTGCAGTGCACATGGACCGGCGACACCGAATCGATGATCCAAAAGCACATCGAGCACACCCATGCCGCAGCCGCGCTAGGGGCCCAGGTGATCTGCTACCAGGAGATCTTTACTGGGCCGTACTTCTGCCAGGCGCAGGACCCGGCGTATTACGCCACCGCCGAGGCCATCCCCGAGGGCCCGACCACGCAGCGCTTCATGGCCCTGGCCAACGAGCTGAACATGGTCATCGTCCTGCCCATCTACGAAAAGGTGCATGAGGGCGTGTATTACAACACGGCCGCCGTGATCGACGCCGACGGCAGCTACCTCGGCAAGTACCGCAAGACCCACATCCCCCAGGTAAAGGGCTTCCTCGAGAAGTACTACTTCAAGCCGGGCAACCTCGGCTACCCCGTCTTCGATACCGCCGTCGGCCGAATCGGTGTCTACATCTGCTACGACCGGCACTTCCCTGAAGGTTGGCGGGCGCTTGGCCTGGCCGGGGCGAAGATCGTCTTCAACCCTTCGGCTACCTCCCGCGGCCTCAGCGCCTACCTCTGGCAACTCGAGCAACCGGCCTCGGCGGTGGCCAACGAGTACTACATCGGGGCGATCAACCGGGTCGGCGTCGAGCCGCAGGGCGACAACGACTTTTACGGTCAGACCTACTTCGTCAACCCCCGCGGGCAGTTCGTCGGCGACGTCGCCAGCACCTACGACGAGGAGTTGATCGTGCGCGACCTCGACATGGACCTGATCGACGAGGTTCGCAATCAATGGGCCTTCTACCGGGACCGGCGACCCGACATGTACGGTTCGCTGAGCAACACTGACAACTAAACCACCGACACCGAACAAGGGGCAGCGTCTCATGGCACGCACACTGATCAAGAACGGCCAGGTCATTTCGTCGAGTGGGGTAATCGCCAGCGACGTGTTGATCGACGGCGAGCAGATCACTGCCGTCGGTCGCCCCGGCGCGTTCAGCTCCGCCGAGCAAGCTGCCGACAAGGTCATCGACGCCACTGGCAAATACGTCATCCCCGGTGGAGTCGACGTCCACACCCACATGGAACTGCCCTTCGGTGGCACCTTCGCCTCCGACACCTTCGAGACGGGATCGCGTGCTGCAGCGTGGGGTGGGGTGACCACGATCGTCGACATGGCCGTGCAGCGCGCTGGCGAGAACGTCCACGACGGCCTGGCAGAATGGCACCGCAAAGCCGAGGGCGAATGCGCCATCGACTATGCCTTCCACCAGATCATCGGCGGCGTCGACGACGAGTCGCTGAAGGCCATGCGCTACCTCACCGAGCACGAGGGCATCAGCAGCTTCAAGCTGTTCATGGCCTACCCCGGCGTGTTCTACAGCGACGACGGACAGATCCTGAAAGCGATGCAGACCGCCGCCGACTGCGGGGCGATGATCATGATGCACGCCGAGAACGGCATCGCCATCGACGTGCTCGTCGCCCAGGCGCTGGCCCGCGGCGAGACCGACCCCAAGTACCACTCCTACACCCGCCCCTCACCGCTGGAAGCCGAAGCCACCCATCGGGCGATCGTGCTCTCCCATGTCGCTGGCAATGTGCCGCTGTACATCGTGCATATGTCGGCCGGCGATGCCCTCGAGGAAGTGGCCGCCGCCCGCCATCACGGCCGCAACGTGTTCGCCGAAACCTGCCCGCAGTATCTCTGGCTGACGTTGGAAGAGACGCTGGCGCGGCCCGGCTTCGAGGGATCGAAATGGGTCTGTTCCACGCCGGTGCGTTCACGCGATCACGATCCGGACTGGCGCGGTCTGCACGGCCACGGCCACCAGGCCGACTTGTGGCGCGGCTTGCGGATGAACGAACTCGCCGTCGTCTCCACCGATCACTGCCCGTTCTGTTTCAAGGATCAAAAAGAGCTCGGCCTCGGCGACTTCTCGGCCATTCCCAACGGCATCGGCGGTGTCGAGCACCGCATGGAGCTGGTCTATCAAGGTGTCGTCGCTGGCGAATTGTCGTTGGAGCGCTGGGTCGAAACGTGCTGCACTACCCCGGCACGGATGTTCGGGATGTATCCCAAAAAGGGCATCATCGCCCCCGGCGCCGATGCCGACGTCGTCGTTTGGGATCCGCACGCCAAAACAAAAATCGGCATCAACGATAAACATCACATGAACATGGATCACTCGGCATGGGAGGGCTGGGTGATCGATGGCAAGGTTGACACTGTGCTCAGCCGTGGAACAGTCGTGATCGACAACGACACCTACGTCGGACGAAAAGGCCACGGCAAGTACGTGCGCCGCGGCCTCTCGCAGTACCTGGTCTGATCATGGAATTCGGCATCGTCCTGCAGACCAATCCACCCGCCTCGAGAGTCATCGATCTGGCGACACGCGCTGAGCAACTTGGTTTCGAGTATGTGTGGACGTTCGATTCGCACATCCTCTGGCAGGAACCGTTCGTGATCTACAGCCAGATCCTGGCGGCCACCCGCAAGGTCATCGTCGGCCCGATGGTCACCAACCCGGCGACTCGCGACTGGACGGTGACGGCGAGCAATTTCGCGACGCTCAACGACATGTTCGGCAACCGCACCGTTTGCGGCATCGGCCGCGGCGATTCAGCGGTGCGGGTGACCAACGGCAAGCCGACCACGCTGGCCACCCTGCGCGAGGCAATCCACGTGATCCGCGAGCTGATCAACGGTCGCGACGTCGACTACAAGGGTTCGTCGATCCGTTTCCCGTGGGCGACGAAGAGCCGCGGCGAGGTATGGGTTGCCGCCTATGGCCCGCGGGCGCTGGCCTTGGCTGGCGAGGTCGGTGACGGGTTTATTCTGCAGCTCGCCGACGTGTCGATCGTCGAGTGGACGATCAAGTCGGTGCGTGAGGCTGCAGCCGCGGCTGGTCGCGATCCGGCGAGCATCAAGATCTGCGTCGCCGCACCGGCCTATGTCACCGATGGCAGCCCCGCGCAGTTGGCCCACGCCCGCGAGCAATGCCGCTGGTTTGGTGGCATGGTCGGCAATCACGTCGCCGACATCGTCTCCCGTTACGGCACCGGCGGAGGCGTGCCCAAGGCGCTGACCGACTACATCGAGAGCCGCGAGGGGTACGACTACAACGAGCACGGTCGCGCCGGCAACACCCACGCCGCCTTTGTCCCCGACGAGATCGTCGATCGCTTCTGCGTGATCGGGCCGGTCGAGGAACAGATTCGGCGCATGCAGGAGCTCAAGGAACTCGGGGTCGACCAGTTCTCCATCTACCTGCAACACGACGACATGGACCACACCCTGGCGGCGTGGGGCAGCCGTGTGTTGCCCGGTGTCGCCGAAGCAATCCGGGCCAAGGACTGAACCGCCTATGCCCAAGCGTGTCCGCCGTGTCGTCATGTTCGTGGTCGCATTGGTACTTGTCGCCTGCGCCTGGGAGCTGTACAAGGTGGTCGGGCCAGAGGCTGGCGGCAAGATCGCAGGCTGGACACTGCTGCCTCGCTCCGGCGACAAGCAGATGCCGCATGTGTGGGAATGGTTCGCCCGTTTCGGCGATGTCGAGGCCAGTTTCAGGGGCCAACACGTGTGGCAGATCGTGCTCAAGGCAATGTGGTATTCGCTGCGCCTCGTCGTGCTCGGGTTCCTGTTGGGCAGCCTTGTCGGTGTCGGCTTGGCCATCGTCATGGCCCGCCTCAAGGTGGTCGAGCGGGGCCTGCTGCCCCTGCTCGTCGCCTCGCAAACCATCCCGCTGATCGCCCTCGCCCCGCTGGTCGTCTCGTGGGGCGGCAAGCTGAGCATCGGCGGCTTCGAATGGGAAAAGTGGATGTCGGCTGTGGTGCTCGGCGCCTTCTTGGCCTTCTTCCCAATAGCGGTGAACACCCTCAAAGGCCTCACCTCACCGAAGCCCGAATCGCTGGAGCTGATGAACTCCTATGCCGCGTCGTGGTGGCAGACGCTGATCAAACTACGTTTCCCGGCGGCGATCCCCTACATGGTGCCCGGCTTCAAGCTGGCCGCATCGGCCTCGGTGTTCGGCGTGCTGGTTTCGGAGATGTCCACCGCCGTCGATGGCGGCGTCGGTCGTCTGATCATCAAGTTCGCCAACGAGGCCACCTCCAAGCCGGCGCGCATGTTCACCGCCGTGCTCGGCACCATCGTCCTCGGCCTGCTGATGGCCGGCCTCGTCGCCCTCGCCGAATCGCGCCTGATGCGCCACCGCCCGAAAGAATCCTTGATATGAGCGTCCCAACCGTCGAGGTCCGCGCGCTGCACAAGGTGTTCAACGGCGGGCGATCCAATCAGGTCGATGCGCTCACCGATATCGATCTGACGGTGAGGCCCGGTGAGTTCGTCTCGCTGATCGGGCCATCGGGGTGCGGAAAGTCGACGTTGCTACGCCTGATCGCCAACCTTCTGGAGCCGACGAGCGGTGAGGTGTTGGTCAATGGGAAGACCGCTCAGCAAGCCAGGCTCGACCAGGACTACGGCATGGCCTTCCAACAAGCCGGATTGTTCGATTGGCGAACGGTGGCGCAGAACATCGAGTTGCCCTTGGAATTGAAGGGTTGGGAGAAGGGCAAGCGTCGCCAACGGGCGCACGACATGCTCGAGCTCGTGCAGTTGCCCCAGTTCGCCGACCACTACCCCTGGGAACTCTCCGGGGGCATGCAGCAGCGCGTCGCGATCGCCCGCGCCCTGGCTTCGCACCCCCAACTGCTGCTGATGGACGAGCCCTTCGGGGCCCTCGATGAGATGACCCGCGAGCACATGCAGGCCGAGTTGTTGCGGATTTGCGCGGCGTCGCAGACCACCGTCGTCTTCGTCACCCATTCAATTCCCGAAGCGGTGTACCTGTCGAACCGAGTGGTGGTCATGTCGCCGCGGCCAGGGCGCGTCACGCAGACGATCGACGTCGAACTTGGTGCCCAACGATCCGATGAGACCCGCGACAATGCCGCGTTCTTCGCCAAGGTGACGCAGGTTCGAGAGGCATTGCGCGGCATCGAGGCGGCCACCCAGCACCCTTCACATCAGGTCCTCGGAGTCGACAGCCGATGACCGCCGACGCCGACTCTCGCCTCGGGCGTATCGTGCGCGCCGGTGCTCCGCCCGTGGTCGCGATGGCGCTCTTGCTCGGTGTGTGGGAGGCCGTCGTCAAAGTCTTCGACCTCAAGCCCTACTTCTTGACCGCCCCGTCGACGATCTTCGCCGAGTTCCGCAGCAACTTCGGGCGCATCTGGGACGCGGCGAGAGAGTCGGGCACCAACGCCCTGATCGGGCTGATCGTCGGCACGCTGCTCGGCATCGCCGTGGCCTTCGCGGTGCGGCGATTCAAGGTCTTGGACGAGTTGGTCACGCCGTTGTCGATCTCGCTGAACGCGATTCCGATCTTCATTCTGGTGACCGTGTTTTCCAACATGTTCGCCACCACCAGCGCAGTGCCGCGACGATTGACGGTGACCCTCGGCGTGTTCTTCGTAGTGTTGGTCAACGTTGCCAAGGGGCTCTCGCAGGTCAACGCCACGCACCTTGAATTGATGCGCTCCTACGCTGCGTCCGAGGGCGAAATCATGCGCAAGGTGCGGATTCCCAACGCCATTCCGTATCTGTTCGTGGCGCTCAAAATCGCTGCACCGTTGGCGGTGATCACCGCCTTCGTTTCCGAGTATTTTGGGGGAAACCAGAAGGGGCTCGGCTCGAAGATCACGAGCAGCCTCGCCACATCGAAGAACGCCGTCGCCTGGGCATACGTGTTCGGAGCGTGTCTGCTCGGGCTGGCGTTCTACATCATCTCCATCGTGATGGAGGCCGTCGTCACACCCGGCGGCGGCAGCACAAGAGGTCGCGCCTAACGGGTTCGATTTCGACAAAAACCGGGTTACCCCGGGGGAGGAGCAAGTGCCATGAGGAACCGTCGATTGAGGAAATGGGTCGCAGGAGTTGCGGCCCTGTCATTCGTCGCCACCGCCTGCGGTAGTGACGAAGCAGCGCAGGAGCCAGCGGCCACCACGCCGGGCGCCGAAGGAACAGCGGCAGCCACCGAGTGCACCACACCCGACAAGATCAAGCTGCAACTGCAGTGGGTGACGCAATCACAGTTCGCCGGCTATTACGCGGCGAAGAGCAACGGCACCTACGCCGACTACTGCTTGGACGTCGAAATCGTTCAAGGCGCGGTCGAAATCGTGCCGCAGCAGCAGCTGGCCGACGGCGCGGTCGACTTCGCCATCTCCTGGGTGCCCAAGGCGCTCGCCAGCCGTGAAGCCGGAGCCGACATCGTCAACATCGCTCAGGTCTTCCAACGCTCCGGCACGTTGCAGGTGTCGCTGAAGCCAGACGGGCCGACGAGCATCGCCGAGTTCAAAGACAAGAAAATTGGCAACTGGGGCTTCGGCAACGAGTTCGAGGTCTTCGCCGGGTTGACCAAAGCGGGCCTCGATCCAGCGAGCGATGTCGAGCACGTGCAACAGGACTTCAACATGAACGCCCTGTTGGCCGGTGACATCGACGCCGCCGAAGCAATGACCTACAACGAGTACGCCCAGGTGTTGGAGACGATCAACCCGGCGACGGGCAAGTTGTACACCGCCGACGAACTCAACGTGATCAGCTACGAGGAGCAAGGTGTCGGCATGTTGCAGGACGCGATCTGGGCCGACGCCAAGAAGCTGGCGAGCGATGCCACGTACAAGGACATCGCCATCCGTTTCGTCGCCGCCTCGCTCGAAGGTTGGGCAACATGTCGTGACGAGGTGCAGGCCTGCGCCGACATCATCGTCGCTGCCGGCGCGCCCTTTGGTGGTGCCAATCACCAGCTGTGGATGATGAACGAGATCAACAAGCTGATCTGGCCGGCACCCAACGGTGCCGGTGTCATCGACCAGGCGGCATGGGATCGCACCGCCAAGCTGTCACAGGAGACGAAGAACCAGGAAGGATCGACGGTGCTGACCAAGGCCCCGGATGCTGGCGCCTACACCAACGACATCGTCACCGCCGCGCTGGCCTTGTTGGATGCCAAAGGTGTCGACGCCAAGGGTGTGGCCTACGCCCCGATCACGGTGACCAACGTGGAGGGTGGCGTCTAGCAACGACATTGGCGCAGGGGAGCTGGCCGGGCCTCCCCTGCGCCGATTACTGGGCTTTCTACATTGGGTGGATGGATTATTTCGCAACGTCCCCGATCAGCAGACGCCTGTTGTTGTCGGGCCTACCAGTCGTGGCGACGGGCATGGTGATCGCTGGATGTGGCAGCGAAGCTGGGTCGGACGCCACTGCGTCCACGTGGTCGATGCCTGCCGAAGACGCCCCGCACGAGCGGACCTGGATGTGTTGGCCATCGAGCGAGGAGATCTGGGGTGAGGATCTCATCGATGTGCAGGACGCGATCGCGCGCATCGCCCTGGCAATTTCCGACTTTGAGCCGGTGACGATGCTGGTTCGCCCCGATGCCCGGGCCGACGCCGAGTCCGCCCTTGGCGGCGACGTCAAGTTGCTCGACGCCCCGGTCGACGACCTGTGGGCCCGGGACACGTTGCCCAACTTTCTGCTCTCCGAAAGCGGTGCACTCGGTGCCGGTCACGCCCGTTTCAACGGTTGGGGTGGCAAGCAGACGCATGACGGCGACAGCACCCTGGCCGCAGTCGTCGCCGCCCATCTGCGGATCGAGTTGATCGATAGCGGCCTCGTCGGCGAAGGCGGCGGCATCGAGGTCGATGGGCACGCGACGGTGCTCGCAGCGGAAAGTTCCTGGGTGAACGAGAACCGCAATCCGGGCCGAAGCCGAGCACAGATCGAGACGTCAATGCTGGCTATGGTCGGTGCCAAGCGGATGATCTGGGTCGACGGGCTGGCCGGGCGCGACATCACCGACGGACACATCGACACGCTGGCCCGCTTCATCTCCGCAGAGACGATCGTCATCGACGCGCCCGCCTTCGACGACCCTGAGGATCCGTGGGTGGCCGTGGCGGCGCGCACCCGCGAGCAGGTCACGGCGGCGCGGTCGAGCCGATGGCGGCGCCTACGAGGTGATCGAGATCGCCCAGCCGCAGGAGGTGCGCGGCGGCGGTGACGAATTTCTGGCCACATACATGAACTTCTACGTCTGCAATGGCGCCGTGATCGCCCCGGAGTTCGGCGATAAGGACGCCGACGATGCCGCCTACGACCTGCTCCGCGAGCTGTTCAGCGACCGCCAGGTCGTGATGATCGATATCGACGCGCTGGCCGCTGGCGGCGGTGGCATCCACTGCGCCACACAGCAGCAGCCGCGCAGTAGTTGACGGCAAAGCGAAACCTTGCGACACCCATTCGCCAGACTGTGATCGATGGGAACGTCCAAACAACAACGCCGAGCCGACAAGAAACGACGCGCCGCCCAAGCGCGCCATGTTGCCGATCACGCTCGAAGCTCGCGGCCTGAGGCCGCCACCGATCTGCCACTTGCTCAGCTCATCGAACAGGCCGCTTTGTTGGCCGGTGCCGGGCTTCAGGATGACCGCTACCTCGATCTTGCCGTCGAGAACCTTGTCGATCGTGATGGTTTGGCAGAGTCTCTCGGATTGCGGGCTGATTCCTTGGAGCGCCCCGAGCCGTTGTTGAGCACCATGTTGCTCGACACCATCAGCCAGGCCTGGGAGCACAATTGGCAGCCCGCCGACCTTGCTCACATGGCACGGCGGGCGCGGCCGACCCGCGTCGGGCGTTTTGCCGCCGTAGCGATTTTGGCCGAAGAATCCCGTGCCGATCGACGGGCGGTGATGCCTGCCGAATGGGCCGAACAGCTCGCCGACCTTGGCCGCCAGCTACCGAGTGCCCATAGCGCCCGGTTGCTCGGCGACTGGCGGCGGCGGGAGCGCTTGGCGCTCGCCGACGGGCTGCTCGACGGCCTGCGGCTGTTGTGCTTGCTGCGCAGCCTCGGCTCGACGACAGCTCTCGGCGATCCGCCGTCACGCTGGAGCACCCGGCGACCCCCGACGGCTGGCGCCGCGGCGACCTCGAGCGCTTCGGCAAAGACCTTGGCCACGATTCGTGCCCTGCTGGCCAAGGCCGAATCCACCGACTTTCCTGCCGAAGCCGAATCGTTCGCCGCCAAAGCGCAGGAGCTGATGACCCGCCATTCGATCGATGAGGCGCTGCTCGACGCCAGGCATGGCGACGAGCTTGCCGCCGGCGTGCGCGCCCGTCGTCTGCATATCGACGACCCCTACGCCAAGGAAAAGGTTGGCTTATTGGCCCAGGTCGCCGCCGTCAACCGAGTCAAGGTCGTCTACGGCTCAGACGTGGCGATCGCCACCGTGGTCGGCTTTCCACAAGACCTCGATGTCACCGATCTGCTGTTCACCTCGCTCTTGGTGCAGGCCGCGCGAGCACTCGGCGAGGCCACCGCGGCCATCGGTCGGGGCCGATCACCAGCTTTTCGTCGAGGATTCTGGGTGGCCTATGGCGTTCGCATCGGCGAGCGTTTGCGAGCTGCCCGAGTCGTCGCTGAACAGGTCGCTGAGACTGAGCGGGGCACCTCGTTGGTTCCGCTGCTCAAGGAGCGCGACGAGGCCGTGAGCAGGGTGTTTAGCACGCTGTTCGCCCGAACAACCCCGATGAAAGCGCGCAGCGTCGACGCTCACGGATGGCATGCAGGACGCGCCGCCGCCGACCTCGCTTCGCTCGGCGAACACCTCGCGCCGCTGGCTCGGTAACGGGCGTACCCACCGGACGTTCACACGGAAGGGCAAATCCACCCGCTACAGTGGTCGGCGGACGTATGTGCGTCCGATGACGACCCCCCGGTTGTGTGCCGCCCGCGTGATCCACGCGATCCCCTCATTTGTCAGCTCAGCGGCGCGGCGGCAATTCAAGGAATGTTTTTCGTGTCTACCCCTTCTTCGGCTGCAAGGCCTGCGCGCTCGCGTTCGGCTTCACGCCGCACCACGCAGCACAGCAATCGCTCCAACCCCAACGCCCAGGGCAACCGCCACCCACAACCGTGGCGCGATCACGCCTCCGGCACACCTGGCGATCGTCGCCCGCATGCCGACCGACCGGTCATCGCACCGCAGGCCCCGCTCGCTCCCATCGAGGTGCCAACCGGCCCCGGCAGCTTTGCGGAGTTGCTCGTTCCGATGGAGCTGTGCACCGTGCTGGCTCGCAATGGCATCCTCGAACCATTCGAGATCCAGTCGGCGACTCTGCCCGATTCATTGCGTGGCCGTGACCTGCTCGGCCAAGGCCGCACCGGTTCTGGCAAGACTCTGGCCTTCGCGCTGCCGATCGTCGCCCGACTGGCGGCAACCCCTCGCGGTCGTGGCGACCGTCGCCCTCGGGCACTCGTGCTCGTACCAACCCGTGAACTCGCCGCACAGGTCGAAGCGGTCATCAAGCCATTGGCCAACGCCCTCGGTCTGCGCTCGACCACCATCTTCGGTGGCGTCGGTGCCGGGCCACAGCTGGCCGCGCTTCGTTCCGGCGTCGAGATCGTCATCGGCTGTCCCGGCCGTCTCAACGATCACATGTACAACCGTGCACTCGATCTCGGTGGCATCGAGATCACCGTGCTCGACGAGGCCGATCACATGGCCGACGTCGGCTTCCTGCCGATGGTCCGCAAGTTGATGGACGCCACACCGCGCGACGGCCAACGCCTGTTGTTCTCGGCCACGCTGGCCGGCGGCGTCGGCGAAGTGGTGCGCCAATACATGCACGATCCGGTGTCGCACGCTGTGGCCGTCGAGGCCCCCGTCGACATGACCCACCATGTTTTCGTGATGCAGCAAGACGATCGCTTGGGAGTTGTTACCGAACTGGCGGCGCGGGAACGCATCGTTGTCTTTACCCGCACCAAGCACCGCGCCAAGCAGCTCGCTGCCCGGCTCGCTGCTCGCGGTATCCGCGCCGTCGAACTGCACGGCAACCTGTCGCAAAACGCTCGCACCCGCAACCTTGAGGACTTCTCCAGTGGCGCTGCAACCGTTTTGGTGGCCACCGACATCGCCGCTCGCGGCATCCACGTCGACGACGTGCCATTGGTCGTTCACGCCGACCCGCCCATCGAGCACAAGGCCTACGTCCACCGTTCTGGTCGTACCGCTCGTGCTGGCGCAGCCGGCACGGTGATCACCCTGGCCACCGCCGACCAGTCGAGCGAGGTCAAGGATCTGTTGCGCAAGGCCGAGGTCAGCGCCACCTGGTTCCGTCTGAACAGCGCCAAGGATTCGCTGGCCGCACTCGACGGCGAGATCGAAGAAGTCGTCCAGAGCGCACGCCCGCAAGGCCAGTCGCAACGACCGACCAACGGCGCCCGACGCCCTGACGCAAATCGCGGCCGCAACCGCAACCGTCGCCGCTAGCGCTTGCGGGCTTGCCTCGGCGAGCGCCTCAGCTCCAGATCGTCACATAGACCGGCGGCTTGAAACGCGACGCTGGCACCCTGCCATCGGCGCGAAACATTGCCTGCATCGCCTCGGATGTCGACAAAAAACGGGCAAACCGGGCCGTGATCGGCGAGCGCCTGTCCGTGGTCAACATGTTGGCGTACCACAACGATTCGAGCGGCATGCCTTGTGCCGTGATGACCTGCAACGTCGCATGGACATCACGGCTCAAGAGATGCTCGACCGCCGGGGCAATACCTTCCCCGGCAGCTGCCGCCGACCACGCCGCTTGTGCCGTCGGGAACACGCTCACCTGTCGTTGTGGCACCCGCAGCGTGTGTAAGAGGCGACCGACGTTGGACATCGGGTCCGTGCCGCTCGGATCGACCAACCACTCATGCCGGGCGAGCTCCGCCGGTGAGATCGTCTTCGAACCCGAGTTCACCGCATGGCGCGGGCTGGCTACCAGCACGAGTCGATAGCGCAGCAGCGGTTCGCTGACCACACCGGGAACCGACGGCCCTTCCAGACGCGGCCCAACGGCGATATCGGCCAATCGCTCGATGAGCAACGCCTCCATCTCTTGCGTACCGGCGACGCCGAGGGTCCCTTCCAGTGGTCCGCTGCGTTCCCGAAACGCCTGCAACAATGCTGGGACGACGGATTCTCCGGGGGTTGACGACGCCACGATGCGCAGCAGCGCCGGGCCACCCTGAGCCTGACGCACCGCGGCCTCGGCTTCCGACGCCAGCTCGACCATCCTCGATGCGAGGCCCACTACCCGGTGCCCAGCTGGGGTCAATTCGATCCCGGTCGTGCCCCGCTGCACGAGTGGATCACCCAAACTTTGGCGCAGCGCGGTCATCGCCTGTGACACCGCTGGTTCGCTGACGCCAAGAGCTTCGGCCGCAGCGCGGAACGATCCGAGGCGCACCACCAGCACGAAAACCTTCAGCTGGTTGAGGGTCATAGTCGCCCACTGTAGAGCGCCCAGCCCAGGGGCGAGACCGGGGATAACCCTTTCCTTACGACGCCGTTGACGGGCACCAGCTGGATGCTTACTGTCCTTATTCGAAGGCCTGGTTGAGGTCATTGGGGGCATCAACCCACACGCAAGGAGGTCCCGATGCAGACACCGGCTCCGTTCGGATACGAACGGGCGACCAGCGTCACTCACGCTGTGTCGCTGCTCGAACAACTTGGGCCCGAGGCCCGCCTCGTCGCCGGAGGGCACTCGTTGTTACCGATGATGAAGCTTCGCCTGGCGCGCCCCGAGTTCCTGATCGACATCAACGACCTCGTCGACACCCTCAGCTACATCAGGGTTGAAGGCAACGAACTGTGTATCGGAGCGATGACGCGTCACGCCGATTTGTTGTCGTCGGCCCTCGCCGGCGATCACTTCCGCATACTGCACGACGCCGAGAGCGTCATCGCCGACCCGGTGGTGCGCAACCGAGGAACCGTCGGCGGCTCGATCGGCCAGGCCGACCCGTCAGAGGATCTCTCCGCGGTGTTCGCCGCCGCCAAAGCAACGATCATCATCAGTTCCAGCAGCGGTACACGCACCGTGTCGGCTCGTGAGATTCACGATGGTCCCTACGAGACGGTCGTCGCCTCCGCCGAGATGATCACCGAGGTGCGTATGCCGATCCGGCCAGGCGCGGGAAGCGCCTACGCCAAAGTCGAACGCCGAGCCGGCGACTGGGCCGTCGCCGCCGCAGGTGCCTGCGTATGGATGGACGGCGACAGGATTGGTGATGTCGGCATCGGGCTGACGGCCGTCGGCATGAGCCATTTCTTCAGCCCGCGCGCTGAAGCAGCGCTGATCGGCCAACCCGCCACCGAAGACAACATCGTCGCCGCCGGGGCCATCGCCGCCGCCGATTCGAACCCATCGACCGACCAACGGGGACCAGCGGAGTACAAGCGCCACCTCGCCGGAGAACTGACCACCCGTGCGCTACGCACCGCCATCGCCCGTGCCAGCGGGAAGGAGTCCTGACCATGGAGCTACATCTCACTGTCAATGGTGAACCGATGTCGGTCACCGCCGAGCCGCGTGTGCTGCTCGTGCACATTCTGCGCGATCACCTCGGCCTCACCGGCACGCACTGGGGGTGCGACACCTCCAACTGTGGGGCCTGCGTGGTGCACATGGACGGCGTACCGGTGAAGAGTTGCACCGTTCTGGGGGCGATGGCCGACGGCCGCACGGTCGACACCGTCGAGGGTTTGGAAACCCCCGCCGGGCTCGACCCGGTGCAGCAGGGATTCATGGAATGCCACGGTTTGCAGTGCGGATTTTGCACACCCGGGATGATGATGACCAGCAAGTGGTTGTTGGACAACAACCCCAACCCGAGCGAACACGAGATCCGTGAGGCGATCAGCGGGCAACTGTGCCGCTGCACCGGATACGACAACATCATCAAGTCGGTGCAGTGGGCTGCGGCGCATCAGAACAACGAGGTTTCGGCATGACCATCACCCACGACGTCCCGCTTTCTGCTGCCGGCAACCCGATCGGCTTCGGCAGAATGCCACGCAAGGAAGATGCGCGGTTCCTGCGCGGCCGCGGCAACTACCTCGACGACATCACCATGCCGGGCATGCTCTACGGGGCGATCCTTGGCAGTTCCTATGCCCACGCCCGCATCATCTCGATCGATACATCCGCAGCCGAAGCGCACCCCAAGGTCATCGCCGTGATCACCGGGGCGATGCTCGAGGGCTTGAAGCTGGCCTGGATGCCCACCTTGTCGGCCGACGTGCAAGCTGTGCTGGCCACCGACAAGGTTCGCTTCCAGGGCCAGGAGGTCGCCTTTGTCATCGCTGAGGATAAATACTCGGCGCGCGACGCACTGGAGTTGATCGAGGTCGAGTACGAGCCGCTGCCACCGATGATCGACGCCCGCAAGGCGCTCGACGCCGACGCGCCGTTGGTTCGCGACGAGATCGAGGGCCGCACCGACAACCGCATCTTCGATTGGGAGGCTGGCGACCAGGCGGCCACGGACGCCGCATTCGCCGGGGCGGACGTGTCGGTGAGCCTGGACATGTTGTACCCGCGGTCGCATCCGGCACCGATGGAAACCTGCGGCTCGCTGGCCTACATGGATCCGGTGACCGGCAAGCTCACGGCCTACATCACCAGCCAAGCACCGCACGCCCATCGCACCGTGTACGCCCTCGTCGCCGGCATTCCGGAGCAAAAGATTCAGGTGATCTCGCCGGATATCGGCGGCGGTTTCGGCAACAAGGTACCGATCTACCCCGGCTACGTGTTGGCGGTCGTCGGCTCGATCGTCACCAAACGGCCGGTGAAGTGGATGGAGGATCGCTCCTCCAACCTGATGACCACCGGCTTCGCCCGCGACTACCACATGCACGGTGAAATCTGTGCGACGAGCGAGGGCAAGATCCTTGGGGTACGCACCGACGTCCTCGCCGATCACGGCGCGTTCAACGCCACCGCCCAACCGACGAAGTTTCCGTCAGGTTTCTTCCATATCTTCACCGGCTCGTACGACTATCCCGTCGCACATTGCAAGGTCACCGGGGTGTATACGAACAAAGCCCCCGGCGGAGTGGCCTACGCCTGTTCGTTCCGGATCACCGAAGCTGTGTATCTCATCGAGCGTTTGATCGATCGCTTGGCCGACGAGCTAGGGATGGATCCGGCGGAGCTGCGGATGAAGAACCTGCTGCGCCCAGAGCAGTTCCCCTACACCACGCCGACGGGTTGGGAATACGACTCTGGCGACTATCCGGCGGCGCTCACCGAGGCAATGCGCATCGCCGGTTACGACGAGTTGCGCCGCGAACAAGCCGAGAAGCGGGCCAAGGGCGAGCTGATGGGAATCGGCATTTCCTTCTTCACCGAAGGCGTCGGCGCAGGGCCGCGCAAGCACATGGACATCCTCGGGCTGGGCATGGCCGACGGTTGCGAGTTGCGCATCCATCCGACCGGCAAGGCGCAGATTCGGCTGTCGGTGCAGACGCAAGGTCAGGGCCACGAAACCACCTTCGCCCAGATCGTCGCCCACGAACTGGGAATCCCACCGGAAGACGTCGAGGTCATCCACGGCGACACCGATAACACACCGTTCGGGCTCGGTACCTACGGTTCGCGCTCGACGCCGGTGTCGGGTGCCGCTGCCGCAGTCGTCTCCCAACGGGTTCGGGCCAAAGCCAGAATCGTGGCCGCCGCAGCCCTCGAATGCTCGCCCGACGACCTGGAATGGGACCACGGCCGCTGGTATGTGAAGGGCGATCCCGAGCAAGGTCGCACGATCCAGGAGATCGCCATGTTGGCGCACTCCAGCCTCGAGTTACCCGAGGGTGTCGAGGGCCACCTCGATGCCTCGGCGGTGTACAACCCGCCGAACCTGACCTACCCCTTCGGGGCCTACATCTGTGTCGTCGATGTCGACAAGGGCACGGGTGTCGTCAAGGTGCGGCGGTTCATCGCCGTCGATGACTGCGGGCCGCGCATCAACCCGACGATCGTCGAAGGTCAAGTCCACGGCGGCCTCGCCGATGGGATCGGCATGGCCTTGATGCAGTCGATCGCCTTCGACGACGCCGGTAACTGCCTCGGCGGCTCGTTCATGGATTACCTGCTGCCAACCTCGATGGAAGTACCGACCTTCGAGCTTGGGGAAACCGTGACGCCATCGCCGCACCACCCGCTCGGCGTCAAAGGCGTCGGCGAATCGGCCACGGTCGGCTCGCCACCGGCGGTCGTCAACGCGGTGATCGACGCGCTCAAGCCGTTCGGTGTCAAGTCGGCGGATATGCCATTGACGCCGGCGCAGGTGTGGATGACGATGCAGGGCCGTCCGCCGCGCACCGATTTGGCCTACGAGTAGCGACGGGAGGTAGCTCTGGTGACCGACGCGGCATTGTCGATACGAGCCGCCGAGTTGCGACGGCTGCGGGTTCCGTTCGTGCATGCGCGGGTGGTCTTCGCGGCCAAGCCGACCTCGGCAAAACCGGGTGACGAGGCAATCGTGCTCGCCGATGGGACCATCGAGGGGTTTGTCGGCGGCGATTGCGCCGAGTCGACGGTGCGCGCCCAGGCGCTGGCGCTGCTCGACTCCGGGGAATCGTTGCTGGTGCGCATCTGCCCGTTGCCCGAAGAGGCCAGCCCGGGCAAGCTCGTGGTGCATAACCCGTGCTTGTCCGGTGGAACGATGGAGATTTTCCTGCAGCCGACACAACCGCCGCCGTATGTCGTGGTCGTTGGCGACGCCCCGGTGGCCAGGGCGCTGTTTGCCCTCGGTGCACCGCTTGGCTACGAAATTGCGGCCTATAGCGACCCGTTGCCTGGCGACACCGCGGCGCTCGTCGTTGCCTCCCACGGCCGCGAGGAAACCGACGCGTTGGCGGCCGCGCTGCGCGCTCGGGGTGCCCTACGTCGGGCTCGTCGCCAGTCGCAAGCGTGGCGAGGCGGTGGTCGCTGGTCTCGACCTCTGCGGGTCGATGAAAGCCCGGGTGCACACCCCGGCGGGCTTGGACATCGGCGCCAGCACGGCGGCGGAGATCGCCCTGTCGATTCTGGCCGACATCGTTGCCTCACGGCCGAGGCCTTCCGGTCGAACGCTCGCCGATGGCGACGGTGCAGCCTCGTCATCAGCCACGGCGATCGATCCGGTGTGCCAGATGACAGTGGCGGCGATCGAGTCGTCGTTGCATCTCGATCACGAAGGCGCGCGTTACTGGTTCTGCGGAAGCGGCTGCTTGCGCGCCTTCGCAGATGGCCCCAGCGCCTATCTTGCAGACGATGACATCGATCGCTGAACTGGTTCCCGACACCGCCAGCCTCGCCGCGAGCCTGGACGGAGTCGGCTATCTCACCGACCTCGGTTTGGCCACGGCGCTGTTCTGTGCGGTTCGCCTGGCACAGCCGTTGCTGCTCGAGGGTGCCGCCGGAGTCGGTAAAACTGAGGCCGCGAAGTCGCTTGCCGCGGTGCTCGACACACCGTTGATCAGGTTGCAGTGTTTCGAAGGCATTGCCGCTGCCGAAGCCCTCTATGAATGGAACTACCAGCGGCAACTGTTGGCCATTCGGCTCTCAGAGGCCGAACGCCACGCCCCTGGCAGCGGCCGAGAGCGCACCGAGGAAAGCCTGTTCACCACCGACTATCTCATCGACCGGCCGTTATTGCAGGCGCTTCGCCATCCCGGTCCGCGCCCGGCCGTGCTGTTGATCGACGAGATCGATCGTGCCGATGACGAGTTCGAGGCCTTCCTGTTGGAGATGCTCGGCGAGGCGTCGGTGACGATTCCCGAGCTTGGCTTGATCCGCGCCACGCACCCGCCGATCGTGGTGCTGACCTCGAACCGCACCAGGGACCTGCACGATGCGCTGAAGCGGCGGTGCCTGTATCACTGGATCGACTATCCGCCGCTAGCACGGGCGACGGCGATCATCCGGCGGCGAGCACCGCTCACCCGACAGGCACTCGCCGAGCAGGTCGCCGGCGCGCTCGGTCGGCTGCGTTCGTTGGATCTGCAGAAAGCCCCCGGGGTTGCCGAGGCGATTGCCTGGGTCGCTGCCCTCGACGCCCTGGGAATCGACACGCTCGACGCTGGTGGCGTCGGGCTGACGTTGGGGTCGGTGTTGAAGTATCGCGAGGACATCGGCGAGGCAACCGCTCGCGGGCTTGGTTGGATCGCAGTCGGTAGCGAGGGATAGGTGGTCCCGGTCGTTGACGTCGCCGAGGTCGCCGGGCGATTCGGGTACCTGCTCCATCTGGCCGGCGTTGCGGTAACGCCTCAGGCTGCGGGCGCGTTCGGTTCGATTTTGACTCTCGCTCGCCCGCAACGCACCGCCGAGTTGTATTGGCTGGCGCGGGTGACGTTGGTGACTGACCGCGCCGCCTTCGAGGCTTTCGATCGCGTCTTCCACCAGGTGTTCGGCGGGATCCTCGACGCTGCCGACATCGCTCGAAATCCCCATCCACCGATCTCGTCGACCCGACCGGCCGATGCGTCGCCACCGCCCAGTCGGCAGCGCCGCGGCGATGCCTGCGATGGCGAGACTCCGCCGGGTGCGCCCGGTTCGGGAATTTCGGGAGCATCCGACGATGGAGCTCAGGAAGCGGTGCTCGCCGCGGCCAGCGCGCAGCAGCGACTGTCGGCGAAACCGTTTGGAACGTGCACGCCAGAGGAGCTGGAACGGCTGCGCTCGATGATCGGCGCGTTTCGCCTCGACCCACCGCTGCGCGTCAGCCGCCGCACCAGGATCCATAGCCGCGGCCGCGATGCCGATCTGCGGGCAACGTTGCGCGCCGCGCAACGAACCGGCGGCGACCCAGTCCATCAGGTCCGCCGACGGCGCCGGGTTCGACCGCGGCGAGTTGTGCTGATCGCCGACGTCTCCGGTTCGATGGAAGCGTACGGTCGGGCCTATCTGTATCTCTTGCATGGGGCTGTGCGGGCGATCGGCGCGGAGGCGTTTGTCTTTGCCACGGAGCTTCATCGCTTGACGCGCCCGCTCGCCTTGCAGCAGCCGTCGCACGCCTTGTCACGGGCGATGGCATTGGCGCCGGATTGGTCTGGTGGCACGCGCATCGGTGCGGCGATCAAATCGTTCAACGACGACCATTCCCGTCGCGGCTTGGGGCGCGGCGCGATCGTGGTGATCGTCTCCGATGGCTGGGAGGCAGGCGACCCACGGCTGCTCAGCCGCGAGATGGAGCGCCTCTCACGATTGGCCCATCGGATCGTGTGGGTCAACCCTCGCAAGCAGCGCGCCGACTTTCAGCCGCTGGCGGGCGGGATGGCCGCAGCCTTGCCGTGGGTCGATGAGTTTCTCAGCGGGCATTCCCTCGACGCCCTCGCCGACGTAGCCGCGGTGATCAACAAGCCGCGCTCTCCCGCGATTCGTTGAAACTTTTGGGCAAAACCTAGCGCTTGGCCTCGGCGCGCATTCGTTGCTTGGTTGCCGCCCAGCTGCAGATCGGGCAGGCAGCAAGATCGTGGCGCAGCGCCGGGCAGAATTCGCGGCCGAAGAAGATGATCTGCAGGTGACGCCGGTTCCAGGTGTCGCTGGGGAACACCGCTTTCAGATCGCGTTCGGTGTGTTCCACGGTGGTTCCGTCCGACAAACCCCAGCGTGCCGCGAGACGGTGAATATGGGTGTCGACGGCGAAGGCGGGAATGCCAAAGGCTTGTGACATCACCACGCTGGCGGTCTTGTGCCCGACCCCGGCGAGCGATTCGAGGAAGGCCCAATCGGGGATCACCTCGCCCCCGGCCTCGAGGATCTGGTTCGCCGCGGTCCACAGGTTTTTGGCCTTTGTCGGGGCGAGGCCGATCTCGCGGATCAGCACCAAGATCGTTTCCGGGTTGAGCGCTGCCATCTTCTCTGGGGTATCGGCCAGGGCGAACAACTGTGGCGTGACCTGGTTGACCTTCTTATCGGTGGTCTGGGCCGACAGAGCCACCGCCACCAGCAAGGTGTAGGGACTGGAATGATCGAGCGGCACCGGTGGATCGGGGTAGAGATCGTCGAGCATCGCGCCAATCCGATCGGCTTTGTCCTGTCGTCTCACACCGGCCCCGGGGTGTCGAACGCAGCGGCGATGCCATGGATCGCTGTATGCCATTCGCTTGGCGCGGTGCTCGGCATCGGGGCGCGGACGCTGATCGCCTCCAGAAGATCTACAGCCGAACCGCTCAGAGTCGGCGCTGCCGGGTCGAGCCCGTTGCGCAGCACCACGCTTTCGCCGACCGACAGGGTGAACTCGACGGTCGGATCGGTGGCGTTGAGCGCAAAGCTGCCCTTCGACGAACCGCCGACGTTGAGCCCCAAGGCCGGGCCAAGGGTCGCCGCGTATCGCAGGCAGACGGACAACTCGTCGGCCTCGAGTGCGCCGGGCAACCCGAGCGGGAGGGCAATGTCACGCTCATGGACCCAGGCATCCCATAGGGCGTGGGCCGCGATGCAACCAATGGTGACGTGGCCGGCAGGACATTCGGCGGCGAGCGCCCAGTCGTCATCGGCGAGACCCTCCATCACTGCGAACAGCGCCTCGTTGGTAACCCGGAACGTTTCCAGAGCGTCGGCGGGTGATGTTGCACCGGCCGAGGCGACCATCGACGCCGGCGTCGCCGCCGGGTCGAAGCTGGCCAGCACCCGACTCGGCCGACCCGACAAACCGGCCTTCACGGTGTACACCCAGAACGGATTGACGCCCGACAGGTGGGTGACGACATCGAGCACCTTCCACTGCGCGCAGCGACTTTGCGCCTGCCATTGATCGTCGGTCAGCGCGGCCAGCATGTCGTACATCCGTCGCCGCTGGCGGGTGAGCGCCAGCAGTACTTCCCCAGGCTGAAATGGCACGACGAGAATTGGCGGACCGTCGTAGCGCGGGTTGACTTTCATGGCATCGGACCGTAGTCGTTGGCCGTGTCTTCGCCGACACGCGAGGATGGCGGCATGTTGATGCGTAGTGATTACCCAACGAAATATGTGCAGGCCGTGCGGGCGATGGTTGCGGCCAACGTGGCCTCCTACCGGGCGCTTGGCCTCGCCGATGGCAACGACTTCGAACGCGGTTACGTCCATCAGTTGCTGCTGGCCCTCGACTCGTATTTCACCCATCGCGGCAGGGCCATGGAGGGCAAGGACGGCAACCCGTTGAACGAGGTACGGATGATCACCGATTCGCTGCAGGGCAACGATGGTCACGGCCCGATCATTCCGTTGCTGGCGGGTAATTCGACGATCAAGTACAAGGCGGCGAACTCGGTGCTCGGGTTGGAGATCGACGAGCCGATCGATCTCACGATCAGCGACTACGAAAAGCTTGCGGTCACCTTCCTCGATGAACTCGAACGGAAATTCCCACCTTGCTAGCTACCGGACCAAGGATCGGTAGGGCCGGTGGAGCGACGTCCGCGGCGAGACTTGAACTTGTGTAGCGCGCCTTTGGCGGCCTTGGCGACTCGCCGATCGGGGAATGCGGCGCCGATCGCCGCCAGCACGTCGGCGACCTCATCGAAATCGCAACGTGCCAGATCGTCGACGAAGATCACCAACAGGTCTTGATCGATCATCGTCGTCAACATCTGGCACATTTCGCCGGGGCCGTCGTGTTCGACGATCTGCCACAGAAAGTCACAAGCAACGCCGACCCCGATCGCCGCCGCTTCGGCGTCAGCAGGCAGTTCCAAATCCTGAGCTAACAGCCAGGCGGCGGCATGGCTGGCGAACACCGTGTCGAGCAAGCCGCGGACATACGGCTCGGCGATGACCGGCTCGACCCCGAGCAACATCATCGTCGCCGAGCGGGTGGTAGCCGTCGTTGGCCCGTCGAGCGCTGCGACCAACGCTTCGATCTTGTCCGCTGCCGACCATGACGGTTGCCATTCGACCCACAGCTCATCAACCGGCATGGTCGGGGCATCCTCAATCGAGGCCAAGAGCGCGGCCGCCGAGAGATCAGCCGCCGACGGAAGTTCGGTAATGCGCAGACCAGCTTTGGCCATCAGATCGATCATGATCTGCCGCCCGAGCGGCGTCACTTTGAATCCATCCGCCTCGGTGATGCAGATTCCGGCGAGGACCAGCTTGTCGAGGAGTCGTTCCAGGTAGGTCTCGACCGACGCCTGCAACCGCTCGTCATTCGCCACCCATGGCGGCCGACCGGGCAGTTGCCGGACAGCGCCCATCGCCACGGGAACCAAATCTTCGGCGAGGAAGTACCTCTCGAACGCCACCGCCGGTGCCAGCATGAACGGCACGCCGCCATCGAGCGTGTCACGAACCCGGTCGTGATAGTGACCCGACGACCAACCCCATGAGGCCATGCCGATCTCAAACATGGCCATCGCCGCCCGAGTCGCCGCAACGAGCGGATCGCTCGGCCACTTCTTGATCGGCATGAGCACGTTCTTCACCTTGCGAACGGCGCCCGCCGCCTGCGCCGCTTCAACCACGTACAGCAGACCCGGAAGGTCTTCGATCGATGCGGTTCGATACACCCTGGCGCCGATCACGCCGTCATACGCATCACCGGTATCCAATCCAGCGACCAGCGCCTTGCAATCGACCAGTTTCAGGTTGCCCTTCTGCGTCAGGCCCTTGCCCTTGTCTCCCAAATGGGCGCGCAGACCAGCGATCTTGGCGACCAACGGCGAGTCCTGTGCGCTGCGTTGCACAGCAGCCGGCGACGGCCGCCGCAGCGGTGGCAGGTCCATGTCCGCAGGCGCCGAACGCTGCTGAGCCAATCGCTCGAAACCCGGATCGGTCAGCGCTTTGCGCTCCTCGAATGGCAAGTTGTTGAAACGATCGATTGCGGCCTGGATGCTTGCGGGGTCGTCGAAGTCGATATCGGCACCGGCAAACGCTGGGCCCATCATCATCGACTTACCGAGGCCGAAATTGCTCGGGTCAGCCATCGCGTCGAGGAACGACGCCGAGCTCGCATGGAGGTGGGTGATCACCTCGGTGGTGCGCGACGCCGTCATCGATCCGAGCCCCGTCTCGGCCAAGAAGCGGAAGTAGGCGTCGAGCGCTTCGATCAGCGGCCCCCAGAAGTTCGGCGCCACCGACCATTTGCGCGGACACCACGACAGCAGAAACTCGTCGAGGTCGTCGGTACGGAAACGCAGCAGTTCGCCGGTGGAGTAGTTGATCCGCCAAGAGAGGAACATCTCGATGTCGGCTCGTGTCGAGCCATCGTCGGCGGGCTCGAACTCCTCCTGCCACATGGTGAACGCATCGAGCAACATCTCGCGTTGCTCCGTCGCTGGGTCTATCGAATCGCTGGGATCGGGTTCATCTTGAACGGCCACCTCGCGAGCGTAGGCGACTTAGTGGTGGTAGCGGTACGGGATACTTTCCAGCGACAGCATCCAGTAGACCGCGCTCGGCGCGCCGAGTTGCTGGGCGACATCCTGAACAGCGATCGACTGCTCGCCATCAGCCCCAACGACGGTGACGACATCGCCGAGCGCGGCCTGAGGCACGGCGCTGAGATCGATCACCGTGTCCACCTCGGGTGAACCGAGGCACGGCCTCCAACCTGTGCGAGGGACAGTTGGATGACAGTTTGGGACATAATGCTTGTGAAAACTGTCATGTTCTGACACGATGAGTGCGTGGTTGCGGCGGTACATCCAGAGCGGTCTGGGAAAGGGCGCACGACCTCCACGGCAGCGCGTCTGGCAGTCGCCGCGCTGGAGGTCTTCGAAGAGCACGGCTACCACGACGGTTCGGTTTCGCAGATCGCCGAGATCGCCGGTGTGAGTGAGCGCACCTTTTTCCGTCATTTCAAGTCAAAGGAAATGGCGCTGTTCGCCGACAAGGGCGACATCGTCGAATTGTTTAACGATCCCGTGGTGGCGACCATGGACCCCTTTGATGCCGCAGCCGATGGCCTTCGCAAGGTCGTCATTTCTCGCCAAGCCGATCAGGACTTGTGGAGGCGGCGATATGCGCTGATCGACGCCGAGGACGACCTCGTCGCGCTCGATCGAAATCTCGACGCAGGGCTACTCGAACTAATGTCAGCGGTGTTTTCCAAGAAGTTCAGCGCCAAGCCGGACGTTGGCGAAATCGTCACCTGTCGCGGGTTGGCGGCGATGTTCATTGTCGGTGGTGCCTCGATCCTGCGGGCCGCGGCGAATGGCGTGCCAGTCGAGGCGCTGATCGACGACCTCACAAATCGGGTCAGGGCGGCGCACATGTGTTCTGCGTCGTCCACGCCGTCGAAGCAGACCGTCGTGGTCATCGTCGAAAACCCGACACAGTCTTCAGCGATGATCGAGGCTACGGTGCGCGCTGCGCTGCAGGGAATGGCGGGTCGGTGAGCGCAACCGTCCATTATCTCAATCGGCAACCGCAGCCACCCCAGTCTCGGATCGAGTCGCTGGCGACACCGACGCTGGTGGTGGAACGCCCCGCTCTCGACGCCAACATGGCAACGATGGACGCGATCCTTCCCGGATCGCGACTGCGACCACACGTCAAAGCGTTCAAGTCGACGGCCCTGGCCCACGAACTTGCGCTGCGCGGGCACCGAAGCTTTTGTGCAGCGACACCGCGCGAGATTGAAGGCCTGGTCCACGCTGGTTTGACCGACGATTTGTTGCTGGTCACCGAGTCGTTTGATCTCGAGCGATTGGGCCTGCTCGCCCACACCCGCGACGCCAACATCACCGTCGCCGTCGACTCAGATCCGATCCTCGATGCGGCAATTGGCGGCGGCATCGAGCGCGTGCTCATCGATATCGACGTTGGCTTAGGCCGCGGCGGATGCGACCTCGACACAGCTCAACGACTCGCCGATCGGGCGCGCGCTGCTGGGCTCGACGTTCGCGGGGTGATGGGGTACGAAGACCTTTTGATGGTGGCCACTGACGAGCGCCAGCGTGTGGAACAGTCGGAGGTTGCCAGGACGGTGCTGCTGGACGCGTCCTCGCGAGTCGGAGGTGACGTCATTTCTGGTGGTGGAACGGGGACGTTTGCCATCAATACGTGGTGTACGGAGATCCAAGCTGGCGCCTATTGCTTGATGGATACGCACTGCGTGTCGCTAGGGGTGCCGTTCCAGATCGCGCTGACCGTGCTGACCACGGTGGTGTCGAAGAACGCGACGGGGTGGATCGTTGTCGATGCGGGAATGCGCGCCTTCGGTATGGGCCACGGCAAGCCAAGTTGGGAGCATGGCGAGGTGGCGTTCTGCTCGGACGAATACACCACCCTGGCCCCACACAACGTCGGCGAGTTCAAGGTCGGCGACCGCGTGCGCCTGCAACCAGCGCACATCGATCCCACGGTTGCCTTCCACCGCGAGATGTGGGTCGCCTCCGGCAACGACGTCCTCGATCGTTGGCCGATCGATCTCAAGCATTGGTGAGGACCTGCGACCTGCTCTGACCCGTGTCGAATTCTCAAATAGCATGAAGAATCTAGGTCGTTGGACCCATCAAGTGAGCTACCGTTTCGATTGCACGTGAACTCGAGCGGGAGACACGCAATGCGGGTAACAACATTGGTAATGGTGCTCGGCCTCGGCGGCGTGGCGCTCGTGTACGCCGTACGATTCTTGGTCCTTGCGACGAAGGGTCATCCGCTCCACGCGCTGAAACGCTTGTGGCGTTGCCTTCGCCCCTGGCCGACACTCGTCGGTGGGCCCCTCGCCGTCCTCGCTTCGCTGATCTGGTTGGGAAAGCGCAGTGAGAGCCGCGTCGACGAGGCAAGGGATGGCCTCGGCCACGTTGCCAGGACGTTGAGAGTGATCCCTTCGACTGCGACCGCCCCTGAGCCGAGAACTCTGTACGTTGCGTTGGGCGCAGCGCTGCTCGTCGCAGCACTGCGGGCTCACCAAGTGGCTCGTCGAAACGACGTCGGTCCTATCAGGATCGGGGAGATCGACATGTCGGCAACCGGGGATAATGGCAACGCATCGGAGATGATCGCCCTCGTTCGTGATCGCCTCGGGCGATGCTCTATCGACCCGCCATCCACCGTTCCCAGTACAGACGGTGACGATGCGCAGATCGCATTGCCGGCCACCATCGCCGAGGCACCGGGATTCGCGGTGAAGACAGCGCATCGAATCGCGAGCCGAGACGTGCGGCGCATGGGATACCTCCTGCAGGCCACCGCTCGGGTGAGCGAACGCACGGGCAGAAAGGGCTTCACCTATTCCCTGGTGAATCAGGTGACTCACCGGCAAGTACACGTGGACACGATCTGGGGCGATGCGTGGACCGACTCGGCACGCCAATTGGCCTGCTCGGCGGCAGCGGTTGTCATTGGGTTCAACGCGACTCCGAGCCGCAGATGGGCACCAGCGTGGAAGCCGAACGAGATGTCGCTGCGGTGCTACGTCGAGGCCAAGCAACAGATCGCCGCGAGGCACTTCGATGAAGCCATTGTGCGCTGCCGTGATGGGATCTCTGCCGATCCATCGGGGTTGCCGATACGTGGATTGCTCGGCTCCACCCAGGAACAAATTGGACACTTTTACGACGCGCTGGACACCTACAGCGATTCGCTGAACCTCGTCCTCTACGGCGGCACCGGATACGGCCGTTGGAAGTCTCCGCCGCCTTCGGAAAACGCCGACCTCGGCGAGCGCTACCACTCGCCTCGCATGTTGAAGCCCGATCGAAAGTTGCCTCATCTGCGTATTGTCAGCGACGATGCAACACAGCTCCTGTGGCGCTACATCACCGTGCTGACGTTTGCTGAACGTTGGGTGGATCGGTGGACCTCGGACCTGCTTCGCTCGTCGGACCCGAATCGCAAGCCGATCGTCGGTGACGAATTGGTGGCGGACTATCCCGAGCCCGCTCTATCCGAACTCATGCAGAAACGCCGCGAGGAGCAGACAAACTGCGACGACACCGCACGTCGCCTGCGAGGCTTCCTGCACAACCGCTACGACGCACTGCTGCGGGATGAGTTTCCGCTGCTCGATGCATTGCTGCTCGAAGAGGATCGCGACGATGTGCTCCTCATCGGCAAGTGCGATGCGAATCATCGTCCTCAGGGCGCAGGTCCACTGCCAGTGTTCACGGCATCAACGATCAACTACAAGGGACACGTCGACCCAGACGTCGTGAGCGGACTCGAACGGTGGATCCCGTGGCTTCTGAACGCCTTCGATGGCGACGCAATTGCCGTCGCCCTCGCCGAGCGACACGTAGGAGCCTGGCCACGTGATATGGGGTTGAAGGCGCCGCCTGATTGTTGGAGAGCAATCAGCAATGCGATCCGTAGCGAGGGCGCGTCGGAGTGGCGGCAGCTTGGCCTTGATCGGCAACGTCTCGCGTTCTTCTTGCTCGATCTCGTACGCGATCGGGCGCGGCAAGCCGAACGCGACGAGACGGTCGCAGATCGCCAACGTCGGCGGGTCTGCGCGCTCTTCGCCATGCAACTCGACATGCGGACGTTTGCCCTTCGCGCCTCGATCGAAGAAAAGGAGAAGCTGCGAAAGCGTGGGCTCGTTGGGAAGAAGGAGATGTGGACTCGCCCGTTCTTGTCGCCACGGCTCGTTCGGATTTCGCTTCTGGGTGCCCGACAGAAACTCATCGATCGAGTTGACTACCTTCAAGGCGGCGGACTCGATCCGAACCGCCACGGCAAACCGGTGATCGAGAATCTCAGGCGATCGATCGCCGGGCTGGACCCATGTCCCGGTACCTTCTCGATTCGACTCGAGTCCAGAAATCTCTACACGAACGGCACACGCCGATGGACGCCATGGAACGAACTCGCTCGAGGCTGGACAACGAGGGAGGGTACGTGGACCTATTGGTACTACCTGGCCTGTATCGAGGCCACGTCGATGATCCCGGACCCGCGAACGTTGTCGGGTGCGAACTATAAGGCATTCAATGGCCTCGACCTGGCCGAAAAACACCTTAGGCGGCGGGCGCTGTGGGTGTCGAACGACGCCACTGCGGCAAGAGCTGTCGAGGCCCTTCACTGGGCGGTGGTAAATCGGCCACTGCGGAGTATTAACGGGATTGAGGCTGGGGTCGCCGATTGGCTGCTGTACGAAGACCCCGACCTCGACCGCTTGCGTTCGCATCCACGGTTCGTTCGTTGGGCATCAGCGCTCTGGGATCTCGATTACCCCGACGATGCCGTGGATCGCTACCAATCCATCGTTGATCGGGAGACGCGTCATATCGACGATGCCCGGCGGGGGGCGGGTGGCACCGCAGACCCGAACACTTCGCGGTCGGAAGCCCTCACCCGGCGCGCCAATAGCTGGCTCACCGCCCAGTGCATCGCCACAGCCTCCGGGGCGGCCGCTGATGCCTGGCGACGGCTGGCCCTCGAATGGCCCGAAAGGCCCGAAGATGACCTAACGATGCGGTTCGCCAAGGAAGTCGAAGCATTGCGGGCTCTCGCGAGAATTCAGAGATTCTCCAGCCGACCTGCGGAACGCCTCGCTGGCTGGCGCAGCGTCGCGGCGCTAGCCGACCGCACCTTCGAACAAGAGCGATTTCCGACAGGGCTTGAGGTCATCCGCGATCGCTACGGTCGCATGCCAAAAGGCGACGAACTGGACCAGATAGTCCTCGGGGGATTCAAAGATTCGGAGTCGACGCTGAGCGCGCTTCGGGCCAGACGGTTTCGGCATTTCGAAATTACGGCAGCGGTAGAGCGAGCGGCGCAAAGGTGGATGAAAATTGCCGACGTTCTGGGCGATGCGGCTAGGTGTCGAGACGACGACGAGTCGCAAGAACCCGACCAAGCACCGCCGACAAGCGCTGTCGACGTCGAATAAGATCGGCGGAATGCCGAACCGAGCTAGAGAGGCTTGGTTGGACGACCGTGCGACAGAGCCACCCTTACCTATCCTGCGTCGTCTTGTAAGACGGAGCGGACTTTGGGGATACGCCGTCGATGCAAGGTCCAGGTGCCGCTGTCGCGCTGCAGCCGGCCGATGATCACGCTTGGGTGTAGCCCGTAATTATCGGCAGCGGCGGCGATCGCTTTGAGCTGCGTCGAGGGGCAGGCAAAGCCGTGAGGGAACAGCCAGGCGCTGGCTTGTTCGTTGGCCTTGATCTCGACGGCGCCGCCGGCACCGGCGATGTCTTCGTCGATGATGTCGGGAGAGTCTGGGGTCACATGCATTAGAACGAGGTGGGCGCACTCGTGCAGCAACGTGAACAAGAAGCTGTCGAATCGGTCGCCGCGGCCGCTGAGGGCGAGCATTGGTCGGCCGTCTTCAAGAAAGGAGACAGCGCCGTCGAGCTTTCCACCGCGCAAGCCCTCCAGAAACACGAACGTCACCCCGCACTCGGCAAGCCAGCCGCGAATCTCGTGCAGTCGCTCAGCGCCCGAGCGCAGCCGCAGCGGAAGTTCCGCCGCTAACCGCTCCAGCCGGTCGCGGTCGAAGGGTGCCGCTGGCCGCAGGCGGGCGATTGCGCGAACCCTGCCCAACCAAGCCTGCTGTTCGATCGACAATGGATCGTTGGAGTTCGATCGGCGCGCAGCGATTGGAAGCTGGCCATCGTCGGTGATCGATCCGATCTCCAACAGCGAACAGATCTCACGTTCGAGCACATCGAGATCGTCGGTAGCAGAAAGCCAACCTCGTTTCTTGGCTTCCGAGAGTGGGATCAACCGGCGAAACCGAGCGCGCCGTTCGACATCTGACGCGCCGCCGCCGGACCGCCGCCGATGTTCGAACAGCCGGTAGTTGGTCTGCAGATTCAGCCAGAGCTCAGGGCTGGTGCCGAGCGCGTCGGCGAAGGAGACGGCCGTGTCGACGGTGATTTCCTTCTTGCCATTGATGATCTCGGAAACGGCCTGAACGGGTCGGCCAATGATCTCGGCGAATTCCGTCACGGTCCAGCCGCGCTCGTCGAGTTCGTCCTTCAGATACTCGCCGGGTGGAAATACCTCGGCGGGACGGAGTGTGGTGTGGGTCATATCGCCCTCGTTGCTAGCTATTTAGTGGTAGTCGACGATCTCGAGAATGAGCATCGTTTTGTCGTCATCGGCTGTGATCACGTTGAGAATCAAACGCCATTGGTTGTTGAGTCGTATCGAGTGCTGACCGGCTCGGTTGCCGACCAGCTTCTTGTAGTGCAGTGAATTGATGTTGATGAGGTCTCGTTCATCGTTGGCCGCCACCAGCAGACCGACCTTCTTTCGATAAGCCTTGACGACGTCGTTACCGAATCGGCTGGGCTTGTACGAGACGTCCTCGTAAAGGCGGCGAAGTTCGTCAGATGTAAATTCAACATGCATACATCATACCTTCACCCCTGAGCTGAATCAGCTTTGCCATAGAAGACTAGGGAGTGATTGGCCGCATGGCAACCGAATCTCGCCCCTTTTGCGGGGGCCCCGATCATCGATCACGAACTCGGCCAGGCTTATCGACGATGGCGATACCAGTACAGCGACGTCAACGCCGCGATTGGAACCAAATGGCTCGACGAACGTGACTACGTCGTCATCGACTGGCTTAAGGTCCCGCGATCTGAATGTCACGTGGCTGTGCGGTAGGCGGCGGAACTGTGCACGATTACCAAGCAGATATCGCCCTTTGCTTGGTATGCTCGGAACATGGCTACTACAACCGTGTCGAGTAAGGGACAAATTACGCTTCCAGCAGCGCTTATTCGTCGGCGAGGTCTGTCGGGTGGCAGCCGCTTGCATCTGATCGAAACCGCAAGTGGTGCCATCGTGCTGTTGCCGGTCACCGCCGACAGTCTGCTCGACGATCTGGCGGGGTCCCTTCCTGGTATTTACCCCGACTCCTACGTTGGCGAATTGCGAGCGGAGTGGCCCGAGTGAGGGCTGCCGTTCTCGATAGCTCGGCGTGCATCTACCTGCTCGATCGTCCACCATCAGATCCGCGACATCAGGCGACGCGCCGATTGGTTGATCAACAACGAGCACTCGGCAGCCAACTCGTGGTGTCGCCGATCACGCTGTCAGAGCTGCTCGTCAAGCCCTTGGCCAGCGGCGATATTGAGAGCGAAGCACGTGTGCTTGCATTCGCGACAATGGTTTGCAGCGTTGCTGACATCTCCGTTGATATCGCCCGCCGCGCGGCCCAAGTTCGGGCGGCAACTGGCATGCGCCTGCCCGACGCGTACATCGTGGCCACCGCATTCGAACTTGCAGCCACAGCGGTCATCGGCAACGAAAATGCGTGGAAACGCGTCGCCGACTTGCCCTATCAACACATCGACGACGAGGTGTCCGGCCGACGAGGTTGTTGAAGCGGCCTCCAACATCGCAAGACGCCAAAACGCTGGGAAGGCGCCCATAGCCAGGTTCCCGCTCCAGCAAGTCACAGGCTCAGCCGCAATCCGGTGCCAACACTTTACCGAAAGTGGTAAAGGCTTGGCTGCACCTGGAGGTGTGATCTGATTGGCAGAATCCAAACCGAACTATGGTGCTGCGGGCAGGACGGCGAGGCGCGCTCAGCCACGCAACAGCGATCGATCTCTACGACCTGGCTGACGTGGACCCCGAGACCATCCACTCGACCGTTCCTTTTGGCTACCGGACGCGACGCCAACACGGTGATGTCTACAGGGTGCACCATCAGAACCTCGCCGCCAGCGGCGTTCGAAGGTTCGAGGAAGATCCCGATTGTGACACCCGATATCCGATCGCGTAGATCATCAACGACGACGTTGGCACCCCCACCTGGTTCACCAGGCGCTCGAAGCAGCGAGAGCTCGAGGGCTGATCACAACCTCGAACAGCAAACTCTCTCCGAGCAGGTGGCGACGCGCCGATGAACGACCACCCTTTCCTCCGGGTTGGCCGACCGCGGCAAACCACGCACCTCGAAACAGCATCTCGATCAGTGGATCCAGCAGGCACAACTCAAGACGGGGTGGCGGCCGGACGACTCGGCTGGCTGGTCGCGTCGACGGTCGTCGACGGTCGTCGTCGCCCTGCAGCGGGCCCGCGCCGATGAGAGAAACCCGCGGTTCGTTCTCAAAGGTGGCGCATATCTCGAAGCGCGCCGACCTCGCAGCAATATCTGGCAAGGACCGTCACGTGTGGGCCGTCATCGATCGGCATTTCTGCCCTCACTTGACGGGCGAGACCGAGGGTTGCAGCTAGCCAGCCGTCTTGCGTTGGAATTGTCGCAGTACGGCGATCGTCGAGGCGACGGGCAGGCAGATTGCCGCGGTCAAGAATCTCCTGAAGTTCGGTACGCGCAACGATCCGCTGGAACGCGTCGCTTGCAGGTTGGCCTCCTCGCTACGGGCGGCCAACGGCAACTTCGCGAGCAACGAATCATCGCGAAGCAGCGCAAGCGGAGAAACGCCAAGGGCTTGAGCAATTTTGGAGAGCGCTGCAACCTTCAAGTTGCGGCTGCCGCTACGCACTTTCGACAGGATGGATTCTTCGATGCCTGCAGCTTCGCAAAGCTGCCGCGCAGTCATAGCCGAACGCTTCAATGTCGTCCTCGATACGGCTTACGATCTCTTCCCCATCTGAGCTCTTCCGTTCCGCCACCAGCAGCTCAGAATCCCTTGAGCTGGTGTAGCGGCCAGGCGAGAGTTCCGCATAGGTGGGCGACGAGTGAACCTTTTACCTGGTCGAACTTCGGTGACAGCCCGTGCGCGATGTCGTTGCGCCAGTTGAAGCCCGGGAAATCGATGAGCATCATCTTCCAATACAGGCGAAGCGGTTCAGGCACCCATCCCTCCAGTTGCGAAAGCAGGTCACCTAACAACGGTTGCATCCCATCCTTGCCCTGCCTTGCGGGCGCGCCAACCGGAAGCCCGAGGTATTTCACGAGCGTTCGCATCACTGACTCAAAAGTTGGGATGAGCAAGTGTGCGGCCGAGTCCGCATCGCCATCCAAGTAGAGCGTGAAGCCTCGCCGAAGTCGTTCGGCGGAAAGGGGCTCGATGAAAGGCTGATTCCACGCGTCATCAACACTGAACTCTTCGTTGCGGATGCAAACGCCCAGACGCTCAAACGCGGGAACTAGTAGAAACACTGCTATGAACGGGGCGGATATCTGCGCGTGGCGGGCCACCTTGAGCCGGATCTTGGCGTCATCGCCGACAGCGATGTGTTGCCGATCGCCGAATATATGCGTCGTGATCGAGTCTTCAAGATCTGGTTTGTTTCGCACCTGATCGCTCGTTTCAGCAATGAGTGCAACAAGATCGCCGGTGGGTAGCCCGAAAGAACTCATTTTCAGAAACCATTGGGTCAGGTCTGGAGCTGCCATCACGATGTCGATCTGAGCAGCTGTCGCGCCTAAGAACTCTGAGTCGACCGGCGTCTCGGAACGGATGCGGGTTATGAATCGACTTGGGTCGATGTTCGCACGTCGCGCAGCGATTTGAGTGGCAAGGTCTGGATGTCCAAGGTCAACGGCGCGCTGGTAGGCATGTTGAAGAATCCCGTATTCATCGACCTCCGACGCGTCGTCGGCTGCGCGAATCCAGGCATTCACAATCTCTCGTGAGACGTCTTTCCGCCCCTGCGCCGTGTCAGCGTGAGCGACAGCGAGCTCAAGTAACGGCCCCAGTCCCGGGCTTCGAGCATCGGCGCCGGCGCCCAATGCAATGTTGGCGGACCGCGTTACCACGTCGGCTACCCACGCAGGCCGCAAACGGGTCGGCTCGCCGACCGCCCCGAGCCCTTGTAGCGCTCCGGTCCAACGGCCCTGCTGCATTTCGTCCTCAATGAAGATTCGTACTGACTCTTCGATCAACGATCGGGCGGAGTCGTTCTTCGTGGCAATTGCGATTTGACGCGCTCTCGACCACCGATCGACCCTGAAGATCGCGACGTGGTCGCCGTTCAATGCCGGGTCCCAATCGGACCATGCCGGTGCCGAAGACGCATAGGCGGCCTGAGCTGACTCGTGATATGCCTCTATTGCTGTCGTCGCCGCGGCTGAATCACTTGGCTGCGCACACCAGATGAGGTCTGCCAGTTTTGCCCGAGAACGCGGCGACGCCACATGCTCTAACGCCTGCCGCCAGCGTTCGACATACGAATCCTGAAGATCCTGACCGCGACGCAGATCGTCGGGTAGCTGCCAGAAGTCCAAATAGGACTTTGGTTGGATGGCTGGGTTGGCCTCCAGAGCCACCAAAAGCGCCGGTTCCAAAGATGCATCGATGTCGCTAGCCATACGCCGACCGGGCGCGGCGAATTCGCACAAACCAATTACTTCCATCGCATCGATGAGTTCGTCAAAGTGCCGTGCGGCACCGGCCGCTGAGAGCTCAGTCATCACTAGACCTTGACAATGACATCCTGCCCATGGCCAATGGCATGAATTTCCATTTCATAACCCATCGACGAAAGATAGGTCTGTACATGCTCAAGCGTGGCCGTGAAACGCAGGCCGAGGCTCACTGCTCCCTGGGTGATGCCAAGACGCTCAGCCATCTCTTGCTGCGTGAGACCCAAATTGCGGCGCAGCTCGTCAAGGCTGAACTCTTGAATTTCGAGAAGCGCTTCTTCCTTGAGCTCAGCAACGCGTCGCGCCCGCTCCGGGTCGGCGAGAACGATCCGAGACAGATCGTTGAAATTTCCTCGTGCCATCAAATCAGTCCTTCCTCTTGAATCTCAATTAAATACTGCTCGTACAGGTCGTCCGCGATAGGCACGAACTTCTTGTACCACTCATTCCAATTGGGCGAGCTCGTGTCGACCGGAGACTTGTTGCCACCAATCAGCAAGATCGCCGACCTGCGCGGATCAAATGCGAACAGCACTCGCAGCGACCCTCCTTTATCGGCTCGCAGTTCCTTCATATTCGCGTGACGACTGCCGGAAATCGTGTCGGCCACTGGACGACCAAGACCTGGGCCTTGTTCCTGTAACAACTGAACGCGTGATTCGATGGCTTCCTGCTGCGCAGCATCAAGCTGAAGCCACCAGTCGTGAAATTCGTTTGTGAACTCCGCAGACCACACGGAGGCAATATTAGCAGAAGCAAATATCCATCGACAACCCTTCGGCTGAGCAGGCCGATCCCTCGCCGGGTACGGAAATCGGGGTGGCCTTTGCGGCCAGCGACTTCCGCCAAATAAAATGGCGGTTTCGGCGGCTTCACGCTGGCAGAACAGCACCCGGTTCTCGCGGCTTGGGTCGGCCCAATGCTGCATCAGCTTGCGCGAAATCGGCGATGCATCCGGGTAGTTGCGGGCCCGCCACAGTTCGACCACCTGGCGGATGTCGTTGACCAAGGTGTTGACCTCGCGGCGTTCGCCGCTGTCTTCGAAGGTGAGCGCCAGTTGGGGCTTTCGGGCTCTACGACTGACCGGGACGGGGATGAACGACTCGCTCGGGCGGCGGCCGGGAACCAAGATTCCGGTTGGCGTGCCGTTGGGACCGAGCTCGAAGTGCTGCTGCGGAGGGCCGTAGGGCGCGTTGATCACCGGGTTCGAAAGATCGACCGCCGTATTCACACTTCGCACGCAAAGACCCTACTCGCTGCGGCATAGATGAAATGCGTTCTGGGGACGCTAGCAATGCCGCGCAAATTCGCGGCGGCGGTCGACGTTGGTTGCCCAGCAGCCCCTCGCCAGGTTGTGCACGTGAACCGCAGCAACGTCGTCGTTTGCGAACATCCGTTGCAGCGCATCGTCGAGATCAGCTCCTTGTACGACGGCTGCGTCAAGCATCATTGCTTCGGTATCAAATGCTCGCAGCGAGAGCTGGCGGATCGTTAGAACGGCGGGTAGTTCGTCGTCCGATTGCGGTGCACACGGTGCCTGATGAATGAAGATCGGACTGGCCGAGCGGTATGGCGAATCGACCACGAACGGATCATAGGAAACGAGGAGCATCGTGTCTCCGATCTCGGCGTCACGCATGCACTGTCGACAGGGATAGCCCGGCTTCGAATCGGCGACATAGGTGATACCTCCGCCCACTCGCAGCCTGTCGCCCGCTGCGGCACTTAAAGGTTTCAGGACATACTCGGTGGTGATCATGCGCTGATGTTACGACGGCGCAGCGGACGACTACTAGCGGAAATCAGACACCAGGTTCGGTGTTCAGCGTGCCGATTCGTAGGCTTCGGCGATCCAGGCGCGCAGGTCGTCATCGAAGTCTTCCGGCGTGTGCAGATTGGCGACATAGAACCAGCGCGAGCCCTGTTCGAATGGCTTGCGAGTGATGCAGCGATGGCTGACGCGACGCCCCAGTGAAAACGACAACGCCGACCACTTCGTCATCGGTCGCAGCTCGGCGAACTTCTCCGGGCGCTTGAAGAACAGCCCGACCGACACCGGCTCGATATGCACCGGCCCAAGCGTTACGACGAACGCGGCAACAACATCGAAGATCGCTCGCTCATGTGGCGGACCATCGGCATCCCAATAGTCCTCCATCGTCATCGCCGGCGCACAGTCGTGCCCCTGATTGCGGCGAGCAAACAGTCGCTCGCAGCGCGGACACGTCCAACCATCCATATTTGAAGTCTGACACCGCGGATGCACGGGCTCGCATCCGTGAGTTCACGCGTCGGCTTGCCCGGACAAGATCGAAGCTACGCCGATCGAGTCGTCGATCGCGAGCTTGACGAATTATCTGGCGGCGTACCAGCGATCTCGATCGAAGGCGCGAAAGGTGTCGGCAAAACGGAGACTGCCCGCCGCCGCGCTGCCTCGGTGTTCCGCCTAGAAGAAAGGGCCCAACGCGCAGTCGTTGCCGCCGAACCTGACCGAATATTGATTGCCGAACGGCCAGTGCTTATCGACGAATGGCAGCGAATCCCCGAGACCTGGGACATTGTGCGGCGCGCAGTCGACGACGGAGCGGCTGCAGGCTCGTTCCTGCTCACGGGCTCTGCTTCGCCCAATGATATCTCCACCCATTCGAGCGCCGGGCGAATCGTGACAGTCCGGATGCGGCCGCTCAGCCTCGCCGAGCGAGCCCTGACCACACCGACTGTCAGCCTCGCAGAACTGCTCTCGGGTGCGCGCTTACCGGTGGTTAGATCAACCGAGATCTCTCTGACGATCTATGTCGACGAGATTGTGCGCTCGGGGTTTCCGGGTCTGCGTTCCTCGCAAGGACGAGCGCTGAGAGCGCGACTAGACGGCTACGTCGACCGTATCGTCGATAGAGACTTCATCGAGGTGGGCAGCGTCGTTCGCAATCCGGCGGCGCTTCGCCGCTGGCTCGACGCGTACGCAGCGGCCACTTCGACAACGAACGGCTATGGATCATCGAACCGGTGCCGGCGTGGCCGCCGTCGGGCAACCCGATCGCACGCATAAGTACTCCAGCGAAACACCACCTCGTTGATCCCGCGTTAGCGGCGCGACTGCTGGGTGCCGATGCCGGCGCGCTGTTGGACGGCATCGAGCCTGGACCATACATCAACCGAAATGTCACCCTGCTTGGGCACCTGTTCGAGTCGCTGGTTACCTCATCGGTGCGAACCTACGCTCAGCTCGGCGAAGCTCGAGTCCATCACTTCCGAACCCGAGGCGGTGAGCACGAGGTCGACCTCATCATCGCGCGGGCTGATCACCGTGTCATCGCTCTCGAGGTCAAGTTGGCGGCAACTATCGATGACCACGACCTGCGGCACCTACGTTGGCTACTCGAGAAATCGGCGACGATCTTTTGGATGCCGCGGTGGTCACCACAGGGAACTACGCCTACCGCACCACTGATGGCATCGCGGTGATTCCGGCGGCATTGCTCGGCCCATAGCAGGCGCCATCAGGTCGATTATGCGGCTACGGTCGAGCAGTGGCTGCCGCAGTAGAAGTTCGAGGGCTAGTGAAACGGTACGGCTCGCTGGCGGCCGTCGACGGGGTCGACCTCAGCGTCGAGGCTGGCGAGATCTTCTCGATTCTCGGCCCGAACGGCGCCGGCAAGTCGACCACGGTCGAGATCCTCGAGGGCTACCGCCAACGCGACGGTGGCGACGTCTCCGTGCTCGGTGTCGATCCGAGCACGAACCCCGCCGCCTGGCGGGCCCGCATCGGCGTCGTGCTGCAATCCTCAAAGATGCCCGAGGAGCTGACCGTGCGCGAATGCGTTCGCCAGTACGCCGGGTTCTACCTTAAGTCCCGCGACCCCGAGGAGGTCCTCGCCGCGGTCGGCCTCACAGACAAGGCGACCGCTCGGGTGAGAAAGTTGTCCGGCGGCCAGCAACGCCGCCTCGATGTCGCCGTCGGCGTGGTCGGGCGACCCGACCTGTTGTTCCTCGACGAACCGACCACCGGATTCGACCCGGAGGCCCGCCGTCAGTTCTGGCAGCTCATCCGCTCGCTGCGCGACGAGGGCACCACGGTGCTGCTGACCACCCACTACCTCGACGAAGCCGAAGCTCTCGCCGATCGCGTTGCCGTGCTCGTCAAGGGAAGGCTCGTTGCCCTGGCGCCGCCGCGCGAGTTGGCCGGTCGCGCCGAGGGCGACGCAACCGTCGGTTGGGACGAAAGCGGCGAGCGACGAACACTGCAAACGCCTGAGCCGACCCGGGTTGTGGCTGAACTGGCCGCCCGCTTCGGCGGCGAGGTGCCCGGCCTCACCGTCGTGCGACCAAGCCTCGAAGACGTCTATCTCTCGCTGATGGGCGACTCATGACACCTGCTGAGCGGGCGCCATCGTTCTGGTCGATGACCCGCGAGGCAACGACCCTCGAGGTCAAGCAGACCTTTCGCGATCCGGCGGCGGTCGGTTTCGGCATTCTGTTTCCGATCGTCATGCTGTTACTGTTCGCCACGATCTTCAGCGGCGACGACGTCGGACCAGGGGTCAACCAGAGCCAGTACTACGTCGCCGGTATCATCGGCTCGTCGATCATGTCCTCCGGGTTCGTCGGCATGGCGATCGATCTAGCGGTGAAGCGCGAGAACGGGGTACTGAAGCGATTGGCGTCGACGCCAATGCCCAAGGCGGTGTTCTTCGTGGCCACCATCGCCGCGACGGCGATGGTCTGCCTGCTGCAGATCGTTGTCCTGTTCGCCCTCGGCGCGTCGCTTTACGATGTCGATCTGCCCTCGGGCGGCCGCCTGCTGACCTTTGCCTGGGTCTGGTTTCTCGGTCTCATCGCCTCATGCCTGTTGGGCCTGACCGTCGGCTCGATGGTCAACTCGTCGAAGGCTGCGCCGGCGGTCGTCAACCTGCCTTTCGTCGCCCTGCAATTCCTCTCCGGCGTCTTCGTTCCTTACGATGAGCTGCCCACAGGAGTGCGAACGGTGGCCTCGGTGTTTCCGCTGAAATGGCTGGCGCAAGGGATGCGCAGCGTATTCCTGCCCGACTCTTACCAACTTGTCGAGCCCGACGGCAGTTGGCAGCACGGTCCCATGGCCCTCGTCCTCGGCGCATGGTGTGCGGTTGGATTCCTGTTGTGTCTTCGGGTATTTCGCTGGACCAACAGGAAGTAACGCCCGGCGACGTACCAGCCGCGGCGGCGTGGGTCCTTGGGCTACCACCGGAATCGAGAGATTTGAGGATCCTGAACAATTCCTCGTCACACGGGATTCATGCTGGACTCGGCATTCGGGCATTTGCCGCCAGCCCAAGTTTTTGATTGGCGAATAGGACACCTCGTGTGCAATAATGCCACCGTCATAGTCCCAAACGGAGCACTTGGGAGACAACAGAAGGGCGGACGATGTTTTGCGAACGGTGCGGTATTGGTAACGATGACGACGACACATTTTGCGTCGGCTGCGGTGCAGCATTGCCGCCAGCCCCAGCCCCGTCAGTCGCACCGTCTCCTCCAATCCCGTCCGGCGTCACGGCTCCCATAGGCTCGCCGACGCCTCTGAATAGCCGCGAACAGGAACCGGCTCACGGTGTCGGCCCGGCCTGGGACGAGAAGGTCAACGATTCCTCGCCAGACCGTATGTCCACGTGGCGAACACCCAAGATGATCGTCGGCGGACTCCTGGCAGTCGCTGCGCTGATATTCGTCGCCAGCAAAGTCTTGGGGGGCGGCGATGCGTCAACCTCGTCGTCCTCGAACGACCTGGCGATTCCAACAAAACAGCCAGAAGATCGCTGGACCGCCGATATCGACGAGTTTGCCGGCGCAGCCGGTACATCCGCCTCGGTGTTTGCGGTGTCCGGTTACGCCAATGCCGATCTTATTTCGCTCGATACGGCAACTGGCGAGGAGCGCTGGTCCGTCAACCTCGATGGTTACCTCGATAGCGGAGATGGCGATGGAGCGAGTCTCTATGCCATTGCCAACGACGTCTTGACAGCCACTTTTGACGGCGAGAACCGAACGCTCACCTACTGGCGAGGAAGCGACGGCGAGGAGGTGTGGAACGAGCGGCTCGACGTTTCGGATTACATCACTGTCGAGGACAACCAGATCTTTCTGTCCGACGAATCGAGCATCGAGGTGCTCGACGCCGCCACGGGCAAATCAATGAACCGAATTCGACATCGAGATGGTGTGCGCTACGGGCTCGACGACCTATCGGTGCGTGACAATGACTCGGTGCAGCGCTACCGCTGGGCAGGCCTCGCTTCCGTGGGCGACCCGGTCGAAATCGATGATGATGTCACCGATTTCGTATTTCTCGGCGATCGCTTACTCACCGCAAATAACGGTGACCTCGCGCTCCTCGATAAGGCAGGGGAAGAAATCTGGTCCGACAATGCGCCGTTTGACAGCATCTACTCGATGAGGGCAGTCGACTCATCGACGCTCATCATCTCCGGCGATGACGAGGTCGCTGCCTTCAAAACGGTCGATAACGGCCTGGAACAACTGTGGGACTCCGAGGGGTACGGGTTCAACCTCGTCGGAGCGGGACCCAAATTCGTCATCGTCTATACCAATGATGGATCCGAGATCTACAACCTTGCCACCGGCGAAAGAATCATGCGCTCAGATGGAGGCATTACTGCTGGCAACAACGGGTTGCTTTCGATCGAGGGAGACACAGTCGAAGCGTTCTCGTTGGACGGCAAGAGGATGTGGTCGCTGGACTATGACGGCGCCGTGGAATTGCTCGATGGCCAGCTGCTCGTCAGCGAGTCCTCTGGCAGCGACGGCGACGCCGAGCTCACGCTTTATCGTTAGATCTAGGCCACTTCAATGTCGTCACACCACCTCGAGTCGCCTCAGCGAAGCCTCACGACTACCTGCCTCACCGCGTGCGCAGGGCTTTTCTGGGTAAGCACGGTGTGGCTTCCATGGCTCCGAGGCGGAAACGGGTCGACGCTGAGGGGCGGCGAATTGGCCGCCGCGCTGCGATCATCGTCGGTCGCTCCCGGGCGATCAGCAGCGATCGCCGGAGCCGCACTCACCTGTGTCCCGTTGTGCGGTGCCGCCGTCATCGCGACCTGCTGGATGCGGCTGAAGGCTGTCTCGTGGTTGCATAACGCTCTCGCAGTACTAGCCGTTGCCGCGCTCGCCGCCCTGTCGGCGCAGCGCGTCGTTGCCCTCGGCAATTGGCACATCGGGGCCAGCGCGCTTTTGGCTGGAAGTGTGCTCATCGCGGCGGCAACGATCCTCACCCACCAACGGTTGGTGGCCCCAGACCCACATTTGACACCCAGGAAGGGCGGGCTTGATGTCTGACAATGGCAACGACAATCGCGGTAATGCTGCGCCGCTGGGAGCTCCCCTTGGGCCTCCACAACAACCTCCAACGCAGGGTCACTGGGATGCCTCGCAACCGGCGCGTACCCCTTTCCAAGCGGGGAACAACGACACGCACGCCGTTGTTACCAGCGAGCAGTCGCCTCGTCGTCGCGGCACTGTTGTCAAAGCGGCCGCCCTCGGCCTCGGTTTGGCGGCAGCTGGCGGAGCGGCTTACACGATGTTCCTTCGCGAGGGATCGAGCGGTGGGGCGGCATCTCCCGAAGCCGTCGTTGAGCGTCTCGTTGTCGCCATTGAAGCCCAGGATGCCCTCGGCGCACTTCAATTCGTGTCTCCCGCTGAGAGCGAGGGTGCCGTCGACTTCTTGCAGGCGGTTACCGAGTTTGGCAAGACATCTGGCCTGTTCAACCTCGGTGGTTCTGCGGCTGCGGCCAACTTTGATCTGGAGATTACCGGGGTGGATTCCACAGAACTCGCCAAAAATGCTGCCCGAGTGGAGTTCACAATCTCGGCCGATTTCGGCGCGACGGGCGCCGCACAGCAGCTGTTCGGCAGCGGCGATGAGCTCGCCGACGATCTCGATACCTCGATCATCGTGGTGAAAGAGGGCGGTGGTTGGTTTCTGAGTCCGATGCTCACCGCCGGTGATCTACTCACGGAAGCGTTCGATCTGCCGGAAGGCGACTTCGATGCTGCCGACGTCGACCGCGAGACAAGTTCTGCAACCACTGGCGAAGAGGCCGTCGAGTTGTTGGTGACGAGCGCGGCCGAGCTCGACCTCGACGGGCTGCAGCAAGCGCTGGCCCAAGGAGAGGCTCGCTTCGTTTCCGTCTTCGAGGAGAGCCTGGACAAAATCGTTGATCGGATCGATGAAGAGCTCACCTCTGAAGGTGTCGAACTCGACCTCGATGAGGTTGTGACTGCCGACAGCGGCGACGGGGCGATCGAGTTGAAGGAGTTCACTCTCGACATCACCTCGTCCTTCGATGATGCGCCCGTCTCGATGACGCTCGACGGCGATTGTCTACAGGTTTCGCAGGAGGGTTGGGAGAAATGCGCGCTGAAGAATGCGCCACTGACCAAGCCATTGGAATCCGACCAAGTTGTGCTGCTCACCGCCGACCAAGACGGTTCGCCGCGTGTTCGCCTCGTTGCTTCGGTTCTCTCCCTGGCAACGCAGGTCGCGCAACGCATCGATCGTCCAACGCTGCTTGAGGCTCTTGACCTCGAGTTCCTGGATGACGCACAACCGGCAACCTTCGGTGATGCGCTCGACACCGAGTCGGGTGAGACCTACCAGGTGTTCGAGCTCGACGTCCCGTCCGACACGGATTTCTCGGTTGCGGCCGAGAGCGCCGACAGCGACAGCTACATCGACTGGGACATCGTCACGTTGAATGAAGATGGGCAATGGCAATGGGCATACGGCCCATTCGACGAAGACCAAAAACTTCGGTTGGTGTTACGCCCAAGTTGCACCGACTGGGACAGCGAAGCCATGTTCGACTGCGCAGATCGAGAACTTCCAGACGGCACGATCCGTGTTGGGGAAGACGCTCGTGCCGCGGCAACGTTTCCGGAGGGTGGCCGAATCGATCTCGAGCAGCTGCAACGCGGCAGCCTGACCTTTACTGTCGCAACACCCACAACTGCGATGATGTCGGTGGACGGCACCACTGATTACTACTTGTCCGGACCGTCGATCACCAATAGCGACAGCAGCATCACCTTCGATGTCGGCGAGTACACGTTGGAACTTGGCCCCGGCAGCGACAACGAGGTGACGCTCGGTTTCCAGGTGGTGGAAGGCCCATCAGGCCCAATGGATATTTCTTCAAGCTCCCCGGAGACCACCTTTGACCTTGCCGAACATGCCTACCAAACGTTCTATGCCTACGCCGACACTGGGGACTATGTCACGATTACGGCCTACGCCAATGATGGGCAGGACATCGTGCTGGAGGTTGCCGCTTCGGCCAACATCGTGTGCGATGCGGTCGACTTCGGCGTGTCTGGTGACAGCGAGTCGTGCAGTTTCAGCGTCTCCTCCGGCGGCAGTTTCGACGTCAGGGTGTGGGGTTATAGCGACTCTGACGCCTACGGAAGCGTCACCGTCCAGTTCTCTCGATCTTAGGGACGCACATGAGCGACGATCAGACAACCACACGTCCAATCTTTTGCGGCAAATGCGGCAAACAACCCAAGCCTGGCGCGGTGTTCTGCGGCACCTGCGGAGCACCGGTTCGGCTTGGGGCCCAACCACCCATGGCACCAACAACGCAGGTTCATCCGGTCATCCCAGCCAATGATTCCGAGGACTGGGCGCAGCCAACCGAGGTTGTCTGGGCAACCGAGGCAACTATCTCGCTCGCCTCCACCGACAAGCCGGCATGGGAGGTGCCTCAGCCCGCACCGTACGGTGCAAGTCAGCAGGGGTCCGCTGCAACTCCGCAGGGGTACGGCGCAGCTCCGCAGCGGCGACGACGTCCGTTCGCCACTATCGCGCTCGTGGTGTTGCTCGCAGCTCTCAGCGTCGGTGCGGGGATCTTCGTCGCGGCTCGCCGGAACGCTGGGCAGGCGGATTCACCCGCGCAGTCTTCGTCCACCGACCAGAGTGAGTCGACGGACGTCTCAGTCACTGAACCGATCGTTACCGACCCTGCCGAAACGATCGCCTCCGACCCGCCGACGACGGTGCAGGCGACCGTACCTGTCGCGACGATCGTGATCCCGATCGATTCGATCGCGCCGACGACGACAGTGACGACTCCGCCAACGACCTTGCCGATCGCGGCGATCGGCTTTGGCGACCTTGCAGTTCCGGGCGTGCAGATTTCCGAGCCGCCGTGTGACGACATTTATGTGGCCGTCGCGGCGAACGCCGTCGATCCAACGATGTACTTGCAAGCAGTCTCCGCGGCGTTGACTCTGTACCCGGGGTCGAGTTACCTACGGACAGACCAGTCGTGCTCGTCGCTGCGGCCCGATCTCAATGGCAACCCGATCTACATGATCTATTTCGGTCCGTTTGCCACCGCCCAGGAGGCCTGCGCCGCCCGAGCTTTCGGCCCGGAGGATGCGTACGTTCGCCAGCTCTCGAACACGTTGACGATGGATCACAAAGTCGACTGTTGAGTCATGTGCTCTCAGTGCGTTATCCCCACAGCGACGGTCACCCGTAGGTCTGTTCTCGCGGGCATCGTGTTCGCCGCGGCAGGCCTGAAGCGCCGCAAAGCCCCGGCGTTGTCGCTGCGGTCAGCAGACCTCGAGGTTGCGCCCGGACTGCGGGTATTGCCGCGCTCGGCGTGGGCCGACGAGACCCGCCAGGCAACTGCTGCACTCGTCCCCGAGGAGGTGCGCTTTCTGTTGGTGCATCACACGGCGAGCAGCAACAACTACGACGCGGACCAGGCCAGCGATGTCATCCGCCAAGCCTTTGACTTTCACACCGGGCCGGAAAAGGTTGGCCCGACGTCGCTTACAACTTCTTCATCGATCGTTTCGGCACCGTCTGGGAAGGTCGCACGGGAAGCCTCGCTGGTCCCGTGGCCGCCGATGCGACCGGCGGCAGTCAGGGCTTCGCCCAACTCGTGTGCTTGATCGGAGACTTCACGTCCGAGATGCCGACCGATGCGGCGCTCACCTCGCTGGCACAAGTCCTCGCTTGGCTTGCGGAAAGGTTCAACCTCGACACTCAACCGGGATCGACGGCGACATTCGTGAGCCGGGGATCGAATCGATGGCCAACCGGAGAAGAGATCGTCGCTTCAATCGTGTCGGGCCATCGAGACATGAGCAGCACAGCGTGTCCCGGAGACACGTTCTACCCCTATGTCCACGATCGACTTCTGGCCGATGTCGACCAACTCCGCCGGCTCCAAACCACGCAGTCCACGACTCCAGAGAACTTGATCCCCGTCGCCGAGAGTTCGACAACTTCGTCGACTGTGCCGCCGTCGACCGTTCCACCCGCGAGCACGGTGTCGCCAACTATCGCCGAAGTCACAGCTACCAACACCCCTGCCACACGCGCGCCGAGCGCGGCGACGCTGGAGATTTCACCCGTCGACACCTCGTCGACAGGTGGCACCGTTGCGAGTCCCCCGCCCGGCGCGGCCACGGGCAGCGATGGCGACTCGGACGCGTTGAAAGCCGGGCTGCTGGTCGGGGCGACGGCGACCATTGCACTCACGCTCAAGCGATTCTTTCGAAAAGGGGAACACGATGGCTAGGACCCGCCAGCTCACGGTCGAGACCTGTCCGTCGTGTGGCACACCCATCGCCGCGCATCGCCCGCGATTCTGCAGATCGTGCGGCACCGATCTCTCTCTGCAAGGCGGATCGGCTGAGGCCGCGGCGCACGACGATGTGCCGGAGATCTTGCCCGCAAAAACCAACCGGCGGCAAGCACAACGTCGACCGGGCCTTCGACTCCGCCTGGCGGGCGCGTCGCTCTTGCTTGTCGGCACAGCAGGACTCGGCGGGTGGGCGGGGTGGACCGCCCGCGATCGCCAAAGTGAGCCGATCCCCGCGCCAATAGTGATCGACGTAGCCGTATCACGCCCTGTCTTGTCGCTCGACGAGCAAGCCGTGCGCTCCGGCACCACCCCAAATGTGCTCGGTCTCTCCGTCGACCAGGCGACTCAGGTGTTCATTGACGCCGGGCTCGACCCAGGGTCGGTGGCCATTGAGCAGGTTCCCTTCGGCGGCGCACCAGGCCTCGTCCTCGTTCAGGATCCTCGCGCGGGAACCACCCTCGGCGACACCGCTACGGTGAGCGTGTCGCAAGCGACCGCGATGCCAACGGTGGCCGGGGCGAGACTGTCCGACGTTCGCGCCGCGCTCGATCCCTTGGGTGTGCGCGTGGTTGTGCGCTCGCAATACCAGGCGGGCACCGCCCAGGACACCGTGCTTTCCAGCGAGCCGACAGCCGGGGCGCCACTCACGTCCGAGGTCAGCCTCGTCGTCGCTGAGGCACCCTCCAGCGTTTTTCTGTCGTCGCTGCGTCCAATTTCGTCAAGCTGTTCTGTCGACTCGGTGTCGATCAATGCGACCGAAATGCCCAGTTCGTTGAGTTGTAGTCCAAGCTACGACGACGGCGACGTGGTCGAGTTTCTTTTGAATAGGCATGTTGAGCGATTCCAAGCACAGGTCGGTGTCGTCGACCGCAGCGAATCGACGATCGCTCTGCGCTTTCGGGTATTGGTCGATGGTCAGGTCGCATTCGACCAGCAGGTCGCCTACGGCACCGTGGCCGACGTCGACGTCTCGATCGCCGGGGCCATTCGACTGCAGCTGGAGGTCTACCGAGCACAAGCAACCGAGGAATGCTGTGGGGTCATCGGCGGATGGGGCGACGCCCAATTGACGGGTGGACAAGCAGAGGTCGACGACCTAGTGGAAGAGTCGAACCAGTGAGCCGCGATCGTGCCGCGGTCCGGCTTTTCTGCCGCGCAGCGGTCATCCTCTGCATTGCAGCGTCGGGAATCACCGTGCCCATCATCCGTGCCTCACCCGAAGTCCATGCAACCGACGTTCAATCAAGCCCCGTCTCTCCTGCGGCCAACGCTGTACACCTCCTGCTCGACATCTCAGGCTCGATGGCCGACCCCGATCCAACCGGACGCATCAAGATGGAGGGGGCGAAAATCTCGTTGCTCGAGTTCTTGAAGGGGCTCACCACGGGCGCAGCGATCGGGTTGCGTTCGTATCCGGACCAAGGTCTGGGGGATTGCAACGACGGGCAATTGCGTTATCCGCTCGAACGGCAGGATCCAGCTGATGTCTCGGCGGTGATTCGCGGCCTGCAACCAGGCGGCGGCACGCCGACCGCTGAGGCATTGCTCGCCGCAGCGCAAGACGTGCGGATATCTGGCTTTCCATCGGCCACGATCGTGCTCGTCTCCGATGGCGAATCCACCTGCGACGATCCGTGCGAGGCCGCTGCACAGATCGTCGCCTCTGGCCTACAGATCCAGGTGATCTCCGTTGGTTTCCAGATCTCCGACGTCGGAGCGTCAGAGCTTGAATGCATTGCCCGAACAACGGGTGGTAGGTACGTGGATATCGATGACGGCGAAGAGCTCAAGAAGATCTTCGTCGACCTCTCGGTTCCCCGCCTTGCGTTATCGATCGATCACCCTCGAGACGTCGTCGCCGAGGTTGGCTTCGAGAGCAGCGGCGTCGTCACGGTGCGGGCGACACTGCGCAACGAAGGTCAGCTGGCGGCGACGAACGTCCAGGCTCGAATCCAGTTCGAATCTGCCTCACCTGGCGTCACTGCGCCAGTGCGCGCCCTCGGCAATCTTGAGCCCGGCGCCGCCGCCCTAACCGTCGACTGGCGATTCCGCCCTGGGCTCTTGGTGGCTGGTCAGACGATCGAGTTCGCGGTCGTTGTGCGTGCCGACAACATACCCACCGACCTCGGCCAATCTGGCGCAGTTCAGGTGCTCGATCCGACCTCGGCGGACGAGCTCGGTGCGTACCTGCGCGACAAGCGAGTGGCGATCATGGGGGACTCCTTCTCGGCCGGCGAGGGGGCCGATGACTATCTGGATGGCACCGATACCACTGATAACCGATGCCACCGAAGCCTCGACACCTACGCCGTTTCTGTGCTGGAGATCCCGGGTGACGCGATTCTGGCGTGCTCAGGCGCGGTCGCAGCAGACATCACCGTGGCCAACGAACAGAACGGCGTCTTGGCACAGAAGGAACAGCTGCGCAACTACCAGCGCTCGAACGAACCGGTGGACACGGTGCTGCTGACACTGGGGGGCAACGACGTCGGGTTCGAAAAACTTGCCTACGGTTGCATCCTTGGCGATTGCTCGAGCGAGATCGATGGAAGGACACCGGCTGCGTTTCTAGACGCCAAATTCACTGGGTTTACCGATGCGATCATCGAGGCCTACACGGCTATAGATTCCACTCTCAACAGCGCTGAGGCCGTCTCCGAACGCGGCGGGATGGCCTCGATCATCGTTCTTGGATACCCGCGGCCAGCACCATCGGTCGATCGCAGATGTCTTGGGATAGGAGCCGACCTCAAGCTCTTTGAACTCGACTTCTTCTCTGCCACCGAATTGGCCACGGTGAACAAATTCCTCACCCGCCTCAACGGCGAGATCGAAGCAGCAACCGAGGTGGCACGAAAACTGCCTGGCGACAAGGCGCTTCCCGTCTTTTTCGTTCCCTTTGTTGAAGACTCGTTCCTGCCCGACCATACCGTCTGCGATTCGGTGCCGTATGCCCGCGGGCTCGACAGCCTGAACGGAGCGGCGCTCGACCTCGATCTCAAGTTGAGCGACATTGCGCTGGTTTTGCAAGCGGCAAAAGGTCCGCAAGCGGCCACGGTTGCGCTCGTCAAACGATTTGGACCTTCGATTTTCAACTGGATCCAGCGCAGCGTGCGTGAACTTTTTCACCCCAATGACAACGGCTACAAAGCGATGACGAGCGCGTTGATCCGATGGTCTCGCAGCGCTGCGGCCGACTCCGTACAGGTGTTTCTGGACGACATCGCGCCACGGCCGAAAGCGGTCAAGGAGCCGTGCACGGAGATTGCCGATGGAGGAGAGTTACAAGGCTCGTCGGCGCCGCAAGTGCTCAACTCATGCACGACCTATGTGCTGGTGGTGGAAGGCTTCCTTCCCGGAGCACCGACGAGCGTCGTGGTCAATTCCTCACCGCGCACCCTCGCCGTGGTCAACGCCGATCCCACCGGCAAGGTCAGCACTTCATTCATGCTCCCGCCCGGCCTTCCAACGGGATCCCATACACTGGTTGCCTCGGGCTATGGGGCAGACGGTGCCTACCGCGAGAGCGGACTTCCGATTGTGATCGAGGACGACGACAAGAGCAAAACACCGCTCGTGCTCGGCTTTGGCAGCCTTGGCCTTTGCCTTGTGGGGGCATCGCTGTTTGTGGGCGGTCGTCGGTCGCGGCGGGCAGTCAGCTGACGTTCAGTTCTGCTGACCCCAGTGTTTGGTTCTGAACGCGGCGGCCTCGCGTTCGATCTCGTGGTCCTCGGGAGCCATGCCGAGGAACCCGCCGTGTCCAGCAGCCTCGATCACGTGTAAGCTCGGCTTCGATGCCAGCCGATCGCAAAGCCCGATGCATCAGCACGGTGTTCGACAAGAACAGATCGCGCGTGCCGGTGGTCAGCATGGTCGGCGGGAAACCCTTGGAGAAGTCACCGAATAATGGCGAGAGGTACGGGTGGGTGAGGTCGTGTCCAGCGGCGTAGAGCAGGTTCGCCGGCATCAGACTGCCGGTCAGCACTGGATCGAGGCCGAGGTTGGTCTGGAACGAATCACCGGACTCGGTGAGGTCGATTTCCGGGGTGCTGAGTACCGCCGCGGCGGGCATCGCCAGCCCCTCGTCGCGGGCCCGCAATAACATCGCTGCGGCCAGGTTGCCACCGGCGGACCCGCCACCGACGATCACCTGATCGGGGCGACGCTCGCGCGAGTAACGCTCGATAGGCGGCGACACAGTCGTCGAGTGGAACGGGATAGGGATGGTCCGGCGGCATGCGGTAATCGACTGCCCACACCGTGGTCCCGACCTTGTGGGCGGTCAGGGTCGCGAACCGTTTGCACAGCGCTCCGCCCATTTGAGTCAGCGCACCGCCATGGACTTCCAGGTACACACGGTTGTCGGAGGGGTCGATTCCCCGAGGCGTGGCGACGAACACTCGGGCGCCGTCGGCATCGATCTCGGTGACGTCGACGGGCAGATCGGCGGCTTTGACGAACATCGTGCTGATGCGCTCGTCGGCCTCGGCAATCACCGTTCGCCATCCCTCGATGTCGTCGAGGGCAGGGAAATTCACGACGGGACTCAAGGCACCCATAGCGATGAGCCCCTGCGCCTCGGCGCTCACCGAGGTAGGCACGGGAACTTCACGAATTGCTGGTCGAGTGGTCATCGATGAATTGTCGCATAGGTGAACGGCCGATCGCACCGTGGACCCATTTGGGCCTTGTGGTACGCCTGGTTGAGACAAAGGTGGCCGGCACGACGAGGTCGCGACACGCGGTTTCGATCGCCGCTCGCTGGTCGCGCTCGGCGAGATGGAGGGGCGCCGCTAGGCGATGCGCCGTCAGATGGTTGGTCGAACCATGAGCAGACTGGATGACCGACTCGGCGGGGTCGTGTTTCGGTCGCACCCGCCGACAAATTGCGCCTCATCGGGAACTTCGACGACGAAGAAACTGGCCCCACCTTTCTCGGCGCGGACATCGTCGAGGGCTGAGAGATTCGTTCCGTCGCCCGAACTAGCGCATATCGCCAGATCTGGATGGATCGCGTCATCACTGGATAGCTCCGGGTCAACGGGTCGATACCCGTAGATCCACCACCTGCCGTTGACAAGCACCGATCGGATGGCAGTGCCAACCGGATGCGGAGCCAACCCGAGCTCGAGTGATCGACACGACTCGATGTCACCGTCTCGCAAGCAGAGTGCAACGGGCTGATTGGGGCCAGGCCCTCGATGCACGATCCGAATTTCTCCAACCTGGGTTACATCGAACTCGGGCTGCGCGCTCAGGTTGGCGCGAGCTGTTGTCGTCAATGTGGCGAGATCGGCGTCATTGATCTTGACGAACGAATCGGCGATCGCAGCGATGTCGTCCACCGAGGGTTGCTGGCCGAGTTGCCATAACCCAATCTGGGCTTCGAATTCGTCGGCGAGAAGGAATTGTCCGAACAGCCGCCCATCGAACTGGATGGGCGTCTCATCTGGACTGTTCGGCAAATGCCATGGCGTGGCACCGACTTCCACGCGGATCATCGTCTGATCACGGCCGAGAAGCGTATATCCCGTGTAGTCCATCGCCCGGTCGACATGACTATCGATAACGGTCGCGAAGTCGCCGCCCAAGGACTGGGGTTCAAACCCAAACGTCGGGTCGTTTCGCCAGGACGCGGCGTTGAGCAGGGCCACCGTTTCCGTCTCTGACAGTCCATAGGCGTTTACCGAAACGGTCTGATCGCCCTCGACCCACCACACCAACAGCGGAGCCGAGGAATCCGCTCGGGCGACGACTGCAGGCTGACCATGCACGGTGCCGCCGACGTCCCCCACCGACAACGCGGCTTGGTCGGTGAACGTCACATCAACAGTCGCGCTCGGAGTTCCGTCACGCCTGAAGCGTTGGATGTGGTTCGGCTTCTGCGTCGCAGGAGGGATCCGCACGCCTCGGGTGATGTCCACGAGGGTCAGCCCGGCAGGTAGGTCGACTGGTGCCCAGGTCTGAGCGACGTCGATCGGCACAGACCCGCTCGGCGGCACCGGGGTCACGGATGGCCCCGCGTCGCTGGGGGACGACGATGCGCTGTTGCCGACCGTGGTGCCTGTCTCTCGCCGCGCCCACAAACCTGTTCCGACGAGCGCGAGCGCTAAGGCCAACACGAGTACGTGCGAGATCCGTCGCTTCTCACCGGAATTCTCGGGCACCTCGCCAGCTACCGGATCGTGCGGCCGCATGGTGGTGCCGAGGTCGACTTCGAGCCAATCGAAGTACTCCGAGATTTGTTCTTCAAGCTTCTTGCTGGTCGACACGATGAACCTCCAAAGCATTTCGTAGGTGAGCCATTCCTCGCAGTAGATGTGTGCGCACTGTCGCATGGCTGACGTCGAGCAGCGCAGCAACCTCGACAATCGGCCAGCCATAGCCGTGGACGAGGGTGACACAGACCCGTTGCTGCTCGGTCAGGGCTTCGAGTGCTGGCAACAGTCCGGGCTCGAAGTCCGGCACAGCCTGTCTCGGCGGTGTTGGAAACAGCGGCGGGTTTCGCCTAGGATCGCGCGCCGCGCTTTGGCCGACTCGAAACAGGTAGCCGGCCGGGTTCGCCATTCCGGCGAGGCGGGCCCAGTCCTCCCAGCCATAGGCGAGTGCCTCCGATGCTGCGTCAAGTCCCACCTCTGGCCCGTAGGCAGCGACCAGAGCGGCACGTAAACCCGGCCCTTGTTCACGTACGAACTGCTCGAAGGTCATACCTCGTAAAGTAACCAGCCAACAGGAATCGTGACGCGCCGTTGCCAACGAGCCGAGCGAGCTATCTCCGGGGGCATCAACTAGAAAGAACGAATGGAATCGGTCAGGAACTTCCGCACGCTCGACAACCTTCCCGTGGCGGGAGGAACAATCCGCTCTGGGCTGCTGTACCGCAGCGGCCATCTCGCCGGGTTGTCTGACGACGACGCGCAGCGGATATCCGACCTCGGGATTCGCACGATTATCGACCTGCGCACCGAGAGCGATATCGCCAGTGAAGGCGAGGATCGTGTGCCCGACGGCGCTCGCCACCACCGCGTGCCGATTTACGATGAGGCGGGGCGCGGCGACGACCTCCGGGCAAGGATTCTGGGCGGAAGTCTCGATTCCGTTCGCGCCGAGATGGGCGACGGTCGCGCCCACCAAATGGCCATCGACGGGGCGGTCGCCTTCGTTCTCGACGCCGCTCGACGGGCGACCTTCGCGACGGCGACGGCCATCGTGATCGATCCCGACAACTGGCCGGTGCTGTGGCATTGCTCGGCGGGCAAAGATCGAGCGGGTTGGCTCGGAACCACTGTGCTGCTCGCTGCTCAAGCGTCGCCGGAAACCATCATCGACCACTATCTCGAAAGCAACCGGATGGTCGGCCATGCGGCGATGATCCCCGAGGGCGAGATGAAAGAACTGATCAGGCCGTTCATCGAGGTCCACGAGGACTACGTCAACGCCCAACTTGCCGCGGTCTCGCAGCGCTGGGGCGACGCGGCTGGGCTGTTCGATGACGGGTTCGGCATCAGCGCAGAGGCGCTCCAACGATTCAGGGCTGCCTTGGTAGCCGTCGACAACGAGGCCTAACACCGGAGACGGCCGGACTAATGGCGTTTGCGGTACGCGGCGACGTGCACCCGGTTCGCGCATTGCGCGTCGCAATAGCGCCGTGACTGGTTCTTGGTCAGGTCGACCAGCGCCCGTCCACAGCCAGGGGCCGCGCACAACCGGAACCGTTGGTACCCGAGGTCACGCACGACGATGGCCATAGCGACGGCGATCTCGGCACCGAGCCGCTGATCGAGGGGCGCGTCGTTCGGAGTGAAGTGCAAGTGAAGCGGGAGTTGATCGTGACGCACGAGCCGAGGGGTCGCCCCGCTCTCGGAAATCATCGCGTTCAGCACGTCGATGACCGCAGCCTCGTTACCCGCGGCGGCGAGTTCGAACACCTCCCGCAACTGCTCGCGCAGGCGATGCATCGCACGGAGTTCGGCGGTGCTCCCGGTACGTGAACCGGTGACCCGTCGCTCGTTGAGCCATTCTCCAAGGGCATCCGGCGTCGCCAGACGGTCCTCACCACTCAGGGCCCCGGCGCTGTTCACCAGCCAGACGAGATCCTCAAGAGCGATCACGCTGTCATGATCTATTGCCATTTGACTCCTGACATCGTGCTAGCCTAGCGTCATGAGCATAACAACGATCACTCATGACACCGAGATGGCGGCGGCTCCTGCGATCGGGCGCCAATCCGCTCATCGCAACAGCTACGGAACTGTGCTGTCGATTGCCGCAGCCGCCTTCTTCGGGCTTGGGGCAAGCGTGTCCAAGGTTGCTCTGCAGGCTGGTCTCGATCCAATCCGCCTCACCGCCCTGCGCTGCACCGGCACTGCGATCGGCCTGTTGGCCGTGGTCCTCGTGGTGAAACCTTCGTTGTTGCGCATCCGCCGTAGCGACCTCCCCGTGCTGATCGTGCTGGGCCTGACCGGTGCAGCGGTGGTGCAGTTCCTGTTCTTCACGGCGATCGACCGGTTACCCGTCGGGATCGCGCTGCTCATCGAGTTCACCGCGCCGTTCATGATCGCCGCCTATTCGCAGATGTTCCTGCGGCACGCACCCGATCGGCGCAGTTGGATCGCGATCGCCCTCGGAATGGGCGGACTGGCGATGGTCGCCAAGGTCTGGACCGACACCGGACTCGACCTGATCGGCGTCGCCGCCGGCTTTGGCGCTGCGGCATGCCTCGCCGCGTTCTTCATGATCGGAAAGAACGCATTGCAGCGCCACCACCCACTGACGATGTCGTTCTGGATGTTCGCCGTTGCCTCCGTGTTCTGGGCTGCGGTGGCGCCATGGTGGAACTTCGACCTCGCCGTGCTCGGCACCAGAGCGTCGCTGCTCGGGGTATTCGACGGGGTACACCTGCCAATCTGGATATCGGTGCTGTGGGTCGTGCTGCTGGGAACGCTCGTGCCCTACCTGCTCGAGATCGTCTCGCTGGAACACCTCACACCAACGGCCAAAGGCGTCGTCGGGATGAGTGAACCGCTGATCGCCGCGGCGATCGCTTGGGCATGGCTCGGCGAGGCTTTGGACAATATCCAGATGGCCGGAGCGGCCGTCACATTGCTCGGCATCTTCATCATCCAAAATCGGCGAGCCGCGTCGACGTTGACTCTTTCTTAGCAGATCTTCACGATCTAACGCCCTCGTCGGAACAATCGTGTTGCCGATGCTCACCGGCTAATGGCGCGCTCCAGAAATCGCTTGTGATTCCCAGATCGACATCAACCTTCGGCGGGTATCTCCTGGTCGGCCTCGGCATGGAGACATGGCACTGCGTGGAGCATGTTGTGATCATCCGCCACGTGATCCGCAGTTCCGGCTGCCCATGCCCCGGTATCGGCGATGTGGCGCTCGGGGTAACCGACACCCAGTTGCACTTCGTTGACAACCTCATCGCTTACATCGGCACGGTCGTTCCCTCCGTGGTCCTGCGAAAGGCAGGGCTACTGCCCCTGGTAGCTCGTTCGGCGCGGCGCGGCGGCTGGATGGTTCCAGCCCGGTGTTTTTGCAGTTGGTCGGAACCCTTCGGATCAGACAGTGGGACCGGCCGCGGGTCGCTCCAGCCTCGCCCGCAATGGATCGGTACCCTGGCGGCCATGTCTGACCTGCCACCGCCCGGTTCGTGGAGCCCAACATCGCCACTGCCACCACCATCACCACCACCTCCTCCGATGTCGCTGCTACCGACGGCCACCACACGCAATCTCGCGCCGTACACCTACGCGCTCGGCGCTCTCTTTGCCTTGAACGTTTTGACGCGCGTGTTCGCCTCCGTCACGGCAATCCAGCAGTCCAGCGCCGTAAGCGACCGGGATCTAGATCATCTGCTCGAGCTCGACAAGCGCATCAACCCGACATTGGTCCTTTCCGGCGTCACTTGGGTGAGCGCGGCGATCATCCTTATGGTTTGGTCGCGCTCCGCGATAGCGAATCATCGCGCCCTGGGCCGACCTGACGACCGACCAGCCAAGATGCATTCACCTTTCCGCACGGCCTTGGATTTCTTCGGCGTCGCCGCAGCCGCGAGCCGTGGAATCACGGGCTCCAACGGGCCCGAAGGCTCGCTCGTGCGCAAGCAGCAGTTCAGCGGCGCACCAAAGGTCCGGCTGTGGTCCGCAACTTTCTTCTTCGCGTTCGCCATGACCTACCTCGCCAGGCTTTTCGCGCCGGACCTCAGCGGTGCCGTCGATCTCGACTCGATGGCGGGGAAGCTGCGGATCGTGGGTGCGATCGGTCTGATCCAGACTGCGGTGCTAGCGGTATCAGGCTGGATCGGCCTGACTGTTCTACGCTGGATCGCCGCCGACCATCAGGCGGCAACTGGCGACGACAAGAATCAGTCTGGCCACGCTTCGCCCTTTTGAACCCGCGTGTGCGCCAAGTCCGGTAAGTCACCTGGGTCCATGGGTGGCATCCACCGTGTCGTGCGTCCCAACGCCACAGCGATCCGGTCGGGCTCTCACCTGTCGGTCACGGGGGAACGATCTCTTGCGGATCTCAGCTACCCTCGGGCGGCCGCTTCGAGGGCGGCGACGTCGAGCTTGATCATCTCCATCATCGCTCGAGTCACACGTTGACCAACCTCAGGATCGGGATCGGTCATCAGTTCGACAAGGCGGTTCGGCACAATCTGCCACGACACCCCGAAACGATCGGTGAGCCAACCGCACTGCGACGGTGCACCGCCGGCGACGAGGCGGTCCCAGAAATGGTCGACTTCATCCTGCGAATCGCAGTTGACCACGATCGAGACCGCCGGCGACAGCTGAAAATGAGGGCCACCGTTGAGAATCATGAAGCGCTGCCCATCGAGCTCGAACTCAACCGTCAGCCGTTCGCCCGCCGGAGCCGACGGCGTATCGACCGGCGCGTCGAGCTGGCGCAGCCGCTTCGAATCGGCGAAGACCGAGGTGTAGAACGCTGCGGCTTCGTCGCCACCCTTGTCGAACCACAGGCACGTCGTCACGGAAGTCATCGCCCGAACCCTACTCTGCTACCGAGCTCCGCCTGGCCAAAGACCGCGTCGGTCAAGCGTTTTGCCCGTCGCTCAGCTTCGTTGTGCAAGGTCGGGTCGGTTTGCGCTGCGAGTACGTCAGTTCGCTGGTCGCGCATGAATCGTTGAGCACCGCCGAAGAAGTTGAACCCGGCGACATGCGCGTCAATCCAGTTGGCTGGTCCATACAACGACCGGCCGGACGAACAGGTGACGCGACGCCACGAGGAGCAGTCGGCAGTGCGTGTGTGCGGCGTCAGATGACGAGAATTCCGGGCGGAAAGTTACATTTCTGCGGCACGTTCTGTGTCGACGAACGCCGTCATTCCGGCCGCGCTGAGACCGTCGAGCAACTCGTCAAACGTGTAAGGCGGTGTCACCTCGACCAGTGTGCGCATCAACGCCACGGTTCGCGCGCCTTTCAGGGATGGCCCGCGGCGGGGTGCCGGGTTGGGTTGCCTCCCCTCCGATGTATCGGATACGATACTTCAATGAAGTTTGCCAAGGTGCTGTTTGACGCAAGGACGGCTGCGGGTTTGACGCAGGCTGAACTTGAGACACGCAGCGGTGTGGCGCGACCAAACATCGCCGCGTTCGAGGCAGGCCGGCGCGAACCCCGCTGGGAGACCGCTACCCGAACGCTCGAAGCGGCCGGCGCGACGATCGACATCGGCGAGCCGATCGCCTGGACCTGGACAGCCGGGAGGCGGCCGTACGCCGTGCCGTCGGCGCTGTGGCGGTCGCCGCTTCGTGACGCCTTCCGGAGTTTCACCCCTGGACCTCACCTCTGGTGGAGCGGGTCCGCTCCACGGTTCGATCTCTCGGACCGAGAAGATCGCGCCCGAGCCTACGAACTCGTCCTGCGTGAAGGCCAACCCGACGACATTCGATCGGTCGTCGACGGAGCGCTGCTTATCGACGCGTGGCCCGAACTCGTGGTTCCCGCAGAGCTCCGCCGAGCGTGGCAGCCGATCATCGACGGGTCCCGAGTCGAACTGGCCGAGGCATCGTGAGCGAACTCTCGCCATTCCAGCGACGAGTCGCCGAGGTTCTGTTCAATCTTCCCGAAGCCGACCGGTACGCACTCGCCGGCGGTGCAGCGTTGATCCTTCGCCGGATTATCTCCCGCGAGACGGCCGATCTCGACGCGTTCATCGCCGCGCGTCCGGGACCAGATCCTGGAACCGTCGATGCGCTCGCTGAAGCGTTTGCCGCTGCCGCGCACGACTTCGGATGGACGGTGCAGACGTCTCGCCGCAACTCAACGTTCTGTCGATATTTCGTTTCCTCGGGCGGGGACCGAACCGAGGTCGACCTTGCCGTCGACTCGCCACCGCTCGAACCTCCCGAGGCTGTGGGCGGGCTGCCCGTCCTCACGTCGCTCGACCTCGGTGGGCGCAAGGTGCTGGCGATAGTCGATCGGCTCGAAACGCGCGACTACACCGACCTCTACGCGCTGGCCGGGATCCTCGGCCGACGGACCTGCATCGAGGTAGCGCTGTCGATGGACGCCGGCCTTCGAGCGACCGACATCGCCGACGCGTTTGCACGAGTCACGTCGCTCCTCGACCGTCGCTTCCCAGAGGGCACCGAGGACCCGGCGTTGATCAGGCGCTACTTCACCGACTGGGCGGATGAGCTACGCACTTGAGGGCGCACAGGCTGGAAGTCCATGGCCCCCTGTCCGGTGCCAACTGGGTCATGCAGCGGGCGCAACGAGAAATCGATCTCGATCTACGGCCCATGCGCTGGCGGCATCAACGCTGTGGATCAGCGCGAGCAAGTCTCGACTCGGTTCGCGTGGAGGCAGGAGTCCGGTTGCGAGGTTGGGGCCGCCGGCGCCTCGTTTGAGTCGCCGGTAGTCGGCGAGCTGACCGATCGCCAGGCTGACATCCGACTTCGCGTCCCAGAGTCGGCGATCGGTGAAGTCCACCAAGTCGGTCCGCAGCACGGACCGCTCGACCGGAAATCGCCGGGTGCCGACCTCATGGCCGCTCGCGCCGAGCCATGACGTTGAGCTCGCACAGCCACTCGCTGCCTCCAAGATCGGCAGCTCGTTCATCGAAGCGGAGAGCCAATGTTTAGCGGAGCATTGCCCGACCCAATTGCGCAACAACCTGTTGCACAATTGCCCTGGGGTCGCGTCACAGTGCTGCTGGACCGCGTTCGGGTGTTGTCTCAGTCAGCCGGCTGCGCGGATTACTCGTCGTGCGATTTCTGCGGCGGCTTCGATGCTGTATCCGTCTGGCCGTGCGCTGACGAGTTGGTCGAGGTCGCGGGTGAAGTCGTCCACGGCGAGTTTGTCGAGGAGGTTGTCGAGTGCTCGTTCGACTGTCCAGCCATTGGGTCGGTACGGCTCGAAGCAGTCGACGATGTCATCAATGGACGCGCCGCCGTGTTCGATGGCGAGCCAAAGGTCGAACAGGTCGCGGCCCTTGCGACGTTGCAACATGGCGCGGATTTTGGTGGCTGTGAGTTCGTCGAGCGTGAAGGTCGGGACATCGGCGTCGCCGATGACCATGGGCTCGCGACAGCGAAGTGGTGCGCGCTTTGGATAGTCACGCAAGATCGTCCTCGCCGGGCACTGCGTCATGACGGGCGTGTGCGGCACTACGTCGCGCCTCACCGGGTGCCAGTTACCCGCATATCGCCGGAAGTGCGTGCGCTTTCGCTGGCTGCGGAGTTGGCGTGCGCCTTCGATCCGGCGACAGGTGGCGGCGACGCACGGCGGTGCTTCAGCCGGAGAGAAGGAGGCGGTGAACTCACGTCACGCATCAGACGGTTCTGGTGGGCCCGGATGCCATGTCGTTCGTCCGAGCTGGTTCGAATCCTGCGCTGAGGTAGAGGTGTTTGGAGGCGGGGTTGTCCGGTTCGAAGCAGATCTTGAGGCGCTCGGCCCCTGCCGCCACGAGCCGGTCAACGCCGCTCGTCAGGACGTGTCGGGCGAGACCGCGTGATTGGTGGTCGTCCTCGGTGCGCATCGGCTCGACGACACCGACGCGAGTGGCCGGGTTGTACCAGAACAGCCCGTATGCCGCGACCTCGTCGCTGCCGTCGTAGACGACCAGGTCGAGGTCCGGTCGGTATAGCGACGTCTGGCGGAGTCGAGCCTCGGGATCGCCGTGGTCGCGTCGGGCGTTGGCCATGTGATGCGCCTGGCCGGTGACGTCGGAGCGGCAGCGCAGCGTGTACCCGTCGGCGAGTGGAATCACTGGCGGACGATCGCTCGCGGCCAGCCAGGTCTCGACGAGGCCACCGTTCGCCTCGATCTCAAAGCCTCGGTCGACAAGGAACGGGTGCAGGACTTCGCCGAGTGAGTCAAGTTCGAACGTGACGGCGTCGATGCCCGCTTGGCTGGCGTGCGCGAGCCCGTGCTCCATGACGTGGAGGATCCACTCCGGTGTGGCGTCCGGCATCACGATCGCGTCGAGTTGGGCCGACGATCCGAGTTGGGCCGACGATCCGAACGGGGTCGCGATCACTGCTGCGGCAGGAAGATCATGCTCGTCGAACCAGAAGAGCTGACCGACATCGTCGGTCCACCGGGCGGTCTGTGCCCACCACCACTGGACCTCCGCCGCTTCGTAGAGACCGGCTGTCGGATGTGCCAGGCGAACTCTGTCGAACCACCGCGATTATCTCGCAGGATCGAGTAGTTCCTGCGCCTTCTGGCGCACCGGCCGTCGTGCGTGCCGATCTGGCTCGGGTCGCCAGTCCCACGCAGGTTCGCTGCGCCGAGCGCTTCGCATCCGTCGAACACGATGGTCGAACCGGCACGGTGATCATCGAGATCGGCGAGCAGTTCGAACTTGATCACGGCGATTGCCTCGGGGCCGTCAGCCTTCCAACGCCACACGCGCTGGTCGCCCGGTTCAAACTCGGCGTTACGCAAGGCGCGTTCAAGGCGAACCGCGTTGAACGACCCAGCGGCGATTTCGAGGTTGACCTGTACGTCGACATCGGTGGTTCCCGAATGGAGAAACGGCGAATGAGCACACAGCAGGTCGGGTACGAGACCACCGATAACGACGAACTCGGGTCGCGCACCGTAGTGATGGACGACCCGAATGAGAGCACGTTCGGCTGCCGCTCGTGCGGCTCGGGTGCGGAGCGGATCATCGGCCACGGATCACGTCTTTCAGGTGGTCGGCGGCGTCTTCGCCACGGACTCCGGCGTGGAGTAGATCGACGTAGACGCGTGGCCATGGGGCCAGGCGTAGACCGTCGGTCTGCTGGGCGAGGCGGTTTGTGGCCACGGTCGGAAACGGGCGCAAGGCGAGTCGACCACCGGGCACGGGACGCAGCCCGGCGGCGGCGGCGACTGCTTGAAGGCCGACGATGCTTTCGCTCGCCACGTAGACCTCGGCTCGATTCACCAGCGTGAGATACGGCGCCAACAGCGACGCAGCTACGGGACCGGTGACGGCATAGGCGATCCCTGCATCATCCCATCGTCGAGCTGCCGTGATGATTCCCTCATTCGTGTCACGCCAGGTGACACCGACCTCTATCACCAGGCTGCTGGCGACGGTTTGGGCCGCTGCGGCGTACTCGCTCAGTAGCCGATCGTCATCTGCGACGCGTCGTGCAGATGCTGGGCCTCGAACGGCTGCCGATTCGAGCAGGCCGAGGTTGGTCAAGATGCGCAGCGCATTGACACAACTCCCCATTGACAACCCCGTGGATTCGACCATTGCCGATGCGGTCGGCTTTGCGCCGCACAACAAGGCTTCGGCGACCGCCACAACAGAAGGCGTCCAACCCGACGGGCGAACGGGAGGCTTGGGTGGCGTCCCGCACAAGGCGACAACGATCGACGGGCCCGAAATCTGAGCGGCGCCCGATTCGTCGACCCACCCGATACCCGCCTCGCTCAACGCTTCGCGAGCTGACGACGATAGGCGACGGGCGACAACGATCGCCGCCCTGCCAGCGTTCTCGGCGACCGCTCGGCGAATCGAATCCGGGCGTCCCTCGCCAACCCACGTCACCTGAAACGGTTGGCCATTCACTGACACGATGGCCCCATCGCGGGAAACGATGGACGCAGGCGGCAGCACGGCCACCACCGCGTCGATCGCGCGAGCATCCGAGGTCTCTACCAAATCCACGTCCCGGACTATACCTCATCAATTGATATACATCATCATCACGATGATGTATAGCTATTCCTGAGCTATTGACCATCAACGGCGAAAGCCTCGGTCGACGGCGGCAACGTCGGTCGTCGGTTGAAGACAGCGCGACTTCGCCGCGAAGCACACCGTGCAGCCACTCGGCTTTTGTCGATCGTCGTTCGTAGTCAGAATTCGTCATGATGATCGAATTTCACATTCACGGCCCCGGAGGCGATGAGTGGAGCTTGCCATTCGGCTGGAACGTTCGACTTGTGGCGGGGGTGAGTTCCGGATGGCGCCGACGCCGCGCATCGACGCCGACTCATTTGAGTTCAAGGCTCATCGTCTATCGCGCCATGCCGGATCGCCGTTGTCCTCAAAATGGCAGACGCTTTCCGGCGCGTCGAACTTGGTTTGGGTCTACGGTTTCTTTTCGGAGGTGGTCCCCTTGGAGAATCTGGATGATGTTGCGCAACAAGGATCTGGGCTCGATATGTCACTCCGTGAGGCGATGTCGACGCAGCGGGCTATTCGCCGATTGAAGTCTGATCCAGTCGACCTCGACCTGATCCGCCAATGCCTAGAGCTCGCTGTGCGGGCTCCTACCGGCGGCAACGAGCAAAACTGGGAGTTCATCGTGATCACCGATCCGAAAGTGAAACGCAAGCTCCAGCGCATGTACAAGTTGTCATTCGGGGCATACGCCCCAATCGTGCGCCGTCAGCGCCACGGCGACGAGGCCATGCAAAAGATCTTCAACACTGTCGAAGCGCAAGTCGAGCACTTCGACGAGGTGCCGGTAATCGTGGTCGCGTGCCTGCGTGGCTCGATACTGCGATGGATGCCACCCTTCATGCCCTTTGTTCCATCGTCGTTCTACGGCTCGATCTACCCGGCGGTGCAGAACTTCCTCCTCGCGCTGCGCGCCATTGGGCTCGGCGCATCACTAACGACGCTGCCGTTGTGGAGCGCCGTGGCGTCGAGACGGATCCTTCGCTTGCCGTTCAGCACCGTCGCCTGTTGCGTCATACCGATCGGTTGGCCCGAAGGCCATTATGGCCCGACCACCCGCAAGCCCGTCACGGAAGTCAGCCACCTGAATCGCTACGGCAACCCACACTGAATGGTTTCGCTGATCAAGGCAGGCTGTCGGCTCGAAAGCCTTCACCCGTCGAAGTTGAGCAGTCGGCGCCGACCGGAAGCCATTCTGTCGGGACGACGCTGGTGCATCGTTGCTCTGTAACGCCCCCGCTGCCAAAGTGGTCGAACGTGTAATCCGTGGTGATGATTGTCGTCGTCCCGGCGTAGTCGTAGCGACTGACGATCGGATCACCCTCGACGGTGGCGGCGCTGACGTCCCAGACGACTGCTCGCCCGGCCTCGTACTCGGCGAAGAAGCAGGCGACGCCCGCAGCCAGGATCGGTTGAGCGTCGTTGCCGTTGGTCAGAACTGTCGGCACGCACGGTCCAGCGTGATTGCCGAACTTCTTCGTGGCAGGCAGCACGGCCGTTGTCGGTGGAGTGGTCGGTGGCGAGGCAACACCGAACTGGGCATCCCACGCATCCAGCGTCGCTCGATCCGAACCATCCACGACCGGCAGGCAGAACTCGACCTCACCCGACTGACCCGAGAAACCATTGGCCTGGGTGTGGTAAGCGTTGCCGCCTACGGCCAGGCGTTGCCCGGCTGCTACCTCGATGTCAGGAATCCAGACGGGAAACGTCGGCCCCCAATCGTTCATGTACCAGCGTTCAATGTCGAAGGTGACCCACGGCTTCGGACTCGGTACCTCGGGTCGATTCGGATTCTCCGGATCGACATCCCATGGATGGATGGCGGCTTCGACATGCAAGGAGCGATCGAGTCGTTGCACGCCGACCTCAGTTGGTCAGTGTTCCGTTTTCGGTGCTCGTCTGCGTGTCCGAAGGCGGAAGAACAAGTGCTGGTTCATTGTAGGTGAACAGATTGAGGTACGGAGAGTAGCGATAAATCCGGTTGCGCTTCAGGCCGGTAACTTCCTCAACAACGCCAAGTGCGGCAAACCGATCGAGGAGCGCACCAACAGTCGTCGATGTCGTACCAAGATGTTCGACCGCATATCTCACGGTGACCAACGGCTGCTCCGCCAACAGATCCAGCATCGGCACGCCGTATCGCCCGACGTTCTCCGCGGCCAAGCGCACGTGACGGTCGCGTAATTCGGCGACAGCCCCGGCGACGTTGACGGCGTCGTTGGCAGTGGCCGTCACGCCCGTCAGGAAAAACCGCAGCCATCCTTCCCAGTCACCGTTGGTGCGTACGGCGCTGAGTCGGTCGTAGTACTCGGTACGGTTCTGTTTCAGGAACAAGCTCAAGTAGAGCAACGGTCGACTGAGCACGTCACGTTCCACGAGCACTAGAGTGATCAGCAGCCGCCCGACGCGGCCGTTGCCGTCGAGGAATGGGTGGATCGTTTCGAACTGGGCATGAGCCAACCCTGCGAGCACAAGAGGAGGTTGATCGTGGTCGTGCAGGAACCGTTCTAACTCGCCGAAACAGCCCGACAGATCGCCGGGCGGTGGTGGTACGAAACTCGCGGGTATCTAGCGTGCAACCGGCTGGGCCGATCCAGTTCTGCGTCCTTCGAAACTCGCCAGGGTGTCGTTCCTGGCCCCGTACCCCGGTCAACAATTCCTTGTGGACAGCCCGGATGAGGCGACCCGATAGCGGTAGCTCGTTGAGCAGGCGAAGGCCGGTGTTCATCGCTCTCACGTGGTTGACAGTCTCGGTGATGTCGGCTGGTTGGACCATGCCAGGGGCATCGACCTCGAACGCCAAGATGTCATCGAGGCTGGACTCGGTGCCCTCAATCTGGGACGAAAGAACCGCTTCGCGTCGGACGTACATAGCGACGAACAGGTCGGGGTTCGGCAAACCCCGGGCGAGTCCATCTAGCCTGCCCACCGCCCGGTCGGCGTCCGAGAGGGCTTTCAGCAATTCCGGTGTCCATCGGACCGGTGGGTCCGGTGGCAGTGGGGTTGGCAAGAACGCTCGGTAGCCGGTTACCTGACCTTGGTACCGCCCGGCCCGCGTGCTCACCATCTCGCTATTCCAGTCGGCTGGACTACAGGCATCACAAACCGCAGTATATTCTAGAAGATCCAGCTTTACTAGAATACGCAGCGAGGGTGGTCTGCGCCACCTTGGCCGCTGCTTCCGGAGTGGGCGGCCGCGAGTCGTATCCTTACTCGATGCTGACGGTGCAACATGACAGGATCAAATACGGTAATCCACAAGTGTTGGGAGCAGACCGCGAACGTGTTGGCGGAGGTGGACGGGACTCCGCCTGCCGCCGCGAAAGACCTGGTAGATGGCCATTTCGGAGAGATTTTGCAGCGGTTTGAGAGTTATTCTGAGAGTTACGGCCAGGCTCTCTTGTCCTCGGCGAGGAAGATCCCGGTGATTGGCGGCCAACCCCTGGTCGGCCGCCAACATATGCATTTGCACGGCAGCTAGCCACCATCGCCCAAAGATCGCGCTCCGTGTCGTCAGTCAGTGCCGTGGCAGATAGGGCCGGACGGAAAAGACCGCCAGTTCGTGCCGTCGCTTTCCGAGGTCCGACTCCATCCCGATGAGCAGACGTTGAATCTCGTCGAGAACTCCGACCGGCGGGGTCGTCGCTGACCTGTTCCAGGACCACATGCAGGCGTCGAACAGAGTCAGGCCGCGGGCCCGGAGATCTTCGTCATCGGCGGCGACTGCGCGCAGTGCCATCATCAGTTGGACCCACCGCCCAGAGTTGCCGAGGACTCGGACCGCCGCCGAGCGAGCGAGAGGGTTGGACGTTGCGACCTTCCATGACGCCTCAGCCACCTCGGTCGAGACGCCGAGACGGACGAGTGCATACGACGCAGTTCGTGCAACCCGGGGGCTCGGGTCGCCGAGAGCGACGAGGAGCGTGCTGGTCGAAGCGAGGCCGAGAAGCTTCGCCAATGCCCCAACAGCGCTTGAACGAATGCGCGGACCACCACCGTTCACATAGAGGCTGACAAGGTTGCTGTCGTCGACCGTGCCAACTTCGCCCAGGCCGACCAAGGCAGGTTCTGGTTCGTTGTCGAGCATTGAGCGATAGAGCTTCGCAAGATCGCGCCCACTATCGGCGAGGTGGCGTTGGCCGAGGAATCGTATGACGGACGAACGCTCTCGTAGAAAGGTCAACGCCAAATCGTCGGCCGCGCCAGTGAGGTTCTCGCCACGCAAATGGAGGAATGCACGCGTTCTCGCAGCTGCCGACTTGCTCGTTCCAAGTCGCTGAACGACCGTGGCGGATGCCAGGTCGTCCTGCCGGAGGCCGGCAATGATGATGCGACTGACCAACGGGTCGCAGTCTCCAAGCGCAACGTCGAGCGCGGCGATCGCCTCGCCACGGTTCGAGAGTACACGGGCCGTCGCTTGACGTACTTCCGGATCAGGCGAGCGCAAGTAGGCGATCAGGTCACCGAAGGCACACCCACCGATGACCCCGGCATATGTTTGTGCGAAGAAGGCCCCGTGACGTACGGCGAGCCCATTGGGGTTCAGCAGCGGTAGCCAGGATCTAAATGCGTCGGCACTATCCACGTGCATCCGCATGTCGTTCACCGCCGCCTGCGCTTGCCGGCTGACTGACGCAACCCAATCGCTACAACGCAGCAGCAGTCCCGGTAGCGGCCCGCCCAGTGCGGCCATGACTTTCACAGCCTCCTCGGCACATAGCCGTTCGAGTGCATCCCAAGAATCGCCGCGGCCTCGGCGGCATGGCCCGACGCGTGGGCGATGGCCTCTACTTCGGACGGTCGAATTTTGGACCACTCGGGAAGCCAGTCCGGCGACGTCCATTCCGATCGCTCCCTCATCAATCGGTCGAGCTTCCGCCAGTCTGCGGAGGTGAACGAAGCCAACTCGACTGCTTTGGACGAGAGCCGTTGGGCGATGAGTTGCCGATCGGCCAGAGTGGACGGCGGAGGTGGTGCTGCCCCGACGGACGACTCGTCCGTGTTGGTCAGGTTCCGCTGCCGCCTCCATCTCATGGGTACAGCTTCGCGCCGATGGACCCGGCGACCCGGTGACGATTTCGACAGATCAAGATCATCTTGGTGGCACGAGGCCAAACATGACGGCGTCAACGAGGTCGAGGTACTCACGTGCCCGATCGGCAGTGATGTCACTCGACGGTCCATGTGCAGCGAGGTTTCGCATGACCGTGATTCCCTCGATAGCGCGAACGCTCTCGTTCGAGATCAGGCCATGGTGCGCAGCCTCTCTTGCGAGTTGGCGCACTCCGATCGGCCGTGACGGCGCCAGGTTGGCCTCGACAAGTATTTCCCTCACGCGACGTTCGACTCGGGCGTGGGCTTCCATCACCGCTGCGCCTGGGGCCTTGACGGCGACTTCGGCGAGTTCGACCGACAAACCCTCAGCGATGGGAGCCGACTGCCTTGGAATCGGATCTACGTCAGCTTCGGTCTCGGCGAGCTTCCGGTCGAAGAGTTCCATTTCAATAGGTCCCGCCTTTAGGCGATGGAGGCGCGAGCCCAGCACCTCCCGAAGTTGGCGTCGGAAGACGAGAGACCCGACGACAGCGGCCGTTGGCCACGAAAGGGACTCGACGAGCGAGGAAACAAACTCCATCCAGCCCATGCGACCAACGGTACCCGGTTCGCCCGCGGCGGCATGGGATCTTCTGCCGGCGACAATTCACGTCTACAGGTCAACGGTGAAGTCGACTGGGCAGTCATGCTCGTGCGCGATTGGGGCAGCCTCGGGCTGGGCGATGAGGTGTGGCGACACGCGGCGAACGGCTGCGGCCAGAGCGTTGTTGTAGCCGCCGTCGGTCGGAAGGTCGAGAACTTCGACCATGCGAGTCGCCACCGCGACGGCAATCTGTCCGCCTTGTGCCCAGTCTCGCCAACAATCGAAGGCGGCGAGGTGGTCAGTGAGGAGAGCGAGCCGCTGGGGCAGTTTCCGCGCCTGGTCAAGCCTGTCTCGTAGTTGGTGAGACTCGCCTACCTCGTTGAGCCGACGGTTGGCCCGGTAGTCGGCGTCTCGACGGGACTTCCAGCGTTGGTCGAGGGCGTCGACAGCAGCGCCCAGTTCCTCCACCTTGGCGCTTGCATCGGCGAGGCGGACTCGGCAGGCGCGCCTTTCGAAGAGCCCGCTCCCGGACAAGGTCTCCTCGGCGCGCTGCTTCGTGGCTTCGGCTTGGGTGAGCCGATCGACGAGGTCCCGCCGCCCGTGTCGGTAAGGCCGAAGCGCGACCGCAGCTTGACCGGCGTTAAAGCGGGCGATGGCGAACATGCCAGCTCGCTCGTGCCGAGCTGCTTCCGCTGCAACGAGGTCACGGCGCACCGTGCCGATGGCGTCGACGAGGTCATCGCGTCGGGCGTGCCACCAGTCCGGCACTTGGCATCGGGGCTGGAGTTCTGGGGCTCGAACTATCGGCGGAATTTGGGCTGCGAGTTCCCGGCGTTGAGCGATGGCGGGTGTGTCGGCGCGGTCGCTAGCGAGGACCTGGGTGAGGACATCGATGGCGGCTTCGACGCTCTGGTCCCCCGTGACGACGAGCGCAGTGTTCTCGTGGCGGCCGCGGGTCATCGCGACGTACAGGCCGCGGCTGGTGGTGGCTGAGGTAACAAGTGCGAGGGCGAGGTCGTGGGTGTCGCCTTGGTTGCCGGGTTCGGTGGTGGCGTAGCCGAGCTGGACGTGTTCGGCGACGTAACCAGCGGGGAGCGTCACGTTGTCGCTGCTGTCGTTTCGTCGGGCAACGATGTCGCCGGTGCCCGAGATGTCGGTCACGGCCCAGGTCTCCCGGTTGCGCACCATGTCACCCGTGCTGGTGCGAAGGTGGCGGTCGTTGCGTCGGGTGGCAATCTGATCGCCAACATGGATTGCCTGGCCGTTCATGCCGACGGCAGTGTCGTCGCCGGCGACGTCGCCCGATTCCAACCGGTGACTCTGGATAGTCCGGTTGATGAGGTCAACGTGGTCGTTCGTTGTCGCCGTGACCGCCACGGTCTGGCCGTTGGCGGTCGCAGCCATCCACCGGTTGGCGATCGTTTCGAGGTGTTGCTCGATCGTTCCGCCAGCAACGCGGTCGTGCAGGACGTAGCTGGCAACCGCCCGTGGGTCGCCTCGACGAAGCGCAAGGGAGGCCGGAGGGTTCCCACCACTCAGTGAACCGGTGAATGTGGGTGAGTTCGTTGACCCGGCCAGCGGCGCACAGCTCGTCGAACATGCCACCGCGGCCTACGGCGTGGAGTTGGTGCGGGTCGCCCAGCAGCACCACACGCCAGTTGTTGGTGTCGGCAAGTTGGGTGATGGTGTGGAGGTCGCCGGTGTTCAGCATGCCGGCCTCGTCGATGAGCAGCGTCGAGCCGGAAGGCAGATTCCATGTCCGGTTCGGTGGTCGACCCGGTCGGGTCCATTCGTGGATCAGCTTGGCGACGGTGTCCGCGGGCGCTCCGGTCTCTCGGACGAGGATGCGGGCGGCCTTCGCCGTCGGCGCTACTGCAAACACGTGGCGCTGATGTTCGGCGAGATGCTCGACTGCTCGGGCCAGCATCGTTGTCTTGCCGGTGCCTGCTGCACCGACGACGATCGCCAGTGGGTCGTGTCCGGCGACCGCTGCGGCGGCGTCGGCTTGCAGCTCGTCGAGCCCCGTGCTCCGAACGGTGGTTGCTGGCCGTGGCGCGGCTGCTTGGCGTTCCATCGCCCAGACGACGATCTGTTCCTCCTGGGCGAGGACTATGCCGCTGGTGTAACGCGCTGCGATCGGCTCAACCCACACCGAGCGCCCGTCGCTTGTCCTTCGGCGGTTGTCGGCGGCGGCCGGGTCGAGGTCGATGCCTGCGCTGACCACTTCGTCAGTGCAGCGTTCGAGAAAGTCCAACCATCGCTCACCGTTCATTCCGGTACGAGGGCGGAGTTCGTCGGTGAGTGCGCGGAGGATGTCGAGGCGGTGCCAGGTCGAGGCCCGCTCGGCGAGAATCCGCTCGACATCGCCGCTGGTCAGTGACTGCTCGGGCTCGGGCGTGCGGGCGGCACGAGCGATGTCTGTGCGGAGTGATGCGGCAGTGACGCCGACCTCGGCAGCCTCGGCGATCCACCGTGTCCTCAGATCGGGGACAGCGCTGCCACTCTTGCTGCGGCGCGTGTCGGCCGCTGTTTCACGTTGCATCGCAGCGTGTTCGAACCTGGTCGGTTCACGCTGTTCACGGTCGCGGAACTCGTCCTCCTTGACGGCGAGTGCCTCGTCGACTTGGGCAGCCCGCTTCGAGAACACATCGAGTAGTTCTTGGGGCATGCCGTCGATCTCGGCCTGACCTTTCACGATCGGCCCGAACCTGACCCCGAACCGGTCCGCCAACTCGGCCCGAAGAACCGATTGGTAGACACCACCAAGGGTGCGTTGATGCTTCTTCAGCGCCCGAGCATCGAGTGCGAACCAGCGGCCATCGTCGATTGGCACCTTGGCGGAGATCACCACGTGGGTGTGGATCTGCGGGTCGTCCAACCGCGACGTCGATTGGCGGAACGCGGCGATCGTCAGTCCTTCCGTGTCGGGGTGAAGGCGGCCGCCGTTCGAGCGAATTCGGGTTGTTGCCCCGTACCGCTGCAGGGTGTCGATCGTCGCCTTGACCGCGGTGTCATGCGCGTCGAGCAGACGCTGATCGCCAGTGACCGCCCACCACGCCGACAGCGATTTCGGGGCGGAGATCGTGGCATCGAAACCGGACACCGCCCGCACAACACGACCATCGGCAAGGGTGCGGTCGACCAGCGGGTTGCCGAGTGTGATCCCTGAGTTCGGGTCGCAACCCGAGAGGAGCCGTTCGAGACGCTCAGCGTCAACCGGGCCTGACAGCCCGAACCGCGCCGCCTGCTTGCCAGCCCACACGCCCGGAATTTCGCCCTCGGCCTGAGTCAGATACTTCGTGTAATACCCGGCTGTTGCCGCGGCGGTGGAGGCGTAAAGGTGGTCACGCGCAGCATGACAACTCCCCCGACGAAGCGGGCACCTGTCTGTCCAAATCCTTCACGACCTCACGTCTACACCGCCATGTTCAAGCTGGCAACGTGGCCTATTTGTGCCGGTCGGAAGGCATTTTGTTCGCATTCTGCCGTCGCCGATCGGGCCTGTTCGGGACCGTTCACACCTCCAGAATTGGATGTGACGAACATCACATGCATGTTCGGTGTCGAGGCAGACGATTTGCCGCTCCCCCGGATGCGCTCGAAGATTTGCGGTCGGGGACACGTTGGGGGACATAACGAGGGACTCCCGCCGATCACGCTGCCGACATGCGAACCAGTGCCGCCGTGCCCGATCGTCAGCGTGGCCACTTCGGCCACCGGGCGAGAAATCCGTCGTCGGGACTAACTCCGGGAGTTAGTCAGGGAGTAACTCCGGGAGTTGAAGGTGAGATCGTGCCCGCAGATCTTCCGGGCGGGGACCAATCGGGGGACCAACTCAGGGACGAGTATCACGCACAGTTCAGCCACAAACGAACCGGCCCGGGCGACAAGCCGGCATCCGACACGAAGCCATCACGAAAGAGACGAAATGAGCGAACTCACCAGTACCTCACCGCCAAGGACAGCCGACCGCGTGCCGGCGGTCTCCGCCCCAGCACCGTTGCTTGTCACCGTTAGACAGGCGTGCCAGATGCTCGGCCTCGGCCGAACTTCGATTCACCACCTCGTGCGCAGCGGCCAACTGAAACCGGTCCGGATCGGCAAGGCCGTCCGGTTCAGCGTCGACCACCTTCGGGAGTTTGTCGTCGCCCGATCCGCTGATCGATGAGTTCGCGTGGCAACGCTCTGCGGTCGCCGACCCGCCCGAGTGACAACCGATAGGTTGAGATCAATGCCAAGCGAACACCCGTCCACAACGCCAACGGGCAGCGCTCTCGATACAGATCACTACGAGCAGGTCCTCGGTGAACTGAAGGCGGCGGTCAGGTCCGCCCGGTTGAGCGCCATGCGCAAGGTGAACACCGAACTCATCGGGCTGTACTGGACGATCGGCCGGACAATCCTCGACCGGCGCGACGCCGACGGCTGGGGAGCGAAGGTCATCGATCGGCTGGCGAAAGACCTGCGTCGGGAGTTCCCGGCCATGACTGGGCTGTCGCCTCGCAGCCTCCAGTACATGCAGACTTTCGCCGGGGCATGGCCCAGCCCAATTGCGCAGCAACCTGCTGCGCAATTGCCTTGGGGGCACATCATGGTGCTGCTTGACCGGATCAGCGATCAGGATGGCCGCGACTGGTATGCCGAGCAGGCGGTCGCCAATGGCTGGTCTCGGGCGGTGCTGCTCCACCAGATCAAGTCGAACCTGCGCGGTCGGATCGGCTCCGCACCGAACAACTTTCCAGAGGTCCTCGCGGACTCGGACCTCGCCGACCATCTGATCAAGGACCCGTACAACTTCGACTTTCTCGGCTTCACCCAACGGGTCGACGAGCGTGCTCTGGAGCAGCGGTTGATGGATCGAGTCCAGGAGTTCCTCCTCGAACTCGGCGAAGGGTTCGCGCTCTATGCCCGGCAACGCCGGATCAAGGTCGGCTCGAAAGAGTTCGTGGTCGACCTGATTTTCTTCCACGTCGTCCACCAACGCTTCGTCATCGTGGAACTCAAGGTCGATGAGTTCGACCCGGCCCACGTCGGACAGTTGCAGTTCTACGTCGAGTGGGCCGAGCGACACCTGCGTGGAGCCGAGCATCAGCCAACGGTCGGCATCTTGCTCGTCGACGAGAAGGACGACGTCGTCGTCCGCTACGCCCTCGCGGCAGCCTCCGCCCCGCTCGCTGTCTCGTCGTACACCTTCGACGGCCTGCCGAAGCCGACGAAAAATGAACTGCGATCCACACAAGATCTGGCTGCCGCGGTCAAGCGCCCGAAGTGACCGGCCGCCCCCGGGCCACACCATCGATGTCGGCCCAGGCGTGCACTCGTCAATCGTCGAAGGCGTGGCGTTCGCGATGTACCAGCCGTCCACGAGTAAACGCACAACGTGTGATGGCTACTCAGCATTCTACTCGGCACGAAATCCGTGCCGAGTAGTGCCGAGTAGACCCGGAACTACCGCTGTCGTCACCTCGTCCATCCTCGAACGATCTGTCCAGAACAGCAATCTGTCTGCATCAGACAGATCGGGAAACGAGACAGATTCGGTGACAGTCAACCGCTCGCAGGATCGAGCAGTTCCAGCGCCTTCTGACTGACCATCACCGGGCGTTCGCCTTCGCTCTGCACATAGCCCTTCGTGGTGCTCACATTGGCGTGGCCGACGAACCGGGCGACGTCTTCAAGTTCGAACACGCCCGACGCGTACAGGTTCGTTACGACCGAGCGCCGGCCGTCGTGCGTGCCGAACTGGCTCGGATCGAGACCGATCTGGCTCGCTGACTTCCTGATCGCCCGGTCGACATGTTGGCGCAACACCCGGCCGCCCATCGGGTTGGTGAACACCAGGTCGAGATGCTCGCCCTCGTAAAGAACGTCGGGCCACGCGTCTGTCGCTGCTTCTCGCCACACGGCCTGTCGGACTTGGTGCTCGCGCAACAACTCGACCACGGTCGGCCCCAGCAGTTGTCGGCCCGCTGTCCTGGCCGTCTTCGTTGGACCGAGCACCATTCCAATCCGGTCGGCATAGGTCGAGCCACGACGTACGTGCACGGTGCCCTCATCGAGATCGAGGTCCTGCCAGGCGAGACCGAGCGCTTCGCTCACCCGCCAACCCTGCACGTAACACAGCGCCACGGCGGCGACGAACCGCTCATCGGTCGCGTCGAGCAAGCGGCGCACATCGGCCGGGCTCAGTGTGAGCCGCTTCACCTTCGGTACTCGTGGCGGGCGGACCTTCTTGGCCACGTTCTCCTCGGCGAGCCCGAGGTTGACGGCCTCGTCCATCACCTGCACGAGGAGTACGCGGACGTTGCATGCCCGTGCCGCCGAACCAGCGGCGACCACCTTGGCAACGAATGCCGTCACCTGCTCGGTTCGCAGCTTGCGCACTGGAACCTCGCCGAGGTGCGTGGCGACAAGCCTCAGTTGCTTGTCGTAGGTCGTCCAGGTCGTGCCGCGCACGCGATGTCGAGCGATGGTGTCGAGCCACCAGCGCGAGAGTTCGGCGATCGTCGTTCCCTCGTGGAACCCTTCGGCCAGCGGCGCGTACTTCTCGGCATCGGCGGCTTCAGCGATGTGGCGGTCGCGTGAGGCCTCGGCGAGCGCTCGTGTGCGACCGGTCGGACGGCCGGTCTTGCCGTCGGCCTTGGTCCACGGCGCCACCCAGACGCTGCGTGACTTGTCGAAGTACGGCGCTGCCTGACCCTTGAACGCTCGTCCGACGACGATGAACGTGCCGGTTTCGGCGTCCTGGACGCGCTTGCCGCGTGGTGCTCGGGGCATGATCGACCTCCTCTCGGAAGTGAGCATACGTAACTCTCAAGACCGATTTGAGAGTTATTTTGAGAGTTACACTTGACGAACGTGCACGAACACCTATGAACGAGTTTTCACGAAAGCCCTGGTCAGAGCACTTTTGCGAACATTCACGAACTGCCGTGAACGCTTTGGCGGAGGTGGACGGGAATCGAACCCGCCGGACGAGGATCGCTCGTCCCAACCGCTTTGAAGGCGGCGGAGCCCACCAGGTACCCGGACACCTCCGTCGCCGACCATAGCCGCAGCGAGCGACAATCGCACCCGCCCGGTCCCACAGCCACCAACGTCGGCGACACGACCAGTGCGAGTTTCTGGAATGTTTCGCCCACCGACAGATCGTGTTTCGATCGCCATCGGATGATGGCTCCACATGGAAGACAACCCGTCACCATGAGACGAAAGGCCAGTTCATGTCCCTCGCAACACTCCGCCTCAGCAAGCGCCGACTCACCAAGATCGGTCTCGCCGGCGTCCTCGCAGCGACCACATCCTTCGCCGTCGCCGCCCCCAGCCCCGTCGCCGCAGCCAAGCCGCTGCCGACCCCAACCAGCGTCGTCGTCGCCAACGTCGCGCACAACAGCTTCCAACTCAAGGTCGGCGGATCGACCACCAAGTTCTATTCCGTCTACCTCAACGGCATCCTTCGTATCGGCCTCGCCGAATCGAGCGCCACCCTGCCGATCACCATCGGTGGCCTCAACCAACTGACCACCTACTCCGTCCAAGTTCAGCAGGTCGAACCGCCTCGCTTTCTCAACTCCTCGGCTCTCTCGGCCGCCAGATCGGTGACCACGATCGCCTTCGTCGCCCCCACCCTGCCCACCTCGCCGAGCGGCGTCACCGCCAGCAACGTCACCTCCGACTCTGCTCAGGTGTCGTGGAACCCCGTCTCTGGAGCCACCAGTTACCGCGTCTACGCCAACGGCGTGCTGTACAACAGCACCTCATCGACCAACCAAGTGATCGCGCCCACCGGTTACCCCAACCCGACTCCGGGCACCGGGTTGCTCCCCGGCCGTGTCAATCGCATCGGCGTCGCCGCCGTCAACGCCGCCGGGGTTGCCTCGCTGATCAGCGAGATCCAAGTGAGCACGCCGGGCCAGTCCGTCGCCTTCCCCACAACCCCGTCGAACCTGATCGTCACCACGGTCACAAGTTCGCGCATCGTGCTCAACTGGACAGCCTCGACCGACGCCATCGACTCCACCGGGATCTACTACCGCTTCGTCGTCAACGGCATCGTCGGCAGCCCGACTTGCTCGTCGTATTGCTTCGGCGCCACCGGCGGCTCGGTCGTCAACCTCACCCCTGGCACCACCTACCGCATCGGCATACAAGCCGTTGCATCCAACTACCGCCTCTCCGACGTAGCAGAAATCGTCGTCACAACAACGACGCCATAAATCCCCCCACCCACTGACGCCCGTCAGGTGCAGCGTCGGCCGAGAGACCCATTCTCGGCCGACGTTGTCGTGTCTCGGCCGCCACCACCTAACGTCGGACTCATGGGCTTCCTGCCAGCGAGCGCCTCCCGCGACGCCAGGTACCTGATCCAGGCCCGAGCGATCCGCTCCTTCGGTGACGGCCTCATCTCCACCGGCCTCGCCGCCTATCTGATCTCCCTCGGGTTTTCCGAGACCCGAGTCGGCGTGTTGATCACCGCGACTCTGCTCGGCTCTGCAGCCCTGACCTTGCTCGTCGGGTTGCGTGGCCACCGCATCGGTCGCCGCCGTCTGTTGCAGGGCGCGTCGCTGCTGATGATCGCCACCGGCACGATCTTTGCCACCACCACCTCGTTCGCGGTGCTCCTCGTCGCCGGGTTCATCGGCACGATCAACCCCTCCGCCGGCGACGTCAGCCTGTTCCTACCCGCCGAACAAGCCCTGCTCCCAGTCACCGCAGCCGACTCCGATCGCACCGCCCTCTTCGCCCGCTACACCTTGGTCGGCTTCAGCGTCGCCGCCCTTGGCGCCGCCGCGGCCGGCCTCATCGATGGCCGCCAGCCCTTCCTCGTCTACATCGCGTTGGGCCTCGTCGCGCACGCCACCTACGCCCTCAGCCCGGCGATCGAACCAGCGGACGGTACGCCGCGAGTTCCGCTCGGGCCATCACGCCCCATCGTCTTGCGTCTCGCCGCGGTGTTCAGTCTCGACTCCTTCGGCGGCGGCTTCGTCGTCCAATCGTTGATCGCCCTGTGGCTCTACCGCCGCTTCGATTTCTCCGTCGCCACCACCGGCATCATCTTCTTTTGGTCGGGCCTGCTCGCCGGGCTCTCCGGGCTTCTGGCGGCGCGCATCGCCCGGCGCATCGGGCTGATCCGCACCATGGTCTTCACCCACCTGCCAGCCAACGGACTGCTGATCCTCACCCCGCTGATGCCCAACGCCACGCTGGCGATCATCTGCCTGCTGGCCCGTTCCGCCCTGTCACAAATGGATGTCCCCGCCCGCCAGTCCTACGTGATGGCCATGGTCACCCCAGCGGAACGACCGGCCGCAGCGAGCATCACCAACGTGCCCCGCAGCCTGGCATCGGCCCTGCCGCCGATCGCCGCCGGGTGGATGCTGCAGCACAGCACCTTTGGCTGGCCGCTGCTGATCGGCGGAATCGTAAAGTCGATCTACGACGTGTTGCTCTTGGCCATGTTCCGCAACCACCGACCGCCGGAAGAACAGTGTTTGACCGGCTTGGCGAGACAAGCAAGACTCCGACGATGGGGAAACTGAAAGACCGTTACGAACAACGCCTGCTACCGGTGTTCATCGACAAGCTGTGCGGCGCCCGCAATCTCGACGAATTTCGTGCCTCGACGGTCGGCACCACCCATGGAACGGTGCTGGAAATCGGTTTCGGATCGGGCACCAATCTGCGTTTCTACCCGGCCGCGGTCACCCGCCTGCTCGTCGTCGAACCGTCCGCCCGCGCCGTCGAACTGGCCCACAAGCGCGTTGCCAAAGCCCCATTCCCCGTCGAGTTCATCGGCCTCGACGGCCAATCGATCGACCTCGGCGACGACACCGTCGACTGCGCCGTCTCCACCTTCTGCCTGTGCACCGTCCCCGACCACAACCAAGCGCTGCGCGAACTGCACCGTGTCCTGAAATCGACCGGCACACTGCACATCCTCGAGCACGGCCTGGCCGACGATGCCACGGTGCAACGCTGGCAGCAGCGGATCAACTCCACCCAACGCAAACTGTTCGGCGGCTGCAATCTCACCCGCCACGTCCCGACGATGCTCACCGACAACGGCTTCGAGATCTCTGAGCAACGACGCTGGTACGAGGGGTTCCCGAAGCCACACACGGCCTTCACCCGCGCTCGTCGCCACCCCGATCAGCGCCGCCGACTGAGATGCCCGAGATGGCGCTCACCCCGCCGGTCCTGCTGTGCACCGACGTCTTCTGGGCCCGCCACCACACCCAGGTCGAAGCGATCGCCCCGGCGCTCGAGGTCGTCCAACTCCTCGGCACTGAACGGATTTCCCAAGCCGACCTCGAACGGGTGAGCATTGCGGTGATCAGCGCGGACTCGTGGCCGGCGCGCATGCGTCACCTGCTCAAGGCCTCGCTCAGCTCCCCCAATCTCGACTGGCTGCACACCTTCTTCGCTGGCGTCGACGACCCCGTGTTCACCACCTTTGCCGACCGAGGCGTGCGCATCACTTCCTCGTCCGGATCCTCGGCGCGCCCAATCGCCCACGTCGTCACCTGGATGCTGCTCAGCCTCGGACGTGGCACGCACCATTGGGCCGCCGCGCAACGCGAACATCGCTGGGCCCCGCAAGCGCAGCAGGCGGACCTCGACGGACGTCACCTCGCCGTGATCGGCATGGGCCCGATCGGCTATGAGACCGCCCGGCTCGGCCAGGCGCTGGGCATGTCTGTGCGCGGCTGTCGCCGCACGATCGCTGGCGACGAGCCGTGTCCGACGACGACCTTTGCCCATCTCGATGAGCTGCTCGAATGGGCCGATTTTGTCGTCCTCGCCCTACCGCTGACGCCTTCAACCTCGGGGCTGATCAACGCCGCACGATTGGTCAGGATGCGCGCCGGTTCGATGTTGATCAACGTCGGGCGCGGCGGGCTGATCGACGAACCAGCGCTGGTCGACAGCCTGCGTTCGGGCCACCTCGCCGGAGCCGGGTTGGACGTCTTTGCCACCGAGCCGCTGCCCGCCGACTCGCCGCTGTGGGACATGCCCAACGTGATCGTCACCCCGCACAACTCCGGCGATACCGACGGCACCGAGGCTCGGTCGAACGAAATTTTCCTGGCCAATCTGCCCCGTTACCTGGGCGGCGAGCCGCTGCACAACGAGGTTGCTCGAACCTAAGGTTGGCTCTGTGACACCCCTTCGCTAGCGTCACCACCAAGGCTCCCCCCTGTTGAAATCTCGGTCGCTGTCCGTCTCGCGGATGCGGCAATCCAGGGGGCCACTATGTCCATTTACTGTTGGGCCACCAAAGGCGGCAGTGGAACCACCGTCTTTGCCTCGGCGCTCGCCCTCGCTTCGGCCCAGGCCGGTGCGGTTGTCCTCGTCGACCTCGCTGGCGACCTGCCCGCGGCCCTCGGCATCAACGAACCACCCTCACCGGGGATCAACGACTGGATCTGCACCCCTACCGCAGATGCTGCTTCGCTCGCCGCCCTGGCGTTGAGTGTCTCCGATTCTCTGCGGGTGATTCCGCGCGGCCGCACCACAGCCGAGCGCGGCAATCCGCGCTGGGCCGATGCTGCCCGCGCCCTGGGGGCGTTGCCCGACATCGTCATCATCGATGGCGGCGCGCAACCACCACCTCCCCCCTTGTTCGAGGCCGCCGAACACCGCCTGTTGGCCACCCAAGCCTGCTATCTGTCGCTGCGCCGGGTCTCGTTGAGCGACAGCAAACCCACCGGTGTGATGCTCTTTCGCCAACCTGGTCGCGTGCTGCGCCCCGCCGATATCGAACGCGCCGTGCTCGCCCCGGTGGTATGCGAGCTCGACTACGACCCGACCGTGGCGCGAGCGGTCGACGCCGGGTTATTGGCCGCTCGCTTGCCGCGCTCGTTGGCCGCCGCAGCCCGCTCGGTGCTGACCATGGACCACCGATGAACGCCACCGTCGTCGAAGAGATCTGTCGCCACCTCGCCACGGTCCCCGCTAGCGGCGATCTCCTCGCCGCGGCGCGCCAACACGCCAATGCGCTGCTGCCTTTGGCGACCCCCACCGAGATCAGCCACGCAGCCGAGGCGGCGGTCGCCCACACCACCGGGCTCGGGCCGTTGCACGTCTACTTCAACGATCCGGCGGTCAACGAAATCATCGTCAACAACGGTGGTGACGTGTGGGTCGAGCGCAACGGCAGCTTGCAGCGCACCGGTCGGCTCAACGCCGAGATAACCCCACGCATCCTCGAACGCATCATCCAACCGCTCGGTCGTCGGCTCGATCGGTTGACGCCGATCGTCGATGCCCGCCTCCCCGATGGTTCTCGCGTCTGCGCGGTGATCCCGCCGGTGGCCATAGATGGGGCCTGCTTCAGCGTGCGTCGCTTCGCCATCGCCCGACGGCCGCTCGAGCACTTCGGCGACACCGACACCTGCGCCACGGTGCGGGCGATCGTTGCGGCTGGCTGCAACGTCGTCATCAGCGGGGCGACGTCGTCGGGTAAAACCAGTCTGCTCAATGCCATCGCTTCCAACTTCCCGGCCGGGGAACGAATCATCACCTTGGAAGACACCGCCGAACTGCAACTCGATGCCGATCACGTGCTGCGCCTGGAAACCCGCAGCGCAACCGCCGATGGCGTCGCCGCGGTGACGATGACCGAACTGCTGCGTGCCTCATTGCGGCTGCGCCCCGACCGACTCGTGCTCGGTGAAGTTCGCGGGCCAGAGGTCGTCGACCTGGTGCAAGCGTTGAACACCGGCCACGATGGATCGTTCGCCACCTGCCACGCCAACAGCGCCGCGGATGCGCTGCGCCGTCTGGAAGCGATGATGATGCAGTACGCGCCGACGTGGCCGCTTGCCGCGATTCGCTCCCAGCTGCACAGCAGCCTCGATGTCATCATCCATCTGCAGCGCACGGCCACGGGCGACCGGCGGATCACCGAGATCGTCGAACTCGGCGATGGCGATGAGGACGCCGGGATTCGTCCTTTGGCTGCACCCCACCTGCTGACTCGTTGCAGGATTCAACGATGACCGCCATACCTGGGTTGTCCGTCGTCGCGGTTGCGCTGATCACCGTGCTGGTCGCCCACCGCGGTGGCGCGCTGCTGGCCCGCCGCCGCGCCGCATCACGGCTCGCGCCGCGTGCGCCTTCGGGCGCCGCACCTCAATCAGCTCGCCGATTCAGGTTCCGTCGCCGACAGCCCCCACCGGAAACACAGCTGGCCGCCCTCGTCGATGCCATTGCCCGGCGATGCAACAGCGGCGACACGCTGAACGCCGCCTTCAGCGACGCACTCACCAACCAACCTGCTGCGGTGTTGTTCACTGAGGTGCGGCAGTCATTGGCCGCTGGGGCGTCGCTCGCAGAAGCGTTGCGTGCCACGCCGCCGGGCGCCAACGAAGACCTCGCACTGGTGCGCCACACGTTGTCCTTGGCCGCGGAACATGGTGGCCCGATTGGCGAACCGCTCGACCGGGCGGCGAGCACGCTGCGCGGACGCCAGGCGATCCGCGACGAGCGGCGCGCCCAGGCGGCCCAAGCGCGCCTGTCCGCCAAGGTCTTGACGCTGTGCCCGCTGGCCTTCAGCGCCTGGACCGCGGCAACCACGCCATCGATCCGTACCTTTCTGGCGCAACCGGGCGGGATGGTCGTCATCGCCGTCGGTCTCGTGCTCAACGCCACCGGGTGGGTGTGGATGAATCGAATCATCGGCGGCCAACGATGATCAGCCCGACTGCCGCGGCACTGTTGGTCCTGCTCCTCGGCTGGAGGCTGCAGCCGCGCCGGATCCGCACCCCGGCGACACGTTCCACTCTGATCGTCGCCGCGCAGCGTGGGCCGATCTACCGCTTCGTCGACGCGCTGGCCGCACCGCGCCGCGCACGTCGCTGGCGGGCCAACCACTTTGCCGATCTCCTCGACCTTTTCGTTGCCACCGTGCGCGCCGGGCTGACACCGGCGCAGGCAACAAGTGAGCTGATCGACATCGCACCCCCAGCCTTCGCCGACGGACTCAGCGCCGTCAGCCTGCGCATCGAGCGCGGTCAACTGTTCGCCGAGGCAATCGTCGAGCTGCGGCAGCGATGGGGTGCGCTGGCCATCCCGCTGATCGACTCACTGGCGATGGCCGACCGCTACGGCCTGCCGCTGGCCCCGGTGCTCGACCGCCTCGCCGATGAAGCCCGGGCGCATCGCCGCCGACAGGCAGAAGCCGAAGCACGCAAGCTGCCGATCCGTCTGTCATTCCCTCTCGTCTGTTGCACCCTGCCATCCTTCGTCGTTCTCAGCGTCGTGCCCTTGCTCGCCGGCACGCTGTCGACGCTGCGCACCCTCACCCCGTGATCACGGCAACGCACTGCTCGTGTCGACGACGACACCACCTCGTTCGCTCAGCGCGCACCACCAAGCCAAACACTCTGTAGGAGACATCATGAACAACCTGTTACTCGCCCTGTATTGCCAGCTGCACTGGCGCCTGAGCACCCGCGACCAATCCGGTCAGGCCACCACCGAGTACGCGCTCGTCTTGCTCGGAGCGGCCGTCATCGCCCTGTTGGTCATCGCCTGGGCCACGGCGGGCGGCGGTGCCGGAAAGATCGGCAACCTCTTCGACCGCGTGCTCGACACGGTGATCGGCAAAGTCGGATGAAGCCCGACGACCACCGCACAGCCGGGCAAGCGACCGTCGAGCTGGCACTGGCCATGCCTGTGGTCTTTGTGTTGCTGCTCGGCGTTGTCCAGCTGGCGGTGGTCGTGCGCAATCAACTCGGGGCCATCGAGGCGGCTCGGGTCGCGGCGCGGGCGGCCGTCGTTTCTCCCGATCCGGCGGCCGCGGCCAACAGCGTCGGCACCTCTGCGCTGAGTATTCCAACGCGGATCAGCACCGCCGTCGCCAACGGCCGGGTTCGGGTCACTGTTGTGGTACCGACCAAGACCGACATTCCGCTGATCGGAATGCTGATCCCCGACCTCGAACTGACCGCGCAGGCAACGATGACCTTAGAACCACCGTAATGTTGCCGCCATGGATCTGCAGTTGCGTCGTTCGGTGATCGGTGGGACCGATGTGTTGGTTGCCGCTGGCGAACTCGATCTGGGCACAGTCCCGCAATTGCGGAACGCACTCGTGCAACTCGTCTGCGACCGCCCCGGACGAACCGTGGCCATCGATCTCGATGGCGTCACCGTCTGCGACGAGACTGCGCTCGGCATCCTGATGGGTGCCGCGGCCCGCGCCCGCGACGCCAACGGCGACCTACGTATCGTCTGCACCGACGAGCGGTTGCTCACCCGATTCGCGAAAACTCGTCTCGACCTGGCCATCGATGTCGTGAGCAGAGTGAGCAGCATCCCCCGTCGATAACGGTCGCGACGCTACGGCGCGTCAGCTCATACGGAAGTCGGGGTCGTGCTTGCGCAACTCCCGACGGGCGATGGTCATCTTGTGCACTTCGTCGGGGCCATCGGCGAAACGCATCGCCCGCAGGTGCGCATACATCCGGGCGAGTGGGAAGTCGTCGCTCATGCCCCCGGCGCCGTGAACCTGAATCGCCCGATCGACCACCCGCGCTGCGGTTCCGATCGCCGACACCTTGATCGCGCTGATCTCAACGGCTGCACCCTTGTTGCCGACCGTGTCCATCATCCACGCCGTCTTCCAGGTCAGCAGCCGCACCATTTCCAGTTCGATTCGCGACTCGGCGATCCAGTCCATGACGTTGGAACGTTCAGCGACGCGGCGTCCAAACGTCGTGCGCGTCAACGCCCGTTGGCACATCAATTCGAGCGCCCGCTCGGCGGCACCGATGGAACGCATGCAATGGTGAATACGGCCAGGTCCCAAGCGCGCCTGGGAGATGGCAAAACCGTCGCCTTCTTGGGCGATCATGTTCGAGGCGGGTACACGCACGTTCTCGAAGCGCAGTTCGACGTGACCTTCCTGGTCTTGGTATCCGAACACCGGTAGGGCGCGCACCACCGTCAAACCGGGCGTGTCCATCGGCACAAGAATCTGGCTTTGTCGGCGATGCGGCGAGGCATCGGGGTCGGTCTGGCCCATGACGATGAACATTTTGCAATGCGGATGGGCAGCACCGGAGATCCACCACTTGCGCCCGTTGAGCACATAGTAATCACCCTCTCGGCGAATCTGCATAGCGATATTCGAGGCATCCGAGGAGGCGACATCGGGTTCGGTCATCGCAAACGACGAGCGAATCGTGCCATCCAACAACGGCCGCAACCACATGTCTTGCTGCTCGGGCGTACCGAACTTCGTCAGCACCTCCATGTTGCCCGTGTCGGGCGCCGAGCAGTTGCAGGCCTCGCTGGCGATCACGCTGCGTCCGAGAATCTCGCAGAGCGGGGCGTACTCGGCGTTGGTCAGGCCTGGTCCCCATTCCTCGTGCGGTTGGAACAGGTTCCAGAGACCACGCTTGCGAGCTTCGGCCTTCAGTTCCTCCATGATCGCCGGCTGGGCATGAGGGTCGCCCGCCTCAGCGAGCTGGTGTTCGTACACCGCTTCGTTCGGGTAGATGCACTCATCCATGAAGTCGAGCAGCAGCGACTGGTATTCCTTGCAACGATCGGTGAGGGCAAAGTCCATCGCCCTAAACTAGCCATCAACCCCGGGTGCAGCCCAGCCCGCAGCATCGGTCAGCTACGGTCGGTAACGCCCTATGAAGCGTTTCGCCCGTCCCCCCGCAGTGCTCACGCTGCTCGCGCTCGGCGTCTTCGCTGGCTGTTCTGCAGATCGTGCACCCACCGCAACAGCCGACACCGAACCCGAGTCGCCGCCAGCGACCGTGGCCATCGCCCCGGGTGAATGTCGCCCGCCGTTGGAATTGGCCGAGATCGCTATTCGCAGCGGCGGGGCCAGCTTTGCCCCGACCCTCGGGGTCGGATCATCGGACTGTGCCGGTGCAACCGGCGAGGGCTACCTGGTGCGCAGCTACGAACCGGCGGTCATCGACGCGGCGAACACCTTCACGGTGGAGGTCGACGGCGAGGTCGATACCGAATTGAGCTGGAGTGGCCCGCAGGTCTTAACCCGCGCCGACACCACCTGGTCCTCACCGCGTTTGCCAACAGGATGCAATCGTCTGGAAATCAAGGTCACCAGCCTCGATGGTTCCAGCACTGCGACCTATGGCGCCGATATTCGCGTCGGCGGCGTGAACGTGCCGTGCCCGATCCGTGACGCCCCGGACCCGATCGATCCCGCCGACATCGTCCCGATCGACACCAGCGTCGAGCAGACCGAGATCAGCTTGGTCTTGCCAACCATCGGCGAACCGCCGACAATCATCACCGAGCCATAACCCAAAGAACGCCAAAGTCAGCACCCACGGAGATCGCGATGACCAATGAGCCGCAAGCCACCTTTCACGACATGTCGAAGTCCACCAAGGACGACTGGGACGCAATCCTCACCCACATCATTCCCTACAACCAGCAGGGTGGGAAACGAGTCCTCGATCACCTTCGCCTGCTCGATGGCGACTACGGCGGCTATGCCGTCGACCGCTTGACCCATTCGCTGCAGACTGCCACCCGGGCCCATCGCGACGGCCGCGACAACGACTACGTGGTCATGGCCTTGCTCCACGACATCGGCGACACCCTCGGCGCCTACAACCACCCCGACATCGCCGCCGCGATCCTCAAGCCCTTCGTCTCCGAGGAACTGCACTGGATCGTGCAACATCACGGCATCTTCCAAGGTGTCAATTTCTTCCATCACCTCGGCCTCGACCGCAACATGCGCGACCAGTTCATCGGCCACCCGCAATTCGACGCCACCGCCGAGTTCATCGACCTCTACGACTGCCCGGCGTTCGATCCTGACTACGACTCCCTACCGCTCGAGTTCTTCGAATCGATGGTGATGGAGCTGTTCGCTTTCCCAAAGAAGAGCATCTACACCGGCAGCTCCAACGAGCCCAACGGGTAACGAATCAGCCAAAGCGACCCTGTTTGCGCGGCCGGTGCACCCCACGTTTGTCGCCGGCTTTGAGCTGGGCGCGCTGCTCGTCTTCTAAGGCGGCCTCCTCGGCGACCAATCGTTTCAAGCTGTCCAAGCGCACCGCGGCGAGCGTCCCAGCTTCGATTGCCGCAGTCACCGCGCACCCCGGTTCTCCCTCGTGTTTGCAGTCGCGGAACCGACAACCGTCCATCAGGTCGAAGACATCGGCGAAGGCCCGCTCGATGCCCTGCCCACTGAGCCACAAGCTCACCGCCCGCACGCCCGGCGTATCGAGCAGCCAACCACCGGTTGGCAGCGGCACCAACTCGGCCGCCGTCGTGGTGTGCCGGCCGCGTTGGTCGCCCATGCGCACATCATTGGTGCGCTGCACCTGATCGCCGACGAGGGCGTTGATCAAGGTGCTCTTGCCGACCCCCGAAGCACCGAGGAAGGCGATCGTGCGCCCCTCGGAGGCGTACCCGCGCAGCACCTCCAGGCCGACGTGGCTGATCCCGCTGACCGCCAAGACGGGTACGCCGAGGGCGACCTCGGCCAATGAGGCGACGCTGGCGGCGACCACCGATTCGTCCTCCACCAGATCGAGCTTGGAGAGGATCACGATCGGCGTCGCCCCGCTGTCGAACCCGAGCACGAGTTCGCGTTCCAAGCGTCGTTGGTTCGGCGGATTGTTCAACCCGTGAACCAGAAAGACGACGTCGATGTTGGCTGCCAGCGTGTGCGCCTCGGCCCGCGAACCTTCGAACGATGCCCGGCGCACGAAGGCGCTTTGCCGTTCGAGCACGACCTCGACCTTCTCATCATCGACGCAGGGCACAACCCAGTCGCCCACCGCGACGTCGGCACCGATGTTGCGCACCCGCAGCGGCACCTCGTCGATCGCCTGCAACACGGTGCTCCAGCCACGGTCGAGGCGAATCACCCGACCCGGGCGGCCGTGGCTCCCGGCGGCGCGCCAAACCCGATCGAAATGCTCAGTCCAACCGAGTCGGGAGGCAGGTGTCACAGGCGGAATGCCAGAATTGTGGCACGGGAGACGCCGGTTCCCACTGGAAGATATCTACCCTCAGCGAATGCTCTCTCGTCTCGCTCGGTGGTCTGTGCGTCACCGCAAGGTCATGGTCTTCGGAATCTGGGTACCTCTGTTCCTCATTTCGGCGCGGTGCAGAACGCCGTTGGCACCAACTTCCGCACCGAGATGCGCCTGCCGAACAGCGAATCGAACGACGTCGTGACCCTGCTCCGCTCGATCAACGAGGAAGCGGCTGGCTTCGAGGGGCAAATCGTCGTTCAATCCGAGCAAGGCTTCGCTGAGGCAAGGGTGCACGAGGTACTCGGCCAGCTGTTCAGCAATGTCGATGCGCTCGACGGGGTCGCCGTCACCAGTCTCTACGACGCACCGCAGCAGGTCAGCGCCGACGGCTCAATCGCCTACTCCCAGCTGAAGGTCAGCGACCGGCCACAAGCCGAACTGCTCGAGCTGTCCGACGAAATCCAACAGCTGGGTGAGCAGGTCAATATCAGCGGCGTCACCGTCGAGTACGGCGGGCCGATCTTCGCCGAGATCGAGTTTCCCGCCTCCGAGGCACTCGGCGTGCTCGCCGCGGTGGTCATCTTGGTACTCGCCTTCGGTTCGGTGCTGGCCATGGGCTTGCCGATCGGCACGGCACTGTTCGGCCTGTTTATGGGTATGTCGATCGTCGGTCTGCTCAGCAACGTCACCGAGATGCCCGAGTTCACCGGGCAGATGGTGGCGATGGTCGGGCTCGGCGTCGGCATCGACTACGCCCTGTTCATCGTCACCCGCTATCGCGAAGGGTTGCGTGACGGACTGAGCGTTGAGGAGTCGATCGTCGAGGCGGTCGATACCAGCGGTCGCGCCGTGATCTTCGCCGGCATCACCGTGATCATCTCCCTGCTCGGCCTGTGGATCATGGGCTTGGCCTTCGTGCGCGGCTTGGCCACCGGCGCGGCGATCGGCGTATTGATGATGATGATCGCCTCCGTCACCTTGCTGCCAGCGCTGCTCGGCTTTACCGGCCGCAAGGTCGATGTCACCAGCCGCGCCGCACTGTTGGCCCTCAGCGTCGCCATCGTCGGTGCCGCCATCGCCATCTTCACCGAATCGATGCCTGCCTTCCTCGGCGCCGTGTTGCTTGCCGTGGCCATCTATGCCCTCAGTTTCGTGGTCAAGTCGCTGCGCACCCCGATCAAGCACCGCGCCGAGAAGCCGCTGGAGCAGAGTTTCTGGTACCGCTGGAGCCGGTTGATCCAGCGTCGCCCGTGGCCGTTCTTCATCCTCGGGGTGACCTCGCTGCTGATCCTCACCCTGCCGCTGTTCGGTATTCGGCTTGGCTTCAGCGACACCGGCAACGCGCCGGAAAGCTTCACCATCCGCCGCGCCTACGACCTCATCGCCAAGGGCTTCGGTCCGGGTTTCAACGGCCCGTTGATCGTCACCGTCGAGGGTCAGCAAGCCCAAGATCAGGCCGCCCTCGGCCAGTTCGTGGCGACCCTTTCGAGCACCGAAGGTGTGCAGGCCGCCTTCCCGCAACCGATCCGCGACGACCTCGCCCTGATCACCCTCATCCCGACCAGCGCCCCGCAGGACAAGGCCACCTCCGACCTCGTCGACCGGTTGCGCGACGAGGTGATCCCAACTGCGCAGATGCAGTCGCGCGTCGGCGGCTTCACCGCGGCCGGGGAGGATTTCTCCGACTTCTTGGCCAAACGGCTACCGATCCTGATCGGCGCCGTGCTGATCCTCAGTTTCTTGTTGTTGATGGCCGTGTTCCGCAGCCTGCTGGTGCCGCTGAAAGCGGTGATCATGAACCTGTTGTCGATCGGCGCCGCCTATGGCGTGGTCGTCGCCGTGTTCCAATGGGGCTGGGGCAAAGACCTGATCGGCGTCGGCAAAGAAGGCCCGGTCGAAGCCTGGGTGCCGATGATGCTCTTCGCCATCGTCTTTGGCTTGTCGATGGATTATGAGGTCTTCCTGCTATCACGCATGAAGGAGCGCTTCGATCACACCGGCGACAACGCCACCGCCGTCGCCGACGGTTTGGCGGCGACCGCACGGGTGATCACCGCCGCAGCCTTGATCATGGTCTGCGTCTTCGGGGCCTTCATCCTCGGCAACGACCGCCAGCTCAAGTTGTTCGGCCTGGGCCTCGCCGTCGCCGTGTTGATCGACGCCACGATCGTGCGCATGCTCTTGGTGCCAGCGACGATGGAGCTGCTCGGCGCACGCAACTGGTGGATTCCACGCTGGCTCGATCGGCTGTTGCCGAAGATCGATGTCGAGGGTCACCACCACACCGAGCCGGTACGTGCGGTCGAGTCGTGAACGAGAAATCTGCTGCGAACTCACGCTCTGTCTTGACACGGCCTATGAAAATGTTTTAGCGATGATGACTCATGACTAAACCGCTCGTCATCGTCGAGTCTCCAGCCAAGGCCAAGACGCTCTCCAAGTTCCTGGGGAGCGCCTACGACGTGCGCGCCTCTGTCGGCCACGTCGCCGACCTGCCGAGCAAAGGTTTGGCCATCGATGTCGACAACGGCTTCAAGCCAACGTACGAGTTGACCGAGCGCGGCAAGCAGGTCATCAAAGACTTGCGGGCGGCGATGAAGGATGCCAGCGAGCTCTATCTGGCGACGGACGAAGACAGAGAGGGTGAGGCGATCAGCTGGCACCTGCTCGAGTATTTGAAGCCGAAGGTGCCGGTCAAGCGGATGGTCTTTCATGAGATCACCAAGTCGGCGATCGACCACGCGGTGCAGAACCCGCGCTCGATCGACTACGGCATGGTCGACGCCGCCGAGACCCGGCGCATCCTCGACCGGCTCTACGGCTATGAGGTCAGCCCGGTGCTGTGGCGCCGGGTCAACCGTGGCCTGTCCGCCGGGCGGGTGCAAAGCCCGACGATCCGCCTGATCGTGCAACGCGAGCGCGAACGGATGGCCTTCGTTTCCGCCGGCTACTGGGACCTCGATCTACTCAGCGCCACCAAGCCAGCGTTCAACGCCACCCTCGTCGCCCTCGACGGCACCAAGGTGGCCACCGGTAAGGATTTCTCCAGCGTTGGCGTCGCCAAGTCATCGGTAATCGTCATCGACGAGCCCACTGCCCGTGGCCTGGCCACCGGCCTCGAGGGTGCCGAGATCACGGTGCGTTCGGTGGAGGAAAAGCCCTACCGCAGCAGTCCGAAGGCGCCGTTCATGACCTCGACGTTGCAGCAGGAGGGCGGTCGCAAGCTGCGCCTCGGTGCCGCCCAGGTGATGCGCGTGGCCCAAGGTCTCTACGAGCGTGGCTTCATCACCTACATGCGTACCGACAACGTCACCCTCAGCGAAGAGGCGATGACGGCGGTGCGTGGCGAGGTCGCCAAGTCGTATGGCAGCCAGTTCCTGTCCAAGGCGCCGCGCCAGTTCAGCTCGAAGAGCAAGAACGCCCAGGAGGCCCACGAAGCCATCCGTCCGACAACCCCGCTACGGGCACCGGAACAGGTGGCGGGCGAACTCAACGGCCAGGAACTGTCGTTGTATCGCATGATCTGGCAGCGCACCCTGGCGTCGCAGATGGCTGACGCCACCGGCACCACGGTCAGCGTGCGCCTCGGAGGCACGGCGACGACGGCCAACGGGCGCAACGACTGCGAGTTCGCCACCAGCGGTACGACGATCACCTTCGCCGGTTATCGCCAGGTGTACGTCGAATCGACCGACGAGGAGGCCGGCGACGACGGCGCCGAGAAAGAAGCGCTGCTGCCGACCCTGACCGTCGGCCAAAGTGTGCCTGTGGCGGCGATCACTGCCAACGGTCACAGCACCTCGCCACCGGCGCGCTACACCGAGGCGAGCATCGTCAAGCGCTTGGAAGAGTTGGAGATCGGGCGGCCGAGCACATGGGCGAGCATCATCCAAACGGTGCAAGATCGTGGCTACGTGTGGAAGAAGGGCCAGGCGTTGGTGCCGACGTGGACGGCCTTCGCCGTGGTCGGCCTGCTCGAACGGCACTTCGACGAGTTGGTCGACTTCGATTTCACAGCCCGCGTCGAAGCCGACCTCGACGCCATTGCCCGTAACGAGCAGAAGAAAGACAATTGGCTGCACCGCTTCTACTTCGGCGATGAAACCGACGCTCAGCTGCCCGGGTTGAAGCGCCTGGTCACCGAAAACCTAGACGAGATCGACGCTGCGGAGATCAACACCTTCCCCATCGGCCTCGATCCCGATGGCGTTGAGATCGTCGCCAAGCCGGGCAAGTTCGGTCCCTACATCAAACGTGGCGAAGACACGGCGAGCATCCCCGAAGATTGGGCGCCTGATGAGGTGACCGTCGAATCGGCGCTTCGTCTGTTGGCACAACCCAAGAGCGACACCCCGATCGGAGAGATCGATGGCTTCCCGGTGTTCGCCAAGAGCGGCCGCTTCGGGCCCTACGTGCAATGGGGCGAGCCCGGCAATCTGCCCCCGGGGTTGGAAAAGCCGAAGATGTCCAGCCTGTTCAAGACGATGACCCTCGAGCGGATGACGTTGAAGGACGCCAGCGATCTGCTGCAGTTACCGCGGGTGATCGGCAAGGACCCAGCCGACGGTGCCGAGATTCTGGCCAACAACGGGCGCTACGGGCCGTATGTGCAAAAGGGCAAGGATTTCCGCAACATCACCTCTGAGGAGCAATTGTTGGAGATCACGTTGGCGCAGGCCGCCGAGATCTTCGCGCAACCCAAGGTGTTCAAGCGCGGCGGGCAGTCGATGGCCGCCAAGGGCCCGCTGCGCGAGTTCGGCAACGACCCGATCAGTGATCGGCCCGTCGTCGCCAAGGAAGGCAAGTTCGGGGTCTATGTCACCGACGGCGAGACCAATGCCTCGCTGAGCAAAGGCGACCGCCTCGATGGCATGCCCAACGAGCGCGCCTACGAATTGCTGGCGATCCGTCGTGAGGCGATCATCGAAAAGGGCGGCTTGCCGGCAAAGAAGGCTGCCGCCACCAAACGGGCTGCGGCCAAGAAGGCGCCAGCGAAAAAGGCTGCCGCAAAGAAACCTGCTGCTCGCAAGACCTGAGCAGCCACCACACCCGGCTCACCGCGGCCTTCAGCAGCCGGTTGCGTCGCGCAGCGTCTGGCACACCTGTCCCAGCCGGTGGGCGCTGAGCTGGACAATCGGACGGCGAAAGGCGGCGCGTGGAAGCGTGTGAATGTTGTCGAAATTCACGACGCAGTCAGCTGGAACGCCATCTTCCCTGGCCGTCAGCTCGAGTTCGGACACCAGCCCTCGAAGGGTCCTTGTCATCGAGGCGACGACGATCGACCCGATGCGATCCGCAACCGGATCGCGAGTCAGCACGAGTACCGGACGATCTCCACCGGGGGTGATCGCGAACCACACTTCACCCCGCTGCATCGGCCCAGTCCGACCAATCTTCGGCCGGACCCCAATCGGAGATCTCGCCGAGTGCCATCTCACTGAGAGTCAACGGCTGTTCAATCCAGGCCGTTGCGTCGTTCTCTGACGCAAGACGCGTGATATGCCGGTGAAGCGCATCGCGCAGTAACTCAGACTTCTCGATGCCCAACCTGTCCGCCCATCGTTGGACTCGGGATGCTTCATCGGCATCCACACGGAAACTCAGCATTGTCATACAGCCATTCTACTTCGTATGACAGAGCAACTGGCAAGCGACTTCTGACTATCCGGCGAGCATGACGCCGAGGAGGCCGACGCCGATCAAGGCACTGGCCCAATACTCGGCTCGGCTGTGTTTGTCGTGCAGCCACCACCGTGACACGGCGAAGGTGAAGAGCAGCTCCACCTGGCCAACGGTGCGTACCCGGGCCGGGTTCTGCAGCACAAAGGCCAGCGACCAGCAGGCCGAACCGCACACGCTGAGCACCCCAACGATCGCGCTGGAACGCCAATGTTTCACCGCCAACACGATCTGTCGCCGGTCGCTGACCATCAGGTAGCCACCGTGCACCAGCACTTGACTCGTGTTCATCACCGCCAGGGAAACGACGGCGATCATCGGCTTCGGGCTGTTGTCCAAGGCCTTCGAGCCGGCCCGAATGGCGATTGCAGTCAAGCCGAACAATCCGCCGGCGAGCAATCCGAACTTCGCCGCCGGGTCGCGCAGATTGGCCATCGTCAAGCGGCGCCCCTTGGTTGCCAGCAAGGCCACACCGATCATGCAGACCACGACCGCCAACCATCCGAGCGAGCTCAACGATTCATTGAGCAGCACCGTGGAAAAGACCGCTGTCTGCACCACCTCGGTCTTCGAATAGACCGTGCCGATGGCGAAGTCGCCGGCGTCGAAGGCCTTGATCAGATAGATCGTGGCCAAGACCTGGCACACCCCAGCGGAGACGATCAGCGGCCAGAATCGGGCCTCGATCGAGGGAAAGCGGACGCCAGCGGCGAGCGCAATGCCGACTGCAGCGAAAGCCAGCGGGGCACCATAGATGTAGCGCACGAAGCCGGCACCGCTCACCGACAACAGGGCGCGAAGCCGGTGTTGCAGCGCGGTGCGCGACGTTTGGAACGCAGCAGCCAAGAAGGTGACGGCGATCCACATCGTTCCCACCCTACGAACTGAGTGGCGGTTATCGTGAAGAGTTCATGGGTGCCGGTCGTTACATCGTCTTCGAGGGCGCCGAGGGTTGTGGCAAGTCAACCCACGCCGCCAAGTTGGCCAAAACGCTCGACGCCGTCGTCACCCGCGAGACCGGCGGAACCGACGTCGGCGCCGCGATCAGGGCCATTCTCCACGACACCGCCAACACCCATCTGTGCGACCGGTCCGAGGCCCTGCTGACCGCCGCCGACCGCGCCCAACACCTGGCCCAGATTGTGCGCCCAACCCTGGCTCGTGGCCAGCACGTCGTCAGCGATCGCAGCGTCTACAGCACCCTCGCCTATCAGGGTTACGGGCGCGGCCTCGACCTCGGCGAACTCCGCTCGATCAACGATTGGGCGATCGAGGGCCTGTGGCCCGATTTGGTGATCCTCTTAGAGGTGCCGCAGGACCAGTTGGCGCAGCGCATGAGCACCCGTGAACTCGACCGCTTCGAACAAGCCGAAGCCGACTTTCATCGCCGGGTCGCCAAGGGATTCGCCGAGATGGCCGCGAACGACCCGCAACGGTGGGTGGTGATCGACGCCAGTCGGGCCCGCTCGCTCGTCGGACGCGACATCCGCAGCGCCGTTCACGACCGCTTGGGAATGCCATGACCAGCGTCTGGTCAACGGTCATCGGCCAACAAGCGGCCATCGAGCAACTGCAGCGTGCCGTCGTCAACCCGGTACACGCCTACCTCTTCGTCGGCCCGCCCGGGTCGACCAAGCACGAGGCGGCGCGCGCCTTCGCCGGGTTGTTGTTGGGCGGCGTCGACGACCCCGAACAGCGCGACGTCCGTTTGGCGATGGCCGGCGCCCATCCCGATGCCCGCGAGTTCGCCCGCATCGGCGCCTCGATCAACTCCGAACAGGCCGACGAGATCATTCGCTTGGCAGCGCTGGCCCCCAACGAGTCCAGTCGCAAGGTGCTGATCCTCGACGAGTTTCATTTGCTCAGCCCAGAAGCCGCCGCCAAGCTGCTGAAAACGATCGAGGAGCCCCCGGCGAGCACCGTGTTCATCGTCCTTGCCGATCAGCTTCCTCACGATTTGGTGACGATCGCCAGCCGCTGTGTACGGATCAACTTCCGTGCCCTGAGCGACGCCGAGATCGTCGACGTGCTCGTGGCCGACGCCATCGATGTCGAGCGGGCGACGGCCAGCGCCGTTGCGGCCCGCGGCGACCTCAATCGCGCCCGCCTGCTGGCCACCGATCCGGCGCTGGAGCAGCGCCGGGCGATGTTCGCCACCGTGCCCACCCGCCTCGATGGCAACGGTCGCACGGCTGCACTGCTCGTTGAGCAACTGCTCGCGGCGATCGATGCCGCCGCCGCCTCGCTGACCGCCCGTCACCAACTGGAAGCCGAGGCGATGAGCGAACGGATCGCCGCCTTGGGCGAACGGGGCAGCGGTCGCAAGGCGCTGGAAGACAAGCACAAGCGCGAACTTCGCCGCCACCGCACCGACGAAATCCGCTCCGGACTGGCGACGCTCGCAGCCAGTTACCGCGATGCCCTCGTGGTCGGCAGTGTGCACCGCCCTGACGATGCCGTGCAGGCCGTGCGCCGCATCCACACCTCGATCGAGGCAATGGAGCGCAATCCCAACGAATCGCTGCTGCTGCAAGCATTGCTGCTGGAACTCCCGCCGCTGGTTCGGTAGCGAAGCTACGATTCGGCCATGGCCAGGCTGACCGCGGATGAGGTATTCGGATTCCTGGCGGAGGCCAAGCACATGGCTCGCATCGTTACCGTCGACTCCGACGGCGCGCCGCGCATCCTGCCGCTGTGGTTCATCCTCGATGGCGATCGCATCTGCTTCAACCCCGACCCGCAGGGCCGCACCTGGCAGAACATCCTGCGCGAGACCCGCCTGGCACTGGCCGTCGACGAAACGAAACAGCCGTACCGTCAAGTCACCGTGCAGGGGAAGTTGGAGATCGTCCACGAAGCTGGACGGGCGGTTGCTTGGCGTCCGCTGTACCGGGCGATGGTCTCGCGATACCTGTCTTACGACGAGACAAACGACTTCCTGGCCCGTCACGACGATCCGGCGGGACCGTTGTGTGCCGTCGACCTGCGCGGCCTGGGAACGCGTGTATCAACCTGGAAGCTCGACCCCTGAGTCCGGCTCGCCGGGTGGCTCTCGATCTCGCTGATCGACTGCAATATCCGTTGAAGTCTCACCCGGCTCTTACAGATTTCCGTTAGAACATCCCCATGGGTGCAGGCAACCGGGTAGTGATCGCCGACGATGAGCGGGCGGTGCGCGAGTCGCTGGCTCGCGCTTTGACGCTCGAGGGCTACGACGTCGCCGCCTATCCCGACGGCGCCCAGGCGCTCGAAGGCCTGCGCAACCAGCCCGCCGATGTCGTCGTGCTCGACGTGATGATGCCGATCGTCGACGGCCTGACCGCCTGTCGGGTGCTGCGCAGCGAGAAGAACAAGGTTCCGATTCTGCTGCTCACGGCCCGCACCGAAACCGCTGATCGCGTCGCCGGGCTCGACGCCGGCGCCGATGATTACCTGCCAAAGCCGTTCGCTCTCGAAGAGCTGTTGGCCCGCTTGCGCGCCTTGTTGCGCCGTACGCAGCCCGACGACGAAGCGGCCCCTGCCCTGGTCGTCGGCGACCTTCGACTCGACGCCGCAGCGCGGCGCGTGTGGCGCGGCGACGGCGAGGTCGAGCTCTCCAAGACCGAGTTCGACCTTCTCGAACTGCTGGTCCGCAACGCTGGCATCGTGCTCGACCAGAGCACGATCTACGAGCGCATTTGGGGGTACGACTTCGGCCCCGACTCCAAGAATCTGGCCGTCTACATCGGGTACCTGCGGCGCAAGATCGATAGTAACAACAGCCCGCTGATCCACACCGTGCGCGGCGTCGGGTATACGGTTCGAGCGAAATGACGCTGCGCGCCAAACTGGCCGTCGTCCTCGCCGCGCTCGCCGCCTGCGCCGTCGCCGCTGTCGGCTACCTGTCGTACAACATCACCCACGATCGTCAGTTGGCTGAGATCGACGCCAGCCTGTCACCGGCTCGCATCGATGCTGACGGCGACGGTCGGTTCCGCCCCGGGCGACTCAACGATGGTGGCGCCCGCGTCCGCGGGAACACGCTCTACGTCGTGCAGCTCATCGAACCCGACGGCACGGCAACCGTTGTCGAAGGCGACGTCACGCTGCCGGTGAACGGCACCGACCTGGCCATCGCCGCTGGCACCTACGCGGGCCAAGGCCAGCTGCGATTCGCCAGGGTGCTCGAAACTGCCGACGGCGACGAAGAAGCCCACACCCACGTCTACCGCATCCGCACCTTCTCGGTACGCGGCGGCGCCGTACAGGTGGGGCGCGATCTTTCGGAGATGAACGCGGTGCTGCGCGATCTACGCAAACGGTTGTTCTTCCTCGGCTTCCTCATCGTCGGCGTAGCCGCGATCGCCGGTTGGATCCTCGCCCGCCAGCTCACCAAGGGCCTCGGGCGCTTGACGACAGCGGCGACAGATGTCTCAGCGACCGGTCGGCTCGATGTCGACATCGACACCACCGGAAACGACGAGGTCGGTCGCCTCGGCCAAGCATTCTCCACGATGCTCGGGGCGTTGCGAACCAGCCGCGAGGATCAACGCCGCCTGGTGCAAGACGCCGGGCACGAGCTGCGCACCCCGCTGACGAGCGTGCGCACCAACGTCGACGTGTTGCGCAAGCACGTCAACATGCCCGCCGAGATGCGCGCTAAGGTGCTCGATGACCTCGATTCCGAGGTCGCCGAACTCTCCTCGCTCGTCGAGGAGGTCGTCGCCGTCGCCAGCGGTTCGGCCAACTCCGAACCAGCCACCGACGTCGCCGTGCGCGACGTCGTCGACGCCGCCGCCGAGCGCATCCGCCGTCGCTACGGACGCGAGATTCTGGTGATCAGCGACGACAGCGTCGTCAATGCCCAACGCAACCTGTTGGAGCGAGCGGTCACCAATCTGCTCGACAACGCCGCCAAGTTCGACACCGCCGGTGGGCGCATCGAGTTGACCGTGCACGACGGTCGCATCGAGGTCCGCGACCATGGGCCGGGGATCAACCCCAGCGACCTGCCGCGGATCTTCGACCGTTTCTATCGTTCCGTCGGCACGCGCTCACTGCCCGGCTCGGGGCTCGGGTTGTCGATCGTCACCGACGTCGCCGCCAGCCATGGCGGCTCGACCTTCGCCAGCAACCACCCACTCGGGGGCGCGATCGTCGGCCTGCAGCTTCCTGCGGTCAAAGCCGATCACACCATCGCCTGAATGTCCTGCACTGCGACCCGCGGTGCGCTACAACTAACGGGTGAGCAACAACCGTTCGACCGTCATCTCTCGCCGCGCCAAATCGGTACCGCTGATGATCATCGGCGCCGTGCTGTTGACCCTCACCCTTGCACTGTGGCTGCCGCTCGCCGTCGTCGCCGACCTGGTGCGTCTGCGGCGTCGGCTTCCCGTCACCCGACTGTTGCTCTTTGCCCTCTGTTGGGTGTGGATCGAACTCGCCGGTGTCGCCGCGGCAACGGTGCTCTGGCTGGTTGGGCAGCGTCACAATCTGAGGTTGCACTACGGCATCCAGCGTTGGTGGGCAGCGAGCCTGATGAAGGCGCTCCAAGCCTGTTGCGGCATCCGCCTGCACCCCGAGAACATCGAGCAACTGACGCCGGGGCCGACGCTGCTCTATTGCCGTCACGCCTCGCTCGCCGATTCGCTGGTCTCGGCCTACGTGGTCTGCGCGCTGCTGCGCCTGGAGCCGCGCTACGTGCTCAAGCACGAACTGGCCTCCGATCCGTGCCTCGACATTGTCGGTCATCGCATCCCCAATCACTTTTTGGATCGCGATGCGGCCAACTCCGCTGGTGAACTGGCGGCGATCGAGGAGATGAGCCGCGGCATCGGCGCCAACGGCATCGGGGTGATCTTCGCCGAAGGGACACGGGCAAACCCGAAGAAGCGGGAACGGGCGCTGACCAAGATCGCCGAGCGCGATCCCCAGCGGGCCGAAAGGATGGCCGCGCTACACCATCTGCTGCCACCGCGACCCGCAGGCGCCTTGGCCATGCATCGCGGCGCGCCGACAGCGAAGATTGCGCTCGCCTGGCACACCGGCTTTGAGGGCCTCGACACCTTCGGCGGCATGATCAAGGCGCTCGGACGGGGCATCACCCCGATCCGCTTTGTGATCTCCTCGGTCGTCACCGACGGCGTGCCCAGCGACGTCGAAGGATTTCAGAACTGGATCGACGATCAGTGGCTGCGGATGGACGGCGAAGTCGCCGCGGCGCTCAAGGTCGCCGGATAATCCTCGCCGCCGACACCTGATACGTGATCAACGCAGCGCCGCTGCCAACGACCCGAGCGACGCTGAACTCGCCTCCGGAACGCGCCGCGTTGGCGCCAGGACCGACGACCTTTCCCGGCGCGACGACTCGCAGCCTCCCCGACAACGTGTTCTTGTTTGTCACCGTCGTCCATCCCTCGGTGTGCCAGGAATCGGTCTCGCTGCGCACGGTCGTTCCGGCTGCCTGCAGCCGAACCTTGTTGCGCGGTCGGGCGCTGACACCCGTGGCGATCGCCCATTCCACCGTGATGTCGGCATCGGGCACCCCGACGATCTTGACCACGAAGAAGCGGTCGGCAACGAGCGGATCGCCCTGATCACCAAAGACGGGTAGTTCAAATTCGGCAGGCAACTTCGCTTCAACGATGCTCAGCGACTCACTCCAGCCGATCGTCGTTTCCAACGCGCCGCTCGCAGCATCGCTGCGAAAGACCTCCACGTGCTCGAGTTTGAGCACTCGTATGCCGATCTGGCCGCGGGCAAGAAAGTCCTTCAGCAGCTCGCTGGCAGACTCGACACCGATGGCGATGCCAACGCCGAAGTCGGGGTCGATCACTTCGTAACGCCGACCATCGTCGAGCGCGTAGCGTTCGGCGGGCACCAGTTCCACCGGCTTCAGCGAGCTGCGCACAACGCAGCTCAGCTCGCCCCTGTCAGATCCCATCAGACGTCCTCCACACATCGAAAGCCGAGATCGCGAGAGGCAAACTCGGAGTTGATTACGTAATCGTCGTGGCGCTCTCGCAGCCACCAATCAGCACCGCCGAAGGGTTCACGGGCGAGCGAGTAAGGCACACCGACAATGCGTAAGCCGATGCCGCTCGTCTCGCTGAGCGACGCCACCTCCGTGCACTCACTGCTCGCCGCGTGACACGAGGTCCTGGTCCACTCAGCGACATTGCCGGCGAGATGAGCGACGCTGGCTTCAGCCACCGCTCCGCTGATCACCGGCTGAATCTCGGTGGGCAGTCCGTTGTCAACGGCCTCCACCAGATCGGCACGAGCCTCATCGCCGTAGGGCCACTCCTCGGGCGCGGCGAAACGCACCGCGTCGGACCACTGCTCGAACGTTGGCAGCGAGCCGTCGCCGTCGTGGGCCCAGAGGCAAAACGTCTCACCGTCGCTGGCCTCGACGCCCGTCACCGGGAAGCCGGCGTTCGCCGGATCTGCAATTTGGCGGGCTTCATCGCCGCTCGGCTGCCGACAAGCACCACCGTCGATACACAGTTGGAACTGGGCGTTGCTGACTTCCGCGGCGTCGATACGAAACGGTGCGTCGGTGAGCCCGGCACCCGTCGGTACGGTGACAGCTTTGGAGGCCCCGGCGGCGCGCCGGCGCTGTTGATCGGACAGATCGTCCTGAGACCGCTGATTTCCGAGCCACAGCGCGCCGATCGAGGCCAGTACAGCGACAAACCCGGCGACAACCCAGGGCAGCGCCGACCTGCTGCGCGCCAGCGTGGTCGACGGAATCGTCGGGGCGTCGCGCAACGCCCGGTTGTAGGCGGCCCGGCCATCGAGGTGGCGGGCGATGAGACCTTCGGTCTCGGCCAGCGAGGTCACCGCGATCAATCGTGGCGGCTCGTTGAGCGCCTCGGCGTGCGCACTGACGACCGCGCTATCGACGGCCGGATACACAAGCGTGCGACCGGCGAGTGCAGTGACCTTCTGTCGGTACTCATCACCTCGCTGCGAATCGCACAGCGAACCAACCTTGCCGTCCCCACCGATCGGCCCGGTGAACACCCACTCCGGATCGATCGGTGGCGCCAGCTGCGCACCATCGAGGCGACGCAAGGCCACCGCTGCGCCGAGACCGACGCTTGGCCCGCCGACGACGTGCAGCGGAATATGGGTGCGCTGCGAGAGCACTGCGTAGCGAAAATCACCGGCGTAGCCCGACGCCCTCGCGGCCGTCTCGACGGCAACCTCGAAGTCGCTGTCGACACGTTGAAAAGGTGCCAGACCGAGATCGAGACCGCGACCGGGCAGTCCGTAGTCAATGATCGACAGCAACGCTTGTTGTCCATGGGCGTGCAGCGACACGACGATCGGGACGACGATGGCATGGAGAGCGTCCGGCTGTTGCCCGCTGAGCAGGGCCGCAAGATCGCCGGTCAAGGTTCCCGACGCCCGATCAGCCTCGATCGGGTCCCCGGCGATCAGTGATCGGGCGCAGCTGAGCATCACCTTCGCCCGATCGCTGGGCGGTGGGCCGTCGAAGGCAGTGGCATGATCGTCGAGGTCATCGAGCAACATCGCCAGGCGAGGATCGGCCAAGGCAACGGCGTCGTTTCCGCCGACCGCAGCACGACAGATGTGCAGGAAACCGTGCGGACCGATGAACCACGACACGTCCCCAGGCGATCGCATTCCGTCGACCAGCAATCGGCTGAAACGGTCGCTGTCGACGCTGACTCGTTGGTTCATCGCGACCGAACTCGCGCAAGCATTGCCACGATGCCGGGGTCGAGATCACTGCGCTCCGCTAACAGTTGCCACGCCCGACGGGCGCTGCCTCGTTGAATCAAATTGAAGGCGGCGGAAACGTCGTCGGGCATCAGGAGCTCGATCTCGAACGGTTCAGCAGGCCTTACATCGACGGCAACAGCCGTTTCCACCGTACCCAGATCGTATTCGACGACGGAGCCAACGCGCCCAGGTGCCAACGGCGTCACCAGCACCGAGGTTGCCCCGACGACATCTTCTTGCACCAAGCTCCACGACAACGACACCAACTCTGGAGCCGGGCCCTCGCAGTGCACGCCGACGATGAGATGGCCTTCGGCGTCTTCGTGAACCTCGGTGACGAGTGCCCCGTCGTGTGATGGGTAGGAACCGCTGAGCACTCGCAACCCGCCTGCGGCAGCAGGGGCTAGGACGCGATCGAGTCGAAACAACTGGGTCGGCTGCTGAGTGGTCACTCGCAAGGCCTTGGCCCCGGTGACCAAGGCGATCGGTGGTGACACGATGTCGTCGAAGGCCTCACCGGTCAGGGCAAGCAACGCGTCATCGTCGAATGGGGGACTCATCGCTGTCCCTCGCTACTCAGTGCCACCAGTTCAGGCGTCGCCCGCATCTTGTCGAGACAGCGCAAGCGGGTTGGCCCCAGCCAACCATGCGGTCGCCCCAACTGCATCGCCACATCGGCGTAACTCGGCGTTGGGTCGGTGAGGATCAGCAGTGTGAGCAGTTCCCGACAGGTCTCGTCGAGGCGAGCGAACGCTTGACGCACCTGTGTTGCCAGTTGGGTACGCACGATGTCGTCATCCACTGGTCGATCATCGACGCCTTCCCACACGGGTCGCCGATCCCCGCCGACGCCCGCATCGCTGGCCCCATCGCCGGAAAGGACGTAGCGGCCTTGCTTGCGTCCTTGGGCGCGCACCTCGTTGATTGCCGTTTTGGTCAACCAGCCCGCCAGGCGCTGTGGGTCGCGGATGCGGTGCAAGTTGGCAGCGACACGCAACCAGGTCGCGGCGAAGGCATCCTGGCGAAGTTGTTCGTCCGTGGTGGTCATGTTCACCGCTTTCCACACCACCCGATGAAATCGCTCGACGATGGTTTCCCAGGCACGCTGGTCGCCGTCGATCGCTCGGGTCACCAACGTTTCAATCGTCGCTGCACGTTCAATACCGATCACCGTCATGATCCCTCGCTACACCTGCGCGCTGTCGGCTGGCGCGATCACCGTCGCTGGCTCCCACGCTGCGGTCCCGGCGCGGCCGAGGTGGCTGACGGCACCGTTGCGACCAACGGACACGACATCGCTGCGATCGGAGAGCCGATGGGTGACGCTGATCGATCGTTGCTCGGCAGCACCGGCAGCACTGATTCGTCCCGGTGCGCCCCAAGCTTTGCCGTCGCGCCATTCGGCGGCCACCAGCCCGCCGTCGGGCGCCACCAACAACGCTTGCACCATGTCGTCCAATGGGCTGGCGAGCAGCGCAGCCCCGGGCACGATCGAGGTGTTGGCCGGGGCGATCACCGCCGGCTTGGACCACACCAGCGGAGCTGAGCCACCATCGTGAGACGACGCCGTCAGCAGTGCCCCGTCGGCGCGAATCCAGGCGACATCGAGATGATTGCTCAACCGCGCCACCGCCCCAAGCGAGCCGGCTTCGGCTCGTTCGGCTCCGGAGATCAGCGTCGCTGGCGACCAACCGACCCCCTCGCGCCAACTCGAGGTGGCGACCTCATAGTTCTGCGTGATCCAGCAGGCACTCAGCAAATGCGTTGCCTTGCTGACCAAGCAGATGCTGCCCGGCTCCGCCGAATCGACGTTGGCGATCTCGCTCGGGGCAGTCCATGCGCCACCGCTGCGCCACGCCGAGGTCAGCACTGCGCCGCTGGCGGCGACCCAGGCAACATCGATCTGATAGCTGCTGCGCGCCACGGCAGCGAGCGCTCCGTGATCGGCTGCTGCCCCGGCGATCGCTGTAGGCACCGACCAGGCGCCACCCTGCACCCACGACGCGGTCATTACCGCACCATTCGGCGCGACCCAGAAGGCGTCGAGATGGTTGCTCGTTCGGGCCACGGCGACAATCGCGCCGGGGCGCGCCGATCCGGCCGGGCTGACCATCGACGGAGCCGACCATGCCCCGCTGGTTTGGGCGGCATCGTTACCTGTCCACGTCGAGCGCATCACCGACCCGCTGGGGCTGATCCACAAGGCGTCGACGGTTGCACTGTGGCGCGAGACCAGCGCCGACTTGGCGACGCCAAGGTTTTGGCGGGCGTAGGGGTACCACTTGGCCATGAACTCACGATCGGTGGCCGACAGCTCCTCGTTGGCGGCGATCGTGTAGCCACCGATCGTCATCGACGCCGGGACCGCATATTGCATGATCGAATCACGATCAAAGGCGCTGTAGTTAGTGCGATTCTTGTCCAACGGGGCGATCACGTTGTGGTCGACCTTGGCCTTATCCCACGGCGGGTTTTGGGTGCGGGCGTAATACTCGTAGACCTTGGTCTTATCCCAGGGAATGCCAGCGGCGGGGCTCTGCTGCTCGTGCTGCAGACCGAGGGCGTGGCCGAATTCGTGCAACACCACGCGGCGATACTCGAACTCCGACGAACCGGTGGTCAGCCATCCGAACTGCATCGTCGCTCTACTTTTGGCGATGCCAAGGCAGTCGGTACCGACGTAGCTCCAGGATCCGCCGCGGGTCAGCGAGATCCGGATCTCGGCGTTGGCGCTGTTGTCGAACACCAGGTTGATGTTGATATGCCGTTCCCACTCCTCGGCGATCTTGGTGATCCTGGCGTGGATCGCCGGATCGCCGTCGAGGTACCGGACGCGCAACGTTCGCCCTGGCGCCCATTTGCGATCGATCGACGCCGCGGCCTCGATCGGCTCCAACTTGGCAATGCCGAAGGGCATGTTGGAGGCCAACTCTTGGCGTGCCTTGCGCACCGATTTCTTCGGGTCGTCGAGCACCATCTCGGTGCACAGCTCGATCGAACTCCAGTCGATGACATCCGATCCTGTGGCTTTTTCCCCAGCCTTTTTCTGGCCTGGCTGGCCGGCTGTGGGTGACGTCTTGGCGGTTTTTTTGGTGGTTCCTACGAGTGACACTGTTGCCTCACTTACTGTGTCGCTAATGATCCGCCAGAACGCCGGGTGATACATCTCGGTACAACGTCCGTGCAGATTCACTGTCCGTGCAGATATTCACTACTCGACAAGGGGTGCCACGTCAATGGGCGAAGTCATGATCCTGGCTGCGGTAACGATCATCGTGCTGATGTTGGCCACCTGGGCGCTCAGCCTGGTCAAACGAAACGCATCGATCGTCGACATCGTCTGGGGCGCCGGTTTCGTCCTTGTCGCCCTGGTCGTGCGCGCTGCGCACGATGGCGGCAACGAGCAGCGGCGGAGCTTGTTGGTGGCGATGACGACGATGTGGGGCGTGCGCCTAGCGCTGCACCTCAGCCGCCGCAATGCTGGTCATCCCGAGGATTTTCGGTATGCAGCAATGCGCCGCAAGCACGGCGAGCGCTTCGGGCTGGTCAGTCTGTATACGGTATTCGCCCTGCAAGGCGCGCTGATGTGGGTGGTTTCGCTGCCCGTGCAACTCGGACAGATCGATGCCACGCCGGATATCGGAGCACTGGCCTATGCCGGGTTGGCGGCGTGGATTGTCGGGTTTTTCTTCGAGACGATCGGTGATGCCCAGCTGATCAAATTCCGGGCCGACCCAGCGAATGCCGGCAAGGTGCTCGACAGTGGGTTGTGGCGCTATACGCGACACCCCAACTATTTCGGCGATGCCTGTGTGTGGTGGGGTATCGGCCTGGTGGCCGCCGAGACCAGCCACGGACGATACGGGTTGATCGGCCCGGTGGTGATGACGGTGCTGCTACGCCGGGTTTCTGGGGTGACACTGTTGGAGAAATCGTTGGTCAAGCGACGCCCGGGTTACGCCGATTACGTGGCTCGTACCAGCCCATTTCTACCCAGGCCACCAAAGAAACTCTCAACGCCGACATCACGATGAGTGCTCAACTAGCCGCAAGCTTGTAGATCGAGGCAAGACCCTCGGCGATCGCTCAACGTTTGACGACAGCCTCCCGATGAATCTGCATCGCTACGCTCCGCCGCTTACCGAAACTGATTGCCGCAGGCCTCGTCCTGGCGACCACTGCCGTCGGGCAAATGGTCGCCAACGAGCCCGCGTCGGCGCAGCAATGCGTTGTCGACGAGATCTTGGTGCCGAGCTGCGGGGCGTGGATCGGTGCTTCCACAGCATCGGCCGATGGCACCTACAACTACAACCGCGGGCTCGATGAATACGTCGCCGTCGCTCAGCACCGCCCCGACATCCTGCACTATTACAAGCGTGGCGCGGTCACCTTCCCCCGCGCCGATGAGATCGCTGCGACGCAGCGCCCCGGCCAGGCTCCGAGCATCCTGTTCTACAACTGGAAGCCGAGCACCAGCCTGACGTGGGCCCAGATCGCCGGGGGAGGAGCGGACTCCGCCATCGATCAGGTCTCCGCCGGCCTGAATGCCTTCCCCGGCACCCTCTTGTTGACCATCTTCCATGAACCGGAAAACGACGAACTCGGCCCCGGTTCGGGGATGACCGCCGACGACTACGTGGCGATGTACCGCCACGTCGTGCAACGGTTGCGGGCCAACGGTGTCGACAACGCCGTGTTCGTCATGAACTTCATGGGGTTTGCCCGCTGGGCGAACCGGGTCGACGCCTTCTACCCCGGTGATGACGTCGTCGATTGGATCGCCTACGACCCGTATGGCTTTGCGGCCGAGACCTCGATCGCCAAGCTGGTCAACAGTCCATCGGGCACCTGGCCCGGGTTCTATGCATGGGCGACGGCGAAGGCTCCGAACAAACCGTTGATGCTCGCCGAATGGGGCTTCGATGTGCCCAGTCAACCAGCGGCGGCATCGATACTCGACAACGCGGCGGCGACCTTGCGCAGCGATTTCCCGGCGATCAAAGCCTTGGTCTACTGGAACGACACCGTCAGCGGGTTTCGGGTTCGCCTCGACCAAACGAGCGCGGCAGGCAGCGCCTACGGCCAGGCCTACGCGCGATTCGTCGATCACCCGGCATTCGACACCGACCGTGCCCCGGTAGCACCGACGACGACCACCGTTTCGCCGACAACGACGCCGACGACGACAACAACAACAACAACAACAACAACAACAACAACAACAACAACAACAACAAGACGACAACGACTCCTGTCACCGGTTCGACAGCGCTGCGCGCGGTCACCCCGTGCCGCATCGCTGACACTCGCTCCGGCGCTGCGCTGGCGGCCAACTCTGCCAGTCGCGTGCAGGTCTCTGGGCGCTGCGACGTTCCCGCCGAGGCGGTCGCTGCGGCGGTCACGGTCACGGTCACCGGCCCGCACACACATGGGTTCGCCACCATTTCTCCCAGCGGGGCACCGCGCCCTGTGACCTCGATGCTCAATTGGACCGGCGGCCAGACCCGGGCCAATTCGGCATACATCCAACTCGGTGACGGCTCGATCGACCTCTTCAGTTCGGCTACCGCTGACTTCATCGTCGACGTCACCGGGTACTTCGTGCCCGCAGAGTCGGCCAGCGCCGGACGGTTCGTCGCCGTCGATCAGCGGCGCATCGCCGACACGCGCAACGGCACCCGACCGGGCGCAGGTGCCACCACCCTCGTCGCCCTGCCGACATCGATCCCGGTCGATGCCACCGCTGTCGTCGTCACGCTGACCGCTACCGCCAACGACCGGGCCGGTTTTTACACCGTCTCAGCCGCAGGCCAGCCGCACCCATTGGCCTCGGCGATGAACGTCGATGCCCCATGGCAGACGCGCGCTGCGACCGTCACCGTGGCCCGCAGCGCCAGCGGGGTTCAGGTCTACTCATCGGCTAGCTCACACGTCATCGTCGACGTCCTCGGCTACTTCACCGGTGCCTCCGCAACGCAGGGCAGCGACGGGTTGTTCATTCCCCAGACGCCGGTTCGTCTCGTCGACACCCGCTCCCAGGCCGCGACCGGCGACAACCGCTGGTCGGTCCGATCCGCCAACGGCGGCGAGGCGATGGCTCTCAGCCTGACCGCCGTCAACGCCGCTGCGTCGGGTTGGGCGACGATGTATCCGGCGGGGCTCAACGATCCAGGCACCTCGACGATCAACTTCGCCGCTGGCGAAGTGGTCGCCAATCTGGCGATCGGCGATGCCTCCAGCGTCATTTCCGCCAGTTCCAAGGTCGACGTCATCGTCGATCAATACGGCACATTTCGCTGATCCCAGCAGGCAAAGTAGGCTCCCGAGCCGTGAGTAAACCGCTCTGTGTTCTCGGCGACTTCGCTTGGGACGTGCTGATTCGAACCAATAGTGAGCTGAAGCGCGGGGGTGACACCTTCGGCGAGGTGATGTTGACCCCCGGGGGGAGCGCAGCCAACGTTGCCGTCTGGGCCCGGCGCTGCGGCCTGGATACCCACTTCATCGGCAAGATCGGCCGTGACCGCTTCGGCGAGTTGGCGCGGGAGAACCTCACCCAGGAGGGCGTCAGCGCTCATTTCGTGGAGACCGACGCCCACCTCACCGGATCGGTCGCCGTCTTCGTCGATCAGACCGGTGAGCGCTCGATGGTCTCCGGGCGTGGTGCCGACTTTTACCTGCTGGCTTCCGAGACCCCAAAGGACGTGATCCGTGACTGTGGCCACCTGCATCTGACAGCGTGGTCGTTCTTCACCGACCCGCCCCGGTCGGCGGCACGGGCGGCGGCGAAGCTGGCGCAGAGCAGCGGCGCGACGCTGTCGTTCGACCCTGGCTCATTTCAGATGATCGAGCAGATGGGAGTGGCCCAGTTTCTGGCCAACACCCAAGACCTCGGTGTCGACATTCTGTTGCCCAACTACGAAGAAGGCTCGATCCTCACCGGGTTGGAAGATCCGCCGGCGATCGCCGAACGCCTCGGCGAGATCTACGCCGGAGCCCTGATCGTGCTCAAACTCGACTCCGAGGGGGCGTTCGTCCATCACCCTGGCGGGCAAGCGCACATTCCGCCAGCGACGAACAACCTGATCGATGCCACCGGGGCGGGCGATTCCTTCGCCGGTTCGTTTCTCTCTCACTACCTGGTGCAGAACTCGCCGGTCGATGCCGCCGTCTTCGCCACCCAGATCTCCGCCTGGGTCATCGAACACGCCGGCGCCCGCCCGCCTGTCGATCACCGGCTGCAGCGCATCATCCGTCACAAGCTGTAGTCACCGGTTGAGAGCGGTGCGCGATCGCCGTTCTTCTTGCTCGCCCACTGCGAGTATTACAACGAAGATTTGGTACCCCGGCTCCACGAACAGCGCGATACTGTCGGGATGACTTTACGGCGGATGTTTTCGGCAATGCTTCTCGTGACGGTTGCAGGGGTGATTTCGCCCGTGGTCGCGCCGGGGGTTCCGGTCGCCCAAGCGGCGGTGCAAGGTTCGTTCACGTCGCTTGCCCCACAGCGCATTCTCGACACTCGCGCCGATGGGGTAACCGTCGACGGCGAGTCGATGCGTACCGGTGCGCTCGGGCCGAACAGCACCATCTCCTTGCGTATCGTCGGTCGCGCCGGAGTCCCCGCTGGCGGCGTGACGGCGGTGGCGATCAATGTCACCGCAGTCGGCCAAACACTGCCGACGTTCATCACCGGCTGGCCAAGCGGTGCCGCCAGGCCCGGCACCTCCAACCTCAATCCAAACCCGGGCCTGATCGCGCCAAACCTGGTGATCAGCAAGGTCGGCGCAGACGGCCGCATCAACCTGTACAACTCGACTGGCAACGTGCACCTGATCGCCGACATCGCCGGTTGGTTCGCCTCCGGCGACACCTTCACGCCGCTGGATCCGTCGCGGATCATGGACAGTCGTCTGGCGGATGGGGATACCGACGATGAACTCCACGAGCGGACGGGAGCGATCGGTGCCACCGGGGTCTACTCGCTGCCGGTGACCGGGCGCGGCGGGGTACCGGCAACGGGCGTTGCCGCAGTCGCCGTCAACATCACGGCTGTCAACCAAACGGCGGTGACCTTCATCACCGCCTGGCCGAGTGGGGCCTCCAAGCCTGGCACCTCGAACCTCAATCCACGCCCTGGCCTGGTAGCTCCGAACATGGCCGTGGTCAAGGTTGGTTCCGATGGTCGCATCAACCTGTTCAATGACGCGGGCACCACCGATCTGATCGTCGACATCGTCGGCTGGTTCCCGTTGTCGACGACCTTCACCGCCCTCACACCCGCCAGGGTGCTCGACACTCGCGCCGTTGGCACCACTGTCGATGGAATCGGACAACGCGTCGGGGCGGTTGGGGCCGACGGGCTACGCACGGTGCGCATCGCCGGGCGCGGCGGTGTTCCTGCGAGCGGAGTCAGCGCCGTCGTTCTCAACGTGACCGCCGTCAATCAGACCCGCAACTCGTTCATCACCGCATATCCGGCTGGGCAGCGCCGACCAAACTCGTCCAATCTCAACCCGGCCCCGGGCATCGTCGCCCCGAACCTGGTGATCGCCAAGGTCGGCCCGAACGGTGACGTGTCGCTGTACAACAGCTCCGGCACGGTCGACCTGATCGTCGATGTCGCCGGGTGGTTTTCCGGCGACGCCCTGCAGTCGGCGGCCATCAGCCGCATCGCCGCGGGATACGACCACACCTGTACTCTCACCGCGGTCGGCGGGGTTCGCTGCGTCGGTTCCAACCAATACGGCCAGGTTGGGCTGCCGTTGACGACAGCAGGCTCCTCGGTGCCCGTCGACATCGCTGGTATCAGCGAAGCGATTTCCGTCGAAGCAGCCGGATGGTCCACCTGTGTCGTCCTCGCCGACTCAACCGTGAAGTGCTGGGGTCGCGATCGCGCCCTCGGGACCAACGCCTCGACACACTCGCCGACAGCGGTGACGGTTCCATTCCTGAGCGGTGTCGTCTCTCTGGCAGGCGACTATGTGCAGATGTGCGCCCTGCGTGTCGACGGCACGGTGTTGTGCTGGGGCGACAACGGGTTCGGCGTTGTCGGGCCCAACGGCGGCGGCGGCGTGGTACCAGTTCCGGTACCCGTTCCCGTGGCGAACGTCAGCCAACTCGGCGTCGGTCTCCGCCTAGCCTGCGCGGTGATCGATTCCGGCCTCACCTGCTGGGGCAACGGCAATTCGGCGCCCACCGCCGTCGCTGGCGTCAGCGGCGTGGTCTCGGTGGCTGTTGGGCACGACCACAACTGCGTGCTGTACAGCAACGGCGGCGTCGGCTGCCGCGGGGCCAACGGAGCCGGCCAGCTCGGCCGCCCCGGTGGTGCCTCGACCACCTTCGTCGCCGTCGACGGTGTCGGCGGCATGACCTCACTCGATGCTGGCCGCTACCACACCTGCGCCTGGGTCACGGGTGCCGGGGCCAGTTGTTGGGGCGGCAATCTGCAGGGCCAAGTCGGTGACGGCACCGGCTTCTACGCGGTGGTCGACACACACGCAGATCCAGTCGCTCTCGGCACCGGCATCATCGAGTTGGCGTCGAGCAACCACAGCTGCGCGACGACAACGCTCGGGGTCTATTGCTGGGGATTCGACGAGTTCGGGCGCCTTGGATTTCCCTCCGATGCCCAACGCCGCCAAAGCGTGCCGCAAGTCGTCGGCGGTCTCTAGTTCTGGGCACATCTGTGATCAGTTGTTGATCGCGGGCACGCTGCGGACCTACGGTAGATGCGCACCCGCAGGGGGGAGAACAAGATTCAATGAACATCGGAGACATGAGTTTCCTGGAATCAGCACCGTGGAAGTTTGACGCCAAGGTGACGATGAAGGCACCGCCAAGCAAAGTGTGGGCGGCATTAGTCGACGATTCGTCGTGGCCGACCTGGTTTCAAGACTGCACATCGTGTCGCTCGACCAGCATTCCGTCGGGCGGCGTCGATTCGACGCGCTCGATCGTCGTCGGCCCGCTGAGCGTCGACGAGCGATTCATTGCTTGGGAAGAGGAGCGCCTGTGGGCTTTTACCGCTCTCGGCATCAACAAGCGTTTCGCCTCGATGCTCGTCGAATGCGTGCGACTCGCCCCTGGCGACGACGGTGGCACCGACCTCAGCTACCGGATGGCCGCCAATCCGACATGGTGGGCAAAACCGATGCACCACAAGTTCGAGTCCAACGTCATCTCAGCCTGGACCACCAGCCTGCAGACGCTCGACGCCCAGTTGCTCGCCGCGGTGAGCTGAACACGCCGTTCGAGGCCATCAGTCCTCTTCGGGAACGGGCATCAGCTCTCCGGCTTGCGCCTCCAGCATGATGAAGCTGTCGATCATGGCCCGCGCCCGATCGTGGTTCGCGGCGACGAAGGCCTCCCACTCGGGCCTCGAGAGCTCGATAAATTCCGGCCACAGATCGACACGGCATTCGGCGTCAGCCAGCGCCGCAGAGCTCTCGAACCCGACCGGGTCGTGGGCGCCTGGATCGGAATACCGCGCCATGACGAGGTCGATCAAGAGATCCGGGTCGGCGAAATCGAAACCCTTGATCTCGATGCAGCGTCGATAGGTTTCTTGGATCGCCACGAAGCCAGGCTTTGCTCTTGTTGCCGATGAAATGGCGATCATCTGCTCCCGGATATCGTCGGCCACGCTCCAGTCGATCAACGGTCCCGACGGCGTGTTCGGGGTGCATGTGGCCACACCGGCGTCGTAGGACGCCTGCTCGTCGGCTGCCAACCGAAGGTCTTCGACGACGATTTCTTCGTCGGCAACCGTGTCGCTCGGATCGATCTGCTCGCCGACACCGAAGCCGGCGGCCGGATTGCCGAAGTACGGAGGCGTCCACCACCCGCCACGGACACCGGCGGTCGCAGAATTGGGCCAGCTAGCCACCACCGCTCGCCTGGCATAGGGCAATCCAAGCGCGGCCATGCATTGCTCCATGTAGTCGTCGGCCCGGTCCAGCTCGAGGATGCGAATCGCCAGCAGCGTCCTGGGCTCGGGATTGATGGGCGTAAAGACCCCAGCGACCTGGGACGACAGCTCCACTTCCGTCCGCGGTGGCAGCCGCGGATCGGTAGCCGGCTGGGCATAGGCGCTGCATCCGGTCACGGCGCTCACCGCCAATGCCAACATCGCCCGACGCTTCATACTGGAGCCGCCGAGCGAGGCAGCAGACGGCGCACGTCGTCGATCGAGTCGGCTTGCGCCGTCGTCTTGTCGGGGCGATAGCGCCTCACCCGCGCGAATCTCAGGGCGACGCCACCGGGATAGCGGGTCGACACCTGCACGCCGTCGACGGCGATCTCCACAACCATCTCCGGACGCACGGTCATCATCCACTCGTTGCGCTCGATGGCCAGCGGCGGGAAGGTCTCGGTTTGCCAGCGCAGCAGGTCATCGGTCAATCCTTTGAAGGTCTTCCCGACCATTATCGGCGCGCCACCGTCAGGATTGAGCGCGCCGAGGTGCAGGTTGCTGAGCATCCCACGGCGACGGCCATGCCCCCACTCCACGCCGACAACGATCAGGTCGAGGGTGTGCACCGGCTTGACCTTCAGCCACGACTTGCCGCGCCGGCCCGCTTCGTACGGTGCGTCGAGCGCCTTGACCATCACCCCTTCGTGACCGCGAGCCACCGTGTCGGCGGCGAATCGCTCGGCCTCGGCCACGTCGTTGGTGATCAACGTCGGAACCCGTTGTTCGCCGACCACCTCGGCCAGACGCCGCTGGCGCTCGTGAAGCGGTCGAGCGATGAGATCCTCGCCGTCGACATGAAGAATGTCGAAATAGAAGGCCTGCAGCACAAACGACACCGCGCCATGCTCCGGTGCCGCGCTGGCGAAGCTTGAGGCGGTGTGTTGGAACATCGTCGGCAGGTCGTCCTCGCGTAGGCCGATCAACTCGCCATCGAGGATCACCGAGTCGATGTCCAGCGCCAGCACCTGGGCAACGACGCTGGGGAAGCGGGCGGTGACGACGTTGAGGTTGCGGGTGACGATCAGCACCTCCCCGCCCCGGCGATGCACCTGGATGCGCACGCCGTCGACCTTCCACTCCACCGACGCGGTGCCAAAGCTGGCCATCGCCTCACCGACGTCGGCGGCTGTGGCGGCCAACATCGGTTGCACCGGAACAAGCACCTGTAAGCCGACCCCGGCCAGGGCCAGACTCCCTTGGTGAAGGGCGATCTGCGCGGCGGCAGCCAGATCGCCGAGCAACATCGCCGCCCGGCGCAGCTCGCCAACCGGGGCCCCTGCGGCCCTGGCCACCGCCTCACTGACGACACCGTCGAGGGCTCCTTGGCGTACTTCGCCGAACAGCAGATCGGCCAAGAACCGTTGCTCGTCGATCGTCGCCCGGGCGAAGAGCGCATCGGTTTCACTGGCGCGCACGGTTTGCGAACCAGATCCCCCGGCCGCCTCCAGCCGTTCGCAGGCCGCGTCGATCTCGACGATCTCGAGGCTCGCTTCGAGGGCTGCGGGGACGGCCGCAATGCGCTGCCGGGTGGCCCAGCCAACCCCGAGTCGACCTTGACGCACTCGCCCAGCGGCATAGTTGATCGCCGGGAGCGTCTCGTGTGCGTCGAGCTGCGAGAAGACCTCGCTCATCGCTGCGACCTTGGCTGAGCGTGACGAGGTCGCCGCCACCCGAGCCGACAGCGCAACGATCTCGCGGAACAACATGGGGCGGACGATAGCTCGCCTGATCCCCGACGCACCTCGCCGGGTACCCTGTGGCCCAATGCCAACACGCGCCGCTGTCGACTTCAACGATCCTGGTGACATCCAGGCATCGCGACAGATCATGCTGGCCTGGCGCGAGCTTCGCCGTGGAGCCAGCGCCGCGGCGGTGCGCTCCTACATCGACGGCCCCGATGCCCTCGACAACGGCCAACTCGACACCCTCGATGTTCTCGTCTCCCGCGACGCCTGGCGGATGAGCGAACTTGCTGACGCACTGCGGGTTGATCCCTCCACGGCGACACGCGCCTTGCAGCGATTGGCTGCCCTCGGCCTCGCCCAGCGCAGCACGGCGCATGCCGATGGTCGCGTCGTGATGGTCGAAGCGACCGAGGCGGGCCGGGCACGACGGGCCCAAATCGATCGCCGGCGGGCGCGGGTGATGGCCCGCCTCCTCGGAGCCTTCGACGCGCACGAACGGGCCCAGTTGGCGAGTTTGATGAGCCGCTTTATCGAAGAACTCGACGCCGCCGTGCACGAGGGTGCCGAGCAGGCCCGCAAAGACCGAGCCAACTTGGAACAGAACGGCGACAGCTGACGATGGCTGATCGATCGACCTTTCCGGCCGACGCCATGCAGTACGCGCCGCAGCTGTACTCGGCGGCGATGCGCCTGACCCGAAACGACGCAGACTCCCAAGATCTCGTGCAGGAGACCTACTTGCGCGCCTGGCGCAGCTTCGAGTCGTTCCAGGAAGGCACGAATCTGCGGGCCTGGCTCTATCGCATTCTGACGAACACCTTCATCAATCGCTACCGCGCCAAACAGCGCCGCCCCGATGAAACCCAGCTCGACAACATCGAAGACCTGTACCTCTATCGCCGCATGCCAAACCTCGGCGCCGCGCTCAGCAACCGAAGCGCTGAAGACACCTTGTTCGAGCTATTCACCGACGACGAGGTCAAGCGTGCGCTCGAGGAACTGCCGGATATTTTCCGGCTCCCCGTGCTGCTCGCCGACGTTGAGGGTTTTTCCTACAAAGAGATCGCCGAAATGGTCGATGTTCCAGTCGGCACAGTGATGAGTCGACTACACCGGGGAAGAAAGGCGATGCACAAGGCGTTGTACGAGTATGCCCTGGAGCGTGGACTCATCGAACAAGACAGCGACCGCGTGGATTGAGCATGCCTGACTGCAACGAAACCCTGCGCGAGCTTGAACGGTTCCTCGATCATGAACTCCCCAACACTGAACTTGGCCCGGTTCACGAACACCTCGGCGACTGTCCCGACTGTTTACAGGCATTCGATTTTCACGCCGAGTTGCGCCAGGTGATCGCCGCAAAATGCCACAACGACGAGATTCCGCCGGGCTTGTTGCATCGCATCGAACGATGCTTTGGTGAGGATTTCGACGGCGACGGCCAGATCGGCTGACAACGCCTCACAGCCGCGATCTGCGCCGTCGAGGTTCGCGCGGCGGGTGCTGTTGGCTATGCTCGTCTGCGTGATCGCTTACATTTTCCACTGGTGGCTCGGGCTGATTCTGTTTGTCAGTGGACTTGGGCTCGTGGGCGCACTCGTGGTTGGTTATCTCAAGGTGGTCACCGCCGCAAAGTACCCGAACGGCAAGCAGCGCACCGAGGAGTAGAGCTCCCGCCTGCGCCACGTTTTCATGGAGGCGCTCGCCGATCCGCTCGTGGCCCAGCTGCTGCAGCGCTGCCCGCAGTTAGTCCCGTCGCGTCGTGCCGTGTCCGCGGTGTCCGGCGGTGCCGATTCGATGGCCTTGTTGATCCTCGCCGTCGCCGCTGGATGCGAGGTCTCGGTGATTCACGTCGACCACGGCCTGCGCGCTGACTCTGCCGACGACGTCGGCATCGTCGCCGCGGCCGCCGCTCGCTTCGCCGTGCCGTTCGAATCACGTCGCGTCATCGTCGACCCGACGGGCAACGTCGAGGCCAACGCCCGCGCCGCGCGCCACCAGGTCATCGGGCCCGATGCCCTCACCGGGCACACCGCCGACGACCAGGCCGAAACGGTGCTCCTCAACCTGATGCGCGGTGCCGGCAGCGACGGCCTGGCGGCGATGTCTGCCGATCGACACCCGTTGCTTGGGCTGCGCCGAGCAGAGACGGTTGCCCTGTGCCGCGCCATCGGCATGGCAACCATCGATGACCCGACGAATCGTCTCCCGATCTTTCAACGCAACCGTGTGCGCCATGAGCTGCTACCGCTGCTTGCCGATATCTCCCGCCGCGACCCGGTGCCGATTCTGGTGCGCCAAGCAGAGCTGCTCGCCGCTGATGCCGATCTGCTCAACGAACTGGCTGCGACACTCGACGCAACGGATGCCAAAGCCCTCGCCGCCGCTCCCGTGGCGCTCGCCAGACGAGCGTTGCGCGCGTGGCTCAGCAATCCCTATCCGCCGGACGCAGCGAGCATTGAACGTGTGCTGGCCGTTGCTCGCGGCGAGGTCAAAGCCTGCGAACTGAACGACGGTCGCAGGATCTTTCGCCGCAGCCAACACCTGTGGCTCGAAGCGCAGCCAGCCCGATAGCCTTGCGCTGTCATGCAGCCGCGCATCTCGAACCCCTGCAGCCCACAGACGCTTTCAACCGGGCAGGTGCGCTGATGCCCCCTCGTTTGCGCGGTAAATGGGCGCTCGGTATCACCCCCAGGAACTTCACCTGGATTTTGAAGGACAAGCTCGCTGTCTGTGAACGCCCCGGCGGTTACGGCGACAATCATCGCCGTGTGCGTCGCCAAGAAGAGATCATCTGGTTGCGGGAAAACGGCTTCGGGTGTCTCATCAGCATCATTCCGGCGCCGCACAACCTGCATAACTACGACGAGCTCAACCTGAACTACCGCCATCGTCCGTTCACCGGCGAGGAACTTGCGCTGTGGCTCAAGGCCTTCTACACCGAGCTCCACGGTTTGCTCAATTCGGGTACGAAGGTCATCGTCCACAATGAAGAGGTTGGCGATCGGATCATTGGCATTATGGGCGGCTATATCCGCTGGTGTGGCCTTGTCGACGACCCGTCGGAAGCGATCCTGATCACCGAGCGCATTGCCGGTCGTCAGCTCGACCCGTTCGCTCGTGAAGCAATCTTGATGGCCCACACTCTGCGCTAGCGGACAATCGCCGTACGCTTTCGGGATGAGCACGCACCCGGCGAATTGGTATCCAGACCCGATGGGTCGCAATGAACACCGCTACTACGACGGCAACGAGTGGACCGAGCACGTCAGCAACCAAGGCGTGACGTCGGTCGATCCGCTGCAGGGCACGCGCTTCGATCGCTTCGACAGCGCGTTGACGGTCGGCAATGAGGCCGATCCAACAAAGATCGATCGCCAGATTCACGACACCGGCAGCCGCGGTGCGGGAATCAGCGCTGCGCCGTTCGGTGGCGGTGGGTCGATCTTCACCGAGCCGATTCTGGTGGTCAACCAGAAGGCCAAGCTGATCGAGCTGAACAACCAATACAGCGTGTTCGACGGCCAAGGACGCCAGTTGGCTTCGGTCAACCAGGTTGGACAGTCGGCAGCGAAGAAGGCGCTGCGATTGGTGGCCAGCGTCGATCAGTTCATGACCCACAAGCTGTTGATCAGCGACGCCAACGGAAACCCGCTGATGCATCTCACCCGACCGGCGAAGATCATCAAGTCGACGGTCATCGTCTCCGATGGCTTTCAGAACGAAATCGGCCGCATCGTCCAGCAGAACGTCTTCGGCAAGATCAGTTTCGGTCTCGAGGCTGGCGGCCAGAACGTCGGCTGGATCCGTGCCGAGAATTGGCGGGCCTGGAACTTTCGTTTGGAGGACGCCAACGGCAACGAGGTCGGGCGCATCACCAAGACTTTCGAAGGGGTGATGAAGACGATGTTCACCACGGCTGACAACTATGTCGTGCAGTTCCACGCGCCGGTGGCGCAGCCGCTGTTGTCGCTGTTGGTCGCCTCAGCCCTGAGCGTCGACACTGCGTTGAAGCAGGATTCCCGCGGTTTCGGCTGATCGGCAGCGCCGTCGCTATCGTCGGCACCGCCGATTGCTACTTGGCGAACCCGGTGACGTCGAAGATCACGTTGGCCCCGCCGCCTGCTGTGCTCCAGCACAACTTGCCTGCCCCCAGCCCGACAACCGCGCCGCCGGCCACCGTGCTGTTGGCACTGACGCTAACCAGCACCGTGTTCGGCTTGGTGGTGAAGCAGGGCCAGACCGTCAACTGAACGGGCACCGATGATGCTGTCACGGTCGCCGTAATCGCAACGGCTGAGGCTCCGCCAGGGACCTGACCAACGCCCGCGATCACCAGTTCGTTGGGCACTCCCGGCTGTGGGCGCCCCGTTGCCCGGGTGTCGAGCGTTCGCCACGGCAGCGCCGCAGACATCTGAGCGCCGCTGGCCGCCCAAGCGGTGTGCACGTCGACGATCGCGTTGATGTCGGCGGTAGAGCGCAGGCACAGCGCACCGTTGGCGCCCACCCCGATGGTGAACGTCGCCGCGTTGGTCTGCCCGATGCCGCCGACGATCACCGGAACACCCGACGGCGTCGTTCCACAGGGATAGGCAAGAATCGATGAACGGGTGGTAGAGCCAGACGTCGTCACCGTCACCGAGACGGCGCTGGCTGCTGTGGGCATCCCAGTTGCTCCGACGACGCGTACCGCACGCTCCGTACCGGCGAGGAGACGCTGCCCGTGCCACGCTGAGTCAAACGCTCTGAACGGGTTGGTGGCGATCACGCCGAGCGTCCCCTGGCCGTCGGCGTAGCCGTTGACATCGACGATGACATCGGTGGGCACCGACGCAGTGGCGCAGAATTTTGCGCTGCTCAGGCCAACGAACACCGCTGCTGCGATCGTTTGTCCGGCACTGAAGTTGACGGTCGAGGTACCCGGCGTTGTCGCCACGCAGGGGAACACCGAGAGATAGCCGCCAGCCGCACTTCCCGTGCTCCACACGGTAAGTTGCGCGGCCGACGCCGTGTTGGGAACGCCCCCACGGGCGACGGAGATCTGTGTAATCACCCCAGGGGCCAGTCGCTTGGCGGTGCCGAAACGGGAGTCGGCGACGCGTATCGGCCCGACAGCTTTGAGGCCGCGCGGGGTCGAGCGGGCCGGAGTGGTGGCGATAGGGGTCGTCGCCGACGCGGGCGGGGTGGCCGGAGCGCTCGGCGCCGAGCTGGCCACCACCGGCGCAGCGGGGACTGTGCTCGCAGAGGCGGATGCTGGTGCCGCGGTCAACGGAGTTGTCCCTGTCGCTCCCGGCACGGGCACCGCCGACGCCTGCACGCTCGTGGCTGGTTGCTTGCAGGTGCCTATGGCCCGCACGAGCGCCGTCGGGTTGATCGGGCTGCCACCACCCGGGTGGATCTCGAAATGCAGGTGATTGACCTGCGTGTTGCCGGTACGACCGACATACCCAAGCACGTCTCCGGCCTTCACCCTGGCGTTGAGCGTGGCGCTGGGAGCGAACTGCTGGAAGTGGGCGTAAAAGAAGTAGGAGCCGTCAGAGGTGCGCAAACGCAAGCCGTTGCCGCTGCGGCTTCCCGGCTGGTCGACATAGATCTTGCTGATGATGCCGTCAGCGACGGCATAGACAGGCGTTCCACCGGTAGCGATGATGTCGACACCTTCGTGCACCCGACCAGCGTCTCGGGCTTGATGCCAGGTGTCGATGAACGCACAGGGCGGATCTACCGGTCGAACGGCCATCGCCGGGGCAGCGACCTCGCCAGCCAATGCCACGCCTGGTGTGGAGCCGGGGAAGGCCATCCCGGCAACGATGAATACCATCGCCGCTGCAACGCTCGGCAATCTCCCTACCAAACGTGCGTTCATCCCTCGCAAATGTGACACTCAGGCGTTCTATCGGACACGTTTAGCGTTTACTCAGTTGCAGTGCGAATTTTTCTCACTACACAGAATCACTAAATTACGACAGGTGACCTAAACGCTGGCGACTTAGGCGCTGGCGATTTGGCCACTTCTTGTCAGACACCGAAAGCAACGACGTCGACAACGACGTGCATCGGCTGCGTGCTGGCCACACAGATCGTGCCAGACGACAGCGGGACGAGCGCCGAAACGGTGTTCACCGAGCGAGCCCGAACGACGCCCAACGCTGCGTTCGGCATCGGTTGCCCACATGACCAGACGAACAACGAGCCCTCGAGGCTGCCGCCGATCATCGTCACATCGATCATCGCTGCTGGCGTGGACACGGGGAACTCGCCGATGCCAGCAACCTGCACGGTCACCGGTGCGGCGCCGACCTGCGCACTCTGGCGAGAGTCGAAGCGACGTAGCGCGTTGACCGGCTGCAAACGCAATAACTTAGAAGAGAAGTAGCCACTGACGTCGACGATGATGTCGGCGGTGGTCGATGAGCGCAGACACAATCCAGTGGCGTTCACTCGGATGATCGAACTCACCGCGGTGGTCGCGTTGGCAATGTATGCGGCCTGCCACGCCGTGCCACCACAGGGCGCCACCGACAGCGCTCCGGCGGCCGGGGCGCCGACGACGGTAAAGGTCGCCTCGACCGCTGCCGCGTCCACCGGAATTCCAAGCATCGCCGGGGTGATGACGACGTCGGTGTTAGCCACAAGGCGCGAAGTCGTACGACTGTCGAAGGCCCGCACAGGGGAAATGGCAGCGACTCCGAGGCCGAGCATGTCCTGCTGCGCGATGACCTCTAGACGAACTGCGGCGGTGACCGAACTGGTCACACAGATCTCGGCGTTGGAGGCAGCAACGGCGATCGGCGCATACGAGGTGGCCACGGCGCTGAGCGACAACGCTGTGGCAGTCGGCGCTGGATCGGTGCAGGCGTGCACGGCGAGGCTGCCAGAGCCCGACGAGGGATAGCCCGACACTCGAACGAGGACGCCCGTCGTGGTAGCGGTCAGGCTGGCGTGACCGGCCAAGGAGACCCGCTTGGTGACACCGGCGGTGACGTTGCGGCTGGAGGACGCCAGCACGACCGCGGGGGCGATGAATCGCCAGCGTCCGAGGCTGCGGAAGGCACCAGCGCCACCGACAACGACCTCATTCCGTGCTGTCGTTTGCGGGATTGTGGTCGGCACCGGGGTCGTGACCGGCGGCGTTGTCGGGGTCGGTGGTGTCGTCGTGGTCGGTGGTTTGACGGTCGTCGCCGTCGTCGCCCCAGTCGTCGTCGGCGTCACCGTCGTCGCTGTCGATGTCGATGTCGATGTGTACACCGCAGGGACGCTGACACCAGGGATCTGCGGCGGGGCGGTGGTCTTGCACGCGTCGACGGCCTTGACGCTGGCATAGGGGCTGATCGCGGCGCCGCCGAGGGGATGGATTTCGAAGTGCAGGTGCGGCGTCGTCGTGTTGCCGGTCTTGCCGATGTAGCCGATGACCTGTCCGGCGACGACTTTCGAACCGACGCCAAGACCAGGGGCGAAAGCGACAAGGTGGGCGTAAAAGAAGTAGGACTTGTCGGCCTTCTGCAAGCGCCAACCGTTGCCGGAAATGCCGCCCGACGAGGCCAGGTATTGCTTGGTCAGCGTGCCATCGGCGACGGCGTAGACGTATTGACCCTCTTTGGCGATGATGTCGACGCCTTCGTGGGTGCGTCCACCAGAGCGCGCCGCGCCCCAGGTGTCGCCAAAGCCGCAGATGCCCTGCACGGGGAAGTGCTGCAGCGCAAAGATGACGGCCGGGGTGGTCGTGGTCGTGGTCACGCCCGGCGTCGTCGCCACGGCGTTGCCGCCTGTTGTTGTCGGTCCGACGATGAACGCAGCGGTCGCCAGGACGGCGACCAGAGCCGCGGTGACGACCGTGATCCGCCCAGCGTTGGAACGCTCCCGTCGTGTTGTCTCTTCTCGTGTCTGGCTCATGCCCGCGCGTCCTTTCAGACTGCTCCGCCGGTATGAAGTCATCGGCACGTCGGGCCGCGAGTTGAGTACTCATGACATACTCGGGCGATGCCAACCGTCACCACGCAGGGGTCTGCCCGCGCCGCACTCAACCCCGATCACGCCCAATTGGGCCTCGCTGCCAGCACCGTGGCGACAACGGCAACAGGCGCGCTCGAGGTCGTGTCCGCGCAGTTGGTGCAGCTCAAGGCCTTGCTCGCCGGCCACGGGATCAGCGACGACGACGTACGCACCAGCGGGGTCACGGTCGCCGAGGAATGGCAATGGGCGAACGACAGCAACACCCTGATCGGCTATAGAGCCACCGTCGACGTGACGGTATGCGTCAGGCAACTCGACCAGGTTGGCGTGGTGTTGAGCGCAGCCGTCGACGCGGCACGTTGCCAGATTCGAGGTCTCAGTTGGGGCATCGACCCGGCGCATCCGTTGCACCACGAACTGCTCGGTCTCGCCGCGCAGGATGCCCGGCGACGGGCCCAGGCCTACGCCGCGGGGCTCGGACTGGAGCTTGGTGCCATCGAAGAACTCAGCGAGATCGCCCCGAGCTCACCAGCACCGATCGAGGTCGTGATGCAGGCCAAAGCGCTCCGCATGGACCAGTCGCTGCCGATCAGCCCAGGACGATTGACGATCGAAGCCAGCGTCTACGCCCGCTTCGCGCTGATCACCCCGACGCCGTAACCAACGAGGAGCATTGCACGGCGGTCAGACGCTGCACGGAAACATCGATCAGCGAGATGCTGGCGGCCCCAAACCGGCGGCGGAAATCGGTGAGCGATTCGGTCTCCTGCGGGCAACGCCGTTCAACCACGTCGGGGACCTTGATCACCCAGCCGTTCTGCAGCAGCGCATAGCCGCCTTCCAGAAGATCGACGATCGGCGGTGCCGCGACCTTGAAGTCGGTGTGCATCGGCACCATCGCGAACCACACCACGGCATCGCCCAATAAGTCGGCGAGCACGGCACACTTGCCAGGGATCAGGTAATCGGCGCAGGTGTTGACGCCACGGGTGCCAGCGAAGATGTGCATCGTGCGTTGGCCATCGATCACTAGGTCGGCGGTGCCGCGCGCCACCCCGTTGATCACCGCGAAGTCGGGGCTGGCCTCGACCAGATACACCCAGGAGGCAAACTCGATCCGATGTTGGTCGGGAACGGGAACCGCAGCGGCCTGGACAACGGCATCTTGGCGCGTGGTGACTCGCACGATCAGCGCTGCACCGAGCAACGCGAGCAGGGCCGCCCACAGGCGCCAGGAGAACAAAGTCCGCATACCGACTGCAAGGTTACGTGCTGGAGTCGCGCTGAGCGCGTCAGCTGGATGTCAGCGCTGAACCATCGAGCGCAGCGCAGCCTCGTGCACGGCGTCACCGATCGCCTCGAGCACCGCGTCGTCGTGTGCCAAGCCGACGAAGAGCGCCTCGTATGCACCGGGGGCGAAGGCCACGCGTGGGTCGCCATCAAGAGCAGCACGAAACAGCGCGGCGTACACCGATTCGTTCGTCGTCTTGGCCTCGTCGAAGTTGGTCGGCGTCGGGCCATCACCGAAGTACATGCCCACAAGGCTGCCGACCACCGGGAACTGGGCAACGAGCCCAGCCGAGTTGCAAGCGTCGCGCAGCAAGCCGCTGAGACGACGGGCTCTGGCCATCAGCTCCATGTAGACGTCGTCGGTCAGCAGATCGAGTGTCGCCAGCCCAGCAGCCGTCGCCAGCGGATTGCCTGCCAAGGTGCCGGCATGGAATACCTTGCCGAGTGGCGTCAGCGCTTCCATGATGTCTGCCCGTCCACCGACAGCGCCGATCGGCAGCCCGCCACCGATCACTTTGCCGAAGCACGTCAGATCGGCGGCGATGTCGTATTTTGCTTGGGCCCCACCCGATCCCAGGCGGAACCCGGTGATCACTTCATCAAAGATCAACAGCGCCCCGACACGGTCACACTCGTCGCGCAAGCCCTGCAAGAACCCGGGCGCCGGGGCGACGACGCCCATGTTGGCGGCCACCGGCTCGACGATCACTGCGGCCACCTGCTCGTCCAACTGCGGCACGACGTTGTAGGGCGCGACGATGGTGTTGGCCACGGTGGCATTGGGAACCCCGGCGGTACCCGGAAGGCCAAGCGTGGCCACCCCGCTGCCACCGGCGGCGAGCAGCGCGTCGGTGGCGCCGTGGAAGTTGCCGGAAAATGTCAGCACCCGATCACGACCGGTGACTCCGCGGGCCAGACGAATCGCCGTACTGGTGGCCTCGGTTCCGCTGTTCATCAGGCGCACTCGTTCACAGCTGGGGACGCGCTCACCGATGGTTTCGGCCAGTTTCATCTCCCGAGGCGTTGGCGCCCCAAAGCTGGTGCCATCGGCCGCAGCCGCGCAGATCGCCGCCGTCACCGCCGGGTGAGCATGCCCGAGGATGATCGCGCCATAGCTTTGGACGAGGTCGAGATAGCGATTACCTTCCACGTCGTAGACCGCGGCGCCGTGGGCGCGAGCGACGAGATAGGGGTCGCCACCGACCGATTTAAAGGCGCGGATCGACGAATTGACGCCGCCCGGTATCGCCCGGCACGAGCGCTCGAAGAGGGTTCGATTTGAGGCCACCCCCGCCCCCGTGCACAACACGGCGCTGCAACCGGCAGACCGGCAATCGTCACCCTGGCAGTAGGCAATCATCGTTGAGCTCCTTGAGCCGCGCAGCGCTCGGCAAACCAGCGCGCGAAGTAGGTGAGAATGAAGTCGGCACCGGCACGTTTGATCGCCGTCAACTGTTCGAGGGCGACGACGTCATGGTCGATCCAGCCGTTGGCCGCAGCGGCCTTGATCATCGCGTATTCGCCGCTGACGTGATAGGCGGCGACGGGCACGTTTGTCGAGCGACGCGCCTCGGCGATGATGTCGAGGTACGACAATGCCGGCTTGACCATGACCATGTCGGCTCCCTGTTCGAGGTCGCCGTCGATCTCGATCAGTGCCTCGCGGGCGTTGCGCCAATCCTGCTGATATCCCTTGCGATGCCCGCCGCCGACGATGTGCACGTCGACCGCGTCACGAAACGGACCGTACAGGCCGCTGGCGTATTTTGCCGAGTAGGCCAGGATGGCCACGTTCTCGAACCCAGCGCCATCGAGCGCGGCACGGATCGCGCCGACTTGACCGTCCATCATCCCACTCGGGGCGACGACGTCGACCCCGGCGCGAGCCTGAGCGATGGCCGCTTTGGCATAGATCTGCAGCGTGGCGTCGTTGTCGACGTCGCCGTCGGCACCGACAATTCCGCAATGGCCGTGGTCGGTGTATTCGTCGACGCACAGGTCGGTCATGATCACGACGGTGTCGCCAAATGCGCCACGCAATTGACGAACGGCGATTTGGACGATGCCGTCATCGTCAAAGGCACCGGATCCGATCGCGTCCTTGCGGGCGGGCACACCGAACAGAATGATCGCCGGAACTCCAAGAGCGATCAGCTCGCCGACTTCGCGCTGCAGGCTGTCAAGCGTGTGCTGCACAACGCCCGGGAGCGATGAAATCGGCTGCGGCTGCTCGATGCCCTCGCGGACGAACAACGGGGCAACAACGTCGTGGACCGACAACCGAGTCTGGGCGGTGAGTTCGCGCATCGCCGCGGTACGGCGCATACGGCGCGGACGAGAGACCGGAAAGGACGCAACCATGGCAAGCATCGTAGGCCGTGGTCGGCGAACCGGGGAATCCGCCGATCATTCCACCCGGCGATCCATGGGCAAGCACGCGCAATGAATCTCTCACTCCGTTGCCGGAATACCACAAAGAGAGGCGACTTGCAAGATAACGTCAAGATCCATGGTCGCTCAAGCACAGTTCTCGGTCACCGAGCTCCGGGTGCACCCCGGGCAGTCGGCAACGTTGACGTTGACGCTGTACAACCTCAGTCAGTCGCCCGAGACGTTCAGTCTGATTCCGTCCGGCCTGTTCGCCGGTTGGGTACATCTCGATCCACCGACGATGACGCTGCAACCAAATGCCTCGGCGGCGGCGACGGTCACCGTTCGCCCGCCGTCGATGTCAAGCACGCAGGCTGGTCCACAGCCACTCACCGTTCGCGTGGTGCCGCAAAACAACCCTGACGAGCTGTTCGTCACCGAGACAGCGGTCGTGATCGAAGAGTTCCATGATCGGCGTATTCACGTGCTGCAACCGGTGCGTCGTGGTCGGCGCCGGGCACATTTCGAGTTCCTCGTCGAGAATCACGGCAACGCACACGCCAACTGCCGACTTCAGCTGATCGACCTCAGCAGGCGGCTCGAAGGCCGCTTCGAACCGCCGGCCGTCGGTGTCGAACCCGGGTCGAACACCCTCGTTCAATTGAAGACGAAGGCCGCGAAGCGCCAGTGGCGCCGCGGTTCGCGCACGCTGCCGTTTACGATCGAGGCCACCGAAGCCGGTTCCCCAACTGTGGAGACCCAAGCAACAATGGTGCAGACGGCGATCCTGCCGGAGGCGCTCGGCCGCAAACTCGGCGCCGTCGTGGCGTTCGCTGGGGCTGCAACGGCAGCCTGGCTGTTTCTGCTGAAACCAGCGGCTGAGGATGCAGCGAAAGATGCCGTCGGCGCAACCGCCTCTCAGTCCGTCGACCCGGTCGCCGTCGACCCCGTGAGCACTGTCATCCCGACGGTCAGCGTTGTGGCGCAACCGTCGTCCGATTCACTTCCAACCCCGGCCACCGGTGCGCCCGCGGCAGTTGATGGCGAGCACTTCACCAAACGATTTGCGATCACCCCAGGGCCGGGCAACACGGCCAGCGATGTCTTCGCCGTGCCCGCCGGGCAGCGCCTGGAGATCACCGACATCGTCTTGCAGAATCCGAACTTCGATGCCGGTTCTGCCACACTGAAACGCAATGCCGATGTGTTGCTGCCTTGGCTGCTGGACAACAGCACCGGTAACGAAGGGTTGGCGTTTGTCAACGGTTTGATCTTCAACGCTGGCGACAACGTCGTGTTCGAGTTGTCCTGCTCGGCGGTGGGCGACCCCGAAGCGGGCACCTGCACGACGGCGCTGCTGATCAGCGGCGTGCTCACCCCGCAGGGCTAGCGCTTAGCGACCCGGCCAGGACGCCGATCCTGGTCCAGATTTCTCTAGGCCTTCAATCTTCACTTGGGCAGTCGCCGCAGTCAGGTCACTGGCCCGAGCGAGCAAGATCTTGGTGGCAGAACGTTGGCCGCGAGTGATCATCAGGTCGGTGAGGAACGATCCGTTGTCATCGGTCCGCACCGTCGTCGAGCGCCCGGTGCCGTCGCTCCAGTTGATCGTCACCGAGGTCTTCGCCGGGAACCCGGCGCCAGCGACGCCAAGCCGTTCGCCCGCTGTGATCGTTGCGTCGGCGAGCAACAGCGGCGAGTAATGGCCTTCTCCGCTCAGCAGAATGCTGGTCAGCTGGCCGGTCGCCGTACCGATCACTGCCGTTGCGCTGCGGCGGCCGCTGGCCTGCGGCACGAACTCGAAGACGATCTCGCAGGAGGCACCGAGCTCGAGGCCGCCACAATTGTTCCGCGTGACCGAGAAGTCGTCCGGGTTGAGCCCACCGATGTTGACGGAAGCCACCGTCGTCGGCCCAAGCGACACGTTGGTGATCATCGCCGATTTGGTGCCGGCGATCGTGCCGACGGTTGTCGAACCGAGATCGGCGCCACTCGGCGAGGCCGCCAGCGCGGGTTCGCCACCATCACCGGACAGCGCTGCGGTGAGCACCAACGCTCCATGACCGACCTCGGCGACCATCAGCTCGCCGCTGATCGGGCCCGGCACCGATGGGGTCAGCAGGACCGTCACAGAGCACGACTTGCCCGCCGGAACCGGGGCTGCTTCCATGCACGTCCCGCCGGTGACGGCAAAATCCGGGTTGTTGCTGGTGACCTGCGACGGCGTGAACGAGCCAGGACCATCGTTGAGTACGTTGACGAACCACTCCGGTCCAGGAACTCCGACCATCACCGTGCCAACGTGCAGCGGCACGACGAGGACTCGGGGCACAAAGGTCGTGGCCAGCACTTGGCGACCGGTGATCGCCGGGTCTTCGATGACCTCGCCGGCGACGAGTGAATCGGCGACGACCATGCGCCCGTTGGACGACACCGCCGGATGGGCGTGCGCGCCAGCGACCGGTTGCTGGCGGGTGATCACTCGACGCATGATCCCCGTGTTGGACTCGATGACGACGAGATCACCGTTGCCCGCCTCGCCCATGCCGGGCACCCGCGAGTCGAACAGGTTGTTGGCCTGGGTGATGAAGACGATGGCGTTGCCGTCGGCGCTGATCGCCGGGGTGAACGAATCGCCGTTGCCCGCCTCGGTCGGCGTCGCCGGAGCCTGTTGCAGGTCTGCCTGGGCGACCGCAGCGCGGGCGCTGACCATCGTCAGTGCGACCGTCAACGGCTCATCGAAGATGAAGTTGTTATCGGCATCGCGGTCGACGCGATAGACCTGTTGGGGGCAGCTCAGGCCGCAGCCACTGAGGTCGGGAATCGGCACAAGGTTGCTGGCCGCAGAGGAGAAGGCAACCACGCGCCCATCGCTCGACACGCTCGGTTGCCCAGCGTCGGCGTTGGCCGGGCCCTGGGAGCCAACCGACATCGGCACCACGTTGGTGAACGGGTCGTCGTTGTTGCGATCCCAGGCGAAGACCTGCATCGGCGGTAACTGGCCCTCGACCACGGGCGGAGCCCAGGTTGGCACGGCATCGTTGGACAGTGCGTCGGAGCTGAACACGACGGTGCTGCCATCGCCGCTCAGCGCAGGGTGACGTTGGCCGCGATAGCGCAGATTGTTGTCTGGCGACCCAGAAGGCATTCCCGCCGCCGTCGACGTCCGACCGAAGTCGTCGACGGGAACCGAGAAGTCGACGACCTCGACGGCGCTCTGCACGTTTTGCGGATCGGGGATTCCCGAGCGCGGCTGGAACGGACGGACATAGGCAACGACAGCACCACTGCCGGAGATCGCTGGCTGGGTCAGCGGATCTGCGTCGCCCAAGGCGCCTGCCTGACCATCGGCACCAGCCTTGGTCGAAACAAGCTCCCAATCACCGAGCTTGCCGCCGCAACCGGGCAGCGTCGAACGGTAGACATCCCAACGGTTGTGCCGATCCTCGTCACGGAACAGGTCGAAGGCCAACTCGCTGAGGATGACCACGACGCAACCGTCGCTGGAGATGTTCGGTAATACGCTGTTTCCGAGGCGCACGCCGTCGCTGGGGATGGTCAGCTCAAGCTCGGTCTTGGTCTGCTGATCGCGCAGCCAGATCGACGAGGTGCGACCATCCGCCTCGCCGGGAGAACCTTGGTAGACCACAAACCGACCGTCACCGGACAACGCCGGATGGGAGCCTCCGGTTGTCGACACCAGGGCGGAAAGTCCGCCGACGGCCTCAGCCGACGCTGGGGATGGAGCGCGCAGCGGTGTCGCCATGATGGCGGCCGTCGCCGCAAGAATCGCCGTTACACCCGCTAAGGACATGGCGCGTCGTGATCGTTTCAATGCAGGAAAGATCCTCAGTAAGTCCGCCTGGAAAAAATATTACCGGAGAAGATCAATTTGCGCTATAAGCGCATCGACCATTCCTTGCACAGTATGTTCGGTCGCGACGGCGGTCACCTTGAGGTTTGATTGCGCCATTTCCCGCGCCGTCGGGGGTCCGATCGCCACGGTGATCGGTGGTGTCGCCGTCCCTACCGAGGCTGCCCAGGCGCGCACTGCCGAGCCGCTGGCGAACAACACGACGTCAGCCGCCGAGCGCGGCGCGTCGCTCGGCGGCGCTCGGCGGGCGCTCGATCGTGCGGTAGGCGTAGGCGACGCTCACCTCCCAGCCGAGGGCCGACAACCCACTGGCGAGTTCGCTGCTGACGGTGTGCCCTGGTACCTCGGGTTCGATCACCAGCACGCGACCCGCGCCCATGGGGAATTCGGCGAGGAGACCGGCCGCCGATTGTCGCCGAGGCACCAGATCGGCAATGCGTGGCATCAGCGCCTGTGCCGTCGCCCGCCCGACGGCGGCGATCCTGATCCCCGGCTCGGTGCCGCCAGGTGAGGCGACCAGGGCGGTGCGCACCCGGCGAGCTCCGTTGACCGAACTGACCACCAGCCAGTCGAAGGCTTCGAGTTCAGCGATTGCCCGGTTGAGGCCCGCGCCATTGTCGCTCGCCTCGACGATTTCGATCAATGGCACGAGCACCGGCTCGGCCCCGAGAGCGCGCAACAAGGCGGCGAGTTCGGCTGCCTGTGACCGGGGCCTGGTGATGACGACGGTGACGCCGCGCAACGGCGAATCGCCGGCGGCATCTGGCGCGCCGCTCATGGGCGCAGCGAATGCTGCAATTCGTGAGCGAGGGCGCGGGCGGTGGACTGCGGATCGCGGCCCAGCTCGACGCTTGATTGCACGGATCGGCCGGCGCCGTCCCCGAGAAACGCGCTGATCAACCCGTCGTGCACGTGGGCACCGAGGGGCAGCGAACAGCCGGTTCCGAGTTCGGCGAGGAAGGCACGTTCGACCGTCACAGCTTGGCGCGTCGGACGATGATCAACCGTGGCAACGATCTCGCCGACGCGCTGGTCGTCGCCGCGACATTCGACTGCCACTGCCCCCTGCCCGACCGCTGGCACCATGGCATCGACGTCGAAGGCCTCGCCGATGCGCTCCGTCATGTGCAGAATCTGCAGAGCCGTGACGGCCATGACGATCGCGCCGTCGCTGGGGATCTTGCCCAAACGAGTGTGGATATTGCCACGCAACTCGACAAATCGAAGGTCTGCGCGCATCGCCCGTAATTGGGCGCGGCGGCGTACGGAACCGGTGGCCACGGTGGCGCCGAGGGCCAGTCCGTCGAGCGTCGAGCCGATCAGCGCGTCGCGCGGGTCGCGACGCTCGCAGAAGGCGGCGATCGTCAGACCATCGGTGGTCGCCGAGGGTAGATCCTTGGCGCTGTGGATGGCGATGTCGGCCAACCCATCGAGTACCGCCCGCTGCACTTCTTTGACGAAGACGCCCTGCCCGCCGATCGAATGCAGCGGGACGTCGCCGCGCTGATCGCCGAGGGTGTCGACGAAGACCAACTCGACCTGCATCCCAGGGTGCCGGGACGCCAAGGCATCGCCAACGATCTCGGCTTGCAGGCGAGCCTGGGCGGACGAGCGCGTAGCGATGCGCAGCACCGAATCGACAGCGGACATCGTTACCCGAGGTCGAACAGGTCGCTCAGGGCCGCCGCGTTTCGGTCTCCGCCGGGAGTACCCACGGTGTTCTTCAGGTGCACGCTCGGGGCATGTAACAGCTTGGCGATGATGCCCTTGGTCAGCGCTTCGATCGCCTCCCGCTCGGCCGGTTCGAGCCCAGCGAGACGACTGGCAAAACGCTGCAGCTCGCCGGTGCGAATGCCTTCGGCGTGCTCGTGCAACTGAGAGATCAGCGGCGCCACCTGGCGGGCCGTGACATCGACCGTAAACCGCTCGACCTCCTCGGCCACGATGTCGCGGACCTCCTGGGCCACCGCAGCGCGCTTGTGTAGACCCAGCGCAGCCCAATCGCGCAATGCATCGAGGTCGAGCAGGGTGACCCCGTCTAGCGTGGCGACGTCGTGGCTGACATCACGCGGCACGGCGATGTCGACGATCAACATCGGCGACGACGCGTTCTGACGCACCCGACGAATGAGCGTTGCGTCGATGAACGATGTTCCAGAGCCAGTGCAACTGACGACTACGTCGGTGGTCGCCAGCGCCGATTCGAGCTCTTCAAAATCGATGACGCTGCCGGCGAAACGCACAGCCAATTGCTCGGCACGGGCACGAGTGCGGTTAGCGACGGCGATCTTCGTTGCGCCGGCGGCCAGCAGCGAGGTAGCGACGCCTTCGCCCATCTCGCCTGCGCCGATCACCAGCACGCTCAAACCGTCGAGCGAGCCGAGCCGCTCAGAGGCCATCTCCACGGCTGCATGGCTGACGCTCGCCGTGCCGCGGCTGATCGCCGTCTCCGTGCGGGCCCGCTTCCCCGTTTCCAGGGCATGGCGGAACAACAGGTTGAGCGTCGAGCGGGCACCACCTTCGGCCTGCGCCCGTTCCCACGCGCTGCGCACCTGGCCGAGGATTTCGGTTTCGCCAAGCACCGCCGATTCAAGCCCGGCCGCCACGGAGAACAGATGCTCGACAGCGGCCGCATCGTGCTGGCTATAGAGATGCTGATGCAGGTCGTCGGGATCGAGCCCACCCTGCTCGCAGAGGAAGTCGCGAATCTCGGCGAAGGCACCGTGAAACCGCTCGGTGACGGCGTAGATCTCGGTGCGGTTGCACGTGCTCAGTACTACCGCTTCACGAATGTTCGTGCGCGAGGTCAGGTTGACGATCGCCTTGCCGAGCCCCTCGGCATCGATGCAGACGCGTTCGAGTAAATCGAGGGCGCCTGTCTGGTGATTGACACCGATAACAACGATCGACACTACGAGAACCTTTCGCCTTCCATGAACAGCCTAGGCGCTTGCGCCACGGCCACCGTTAACCGGGAGCGAATGAAGAGCGACTGCCTGGCGCCGTTGTTCGTGGTAGCTGAGGATCTGCAGTTCGACGGCGAGATCAACCTTGCGGACGTTGACGCCTCGCGGAACGGAGACCACAATCGGAACGAAATTCAGAATGCTGGTGATTCCAGCGCGAACCATGCGGTCGGCGGCGTCCTGAGCGGCCGCCGGTGGCGTCGCCAAGACGCCGATGCTGACCCTGCGCGACTGGGTGATCTGCGCCAGATCGTCGATGTGACGCACCCTGACACCGCCGATCACGCTGCCAACCTTCGCGGGATCGATATCGACGACACCGGCGACGGGAAAGCCGCGATCACCGAAGCCTCCGTAGCCGGCGAGCGCTTGGCCGAGGTTGCCGGCACCGACGATGATCACCGGCCAGTCGTGTGTCAACCCGAGTTCGCGGCGCACCTGGTAGATCAGAAACGCCACCTCGTAGCCGACGCCGCGGGTGCCATAGCTACCGAGATAGGAGAGATCCTTGCGCACCTTGGCGGCGTTCACTCCGGCGAGCTCGGCGAGACCCTCGCTGCTGATGCTTTCGACGTCGGCTTCAGCCTGCTCGGTGAGCAGTCGCAGATAAATCGGAAGACGGGCCACGGTGGCCTCTGGAATCCGGCGTCGGACGCGATCGGGCATGCACCGTAACGTTAGGCATTCGTGCACGCGTTCACAAAGTCGGTTCCACAGCGGGATCCGTAACGTCGGTCACGTCGGACGCGAACGAGCCGACCATCGGGATCGATTTCCCGATGGTCGGCTCGAGTTGCCAGGGGTGGTTACTTCTTGGCGACAGGCTTCTTGGCTGCCGGGGCCTTCTTGGCGACAGGTGCCTTGGCGCTGGTTGCCTTGGCGCTGGTTGCCTTGGCTGGCTGCGCAGCCGTTACTGGGGACGACGCTGCAGGCTTGGCCGCAGCGGGCTTCTCGCCAAGCACAACGCGCTTGAAGAAGACCCGGTTGGCGGACTGCAATTTGTTGGCCAGGTTGAAGTACTCCGAGTGGAGCAACTCGAGGCTTGGCAGGCGCTCAGCGAGCGGGCCACGCATCGCCGGGACGCGCTTGACGGCGCGGCCGGTGACCTTTTCCGCTGCCAACAGGCCGACGGACTGCAAGGCGTCAACACGGCTGTACAGCTTCTCAGCATTGACTTCGGGCATCTTGGGGAGTGTCAGGTTGAACATCTCAATTTCCTTGTTCGTTGGGATCTTTCGGGGAGATCTTTCGGGCGGGGGAACCCGTATGACATTGACCATACCATCGACTGCTACTTATTGCAAGCACTTTACTTGCACTGGTTAGCATGACCTTGGTCACGTATACACTGATCTCGATGACCCTCGACGCCGCCCTCGCAGCAGCCGCAACGCTGGTCGCGCTGGCCTTCGGCTTGGCCACGTTCGACCGCTGGCAACGGCGCCGTCGAGCGCACGAGCTGGCCTGGTCGATCTCCCTGGCCTTGTTCACGCTCGGATCCGGGGCGTTGTGGTGGGCCGAAGCCCACGGCTGGAGCAGCCCTGTCTTTCGCCTCTTCTTCCTCGCCGGCGCTGTCCTCAACGTGCCCTGGCTGGCCCTCGGCACCGTCTACCTGCTCGGCGGCCAACGTGTCGGCGACCGCATCCGCAGTTGGCTGATCTTTCTCTCCGGACTCGCCGTCGGGATCATCATCGTCGCCCCGACCAAGGCGGTGGTGGCGGGCAATGAACTGCCGCAAGGCAGCGCTGTCTTCGGCCTCGGGCCGCGCCTGCTGGCGGCGATCGGCAGCGGCCTGCCAGCAACGTTGATCATCGTCGGGGCGTTATGGTCGGCCTGGCGCGTCCTGCGCGGCCGTGTGCCCGCCATCGGCAACGCAGCGCGCCGTAACGTGGCGCTGCCGCGACGGTTGGCCGTCGGCAACATCGTCATCGCCGCTGGCTCGATCGTGCTCTCGATGAGCGGCACCTTCGCCGGTCGGCTTGGCCAGGATCGCGCCTTTGCCGTCACGCTGCTCGTTGGCATCGTGCTGCTGTTCACAGGATTCCTGATTGCCAGCAGCGGTGCGAGTCGGACAACGACAACGCTCAGCAGCGTCGACGGCGGCCAACTACAGCGCTCGGCGTAACAGCTTGCCGCTGACGTTGCGCGGCAGTTCGGCGACGAAGACGATCTTCGACGGGCACTTGTAGCGAGCGAGCTCACCTGCGCAATAGGCGATCAGCGTGTCTTCATCGATCCCTGCGGAATCATCGGCGACAACGAAGGCCTTCACCGCCTCGCCGGTGTGGGGGTGGGCAACGCCGACAACGGCAACCTCACGGACACCGGGATACTCCGACAACACCTCTTCAACCTCGGCCGGAAAGACGTTGAACCCGCTGACGATCACCAGGTCCTTGGCGCGGTCGACCAGGTAGAGGTAGCCGTTGCTATCGCTCAGCCCGATATCACCGGTGCGCAGCCAACCGTCGTCGGTCAGTGCCCGCGCCGTGCTCTGCGGATCGTTGAGATACCCGCCGAAGACGTTCGGACCCTTGACCCAGATCTCGCCGGTATCACCCTCGAGGACATCATCTCCAGCCTCGTCGACGATGCGCACATCGATGCCGTCGAGCACCTGGCCGACAGAGCCGATCTTCAGGTCGATGCCAACCGAAGAGGTGACGATCGGCGATGCCTCTGTCAGGCCGTAGCCCTCGCGTAGTTCGATGCCGAACGTACCCCGCAGTCGACGGATCGCTTCCTCCGACATCTTCGCTGCACCGGTGAGACACAGGCGCACGCCCGCGAACGACTCATGCGGAGCCTCGTCGAAGTGACTGAACGCCACCCACATCGGCGGAGCCCCGAAAACGACGGTCACGCCGCGTTCGGCAATCGTTTCCAAGGCGGTGGTCGGATCGAAGCGCTGGACCAACACGACCGAAGCGCCGACCTGCAGCGTCAGCCCGAGCACGACGTTGAGGCCCATGATGTGAAACAGCGGCAGCACGCCATAGACGACGTCGCTCGGCTCCAGCCCGTTGCGACTGCGTACGCTTTGCTGCAGATTGGCCAGCAGGTTGCCGTGGGTCAACATCGCCGCCCGCGGTGCGCCGGCCGTGCCGCTGGTAAAGATCAACGCGGCGAGATCGCTCTCCTGACGAGCAACGATCGGCGCCGCTTCGCCAGCCAACAGCGCGCTGAAGGCCACGTGCCCGTCGGCTGGTGGATCGTCGGTAGCGATCACCGTACGCACACTGGGCACCTCAGCCGGCACGATCGTCACCCACGTCGCCGAAGCGGCGGGATCGACCACGACGGCAACAGCCCCGACGCTGGACACCTGGTGCTGCAACTCGGGAGCCGGGCTCGTCGGATTGAGCGGCACGGCGACGGCACCGATACCCAACACGGCCAGATAGCTGACGACGAACGGACGGCCGTTACTGACGATCAGGGCGACGCGATCGCCTGCGCCGATGCCCTGTTGCAGCAGCCCGCCGCGCACATTGGCGACCTGCTCACGCAGCTCTCCGTAGGTTGTGGTTTGGCCGCGGCTGATCAGGGCGACGGCTTGCGCCGGATGCGGCTCGATAATGCTTGCCAGGTTCATGTCAACACCGAGTGTGATCGTACCGCGCGGTCACTTGTGCACGATCACCGACCGCTCACAGGGTCAGCAGCGAAATCGTTCCAGCTACGAGGATGGCCAGGAGCAACAGGCCGAGGGCCAGGGTGGTGGCGGGACGCATACCTTCAGCCTACGCGCGCCGAATCGTGACCGGTTGGCTGATACCGGAGGGTGTGGCCGCGGCATCATCGTCGAGACGCTCGAGCACGACCTGATCGCTTGGCCCGATCTGCAGCTCGAGCGCGGCCGACGCCTGGTCGAGGCACAGGGCGATCATCCCGTTGGCATCGACGAGCGCACCCAATGCGCCCCGACCCAACTCCCCAAACGTGCTCACTGAGCGAGCCGTGCGCACCGTCGTCTGGCCGTTCAGCTCTCCGACGGTGATCTTCAGCGGTGACCCAAGTTCGGCTATCTCGGCGGGCCCGACGTTGAGCTGACAGTTGCCGAAGCGGTCGACCCACAGCACCTCGGCGACGACGGCGGTGCCGTCGGTGCGTGGCAGCGGCACAACACCGGGCAGCAGGGCATCGGGCGAAACGGACTCACCAAGGTCGTAGAGGTCGACACCGTTGCACAGGTACGCCGCCGCCGGAGCAAAGATGTCGCGACCGGCGAAGGTGGCACCGATTGGCTGCAACTGAAACTCGACGTTGGTCAACTCGACGGCGCGAGTGGCGCCGCCGGCCATCGCCACCGCGGGTGCCAGCAGGCCGTTGTCGGGACCGACGATCACCCCTTCGCCATCGCCGACCTCGATGGCGATCGCTCGACGAGCCGTACCGACGCCAGGATCGACGATCGCCAACACAACGCCGGAGGGCACATAGCTGATCGAGCGGGCTAGGGCCAACGAACCACCGCGCACATCGAACGGAGCGATGTCGTGAGTCAGATCGACAACCACAGCATGCGGGGCGATGTCGCGGATCACGCAACGTACAACGCCAGCAAATTCATCGACCGTCCCGTAGTCCGTGAGGAAGGTGACGGTGTCGTAGCGGCGTGCCATGGCGGCCAACGCTACCGCCAGCGATGAACCTGATCCGAGAAACAACAAAGGCTGGTGTCAACCCCCCGATGACACCAGCCCTGTCGGCGCAGCCCTTGCGGGGCGCGACTCCCATGTGCTTTCGCAATGGAACCTTACGACCCCCAGACTACGCGGAAATTCCCGAAAGAGAAAAGTGTCACATCAATATTTTTCCGCAAATAATTTCGCAGAGTTGACGCAACTACTTTGCTTGAGCACCAAAACCGAGCTCACGACTACGTTCCGTAGCGGCCACCACTGCAGCCTGAATTGCCCCGCGCACAGCGCGGTCTTCGAGGACACGCAACCCGGCGGCAGTGGTTCCGCCGGGCGATGTCACCATCGCCCGCAGGCCCGCCGCATTACCACGTTGGCTCAACAATTCGGCGGATCCCACCAACAGCTGTGCCGTCAGAATTTCGGCTGTCGATCGCGGCAAACCGACCAGGACGCCAGCGTCGACCAACGCCTCAGCAATCAAGAAGAGGTAGGCGGGCCCGGAGCCAGTGAGCCCTGTGACCGCGTCGAGCAACGCTTCGGGCACGACCTCGGCGATGCCCACCACCGCCAGAATCGAATGCGCCCAGGCGACATCATCGGCGCTCGCCGCTAAACCGGCGGCAAGCGCCGAGGCCCCCTTGCCCACCAGCGCCGGGGTGTTCGGCATCGAACGAATCACGGCAACACCCGGCCCCGCGGCGGCCTCCAATTGCGCCAAGGTCACCCCGGCGGCAACCGACAGGATTCTGCTGGCCCCCGCGGCGACCGCAGCGGCGGTGGCTGCGGCGGTGTCGTTTGGCTTGACGGCGATGAGCGCGCTCCGGCATCTGGGAATCTCACCGGTCACCAACGAATGTGGGTAGCGGTCGGCGAGAACAGCTCGCTGGGCCTCGATCACTTCGACGATGGCCACGTCGCTCGGTTGCAGCATTCCGGCAGCGAACAAGCCGGTGATCAACGCAGCGCCCATGTTTCCGCCACCGACAACAGCTAACTCATACGTCTTCACAGGGGTCTTCATAGACCGCCACGCTAACGGCTGCCGGTGCAGGCCTTGGATCGACTCCCCCGATCTTGCCTGCACCGGCGACCAAGGTGTGTGCTGCGAGTGCGACGATGCGGAAGAGGTCGGCGATTCAGCGCTTGAAGCGACCGGCAAAGCCGAGTCGCAGCAGAGCCATGTAGCACTGTTCAACGGTGGCGTAGATCGAGCCGAGAATGCGATCGAACTCATCTTGCATCAGCGCCGCCAGCGGTATGTCGCCGCGCACGAACACCGCGTCCTCGATGCCGATCGCAAAGTGCAGTCCGACCAACTTGTGATTGCGCCGCAGCAGTTGCTCGTACACCTGCCCGGCGTTCTCCTCCGGGGCCGGCATGACATAGGCCTCGTATTGCAGGGTGCGTTGACCGAGGGTCAACCAGACGGTGATGAATTCTTTTTCCTCGCCGCGCAGGCGGACGTACCAACGTCGTTGGTCACCTTCGTCGCGATCGATCGCCGCCACGATCGGGAATTGATCTCCAAAGGCGTGCAGCCACAGGCCGATGTCTCGATCGAAGCGCTGCAGCGCGCCATCGTCGAACAGATCGGTCATCGTCGGGCGCGGATCGCTACGAGCATGCGACCAGCTGTTTGCTGGCGGCAAGGTCGGCGTAGGTCCGACGCAGACGGGCGGCGGCGAAACCCCAGGTGTAGCGCTGCGAGCGCTCCGCGCCGCGATGTCCCATCCGCTGCGCCAGCTGTGGGTTATCGAGAATCATGGCGATCCGCGCGGCGAACAACGCTGGATCACGATCGGGAATCAAGTATCCGGTGATGCCCTCGTCGACCAACGTCAGCAGGCCGCCGACCGCGCTGGCAACCACGGGCACACCGCAGGAAGCGGCCTCAAGGGCGACCAGGCCGAAGCTCTCGCTGCGGCTGGGGACGACGACAACGTCGGCCGCACGGTAGTAGGTGGACAAGATGTGATGCGGCTGCGGTTCGACAAACACCACCTGCTCGCGCACGCCGAGCTTGTCGATCAAGGCCAACACGCGGGCTACTTCGCCGTCGCCGGCAGCACCGCTGGCGCCGCCGACCACCAACAGTTTGGCATCGCCGCGATCGAGCAGCGCGAGCGCCTCGACGGCGACATCGAGACCCTTGAGCGCCTGGATGCGGCCGACAAAAAGTAACACCGGGCCGTCATCGAGACCGAGGGCGTGGCGCGCCCCGCGGCGATCGCCCGGAGCGAAGAAGGCGTGCTCCACCCCCGGAGCGACGATCTCCATGCGACCAGCGGGTTCGCCGTACAGGCGAGTGAATTGGCGGGCTTCCTCGGTGCAGCTGACGCAGATGGCGTCGGCGCAACCAATGATGTCGGCCTCGGCAACCTCACGCCCGAGCGGTTCGTGATCGCCACCCTCGGCCTTGACCCACGCGAGGGTGTGGAAGGTGGTGACGAAGGGGATGCCGAGCTCATGTTTCAGGCGATGGGCGACGACGCCGCTGAGCCAATAGTTGGCATGAATGACGTCGACGCCGGGCCCGTTCTTGATGTCGTCGATGACCGCGTCGCCGAATTCTTGCATCACACTCGGCAGGTCTTCCTTGGCCAGGTCAAACGGTCCAGCGGGGATATGGACGACCCGATGGCCAGGCTCCACATGCACGACCCGGGGTTGATCGGCGCGGCTCGCCCGGGTGTAGGTGGTGCAGTCGACACCGGCTTGAGCAAGCGCCGACACCAGCTCACGCACGTAGACGTTCATCCCGCCGCTATCCCCTGAGCCGGGTTGCGCGAGCGGAGAGGTATGAAGCGACAGTACGGCGACTCGTTGCACGATGGTGTGAAACCCTAGCTGTTTGGTCGGTATTCCCGACCGGCATGTGACCTGCGGCTGTCAGGTGCTCGAACCGGTGCGCTTCGCCGCCGTTTTCTTGGCCGTCGATGGTTTGCCGGAGGGCGCGGCGATGAAGCTTTGGTAGACGCCGAGGAGGGCTTGCTTCTGCTCGGAGGTCAGCAATTGGTCATGGGCGATCGCCTCGGCGACCGTCATGTTGCCTTCGCGTTGGCTGGTGAGCAGGCCGGCGCGGACGTACAACGTCTCCACGGAGATCTTCAGCGCCGCGGCGATCTGCTGCAGAATTTCCGCCGACGGGTTGCGCATGCCGCGTTCGATCTGCGACAAGTACGGATTCGACACTCCGGCGAGGTCGGCCAGCCGACGCACAGACATGCTGGCCAGCTCGCGTTGTTGACGAATGAACTCGCCGACGTCGGCGAAACGCTCCTCCAACTCCGTACGCAGGTCGGGCATCGTCGCTCCTAGCTAATGGCCCGGTTGAGCGTCGTTGAGCAAACCGTCAACCGACGCCTCGCCGCTGCGATAGCGACGCACCAGTTCAGCGCTGAAGGCGTCGAGCCGGAAAAAAAGTGCCTGACGCTCGCTCGATCGCTCGCCCTCGAAGGCCACGAGTGCACGATCGAGGTGTTTGAGTTCGGCGTCGTCGAGTTCGATGACACGATGGTTGCCGAGCGACGCACAGAGATCGTCGAGTTCGATCGCCAGTGGGTGATCGCTGAACTCTTCGATCGGACGCGGCGGGCGCTGGGCATCACCGCGCAACGATCCGGCGAACACCGCGCTCAGCTCCGTGGAGTCGGCACCTGTGGCGCGCCGCGACAGCTCGGCATGCACCAGGTCGATTCGTGCTTGCGCGATGCGCCGCACGTAACTCAAGGCATCTTCGTCGGCCTGCAACTGGGCGCGAACCTCACGCAACACTGCGAGCGGAAGGGTCGACGGCTCCACCATCACATCGGGTTTCATTGCTCTCCACATCTGACTTCGGTCACTTCGCCAACCTCAGCCGCTGGTCACGCACCGCCAGAGACCGGCGGAAGTACGGCGACTTCATCCCGATCACTGATGGCATCTCCATCGTCGGCCTCTTCACCATTGACCCACACCCGACATGTCGGCAACACCGCAGTGAAAGCCGACCCATAGCGTTCCCTCGCCTGGTGCAACAATTCGCCGACGGTTTGCCCAGGCAGCACATCGCGGCCGGTACCGGCCGCTTCCCTGGCTGAAGCAAAGAGTCGTAGAACTGGCATCGATGACCACAGTAGCCGCAGGCTGTTGCTTCGGTACCGTCTGGTGGATGAATTCTGCTACCACCCGCCTGCTGGTCCTGCGCCACGGGCAGAGCGAATGGAACGCACTCGGTCGTTGGCAGGGCCAAGCCGACCCACCGCTCAGCGATGCGGGTATGCAGCAAGCTGCCGAGGCCGCGCTGCGGCTCGGCATGTTCGATGGAGTGTGGGCCAGCGATTTGCAGCGGGCCTCGCTTACGGCGGCGATCATCGCCGAGATCATCGGCATTGGACCGGTCCAACTCGACCCCCGGTTGCGGGAAATCCACGCTGGTCCTTGGCAGGGCTTGACCCACACCGAGGTCGACAGCGGGTGGCCGGGTTACCTGCAAGAAGGGCGCCGACCAGACGGTTTCGAGTCGCTCGACGAGGCTGCACAGCGCGCCGTGGAAGGCATCCAGGCGATCGCTGAGCGCCATCGCGGTGGCGAGGTGCTGGTGATCACCCACGGCGGCATTATCCGCAGCCTGTCGGGGCTCGGCAAGCACCCTCTGACGCGAATTCCCAATCTCGGCGGGGCGTGGTTCACTGTCGACGGTGATCGGCTGACGCGCGGCGAGTTCGTCGAAGTGTTGGAACCAGAGATCAGCGGGTCGCCGAATAGCGCGACAATGTTGTGAGCGTTGCGTGGGGTAATCGAGACAGCGCCGAGGGGGTGTCGATGACGAACAGATCCGAAGCTCAATCCGTGCTGCCCGACGTCCCCTTCGACGTCACGGTCGTGCGTTCCGCCCGCCGCAAACGCACCATCGGTGCCCGGCTGCAGGGCGACGTGTTGACGATCACGATTCCCTCCGCCACCAGCCGTGCCGACGAGGACCGCTGGGTTGAGGAGATGGTTGCCAAATTCCGACGGCGGGTGTCCACCGACCGCTTCGACCTTGCGGCGCGCGCCGCCCGCTTGGCCAAGGCACACGATCTCCCGAAACCGACGGAGATCGGTTGGTCGGAGAACATGAACATGCGCTGGGGGTCGTGCAGCGTGCAGACGGGCACGGTGCGGGTCAGCTCAGCGTTGGCCAGTTTTCCGGAATGGGTGCTCGATTACGTCATTGTCCATGAGCTTGCGCATCTCAAATATCCCAACCATTCGGCTGAGTTTTGGCACGCTGTTCGTCGCTATCCGCTCGCTGAGCGGGCGATCGGTTTCCTCATCGCCAAGTCGCACGACGGTGAGTGCACGCCTTAACCACGAAGCTGCACAGCGAATGCGGTCACATCCCGTTAGCGTGTCATCCCCGTGGGTACCGAAAAACGCGAGCGTCAAAAAGCCAACCGCCAACTCAAACTGCAACAGCTTGAGCAAGAACGCACCAAGCAGCACCGAAAGCGCAAGGTGCTGCGAATCGTCCTCGGAGTAATCGGCGCAGTGGCGCTGGTCATCATCGCTTCCAAGCTCTTTGGCGGCGACGAGACGCCCGGTACCGATCTCGGCGCAGCCGTCACGTTCACCACCGAGGCACCGACCACCCTCGCCACCCTCGCCACCCAGGACTCCGTCTCTGTTGCCACGGTCGTCGAGCCGACAACCACCGTGGCCACGGTCGCCCCGCTGCCGACCGTCACCGTGGTGCCGCCCGAGGCCCAAGCCGCTGGCAACCTGCCCTGCCCGGCAGACGACGGCAGCGAGGGCCGCGTCGTCAACTTCCCCACAGTCGATCCGCCAACCTGCATCGATCGAGCCAAGGCCTACACCGCGGTGTTCGAAACCACGGCAGGAGACTTCACCGTCGAACTCGATGCCAAGCGCGCCCCGGTCACGGTGAACAGCTTCGTCTACCTGGCCCGCTACCACTACTTCGACAACACCCTGTGCCACCGCGTGGTGCCTGGCTTCGTCTTCCAGTGCGGCGACCCGACCGGCACCGGAAGCGGCGGCCCCGGCTACCAATTCGACGATGAACTGCCTGCGCCCGGTGAGTACAAGCTCGGCTCGTTGGTCATGGCCAACTCTGGGGCGAACACCAACGGCTCGCAGTTCTTCGTGGTCACCGGCGACAAAGGCGTCGCTCTACCGCCAAGCTACGCCTTGTTCGGCCAGGTCACCGATGGCCTCGACAGCACCGTCAGCGACATCGACGCACTCGGCGTTGGCGATCGCCAACCGTCAACCGAGCCCGTCTACATCACCTCGGTAACGATCACCGAAAGCTGAGTTCGGCGCGTTCGCCGAGCTGATTCACACCGGCAGTTCGCCGTGCACCACTGCGGCACCGACGACCTCCCAGGCGTTGGCGCTGTGGAGCAGGGCGGAACCGGTGGGCAACACGGCGATGGCAAACGTTCCCCGCAGGTGCAGGGTGCGATGTACCCGTTCAGGCGACAGCGTCTCTGATTCTGTGAGCACCGCGAGTTCGTCGGCGAGCGCCAACCCAAGGGTGAACGCGCCGCCGCGCGGGTCGATCATCGGGTCGCACAGGCAGGCTGCGCTGGCCCCGGAGGCGGCGACGACACCGCCGTTGCTGAGCACGGTGATCAGCGCCTCGAAGAGCAGGGTGTCCTTGAGCACCGAGCGCAGATGCAGCGGCGAATCGCCGACGAGATAGACCATCCGCGCTGAGGCGACGGCATCGGCGTGATCTTGCTGATTCGCTTCCGCCCGACGCAGCACGAGGCGACCATCAATGCCGACGCCGAGGCGCGTGCCCCACTGTTGAGCGGTTTCGATCGCCCGGCTAGGGTGTTCGAAGGCGTCCGCCGTCGGCAGCACGACCACCGTCTCAGCCTTGGCCGAGGCGATCAACCGTCGGTCGAGATCGTCGTTGGCGATGAACGGTCCACCGCCGATGAGTGCCAATGTTCCCGGGTAGCTCGGTCGAGTCATGGGCGAATCGTAACCGTTCAATTCGATGTTCAACTCGCCGTTGTTACCCGTCAGTAACTATCGTGACGCGATGCATCAGGCACACGATGGAACGATTCGCACGGTGGGCATCGTCGGTTCCGGCATCATGGGCTCCGGGCTCGCTGAGGTGGTGGCCAAAGCAGGTTTTCAGGCGATCGTCCGCTGCCGCACGACCACCACCGCCCACGCCTTGAAGGACTCGATCCTGACCAGCCTCGACAGGCAGGTCACCCGCAACAAACTCGAATCCGGGCGGCGCGACACCATCGTCGCGGCGATCACCACCACCGCCGATCTCGGGGCACTGGAGAGCTGCGACCTGATCATCGAGAGCGTGATCGAGGACCTGGAGATCAAACGTCAGCTGTTCGGCGAACTCGACCAGATCGCCCAGCCACGGGCGATTCTGGCGACCAACACCAGCACGCTGCCGGTGGTCGATCTGGCGATGTCCACGGGCCGGCCGACCCAGGTGTGCGGTATTCACTTCTTCAACCCGGCAACGGCGATGCCGCTCGTGGAGATCGTGCGCCCCTTGACCGCATCGGACGAGACGATCTCCGCGGCTCTGTCGTTCGCCGCAGCGTGCGGCAAGGACGCTGTCGAGGTCAAGGACCGTGCTGGCTTCATCGTCAACGCCTTGCTTTTCCCCTATCTCAACAACGCCGTGCGTATGGCCGAGTTGGGCACGGCCAGTATCGACAGCATCGATCGGGCGATGCGCGGAGGTTGCAACTTCCCGATGGGACCGTTCGCCTTGCTCGATTTGGTTGGGTTGGATACGTCGCTGGCGATCCTCGATGCGTTGTACAACGAGTTCCGCGATCCGAACTACGCGGCTGCGCCGACGCTGCGGCGCATGGTTTCCGCCGGTCATCTCGGCAAAAAATCCGGGCGCGGTTTCTTCGACTACAGCCGCTAAACGGCTCGGCAGTCTGCTTGACTTCCATCGGTGAGCAACCCCGCGCTACCGAGTTTCGCCTCGTTGCTGTTGCCACAACAAGGTGCACGTCCAGGCACCAGTCGCTGGCAGATGCCCGACCCTCGTTCGGCCGACGCCCACGGGTTCGTCGGGATCGGCGCCGATCTCGCCCCGGCGACACTGCTCGATGCCTACAGCCATGGTTTGTTTCCGATGCCGAGCAATTGGCGACGGATCGGATGGTGGTCTCCGGATCCCCGCGGGGTGCTCGAACTCGATGCGCTGCGGGTCAGCAAATCGCTGCGGGTCAGCGCCAACCAGTACGAAGTGCGGGTCGACACAGCCTTCCGCCAAACGGTGACCGCGTGCGCTGAATTGCCGCGCGACGGTGGCTGGATCAACACGGCATTCATCGATGCCTACACATTGCTTCACGATCTCGGTTGGGCACACAGCATCGAGACCTACAGCGATGACGGTCAGCTCGTCGGTGGCCTCTACGGGGTGCGCATCAACAGGTTTTTCGCTGGCGAAAGCATGTTCTCGACCAAACGCGACGCCTCAAAAGTAGCCCTCGTCGCTCTTGTCGACATCTTGCGTCGGGCCGGGGTCGAACTTCTCGACGTGCAATGGCTGACCCCGCATCTGGCGAGCATGGGGGCCACCGAGATGTGCCGTGACGACTATCTGACGCGGCTCGTTGCGGCGGTCGGATGAGCGGGCCTTCGATGGTGCTGGCGGCGGCCCTCGCCGACCGCCAGCACCACGACTTTGAGGACCACACGGCGGTGGGAGCCCCGGTGGCTTCCTTCCCGAATGCGTCCACTGTAAGAGTCGGTTCGCGCCGACGGAAGCGATTTGCCAGACTCTTGAGTTTTTCTACGTTCTTGATTGTTGGCCTGGTTGCGGGCTGCAGTAGCACCCGATCGGCGATCGAAGGTCGCTCCGCGTCGGCCGACGACGTTCTCGCCATGCTCGATGCCACGCTCGCCGATCCGCCCGCAGAGCAAACCGTTGCGGTGTGGGTCTGCGATGTCCCGACGGATACAACGGATGCGCTCTATGGCGAGCTGGGACTGCGCCTGACTCTCGATCCCGCCCGCCTCGCGGCGCAGATCGATGCGGTCGTTCCGGCCTACTTCGCTCGGCTGTCGTCGGGGCACTATCGACCACGTTTTGTTCCCGGCGAAACGGTGGTGATGGCGGCGACGGACACCTCGCACGACTGTGTTGCCCAAGCGCGCCAACGATCGGGTACGTCGGCCGGTGTGATCCTGGCGGTGGCCAACGCCGAGCACACCGACACGGCTGCGGGTGGCTGGGCAACAGCCGCTCCCTCGTCACGTGCGGTCTATGTCGGGGGCAGCGACTTTCACCCCGATTGGGGTGCAACGCCGCCGCTCGATCTGGTGGAACATGAGCTCGGGCATGCCCTCGGGCTCGGCCACAGCGGATCGATCAGCCAGTTGTACGCCAGTTCGCTCGATGTGATGAGCAACAGCGCGGCACCGCGGGAGATCGATCCAGCGGCCCGCAATGCCCAAGCCACACTGGCGCTCAACCGCCACCTGCTCGGCTGGCTCGGCGATGACCTGGTGACCGCTGGTTCGCAACCGGAACAGTTTGAACTCCACGACTCAGCAGGCGATTCAGGGTTGCGCCTGGTTGTCCTGCCGGTGAGTACGACGTCGTTGTTGACCATCGAATTCCTGGCGGCGACCGGCCTGAATGCCACGTTGCCCCAATCTGGCGTGGCGATTCACCGGGTCGAGATCGATCGCGCCGTCGAGCCCGGCGGCGACACCAGCCTGGTCAGCGAAGCAATCGGCACACCGCCATTTACCTCGTTGCTGACCAACGACGATGGGCCGCTGATCGTCGACGGTTGGCAGATCACCGTGGTCGAGAGCGACCCATTCGACGACCGGCAGGTAGTCGTCGTCGACGTTGAACCGATTCAACCGTCCTCTGCGGATTCGTAGCCGTCGCGCCCGCGCGAAACAATGGGACATGGCGACACCGGATTCACCGTGGATGATGCGTACCTATGCCGGCCACTCGACGGCGGCGAAGTCCAACGAGCTGTACCGCACCAACCTGTCAAAGGGCCAGACGGGCCTGTCCGTGGCCTTCGACCTGCCAACCCAAACCGGCTACGACCCCGATCATGTCCTGGCCAGGGGCGAAGTCGGCAAGGTCGGTGTCTCCGTCGCCCACCTCGGCGACATGCGCGCCCTGCTGGCCGAAATCCCGCCGGAGAAGATGAACACGTCGATGACCATCAACGCCACGGCAGCTTGGCTGTTGGCCTTGTATGTCGCCAATGCCGAAGAACGCAACGTGGCCCCCGATGCGCTGCGCGGCACGACGCAGAACGACATCGTCAAGGAGTACCTCAGCCGCGGCACCTACATCTTCCCGCCAGAGGCATCGCGCCGCTTGATCGTCGACATGGTCGCCTGGTGTTCCCACCATTCACCGAAATGGAACCCGATCAACGTCTGTAGTTACCACCTGCAAGAGGCCGGAGCGACGCCGGTGCAGGAGATCGCTTTTGCCTTGGCGACGGCGATCGGCGTGCTCGATGCGGTGCGCGACAGTGGCCAGGTCGAGCCCGAGCGGTTCAGTCAGGTTTTCGGTTCGATCTCGTTCTTCGTCAACGCCGGCATTCGCTTCATCGAGGAGGTCTGCAAGTTCCGCGCCTTCGCCGAACTCTGGGAGCGAATCGGCCGCGAACGCTACGGCGTGACCGAGACCAACGCCCTGCGCTTCCGCTACGGCGTGCAGGTCAACTCGCTCGGCCTCACCCAGCAGCAACCAGAGAATAACGTGCAGCGCATCGTGCTCGAGATGCTCGCCGTGACGCTGTCCAAGGACGCCCGCGCCCGTAGCGTGCAGTTGCCGGCGTGGAACGAGGCTCTGGGTCTGCCGCGGCCGTGGGACCAGCAATGGTCGCTGCGCATGCAGCAGGTGTTGGCCTTCGAATCCGACCTGTTGGAGTACGACGACATCTTCAGCGGTTCGACGGTGATCGAGGCCAAGACCGCGGCGTTATACGTCGCGGCGTCGGCGGAACTCGACGACATCCTGGCCCGTGGCGGTGCCTTCGAAGCGATCGATCATCTCAAGGGTCAGCTGGTGCGTTCGATGGCCGAGCGGACCCGAAAGATCGAGGCAGGTGAGATCACCGTCGTCGGCGTCAACCGTTTCACCGAAACCAGTCCCAGCCCGTTGAGCACGGTGGACAATATTCTCACCGTCGACGCCGCGGTCGAGCAGCACACCGTTGAGGCGCTGCAAGCGTGGCGGGCGCAGCGCGACAACGTGTTGGTCAGCGCCGAGCTGCAGGCCCTGCGCCATGCCGCCGAGTTGGGCCACAACATCATGGAACCATCGATCGCCTTGGCCCGCGCTGGGGGAACGGTGGGTGAGTGGACCGACGTGTTGCGCGACGTGTTCGGCGAATACCGGGCGCCGACAGGGGTCTCCGCGGCGGTCGGTCGGCGCACGCAGGAACTCGCCGAGGTCGCTGCCTACGTGCGCACCATCCCCGATGGCCCGCCGCGGCTGCTGATCGGCAAGCCCGGTCTCGATGGCCACTCCAACGGTGCCGAACAGATCGCCGTTGCTGCCCGCGACTCCGGGATGGAGGTGATCTATGCCGGGGTGCGCTCGACCCCAGCGCAGATCGCCGCGACCGCTGGCGATGAAGACCCCGACGTCATTGGCCTATCGATCCTCAGCGGTTCGCACCTGCATCTGGTCAGGCAACTGTTCAGCGAACTCCAAGCCCACGGCGTCGATTGCCCAGTGGTGCTCGGTGGCATCGTCCCCGAGGCGCATCACGCTGAGCTGCTGGCCATGGGCGTCGCCGCGATCTACACGCCGAAAGACTTTCAACTGGCCAAGATCATGCGTGACATCGCCGATCTGGCCATCGCTCACCGCGGCTGATCAGGCGGGATCCCAGCGCTCGGCATCCACACCCGACGGAGACATCGCCACCACCCACATCGGGGACGATCGGTCCCGAACGGCGAGGAGGGCAGGCCTCTGTTGCGTGGGCGGGTGGGAGCCCATAACAGGGCTCCCTGCATTGCTTTTGGAGGTGACTGTGGCCCGGGCTCGCGTGTTTACAACCTTCCTCGACCGGCAACCGAGTTTCGACGTCAAGCTTCGCGAACGTCGACCTCGTTTGCGCAAGATCCGATGCCGCAACTGTGGCACCGAGACCTCGGCCTGCCCCACCTGTGGCGATGCCTTTCGTGGTGCAGGCAAAAGGGCGTCGACACCGCTCTCCTCACCGATCTTCTGTCGCTCGCATGGCAAGGCGCCTACGACGTAGCCATCCTCGTTACATCCGACGCCGACTTCATCCCGGCTGTCGAGCACGTCCAAGCCAAAGGCCTGAAAGTCGTCAACGCCGGTTGGCCAAACATCGGCTACGAACTCAAGGCCGCTTGCTGGGCCAACTTCGACATCTCTCGAGTCTCCGGGTCGCTTTGTCGGCCAACCACCTGAAATAGGGCGATTGGCCTTCAACGCGTCCAGTACACGACGCCAACTGTGCGTCGTCGATCGCCATGCCAGGTGATTCTGGCCCGTGACGTAGCCTCGTTAGGCGCAGAGTTCTGCGGGTATGTCATCGTCGTAGGGGGTCGAGGCGATCGTCGACTCAACGTCAGACCTAATCGAGGTCTGCGGCGGCATTCGGTCGCCGATTAGCTCCAGATGGCGTCGTGGGTTTCGGCGTCGAAGAAATGCAGATTAGCGACCGATACGGCGATATCAGCGGTGTCGCCGGGGCGCACCCGTGAACGTGGGTTGAAGCGGCCAACCGTGTTGGCTGTTCCGACAGTCTCCTCGACGGCGTCGGGATCGCCCGGCTTGACTCGCGCCGCGTCGAGCGCGAAGTGGGCCATGATCTCCGAACCGAGCGACTCAACCAAACTGATCGGCGCCTTGATCGTCGACGTCTCGGTCTCGTTGTTGTGGGCGAGATCTTGGAAGTCCTCCGGGCGGATACCGAGCACGACACGCTTGCCGTTGTAAGCGCTCAAGCCGGGGCGGGCAGCGAGCACAGTCGGCGACAAGGCCAGCTGCTGCGAACCGAGGCGGATCGACCCGCCCTGGCCGTCGACGCTGATCGTGGCCTCGAACAGGTTCATCGATGGCGAACCGATGAACCCGGCAACAAAGACGTTGTCTGGCCGGTCGTACAACTCTTGCGGCGAGGCGCATTGCTGCAGGTAGCCGTCCTTGAGCACGGCGACTCGATCACCCATCGTCATCGCCTCGACCTGGTCATGGGTGACATACATCGTCGTCACCCCGAGCTCACGCTGCAGTCGAGCGATCTCGGCGCGCATCTGCACCCGCAGTTTCGCATCGAGGTTGGACAGCGGCTCGTCCATCAAGAACGCCGCCGGTTGGCGGACGATGGCCCGCCCCATGGCGACGCGTTGGCGCTGACCGCCGGAGAGTTGTCCCGGTTTGCGATCGAGGTATTGGGTCAGTTCCAAAGCCTCGGCAGCTTTGCCGACACGCTTTTTGACCTCGTCCTTTGACAGACCAGCGAGCTTGAGGGCGAAGCCGATATTGTCGGCCACCGTCATGTGCGGGTACAGCGCGTAGTTCTGGAAGACCATGGCGATGTCGCGATCTTTCGGGGCGACGTTGTTGACCATCTTGTCCCCGACGTTCATTCGCCCGCTGCTGATCGTCTCCAATCCTGCGACCATGCGCAGTGCCGTCGATTTGCCGCAGCCCGAAGGGCCGACGAGCACCATGAACTCGCCGTCGTCGACCATCAGGTCGAGGTTGTGAATGGCGTGGAAGCCGTTCGGGTAGACCTTGTTGACCTTGTCCAGTTGCACTGTTGCCATGGCTGTCTCCTCAATGCTCGAGTCGATGTGTTGCTTCGGTTTGTTCGGCTTGCAATACGTGATGGGCGCCGTCGACGGGGCGCACCTTCCAGCCGGTGACGTCGGCATCCGGCGCGCACAAGGCGACCACGCAGCCGCCGAAACCGCCGCCCGTCATCCGCGCCCCGTACACCCCCGGCGTCGCGGTCAACTCGGCGACTGCCGCGTCCATCACAGCCGTGGACGTCTCATAGTCGTGGCGCAAGCTTTGATGGCCACGTGTCATCACCTCACCGGCTGCGCTGTAGTCGCCGGCCGCAAGCGCAGCGGCGAAGTCGAGCACCCGCAGATTCTCGGTGATCGCGTGGCGTGCCCGGCGGCGCACGACGTCGTCATCGATCCCGGTGAGATCGGCCACGGTGGCGTCACGCAGCGGCCCGATCAACGCTTCAGCGGTGGCGCATTCGTGGACCCGGTCGGCGTAGGCCGAACCCTGCAGCGTGCGGTGAGCGATGAAACGCACGACGATGTCGACGTCCGTGGGGATCGGCACGTGGGTGATCGCCAGTGAGCGGCAATCGATCAGCGTCGCATGGGCGTCCTTGGCCGCAGCGATGCACAATTGATCCATGATTCCGGTCGGCACTCCGGTGGCGCGATGTTCGGCGCGCCGACCCAGTTCGGCCAACTGTTGGGCGCTGCCGTCGAACCCGAGGGCTAGGCCGATGGCCATTTCCAAAGCGGCGCTCGATGACAAGCCGGCACCGACGGGGATCGTGGTCGTGACGTGAGCAGCCAAGCCATTCCCGTTGCCGACTTCATCGGCCACTGCGGCGACGTAGCGACCCCACCCGGCAATCGAACCCGGATCGTGACAGTCCGCGAGTGCCAGGTCGATGTCGCCTTCGCCGTCGTCGGAGCTCACCTGCAGTCGATCGGAGCGCTGGCCGATGACCTCGGTCCAGCGGTCGATGGCGATCGGAAAGACGAGGCCACCGGTGTAGTCGGTGTGCTCACCGATCAGGTTCACTCGCCCCGGGGCGCGGACACGAATGTGCTCGCTCATGCCAGCGCTCGCAGTCGGCCAGCGATCTCAGCGGGATCGACAGGGTTGAAATACTCCTCGCAGGCCACCTCGGCGGCGGCGATGAAGCGGGGCACGCCAGCGGCTCGCCACGGCGAGACGATCTCGATGTTGAACCACACCGGTTCGCCGTCCCACGTCGTCGGTGCCTGGTTGAGCCACATCATGTACGGCAACGGGCGATCGTAGAGGCGATCGAGACGGCCGATCACCTCGATGAGCACGTCGGCCAGACCGGTGCGGGCTTCGTCATCCGCGTGGGCCAGGTCGGCGAAGCGACGCTCATGGCTGATCGACAGCGCCAGCGGGTGCACGGAAGCGAACTGCGTCGACACATGCCAACCCTGCTCGCTCAACACCTGACGGTCGCGGCGATCGGCTTCGGGTCGCCAACCGTTGGCGAAGCGGCGCAGCGGCCGACTGGGAACGTGGTCGTAGGCGTAGATCTGGCCGTGCGGGTGGGCGATCGTCGCCCCGACCTCAGCCCCTCGATTTTCGAACACGAGCACGAACTCGACGCCGTCGATCTGGCGTAACGCCGCTGTCCGCTCGGCCCACAGGTCGATCACCTTGCGGGCACCCTCGGCACCGAGCGAGACGAACGTCGCCTCATGCTCCGACGTGTACAGCACCACCTCGCAGCGACCGGGGCCGAGCGCCGGCCAACGGTTGGCGAAGGCCTTGACGTCGTAAGGTTCGGGCGCCTCGAGGCCACCGACGCAGAAGGGACAACCGACGGTGGGCAGGTTGGGGCGGGCCTGGCGCGACTGCACCACGTGCACGACGGTGCCCAGGTACGGGTCAACCCGAGCGTCGGTTTGTGCACTGTTCCCCATTGCCACCCCAAGGCATGATTTGCTGGCTCGCCATTCTGACATGTCGAGTCTTCGGCTCGGTACGTCAGCGTTGACGTCAACGCTGACGTAGCCTAAGGTCTTCCTCTATGGGGTGTCAAGGGGCATGAAGACCACAGGGCTTGGCCGAAAGCGGCTCGCTGTCGGCGCAGCCGTGTTGGCGGTTGGTGGCGGCCTCGCTCTCGCCGCCGCGCCAGAGGGCACTCTCGGGTCCAATGGCCGGGTGCAAGCTGCGCCCACCGGTGTGGCCGCAGCAGCGACGGTGACGCCGAAACCGCTCGCCGCGATGGACGAATGCGCTACCACCTTTGCTGCCCACACGTTGGACCATCACACCAAACCAACCCAGTCCCCGGCACGCCTGTTCGACAGCAACGGCGCTGGCGTCGCGGCTGGCGACCTCGACGGCAACGGGTTTGCCGACATCGTTCTGGGCAACTTGGAAGGTCCCAACACCGTGTTGTGGAACGAGGGTGGGTGGCGCTTCACTACCCAAAAGTTGCTCGACCGCAGCACCCGCGCCGTCAACCTCGTCGACGTCGACGCCGACGGTTTGCTCGACATCGTCACCACCCATCGCGGCTCGGGTGTTGCCCTGTTCCGCAACCTTGGCGATCGCCAGTTCAAACAGGCGCCGCTGCTTGGCGTTGGCGCCGCCTCGTATTCGATGGCGTGGGGCGACCTCAATGGCGATGATGCCCTCGACCTCGTCACCGGCTCGTATGATGCCGAACTCGATCAACGACTGCGCAGTGCGTTTCTGTTCAGCGATGGGGCCGGTGTCTATGCCTACCTGCGCGACGGGGAGCGCTTCCAGGCCACACGTCTGGCGAAAGACAGTCAGGCCTTGGTCACCGCGATGATCGACAGCGATCACGACGGCGACCTCGACGTGATCGTCGGCAACGACTTTGCGATGGACGACATGACGTGGGCCAACGATGGCGACGGTGCACTGACACCAGCCAATCCGTTTCCGGTGTTTCCGGCACACACGATGAGCCTCGATGCTGGCGACATCGACAACGACGGCATTGAAGAGTTGTTCGCCACCGACATGAGCCCGGCGACGACCAGCACCAACGTGTTGGCCGCCTGGTTGCCGCTGATGGCGACGATGAACGAGCTCGATCGGCCCACCGGGCCACAGCGCATCCGCAACATGTTGCAGGTCAGCCAAGCCGATGGCGGCTACCGCGACGTCGGCGAGAAGGCCGGGGTCGACGCCACCGGATGGGCGTGGTCGAGCCGGTTCGGTGATCTCGACAACGATGGCCACAACGACCTCTACGTGGTCAACGGGATGATCGCTTTCGAGACGTTCCCCTACTTGGACAATGCCGAGGTCATCGAGCCGAATCTGGCGCTGTTCAACGATGGCAGCGGTCGTTTCCGCGAGCGCGACGTCGGCCTCGACTCGCGCCAGAGTGGGCGGGGCTCGGTACTTGTCGACCTCGACAATGACGGCCGCCTCGATGCCGTGGTCAACAACCTCGACAGCCCGTCGATGGCCTACGAGAATCAGTTGTGTAGTGGGCAGGCGATCGAATTCGAGTTGCGCCAACCGGGGACCGGCAACACCTACGCGCTCGGTGCCAGCGTGGAGTTGCGCACTGGTGACGGGGTCCAGGTCCGCCATGTTCGTGCCGGCGGCGGTTATCTGTCCGGGTCGGCCATGAGCCTGCATTTCGGACTCGTTGACGGGGCCAGCGGCGAGGTCACCGAAGCGGTGATCCGTTGGCCCGACGGCACCACCACCACGATTCCAAGCCCGATCGCGGCGACGCGCTACGTCGTCCAGAGAGAGGAGCCGAACCAATGACAGCAACGCTGACTGCCACCGAAGAACAGGCTGCCGTCAGATCACGGCCACTGCGTCTGCGCGAGGTGCTCAACCCGCGTGAGAACACGGTACTGGTCGTCGCCGCAACGCTCGTCTCGTTGTTCACCGCCCGCTGGTTTCGTGAAGAGCGGGGATGGCCGCTGTGGAAGGCGGTAGCACTCTTCCTGGCGATGATGATGGTGCCAGCGCTGGTCAAATGGTGGAGCGACGCCCGACTGTTCGGCAAGACCGTCGCTTTTGCTGCTGCGCTGTTGACGGTTCAGGCGTTGCACGCCGCCGAGCACATCACCCAATGGGTGCAGCGACACGTGCTGCATCGACCGTTGCGAACCAGCAACGGCCTGCTCTCGCCGGCCAACTCGGAATGGGTCCATTTCGTGTGGAACTGGCTGGTGGTCGCTGGCGTTGTTGTGCTGTTCAGCCGCGGTATGCGCAGCTGGTGGGGATACGCGCTGGTGGCCTGGGCCAGCTTGCATGCGCTGGAGCACACCTACATGTTCGTGCGCTTTTTGCAGGTGAACAACGAGCTCGATGCCTTCGGGCGGGGTGGCGTCACCGCTCAGGGGCTGCCCGGTGTTGTCGGTCGTAACGGTTGGTTGGATTTCAACTCGACGACGCCTGGTGTGTCGTTCATTTGCCGCCTACCGTTCGTCACCACAGCTGATCGGCTCGACACGCACGCGGCGTGGAACACAGGCGAGATCTTGCTGCTGATACCTGCAGTGCGAGCCCTCGTGCACCGCCGACCATCGTCATTAAATCCGCTCATTGGGGCGTGCGAACTTCCGGCAGCTTGCTAACGTCGGGCCATGAGTCGTTTGGAGCGCATCACCATCGATTTCGGGATCTGCCACGGCAGTCCTTGCATCCGGGGCCTGCGATATCCAGTCGAATGGATCGTTGGTCTACTGTCCAGCGGGATGACGATCGACGCCGTGTTGGCGGACAATCCAGACCTCGAGTTAGACGATGTTCTGGCAGCGTTGGAGTTCGCCGCATTGGCCACCCGAACACGTTCAACGATGCCGATCCTGGCGGCCTAGTGCGGCTTTTGCTTGACGCGCAGTTTCCTCGGCGTCTGGCTACCTTTTTAGCGGCGGCGGGACATGATGCCCTGCATAATATCATCCACATCAAACGACTCCTGATACCCCGACGACCCCGGATTCGGGGTCACAGCACATTGCGGCCCGCCGCTGACAGCGCCGGAAAGCATTGCTGTGAACGCGGCGACCAGGCGGCCGCCACCGTCATAAGAGAAACATTCGTCATGATCCTCGCCGGCACCAGCGCGGTCATGCCGGGTGCCTTTCAAACGGCCGGCAGCGTCAGGGCACCTCGCCGAGATCTTCCTGCGGATACACGTCCTCCGCGCGGCGGTCTTGGTCATACCCGGTCGGGCTATCTCGATCCATCAACATTTTTGTCACACGCTTCAAGAACTTTGGGTTGATCTCGCACGGGCGAGCCAACACCTCGATCAGTGTGGCCTCAATGTCGGCGAATCGCCAGATCTCTGAGAGCAAGACCTCTACGCAGTCCCCGACCCCGACATCGGCGGATTCCAACTCCGCACTCGGGATGTAACAGCCGGTATAAAACGCATCAGCCTGCTCGGGAACGAAGCAAAGCCGACTGCCTTTCGCCCCAACAAATTGAACAACATGACGCGACTGCGCCTCAGACCCCGAAAGACACGAAGCAAGAGTTGCCGAGGCTCCGATGACTGCTGTAGAGCGCCAGGTTCGTTGAGGATGGTGGGGCTGGTTGGTGACAGGTGTGGTGAGGATGGTTGGGGTGGTGGCGGTGAGACTGGTCGCGCAAGGACCCTCCCGTTGATTCACCTGGCAGTGAACGGGAGGGCCCTTTGGGCGCCCGGAGGCACTGATGATCATCGTAGGTATCGATCCGCTCGAAGTCGAGCGTGGGCTGGTTGCTGGCGAGTTCGACTGCCCGGATTGTTCGGGCAGCGTGCGGCCGTGGGGGTCTGCTCGACGGCGGGTGTTGCGTTGCGCTGAGTCTGTGGAGGTGTGGCGGCAGCCTCGTCGTGGCCGATGTTCGGTGTGCCGACGTACGCATGTGCTGGTTGCGCAGGATTCGCTGGTCAGACGGCGCGACGAGGTGGGGGTGATCGGCGCGGCGTTGGTGGCCAAGGCTGGTGGTGACGGTCATCGGCGTGCCGCCGAGCGGTTGGGGGTGCCCGCGGCGACGGTGCGCGGCTGGTTGCGGCGGTTCTCGTCGTGGGCTGAGGCGATCCGGGTGTGGTTCACGGTGCTCGCTCATGATCTGGATCCGGTGCTCGTGCCGATCGACCCGACCGGCACGGCGGTGGGTGACGCGGTCGAAGCGATCGCTGTCGCGGCTCGTGCGGGGGTGTTGCGGTTCGGGCCGTTGCCGCCGTGGCAGTTCACGGTTCGGGCGTCTCGGGGCCGGTTGTTGTGCAACACGGGTTGCCCCTGGGCGGCCGCTCGCTGATTTGAGATCGTCAACCCGTCGCCGAAACCCGGCGGCAGTCGACCCTGAAAGAGGCCCTGATGAGCGATCGTCGTCGTGATGTCGCCCTGTTCCGCTATTCGTTGATCCGTGAGGCTGCCGACCCGGCGATCTCGCATGCCGAACGCGGTGTGCTCGTGCGGGAACTCGCTGGTCGCGAACATCACGGTCCAGGCGGTGAACGTGTCCGTGTTGGGCGTTCGTCAGTGGACCGGTGGATCAGGGCGTGGCAGACCGGAGGGTTCGACGCCTTGTTCCCCCAGACACGCACCGCAGCACCGTTCACCGCGGTTTCGGTGTTGGAACTCGCCGTGAAGTTGAAGTTGGAAGCACCGAAACGGACCGCGGCGCAGATCGGCGAGATCATCACCGTGTCCAACGGCTGGTCACCATCGGCGCGCACGATCCAGCGTGAGTTCGCTCGCCGCGGGTTGAACGTCCACCCCGATGGCACACCGCCGGCGGTGTTCGGCCGGTTCGAAGCCGCTGCTTCGAATGACCGGTGGACCGGTGACGCATTGCATGGCCCGATCATCGGTGCCCGCAAAGCGTTCCTGTTCGCCTTCTTGGATGACCACTCCCGGGCGTTACCCGGATTCCGGTGGGGTGTTTCGGAGGACACCGTCCGGCTCGAAGCAGCATTGCGTCATGGGCTCGGCGCCCGCGGGATCCCGAAATCGATCTACGTCGACAACGGCTCTGCGTATGTGTCGGCGCCGTTGCTGCGCACCTGCGCGGTGCTCGGCATCCGCCTCATTCACTCGAGACCCGGACGTCCCGAAGGCCGAGGGAAGATCGAACGGTTCTTCCGCACCGTCCGAGAACAGTTCCTCGTTGAGATCTCGGTCAACCCGCCCGCCGATTTCGATGAGTTGAACCGTCTGTTCGTCGCGTGGGTCGAGACCGTCTATCACCACCGCACCCATTCCGAGACCGGCCAGGCACCGATCGACCGATACCTGGCTGGTGGTCCGTTCATGATCCCGCACCCGGACCGGTTACGTGAGGCGTTCCTATGGTCCGAGACCCGCACCGTCACCAAGACCGCCACCGTCAGCCTGCACGGCAACACCTTCGAAGTCGACGGCGCGCTGGTCGGCCGCAAGGTCGAGGTCGTGTTCGATCCGTTCGATCTCACCCAGATCGAGATCCGCTACCAGAACCGCCCGATGGGCCACGGTGTCCCCCAGATCATCGGGCGGCACACCCGCCACCCGATGGTCAAACCCGACCCCGACACCGTGCGCCCGGCGACGGGAATCAACTACCTCAACCTCGTCGCCGACCGCCACAACAGCGAACTCACCCGTCTCACCCCGACCATCGATTACCGCGCCCTGACCGTGACGACCGACCCGACCCAACTCGCCGACCAGATGCAGATCCCCGTCGATGGCGGTGAGGCACTGTGAGCATCGAACTCCTGCAAGCCCACTACGGGTTCGCCCGCATGCCATTCGGCAGAGACCTCGCCCCGCAAATGCTGCACCGCTCCACCGGCCACAACGAAGCCGTCGCCCGGATCGGCTGGTGCATCCAAGAACGAGCCCTTGGCGTCATCACCGGTGAGGTCGGTTCCGGGAAAACGGTGGCGACACGTGCCGCCACCAGCGCACTCGACAACAGTCGAGCAACGCTGATCTACCTCGGCAACCCCGCCATCGGAGCCCGCGGGATCTACCACGGCATCGTCACCGCCCTCGGTGGTGTCCCCCGATTCCACAAAGCATCACTCATCCCACAAACCGTTGACCTGCTCGCCGCCGAAGAGAACGAACGAGGCAAACGCGTCGTCGTCGCGATCGACGAAGCCCACCTCCTCACCCCCGACCAACTCGAAGAGATCCGTCTCCTGACCAACAGCGAGCTCGATTCGAAATCCCCGTTCGCGTGTCTGCTCGTCGGCCAACCGACACTACGCCGACGCATCAAGCTCGGCATGTTCGCCGCGCTCGATCAACGCATCGCGCTGCGCTACGCCATGCCACCCCTCACCCCCACCGAGACCGGCAGCTACATCGCTCACCACCTCAAACTCGCCGGCCGAGCCGACACCCTATTCTCCGACGACGCCATCGGGCTGATCCACCAAGTCTCCCGAGGACTACCCCGAGCGATCAACAACCTCGCCGTCCAAGCCCTCATCGCCGCCTACGCCACCAAGAAAGCCATCGTCGACGAATCCTCAGCACGAGCCGCCATCACCGAAATCACCGCCGACTGAACCCGTCAGCAGTCCTCAGCCAAGATGACGCAGCCATCCTCACCCAAGATGTCCGGCAACAACTGCGAACGCTCGCCTCAACATTGCGAGGACATCGCTTCACTGAATGCCGGGCACCATGACGGTGAACCAGACTGTGGTCGGATCACATCGGCGTCAACTGTGCTCACCCAGGTGTAACTGAACTGCAGATTCGGGCCGACCTCGCCGGACACGCCAAGCGATCCGGTGGTAAACACCGCAACCATGGGCGATTTATCCGACGGGGTGTTGAAGTTCGAGTCCGTGCCAACGCACACCATTACCGAACCGCTGCCGCCCATACCGAGACCACCACCACCACACACAGACCAACCCGACAAATCCTCCGGTGCTGTGGCGTTGGAGACCATGAGTGTCCCGTCCAACGACACCCGCCACCTGACATGATGCCGAACGCGAGTGTCGAGGATTGCCACTCCTGATCGCCAGTCGTTCCGGTACAGCCCGACAAACTCACCGAGACGATCAGGCCACCGGTCACGCCGCCACACACGCCTGCGGTTGGTGGACCAAGCACCAATTTGGCTACCACGCCAGAACCCTAGGGTCAAAAAGAACTCCCCACATGCGACTGCGTTCATTGCTCTCAGCACGACCCCACAGGTAGTCCCGAACGTCATGAATATGATTTCCGATGGCGCCTGATGGGCAACCGCTGTGACACTTCGCCTCGTAGGTCGAAACTGCTTCCTCGATTTCGGCAGAGGTCATACTCCACTGGAACACAGCATCGAATCGAGAACCACCCCCACCGCCGGTGCACGAGTCGTAATACTCGCACTCGGCCGGAAGCGAGGCAGCTCACAAACTCATGGTTAAGGGTCAGATCTTGACGACTTCGACAAGGCCCACTGCAGCGCTGAAGTCGTCATCCTGCGTAATCAGCGGCACGTCTAGAGCGAGCGCAGTTGCAGCGATCCAGGAGTCGTTTACAGGCATCTTGGGCTCGAGTCGTACATGTAGCGTCCCGCACTGGCGCAAGGTGTGACCCCTGATCCGAGAATCGTCGCCAGTAGTGCAATGAGCACAGCGATCGGACGTTTGGCCCGTGAACCTGTCTCGGTGTCGTCATTTGACCGACAACAATTCGAACTGCTCACCGACGGCCGCTTGACTCAAGCGCTTGTCGAAACACACGAACAACGCCAACTCGGGCACCGCTCGACGAGCAGCGAGGGCAGTTGCAAGATGTACCGCATCGAAGCCGCGCACCAAGTAGACCGAAGCGAGATGCGCAGCTTCGGACTCGATCGGTTCGTTCGGCGCAATATGAAGAAACCGTCCTTCCCCCCAGTCGGCGAGGAAGACATCTCTCAGCACTTCAGCGACTTTCACGTCGATCTCGCCTGAGCGGGCCTTGCCAAAGAACGCGGCCGTGACCTCCACGCGAGCGAGCGACGTACAAATCGGAACCTCGACAAGATCTCGAACTGCTTCATGATGCAACTCGTTTGCGTAAAGCTTTACGATCGCCGACGAATCGAAATACGCAGCGGTCATCCGCGACTGTCCGACACAATGTCAGACAGTGCTCGACCGCTCCCTGCCGCACCCATCGCTGCCGCAACAACATCCGCAGCTGGTCGCGAAACCGCACCGCCCGGCGTCGCCGGTCGCGGAACATCCAACCCTGAACGACGTAGGCGTTCCCTCAACGATTCGACCAAGTCTCCGCTCGACGCAGGATCGAGCGCAGCACGCAGCAGGTTCGTCGCGTACTGATTCAGTGAGACCCCCTGTTGCAGAGCGCGATCCCTCGCCAAGTCAGCGAGTTCATCATCGACTCGAATCGTCAAAGTTGCAGTCATGCAAGCATGCTAGCACATTGGATCTTGCGTCGAGGCCATCGCCGGGCACGACCATTGTGGCTCCTTGACGAGTTTCGTGACAGCGCCGAGTCACCTACTCCATGTCGGCGCCGTCGGCCGCGGCAGTCAACGGGGCGTAGCCGACGGGCTCCGAGTCCATGCCGTCCCAAAGGATCCACAAGTGTCCGCTCACCGGACAACGAAACAACGAGGGCGTCTTCTGGTAAATCTGCTCGGCGTCCACCAACCCGGCGAAGTCGTCAAACTCCGTATCCGACAACACGCGCCACTCAATCGGGTTCGGGATCGCGCCGCTCGTCGAGAGCGGAGTACCGCCTACGCACAAGAACTTCGCCACGTGTTGTCCAGCTCGATCAGCTCGACGCCTTCGGGCGCGGCGCTGTCACCGCCCAAGGGTTACCGGGCATCGTCGGCCGCGGCGATCCAGAAGTTCGTTCACCGGCACCTTGCGCGCAAGGTGGATTCGAAGTCGGCACCACGCGTTGACGATCCGCTGCCCGTCGATCGGTACGACATGGCCGGCTACGCCAGTTACGAGTCTGTCCTCGCAGCCAGTCCTTCATCCCGGCATGCGTGAAGCAGGGCACTCAGACCGTAACGGCGGGAAGGAGCTCGTAGGCGTCGCAGTGGGCCGGCCTGACGATCCGGAAATCGCGGGGTTGATCGTCGCGATCATGGACGAACCGAGTCGCTCAGCGGTGGCCATGACGCAGGTGTCGACAAGGCCAAGGTTGTTGTCGTGGTACGCAGCCAGGATTTCGCCGGCGCGCTGATAATCGACGGCCTGCAAGTTCTCGATAAGCAGTTCACCACGCCCGACAGCGGCGACGAAACCGGCCTCCGCCGTGTTGCCAAGCTCTCGGGCGATCAGCCATGCTGACTCCACGATCACTGGGGCGGGAACGATCATCTCATGGCGACGCGAGAGCAACAGTTTGGTGGCTTGTTGGTGCCAACGGTCGGCGCGATTTGCGACAGCGACCAGAATCCAGTGTCGACAATGATCACGATGCGTTGCGGAGATGCTCAACAAGAATCTCCGCGTGAGCCTCAGCAAGGTCGGGGCGACCTTCGCCGATACCAACAAAGGACAGCTCCGGCATCGGCTCGCGGCCCGCCCAGTTGATTAGCGCCTCAACCACCGCCGCGTCGACGCTAACCGCAGCGTCACATGCCGACTCAGCTGCGAAGCTCCTCGGGGATGTAGTCGCCGTGGGCGTCGAGGAGATCGTCAACCAAGCGCCAGATCTGGTCGAGGTCGAGCTCTGCCGCGGTGTGCGGGTCGTACATCGCCGCGTGATAGATGTGCTCACGGTTGCCGGCCAGCAACGCCTCGACCGTCAACGACTGCACGTTGATGTTGGTCTGCATCAAGGCCGCCAACTGCGGCGGTATGCGACCGATGGTCGTTGGTTGGATGCCGTTGTGGTCAACCAGGCACGGCACCTCGACGCAACAGTCGCTGGGCAGGTTGGAGATCAACCCGGAATCGTTCATCACGTTGCCGTAGACCACACGCGGCTGGCCGGTTTCCATCGAATGAATGATCGCCGCGCCGTACTCGACACTGGGGGTCACCTCGAGTGTCGAACTCGGGTCTTCCATCTCCACCCGCAGCTCCTCCCACTCGGCCAGTTGGTGTTCGCACCGTGACGGATACTCGTCGAGCGGCACGCCGAAGCGTTCGATCAGATCGGGGCGATCACGCTTGATGAACCACGGCACATACTCGGCGAAGTGCTCGCTCGACTCGGTCACGAAATAGCCGAGGCGTTGGAACATCTCATAACGCACCGCGTCGGACAGGCCGGAGATGCCACCATCGGTGCGCTCCTCGCTACCGCGGTAGGGGATGTCTCCACGGGCGGCGAAGGCAGCAATCTCCGGGTAGAGGTCGGCGATGCCGTCGGCGCCCTGGCGCCCGTATTTGAGGTAGAACGACATGTGGTTGATGCCCGCGCACAGGTAGCGGACCTCATCGATCGGCACACCGATGTCGGTTGCCAGTTGCTCGGCGGTGTGTTGCACGCTGTGGCACAGGCCGATGGTCGAAATCGATCGGGCGCGATTGATGGCCCAGCAGTTGATCGACATCGGGTTGACGTACTGCAACAGGGTTGCGTCGCCGCACACCTCTTCCATGTCGGCGCAAACATCGAGCAGCACCGGCACGGTGCGCAGGGCACGCATGATGCCGCCAACGCCGAGCGTGTCAGCGATCGTCTGACGCACGCCGTACTTCTTGGGAACCTCGAAGTCGACAACAGTCGATGGCTGGTAGCCGCCGATCTGGAACATGGTGATCACGTGATCGGCCCCATCGAGAGCGGCGCGACGATCGGTGGTGGCGGTCAGTTTCGGCATCGCGCCGACCGCCGCCGCGGTCTTGCCGGCGACGATCTCTGAGGTGTGCAGGCGTGCCTCGTCGATGTCGAACAAGGCGATCTCGGAACCGGCAAGCGCCGGCTGGCTGAGGATGTCACCGAGCAGATTCTTGGCGAACACGGTGCTTCCAGCACCGACGAACGTGATCTTAGGCATGGTCTTCCAATGTCGTAGGTCGTTGGTTGGGGGGTTGGGGGGTTGGGCGACTGGAGTCTCGAGTGGTATCGGGGTGAAGGACCAGCGGCCCCTCACCCCGATTCTCTTAGGGGGAGAGCAAGCGGGGACGGCCATACAACCGGCCGTCCCCGACAAATAATCAGCCGAAGAGAGCGTTGACTTCGGCGTTGGCATCCTTCAGCGTTGAGGCGACATCGGAACCGGTGAAGATTGCTTCCATCGCTGGGTTCATGATCGCGTCACGGTCGGCCGAGTAGTCGGCGATCGGGAACGTGAACGTGGTGCCGTCTTCAACGTGAATCGTGAAGGCGCTGACGTCGACGCCTTGCCCAGCGCGGGTGGTCTTCACCAAATCTGCGGCTGCAGGAATCGCCGGGAAGACAACAGCCGACTCGGCGACGATGTTCTGGCAATCGGCCGACGCGAGGAACTTGACCCACTCCCACGACTCTTCAGGATGCTTGGTGCTGGCCGAGATCGAGTCGGCGAGACCGTTGAACATCGAGGCGCGCTCGCCCGATGGCCCGACCGGGGTCGGGAAAAAGGTGGTCTCGAACTCAGCGGCGAGGGCATCGCCGATCTCCCAGGAACCGAGCGACGTCGTCGCCGTCTGCCCGGCCTTGAACAGGTCGTTGTGACCGGTTGCCGAGAAGACTTCGAACGGCGGGGCATAGCCCTTGGCGATCACACCGGTGATCCACTCGATGGTCTCGACAAACGCCGGATCATCGTAGTTGAAGCTGGTGCCCCACACCGGGGTGTCGGTGAAGGCGAAGCCGTTGGTCGCTGCCAGCCAGCTCCACTCGGTTTGGCCGTTACTGCCACCGGTGTTGACCAAGCCGAAGCCGAACGTCTTCACGTTCTTCGCGTCGAACCCGGCCTCGTTGCCGCGCTTGCCGGTGTTGTCGATCGACAGAGCAGCGATCAGCTCTTCGAAGGTGCCTCCGTCGGTCGGGTTCCAGGTCAGCTCCTTCAAGGTTGCAGCGTCGATGCCAGCTTCTTCGAGCATCACGTTGTTGACCACCAGGGCAATGGTGTCCCAGTCCTTTGGCAAACCGAATTGGTCGCCGTTGGGGCGCTTCCACAGATCGACGAGACCAGGGAAGTAGATCGTGGTGTCGACCTTGTCACGCTCGATGAACTCGTTCAACGGGAGAATCGTCTCGGTCTCGGCGAACTCGGGGTACTTGGCGAGGTGATCGGTGAACACGTCCGGCGCGGTGCCGGAGACGAAGCCGGTGGTGATCGCGGCCCAGTAGTCATCCCAGCCGAGCTGCTCGACGGTCACGTTGATGCCTGGGTTGGCAGCGGTGAACGCCTTGGCGCAGGCCTCGTACGGCGGAAGCTGGTTGGCGTCCCACATCGAGTACTTGATGGTCACACCGTCGGCGGCCGGGGCGTCAGCCTCGGTCACGGCGGGCGTGTCGCCAGCCTGGGTGACCGCTGGCGCGGTCGTACCGTCAGCGGTGCTTGGTGAATCTTCATCGCCACCGCAGGCGGCAAGTGCCAGTGCTGCAACTGCGAGGAATGCGGGTAATTTCCCCCTCATTGGGTTTCTCCTTCAATCCGGTTAGGGACCGGGAACCCTTCCCGCGGCGTGGTTGCGGAAATCGTGAAACAGGCCATCACTTGATGCCTGAGAACTGAATCGAGTTGACGAGTCGGCGACCGACGAGCAACAACAAAATCAAAATCGGAAGCGCCGAAACCCAGGTGGCGGCCATCAGCCCCGCCCAATCCGGCGTGCCCTGCGGGGTTTGCGACCGGAAGTTGCCGAGCGTTGCGGTCAGCACCCGGACGTTCTCGTCCGAGCCGACGAGCTTGGGCCACAGGTAGTCGTTCCACTGCTCGATGAAGGTCAGCAGCGCCAAGGTGATGATCGGTGAGGCCGACATCGGCACGATGATCTTGAAGAACGTGCGGAACTTTCCCGCGCCGTCGATCGCCGCCGCCTCTTCGATCTCCCGCGGGATGTTGAGGAAGAACTGTCTCAAGAAGAAGATGGCGAACGGGGTCATCAACAGCTTCGGCGAGGCGATACCGATGTACGTGTTCAGCCAGCCGCGATCACGGACCCACATGAAGTTGGGCAACAGGGTGAAGATCGGCGGAATCATCAGCGCCGTCAAGACGATGAAGAACAACACGTTGCGCCCAGGAAACTTGAGTCGGGCAAAGGCATAGGCGGCCATCGCGCAACACAGCACCTGTCCGATGGTGACCGCTGTGGAGACGATCGCCGAGTTCTTCAGCGCAGTAAGGAAGTTGATCTCGGCGCCCGAGCCGCCGGCAGCGATCGACTCCTCCGTGCTCGCCAGACCGAGGGCGCGCTCAAAGCCGCTGAAGGTGAATCTGGCCGGCAGCAGCCCCTTGGAGTTGGCGGGCAACGCCGAGTTCGTCGAGAACGCGGTGCGCAGCGACCAATAGAAGGGGAACAGGGTGACGATCAACAGCGCGGCGACGACGCACCAGAACAAGGCGTCGCCGATTTTGAACGTACGCCGAACCTTTTCGGGTACGAACTCGGTCTCGGACGTGGAAGCGGTGAGAACAGACATCGAGCCCCCTTAGGCCAGATCCGACTCGTTGGCCCGCAGCAAACGCATTTGCACCACGGTGACCACAGCCAAGATGAAGAACAAAGCCACCGACAGCGCAGAGGCGTAGCCGAAGTTTCGACGGGCAAAGGCCTGATCGAAGATGTAGATGTAGATCACCCGCGAGGCGTTGACCGGGCCGCCTTCGGTGGTCACATCGATGGTGTCGAAGATCTGAAACGAACCGATCAGGGTGATCACCAAGACCACGGCGAGTACCGGGCGCAACAACGGCAAAGTGACCTTGAAGAACCGTTTGAACTCACCGCAACCGTCGATCAGCGCGGCCTCCTTGACCTCCTTGGGAATGGTCTGCAGGCCGGCGAAGAGCAACAGCGCGGTGTAGCCCATGTGTCGCCAGACGTTGATCAGCGCCACCGAGGGGATCGCCCATTCTTTGGACGACAGGAATGGCTTGGCGCCGATGCCGATCCATTCCAAAAAGGCGTTGGCGACGCCGAGCCGGAAGTCGAGAATCCACAAGAACAGCATGGCGACGACAACATTGGACATCAGGTACGGCGTGAGCACGACGGTGCGCAAGAACGCTGAGCGGGACAGCCGATCGAGCACCCACGCAATGAGGATGGCGCAGATCGTCTGGATGCCGATGTTGTAGACGACGTATTGCAACGTCACCTTCAACGCGTCCCAGAAGACGTCGTCGCTGAGCATGTCGCGGTAGTTGTCCAGCCCGATCCACTTCGATTTCGGGCGGAGCAGCTCTTTGTCGGTGAAGCTGTTGTAGAAACCGAGCACGGTCGGGCGGAAATAGAACACGACGAAACCGAGCATCGCCGGAAGCAAAAAGAGCACGGCCGGACCAAGATCACCGAGGGCCATGCGTTCGCGTAGACCGGGCTTGAGCGGTGTGTCGGCCGACAACGCAGCCGATGAGGTGATTGCCATCGAGTCCCCTTTCTTACGACAACCGAACGGGCGATTTCCCCACGCCGATTCGGCCTACACGATCTGTTCATCTCGTGTTGATGTCTGACGTCAGCGCTGACGTCAACGCTGACGTACGGTAACATGTGCCTGCAAACGACGTCAAGCGGACGCATTGCGGAATACTCACCGTCGTTTCTCTCGCGATTGGGCAGACTTCTCGAATGCATGTCGACCGAACACATGGGCGCCGATCTTCGGCGAGTGTCACGCTCGACGATGTAGCGCGTCGCGTCGGTGTCTCGGCGCGCACTGTGTCTCGAGTTGTCAACGGCGAGGGTGGCTGCACCGCCGAAACCCGAGAGCGAATTCAGGAGGCGATCGATGCCCTCGGTTACCGCCCGAATCTGATGGCGCGCGGGCTGATCCGTCGGCGCAGCGACACGATCGGCTTGATCGCCGCCGAGATGCTCGACCCATTCTTCCCAGAGTTTGCCGAAGGCGTGCAGCGCGCCGTCGGTGTCACCGGTCGCACCATGTTCTTTGCCAGCACCAACGGCGATCGCGTCACGCAACACCAGGCGCTGAGCTCGATGCTCGGCCATGCCGTCGACGGCGCCGTGGTCTTCCCTGTTCGCGATAGCGAAACCGACCTGCTTCGCTTCGCTGCCGACGGGTTGCCGATCGTGGTTATCAACACCGAGATCCGCGGGCCGGGCGTGGCCTCGGTCAGCGCCGAGATCCAAAACGGCGCCGAGCTCGCCGTCCAGCATCTGCTCGATCGCGGACGCACCCGTATCGCTTTGGTGATCGATGCCACGGCACGCCTTGGCACGCAGCCGGCCCGGCGTGAGGTCGGCTACCGCGCCGCCCTGCAACGAGCCGGAATCGACATCGATGAAAGCCTGGTTATCGAAACAGGCAACAGCCTCGAGGGCGGTCGCCGCGCCGCCGAGGTAATCGGCGCGATGGTCGACGCCCCAGACGCCGTGTTGGCCTACAACGACTTGATGGCCATCGGCTTGATGCAGCAACTGCTGGCCGACGGCGTGCGTGTGCCCCACGACATCGCCATCGTCGGATTCGATGACGTCGCGATGTGCGCAGCGATGACGCCGCGCTTGACCAGCGTGCGCATCGACCGCGACTCGCTCGGGTTGGCGGCCGTCGACGTACTGCAACAGTTGCAGCAGAATCCGACGGCAAACTTTGAGCCGCGGCGCATTCCCGTGGAGTTGATCGTGCGCGACTCGTCCTAGCGACGCGGCCGCCGACAACGATTATCGTCGCACCATGACCCAACGGCGACAGAGCATCTCGATCGTCCTCTTCGTCTCGATGCTGTTGACGCTGGCCGGGGCGATCGCCGCCTGGGTCGCGGTCGGTCGCCTCGCCGATTCCACCGAGTTGGCGCTGGAGCGCATGGAGGTCTCGCTCGACTCGGCCGAGGCGTTGGCGTCGTCATCGGCAACGACGGCAGCGGAGATCGAATCACTTGTCGGGGTCATCGGCGACGGCTTGATCAGCACGAGCGATGCAATGGCCGCCACGCAGGACGTCAGCGCCAGCCTGCGCGGGCTGCTCGACATCGCCAGTTTCATCGGAGACATCGACGAACTGAACAAGAACCTGCAACAAGCAGAAGCGTCGCTCGAAGTAGTGCAAGGCGATCTTCAGCAGGCCAACGCTTCGCTGCGCGACGCCGAACCGGTGCTCAAACGCACCGTCGACGTCTTGCGGTCGATACCGGGTGAGTTGGCGCAGTCGCGTTCCGCCGCCAAACTCAGCCGCGAGCAGATCGGTGATCAGGTCATGCTCTGGCGTCTCGCCGTCGTCGCCGGGGCGATCGCCTTGATCGGCGGCTTCTGGTCGATCCATCGGATCGGTCGCGCCCAGTTCGCCGGACGATGAGCTGGGTCCCGCTGATTGATCTCGGCTCGCCCGATGCCGCGGCGAGAATCGCCGACGCGGCGCAGCGGGTCGGCTTTTTCACGGTGACCGGGCACGGTGTCAGCCCGTCGGTCATGACCGAGGCATGGGACAGCGCACGGGCCTTTTTCGATCTGGCGTTGGAGGACAAGCTGGCCGTGGCCATGCCCTACCCCGGCTACCCCTACGGCTACTCACCGTTGCAGGGCGAGATGCTGGCCGCATCGCGCGGCGAGTATGGAGCAGCCGACTTGAAGGAGAGCTTGGCAATCGGCCCCGTCGAAGCCCCGACGCACACGATGAGCGACCCAGACGAGGTCAGCGCCTGGTTGCCGAGCCTGTGGCCAGCCTTGCTGCCACAACTTCGCCCGGCGTGGGAGCTGTATTACGCCGAGATGGCTGCGCTCTGCGCACGACTGTTGTCGCTGATGGCCGTCGCTCTCGAGCTGCCGCCGGATCATTTCGAGCCGCTCGTCGATCGCCACACGAGTGCGATGCGCGCCCTCAACTATCCCGCCGATGGGCGACGACGCGCCGACCAACTGGGTGCCGGCGCGCACACCGATTACGGCACCTTGACCGTGCTGTTGGCCGACCCGATACAGACCGGCCTCCAGGTACTCGACCCCGACGGCGAATGGCGCTTGGTCGAGCCGATCGAAGGCGCACTGGTGGTCAACCTCGGTGACGCGATGGCCCGCTGGACCAACGATCGGTGGCGCTCGACGATGCATCGCGTGCTGGTTCCCGCGGCGCGGCGGCAATCGATCGCCTTCTTCCACAACGCCAACTGGGACGCGCTGATCGAATGCTTGCCATCGTGCCTCGGACCTGGCGGCCAAGCGAAGCACGTGCCGATGCAGGCCGGTCCACACCTGATGTCCAAGTTCCGCTCCACGGTGGTGTCGCCGACCACAACCGCTTAGCCGCGGCGCAACGGGGTGAGCACCTGTTCCACCACCCGATCGACATGCTCGGTGGTCAACGGGTGTCCGAAGTCCATCACGAAGTGATCGACACCGAGGTCACAAAGCTGTGCCAGCTCATCATGCATCGCTGATGATTCGGCGTCGCTGGTCGGCAGCGGACGTTCGAGGGTGACGACGATCTCAATCGTCTCTGGATCGCGCCCCGCCTTCTCGGCCGCCGAGCGCACGATGTCGCGCTTGCGCAACCAGGCCGCCTCGTCGCCGGACCAAAAGCAGTTCCAGGCGTCGGCCAACCGGCCCACCAGTGGCAGGCCGATCTGCTCGCCGGACGCTCCGACACAGATCGGCGGCACGACGAGTGGCAATGGCGGCGCGGCAGCTTCGGAGATCGAGAAGTACTTGCCCGTATACGTCGCCACGTCCTGCGTCCACATCGCCCGGCAAATGTTGATCACGTCTTCCAGTTGGCCGAATCTCACCGCCGGGCTGGGGAAGTCGTAACCATACGAGCGGTACTCGGCTTCGCGCCACCCGGCACCGATGCCGAGCATCAGGCGACCCTCGCTCAAGGTCTGCAACGTCGCCGCCATCTTGGCCGTCAACGCCGGCGGGCGATAGCCGTGGCCGAGCACGTGATGGCACAACGTCACGTTAGGGAACCGGGCGGCGAGCCAGGTCAAGGTGGTCCAGGCCTCCAGGAACGGGTCCGTCTTGGCGTCGAAGCCGTAGAAGTGGTCGGCGACCCACAGCGAATCGAAGTGCGGCAAAGCGGTCGGCAGGATGTGTTCCTGTTGGTAGACGACGATCGGTTGATGGTCGCTCCAACGGTTGCCGATCACGGGTGAGAGCCATCCAAATTTTGTCATGCCGTTGATCTAAGCACGTCGGCAGCCATCACATTCCTGTCGCGCTCGCGGGTCCACCTAGGCTGGCCGCATGGCCTCACTCGATGACTTCCCGCGCTACCCGTTGACCTTCGGCCCATCGCCGATCCACCCGCTGCGTCGCCTCAGCGCCCACCTTGGCGGCAAGGTGGAGATTTGGGCCAAGCGCGAGGATTGCAACTCTGGCATCGCCTTCGGTGGCAACAAAACCCGCAAGCTCGAGTATCTGATCCCCGAGGCGTTGGCCCAGGGCTGCGACACGCTGGTGTCGATCGGCGGGGTGCAATCCAACCACACCCGCCAAGTCACCGGTGTTGCCGCTTATCTCGGATTGAAGTCGGTCACCGTGCAAGAGCATTGGGTCGAGTGGCCCGACGTCGTCTACGACAAGGTCGGCAACATTCAGTTGTCGCGGATCATGGGTGGCGATGTGCGCATGGACTCGGCCGGGTTCGACATCGGCATCCGCGACAGTTGGCAGCGGGCGCTCGACTCCGTTGTTGCGGCCGGCGGCAAGCCCTATGCCATTCCCGCAGGGGCATCGGACCACCCGCTCGGTGGGCTCGGCTTCGCCAATTGGGCTCGCGAGGTCGCCGTGCAGGAGACGGAGAACGACATCTTCTTCGACCACATTCTGGTCTGCACGGTGACCGGCTCGACGCACGCCGGAATGATCGCCGGTTTTGCGCTGGAGAACCGCAGCGACCGCAAGGTGATCGGCATCGACGCCTCAGCAACGATGGACAAGACCATCGATCAGGTCACGCGCATCGCCCGCAATACGGCAGCCTCGATCGGGCTCGACCGTGATCTGCGAGCCGACGAGATCACGATCGTCGATGGCTACTCGGCCGGCATCTACGGCATCCCCGACGCACAGACCATCGATGCGATCCACACCTGCGCGCGCATGGAGGGCATGCTCACCGACCCGGTGTACGAAGGCAAGTCGATGGCAGGGTTGATTGGCATGATCCAATCAGGCGAGATCCCCGCCGGATCGAAGGTGCTCTACGCCCACCTCGGCGGCCAGACCTGCCTTCCGGCGTATGCCGGGGTGCTGTAAGCGCACGCCGTAGACATTCTCAGCGCGGCACCGGCTGACAACTCGGGCACCAGTAGGTGCTGCGCGCCGTTCGCTGGCCAGCGGGCGAGAAGCTGATCGTGTTATCGCACCGACGGCACCCCAGCCGGTGTCGTCCGTAGACGTAGGTTCGATCGGAACGACCGGCGTCGCCGACCATCGATGCGGCCCGGGTGGTGACGCGCTGCGGCCGCTCACGGTTGGCGACCAGTTGTTGATGGGCGATGGTCCACAGCCCAAGCAACGCCTCCGGGGTGACCTCGCCGACGCTGGTGAAGGGGTGCAGCCCGGCGATAAAGAGCGCCTCGCTCTTGAAGACATTGCCGACACCGGCGGCAATGGTTTGGTCGAGCAGCAGCTCTGCCAAGGCTCGCCGCTGATCGCCCGCCGCGCTGCGCCGAATGATCTCGGCAAAGTCGACGTCGTCGTTGCTCAGATCGGGACCGAGGCTGGCGACGGGCGAAGGATCGACGTTGCGCAGGTAGGTGGTGATCGTTGGCGCGGCGTAACACAGCGCAGTACCGGCATCGGTACCGAGCACGATCCGCAACCTGGGGTCGGGCCGAGGCGTCTGCCCGAGCGGCAACGTGCGGAACGACCCGGTCATGCCGAGATGGACGTTGAGTGTCAGATTGCGATCGAGGTGGACGAGCAGATGTTTGCCGACTGCTTCCACGCCCTGCACGTGCTGCCCGACTCGTGGCCGATAGCCCTTGAGTTTGGCGAACCAAACCGAAGTCAGATCGCGCCCAGTAAGCACCGGCGTGAGCAATGCTTCGGCTCGTCGCAGCGTGTCACCTTCGGGCATCGCGGCAACATTAGGACATTTCGTGCGAAATGTATCTTGACGACGGCATGCGCCCTCATCTACAACTGAACGAGTTTCATGAGTCAAACGACCTATTGCCCATGTTCGGGCAGGTCTCGGTTTGGCCCAGATGAAATGACCGACTTGAGGTGGCATATGGACATCTCGGTGGATCAAAGCACGTTGATCGCGAAACTTCGGGGTGAGGCCGAAGCGATCAGGACTAGCGCACGGGACTGCACCGATGCGGTGGTGGAACACATGGTCTCAGCCATCGATTTTGCGCTTGAAGGATTGCGCAGCGCAACATCGACCGCGCAAGCGCACCGAGTGGCGCTGGAACGCGCGATTACCTGCGAACATGCTGCGGTCGGGCGCGTGCAGCGTTTGATCGATTGCGCCCGCACCGAACTCGGTGCCAGCGAGCAACTGGAAATCGAATCGAACCTGGTGCCCGTCGGCACGGGGTCGGCCGCCGCGCCCGGTGTGTCCGCTGTGTCGTATGCGCTGCTCGGCAGCTTTGAACTGCGGATTGCCGGGCGGGCGATCGACCTGCGATCCTCCTGCGGGAACCGCTCGCAATCGGTGTTCGAATACCTCTTGGTACATCACGAGGCAGCCGTACCGCGCGATGTGTTGATCGAGGCGGTCTGGCCGGGCCTGTACGTCGAAGATGGACACCGTCGCTTGCATCAAGCGATGTATTCGCTGCGTCAAATGTTGTCGGCAGCAACCGGCAACGCGGTGCGCATCGAATGCACGCGCAGTGCCTACCGGGTGGTCGGCGATGCTCCGGCGACGATCGATGTCATCCTTTTTGAACAGCTCGCCAATCAGGGTCGGGCCACTTCCCAGGTAGGCGACCATCAGCAGACCATCGATTGCTTAACACGCGCCGCCGCGCAGTATCGCGGCAATCTACTGGAGTCCTCCAACGCCGAATGGGTGGAGCAACCCCGGGATCGGTTGCGGCGCCTGTACGTGGAGATCGCCCACCAGCTGGCCTCCCTGCTCGCTGAGCATGATCGATGTGCCGAGGCCGCCGAACACTGGGAACGGCTACGCGTCTTCGACGCCTGGCACGAGGGAGCAACGCTCGGTTTGATGCGCGCCCTCGTCGAGTTGGGGCACCCTTCACAGGCCTTGCAGGTCTACGTCGACTGGGTGGCGGTCCTCGATCGTGATCTCGGCGTGACACCCTCGACGGAGGCGACCACGCTGTACGAATCCGTCCTCGCCACGGCATACCTGTAGGCGGCGCGAGAAGGGAGCAGGACACGCACCCTGCTCCCTTGTCTCGTTGTCAAACTTGCTTGTCTCGCGCTCAGCCAGGCGGCTGAATCTGTTCCCTTGTTGCCGCGGCAACCGCTGCCGAGATGACGGCGGCACCGATGCTGTTTGCCGTGTCGAACGCGCCGCGCACCTTGACGGCAACCTCGATCAGCATCTCCGTGACCTCAGAGCTGTCGATCGCTTTGGTGCGGGTCACCCGGGTATCGCAGACCTCGAGCGATACCGACGTCGCGGCGCCGACCCGAGAAGTGATCCACGGTGTCCACAACGCGCTGTCGGTGCCTGCCACCGTGACCATTTCACCGGTTTCGTCGAGGTACAAGCGCGTTCTCCACTCCGCTGCGTTGGAACCGAACACACGGCTCTCGAAGAAGACCGAGAAACCAGCCTGTTGACTCCACGCCGCGTCCGATGCCCCTTCGCCTGGCGAGCCCGGTGTGTGCTCGTTGGCCACAGCGCACCTCCATGCTCGTCGCCGAATCCTGCCCGGCGCGGCCCGACGGGCCGCGCTGAGCAGAGTTCGGAGTTACGGCGTGACGGGCTTGGTGTGATCGACAGGCGGAGCAATCATCACGCTGAAGTCGTGGCAATGGCCGAAAGCCAGACCTGCGTGGCCACAGGCGTCGATCGAACCGAGAGTGATGCACAACTCGTAGCTCTTGCCGAACTTGCCAGCCTTGAGCGTGTTTGCTGGAATGAGCACGAGGAACTCGTAGAGCCCATCGCCGCACGGCACCAACGCCTTCTCGTCGATGTATTCTCCCTCGGCTCCCGATCCGCAGGACTCAAAGGCGACCTGCACCCCAAGCGTTCCGCACAACCAGTGCAGAATGGTGCCGGTGAGCTTCACCTTGACCCGGACCCCGAAAGCTTGATTGGAGTGGATGATCGTCACCGGTGGATGCGGGGTGTCGTACTCGACAAGCTCGTACCACATCTGTGCACCGAGATCGAACGCCGTTGGGTGGATCTCAACTTCACAACACTCTTTTGAATAGGACATGACTTCTCCCTCAACCACGAGATTCGGTCTCGCTACCGGAAGGCCCGGAAGCGGATCTCCGTGGAGAGTTATCGCAGGCGCCTGTCACGCGCCGTTTCGAGCACGGACGATGAGGACGCTTCGACCCTGGCCGGTCGCCCCCTGTCTCTTCGCTGATAACTGAGGACGTTTCGCGCCGACTCGCGTCAGCCTCATCGTCTGATCAGTGAGCGTGCCCTGAGAGGTCTTGCGTCGACCAAAAACCGGGTTGCGGACCCTGCTGCGCGCCGTGCTTGGCATAGTGACCAAGGCGCTGGTGCGCTGCGCCAGCGAGCATGTCCACCGCATCGAAGAACGTGCCAGGCCCGGCGGCGCGCATCGCCAGATCGCCGTCGCTACCGGCCCTGGGCAGTTGGGTGGCAAGCAGCACGATGGGGGTCTCGGCCCGGGTACGGCCGATCGCCGCGCACCGACCGAGCGCCCGCCAGACGGCGTCCATCTTCAGTAACCCGCCGCGATACACGGTGTGGCCGCCACAGATGTCGAAGTACCACGTGGCACCCGTGGCATCGGTGGCCACGAAACTGACGGCGACACCGGTCTTTGGTATCCGTTTGTCGCGATGCTCGATCGTGAACCCTGCTGCTTCCAACAACTCCGCTGCCACCTTCGACGCAGCTTTGCCGTCGGCGATCGCCGAGTTCGACAGTGCCGGTGTCGGCTCGATGCGCTCGACGCGCTCGACGCGCTCGACGGCTACATCGGCGACGCGCCGACGGGCGATGTCGACGTAGCTCTCATCGAGGTCGTAGCCGACGTAACGACGCTCAAGCTTGGCGGCGGCGACCAAAGTGGAACCGCTGCCCATGAACGGATCGAGCACGAGATCGTCTTTGAAGGTGTACAAGCGAATCAGTTGCTCGGGCAGTTCGACGGGAAACGGTGCCGGGTGACCGACCCGTTTGGCGCTCTCCGTCGGCATCGACCAGACGTCGAGCGTCAGCGCCATGAAGTCCTCGGTGAGCACCGTGTTCTCGTACGGCAGACCTTCCGCGTGGCGTTGCTTGACGCTGCGCGCACGATCGAAGCGACCCTTGCTGGCGATGATCACCCGCTCGCTGATGTCACGCAACACCGGGTTACTCGCGCTGCGGAACGAGCCCCAGGCGCACGAGCCACTCGCCCCCTCGCCCTTTTGCCAGATCAACTCGCCGCGCAGCAGCAGGCCGAGGTCGTGTTCGAGGATGCGGATCACGTCGGCCGACAGGCTGCGATACGGCTTGCGACCGAGGTTGGCGACGTTGACGGCGATGCGACCGCCCGGCTCGAGCTTGCGCACGCATTCGGCGAAGACGTCAGTGAGCATTTCCAAGTATTCGAGATACGACGCGGGCACGCCCTCACGCTCGAGTTCTTCCTCGTACTGCTTGCCAGCGAAATACGGTGGCGAAGTGACGACCAAAGCAACGGAGCCGTCGGCGATCTGCGTCATGTTCCGGGCATCGCCATGAATGAACGGTTCGCTGATCGGCGTCGGCGCGAGCACCGTTGTGTCGCCCGAAAGTTCCGGGGCGCGAAAACGATCGTAGAACGGGGTTGCGTCGTGGCTCTCGCGGGTGCTGACACCGAAGTTTGAAGTAGTCGTTCTACGGCGTTGGTTCATCTTCCCCTCCGGCACCAAGCGCCCAGGCTAGCGCAGCACGCTCCACAGAATCGAACAGGCGCGCGATCGTTCAGTGCTCGGCGCTGCCCTGCGAGCGCAACCCAGCAACGATGAGATCGGCGAATCGTTGCACCAGGTCATCCGTGGTCGCCGCCGGGGAACCGCGAAGTTCGTTGATGCGGTCGATCTTGGCGTTGAGGGTCACCAAACCCTGCATCGTCGACCAGCACATCCAGGTGGCGGTGTCGAGATCGACGTTGAGGTGCTCGGCCTCGAGAAAAGCACGCACCGCACCCTCGAGGATCCCGTAGGAGCAGATCCCGGAGAGCAGCAGCGCCTCGTCATCGGGGGAGACGATGTCCATTCGGAACATCACCGAACAATGCGCCTCGTGCGTCTGGGCGACCTTGACATAGGCCCTTCCCAGGCGAGTGAGCCGTTCGATCGGATCGTCGCTGGTAGCCATCGCAGCCGTCATTTCCTCTGAGAGCAGATCGAAGCCTTCGGTGGCCAGCGACGTCAGCAGACCGCGAACATCACCGAAATGGTGCGCCGGTGCGGTGTGTGAAACGCCTGCCCGTCGGGCAACCTCGCGCAGGCTGAAGCCCCCGAGCCCACGTTCGGCGATGACCTCGGCAGCAGCGCGGCGCAGCGCATTGGGCAGGTCGCCGTGGTGGTAGGTATCGGCTGTGGCTGGGGTCACATGCGTAATTCTAGCGTCATCTTGACGTTGTCCAGTTCTATCTATACAGTGTCAACTTGCCACTGTCAATATCGCGCCGTTCCCCGGCGTCAGACCCATGGAGCACCGCCGTGAGCAACCAAGTCGAGTCCGACCACGTTCGGTCAGCAGAGCTCTTCGACCAGCCCCACCCGCGACGCTGGCTGGCGCTGGCCGTGTCCTGCCTGGCGGTCTTCGTCACCGTGCTCGACGGCATGATCGTCAACGTCGCTGTGCCCAGCTTGGCAACCGATCTCGGAGCGACGACGCGCCAACTGCAATGGATCATCGACAGCTACCTGCTGGTGTTCACCGGCTTGTTGCTCGCCGCCGGTGGTCTCGGCGACAAGTTTGGGCGGCGGCTGATGTTGATCATCGGCTTGATCGTCTTTGGTGCCACCTCGGCGTTGGCGGGCTTGGCGACGTCGCCAAGCGGGTTGATCACCGCCCGCGGGTTGATGGGCATCGGCGCGGCGATGATCTTTCCGGCGACGTTGGCGATCATCACCGACATGTTCCGCAATCCGTCGGAGCGGGCCAAGGCGATCGGCATCTGGAGCGCCGTCAGCGGCCTTGCGGTGGCCACAGGCCCGATCGTCGGCGGTTGGTTGCTCGAGCATTTCTGGTGGGGATCGGTGTTCTTCGTCAATGTGCCAGTGGTCATCGTCGCCGTCATCGCCACGTTGTTGGTCGTCCCGGAGTCCCGCGAGCCCGACGCCCCACGGCTCGATGTTCCCGGCGCGTTGTTGTCGATCGCGGCCATCGGTGCGTTGGTCCTGGCGATCATCGAGGCCCCTGAATGGGGTTGGTTGAGTGGGCAAACCCTCGGTGCATTCGGCCTGGCCGCTGCGTTGTTGGCAGCCTTCGTGTTCTGGGAGCTGCGCGCCGAGCACCCGATGTTGCCGGTCGGCATCTTCACCAACTTGCGATTCTCGGCGGCCAGCGTGGCGATCACCTGTGCCTTCTTTGCGCTCTTCGGCTTCGTGTTCTTGATCACCCAGTACTTCCAACTGGTGCGCGGCTACGGGCCCTTCGCGGCAGGGGTGCGCACGTTGCCGGTGGCCTTCTCGATCGCCATCGCCGCGGTCCTCACCCCGATGTTGGTGCACAAGATCGGCACGACGCGGGTGGTGCGAACCGGCTTGATGTTGATGGCTGCCGGCTTCGTGTGGATCGCCTTTCGCGCCGAGGTCGACACCGCCTATGTAGAGATCGTCGGGCAGATGATTCTGCTCGGCACCGGGCTGGGGGCGACGACGGCGCCGGCCACCGAGTCGATCATGGGCTCGTTGTCGGCGGACAAGGCGGGTGTTGGATCGGCGGTCAACGACACGACCCGCGAGTTGGGCGGCACGCTCGGCGTGGCGATCATTGGCAGCGTGTTCACCTCGGTGTACGTCAATGCGCTCAACGACTCCGACGGCGTGTACCAACAGTTGCCCGCCGAGGCGCAAGCACTCACCCGAGAGTCGGTCGGCGCGACGCGCCTGATAGCAGCCGAACTCGGCGACAACGCCGCGGCCTACCTGTCACAGGTTGCCGATGCGTTCCTCTCCGGGTTGACCGTCGGCTGTCTGGTGTCAGCTGCCGTTGCCCTCGCCGGATCGTTCTTCGTCGCCCACTTTCTCCCAGCCCGAGCTATCAGCGGTTCCTGATGCACAGATCCGGCATCATCGTCTAGGCTCTGATCATGGCGGCGGGCCTGAAACTCAAAGACAGCAGCATCAGGTGAATGGGTCGATCGGTGTCACGCCGGTGATCGCCTTCGTTGGCGTGTCCGGACAGGGTTGGCGAACCTATATCGACGCGATCGCGCCCCTCTGTCGCCAGCACCCCGACTTCGACGCCGTGTTCATCGACCTGCCAAAGGAGGTGGGGTGGATCGGCGCACAGGGCGTCGAAAAACTTCGGCGCCACGGCAGCGTGCTTCGCGCCGTTCGGCGCATCGATGCCCGCGGATACCTTCGGGCGCGTCACATCCGACGCCGCTTGCGCGACGTGCAACCCAACCACGTCCATTTCTTCGACCACCACCTCGCCAATGCGCTGATGTTCGGACGGTGGCGCAGTTCGTCACCGCCGTTCTCGGTGACCACGACCGGCACCGCCGCGGCCCGGCTCCTCGAGCTTGAGCAGCATCCCATCCGCCATCGTTTCGGCGAGGTGCACAGCTTTCTGCAGCGGCGAGCCCGACGTGAATTGGCGACATTGGAAACGGCTGAGTTCATTGCCTGCATCAGCAGCTACGCGATTGCCACATTGCCCGAGTCAGTGCGTGACAAGGCGTTTCTCTCGCCGTTCTGTGTGACACCCATCGAGCAGGACGAGTCCTCGGTGGCCGACACGCAAACCCACACCATCACCTTCATCGGCGCCGATATGGAACGAAAAGGTGGCCAACGCGTTGTGCAATGGGTGCGCGACGGCCGCCTGGCGCCGCATCCCGTCGAGATCGTCACCTTCGATCCGCCACCGCCCGATGCGGCCGACGTCCCCGGCCTCGTCTGGCTCGGTCGCACCGACAACCAGATCGTGCGCTGCGAAGTGCTGCCGCGCACGAGCGTGTTGGTCTTGCCGACGTGGCTCGATAGCAGCCCCGTCGTGCTCCTCGAAGCCGCCGCCGCCGGCGTGCCCGCCGTGGCCAGCAACGTGCGCGGCATTCCCGATCTGGTTATCGATGGTGTCACCGGATTCGTCATCGACACCGACGACGACGACGCCTTCATCGATGCAGTTCATCGGCTGAGCGACGATCCGATGTTGCGCGCCACCATGTCGATCAAGGCACGCGAGCACTACCGCCAAAACTTCACGCCGGAGCGCGCCGTCGCCCCGTTGCTCGACCGCTTGTCGTTGCTGTGGCAAGGTTGACCCATGGGCAGTGGGGTGCGTTCCGTCGCGGCACGCCATCGTGGCAGGTTGGTTCGCGCCGCCCGGCGTAGGCAAGCCCAGCTGCGGGCTCGGATCCTGGTACCGATCGAGACCGTTCCCGGCGACGCCATCTACCTGACCTTCGACGACGGCCCAGACCCCCACTTCACCCCGCAAGTCCTCGATCTGCTGGACCGACGCGGCCACCGCGCCACCTTCTTCGTGCTCGGCGTCAACGCCAATAACGAACCGCAATTGGTGCGCGACCTCCGCCGCCGAGGGCACGCCGTCGGCAGCCACTCGCAGTCTCATCCCAAAGGTTGGGAGAACAAGACGCTGGTAGTGCTGCGCGACTATCTCCGCGGCCATCGTGCCGTGTGCCGCGCCGCTGGGGAACCGGTCCGCCTTTTTCGCCCGCCCTATGGCCACGATGATTCCGCCGCGTGGTGGACGGCTGTGCTGACCCGCAGCCGGTGGATTCACTGGACGATCGACTCGTTCGATTGGGAACCGACGGCAACCGCTGAGGGCGTGTTGGAACGTATCGGCGCACCGGTGCCGGGCAGCATCGTGCTGCTCCACGACCATCTGTACGACAATCTCGACGCCCGCGATCGGTCGGCCACGGTCGCCGCCCTCGAGTTGCTGCTCGATCGCCTCGATGCCGTCGGATTGCGTTCCGAGGCCCTGCGATGAGCCGGTTGGCGGTCTCGGTGGTCGTGCCGACGATCGGTCGCATGGCGATGCTCGAAGACTGCTTGCGCTCGATCTTGGCCTGCGATCCGCAACCCGACGAGATCGTCGTCGCCGACCAAAGCTCACACGGCGCGGCGGTCGAAGACCTCGCCCGGACATTGTCACCGTTGATTCGCGTCGTTCGCCAACCTGGCCGGGGGATCGCCCGCAACGTCAACCTCGGTCTACGCGGCGCGCGCACGAGATCGTCTGCGTGACCCACGACGATTGTCGCGTCGACCCGTCGTGGGTCGAGCGTGGGCACCGGTTGGCAAGCGAGTACCCCGGTGCGGTGATCAGCGGACGGGTGTTGCCCGGAGGCGATGATCCCAAGGCGGTGCCCTCCACCCGGGTTGGTAGCTCACCGATCGACTTCAGCGCCACGTTGGAGAGCGGCGCGCTGTACCCCAACAACATGGTGCTGCCCCGTGGCGCAACGTTGGCCTTCGGCGGCTTCGATGAGCGCTCAGGATTCGAGACCTCGGCCGAGGATCGGGACTTCTGTTACCGCTGGCTGCGCGCCAAACGCCCGGTGCGATTCGAACCGGAATTGGTCGTCACGCATATGGATTGGCGCAGCCCTGAGCAACTCGTCGAGCTGTACAACCACTACGCCCGAACCGCCGGACGGTTCTACGCCAAGCACCTCTACCGCGGCGATCTGTGTATCGCGCGATTCATCCTCCGAGACCTGTGGTACGGGGCCAAGTCGTGGGGTGCCCGGGCGCTGCGCCCGCGTCCACGTTGGGCCGACGAACGCTTGGCCTTGCCGCGTTACCTGCCTACCGGTTTGATCGAGGGATTGCTCGAGTCGCGCCGGCTCGGCCGCCAGGCGGGATCGTGACCCGGACTCGTTGGTTTGCTCGCCGGGTGCGGCGCGACGTCGTCGCTCGTGTGCGGCCGTGGGCGGTGCATCTCGGACTGGCGCGCTACCGCCCAGGCCCGTGGTCGCGACAACGCTGGGACGAGAAATACGACAACGGCGAACTCGATTATTTCCGATCTGACGCCGAGTTGCCGCGCTACTCGGTGCTTGTCGGCTACCTCGCCGCGCTCGAACGGCAAGGGCATGTGCTCGATGTCGGCTGCGGTCAGGGCATCTTGTTCGATCGCTGCCGCGCCGTTCCCTTCACCCGCTGGTGCGGTGTCGACCTGTCAGCCACGGCCGTCGATCAGGCCAACGCGCTGGCCAACCGGCTCGCCGATCAGCGCGCCGATTTCACCGTCGGCGACCTGCTCGATCCGACGTGGCAGCCCGATTCCGGCGGCTACGACGTCGTCGTCCTCAACGAGGTGCTGAACATGTGCGACGACCCTGCGGCGATGCTGCGCCGGGTCGCCAGCGTGCTGCGCCCCGACGGGACACTGCTGGTCTCCGGGTGGCACCACACCGGTGACCGGGCGTTGTGGAAGTTGATCCACACACATTTCCGTGAGCTCGACGCCGCCGAGGTGCGTTCGACGACGAGCACGCTGGCACCGCGCGGCTGGCGAGTCGCCAGGTTGCAGGTTCGCTGATGGAGCCGACGGCGACGGTGCCCGACATCTCGGTGATCATCCCCACCTATCAACGTCGCGATCTGGTCAGCGACACGGTCGCCCGGCTGCTGCGCGCCGACAGCACCAACTCGGTCGAGATCGTCGTCGTGGTCGACGGCTCCACCGACGCCAGCGCAGCGTCGCTGCGCGGCATCGGCGACGGGCGGGTGGTGGTCGTCGAGCAACCGAACCAGGGAATCTCGGCGGCACGCAACAATGGCGCATCGGTGGCTCGAGCCGCCGTGCTGCTGTTCCTCGACGACGACATGAAGGTCGGACCCGGGTTCTTCGACGCCCATCGGCGGGCGATGACCGACGACACCGACGCAGTTATGGGACGCATGGCGCTCGATCCGACATCGCCGCCGACCTACCTATCGCAGGGGGTCGGCGCGTGGAGCGACGAACTCGATGCAATGCTGCGCGACCTCGATCAGATCAGCGAGCCGCGCCTGATCTTCGCTGGTCACCTGGCGGTACGGCGCCAGCGATTCGATGCCCTCGGCGGCTTCGAGCATGCCTTCACCCGCGACGGTCGCTACGGAAACGAAGACGTCGATTTCTCCGTGCGTTTGCTGGCCGCCGGTGGCGTGGTGCGCTACGCCCGCGATGCGCTGGCCGAGCAGTATTACAACGTCACCGCCCGTCAGCACCTCTCGCGTACCCGTGACCTCGGTGCTACCGACCGGCTGCTGGCCGAGCGGACCGCGGCGGGCCAGGAGGTGCTGCGCGAGGCGTTGGCCAACCACAGCATGTATCGGCGCTGGGCGCGGGTGCTGTTGCGTCGGACCCCACGGGTGCTCGCCGTCATCGCCTGGCCGAATACGCTGATCGCCTGTCGGGCCATCGATCGCGGGCGGATCGACGACGTCACAACCAACCGCCTGCGCCGCTCGACGAGCATCGCCTACCACCGCGGGGCGCGCTCCGCCGAGCGTCGAGCAGGTCGCTGATGCCACTGCTGACGATCGCCATCCCCTCGTTTCAACGGTCGGCGTCGTTACGGCGCCTGCTCGACTCGATCGAGGCTGCCGCCCAGCTCGATGGCGTCGCCGACGACATCGAGATCGTCGTCGCCCTCGATGGCTGCACCGACGATTCGCCCGCGATGTTGCACGCGTGGGCCCGCCGCTCGGCGTTGGCGTTGCGCTGGCACAACCATCCCCACGCCGGTCTGGCGGCGACTCGCAATCGGGCGGTCGCCGCGGCGAACAGCCCTCTTGTGCTGCTCTGCGACGACGACAACCTGATGCTCGCCGGGTGTCTCGCCGCTCATCTGCACCACGACCGTCGCACCGCGGCGGTGTTGATGGGGCCCTCGGTGTTGGCCGATTCGGCCGATGGCGGAATCACCAAACAGTGGTACGACGATCGTCATCGCCGTTTGGCCGACGACGCCACGGTGCGCGACCCGGTCGATTTCTCGGCGGCGGCCACCTCGGCTCCGACCGAACTGTGGCAGCGGTTGGCCTTCGATGAGCGCTATACCGGCTACGGCTTCGAGGACTACGATCTGGCCACTCGTCTGCTGGCCGAGGGTGTCACAGTCGGTTTCGCCATGGGCGCTGGGGTAACGCACCTGCACGCCCCGACAACCCGGGAACGGTTGCGTCAAAAGCGTGGCGAGGGAACCAATGCGATCCGCTTTGCCATCGCCCATCCCGAGTTGCGCAGCAAGGTCATCGTCGGGCCGCGATCACGGCGTGAGCGAGTGTTGCACCGCGCCGCTCGTCCCTTGATGGCACGCCCTTTGTGGGTGCTGGCTCATGGCGTGGCACTCGCTCGCCGAATCGCGCCCGAGCGTCGTCGATTGGCATTGTGGATTCATGCCCAAGAGCTGGCCCGTTACTCCGGCGTCGCTGGCGCCGGAGGTTTCGCTGCCGCCGATCCGCATGCCTGACCGGCTGGTGGGCCAGTTGGTGGGCCAGTTGGTGGGCCGACGTTGGCGACGGTTGCGGCGACGACCTGTTCGAGGAGCGCCGCGTTCGGGCGACGACGAAACGCACGGCGGTGGGCGAGCTTGGAACGCCCGAGCGGCGATTTGACCAGCCACTTGAGGCGCATCCGCCAGGGAACCGGCAAGGTCGCCATCGTTCGCCACTGCCGCAGTCCTTGGTCGTGGGCCAGCACGCCGATCCAGCGGATCGTGCCGATCGAGTCGGGCCCATATCCGTGCTCTGCTCGCAGCGCAGCCCATTTCTCGTGGACCTGCGCAAGTTCGGCTCGTAGCTGCGCCAGCTGGCGGGTCATCGCCGAGTCGTGGAGCACCTTGACGACATAGGCCTCGTCGGGGTTGGCTGGCGCGCCGCGGCTGAGCCAGGCGAATATTGAGATCCCAGTCGGCGTATTGCGAGAGCTGTGCGTCGAAGCCGCCAAGTTCCAGCACGAGTGTTCGCCGGGCGAGCACCCCGCTGCCACCGCCCGGTACGACGTTGGCGTCGAGCAGCAGTGGGAAACAGTCGGTGTCGCACTGGCGCAGCTCAGCGAAACCGAAGCCGCGGTGATCGTCGTAGACACCGATCTCCTTGCTCACCGCCCAGTCCGCGTCAGCGGCGCGCACAGCGTCGAGCTGTGCGCTGAGCTTGCCGGGAGCCCACAGGTCGTCGTCGTCGCAGAAGGCGATCCACGGCGCCTCGGCGGTGGTGATGCCGACGTTGCGCGCCCCGGCGACGCCCCGGTTTGATTCGTTGCGGATGACCCGAAGGCGCGTGTGCGGTTTGGCCCCCGCGCCGTAGCGCCGCCGCCAACTCCGCTGCGCTGTAGGGCACCGTGGAGCCGTCGTCGACAACGATGATGTCGATCGCCGCGGTGCAGTTCTGACGAGCGATGGATCGCAACGTTGCGGTGATGCGCTGCTGGCCGTTGTGCGAGGGGACCACCACGGCAACATCGAAATCGGTCATTGCTCGGCGTCCAACACGCTGCGAATCGAGGCCAACGCGGCGGCGGCGCGCCGGCGTTTAGCGGCGTCGGTGCGCAGCCGGTAGCGCACGGCGCGGTGGCGTTGGCTGGGGTCGAGCAGGGTGCGGATCGACCATTTCAACACGGTCGCGACGCGGCGCCGGAAGCCGCCAGATCATCGGGATCGCGCGCGGCCCACTCTGACAGGCTTGCGCCGCCAACCAACGCACACCGCGGCGACCGAAGTCGTCGCCATGCATCCCGAACCGTTCGTGTTCCGGCCGCCAGCGCTGATACATCAGCTGTAACTCGGCCGCCAGCTCATCGAGTTGGGCGGTCATCCGAGCCGGGTGATGCACCTTGGCGATCACCGCCTCGGGGTGTGACGATGGCGGCCCGGCATGTAATGCAAGACGAAGATTGAGGTCCCAGTCGGCGTACTGATTGCTGGTTGGGTCGAAGCCGCCGAGCTCGCGCAACACTGCGCTGCGCACCAAGAGACCGCTGCCACCGCCGGGCACGCTATTGAACTCCAGCAGGTCGGTGATCCAATGCTCTGCCGAGCGCGGCGTGACTTCGTAATTGGTGTAGGTGGCGAAGTTCTCAAAGATGCCCACGGCGCTGGAGATCGCCCACTCGCCACCGTGCGTCGACCGCCCTCAGCTGGGCTGCCAGCTTGCCAGGTGCCCACAGATCGTCGTCGTCGCAGAAGGCAATCCACTCGGCGCTGGCTGCGGCGAGCCCGACGTTGCGGGCCAGGGCTACGCCGATCGGCGACGGGTTGCGCAGCACCGTGACCGTGCCACCTGGCGCTGCCCATTGACCAACTTGGCGGCGAACGGCGTCCACGTCGATCGGTTGCGGCGACCCGTCATCGACGACGATCAACTGCAGCGGGCCAACGGTCTGCGCGCCGATGCAGCGCAACGTGTTGGCCATCCTGGTGTGGCCGTTGAGCGTCGGCACGATCACCGAAACCAGCGGAGTTTCACTCGGCATATGGCGCCGCCTGCACGGTGAACAACTCGGCGTACAGCCCGCCACGGGCCATCAACGTGTCGTGGTCGCCATCCTCGACGAGGCGGCCCTCATCGAGCACGAGGATGCGATCGGCGTTGCGTACGGTGGAGAATCGGTGGGAGATCATGATCACAGTACGGCCTTGCGCCAGGGTGCGCAGGTCGTGGAACAGTTGCCGTTCGCCGACGGGATCGAGCGCCGAGGCCGGCTCGTCGAGGACCAACAGCGGGGCGTCGCGAAAGAACGCTCTGGCCAACGCCAGGCGCTGCCATTGGCCGCCGGAGAGTTCGGCACCATTCTCATAGGACCGCGACAGGCGGGTCTCCGATCCGTCGGCGAGGCGTTCGATGATCTGCTCAGCCCCGGCACGCGCGATCGCCCGCTCGACGCCGTGGCGATCGTCAGCTCGGACAACGTCGCCGAGAGCAACGTTGTCGTAGACCGACAGCTCGTAGCGACCGAACTCTTGGAAGACGAGCGCCACCTTGGCCCGCAGCGCTCCCAGCGGCGCCGCGGCCAACGACGAACCGTTCCAACGCAGCTCGCCACCCGTCGGACGATAGAGGCCGGCCAGCAGTTTGGCCAGCGTACTTTTCCCCGAGCCGTTGTGACCAACCAGGGCGATCACCGTTGCGGCGGTGACGGTGAGGTCGACGCCTTGGAGCACGTCACGATCGGTGTTCGGGTAGCGGAATGACACGTCAGCGAGCGTCAACTCGACCAGCGGTGCCAGCTCGCTGACAGGTTCGGCGTCGCCGCGCGAGGCGGTAGCGAACTCGTCGCGGAACGATTGGAAGTCCTCGAGGAACGGCAGTGCCCGATCGATCTGGCCGATCATGTCGGCGCTGCCGCGCAGCTGTCCGAGTAATTGCTGCAACGCCAACACGGCGACACCCGCTTCGGCGATGCCGAGGCTGTCGTGCACGACGACGGCGAGCAACACACCGAGTGCCACGGCGGCGAGCACCGAGCCAACGACGCCGCCGATGATCGCCACCCGGAGGCGACTGGCGGAGATGCGTCGTACGTCAGCGATGCGCAGATTGTAAAAGTGTCGCACCCTGGCCATCAGGTAGCGGTCGGCGGCCAGGGCCCGCAGCTCGGGGATCGCTCGGCGTTCGACGAGCAGCTCTTCAAGATAGGAGCGTTCACGGTCACGTGTTGCCTGCTCGACGGTGACGCGATAATCGAGGCGGTTGCGGCGCCTGTGGGCCCACAGCAACGGCAGCACACCGCCGAGTGTGACGAGAAATGTCAACGGTGAGATCGTCACGAGCAACAGCACCATCGAGATCGTGATCAGGATCTGCCCGCTGAGATCGACGAGCGACCAGACCATGGTCCAGATGTGTTCGTAGGTCTGATCGCGGACGCGAATCAGGCGGTCGTGAAACGCTGGGTTCTCGAAGTCGGCGACGTCGGCACGACACGCGGCCTCCAGGATGTGCAAGGTGACGTCGGCCTGCAGACGCTCGGCGATCATCTCCCGACGCTCGCGCACGAAGGCGGCAAACATGGCACGCGCTGCGTAGCACACAGTCATCACCACCAAGGCGGGAATGAAATCGGCGAACTCGGGCGTGCCGGCCCGCGCGAGATGAGCGAGAATCCGCTTGACCGCGAGCAGCTGGATGGCCAGGACGACGGCATCCAACAGCTGAGCGACGAGCGCGCTGATCGTGTCGCTGCGGGCGGCCTGCCACTGCAGCACCGCGGCGTGTCGAATCGGGTGCCCGAATTGTCTGCGATCAACCGCCATCATCGGAATCGTACGACAGCAGCGGCGGCTACGTTGTGGCCGGTGGTGGAACCAAAGCGCGAGAGTGTTCGGCTGGGGGCGCTGAGCGGCTCGCGCGACAACAACTTTCTGCTGATTCGCCTGATCGCCGCGGCCGCCGTGCTGGTGTCACACAGCTTCTCCGTGCTCGGGCATGACGAGCCGTTGTTCGCCGGGTTGTCGGCGGGCGAGATCGCCGTCGACGTGTTCTTCGTGACCAGTGGATTCTTGGTGACGGCGAGCCTGTTCTCCCGTTCCTCGGTCGCCAGCTTCGTTGCGGCCCGCTGCCGACGGATCTACCCCGCCTTGGTGGTGGCGATCGTGTTCATCACCGTTGCCATCGGCGGGTTGGGGTCGACGCTGACGGTCGGCGACTACTTCGGGCGCGGTCAAACGGTGCGCTATGCGGTTGTCAACTCGACGATGATGCCGCGCACGATCGAATACGCGCTGCCGGGGGTGTTCGAGAACAACCCGGTTTCTGGCGTCGTCAACTTGTCGTTGTGGACGCTGCCATGGGAGCTGCGTTGTTATGCGCTGCTGGCCGCGCTCGGGCTCGCGGCGCGGCTGTTGCTGCCAGCGGCGCGTCGAACCGGGGTGCTCAACGTGGTGCTGGTTGCCTTGGGAGCGGTCGGCGTCGCGGTGTTCGCTGCGCAGTTCCACGACTCGTGGGAGTACTCGGGTTGGCGTGGCGAAGGTGTTCGGTTGGTGCCGATGTTCCTCATCGGTGCCGCCATTCATGTGCTGCGGCGATGGGTGGCGCTCAACCCTTGGGCGGCGGCGGCGCTCGCAGTTGGGTTGCTGGCGACGGCGGGAAATCATCGATTTTTCTTCCCGCTGTATCTCGTTGGGCTGCCCTACCTGGTGTTGGCGGCTGCCTATCTCCCAGGTGGCGCGCTGCGTCGCGCTGCGCACGCTCGGCGACTACTCGTACGGGTTGTACATCGCTGCCTACCCGGTGCAGCAGACAGTGGCCGACCGCCTGCCGTCAATCGGAGTTCCCGGGATGATCGCCGTCGCTGGGGCGATGACGCTAGCGCTCTCGGCTGCCTCATGGCACCTCGTGGAACGTCCGATTCTCGCTCGCGTCAGTGGGGGCAGAGGGCAGCGACAAGGCGCTCCAAATGATGGAGCTGATACAGGCTGAAGCCGGCGGTTGCCGCCAAGCTGCCCCACAGCGCGGCGAGGTGGCTGCGCCTCGGATGCGGCACTGGCGGATCGAGCAACGCCTGCATGCGCGAGGCAACGCTGAGCCCCGAGAAGCCGGACACCGTCGGCGGGTGCGTCTGCAGGGCAACCTTGGCGAGTGTGACGGCGACCAGTTGCCGGTCGCCGCAGACAACGGCTGCAGCTTCGTCGGCCCAGCGCTCAATCGAGTACGACACCCGTTTGGCGAGGGCCCGCAACGGCGGCAGTGCGGCGGCCGCAAGCTCGGCTGCGAGCAAGTAACGGTCGTGTCGGAATCGAGCGTGTGCTTGTTCATGGGCGATCACGATTTGATTCTCGACGTCGTCTAAGAGCTCGACCATGGCGGTCGAGATCACGATCTGGCCAGCTTTTCCCGGCAAGGTCACCGCAAAGGGCTTGTCACTTCTGGCGATGTGAATCGGGTGTGAGGCGTCAAGTCGCAGTCGGCGATGTTGGCGCACAAGCCTGCCCGTGCGGATCGCGCCAATCGCTGCAAGGCCGGTGCTCGGCACACCGATCCATGCTGAGACATCGCCGTGAATACCGATCGCTTGTGCGCACCATTTGAAACCGAGGCCAACGACCGGCGCGTGCGCCAGGAATGCGACGGCCACGACCAGCGCCGTGGGCGCCGCGGCGAAGGCGACAAGCACGAGGGCGACGGTGACAAACCGGGCGGCCAGCGGCGGTGGCAGCCGACGATGCGCCGAGGTGGCGAGCGCGGCCACCGTAAGCGCGACGGCCAACGGAAATGCCAGCGAAGTGATCACTCTTCGATTCCTGTCGGCGGCTTGGCCTTGTCGAGCAGAGCTTTGATCGCCTTGGCCTCGCGCGCTGGTAATCCACCGATGAACCTGCTCAGGACCTGAAGGCGATCTGACGACGAATCGAGCAGGTCGCTGATCCTGCGGACGGCGAGCTCAGGTTCGTCGACCGACGCTTCGTAGGCGAACGCTCTGCCAACTGGTGTCCGCACAACCAGGCCTTTGGCTTGCAGCCTGGTGAGGATCGTGGCCACGCTCGTATAGGCGTAACCGGCGTCGAGTTGATCGTTGATCTCTCCCGCCAGCATGGCGCGATCGGCAGCCCACAGGACGCGCAGCACGTCATTTTCCAGGGCACCGTCAGGTCGGCGTGGCATTCAGCGCCTGCCAGGTGACGAACGTTGAGGCACCCGTCCAACTATACTCCTACATCGTGTAGTTGCTTCGGGTCGGAGCTTCTTCGACCCAACCGCCTTATGCCCCGCACTCGCCACCGTCATCTCAGCCTGCTCGCGGCCATCGTTGGCGCGCTCCTCGCGATCGTGCTGCTGGGGCCCAGCACAACGGTGTGGGCACACAACACCTTGCTGTCGAGCGACCCTGCTGAGGGTGCTGTGTTCTCGGTCGCTCCGACTCGAGTCACCTGGCAATTCGACAAGGCCGTGCCACTGGAGACCCTGACCGTCACGCTGATCGACGTCACTGGGGCGCGCAGCGAGCTGTCGGGTTCATCCCACGGTCCCTCTGGCGACACCGAGGTGGTGACACCATTGCCATCGTTACAACCTGGAGCGGTGTCGTTGCGCTGGCGCCTTGTCGGGCCCGATGGTCATCCGATCTCCGGGCGCGTCGATTTCTCTGTCACGGCTGCTGTGCCGACCTCCGTGCCGACCTCCGTGCCGGACGCTGCGCCGGCAACCGGGCCAGCGGCTGTGGGGCCGGCAACGAGCAGTCCATTGGGAGCGACCCCGGCGGCGCTGGACGCGGTTGGCGCGAGCGATGACACCTCTTCCACCCCGACGGCTTTGCGATGGATCCTGCGCTACGGCTCGTATCTGGCGATCATGGCGATCGTCGGAATCTTGTTGACCAGTGCATTCGTGTGGTCCGCCGCGAGTGCGCATGTGCTGTTGCGCCGCGCCCTGAGCCAGGCGTTGGTGGCGACTGGATTGCTCGGATTCGTGCAACTGCTGGTGGTTGCCTCCGACGTACGCGGCGAGTCGCCGTGGACGTCGTTCGGCGCGATCGATGCGGCGCTGGTAACCGACGCAGGCATGGCCTTGATGATCCGCATCTTGTTGGTGGTGTCGTTGTGGTTGGTGCTGTTTCGCACCGAGACGAAGCACCCCGACGTGTATTGGACGGCGGTTGCGTTGCCTGCCCTTGGTCTGTTGGCGACGTGGGCGTTCGCTGGCCATTCGCGCTCGTTGCGCTGGCCAGCCGTTGGCGTGGGCACCGATGTCGTCCACCACGGAGCGGCGGCGCTGTGGATTGTCGGTTTGGCGATCGTCGGTTGGATTGTCATTCCGACGACGCCGACAGATCTGCTCGTCCCGGTGGTGCGGCGGTTCTCGCGTGTGGCTGCATGGTGCGTCGCCGCGCTCGTCCTCACCGGAGCCATACAGACCGTTCGCCTGGTCGGTAACCCGCTCGACCTGCTCGAGGCCAACCACGGCCGACTCCTCGCCGCCAAGATCGTTGCGCTCGCCGCGATGTTGATCGTCGCCAACGCCAATCGCACCCGCGTTGAACATCGACTTGACGACGAGGCGATGATCGACGGCCACGTCGGTGCCGTGCGCACGGCGGTGCTCACCGAGTTTGCGATCGGGCTCGTGATCGTGGCGATCACCGCCGCAATGGTCGTCTCGCCGCCGACGATCAGCGAAACGTCGGCTGGCGCGCCGCTCGACGTAGCAGCAGCTATATACTACATCGTGTAGTAGTTCCACCGAGAGGACCGCACCATGATCAATCTCCGCCGCAGGTATCCAACAGTTTCCCTCGTTTTGGTTGCCACGCTGTCAGCCTGTGGGGGCGACAGCGCGCCTGTGGCTACCCCGGTTTCAGCCGGCCAGGTCTCGGCTGGCCAGGTCGCCAGCATCACGCTCAACGACGCCGATGTCGAGTTCGCCCAAGGGATGATCGCCCACCATGAACAGGCGATCGAGATGGCCGAGATCGCACTCGATCCGAACATCGGTGCCGGGCCCGAGGTCCTCGATCTCGCCACCCGGATCAAGGGTGCACAAGATCCCGAGGTTGAGCTGATGACGGGATGGCTGACCGCTGCTGGCGCGTCGATGACGATGGACACCGACGGGGGACACGAGATGTCATCGATGGACGGGATGATGTCGGCCGATCAGATGGACGCTATGGCGGCGATGACCGGTGCCGAGTTTGATCAGACCTGGCTGGAGATGATGATCGAGCATCACGAGGGTGCAGTCAGCCAATCTCAGACAGTGAAAACCGACGGCTCAAATACCGACGTCCTCGCCCTGGCCGACGCGATCATCACGGCCCAGCAGGCCGAGATCGCCGAGATGCAGGCGCTTCTCAAGGGCTAAGTTGCCAGTGCCACGGCGTTGACCGGGCGTGTTCTGGCAACATCTGTCACACCGCGAACTCAGTTTCGCGATTGTTTCGCGGCGGCGACCGTGCCATCGTGGGCTTTCAAACCTAGGTTTCGTCACAGTTTCCGACCTTGCTGAGGAGCACACCCATGGAACCCATCTCTCGCCGATCACTCTTTGCCTTCGCCGCGGCGATCCCCTCTCTCGGCTTGCTGGCGTCGTGCGGCAGCGATGGCAACGATCCCGCCAGCACGCCGAGTGAACCAGCTACCGATCCGGCCGTGGTGACCGCAGCGAAGCCAGCGGCGTTGACCGGCACGCTGAATCTGCTCAATTTCACGGGTTGGGCAGGTCCGACCACCTATGCCGACTTCGCCGCAGCCTTCCCTGGCGCCACCGTCAATGAGATCGCCTGGGCGTCGAACGACGACACGATCAGCAAGGCCCGTGACCGGGCTGGCGACATCGATGTGGTCTTGGTCGACGGCACCACGTTCCCCCGCCTCAGCGCGCTCGGCGTTCTCGGCGAACTCGGAGAAATGCCCAATATGGCCTTCGTCGCCGATCAATACAAGGGCAACAGCTGGGACCCCGAGAACAAGAGCTTCGCCCCGACCGATCACGGACGCACCGGCATCGTCTATCGCAAGGACCTCGTTGCCACGCCGCCGACCTCATGGGCCGACTTCTTCGCCATGGCTCCGGAATACTCTGGCAAGGTGGCCATGCTCGACTACCAGCTGAGCGTGATGAACAACGTCCTGGTGATGCTCGGCAAGCCGGTCGGCTCGACCGAGGAGGCCGATCTCGCCGCGGCGCTGGAGGTGTTGACCACCGTCAAGCCACATCTGCTGGCGATCTCCACCGAAGTCGGCAAGGCCGTCGCCAACGGCGACGCGGTAATGGCCATGTGCGACGCCTACGACGCGCAGTTGGCGCTGACCTCCAACCCTGACGTCGTCTTCGTCGACCCCAGCGAGGGCCAGGTCGGCTACCTTGAGGGTTTCGCAATCCTCGATGGTCCGCGCAACGACCTGGCCAAGGCTTTCATCAACTTCTTCCTCGAGCCGACGAACTACGCGGGCTTCATCAACGCCGTGGCTTCGCCGTATGTGCAGCCCGACAATGCTGGGATCGACGCCGCGCTCAAGGCTTCGCCGGTGATCAACCCACCCGCAGATGTCGTCGCCAAGCTGAGCTACCACGTGTTCCTGGGCGAGGATCAGCCCAAGTTCGACGCTGTCTGGGACGCCTTTAAGGCCGCATGACGGCACCCCAGCGGCGATCGCGCGACGCCACTCGCTTGCGGTTGGGCCCCCTGGTGGTACCCGACTGGCTGTTGGTGGTAGTCGTTTGTCTTGTGCCGGTGGGCTTCATGGTGACGCGTTCGCTGGGGCGGGCCAACCCGATCACCCTCGACATCGAACTCACCGGCACGATCGACTCCTACCGAACCCTGTTCTCCGGCATCCATCGCCCGGTGCTGGTACGTTCGCTGACGCTGGCAGCGTTCACCGTCGGCTTGTGTCTGATGATCGGCACGCCCGCAGCCTTGGCGCTGAGCCGGTTGAGTGATGCGGCGCGCAACCGGGCGTTGCTCGCCGTGATGCTGCCGTCGTTCATCAGTTTCACGGTGCGCATCTTTGCCTGGCAAGGGGTGCTGGCCACCGGGGGGCCGGTGGAGCGCGTGACCGGCGCCCAATTGCTGTTCCGGCCGCCCGCCGTCGTGCTCGGCATGATCACCGCCTACGTGCCGCTGTTCATTCTTCCCGCCTATGTGGCCATGGTGCGCGTGCCGCGATCGATGCTCGAAGCCAGCGCCGATCTCGGGGCGAAGCACCTGCGCAGCGTCTTCGCCGTGACGCTGCCCTTGGCCCTGCCCGGGATCGTTACCGGCGCTGTGCTCGTTGGGGTGCTGTCCGTCGGTGAGTTCATCGTCCCCGCCGTGCTCGGTGGCGGCAAGGTCCTGCTGCTCGGCAACATCCTGGCCGAGCGCGGCGCGGGCCGAGATCAGCCGTTGGGCGGGGCGATCACCACCTTCATGTTGGTGACGTTCTCCCTCGGCACCATCGTGATCCTCGCCGTGCGACGCCGGGCGGCGCAACATGACTAGCAGCGTGATGGCACGCAAGGGACGCCTCGCTCGCGTCGCCCTCGGGCTGGTGTTGGTCGTGCTTTACGCGCCGCTCCTGTTCCTCGTCGTCGCCAGCGTCAACAAGAACCCGGCGTCGACGTCGTGGCAGGGCTTCACCACCAACTGGTACAGCGCAGCGTTCGATGACACCTCGCTGCGCAAGGCGGTTGGTGTCAGCCTGCGGTTGGCGTTCGGGGCCTCGATCGGCGCGGTGGTGGTCGGCACCTTGGCGGTGCTCGGTGCCCGACGCACCCGAGTGTTCAGCCGGATCAACCCGCTGTTGGCGACAGTTCGTGTGGCCACTCCGGAGATCATCATCGCCACCGGACTCGGAGCGCTGTTGCCGACGGTTGGTATCGCCTTCGGGTTCCGGCCGATGCTCGGCGCGCACATTGCCTACCTGTCGGCGTATGTGGTCTTGATCGTCGGGGCCAGAGCGGCGGGGGCCGACCGATCGCTGGAGGAAGCGGCTGTCGATCTCGGGGCCAAGAACTGGCAGGTGTTGCGCGACATCGTGCTGCCCGACCTGCGCCCGGCAATCCTGTCCAGCTGGCTGCTGGCGCTGGCCTTTTCGTTCGACGATGTGGCGCTGTCGTTGGCGTTGCGCGGCCCAACCGACACCACCGTGCCGATCTACATCTTCTCCGCGGTGCAGCGCCGGGTGACACCGTCGATCCACGCCATCGGCACGATCATCATCATCGTCGGGATCGTCACCTTCGCCGCGGCGACGATCGTCCATCGGGCGATCGCCGGTTTCGATGCTCGGGCGCAGGCTCAGGCTCAGGCGCGGCCGTAGAAGCCCAGGCGTTCGGCGGGGCTAAAGATCACGCCAGGCTGCTCGTAGAAGGAGAACACGGCGACGACGCGGTCACGCTCGCCCACCGATGCGGTGACGCGATGGGCGGTGTCGTGTCCGGCGAAAACGGTCAGGGTCCCGGGCTCGGGATGGTGGTGGCGAACCTGTTGGTCGAGGCCAGCGACAACCATGCCGACACCGTCGTGATTGGGGGAGTCGTTGGAGCGCAGGTTCGTCCGAAACTCGAACACACCGCCACTCGTGGGTTGTTGCAACAGCAGCGTCGTGGTGAATTCGGAGCGATCGAAGTGCCAGCCCAAGGCCTCGCCGTGGCGATACGACATGACGTTGACGCGGGCCAGCGGGTCGTCCATCACATTGAGCTCGGCCACCCCGATCACCGCCGCCAGGAAGTCACGAAGCGGTGCCCACCGATAGATCGCGAGCAATTCGCTGCCCTCGAGTTGATCGGCGCACACCGTGCGATTGCTGGTCTCCATCTGCTGCAGCGCCGGGTGGTCGGGTGCGAGGCCGGGCACGGTCGCCAAGAAGTAGATGTTGTGACGGCGGCGATGGCTGAAGCTGTCGTTGTCGATCAGTGGACGAAGCCGTTGCAGCAACGTGGCGAGGGCCCCAGGTCGCAGCAGCCCCGGCAGATCGAACATGCCGTCGGCGTGCAGGGCGGCGGCGCAACGCTTCACGAGCGTTCGGGTTTTGGACGAGTCTGGTTGGTGCAGCGGGAACCGGTCGAGATCGACGATGTCGGCGAGCGACTGCGGTTGTTCAGAGATGGCCACGCGGGATCGTTCGCTTGAAGGTCCGTTCGGCGAAAGGTTCGCCGGGGTCGTGAGGGTCGATGCGGTCGTTGGCTTCGTAGACGCATAGGCGCGCGTTGAGGTGGAAGGATTCAGCGTCGCAGGTCATGACGATGTCCGACTCGACGCGCACGCTCCAGTCGCCTCGTCGATACGTCGCTCGGCACTCGACGGTTGCCGAGGCCGAGAGCGGTTCGCCGTCGACGATCGACGAGCTGCGCACTCTGGTGAATGACTGTTCTGTGCCGATGTCATCAATGATGTAGACGCCGTCGTCGCGGGAGGCGATGAAGTCGGTGCGTCGCTGGCCGAGGTCGCGCCCGATGTGGCGGGTTTCGCTGCCTTCGCGCACGACGGTGATGCTGCCGGTGGCGGCGTCCTCGGCCGGGCCAAAGAGATCGTCACGGCTATGTTGAACGCTGGCGTGCGCGGGCAGTTCGATCAGCGAGGCGTCTTCGTGCACGGTCAGCGTGGCCGGGTGCGGCGATGGCCAGATCATCGGCCAATAGCTCGAGGAGATCGACAGGCGCAACCGATGCCCGGGTCCGACGGTTTGGGCGATGCCCTTCAGTTCTAGGTCGACGTCGTAGGCGACGCCCGGTTGCAGATCGATCGCGGTCTCGTGGCCGTCGCGGTGGCACAGGTTGAGCAGGCCGTAGCTGAGCCGTTCGGAGGTGCCGTCGGGGTGCACGTCGTTCAGTCGCACGGCGACGAATGCCTGCGGTCGGTCGGCGGAAAGGCGCAGCCGGGCGATGGGTCGCCCGGCGAGGTGCAGCGGTTCGCTCAACACCGCGCTGTCGTAGGTGATCGAACCGGAGTCGTCGCCGCGCTGATCGAAGGGTAGCTCTGGGGCGATCTTTCCGAGGCCGTAGGCGCACCACTGGCCCCCGGCAAGCCCGACGGTTTGCGGTGAGCAGACCAGCGCCGTGGCTGGCTGTTGTGCCGGGTGTTGCCCGGGGTCGTGGCCCAGCGTGCCCGGGCCCAGGTGCAGGGTCAGGTTGCGCTGCGGCTCCCACGAGTCGAACTCGATCCACGATCCATGTCGTTCGGGGACATGCCCGAGGGGTGCCTGTGATTCCTGCAGCCACATGCGCATCGCCGGATCTCGCTCGACGCCGGTGTCGGCACCGGCCAGCCAGTGGCCGAACCAGCGGGCGGCCTCCTGCAAGAATCCGATCGCCGGGCCGGGCACGCCGTCTTGGGGATACTTGTGGCCCCACGGTCCGATGATCCCCTTGCACGGCGCTTGCAGATGTTCGACGAGTTCGAAGACCGCCGCGGTGTAGCCGTCGGCCCAGCCACTGACGGCGAGCACGGGAACTTCGATGGCGGTCCAATCCTCGATGATCGAGCCGTGTTTCCAGAAGTGGTCGCGCTGTTGATGCTCGAGCCAATCGGCTGGCGGGAGGGCGGCATGTTCGATCCGCTGACGCCACATCTCTCGCCACCGCTCGGCGCCGACGATCTGCGGGTCGGGCGGGAACCCGTTCATCGTAAAGAAGTAGCTGCCCCACTCCAGGTTCTCTTCGTTGAGGCAACCGCCGGTGTAGTGCACGTCGCCGTGGTAGCGATCGACCACCGAGCACAGCGAGATCACGGCGCGCAGCGCTGGTGGGCGGCGGGCGGCGATCTGCAGACCGTTGAATCCGCCCCAGGAGATGCCGATCATGCCGACTGCGCCGCTCGACCAGGGTTGGCGCGAGAGCCAATCGATCACTTCCAGGCCGTCGTCTTGTTCGCGCAGCACGTACTCGTCGCCGACTAAACCGTCGGAATCGCCCATGCCGGCGATGTCGACTCGGGCGCAGGCGAATCCGGCGGCGGCGAACCACCGATGCATCGCCTCGTCGCCTTGACGGGTGCCGTCGCGGCGGCGATAGGGGATGTATTCGAGGATCACCGGGGCGGGGGTCGTGCGTGCCGATCGGGGCAGGAAGAGGCGCACGGCCAGGCGACGACCGTCGCTGAGCGGGATCCACTCGGTCTCGATTTCGTCGATCAGGTGCAGGACATCTCGGTGGGTGGCGATGAGTCATCGTAGGTCACGGTCGCCAAGCGGGTCTCCACGCGGATGCATGGGTAGCTGGCTGAATTAGATTCGCGCGATGGCTCCGGGATTGTTCTCTTCTTCCGCTGATCAGGTCGTGCGCGACAGGTTGGTGTTCAACCTGCGGGTCGGCGACGCGCATCAGACCTTCCTCGATGCGGTGGCCGACTTTCCGGCGGAGGCGATCAATGTGCGCCCGCCGAATGTCGAGTACACGTTCTGGCACCTTGTCGAGCACGTTCGTTTTTGCCAGGCCGACATGCTCGACTACATCGTCAATGGCGACTACGAGGCGGTGACCTTTCCCGACGACTATTGGCCGACACGTTCGGCCCAAGCCAGCGAGCAGCAGTGGCACGACACGATCGAGGCGTACCGCACCGACCTCGATCGGGTGGAAGCGACGGTGGCGGATGCGGATCGTGACATCTATACCGCCGCGGCCCACGCCTGGGAGCCGCAGCATTCGCCGTTGCACACGCTGTTGGTGATGGCCGATCACGCTGCGTATCACGGCGGCGAACTCGGCATCCTGCGCCAGGTGATGGGATTGTGGGCGCCGCAACGGGTGGATCGCTTCACGCTCGCGGCCATCGTGACCCAGAACCTTGCGGGTGACGACAGCTGAGCTGGCTGGGCTCTCGTCGCAACCGGACGCTCGAAGCCGACTATCCGGACACCGCCAACCCTCGGCGCGTCAGTCGATGTGCAGGTGCAGGCTCGGCAGATCGAGGATCGCCCATGACGCTGCGAATTGCCAGTTCTCCTCATCCGAGGCGAGTCCTTCGACACGGGCGCGCCCATGTCGTGCCGAGTACCGCAGGTGGTAGTGGCCGTGGATCAGCAGGCTCGGCGTCGTGCGCTCAGCGTCTCCCACCAACTTCTGCCCTCGGTGCGTGCCTCCTTGTCGATCGAAACGGCGCCGCCGAGCCCGCCGAAGCGAATGCCACACCAAGTCCACACCGCTCCACGATCAGCCCAATCGAGCACGCCGTCACGGATCGGCCGAATGCCGTTGTCGTCGGCCGGATAGGCGGCGCGGGCCAACGGATGTGCATCGTGGTTTCCGTCGAGCACCCGCCACCAGATGCCGTGGTGGGCGGCAGTGTCGGCGAGTGCGTCGAGCCAACGGTCGTTGATCACGAACCGACCTTCGTTGCGCATCACCCGCTGGTCAGGCCAGAACCCGAAATCACCGAGTTGCACGACACCGCAACACCCCTTCCGGACGGCGAGTTTGCTCAGCGCCCGCATCCAGTCCAGGTTGCCGTGGGTGTCGCCAGCGATGAGCACCCGGGCCGTCGTAGCGCAGGCTGGGTCCGGAACCTGCGAGCCGCCGCGCCGAGGCCACGAGGCCTCCAACGGCGGACGTTGTGTCGGGCGCTCGCGATCCATGGTGAACACATCTAGCTCACCGAGGTGCTCGGCGACCGCCGATTTTCGGTAGCGCGGACCCGTGCCAGAAAAGCAAGAAACCCGAACCTGTCGTGGTCCGGGTCTTTGTCGCTCTTCAGCTGGATTCAAATGGCGGAGAGGGTGGGATTTGAACCCACGGACGGCCGAAACCGTCAACACCTTAGCAGGGTGCCCCATTCGGCCGCTCTGGCACCTCTCCGTTGTCCATCTTATCTGAGGGTTGGCGCTTCGGCCATGCCAAATTCTTGGCGGCGACGGCTCAGCAGGGCTCGCACGACCTGTCAGTCGAGGATCTCGAAGTGCGCTTCGACGGGCTTTTGGCTGTTGATCGCCAGGATGTCTTGCGGGCAGGAGGACATCACCGCAATGCAGTCCAATGCGGCGCGCAGCACCACGTAGTCGCCGGGCTTGCTGAGCGCCGGGTCGAACGACAAGCCGCCGTCGGGCTGCCAGGGGATGTTCATGAACAGGTTCAGTGAGGCTGGCGTGTAGGGGACGTGAATGCCCAGTTCGGCCAACCCGGCGTGCATGTTGTCGCGGCAGTTGTCGTGATAGTCGCTGCAGCCGAGCAGGCCATAGCGCTCGTTGTCGCAGGGGGCCATCAACGTGTCGTGGCGGCCCGGCGAGGTGTCCTCCTCCAGCCATAGCAGTGGGCGGCGGTGGTTGGTGTACAGGGCGCTGCCAACCTGCGGGTAGAGGTGGGTCCAGGTTGCCCGGCTGTGCTCCATACCGACGTACTCGGTGTGCATGCTGGCGACGAAGGCCCAGAAGTCGACTACCTGGGTGCCATGGGTGTTGATGATCTTGATCGCCTGGCCGGCCTTGAGGTGGGCGGCCTTGCCGCGGCGGGCGGGAATGGTGTGCAGCATAAAAACCTCGTCGTCTCCTGGGTAGTGCGAACGCTAGCCTGGCAGACGGAACGATGGCAGAGCGGCCAAATGCATCCGCCTTGAAAGCGGAAGGGTGTCAAAGCCCCGGGGGTTCAAATCCCTCTCGTTCCGCCAACACCTCACGTTCCACCAACCCATGGCACGTGCGAGCCACGCCGTAGGAACGTGTCGATCGGCCGCGAGCTCCGTCGGCGGCCCGTCCTGGTCGCTATGTTGACGCCGTGGAACTCGTGATCCTCGATCAGCGCGGCGATCAGCGCCGAGCCGGCGATCAACGAGCTCCCGTTCGGCCTCAACTGCAGCGGCGACGTGATCATTCGACACACGCCGGCCAAGTTTGAGCAGTGGCAGGCCGTCGGTCGCCACGTCGACGATGCCGTGCGCCGGAACGGCAGAGATGAGCACTCCTTCGTCGGTCTTGGTGAGGACTAGCTCGCCTGGGGTGGTCGTGAGTTCTTCTCGGAGGCCGATCGCCATGCCGTCAAGCTACCTTGCGTGCCATCCCCAAGGTAAGTGGTCCACGCTGGACATCCAACGAGCCATCTGTGCACCTCCTCAGCTCTGCGCTCAGTCGGCGAGTTGGCTTGCGCAGGCCTCCAGCTTGTCGATGGCCATCGCCCAACCTTGACCGCCGGGCGAGTCGGCGGGCACGCCGACATGGGTCAGTTTCATTTTGGTGCTCGCCCCAAGGTCTTCGAGTTCGACCACGATCGTGGTCTCCATCGGCGTTCCTGACGGCATGCCCATCTGCTCGGCACGGAGCGCGTTCCCGTCTGCGTCGGCCATGCTCTCGGTGTACACGAGCCGGGTCTTGGCGACGATCTCGCGGTACTCGCCGACGAAGAACATCTGCATCAGCCCGCCGGGCGTTTCCATCTCCATGCTGATCGATCGGCGGCCGCCGACGCGCACATCCATCACCGCGCTCGGGATCCTGGCACCGAGTGGGCCGTACCAGTTGGCGAAATGCTCCGCCTCCGTCCACATCGCCCAGATGACGTCGATGGGAGCGTTGAAGGTTCGTTCGATCTGGACGTCTTTGGTGTCGCTCATGATGATTCCTCGCCAGTGGTGCGTGGCGGTTGGGTGAACGGTGCGCACGTAGTTCTCCATGCGATCGAAGCGGTCTTCCCAGATGTGGCGATACTGCTCGGTCCAGGTGACGACGTCGACGAGCGCTCCGGGCTCGATGGTGCAGGGACGAAACTGTGCCCGCCGCCCACGGGCAATCAGCCCGGCCTGCTCGAGCACTTTGATGTGCTTGGAGATCGCCGGCAAGGTCAGCTCGAAGGGCGCAGCCAACTCGTTGACGCTTGCCTCGCCAACGGCCAAACGAGAAAGGATCGCACGGCGTGTCGAGTTCGCCAGGGCAGCGAACATCTCGTCTAGCCGTGATTCGCTGAGCCCTATTTTCGCAGTCGCAGTCGCAGTCGCCACGTCGCTCTCCTCTCACTTTTGCCGAAGTTTCCGTAATCTTTAATTAACTAATATGGAAACTACAGGCTTTCAACCGAGGATGTCAACCCCCAGGAAGGCAGTCCCTCGGAGCCCTCGCGCGGGCGTTCTGTAATCCTGAGGCGAACACGTTGTACGCCTGGGAATTACAGATCGGCCGTCGGCAGAGCATGAGGTTGCATTCGTGGAGCGACGCGGCGGCGTCATCGAGTCAGCCGACGCGGAGATTCGCCAAGGTGCCGGGCCAGTGCTGCGATGTCGTGCTGATCGCCGCGTAACCCGTCGGACGGTACCTACTCGCAGCGCAGGTCGTCGGCGGGCACGGTGAGGTCGATCAGGTAGTTGTTCACCGCGTCGTTGATGCACTGGTTCAACCCGTAGCCGGTGTGCTGGTCGGCCACCACCACCACCAGCTTGCCTTCTTCCAATGCCTCGGCCATGTTGCGAGTGCTCTCTAGCGGCGTCGACGGATCTCCAGTGGTACCGACCACCACGATCGGCCCGGCACCCTTGCCGGTCACCGGCACCTCGGGATCATTCGGCAGCGGGTAGAAGCTGCAGAAATAGTCCCCCGTCGTGCGGGGCACATGGCGCGGCGCCACCTTGGCGTATTCCGCGGCCATCTCGTCTTCCGCTTCCACGCTGAACCGCTCGGCCACGTCCATGCAGCTGATCGTCTGGAAGGCCTCCAGCGAGTTGTCGTACTCACCATCGTCACGACGCTGAAAATAGATGTCGTGCAACTCCAATAACCCGTTGCCATCACCAGCCTGGGCATCGGCCAGCGCCTGCTCCAACTGTGGCCACTGATCCTCGGTGTACATCGCCTGGGCCACCGCATTCGAGGCCACCAAGCGGTTCGCCGGCGGGCGACCGTCATCGGTCGGTGCCGGGTTGGCGTCGAGCTCCAACATCAGCGCGTCAAACGCCTTCGCCGCCTGACCGCCATTGTGAAAGGCACAATCCTTCGACGTGCTGACACCGCTCTAGAAACGTGGCGATCGACTTCTCGAACCCGGCCGCCTGCTGCAACCCACTCTGCAAATAGTCGGCGTTCGGATCGGCAGCGCCGTCGAGCACTGCGGCGCGCACCGTCTCCGGGAACAACGTGGCCCACACCGCGCCGAGCTCACTGCCGTAGCTGAACCCGAAATAGGAGATCGTCTCCTCGCCCAACGCATCCCGTAACGCATCCATATCCCGCGCTGCGTTATTGGTGCCGACGAACTGGATGATCTCGGCATTCTTGGCTGCGCAGGCATCTTGGAAGGCCTTGGCCGAGTCGATCACCGCCTGTGTCTCGGCGGCGTCATCGGGGGTGATGTCGGGCTCTGCGTAGTACAGGTCGTAGTCGTCGATGCAATCGATCGCCGGTTCCGACTTGCCGGTTCCCCGCGGGTCCCACGCGACGAGATCGAAGCGTTCCAGCAACGCCGGGCCATATATCTGGTCGGCGAAGAAGGCAAAATCACTGCCCCCAAAACCCGGCCCACCGGGGTTAACCAACAAACTGCCCACCCTGTTGTCCTGATCGTTTGCCCGGCGAATCGCGGTGTACAGACGCATCGTCCCCGCCCGCTCATTGGCATAGTCGACCGGCACGGTGAGGTAGCCGCAATCGACGCCGTCGCCACATTCCTCAAGCTCGAAACCCGCTGCGCCCTGCTCGGCTGGCGAACCCGACGGCGCAACGTCGTTTGATCGAGTGCTGGAACACGCCGCCAGCAGCAGGAGCATGGCAGCGCAGGTCAGCGGGACAACACGGGGGACTTGCATCCACCCAACCCTAGTTGCCGCCGCTCATCTGTCGGGCTCGGCGAAGTTGCCCATAGCCTGCCAAGCATGCGCATGGGTCCCCATCACATGCTGCCCGGCGACGCCGAGGCGGTAAAAGACGCCCGCTTGGAACGCCATGCGCTGCGCCGCGTCTGGCAATTCGCCCGGCCCTACAAGCGCAGCATCTTCGGCTTCCTGGCCTCGATCATCGTCGCCGCGTTGTTGGCCTTGGTCCCCACGCTGCTCTTCCGTCACATCCTCGACCACAGCATTCCCGACAGCAATCGACGCCAGATCACCATCTTGGCCTCGATCGCTGCCATCGCCGCCCTGGCCGACGCCGCGCTGGCCATCGTCCAGCGCTGGTACTCGGCGCGCATCGGCGAAGGGCTGATCTACGACCTGCGCGTCGCCTTGTTCGACAAGGTGCAGCAGATGCCCGTCGCCTTCTTCACCCGCACCCAAACCGGCTCGCTGATGAGCCGACTGAACAACGACGTGATCGGCGCCCAATCGGCCGTCACCAGCACCCTGGGCAGCGTGGTCAGCAACATCGTCGTGCTGGTCACCACGCTGGCAGCGATGATCACCCTGGAATGGCGCCTCACGCTGCTGTCGCTGATCGTGCTGCCGATCTTCATCATTCCGGCGCGGCGTGTCGGCAAACGCCTGCAGGACATCGCCCGCCAACAGATGGCCTTCAACGCCCAGATGAACACGCAGATGACCGAGCGCTTCAACGTCGCCGGCGCAGTGCTCGTCAAGCTCTTCGGCCGCCACCGCTGCGAGGTCGACACGTTCGCCAAACGTGCCGCCGGGGTGCGTGACACCGGCATTCGCTCGGCGATGTATGGGCGGGTGTTCTTCGTTGCCCTCGGCCTGGTCGGAGCCCTCGGCGCCGTGGCCGTCTATGGGGTTGGCGCCCATTTCGTAGTCTCCAAGTCGATCTCCAGCGGAACCCTCGTGGCGCTGGCCGCCTTCGTCGCCCGCATCTACCAGCCACTGATCGGGCTGACCAACGCCAGGGTCGATCTGATGACCTCGTTCGTCAGCTTCGACCGGGTGTTCGAGGTGCTCGACGCACCCGTCTCGATCGTCGATGCGCCCGGAGCGATCGACCTGGTCAACGCCCGCGGCCAGATCGAATTCGATCACGTCACCTTCCGCTACCCGCCCGCGGCGCAACATTCGATCCCCTCGCTGGAGGCCCCGGGTTCGCAGGGCACCGACCCCGACCGGGACGTGCTCGTCGATCTCAAGCTGACCATCAAGCCCGGTGAAACGGTGGCTCTCGTCGGCTCCTCCGGCGCGGGCAAAACCACCCTGGCCTCGCTGGTCTCGCGCCTCTACGACGTCACGTCCGGCTCGGTTCGCGTCGATGGCACCGACGTGCGCAAACTCACCGCGCAGAGCCTGCGGTCGGCGATCGGTGTCGTCTCCCAGGACCCGCACCTGTTCCACGAAACGATCGAAGCCAACCTGCGCTACGCCCGCGAAGACGCCACCCTCGACGAGGTGATCGAGGCCTGCAGGGCCGCGCGCATTCACGACACCATCGCCGCGCTGCCCGACGGCTACGCCACCTTGGTCGGCGAGCGCGGCTACCGGCTCAGCGGTGGCGAGAAGCAGCGCATGTCGATCGCCCGCATGCTGCTCAAGGACCCGGCGATCATCATCCTCGACGAGGCCACCAGCCACCTCGACAACGAGAACGAATCGCTCGTCCAAGCGGCGCTCGACAACGCCCTCGAGGGTCGTACGGCGCTGGTCATCGCTCATCGCCTGTCGACCATTCGATCCGCCGATCGCATCGTCGTGCTCGACCAGGGCCACATCGCTGAGCAGGGAACACACGAAGACTTGATGGCTCTCGACGGGCTCTATGCCCGCCAGGAACTGCTCGGCCAACTCGACATCGAATCGGTGTAGACGAAACTCTGTCACAGGCCTCGTTCATGATGGCCGTATGACTCTTTCGACGATCATCGTCACCGTGCTGACGCTCGCCGTGTTGGCGGCCGTGCTGTGGATAGTGGCCACCAGCGCCATCGAACGGGCCTTGGCACGCGCCCACGAATACGACGAGGCCGATCGACAACGCAGCGTGCAGGCCCTCGTCGCTCAAGCCGCCACGGTCAACGGCGAGCAGCTCAACGCCCAGCACCGCGCCTCACAAGCCGCGCTCGATGCGCGCCAACAGTTGCTCGATCAACGCCTCGGCGATGTCCGCGAAAGCATCCACGTCGATCTCGACCGTTTGAACGCGCTGGTGCGCTCGCTCGGCGAGGCAACCGCTCAGCGCTTCGGGCAAGTCGATCAATCGCTGCGCGCCCACACCGAGATCACCTCCACCCTGTCGAGCACCACGCAGAGCCTGCGTGAGGCATTGGCCAGTTCCAATAGTCGCGGCCAATGGGGCGAGCGGATGGCGGAAGACATCATCCGGGCCGCCGGGTTGTTGGAGCACAAGCAATACGTCAAACGGCGCGCCGTGGAGGGTGCCGGTCAGGGCATCCCCGACTTCACCTTCCTGCTGCCCAAGGGTCACGTGCTGTTCATGGACGTCAAGTTCCCGATGGCCGCCTACCTGCGCTATCTCGACGCCGGCAGCGACGCCGAGCGCTCGGCACATCGGGCCACCTTCCTGCGCGATGTTCGTTTGCGGGTTCGCGAGTTGGCCCGGCGCGAGTATGCCAAGGCCGACGAGCGTCCGAGCATCGATAACGTCTTGCTCTTCGTTCCCAACGAAACGCTCAGTTCCTTCATCCATGAGAACGATCCCGATCTGATCGACGAAGCGATGCGCCAGCAGGTGATCATCTGTTCCCCGTTGACGCTGTTCGCCTATCTCGGCATCGTGCGCCAAGCGTTCGACAATTTCATGATCGAACAGACCAGCCAAGAGATCCTTGCCCTGCTCGGCACGTTTGGTCAGCAGTGGGGCAAATACACCGAGTCGCTCGACAAGGTCAAGCGCCAGTTCGACACGGTTAGTCGCTCATTCGACGAGTTGGCCACCACCCGTCGGCCGCGCCCTCGAGCGCCCGCTTCGTGAGATCGAGGCACTGCGCGCCGACCGCGGCCTCGGTGCCGATGGCGAACTGTTCGCCGCCGAAGTGCTGCAGCTTGAGGGTTATCGCGACGTCGGCGCATAACTCGGCGCTGGGCTCGACAGCGCGAGTTTCTGAGTTGTTGTCCGGCGATGGCATTCACTTACGGCGCTCAGGGGACGACAATAGAAGCTATGACAGAAGTGCCCGTAGAGCCCGAAACCGGTGAACACCGTCCACCAGCGTGGTGGGGTATCGTCGTCGGCCTGCTCGCCGCTGGGGCTGGGCTGGCCGTGGGCGAGTTCGTCGCTGGCCTCGGCCGATCGTTGCGTTCACCGGTTGTCGCCGTCGGCGACAGGGTGATCGACCGGGTGCCACGAGGTCTCAAGGAGTGGGCGATCCGCACCTTTGGCACCAGCGATAAGGCCGTACTGATCGCCACAATCCTGATCGTCATCGCCGCCGCCGCGGCGGTGGTCGGCGTCGTCGTCGTTCGCGGTCGACCGAAGGTGGCCCTTGCCGCCGCTGCGGTGTTCGGGTTCTTCGGTGCCTGGGCCGGCGGTTTCGGGCGCGGTACCGAACGGCTCGGCGTCGTGCCGGCGCTGTTCGCCGCAGCCACCGCCGGGCTGGTGTTGTGGTGGGGATACCGCCTCAGCCGTCCGCGCCAGCAGTCCGTGGAAACCCCAGCCGCCCCCGTTGCCGTCCCGATGGGAACCATCGACCGCCGTCGGTTGCTGCTCAACGGCGGTGCGCTCGCCTTAGTCGCCCTCGGCATCGGCGCTGCCGGGCGCTCGATGCAGCACCGCTTCGATGTCGGGTTGCAACGCGCCGGCATCCGCCCTGGCCTGCCCGCCGATCCGCTGCCGGAACCACCGCCCGACCCGGCAATCGACCCCGAGCTCAAGCTCGATGGTCTGTCGACGCTGATCACGCGCAACAACAGCTTTTATCGCATCGACACGGCGCTGACCGTGCCGCAGGTCGACGTCACGACGTGGAAGATGAAGATCACCGGCAAGGTCGAACGCGAGCTGAGCTTCACCTTCGACGAGCTGATGGCCCGCGAGCTGATCGAGCGAGACATCACCATCGCCTGTGTTTCCAACGAAGTCGGCGGCGACCTCGTCGGCAACGCCCGTTGGGTCGGTTGTCGCCTCGACGACCTCCTCGCCGAAGCCGGAATCCTTCCCGACGCCGATCAGATCATGGGTATCTCCGTCGACGACTTCACCGCTGGCTTCCCGGTCGAAACGCTCGATGGGCGCGACGCAATGATCGCCCTGACGATGAACGGCGAGCCGCTCCCCACCAGGCACGGCTTTCCGGCGCGGATCATCGTCCCCGGTATTTACGGCTACGTCTCGGCGGTCAAGTGGCTGAAAGAGATCCGCCTCACCCGCTTCGATGAGGAACAGGGATTCTGGATTCCGCGCGGCTGGTCGGCGCTCGGCCCGATCAAAACACAGTCACGCATCGATCGCCCCAACCGCCCAACGGCCACCGGCACCACGGCCATCGCCGGCGTTGCCTGGGCACCGACGAAGGGAATCCAAAAGGTCGAGGTGCAAGTCGATGAGGGCGACTGGCGTGAGGCAACACTCGGCCCATCCCTCGGCGACAACTGCTGGCGGCAATGGTGGATCGACTGGGATGCCCAGCCGGGCCGGCACCGGTTGCGCTGCCGGGCCACCGACGGCAGCGGTGAAACGCAGACGGAGAAGCCAACCTCGGTGGCACCCGACGGGGCAACCGGCTGGCATCAACGCACGATCACCGTCGATTAGTCGCCGCCTGCTGCCACAATTGAACGGTGAGCCAGCCGTCGTTTGATCTCGATTTCGACGATGGTGGCCTGCCGACGTACTCGGTCAGCGAACTCGCCCAAGCGATCAACGGTGCCCTGCGACGCCAGTTCACTGACGGCGTGTGGCTGCGCGGCGAGGTCCAGGGCTACAGCGAACGCAACGGGCACTGCTACTTCCGGGTAGCGGAGAGCAGCGAGAGCGGCAAGGCCGTGATCGACGTCGCCCTGTTTGCCAACAGCCGCATGCGCCTTCGCCCAATATTGCAGAAGCACCGCCTGCGCCTCGGCGATGGCCTCAAGGTGCGCATCTTTGGTTTCCTCGACTTCTATGGCGGCAACGGCCGACTGACGTTGAAGATGAGCGGGCTCGATCCCCGCTACACCCTCGGAGAGATGGCCCTGGAACGAGACGACATCGTTCGCCGCCTGGTGTCGAGCGGGCTTTACGACGCCAACCGCACCCGGCGCCTCGCCGGGCCGCCGCTGCGTGTCGGCGTCGTCACCAGCGTCGGCAGCGCCGCCTGGCACGACTTCACCCACGAACTCGAACTCAGCGGCTACAGCTTCACGCTGCGGGTCGTCGACGTGCGCGTACAAGGTGATTTCGCCGCAACGATGGTCACCTCGGCGATCACCTTACTGGCCCGTGATCCGCTGATCGATGTCATCTGCGTGATCCGGGGCGGTGGTTCCAAGACCGAACTCGCCGTCTTCGACAGCGAGTCGATCGCCCTGGCGATCGCCGCGGCACCGATGCCGGTGTTCACCGGGCTCGGCCACGAGGTCGACCGCAGCATCGCCGACGAGGTCGCCCACACCGCCTTCAAAACACCAACCGCCTGCGCTGGAGCGCTGATCGAACGGGTCGCTGAGTTCGTGCAACGCAGCGAACTCGCCTGGCAAGCAATCTCTGTCATCGGCCGTCGGGCGATCGACGATTCGACGGCACGACTCACCGAGCGCGCCCGGCGTATCGAACAACGCACCGTTGCCGCCGTCGAACGCGCCGATCAGCGACTGCTCGATCGTTCCCATCGCACCGCGTCGATCGCCTTGCGCATTCTCGATCGCGCCAGCGGATTCCACGACACCGCCGCGGCGCGGTTGCGCCAAACAGCACAACGTTCGCTCGCCCAGCACGAGGCCGCGTTGCAGCACCGCGAAACCCACGTCCGCGCCCTCGACCCGATCAACACGCTGGCTCGCGGCTGGTCGCTGACCCGCACCGCCGACGGCACGCTCGTGCGTTCCATTGCTCAACTGAGCCCAGGTGAGACCATCACCACCACCCTCGCCGATGGCCGCTCACAGAGCACCATCGATTCGCTTTCCAAGGACACGTCACCATGACCCACCAGACACCAACCGGCGACGAGAACGGCTATGCCGCAGCGCTGCGCGAGCTCGAGGCGATCTTGGCTGAACTCGAACGCGACAACGTCGACGTCGATCAATTGGCCAACCGGGTACAACGAGCGGGCGAACTGATCCGCCTGTGCCGTGATCGCATCGGCAATGCACGCTTGCAGATCGAACAGGTCGTCGCTGAACTCGACCGTTAGCCTCAGACCGTGACCCCAACCGCACCCGCCTCACTCGCAGGCATCGCCACCCGCGTCGAGAACCGGTTGCGCGACGTCATCGCTGTCGAGCAGGCCCGCTGGCAGTTGGTCGACCCCGTGCTCGTCGATCCATTCGAAGCGATCAGCACGCTCGTGCTCAGCGGTGGCAAGCGCCTGCGGCCATCGTTTTGCCATTGGGGTTTCGTTGGGGCGGGCGGAAACCCGGACGACCAATTGGTGATCGATGCCGGCGCGGCGCTCGAGCTGTTGCACGCCTTTGCCTTGTTTCACGACGACGTCATGGACGGTTCCGCCACCCGCCGCGGCGAGCCGACGGTGCACACCGTCCACGCGCAACGCCACGGCGGCAACTGGGCCGGCGAAGCGCGGCGCTACGGCGAAGGGGTGGCGATCCTCGTCGGCGACTTGACCTTTGTCTATGCCGACCAGCTGATGCGCCACGCCAACCCAACCGCATGGGAGATTTGGAACGAGCTGCGTATCGAGCTGAACATCGGCCAGTACCTCGACATCGTCGGCTCCGCTCACCGCGAACGGCGCTTTGCTCAGGCCCGCCAGATCTCACGATTGAAGAGCGGGAAATACACCATCGAGCGGCCATTACATATGGGCGCGATGCTTGCCGCCCCGCAGCACGCAGAGGAACTGCTCCCCGCCCTGTCGCGCTACGGTCTGCCGCTCGGCGATGCGTTCCAGTTCCGCGACGACGTTCTCGGGGTCTTCGGCGAATCCTCGGTGACGGGCAAACCTGTCGCCGACGACCTGCGCGAAGGCAAGCCGACGCCGCTGTTGGCGATGGCCTGCGAGAACGCGACCGTCGCCCAACGCACAATGCTCGACAGGGTCGGTGCCGCCGACCTCGACGACGACGAAATCGGTGCAATTCAGCAAGTGATCGTCGACACCGGAGCACTCCACCAGCTGGAGGCGTTGATCACCTCGCTGACCGATGAAGCGCTGGCTGCGCTGCAGGAGATGCCGTTAACGCCCGAGGCGCTGGACGAATTGGAGCGCCTCGCGGCCTACGTCAGCTGGCGAACGATCTAGCTTCTCTCGCCGGGCGCCACGGAACTGCTGGTCCAGCGACCGTCCAGGTGCCCCGAACGCGCCTAACATGCAGCTCGTATGCCCGTTTCGACCCGAGTCACCGTTGCTATTTTCTCGATCCTCGCCGGATCACTCGCTGCCTGCGGTGGCGATGATCCATTGAGCAACGCAACACTGCCCGCCATCGAAACGACGACGACCACGACAACAATCCCAGCAACGACGACGACGCTCCCCGAGTTTTATGTCATCGAGCCGGGCGACACATTGTTTTCGATCGCCGAGAAGTTCGGTGTGGATATGGCCACGCTGCAGGCCGTCAACGAGATCACAAATGTCGACAAGATCTTTTCCGGTCTCAAGCTGCGAATCCCGCAACCGGGAACGCCCGCCCCGACCGCCACCATCGTCACCGGCACCACCGCCATTCTCACGGAGAGCGGCGTAACAACACCGTAGAGACACCGCCCCGGGAAGATTTCGCATTTCATTTGCGAAAACCTTTTGACACCTAACTGTAATCTTCGCTAGGATTCATGACTGTTGTGTGAATAGCGGAGGGCGGAATGCGTCGATTTCTCGGGTTTCTTGTAGGGCTTATAGCCATTTTCGGTATGACGGTCGCCGCCGTGCCTGCAGCTCCGGCAAACGCCGCGCTGTGCTCGGTCGGCCAAGAGTGGGAACTGCTCGGATTGGTCAACCAGTTCCGTGCCAGCAATGGCCGAGGCGCATTGACGCTGAGTGCCGAACTGATGGTCAAAGCTCAAAAGTGGAGTGATCTGCTAGCCGCCGAAAACGGCCTTCGCCACAGCAACTTGACCGATGCCGTTTCCGCAGGTTGGGCGGGAATTGCGGAGAATGTGGCGTACAACTACTCCGTAGCTGCAAATCAAGCCGCGTTGGAGAAATCACCTGGTCACCGCACCAATCTCCTCGGTAACTATTCCGAATTGGGGCTCGGGGTCAGCTGCGGTGCTGGGGGTCGCATCTTCGTCAGTCAAGTCTTCGTGATGCGCGCCACGCCGACCCTCGCCTACCAGGCGGTGGCGGCAACCTCCACCTTCGTCGCCGTACCAGGGACGCGGTTGCTCGATACACGTGGCGGGGCACAGCCGGCGCCCGCCAGCAGGTTGACTGCCGGAGTCGCCGGGGTCGCCGGCGTACCTGGCAGCGGTGTCAACGCCGCCGTCGTCGTCGTCTCGGCAGTCGATGGCGCCAACTCGGGTTGGTTGCAAGTCGGACCAGCCGGTCAGATGAAGGCCGGTGCCGCGTCGAATGTCAACTGGTCCGCGGGGACTCCAACGGCATCGACCACCGCCATCGTCCCGCTCGGCAACTGGGGAGCGATCGAGGTGTTCATCGCCGAGCGCGCCCACGTCGTCATCGATCTCATCGGCTACTACAAAGCGACAACCGGACCGAGCAGCGCCGGGCGCACGGTGACGATCAACCCTGTCCGCGCCCTTGACACCAGAAGTGGCTACCGCCCCTGGGCGGGTGCGGCAACCACCGTCGACGTCCACGGCCTCGGCGGCATCCCAGGTTCGGGGGTCAAGGCAGTGATCGCCAACGTCACAGCCGTCGGCACCGACGGAGCCGGATCGGTGATCGTTGCCCCGGGCACCGGCACCTACGGCGGCGTCGAGCTCGCTCGATCCGCACGCGGCGGGCAGACCGTTGCCAACCTCGTGATCATCCCGGTCGACAGCGACGGCCGCCTCACGCTGACCCCGGCGGTCGGCACACATCTGCTGCTCGATCTCTTTGCTTGGATAACCGACGAAACCCATCCCGCCTCCAGCTCAGGGATGTTCGTCGCCCTCAATCCCATTCGCTTCCTAGACACGCGCAACGCCATCGGAGTGGGCGGCACACGGCCAGTGAATGGCAACCTGCGGGTTGATGTCTCCAGCCGCAACTTCTACCCGGCGTGCACCCAAGCTGTCTTTGGCACCGTCACCTCCGTCGCCCCGACACAGTCAATATGGATGCAGGTTGGTCCGCAAGGCCGCTTCGCCAACGGGGCGTTCTCCAACGTCAACAACGATGCCCCCGGAGGCATCGTCGCCAATGCTGCAGTCATACCCGTCGGTGACGGCTGCGACATCAACATCTTCAGCAGCGGACCAACCCACGAAATCGTCGACCTGGCCGGCTACTTCACCCGCTGAGCGCCATCAGGGCGAGGTGCCATCGCCACCCTGCACGACGGTCCTACACTGCACCCATGACTGCGTTTTGGCCGAACACGGAGCACTGGTCGGTAAAGATCCCGCTGGACACTCCCCATTTCCGACTCGAGGCATTGCAGGCGAATGGCTATGTGCAGTTGGCCGACATCGATTTCACGGTTCCCGACGATGAGTACCTCAATCTCGAGTACATGAACTGGAAAAGTGGTGGCGACACCAACTTCGCTCCGCTTGCATCAGCCGACGGGCAACTCGACTGCCGCGGTTTTTGGGACAAGGGCAAGACCGACAAAGACGCCTTGTGGACCTCCAACGCCGACGTCGCCCCGACGCTGCGCCGATACGTCGACGAGGTTGGAGCCAACTTCGGGCGGGTTCGAGTCATCAAACTGGAACCCCAGGATCACGAGCAGGCATTTCGCAGCTTCCATCGAGACGACAACAATCGGTTCAACCCGGACAACGAGGGTTGGGTGGTGCGCACCTGGGTCGAGCTCACCGACAACCCGAACAGCTACATGTTGCTGATGGACACCAACTCCGAGGGGCTTCCCGACCCGGCCTCGGAGGTTCGCCTCCCGTTGCACCGCGGGGCTCGCTTCCTGGTCGATTCACAGCGCCTGTGGCATGTGGTCGTTCATCCCGGGGCTGCGCGCGCGCTATGCGCTGATCACCAGCTTCGAGAGCAGCCCGAGGCTCGAAAACTGGGTTGCGGAATCGCTTCCGCAGTTTGCGTGAGCAGCCGGGCCGTAGCCCGACCACCCACGCAAACCTATCGAAATGGCCGAGGTCGATGAATCGAACCGGCCGAAGGGCTCAGTGGCCGTCGCCGTCGCGATCGCCAGGGATGACGTCTTCGATTTTGTCTTTGACGGCACCCAGCTTGTCGGTCACTGCATCGGGGATCTTGTCCTCGATCTTGTCGACGACATCGCCGGCCTTGTCCTTCAGGTTTTCGGCCAAATCTTTGGCCTTGTCAAGCAAGCCCATGTGAAGGACTCCTTTCAGTCGGTGAATATGACGTGTGGAACCCTACGGGGCGACGGCACGCTTGCCAAGACAAAACCACAGATAATTCACCTCCCGATCGCAACGATCAACGGCGTTACTTGGCACGATGGCGGGCGATGCTGAACTTTCCGGTGGCACCGATGAAAGCGACCCTCGGCAGCTTGCCCAGCGAGCGCAGCGATGGTGAGTGGGCCTACGAGATCAAGTGGGACGGGTACCGAACCTTGGCCCACCTCGGGCCGCAGGGGCTGCGCCTGCAGAGCAGCAACTCGCTCGACGTCACCGCCAAGTACCCCGAACTCGCCGGGTTGGCGGGCGGAGTGAATGCGACAACAGCGATCCTCGACGGCGAGTTGGTGGTACTCGACGACAACGGCCGACCGCGGTTCGAACTGATGCAACAACACAGCACGGATGTCGCCTTCTACATCTTCGACGTGTTGCACATCGACGGCCACGACACGGTCGGTTTACCGTATGAGCAGCGACGTCAGCTGTTGGATGGATTGGTCGACGGCGGATCGCATTGGATGGTTCCTGCCCACCGCATCGGCGGCGGGCAGGAGTTGCTCGACGCGACGATGGCCATCGATCTCGAGGGGATCATGGCCAAACGGTTGGGTAGCACCTACCTCGTCGGCAAACGGTCGCCGAACTGGATCAAGGTCAAGAATCGGCGGCGGGTCGAGGTGATCATCGGCGGCTACACGCTCGGCACCGGAACGCGGGCGTCGACGTTCGGCTCGCTCTTGGTTGGCGTGCGCCAGGAGGGCAGCGAGGCGTTGACCTTCGCTGGCGGCGTCGGCACCGGTTTCGATCAACGCACGCTCGACGAGCTGCTGGCCACGATGCGCGCCTTGCGCGTCGAGGCCTGCCCATTCGTGCAACGGCCACCGAACAACTACAGCCGGGACGCAACGTGGATCGAGCCGCTGCTGGTTGCCGAGTTGGAGATTGCCGAGTTCACCAACGAGGGCTACGTGCGCCACGCAGCGTTCATTCGCCTCAAGCCGTGACGGCACCACCCCGTCAGCGGCCGCTGTGACCGAACCCGCCGCCGCGATCGACACCTTCGAGCGAGCTGCACACCTGCCAGCGCACCTGCTCGACCCGTTGAATCACCAACTGGGCGACGCGATCGCCGCGATGCACCTGGTAGTCGGTGGTGGGATCGGTGTTCAGCAGGATTGCTTTGATCTCACCGCGATAGGCGGCATCGATCAAGCCCGGGGCGTTGGCGACGGTGAGCCCAAACTTCAACGCCGCACCGCTGCGTGGCAAGACGAACCCGGCGAATCCGACAGGGATGGCGATGGAGATCCCCGTCGGCATCAACACGCGTCCACCAGCGGCGGCGACAACACCGTCCTCGCGAGCGTAGAGATCGAGGCCAGCATCACCGAAGTGCGCGTATTCGGGCAGGGCCAGATCGGGATCGAGACGAACGATCGGGATATCGAGCATGACGTTGCAGGCTACTGGCTGGCCTCCAGCGACACCGCTGGCGACGCGAAGCGGGAAGCCAACGCAGCGCCGATGATGCCACCGCAAGACGACAACACGAGATCGCCGATCGTGTCGCCATAGGTCAGGTTGAGCCCCATCGATCCGGCTTGCATGATCAAATACTCGGCGAGTTCCCACCAAAGAATCGCCAGCGCACCAAACCCGCAACCCATCGCGAAGGTGGCCAACCGCGGGATGCTGGTGCGGCACACGGCAAGGGTGAGACCGGCCGTCAGCGGTATCCAGTTGATGAAGTGCAACACATCGTCGGTCGACTCGTAGCGCCCATAAAAGTCGAACACATTGCCCAGCGTGTCGAGCAGAAACGGGGTGCTGATCAGCAGGTCGACGAGGTGCGGGTAGGGCGGGCGGGAACCACGCAGCCGCCAGACCAACGGCACGAGAACGGTCGGCAACAAAAACAGCACGAGCCGGTAGCTAAACCCCTTGCCCTCGAAGCGTTCCCACCCTTGATGCGTGGCGGCGAACAACAGCGAGGCAAACAGGGCCAGCTTGACCACCAGGTTCAGTCGAGCCATCACGCAGCGCGATCCTAACGCTGCGATCCCGAGAACAAGGCGAGGATCAGCGAGTAGCTTGGCTGCGATGGCCGAAGCAACGAACTCAACCTCCGCGCCGCGACCGCCATCGGTCGACGTGTTGGCCCGCACGATCGCCACGGTCGGGCTCCCCCACCCGCTGAACGTCGAGATCGCTCGCCAGGCGATCGCCAGCGGAGATCCGTCGACGGCTGCGATGCGGGCGATCACCATGCACCGTTCGTTACTCACCCCGGTGATCAACGCCACCGGGGTACTGCTGCACACCAACCTTGGCCGAGCACCGTTGGCGGCGCGCACCGGCGGCCGTCCAATCAACGTCGAGTTCGATCTCATCACCGGCGAGCGCGGCTCACGCCACGCGGGCGTCGGCCAACTACTGGCCACCCTATGCGGGGCGGAACGGGCCGTCGTCGTCAACAACAACGCTGCTGCGGTGATGCTGGTACTCGCTGCGCTGGCCTTCGACCGCGGCGTGCTCGTCAGCCGCGGCGAAAGCGTGGAGATCGGCGGTGCCTTCCGGGTGCCCGACGTGATGGAGCAATCCGGGGCCACGCTCGTCGATGTCGGCACCACCAACCGCACCCGCATCGCCGACTATCGCAAGGCTCTCCAGCGCCCCGGCGCCAACATCGCTCTGGCGATGAAGGTCCACCCCTCCAACTACCGGATCGAGGGTTTCGTCGAAGCCACCCCGATCTCCGAGTTGGCGACGCTGCCGATTCCCGTCGTCGCCGACATCGGCAGCGGCCTGATCGATGCCACATGCCCGTGGCTGGCGGGTCCACCGCCCGCCTGGCTCGCCGACGAACCAGCCGCCAAACAGACCTTGCAGCAGGGCGCGGCTCTGGTCACCTTTAGCGGCGACAAACTGTTCGGTGGCCCGCAAGCTGGGATCATCGCCGGGCGCGCCGACCTCGTCGAGCGTTGCGCCCAGCACCCGTTAATCCGCGCTGTTCGCCCCGGTGGCGCGGTATTGCAGGCCCTGCAGGAAACCACCCTGGCCTATCTGCGCCGCGATGCCGAGGCGATCCCGTTTTGGCGAATGGTCGTCGCGCCGCTCGATGGCTTACGCAGCCGAGCCGAAGCGATTCTCGCCTCCACCGGCGCCAGCGACCAGGTCAGCGTCGCCGACAGCGAGGCGCTCCCCGGAGCGGGTTCAGCGCCCGGGGCGACGATGCCGTCGATCGCCATCGCCCTCGTCGGCGATCACCTTCAGGCACTGCGCCGGCGCGACATCCCAATCGTCGCCCGTGTCCGCGATCGACGCACGTTCATCGACCTGCGCACCGTTGAACCGAGTGATGACAGCGAGATCGTCGACGCGCTGCGGACCTGCCTGCAACGATGAGCGTCGTCGCCACCGCCGGACACGTCGATCACGGCAAATCATCACTGGTGCTCGCCCTCACCGGCACCGACCCAGATCGCTTCGAGGAGGAAAAGCGCCGTGGCCTGACGATCGACCTCGGGTTTGCGCACAGCCAACTGCCCTCCGGGGCGACAATCAGCTTCATCGATGTACCCGGGCACGTCCGCTTTCTGAGGAACATGCTGGCCGGCGTTGGCGGCGTCGATGCCTGCTTGTTCGTCGTCGCCGCCACCGAGGGGTGGAAGCCGCAAAGCGAAGAGCACCTGCGCATCCTCGAACTGTTGGGCATTCGCCATGGCATCGTCGCCTTGACCAAAATCGATCTCGTCGACGACGACTGGTTGGAGTTGGCCACGCTCGACGTCAGCGAACACCTCGAAGGCACATTCCTCGACGGGTGCCCGATCATCCCCGTCTCCGCCACGACCGGTGTCGGGCTCGGCGAGTTGCAGGCAGGCCTCGATGAACTGCTGCGCACGGTACCGACCTCGGCCGATCGCCAACGGCCCAGGCTGTGGATCGATCGCGTCTTCGCGGCACGCGGCAGCGGTACGGTCGTCACCGGCACATTGACCGGCGGTGCGGTTTCGGTCGATGATCGCCTCGTCGTCAACGGACATCGTGGCGAGGTGCGCGTCCGCGCCATCCAATCATTGGGCCGATCGATGACCACGGTGGCGCCGGGCAACCGGGTGGCGCTCAACCTCAGCGGTGTCGACCACGGCATCCTGAGCCGCGGCGACGCGGTCATCTGCGGCGATCAATGGCGCCCGACGCGACGCTTCGACGCCGAGTTCCAGGTGCTCGCCCACGTCGGTCACGACGTCTCACGGCGCGGCGCCTACGTTGCCTACGTCGGCTCGGGCGAGTTTCAGGCCAAGGTCCGAATTCTTGGTAGCGAGGTGCTGCACCCGGGCGATACCGGCCTCATTCGAGTGCATCTCGATCGGGAGTTGCCACTGTTGCCCGGCGACCGCTTCGTGTTGCGCGAATCGGGCCGCAACGAAACAGTCGGCGGTGGCGAGGTGCTCGATATCGCTCCCGTGCGCCCGGCCTCGAAGGCGGCTCCCGATCGCTCTGTAGATCGAGTGATCCGCGAGCGCGGCTGGGTCAGTGTCGACGAACTGGAATTGCTCACCGGCCAGCGCCTGGCACCCATGGTCGGGCGCTGGATCGCCGATCCGATAGCCGTGGAAGCGGCGATCGCCAATCTCGAGCAGGCGATCGAGAGTGCAGGTCCGCTGGGCCTCGATATCGCTGGCCTCGATGAGCGCCACCGCGACGTGCTGGCAACGATGCCGACGGTCACCGTCGATCAGGGTCGGGCCCGCAAGGGCGAGGTCCGTGATCCGCTCGCTGATCACCCCATCGTGCAACGCCTTGCAGCCGAGGGTCTCACGCCGGGTGATGTCGACGGCGACAAGAACGTGCTGCGCGAACTCTTGCGGCGGGGGCTGATCGTGCAACGTGAGGGCATCACCTTTCACCCGAGCGCCATCGACAAAGCGGCGCAAGTGGCCGCTCAATTGCTGGCTAGCGATCCGGCCGGGTTTACCGTCGCTCAGTTCCGTGATGCCACCTCGACAACTCGCAAACACGCGCTGCCGCTGGTGAGCGAGTTGGACAGCCGCGGCGTTACTCGCCGGCGTGGCGACTTACGAATTGGCGGGCCACGGCTACCATCAGCGGCGGGCTAAGCACAACTGCTTCTCCGCCACGAATACTGGCGATGACCGAGCGGCGTTCGATCTCGCTCAAACCGCCCCAGACGCCGTGCGGCTCAGCGACACGCAGGGCGTAGTCGCGACATTCGAGACACACCGGACACTCGGCGCAAATCGCCTTTGCCCGCCGTTCACGATTCAAGCGAGCTTGCTTACCCTCGAAGTGCAACGGCGCGAAGAACAGCGAGGAGTGTTGTGTCCCCTTGCACTTGGCCTCGTACTGCCAGTCCGGATAACCCGCATTTTCACTCTGAGGTGCGCTCATGTTCCACCATTCCCCTCAAACCTCACCAGGAAACCGTAACCCAGTTTGCAGATGCAAGCAATATGAAAGACCATGACGCGTGAGAGTACGAACGCAGACAACGAGGTTGAGGACTTATGGTGTTGGCCTTCGGACGGCATCAAGCGCCGCGGTGACCTCGTCAACCGTGGGTTCGCTGGACTCGAACAGGTAACAGCTGGCGACCACAGCCAGCGCTCGGCGCAGGGTGCCCGACGGTGGAATCTGATCGCCGAGCTCATCGGAATGATCGGCGAAGAACCGCTCCGCTGCCCGCACCGCGTCGGCGAGAGTCTCCTCGCCAGCGCTGTCGCCAGAGAATCGCCATTGGGACACGGTCGCGGCGATCAGCGGCTGTTCGCTCGGCTCCACTCCCGTCGCCGCGAACACTCGGCAGTCGTAGGTTCGACAGGTTCGTGGGCGATGTTCGTAGATCGAGCAACGATCATCGATCAACATCGGGCAGCGCCCATCGGCGTCGTAGCCCATCACCAGGTAGCCGCGCGGGGCCATCGGCGCCGGAACGAGCAAGGCCGGCGGAATGTGGCTCAGCGCGTCAGTCTCATCCGGGCCGATGTGCACGAATTGTGCTGAGCGGCAACAGGCCGTGCACCCACCGCAGGGCACATCCGATTCGGCCCCGTCGATGATTGCCGCTAATCCGACGGCTAGCCATGCCGTCAGCGATCCGGCGTTGCGCGTCGGCGAGTTCGAGCGCGAAGTCCTTCGCTAGTCAGGCGCGAACGTCGATGACCAGGCGCAAGGGCGACGACTCACGGCTGACGCTGAAGCGACGCTGGCTGTCGATACCGATCGCCAGCACTGTCTGGCCGTCGGAGTTCGACGCCACCTGGATCTCTTGCACCATCGCCAATCCACCGGCGCTGATGTTGCTGCCGCTGCCATACCCGGACGAAGAAGCGCCGAAGGTAACCAGCAGGGCCGCGTCACCAGCAACATTTGCCGATCCATACTGCACCGCGTACCCGGGAAATGGGCCGTCGCCAGAGAACTCGATGACGATCCGATCGAAGCATTCATGCAGACCGGTGCGAATCTCCACGGCGGACACGCCGCTGAGCGAACCGGAGTCACGGAAAACGCCGGAGGTGCCGCCCTTGGCTTCGCAGCCGGCCTTGACGCCGCCGCCACCCGAGGGTGCGGATGTGGCCGGTGCAGCGGTGACGACGGGCGCCGGAATCGTGGTGCTGACCACAGGGCCGGGCTGCGTGCCACCATCGCCGCCGCCCGCCACCGTCGATGGAGCACCAGGCAGGGATGCAACAGAGGTCTCCGTGCCTGGGTCGCCACCTGGCGTAGTGACGCCGCCGTCGGCACCAACGGTGGGCACCGCGCCGGGGTTACCGACGACAGGGACCGTCGTCTCGATCAAGGGCACGAGACTTCCCGTCGCTGCATCGACCTGCACCGTTGTCGAGCCACCTGCACTGGCGTCGAGGTCACGATGCAAGCTGCATCCTGCGGTCAGCACTGCCAGCAGGCCGAGTCCGAGACTCAGCCGCTTGATCGATCCTGCACGTGTCGCGCCCACAACCATGCTTACTCTCCGATTCGTTCGTCCGCTGGTTCGCCGGTCGCCTTTGACCTGCGTTCGCGATAATCCTGTGCGCCACCGACTTCCGGCTCAACCTCGAGCGTCACGCCGTCGATAGCAACGACACGCAAATTATCACCACTGCTTAGCGGAGTAGCGCGATTGGTGCGCGCCCGCCAGCGACCACCGGCTACGAGCGCCGTTCCTTCGGGGTTGATATCGGCGAGCGCGGTGCCCATTTGGCCGATCATCCACTCCCGCCCGACGGTCGGAGTAGCGAAGCGTGTGCGCACCATCGAGGGCATGCCGACGATGAATGTCAGGGCGATTCCGGAGATGCCGACGAGCAGCGTGATCCACGACGGCCGCAGCGTCGCGCCGACGATCGAACGAAACAGGAACCATGATCCGAGCACAAACAGCACGAGACCGACACCTGTCCACAGCCGCGGGATACCGACTTGCACGTCGATAGCGAAGGCGACCATCGAGAGCACAAGCATGACCAGCGCGGCCGTATTCAGCGGTAGCGCAGCGAGGCCGTAACAGGCCAGCACGAAGCAGACGGCACCGACCACCCCGGCGACGCCGATACCAGCGGTGAAAAATTCGAAGATCAGCAAGGCCATGCCGATGATCAACATCAGGTAGGCAACCGCCGGGCTGCTGACGGTGTGCAGCAACTGGTTCAACAAACCGAGTTTGAAAAAGCGCACCAACGTCGAGTTGTTTTGCACGCCACCTTGATCGTTGAGCGACTCTGAGACCGTGTCGAGGGTGCGTCCACGCACCGTCAGGCCGTCCATCGCCAGCACCATGTTCTTGATCGCCGGCACTCCTTCATCGGTGGTTTCCAACTTCAACGCGCCGAGCGAGCGGGCGTCTTGAAAGCCCAGCGTGGAGGAACGCAGCCGATCCGTCGCCGACCCGAAATCGATCTCGACGCCGACAACGTTCAACGGGGTGCCGTAGACGCCAATCTTGGCGCCTGGGGCCATCGCCGTGGTGTCGGCCGCGGCCAACAACTGCATCGACAGCCCGGTGACCCGTGCCCCCGACGGCCCGACCCAGATGCCGACCGGGACCGCAGCATCGGCGACCAATTGGACCAGCGTGGCCATGCGTTGACGGGAGATCACGGCACCCGGCGAGTTCATCTGCAGGATCACGGCCTGCGAGCCGTTGTCTTGTGCCGCGCTCAACGCCCTGGTGATCTCGTCGTAGAGAATCTCGTCGATCAACCCGCTGACCTGCACGACGTCGACCGGGGCCAGGTCGGCGATCGAGGCGTCGACCGGATCGGGCGGGACCGTGGCCTTGGCTTGCGTGGACAGCAGCCCGACCCCAGCCGCTGCGGCCAGAAGAATGATCGCTAGTCTGCGCACGGGAAAGCCCTCCGGAGGCGTGTTGAGTTCAAACAGATGGGTTCGATGCAACGCATGAACCTTGCCCGGCTGACCATCGTCGCTGGCAAAGGTGGCGTCGGCAAGACAACGGTAACCGCTGCACTGGCAAAGGCGGCATTTGACGCCGGACTTCGGGTGCTCGCCGTCGATATCGACGACAAGCCGGCGCTGCACGATCTGCTCGCCGACTGCGGTGTCGAGGTACTGACCCTGACTGCCGCAGAGGCCCTGGCCGCGTATCTCGATGAGCACGGTTTTAGCCGCGTCGCCAAACGGCTGGCGGCCACAGGCATCATCGATGTCGTCGCCACTGCGGCGCCAGGAATCGACGATCTCGTCGTGCTTGGCAAGATCAAGCAGCTGGAACGAAGCGGGCGTTTCGATCTCGTCGTCGTCGACGGGCCTGCCGCGGGCCGGGCCAACGCGTTCTTGAACGCGCCGCGCTCGCTGCTCGACGCCGTGCGCGGCGGGCCGATCCGCACCCAGGCCGAAGACGTGCTGTCGATGTTCGCCGACCCGCAGCGCTGCCAGGCGTTGCTGGTCACCATTCCGGAGACGACTCCGGTCAACGAGCTATTGGAGACGGTCGAGACCCTGCGCGAGACCGTTCGCTTGGGAGTAGCCGGTGTTGTGCTCAACGGTGTCGACACCGGGCCAACCGTTCCAGATCCAACGCTCATCGACGCCGCGATCCGACTCCCTTCGTCGATCCGCGACGCCGCACTGTTTCGACGCGACCGACAGGCACGCCAGCATCGCCAGATCGATCGGCTGCACAGCCACCTCGACGTCGGCATCAGTATCTTGCCGCAGCTCGCCGTGGCCGGCATCGGCCGCGACGACCTCGCCCAACTCAGCCGCATGCTCGACGCCTTGGTGACGCCATGAGCAACGCCATGCGCGCGCTCGTCGAGGGTGCCGAGGTGATCGTCTGTTGCGGCTCCGGCGGGGTGGGCAAGACCACGATCGCCGCAGCCGTTGCCCTGCGCGCGGCACACGATGGTCGCCGAGTGGTGGTTGTCACCATCGACCCGGCGCGGCGACTCGCCGATGCCTTCGGTTTGCCCGACGGACTAGGCAACAGCCCGACAGCGATCGACGGGATCGCTGGGCCGGGATCGCTCTCAGCAATGATGCTCGACGCCGGGACGACGTTCGACGAGCTCGTCCATCGCTTCGCGCCGTCACCGGCCCACGCCCAACGCATCGTCGACAACACCTTCTACCGCAACATCGCCGGTTCGTTGTCCGGCACGCACGAGTACATGGCTGCCGAGAAGCTCCATCAACTGCACGACGACGCGCGCTTCGACCTGGTCGTTGTCGACACGCCACCAACCCGCCAGGCCCTCGACTTTCTCGCCGCACCGGGGCGCCTCGTTCGTTTCCTCGAACATCCCGTCTTTCGTTTGCTGATGATGCCGGCCCGACGCGGTCTGAAAGTCTTCAATCTCGCCGCACAGCCGGTGTTGCGCACGATCGGCAAGGTGATCGGCGGCGACGTGCTGGCCGATGCGATCGCCTTCTTCCAAGCGTTCGATGGCATGGACGAAGGTTTTCGACGGCGTGCGCAGTCAGCGAACGAACTGTTGCACTCGTCGCGAACGAGCTTCGTCGTCGTCGCCTCGGCCCGGCGCGACACCATCGACGAAGCCTGCTTTTCGTCGATCGTCTGGCCGTCGAGCGGCTCATGGTGGGCGCCGTGGTGCTCAACCGGTTGCAACCTCGCTTCATCGGGCGTCGGCTTCCAGCCCTGCCTGCCAATGCCGACGCGACCACCAAACTGTTGTGGGACAACGCTCGACAACTGCGCACCCTCGCCGAGGCCGAGGAGCGAGCGATGCAGCCGTTACTCGATCGATGCGCGTCACTGGAGCTACGCCGGGTCCCACTGCTCGCCGACGACGTTCACGATCGCCAGGGACTACTGGCGATCGCCGACGCGCTGTTCGACTAGCGCTCGCTGTTCCCTGCGAGGAGAGTCCGTGTCACAATTGACCTTCTCGCCGTCGGGAGGGCCCATGGACAACGACAATCGCACTGCCTACCGAACCTGCCCGCTGTGTGAAGCCGGCTGTGGGTTGGAGATCACCGTCACCAATGGCGCGGTGACGCGTATCCGCGGCGATCGACACGACGTGTTCTCCAAGGGGTTCATCTGCCCGAAAGGCAGCACGCTCAAACAGTTGCACGAGGACCCCGACTGGCTGCGCCGCCCGGTGGTCAAGCGCGACGGTGTCTTCGTCGAGGTCGATTGGGATGAGGCCTTCGCCGAGATCGGCGAGCGCATGCTCCCGTTGCTGCAGCGCTACGGCCGTAACGCGGCCGGGGTCTATCTCGGTAACCCGAGCGCGCACAGCTTGGCGCCGATGTTGTTCGGGCGCACGCTGATCCACGCCCTTGGCACGCGCAACCGCTTCAGTGCCTCGACCGTCGATCAGCGACCCAAGGAGATCTCCTCGGCGCTGATGTTCGGTTCGGTGGCGGTGCCGGTGCCCGATCTCGACCGCACCGATTTCATCGTTCTGATCGGCGCCAATCCCTACGCCTCGAACGGTTCGTTGTGCACGGCGCCGGGTTTCCCCGATCGTTTAGAGGCAATTCAGGCTCGTGGGGGCACGGTGGTCGTCGTCGATCCACGGCGTAGCGAAACGGCGCTGAAAGCCGACCGCCACCTGGCGATCCGCCCCGGAACCGATGCTCACCTGTTGGCGGCAATGGCCAACACGATGTTGGCCGAGGGCCTCGCCGATCCGTCCAACGTCGCCGAACATTGCCTCGGACTCGATGACCTGCCGACGATGCTGGCCCCGTTCACCGCCGAGTCGGTGGCTCCGGCATGCGGGATTTCGCCAGAGGCGATCCTCAGCTCTGTCGCGCGATTTGTGCGCCGCGCCGAGTGCCGCGATCTACGGGCGCATCGGCACCTGCACCCAGGAGTTCGGCACCGTCGCTTCGTGGCTGGTCGATGTCGTCAACGTGCTCTCCGGTAATCTCGACCGCGTCGGTGGGGCGATGTTCCCCACGGGTGCCGTCGGCCAAGCGTCGACGAAGGGCGCGCCGGGCAAGGGCGCCGGAGTCAGCTTCGGGCGCGTGACTACACGCGTTAGCGGCGCCATGGAAGCCTTTGGCGAGTTTCCGGTGTCGGCGATGGTCGAGGAGATGGAAACGCCGGGCGAGGGGCAGATCCGCATGTTCGTCACCGTCGGCGGGAATCCGGTGTCGTCGAACCCGAACACGGCGCGCCTCGATGCCGCCTTCGCCAATTTGGAGTTCATGGTCGCAATCGATCCTTACATCAACGAGACCACCCGCCACGCCGATGTCATCCTTCCGCCGCCATCGCCGCTGCAAAAGTCGCACTACGACATCGCCTTGCTCAACTTCGCCGTGCACAACGTGGCCAACTACTCGGCGGCGGTATTGCCGTTGGACGACGGCCAGCTCGATGAGTGGGAGATCATTCTCCGCTTGGCTGCGGTGCTCGCCGGGCTTGGGCACCACGTCGATGTCGCCGAGGGGGTCACGGCTACCGCGGCGGCGCTGCTCGGCGCAGCCGTGCGCGATGAGCACGGCGTCGTTCACGGCCGAGATGTTGCCGAACTGTTGTCGATGTCGACGCACCACCGTGGGCCGGAATTGGTGCTCGATGTGATGTTGCGCAGCGGACCCTTCGGTGACGGTTACGGGGCACGGCCCGACGGGTTGAGCCTCGACGTGCTCATCGCCAACCCGCACGGAGTCGACCTCGGTGCACTCGAGGCGCAGCGAGTGCCAGCGCTGCTGCGCACCCCGATGGGCAAGATCGATATGGCGCCGGCGATGATCGTCGCCGATCTGGCGCGCGTGGTTGATTCGCTGGACCGGGACTGGGACGCCGGCCTGGTGCTCATCGGGCGCCGACATGTGCGTTCCAACAATTCGTGGATGCATAACCTCACCGTGCTGACCAAGGGCCGCAACCGGTGCACGATGCAGATTCACCCCGACGACGCGGCACGGCTCGGCATTGGCGATGGGACGCCGGCGCGGGTCACCTCCCGAGTTGGTGAGGTGGTGGTCGACGCCGAGATCACCGACGGGATCCGCCAAGGAGTGATCAGCATTCCGCACGGGTTCGGTCAGAACATGGCCGGCGTCAAACTTCGAGTAGCCAGCGAGTACCGCGGTGTGAACACCAACGTGCTCACCGACGAGCAGTTCTTCGACCCGCTCAGCGGCAACATCGCCCTCAACGGCGTCCCCGTCACCGTCGCCGCTGCTGTCTAGCTAGCCAGCCCAGCGGGTCCCCTGAGGAGGGCCATTCGTGAGCGCATCACCCGGCGCAGATCGTGCAGTCGACGATCGTCAAATGGCAATTCATCCACTCGTTCGACCCACGGTTCGGCCTTACCGACGAGGTCGTCGATCAGCTTGCTGGTGGCACGGGGCTTCACGCCGAGTCGTTCACCGAGTGCAAGGAATTGGCGTCGGGACACCTGTGCTTGTCTGCTCTGGCCGATTGCCAGGGCCAGTGTTGAGTCGCCGTAGGGGTACGACGACGGCAAATCGTAGGCGGGGGACAGTCGCCATTCACCCCGCGTGCACAGCAGGCTGAAGTTCTTGGCATGGAGGTCCCCGTTGCCGGAGATGATCGCGAAGGCCAAGAGTCGCAGCATCTCCCACAAGGCGACCTGCGCAGCGCCACAGTGCGCCGCCACACCGGCAAGCAGTTCTTCGACGCTGAGCGCATACTTGTCCGCCGGATAGCGCCCAACCACCTGGCACCCGTCTTCGCAGGCCAGCGCCACAACGTCGCCGTTGAGTGTCGGGCGATCGAAACGTTGCACCAACAGGCCGGGGCGGCCGTCGCGGTCGTGCACCACGTCCCACTCGGTCGTGCGTAAGCCGCACGCCCGCGCCATCCGCAGAAAGAAGGCCTCGTTGGCCACGAGGTGAGGGAACTCGATCGGGTCGAGCTTGAGCAGGAACGACCCATGACCATAATTGACCGGCAAGGAGAGCATCCTTCCGGAGACCTTGTCCTGCACTCCGCTGATCCCACCTTGGTCGGGATGCGCGCCTATTGCCTCGGCAAAAAGGTCGGTGAATGATTGCTCCGACCATGGCTGATGCGGCCGGGCCTGCTGACCAAACGGCGGCGGAGTTTCACCGGTGGGTACCACCTGAACGTCACCGATCGGATCGTCCCCGACCGCCAGCAGTAAGGAGAACTCATCGTCCAGCGAGGTCTTGAGAGCGGTCCGTAGCGCGGTGAGCCGTCGACCCTCGGGCAATAGACCGGCAAAAAACGGTGGCACGGATCGCGCCCCGGTGACCACAGGCTGGTGCCCCAGCGGCAGCGAGATCGCCACCGGCGGGAAAGCAGACTGACGATATTCATCGGAATAGGCAAACTCGACGGCATTCGCCGTGCGGGTCAGCGTCGCCGCCAAGTGCCCATTCTTGAAGACGTCTGCCCGGTCAAGTCTGATCAGATCAGCAAGCATGGTCGTCATCCGCCACCCCCAGGTCGGCTGACCTCAAGACGCAGGCCAAGGGTGTTCAGAACGGCCTGCACAACGTCGAGTCGTATCGTTCGTTTGCCGGCCTCGATCGAGTGTACGGTCCGTATCGAAACTCCAGCCAGGGCAGCCAGCTCCGATTGGCTGAGGTGTAGGACACGGCGTCGTTCGACGACGGCAGTTGCCAACAGATTGTCGATCCGTTGGCTCGGTGTATCTGCACGATCATGCATACGTCTCGATGCTAGCTCAGGTTTGGGCGTCGCGCTCGATCGATTATGCATGATCATGCATAATCGCACCTCTGAAACCGGGCTATTCGGTCCAGGTCTCGCAAATATGCACGGTTATGCTGACGTTCGGCCCGGCAGAAACGGACCGACGTTGCCGTAGTCGGGATGGGTTGCCATTCGGTCGAAGCAGGCGGCCGCGAACCGTGCACACGGCCCGCTACAGTCTGATTTGTGCATGTTTTGTTAGCCGCCGATGCCAGCTGGGTTGTCGATGACGTCGTTTCCGCCTTGAGCGACCAGGAAACGTCATTCACCGTGTGCCGCAATGGACGCGATGTCAGTGGAGTCGTCAAGGAGCGAACACCCGACATCGCCATCCTCGATCTCCAGATCGGCTCGATGGGCGGCATGGCCACGGCGATGGCGCTGCGCAACGACGAGAGCGCAGGGGCCTTGCCCTTTGTTCCGATTCTGATGTTGCTCGATCGCGATGCCGACATTCATCTCGCACGGCGCTCCGGCGCCGATGCCTGGATCGTCAAACCACTCGATCCACTAAAGGTTCGCCGGGCCGTGCACGCCGCCATGCATCCGCCAATCGGCGCTGGTGACGACGTCGAGATTGAGTTGGCCGAGGAAACCGCTGAGGAAGTTCCAGCCAACGTCGGATAACATTGCTGGCACATCGGGGTGTAGCGCAGCTTGGTTAGCGCGCCACGTTCGGGACGTGGAGGCCGGAAGTTCGAATCTTCTCACCCCGACCATTTGTAAAACGGCACCCAAACGGGTGCCGTTTTTGCGATCGCAGCCGGCGACGCGATCAGTCCTGGTGCAGGATGCGATTGGAACCGAAGAAGGTCAGCAGTGTGGCCACGCCAAAGAACAACGCGGCCAACGGGAACGCGCTCGCACCGCGTCCGTCGATCCAGCGCCCTACCAGCCATGGGAAGATCAGCCCGCCGACGCCTGCACCGGCGACAAACCACTTCACCGCGCTGCCGGTGACGTGCACACGGCGCTCGGCGAGGTTCATCATCGCCGGGAACTGCGGCGCAGCGGCAACGCCCATCATTGCCGTGCCGATCCAGGTGGTCAGCGTGCGACCATCGCCGAGCACAAGCAGCACCGCGGCGGCGACTGCGGCCGCACACGAACTGAGCAGCACGGCCGCCGGATCGACGCGATCGGCGGCCAGGCTGGCCGCCAGTCGTCCGACGATGAACCCGATCCAGAACACCGTCGTCAACCATGTAGCAGCAAGTGCAGAGAAGCGAATCTCCTCGCCGTAGGTGTGGATCCACCCGGCAAAGCCGACCTCGAGCCCGACGTACGCAGCAAAGAAGGCGAACAGACTAAACAGCATCAAGCGGGTGATCTCGGTGTGTTCTTCACGCGGTTGCGCGGCGACTCGTGGTGCTGGAATCCGTAATGCCATCACGGCAACGGCGATCGCCCCGATCGCTCCGACACGCGTTGCTGCAGCCAGCCCGATATGGACCAACAACGGCGAGGCGATCGCCCCGAGACCAAAACACATGTGCAGCACGTTCATCGCCGTGCGCCCGTTGGCTCCCATTTCCCACATCAACAGCGTGTTGGCACCGACGTCGACGATTCCGGCCGACGCTCCGATCACTAGAAAAACGATGAACATCGTCGGCACGGCATGGAACCACGGCATCACGAACAGGCTGGCGGCCAACGCAGCCAACGCAGCCGAGTAGACACGATGGCCGTCGACACGGTCGAAGAGAGCTCCGCCGATAAACGAGCCGAGCAGGTAGCCGAGGCTCTGTCCCACGAACAGCACGCTGATTGCGCCGACGTCGGAGCCGGAGCGTTCCCGTAGGTCGGTCAACGCTGGACCGAGCACGCTCAACGACATGCCGATGACCAGGAAACTCATCAAATAGAGGCGAACCGAAGCTGGCCATTTCTGAGCGTCCGTCACTGCTTCGAGAGTATCGAGGCGACCCCAACTCCCGGAACTCGTAGCCTCGATGTATGACCTTGAGTGAACTCCAAGACGTGATCGAACGGACCTTCGGCGAGCGTGACCGCTCGCGTCCGATCAGCGCCACGGTGGCCTGGCTCGCCGAGGAAGTTGGTGAACTGGCGCAGGCCGTTCGCAAAGGCAGCCACGACGAGCGGGTTCACGAATTCGGTGACGTCATTGCTTGGGTGGCAACGCTGGCCAACCAGGTGGGTGTCGATCTCGAGCAAGCTGCCCAGCGCTACGCCAACGGCTGCACGAAATGTTCGGCGCTGCCCTGCACCTGCCCGTAACGGGCCAAGCAGTTAGAGAAACAGCTCGGCGATCTGTACGGCGTTGAGCGCCGCGCCCTTGCGCAGGTTGTCGTTGGCGAGGAACAGCACCAGCCCGCGATTGCCGTCGACGGAACTGTCGTGGCGAATGCGCCCGACGTAGCTCGGATCCTTACCGGCAGCTTCGAGCGGCGTCGGGACATCGAGCAACTGCACGCCCGGCGCGTTGCCGAGCAGTTCGAGAGCCCGCTGCACCGAGATCGGCCGAGCAAACTCGGCGTTGACACTGATCGAGTGGCCGGTGAACACCGGTACGCGCACACAGGTGCCGCTGACCCGCAGGTCGGGGATACCAAGAATCTTGCGGCTCTCGTTGCGCAGCTTCTGTTCTTCGTCGGTCTCCAACGAACCGTCGTCGACGTACTTGCCGGCGTAGGGCAACACGTTGAAGGCGATCGGCTTGGCAAACTTCTCCGGGGTCGGGAACTGCACGGCAGCGCCGTCGTAGGTGAAATCGCGGGCCTGGCCGCTGACCTCCCGGCTTTGCTTGTCGAGTTCGTCGACACCAGCCAAGCCACCGCCACTGACCGCCTGATAGGTGCTAGCGACAATGCGCAGCAACCCGGCTTCGTCGTGCAGCGGCTTGAGCACGGGCATGGCGGCCATGGTCGTGCAGTTCGGGTTGGCGATGATGCCCTTGCGGGCGTTGGCGATCTCGCCCGGGTTGACTTCGCTGACGATCAATGGAACATCGGGATCCATTCGCCAGGCGCTAGAGTTGTCGATCACCGTCACGCCCGCAGCCGCGAACTTCGGTGCCAACTCCTTCGACGACGAGGCGCCGGAGGAGAACAAGGCGATGTCGAGCCCGCTGGGATCGGCAGTGGCCGCGTCCTCGACGGTGATCACACCGTCGCCCCACGGCAAGGTGGTGCCCGCGGAACGCGCCGAAGCGAAGAAACGAAGTTCACTGATCGGGAAGTGACGCTCGGCGAGGATTGCTCGCATGACGCCACCGACTTGACCGGTTGCACCGACAACACCAATTTTCATGGTGCTCAGGCTAACCCTGATCAGTCATAAGAATTCGAGTGGCGCATCTTGCCGCCGCCGCTTACTGTTTGTCATGACCCTTCTCTCTGCCAAACACGGGCATCAGAGTCGAACCACACCTGTAGCCACTTTCAGGGACGACCCACCCGGGGCACTTACAACCCAAGCGAAATGTTCGTCATATCAACGTCCTGGATGGGAATGGCGGACGGCTGGTGGGTCGAAGCTGGGTATGGCTACGGCATTTTCCAATGTGGGCCAAGGACGTCCGCAACGTGGTACACAGCCCGCTGGAATAGCTCTGGCTATCTTGAGGCATGCCCGGCGCTAGCCGGGCCAGGTGTGGGCACCACGCACGCGGTTGACATTGTGCATCTGTCGCCGACGTCCTCGACGTCCTGGTTGGTGTCGTACTCCGGTGTAATGGCATACGGATGGAACGCGATGAAGACGTCCGGTAACCAGATCGACGTGGGTCTCGAAGCCAACCATTGGGCAACAGCAATGTCCAACGCGTGGTCGCACACCCAGCAGCGCCTTACAAGCACGGGGACCTGGCAATCATGGACGCCAGCCACTTCGAGTGTAGAGCCGCCTGCTTATGGATCATTTGTCTACGGCATATGGCTACACGGGATCAACTAATCGGTTGAGTTACAGGCTGAAGGGGTATCGATGAACATGACTCGATTCGGACTTGTATCGATTCTGCTCGCGGATCGCGTCAGCATGTGGAGCTGTCGAACCGACCGGCGTCGGTACCCCGGTTAGCGCTACATCAGACGCATCAGAATCCACGACGTCACCAAGCCCCGCGTCAACGCCGTTGACCTCGAAGTCACCTTCAGAACCGTCCGCTGACCTTGCGGACTTGGTGACACCCTCGATCGCGACGACAATTTCAGAAGTGATCGCGGCCCGGTATGACACGTCGTCCGACGATGCACTTGCCGTTGTTGCAGACGCCGAACAAGTCTCTCAGTTCATCGAGTCGGACCTGAGTCTGAATGGCGTCAAGGGTCAGGTTGCACTCGTCGTGTTGTTCGGCGACAAGTTGGTCGACAACGGGGCCAAGGTACCCTTTGGTCAGTCGCCACCAGTCGGTATGACAGCCGTGACCGTGGTCACACACGACGGAATCCTCGTGGGAGGGCTACTTGTCGCGGACAAATCCGATGAGTTCGCCAAGCTTGGCGCGGCTTCGCGGTTGAGTGATCTCGTCTCGTAGCGAGGACATGACCCGAGCAGCGGTGCGAGCCCTGGGGCAGCCCGGAATTTGGCCTCCAATGGGGCGGCGAGACGTTACGCGCGTTCCGCGATCAGCCACCAATGGCTGCGATGCACGCCTTCGAAGCTGCGCACCGCTGTCTCGCCGCGGTCACGCACCCGGCGCTTCGGCGACTGGTAGATCACCCGGTTGGTCAACGGCACACCGACACGTTGCAGGTGTTTGTCGACCTGCTCCGGCGACAGCCGATTGGCCTGCCAGCCGAAACGCGACAGCAAGCGGCGACGGGCGACCCAAGGCCCGATCCCCGGCAGGCGCCACAGGGCGCGGGTGAGCTTGCCCATCGGCCAGAGGATGATGTCGACGGCAGTCCAGGTGCGGAAGTTGAGGGCGATGTGGCCTCCGGGACGAACGACGCGAGCCGCCTCGCCGACCAGCGAAAGGGCGTCGTCATGTTGACAATGCTGCAGGGTGATGTAGCTGAACACCAGATCGGCCGACGCGTCGGGAATGTTCAGCGTGCGCCCGTCTTCCACGCGGCAGGTGCGCAGATGCTCGACAAGCCCGAGTTGAGCCACGGTCTGGCGGCAGCGTTCGAGGAATGCCGGGTCGAGGTCGCAGGCGATCACCTCGCCGAAGAAGCGAGAGAACCCGCAGGTCATCCTCCCGATTCCGGAGCCGATCTCGACAAGTGTGTGCTCAGCTTGTTGGTCGCTCCACAGATCGAAGGCCCGCAGATAGGCCTCGATCTCGTTGTCGCCAGTGCGGGTGAACTCTTCGATGTCGAGGCTGTGGCCCGTCTCGTTGTTGAACACCCAACCGATCTCACGCACCACATCGTCGGCGGAGCGTTGCGCCTCGCTGACGCGCCCCGCCGTCCTCCACGGTACGAGTTGGGGACGAAGTGCCATAGAAGAATTGTCTCAGCTTTGCACTGAGCGTGCGAGAAAAATCCTGATTGACATCAGACTGCTACTTGCGCACCGGCAGCGGTGCCGAATAGGCCTGGCCGCTGTCGAGGCCAAAGGCGGTGTGCAGCGAGCGTGCGGCGCGCTCGAGATCGCTGGCAGCACAGACGATGCTGATGCGGATTGTCGACGTCGAGATCATTTCGATGTTGACGTTCTCCTCGGCGAGCACGCGGAACATTTTGGCGGCGATACCTGGGCTCGAACGCATGCCAGCGCCAACAAGGCTGATCTTGGCGATGTCGGCTTCATGACTTACACCGACGGCACCGATCTCGGCGGCGACGCGAGCGACGATCTGCTCGGCGACGGCCATGTCGGCCTTTGGCATCGTGAAGCTGATGTCGGTTGTGCCGTCTTTCGAGGTGTTCTGCACGATCATGTCGACGTTCACGTTGGCGTCGGCCAGCGGCTCGAACAAGGCGGCGGAGATGCCGGGCCGGTCGGGGACGCTGAGCACCGTGACCTTGGCGTCGCTGGTGTCGGTGACGACACCGGAGATGACGGGTTCTTCCATGCTTGGCTCCTTGCCGCTGACCCACGTGCCGGTCTCCCAGGTGAAACTGGAGCGCACGTGCAGGGGAACATTGTGATTTCTGGCGAATTCGACACTGCGCAGGGCGAGCACTTTGCTGCCCGCGCCGGCCATTTCCAGCATCTCGTCGAAGTTGACGTGCGCCAGCTTGCGGGCTTGCGGCACGATGCGTGGATCGGCGGAGAACACGCCGGTGACGTCGGTGTAGATCTCGCACTCATCGGCGTTCAGCGCCTTGGCCAACGCCGAGGCGGTGAGATCAGAGGCGCCACGACCGAGGGTGGTGATTTCTTTGTCGGTGCTGACGCCTTGAAAGCCGGCGATGACACAAACCTTGCCTTGGGCCAGGGCGTGGCGCACACGGTCGCCTTTGACCTCCAGGATCTTGGCCTTGCCATGAACGGTGTCGGTGATGATCCCCACCTGGCTGCCGGTGAAGCTGATGGCATCGATGCCCAGTTCGTCGAGCGCCATACTGACCAGGGCCGCCGACATCCGCTCACCGGTGGTCAAAAGCATGTCCATCTCACGCCCGGAGCGCTTGTTCGACACCTGGGTGGCCAGCGAGATCAGGTTGTCGGTCGTTTTGCCCATCGCCGAGACGACAACGACGACATCGTGACCGTGACGCTTGGTGAAGGCGACATGTTCGGCGACAGCGCGCATCCGATCTGGGTCGGCGACAGACGTGCCGCCGTATTTCTGGACAATGAGGGCCACGGGTTCAAAAGGTTAGCGGCACACGGCCCCGCGCCGACTTCGATTCGTGGCGCCAAAATGGCGCTACTCTTGTTCCATGTCAAGCGTGCAGATCAAAGATGTGCCCGATGAGGTTCGAAATGTCTTGCGCACTCGAGCCGCGCTGGAAGGCAAATCATTGCAGGAATACCTCTGGGCTCGGCTCAGGGACGATGCGCTGACGCCGACGGTTGCCGAACTCTTCGCCCGAGTCGACCAGCGATCAAGCGGAAAGGTCAGCTTCGCCGACGCCACCGAGGCGGTGCGGCTAGATCGAGACGGTCGGTGATCGTTGTCGATGCCAGCGTCCTCGTTCCGGCGCTCGCCGATGATGGCGCTGATGGACAGCGGGCTCGATCGCGCCTCGTGGGCGAACGCCTCTACGCACCCGAACTGGTCGATCTCGAGGTGCTCTCGGTTCTTCGTCGGCTCTGTGGCGCGGACCGACTCGATGTAGTTCGCGCCGCGCCAGGCGATCTCCGACCTCAGCGACCTGCGACTCGAGCGCATATCTCACCGCTCGCTGCACCAGCGCTGCTGGGAGTTACGACACACGGTCACCGTCTACGACGCAGCCTACGTCGCGGTCGCCGAGGTGCTTGGCGCCCCGCTGCTCACGGCCGATCATCGCTTAGCGAACGCGCCTGGGGTCGTCTGCCAGTTCGAGCTTCTCGAATAAGGCCGACAAGCCGCGCAACGACCTTTTAGGCTCTCCGAACGGGGGCGGCGGCGGATCGGGGCGCATCCATGAAGATCGTCGAACAGGCAGACCGCGTCACCGAACGACCAGTGATCTTCATCTCCTATTCGCGACACGACGATTTCGACATCTCGGTATGTCAGAAACGTGCGACGGTACTCAAGTCGATGAAACCGTCGAGGTGTTGCCTCAGTTGCGGTAGCCGTTGGTGATCGGCAAGCGGCGATCCTTGCCAAACGCCTTGACACTGATCTTCACCCCGGGCGGGCACTGACGACGCTTGTATTCGTTGATATCCACAAGCCGGGTGATGCGTCGCACCAGCGCTTCGTCGTGGCCGAGTTCGATGATTTCCGCAGCGGTGCGATCGTCCTCGACGTACAGCTCAAGGATCGGGTCGAGCACCTCATAGGGCGGCAACGTCTGATCGTCGCGCTGATCCGGGCGCAGCTCGGCGCTCGGCGGTTTGGTGATCACGGCCTCCGGAATGATCTCCCGCCCGGCGCGCTCGTTGTAGAACCGGCAGACGTCATACACCCGCGTCTTGAGCACGTCTTTGATCACCGCGTAGCCGCCGACGCTGTCGCCATAAATCGTGAAATAGCCGACCGCCATCTCGCTCTTGTTACCCGTGGTCAACACCATCCAACCGAACTTGTTGGACAAGGCCATCAGCGTCATCCCACGAATCCGGCTCTGCAGGTTCTCTTCGGTAAGGTCGGTGGGCTTGCCAGCGAACGACTCGGCGAACATCTCCAGGTAGGCGTTGAACGCCGGCTCGATCGGGATCGTGCGATAGTCGATGCCCAGGTTGTCGGCCAACGCTTTGGCATCATCTTTCGAGCCGTCGCTGCTGTAGCGAGAGGGCATCGACACGCCATGCACATGCGTCGGCGCCGAGCGCATCGACGGCGATGCAGGCCACGATCGTCGAGTCGATTCCGCCGGACAATCCGATGACCACATCGCTGAAGCGGTTCTTACGCAGATAATCACGGGTGCCTAAGACCAACGCTTCGTAGACCTCGGCCGGATCGGACAACAACGCGGCCATCGACGGCTCAACGACATCGTCATGCGCCAGTGGTGCCGTATCGATCGTGCATCAACGGCAACAGTGTCTCGGTCTCACGACCACGAGGATCGAGCAAGCGCTTGCGATACACCGGATCGATGGTCACATCGGTGATCAGCAACTCCTCGGCGAACTGCTGCGCCCGAGCGATCAACGTGCCCTCGGCGTCGAAGACCATCGAGGCCCCATCGAAGACCAACTCGTCTTGACCACCGACCTGGTTGACGTAGACGAGCGCACAGCTGGCATCGGCGGCGCGGGTAGCCAACATCCGCTCGCGGCCGCGCACCTTGCCCCGGTGATACGGGGAGCCGTTGATGTTGATGTTCAGCTCGGCGCCACCGGCGGCCTGGGTGGCCAACGGCCCGGTCGGGCTCCAGATGTCTTCGCAGATGCTGATGCCAACTTTGACGCCACGGATGACGTAGAGCTCCAGGGCATCGCTCTCATGCCCAGGGGTGAAGTAACGGGCCTCATCGAATACGGCGTAGTTCGGCAACAACCGCTTGCGGTAGGTGCCCTGAATCTCGCCGTTGGCGCACACCGCCGCGGCGTTGTACAGGTCGCGGTCGCTGTCGACGAAGCCAATCACCGCCACGCAATTGCGAGTTCGCGCCGCCAGCGTGGCGAGGGCGTCCTTGTTGTCGCTGACGAACCCTGGCTTGAGCACCAGGTCCTCCGGCGGATAGCCGGTGATCGCCAACTCGGGGAAGGCAACGATGTCGCAACCGGCGGCTTCGGCGCGGTCGTAGTACTCGGCGATGCGGGCCAGGTTGCCCTGGAGATCGCCAACCGTCGGATTGATCTGCGCGAGTGCGATGCGAAGCCGGGTCACGGCCAGCAGGCTAACGCTGGAAGTAGCCGCTGATGTCGACGATCAGGTCGGTGCCACCGGCCGAGAAGTAGGCGACCGACCCGCTGCCACCGCCTCCTACCTTGCTCAGGGCCAAGGCGGCCCGGGTCTGCCCGGGCCCGGTGAGGTTGAGGCTGCTGGCCTCCGGGCGGGCTTCGTCTGCCGGGTAGGCGCGAATATGGCCGCCTCCCGCCGTGCGCGTTGCGGTGATGTTGGCAGCCACCGCCAGCGCTGTCTCGGGCACCACAGCGGAGGGGTTCAGCGCCTTGGTCGACAGAGCGGCAAACGTCGTCCACACCTGTCCGACTCGACTATCCGCTTGGCGGCTCGGAGCAATGGCGACATACGACGCCGAAGCGGCGCTGGTCGTGAAGTACCCAGCGACATCAACCAGCACATCGTCGACGTTATGCAAGAACACCTTCATCGAACCGTCCACGCCGAGCGGCGTGATCACCAGGTTGGCGCGGATGTCACCGGCACCGCGCAGGTTGAGCATCGACACCTCCGGTCGCACTCCTCCAGGCCAGACGCGCACGTGGCCATCACCACCGGCGCTGGTCAATCCGGTGACGATCATCGCCACCGCCACAGCGTCATCGGGAACTCCAGCGCGACCACCGACGTCGATGGTGATCAGCTTCGACAACGCCCCGTCGGGCACCTCGCTGTATTCGTTGTCCGGTGCCGCCGAGGCCAGTCGCGTATCCAGCAGGCGTTGCGGTGACAGCGGCTCATACCCCGAGGTTCCGCTGGCGGCGAAGGTGCCGACCACGTCGATCAATACGTCGGCGGTGACGGTGCTGAACACTCGGATTCGGCCCCGTTCATCGACCGGCACGATCGCCGCGTTGGCCACCGTTTCGCCAGCCTCGACGTTGATCGTCGAAGCCCCATGGACGGCGACCCGCGGCGTATACACCGACGCGTAGCCAGCGCCGTCGGCCCCGACCAGGGTCAGGTTGATCGCCGCCGCCGTGGTCCCGGCGGGCACGCCGAGGTCGATCAGGCGCGTGGTGCCGCCGTGTAGTGGATTGATCCGCTCCCCGGCGAGACTCCTGGTGTCATAGGCGCGGCGCGGCGACGCCGATGGCGTGTAACGCGTCGGCGCCGAAGGGTTCTGCGCGGGCAACACCGGCGAAAGGGAGCGCACTTCGTTGCTACCAAAGGTGACGTACATCAGCGTTGGGGTGCCGTTGCCGCCGAGGCGCATGACGAACTCCATGTCGACGATGCCCCCCGATGTCGTTGCCAGCGGGATCGCGTAGTTCACCGCACCAGCCGCGTCGCGCACCCATACCTTGCCGCAGCCGCCGTCGGCGAACAGGTACGCCCCGTCGTACTCCGTCGTCCACAAGCCGTTGGGCACGAAGGCGCCAGCGGTGATGTACTCGCAGCCGTTGTTATGGGCATACGAGGTCAACGGATCGATGACCCCGCTCGGCGGCGGCGGGCACGCCGTGGTCACCCCGGTCGGGCAGGCACCCTCACGGGCATTCCAGCCATAGTTGCCCCCAGCAACGATCTGGTCAACCTCTTCCCAGGCGTTCTGTCCGACGTCGTTGGCAAACAGACGCGACCCGTCGTTGGGATCGAAAGCGATGCGGTAGGGGTTGCGTAATCCCCAGCTGTAGATCTCGGTACAGACCTGGTTCGTTGCCGCGTTGATCCCACTGTTGGCGCACGACGCCGCGTTGGACCGACCGACGAGCGGGTTGTCGCCGGGCACACCGCCGCTGGGGGTGATGCGCACAATCTTGCCGCTGAGCAGCGAGAGATCCTGCGCCGCGCTGTTCGCCGCACCGCCGCCGTGAGAACCGCGCGGGTTGCTTCCAGCGTCGCCGATGGCGACATAGAGCATGCCGTCGGAGCCAAATTCGAGGCCACCACCGTTGTGGTTGCCGCCGTAGGCAGAGATGTTGGAGAGCAGCACCATTTCGCTGCTTGGATCGACCACGTTACCAGTCATGCGAAAACGACTGAGGCGATTGGCCCGCCCCGTTGGCGACGTGCAGTCGCGGCCCGCGGTGTAATAGAGATACAGGTAACCGTTGCTCAAAAACGCCGGGTCGGCGGCGGCTCCGAGCAGGCCCATCTCGCTGCCCGTACAGACGTTGAGGCGCAATGCGTCGGTCGCTAGCAGCCCACCGAGCGGCGTGTGGATGCGCACCCCACCCGCCTTTTCGAGGATCACTGCTCGACCATCGGGCAGGGCAACGATCGTCGTCGGACCCGACAGCGGGTTCGACAGCGGCTGAGCGATCGACACGTCCTGCCAGCTCATCAGCGGTGGGATTGCCGCCACCGGCGCACTTGGGGCGAACCAACCGGCCACCAGACCAGCGAGCATCAGGGCAACGGCAAGCACGACTCTGCGCACGACAAACTCCTCATCGTTCACCGCCCGTGCAAAAACCTTAGCCGCGCCGGCCTCGCAACCTTCGGCGCGGCGCGGTGACCGATCACACCGCTGCCGGTGGGCTCAGCAACTCTCGCCGGGCAGCATCCCGACGACGGCCAACTGATAGGTGACGCCACCCTCGCTAAACATCGTCAGCTGATTGGCCCCGGCGAACAACGTGCCCACCTTGGAGGCATCGGCCAGCGCACATTCGTTGGCCGTGGCCAAGGTGACTCCGGTGCCGGCTGGCCACTCGACGATCGTTGGCGCGGGCTCGAAGCTGGCCATCTCTTCCTCGGTGATCACCCGCGCCTGCATGCGGAACTGCGTGGCGTCGAACGGCTTGGCTTCACCAAGGTTGGCTGCACCGACCACCTTGTCCAGCGTCGCCAGATATTCGACGAACTTGGCCAGGCGGTCCCGGGCCGCCGGATCGACCATCTTCCCGCCTTCGATGTCGTCGCCAAGCCCGAGGGCGTACGCCTGATGGCGGAACGACCCGCCACGGGCGTTGAGCACCACCACCGTGTCGGGGGCGTCGGCAACCAGCATCTCACCGCTGTAGTCGGGCGGGGCCTGCAACAGTCGAGCGTCATCGGCGAGCTTGACGACTCTCCCGATGCCTTCTGGGGTGATCGAACGCACCAATAAAGGCGGCAACAGCGGCTGCGGGAAGATCTCGATCTGCGCACCGGTCTCGAACACGCGACCATCGCCGGTGATCAACACGGTCGGAAGGTGCATGAAATCGAAACCAGCCGGAACGAAGCCACCCTCGTAGCCGACGCGCAGCACGACATCGTCGGCGCCGGTTGGATACTCGATGGTCGATGCAGATTGGCTGTTATCGCCACAGGCTGCGAGGAAGGCGGAGACGGCCGGAATGCTGAGGCCCCAACCGATCAATGTCCGCCGGGAGAAAGCGACATTGGAGGTGTCACTGGGGAGGTGTGTGTTGGAGAGGATCATGTCCTTTTGACGTTCTAGACTGGCGCCGCGGTTCCGCGATGCTGGGATCCGTCGTTCCCAACGATGCGAACGGCCCGCAATGTAAACGCCAGTTGTCGAACGTGTTTGTCAATCGTTCGGCGCTCAGTTCACAGAGCGTTCACATTCGGGCAACGGCATTGAAACTCCTGCGCGACACAGTGTTGGCGCTCGCACTCAACCCACCTCGGAAGGACCCGCACGTGGCCTATCAAGCTGAATACATCTGGATCGACGGAACGGAGCCAACGCCCCTGTTGCGCTCGAAGACGAAGATCCTGAAGGACTCCGTCACCAATCCCCCGATCTGGGGCTTCGATGGTTCATCGACCAACCAGGCCGATGGCGCACACAGCGACTGCGTGCTTCGTCCGGTGTTCACTTGCCCGGACCCGATCCGCGGTGGCGCCAACATCCTGGTGCTCTGCGACGTGTTGCTGGCCCACGACATGAGCCCCCACCCGACCAACACCCGCGCCACGTGCGCCGTGGTCGCTGAGAAGTACGCCGACCAGGGCATGATCTACGGCATCGAGCAGGAGTACACGATGCTCAAGCTCGACGGCAGCCCGCTCGGCTTCCCAGCCAACGGCTTCCCCGCACCGCAGGGCCCGTACTACTGCGGCGTCGGCGCCGGTCGCGTCATCGGTCGCGAGGTCATCGAAGAGCACACCCAGGCTTGCCTCGATGCCGGCCTGATGATCGAAGGCACCAACGCCGAGGTCATGCCCGGCCAGTGGGAGTTCCAAATCGGTGCCGCCGATGCGCTCACCGTCAGCGACCACATGCATGTCGCCCGTTGGCTGTTGCACCGCATCGCCGAGGATTACGACATCGTCATCAGCCTCGACGCCAAGCCTGCCAAGGGCGACTGGAACGGTGCCGGTGCGCACACCAACTTCAGCACCCAGGCGATGCGCGATGGCTACCCGGCCATCGAAGCCGCCTGCGCCGCCTTGAGCACCCGGGTCCTCGAGCATGTCGAGCACTACGGCCACGACATCCAAAGCCGCCTCACCGGCAAACACGAGACGGCCCCGTGGAACCAGTTCAGCTACGGCGTCAGCAACCGTGGCGCATCGATCCGCATCCCATGGCAGGTCGAAAAGGACGGCAAGGGCTACGCCGAAGATCGCCGCCCGAACGCCAACGTCGACCCCTACACGGTCACCCGCCTGTTACTCGAGACCGTCTGCGGCGCAGCCTGATCGAACGATAGACGTGCAACCTTGACGGGGCCGGGCTGCCATAGCCCGGCCCCGTTGTCTTTTCCGAACAAACCGCCAGAACAACAGCTCGTATAGGTGCCCGATGAACGAACAGCAACGCAACTATGTGCTCCACACGGTTGAAGAACGCGGCGTGCGCCTCGTGCGCCTGTGGTTTACCGATGTGCTCGGCAACCTGAAGAGCTTCGCCATCTCGCCTGCGGAAATGGACAACGCCCTCGTCGACGGCATGACCTTCGACGGTTCCTCGATCGACGGTTTCAGTCGCGTGCAGGAAGCCGACGTGCTGGCCATCCCGGACGCCAACACCTTCAGGGTGCTGCCGTGGAGTGATCCGAAACAAGCCGAGGCAGCGGTGTTCTGCGACATCCACAATCTCGATGGCACTCCGTTTGAGGGCGATCCACGCCAGGTGTTGCGCCGCAACCTTGAGGCCGCCCGCCAGTCCGGTCTGACCTTTTTTGTGGCTCCCGACATCGAGTTCTTTTACTTCGCCAATCCGGTGAAGGGGTCAAAACCCGAGCCGCTCGACGAGGCCGGGTTCTTCGACCTGACCACGTCCGACGTGATGGGTTCGCTGCGCAAGCAGACGATCCGCACGCTGGAGCAGATGGGCATCCCTGTCGAGTCGAGCTTTCATGAGGACGCACCAAGCCAACATGAGATCGACCTGCGGCACAACGATGCTTTGAGTATGGCCGACAGCATCATGACCTTCCGCCTGGTGGTCAAGGAGGTCGCTGCCTCGCAGGGTGTGCATGCCACCTTCATGCCCAAGCCGTTGGAAGGTGTGCAGGGCTCGGGGATGCATCTGCACATGTCGATGTTCGACGGCGACGACAATGCCTTCTACGACGCCGACGATGCCTACAACCTCTCGCCGATCGCGAAACAGTTCATGGCCGGGCTGTTGCGTCACGCCCGGGAACTGACGGCTATCACCAACCAAACGGTGAACAGCTACAAGCGTCTCGTCCCGGGCTTTGAAGCCCCCGTGCACATCTCCTGGGCGCGCAACAATCGCAGCGGCATGATCCGCGTCCCGATCCCCAAGCGCGCCAATCCGATGGCGACGCGCATCGAATACCGTTCGCCCGATCCAGCGACTAACCCGTATCTGGCCTTTAGCGCCGTGCTCGCCGCCGGCATGAAAGGCATCCGCGAGGGGTACGAGCTACCCAAGGAAGCCGACGCCAATATGTTCAGGCTCGACGACGCGGAGCTGCAGCGGCTTGGAATCGGGCAACTGCCGATGTCGCTCGGCGATTCATTACGTGTGATGGAGCGTTCCGAGTTGATGGTCGAGGCGCTGGGCGAACACATCTTCGAATGGTTCCTGCGCAACAAGCGCAACGAATGGCGCGACTACAAGAGCCACGTCAGCGCCTTCGAGCACGATCGGTATCTGAGGACGCTGTGAGCGAATCCGGCGTCATCGCCGTCTTCCCCGATCCTCCCCCGCCGGAGCTGGCGCGCAGCCTGGACATGAGCAGCCACCGCTGGACAGCAGTGGGGGCCGATTCATTTGCCCAGGCGGAACCCGCCGGTGGCTATGTCGCGGCGATCATCGTCGTCGACAGCGATCCCGACGGCGCCTGGATGTTCGCCCGGTCGATGCGCAAGCGCGACACCCCTGTGCGCATCCTCGTGCTCGTCGGCGGCGGGCACCTCACCGACCTCGGGTTACGTGACGAGTTGTTCGACGACTTTTGTCTTACGCCGTTCCACCCGGTCGAGCTCGACGCCCGCCTTCGCCATCTGCTGTGGCACACCTCGGAAGAGTCGTCCCGCCCAGCGATGATCGAATACAGCGAACTGCTACTCAACGTCGAGACCTACCAGGCCTCGATCGGTGGCAAACCGCTCGATCTGACCTACATGGAGTACGAGCTGTTGCGGTTCCTCGCCCAGAATCCGGGCAAGGTCTTCACCCGCGAGATCCTGCTGTCACGGGTCTGGGGTTATGAGTACTACGGCGGGGCGCGCACCGTCGACGTTCACGTTCGCCGGTTGCGCGCCAAACTCGGCGAGGAACATCAACACCTGATCGAAACGGTGCGCAGCGTCGGCTACCGCTTCGGGCAAAGTCGTGGTTGGCGCCAACCCCCCACTGGCGACGGCATACTTGCTGAATGATCGAAGCACAGCCCGGCGGGGAAGTCACCGTCTACTGGCGTCCCGGTTGCGGGTTCTGTAGCTCGCTGTTGCGCCAGCTTGAGCATCACGCCGTGCCACATCGCCGGGTCAACATTTGGGATGAGCCGGAGGCTGCGGCCATTGTGCGCTCCATCGCTCGGGGTAACGAGACCGTGCCGACGGTGACGATCGGCGCCGTCGGGTTGGTCAACCCCTCAGTCCACGAACTGCTGGCCATCGCTGCGGAGCACGCCCCACACGTCGTTCCCGCCGACTATCAGGCACCGCAGGGCAGTCGATTCGGACGCTGGGTCCACGACAAACTCGGCGGCTAGCCAGCGTCGGGACGCTCAGCCTCCGAGCACCTCGATCAGGCCAGCGCGCACGACATCGACGAACTCGTTGACGCCGACCAGGTTGGGATGCACGCCGTCGGTCAACAGCTTTGCCGAATTGGGCGAACAGCGTTGATACCAGTCGGCGACCACCGCGTCGCCACGGGCGCTGAGCGCCTTGCGCACGGTCAGGTTGAACAATTCGGCCTGCTCGCGTTTGTCGGCCACAAACGTGTTGACCCAAACGACGAGGGCTTGTGGCGACACGGCGGCCAATAGCTTGTCGATCACCACCTGGTAGCTGGCCTCATCGGTGTACAACCCGATGTCGTTGGTGCCGAGCGCGATCACCCAGATGTCGGGCGCGGCGTCGCCGGTGCCGATGAAGCTGAGGATGTCGAAGCCAGGGACGGTGCCGACCAGGCCACCGGCGACGTCCATCCGCCGCCCGACCTCGGCGTTGAGCAGGGTGTCGCCGAAACCGAGTTCGGCGTACATAGCCCGCAGCGCTGGATCAGACATCACCGAGATGCTGTCACCGACGTGCATCAGCGTGCGGCCATCGGCACTGACACTGATCGGCGATTCGCTGGAACGGCTCGACGAACAGCCGAAGGCAGCGACACCCAACGTCGCCCCAAGGCCAGCGATCAACAACTCACGGCGCTGCAGTTGCACAACGGACAGTGTGCCTGATCAGCTGACGATTGCTGACACGATGGAGACGATGCCGAAGATGGCAAAGGCTACTGCGGCCACTTTGCGAACGATGCCGAGCGGCACGCGCCGTTCTATCCACGCGCCAGCGGTGACGGCCAGTCCGGCGACGCTGGCCAACGCGGCCCAGGCTCCGAGGCCTACGGCTACCGGGTAATCGCTCTTCGACGCCAGCCCAGCGGTGGCCAATTGGGTCAGGTCGCCCAGTTCGGCGAGCAGCACCACCGCACCACTGGCGATGGCGATCTGTACGAAGGTCGTCGCCACCCTGGCTGAGTCGTGGTCATCGTCCTCGTCGTCGCTGCGCCACAGCATCCATGCACCGAACAGGAACAGACAGCCAACGCCGAACGACAGCGGGCGTTGTGGCAGTTTGTTGAGCACCGAGCCGAGCAACACGGCGGCGATGACGTGCAGGCCGAAGGCGACAGTGACCCCGACCCACACCGCCGCCGGGCGCCGGTAGCGGGTGGTCAGAACCAGTGAGGCGACCATCGTCTTGTCGGGGAGTTCGGCGAGAAGGACGGTGCCAAAGGCCACCACGGCGTCGGTGATCAAGACGGTGGAGCCTGGATACGTTCGGCGATCGAGCGATGGCGAGGCAACATCTCCGACAGCCCGGCGTCGACGAGCGCCCCGTGACGCACGATGACACGCCCATCGATGATCGTCTCGCGGGCTTGCACCGGCCCGCAGCGCAACCATCCTTCGATGGGATCGGCGAAGGCCCCAGCGAACGACGGGCCGCGCAGATCCCAGACGGCGACGTCGCCGACCGCGCCGATGCGCAACACGCCGAGCTCGCCATCGCGCCCGAGACACGAGGCACCACCACGGGTGGCACATTCCAGCGCCATACGAGCCGTCCCGGCGGCCGCACCGTCGCGCAGCTTGGCCAACAACATCGCCTGGCGGGCCTCCATCCATAGCGATGCCGAGTCCGCCGACGACGAACCGTCGACGCCGAGCCCGACGGCAACACCGGCCTTGCGCAGGGCGACGACCGGGGCAATTCCCGAGGAGAGCATCATGTTGCTGCTCGGGCAATGAGCGACGCCGACGCCCGCCCTGGCGAGCTCGATGATCTCAGCGTCGTTGGGCATCACGCAGTGCGCAACCCAGGTTCGATCGCTGCACCATCCGGTGCGCTGCAGGTATTCCATCGGGCGGCAACCAAAGCGCGCCAACGAAAAGGCGTCGTCCTCGCTGTTCTCGGCGAAATGGGTGTGCAGGCGAACCCCGAGCCGTTCGGCCAGTTCCGCCGAGCGAACCATCAGCTGTTCAGTCACCGAGAACGGCGAACACGGGGCGAGGGCGATCTGCAGCATCGACCCGAAGCTTGGATCGTGGAAGCGGGCCACCGCCGTCTCGCTCTCGGCGAGGATCAGGTCGTCGTCTTGCACGACGTGATCGGGAGGCAGACCGCCATCCTTGTGGGACAACGACATCGACCCGCGGGTCGGATGGAACCGCATACCAAGCTCACGGGCGGCACTGATCTCTGCAGCCAGCAGGTCGCCGCCGCCGGCCGGGTGCAGGTAGAGGTGATCGCTGGAGGTGGTGCAACCGTTGAGCGCCAGCTCGGCCAGTCCGACCCACGCCGACACGTAGGCGGCTTCCTCGTCGATTCGGGCCCACAATGGATACAGCGCCTGCAGCCAGCCGAACAATGGCGACGAGGTCATCCCCGGGTAGGCGCGGGTCAGATTCTGATAGAGGTGATGGTGGGTGTTGATCAACCCGGGAGTCACCAGGCAGCCACTGGCGTCGAGCCGCTCGGCGGCTTGCGGCTGCGGATCGCTCGGCCCACCGATTGCGGTGATCAGGCCGTTGTCGATCGCCAGCCAACCGCCGCGTATTTCTCGGCGCTCGTCGTCGACGGTAGCCAAGAGGTCGGCGCTATGGATCACTAGGTCAAGCGCATCTGGGTCAATCTCATCTGGGTCAATCGCATCTGGATCAGTCACAGCAGGGCCGGTCGCAACACGGTTCGTCACAGCAGGCGGTCGAAGATGCTACGCACATCGTCGAGCGTCGTGTTTGGGTTAACGAAGCAGAGTCGGAGCACCGTTTCATTGTTCCAGCTGGTCGGCACGACAAACGAGTGGCCGCTGGCCAACGCCTCATCCGACCACAGCTGGTAATCGTCGTGCTGCCAACCGACACGACGGAAGACGACGATCGACAACTCCGGCTCCACAAGCAGTTCAAGGTGATCGGCGGCACGAATCAGCTCCGCTGTGTCGCGAGTCAGTTGCAGCGTGGCCTCGACGGCATCCCGATATCGATCGGTGCCATAGGTCGCCAGGCTGAACCAGAAGGGCAGCCCTCGAGCTCGGCGGCTGAGGTGATGGGCGTAATCGCTTGGATTCCATTCCGAGTCGTCATCGTGGAGCACATCGAGATACTCGGCGTGCTGGGTGTGCGCGGCGCGCGCCACCCGCGGGTCGCGATACAACAGCGCGCAGCAATCGAAGGGGGCGAACAACCATTTGTGCGGATCGACGATGAAGCTGTCGCAACGATCGATGCCGCTGAACAGGTGGCTGACCGACGTGGCGCACAATGCCGCGCCGCCATAGGCGCCGTCGACGTGAAACCAGGCGCCCAACTCTTCGGCAGCGTCACCGGCGGCCTCGAGGTCATCGACCACCCCGGCATTGGTGGTGCCGGAGGTGGCAACGACGGCAAAGACGCGACTGCGATCGCTCGGGCTCAACGCCGCCAGCGTCGCCAAGGTCGCCGGGCGGGTGAGGCGACCCTGCGCGTCCGCTGGAACCTTGAGCAGGTCGCAGTCCATCGCTCGCGCCGCCGAGGCGATCGAGGAGTGGGTCCCCGTCGAGCTCAGGATCAACCCACGAGTGGTGTCGAATCTGCCCTCAGCACGTTGGCGCCACAGGAAGCGGGCGGCGATCAGCGCCGAGAGATTGCCGGCGGTGCCCCCGCTAACGAACACCCCGCCCGCTTGAGCGGGCAGACCAACGAGGTCGGCGATCCAGCGCAGGGCCTGGTTCTCGGCGTGAACGGCACCGGCGCCCTCGAGCCAGGAGCCAGCAAAAATGCTGCTGGCTCCGACAACAAGGTCGAACAAGACGCTGGCCTCTGTCGGAGCGGCGGGCACAAAGGAAAGGAATCGCGGATGGTCGACGCTGATCGTCGACGGTGCCAGCACATCGCTAAAGACCCGCAATGCTTCGAGACCGCCGAGCCCACCGGGTGTCACCGTGTTGCCCGTCATCGCCTGAAGCTCGCTCGGCGTTCTGGGATGATCGAGCGGCGGTTCGATGCGAACTCGATCGATGGCGTAACGAACGATCGCCTGGGTCAGGATCTCGATCTCGCGGTCGTGCTGATGCATCTCGTGAGCATCGCAGCTCGGCGGCGAATCGACAATGACCGTCGCTGAAACGTGTCGCTTAAACGTTGAGTTCGACGAGTTCGCTGCCCTCGTTGCGGATCTCGCCATCCTTGGCCAGCAACTGACCGAAGAGCGCGGCGATTCCGGCGAACGACATGATGATGATCACGGGGAGCAGGAACAACACGACGAGGATGGCGATGGCACCGGGCACGTCGACAATCGTAGCGCGAGCGGTGCCGACAGCAGAACTACTCGGGCTTGTATGCCCAGGCTTCGATCTCGACCGCGCCACCGGCTGGCAGCGCGGCGACACCGATCGTACTGCGCGCCGGGCGGCTGTCGCCGAAGCCCGCCACGTACGCTTCGTTGAACGTGGCGAAGGTGTCCATGTCGGTGAGGAAGCAGAGGGTCTTGGCCACATCTGCCAGCGTTGCGCCGACGCTGGACAGGTGAGCCACGAGGTTGGCCACCGCTTGTTCGGTCTGGGCGGCGACGCCACCGTCGACGATCGCACCGTCCTTCAAGCCGAGCTGACCCGAGACGATGATCCAATCGCCAGCGCGAACGACAGGCGTGTAGGGACCGATTGGTTTTGTCATGTCGTCACACTACTGGACCATATTTGGCCAGACGCGAAACACCCGCCGCCCGGTCACAAGACCAAGCGACGGGCATCCCTCACAGTCGGTTCTCAGTCGACTTCGCGGCCGCCGTCGAGTCGATCGGTCAGATCCTTGAACTCGGCCCAGCGGCCGTGGGCCAGCAGATTCGCCTGCTGTGGCCACGACGATGGGTCGTGCATCTGGAAGCGCGGCCCGGCGTTATCGAGCATCGTGCGCAGCACCGACTGATCGGTGTTGGCCAGCTTCCACCAGGTACGAATGTCGATTTCATGGCACAGTTCTTCGATGCGTGGGCCGATGCCCTCGACGACCTTGAGGTCGTCGAGCTTGATCGACGACCCGAGGATCGCTGTCGCACCAGCGACGTCGGGCGCACTTGGGCCAGCAGCGGCGGCGGCGGCGAGGAACCCTTGCATCTCACCGAGGCGAGCCTCGTGGGCACCGATGGTCGCGTCACGCTCGCCGAGCAGGGAGCGGATTTGATCCCGCTCGCTGGCAGCAGCGCGCTGGGCTTCCAACGCGGAATCACGCTCAGCGGCCAGGCTGCTCTGCGCGCTCAACGCAGCATCACGCTCAGCGGCCAAGCTGCTGTGGGCACTCAAGGCGGCATCACGCTCGGCGACCAGGCTGTTGTGCGCCTGGAAAGCAGCGTCGCGTTCAGCGGCCAAGGCCTGCTGTGCCTGCAGCGCGGCATCACGTTCGGCAACCAACGCATTGTGGTCGTCGAATGACACGCCAGCAAACGCGGCCACGGGAGCAACGGCGGCGGAGCGAAGCTCACCAACCTCAAGCTTGAGGCTGTCGCGCTCGGTTGCCACCCCGCGCAGATCGACGAGTTGGCGCTGCAGATTGTCGCGTTCGCCGACGACCTGCTCGAGGTTGGCGTTACGAGCACGCAAGCGATCGAGCTCGGCACGAGCGTCAGCGCCGACGTCTGTCGAAGCGCCATGGCCCTTCTGCGAGCACTTCAGCAGATGGTGCAACATCCAACCGAGAGCTAATCCAAGCAACCCCGCAAGGAGATACCAGACGAATACTTTTCCGAGTGTGTACGGCACGATGTGTCGTTTCCTTTCCTAACCGATTTCTGTCGTCAAAACTGAGGGTTGGACGTCGGCCTAGACCGCGGCCGCGACCCTGAACTCAACCCGGCGGTTGATCGCCTGGTTCTCAGGGGTGTCGTTGGCAACCTTCGGTTGCGTCAGGCCATAACCCTTCGATGTCAACTGGGCAGCGGGCACGCCGCGCTGCACCAATGCGTCCAACACAGCGGCCGCACGTCGATCGCTGAGATCGAGGTTGCGCTCGGCGCTGCCGCGATTGTCGGTGTGGCCCTGGATCTCGATATTGAGCCCGCCGAGGCGCTTGGCAAAGCCGGCGACCTGGTCGAGAATCGCATTCGCCTCTGAGGTCAGGGCGTCGCTGTTCGACTCGAACTGGATCGGGTTAGCCGCAACGTAATCATTGAGCTCCTGCTCCAGGGCAGCTGCTTCCTCGGCGGTGGCGTCTGCTCGCAACTCGAGGTCAGGTGTGACCCCGACACCGGCTGCGGCGGCATCGAACGCTGCTTTGTCGTCGTCACTGGCATAGACCCCTCGGGCGTATAGGCCCTCGGTGTTGATGCCACTCTCGCCGCTGACCAGGTTCGGCGGCATCGCCGCGATCAGCACTGCGAGGCCATCGACGTCGCTCTGCTCGATGGCCAGGGCGGGATCGACCACGATTTCGTCGATGATGTTTGCCGGGTCGACAACCTCTTCAGCGGCGGCCACGAGCTGCTGATGCTGCTCCTCAGAGGCCACCGTTCCGGTCAAGGTGATCTTGCCGTCGGCCAGCGACGCGTTGCTGATCAGTGCGTCGGCGACGGGTGGTGCGATCTCTAGCGTGACGTCGCCCCCGTTAGCCGAGGCAGCGATCTCGTCGGCGGCCTGGCGGGAGGTGGCCACACCATTGATGTACAAGGCACCGTCGGCGATTCCCGCCTCACCGGAGACGAATCTGCCGGGGAAGGTGCCAATCACACCGGCAAGGCCAGTAGCCAACGCGTCGGCAGCGGCGGTGTCGCCACCAGCCGCGGCAACCGTCATCTCGTTGGCCACGTTGGCTGCGCCGAAGGACTCTTCAGCGGCGGCGACGATCGAGTCCATCTCGCCTTGTGTGGCGACTTCGCCGGTGAGCACGACACCACCGGCACCATCGACGACTGCGACAGCAGCGATCGTGGCCGCAGCAGCGACCTCGGTAACGGGCGGCGGAGCAGGGTCGGTTGCCGGAGCGGCGACGACGGCCTCGGTGACGACCGGTGTCGGCTCGGCGGCGACTGTGCCGTTGCACGCTTCGTCGAAGTCCATCACTCGCACACCGTAGAGACGCTTGGCATCGGCTTCGATGCCCTCGTGATCGGCGATCGGGGCTGTGCAATGGATGGTGCCGTCTTGGCCGGAGAAGGTCACGGTCGCACCCGCAGCACCTCGCTCGGCAAGCTGGCGTTCGACTTTGTCGGTGAGATGGTTCTCGATACGGGGAACGGCGATGAAGGAACCGCCGACATAGCCACCTGCAAGAGCGAGGGATCCGATGAGGCCGATGCGTCGCTTCTGACGACGCCGGTCTTCTTCAAGGGTGTTCATATATACGTAACCATTCCACGCGGAGGAGCAGCGATTCAAGCTTTCGTTAAGCTCAGACGCCATGAACCCCCCAAATCGTCGCGATTTTCTGCTCTTAACCGGGACATTCATCCTGGTGGGGTGCTCAAATGAGTCAAAAGACCTATCGGGATCTCTGGCGACGACGACCACTCCGGGTGGCGGCTGGGCAGTCGCACAGCGTTTTTCTCAGGACTCGCTCGTTCCCGGACGCGTGCGCCTGCCGATCTCGCTGGCCGACGATCAGCAGGTCTTGTCCGATGGCCCCGACTCGCTCACGGCCACCTTGTTCGACACCAACACTGCCCGAGCTGTGGTCAGCGACGTCACGGCGAAAAAGAGGCGGGTGAGCGAAGGTTACGTCTACTGGGATTTCCACATGCAGATCGACGAACCGGGCACCTACGCCCTGGTCATCGATGGCGGCGACCCAGCCGGTGGCGGCGTGCAGGTACTCACAGCTGAACTGGTTTCGGTGCCGTCGCCAGGCGAACAACTGCCACCGTTCGAGACGCCGACGACTGCTGACGGGCGCGGCGTCGACCCGATCTGCACGCGCCTTGAGGGCGGACCATGCCCATTTCACGACATAACCCTGACTGAGGCGTTGACCAAAGGAACCCCCGTCGCCTATCTGATCGGCACGCCGGCACATTGCCAGTTCGGCACGTGTGCCCCTGGTCTCGAGTTCCTGATCACAGCGGCGAAACGCTTTGGCGACAAGCTGACGGTGGTCCACGCCGAGGTGTACACCGACGACACAGCGACAGTTGCCGCTCCGGCGGTACAAGCGCTCAACCTCAGTTTCGAGCCGACGCTGATTCTCGCCGACGCCTCAGGCAAGGTCGTGACGCGCCTCGATGCCGCCTGGGATCAAAGCGAATTAGACGAGACGCTTGAAGCGCTCGTCAACGGCGCCTCATAGCGCCGGAACTACAGGATCAACTGAAGCTTTGCCCGCACCCGCAACTACGGGTGGCGTTGGGATTGGTGATGTTGAAGCCAGCCTGGTTGAGGCCGTCTTTGTAATCGAGCATCGCGCCTTCGAGCAGCTGCGCTGACGCCGGATCGACGAGCACACGCACGCCTTCACCGAACTCGGCCTGCTCGTCGTCGGAGGCAACATCGCCATCGAAGAACATCTCGTAGGAGAAACCGCTGCATCCGCCTGGCCGCACGGCGACGCGCAAGGCAAGATCGTCGGCACCTTCGGCGGCGAGCAATTCCTTCACCTTCTGGGCTGCAGTGTCAGTCAGGGTAATCATTTGGTCCTCCACGCGTTGGAAACTGCTGTTGACAATATCGGCTACAGGCTTCGATTGTTCATCATCGTGAACACCGGTGGTGCGGGTAGAATTCCCCATGAGTTCGTCGCAGCTGCCCACACGAGAGAGCATCCTCGATGTCTTCCGCGCCGTGGTCGATCCTGAACTCGGTTCCGACATCGTCAGCCTCGGCATGGTGCCCGACGTCGTCGTCTCTCCGCCAGACTCCGCTGGCCAGGTCGATGTCGCCGTGTGGGTCAAGCTGACCATCGCCGGTTGCCCGATGCGCGCCCAGATCAAGCGTGACGTCGAGTCGCGCATCGCCGCCCATCCGGCGGTCAACGCAGTCAAGATCAACTGGGGCGAGATGACGTCGCAGGAGCGCAGCGAGGTGATGTCCAAGGCTCGGTGGGCGGCGCGGGCCAACGACAACGACACCGAGGTCGGGCAATCGTGCCGAATTCTGGCGATCGCCAGTGGCAAGGGCGGCGTCGGCAAGAGCTCGGTCACGGTTAACCTCGCCGTCGCCCTGGCCTCGCTTGGCCACACGGTCGGGGTACTCGACGCCGATATCTGGGGCTTTTCGGTTCCCCGTCTGCTGGGCATCGACAGCCCATTGGAGGCCGAGCGTGTCGCCGAAGGCGAGCGACCGAAGATCCAGCCAAACACGATGGTCGTTGGATCGGGTTTGCTCAAGGTCGTCAGCACCGGCTTCCTCGTCGACGAGCAGACAGCGTTGATGTGGCGTGGCCTGATGCTCACCAAGGCAGTCGAGCAGTTTCTGCGCGACGTCGCCTGGGGCGAAATGGATTACTTGCTGATCGATATGCCACCAGGAACGGGGGATGTGCAAATGGGCCTCGCTCGCTTGCTGCCGCGCACCGACCTGATCGTGGTGACGACGCCGGCCCTCGCCGCCCAGAAAGTCGCCGCCCGCGCTGCCGACATGGCGGCGCGCAGCTTCCTGCGGGTCGTCGGGGTGATCGAGAACATGAGCAGCTTCCAGTGCGCTCACGGGGAGTCGTACGCGCTGTTCGGCACTGGAGGCGGGCAGACATTGGCCGACCAGATCGGCGTTCCCTTGCTCGGCCAGATCCCCATCGAACCGGGGTTGGCTCACGGCGGCGACATCGGGCGGCCGATCACGCTCGACCCTTCGCCGAGCCCGGCGGCCATCATCTTCCATGACATCGCCGCCAAGTTGTCCCGCGAGGTGGTCCCACCGGTCGACATGGCGGGCTGTTCAGCCAGGCTGCTCGACGCCGTCACCGCGGCCTTCGACAAAACCTGAGTCAGACTGGCCTACGTCACACTCGAGGTTCGCTCAATCACCAAGCTGGGGCGGCTCGAAACCATCGGTGGCGGTCGTCTCGGTCACCGAGCCGCGGCGCGACGGCCCACCGCCGCCGGAGCGCGGGGGCATTGAGATCGTCGACAGCTTTGTGCGTTTGGTCAGCCAGGAGCGCGCCACCGCCCGGGTCGGCGGAATGACCAGCAGCAGGGCGACGAGGTCGGTGACGAACCCTGGGGTCAACATCAGCGCTCCGGCAGCCAGCAGGCAGACCCCATCGGCGATTTCACGAGACGGCACGGCGCCAGCGCTGAGCTGGGCGTTGAACCGAGTCCAGACACGCAGGCCCTCCCGTTTGATCAGCCAACTTCCGACCAGGGCGACAACGACCAAGAGACCGAGGGTTTCCAAGAACCCAATGGCATGACTCGTTTTGACGATGACGTACAGCTCCACGACCGGAACGACCAGAAAGAGCAGAGCCAGGACCATCGCCTCCGACGATAGCCGCAGCAAGGTGACCCGGATCACGTTCCGCCGTTCACGCAAAGGACGCAAAGCTCAGCGTCCATTCTTTCGCATTAATAATGCAAATAGACTCCCTCCAGTTGTTCAATTTCCTTGATCGGATAAAGACCTTCGGAGATGCAGAATCATTGCAGCACATTCCGGAACTCAGAAGAATTATTCAAAGCCACATAATCTGAACCAATGCTTCTAACCTAGAGACTCATGTTGGTCTGGATGGATCTCGAAATGACGGGCTTGGATGCGACCCGCGACGTCATCGTCGAGATCGCCACCATCGTCACCGATGATCAGCTCAATATCGTCGCCGAGGGTCCTGACCTGGTGATTTTCCAACCAGAGGCGGCACTAGAAGCGATGGATCCGTTCGTCGTCGAGATGCATACGCGCAGTGGCCTGCTCGACCAGATTCGGCGCAGCGAGGTCACCCTCGCCGAAGCCGGTGAGCTGACACTGGCGTTCATCAAAGAGCATGTCCCCGTTGCGTCGACGGTACCGCTGTGTGGTAACTCGATCGGCATGGACCGCCGCTTCCTCACGGCATATCTCCCCGAGATCGAGAATTGGCTGCACTACCGAAGCATCGATGTCTCCAGCGTCAAAGAGCTGGTCCGACGTTGGTACCCAGTGGTGAAAAACGAACTGCCACACAAGACCGGCACTCATCGGGCGCTCGACGACATCCGCGCCAGTATCCGCGAGCTGCAGTTCTACCGCAGCCGCGTGTTCATCGAGGCGGTGCCGACAACCGACGCCAACGTCGCCGTCGAAACCGGCTGACTCTGGCCCGACGCGAGCCGCCAAGTACCCTCGGGGCATGACGGACACCGCCAATCGGCCGATGCGACAAGAACAGGAGCCTGCGTCCGAGGTCGTCGTCGAGGTCGCCCCCGGTGTGCTTCGCTCGCAGCTGCCGATCTCGCTGCCGGGCCTCGGTCACGTCAACTGTTACCTGCTGGAAGACGATCGCGGCGTCGCCATCGTCGACCCAGGCCTGCCGACGAAGGCCTCCTACGCAGCGCTCGAGTCACGACTTCGATCGGCCGGGTATCCGATCACACGGGTCCACACCGTGATCATCACCCATAGCCATTTCGACCATTTTGGTGGCGCCAAGTACGTGCGATCCAAGAGCGGCGCAGAGATCGTCACCCATCGTCGCTTTCGCACCACCTGGGATCCCGCGCTACCGATCGCGCTCGATTCCAACTCGGGTGCCGCGACACCGCCACCACGTCGTTATCCATGGGAGCCAACCCCGTGGGGAGGCCCGGGTATCCCGATCCCGCGGCATCGCCGCCTTCGCCTGCGCGCCGGAAACCACCTGCGCCGTCTGAGTAACACGCCAACCCCGACTCTCCGCCTCGACGACGCCGAGACGATCCGCCTCGCTGGGCGCGAGTGGGTCGCGGTGCATACGCCCGGGCACACCGACGACCACCTCTGCCTGTTCGATCCGGTCGGCGGGTGCATGTTGTGTGGTGATCACGTCCTGCCGACGATCACCCCGCATATTGGTGGCCTCGGGCAACTCGACGATCCGTTGCAAGTGTTCTTCGATTCGCTCGACAAGGTCGCAGCCATGTCGGCGCAGGTTTCCGTCGCGCTCCCAGCCCATGGTCATCCCTTTGCCGACCTGGCGGGTCGCGTCGGCGAGATCAAACGGCATCATGCCGACCGGCTCGGTGCGCTTCGCTCCTATGTTCGCGAGGCTGACCGGCAGGTCAGCGTGATGGATATGGCTGCCAAACTGTTCTCGGCGCGGGCGCAAGGGGCGATGGCCGACAGTGAGACGTTCGCCCATCTTGAGCACCTGCGCATACTCGGCGAGCTCACGCTGCGCAACGACGACGGCGTCATGCGCTACAGCGCCCACTAGCGTTCGATCGTTCGCAACCTGATGGTGGCCGCAAGCGACGTGGCACCAGCGGTTGTGCTTGAGTGCACCAAGAAATCGGTCGTCGACCCGTCGGCGGTGACCGACACCTCGACCACGGCGCCTCGTTCGATCGGACGGTGGTGCTCCAAGATCGCCACGAGCGATCCACGTTCCAGCCGCTCAGCGAGGTGCTCTTCGGCGATCGCCAGGTAGACAGCGTTGTTGACGTGATCCATGATGTCGAAATCGACAGCCCGCAGCGGCCATTGCCACCTCTGGGCCGCATCCTCGCCATCGGCTGGGCTCGTCGGCAGCGTCAGCTTGGCCGACACGGTTCGACCGCCGGCGGCCTGCGCAAACTGTTCGACAAATCCCACCGGCAACGGAAGCGGACGGTGGCTGTCAGCGTCGATATGCACCCATGTCGTCGCCGCTTCAACGCGTCCTGCGCCAGCGGAGTCTGATAGCTCGGATCGAATCGAGTAGCGCCGCTGCGCCCAGCGTGATCCCAGGCCGCCGCACCACGTCGACACCCGCAGTCGATCGAGGTACTGCGGGGCATCGACAACGTGAATGACCGTGCGGCGGGCAACCCAGGACAACGGGTTGGCGTGCCCCGAATCAAGCGAGTCGTCGTTGGCCACATCCTGCAGGTAGCGGGCGCATGAGTCCAGTCGCAACGCACCGCCGACGGTGACGTCGCCGAGGCGGACCTGTCGGCAGGAATGGAATACTCTCCCGGCAGCAGGCATCGCTACCAACTCGCCCAGCACGTCGTCCATGACCATCGACGTTAGGCGCGAGGGCGCCAGCGGACAGACACGAGAAATTTTATTCGGTTGCGGTCACTCGAATTGTGTGGTTTGCTTGAAAGCGGTTCAGCGTCAGCTGGTCCCGACACGAAGGATTTTCCAATGGCAGCAGTATCGACGACATACATGACCGACATGGTTGTGGCGTCGCGCCTGCGCGCCTGCCATGTCCTCGGTAACGGTTGGAATAGCGCAGCAGCGAATTCCCCGATGGGCTTCGCAGCCATCACCGGTACCAAGCGCCCCGCCCGACGGCTCGGAAAGCGAACGACGTAACACATACGTCGAGCAAACGCTCCGAGGCCGCCGGGATTCCAACCCGGCGGCCTTTTTTGTTTCCCGACTCACGCATCGGACACCGACCAATGACGACAGCAACTGACAACGAACTGAATACGACGAATGAAGAGGACAGCGATATGAGTATCACCCAACTGCAAAGCATCGATTTCGCCCCGACCTCGGTCGGCTTCGCCGACGCGCACCCCGATCTGGGCTCGGTGTTCGCTGGCCAGGCCGGTGTGCTCGATTGGAGCAAGGCTCGCTGCCGCGATGGCAACGGCACGCTGACTCACCTCTTCTTCTCTGATGAGGCCCTTCATGTCGCTCGGGCCAAGGCCATCTGCGGCAAGTGCCCGATCTCGGTCGCCTGCCTCGAGGGAGCCTTGGAACGGTCTGAACCGTGGGGCGTCTGGGGTGGAGAACTGCTCGAGACCGGACGCATCGTCGTCAACAAGCGGCCTCGCGGCCGCCCGCCGAAGCAGGCTCGCCCGCTCATCGCCATCGATGAGGACGCCCTGCCGGTGGAGGTTCGAGTGGCCTAGCGGTTGTCACCGATCGCCGACACACAAGTCGTCGGTCGGTGGCAACGCCGTTTCGACACGTGACCGTGCATTCCCCCCGCTGCACGGTCCCGGGGTTCGATCCTGATGCGACCCACCGACCGAATCGGAACGGCCGGCCCGACGCCAAAGATCCTCGCTGATCGGCGGCGTCTGGGCCGGTCACGTTCCCGCACTACGGGCGACATGCCCAACTCTCGACCGCTCGGTAGGCTTCGAGCATGGTCGTCAACCGCCGTCTTCTGCTCGGCTCTTTGACCGCCGCAGTGGTCTTCAGCGGGGTCGGCGGATACCTGCTCAACCGCGCTGGCAGCGGCGATGCCACCCCTGGTGGCGATGACGTCACCCTGACCTCCTCCGGGCTCTATGACGCGCCGGGTATTCCGCTCAACGACAAGGTGCGGGGGGCCATGCTTGCAGCGTTCACCGTCACCGACACCAACGGCAACGAGGTGCACAGCTCCGATCTGATCGGCGCTCCCCTGGTGATCAATCTGTGGGCGACGACCTGTGAACCCTGCAAGCGGGAGCTGCCTGCCTTCGCTGCCGCCCACCGCGACCTCGGCGATCAGATCCGCTTTGTCGGCATCAACCAGTTCATCAACGACGACACCGCCTTGAATTTCGCCCGCCAATATGGCGTCGGCTACGAAATGCTCGCCGACGTCAACGGTGAGTTCGTCCTCGCCCTCGGTGTGTCCGCATTGCCCTACACCCTGTTCGTCGCCGCCGACGGCACGATAATCGCCCAGAAGGGCACGGAGATCTCCGCCGCTGAGTTGCGCTCGAACCTCGATCTGCTCTTGGAGTCAACGTGATCGCCGTCGAAGGGCACTTTGCCTACAGCTTTCTGACGGGAATCTTCGCCGCCGTCAACCCGTGCGGGTTCGTGCTCTTGCCGGCCTATCTGATGTACTTTCTCGGCCTCGACAGCGCTGCACCGCGTAGCCAACGCGCCGGTGTGCAACGTGCCCTGCTGGTCAGCGCGGCGACCTCTGCTGGTTTCATGACCGTGTTCATCATCGTCGCCACCATTTCGCGGGTGTTCACCTACGCCATCCAGGACAATGCCAAGTACCTCTCGCTGGTCATCGGCATCGCCCTGATCGTCATGGCCTGCTTCATGTTCACCGGATGGAAGCCGCCATTCGCCTCGCCACAAATCGGTTCCGGTGCCGAACGGAAGAAGACGTTCGCTTCCATGTTCGGGTTTGGCGTGGCCTACGCCGTCGCCTCGATCGGCTGCACCATCGGCTTCTTGGTCTCGGCGATCTTCGGCTCGTTCAGCGCCAACGGCTTTGTCAGTGGGGTAATCAGCGTTGCCCTCTACGGCGTCGGCATGTCCTTGTTGGTTACCGCACTGACGGTTGCTTTGGCCTTTGCCAACGGCGGCTTCGTGCGCGTCCTGCGTCGCGGCTTGAAGTTCATCGATCGCATTGCAGCGGTGTTTATCCTGCTCACCGGCATCTACCTGACCCGCTACTGGTATCAAGCGATTCGCAACCGTCCAGCGGGTAGCCGGGTCGAAGACTGGCAAGGCGAAATCGTCACCTTCCTCCAGGGCCAGGGCGCCGGCAAGCTCGCTGTGGTCTTCGGAGGCCTGGTGCTGGCCGCCGTTGCCTTCGTCATCCTCGGCGGACGAGGTCGCGACCGCACCCGGGCTCCCGAGTGACAAGAATGTCCCAAGGACATAGCGACAAAAGGCCCTCTCATCGGGGGCGTCCGGGGCGGTAGTGTCAGCCTCGAAATGAAGGTCTCGATAGGTGGAATGGGAGTCCGCGTCGTCCTCAAGGTCGCCTCGCAGACATATGAAATTCCTGCACTCTGGTTGCGGGAACATAGCCAGGAACCTGGCCAGCGTGACGACGCCACGGGAAACCGTTCGTTCAGCTCGCATGATCTCCCGGTCGATCTGCGCATCGATGTTGCCGTGCAGTCGGACACCACATTGTCGGTCCGCTTCAGCGACGGCCACGTCGCCGAATACGACTGCGACATGTTGCACCGCCACATCACGGCCGACACCCTGATGCCCCACCAAGTGCTGTGGCGCCAAGACCTCACCCAGCTGCCGTATTACGGGTATGCCCGGCTGCTGACCACGAAGGGCCAGCTAGCGGCGATCACCGACCTACTGCGCTACGGCTTTGCGGTGATCACCAACGTGCCGGTGATCTCCGGAGCGGTCGAGTCGGTGGCCCAACTGCTCGGCTCGCTTCACGACGTCGATGGTGTGCGAGTGTTTCGCCATAGCGGTGCCGATCCCTCGATCGGCGAGCGCGCTGCGCTGCCGACGTCAGCCAATCCGTTCACATCGCCGATCCCGGGATTTCAGCTCTTTCACTGTCTGGAAGCGACGGCACCGTACGACTACCTGACGTTCGTCGATGCCTTGTCGGCCGTCGACCGACTGCGCCGGGAAGACCCGCAGGCGGCCAGTTCCCTGGCGTCGATCGCCGTCACCTCGCGTTTCGTCGATGGCCTGCGCGAAAGAATCCAGGTCAAACCGGTGATCGAGCAAGACCATGGCGGGGTCGTCTCCGCGGTCAACTTTCACCCGATGCACGATGAGCTGCCGTTGATGCCGCCTACGGCGACGCGCCAATACCACGCGGCCCGGCAACGGTTTGGTGGCCTGATCTCCCGCGAAGACTTTGCCTTGCACTGCATGATGTCCCCAGGGCAGATGCTGATCATCGACAACAGCCGCATTCTTTATCGCATCGAACAACGTGATGGCTCGATGGTCGCCGAGTCGTGCAGCGTCGATGCCGAAGGGCCGGTCGGGCGTTACCGGGTGCTCAGCCGACACAACGTCCGCATCGGCACCAACGGCTATCACGACGGACCCACGCCGCCACACTGACCCGTCGTTACGGTGAAAGCCGTTCGGCCACCCAGCTGTCGGCGAGCCAACGGAATCGAATCCGGTCGTGGAGCCGACTCGGCCTGCCCTGCCAGAACTCGAACTCCGATGGCCGTAGGCGCAGGCCACCCCAATATGGCGGCCGGGCGACATCACGGTCGACGAAACGCCGACGGGCCTGCTCGATCCGCTCCTCGAGTTCAGCTCGATCGGCCAGCACGGTCGACTGTGCGGAGGCCCAGGCGCCGAGTTGCGACTCACGTGGCCGGGAGGCGAAGTAGCGATCCGACTCGGCGTCGCTGAGGCGCTCGATGACGCCGCGTACACGCATCTGGCGATGCAGTTGCAGCCAACTGAACAGTCCGCTGGCGGCCGGATTGCTGGCGATCTGTCGACCCTTTGTCGACTCCAGATTGGTGTAGAAGTCGAACCCTTGCTGGTCACCACCACGCACCAGCACGTAGCGGCTATCGGGAGCACCGCTGGCATCGACGGTTGACAGCACCATCGCGTTCGGCTCAACGCACCCCGCCTGCTCAGCGTGCGCGTACCAACTGGCAAATTGGGTGAAGGGGTCGTCGGCAACGTCGGCGATATCGATTCCGGCCGATTCGTATTGCACCCGTCGAGACCAGATCGCCGCGGCGTGGTCTGAGTCGGCGCGGTCTGAGTCGGCGCGGCCTGAGTCGGCGCGGCCTGAGTCGGCGTTCGTCATCTCGCTGGAATAGCGCGCAGCCCGCGCATATACGGTTGGAGGACCTCGGGAATGGCTATCGAGCCGTCAGCCTGACGGCAGTTCTCGATGATTGCGGCCCAGACGCGCGGCACCGCCAGCGCCGATCCGTTGAGTGTGTGGGCGATCTCGGTGCCCTTGGTGCCGGCGCGGCGGAAGCGAATGTCGGCACGACGAGCCTGGTAGTCGGTGAACCAACTCACCGATGAGACCTCGAGCCAACGGTCGCTGCCGGGGGCGAAGACCTCGATGTCGAACGAGCGGTGATGGCTGCCGCCGAGGTCACCGGTGCAGATCTCGATGATCCGGTAGGGCAGGCCGAGCATGTTGATCAAGCGCTCGGCACGACCGATCATTTCGGTGAGCAACTCGGGCGCCTGCTCGGGGAGCGCGATCGCCAGAATCTCGACCTTGTCGAACTCGTGGGTGCGCAGCATGCCGCGGGTGTCGCGCCCGGCCGAGCCAGCCTCGCGTCGGAAGCACGACGAATGCGCCATCAACCTTACGGGCATCTGCTGCGCATCGAGCACCTCTCCGGCGTACAGCGAGGTCAGGGGCACTTCGGCCGTCGGAATCGCCCATAACCCATCACGCTCGATGGCGTAGGCGTCGTCGGCAAATTTCGGCAGGTGACCTGTCGCCGTCAATGTCGCTGTGGTGACCAACGACGGCGGCCTGATCTCCTCAAAAGCATCGACATTCTGATCGAGAGCGAACTGGCACAACGCCCGAGCGAGGGTCGCTCCAGCGCCGCGCTGCATCGTGAACATCGCCCCGCTGATCTTCGTGGCCCGCTCGCTATCAAGAATGCCGAGGGCGGTTGCCGTCTCCCAATGGGCCAGCTGCTGATGCTCCGCAAAGCTGGCTGGCAGGTTGATCGGCCCTTTGACGACAGGGTTGTCCGCTTCCTGGAGACCGTCCGGCGAGTCCGGATGGGGGAGGTTGGGGATGCCGAGCGCCAACTCCCTGAGCGACTGCGAGACGTCGTCGTATTCGCTGGCGAGCGCGGCCTCCTCCTCTCCGAAGATCCGACTCTGCTCGGCGGCGGCTGTTGCCGTGGTCTCGTCGCCGGTGCGCCGAGCAACTCCCACGGCCTTGCTCAACTCGTTGATCTGGCGGCGGACTTCGTCGCGGCGACCAGAGATCTCGCGCAAACGAGCGTCGAGAGTTGCAGCCTGCTCGACCATCACGAGCAGTTCGGGCTTATGGCGACGGGCGATCGCAGCGAGGACACTGTCGCGCTCGGTGCGAAGCAGGCGGAGATCAATCACACTGGTCAGGCTACCCAGCACGGCCCGCGGTGACGTAGCGTATATCGCCGTGCCCGAACACGCCGTCGTCGCCGACAACCTCTCCGTCCGCTATGGACAATTCGTCGCCGTCGATCAGGTCAGCTTCACTGCGTCGTTTGGCCGGGTCACCGCCGTTCTCGGTGCCAACGGTGCCGGAAAGACATCGACTCTTGAAGTATGCGAGGGCTTTCGCGCCCCGAGCGCTGGTTCGGTGACCACCCTGGGGGTCGACCCGCATCGTCAACAGGGTGCGCTCAGTCGCTCGATGGGTGTCATGCTGCAAGACGGTGGCATCGGCAATCTCACCAAGGTCGCCGACGCGGCACGGCAGTATTGCTCACTGTACGGCGCTGGTGTTCAGCCGGGAGCGCTGCTCGAACGCGTCGGGCTCAGCTCGCTGGCCAAGAGCAGTTACCGACGACTGTCGGGTGGCGAGAAGCAGCGGCTTTCGCTCGCACTCGCTCTCGCTTCGCGCCCTCGGGTGGCCTTTCTCGATGAACCGACGTCCGGCGTCGACGTCGCCGGACGGCAGCTGATTCGCGAGATCATCGGCGAGCTGGCCGCCGAGGGATGCTCGGTCATCCTGGCCACGCATGAACTCGACGAGGCCGAACGGGTCGCCGACGACGTGCTGATCTTCTACCGCGGCACGATCGTCAAACGGGGAACGATGGCCGAGCTGCGCGGCGACCAACCCGGCATCAACTTCTCGACGCAAGCTGCGGTCGACCTCATGGCGCTGCGGGCGGCGCTCGGCGCGGCCGTGGTCGAGCACGAACCCGGCCGATACCAGGCAGACCTGGCGACACATCGGGTCGGCGAACTGAGCGATTGGCTGCATGCGCACGGACATGTCGTCACCGACCTACGGGCCGGGTCATCGCGCTTGGAGGACATCGTCATGCGGGTCATCGAAGGCCATCGATGAGCGCTTTTCGAGCACAGCTGCGTCACGAGCTGGTCACCCTGGCGCACAACGGTGAACAGCTGCTACTGACGCTGATTATCCCGATCATCCTGCTGGCTTTCTTCAGCACGGTCGACGTGCTGCCCGCTGGCGCGCAGGAACCACTCGACTTCCTGACGCCAGGTGTCCTTGCGCTTGCCGTGATGTCGGCGGCGATGGTCAGCCTGGGTATCGGTGTCGGCTTCGAGCGCAGCTATCGCGTGCTTAAACGCCTGGCGGTGACGCCTCTCGGGCGCGGGCGCTTGGTCGCCGCCAAGATTGCCACCGTCCTCGCCGTCGAGATCGTGCAGTTTGTGTTGCTCATCCTCGTGGCCTTTGCCCTTGGATGGAACCCGTCGCGGCCGTCGTGGCTGAGTGCCATCGCCGCCACCGCCCTTGGTACGCTCGCCTTCGCCGGGATCGGGATCAGTCTTGCTGGGCGGCTGCGCGCCGAGATCAATCTCGCTGCGCAGAACGGTCTCTATCTGCTGCTCTTGCTGCTCGGCGGCATGATCATTCCGTTCGCCGAGTTACCAGCGGGGCTGCGCGAGGTCGCCAAGGTTCTGCCATCGGGCGCCCTCGCCGACGTCCTGCGCGACACGCTGACCGGCGGCGGCGTTCAGCCCCAGCGTTCATGGATCGTGCTCGCAGCCTGGGCTGTGGCAACACCGCTTGCCGCCATTCGGCTGTTTCGCTGGGAGTGACTACTGCTCCGGTACAGCCGGCACGCGGGCAAACTCGGCAGCGACGTCGTCGAAGGTCAGGGGCACATCGGCGTTGCCGATGATTTCCGCCGTCGGGATCCTCAGTTCTCGACGGTAGCTCTGCTCGCCGTCGAAGCTCGCCGAGAACCGCTTGAAGAACATGTAGATCACGATCGTCCACAAGAAGATCGAGCCCCCGAGCTTCATCACTGCGCCGGCGATCTGCTGATCCTCGATCACCGAGATGCCCCAGACACGCACGGGGGTGAGGTAATGCTTGTAGACGACGCTCTCGGCAAAGGTCAACCAGGCCGCTGGAACCGTCGGGATGACGCTCTGTAAAAACAGGTACATCATCTTTGCGCCGTATCCCATGTGGAATTCCTTGAATGGGCCAATCACCGGCATCCACATCAGCATCGCCGTCGACACCACCAGCACATGTAGTCCGTAATGCAACGGCCCGTTCTCCGTCGAGGCGTTGACCATGCCAGGGATATGGGTGATCATCACCACCAGGTTGAACAACACACCAGCGATCACCGGCTTGCACAAGAAACGCAGCGCTGAGTAGACCCTGCCGGTACCGATGAGCAAGCGCAGGAACCACTCAGGGAAAGCCATCAGCGCCAGCGGAGGCAGGAAATAGGCGAGCATCATGTGCTGCAACATGTGCGCTGAGTAGAGGTATTGCTCGCTGATGTCGTGCATCGGCCAGTCAGAGGCTATATACAGAATCACCATGGCAGCAACGAAGTACCAGGTCTGGCGGCTGCTCATCGACTCACGGCCCGGCCCGAGGGCGCGGGGCCCGATGACGTGGCGAACGTAGAACCACGACCCGACGAAGGCGACGATCAGCGCCCATACCTCAGGATGGGCCTGGAAGGCCCAGGGGTTGACCGTGAGGTCTGCGGCGACGGTGCTGAAACGCATGATCACCTCACTGGCGACTCCGCCGGGCTCAGGAGCCGGCGAAGAATTGGAAGGTCAACAACGCCACCACGTAGACAAAGACTGCCAACAACAGTCCCGTGTAAAACAACCAGCTGAACAGCTTGTTGTCGAAGCGCAGGTGCATGAAGAAGCTGACGACGATGACGAACTTGGCGACCATCATGATCAGCAGCAACGGCATGAAGGCGGCGCCGACATCCATGTACGACAGGGCGACCTCGGCCGCGGTGATCACGGCCAGGATCAGGGCGACGTAAATGTAGCCCTTCTCGGTCAGACCGTGCCCATGGGCTTCGTCGGCTCCGTGCCCGGTTGTCTGTTCTTCGATTGCGTGCTCAGTGCTCATCTCAACCTCAGGACGGGATCAGGTAGACCAACGTGAAGATGATGATCCACACGATGTCGACGAAGTGCCAGTAGAGACCGATGAGTTCAACCACTTCGGCCTTATCGCCAGGGACTTTGCCGCGATTGATGATGCCGACAAGGGCCATCAACATGATGATGCCGACGGTGACGTGGACACCGTGGAAGCCTGTCAGCGTGTAGAAGCTGGACCCAAAGAGGCTGGTGGTAAAGCCGAGACCCTCGTTATAAAACTCGGTGAACTCAAACACCTGGCCACCGACGAACGTCGCGCCGAGCAGGGCCGTGACCGTCAGCCACAACGTGGTGTTGCGATCGTCGCGGCGCTGTGCAGCCGAGACCGCCAACACCATGGTCAGCGAGCTCATCAGCAAGACGAACGAGCTCACCGAGGTGAACGGAATGGCGAACAGCTGGCTGGGTCCGACAGTTCCACTGTGGCGACCGCGGTACAGCATGTAGGTGGAGATAAGGCCGCCGAACAGCAGACACTCGCTGCCGAGGAACATCCACATCGCCAGTTTGTTGTTCGACAGGCCGGTGCTCGTGGTGTGCCCGTGCCCGCCCCCGTGGTCGCCGTGCGCCGTCTCGGCGTGTGCGTGCAGTGCTGCGTCAGCCAACGGTCGCAAGCTCCTTACTCGGGCCACCATCAGCTGGTGGGTCATAGTCAGAGTCGTCGGCGACGGATGGCTCAAGCGACCAACCGAACATTGCCAACAAGATGATTGCCCCGCCGACCACGGCGAGCAGCAGGTTGAAGATCACGCCGTAGGCGACGATCGGCAGCCCAAGCGCGAGAACGATCGGCCAATACGACGGCGACGGCATGTGGATGTGGGCGTCGGCACGTGTCGCCTCGTCGGCCATGATCGCGTCGTAGTCGCAGACCCGGCGGATCTCTCCGCTGTCGTGGTCTTCCTCATACTTGCGATGAAAGAACTCGTCCAAGGCGTGCACGGTGGGGATCGCGTCGAAGTTGTGCTCTTTTGGTGGGCTATCGGTCATCCACTCAAGGCTGCGGGCATCCCACGGGTCGAGCGGTGCGCGCTGTGGGTTGCGGGCAGTCTTGACGATGTTGACGAGGAAGATGAAGATGCCAACCGCCAGGATCAGCGAGCCAATGGTCGCCACCAGGTTCCAGAAGCCGAGGTCGAAGAATCCCTCACCAGAGCGGAATTCGGTCCAGTTCTGCATACGGCGTGGCTGACCCTGCAAACCGAGAATGTGCATCGGGCCGAAGGTCATGTTCATGCCGACGACCATGGTCCAGAAGTTCCAGCGGCCGAGGCGCTCGTCGAGCATCTTGCCGAACATTTTCGGCCACCAGTAATAGAAACCGCTGAAGATACCGAAGATCGCACCGCCGAAAAGCACGTAGTGGAAGTGGGCGACGATGTAGTACGTGTCGGTCTGTTGGGTGTCTGACGGCGACACGGCGTGGGTCACGCCGGAGAGACCACCGATGGTGAACTCGATGATCAGGCCGATGGCGAACAACATCGCCGTCGTGAAATGCAGCTTGCCGCCCCACAGCGTCATCGTCCAGTTGACGATCTTGACGCCCGTTGGCAAGGCGATGGCCATCGTGGCCACCGAGAAGACGGCGACGCTGATTGGGCCGAGGCCGGAGGCGAACATGTGGTGTGCCCACACGCCCCAACCGACGAAACCAATGGCGGCACCAGAGAAGACGACGAACTTGTATCCGAACAGCGGCTTTCGTGAAAACACGGGCAGGACTTCGCTGACGATGCCGAACGACGGCAAGACCAGGATGTACACCTCAGGGTGGCCGAAGATCCAGAACAGGTGTTGCCACAGCAGCGGGTCAGCACCCTTGCCGACGTCGAAGAAGGTGGCACCGAAGGTTCGTGAGAAGCTCAGCAAGAACAGCGCCACGGTGATCACCGGGATGGCGAACAGCAACAAAAACTGCACGACGAGCACCATCCAGGTGAAGATCGGCATCTTCATCAGGCTCATGCCCGGTGCGCGCATGTTGATGACGGTGACGATCAGGTTGATCGCACCGGTCAACGAGGCGATACCGGTGATCTGCAGACCCAGGGCCCAGAAGTCGACGCCGTTCGTTGGAGAAAAGGCGAGGCCGGAGTTCGGGGCGTACATGAACCAGCCACCATCTGGCCCGCCACCGAGGAACCAACTGGTGTTGAGGAAGATGCCGCCGAACAGGAAGCACCAAAAGCCGAAGGCGTTGATGCGCGGGAAGGCAACGTCACGGGCGCCGATCTGCAGTGGCACCATGTAGTTGGCAAAGGCCGCAGCCATCGGCATGACGAAGAGGAAGACCATCGTCGTTGCATGCATTGTGAACATCTGGTTGTAGGCGTCAGCGCTGAGCACTTTGCCTTCCGGAGCTGCGAGCTGCAGGCGGATAAGCAAGGCCTCGATGCCACCGACGAGGAAGAAGAAGAGCGCCGCGACGCCATACATCAACCCGAGCTTCTTGTGGTCGACGGTGAACAGCCACGAGCGCCACCCGGTGGCAGCGACGGGGCGGCGGAAGGCACCCATTGCCTTGCTCGGGGCGACGAGGGCCACAGGTCCGGCGGTGGAGCCGGCAAATCCGACTGGAGGACGTTCAGAGATAGTCATTTCCTGCTCCCTTACCGTCGTTCGATCAGGTAGGCGATGATGTCGTCAATTTGATCCTCGGTCAGACCGAGGTTTGGCATGCCGCGATACAGACCGTTGGTCTCCTCGAGCTTGGTGGGATCGGCATACATCGGTTTGACCGCGCCTGGGTTACGCAACCATTTGCGCAGCTCGACGAGGTTGAGGCATTCCGGCCCAACGCCCTTGAGGTACGCAGCGCCGAACTCGGCCGGGGTCGCTTCCCAGATGTCGTCGTGGCACTCTTTGGTCATGAGGTCGAACATGCCGCCAGCAAAGCTAACCCGGGTCATCAAAGTGGTGAGGTTCGGCGCGGCGCCCGAGTAGATGTTGAGATCGGGGCGAGAAATGATTGCATTTCCTTCGCCGTCGAGCAGACCGTTGACTTGGTGACAGCGTGAACAGCTGGCGATGAACGCCTGCTCGCCGATCGCCGCCTCGCTCTCAGCGGCTGGTGCGACGTAGGGCTTGAGCTGGTTATCGACCCAGGTCTGGAAGTCGACGTCGTTCAAGGCCACCGCCTGCATGCGCATGTTGGCATGCGACAGTCCACAAAACTCCGTGCACTGACCGGCGAAAATGCCGGGTTCGTCGGCTTGCAGACGCAAGGTCTGCACGCGGCCGGGAACAGCGTCACGCTTGCCGTTGAGCTTCGGAATCCAATAGGAGTGGATAACGTCGCGGCTGGAAATGCGCAACATGACGTTGGTGTCTGCTGGGAAGACGAGATCGCCGCTCGTAACGATCGGCTCGCTGATCCCGCCGCATCCCTCTTGCGCCGGAATGTCGTATTCCCACCACCACTGCTGACCGGTGACATTGATGACACATTCCGTGTCGTCGGTCTTGGCCAGGTCGAGCACGGTGGAGACGGTCGGAATTCCGATGCCGAGCAGAATCAAAGCCGGGATGATCGTCAGCGCGATCTCCAAGGCAGGTTTCCCGTGGCTTTGCGCGGGCATTGCCTGGCCACGATCACGGAACTTGAACACGGCATAGATCACGACGGCGGAGACGATCACCAAGATGACACCGGCAATCGCAAACGGCCAAACCTGCAAGTTGTCGATCTTGCGGGCGTTTTCACCGGCTGGCTGCCAGGTGTCTTGTGGTGCGTTCTTGGCGCATCCGGCGAGCGCCATCGCGGCGAGAACAGCGACCAGGGCACGTGGCTTGCCCACTGTGAGCCTTCTGGTGGGTCCAGCGTTGCGCATAGTCCTGGCGTCTCCCGACTGCTGTATCACGGCGTCAACGGTAGTCATCCGCGAGCCGCCTCGAAAATTCTCTTGGGCGTGATTCACGGCACCACGATCTCCACGGTCGCGCCCTCGACCCCAGGCACCGTAAACGCATACGGCGTTTCAGCCGACAGCGACGCCCGCTTCGGGGTCAGAGACAAGAACTGCACACCCTCGTCACGCGTCATCTGCGTGCAGTGGATGTCGAGCAGCTTGCTTTCCGTATCTGTGCCGACATTCTGGACCTCGAAGCCGAGGTCGGCCACCAGCCGACGCGGTTCTTCGTCGAGGTTCTTGAACAAGATTTGCGCCGGGTTCGATCGGGCCAGGGTGACCGAACTCTCATTGGTGCCGATCCCGTGTACGTCGGCACGTAACGTGCCGCCCTCGAGAATGATCGTTGCGGTGAGGTTTGATTTGGCGGCGATGGCCTGCGAAGCGTGCTCATCGGCATGGCCTTCCTCCTCGCCACAGTTACCTTCGGCATAGGTCGCATTCTCATGCTTTTCCATGTGGCGGCTACCCGCCAGGGCGCTGGCGACGCCTGCGCCGACGATGCCGAGGCCGCCGACGGCACAGATCAGGGCGACGACTTTGCGCCCGACGTTGCGGCGCATCGCAAAGAGGGTGCCGAACAACAGAACGACGAGGCCCAACGCCCCGAAAAGGATCGAGCCAGCGTCGGTGGGCAGGTACAGAACGATGCGCGAGAAGGCGAAGATGATCGCACCGAGCCCAACTGCAGCGAGCACCGGGAACTCGATCGGATGCAACAACCGCTGGCGAATGCTGGCGTTGTACGCCGGATCGGCGGATGCCCGCTCACTCCAGGCCTGGACCAACCACTCGAATGTGACGACCAGCAAGATGATCAACGCCATCCAGGTAATGGCGAACCCGGTGACCAACCCAACTGCGAGCAGGGCGGCGCCGAAGCCGCCGATCAACGGCCACATGCTGTTGGCCGGTGGGCGGCTGGCCGCGCTGGAGCGGACGATTCCCGGAGTGTCCATCGAGGAAACCGTGCTATCACGGACCCAGAAGTTGATGCCAGCAATCAACATCAGTGCACACGTCACCGAGACCAGGCCGATGGTGCCGACGGTGCCGCCTTGGGCCATGCCGTAGATCAGCGTCCCGATCAAGCTCAGAACGCTGGCACCGACGAAGAATTTTGAACCAGTAGTGAACATCGAGCTACCTAACTCACTTCGTGACGTACACGACGAACCACACCATGGCGAAAGCCGCAGCGAGGAAATACCAGTACAGGGCATGGGCCGACACCAGCTCGGTGTCTTCCGTGCGACCGCCGAGAAAGCGCAAGGCAGTGACGATCGAAAAGATGATGCCGACGACCAAGAGGGCAACATAGGTTCCGGTGATCGCGTAGAACATGATGCCGTAGGCGCTGCCCGCTTCGCCGCGAATCGGCAGTTTCATCTGCGAGTACACGGCGGCCTGAGCATTGACGACGGCGAGGCCGACCAGGGCGGTAAGCCCGAGCGCCATGGCAACATGTTGCTTGTCGCCGCGGCGGGCGGCATAGACAGCCCATTGTGCAAAGATGCCGATGCCGACGAAGCTCATCAACATGATGTTGCTGGCAACCTCAGGGATGATGATTCCCTTGGGTACCCAGGTGCCGTCGGTGGCAGCCAGTGCGGCCGTGCGGTAGCGGGCGAACAACGCCAGCATCCCCCCGATCAGCGTTGCGCCCGCAGCGCAGGCGAGAGCCGTACCAACGAAGATCTGCCGACGAGGTGCCGCAGCGGGAGCTGGTGGGAGGGCAAGCATCAGGAATTCCCTTCGCCTGAGTAGCTGATTGGCTTCAAATCGACGAGCGGCTCAGCCGACATCACGGTGTGGACGTCGCCGAAGTTGTCGTGCGGGGCGGGCGACGACGTTGCCCACTCCAGCGTTTGTGCGTTCCACGGATCGTCGCCGGCGGGCTGGCCTTTGGTGAAGCCCTTCAGCGCCAAGGCGACAAAGGCCAGCGTGGTCAGCGCGAAGAGGCCATGGCCGATGCCGGACAACACGTTCCACAGGCTTTGCGGACCCGAGTAGTCGAAGTTGACAGCCTGCGCAGGTTGATCGGCGAATCCAGCGATGTACATCGGCAAGCCGGCAAGCGCCGCCCCGAGAGCGCCGAGCAACGCCAGCGGCAGGACCTCTTTGTCGCCCAACAGGCGGCCCCACAGTTTTGGACCCCAATAGACAAGGGCACCAAACCCGGCAAGCAAGGCCCCGTAGCTGACGAGCACGAACGACCCTTCCTCGAACGTCGTGCCCTGCAGACCGAGGTCGACGACGTTTTCGAGGACGCCACCGACCATGCCGGTCAAGATCAGCAGCAGACCGAGCAGGGCGAACAACAACGGTGCCGAGGGAGCCAACCGAGCGCCACGAACGGCCAGCGGCAGAATCAGCAGAATGACGACAACGCCGAGCACCGGCAAGACGTTGAAGAAGCCAAAATCGATGAGATCGTCGAACTTGTTCCCGAAGCGATCGAAATTGAGTCCGCTGCCGGACCATGCCAGATCGTGTGACACCTGGCTGACGCCGCTCAGCGCGGCCACACCGACGAGCGACAATGCGCCGATAACGACACCACGAAGCGGCATCCGGCGCCTCGTCGCCACAGGGAGCAACTCGACGAGCAGACCGATCGCCGGGAGTGCGTAGATGTAGGTCTGAGGTTGCGTCAGAGCGAAGTTGAGGAACCCGTTGATGCCTTCGCTACCCCCGAATGGTGCCGGGTTGTAGCGGTTGCTGACGTAGAGATAGACGACAGCGCCAAAGGCCACCGGGAGCATCAGCACCAGGCCGAGCGAGGCAACGAGCACCGACCAGCAAAACAATGGCACCCGGCGCATGTTCATACCCGGAGCCCGAGTGGTCATCACCGTGGTCGCCAGCGAACCTGCGACGGCAACGATGCCGACGATCATCACGCCGAACGAGGCGATGAACAACGAGACGTATTTTTCTGCGCCGCCACCCGGACCCCCGTTGGCAGCGATCGACACGATCACCAGCACCAGGCCGAAGAACCAGGTCCAAAAACCTGCGGCGGCGAGTCGCGGGAACGCCAGCGAACGGGCACCGAGCTGTAGCGGCACCACGGCGACGGCGATCCCGAGAAGCACGGGCAAGACAGCAAAGAACACCAGCCCATAGCGCATGATGGCGAAGAGTTGTGCGGCGTAATCCTCATTGACCGTCAGGCCGTCGGATGAACTGCCACGGGCGATGCCCATGAGCAATGAGACCACGGCAACGCCGAGCAAACCCAACAACCCGACCCCAGCCATCATGCGACCGAGGCGCTTATGGTCGCTGGTGGTCAACCAGGCGGCGAGGGGCGCGGTGCGAGCGGTACGAGACCCGACGTCATGGTCGGGCTCGTTCAGCGCGCTCTGTGATCCAAGATCGATTGTGGTCATTCGCTACAGCTCATTTCAAACAGCACGTCACGGTGCGCGTACAACCGCCCGAGCGGCTGACAATCGGGTCCGTTCTCCTCATGACATTACCCACAGCGGATGCCGAAGGCAGAAATCCCACTGCCATCGTCCCGAAAAATTCGTCGCTCACCAATTCTCCAACCATCACCAGCCATGGCGGATCAGCACGTCGGCGGTGAGCGCAGCAAACAGCAAGGTGACATAGCTAATGCTGTATCCGAACAGCCGCATAGCCTTGGCTGGATCGGGGCGGCGGGCGAGCAGCACCGTACCGACCACGAACCAACCCCCGAGCACAACGGCGGCGACGCCGTAGAGCCAGCCAAGGTCGGCGACGGGGATGAGCACCAGAGTCATCACCACCATCGCCGCGGTATAGGCCACCATCTGGCGCAGCACTTCACGCAGTGGCGCAACGACGGGCAGCATCGGCACATTCGCTGCCTGGTAGTCGTCGACGTGACGAATCGCCAACGCCCAGAAGTGCGGCGGCGTCCACAGAAACATGACGATGAACAGCACGATCGGCGCCCAGCTCACCTCGTTGCGTACCGCCGCCCAGCCAACGAGCACCGGAACCGCGCCAGCAGCCCCGCCAATGACGATGTTCTGGCGACTGGTGCGTTTCAGCCACAACGTGTAGACGAAGACGTAAAACAGCGCCGCCGCTAACGCCAGACATGCGGAGAGCACATTGGCCCACACCGACAGCACGACGAAGGCGGCGATCTGCAGGCACACCGCAAAGATCAGCGCGTTTGTCGGTTCGATCAGGCCGGTGACCAGCGGACGACCTTGTGTGCGGGTCATCAGACGATCGATGTCTCGGTCGACGTACATGTTGATCGCGTTAGCGCCACCGGCGGCCAGCGTGCCGCCGAGCAAGGTGATCAGCACCAATCTGGTCGCTGGCCACCCCCGCTCCGCCATCACCATCGTCGGCACCGTCGTGATCAACAACAATTCGATGATTCGCGGCTTGGTCAGGGCGACATAGCCGCCGAATACCGTGGTCGGGTTCCGTTTGACACCGTGGCCGAGGCCGGTGGGGCCGAGCCTCGAAGGCACCAAAGGACGTGAACCGACGGACATCGGTGCTCATCGTACGTGCAGCGCCTGCCCGATCCCAATAGTCGAGAGCATTCGCGCCAAGAGATGTTGGTGTCACCGCCGACTGATTCACGCCGATCGGCGCAAGAATGCAGCTGTGTCCAACGCTCCTTCTCCGACGGTGATCGATCAGCCCGATCTTCACCAGGAGGTCAGCGCCGACGTGCCGTGGATCGTCCTGGTGTGGAACGACCCGATCAACTTGATGAGCTACGTCACCTTCGTACTTCAAAAGCTGTTCGGCTACTCGAACGAGAAGGCAACGAAGCTGATGCTCGACGTGCACAACAAGGGCCGCGCTGTCGTCTCCAGCGGATCCCGCGAGCGCGCTGAACTCGACGTCTTTCGGCTCCACGAGCACGGATTGTGGGCCACGATGCAAAAGGACGACCGCTGAGTGGCGCGCCGATCGAAGGCCCCGGTTACCCGCAAGGGATCGCAGTTTCGTTTGAATCTCGACCACGACGAAATCGAATTACTGCGTCGGCTGCTCGCTGAACTGCGTGCCCTGATGTTGGGCCCCGGCAACGATCCGCGCCTGCGACGCCTGTTTCCGACGGCCTACCACCAGGCCGAAGATATTGAACTCGATCAGGAGTTTCAGCGCCTCATGCGCGAGGAATTGGTGTCGTCGCGCCTGACCGGGATCGAGACGGTCACCGCTGTGCTGGAGTCGCCTGACAACCTTCACAATCGACGCGGAGCAATCGAGTTGTCACAAGCTCAGGTACTGGCGTTCATGCAGGCGATCAATGGACTTCGCCTGATCCTCGGAACGCTGCTCGATGTCCAGGAGGACCAAGACCTGGCGACGATCAGCACGGACGACCCGATGATCGGCGAACAGCATCTCTACGCCTACCTGAGCTGGATCCTTGAGTCGTGCGTCGATGCCATGAGCGCTACGTAACCGCTCAGCCGGATATCAGCCCGACTGGGAACGAAAAGCAACCCAGGGCGCCGGACCCGACATAGACCCCGATCGCCGGTCCGATGCGATAGTCGATGATGTTGCTGACCAGCGGATGATCTCGCAATCGCTGGCGCAGCAGAGCTCCGAATGTCTCCGCCCGTCGATCGGACGTACCGATCGCCGCATCAACGGCGCGCCGTTGCGTGGTCAATTTGGCAGCCATCATTTCGACGGCAGCCTCGACGCTCAGGGCACGGCCGAGCAGTCGCAACTGACCATCGGAGAAGCTGAGAACTGGCAGCCCGTGAGCTGTCTCGGCATCAGCGGACGCGGTGGCCCCTGCAGGCATGTCGATCGGTCCCGATCCGCTGGCGAGCATCGCCTGCTGACCGAGAACGACGACGTTCTCGAGTTGGCCAGCCATCTCGAGCGCCGCACCGGCGGCCTCGTCGAGCGTGGCTCCATCGGCGATCGCCTTCGCCGCGGCGTGCAGGCAGCAGCTCACACCGAAGCTCGCCGTGCCGGTGTCGAGCACGCGCACGGGAACGGGAACGGTCTTTGCGGCGAGCCGAGCAGCGCTGATCGCCGCGCTGACGGTGGACGAGGCGTGAATCGACAAGATCGACCCACACCCTCGATCGATCAGCTCGTCGAAGGCAGCTGCAAACTGGCCCGGGCTCGGCGGACTGGTGACCACCTCGTCCAACCCCGCCTCGCTCTGACCGACCGCCGAGAGCATCTCATAAAAAGCATCGGCGCCAAGGTCGACACCGTCGAGGTAGTCGACCCCGCCGACCGTGACCGTTACGGGCACGACGACAACATCTAAATTTGAGACCATCTCCGGGGATAACAACGAGCCACTGACCGTGCACAGCCCGATACGTGTGCCCGCGCTCATCTGCAGACGCGCTTCAGGACTTCGATCAACCGCCCGCGGCACAACAAATGGACACCTACCCCTCACCTGCCGAGTCAGCGACGCGGCTTGCACATTGTTGCGGTGATCGGCCCGGGTTTCAAGGGGTTGATTCAGGTGAGATTGTGTAATCCGTAGCGCGTTTTGACCAACCGCCGGATAATGTGTGGTCTCTCTCAACCGGAGACGTACCTAGCCCCCATCGTCTAGTGGCCTAGGACACCACCCTTTCAAGGTGGCGGCACGGGTTCGAATCCCGTTGGGGGTGCTAAGACCAGTTCTCTGGTCCCGTGGTGAAGTGGAGTTCACGCCGGCCTGTCAAGCCGGAGGTCGCGGGTTCGAACCCCGTCGGGACCGCCATCTGTGAGAAATCGCAGAGAGCGTTGATGTATTTTCGTACCGAAGTCGTCAACGACCAAGGTCCTGTAGCTCAGTCGGCAGAGCATACGCCTGAAAAGCGTAGGGTCACCGGATCGACGCCGGTCAGGACCACCACGAAAGAGGCACCGTTCGACTTCGGTCGGAGGTGTCTCTTGTCGTTTTCCGCCCAGTTCAACCTGTCGAGCTCACTCGAATTGCCTCAATATCGACTGCAACGCGGCCCTCGCGCAGTCCTCGGGCCTCAAAGACTGTGATCGGGCGCCGTGCCGGTCGTTCGACGATGTTGGCCCGCAGTAGCGGCTCAGCAGCGCAGGCAGCCATCGTCTCGGCGGCGTAGCACGGATCATCGGTCGCCAGTCGAAACCGGCCGCCGAGGCGCAACATCGTGGCCAAGGTGTGCAGTCGGGTCGGATGGACAAGCCGTTTATGCCCATGTCGCGGCTTGGGCCACGGATCGGGGAACCAGGCCCTGATCTCGTCGACGGTGCCCGGCGGCAGCTCCTTGCAAAGCTCAAAAACATCACCGATCCAGATGCGAACGTTGCCGATACCGGCCTCGGTCAGCAGGTGGGCGAGGTGAGCACAGGTCGCCTGATTCGGCTCGCAGGCGATCACCAACGCTCGATCATCGACGGCCATTGCCGCCGTGGCGTCACCCTTGCCGCAACCGATCTCCACGACCACTCCGAGGTCGTCGGCCACCGCCAGCGCGACCCGAGGCGCGTACCTGCTCACCATCCGTTAGCTGAAACATGGGGATAAGTTCATCGAACCAGCGTTGCCTGGTTGGCGACATCCGACCCTGACGACCGCCGAAGGTATAGCTCCCTGCCAGCGGCCGACGATCTGGTGGCAGAGTCACCGTTGCCAAGGTAGCGCACGAGGCCGCCGAGACGACGCCCGATATGCCACCACTACGATGCCCCGATGAACGACGGCTCGCCATGGGCACAGCTTGAACGAGGCATCGATCTCCCGTTCGATCCAGCTCTCACCGTTGCGGTGCTGCATCCGGTGGAGCTCGATGTGCCACGCCCGAATCCGATTGTCGACGTCGCCGCGGCGTGCGCCGCGGGTCGTCGCGGCATATGCGGGCTCGATCACTGCGGGCATGACCGTCGCCGTCGGTGCCGGAAGCCGGGGTTTGACGGCGCGGGTGGAGTTGCTGCGCGGAGCGCTTGACGGCCTGCGACAACTCGGCGCCGAGCCCTTTGTTGTGCCGGCGATGGGCAGCCACGGTGGCGGAACGGCTGCTGGGCAGGTGGCATTGCTGGGCTCACTCGGCGTTACCGAGTTATCGATCGGCGCCGAGATCCGATCGACGATGGCGACCGTTGAAGTCGCCCGGACGGCCGACGGCATGCCGCTGTTTCTCGACAAATATGCTGCCGCTGCCGACGCAATACTTCCGGTCAACCGGGTCAAACCGCACACGTCGTTTCGCGGCCCAATTGCCAGCGGATGCACCAAGATGGCCGTTGTCGGCTTCGGCAAACAACCAGGCGCGGCGCAGATTCACGCCTGTGGCCCAGGCGAGATGCGTCACCGGTTGTTGAGCGGGATCGAGGCGCTGCGGGCCAGCGGTCGTGTGCTCGGTGGCGTGTGTTCCCTCGAAGCGGCGAACGGAGACGTCGTGGCCATCGAGGCGCTGCTCGCCGAGCAGGTCGGCGGCGACGCCGAGCAAGCGCTGACCGAGCGTGCCCAGCGTCTGGTGCCCGCACTGCCGTTCACGGACATCGATGTGTTGATTATCGAGCGCGGTGGCAAGGACGTCAGCGGGACGACGATGGATCCAAATGTCACCGGCCGCTTTTGGGTCCACGGGCTCGACGACCTGGCGCAGCCGGATGTTCGCACGATCGTCCTGCTCGACGTCACCGAGATCAGCGCCGGCAATGTGCTCGGCATCGGACTTGCCGACTTCATCCCCCGCTCGCTGGCGGTGAAGATCGACTGGGCCAAGACCTACCTGAACTGTTTCACCGCCGGGCCCTCCGGGCTGCGTCGCAGCCGCATGCCGATGGTCTTGCCCGATGAGGATGCCTGCGTCAAAGCAGCGCTGAGCATGTGCGGCAAGGCGATACACGAACCAAAACGTGTCGTTCGCATCACCAGCACCCTGCACGTTGGCAGCTGTTCGGTGAGCGAGGCCCTGTTGAGCGAGCTGCCGCCGGGGGCTCACCTTGTCCGTCAGGGTGAATTGTCTTAAGCGGCGCGCTGCTGGTGCCGATTCTGTTCTCCGTCGGAGGACCCTGTGCAGATCGAGACCACATCATGGAGCAATCAGTCCGGCTGGGCGGGAGAGATTCCCGCAGCTCATAGCCGCGACGCGCTGGCCATTGTGACGGGCACGGCCGCGGCAGCACATCACCCACTCCGTCCGATACAGCAATTTCTCACCTCATGGAAGGGCAATGCGGTAGTCGGCGGCTCGGCCGAACGGCAGTTTCGAGAAAGCGGCGTCGACGACGATCTGGTGATCACGGTGTTGCGTTTCGAACACGTCCAGGTGCGCGCCGCAACCGCCGATCTGCACGGTGCCGGGGGTTCCAGGCAGGCAGGCCGAGAACTCGGCGTCAAGCTCGCCCGAGTCAATGTCGGCGGCGTCGTGCTCTTCATCGCCCCGGATTCGCCGAGCGAACAGGCCTGCCAGAGCGACGCCTTGATCGCCGGATTGGGCGAGGTACTTCCCGGGGTACCGATCGTCGGGGCATTGGCGTGTGGCCACGCCGACCTGCAGCCGTGGGTCGTCAACGATTCGACGGTCGTTCATTCCGGAGCGGTCGCCGTTGCTCTGCTCGGCGATTCATTGCGCTTCGGCTACGGAACGGCCAGCGGCTGGCAGGCATTTGGTCCGGAGCGCAAGGTGACCAGGGCGGCCAACGCAGTTGTCATCGAGCTCGATCGCCGTCGGCCTGCGGACATTTACCGACAGTTTCTCGGTGAGGCACCAGCCAATGGCGACCTTTCACCGCAGATCTTTCCATTGACGTTATGCACAGAAGACGAGCCGAAGACGCTGATTTCTGTTCGCGGTGTCGATCCGACCAACGGCAGCCTGTTACTCGACGACCGAGTCGGCGAAGACAGCGTGGTGCGCCTGATGCGCGCCAGCAACGAGCGCCTTGTCGATGCTGCCCGCCTCGCGGCTCTCAAGGCATCGACGGGGTACGAGCAAGTGGCAATCTGCATCGGCGGCGCCGGTCGTCCGCACACGCTGCGATCTCGGGCCGACGACGAAGCTGCGGCGATTGTCGAGTCCTTGGCCGAGGGCATCGTCCTTCACGGGCTGTACGCCGCGGGCGAGCTGGCACCGATCGCAGGGCGCTGTCATCGGATCCAACAATCGATGACCGTTGTCGCCATCGGGGAAGACATCTCCCAGCCGGACGGAACCATCGATGCCGGTGCTGCGCACGCAGAGGGCGACGAGCCGTTGTGACCGCTGCGCAGCCATCCGAGCTTCATCCATCTCTGGCTCGCCAACTCGCCGCGCTTGGGGTGAACTGGTCCGACGGGCCGACGGCACTCGGTTCCCGATCGGTGCAAGAACTGCTGGCCGTCGTCGACCTCGCCTATCGTGACGCGGACCATACACGCCAGTTGCTGGAGCGGATCATCGAGCACTCACCGAGCGAGATGCAGGTCAAGTTCACCGAGCAACTGACGCTCACCGAGCTCCGATTGTCCTACGAGCGTGACCGCTTTCAGGCCGTGTTTGAGGGCGTCAGCAGCGGCCTATTGGTCGTCAATGGAACCGGGCAGATCACCGCCGCAAACCCCGAGGCGGCAAGGGTTCTTGGACCTCTGCATACCTTGATTGGCTCGCCGCTCGACTCGGTGTTGCGTGTTCGTTCGTCATCGAATGAAACGCGCCCGCTCATCGACCTCAGCGTGCTGAATAATGTGGCTCACCGCCAACGCTGGCATTTCAGCAACGTCACCCTGAGTCCGTTGGGCATGGCGATGTTCCCCGCCGACTGTGTGATCGTTCCCTTTCGTCCCGGCGAGAGTCGAGCGGGAGCTGTGGTGTTTATCAGCGACAACACAGCCCGCGAGGCGTCCCAGGCGGATCTGCAATGGCAGGCCACGCACGACACGCTGACAGGCTTAGCGAATCGTCCGGTTCTCCTCGACCGCCTGCAGCACGCCTTGATCTTGGCCGAACGAAACGGCATCTGGCCCGCCCTGCTCTTCCTCGATCTCGACCGTTTCAAGTCGATCAACGACAGATACGGTCATGCTGCGGGCGACCGCCTGCTCGTTCTCATGGCTCGCCGCATCGAGGCTGCCATTCGCCCCGCCGACACCGTCGTTCGCCTCGGGGGCGACGAATTCGTGGTGCTCTGCGAAGCGATGGACGATGCCGATGTCGCCGAGCAGATCGCCGAGCGTGTGGTTTCGGCGCTCGCCGAACCGTTCGATCTCGATGACCATGCTGTGATCGTCTCGGCTTCCATCGGCATCGTCCACGCCCACGGCGTCGGTCTGCGCGCAGACGACGTCATCCGCGACGCCGACCTCGCGATGTACCGGGCGAAAGAGAATGGCCGAAACCGAATAGAAGTATTCGATCGCGATCTCCGCCAGGAAAGTCGCCGACGAGTAGTGATCGAGCGTGCGCTGCGCGGAGCGATCGATCAAGGCGCTATTTCCATCGCCTACCAACCGATCTTTGAGACGGAGACGGGACGATTAGTAGCCTTCGAGGCGCTGGCGAGATGGCAGGACGCCGACCTCGGCCAGGTCGATTCCTTCGAGTTCATTTCGCTCGCCGAGGAAACCGGGCTCATCGTGCCGTTGGGCGCGCAACTGCTCGACGCCGCCTGCAGCGACGCGCTGCGCTGGAGTACGGTCGCCCAACGCCAGATTGGGCTGCACGTCAACGTCTCGGCTCGACAGCTGAACAGCGCGATGTTGCTTCCCAATCTCAGTGAGGTTTTGGCCAATTTCGCACTCCCCGCGGAAGCCCTCACCTTGGAGATTGCCGAATCGGTGGTCATCGATAATCCCGATCGCGCCGTCGAGCGACTGCGCGCGGTACGCGATCTTGGCGTCAAGGTGGCCATCGACGACTTTGGCACAGGGCGCTCCTCGCTGGCGTTCCTGCGCCACCTGCCACTGACGATGGTCAAGATCGATCGCGTCCTGGTGGGCGGCATGGCCAAGTCAAAAGACGAACTACAGGTGATGCGCGCCATCATCGAGCTCGCCGCCGGTCTCAATTTCTCGGTCGTCGCCGAGGGCGTCGAGGAGGCTGACGATCTCGCCGCCCTTCGTTCTCTCGGCTGTCAATACGCGCAGGGTTTCTTGCTCGCGTCGCCGATGACCCCTGACGATGCGCTCGACCTCGCCCGACGGTGGGCATCACCGGCACAAACATCGCTGCAACCACCAAGCGGAGTTCGAAAAGCCTCGGTCAAGACCGGCTAAGTCCCGGCACCACTCGTCAGCTTCCGTAGGCAAAACCGAGATCTGGTGCGGTCAGCATCGGCGCATAGGGAATACCCGCCGCCTGCGCCAACGCTGCACAGGTACCGCCGCGATCGACGATGACGGTAATCAGAATGGGCTCAGCGCCAAAGGCCCGCACCGCCTCAACCGCCTCCATCAGCGATGTCCCGCGGGTCACGGTGTCCTCGGTGATCACGACCTTGTCGCCTGGCAGCAACGCCCCGGCGATCCGCCCGACGACACCGTGATCTTTGGCGTCTTTGCGAACCGAAAAGCTGCGCAGCTGCCGATTTCGCGCGGCCGCCACAGCTGCAATTCCAAATGCCACGGGATCGGCACCCATCGTCAAGCCACCGATTGAATCGGCTTTCTCCGATATCAACTGCAACGCTACGTCAGCTATAAGTAGAACTCCTTCGGGACGACAAGCAGTCTGCTTAGTGTCTAAGAACCAGGTGCTCTTAGCCCCGGACTTCAACGTGAAGTCACCGGTTTTCACGGAATAACGCAGAACGTGGTCGCGTAACGCTGCTCGGGTCGGGCTGAGATCGGGAAGCTGCACACTCATCGTGGCCACCGTAGCAGTGAAATAACGGTCGATGGGAGCCAGGAATTCCACCAGACCCGGAATTCAGCATCACCTCTGCAGGTAGGTCAGCGGCTGGGAGTAAGTAGAAGATTGGGAAATCATTCACTTTTTGACTTACAAAGCGGCGAATTGGAAACTATGATACTTGCATGGCAAAACGTGGACCAAAGGGACCGATGACTGATGAGCACAAAGCGGCGCTCGCCGCTGGTCGTTCAGAAGGAAAATCGGTTCGCGACTATCTGGAAGCGCTTCGTAACAACAGACCAAAGCGGGGCCGCAAGCGCACTCCGGAATCGATCGGAAAGAGACTGGCAGCGATCGCTGACGAGATGGTCGATGCCGATCCTGTGAAAGAACTCAAACTGGTGCAGGAGCGCATCGATCTTGAGCTCGAGCTGACCAATGCTGGGCACGATGTCGACCTTTCTGCGTTGGAAGCCGAGTTCGTCGAGGTAGCAAAGGCGTATAGCACGCGAAATGGCATCGGTTACACCGCTTGGCGGACCATCGGGGTCGATGCCAGCGTGCTCAAGGCAGCTGGCATCAGCCGCGGCGCTGGCGACGGCGTCTAGGGACTTTCCACCCGCTACTGGGCGATCTCGAGTGCCAGATCGATGGTCTGGCCGACGTGGCGCAGGCTGCGATGAACATCGAATGCAGAATCAAGCACGGCCGGATCGACAGCGATCCGGCCGTCCTCGTTGAGAACCTCCCGAAAGCTGCGGCGTTCATCCCAAGCACGCATCGCATCTTCTTGCACAATGCGGTACGCCTCATCTCGACTCATCCCGGCCTGAACGAGCGCCAAAAGCACCGGCTGACTGAACACCAGTCCGAAGCTGGCATCAAGGTTTGATCTCATTCGTTCAGGAAATATCTGCAAACCCCGTAACAAACGTGTCATACGATTCACCACGTAGTGCGCGAGTATCGCCGAGTCAGGGATAACAACTCGCTCCACAGAGCTGTGCGATATGTCCCGTTCATGCCACAATGCGACGTCCTGCATTCCGGCTTGCAGATTGCCACGAAGCACCCGAGAAAGCCCGGTGATCGTTTCAGCCGAAATAGGATTTCTCTTGTGTGGCATTGCCGATGAGCCTTTTTGCCCAGCCTTGAAACCCTCCTGCACCTCGCCCACCTCTGTGCGCTGAAGGTGTCGTAGCTCCACCGCAATCATTTCCATCGTCGAGCCAATCGACGCGCAAGCCCACAGAAATTCTGCATGACGGTCGCGGGCGATCACTTGCGTCGCTGGCACAGGTGTTAAGTCCAGCTGCCCGGCGACATATCGCTCAATTTGCGGGTCAACATTGGAGAACGTTCCGACAGCGCCACTCAGCTTGCAGACCGAAACTGCGTTTCTGGCTGCAAGCATTCGCTGCCGATCACGCTCAAGCTGCAGCGCCCACAGTGCAACCTTGAAGCCGAACGTGGTCGGCTCGGCATGAATGCCGTGGGTGCGACCGATCATGATCGTATTCCGATGCGTGTCTGCGAGTTGTTGAACCGTCGCGATCAGTTCGGCGCAGCTAAGAATGATCAGGTCCGCAGCGTCGCGCATCGTCCAACACAGTGCCGTATCAACGACATCGCTGCTCGTCAGGCCGTAATGGATCCAGGCGCCTGCAGGTAACCCAATCGCCGCCTGAACCACATCGACAAAGGCGGCGACGTCATGATCGGTGACCGACTCTCGATCCGACACGGCCTGCACAAAGGCCTCGTCGACAACGGGCGCGTGGTCGCGGCACCATTGGGCATCGGCGAGCGGGACGATCCCAAGTTCGGCGTGGGCCTGCGTGGCTAGGAGTTCGATCTCCAGCCAGCGGGCAAAGCGCTGCACGTCGCTGGTGACCGCCATCATTTCTGGGCAGCGAGTAACGCGGGATCATTGCGCGCTCCAATCGACATAATCATCACGGTCGGCGCCAACGCCGACGATGGTCACTGGTATGCCAACCTCCGACTCGATCAAGGCCACCACCGCACGAGCCTGCTCAGGAAGATCTGCCACGTCGCGCGCCAGGCTGATCGAACGCTTCCACCCGGGTAGCTCGATATACACCGGTTCCATTTGGGCGAGCGAATCGATGTTGTCGGGATAGTGACGAACGATTTCACCTTCCTTGCGGTAGGCCACACACACCTTGATCGTCTCGAAACCATCGAAGACATCGAGCTTCGTCAGGGCGATTTCGGTAAGTGAGTTGAGCCGCGCGGCCTGGCGCAGCATCACGCAGTCGACCCAACCTGGTCGGCGGCGCCGACCCGTCACGGTGCCAAACTCGCGGCCGATCTCGACGAGTCGGTCACCCGTCTCGTCCAGCAACTCTGTTGGAAACGGTCCAGCACCGACGCGGGTCGTGTATGCCTTGGTAATGCCGACGATTCGATCGAGCAGGCGAGGTCCCAATCCTGAGCCGGAACAGGCACCGCCGGCCGTCGGATTCGACGAGGTGACGTAAGGGTAGGTTCCGTGATCGAGATCGAGGAAGGTGGCCTGGGCACCTTCCAGAAGCACGGATTCGCCGGCGGCGACGGCGTCATGCAACAGGTTGACCGTATCGCCGATGTAGGGCGCTAGGCGCTCGCCGAGCGCGTCGTACTGCTTGACGATCGCCTCGACGTCGAGCGCCTCAGCACCAGCCTGTTCGAGCGCCAGGCTCTCGATCGTCGCCCGCTCACGAACCATCTCGCTGAACCGTGGTCCGTCGAGAACCTCTCCGGCGCGAATGCCCACGCGGCGGGCCTTGTCGGCATACGCCGGGCCGATACCTTTCAGCGTGGTACCGATCGGCGCAGTGCCACGCGAGGCTTCCTGCACTGCGTCCCACGCCTGGTGCCAGGGAAAGATCAGGTGGGCGTGACTGCTGACAACCAAGCGCTGGCAGGAGATGCCCCGTCGTTGGAGCGTGTCAACCTCTTTGAACAGAGTGGGCAGATCGACGACGACGCCATTGGCAATCACCGGCGTCACGTGGCCGTACAGAATGCCAGAGGGCACCAGTTGCAAGGCGTAACGCTCGTCTCCGACGACGACGGTGTGGCCAGCGTTGTGGCCACCCTGGTAGCGGGCGACGTAGCTGTGCTGCTTGGACAACAGGTCGATGACCTTGGCCTTGCCTTCGTCACCCCATTGGGCACCGATAACCACTGTGACAGGCATGAATACGCTCCAAACAAAGACTGGGGAACGTGGCAAGAGCCTACTGCTCAGGGACGCACGAACTCGGTGTTTGCAGAGATACCGTGACGCAGTGGCTGTGTTCAAGCTGATCCATTGGGCGTCATCGAGCGAGGCTGAGCGCGAAGCACTGTGTCGACGTGGACTCGATGACATCTTCAACCCGACGCTGCGGGCCGCGATCACGGAGATCATCGATGAGGTTCGGGCTGACGGCGACGCCGCGGTCTGTCGTGCTCTCGCTCGCTTCGATGGCATCTCGCTCGAGCCGCACCAACTGCGGGTCAGCGCCCAGGAGGTCGCGGCGGCGCAGGTCAGTGCCGCACTTGAGCGCGCCATCGACGACGCCATCCACCACCTGCGCATCTTCAACGAAGCGCTCCGTGAGCGAATGAGCGACTGGTCGATCGAATCTGAACCAGGCTTGATGGTCGGTGAGAAGGTCAGCCCGATCGCTTCCGTCGGGTTGTTCGTGCCGAGCGGCAAAGCGAGTTACCCGTCCGTTGCCTATCAACTTGGCGTGCCAGCGACGGTTGCTGGCGTCGACAATATTGTGCTGGTCGTGCCACCACTGCCCGCAGGCCGCGGAGAGGTCGATCCAGCCGTGCTGGTCGTCTGCCGCAAACTGGGGATCGATCAGGTCTTTCGGGTCAATGGCCCGGCCGGTGTCGCCGCACTCGGCTGGGGAACCGAATCGATCCCCAAGGTTCGCAAAGTTGTCGGCCCTGGGTCGCCAGCCGTGACCTGTGCGCAGGTCGAGATGCAGCGCCATGGGACGGCCACGATGATGTTGCTCGGGCCGACGGAGAGTGTGGTTATCGCCGACGATTCTGCCGATCCCGTGCTGCTGGCCTCCGATCTGCTGATCGAAGCTGAGCATGGCACCGACTCGTCGGTGCTGTTGATCACGGCATCTGCGGCGCTGATTGCGGCCACCGACGCCGAACTCGAGCGACAACTCCTCGAACTTCCCGCCAAGCACGGCGGAGGCTGCCCGGGCAGCGCTCGGTATCAACGGCGGCGCCGTGCTGGTCGAAGACCTGTCAATGGCCGCAGAGGTCTCTAATCGGTACGCCCCGGAACACCTGCAGGTAGTCGTCAACGCCGCCGAGGAGCAGTCGGTTCTCGACTCGCTGAGCGCCGCTGGCGAGATTCTCATCGGCCAAGACACCCCGTTCAGCGCGGCAAACTTCGTGCTTGGTTGCCCGGCTTCGCTACCGACAAGCGGCTTCGCCCACGTCGCCTCGGGAATCACGGTCGAGGCCTTCATGAAACGTACAGCGATCGCCCAGGCCAGCGCCACAGCGTTGCAACGAATGGCCCCGACGATCATCGCGCTCGCCGATCACGAAGGGTTTCCCGCCCACGCCGCGGCCATCCGTCGAAGGACATCAGCCGTCTGACCTGCTTTCTGGGTAAGGCGCAGATATTCTGCGGGGATGATGCGGATACTTGGCGCAGTACGTGCCGCTTTTGGTGGTCTTCTTTTGGCCACGACACTCACCCTGACAACGACATCGCTGGCACCAACGCCAGCCGTCGCCGCCGGAGCCACGTCGGCCTTTGTGCCATTGCTCACGCCGGTTCGTCTCGCCGATACCCGGCTGACTGGTGCCGTCGGCAAAGGTGTCACGGTCACCATTCCGGTCACCGGAGCAGCGCCACTCCCGGCGGCCGGATCGACGACCGCAGCTGTGCTCAACGTCACGGTGACGGGCCCGGCTGGTGCGGGCTTTTGGACGGTCTCGCCCAACGGCAGCCCACGTCCCAACTCCTCAAATATCAACGTCGATGCGGCTTCGACGTTCTTCGGTAAGGCGCTGGCGATCCCCAATCTGGTCACCGTCCCCGTCGGTCCAACGGGCGCAGTCGACGTCTTCTCCGAGCTCGGGGGCAACGTCGTGGTCGACATGCTCGGCTACTACACCGCAGTCGGCGCCTCATCCAACGGGCGCTTTCTTCCGCTGGCCAGCCCGGCGCGGGTGGTCGAAACTCGGCCAGGAAACCCGATCGCTGCGGGCGGCGTGGCCACCTATTCAATTCCCGGGGCAGCAGGTGCTTCGGCCGTGGCCTTGAACGTCACCGTCGTTGGCGCCGCAGGTGGGTACTGGCAGGTGTACGCGGCGGGAACCAGCCCCGGCCAGACCTCGAACCTCAACTCGATGTATGCCGGTCATGTCAGTGCTAATCAGGTCATCGTTCCGGTCAACGGCAACGGCGAGATCAACGTGTTCAGCAGCGGCGGCGGATTCCCGGTCATCGACCTGGTCGGCGTGTACACCGGGGTCGGGGCACCGACAAGCGGCGAGGGCCTGTTTGTCCCGCTCAGCGACCCGACACGCTTCCTCGACACCCGCGGCACCCTCAATCCCCTTGGGGCCGGCAAACGCCTGCTTCCCGGCTGGAGCGTCGAAGTCGCCATTGCGTCCCATCCGGCGATCGCCCGCGGCGACGTGTCCGCTGTCGTGATGAATCTGACGGTCACCGACACGCTGGCCGGCGGGTACTTCAGCGTCACCTCCGCCGGGGCGCACAACTCCGCAGTGAAGTCGAGGGCGACATCCAACCTCAACGCCGTTCGTGCTGCGCAAACGGTCGCCAATCACGTGATCACCCCGGTCTCAGGGCGCGGTTTTGATGTCTTCGCGCAGAACCCAGCACACGCTGTCGTTGACGTCAGCGGCTTCTTTATCGGGGCCCCGGCTGCGGCACCCAACGGCCTACCGGTCAACGTCGATCCCACGCCGGTATATTGCGCCGGTTTCGCCGACCAAGCGATCACCCCGGCCACTTCGGGCAACGTGGGCACCAACGTCCGACTGATTCAGAACCGGTTGCTGAGCCTCGGGTTCTGGAACGCCGGTGGCGATGGTTCCTATGGCTGGAGCACTCAGCAAGCGGTAATGGCGTATCAGAAGTGGCATCGCCTTTCTGCCAGCGGCAAGGTCGACGACGCCACGGCGAATTCGCTCAATTGGCCGAGCTGTCGGCCGACCCCGGGCACCAATTCTGGCACCTTGTTGGAGGTCGACAAGGGCCGCCAATTGGGCATGTTCATCCGCGATGGAAAGCTGCTGTGGGTGATCAACGTGTCCACGGGCGGCGGCTATTTCTACGAGGAAGACAACAAGCTCACGGGCGAGCGGGTGACCGGCACGGCGATTACCACCAACGGCAACTTCTCCATCTATCGCGTGCACGACCTAGCGGTCTACAAAGGCACCCTTGGCACCCTGTATCGCCCCCGTTTCGTGGTCGGCGGCATCGCCGTGCATGGAGCTGCCAACGTTCCCAACTACCCTGCATCGCATGGTTGCATCCGCGTCAGCAACCCGGCAATGGACATGATCTGGGCACAGAATCTTCTGCCGATGCGCAGCCGAGTGTGGATCCACGACTAACCCGGAGGGTGACGGCCGCGGCCCCGAGCACTCAGCTCGGCGCTGCTGCAGCCGTGACCGACAATTGGCCATCAGCGGCGTCGACCGTTAGGGCCGAGCCGTCGCCAGCCTTGCCTTCGAGGATCAACATCGATGCCCGATCACCGATCTCACGTTGGATGACGCGCTTTAGCGGCCGGGCACCGAAGGCCGGATCAAAGCCGAGATCGGCGAGTAGCTGCATCGCCGACTCGGTGACCTGCAGGGTGATCCGACGGTCGGCAAGACGCTTGCGCAAGATCTCCAACTGGATGGCGACAATGCGCCCGAGGTCGCTTCGACTGAGTGCGCTGAAGCGCACGATCTCATCGATGCGGTTGATGAACTCAGGCTTGAAAAAGTTGCTGGGCTCACCTGGCAGGTTGCTCGTCATGATCAACACGACATTGCTGAAGTTCACCGTGCGACCCTGACCATCGGTCAAGCGTCCGTCGTCGAGCACCTGCAGCAAGACGTTGAACACATCCGGATGAGCCTTCTCGATCTCATCGAGCAGGATGACGCTGTAAGGCCGACGACGCACCGCTTCGGTAAGTTGGCCGCCCTCGTCGTAACCGACGTATCCCGGGGGCGCCCCGATCAAGCGGGAGACCGAAAACTTCTCCATGTACTCACCCATATCGATGCGCACCATCGCTCGCTCGTCATCGAAGAGATATTCCGCAACGGCTCGGGCCAGTTCGGTTTTACCAACGCCCGTCGGTCCCAAAAACATGAACGAACCGATCGGGCGATTCGGATCGCTGAGACCGGCCCGACTGCGCCGAATGGCGTGCGCAACCGCGCTGACCGCTTCGTCCTGACCGACGAGTCGTTGATGGAGGAGTTCTTCCAGGTGCACGAGCTTGGACACCTCGCCCTCCATCAGTCGACTGACCGGGACGCCAGTCCACTTGCTGACGACCTCGGCGATGTCCTCGGCATCGACCTCCTCTTTGAGCATGCGGTTGTCGGATTGCAAGGTGTCGAGATGGTTCGTGGCATCGTCGATACGGCGCTCCAGCTCGGGAATACGTCCAAAGCGAATCTCGGCAGCGATATTCAGATCGACCTCGCGCTCCAGTTGGGTCCGCAGATGCTCGATCTCCTCTTTCAGCGTGCGGATCGCCGTGATCGCTCCCTTTTCTGCCTCCCAATGAGTCTTCATCTGAGCGCTCTGCACGTTGAGGTCGGCCAGTTCGTCCTCCAACGATTCCAGTCGCTCCTTGGAGGCCTGATCGGTCTCCTTCTGCAGGGCGACCTGTTCAATCTCCAATTGCAGAATTCGGCGCTCGACGATGTCGATTTCTGTCGGCATCGAGTCGATCTCTATGCGCAGCTTGCTCGCTGCTTCGTCGACGAGGTCGATGGCCTTGTCGGGAAGGAAACGGTTGGTCAGATAGCGATTGCTGAGCATTGCGGCGCTGACCAGCGCCCCGTCCTGAATGCGTACGCCGTGGTGCACTTCGTAGCGCTCTTTCAAACCACGCAAGATGGCGATCGTGCCCTCGACGGAAGGCTCGCCGACGTACACCTGTTGGAAACGCCGTTCGAGCGCCGGATCCTTCTCGACGTGTTTGCGGTACTCGTCGAGCGTGGTGGCGCCGATCATGTGCAGTTCACCGCGTGCCAACATCGGTTTGATCATGTTGCCGGCATCCATTGCCCCTTCGGCGGCGCCGGCACCGACGATCGTGTGGATCTCGTCGATGAAGGTGATGACCTCACCAGCGGCATCGGTGATCTCTTTGAGCACAGCCTTCAGCCGCTCTTCGAACTCGCCGCGATACTTGGCACCAGCCAGCATCGAGCCGATGTCGAGGCTTATCAGGCGCTTGTTTTTCAAGCCTTCCGGCACGTCGCCGTCGGCGATGCGCCGGGCCAACCCCTCGACGATCGCGGTTTTGCCGACGCCTGGTTCACCGATCAGCACCGGGTTGTTCTTGGTCCGTCGGCTGAGCACCTGAATGACCCGCCGAATCTCCTCATCGCGCCCGACGACGGGATCGACCTTGCCGTCCCTGGCTCGCTGCGTGAGGTCCTGGCCATACTTCGCCAACGCCTGGAACTGTTCCTCAGGATTTTGACTGCTGATCCGATGACTACCGCGCACCTGTTGCAGCGCCTGGAGCATCTCCTCGCTGCCGATGCCTAGCCGCTGATTCATCGCCAGCAGAAGGTGCTCGACGGAGAGATAGTCGTCTTTCAGGTCACGCCGAAAGCTCTCTGCATTGTCGGCGACATTGTTCATCTCCCGGCTGAGTCGGGGCTCGGAACCGCCATATGCCTTGGGCAGTTTGCTCACGGCCTCCTCGGCCTTGTTGCGCACCATCAGCGGTGCCAGCCCAAGCGCCTGCACCAGACCTGGTACCACCGTTCCCTCTTGGCCCATGAGAGCAAAGAGAACGTGGTCGGGGGTGATCTCCGGATTGCTCGCAGACGTGGCGAGGTCGATCGCCGTGGAGAACGCCTCTTGCGTCTTGTGGGTCCATTTCTTCGGGTCGAAAGCCATAAGGGAATGCTACACCGTTGTCAGAAAACTTGATATGTTCCATATCAACTTTTGGGGGACGAGCGCCGACATGTTGCGGCTCTCCATCGCGCACCCTTTCGGTACCGTGGAAGCATGTCCGCGCCGGTTGAACTTCAGTTGAGTCTGCTCAACGAGCAGCTCCACCTGTGGGCGATCGACCGCCTCACCGGCGCCGCCGCACCTGCGGCAGAACTGCGACTGCAGATCGTCAACGAACTCGGTCGCGCCTGGCTCACTCGATCGATCGCCGATCGGGCCTTCGTCGAGCTGCCGCTGCCGAGTCGCCGCCATTCGGCAGTTTCGTCATCGCGTCTGCATCTCTTCGATCTCGCTGCGCTGCCATTGAATGCCAGAAGCGCGTCGGTGCGTTGGTTCGCCCAGATCGGCCAACTCTGTCGCCGATTGGTCGACGAGGGGCGGCTTCGTCCGCAGCTGATCATCAACGAACAACAACGGCGCGCTGTCTGGCGCCCGGTCCCGGGGGACGACCTGGTGGCGATCATCGATCAGCTCGGTGCCACGCTGCCCGCCGTTTGCGCCGTGGTCGACGTCGATGAACTCGTCGCCGTCACCGCCGACGCGTTGGCGCGGCGCCGGTTGAACGACATCGGCTGGCGTCCGCAGGCCGCAGGATTCCACCATGACGCCCGCTACCGGGCCGCTCAAGCAACCATGCGGGCGCTCGCGTCTGGGTCATCGGCTGTGCTCTACCGGGTGGACGACCTTGCATTGATCGACGAGCTACAACCAGTATTTGACGAGGAGGCCCTGCGGGCCCGCGGCGTCGCCGTGACGGTGCCCCAACTCCGCCTGATCATGCCCGAGTCGCCGCAAGAGGATTGGGCGCTGCGCCTAGAACTGGTCGACGCCGACTCCGGCGACCGCTGGTGCACCGGTGCCGACCTGGCCGACGGCAACCAGTTCGTGCTCGACCTCGCCGGCGAGCGCCGACGGGTGAGCGAGATGCGGGTGCAATTCGAACGGGCGGGGGTGATGATCGGCCAACGTCTGCCTGCGTTGGCGCAGTTGATTCACGATCCGATGACCGACGTCTCGCTCGAGCTCGCGCAGGTCGAAGAATTCTTGACTGCGACAGCGGTTTTGCTCGACGAACTCCAGGTCAGGCTCGTCGGCCCAGAACAGTTGGTGCGGGTAAAGGCGGCGGTTCGCGCAACCGCACGGGCGCAGTCCCCCGCGCCGAACGCACAACGTTTGACCGCCAGTGCCTTGATGCAGTGGAGCGCCACGGTCGATGGTTCCGAGATCGACGAGGCGCAACTGGAGCGTGCCGTCGCCGCCGGGGCGACCTTGCTGCACATCAACGGACGATGGATCCGCCTCGACGCGCACCAGGTGCGCAGCACGCTGAAGCGACTCCGCAAGTCCCGCGAGACCTACGGCCAAGTCACCGCCTCCGATTTGCTGCGGCTGGCAAGCGAGGCCGGTACATCCGACGCGACCGAGCTGGTGGCCGACGGCTGGGCTCAGGATCTGCTGCTTGGGCTCGGTGACGAGCGCCTCGTGGAACAGAACGAGCCGCCTGAATTTCGCGGGCAACTGCGCCATTACCAGCGGCGCGGGCTGAGCTGGCTGAGCTTTCTCGGTCGGCTTGGCCTCGGCGCTTGCCTTGCCGACGACATGGGCCTTGGCAAGACGGCGACGACGCTCGCCCACCTCTGCGACCTTCCGGGGCCTCACCTCGTCATCTGCCCACTGAGTGTCGTGCATAACTGGCAAGCCGAAGCAGCTCGATTCACCCCACACCTTCGCGTCGAGATCTCACACGGCAGCAGCCGATTCGGCCTCAATGAACCGAGCCTGCTCGATCAGGCCGACATCACCATCACCACCTACGGGCTGCTCAGCCGAGACGTCGAGCGTCTCGAACAAACACGCTGGGCGACGGTGATCCTCGACGAGGCGCAGGCGATCAAGAACCACCTCACCGCAGCAGCCCGGGCCACCAGGCGCCTTCCTGCCGGGCAAAAGATTGCCCTCACCGGTACACCGGTCGAGAACCATCTTGGCGAGCTCTGGTCGATTCTCGACGCAGTCAATCCCGGCATGTTCGGCTCGCACCACACCTTTGCCGAGCGCTACGCCAAGCCGATCCAGCGATTCAACGATGAGGCTGCCGCAGCTCGGTTGCGAACGCTGACGCAGCCCTTCATTCTCCGACGAACGAAGGCCGACAAGAGTTTGTTGCCGGAGCTGCCGGACAAGATCGAAAACATTGCCTGGGCCAGCCTGACCAAGGAGCAGGCGACGATGTACCAGGCGGTTGTCGATCAATTGCTCGACGACGCTTCAACGGAGACAGGCATGAAGCGTCGCGGACTCGTTCTCGCCGCCCTCACAAGGCTCAAGCAGATCTGCAATCACCCCGCTCATGCGCTCGGAGACGGTTCCCGCTTGGCCAACCGATCGGGCAAGATGATCCGCTTCGACGAACTGGTCGACGATCTGATCGAACGCCAGCAACATGCGCTGGTCTTCACCCAGTTTCGCGAGATGGGTTTGCTCTTGCAACGTCACCTTGCCGAGCGTCTGTCATTGCAGAGCCCGTTCCTGCACGGCGGCGTCAGCCGCGGCGGGCGAGAACGGATGGTCGCCGACTTCCAGGCCGGTCGCGGCGGTCCACTGCTGTTGGTATCACTCAAGGCCGGAGGAACCGGGTTGAATCTGACGATGGCGTCAGAGGTGATCCACTACGACCGCTGGTGGAACCCGGCGGTCGAGGATCAAGCCACCGATCGCGCCTGGAGACTTGGCCAGTCACAAACAGTCTTGGTGCACAAGATGGTCTGCGAGGGAACGCTCGAAGAGCGCATCGGGCAGATCATCGACGACAAACGGGCCCTGGCCTCCTCGGTGCTCGGCACCGGAGAGCAATGGTTGAGCGAGCTGTCGACAAGTGACCTGCGAGAACTGATCGCCCTGGAAGGGGGCATGTGATGAGTACCGGACCTGGGCAAAGTTCTGGAAAGTTTCTGGCTATGCGCCTGGAAATACTGATTGCAGAGCTCTCCGACCCGCAACGGCTGAGGCGCGGAAGGGACTATCAACGCCAGGGTGCGGTCAATGAACTGCATGTCACCTGCGGTGAAATCATGGGAATGATCTATGGGTCGCAGCGCACGCCTTACTCAGTATCGATACTCGCCGCACCCGTCGATGCCAATGAGAGCGAACTCATCCCATCTCGGCGCGAGCTCTCGTTTCACTGCAGCTGTCCCGATTCGGATCGACCATGCAAGCATGTCGTTGCGGTGTTTCTCGAGTTCTGCCATCGTGTGGCCAACGACACCGATGTGCTTCGCTCCTGGCGGGTGGCGAGCCAACAAGATCAACCTCGGGCACGTGTCGGCTCCCGTGCAACAGCGCCGGGCGACCCGTCAAGTGGCGGGGGCCAGCACAGCCTCGACGCCGCAATGCTCGCTGAACTGGGAGAGTTCCTCGGAACCGACCTGGCGGCCATGGAGTTCCATCTCGGGGGCTGCGACACCAGCCGACTTGCCAGTGACGAGGCCTGGCAAGTGATGCTTGCCGATGCACTACGAGTGATCAGCCATCCGTCGTCGCGCCAGACCTGACGACGCTGGGGCGATTCTCTGCGCGGTGCTGAATTAACGCATCAACACCAGCGCAAGCCCGGTGGTCAACACGCTCGTGAGTAGGAGGCTCGCCGACAGGCTGAGCCGTCCTGCAGTTCGACTGCGCTGTGGCAATGAACTTGCGATTGGGAGTGCATATTTCGTCACGCTCATGTATGAATTCTTCCGTCGTTCTTTCCTCGTATCGGGCTGAACTATTTGGTCCAGTTCAAGCTGTTGTTAGACGAGCTCTCAGCACTTCTACGATGTCCCGCATCTGATCGACGCACTCAGTGGTCAACCATGACGCAAACTTGTGAAAAAACTGACAACCGTCGCGAACGACAGCCTTGTGGTGCACACTGCCTCAGCGAATTTCCGTTGGGCACAAAGGCTCAACTCACTCAGGCGTCTTCCGACTCCCACCCGGTCGACGTGGCCCAATGGTGGCCGACAATCAAAGGAATGTCACGCACATAGCGTGAAATGAGCCTAACGGCTCAGGAATTGATCACGCATGAGTGACCGTCGACACATCAACTATTGAGGAGTGTCGAAATCACCAATGGTCAGACGACTTCGCCGACCTGCCAGAACACAAAATTAATCTCTGGATGTATGTAGATAGCGGGTGGTTCGCGCGGGGTGTGGTGGGATCCACCACTTAACGCGCGCGGTGGTGAAGAATCTGCTGGTGGACGATCGGATCGGCGCTCTCGAAGCGCAGGTGGCAGGGTTGATCAACGCGCTGGCCGAACGCGATCTTCGTCTGGCTGAGCGTGATGTCAGGATCGCCGAGCTGGAGAAACTCCTGGGTGAATCGCGTCGTGGTGGCAAACGCCAGGCGGCACCGTTCTCCAAGGGCGACCCGATCGAGGACCCGAAACGCCCGGGCCGCAAAACCGGTAAGGCCCATGGCCGCCACGGCCACCGCCCCGTGCCGCCCGACGCGCACCGCACCCTCGACGCGTTGCTGCCCGACGCATGTCCGTGTTGCGGCGGGTCGGTCGAGGCGACCGGCCAAGCCGATCAGCATCAGACCGATCTTGATGTCCCTGCGCCGGTGGTGACCCGGTTCCGGGTGCGGATCGGACGATGCCGGGATTGTGGGCGCCGGGTGCAGGGCCGCCACCCAGAGCAGACCTCCGACGCGCTTGGCGCCGCGGGCGCCCAGATCGGCCCGAACACCAAGGCCTGGGCTGCATGGTTGCATTACGGCCTCGGACTGTCCTTCGTCAAGTGCTCCACGTTGCTCGCCCGCCTCGGGATCAACGTCACCGCCGGCGCGCTGTGCAGCGCCGCCCAGACAACCGGCACCGCGCTCGTGCCCGTACACGCCGATCTGATCGCCCGGGCGAACCGGTCGAAATCGATCACGATGGATGAAACCGGGTGGCGGATCAACGGACGATCTGCCTGGTTGTGGGTCGCTACCTGCACCGACGTCACCGTCTACCACGTCGCCGATGACCGCAGTTTCGATGCCGCCAAAGTCCTGATCGATGCCGACTACACCGGTGTCGTCATCCGCGACGGCTGGGGCGTCTACCGCTCCTACACCGACGCGACGCATCAAACGTGTACCGCTCACCTCTTGCGCCGATGCCACGAGATGGTCACGGACCTGCCCGAGTGGGCTCGTGGGACACCCCGTCAAGTCGCCGACATCTTGCACCTCGGGCTCGCCGCACGAGATGAACCACCCGAACGGCGTATCGAGATCGCCGCCGACCTGCGTGAACGTATCGAGCTGCTCGGCGAACAAGCCCACCCGCACGACGAGAACCGCAAACTCGTCAAACACCTCGGCGTCGAACTCGACGCCCTGTTCACCTACCTCACCATCGACGACATCGAGGCCACGAACTGGCGAGGCGAGACCGCGATCAGACCCGCGGTCGTCAATCGGAAGGTGTTCGGTGGCAACCGGACCCGGCGCGGCGCCGAAACACAGGGCCGGATCATGAGCGTGCTCGTCACCGCAAACCAGCGAGGCATCGACGCCATCGACTACCTCGTCGGCCTCGCCCGAGCCCCCACCGGGACCCCGATCCCGACCCTGTTCAGCTAAATCGGCGATGCCCAACCCCCAACAGTTTCCAAATCGCTCAACCGCGCCCCGCTATCCAAGTACCTCTGGATTAACTTGGATTTCGCTCGGAGCTCAGCCAGCGTCGTCTGACGACGGATCGAAGGGAATCGACGTCGGGGGCACCATGGTGGTCGGCGTCGGCGTCGGCGGAGTCGACGGCAGCGTCGTGCTCACGGCCGTACCTGGCGAAGTGGTCGCCGGAGACCTTGTCGTAGTCGGGGTTGGCGTCGTGGCGGTGTTGGGGACAGGCTGCGCTGCGCCACCAACGGTCGTTGCCGACGCCGGGTCAAAGACCGTCGTCGCCAGCGATCCGGGGACCGTCGTCGACGAGTCGACAAGCGACCCGCCCGGCAGTGTCGTCTGCCCGACAGCGTCGGGCGCTGTCGCCCCGGGGGCCGAGGTCGAGGTAAGACCGGAGATCGCTGGCTGACCAGAATCCCCATCATCTCCGGCCGCTACGAAGGCCAGAATTCCACCGACCGCAGCAATGACCGCGAGACCCGTAAGCAGCGCCCGACGGCGGCTGTTGCCGTTTCCGGGATCATTTGCTGCCAGGCGACTCGCTGCAACGATCAGGGATTCCGTGCTCGGCGCGCCGCCGCCTTCTGTCACGACAGCTTGCCGATTCCAGCGTTCGAGGCCGGCGGAACAAAGCGTTCCGGGGTGGGAGCTTCCGCAGGAAGAACCGGCTGCGGCGTCTCAACTACGGGAGCTGGCATTGGAGCGGGCGCGATCGGTGTCGGCACCGTGTACGACGACGCTGCCGTGAGCACATCAGCGGAGGCCGAAGCCGTCGACAATGAGACCATGTTGGACGACTCCATCGCCGTCAACGCACTCGTTACGGCATCTTTGGCCGCCAGCAGGTGGCCGTTGATCAGGCGCTTGTCCTGCTCTAGCTGCCCGAGTTCCAAGCGGCTGCGACGAGTCGCCTCGGCGATCTGCTCGCGCTCTACCGCTGCACGAGCGAGATCGCTGGCGGTTTGATCACGCATCGCCTGTGACTGCCGTTCGCCATCTTCGAGCGCCGAGCGACGAATTCGTTCAGCGTCGAGTTCGGCTTTGGCGACGATGCCACGGGCCTCAGCCTCGGCCTGGGCCATAACATGAGCAACGTTCTCACGCGCCGTCTCGAGGAGGCGGTTGGTCTCGCTACCCCACATGTCGAGCACCGAAGGTGCGATCGCCGGAGCCGGGGCCGGAGCAACGACCGGGAGCGGGGCGGGTGCCTCGACTTGCGCAGCCGCCGCAGGCACCTCGATATACACCGGTTCGCTCGCCTTCGATCTCGCCGCCGCTAGTTGAGCCTGAAGACTTCGATTTTCCTCAAGCAGTCGACTCATCTCTACGCCGACGGCCTGCGCGAACGCCTGCACACTGGCAGGGTCGAAACCCCGTTTGACAATTGGAAAGTCGATCTCGCTCATAAAAGCCGGATCAAGCTGATCGGCCGCCGCCCGCTTAGCTATCATGTTCGTGATGCTACTGACACGTCGGAATTAACCTCTGACCCTTGACGGACTCTTGCCAAACTGGTTTCCAGTTCGAGCACCCAGAGTACTCAGCAGCCCGATTTTGAGCTATGCGCCAAACGGCCTATTCCCGCTGATCTCGGCGGTGAGAGAACACGGCAACTGCCTGCTGCAACGGCACAAGATCGCGGCGCGGCGCGCGCCGCTCAGCCTCCTGCAATGCTCCCACCATCGCTGCCCGGGCTTGCTCAAGTTCGAGTCGAAGTCTTGAATTTTCGGCCTCGAGGACCATCACCCGGCGGATCCCTTCAAGGTTCATTCCTTCGGATGCCAATTCTTGAATCCGCCGCAAGAGGGCGATGTCCTGATCGCTATAGCGTCGATTGCCACCCTGGCTGCGCGCCGGCTGGACCAACCCACGGCGTTCATAGATGCGCAAGGTCTGTGGGTGCATCCCGGCCAGTTCCGCTGCGACCGAGATGACATAGACAGCATGGGTGTGATCGCGCATCATCCGACCTCCATCCCAGCCCGTGGCGACGTCGGGGTCGCCGCGACGAGCGCCTCGACCGCCGCTCGCTGTTGCGCAGTGAGCGATGTCGGCACGTTGACCTCGACCGTCACAATCAAATCACCGTGTCGAGCAGCAGTTTCGATGCCCTTGCCGCGCACCCGGTGACGGGTTCCCGAGGCTGTGCCGGGCTTGATCCGCACGGTGACACGAGGGCCGTCCAATGTCGGTACATCGATGTCACCTCCCAGCGCTGCTTCGGCGAATGTTACTGGAACCTTGATCAGCAGGTTGTCACCGTCTCGCCCGAAAAGTCGATGGGGATGGACGTGACATTCGACGATCAGGTCGCCAAAGGGTCCACCGTTTCGGCCCGGGCCGCCGCGACCTTTGAGGCGGATGCGTTGACCATCCGACACGCCGGCTGGCAGCCGCACCTTGACCTCTCTGTTGCGCTTCTCCGTGCCGCTGCCCCGGCAATTGGTGCACGGATGATCGGTGATCACCCCGCGCCCGCCACACCCTCGACACGGCGTGGAGAAGGAGAAGAAGCCCTGATTGTCGTCGACGACGCCGCGCCCACCACATTGCGAGCAGGTGCGCGGGGCGGTACCCGGCTGCGCGCCGGAACCCGTGCACACCGAGCACTGCGCATCACTGGTGAGGTACAGCGTGGTGGTGATGCCCTTGACGGCGTCGGCGAACTCCAGGGTTAACGAGGCTTCGAGATCGTCGCCACGTTGTGGCCCGGCAGCAGCCGAAGCACCACGACCGCGTCGGCCCCGGCTGAAGACGCCACCGAGGAGATCGCCGAGACCGTCGGCATCGACGTTGAAGTTGTAGCCACCTGGGCCCCCCGGCGGAACGCCGCCGGAGTAGCCACCCATCGGGCCGAGGCGGCGGACCTCGTCGTACTCCTTGCGTTTCTCCTCGTCACCGACGACGTCGTAGGCGGCTGAGACGTCCTTGAAACGCCCTTCGGCGGCCGGATCGCCAGGATTGGCGTCGGGGTGATTTTCCCGCGCGAGCTTGCGGTAGGCCTTGGTGATCTCCTTGGCTGGCGCCTTATCAGAGACACCAAGGACCTTGTAATAGTCCTTTTCGAACCATTCCCGCTGGGCGGTCACTAGCCACGCACCTTGACCATCGCCACGCGTAGCACCCGGCCCTTCCAGGTGTAGCCGGTGCGCAGCACTTCTGACACGGTCGGCTCGGAGCCGTCGCCATCTTCATGCATAACAGCGTCGGCGGTCGTTGGATCGAATGGCTTATCCGCCGGATCGAGTGCTTCGAGGCCATGGCGCTGCAGCACGCCCATCAGCTGAGACCAGATCGGCTCAACGCCGGCGGCCCCATGAGCAAACGCTGCCTCGCAGGCATCGAGAACGGGAAGCAGGCTCTCGGCCAACTTTCCGGTGGCCCGTTCGACCTCGTCGGTCTGTTGCGTGCCTACCCGTTTGCGGTAGTTCTCGAAATCGGCCTGCAGTCGGAGCGCGATGTTTTTGAACTCATCGCGCTCGGCGATCAGGTCCTGATGTTCAAGCTCGGCAACGGTGAGCACGGGTGACTCCAATTCCTCACCGTCGAACATCCCATCAACAAGTGCTGCTGGCTCGCCTTCGACCGTGACGATGTCGTCCTGAGTGGTGTCTTCACTCATCAGCGGCTCCTGCGTCACTTCTCGTCGACAATTTCAGCGTCGATGATCTCGTCATCGCCACTGTCGGCGGGGCCGCTCTGACCGCTGGCCGAGGAACCCTCGGCGTTGGCATCGCGGGCAGCGTTCTCGTACAGGCGCTGGCTGAATGCCTGGCTGGCCGTGGCGAGGGCGTCGGTTGCCGACTTGATCGCCGCGTTGTCGGTGCCTGCGAGCGCCGTCTTCAGTTCCGACAAGGGACCTTCGACGGCGGCACGATCGTCGGGCGTGACCTTGTCACCCTGATCGCGCAGGACCTTCTCCGTCTGGTAGACGAGCGAGTCGGCGTTGTTGCGGATCTCGGCCTCTTCACGGCGCTGGCGATCTTCCTCGGCGTGGGCCTCGGCGTCTTTGACCATGCGGTTGATGTCGTCCTTGCTCAGCGTCGACTGGCCGCTGATGGTCATCGACTGCTCCTTGTTGGTCGCCCGATCCTTGGCCGAAACGTGGACGATGCCGTTGGCGTCGATATCGAAGGTGACCTCGATCTGCGGGATGCCGCGAGGCGCCGGGGGAAGATCGACCAACTGGAACTTGCCCAAGGTCTTGTTGTAGTTGGCCATCTCCCGCTCGCCCTGGATCACGTGGATCTCCACGCTGGGCTGCATGTCTTCGGCGGTGGTGAACACTTCGGTACGCCGCGTGGGAATAGTGGTGTTGCGCTCGATGAGCTTGGTCATCACGCCGCCCTTGGTTTCGATGCCGAGGCTCAGCGGGGTGACATCGAGCAAGAGCACATCTTTGACGTCGCCCTTGAGCACGCCCGCTTGTATGGCGGCGCCGACAGCGACGACTTCGTCGGGGTTGACCGACTTGTTCGGCTCTTTGCCGGTGAGGCTGGTAACCAGGTCGCTGACCACGGGCATACGCGTGGAGCCGCCGACCAAGATCACGTGGTGCAACTGGCCCTTGCTGACGCCAGCATCCTTCAGCGCCTGCTCGAAAGGAATGCGGCAACGCTCGATGAGGTCGGCCGTCATCTCCTGGAACTTGGCCCGGCTCAGCGACTCGTCGAGGTGCAAGGGACCATCGGCGGTAGCGGTGATGAATGGCAGGTTGATCTGCGTCTGCTGCACTTGGCTGAGTTCGATCTTGGCCTTCTCCGCAGCTTCCTTGAGGCGCTGCGTGGCCATCCGGTCGTTGGCCAGATCGACACCATGGGCGCTCTTGAACTGCTGCACCAGCCAATCGATGATGCGCTGATCCCAGTCGTCGCCACCGAGGTGGGTGTCGCCATGGGTGCTCTTGACCTCGAACACGCCATCACCGATCTCCAACACGCTGACGTCGAACGTGCCGCCACCGAGGTCGAAGACGAGAATGGTTTCGTCCTCCGTGCCCTTGTCGAGACCGTAGGCCAGAGCGGCGGCGGTCGGCTCGTTGATGATGCGCAATACTTCGAGCCCGGCGATTTGGCCGGCCTCTTTGGTGGCGGTGCGCTGGGCGTCGTCGAAGTAGGCCGGGACGGTGATCACTGCCTGGGTGACGACGTCGCCGCAGTACGCCTCGGCGTCGCGCTTCAACTTCATCAAAGTGCGGGCGCTGATCTCCTGCGAGGTGTAGCGCTTGCCGTCGACGTCATCGCTCTTCCAGTTGGTGCCGATGTGGCGCTTGACGCTGCGGAAGGTGCGATCGGGGTTGGTGATCGCCTGGCGCTTGGCGACCTCACCGACGAGGACTTCGCCAGCCTTGCTAAAGGCCACCACGCTCGGCGTGGTGCGGGCACCCTCGGCGTTAGCGATGACGACAGGCTCACCAGCCTCGAGAAAGGCGACGACACTGTTGGTTGTTCCGAGGTCGATTCCGACTGCTTTGGCCATGTTCTTTGAACTCCTAGTGAGAGATGTTGAGCGAACGTGACGCAAGATTACCCAGATGGGACGTCGCCGCCAACCTTCATAGCATGAAAGTTGAGTTGTTATCGCTCAGCTTTTTGCCCACCGTGGTTCGGTGGGGTTCGTTACATTGACATTCGTGCCCGCTCGTCGCCGCAAACCCACCCCCGTAATCCCCGAGCGTCAACTCAGCGACGTCGAACGATTCGCCCAGGCAGTTCGCGAAACGGAAGCTGCCGAGCGCGCCAAGCAACAGCGCATCGTCGACGAACGGCGTGAGCGCCTGCAACGCCAGGCCGATGCCGAGGCCCACGCCGCTGCTCTCGCCGCCGCACAACGAAACCATGCTGGTGCCGTCGAGGTGTTGAAGGCCGCTCGGCGCAATGGTCGCGGCGTGCCGGAGGCAGAGAAGGCCTGGCGCGCGGCCAAGGCCGACCTGCTAGAAGTGGAGACGGGCTCGCGCCCGGAGTGGGACCGACGGCCAGTAGAACCCGAACCCGCCGGGGTGACGGAGAGCGCTGACGAGGCAAACCAAGTCGGTGCTAGCGGGCCCAGCTAAGCCGCCTCCGGGCACGTCGTTACGAGGGAACCATGCACGCGAATGCCCAGTCGAAGGGCGCGCAGCCCAACATCGTCATCATCATGTACGACCAGCTGACACCTGGGATGCTCGGCTGTTACGGCCAAACAGCGGCCCGCTCGCCACGCATCGATGCCTTGGCACGCGAGGGTGTGGTCTTCGACGCGGCGTATACCAATAGTCCCCTGTGTACCCCGGCGCGGGTCTGTTTGATGACCGGCCAGTTGCCCTCGACCAGCGGCGGCTACGACAACGCAGCGTATCTGGCGAGCACCGTTCCGACCTTCGCGCACGTCGCTCGTGCCGCCGGCTACCGCACGGTGCTCTCCGGCAAAATGCACTTCGTCGGCCCCGATCAATTGCACGGATTTGAAGAACGGCGGACCACCGATATCTACCCTGCGGACTTTGGTTGGACGCCCAACTGGCATCACCCGCTGGATCGGGTCGACTGGTGGTATCACAACATGGACAGCGTCACCGGCGCAGGTGTCGCTGAGGCCACCAATCAACTGCGTTTCGATGACGAAGTTGGGCACCATGCGATCCGCGCCCTGCACGATCTGGCGCCACGGCGAGACGGACGACCCTTCCTGCTCGTGACCAGCTTCACCCATCCCCACGACCCGTACGTCACCCGACGTCAGTATTGGGATCGCCTCGAAGACGTCGAGATACCGATGCCGCTGGTCGCGGCTGGCGACGTCCGGGACGATCCACATTCGGCTCGACTGCGGGTCGCGGTTGACGACAAAGCGGCGACGGTCACCGACGAGCACGTGCGCGCCGCCCGGCGCGCTTATCTCGGCAACGTCTCCTATGTCGACGACTGGACCGGTCGCATCGTCGACACCCTCGCGGCGCTGCATTGCACTGAGAACACCGTGATCATGCTGGTCGCCGACCATGGCGACATGCTCGGCGAGCGAGGGCTGTGGTACAAGATGAACTTCTTCGAGCCCTCGGCACGAATTCCGTTGGTGGTCCACGCCCCACATCGTTTCCCCGCCATGCGGGTCGCTTCGCCGGTGTCGCTCGTCGATGTGTTGCCAACGATTGCCGAACTCGCTGGCGCAGCTCTCGATGATCTGGGCGAGGTTGTGCCCTTGGCGGGGCGTTCCTTGATCGCCCATTGCGATGGCACCGAAAGCGATATCGACCGGCCGGTGTTGGGCGAGTACATGGCCGAGGGGTCGGTGGCCCCGATCGTCATGATCCGGCGCGGCACACTCAAATTTGTCTACTGCCCGACAGATCCTGACCAGCTCTACGACCTGACCGATGACCCATTGGAAACGCACAATCTGGCCACCGACCCGGCGTGTGCAACCGTGCTTGCCAACCTGCGCGCCGAGGCGTTGGCAACGTGGGATTTCGATGCCTTACAACGCGAGATCACTGCTGACCAAGACCGGCGGCGCTATGTCGACACCGCGTTGCGGGCGGGGCGCTTCACGCCATGGGACTACACCCCGCCGCGCCACGGGCCCGACGAGTACATGCGCAACCATCTCGATCTCAACGAGGTGGAGCGGGCGGCGCGCTGGCCAGCGTCTCACTGATCGTCGCCCGCACGGTGCCGGCCCGCTGATGGGAGGCCGTGACCTCGACGGGTGGTGTCGCTGAGCGCACCAGCCAGGTTGCGAGCACTCGGTCAGGCGATCCATCGTTGCGAAATCCGCCCTTGAACTGGAAGCCGACACGACCGGCGAGTTGACCCAGCTGGCGACGATTCGCCCCGTCGAGCACCTCTGCGTCGCCTGGCAGCACCAATTCTGCGGTGACGGGGAGCACCAGGTTCTCCTTCGAGGCATGTTGCGAGATCGTGGTCGGCAACCAGCCAGTGTTGGCGATACCGACCTCAACCCGCCACAACGCCTCACCGACAAGCGTCGCCCGGGCGGCGAGGATCTCCAGGCGCGGCGAGGCCAACGCCTGATAGATGGCGAAGTCGGCGTGGGGCCGGACCTCGTCAGCCAACAACGCCAGGGGTGGATTGACCGCGGCGTGGAACCAGTCGAGCCCACCGATCTCCACTGGACCCAACTGCGGGTGATCGAACCAATGCCAGTTGACATACAAATCCCCATAGCGGTCGCACCACGCGGCGATCGCCACCTCCTCTTCGACGGTTGGCCCGAGATACCAGATCGATGTCGAACTGCGATGCCCTGTGGCCGCGTGAACGACATCCCAGAACTCGGTGGTCCAACCAAACAGGCCGAGATGTTCGTAGGCCCAGTCGTCGGCCGCGCCGCTCATCGGACTCGACTTGTCCCAGGTGAAATCTTCATACACCGAGTGCACTGGATAGGTCGTCAACTCGGTACCACGTCGGCCGAGTTCGTTCCACGTCCACACGTCGTAGGGCGACAGCGATGAGTCGGCTCTCGTGCTCGACGGCCGCAAAAGAACGCCACCGGCGGTGTGAAAGGCGTTGTAACCGCAGATATTCGGCCTGGCGACGACCGCACGGACCAGCGCGTCGACTTCAGACTCGCTGAGCGGGTGATCACCCGACCCGTGAACGCCAGTGCCCCAACCGGCCGGGAAGTTGCGGTTCATATCGAGAACCTGCGGCGACGGTACCAGCGGCACGGTGAACCCGTCATAGCCCTCGATCAGGCCCTCGTTGAGCATCCGATAGCGCTTGGTGCCGATGGCCACGGAGCCGTCGGGTGCCACCGGGATCATCACCCGGGGATCGTCGGCATGGGGCGTCCAAGCACCGTTGGGATCCTCGATGCGCATCGACAACATCCGGCCGTCGCCATCGATGTCCTGTTCGACGAGACCAGGCCATTGGTGCCGATCCCGCCATGGCCATGGCCTCATGCCGCTGCGCCGAAAGCGTGGGGACTCGGCGAGCGCTGCCTCGACGCCATCGGGGTTGACCCGCGGCACCACATAGAACGTTCGTGTCCGCAACGCTTCGACCACCGTCGGGTCACCGGCACGGAATCGAGAGACCAAGGTGTCGATCAAACACAACGCTGCCGCCCCGCCGGTGACTTCGACAGCGTGGATGTTGGCATCGACCCAATAGGCCGGTTTGTGCGCCGCTGGCCCCGTCGTAATGTCGGTGATCGTCACCAGCAAGAGAGACCGTCCCTCGAAGGACTTCCCATATGTCTCGACACTGACCAGTTCGGGTTCACTTGACGCCAGCGCGTCGAGCTGCGCGTGAAGTTCTTCGAATCGCAGAAATCGGTCATAGGTCAGGGCCATAACGCCGAATGTACCGCCCAGCCCAACGTCGCAGTACCGTCGCCACCTGCGCTCGCTACGATCCCGGGTCATGACTGGATCTCTGGTGTTGTTGCGGCATGGCGAAAGCGAGTGGAACAAGCTCAACTTGTTCACCGGTTGGCACGACGTCGACTTGACGGACAAGGGCCGCGCCGAGGCCGCTGCGGCTGGGGTGACGATGGCTGACGCCGGGCTGCGATTCGACGTCGCCCACACCTCGCTGCAGAAGCGGGCCGTGATCACCTGCCACTTGGCCTTGGAAGCGATGGACATGGTCTGGCTGCCGGTGCAGCGCAACTGGCGGCTCAACGAACGCCACTACGGCGCGCTGCAGGGGCTCGATAAGAAGGCCACAACGCAGCGTCATGGTGCCGAGCAAACCAAGTTATGGCGCCGCAGTTACGACGTGCCGCCGCCACCGGTGGGCTTGGACAGCCCCGAGCATCCGGCCAACGATGCCCGCTATCGGTTGTTGCCGAGCGAGGTGCTGCCAGCCAGCGAGTGCTTGCACGATGTTGTCCTGCGGGTGTTGCCGTATTACTACGACGTGATCGTGCCGCAGTTACGAGCCGGCCTCGATGTGCTGATCACCGCGCACGGCAACTCGTTGCGCGCCCTCGTCATGCACCTCGAACACATCTCCCGCGACGACATCGCTGAGCTCAACATCCCCACTGGAGCGCCACGCCGTTACACGTTTGACGACACGCTGCGCGTGGTCGACAGTGGATACCTCGGCGACGCCGAGGCCGTCGCCGCGGCCGCGGCTGCTGTCGCCAAGCAAGCTGGCGCGTAGCGGCCAGCGGAACAAACCTCGCCCGACGACAGCGGGGCGGGTTTATAGTGCGGACATGGCACATAAGAACGCTTCGCTGGAACACTTGCAGAAGGTTTCGCTGTTCTCTTCGTTCACGACGAAAGAGCTGGAGAAAGTCGCCAAGGCAGGCGACGAGGTGACCATCGCTGCGGGCACGATGATCGTCGATCAGGGCCAAACAGGTACCGAGGCGTTCATCATTCTCAGCGGCTCGGTGAGCGTCAAGCGCAATGGCCGCAAGATCGCTCAGCTTGGGCCCGGGGCGATCGTCGGCGAATTGTCGCTGCTCGATCACGGCCCGCGCACAGCCACCGTGACCTGCGACACCGAATGCGAGTTCCTGGTGATCGCCCAACGCCGGTTTCTCGGCGTCATCGACGAGGTGCCGACCCTGTCGCACCGGATCATGGGCGCACTCGCCTCGCGCATTCGGGATCTCGACCGCCAATCATTTGGCTGAGCCTTGGTTCGCCTCGCTGGCTGCGCACCAACCTGGGTGTTGGGCCGCGGCGCGAACTAGGATCGCGGCATCATGAGCACGCACGCGGCCTCTCCTGCTGTGGATACCACTCCAAAGCGTTTTAAACCCCACCAGTTCGTCCTCGCCATCGGCATCTTCATGGCGATCTTCACCGTGGTCTCGGGCATCGTGCCGTTGCTGACCAAGTGGCATTCGGACAAGGAAGTGACCCGCGAGCCGCTGGAAGGAATCCCTGGGCCACTGCAGGTCGCCTTCTATACCGTGGTGCCCGCGCTGATCGTTTGGGGTGCCTTCGCCTTCGCCGATCGAGTGAAGAACTGGGAGCGCGGCGGCCCGGACCGGCGGACGACGACGCCAAAGAACATCAAGCGCCGACTCGGCGATTTCCGCGCCGGTGCCTATATGCGCACGTTGCTGCGCGACAGCGCCGCCGGGCTGATGCACAGCATGATCTACTTCGGTTTCATCGCCTTGCTCGGCGTGACCACGGTGCTCGAGGTCGATCATCAGCTGCCGCCAGCCGCCAAGTTCCTGCATGGTCGGGTGTACATGGCCTACTCGTTCTTCGGTGATCTCGCTGGTGCCGTGTTCCTCACCGGCATCTTCTGGGCCGCGGCGCGGCGCTACATCCAGCGGCCGTACCGCATCCGCATCAAAACCAAGCCGGAGCACGCCATCATCCTCGGCGTCTTTGCCGCCATCGGCATCACCGGCTTCCTCGCCGAAGGCATGCGTATCGCCGAGGTCGAAGCGCCGAGCTACGAGAAGTGGAGCTTCATCGGTTATCCGTTGAGCCAGCTGTTCGATGGCCTTTCGACGACATCACTGGAGCGCTGGCACCAGATTCTGTGGGCCGCCCACGTGGTCAGCTTCCTGGCCTTCCTGTTCATCTTGCCGATCACCATGTTGCGGCACATGTTCACCTCGCCGTTGAACATGTATCTCAAGGATCGTGAGCGCCCCAAGGGTGCGATGAAGGCGATGCCGAACCTGACCGAGACCGAGCTGGAAACCTTCGGGGCCTCCGTGGTCGAGGACTTCACCTGGAAGCAACTGCTCGACACCGATGCCTGCACGATGTGCGGCCGTTGCACCAGCGTGTGCCCGGCACACGCCACCGGCAAGCCGCTCGATCCGCGCGAGATCGTGCTGAAGACCGGCGAGGTGATGGCCGCCACTGCGGCGCACGCCGCCGATGGGCGGGTGCGCCCGCCGCTCGGCACCGACGGCGCGATCACGATTTCCTCGAATTCGTTGTTCGAGCGCATCTCGGCGGAAGAGATTTGGAGCTGCACCAGCTGCCGGGCCTGCGATGAGGTCTGCCCAGTGAACATCGAGATCCTCGACAAGATTCTCGACATGCGCCGTTATCTGTCGCTGATGGAGAGCAATTTCCCCGCCGAACTCGGCAACGCCTACCGGGCGATGGAGAACCAGGGCAATCCATGGGGTATGTCGCAGGCTGACCGCGGCGAATGGGCCAAGGATCTCGACGTGACGATCGTCGATCCGGGCGAGCCGCTGCAGGCCGAGTACCTGTACTGGGTTGGTTGCGCCGGGTCGTTCGACGACAAGAACAAGAAGGTCACCCAGGCGATGGCCAAGTTGCTCGGCCGCGCCGGGATCAGCGTGGCCATCCTCGGCCCCTCGGAGATGTGTACCGGCGACTCCGCGCGCCGCAGCGGCAACGAGTACCTGTTTCAGATGTTGGCGATGCCGAACATCGAGATGCTCAACGGCATGGGCGTGCAAAAGATCATCACCCAGTGCCCGCACTGCTTCAACACGTTGAAGAACGAGTACCCGCAGCTTGGTGGCAACTACGAGTTGGTGCACCATACGCAGCTGCTGGAGACGTTGATTGCCGATGGTCGCCTCGACGTCAGCCAGGCCACGCTCGAAGAGCGTCTGACCTATCACGACAGCTGCTACCTCGGTCGGCACAACGACGTCTACCTCGCGCCGCGCAAGGTCGTTGGTTCGATCAAGGGCATCGAGGTCGTCGAGATGCAACGCAACGGCACCAAGGGCATGTGTTGCGGCGCCGGCGGGGCACGGATGTGGATGGAAGAGACCATCGGCACCAAGGTCAACGACGAGCGGGCGATGGAGGCGATCTCCACCGGGGCGACCCGTGTCGCAACCGCTTGTCCGTTCTGTTATGTGATGCTCGATGACGGCGTCAAGGCTGCTGGCAAAGACGAGTCCGAGGTCAAGGTCGCCGACATCGCCATCCACCTGTTGGAGGCCATCGAGGCCGGAGAAAAGGGCGTCGTCAAGATGCAGATGGCGGCGCCGTTAGCCGTGCCGGTTGCCGTGCGCGGTTTTGCTGGGGCGGTGGCCACAGTGACCGCAACGGCAGACAACCTCGGCCTGATCGTTGGTGTTGGTCCTGCGGTGCAGAAGGTGTTGAACGAGGCCGGGATCACGACGTTTGCGGAGGTGGCCGAACTGACCTTGCCGCAACTGCAGGACATCCTGCCCAACCTGCACGATGCGCGCGCCGAGCGCGAGGATTGGATCGGTCAGGCCCGGGCCTTCAACGAGGCCAAGGAACAGGGCATCGATCCGGCGAGCATCGCTCGCGGCAACCAGATCACCTGATCGCCCGAGTTATATGGTCGCCCGACTTACCTGATCGTCGGGTTACTCGGCGAAGTTCTCGAAATAGCGACTCGGGGTTGGCCCACGCTGGCCCTGGTACTTGCTGCCGCGGGCGCCGCTGCCGTAGGGCTTGTCGGCCGGGGTGGTCATCATCATGAAGCTCACCTGGCCGATACGCATGCCGGGGTAGATGGTGATCGGCAGGCTGGCGACGTTGGCCAGTTCGAGGGTGACGTGGCCATCGAAGCCGGCGTCGATGAAGCCGGCGGTGGAGTGGATCAGCAGGCCGAGGCGGCCGAGAGAGGACTTGCCTTCGATGCGGGCGACGAGATTGTCGGGAACGACGACGCGCTCCAGCGTGGAACCGAGCACGAACTCGCCGGGGTGGAGCATGAAGACGCCATCCTCGGGGATCGAGATCAGTTCAGTGAGATCCTCGAGATCTTGCTTGACGTCGATGATGCCGGCGGTGTGATTGCGAAAGACGCGGAACAGATTGCTGACCTTGACGTCGATCGACGACGGCTGAATGCAGCGCTCGTCGAGTGGTTCGATGATGATCCGTTTGTTGGCAATCTCTTCACGCAGACTTCGATCTGAAAGAATCACGATCGACAGCCTAGTGACCGCCGGTGCATGGGCTCACGTGTGGCGGGGCATGTCCGTGGGCGCTAGCCTGCATTCACGCACGCAACTGCGCGCGGGTGTAGCTCAATGGCAGAGTATTTGCTTCCCAAGCAAATGACGCGGGTTCGATTCCCGTCACCCGCTCCAATCGCAGAACATCAGCTCAAACGGTACTTTTAGAACCCGTCGATGGTCGATGTGCAGCGAAAATCGGAATTGTGGTGCCATTCGTGGGGCAATTTTGCGACCGAAACCACGCAACTCCGAGGCTCGGGCGACCAGGCGGAGCCTCAACCGGGGCTGGTATCAGCCGACCGCCGATAATCGCGGCCAAATGTTGGGTATCGCTCGACGCCAAGTGCTGACCCCGCGTCGCCGCACGCGACGACGAATGCCCTGGTGGCAAGTTGACGTTGCCGATGGCACACGCGACAAGCACTGCGCTGAAGGTCTCCCCACCGCCAACGTTCACTCGTCGTTTTGGGGCCGAGTTTGTGATTGTCGACCCACCGCTGGTGAGCTGCAAAGCAGATGACGCCAGACGTTAGGGCGCTTCCGTGCCAATACAGAGCGACCTGCGGCGGTTCAACCCAAACCGACAACAGCCCGTCGACCGAGGTCAACGAGCCATCAATTAGGTAGATCTTGCGAGATCTTTGCTTGCCACGGATGCACATTGTGTGTACGCCCTCCTCGTCAAAGGAGACCACCGTGAACACGCTCACGCCGGCCGCTCAACAGTCCGTCGAATCGTCCGATCAACGAACTTCCAAGGAGGGTCGACTCAATCTTCGGATGACCGAACGCCAAGATCATCTGATTCGTCGCGCTGCCGCTGCGCTTGACAAGAGCGTCACCGAATTTGTTCTCGAGAGTGTTGCACTCGAAGCGGAACGGGTCCTTGCCGAGCAGCGGTGGTTCATGCTGTCAGAGTCTCAGTGGGCACGCTTCCACGAGCTTCTCGATCGCCCTCTGCCGACTGACGATCAGCGGCTCCGACTGTTGTTGAGCGAGCGACGCCAGATCGACCTCTTCGATCTGTAACCGATGCTCAAAGCCGAACTGTCGAAACTTCGGGAAGATCACGATCTCAGTGGCTTCAGTTGCGGAGCCGCTGAGATCGATGACTGGCTGCACAAACGCGCGTGGAAAACGCAGCAGGTCGGCAACGCCAACGTATACGTCTTCGAACACAAGAGTGCCGTACTTGGGTTCTGCGCAATCGCTACCGGAGGCGTCGAACACGCAGGTGCCCCGAGGATCGTGCGAGAGAACGCTCCCGATCCTGCCCCGATCCTTCTTCTGGCGAGGCTCGGCGTAGACGAGAAGGCCAAGGGTCGCGGCATCGGTCGAGCGCTCCTTCAGGATGTGCTGTTGCGTGCACTGGAAATTTCGGACCAAGTTGGATTTCGCGCGCTGGTGATCCATTGCCGCGACGAGACAGCACGGGACTTCTACATGCACCAGGCCAAGATTTTCGTCCCCTCACCGACAGAACCGCTCCACCTCTTCGTCTCGTTGAAATCGCTCCGGGCGTTCCAACTAGCAATCGGCTGAACGATTCCGCTCGATGAGCAGACGCGCATGGTCGTGGACGCTTCCAATCACCAACCGGCAATCGGCCGAACCCTTGTCCAGGACCCATAGCGAGTCAGAGGCGAACGATAGCGTCCAGCCCCCAAACCATCGCCAGCAGGCCGGGGGCGACCAGCATCAGCGCCTGCACATGATGTTCGCGCCGAGCCCTCCGTTCGTGCTCGGACGGGGGACGACGCGACGGAAGCAGGCTCGCAAGTTTCAGCCCGACTCGCCGGAACACGATCCGCACGTCGAACATCTCGTGCGCCAGTGAGCCAAGGGTCGGGGTTCGCACGCTCTCTCGCCCGAAGAACTCCGAGTCCGGCGAGTCCGGCGAGTCCGGCGAGTTCGGTCGCAGCGAACTGTCAAGAACGTGGCAAAGAAAATTCGTCCAAATTCGATCCGAATCGTGATCGGCAACGAACAACCCTTGAGGCTGCAATCGGCAGCGTTGCGAAGGGAATACTCCAATGACAAAACGCCATATCCGCAAAGCAGTTGCCGGGGGCACAGTCGCACTCATCCTCGGCGCGGCAACCACTGCCGCGTTTGCTGGGCACACCAACACGCTTCTCGAATCAAGTCTGAGCGGGCGCAACGAGGTAGCCCCAGCGACGTCGGGGCAGAACGGGAACAACGACCACGGGGGACGAAACGTCGGCGACCTCAACGGCCGTGGTGAGAACTACGTGTTCGGCATCGATGGTGATCCGACGACCCTGTGCTATGTGCTCATCGTCGAGAACATCGCTCCGGCCACCGCCGCCCACATTCACAAGGGTCCGAAAGGATCAAACGGACCGGTGGTGGCCAACCTTGCCGCCCCAGCCGACGGTAATGCTGCCGATTGCCTGACCCAGGGCGAAGCCGGAAAGTTCACCGTTGATGCCAACGGCGTTCCGCTGGCCACCGTCGCCCAGATTCTGGCCGACCCCGCTGGCTACTACGTCAACGTGCATAACGCTGAGTTCCCCGGCGGCGCAATTCGAGGACAACTCGTCCTCCAGGGCTGACATTCCCGCCTACCGGCTCGACGATGAGCCGGTAGGCGGAAGTTCGGCTCAAGATCACCGATCAACGGCATCGCTCGATGTCTCAAAGGCATCGATGAGCACCGCCTCGGCTCCTGGCTTGAGGGTCGTGTGGATCAGTTCCGCTCCGGCAAATCTGCGAGCTTCAACCCGCAGGGCAGCGACGTTGATCTCCCGGGCGAGCACGACGACCGTTGCCGTTTGCGGTTTCACCGCGCCCTTGAACCAATCCACCCATTCATCGGGAATCCCGAAGTCGACAACTCGAGCCGCGATCGCCCCGACACCTGCACCGATTCCGAGCCCTGCCAACCAGCCGACCGGTCCCCCGAGCAGTAGCCCGAGCAGCCCGCTCCACACCGCGCCGGATAACGCCGAACGGCCTGGCTGCGGGTCGAGGGTCTCGTGTACCCGCACCCGTCCATCGAGATCTTTGACGACGACGACCGCATCTCGAACGATGATCTCCGAGTTGGATGCCAGCCGATTCAACGCCAGGAGAAATTCCCGAGCCTTCAACACCTCGTCGAACGACACGCCGATCAAGGCGTCGGCATCGTCTTCAGAAAACTGCTCAGCGTGGATGGCGGTGAAGGTGGTTGCAGCGACACCACTCTCGTCGAACCCTTCGGGAGGCGCTGGGAGCGCTGTCGGCGGTGGAAAGGTTGCGTCGGGCATACATCGCTAGTTCCCGCTGAAGAGACTCTCCAAACGCGCGTGCGTGTGCGCCGCCAGCGTTAGATGGGTGTTTCGATCCAGCGGCTGTGTTCGGCTGCGCTGCGCAACGCCGCATCGGCGATCACCTGCGCCCGTGCTCCTGCCGCCAAGTCGGGCTGCACTGTGGTGCCAGCGGCGACGGCAGTGAGCCAGGCGCGTGCCTGAGTTTCGGTGGTGCGAAACACATCTCGATAGGTGTTGTGCACACTGTCGCGGCGCGCCCCTTGCCAGATTTCATCCGGTATTGGCAGCACCGCCGCCGGTCCGGGCTCCCCGGAGCGGACCCCGCGAACCTCTTGCACGGTGTCCCAATCGTTGTAGGTGTGCAGCGTGCCAGCGCTGCCGTGCAGGTCGAGTTCGTGAATCTGCCCCATCGGCGTCCCTTCCCAAGCCACGGCCGTTGCATGCAGAACGCCGAGCGCACCGCTGGCAAAACGGCATTGAATCAACGCCGAGTCCTCGGCGGCGTCATAGGGACTGCCATCGGGTCGCGGCGCACGCTCAACAAAACGGTCGATGGTTGCGCTGACGGCGACAACCTCGCCGAGCAACCAACGGGCCATATCGATCCAGTGAGTGCCGAGGTCGCCAACGATGCCTGCCCCAGCCGTCGCCGTGTCGAAACGCCAGGCGTAGTCACCATCACGGGCATAGCCGGTGAAGTAACGCAGATGAAGGTGATAGGGCCGACCGACGTAACCCTCGTCGATCAACTGCTTGGTCCAGCGAAAGGTCGGCATGCAGCGATAGGTGAACGGCGTCATCGTCGTCACCCCGGCGGCCTCAGCGGCCTCGACCATCTCAGCGGCCAAGGTCGCATCGAGGGACAGCGGCTTTTCGCAGAGCACCGCCAGGCCACGCTCGATGGCCGCCATCGTGATCGGATGATGGGTGTCGTTCGGTGTGGCCACGATCAGCGCGTCGATCTCCCCGCTGGCGAGCATCTCCCGCCAATCGCCGTACACGCTCGGGATACCCCACGTGGCGGCAACCTTGTTGGCCGTTGCTTGATCTCGCCCGCAGATCGCCGTCACCGAACCTGCCGGATGGTTGGCGAGTGCGGGTAAATACATCGCCTCGGTCCACCACGAGGTACCGACGATGCCGACTCGAACTGCACTACTCATCGCTGCACCGTCATGTCAGCCAGGTGCGAATCAGGTCTTGCAGACGCTCGATATTGATGCCCTTGGCCGCGCTGACCCAGACGATGTCACCGGGGTCGAGCTGACAACCGGCCGAAAGATCCTTGCGTCGCCGCGGTTTGGCCGACGACTTGACCTTGTCGCTCTTGGTGGCGATCACCTGGTGCGGAATGCTGTTGGCGCGCAACCAGTCGAGCATTTGCACGTCGAGTTTCGTCGGGCCAATCTCGCCGTCGACGAGCACCATCACCATCTGCAAGGCCTCGCGCTCCAGCAGGTAACGCTCGATCATCTCGCCCCACTCGGCCTTGATCCGCCCGGGAACTTTGGCGTAGCCGTAACCGGGGAGATCGATCATGTTGCGCCCGGGTGTGAGCTCGAAAAGGTTGATCAGCTGGGTGCGGCCAGGGCTCTTGCTCACCCGGGCTAATTGGTTGCGGTTGGCCAGCGAGTTGATCAACGACGACTTGCCGACGTTCGATCGGCCGACGACAGCGACTTCGGCAATCGCCTCTGGCAGTTGTGAGACGTGTTGTGCGGATTGGACGAATTGGAGGTTGAGCGGAGCCATCAGATTGCGCGGATCATTTCAACAACGAGGCCAGCGACCAGATGGCGGCGAAGAGCCCAACGGCAGCCATGCCGATGGTGCGGGCGATCGGGGCCTGGGCGAGATCACCCTCCTTGGCCTGCGGCGGTGGCTTGACCAGTGCAAGGACGTTACCGACGAGCAACGCGGCACCCATCGCCAGCACCAGCCAGGCCAAAAGGTCGTCACCGAGAAACATGGCCCTAGTCTCGCCGCCGACGCGCCCAAACCGACGCCTCGGGCGCGACTACATGCTGCGGGCAGCGTTTTCGAACCTGGTGTACTGACCGAGAAACGCCAGCCGCTTGGTGCCGATTGGGCCGGACCGGTGCTTGGCGATGATCACTTCGGCGGCGCCTTTGTCGGGCGACTCGTTGTTGTACACCTCGTCGCGATACAAGAACATCACCACGTCGGCGTCCTGCTCCAACGAACCGCTCTCTCGCAAGTCGGCGAGCATCGGGCGCTTGTCGCTGCGGCTCTCCAAGTTTCGGCTCAACTGACTGAGGGCGACGATCGGCACCTGCAACTCACGAGCCAGCACCTTGAGACCGCGGCTGATTTCGCTGACCTCGAGCTGACGGTTTTCGGTATTGCTTCCGCTCATCAGTTGCAGGTAGTCGATGACGATCAACGCCAGACCTTCGCGCGACTTCAGTCGCCGCGCCTTGGCGCGAATCTCCATCACCGTGACCCGCGGGTTGTCGTCGAGATACAGCGGCACCTCGAGGCGACCAACGGCCTTGCCGAGCTTGCTCCAGTCGGCCTCGGTCAGACGACCGTTGCGCAACTTGCTGGAGTCGACGCGCGCTTCGCTGCTGAGAATACGTTGCGTCAGCTCGGTATGGCCCATTTCCAAGGAGAAGACGAGCACGGGTTTGCGAGTCGCCTGCGCCGCGTGCACGGCCATGCCCAGACCGAATGCGGTCTTGCCCATGGCTGGTCGGGCACCGACGATGTTCAGCGTCGATGGCTGCAAACCGGAGAGCAGATCGTCGAGATCGTGGAAGCCGGTGGGCAGACCGGTGATCGTGTCGCCGCGCTCGAAGGTTTCCTGCAGTTGGTCCATGACCAGCGGCATCAGATCGCCGACCGGCTTGATCGAGTCGGTGACTCGGTCTTCGGAAATCTCGAAAACTTTTGTCTCCGCCTCGTCGAGCGCTTTGGCGACATCGTCGGGTTCCTGATAAGCGATCTCGGCGATCTCACTGGCGACGCCGATCAGGCGCCGCAACATCGCCGTGTCCTGCACGATCTTGGCGTAGCGGGTGGCATTGGAGATCGCCGGTGTGGCGTTCTGCAACGTCAACAGCAGCTCGGCGCCGCCGATCTCTTCTAACAGTCCGGCGCGACGCAACTCGTCGGCGACGGTCACCGCATCGACCGGTTGGCCGGTTGCCGTCAGACCGCGAATGGCGTCGTAGACGTGCTGGTGAGCGGGGCGATAGAAGTCGTTGACGTTCAATCCGAGCTCGGCGACGCTACTCACGGCGTCACGAGACAACAGCATCGCGCCCAGCAGCGACTCCTCGGCGGAGAGGTTGTGCGGGGGAACGCGATTCTCGCCGCGCTTGCGCGGCCGGTCCCGTGAATTGTCTGCCATCGCCATAAGGGGCAATCCTCTCGTACTTCGCCTGTGTATCGCTAGAGGTACAACGCTGTGCGTATCCTGTGGATGACAAAGCCCCCGTCGTTACCAACGGGGGCTTTGCGCATTACACGATGACCGCAGGCGGTCGGGCCAACCTAGGCCTTGACGACTTCGATCATGAATGGGAACTCGACATCGTGGTGCAGCTTGGCCGTCACCGAGTATTCGCCGAGCGTCTTGATGCTGTCCGGAAGGTGCAGCTTCTTGCGATCGAGCTCGATGTTGGCCTGCTCTTTGACGGCGTGGGCGACATCGGCAGCGGTGATCGACCCGTACAGGCGACCCTCGTTACCAGCCTTGGCCGTGAGCCGGATGGTGCGGGAGACGAGCACCGAAGCAATCGTCTGCGCGCCTTCGCGGTCGGCGGCATCACGCAGGTCACGGGCACGGCGCATGGCCGTTGCCTGTGAGACCGCGCCGTCGGTGGCCACGATTGCCAAACCGTGCGGCAACAAATAGTTGCGAGCATGGCCATCGGCAACCTCGATGATGTCGCCGCGCTTGCCCAAGCCCTGTTGGTCAGAACGAAGAATCAGCTTCACGATCAGGCCTCCTCATCGGTTTCGTCGCCGTCGACTTCATCGGCGGCATCGACATCCAATTCTTCGACAACGGCCTCGGCGTCACGGCGTGGGCCGCGCTCACCATCGCCGCGGCCAGGCCGTGACGTGCGCTGTGTGGAAACCCGCTTGGTGTACGGCAACAGGGCCATCTCGCGAGACAGCTTGATCGCGTTGGCGATGTCACGCTGCTGTTGAACGGTGTTACCTGTCACCCGACGATTGCGGATCTTGGAACGGTCGCTAACGAAACGGGTCAGCAGGTTGACGTCCTTGTAATCCACATACTCGACCTTGTCGGTCAACAGCACGCTCGTCTTCTTCTTGAACTTCTTGTTGTTCAGTTCTTTCGGCGCACGCGCCTTGTTCTTCTTGCTCGTCATGATCTTTCAGTCGACTTTCGTAATCTCAGAATGGTTCTTCGTCGCCGTAGACGGGATCGGGGGCGCGGTTGCCGCTTTGATAGCCACCGCCGCCACCTCCCTGACCACCCTCAGGACCCGAACGCGTCGTGCGCTCGACCTGGGCGGTTGCCCATCGCAGGCTTGGGCCGATTTCGTCGGCGACCACTTCGACAACGCTCTTCTTCTCGCCACCTTGCGCCTCGTAGCTGCGCTGCTCAAGCCGTCCGGAGACGATGCAACGCGAACCCTTGGTGAGCGACGCCGAAACGTTTTCGCCCAACTGGCCCCAGGCCACGACGTTGAAGAAGGAGGTTTGCTCCTGCCACTCGTTGTTGACCTGATAGCGACGGCTGACCGCCAACCCGAAGCTGGCGACCCCACGACCACCGGTGGTAAACCGGAGTTCTGGATCACGGGTCAGGTTGCCGACGAGTGTGATGTTGTTATCTGCCATGGTGTTCCCCTAACAAATCGGCGCGGTGCTAGGCCGCGCTGGCTTCCATGCCGCGGCGAGTTGCCTCAGCTTCTGGAAGACGGAGCAGTTTGTGACGGACGACATCGTCCGCGAGACGGAGCTGGCGCTCGAACTCATCGAGGGCTCCACCTGGAGCCAACAGATTGAACACGGCGTAGTAGCCATATTCCTTCTTGTTGATCGGATAAGCGAACTGGCGCCGACCCCACCAATCAGGCTTGCCGTGGATCGAACCGCCGACCTTGGTGATGCTCTCGCTGACCGACTTGACCCAAGCTTGGGCAGCCGCATCATCGAGATCACCGTCGAGGATGATCATGAACTCGTAAGCACGCATCATGCGTGTGGAACCTCCCTTCGGACCCGGATGTGCTTCCCACATACGGGGCCCCGCAATGGGGCAGGGTGAATATGACCTGGCGAGTGTATCGGCTGATGTCGCAGCATGTTCACACGATGACACAGGGGTGTGCGAGAGATATCGCTGTGAAACGGCGGGGCGTCCATTGAGGACGCCCCGCCTTGGTCACAACCTGTTGTTCGGCGCTACGGCCGACGGTGCATCACTCGACCGGGAACCAACCGAGCACATCGACGATCGCGTCGGTGCGCCCGGCAGCGTTAAAGAAGCTGACATTGCCATCGGTACCCACCGGCACGATCACCATGTTGGCCACGGTCTGTCCAGCAAAGAAGTTGGCGTTCGAGGCGTTGGGTTGGAAGACGCCCGTTGGCCACACCGTCAGGTAGGAGTCTGTGGATGGGTTGGTGATCGTCACGTTGAGCACCACAGAACCGACCCCGGTCGCCGGGACGCCACCGCGGCCGGTGACCTTGAGATTGGTGGCCGTGCCGCCATTGAGCTTGCCCTTGCCGGAGAACAGCAGGTCGGTGGTCGGACCGAACGGTCGCGTATCCATCAGTCGGGCAGGCGTCATGCCGGTGTACGAGCTGCCTGTTGGGAAGTAGCCGAGCACATCGGCGATGCCGTAGACGACACCAGTGGCGTTCCACATTTCGATCATGCCATTGGCACCGATCGGCACGATGGCCATGTTGGCCAACACATCGCCAGGGCGATAGTTCAGCGTCGATGCCACCGGCTGCGGCAGGCCGCTCGGCCACACGGTCATGTACGACAGCCGGGTCGGCGAGACGACGGTGATGTTCAGCGCCACTGCCTCGGCACCTGTTGCCGGCACCTCACCACGTCCGGCGATCTTCACCTCGGTATCGGTACCAGAACCGATCACCAGGCTGCGCGCCCAGGCATCGTCAACCGTGGTTCCGTTGGGCCGCGTGTCGAGGAAGCGAGCCGGGGTCAAACCGGTGTAACCGCCGCCAGTTGGGAAATAGCCGAGCACGTCGACGATCAGGTCGACAGAACCAGCGTCGTTGAAGATGCTGATCTTGCCATCGGCGCCGACCGGCACGATGACCATATTCGGCGTCGTCCGCCCGGGCACGAAGTTGAGGTTCGATGCCGTTGGCTGGGTGGTGCCGGTCTTCCAGACGGTGAGGTAGGAGACCGCTGTACCGTTGATTGCCGTGACGTTGAGCGCCACAGAACCGACGCCGCTCGCCGGGATACCGCCACGGCCGAGCACGGGCAACTCGAGAACCTCGTGAGCGTCGAGCTGACCGACCCCTTGGAACTGAGTGTCGACGGTGACGAAGCCCGCACGGGTCTCCAGCAGGCGGGCCGGCGACAACCCCTTGAACGTTGCCGTCGGGGCACCTTGTACCGGAGCACTGGCCCCTTGAGTCATCAGAGCGACCGAAGCCGCCGCAATCGACGACACCAACGCGAGACGCGATCGTCGAGCCATATCAATACCCACCGTTTCTACCAGCACGATTCCGACGGACACCCAACGCGACCGCCGTCGCTTAGAAGCAAAATACCACAGGATTCCGTCATTTTTCAATCAACTTCGCGCTCTCGGCGCGAGATTCGCGCCTCACGAAGAATTGATCTCGTGCGAGCACCAAGCGCGGGGCATACTCGACAACCAATGGAGCGCTCCGAAGCTGGCGACAGTCCACCGATTTCCCAGGTCGCCGACGCGCTCATGCGGCACTACGGCATCGAACTCGGGGAAGTGACGAATTTGCCCGGCGAGCTTGATCGCAACCTGCACGTCATCTCGAACAACGGCGAGCACTACCTTGTTCGCCTCTATCACCAGGGCCAGGATCGTCACGACGCCGAGTTTGAAGCCGACCTACTCGCCCGTTTGGCGCAACGCGCTCCCGATGTACGCATCCCGCGAATCGTTCCGACCGTCACCGGTGAACCCCTCTGCGGACCCAACGAATCGACGGCCGACCGCCTCGTACGGGTGACGACGTGGCTGCACGGTGCCGTGTGGGCTGAAGCCGTCGTTGGCGTGCAGGCCGCCGACGGACTCGGTCGATTCCTCGGACGACTTGACGATCTCTTGCATGAGATCTCCTGCGATCTGGGAACCGTCGACGTGCGTCTCGAGCACCGCTGGGATATGGCCCATGCCGCGCGGTTGCTCGCCGACACCGAGGGCATCGTCGAACCCGAACGACGCAGCGCCGTGCGCGCGATCCTCAGCCATTATCAGGATCACCTTGCCCCCGCATTGCGGGGACAACGACGCCAGATCATCCACAACGACGCCAACGACTACAACCTGATCGTGCCGACCAACCCCGTTGGGCCGATCGACATCGAGGGGATCGGGCTGATCGACTTCGGCGACGCTGTTCACTCGCTGCGGATTCACGAAGTTGCCGTCGCCTGCGCCTACGCAATGCTCGGCGATGACGATCCGCTCGGCATCGCCGCCGCCGTGGCTAGCGGCTATCACCTGGTCAACCCGCTGACCGAGATCGAGGTCGATGCGCTGTACGACCTGATCCTCACCCGCTACGCGATGAGCATCACCCTCGCGGCTCGCCAAGCGCGCGAGCAACCAACGAACGACTACCTGAACGTCAGCCAGCGGGCCGTACGGGCAATGCTGGATCATCTGCTGAGCAGCAATCAACAGATTGCCAGAGCTCGATTGCGCGCCGCCTGCGGGTTCGCCGCCGTGCCCAGTTCCCCTGCGCTGACCCGCTGGCTGCTGCGCAATGGACACCGCGCCCACCCCGTCATCCGACGGCCCCTCGACGCCGCGCACCTTGTCGTCCTCGGTCTCGAAGCCGATGGCACCGCCAGCACCAACCGGGCCGCGTCGCTGGATCCCTTCTACGACGATGAGGCATTGGCGACGCTCGTGCCGATCGGCCGCTTCGGCGAAGACCGCGACCTCTACACCACCGACGCCTTCGCCACCGCCGATCCAGATGAACGACGCACGATCCACGTCGGTCTCGACCTGTTCGCGCCCGCCGGCGAGGAGGTGATCGCTCCCTTCGACGCAACCGTCGCCGATGTCGGCATCGAGTCGGTCCCCCTCGGCTTCGGCGGCATCATCGTGCTCGCCCATCACACCGACGATGGCACGCCATTCTGGACGCTCTACGGACACCTCGCTCACGCCAGCATTCGAGCGCTGCCGCCCGGCACCACGGTGACGGCCGGGCAGACCATCGGCCGCCTCGGTGTGCGCCAGGAGAATGGTGGCTGGCCGACCCATCTGCATTTCCAGGTAATGACGAGTCTGCTGGGGTGGTCGGCGACGGAGATCATCGGGGTGGTCACCCGTAGCGGATGGGACGTGTGGCGCAGCGTCTTTCTCAATCCAAATCTGGTCCTCGGGCTACCCGTCGACTGCAGTGCAGTCGTTCGCCGTGACGACGACGCCCTGCGCCGTGAACGACGGTGGCACCTCGGGCGATCGTTGAGCCTTTCGTATCAGCAGCCGCTCAAGATCGTCGCTGGCGAGGGCGCCTGGCTGGTCGCCGAGGATGGTCGCCGCTACCTCGACATGGTCAACAACGTCTGCCACGTCGGGCACTGTCACCCGCGCGTCGTCGCCGCCGGGCAACGCCAGATGGGCGTGCTGAACACCAACACGCGCTACCTCCACGACCTGTTCAACGAATACGCCCAACGGCTGAGTGCAACCCTTCCCGAGCCGCTCAGCGTGGTGTTCATGGTCAACTCTGGCAGCGAAGCCAACGACCTGGCGCTGCGTTTGGCGCGCGCCTACACCACCAACCGCGATGTCATCACGGTCGACCACGTCTACCACGGCAATCTGACCTCGATCGTCGACATCAGCCCCTACAAGTTCAACGGGCCGGGTGGCGAGGGTCGCCGCGATGGGGTCTGGGTCACGGAAATGCCCGACAGCTACCGCGGGCGGGTACGCGGCGACGACAGCGCGCCAGCGTACGTCGAGTCGCTGGCCCACGTGATCGAGGAGATGCAGGCCCACGGTCGCCGACCGGCGGCGATCTTCAGCGAGGCCGTCCTTGGCACCGGCGGCATGCTGACGTTGCCAGCGGGATACTTGGCGCGGGCCTTCGATCTCGTGCGCGACGCCGGCGGGGTTTGCGTCTGCGACGAGGTGCAGATCGGCTTTGGCCGCGTTGGCAGCGAGATGTGGGCCTTTGAAACGCAAGGGGTGGTCCCCGACATCGTCACCATGGGCAAGCCAATCGGCAACGGCCACCCGATGGCGGCCGTCGTCACCACGCCGCAGATCGCCGCCGCCTTCGCCAATGGTATGGAGTACTTCAGCACCTTCGGGGGGAACCCGGTGTCGGCGGCGATCGGTCTGGCGGTGCTCGATGTGCTGCGCGACGAACGTCTGATGCACAACGCCGACGTCGTCGGTGCGGCGATGCGTGACGGCCTGCGGCGCCTGGCACACGACCATCCGATCATCGGCGACGTTCGAGGATTCGGTCTGTTCAACGGCGTCGAATTCGTCCGCGACCAGACAACGCTCGAGCCCGCTGACCGCGAACTCCGGGCGATCGTCGAAGCGATGAAACAACGCCAGGTGCTGCTGAGCGTCGAGGGGCCGCACGACAACGTGCTGAAGATCAAGCCGCCGTTGGTGTTCTCCCTCGAAGACAACGCTCGGTTCCTCGATCACCTCGAAAAATGCCTGCAAGGATTGTGACGATGAACCTGCAGCAGTGGATTGCCGACGACCACGCCAACCTGGCGAGCCGCTTGATCAAAGGCGTCGTGCAACGCGTGCCCGCCGATCGTTGGCAAGAGACGCCGATCGGTGGTGGCTCGTCGTTGGCCTGGCTGCTGCTGCACACGACCGTGCATCAAGACGTCGCACTGAACTGCGTGGTCCGCAATCACGCCCCGATGATCAACGAGCGCCGCGCTCGATCTCGGCCTTGGGCACTGCCCGAATGTCGTCGGACTTGGCGAAGCTGAAGATCGCTCGGCCACCGAGGGCTTACAACTCAGCGCCTTGATCGATTACGCCCACGACGTGCACACGGCGGCGCAAGCGTGGATCGACAAGCTGAGTGCGATGGCCCTCGACTCGAAACCGGAATCTGCCTGGCGTCTGCAACACCTTGCCGGGTTGCATCCCGACGAGGCCGGGTGGTTGTTCGAGATGTGGGATCAACGCACCGTGGCCTGGTTTGTGCGTTGGGAATGCATCGGCCACGCCTACACCCATCTCGGCGAAATGTACGCGGTGCGCAACCGCTTACTCGCCGACCGAGCGTGACTCTGTACCGGGCACTCAGCCCGGCTCAGCCCGGCTTTTCGGCGCGTTGCGCCCGTTTGCCGCCCAGCGGCAGAACCCTGAGCAGATGGTGCCAATGGCAATTGACGCAGGCCTCGACCACGTAGGCAGAGAGGTCGTCCTCACGGTGGCGGAACTGAACCAGATCGGCCTTGCTGGAAACACATTTGCCGTGAGCCGGTAGCCGAGGGCCGAAGACATAGGTCACCAGCGTGAGCTTCGATTCCTCGCAGATCGGACAGTCGACCGATGTGGGTGCACCGACGTTTTTGGCCGCGCGAATCAGTTCGTTGTGCGCGTCACAGATCTGATCGCGCCGGATCCGGCCTTTGCGGTACTCGCTGATCAGATTGCGTCGGGCGAGGCGGTGGTCGACGATGGCGCGACCGGGTCGGTGGGTTCCTCCCCGCAGCTGATCGGCCGAAAATGTCACTGGGCTAAGGTTATCCGCTGACATCTCACGACAAGTGAGCACCCTGCCGCGAGGAGATCGAAGCCCGATCCGCGCGACACGGCGCGCCAGCGACAACACTGGGGTGATGGTCAGCTACGGGTCTGCAGTGGCGAACGATGCCGAACTCCGCTTATGCGGGGAGGTGCAATCGAAGCGCGTCATCGAATTGGGCATCGGCGCGCCGAGCAACGCGGTGCAATTAGCCATCGCCGGGGCACGGGCCACAGCCGTCGATCCGTCGAGCGATCGAATCGCGCTCGCTGCGCCGCCAAGCCGAGCAGGCCGAGGTCACGGTGCAATGTCATCACGGTGATCTCGCCGATCTCGGCTTTGCCACCAGCGGTTCGATCGATCTGGTGATTGCTGCACACACGCTACGCGAGGTCGACGATCTGCCGCGGCTGTTTCGCCAGGTCCACCGTGTTCTGCGTCCCGGCTCGGCGTTTATCATGGCCGACACCCACCCGGTGCGGGCGATGTTTGACGGCTCCGGTCCGCAGTCCCCGGTTGTTCGCGGCTACGGCGATACGCCTTCACCAACGATCAGCGAACGCTTCCAAATGTTGGAGCGAACGAATTTTCAGATCGACGCAATGCACGAGTTGTGGGCCTCGAATGCCCCACAGGCGATGACGCCAGCGGTGCTGGTCATTCGCGCCCGCAAACTCGGTGTCTGAGTTCTTTAGAAATCTGCGACGACGCTCGCCGCCGTTGTGACGGTCATCGGATTGCTCATCACCGTGTCGATCAGCGAGGCAGGGCGCGGTCGGCCGAAGAGAAATCCCTGGCCTCGGTCGCAGCCAACGCTGGCCAAGCGTGACAGGTGCAACTGCGTCTCCACCCCCTCGGCGATCACCAACAGGCCGAGCGACTTGCCGAGATTGATCACCGCCTCGACGATGCTCGAGTCGTCGGCATCGACACCCAGACCATCGACAAATGACCGATCGACTTTGATCGCCTCGACGGGAAAACGTTTCAGGTAGGTGAGCGAGGCGTACCCGGTGCCGAAGTCATCGACCGAAAGGTGCAATCCGAGATCGCGCAGCTCTCGTAAGACGACCGTCGCCGCCTTGACGTCGCTCATCAAGGCGGTCTCGGTGATCTCCAACCACAGCGCTCCAGGCTCAACCCCGGTTTCGCGCAGCGTCTCGCTCACCAAAGAACGAAATCCGGGGTCCAACAACTGCCGGGCCGACACATTGACCGACACCGAGAGGTGGGCGAAATTGGGGCGCGTGGCGCGCCAAAGTGCCAGTTGTGTCAACGCCTTGCGCAGCATGACGCCACCAAGCTCGCCGACGATGCCCACCTCTTCGGCCAACGGCAGAAACTCCGCCGGCATCAGGAGTCCACGCACCGGATGCCGCCAACGCGCCAGCACTTCGAACCCCGTGAGTTCACCGGTGGCGATGTCGACGATCGGCTGGTAGTAGGGAATGATCTCGTCGCGTTGTAGCCCGTTGCGCAATTCCGTCGTCGTGCGCAGCGCCAGCGCGGACGACTCGTAGGCACCGTGAGAGAACAACTCGACCCGATTACGCCCCCGCGCTTTGGCCCGATACATCGCTGCATCAGCGTCGCGCATCAATTCCAGCGCCGTGGTGTTGGCCACGTCGTTGATCGCTGCACCGATGCTGGCGGTGACGATGAACTCATTGTCGTCGACGTAGATCGGTTTGATGACCTCTTCCCGCAAGCGTTCAGAAACCGCTGTCGCGTCGAGTCCCGCCGAGGCCAGGTCGATCAACAAGAGGAATTCGTCTCCGCCGAACCGAGAGATGACGTCCTTGTCACTCATCACCGCGTTGAGCCGCTGACCCATGTTGTACAACAGTTCGTCACCTACCCCATGGCCGAGGCTGTCGCAGATGACCTTAAAGTTGTCCAAGTCGAGAAAGAGCACTGCCAGCGTGCCGAGTGGCGCGTGCTCAAGTCGGCGCCGCAACTCGTCGGCCAGAAAGGCCCGGTTGTGCAAGCCGGTGAGTTCGTCGTGAGTCGAGGCCCATTGCAGTCGATGAGAAGCGATGCGACGTTGGCTGACGTCCTCGATGTGAATCACCGCCATCTGAGCGCCGTCGGCGACCGGAAGGCGCGCCGAGCAACTGACCCAAATGTCGCGACCGTCGCGATGGTGCAGACGTTGGTCGAGCCGGATGAGCGCTTGACGACCTTGGCGAGCGCTGTGAAACACCTCGAAACAACTGGTGGCGTCGTCGTCGGGTACCAGCGTGCGCACATGCAAGCCGATGAGTTGCTCGATGCTGTAGCCAGACACGGTGGCGAATTGCTGATTCGCTTCGACGATCAGCCCGTCACATGTATCGACGATGATCACACCATTCGGTGCCTGCGCAAAGGCGTCATTGATCAATGACTGGCGCACGGCCGTGGCTGGCGGAATACCTCGGCTGGAAGGATGGCTGCGGCGAGAGCGGCGGATGCGCAGAGTGACGGTGACCAGCGCGATACCGGCAAGCGCGATACAGGCCAGCGCAGCGACGACGATGCCAACGTTACGAAGTATCGCCTCCACTACGTCGCCTCCACTACGTCGCCTCGACGAAGACCAGCAAGCCGGGTGCCCGCACGCTGCACTGAACTCGGAGTCTCTCGCAGTAGTCGGCGCTACCGGTCACGAGCAACTCCGCCTTTCGCTTCGAACTGAGGTCCGTTTGACCACAACGCGTGATCATTCTATTTCCATCTTGCCGAAAAAGCTACATCAACGTTCTATCCACCACTCATTGAGACGATCGGTGATCGCCACTTCACCGAGGAGTCCCTCGTCCAAGCGCACGTCCATCAAGAACTTCATCGCTTCCCCAACGTCGCGTCCAGGGGTCAGTCCGAGAATGCGCATCACCGCGACTCCGTCGAGTTCGGGGCGAATCGCCTTCAGTTCTTCTTGGGCAGCCAGGGCGGCAATACGGTCCTCGAGGTCGTCCATTCTGCGGCTGAGCATCAGCGCCTTGCGTTCGTTGCGCGTTGTGCAGTCGCAGCGCGTCAACACGTTGAGTTCGTTGAGCAGCGGCCCTGCATCGTTGACGTAGCGACGAACGGCCGAGTCGGTCCAACCCGTCTCGTAGCCGTGAAATCGAAGGTGCAGGGCGACGAGCTGGGTGACGGCCTCGACGTCTTCGTTGCTGTAGCGCAAGGCCTGCAGGCGCGTCTTTGCCATTCGCGCCCCAACCACCTCGTGGTGATGGAAAGTGACCCCTTTCCCCTTGAGGTAGCCGCGGGTGCGCGGTTTGCCGACGTCGTGCAACAACGCAGCGAGGCGGGTTCGACGGAAATCGAACTCGCCTGGGAAGTCGCGGGTGACGTTCTCGACGACGGCAATCGTGTGCGTGAGAACATCCTTATGGCGATGGATCGGGTCCTGTTCCAGGCGCATGGCCGGCAACTCCGGCAGAAAGTGCTGCGCGAGGCCGTTCTCCACCAGAAAGAACAGACCGTTGGCGGGGTGGTCGACAACGATCAGCTTGTCCAGTTCGTCACGGATCCGTTCGGCCGAGACGATCTCGAGGCGCGACGCCAGCCGTTTCACGGCATCGAGTAACTCCTCGGTGGGCTTCAGGCCGTGCCCGGCGATGAAGCGAGCAGCGCGCAACATGCGCAGCGGATCATCGGTAAAGCTCTGATCCGGCGACAGCGGTGTGCGCAGTGTGCGCGACACCAGATCGGCCGTGCCGCCAAATGGATCGACCAGGGTCGGCGCGGCCGAAGTCAACTCAAGGGCCATGGCGTTGACGGTGAAGTCGCGCCGCGACAGGTCGACCTCGATCGCATCAGAGAAGACGACGTCGGGTTTGCGTGAATCTTCGTTGTAGGCCTCGGCCCGGTGCGTGGTGATCTCGTACACCCGGTCACCCTTTTTGGCCCCGATCGTTCCGAACCGTTCGCCCTGCGTCCAGATCGCGTCGGCCCAGCCTGACAGGCAGGCCTTGATGTCCTGCGGCAAGGCGTCGGTGGTGGCATCGAAGTCGCGTTGCGCGTCGGCCGTTGATTCGGCCAGCGGGTGCGCCATCGAGTCGGAGGGTCGGGTGCTGTCAGCGAGCAAGTCGCGAACGGTCCCCCCAACGAGATACAGGCGCTTCTCGGCGGCGCGAAAACGCTCCGTCAACGGGGCAAGTTCATCGAATACAGGTCGGAACCGTTGTGGAATCATGACCCCGCCAGGCTACGTCGGCGTCACCCTGTCGAGCGACCAACGGTAACCGGCGCTACCGTTCGTGGTCATGATCTCGCGGGCCCAGACGATGGCTCCTCATTGGCCGTTGACCCTTCGAAGCGGAACGATGTACGCGCACGCCCGGCCGTGGTCGTACGATCCTTCGATCGCCCAAGTCAGCGTGATCAACTGTCTGGAGATCCCATCGGCACCGGTGTTACACGTGTGGTTGTCCGAGCTTCGTTCCCGCGGCTTTCTGGCCGCTCGACTGGTGGCGGTGCCCGAGGTTTTCGCCAGATCGCTCGAGTCGCAGCGCTTTGAGGTCATCCAACGTCTGACCGTGCTTGACATGTCGCTTGTCGGCTGGCGTCGACCGGTTAATCAGGTTCGTAGTCGCCGTCTTCGTCAACGTGACCAGGAGGCTGCGCGAGCGGTGGACGAAGTGGCCTTCGGGGCCAAGTGGGCGATCGACATCTACGGCATCACCGAGTCGTGCACGGCAACCCCGCAGCATCGTGCCCGCACCGTTGACTTTGGAGCTCGGCGAATGCTCGGTGGCAGCAACAACCTTGACAACAACGTTGGCAACGGTGCCGATCTCGATGCCATCGAGGGCGTCGTCGGCTACGCGATCAGTGGACGAGCTGGGCCTGAGGGCTACCTTCAACGCCTCGCCGTGCACCCCAACGTGCAGGGCAACGGCATCGGATCGGCATTGGTCTTCGACGCCCTGAACTGGATGCGCCGCAGCCGGGCGACCCGCGCCGTCGTCAACACCCACGACGACAACCTCGACGCCTTACGCCTGTACCGGCGCATCGGTTTTCGAGCGCTGCCCCACGGCTTGCTCGTCGCTGAACGCGGATTGGACGATCTGTGATCGGCGTAGCGAGCAGGGGCGCATTGGCTCGCACGGTCATCGCTATAACCATCGCCAGCGCGCTCGTGGTCGTCGGCAGCGGTGGCCAGGCAGCGGCAAGCGCCGCTCTCGAGCTGGTGTCCCAGGAGCTAGCGCTCCCCGTGAACACGCCACTGACGATTGGGTTTTCGTCACCCGCGGAGATTCCCGAGGATGCTGTTGCGGTGATCACCGTGTATCGCAAGGTGACGGCCCGCGGCGAGCTGACCAACGTGCTCAACCGCACCGACGTCGTCGGCAGCTTGCCGGCGGCGATCGACTCAGTGGATATTCCGGTCAGCTCGCTGAGCCGAGATGGTTCGACCTACCTCCTGACGGTGGCCACGGAGTCGGAACAGCGCACCGCCGAAGCCTTACAGTTCCCTTCCGCCGGGTTGTTTCCGGTGGTCATCGATGTTCGCTCCGGCTCGATGATTATCGGCGATCTACGCACCGTCGTCGATCGTCAGCCAAACCCCGACGTTGCCCTGTTGCCTGCCTTGCAGGCCTCGGTGGTTGGTTCATTGACGACCCCACCAGCCCTGCCTGGCACGTCGAGTTCGCTGCCTGAGGCGGTCAACGAGGCCGTTGCGCAATTGGCCGCAGCCGACCCGCTGCTCAACATGACCGTGGCCATCTCCCCCGAGCTGCTGTCGCGCCTGACCCCAAACCAACACGACGGACTGCAATCTGCATTGCAAGGGATCGATCTCATCTCCCAGCCATACCGTCCCTTCGATGCCTCGCAAGCGGCGGCGGCCGGCCAGCAGTCCCGGTTCACGCAACTGCTTGTCGATGGCGAGACGTTCACCGCCGCCACGCTGCAAACCTCACCGACGATCCGCAGCGTGTGGATCGAACCGGGTTCGCTCGGCACCCGCGGCGCGGAGATGCTGCGCGACCTCGGCGTTCGCCTGGCCGTGATCACCCCACAGGCATTCAACGACTCCATCAACAGGCCGGTGTTTGCTGACACGATGCGGATTGTGCTGGCCTCGCTGGCCGACGGCTCATTGCCGATCGCGGTGATCGACGTGCGGGCCACCGACGTGTTGGAGTCGACGATCGGTTCGTTTGAACAGCGCGCCATCTACGCCGCCGCCGACCTCCTGGTCACGCGCAACGAGTTACACAACGGTGGTGACCTCGCCGGACACACGTTGTTTATCGGTCGATCTGACGGCGGACTGCCCGACATTGCCTTGCTCAATCGGGTGGCCGGGTTGTTGCAACCGACCGGCGCGGTGACCTTCTTGCCGCTCGTCGAGGCCTTCGATCAGACGTCTCGACTGATCGTCGATGGGTTCCCGCTGAGCGTCGTGCTGCCCGAGGTCGACGGCACTGAACTGGCAACGAAAGTCGAAGACGCCGCGCAAACCCGCCAGGCGCTCGTCGCCACGGCATCGATGCTGGGAGACGACGACCCGGTGAGCGAGCGCTGGTTTGCGACCTTGGAGGCACTCGATTCGTCGTCGACCCCGCTGGCCTCGACGCGCGCTGCGCTCGCCGCACTCGAGGCCGAGAGCGCTGAGATTCGCTCCCACGTGGTCACGCCGCAGGAGTTCTCCTTTACGGTGAGCGGGCGCGAGACGGCGATACCGATCGTCTTGCAGTCAAATGCCGAGCGACCGTTGGACGTCAAGGTGCGTTTGACCTCGTCGAAGATGACCTTCCCGGAAGGCGATATGGCGGTCACCTTGCTGCCGGAGGTGCCGAATGAAGTCAAGATTCCTGTCTTCATTCGATCCAACGGAACCTTCAACGTCACCCTCTCGGTGCTCACGCCGCAGCCAGATGGCAGCGGACGCGAGATTTTGCTCGGTGAACCGGTGACGCTGACGGCCAACGTGCGCACGCTGTCCGGGCTGGCCCAGGTGTTGACCGGCGGATTCGTGCTGATGGTGCTGGCCTGGTGGTACAAGAACAGCCGAAACGCCGCGCCGTCGCCAGGCGGCGGCTGAGCATCAGGATTCACCGACGCCCGCCACCGCTGCCGTCGGCTGATGGTCGATAGGCAATGACGTTTGCGAGTAGCGTTGCGCCGGTGACCGTTCGAATTGTGACCGATAGCGCATGTGACCTGCCCCAAGACGTGGCCGACGAGCTCGGCATCGTCATCGTGCCCCTGTCCATTCGATTCGGTGACGACGAGTTCATCGACCGCCAAGATCTAACGACGCAAGAATTCTGGGCCCGTTCAGCGGCGTCGCCGGTGCTCCCCTCCACCGCCGCTCCCGCACCTGGACAGTTCGAAGCCGCCTATCGTCGGCTGGCCGCTGACGGTGCCAGCGCGATCGTCACGATCTCGTTGAGCGCGGCGCTGTCGGCCACCATGCAAAGCGCCGAACTCGCCGCTCGGGCGGTCAAGGACACGATCCCTGTCGAGGTGATCGATAGTCGCAGCGTAACCCTCGGGCTTGGCACCATCGCCGTCGCCTGCGCCCGCGCCGCTCAGCACGGCCAGTCGCTGGCCGAGATCGTGGCCTTGGCCAACGATGCCGCGTCACGGACAAAGGTTTGGGGGGCACTCGACACGCTCGACAATCTGAAAAAGGGCGGCCGCATCGGCGGAGCGAAGGCCATGCTCGCCTCGGTGCTGTCGATCAAGCCGATCATCGAGGTGCGCGACGGCAAGGTTGAAGAGGGTGGCAAACAACGCACGCGGGCCAAAGCGCTCGCTTTTCTGGTCGACAAGATCACGGCGTACGGCGAAATCGAAAACCTCGCGGTGCTGCACGGCGACTGTCCGGACGTCGACAAGTTCCTCGCCATGCTGCGACCGCACTACGCAGGCGACATCGTCGTCGGCGATATTGGCCCTGTCGTTGGCAGCCATTCCGGGCGCGGAACCATCGGTGTTGCCTTTCAGACACGGAGCTGACGGCAAGCTGTCACTCGAATTGCCCTGATATCAGGGCTTGTGCCAACTAGCGTCTGAGGCGAACGATGTCAACACCGCCTCAATCTCTTCCGACCAACGCGTCCTTACTCGCCGAGCGCTACCGCTTGGAGCGTCGCATCGCGGAAGGTGGCATGGCTGAAGTGTGGCTGGCAACCGATACGTCGCTCGATCGACAGGTTGCAGTTAAGGTGCTGAAATCATCGCTGGCCAGCGATCCGATCGTCGTAGAGCGCTTCCGTCGAGAGATCGTCACCGCCGCCCGCCTGTCCCACCCGAACATTGTCGGTGTCCATGATTCGGTTGATTTCGACGGCCGCCAGGCCGTGGTCATGCAACTCGTCAACGGCAAGAGTCTGCGCCAACTGCTCGATGACCAGCGCAAGTTGAGTCCAGAACTGACGATGCACATCGGCAGTTGCGTCGCTGCCGCACTCGATGCCGCTCATTCAGCCGGGTTGGTACACCGCGATGTCAAACCCGGCAACATCATGATCACCCCGGACGGGCGGGTATTGCTCACCGATTTCGGGATCGCCAAGGGCCTGAGCACATCGGCCGACCTGACCAACGACAACATCATGATGGGAACCGCGAAGTACCTCTCCCCCGAGCAGGTTCGCGGCAAACGTCTCGATGGTCGCGCCGATCTCTATTCCCTTGGCCTCGTGCTTTACGAGTGCCTCGCCGGGCGAGTTCCGTTTATCGGCGAGAACGACGCAGCCACCGCGCTCGCCCGCCTGCAGCGTGACCCAACCTCACTCAGCCGACTTCGCCCGACGTTGCCCTACGGTCTCGCCGAGCTCATCCATCAGCTGTTGTCGCGCAATCCCGATGATCGCCCTACGACCGGCGGCGATTTGAAGGCCCGGCTGACCCGCATCGCCAGCGGAGTCGACGACCCAACGACAACCTTGACGCCGCCCGCAGGCACCGCGTCGCCCGTCTCGCCCATGATTCTCGGTCCAACCGGGGGCGACCGGCGCGCCGGCGAATTCCGCACGCCGACACCACGGCACGGCTCGAAACGACCTTCTGGCTCGGCGGTCGGGGCTCGCAGCGAGACACGCACCGAAACACGCGCAGACACACCGCCCCAAGGCGCGCCGCGGACCAAGACGGCACGTCAATTCGAGCAGCGCAACGGGCCGTCGCTGGTGGTGATCGGGCTGTTGGTCGCTGCGGTGGTGATCAGCGCTGTGTTGTGGTCGATGATCGCCAATGACACGGACAGTTCCACCTCGTCCAACTCCCTCGCTGGACAACCGACGACGACGGTTGCCAGCCTGGCTCCGGTGCCAGCGCAAACCGTGTCGTTGCTCGCGGTGCGCGACTTCGATCCCGACGATCCCGATCTAGCCGGGGAAAACTCTTCGTCCGCCGCACTCGCCGCCGACGGCAACGTCAACACCTTGTGGTCGACCAACTGCTACTCCTCGCGTTATTTCGGTGGCAAGGTCGGCGTTGGACTCGTCGCTGAACTTTCTGCGCCCACCGAGGGCTCGCTGGCGATGACGATGGCCAACGCCCCCTACCAAGTCAACGTCTACGCATCGGCGAGCGAGACGATGCCGACCACGATGCAGGGTTGGGGTGCAGCGCTGCAGGACAAGGCCTTCGACACCAAGCCGGGCACCGTAACCGTCGATCTCAACGGCCGCCCGGCACGGTTCGTACTCTTCCTGCTGCATGAAGCGGGTAGGGAAGGCGACTGTAGCGACAACCGGCCCTATCAGGCACAGATCAGCGAGATCGCCTTCACGCCAGCGCCCTGAGGCCGAACGGTCCTCGTTCAACGCGCTGCGTTGGCTACCATCGGAGCATCGCTACTTCGTTGGACGACCGTGCCCTGGTCGCAGCAGCCCAACAGGGCGATCGTGCTTCACTCGATCAGCTGCTCAGCCGCCACTACGACCGCATCTTTGCGGTGTGTCGGCGCGTGACCGGTCACGACGCCGATGCCGCCGATGCCGCCCAGGAAGCGTTGATCGCCATCGTGCGCAGCCTCAATCGCTTCGACGGGCGCAGTTCGTTTGCCACCTGGACGTATCGCATCGCGACCAACAGCGCACTCGATGAATTGCGTCGTCGTCGCCGACGTCCAGAATTGGCGACCCGCACCGACATCGACGGGTCGGTGACCGGCCTCGGCGAACCGGTCGATCCCGACAGCGGCCTTCGACTCGATTCGATCGCCGATCGCTCGGTTATCGACGAGGCCTTGGCCAAGCTGCCCGAGGACTTTCGAGTGCCTGTTATTCTTCGCGATGTGGCGGATCTGGATTACGCCGAGATCGCCGCAGTGCTCAATATCCCTGCCGGCACGGTCAAAAGTCGTATCGCTCGGGGACGAGCGGCTCTAGCGCAATCGCTCGGTTTGGCATTTCCCGGGAACCAACACGACCCGAACCAACGTCCAAGTTCTGCGCCATGATCAACGACCCTGACTTCCTCGCAGAGCTGCACAGCGCAGCTTTCGACAAAGAGCTTGATCCGCGCGAGCTGGTGACGATCGAAGATCGAGGCCACCTGGATGCCTCCCACAGCACGTTGCACCAGCTTCGTAGCCAGCTTGCTCGGGTTGAAACTCCACCCGAGGCCAAGCAACGGGCACTGGCCGCGGCGCTCGCCGTGTTCGATACCGAGGTGTCCGTGTCGGCGCCAGCGCAGACTGTTGCTGTCGCCACACCGCCAGCTGCGCCACTGACCCCGGTGCACTCCCTCGATGACCGCAGACGTGACCGTCTGCGCCGCCAATCGGTATGGCTGGGTGCGGCGGCTGCGGCAGTCGCAGTGCTTGGCGTTGGCGCACTGGTAATGCGCCCGTCCGGTGACGACAGCACCGCCACGGAGGCGTCCAAGATCGCCGTTGAAGAAGCAGCGCCAGACGCTCGCGCCAGTGCCGGGGGCGCTGATACGAAAGTTCTCGGCGACTCGGCGCAGGCGGAGGCAGCCTCGATGTCCACCGATGCAGCGTTCGCACCGCCTGCCGAAGGCGTCAATTCCACACCGGTCGCCGAAACCGAGGTCGTCGAGCCGACGGAGGCGACGGCGGGCATCACCCAGATCGTGGGCCCGGCGATGGTCTCGCCGTGGCTCAACGCACCGCAATTGGCCGATGAGAATGCCCTCCTCAACTGGTATTCGACAGGTGGATTCGATTCCGCGTGGCAGGGTTCGCTGAGTCCGGTCGAGTCTGACGGCACCACAGCCATCGTGCGCGACTACGGCTGTGCAGTCGAACTCGGCCTCGAGGCAGTCGCCGTGCTGTATGAGGAGCAGGAAGTGGTCATCACTCGCGACCCTGCGACGCAGCAGGTCTCGATTGTCGAGCCGCGGCAATGCACCATCACTCCCGTCGCTACGCCCTAGCGATGTGGAGCTGCTGCGACCCCTGCGCTCTCGGTTAGGCTCGCATCCATGTCGGGAAATCCCCTAACCAACCCGGAGTGGGCGCCGCAACTAGCGGACACCATCGAACGTGTCGTCAGCGGGGTTCGTGATAAGACCACGAAACCCGTTCTGCTCGCCTATCGCGGCTTGATCTACGGCGTCATCGCCGCCTTCGGGGCGATGACCAGCCTTGTGTTGCTGGTGATCATGCTCACCCGCGGCCTGCAGGCGCTGTTGGAGTGGCCGCTCGATCACCAGACCTCTGTGTGGGTGTCCTACCTACTGGTCGGTGTCCCCTTGTGCTTGATTGGCGCGTTCTTGCTGGTCAAGCGCCATCCGAAACGCGGCGCATGATGAGCCATCATCCCGTCGTTATCATCGGCTCTGGCCCCGCCGGCTTGACCGCTGCGATCTATACCGCCCGGGCGAACCTGGCCCCGTTGGTCATCGAAGGTGAACTGAGCAGCACCAGCGACCAACCTGGTGGTCAACTGATGTTGACCACCGAGGTGGAGAACTTTCCCGGCTTCCCCGAAGGCATCATGGGCCCTGAACTCATGGGCCGATTTCGCGAGCAGGCGGAACGCTTTGGTGCCGCCTTCCTCACCGCCAAAGCCACCGCCGTCGACTTCAGCGCCCGTCCCTTCAAGGTCTGGGTGCGCGACGAGTTGTTCACCGGCGATTCGATCATCGTCAGCACCGGCGCGCAATCGTTGATGCTCGGTCTGCCAGCTGAGGAGCGACTGCTTGGCCATGGCCTATCGACCTGCGCCACCTGTGATGGCTTCTTTTTCCGTAACCAGGAGATAGCCGTCGTCGGTGGTGGCGACAGCGCGATCGAGGAAGCGACCTTCCTCACCAAGTTCGCCAGCAAGGTGTACCTCATCCATCGACGAGACTCGCTGCGGGCTTCGAAGATCATGCAGGACCGAGCCCTTTCTCATCCAAAGATAGAAATGATATGGAACACGAAGGTCACTGATCTGCTCGGCGAGGAGCGCCTTGAGGGCGCCATGTTGACCAACGTCGTCACCAACGAACAAAGCACGCTGCCCGTCACCGGTCTCTTCGTCGCCATTGGCCACCGTCCGAACACCGATCTCTTCAAGGGTATTCTCGACATGGAGGACAACGGGTACTTGGAGACACGTAAGGGGTCCTCTTACACCAATGTCGACGGCATCTTCGCCTGCGGCGACGTCCAGGATCACACCTACCGGCAGGCCATCACCGCTGCCGGTTCTGGCTGCATGGCGGCCATCGATGCCGAGCGTTGGCTCGAAGCGAACGGCCCAGCGCACCACTGAGCCCACACCCTCCGGACACCTGGTGCGTCGTTCGTCACCTCTCCCCCGGTGCCGGAATGCCCCCACCTGTCCGCGGGTTGTACCGGATAGCATGACGCTCCTCGCGAAAGGACCTACCCACCATGGCCAAGGGAATTCTGACCCTGACAACTGGCACATTTGACGAGACCATCAGCTCGGCCGACACTCCTGTCGTCGTCGACTTTTGGGCTGAATGGTGCGGTCCGTGCAAGATGATTGCCCCCATTCTCAGCGAAATCGCCGCCGAGCATGGCGAGAATCTGACGATCGCCAAGCTGAACGTCGACGAGAACCCGGAACTGGCGATGCGCTACAACGTGATGAGCATTCCGACGTTACTGGTCTTCAAAGACGGTGAAGTCGCCAAGCGACTGGTTGGGGCAAAGGGCAAGGGCCCGCTACTCCAGGAGCTAAACGAATTTCTTCCTTCGCGCAGCTGACCCGCGGTCAGCGCGGAGAAGCAATACGAGACCTGCAACGTCGGCTGACAACGGCGTCGTTCTTATCCCCCGGTTCGACGATCGCTGGGCTGTTCTGTCCTGCAACCGAAGACGCACTGCGCCGATTTCAGGAAGTGCGTTGCCTGCGAGTGGACGGCGTGTGCGACGCAACCACCTGGTCAGCGCTCGTCGAGGCCTCATGGCGTCTCGGTGAACGCCTGTTGTTACTGACCTCACCAAATCTGCGCGGCGACGATGTTGCCGAATTGCAGAGCATGCTCGGACGAATCGGTTTCGATTGTGGGCGCGTCGACGGCATCTTCGGACCGAAGACAGCCACCGCAGTGCAAGACTTTCAGGAAAACTGCGGCGAGACCGCTGACGGCACCTTTGGAGCCGCCACGCTTCGGCTGCTGACCAGCATGAGCCGCCAAACGGGCACCGGCCCGGGGGTCTCGATGGTCCGCGAGCGCGAGTTGCTGCTGCGCAGCGGACGGGTGGCGTCGTTGCGCGGCCTCAAGGTCGTCATCGGTCAGTTCGGCGGCCTCAGTCCCCTGACGCGTCTGATCTCTCGCGAGCTCCGGCTGCTTGGCTCAATCGTCGTCTCTATCGACGAGCCAGATGCCATCGCCCAGGCCCAGGTCGCCAACCAGTTCGAGGCGGACGTCTACCTCGGTTTCGAGAGCCGTAGCGACGAGCAGCAGATCATCGCCTTCTACGCCGTGCCGACGTTTGAATCGGCGGGCGGTAAATCGTTGGCCTCACGCGTCTGCAGCGGCCTAGAGGGGGTCGACGGGGTACAGCCGTCGGTCGCCGGCATGAGGCTGCAAGTACTTCGCGAGACCCGCATGCCGGCCGTGCTCTGCAGCCTTGGTTCGCTGCGTCACACCGTCGATATGGCTTCGGAGATCACCGTTGTCATCAGGGATGCAATGGCCTCCTGGGCTGCACAACCACTGTAGGGTTCCACGGCGGGTCTATCAGTTATCCACAGAGATTTCCACATTGTGTGTGTAACCATCACCTTTGGCTAGCGGATGACCTACGACGCTCAATCCTCAGCGTCACTCACCTCTTGAGGGCTCGGTCATCTTGCGATAGATGCGTTCGAGATCCTCGAGGTCGGCAAAGTCGACGACGACCCGGCCGCGCTTGGCCCCCATGCTGACATTGACGTTCGTCGCCAGGTACTCGGCCAGCAGCGATTCCAGTTCCAGCAAGCCTGGCGGGCGCAAACGCGTCGCCGACGTGAGCCCCGCCCCGTCCTGGGTGCGCGTTCGATCCTCGGCGTTGGCACCACCGCCGGTTCGGTCTCGAATCGCCTCCTCGAGATGCCTCACGGACCAGCCGTCGGCGATCGACTTTCTTGCCAGGTGCTCCTGAAAGGCGCGATCCGGGGTACTCAGCAACGCTCGGGCGTGACCGGCGGAAAGGCGGCCATCGGCCAGCAGGTGTTGGATCGATGGCGGGAGCCCGAGCAGGCGCAACGTGTTGCTGATCGCTGATCGGCTCTTGCCGATTCGCTGCGAAAGTTGCTCGTGCGTCAGATTGAAGTCTTCGATCAACTGCTGGAATGCTGCTGCCTCTTCGAGCGCCGTGAGATCTTGGCGATGTAAGTTCTCGACGAGCGCCTGCTCGATGGAACTGAGATCGTCTGTCATCCTTACCACCGCGGGGATGGTCAGCAATCCGGCGCGTCGTGCTGCACGCCACCGTCGCTCTCCCGCCACCAACTGATACCGGCCAGTGCCCATGTCGCGCGCCAGCACGGGTTGCAGGACACCGATTTCTTGAATCGATGCCGCAAGATCGGCGAGCGTTTCCTCGTCGAAGTGGACACGCGGCTGATTTGGATTGGGATCGATGGCATCGACCGGAATGTCGATCAAACGTGGCGCATCGTCGCCGTCCTGTGTACCGTCTCCCTGTAGATCGGCAGGAATGAGGGCACCGAGTCCCTTACCGAGTCCCCCGAGGCGTGCCATGAGCGCTCACCTCCCTTGCAACCATGCGGTAGGCGGTGGCTCCACGAGATGATGAATCGAACGTGATGATCGGCTGACCAAACGAGGGTGCCTCGGAGAGTCGTACCGTTCTCGGCACTACCGCTCGAGTCACTTTGTCGCCAAAGTGCTCGCGAACCTCACGAACGACCTGATCGGCAAGTTTGGTTCGGGCGTCGTACATCACACAAACGATCGTGCTGACGGTCAGCGTCGGATTGAGATTGCGCCGCACCAGGTCGACGTTGCGCAGCAACTGGCCGAGCCCTTCGAGTGCGTAATACTCGCACTGAATCGGGACGAGGACCTCGGTAGCCGCTGTGAGGCCGTTGACGGTCAGTAAACCAAGCGATGGGGGACAGTCGATCAACACATAGTCGTAGTCGTCGAGCACCGCCTCAACAGCGCGCTTCAATCGATTCTCCCGGCTGAAGGCCGGTACCAGTTCGATCTCGGTGCCTGCGAGATCGAGGCTCGCTGGAGCCACGAACAGGTTCTTCACGTCTGATGGCTCGATGCAGTTCTCCAGCGGAACCTCATGCATGATCACGTGATACATCGACGTTTCCAGCCCACGGTTCTCAATGCCGAGCCCGGTAGAGGCGTTGCCCTGCGGGTCGAGATCGATGACCAGCACTCGATGGCCAAGTTCAGCGAGACAGGCGCCCAGGTTGATCGTGGTCGTTGTCTTGCCGACGCCGCCTTTCTGATTGGCGACGGCGATCACCCGAGGGAGTTGATAGTGATCAGCAACCGTGTCCGATGTTGGGATTCCGATCGGACTGAAGTGCTGCTCACCGTGTTTCGACACGGCTGCCATGTGGGTGCTCCTTAGGTCGTCCTCTACTGCGGAGAGGGCTTGACGTGGCTCTGCAAGATCGACTCCGGGCAGGGGAGTCTCGGTGGGGAACCCGAGCAATCCGGAACGACGCCAGGTTAGCCCGTTCTTGATGGTTTGTCGGGAATGGCCAGTGTTTCACGTGAAACACTGGGGTTCCTCTCTACCTCCAGTGTTTCACGTGAAACACCGGAAAACTCTCCACCACTAGGCGGCTAGGAACCGGCGGATTCCAGGCAGATCATCGGCCGTCGACAGAAAGCCGGCGGCGGCGACCTCGACGGCTGGCCAGCGCGTTTCATCGGGCGAGGGGGGCTCGGAGATCACGAACAATCCACCATGCCGAAGAAAGGGACGGGCGCACTGCAATGTCCAGATCGGTGGGCCAAAGGAACGTGCCGTGCAGCAATCAAACTGGCCGACGAATCTCTTGTCTCGCCCAAGTCGAGTGACATCGGCGGTCACCACCTCGACGGACAGCCCGAGCCTGGAGACAGCACGACGCAGCAGGTCGCAACGTCGTTCACGGCGATCACAGAGCACAATCTGGGTGCCTGCCAGCCGCCAGGCGATGACAAGGCCCGGCAACCCCCCTCCAGAGCCAATGTCGATCAATCGATCGCATGGTTGAGGGAGAGCTGCGAGGAAACGGTCAGCGTGCGCGACGGCCTGTTCTAACGATGATTCACCGAGCGTGCCGTACGAACGCAGCGAGCCCAGTACTTCGAGGAGAGGGGAGTCGTCAGGCATTAGCCGGGGCGATAACCACCCGGCGCTTTGGATCGTCACCCTCGGAACGGGTGACGACACCCTCAAACTCGGTCAGCACGTCGTGGATCACCTTGCGGTCCGAAGAACTCATCGGCTCCAATGCGCGGGCCTCACCGGATTCCACTACCTGGCCAGCAATCTGCTCGGCAAAGCGGGTGAGCGCCTCACGGCGACGCTCGCGGTATCCACCGATGTCGACTCGCAAGCGGGTGTCGTGATCGCCGAGGCGGCGCTGAGCGGCGACACGGGCCAGATCCTGCACAGCTTGCAGGGTGTTACCACGTGGGCCAACCATCACGCCGAGGTCGGGGCCAGCCACCAACACCTCGAGGTCGTCGCCGTCTTCTCGCAGCGTCACGTCGCCAGCGAGGCCAAACGCCTTCACTAACTCGGACATGAACTTCGTCGCCTCGTCGCCGACCTGTTGCGCGCTCACTGCACTTGCCTCCTTGGCAGGCTTGACCTGCGGTTGTGATGATGTTGACGACGACTCCGCCGCGGTGGTGGAGCGGCGTTGGCGTTCCTTGCGTTGCTTCACCGCAGGGGCACCGTCGGTCGAGACGGCCGAGTCGGCCGTGTCGGCCGTGCGTGCCTTGTGCTTGTCGACCGTATCGACTGCATCCTCGGACTTGGGGGAGGAGTGCTTCGATTTGCCCTCATCCCGGCCCCGCTTACGATCACGCCGGTCCGGCTTCTGGCGGACCATCGATGGTTTCACCCTGGCGCGCACGCGCGCTTCGCCTTTGACCCGCCCAAACAGACCTGTTCGCGGTAGTTCGAGTACTTCGAACTCGGCATCATCATCGGCGACACCAAGTTGATCGAGGGCCAATCCCTTGGCTTCTTCGACGGTCTTTCCTGTTGTTTCAACCCACTGCATTGCATTCTCGATTTCAAAAGAGTCGGCACATCGGGCGAGTGTCCGCCGCGCTCGATGGCCCCGGATAGATATTGAGTACCGAACCCGCTACTTCTGCGGCTTCGAACGATTGCCACCAGCGGACGGCTTCTGCGGCCGGTTCGGCGCCTGCGGGCGCTGCGGGCGACCCGATGGCGTCGGTCGGCTCTTCGCCGGCGTCACGCGCTTGCTGGTGGGTGCCGCCTTTGCTGCGTTCGACTTCGGTGTGCCTTGGGCCTCACGCTTGGCCTGGGCATCCTTCTTCACCTGCGCAAACAGACCACCGGCACCTGCTGAACCACCGTTCTTCTCTGCTTCCTCACGCGCCTTTTGGCCAGCTGCTAGAGCCTGACGACCAAGCGATTCGTCGCCGCTGTAAAAGCGCTTGGTGATGTAGGCGTTCTGGCCGATGCGGAACAGGGCTTGCGTGATGTAGTAGATGACCAAACCTGTGATGAAGAACAGCTGGAAGAAGGCGAAGGCCACCGGCAGGTACTGCATGATCTTTGCCTGCGTCGCCGACATCGTCGGGCTTACGGCAGCGCGAGAAGCGACCATGCGCTGCTGGATGTAATACAACGCCGCCAAGACGACCACCAAAAAGGTGTAGATCATCGCCTTGCCGAAACCGCCGTTGGCGATCACATCGGCCGGCTTCGCACCGAGGTCGAGGCCGAACGAGAGCATCTCGGTCTTGCCCTTGAGACTCTGAAACAAGTCAGAGGAATGAGAGATGTAATCGGGATCAAAAACCGTACGCCCGGTGGCGATGTTGGCGCAGGCATCGAGCGTCGCCTTTTCCCCTGCGCAGGTCACCGGTCGTGTCAGTCCGTGAAGCACTCGGAACATGACGATGAACACCGGCATTTGCAGCAGTAACGGCAGACACGAGGCCAACGGATTGACCTTGTGCGACTGGTACAGCTTCATCATCTCTTCGTTGAGCTTCTGGCGATCGTTCTTGTGTTCAGCCTGCAGGCGGCGCATCTCTGGCTGCAGCCGCTGCATCTCCAACATGCCCTTGGTGCTCTTCAGCGTGAGCGGGGTGATCAGCAACATGACGACGATCGCCACGAGGGCGATAGCGAAGGCATAATTGCTGGTCAGCGAATAGAACTGGGAGATGAGCCAGGCGCCAGCTTGAAACATGGGACTACTTCTTCACTTTCGACGAATGAACTTCGGGAACGGGATCGAACCCGCTGGGGCCGAACGGCCGGCAACGACAGAGACGACGCATCGAGAGCCACAGTCCACGGCTGGAACCATGCACCTGCAACGCTTCAACGGCGAACGCCGAACAACTCGGCGTGAAACGACACGGGGAAGGGCGACCGGAAAAGGCACGCTGGTACCATCGAACGGCACCGATCAACCGCCGGTTGATCCCGGAGCGGTCATCCGTTTGAGTAACAGATCGCAATCGAACATCAGTTCGTTGTAGGACCGTTCGACTGCAGCGGGACGGGCTCCTACCAGGTACAACCCTGGCGGCAATGAAACATCGGGGCGGGCAAGCAATGCTCGAAGCCGCCGACGAACCTTGTTCCGACGAACCGCCGAACCGACCGCGTGGCCGATCGCAAACGCCACTTGGGGGCGAGTTAGGGCTGAATCGTGTACGAACGTGCACCACAACACTCCGGCACGCGCCCGAGTTCCGTCACGCGCAAGGCGCTCGAACGAGGCGCGTTCGCCGATCGAGTCGATCAAGCGGACAGACGGTGGCGGCCCTTAGCGCGGCGTGCCTTGAGCACAGCGCGGCCACCGCGGGTTGCCATACGGGCACGGAAACCGTGCTTCTTGGCTCGTTGTAGGTTGTTTGGTTGGTAGGTGCGCTTCAACGCAGGCCTCCTCAGCAGAAAAGTTCACTCTGGTAGGCCGCGACACATTGCAAGCCGTTTCCAGACCGTCGAACAGACTACGGGACAGGCGCATCACTTGACAACTGCCGCAGGCTAGTCCGCTCGACGGCGGCGATGTGGCATTTGCGTCGGTTGCGGCCCTTCGATGTGTGCGTCGCCAAGTGCGGCCACGCCGCGCGGCTGTTAGCGTGCAGCGGGCTGCGGGGGGAGACGTGTGCGAGGCAGCAGATTTCTTGTCCACAGTGTGTGGACAATAGTGTGGATTAATTCCCGGAAGAAGAGAGGAGGGTGCTGGTGAACGAGCATGATCAGCTGTGGATGGCGGTCTCGCAATTGCTCCGAGCGCAGGTCTCCGAGGCCGTCTGGATGTCAACTTTTCAAGACGTCGTGGCCCTCGAAAGCAGCGCAGACGAGCTGCGCGTTTCCGCCCCGAATACCTTGCTTCGAGATCGAATCATGAGCCGCTACCTGCCGCTCGTACGCGATGCCCTCGATGACGTCGGCGCAGGTCACCGTACCTTTCTTGTCGAGGTTCAGGTCGATGACGTCTATGTCTCGAGCCGTGAGGATCGGATGGTTGACGACGGGCACCATGCTGAGTCGGCGCCACAATCGACAAACTACTCGTCGCATTCGAGCGGTTCGTCGCGAAGCTCGTCTGAATCAAATCCTAATGATTTGGCCGGCCTCAACCCGCGATATTCCTTCGACGCTTTTGTCAAAGGACAATCCAACCAATTTGCCCTTGCTGCCGCTCAACGCGTCGCCGAAACGCCCGGGCGGAGCTACAACCCACTGTTCATCTACGGCCAGGCGGGCCTCGGAAAGACCCACCTGTTGCACGCGATCGGCCACTACGTCCATCGCCATTACCAACACGATGTTGTCCGTTACGTGAGCACCGAGACTTTTCTCAATGAATACGTCGACGCCATCCGCAGCAACACCACGGCAAATTTCAAGCGCCGGTACCGCGACATCGACGTGTTGTTGATCGACGACATCCAGTTCATGGAGGGCAAGGAAGGGCTCCAGGAGGAGTTCTTCCATACCTTCAACAGCTTGCATGGCGCCAACAAGCAGATCGTCATCTCCAGCGACCGGATGCCCGACGCCATTCCGACCCTGGAGGAACGCCTGCGCGGTCGCTTCCGCTGGGGCTTGATCACCGACGTTCAGCCTCCGGACATGGAGACCCGTCTGGCGATTCTGCGCAACAAGGCGGAACGCAACGATTCGCGGGTGCCAGCCGAGACGTTGGAGTTCATCGCCACCCATATCACCTCGAACATTCGTGAGCTCGAGGGAGCGCTGATCAGGGTTACGGCCTACGCCAGCTTGAACCGCGTACCGATCACCACCCACCTCGCCGAAACGCTGCTCAAGGATCTGCTCTCGGATCGCACCACCAAGACGCGCACCGACGCGGAACTGTTGGCGGAGATGGCTATCCACCTCGGCCACAGTGTCGACGCCCTGTGTGGGAAGAGCCGACAACGGCCGTTGGTCACCTCTCGCCAAATCGCGATGTACGCCTTTCGTGATCTCACCGACCTCTCATACCCGGCCATCGCTCGCCTTTTCGGCGGCCGTGACCATACGACGGTGATTCACGCCGTGGAGAAGATCCAACGCCTGATGAGCGAGCGTAAACAGGTATACGACCAGGTCACAGAGATGATCGGCAGCCTGAAGCGCGCATGACGGCCCGATTCTCAGCCCTGTGTACAACGCGTCGGCAGCGTGTGTACGACCACCCCTTGTCCCGTGGACAACGCGATCTTGTCCACCGAATTACATCGATGCCATTTTTGACCTGTGGGCGGCAGTGGACAACTCGCGAACAAGAAAACTGCTCGCACGCTGCACAAATACAAGGTTGTTCACAATCCACAGCTGTTAATACCATTATCAGTTCATACAGCACCGTTCTGGTGAGAAAGGTCGCACAGTGAAATTTCGTTGCGAACGAGATGTCCTTGCCGAGGGGCTCAGTACTGCGAGTCGTGCGGCCACGGGTCGCACCGGAACACTGCCGGTGCTCTCCGGTTTGCGTCTGGAGTTGGTCGGCGATGCGCTGACGATCACCGGGACAGATCTGGAGCTGACGATTCAGCTGCAGATCGAGGTTGGCGGCGAACGTGACGGCGGCGTTGTCTTGCCCGCTCGTCTCAGTGCCGACATCGTCCGTTCCTTGAGCCCTGGCACCGTCGAGGTGGCGGTCGATGGCGACGACGTGCAGATTTCCGGCGGCCGGTCGCAGTTCTCCGTGCGCCCATTGTCGCTTGATGATTACCCGCGCCTCAGTGCACCGGCGTCGAGCGCCGTGACGTTGTCGAGCACGCAGGTTGGCGAGGCGTTACGCCAGGTGGTCCGAGCCGCAAGCTCCGACGAAGCCCGCCCGATCCTGACCGGTGTGTTGCTCGCCGCCGAGAACGACGGCATGCGCATGGTGGCCACCGACTCGTACCGTTTGGCGGTGCGTGATCTGCCTGGTGCCAGCGTGCTCGGTGCCGAGCAAAAGGTACTGGTCCCCGGACGTGCCTTGAGCGAACTGCAAAAGCTGATCGGCAGCGCCAGCGAACTGACACTGCGGCTCGGCGAGCGTGAAGCCACCTTCCAAATCGGATCGACCAGCCTGACGACGCGGTTGATCGAGGGCGATTTCCCGAACTATCGCCAGCTCATCCCGGCGAGCTACCCGAACAAACTGACGGTCGCTCGTGAGCCGTTGATCGAGGCCATCCGCCGCGTCAAACTGCTGGCTCGCGATTCGACGCCGATCCGCTTGCAGATGTCGGCCGACAGCCTGCGGCTGACGGCGATCACCCAAGACGTCGGTAACGCCGTGGAAGAACTCGACGCCCGGCTGGAAGGTGCCGAACTGACGGTGGCCTTCAACCCCGACTATTTCGCCAGTGGCGTCGATGCGATGAGCACCGATGAAATCACCTTGGAGACGGTCGATGCGTTGAAGCCGGCGGTGCTGCGCGGCGTTGGCACCAGTGAGTACCTCTACCTGCTGATGCCCGTGCGGGTGCCCTAACGGGTCTCGCCACTAGCCTGCGCCCGTGCATGTCCGTTCGCTTGAGTTGGTCGACTTTCGCAACTACAGCGCAGCTGAACTGACATTTGCACCTGGCACAACTGCGATCATCGGCAACAACGGGCAGGGAAAGACGAACCTCGCCGAGGCCTTGGCCTTCCTGGCGACGCTCGATTCGTTTCGTGGCGCACCGCTGGATGCGCTGATTCGCAGCGGCGCCGAACAAGCCGTGATACGGGCTATGGTGATCCACGACGAGGGTCGTGAGATGCTGATCGAAGCCGAGCTCAATCGCCGCGGTCGCAACCGGATTCTGATCAATCGGCAGCGCTTGGGGCGCAGTCGCGAGTTGCTCGGCGTGTTACGGGTGACGGTGTTTTCACCCGATGACTTGGCGATCGTCAAGGAGGGCCCGCAAGATCGACGCCGATTCATGGACGACACGCTCGTTGCCCTAGCCGTGAAGTACGACGCCTTGCGCCTGGAGATCGATCGCCTCGTCAAACAGCGCAACTCGCTGTTGAAGCAGTTGGGTGGCCGCCTCGCTGAGGACGCTGAATTGACCCTCGATGTTTGGGATTCGAAGCTCACTCAGGCCGGTGAGCAGCTTGGCCATGCCCGGGCCACCTTGATCGCCCGGTTGGAACCGCTGATCGTCGAGGCCTATGAACAACTTGCGGGGGTGCGAACGGCGATCGATGTTGTCTACGAACCGATTTGGCGGCGCGGTGGTTTGGCTGCCGCATTGGCCGAAGCCCGTCACGATGACCTCCGCCGCCAAACAACCTCGGTTGGGCCGCATCGTGACGAACTCGAATTGGCAATCAACGGATTGCCGGCGCGAACACATGCCTCCCAGGGCGAGCAGCGCTGTTTGGCATTGGCCTTGCGCTTGGCCTCGCACCGTTTGATCGCCGAGCGGACGGGTTCGCCACCCGTGTTGGTGCTCGACGATGTGTTGTCCGAGTTGGATGCCACCCGGGCGACAGCGCTGCTGTCGCACCTGCCCGTCGGTCAGGTGCTGATGACCACGGCCGCGGCGCTGCCAATCGATGCCCACCCAGACAGCGTCGTGCACATCAGCGCGGGTACGGTGATCGCCTGATGTCCAACGAACCCTTGCCCTTGCAGTCGAGTCTCGACCAGGTACTGCGGGGTCTGCGCGGCTCGCCGGTCAGCGCTAAGTCGATGGGGTCGTTGTTCGCTCGGTGGAGTGATGCCGTCGGCCCTGCCGTAGCTGAGCATGTGCGTCCGATAAAGTTCGATCACGACCATCTCCTGGTCGAGGTCGATGACCCGACATGGGCCACTCAGTTGCGCTTCCTGGAGTCCGACGTAATCGAACGCCTGCGGTCCATAGCGGGTTTAGAGGTCTCGCGTTTCGATATTCGGGTCAAGCGGCGCTGAGACGCCAATTTTGAGCCGTTTCGTAAAGAATTGGCTCATGGCACGGAACCGTCGGTAAATCACATCTTTGTGATACCCATTTGGTAGGCTGAGAACATCCACTTCGACAGCTCGAAACGGGCGATCGGCGTGCCGCCTGCGGGTCGGTTCGCCCTCTGACAAACCACCTGCATGATCTGCCGGGCTTCCGCGGCGAAACCATCGCTAACGAAGCGTCCCAACCCAAGAGGTCTTCTGTGTCGATGACAGACACCCCACCAAATTCATCAGAGCCTGGCGTCGAGGTTGTCGACGCTGGCGCCAAAGCTGCCTCCCGAAATACGCAAGGCACCGCCGACTACGGCGCGCAAAGACATTCAGGTCCTCGAGGGCCTCGATCCCGTGCGCAAACGCCCGGGTATGTACATCGGCTCAACCGGTTTGGCTGGCCTGCATCACCTCATCTGGGAAGTCGTCGACAACTCCGTCGACGAGGCAATGGCTGGCTATTGCACCTCGATTTCGGTCACGCTGCAAGCCGATGGTGGCTGTCGGGTCAGCGACGACGGTCGTGGTATCCCCGTCGACCCTTATCCGTCTGGTCCGCACAAGGGCAAGAGCGCGGCCGAAGTGGTGCTCACCGTGTTGCACGCTGGCGGCAAGTTCGGCGGCGAGGGTTACAAGGTCTCCGGCGGCCTGCACGGCGTTGGTGTCAGCGTGGTCAATGCCTTGAGTGAGAAGCTCATGCTCGATGTCGACCGCGGTGGCAGCCATTACCAGCAGATGTATGCCAAAGGCGGCAAGCCGCAGGGCAAGATCGCAGTTGTCGGCAGCAGCCCGCGCGGCCGCACCAGTGGTACGGCGGTCACCTTCTGGCCGGATCCAACGATCTTCTTTGCCGAGGGCACCGAGTTCGTCGCTCGCACCGTGTTGGAGCGTCTGCAGACGATGGCGTTTTTGAACCGCGGCCTGGAGATCGTCTTCAGCGACGAGCGTCCTGGCAAGGAACAAAAGGTCACCTATCAGTACAAGGGTGGCATCGTCGATTTCGTCAAGCACCTCAATGCTTCCAAGGAGGCGTTGTTCAGCAAGGTCGCCTTCTACGAGGATTCCGATGACGAGGGTGGCCAGACGCTCGATATCGCCATGCAGTGGAACACGGGCTACTACGAGGGCATCCATGGCTACGCCAACGGCATCTCCACCACAGAAGGTGGCATGCACGTCGAGGGTTTCAAGACGGCGTTGACCAGCGTCGTCAACAAGTACGCGCGTGCCAAGAACCTGTTGAAGGAGAAAGACGACAACCTGCTCGGCGAAGACATTCGCGAGGGCATCACCGCGATCGTCGCTGTGAAGTTACGTGAGCCGCAATTCGAGGGCCAGACCAAGGCCAAGCTCGGCAACGTGCCGATGCGCTCGTTTGTGCAAAAGGCCACCAACGAACGCCTCGCCGAATGGTTGGAAGAGAATCCGGCCGAAGCCAACCGCGTCGTCAAAAAGGCGCTCTCCGCCGCCCAGGCTCGTGTCGCCGCCAAAAACGCCCGCAACGCGATCCGCCGCAAGACGGCACTGGCCGGCGCGGGCATGCCCGACAAGCTGAAGGACTGCACCAGCGGCAATCCCGCGGAGAGCGAATTGTTCATCGTCGAAGGCGACTCAGCCGGTGGCACGGCGCTCGATGCCCGTGACCCGCGTATCCAGGCGATTCTGCCGATCCGCGGCAAGATCCTCAACGTCGAACGGGCCCGGCTCGACAAGATGTTGAAGAACACCGAGGTGCAAACCTTGATCACCGCCATCGGTGGCGGTGTCGGCGACGAGTTCGATTCCGACAAGTCGCGCTATCACAAGATCATCATCCTCGCCGACGCTGATGTCGATGGCAGCCACATCCGCACGTTGCTGCTCACCTTCTTCTTCCGCCAAATGCGTCCGTTGGTCGAAGCTGGCTTCGTGTACATCGCCCAGCCGCCGTTGTATTCAACGGAGATCGGCAAGGAGAAGGTGTACCTCAAAGACGATGCCGCCAAGGCTCATTTCCTCGAGGATCGCCCGAACCACAAGAAGGATTTCCAGCGCCTCAAGGGTCTCGGTGAAATGGACTGGGAAGAGTTGCGTGGCACAACGATGAGCGTCGCTTCGCGCACCTTGCTGCAGGTCACCGTGGAAGAGGCGGCGATCGCCGATGAGATCGTCAGCGTGCTGATGGGCGACGACGTCGACAGCCGCAAGTTCTTCATTCAAACCAATGCCAAAGACGTGAGATTCCTGGACATCTGATGAGCGACATCCCCAATCCTCCCGACTCCGACGACGTGCCGAACAACGAACCGGTCGACCCGTCGCTGAGCGTGCAACCGGTTGCCTTGCAAGACGAGATGGAGCGCAGCTTCCTCGACTACGCCATGTCGGTGATCATGGCACGCGCCCTTCCCGACGTGCGTGACGGGCTCAAGCCGGTGCACCGGCGAATCATCTGGGACATGGAAGAACAGGGCTTCCGCCCCGACCGTCCGTTCGTCAAGTCGGCCCGCGTCAGTGGCGACACGATGGCCAAATATCACCCGCACGGCGACAGCAGCATCTACGACGCCTTGGTGCGCATGGCGCAGCCGTTCTCGTTGCGTCACCCATTGATCGATTTCCACGGCAACTACGGCTCGCCCGACTTCGGTCCTGCTGCGGCTCGTTACACCGAGTGTCGTCTGCACCCCTTGGCCATGCAGTTGTTGGCCGACATCGACGACGAAACCGTCGACATGGTGGCCACCTACGACGGCAGCCGCACCGAGCCAACGGTGTTGCCCGCCCGATTCCCCAACCTGTTGGTCAATGGCAGCCAGGGCATCGCCGTTGGCATGGCCACCAACATCCCGCCGCACAACCTCGGTGAAGTGATCGACGCCACGGTGCATCTGATCGACAACCCCGAGGCCACGCCGGACGATCTCATGGCCTATGTCAAGGGCCCCGACTTCCCGACCGGGGGAAGCATTCTCGGGCGTGCCGGGCTGATGGATGCCTACCGCACCGGCCGTGGCAGCGTGAAGATCCGCGCCACCGCCTCGATCGAGGAGACCAAGCGCGGCGGCTATCAGATCGTGGTCACCGAGCTGCCGTACCAAACCAGTGCCTCGGCGATCGCCGGGCGCATCGTGGAGCTTGTCGATGGTGGCGATCTCGACGGCATCGCCGACGTCAACGACGCCTCTTCGGGCGGCAAAACCAACCTGATCATCACCCTCAAGCGTGACGCCAACGCCAACGTCGTGCTCAACAACCTGTACAAGCTGACGCAGCTGCAAACCAGCTTTGGCGTCAACATGGTGGCCCTGGTCGATGGCGTGCCGCGCACGCTGAACCTAGTCACCGCACTGCAGGGCTACATCGCCCACCAGGTCGAGGTCATCACCCGGCGCACCCAGTACCGCCTGCGCAAGGCCAAAGAGCGTGAGCACAAGATCGAGGGCCGCCTCAAGGCGCTCAACGTCATCGATGAAATCATCGCCCTGATCCGGGCCAGCGATGACGCCGCTCAGGCCCGCGAAGGGTTGATGTCGGCGCCGTTCGATTTCACCGAAATCCAGGCGCAAGACATTCTCGACATGCAGCTGCGCCAGCTCACCCGGCTGAGCCGCATCGATCTCGAACAAGAACTCGCCGACCTGCGTGAGACCATCACCGATCTGCAGTCGATCCTCGATTCCGAGGTGAAGTTGCGCGACGTGATCAAGACCGAACTGTTGGCTGTGCGCGAAGGATTCGCCACGGATCGGCGCTGCGCGATCACCCTCGATTCGGGTGAAATGAGCATCGAAGATCTCGTCGACGACAGCGAATTGGTCATTGTCATGACCGAGGCGCAATACGTCAAGGCCGTGCCAGCTGGCAGCTTCAAGACCCAGGGCCGCGGCGGTCGTGGCGTGAGTGGCGCCAAGCTGAAGTCCGACGACATCGTTCGCCACGTGATCTTCACCACGGCGCACGCCTTTTTGTTGTTTTTCAGTAACCGCGGCAAGGTCTATCGACTGCGCGCCATGGACATTCCCGAGCGTGAACGCACAGCCAAGGGCATGCCAATCGTCAACCTGTTGCCGTTGCAGGCAGGCGAGACGATCCAGGCGATCATCGATACCCGTGATTTCGCGGGCGAGCGCAACCTGTTCTTCGCCACCAAGAACGGTGTCGTCAAGAAAACGGCGTTCAACGAGTACGACTCCAGCCGTCGAGATGGCCTCATCGCCATCAACCTGCGTGACAAAGACGAGTTGGTCAAGGTCATCGAGACCAGCGGCAGCGACGACATTTTCATGGTCAGCCGCAGCGGCATGACGATTCGTTTTGCCGAGGATGAGGTGCGCCCGATGGGTCGTTCCGCCGGCGGTGTGCGCGGTATGAAGATGAAGGCAACCGACGAGGTGGTCAGCGTCGACGTCGCCCGTGACGACACGGCAATCTTGATGATCACCGACGCTGGCTACGGCAAGCGCACGCAACTCGACCGTTTCAACAAGCAGGGTCGCGGTGGCCAAGGTGTTATCGGCATCCGTCTCACCGGTCGCAAGGGCAAGGTCGTTGCCGCCTTCATGGTTGGCCTCGACGACGACATCGTCGCCGTCTCCAGTGGTGGCGTGACGATTCGGATGTCGGTGCGCGAGATTTCGTCGCAGGGTCGAGATGCCACCGGCGTGAGGGTGATGAGCCTCGACAACGGTCAATCGGTGGCGTCGGTGGCCCCGATCCTGTCGTCCGATTCCGACGAGTAAGACGCTCGGGCACTCAGTTCGGCGTGAACCGTCGAACTGAGTGCAACGACCGTGGTCAGGCACTGCTGCTGGTGTTGGCCATCGTGGCCGTCAGCATCGTCGTCGTTGTAGCTGCAGCGCGACTGTCGGCCACGTTGATCGCTCGAGCTCGGGCACAATCAGCTGCCGATGCGGCGGCGCTTGCCGGAGCTGAACTGGGGCCGGCGGAGGCCTTCGCCGTCGCCGCGGCCAACGATGCAACGGTCAGTTCGTGGGCGAGCTTGGGTGAAGATTTCCTGGTCACCGTGGTGGTCGACGGCGCGTCGGCGACAGCGCGGGCATCTGCCTCGCCAGGCTGATCCACACGGCGCGCCACGTCACCGGGTGATTCACCTTCTACACTCACGATGTGGGCATTCTCCAGCCAGGTCAGCCGGACCGCGACAACGGGCTTCTTGCGTCGGCACGCCGCGCTGCACAGAGCCTCAACCAACAACCCGCCGGGGTGTTGCTCGGCCGTGATCACGTGGTCGGCAATCCGGTGCAGCTTCCGCCTCCGGCGGCCACTGTTGCCGTGCCGAGTGTTACTCCCCCGCCGCCAGCGGTGACGACGCCGACCCCGATCGTCGCCCGCCGTCCTGCGCCCACAATGCCGATCCCGCAACCTTCGCCAGCGCCCACGCCAGCGCCCACGCCCGCTCCCGCAGCCCGTGTTGCGCCGGTTGAGCCCACCCCGGTGCTCACACCAGGTCCGCCTCCGGCCCAGCCCGAACCCGTTCAACAACGGCGGGCGGAACCTCAGCGGCAAACCAACGTCAAGTCGTCTCGCCCTCGTCGACGCCCGCGGGTGCGTCGTGTTACCCGGGTGGTGCGCCATGTCGATCCGTGGAGTGCGTTCAAGGTCGGGCTTTTGTTCAGCATGGTGCTTTACGGCATCATCCTCACCGCTGGGGTGTTGCTCTGGCAGGTGGCCTACCGCACCGGCACGATCGACAATATGGAGAAGTTTTTCGAGTCGTTCGGCTGGGACAACTTCGAATTCAAGGGTGGCGAGATCTACCACGGCGCCTGGATCGGCGGGCTGTTCCTGGCGATTGGGTTGACCGGAGTGATCGTGCTTGCGGCCACCTTGTTCAACTTGATCACCGATCTGGTCGGTGGTGTGCGGGTGACGGTGCTTGAAGAGGAAGTGGTGGAGCGCAACGTCGTTACCGCTCGTCGGTTCGAGTCGATGCGCACCCGATTGCTGGAGCCAAACGCCGATCTCGACGAGTAACTCGGTTGAGATTGAGCCCGTGTTACCGATAACCTTCGGTGCCCGATTTCATCGGGGGCTATAGCTCAGTCGGTTAGAGCGCATCCCTGATAAGGATGAGGTCCACAGTTCGATTCTGTGTAGCCCCACCAACATCTCGCCGGGTTCCGGCTACCGAAGGCCCCCGTTGTCGGGGGCCTTCGTCGTTTTGTCGTCAATGACCCCGCCGGCGGGAGATATCTGATGGACGAGTTGCTTTCAGATGCTGTGGAATTGGCGTTTCCTGCCGAGATCTGGACTGGCGAACTCGCTGACGGTGGGGCGCTTCAGGTGCTCACTCTGGGTTCAACATTCAGGACGGCTTCTACGTCTACTTGTGATAGTCGGCGATGCTGCGTGTACTGAGAGTACCTGGTGGTGCATTCGGCCGACGGCGAGGCAAATTTGACATAACTGTCAAGTTGGCTCAAACTAGGTCGACATCGGCTCGTGGTTGCGTTCTTGAGGCTTCGCCTCCGGAGTGGGCCCACGAGTCGTCGAGCGGACCGGGGGGTTCACATGCACAAGTCATGGTTGACGCATCGCAGGCAAGCTACCGTCGAACAGCGAACCGCAGAACCGCCACTGCGGGTGCGGCGTCGAACGGCTGCGTTGGCCGCTGTGGGTCTGATGGCCGGGTCGTTGCTGCCAGCGGCGACGGCCACCGGCCGTGAACAGTTGCCGCCCCGTCCCGTCCCGTCTGCCGCGAATCCGACGGTCCAGGGTCCGGTGTCAGGTGGGCTTGGTTCGCCGTCGTTGATCTTGGCGAGCTACCCGTTGTCCGACGTCGGCTATGCGGCGGCTGAATACTTCTTCTCGGGGACGGCAAGTTCGTACGCCAATGTGGGTGCGCTCGGCTCTGACGGGAAGTGGTCGGTGGAACCAGCGGGGTCGGCCGCGTTCACGTCGCGCCTTGTGGTGGTGCAGCCCATCGATCCGGCGGCGTTCAGCGGCAACGTCATCGTGGAGTGGTTCAATGTCTCTGGCGGGGCTGACGGAGCGCCGGATTGGTCGTTGGGCCACAATGAGATCGTCCGCAGCGGTGACGTGTACGTCGGCGTGTCAGCCCAAAGCGTCGGCGTGCAGGCGCTACGGCGCGTCGACCCGGCGCGCTACGCAGCATTGGTGCATCCTGGCGACAGCTACTCGTATGACATCTACTCGCAGGCGGGTCAAGCAATCCGGGCGCAAGCATCCCTGCTCATGCCAGGACTCACCCCGCAGCACGTCATCGCCGCCGGCGAGTCGCAGTCTGCGTTCCGGCTGACGACGTACGTCAACGCGATCGCACCGTTGGTCAACGTGTTCGATTCGTTCCTCATCAACAGCCGTTCAGGAACTGCCGCCGCGCTGTCGCAGCCTCCGCAGGCGTCAGTCGCGGTACCACCGGTTGTGTTTATCCGCGACGACTCGGCATTTCCGGTGCTCACGTTCCAGACCGAGACCGACGTTGCCGGCCCCCTCAACTACCTGCCAGCCAGACAACCCGACAGCGCGTCATTCAGGCTCTGGGAGGCGGCCGGCACCTCGCACGCCGACGCCTACCTGGTCACCGAGTTCCAGAACGACAACGGCAGCTGGGCCTCTCACCTCGCGCAATTCGCATCCTTGACAAGGCCGCCCTCGTCCGTGACACTCGGCGGGTTCTCGCTCACGTGCCCGGTGCCGTTCAACGCCGGCCAGCAGCACTACGTGTTCCAGGCGGCGCTGCGCGCTCTCACTACCTGGACCAGCACGGGCAGGCCGCCGAAGTTGATGCCGAGGCTCAACGTCGACATGACCACCACACCACCGTCGTACGTAAAGGACGCCGTCGGCAACGTGACGGGGGGCATCCGCACGCCTGCAGTCGACGCGCCGATCGCCGTTCTCTCCGGCCTTCCGCCGGTCGGTGCCCCGGGCTTCTGTGTCCTCTTCGGCCAGACAATTCCGCTCACACCGAGCCAGATCAGTGCGCTGTACCCGGAGCGACGCGACTTCGAGAAGGCGTGGGAGCGATCGGTCCGAGTCGCCCGCAATCAGGGCGGCCTTCTCCCTGAGGACGCCGATGCACTCAAGGCGGTCATCGGGCAATGACCGCGCGGCAGTCGAGGAGTCAATATGGACTTTCCGGTCGGTGGGCTAACGAGATCTCGGGCAATGCCGTGCTCAACGGCATCCCGGTCCTCGTCTCCGCGGCGAGGTAGGCCCACGCAGAGCGCGGAGCTCTCGGACCGTGACGCTGCACTGCTTGCACAGCCAACGTCCAGCACGCGAGCGAACCGGCAACATGCGGCTCCTCGGTCGGGTTTCTACAGCCGTCGGCGCGGGCCGCCGCCGAGACCTGGCCAGCGGGAGTTGCCGATGGTGTCGGCGAAGGGCCAAAAGGCGTCGGGGTCGAGCGCACCGGCAAGGGTCAGCGAGCGCGTCGTGAAATCCATCTGCGTCTTTTGCAGATGGGCGGCGAGTTGCTCGCGCATCGGCAACAGTTCGGCGATCGGGTCCCACGGTGAGTTGCGCAGCAGCAATTCGCCCTCGACGTTGATGCGGTACAGCAGCGACGACGACGCCGACACCTTGACGACGTGAGGCGGGAAGTCGTAACTGTTGGCGACGCCACCGACGGCGCGCGAGAACTTCAACCACCACTGATGCTCGGTCCAACTCTGCGGACCGTCGGCGGAGATGTCTTCGCCGACGTCACCCGAAAATTCGAGGAACGTGTAGCCCTGATGGTGCACCCTGGCAACCACGTGCTTGCCGATGCGGAAGTACTTGATCGTGCACGGAAACTTCGGCTGGCCATTGAGCTCGTGGCTGATGGCGATCGCTTGTTCCTGATCGATGCCGGTGCCAATGTTGAAGAAGCCGTCGATGCCGTTGTAGCGCGCAGGAACCATCACGACGATGCCGAACTCGGGCTCTCCAGCGATCGGCACTTGATAGACGTGAATGTGAACGTGCGGCTCGGCACCTGGCTCGATGCCCGGCGGCAACAACGCGGCGATGCACTCCGCATCCGTACGGTAGATCATCCGCAGCGTCGGCCAGTTGGCATAATCGCCCGGCGTGATCGGATCTGGCTGTGCCATGACATCCCCTTGCGCTAGAGTTTTCGAAAGCATTGTGATAATACGTCCTCGGCCACCCTCGGTCAACCGTTCAGGGATTGACGAACGCCAACAACGCGGTATTATCGAAGAAGCTTCAATAATCAAGGGAGGCGCTCGACTATGAGCAAGTATCTGGTCATCTCGGCTGACGGTCACGCCGGACCACCGCCATCGGTCTACCGTGAATATCTCGAAGAGCGCTTCCGCGCCCAGTTCGACGAACACCAGGCCGCTACCGCCAGCCAGGGCATGGTCACCGCAGCATTCGTCGAGGAATGGGACGAGGAAACCGGTGACCACGAAATGCGCGCTGGATTTGATCCCGCAGCCCGCGACCACATCCTCGATACCGAAGGCGTCGCTGCCGAGGTGCTGTTCCCTGATGCCGACGTACTCGGCACCGGCAGGCTGGCCTCGTCACCGTTCGGTTCCGGCCTCGCCTCCGGGCGCAACTCTCACCCTGAGGCCGTCAAGGCCGGTGCTCGCGCCCACAACCGCTGGCTCGCCGATTTCTGCCGGACCAACCCGCACCGGCGCATCGGCATCGCCGTCGTGCCCGTGACCGCAGGCCTCGACGAGGCCGTCGCTGAGGTGCATGCTGCCGCCGCCATGGGCCTGCGTGGCGTGATGATGCCGACGCGCTGGTTCGACGCGCCGGCCTACCTCGACCTCGGCTACGACGCGTTCTGGGCAGCGTGTGCCGAAACAGGCCTCGTGCTACACACCCACTCCGGCGCTGGGCCATCGGACTACCTGCCCGGTCCGGGCTTCGTCTCGATCTACGCCACCGAAGCGTGGTGGTGGGCGGCGCGCCCATTCTGGGTGCTGCTGCTGTCCGGCGTCTTCGAGCGCCATCCCAACCTGAAGTACTCGATCGCCGAGAACGGTGCCTGGTGGGTACCGGACCAGCTCCAGCGGATGGATGAGAAGTGGGTCGGCGGACACACCACGCGCAAGTTCGGTGAGGCCTTCAAACACGATCTGACGATGAAGCCGAGCGAGTACGTCGATCGCAACTGCTTCTTCGCCGCATCCACGCCCGGGGTCGATGAGATCGCTCGCCGCCACGAGATCGGCATCGGCAACCTGCTGTGGGGCAATGATCTTCCCCATCCGGAAGGCACCTACCCACACACTCGGGAATGGATTGCCAAGCGCTTCGGCGGCATACCGGAGAGCGAGGCCCGCCAGATTCTTGGCCTGACCGCCGCTCAGCTGTATCGCGTCGACACCGCGGCACTGGCCGACCTGGTCGAGCGCATTGGGCCCACCGTCGAAGAGGTACACGGCAGCGTCTGAGCGCTGCTGCTACTTACCGTCGAGCCGTCGAGCCCGGCGGGAGCGTCGAACGTCTCAGGCTCGTTCAAGTCCGCCGACGATGTCGGCACAGATCGAAGCCATCGCCGCCGCGTCGGTGATCGCCGGAATGTGCCCGGTGTCGAGATCGATCACCGTCACGAGGTCGGGGTTGGGCAGACGAGCGATCATCGCGTCCTGAAGCTCGAGCGTCGTCACCGTGTCGCGCAGTTGGCGCACAACCGTGACGGGAATATCAGCCGCCGCGCTCCAGTAGATGGGTTGGAAATAGAAGTTTGTCGAGTCGCGCGGGTTGCGCTCAGGCGCGGCGACAAACGCCAGTTGGGCATCATCGAGCTCGACTCCATAGGCCCGACGCAAGACCTCCGGATCCTCCGGAGGACCGGCCGTCGTGAACGCCGTGCCACGCAGACGTGCGTTGTCGATCGATTCCTGCATTCGCCGCGCATAAGAGGGTTTCATCGCCTCCAGCCCAAGGCCACCTTCGCTCGGTATGCACGGCGGCGAAAGCACGATGTGTCGCACCCGAGTCCCAAGGCGGGCGGCGACGCCGGGCACGAAGAATCCCCCCGAGGAATGGGCGATCAGCACCACGTCACCGAGGCCAGCCGCGTCGATGTCGTTGACGATCGACTCGACGCCCTCGCCGATGCTGAAGGTCATCGGGTCGAACGGCTTACCAGCGCGTCCAGGGAGATCGATGGCCAGCCACGGTCGGGGGAGCAGCGGCGTCAACAGATCCCAGAACCCTGAGGACGACGCCCCGCCGTGAATGAGGACGAACCTGAGTTGTGCGGCAACCATCCGAAACGATAACCCGCAACACCCTCCCGCCGAGCACCGTTCTCTCAGCAACAGAACTCACACGGACGTACATCGAAATTACATAGACGTACAACGATGTAACAGAATTCTGTGAGACCGGTTGTTTAGTCTCGCTCGGCTCGGGGGCTCGATCGCACGAAGGGATCAGCTCGGCCCGCATTCATCGCTGAATCGCTCATTGATGATTCGAGGGGAACTCTGGGCGGTGATACCCGTCGAAGCGCAACTGACCACCGCGCAACTCGCGGATCGTCAGGAAGTCGCCCTTGTAGCCCTTGCGGTCCCATGGGCCGAACTGGATGTAGGTGCCGGGCCCACCATTGGTTGCCGGCATCCAGCGAATGCGTTCGATACCGAGCATGACCTCTTCCGGGGTGGCCATCCCGGCGTTGGCGATGCCATGGATCGCCACCCTGGCGGTGTCGTAGGACAGGGCAACGACCACGTTCTTCGAGACCCGGTTAAACCGAGCCTGGAAGCGTCGGATCATCGCCTCGTAGTTAGGGTTCGTGCCATCCTCACCGAGTTGGTCGACGCCGTGCCAGCCCTCGAGACCTTGCGCCCACTCGTTGGTGTTGGAGTAGAACATGAACGCGGTGCCCATCACCCGCGGCGGATCCCAATCGAGCTCTTTGAAGGCGCGGGCGAAGTGAAAGGTGGAATAGCCGTAACCGCCGTAGTAGATCGCCTCCGTGCCGCTGTCGCGCATTGCTCGGAGATGCTCGGTGAGCCCACGAGGGTTCGGGCCGAGCTTGACGTCACGCGCGATCGTGATCCCCAACCGCCCCGCTTCCTCGCGAAAGAACTCGGCATAGTCACGGCCCGAGGAACCCTGTTCCCAGAACAGTCCGACGCTCTTGTAGCCCTGCTTGGCGAGCCACTGTGCGCACATCACGCCTTCGGTCGGTATGTCGCCGTTGGCCACCGTGAAGCAGTATTGCGAGGCGAATCGCCAGGCGCCGGTCCAGCCGATGACCGGCACCTTGCGCTGATTGACGAGTTCCTGGATCGACAGCGAGTTGTCGGAGATCAGTGGTCCGAGCACGACGACGCAACCTTGGTCGCAGAGCCATTCGTACCCGTCGCGACACTTCTTGAAGTTCTCCCGCGGCAAGCCGCGGGCATCGGCGACGATGAGCTGCACCGGCCGGTCGTAGACCCCCTCGTTGAGCGCGTCCTCGATGGCCAAAATCGTCGGGTCGAGCCAATCGGCCAGCAGTTGGCCGAGATCCATATCGACCAACACGCCGATCTTCACCGGCTCGAACGGGTCGCCCTGCGTCGCCAGACCACGCGTCGGCGGATAGATCATGATCTCCTTGCGGGCCCGCTCACCTTTTCGGCCGCCGCCTTCGTACCACTTCGTCGCTCCGGTTCCCTGCGGGGCCATGTCCGTGCCGGAGGGCACGGAGCACGCGGCGCGGTCCTCGAGGGCGATGTCGTGGTTGCGCGGCGCCGGAAACATCCGGTCGACCAATTCGCTTCCCGGGATGTTCTCGTTCGTCATCGTTCGCTCCGATTCGTTCGACCAATTCGCGAGTAATATTCGCGTAAATGAACGCGGAGACGCAACCCCGACGGCGCGGCAGACCACGCGACGCCTCGATCGATGATCGGGTGCTCGCCGCGAACGCTGCCAACTGCTCGTCGAAGTGGGCTTCTCAGCGACGACGATCCAGGCGATCGCCGACCGCTCCGCGGTGCCGAACTCGGCGATCTATCGGCGCTGGCCATCGCGGATCCAGCTCATCGAAGCCGCTGTCGCTCCGCCACCTGCGGCCCTTGGGCCGCCGACTGGCGATCTTGCTGGCGACCTGCGCCGCTTCGAGTCAGCACTGCGCCGTGCACTCGAGGCCCCCGTTGTCCGTGCCGCATTACCCGCGTTGCTGGCTCTGTACCAAGAAGATGAGCGCGGCCGCTCGGCAGAGGTGTGGATGGCAGGCTCGTGGCGGCCGCAGTTCTACGACCTGCTCAGCGCCGCTGGCCCGGAGCAGGTCGACGAGACGGTCAATCGCGACGATGTCTTCGATCTCTTGCTTGGCTCGGTGCTCGTCCAAGTGTTTGTGCCGACGACCTCACGAGGCCACCGTCGCCGATTCGATGCAACGTCGTTGCTCATCCGACTCGTTCTCCCGCGTCGCGCGACTCAATCGCCGGCGGCGGCGAGGATCAGTTCGTCGGCTCGCTGATCGAGTGACTCATCCGGTGAGCCGAGGGTGGTGTCGAGTACCGCCACCCGCTTGAGATAGAGGTGGGTCTCCAGCTCCCAGGTATAGCCCATGCCGCCATGAACCTGCACTGCGGTAGCGGTGGCCCGGTTGGCGGCAGCGCTAGCCACGATGCGCGCCGACGAGGCGCTGCAGGTGTGCCCATCAAACGCCACCTCAGGATTGTTGTCGATCTCGTCGACCTCGACCGCAGCGGCATGGACCGCCGCTCGGGCCACATCCAACCACACGGCCGCCTCGGCGAGCAGGTGTTTGATCGACTGGAAGCCGCCGATCACCCGCCCAAACTGAATCCGACTCTTGGCGTATTCAGTGGCCATCACGATCGCGGCCTCGCCGAGCCCGACCTGCAGCGCGGCCACCAGCAGGTCGGCGTCGCGGCGCAGCACACCAGCCGTTGCTGCGTCGGCGAGGCGAATGCCGTCGGCGAGTGCGCCCACCCGATGGACCGGTGAAAGCGGGTCGAGCGGGCGGGCAAACGCCGTCCCCGACGGTCGGTCGACGAGACGCACGCCGTCGCTGTCGAACACCAGCAGTCCGTCGAGGGCGTCGAGATGCTCGATGATCGGTTCGCTCGTGTCGACGACCCCGCCGACGACCTCGTCACCGGCTGCCGCGCCTGGGCGGTAGGCGGCGGCAAGGTAGGTAGCTACCAGCGGGCCGGATACGCCGCTGCGGCCGAGCTCTTCAAAGACGATCACTGCCTCGGCGCGCCCGAGCCCTAAGCCGCCAGCGGTCTCCGAAAGGCTGATCGAGAACACGCCCATGTCGGCGATCTCGCGCCACAGCTCGCGGTTGACGGCACCGGGCTGCTCGGCGCACGACAACAGCGCGCCGGGGCTCAAACGGTCGACAAGGAAACGGCGCAGGCCGTCGCGCAGTTCGATCTGTTCATCGCTGAGTTCGAGGTTCACAAGCGCTCCTTGGGCAGGCCGAGCAGTCGTTCGCCGACGATGTTCTTCTGCACCTGCGAGGTGCCGGCCGCAATGCTCAACGACAAGGCGTAGAGCCGCTCCTCGACATGGTCGTAGTCGCTGATCTGCGCATCGTGACCGAACGCCAGACCCCTTCGCCCGAGGATGCGCATTGCCAATTCACCGAGGTGGACGCGGCTCTCGTGATAGGCGAGCTTGAACACCGAGCCGCCAACGCCGGCGTTGCCGTTTCTGGCGGCGCGCGACACATTGCGTTTGGTGTAGGCCCACAAGGCATCGAGTTCGGCGGCGATGAGTGCCAGTTCTCGGCGGATTCCGGCATCCGCCCAGGACGCGGCGCCGGTCGATGGTCGGGCGATGCGGGCCAGGTCGTGCACCAGTCGAATCGAGCCCAACAACTCGCTGACGAACGCTGTGCCTCGTTCGAAGCCGAACGTCACCATCGCCACTCGCCATCCGTCGTTCTCTGCGCCGACCCGATTGGCCACCGGGATCCGCACGTTGTCGAGAAACATCTCGTTGAATTCCGATACGCCAGCGAGGGTCTTCAACGGCCGTAGTTCGATCCCGGGCAAGTCCATCGGCATGATCAGCCAGGTGATGCCTTTGTGCTTCGGGGCGTCGGCATCAGTGCGCACGAGCAGTTCGCAGAAGTCGGCGACCTGAGCGTGCGAGGTCCACACCTTCTGGCCGTTGACTACGTACCTGTCGCCGTCGAGCACGGCGCGGGTGCGCAGCGAGGCCAGATCGGAACCCGCCTCGGGTTCGGAGAAACCCTGACACCACACCTGCTCGCCGCGCAGGATCGCCGGGAGGTGGGCGGCGCGTTGGCCGTCCGTGCCCTCAGCGGCGATCGTCGGGCCGGCATGCAGCGTGCCGACGAAATTGCAGCCGACATACGGCGCGCCAACCCGCTCGGTCTCTTCCAGAAAGATGAGTTCTTCGCTCGGCGATGCGCCGCGTCCGCCATAGGCCTGTGGCCAGGAGATCCCGGCGTACCCGGCGTCGTACAGTTTGCGCTGCCAGGCGGTGTCATAGGCGCGCTGTGCCGGCCAATCGTCGGCACCGGCGGGGGCCGGTACATCGACCATCGCCTCGGCCAACCAGGTGCGAAGTTCGGCTCGGAACTGTCGTTCCTGTTCGCTTGATCCGAGCCGCATCGGCCCCCTCTTTCCGGTCGCCGTCAGGCGGGTCTGCCCGTCAAACACGGCAGATGCACACAATATACGCAACGACCCCTCTCGGTCCGAGCCGTCGGTCGCGTCGGGTCGTATAATGCCAGCGCCCGGCCAGGAGTACGCGTTGAGAGACCGATGACGAACGATGTGAACACTCCGACGAGCGTGACGACCCCGTTGTTCGACGGCCACTCGCGTCGCCGTCTGAAGCGTGAAAGCAGCGCCGATCAGGTTGCTGCTCACATCCGTCGGTTGATCATTTCCGGCGAGGTTGTTGCCGGGGATCGCTTACGTCAAGACGAGATCGCGAATGAGCTTGGCGTCAGTCGAATTCCGGTTCGTGAAGCATTCTTTGCCCTCGACCGTGAAGGTTGGGTGCGTTTCGAGGCCAATCGTGGGGCCTTCGTCGTCGGCCTGGAGTCCGGCGACATTCTCGATCACTTCGAACTTCGCGGTCTGGTGTTCGGACTCATCGCCAGGCGGGTCAGCGAGGTGGCCACCGCGGCCGACGTGCAGGCCTTTGCCGAACTCGCTCGGGCGATGCGTCAGGCCGGCGATCTCAGATCCTTCGCCGAGCTCAACGATCGCTTCATCAGCCGCTTGGTCAAGGTGGCCAAGTCAGCGCGCCTCACCGCGGCACTGTTGGTGACCCCGGCGATTCTTCCTCAGGGTTTCTTCGAGTTCGTTCCTGCTGGCCGGGAGATTCAACAGCAGGGATACGACCGCTTCGTCATTGCGCTTGAGGCGCGCTCCCATGATGAAGCCGATGCCGCCTGGGTGAACACGCTGTGCCGTCAAGGCGGTGCCGTCGTCGAAGCCCTTGAGACGCGCTTCGATGCCGCCCGTGTCGAGGCAGCGGACGGACCGCAATGAAGTCGGCCCGGAACGCTCCCCGAGACGGCGAGATGAGCGCCGACGCCGTTGCCCGCTACGTCCGTCGGTTGATCTTCGACGGCGAGCTCAATGACGGTCAGCGACTACCGCAGGATGAGATCGCTGAAGCGATCGGGGTCAGCCGAATTCCCGTGCGCGAGGCGATCATCGCACTGGAACGCGAGGGCTGGGTGAGCGTTGTTCGCCACAATGGCGCCTTCGTCAATGGCCTCGATGATCAGGCAGTGCGCGATCGTTTCACGCTGTACGCCAGGTTCTACGGGTTTGCTGCGCGGCGGGCGATTGAACGGATGACGCCCGACGAACTGGAGGCATTGCGCCGCTGCGCCGACGAGGTGCACAAGGCGGCGAATCCAACAGCGTTCGAGCGGGCCAATACGGCGTATCTCGCTGCATTGGTGCGTCTCGCCGGTTCGAGTCGGCTGCGCGCCGTGTTGCGTTCCACGGCCCAGATCGTTCCCGGCAACTTCTTCGCCGCGGTGCCAAAGGGTATCCAGCTGCAGCGAGACGGCATCGCCGAGGTTCACCAGGCGTTAGAGGCGGGCGACGCGCCACGCGCCGAGCGGGCCTTCGCCAAGACCGAGCGGCAACACGCTGAGGAGGTCATCGCCCTGATGATTCAACGGCGAAACGGTTCCGCGCCAAGCTGAACCGCATATGTCCCGTCGCCAGGGGTGAGCGCCCCCGGCCCTTGTGTGCCCTCGGGCGCGTGTCACTATATACACATGACCGCTCACGACCTTGACTTGCCTGTCGGACTACCGATGCCGGTGCGCTCCGAGTTGCTCGATCCGACGACGCCCCGGGTCAGGGTTCGTACCGGCGGCGGTGAACGATTCAGCTTCCCCCTGCCTAACGGGTGGTTCGCCATCGCTCGAGTTGGCGAGATCGCGCCCGGCGAAGTGCGGGCCCTTCGATACTTCGGCATGGACCTTGTCGCCTGGGCAGGCAGCGATGGCAGCGTGCATGTCAGCGAGGCCTACTGCCCGCACCTCGGGGCACACCTCGCCGTCGGCGGCAAGGTCGATGGCGAGCACATCGTCTGCCCGTTCCATGCCTGGAAGTTCGATGGCGTCAGCGGTCGCTGCGTCGAGATTCCCTATGCCACCAGTGAGCGCATTCCGGCGAGAGCCGCCTTGCGCACGTTCCAGATCGTCGAGCGCAATGGGCTGGTCTTTGCTTGGCATCATCTCGACGGTGGCGATCCATTCTTTGAGGTGCCGGTCGTCGCCGAATTTGATTCGCCCGAGTGGTTGGCGTCGATCATGATCGACTTTCATATCGCCACAAGTTGTCAGGAGATGGCGGAGAACAACCACGACTTCGCCCATTTCCAATACGTGCATGGCACGGAGTCGATCCCGCAGGGCGAGGAATTCGTCGAGGGCACCTACAAGCGGGTGAAGAGTCCCGGTCTGGAACGAGAGACGTTCGGTCTCGGCCTCGGTGTCGTGCGGGTACCAGGCGTCGTCAGCTTCGTTTCCTCGGTCACCCCAGTCGATGACGACAACGTGCACGTGCGCTGGATGTTCACTTCGCCGGTGGAACTTGGCGAAGCGACGTTGCAGTCCGTTGCCCAGCGCTTTGGCCAAGGCGTCACGCAAGACATTCCCATTTGGGAGAACAAGGTGTTTCGGCCGCGCCCCGTGCTGACCAGAGGCGAGAGCGGCATCATTGCTCACCGCAACTGGTCGCGCCAGTTCTATTCGCGCCCCGTTGAGGTGCTCGATCCAGCGTCAGAGTAACGAGTGGTTGGTGTCGCGCATGAACGTCGGTGATCTGTGCCGCGACCTGCTCGCCGAACGAGACGAACTCCTTGCGCTTCTGGCAACAGTCGGCGATCGTTGGCGCCAGGAGACCCCCGCACCCGGATTCTCGATCCGCGATCAGATCACTCACCTGGCCAGTTTCGACGAGGCCGCGGCGCTGGCTATCTCCACACCCGCCGAGTTCATCGCCCTGCGTGAAGAGCAGCGCACGGCAGCCCTGTACGTCGTCGAAGCGCTGCGCCAGGCCAGCTATTCCTGCGCCGACGACGAGATCATCGACTGGCTGACCAGCGCCGGAAACGATCTCGTCAGCGCGGCGCGATCGGCCGACCCGACAGTGCGCGTGCCGTGGTATGGACCAGAGATGTCGTTGGCTTCGTGTCTCACCGCTCGCATCATGGAGACCTGGGCGCACGGCCAGGATGTCTTCGATAGTCTCGGCGCTGCCCGACAGCCGAGTGCCCGGCTGCAGCACATCGCCTTCCTTGGCTGGCGAGCGTTGGCTCACAGTTTCACCGCCAACGGCCTGGATGCGCCGACCGAGGCGGTGCGAGTGGAACTTGGCGATGTCGCCTTCGGGCCCCCTGACGCGCCGAACTGCGTGCGCGGCAGCCTGCTCGACTTCTGCCTGCTGGTCTGCCAACGACGCCATGTGCACGACACCGACCTGACCGCCACCGGCCCGGTCGCCAGGCAATGGCTCTCCATCGCTCAAGCCTTTGCCGGCCCGCCGGGGGCCGGACGGTCGCCGGGCCAGTTCCGCTGAGTCACTGCTCAGGTCTGGCTGGCGGTCAACTGTTGGCGCAGTTGCTGCTTGTCGATCTTCATCATCGAGTTCACCGGGAGCTGATCAAGGTAGATCACCCGATCGGGTGCCTTGTAGTCGGCAAGGCGCTGGCGAACCCAGTCCCGCAGGTGCTCGGCGTGCGCATGCTGGTCGACGACGGCGCTGCGGGCGACGACGAATGCGACGCCGATCTCGCCGATCACGGGCGCCGTTTGAGCGACGATGGCCACCGCGGCGACGTCTGGGTGTTCGCCGAGCACATGCTCGACCTCCAGCGGATAGACGTTGTAGCCGCCGCGCACATACATCTCCGTGGTCCGTCCGCAAAGAATGAGGTTGCCGTCGTCATCGACGCGGCCGAGATCGCCAACCGCAATCCAGCCGTCGCCGTCAACCTGTGCCGCAGTCGTCGCCCGGTCATTCCAGAATCCACGCATCGCCCCTGGCGAGCGAACCTGAATTCGCCCGACCTCACCAGCGGGCACGATGGCGCCGTCGTCGGCGATCAAGCGGAGCTCCACCCCAGGTGCCGGTCGCCCGACGGTGTGGTAGAGCACCTCGACCGGATCGTCAGGAATCGTGCCCGTGAGAATCGGCGCCTCGGTGCAGGCGTAGCGAACGACGACGGGGCATCGAAAGCGTTCCATGATCGCACGGGCAAGTTCGGGCGGCACTGGGGCGGCGCCGGTGCTGCAGATCCGCAGGCTGGAGAGATCGGCGGTGGCCAACTCGGGCACTTCGATCAGCTTGGCCCATTGCGTCGGCACACCTTGGCCGACGGTGACTCGGTGCCTGACCATCTCCGCCAGGGTGTCGGTGGCACTCAACGTCGGTGGCGTGATGATCGAGGTGATCACATGCTCGATCTGGTCCCAGACGCGGGTCATGAACCCGGCGTGGGCGAAGGGGAATGGCATCAAACGCCGGTCGTGTGGGGCGGAAAGGATGCCGCTCATCGAAGCCAGCGCCCGGCATCCGCGCTGGTCGAACCATGCCCCTTTGGGCATGCCGGTCGACCCGCTGGTCCAGACGATGGTCAGCGGCGCCGTTTCGTCACCCCGGAACGGATCGGACAACGTCTGCGCCGATGACGCAAGCTCGGCGGCGTCGGCCTGGTGGAGCGTCGTCGACTCGTCGAAGGCAGCAGTCCGGACGTGCGAGTCGCTCTGGATGATCAGGGCAGGGGAGCATCGACGAAGAATCCCCTCGACTTCGCTCGGCCCCAGCCGGGTATTCAACGCCGTGGCGATGGCACCGAGGCGTGCCGCGGCGAGATAGGCAACGACGAAGTCGATCGACGAGGGCAGGGCGATGGCGACGACGTCGCCACGAGCCACCCCCATGGCGCGCATCGCCGCGCCGAGTGCGTCGGCGCGCTGTAACCATTGCGAGTAGGTCAAGGTCTCGCCTGCCGACACGTAGGCGACAGCGTCGGGCTCGCGTTCGGCAACGGACGCCGCCAATTCCGACAACGTCAGAACGTTCACAGCTTGATCGTCAACCCGTGGATCAGCAGCGAATGCATACAGTATGCACCCTAGTCAGACTGCGGTCGTCGACCCCTGGCCAACGGCGTCTACAGTTGGGCGCGATGACGATTCCTGATTCGATCCCCGCCTGTCTCGACGAGGCCACACGACGATTCGCCGACCGAGAAGCGATCGTCGATGGTGCCTCGCGGATCACCTTTGCGCAGCTGCGCACGCGCGCGCGTCGTGTCGCTGGCGCCTTGATCGCCTCGGGGATCGAGGCCGGTGATCGGGTCGCCATCTGGGCGCCGAACAGTGCCGCGTGGATCGTCGCGTCGTTTGGTGTGTATGCCGCCGGTGGGGTTCTCGTGCCGCTGAACACTCGCTATCGCGGCGACGAAGCGGGTCACATCCTGCGCACCTCGGGAGCGCGGATGCTGATCACCGTCACCGACTTTCTGGACACCAGCTACCCGGAATTGCTCGCCGGAGTGGAGGGCCTGGAAGCGCTGAGCGAGAGAGTGATCATGAGCGGCGAGGTCCCCGCCGACACCGTTGCTTGGGATTCGTTCCTCGCCCGGGCCAACGCCGTTGATGAGGCGCTGGTCGATGCCCGCACGGCGGCGATCGGCCCCGACGACATGAGCGACATCATCTTCACCTCGGGCACGACGGGTGCGCCGAAGGGGGCAATGCTCGGCCATGGTGCCAGCGTGCGCACCTACCGGGCATGGAGCGACCTTGTCGATCTCCGCGAAGGCGATCGTTATTTGGTGGTCTACCCCTTCTTTCACACCGCCGGGTTGAAGTCGGGCGTGCTGGCCTGCGTGCTGCAGGGTGCAACTCTGCATCCGCTGCCCGTGTTCGATGTGGCCACCGTCCTGGAAACGGTGGCTACCGAGCGGATCACCATGCTCCCTGGCCCGCCGACCGTCTTCCAATCGATCCTCAATCACCCGTCGTTGCCGACGTTTGATCTCAGCAGTGTGCGCTCGGCGGTCACCGGCGCCGCCGTCGTGCCGGTCGAGGTCATCCGCAAAATGCGAGAGGTGCTGAAGATTCGCACCGTCGTCACCGGCTACGGGATGACCGAGACAACCGGCACGATCAGCATGTGCCGTTTCGACGATCCGGTGGAGACCATCGCTACCACGGTCGGCCGCCCGTTGCCGGGGGTTGAGGTGCGCGTCATCGACGACGATGGCCACGACGTCGCGGCGGGCACTCCCGGCGAGTTCGTCGTGCGTGGATTCAACATCATGCAGGGCTACTTCAACGATCCTCAGGGAACCGCCGCGGCGAGCATCGACGGCTGGCTGCGCACCGGCGATGTTGGCTTCGTCGGTGCCGATGGCAATCTGCGGATCACCGATCGCAAGAAGGACATGTTCATCGTCGGCGGGTTCAACGCTTACCCGGCAGAGATCGAAGCCGTGTTACTCACCTACCCGGGTGTTGCGCAGGTCGCCGTCGTCGGCATTGCCGACGAGCGCATGGGGGAGATCGGCGTCGCTTGTGTCGTTGCCCGATCAGGCGAGGTCGTCGAGCCGACGGCGTTGTTGACCTGGGCGCACGAACGCCTGGCGCGTTTCAAGCTCAGCCGGGTGGAACTGGTCGACTCCCTTCCGCTCAACCCGAGCGGCAAGGTGATGAAGTTCAAGCTGCGCGAGGCGTTGGGCTGACGCCCCTATCCGAAGTGGTGCAATTCCGTCGGATTGACGCCGCGCGAGACCTTGTCGAGGCGGTCGGTCAGTGTCGCTATCGACCGGGCGGGATCGAGGATCATCAGAAACCGCCCGTCGCGAATGCCTTCGACGACCATCGCCGACAACTCATCGAGTGGTTGTACGGCCATGCCGCGCTCGACCAGTTGGGCGACCGTCATCGGCGCAGTCGAGCGCTCGCGTTCGCGCGCCAGATCGGCTGGTCGGTTGCGGTCTGACGTCCACAGTCCGGTGTCGAGCAGGCCTTGCCCTGATGGGTAGAACACGGCGGCACGCAGGTTGGCCGTCTCGGCTCGAAGCTGGGCGTCGAGGCACTCCGTCAGGCAGGTCACAGCACACTTCGATGCGGCGTAGACCGAGGCCATCGGCATCGGCGCGATCGGGCCGTCTGGCGAGGAGGTGTTGATCACGATGCCGTCCTCAGCGGACTCGATCATGCGTGGCACGAAGGCCTGAATGCCGTGAGCGACACCGAACACGTTGACCGAGAAGGTCCACTTCCAGTCGTTGGGGGTGGTCTCCCAGGCCTTGGCGCTCGGCGGACCGACACCGGCGTTGTTGCACAACACGTTGACCTTGCCGTACTCGGCAAAGGCCGCGGCGGCAAGCGCGTCAACCGACTCGAACGACGTGACGTCGGTGCGCACGCCGATCGCTTCAGCACCGGCGGCACGCAGTTCGGCGACGGTGTCGTCCAGCGCAGATTTCTCGATATCGGCGACGACAAGTTTCATGCCCTCAAGGGCGAATCGTTGCGCTAGCGACCTGCCGATTCCGCTGGCACCGCCGGTCACCACTGCCACGCGATCTTTGAGCTCGTCCAATCGGATACCCCCTGTTGCCTTGTTTTCGAAAAGCATACGATAATAGCTCGGGACGAGACAAGCAGTTTCGAGCGAGGGAGCGCGATAGCGCGTTAGTCACCGATCCAAGCCATCGTCAGATCGTCACCCATTTCAAGGGCGCAGGTTTCCGTTCCCCGTGCCCGACGGGTGGGTTCGCTTGCGACTACACCCGCCGGTGAGCCACCGGCTGGTACGTCAGGTCGTGTTCGTTGGCGATACCGCGCAACACCAACTCGATGTCGTGCTCGACGATGGCGCGGGTATCTCGTTGGCGTGCCTTCAACAGGCGCCGGATGTTGGGGAGCTGGCGCCGCGGCACGTCGCTCAGAATCTTGCGAAATCGATCACTGGTTCCTGAGTCGGCGCCGAGGTTGCGCTCTCGTTGCGCGTTGACGACGTGGCCAAGCACGCATACGGACACCAATCTGAAGGCGTCATCTGCCTCACCGATGGTGAAACCCTCGGCGACCAACTCCCCCAGAATCATGTCGAGGTTGGACAACACTGTCTCCGGGCCGATCGCTCCTTCGAGATACTGGCCGAGCAAACCCGGCTGAGTGGTGAACACCGTGTAGTTGTAGTGCGCCCAGTCGGCCAACCATTGCGCCCAGTCCTGGCCGCGATAGACGGGGAGGGGAACGGCTCGGGCCGAGCGTTCGGCGGCGGCACGCATCAAGTCATCGCGCCCGTCGACGTAGTGATACAACGCGGAGATGGAAACGTTGAGATGTGCGGCCACCGCCCGCAGCGTCAGCCCTTCGAGCCCCAATTCGTGCGCCGCCTCGGCGATCATCACCCGGTTGAGATGTGCAGGGCGACCGGCCTTGCGTCTCGGTTGTGGCGGGGCCTTCTCGCTCGGCGTCATTATCGAAAGAGTAGCGAAATACCCCGTGGAACGGTCAGTACGGTTGCGTTAGCCGCGGCGCACTGCCATTATTGATAGGTCATCGGAAATTGCCCATTGGGGCCTGCGGTGAATGATCGGGGGATCGACATGAAGGTTGGACGCAAGGGGACGATCGCCGTCATTGGTTTGCTGGTCTTGGCATCCGCCTGCACCACCCAGAACGAAGAGACGGCGCCCACAACGCCCACAACGCCAACGGCGATCACCGAGCAATCGGTGGAGGTCGTCGACACGGCAAGTTCGCCGACGGTTGCGGCCACAACGCCGGACAGCGGTTCGGTTGCCCCGGACGTCACTGTCAGCCCAACGGTCGAGCCAACCGAGCCGGGCCTCTCGGCGGACAATGGCAACGCCGCATCGACAACCGGCATCACCGCCGAGAGCATCAATATCGCCTACCTCGGGGTCGACTTCAGCACGTTGGAGGGAACTGGATTGGTACCCGAACTCGGCGATCAGCAAAAGCAAGTGCAGGGCCTCGTCGACGAGATCAATGCCAACGGCGGTATCGCTGGCCGCCAGATCAATCTCTATTTCAAGCTTCTCGATCTGTTGAACAGCGGGCCGGACATCATCCAGGCCGAATGCATCGCCGCCACTCAGGAATTCGAAGCGGCCATCGTCGTGCTCCCGCCAGCTGCGGCACGTGACATGGCACGCTGCACGGCGGTGACCAACGAGACGTTGACGATGCAGACGACGGCGTTCGATGCGTCGATGTTCGTCGAAGCACAGGGTCGCCTGTTCGCCTCGGGCGGGATGAACACCAACCGTCAGTTCCGCGCCTGGGCGAAAACGATGAGCGACCTCGGCTATCTCGATGGCAAGACCATCGGCATCGTCGTCGGTGACCGGCCGGTGGAGTTCACCAACGCGGTCAACGACACGCTGGTGCCTGAATTGGAAGCGCTCGGGCACGCTCCGGTCGAGGTCATCACGCTGCCATGCTCGTCATCGTCGTGCGAGCAGTACGACGTCGCAGCGACGAAGATGCAAGAGGCCGGCGTCGACACCGTCTTTCTGCAGTTGGCCAACACCCTCGGCCCCGGATTCGTCCAAGCCGCCGACGACATCGACTATCACCCGCAATGGTTGCTCGAAGGGAACCAGGTCACCGACACCGTGTTGTCGTTTTACGAATCGGTCAATGACTCTCTCGCCGGAGCGATCGGCGTCGGCTTTTCGTTCGCTCTCGCCGAGGACATCAACCCGCTGGCGGTCGAGTGCAACAATGTCGTCACCGAGCGCAGCGGCGAAAGCTACGAATCCGGATCCGACGCGTTCGGATTCACCGCCAACATCTGCACGGCCTTCACGTTGTTGCAGACGGCCGGCGAGACCTTGGTGGATCAACCGCTGGATCAAGGCACCCTGATCGCCGCAATCGAAGGGGTCGGCGTCGTCGTCAACGGCAACGGGCCACCCGGAAGCCTGTCGTCGACGAAGCACGACGGCAGCGACTACCTCTATCTCTGCGACTTCGACGTGGCGACCGGCAAGTGTGTCCGACGCAGCGACCCGCCGTTCAAGGTGCCCGCCTGAACATGCCGGCCGAGGCGGACGCTGATCCAAACTCGGTCGCAGCACTCGCGGCCACCGTGCTGGCGGAGGAAAGCCGCCGTCAACAGGGTCAACAGTCCGCGGCCGCGGTGGTCTTGCCCGATGACCTGTTGCCTGGTGTCGGTGGCGCTGAAGCGATGTCGCTCAACCAGGCGGTGCGCACAGGTGGCGCCGCGCTGATCTTGACGCTGGGGGCGTCGCGCATCGTCGATTCATTGGAACTGGCGGCGATGAGCGTGCTGGCCCCCGACATCCAGGAAACGCTCAACGTCAGTGACGCAGTCATCGCTGCGATCGGGGCGGCTTTTGGCGTGCTCTTCCTGGTCGGTTCGATTCCGATCAGCACCCTCGCCGATCGCTACCCGCGCAAACTGATCGCTGGCGTCTCGATGATCCTGTGGTCGATCTTCGTCTTCGCTACCGGCTTCGTGCAGGCTGCCTTCTGGCTGTTCTTCGCCCGACTCGGGGTCGGCATCAGCCAGAGCTACGCCTTGCCGGTCAACGGCCCATTGCTTGCCGACGGCTACCCGATCGAGGCCCGGTCGCGAATCTTCGCGCTCTACAACGGCATGGAGGTGCTCGGCAGGGTTGGCGGGCCGCTGATCGCTGGCGGACTCGCCGGGGCGATCGCCGGGCCGGAGAGTTGGCGGTGGGCGTTCTGGGTGCTGGCCTTCACCGGGGTGCCGGTGACCATTGCCATGTTCGTGCTCAAAGAGCCACGCCGAGGGCGCAACGAGATGACCGCGGTCCTCGGAACCGAGCTCGAAAAAGGCGCTGGCGAGTTACCCGTGTCGGTCAGCGTCGCCTTCGAACGGCTGCGCAAGATTCGCAGCTTCTACTTCTTCCTCACCGGGATGGCCGCGCTGGGGTTTGCGCTGTTCAGTATTCCGCTGTTTTTGAATCTCTATCTCGAGGACCATTTCGGGCTCTCCGCTTGGGAGCGCGGCATCTTCGGTTCGGCGGTCGCAGTGCCGGGAATCTTCGCCTTGGCAATCGCCGCGCCGCGCACCGACCGGCTGTTTCGCAAGAGCCCGCCCACGTCTCTGGTCTTCGTCGGAGCGATGATCGCCACCTTCGGGGTGTTGATGGTCATCGGTCTGTTCATGCCCAACGTCTGGCTGCTCGGCGTCTTCTTCGCCCTCGGTGGTGCCGTCTCGCAAGCTGCCTTTGCCAGCGTCGTGGCCATCTCCAACGCGGTCATCCCGTACCGACTGCGTTCGCGCGGCGCAGCGATGATCGGGGTGTACGTCACCGTCTTTGGGGGATTCTTCGGTGCCGTGCTCACCGGTCTGCTGGCCGAGGCCATCGGGCGCCGTGGCGCATTGACGATGGTGACGCTGCCGTCAACCTTGATCGGTGGCGGGCTGATCGCCTACGGCGCCAAGTACGTGCGCGGCGACATCTCGCAATGCGTCGAAGAGCTGTTGGAAGAAAAGGCCGAGGCGGATCGGATGAACGAATCGGCAGCGCAGGCTTCGGCGATTCAGGTTCGCAATCTGGATTTCTCCTACGGGAATGTGCAGGTGTTGTTCGACGTCAACCTCGATGTCGCCAAGGGAGAGACGGTTGCTCTGCTGGGTACGAACGGGGCCGGCAAGTCGACGTTGCTGCGCGTGATCAGCGGGCTTGGCGTCGCCAGCCGCGGCGTGGTTCGTCTCCATGGCCGCACCATCACCTACGCGGAACCGGAGTTGCGCGCCCGCATCGGCGTGGTGCAGTTGATGGGTGGCAACGCCGTGTTCGCTTCGCTGACGGTGGAAGAGAACATGCGCATGGGTGCGTTTCTCTACGACGGCCACGATGCCCGTCAACGAATCGACGCCGCCCTGGCCCGTTTCCCGGCATTGGTCGAGCGACGCAGGGTGCTGGCCAGCGACATGTCTGGCGGCCAGCAACAGATGCTGGCCTTGGCGATGGCCCTGGTGCACGAGCCCGAGGTGTTGATCATCGATGAGCTGTCGCTCGGCTTGGCTCCCGTGACGGTGCAGTCGCTGTTGGAAATCGTGCGCGACCTCAAGGCGCAAGGGCTGACGATGATCATCGTCGAGCAGTCGCTGAACGTCGCGCTGTCGATCGCCGACCGGGCGATCTTCATGGAGAAGGGACAGGTGCGCTTCGACGGTCCCGCGGCTGAACTGGCCGAGCGAGACGACCTCGCCCGGGCCGTGTTTCTTGGTGCGCCCAGCGGAACGCCCGACGAATGATTCATTCTCTGGCCTTCGACGCACCGCAGCAGGTGCTCGTCAGCGGCGCCGTGCGCGGCCTGACGTTCGGCGTGTTCGCTGTTGCTGTCATCCTCCTCTATCGCTCCAGCCGGATCATCAACTTCGCCCTCGGTGAGCTCGGTGCGTTGTGTGCCGCGATCTTGGTGCGCCTGACGATCAACTATCACTGGAACTTCTTTGCCGCCCTGGCCCTGAGCGTGTTCGTCGGCGTGCTGCTCGGCGGCTTGCTTGAGCTGGCCCTGGTCAGCCGACTGGGCAAGGGACCAAAGGTGACCCTGACCGTGGCGACGATCGGCGCAGCACAGCTTTTCCTCTTCGTCCAGTCGGTGCTCCCCGACCTCAGCGCCAACTCGAAGTTCCCGACCGCCTTCACCAACAAGTGGCGGGTCGGCGACGTCATCATCCGTGCCGAACACGTGGTCGCCCTCGTCGTTTTCCCGGCGATGGTCATCGCCTTGGCCTTTTTCTTGAACCGCACGAAACATGGGATCGCCGTACGTGCCGCGGCCGATAACAGCGATGCCGCGCGGCTGTCTGGCATCAGCGTCAAGCGGGTGGCGTTCATCGTCTGGGCGATCGCCGGTGGACTGGCGGCGCTGACGACGATCCTCAATGCACCGTTGGCCAACGCCAACGTAGCCTCGACCGGCCGACTCGGCCCGGACATTCTCTTGCGCACACTGACTGTCGCCGTGGTCGCCGGCATGTCGTCGATGACGCTGGCAATGGGCGCAGGCATCGTCCTCGGCGTCGTCGAGGCGCTGGTCTTCTACAACAGCCCCGACGACCCGGGGCGGATCAACGCGATGCTCTTTGTCGTCGTGCTGATCGCCGTGCTCGCGGTCTCGGCACGAAGCCGCTCGCTGGGGGCGCGGGAGCGCTTTTCGTTCGCCTCGCGGACACGTCCGATTCCCGCCGCGCTGCAGAGTCGCTGGCTGGTTCGCCATCACAGCCGTGTCGGCGGGCTGCTCGCCCTGCTCGTTGCCATCGCAGTGCCGCTGATCGTCACCGCGCCATCGCGCCAATTTCTCTACTCGCAGATCCTGCTGATGGCCCTGGTCGCCCTGTCGTTGACGGTGCTGACGGGCTGGGCGGGCCAGCTCTCGCTCGGCCAATTCGCCCTCGTCGGCCTCGGAGGCGTTACCGCCTACACCCTGTTCATGAACGGGGTGCAGTTTCCCGTCGGGGTGCTCGTCGGCATGGTTGTCTCGGCGGCAACGGCGGCCATCGTCGGCCTCCCCGCGCTGCGGATGCGCGGCTTGTTCCTGGCGGTCACCACTTTGGCATTGGCTGTGTCGGCACCGTGGATTCTGGAGCGACCGATCTTCCACACCCACGGTGAGTCGACAGCGGTGATGCCCCGGCCGATCATCGGTTCGTTCTCCTTGGCGCCACAGCGCACCTACTACTACCTGTGCTTGGCCGTGCTGGCACTGTCGGTGATCGCCGTGGCGCGCATTCGCCGCAGCGGGATCGGCCGCGTGATGCTGGCGATGCGCGACAACGAGCAATCGGCGGCGGCGATGGGCCTGTCGCCGGTGCGCGTCAAGCTGTCGGCGTTTGCCGTCTCCGGCGCACTCGCCGGACTCGCCGGAGGATTGATGGTCGGTCTGTTGCAACAGTTCTCGACGGATCGTTTCGGTGCCGCCGGCTCGTTGCAGATCGTGGCCATCGCGGTCGTCGGTGGGTTGGCATCGATCACCGGATCGATCCTCGGTGCCTTGTTCGTCGTCGGGCTGCCGGCCTTCTTCGGTGACAACGCTCAGGTTGGTCTGTTGACCAGCGGCATCGGCTTGATGATCCTGCTGTTGTACTTCCCCGGCGGACTCGTCCAGATCCTGTTCAACGCGCGCGACGTGTTCTTCGCCTCGATCGCCCGCCGCAGCCCTGTCGCTGTCGAGACGTCGCCTCGGCCACTGCGCACATCATCGGTGCTGCCGCCTCGCCAAGCGATCAACTCGCCTGGCGCGTCGGCACTCGTGGCCGCTGGGGTCAGCGTCCGTTTCGGAATGAACACCGTCGTCAGAGATGTCGACATCGAGGTCGGCGTCGACGAGATCGTCGGCCTGATCGGCGCCAACGGGGCGGGCAAATCGACATTGATGAACGCCCTCGGCGGCTACGTACCCTGCACCGGTCACATCGAACTCTTTGGGCGCAACATCGATGGCCAGGCGTCATACCGCCGTGCCGCGCTCGGCCTTGGTCGCACGTTCCAAGACGCGGCGCTGTTCGGCGACCTGACGGTGCGCGAGACGGTGCAGGTCGCCGTCGAAACCCGGGCTCGCGCCCGCCTGGTATCGGTGGTGCTGGCGCTGCCCTCGGCAGGCAGAGCCGAGCGGGCCAAACGCGCCCATGCCGAGGAAATCCTTGCCTTTCTCGGGCTCGGGCCATACGGCGACCGGTTCGTTCGCGAGCTGTCCACTGGAATGCGCAGGATCGTCGAATTTGCCTGCTTGATGGCCTCGGACGCCAAGCTGTTATGCCTTGACGAACCAACCGCAGGTGTCGCCCAGCGTGAGGCCGAAGCGTTTGGTCCGCTGTTGGTACAAGTCCGCAAGGAACTGCACGCCTCGATGTTGGTGATCGAGCACGACATGCCGTTAGTGATGGCGCTCAGCGACCGCATCTATTGCCTGGAAGCCGGCAGCGTGATCAGCGCGGGGACGCCACAGGAAGTGCGCAACAACCCGCTGGTGATCGCCTCCTACCTTGGTACCGATGTGGCCGCGATCGAACGCAGCGGAACGCGAACTACCTGAGTTCGTTGACCTCGCTCAGCCGAGTTCGGTGCCCAGGATGCTGATGAAGCTGACCATCTCACCGGGGTAGCCACCGAGGTTGTGGGTCAGGGCCAGCGAGCGAGCGCCGTACGTACTGATTCGTCGCTCCACAGGCGCCTCGCCGCGGAGTTGCAGGAACGCTTCGAACATCATTCGCAATCCGCTGGCCCCCGTGGGGTGACCGAAGCTTTTCAAACCGCCATCAGGATTCACTGGCAGGTCGCCGTCGAGGTCGAAGGCCCCGGCGAGAATCTCGCGCCACGCCGTTCCCCGTTCGCAGAATCCGAGGTCCTCCATCAGCACCAGCTCGGTCGGGGTGAAGCAGTCGTGGACCTCGGCCATCGCCAGTTGCGTGCGCGGCGATGTCACCCCGGCTTGGGCGTATGCGTCGGCCGCGCAGCGGGCGATCTCCGGGAACGTGGTGTAGTCGTAGGCCGGGTCCATCAAGCCGCGACCGTTGCCGGCGATCATGCTCAGCGCTTTGACGTACAGCGGCCGGTCGGTGTACTTGTGGGCGTCTTCGGCGCGCACGACGATCGCCGCAGCAGCACCGTCGGCGACACCGGCGCAGTCGAAGACCGACAGGTCGCCAGCGACGCGCGGCAGCGCCAGCAACTGCTCGACACTGATCTCTTTGCGGAACTGGGCGCGGGGGTTCTTGGCGCCGTTGGCATGGTTTTTGGAGGCAATGCGCGCGAGCACTCGGCGCAGCTCGGCGCGATCGACCCCATATCTTTGTGCGTAGGCAGGCACGACCATCGAGAACATCGCCGCCGCGGTGAGGGTGCGACCGGTGCCGTCGTTGGGGATCGGGTACCCGTTGAGCCCCTGCATCCCGCTGTCTTTGACCTTCTCCGCGCCGATTGCCATGGCGCTGTCGTAGGCACCGCTGGCCACCGCGTAACACGCTTGGCGCAGCGTCTCGGCGCCGGTCGCGCAGTAGTTCTCGACACGGGTTACCGGCTTGCCCTCCAACTGCAACGGTCGGGCCAGGGCGATACCGCTCATCGCCGATTGGGCGGTGCCGAACCAATAGGCGTCGACGTCGTGCTTCGTCGTACCCGCCGAGGCAAATGCTGCGTCGGCGGCCTCAACAAGCAGACCGTCGAGGCCCTTGTCCCAATGTTCGCTGAAGCGAGTGCAGCCCATGCCGACGATCGCTACCCGGTCCTTGATGCCGTGTGATGCCATCTCAGTCGGCCTCGCTCATCGTTGCCTCGCCGCCGATCGGGCGGGCTTTCCAGAAGTAGTTGTGGATGCCGTCGGCGCTGAACAGTTTGCGGAACGTCATTTCCACTCGGGCGCCGACGTGAACATCGTCGGGATCGACGTCGGTGAGCTCCATCGGCAATCGACCGCCACCGTCGAAATCGATGACCGCGAAAACGATCGGTGGGTTGAGCGAGTACGACAAGCGATCGACGGTGAAGGTCACGATGGTTCCCTGAGTCGCGGCCATCGGCCGCCGGTCGATGTCGCCGGGCAACGGCGGCAGATGCACCTCGCCGTCGCTATCGGTGGAACCGACGAAGCCGAACTTCCAGTCGATCGCCCGCCCGACAGCCGATGCCGAGGTGCGCGCCGGTTCGGGTCGCCGAGGTGGATCGATCGGTAACACGCCGCGCCAGGCCAGCGCCTTGCCGTAGGTGATCGTTCCGTGACGGGCGATCTGGGCGGCGACGGTTCGAGAGAGGTGATAACGGCCGAGCTGGTCGGTGGTGCGCAACAGCAGCACCTCGACGCCGTCGGCGAGCACGACCAAGGCAATGACCTGGTTCGCCAGGGCACGTTCCAGGGTCGAGGCGAGCAACATGCCCGGTTGCGCGGCACCGGCGTTACCTACCTTCGCCGCCAGCGAGTCGATCAGCGCATCGGCACGAACACCTGATGTGCGGGCGACCGTCACCGTTGCCCGCGCATGGGTGCCGGCGACGATCAGATGATCGATGTCCGCTGGGGTCAGACCCGCGGCCTGCAGCGCGTCGCCGAGCGCCAGTGGAGCAAGGGCCGCGTAGCGCGTCTCACCGAAGCGTTCCTCCCACAACCGAGAGCGCGTTTCTCCGGGGACCCGCCAACGATCGAGGAACTCCTCAGTGGCGACGCCTCGGCTGATGAACTCGGCCAGCACGGCACCGTCGCCGTCGTCGCCAACGAGGATCGCTGCGGCACCGTCACCGCCGTGCGTTTCATCGCTGGAGCCGGGCAGGCCGGACCGCAGATCGCTGGCGATCAGCAACGCGCTGCCGGTGCCGGCGCGCAAGGCTGCACTCAGTGCCCCGACCGCGGATTTCACCGAGCCCAAGGCGTCGTAGGCACCCACCGTGCGGTCGAGCCGCAGTGCGGCGTGGATCGTGGTGGCGTTGGTCTTGTCGAAGTAGGGCGGCGTGACCGTGGTGAACCAAAGACCATCCGGCGTGACCGCTGGCGTGGCCGTCAGGGCGTTGCGGCCGGCTTCGACGGCCATCGTCGTGGCGTCCTCGTCGAAGGAGGCGATCGAGCGGTACCCCGTTGCGCCCCCAGCGCCGGCGACAGCGGCGATCGTCGAACGGTCGAGGCGTCGATAGGGGATGTAGCTGCCCCACCCGAGGATGCCTCGTCGTCGGGCCGACGGGTCCGGTGGCGGGTTCATGTGCCCGTGAACTCAGGGGGTCGCTTGTCGCGCCCGGCGCGCCCGGCTTCCTTGAAGTCGTCGCTGCGACTGGACAGTTCCATGGCCAAGCCCTCATCGACGAGGTGGTGTTCCAGATCGGCAGTCAGTGAGCGGTGGATCAACGACTTGGCCAAGCCAATGGCGACCGTCGCTGAACGCGACAGCGTGGCGACCAGTTCCTCGGCCGCAGCGTCGACATCATCGACGGGTACGGCACGATGAATCAGCCCCCAATCGGCAGCGGTCGCCCCGCTGACCTTGGTGCCGAGCAGGATCATCTCCTTAGCCCGGGCGACACCGACGAGGCGGGGGACGATCCACGATGCGCCGCTGTCGGGTGTGAATCCGCTGGCGGTGAACGGGGCCCAGAAGCGGGAGTCGTCGGCGGCGACGACGAAGTCGCTGGCCAAGGCGATGTTCATGCCCAGGCCGATCGCCCAGCCCTTGACTGCGGTGACGATCGGGGTTTGGGTTTCCAGCATCGACGGGATCAAGCGGTTGACATGCCAACGCATCTGCCGTTGCGTCGAGCCGACCCGCTGACGTTCGCTGCCGCCGCGCAGCGAGAGATCGAAGCCGGAACAGAAATGGTCGCCGGTGCCGGAAAGATGAATGACGCGCACCGATTCATCGGAACCTGCGACCTCGATGATCTGGCTGAGGGCGAGCACGATGTCGTCGGTGAGCGCATTACGGCGCTGGGGCCGATCGATGCGCACGCGCAGCACGCCGCCGTCGTGTTCGACGACCAAGCCGTCGACCGCTGCTGGGTAGTCGCGCATCATCGTGTCGATCCCCTCATCCCCGGTCCTGGTGTTCGTTGTTGGCGAAGCGCTCGGTGAGAGCTTCCAGCGCTTGTTGACACGTGGTCGCGCCACCCGGCGATTCTGGCAGACGGACCGCACCGTGTTCCCGACTCGGCAGCAGGATGGTGGCGTGGCCGGGACAGGTGATCTCGCCACGCTGGTTTTGCCCCCAAATGTCGAGATCGACCGCCGGGCGATCACCGGCCGCCAGGTATTTGCGCGTCACCCGACCGCCCATCCAATGCGTGTCGCCGACATAGTTGAACTTGCGGAACTCGACATCGAGCGACGCCAGCCAGGCATCGTCGCCCATCCAATCGGTGCACAGGTGCACAAGCCAGGTCTCGCGCATCCGCCCGTAGTCGTAGGTCGCCGGGTTGCCCGCCCGCCTGGCCCATTCGGCGTCCCAATGCACCCGCTGATGGACATCGGGGATGTTGAGGTCGTCGGGGCGGAAGAATCCGGGCACGCGCTGACGCTGCTGATAGGCGAGGCGCAAGGCCTTCACCCCGTACAAGCCCATGCCCATCCCGGTGTGCCAGACCACCATGTCGGTGACCCGCATTGGCCCCTTGACCAGCGGCGAGAGCTCGTCACCCTCGTTGACATCTTCCCAAAATCGAGGCTCAACCCCACGCCGCTGGGCTGGTTCGGCGGCATAGGCAGCGTCGATCTCGGCCAGTTGCTCGGCGGTGTACGGCGCGATCTCCGTCAGGGCGTACTTGCTTTGGCCAGCATCGGATTTGGCTTCGACGCCGCTGCGGTCGGTGCGAATCATCAAGCGATACTGGGCACTGAGCAGGTGATCTTTGGCGGCGAAAACCTCGGCGGTCCACTCGTGCACGGAACGATCGGCGAACTCGCTGGCCTTGTCGTGCACGCCGACGAGGGCGTTGCGGCGCGTTACCCGCATCCCTGGGCGCAGCGGACTCCACCATTCGCGGTAGCTCCCCGAGTAGTAGGCGTGCGCCCCTTTCAACGGGTCGCCCTTGAGTAGCGCCTTGGTTTCAGGATCGAGTTCGGTGATCTCGTTCTCACCGATCAGCGTGTCGCCACCGTTCATGTTCGGCGAGGCGATCGGCCCGCCCCATACTGTGGTGGCTCCGTAGGAGGGATCGCACCACAACGGGTTGTCGTCGCCGAAGGCCTCGGCGACGTGGCGGAAGGCATCGATTCCCGGCTCCAGATACCACGGTGGCTGCGGATGGGGCATCGCAATCCCGATGCGCGCCCGCAACGCGGCGATGCCTTCGTCGGTAAGTCCGCGTCGTTCGGAACTGGGCATGGTCAATCCTCCCAGTCGACGCGGTCGGAACGTGCAGGCTGGCGTCCGGTCTTCATCGGCGACAAGGGCGAATCGACCAACAGAATGCGATGCCAGTTGGTGACGATGTCGCTCAACCCTCGACGCCAGGCGATCAGATCATCGTCGCTGACATGGGCCTTTTCGGCCTCGGCCCAATGCTGCCAAGTAGGGATGGCCCACAACAGCAGGGCTTCATCGTCGTTCACCATGGCGGTGGTGAAGGCGCCGGCGAGTTGCCAGCCGTAGCGATTCAGAATCGGGGTGGCGGTGGTGCGGGCACGCTCCAGCAGTTCCACGGCCGCGCCGGGGCGGACTTTGACCATCTCGTGGGCATAGACCTCGCCACGAACTCCGGCGTCGCACAAATCGGTGATGGTGCTGGTCCAAGGAGCGGGCACCATGATGCGGTCGAACCCGCCGCGGCGGAACTCGGAGGCCTTCGCCCACCACTTGGCCAGCGCCGGATCTTGCGCTCCAGAGCCCACAGCCTCGATGGCAAACGACCTGGCCAGCCCATCGAATCCGTCTTCCTCCCAGATGTTGACCGTCTGCGGCCAGGCGCCGGTGGAGCCGAGCAACGACCACACGCCGTAGCACAACTGGTGGCGCAGGTCTTGGGCGATGGGGCTCCAGTTGGCGGTCATGTGGTGCATGTAGTTGGCCCGGTTGTGGCCATGAATATCGATGAACTCGTGGATGTAGACGCGATCGTTCATGATTTTCGGCGTCCTATCGGCAACGTTTGGCGAGGGTCAGATGACCTGAAACAACTCTTGAGTATATAATGTGCACAGCGTGCTGTATGGGACGAACGTCAATGTTTCCAACAGCCGGTTCGGCGCTGGAAAGGCTACGACATGAGGCTCGGCGACACCGCGAACCCGCAGGCCACTGGGCACGACAAGCCGCTCTCCGGCGTTCGGGTGTTGGCTCTCGAACAGATGCAGGCGCTGCCCTTTGGCACCCAACTGCTCGGTCGCCTGGGTGCCGAAGTGGTCAAGATCGAGAACCCCATCGGTGGCGACCTCGGGCGTGGCTCGCTGCCCGCCATGCTCGACCCACAGGGTCGGCGGGTGGGCGCCACATTCCTGCGCAACAACTTCTCGAAGCGGTCGGTGTGCATCGACATCAAGTCACCAGCGGGTCGCGACCTGGTGTTGCAGTTGGCCCCCAAGTTCGACATCGTGGCCGAGAACTTCAAGGGTGGTGCGCTGGCCCGCATGGGACTCGGCTACGACGATGTGCGGGCGGTGCACCCAGCGATTGTGTACCTGTCGGTCAGTGGCTTCGGCAACAGCGGCGACACGCCGTACGACGGGTGGCCTGCCTACGCCGCCGTCGCCGAGGCAATGAGCAGCATGTACGAGTGGAAACGCCAGCCAGGCGAGCCACCCACGGTCAGCCCCGTCGGTGCCCTAGGCGATATCGGCACGGCGCTGTTCGCTGTGATTGGTGTGCTGGCAGCCCTTCGTCATCGCGACGCCACCGGCATCGGCCAATATGTCGATGTGGCCATGTTCGACTCGATGGTCTCGTTCGCCGACGTGTCCATCAACCAGTGGAGCATGGGCGAGCGACCCGAACCGGGCACCGGCTTGAACCTGGTGCTCGACGGCTTTGAGTCCGGGTCGGGCTGGTTCGTTGTCCAGGTCGGCCGCGAGCACGAATTCGCCCGATTGGCGCAACTCATCGGGCGACCGGAGTGGTTGGGCGACGAGCGTTTTGCCACCCGCGCAGGCTGGCGCACACACATCGATATCATCCGTGAGGCGATCAACGCTTGGGCTAAGGACCTGACCAACATCGAAGCCTGCGAACGTCTCGCCGCCGCCGGCATCGCTGCCGGGCCGAGCCTGACCGCACAGCAGGTGCTCGACGATCCTCACCTCGCGGAACGCAACATGCTTGTCGAGATGGAGCGAACGGATGGGGTCGCCGAGCCGATCGTCTCACCGGGCAACCCGATCAAGATGAGCGCAACCGCCGAAGGCCCAGAATCGCGAGTGCCCTGGCTTGGTGAGCACACCGACGATGTCCTTGCCGAGGAACTTGGCCTCGAGGAGGACGAACTCGCCACGCTGCGCGCCGATGGCACCATCGCCTGATCCTGGATATTCGTACCACAGGGAACTGCGTTCTTTTCTCGATGAGTGGGAGATGGAGCACGGCGAATTCACGCCGGACGAGTTGGCCAAAGCGGAGGCCGAACTGGGCCTTCGACAGTCGGGCCCGACCGTGTGAGTTCGCTGGTCCTCGATGCTGGGGCATTGATTGCCATCGATCACGACGAACGGGCGGTGCTGGCGAACGTGAGGGTCGCCCAGCGCAACGGTCGAAAGCTGCGAACGACATCGGTCGTGGTCGCTCAGGTGTGGCGTGACGCAGCCGGTCGGCAGGCAATGCTCGCCAGATTTCTCAAAGCCGTCGAGGTCGTGGCCATCGATGAACAGGAGGGTCGAAAGATCGGACTCATCCTCGCCACATCGGCGACGAACGATGTCGTCGACGGATCGGTCGCCTTGATCTCGCGAACTGGCGACTGGATCGCGACCAGCGACCCCGGCGAAATCAACCATCTCCTTCAGTCGATAGGTGTGGTGGCCACGGTTGTCGCCTGCTAGCCGTTGACCTCAGGGCCGAACGCACCCCTGGTCCGTTTGGACGCGAGAGTCTCGGCGTCGTAGCCGAGCACGTCGGCCAGCACCTCGTCGGTGTGCTGTCCGAGCGTCGGTGCCATCGTCGGCGTCGGCAGGTCGACATCGAACTTGAGCGGCGTCGGTAGCTGTTCGCAACCGAGTTCGTCGGCCGAAAGCCACGGCAAACGGTGCTGAAACTGGCGGTCGTCGGCGATCGTCCGCGCCGTGTTCACCGGAGCGATCGCAGTATCGACCGCCAAACTGAACTCCAGCCATTGCTGCGTCGTGCGGGTCTTGAAGATGGCCGTCAGCTCGGCGCGCAACACCACATCGCCCACGGCGTGGTCGGCGAATTGCGCTGCCAGGGTTGGCCTCGAACAACTCCGGCCGCCCGACGCCCTCGCAAAAGTTCTTCCAGAACTGAGCGCTCTGAGGCCATGAACAGCACGTGGCCGTCGGCACTTTCGTAGATCTGGTAGCGGACGCTGCCCGCCATGCCCGCCGTGCCGGGCTCCCGGCGCCGGTAGCCATCGGTACGGTTGCCGGTGACCTCGGACTCCGGCCGCTCATAGGCCTTGTACGTCTCCGGCGCTAGCCAGTCCATCACCGCAGCGGCATCGGACTGCGCGATCTCCAGCGAGCAACCCGCACCCGTGGCCCGCGCCTGGATGACCCCGGCGAGGATGCCGAGGGCGCCGAACAGCGGCCCGACGTTGATCCCCACGTTGGGGTGTGCGGGCATCTCGGCGAACCCATCGGCGGTGGTGTCGACGCCGACGAGGCCGGCCCACGTGTCGTAGGCCACGCCATGGCTTGGAAGGTCGCGGTATGGGCCGGTCACGCCGTAGCCGGAGATGGTGCAGAAGACGATCGCGCGGGTTCGACCGCCTTGCATGCCTCGTAGCCGACACCACGCCGATCGAGGCCGCCCGGGCGCATCGCTTCGACGACCACGTCGGACTCGCCGACGAGTTCCAGAAAGATCGCGCGGCCCTCCTCGGTGCGCAGATCGAGCACCACCGAGCGCTTGCCACGGCTGATGTGCAGATGCATCAGCGAGACGCCGTCGACCCACGGCCAGGTCATTTCGCGGATGTAGTCGCCAGTCGGCGGCTCGACCTTGATGACGTCGGCGCCAAGGTCGGCCAGATGGGTGGTCATCGATCCCGGCCCGAGCATCGAACACTCGACGATTCGGACCCCGGCCAATGGCCCGACGCGGCCCGCGGTGGCTCTGCCTTCTGCGCTCATGGAGCAATTGTATATAGAATGCGAAGTTGTGGAGACAGCCGCCGACATATGGATCCCCGCCGATCAGCACACCGTTGCTGAGCTCCTCTTAGCCCGTTGCCAAACCGAGCCCGACAGCCCGTATATCGACGTCGTCGGCACGCCGTTTACAGCCGCCGAAGTGGCCGATATCGCCGGTCGCTTGGCGACAGCGCTGGGCGGTCTCGGGTTGCAGCGTGGCGACCGGGTGGCCTCGATGGTCGAGAACTCGCCGGAAGCGATGTTGCTGTGGTGGGGCATCACCTGGGCCGGTGGCGTCAGCGTCCCGATCAACACCGCCTACAAAGGCGAGTATCTCACTCATCAGCTGAGCGACTGTGGCGCCAGCATCATCATCGTCCAGGGCGATCTCATCGATCGAGTACAGGCGATCGCCGCATCGGTTCCCGCCCTGCGCCACGTCGTCGTCATCGGCGAGGGTGACGCTGAGTTCCCCACGGCCACCGCCCACGCCTGGAGCGACCTGCTGCTGGCTGAGCGCGGCGGCCCTGCCAACGTTGCGCCGAGTGAACTGGCCACCTTCATCTACACCGGCGGCACCACCGGCCCTTCGAAGGGCTGCATGTTGGCGCACAACTATCACGAGGTGCTCGCCCGCCAGATCGGCTATTGCTGGGGTCGCACCAGCACGGACATCTTGTGGACCCCGCTGCCGCTGTTCCACTACAACGCCATTGTCACCGCCGTGCTCGGCCCCCTGGTGTACGGCGGCAGCAGCGCCATCTCTGGCAGGTTCTCGGTGTCCAACTTCTGGCCGGAGATGAACCGCACCGCGGCGACGATCACCTCGACGCTCGGCACGATGGCCTACCTGCTGGCCAACGACAGCGATCGCCCGGAGATGCCCAAGTCCGGCTCGCCGCTGGCCAACTCGTCGCTGCGCTTGCTGGGCGCGGCACCGCTGCCGCAGAGCATCGACGCGATCATCAGGGATCGCTTCGGCATCGACACTTTCTCCGGGGCCTACGGACTGACGGAGGCGTCGTTGGTCTCCTGGTCGCCGCCCGGCACCGTCAACAAGCCCGACGCCGCCGGGGTGATCAACACCGAGTACTTCGACGTGCGCATCTTCGACGACAGCGACGCCGAGCTGCCGCGCAACACCGACGGTGAAATCGTCGTGCGCCCCAAGCGCGCCCACTCGATGTACGAGGGCTACTGGGGCCGGCCGCGAAGCAACGGTCGAGGCCAGTCGCAACCTGTGGTTCCACACTGGCGACATCGGCCGTATCGACGACGACGACTATCTCTTCTTCGTCGATCGCAAGGCCGACTATCTGCGCCGCCGGGGCGAGAACATCTCCAGCTTCGACGTCGAGCGGATCTTGATGGGCCACGGCGGCCTGGCCGATGTCGTCGTCCATGCGGTGCCCAGCGAACTCGGCGAAGACGACCTGAAGATCACCGCCACGCTGGCGCACGACAGCGTGCTCGACGAAGCCGAGCTGTTCCGCTACTGCATCGCCGAGTTGCCCTACTTCGCCTTGCCGCGCTATATCGAGTTCCGTGCCGAGTTGCCGCGCAGCCCGGTCGGGCGGGTGCTCAAACGTGTCTTCCGCGAGCAGGGACGCACCCCGACGACATGGTGCGTCGACGATTCGGGAATCACCTACGAGAAACGCTGACCCAGCGGGCCAGAGGAAAGGGCAGGCAATGAACCTCAACGACATGATCATGATCAGCGTCGACGACCACGTCGTGGAGCCGCCGCATCTCTTCGACGGCCGGATGCCAGCGAAATTTGCCGACCTCGTTCCGAAGGTGATCACCACTCCAGAGGGCGACGACGTCTGGACATACAACGGTGCAGTCATTCCCAACATCGGCTTGAACGCAGTCGCCGGTCGGCCACGCGAGGAGTACGGCATCGAGCCAACGGCGATCCCGAGCTGTCCGCGGCGATCGTTCGGGCGTACAACGACTGGCACATCGACGAGTGGTGCGGTTCGTACCCCGATCGGCACATCCCGATGATCATTCCGATGCTCTGGGATCCGGTGGCCTCGGCCGCCGAGGTGCACCGCGCCGCGGCCAAGGGGTGCCACTCGCTGACCTTCACCGAGAACCCGGCCAGCCTCGGATTTCCGAGCTTCCACAGCGACCACTGGGATCCGCTGTTCCAGGCACTAGTCGAGACCGACAGCGTGCTCAACATCCACCTCGGTTCATCGGGCAAGCTTGCCGTCACCGCCCCCGACGCGCCGATGGACGTGATGATCACGCTGCAGCCGATGAACATCTGTATGGCCGCCGCCGACCTGGTGTGGTCGCGGGTCTTCAAGCAGTTCCCGACGATCAAGGTGGCGCTCTCTGAAGGTGGAACCGGTTGGATTCCGTATTTCCTCGACCGCTTGGACCGCACCTATGAGATGCATCACGCCTGGACGGGTCAGAACTTCGACGGCCGTTTGCCGAGCGAGGTGTTCCGCGATCACATCCTGACCTGTTTCATCTCCGATCCCATCGGGCTGCAGCACTTGGACGTGATCGGCGTCGACAACGTCTGCTGGGAGCAGGACTATCCGCACTCCGACTCGTCTTGGCCGACCGCCCCGGAAGAGCTGCACCGACAGGTCGAGCGCTACGGCGTGTCGGACGCCGACCTGAACAAGATCACCCACGAGAACGCGATGCGCTGGTACCACTTCGACCCGTTCGCCATCCGCCCCAAGCAGCGTTGCACGGTCGGGGCGCTGCGCGCCGAGGTTGCCGGTCATGATGTGGGTGAACACACCTACTTGACGGGCCGACGCCAACGCTCGAACATGTCTCTCGGCGAACTCGCCGCGTCGGCGCAGCCGTGATCGGCTCTTGTCGATGCTGTTAGACGTCGACCGCTTGGCGAGCGACGCTCAGCTCCTGGCTGCCGCGCAGGCGTGGGTCGAAGCGCATGTCCCCAGGGCCTGGCGCGACGCCGCGCCAGGCGGACGCAGAGCGATCCGCGAGGTACGACCGATCGCCGACTACGAGGCCTGGTACCCGACGTTCGCTTCCTCGGGTCTGGCCGTTGCCACCTGGCCGCGGGCCTATCTCGGCCTCGATCTGCGCCCAGCGCAAGCCAGAGTGTTGGATCAGGTGCTCGGCCCGTTGAATCTCGGTCGCCTCAATCCGCTCGGGTTGAACAACGCCGCTGCGGCGCTGTTCGCCGTCGGCAGCGAGGAGCAACGCCTGCGCTTCCTGCCGCCGATCGTGCGCAACGAGGAGCGCTGGTGTCAGCTGTTCAGCGAGCCCGGTGCTGGATCCGATCTGGCATCGCTGGCCACCAGGGCGATACGTGACGGTGACGAATGGGTGCTCAACGGCCAAAAGGTGTGGACGACCTGGGCCCACGATTCGCGCTTCGGCCTGTGCCTGGCGCGCACCGACCCGTCGGTGCCCAAGCGCCAGGGTCTCACCTACCTGATCGTCGATCTGGAAGGTCCCGGTGTGGAGGTGCGCGAGTTGCGTCACATCGGCGGCGAGGTCGACTTCAACGAGGTCTGGCTCGATGATGTTCGTGTGCCCGACTCCTGGCGCCTCGGCGAGATCGGCGGGGGTTGGCGGGCGGCGAATTCGACGCTGGCGGGTGAGCGGCAAATGGTTGCCGGTGCCGGTTCGGGCGGTGTCGACCGAATCGGTGGCAGTGGAGCCGACCGCCTGATTCGCGGCGCTCGCTCCAACGGGGCCTGGCATGATCCGTTGATCCGTCAACGCCTGGCCTCGCTGTACTCCGAGGAATCGGTGCGCCGCTGGACCAATGACCGGGTGCGGGCCACGGTCAAAGCGGGTGGCACCCCGGGACCGGCGGCGTCGATCGGCAAGGTACATCAGGGTGCCCTGAACCAGAAGATCCAACTGGCGGCCACCGATCTACTCGGCGCCGAGGCCGTCGCGTGGGAGGGAACCCCCGGTTCCAGCGGTCCGCAAGGTTGGGCCGACGGGCTGCCGTACGAGGTACGGGGCATGCTGCGCAGCCGGGCCAACACGATCGAAGGCGGCACCACCGAAGTGAACAAGAACGTGCTCGGCGAACAGGTGCTCGGCCTGCCTCGCGAACCTGACCCGTACCACGGGTTGTCCTGGGAGGAGACCCCACGCTGATGAGCGACCAACGCTACGAACACTTGCTCGTCGAACGTCATGGCCCCGTCGGCTGGTTGATCAACAACCGACCCGAGGTGCGCAACGCGATGAACAACGCGATGCGCGACGAGTTTGCCGACGCCTGGTTAGAGCTCGACCGCGACCCCGAGGTGCGCGTGATCGTGCACACCGGCAACGGCCGCGATTTCCAAACCGGGGTCGACGTCACCGAGATCGCCACCGACGGCGTCGGCTTCGAGCGCTACCGGGAATCGACAGAACGCTTCGACTATCACTTCACGTCATGGCATCAACAGGTGTGGAAGCCGGTGATCACCGCCGTCAATGGCATCTGCTGCGGCGGCGGATTTCACTGGGTGGCCGATGCCGACATCGTCATCGCCGCCAGCGATGCCCAGTTCTTCGACCCGCACGTCTCGGTCGGCCAGGTGGTAGCCATGGAAGCGATCGGGCTGCTGAAGAAGATGCCGATGGAGGCGGTGATGCGCATGGCCTTGGTCGGCAAGTACGAACGGATGGGGCCAGCGCGAGCGCTCGAATTGGGGATGATCTCCGAGATCGTCGATCCGCCGCAACGGTTGCGTGAACGGGCCCAAGAGCTGGCGGAGACGATCGCCAAGAATTCACCAGCGGCGATGGCGGCGACCAAGAAGGCGCTGTGGGGCGCGCTGGAATTGGGACTGACCGATGCCTGCAAAGCCGCAGCGGTGCATCTCACCGGTATGTGGGGTCACCCCGACCAGACCGAGGGCCCGGCCTCGTTCGCCGAGAAACGTCCCGCCCGCTGGGCGCCGCCCGTTGCCCGAGCCGATGATCAATGACCAATCTCGCGTCGCTGCTCCTCGATCATCCGTTTGCCGACGACCAGTTGTTGGTCCACGGCACATCGGTGAGCTGGACCAAAGCTGAAGCGATTGAACGTGTCGCGGCCTGGGCCGACGACTTGCGTGACGCGGGAGTTGGAGCCGGCCAAGCGGTCGCCGTCGTGCGCAGCCATGCCCCCGACGTGATCATCGCCATGGCCGCGATCTGGAGCCTCGACGCCGTCTTCGTGCCGGTCAACCCGCTGCTGCCGCCGGTGGCGATCGACGAGATCGTGACGACGATTCGTCCGGCTGCGATCCTCGACGACTCCGGCACGCGAGCGGTGTCGGGATCGCTCGCCCAGCCAGCGGGGGTGGCCTTCGTGCAGTGGACATCGGGGACCACAGGGCGCCCGAAACCGGTGTTGCACACCCACGAGGCCTATCTCGAATTGCTCGACCGGGTGCTCGGACCGTTGCGCGGCGGCGGGCGCGATCCGACCAAGCGGCCGTCACCGAATCTGATCCCGGTGTCGATGGCGCTCAACGCTGGGATCTACAACGTGTTGTTCGGTCTGCGTGCCGGCGCCCCGATCGTCGTCATGGACCGCTTCACCACCGGCGATTTTGCTTCACTGGTTCGGCATCATCAGATCCGCTCGACGGTGCTGCCACCGGCGGCGATGGCCATGCTCAGCGACGACCCGGCGGTTACCGATCTCACCCCGCTGCGCTATGTCCGCTCGATCACCGCGCCGTTGTCGCCGTTCCAGGCCAGACGCTTCACCGCCAAGTTCGGGGTCACGGTGCTCAATAGCTACGGCCAGGCGGAGATGGGCGAGGTCATCGGCTGGACGGCCAACGACGCCAAAGCCCATCCCGACAAGATCGGGGCGATCGGGCGGCCGCACCCCAATGTGGCGATCCGCATCGACACCCCCGACGCCAACGGAGTCGGTGAGCTGCTGGTGCGACCACCGAACCGGGCTGGCGGATACGCCGATGGTACCGATATGTCGGACCGCCTGACCGACGACGGGTTTGTTCGCAGCGGAGATTTGGCCAGGATTGACGATGACGGTTTCGTGTGGATCGAAGGTCGTCTCGGAGACCTGATCAATCGGGGCGGCAACAAGATTTTCCCCGACGAGGTCGAGGAGGTGCTCCTCGCCGTGCCGGGCGTTCGTGAGGTCGCCGTGGTCGGGCACCCCGACGAGCGCCTCGGCCAGGTCCCCGTCGCCTACGTGGCAACGTGCGGTGAGGTTGGCGACGCCGAGTTGGAGGCCGCGTGTCGCGCCAATCTCGCTGCCTACAAGCTGCCGGTGCGCTTCGTGCGCGTCGATTCGCTGCCGCGCAGCGAGGTGGGCAAAGTGTTGCGGGCGCAGCTGCGATGACCAGCGTGGAATTGGGACTGGTCACCGACGACGCCGAGCGCCTCGTCGCCTTCTATGTCGCTGGCCTCGGGTTTCAGGTGCAACGGGTGCTCCATTTTCCGCAAGGCGACGTCCATCGACTGCGGTGTGATGATGCGCAGCTCAAGATTTACCAACCTGCGAGCGGAGCCGAGCACCGAGCCTCACCCGAACCCTGGCACCGTTACCGGGCGACGGGCTATGGGGCGCTGCACGTCGACGACGCGGAGTCCGTGGTCGAACGCGCTGTTGCCGGCGGGGCGACGGTCATCACGACGCTGACCAGCCACCGGCCCGGAGCGAAGTTCGCCCTGATCTGCGATCCCGACGGCAACGTCTGGGAGATCCTCCAAGAGTCGGCCTCGTGAACGTCTACGAGACGCTGGAAGTGTTCCGCGATGGCCCGGTGGGTTATTTGCTGTTCAATCGCCCTGCGGTCGGCAATGCGATCAACGCCCGCATGTTCGTCGAACTGGAGATCGCCTGGGCGGAACTCGACGCCGATCCGCAGGTGCGCGTGATCGTCAACTCGGGCAACGGTGCCGCCTTCCAGACCGGGCTTGACGTGCGCCAGTTGGCCCGCGACCCGCAGGCCTTGCGGCGCAGCTCGCGACAGACGCGCACCTTCGAACTGCGCATGACGGCCTGGCACTGCGGTGTCTCCAAGCCGGTGATCGCCGCAGTCAACGGGGTCTGTGCCGGCGGCGGCTTGCACTTCGTTGCCGACGCCGACGTCGTCATCGCCGCCGACATCGCCACGTTTGTCGACCCTCATGTCTCCGTCGGTCAAGTCTCCGCCTTCGAGACGATCGGCCTGCTCAAGAAGTCGCCGATGGAATCGGTGATGCGCATGGCCTTGGTCGGACGTTACGAACGCATCGACGCGGCGCGGGCCCGCCAGCTCGGCATCCTCTCCGAAGTCGTTCCCGCCGATCACCTCCGTGCCCGCGCCCAGGAACTGGCACTGCTCATCTCCCACAACTCCCCAGAAGCGATGGCCGCCAGCAAGCGGGCGCTGTGGGGTGCCCTTGAAAGCAAGGACCTGACATGACCGAACAACTCGGGGCAATCCGCCCAGACGTCGCCGACGAGATCGTCGCCCGCATTCCCCCGATCGTCGATCTCGACGCCCATGTCGTCGAACCGGCCGGGCTGTGGTCGAACCGATTGCCGGCCAAGTACCGCGATGTTGGCTTGCGCGTCGAGTACGCGCCGGCCGGGGTCCCCAAGCTTGTGGGCACCAGCTACGTCGAGGCTCCCGGCACCGATGGTCCGCTTGTGCCCTGGTGGCGATACGAGGACAAACAGATGACCCTCAAGCGCACGATCGCTGCCGCCGGGTTCTGCGCCGACGAGGTCGAGTTGAAGTCGGTTGGATACGACGAGATGCGCCCGGGGTGCTTCACCGTTGCCGATCGGGTCGCCGACATGGATCTGAACGGCATCGCCGCGCAGCTCTGTTTCCCCAACCTGCCCCGGTTCTGCGGCCAGCTGTTCCTGTGGGCCAAAGACCGTGAACTGGCCCGGCTGTCGATCGAGGCATACAACGACTGGATGATCGAGGAGTGGTGCGCCACCTCGGGCGGTCGGCTGTTACCGCTGTGCCTGGTGCCGCTATGGGACGGAGATCTCGCTGCCGCCGAAGTCCGGCGCAACGCGGCACGCGGCTGTCGGGCCGTGGCCTTCTGCGAGATTCCGGCCTACCTCGATGTGCCGAGCATCTACACCGGGCATTGGGATGAGTTGTTCCGCGCCTGCGAGGAGACCGGGACCGTGCTGTGCATGCACATCGGTTCGGGCACCGTCACCCCGAAGGCTTCGCCCGAATCCCCCGATGCGGTGGCGGCGACGATCCTGTTCAACAACAGCGTGGTCTCGCTGGTCGACTGGCTGTACTCCGGCGTGCTGCATCGCCACTCCAAGCTGCAGCTGATGTACGCCGAGGCGCAGATCGGTTGGATTCCCTATGCGCTGGAGCGGGCCGACGATGTATGGACGACGCACCGCGGCTGGAGCAAGAGCCAATTGCATTGCCCGGAACCGCCATCGACCTACTACCACCGTCAGGTCACCTCGTGCTTCTTCAAAGACGATGTCGGCGTCAGCCTGCTCGATCGCATCGGCGTCGACAATGTGGTCTTCGAGTCCGACTATCCGCACCAGGACAGCACCTGGCCGTTCACCCGTGAAGCAGCGGCGCAGCAGTTCGGCTCGCTCGATCAGGCATCGATCGACAAGATCGCCCGTGGCAACGCCATTCGTTTGCTCGGCTTGGATGCCAACATCGGGATCGCCACCTAGACGCGATCAGAGGTTCCAAACTCGGATGGCATTCTCCGAGACCATCATCTTGCGTTCGTTGGCGGGGATGTCGGCGAACTGCTTGTCGACGACGTTGCGCGAGTTCGGCCAGCTGGTCACCGGGTGGGGGAAGTCGGTCGACCACATCAACTGCGAGACGCCGAGTACGTCGCGCACTCGATCAAGGCCAAGTTTCTCGTCGATGAAGGTGAGATATACGTTGCGACGGAAGTAGTCGCTGGGCCGTTGCGTGATCGCTGGGAAGCGATACCCCTGACGGGCGACCATGTCGTCGACGGTCTCCAACCACCACGCCACCCAGGTCAGACCCGGCTCGACGAAGACCACCTTGAGCCGCGGGAAACGCTCGAAGACGCCGCCCATGATCAACATGCCGAAGGCCTCCGCCGTGACCAGCGGCGTCATCGGCACCATGATGCCCTTCTGCGGCGTGGGGTCACGCTGGGTCAGTTCGTCGAGGCTGAGTTTGAGACCAATGTGCAGGCAGATCGGCAGCCCCATCTCCTCGATTACAGCGAAGAGCGGCTCGTAACGGGCGTCGAAGTAGTCGGCGAGACCGAGTTCGGCGGGGAACACCGGCAGCTGTAGGGAGTGGGCGCCGAGCGCCCCGACGCGCTTGACCTCGGCAACGGCGAGGTCGATGTCGTGGATTGGGATCTGGTAGGAGACGATCAGGCGCGCCGGATCGGCAGAGGCGAATTCGTGGAGGGCATCGTTGAAGCCGCGTACGGTGTCGCCGACGCCATCGCGCACGGAGCTGAAGTATCGAAAGGCACTGACCTCGCTGTAGAGCACCTCGGCGCGCACGCCATCGGCGTCCATGTCCTTCAAACGTTCGACCGGATCGCCGTAGCCAGCCCGACCGAACACGGCGTTGGCGGCGATGAGCTGTTCCATGCGCGCTTGTCGTTCGGCGGCGCGTTCGGCTTCGAGTTGCTCGGTGGTCTTTTGCAGCGCACCCGCCCGGTTGACCGCACCGGCTCCGGATCGCATCCGCTCTTCGTAGGCCGCTGATGCCTCGTCGTACGCCGCGTGCAGCTTCGAGGGCATGTGCGCCTTGACCTGGGCGTGGGTGATGTTGACGTGCGAATCCGCAGACACGAGATCTTCGTGGCGCTGAATCTCGCTGTCCGAGAGCGTCGCTGTCATCTGGTTCCCTTCGAGTCAAACCGCGGGTGTCGACGCATGATATCACACCCACATTGTGACTACTATGGCGGCATGAACAAGGCCGCTTTCATGTCAACCCAGCGCGTAGCAAGCGTCGAGCAGGACACCCGGCGCACGGTCATCGATGCTGCCGTGCTGTGCATCCTCGAGTGCGGCTTCTACCGGGCGAGCAGCAATGAGATCGCCCGCCGCGCCAGGGTGACCTGGGGGGTCATCCAGCACTATTTCGGCACCCGCGAGCGGCTGATGCTGGCGATCCTCGAGGATGGCGCGCAGCGCTTCACGGCAACGCTCGCCGATGCCGCGATCACCGGCAAAACCGTCGAGGATCGCCTCGAACAGTTGGTCGAGATCTTCGCCGCGCACTACGGCCAGCCGGAGTACTTGGCCTACATGCAGATCGCCCTGAACATGGATCACGATCCGTCGACGAGCCCGGCAGTTCGGGAAACGATGGACGCCGTCGCGGCGCGATCGACAGCACATCTGCGCGCCCTCGTCGGCGACACGTTGGGCGCGGCGCGCGACGTGCCCGATCTCGCCGTCACCGTCTTTCTTGCCGTGCGCGGCTTCATCGTCAGCGAACAGCTGGTGGCCACCGTGGCTCACGACATCACGGCGTTGGAGCCGTCTCGGCTGCGCCGTGAGCGACAGATGTTGATCAAGTTGCTGGCGCCCTCGATTCGCAGCGCGGCCAAGCTCAGGGGGTGACGCTGCCCGCCGCGCCGCGCAACAGCACGCCGGTGCGGCCCGCCGAGACGAGGGCGACACGAGCCTCGGCGACCTGGTTCGGGGCGACGCCGCGCAGTTGTCGCACGGCCTCCAGGGTGAGATTCATGCCGTGGATGTAGCCCTCGCCGATCAGACCGCCGTTGGTGTTGCACGGCAGTGAACCCGACAGCGCCAAATGGCCATCGGCGACAAAGTGCCGAGCCTCGCCGCGCTCGCAAAATCCCAATGCCTCGAGCTGCATCAACAGGATCGGAGTGAAGGCGTCGTAGATCAGGGCGACGTCGACGTCGTGACGACTGACGCCGCGGGAAAACAACCGTTCAGCGAGTGCCGCCGAACCATCCATCACCGCGAGGTCCGCTTGGTAGTGATTGCTGGCGATCTCTTCCTCGAACAACGCCGCGCTCGCCGCGGCGACGATCGACACAGGGGCACGGGTGTGCGCAGCGCGATCGTCACGGGTGATGACGATCGCGGCCGCGCCATCGGTCTCCTGGCAGCAGTCGAAGAGTCTGATCGCCGGCTCGGCGATCCAGCGCGATGACTGGTGCTCCTCAAGCGTGATCGGTCGCCCATAAAAGTGCGCCAACGGATTGGTCGCCGCGTACTCGCGCAGCTGAACGACCGCTCGACCAAAGTCCTCGCTGCTGGCACCGCTGGCGTGCATATAGCGGACCGCGTTCAGCGACATCCACGACGCTGGAGTCAACACGCCGAACGGCGTGCACCATTGCATCGCTGTGGTGCCGGCGTGTGACGCCGACGGCCGCCCGCTGACCTGCGCCGACCCAAATCGACCCTTGGAGCGCGCCCGAATCGCCCGATAGGCAACGACGACGTCGGCAGCCCCGGAGACCACCGCGGCCATCGCGTGCAGCAAGACGCCCTGCGATCCGCCGCCGCCGTAAGGCATACGGCTCGACCAGGTTATCGTCGAGGTCGCCCCGAGGGCGCGTACCAATTCGGTCTCCTCGACAGGATCGATGGTGTAGCTGACGAGGCCGTCGACGTCGCCAGGCTTGAGCCCAGCGTCGCGCAAGGCATCGATGATCGCCTCGGCGGCGAGCTGCGTCTCGCTGCGCCCGGCATCTTTGCTCCACTCGGTGCGCCCGATGCCGACGATCGAGGCCCCGGTCATCGCCCAGCCCTCGGGCGAAAGACCGGCACGGCACCATCGTCAGCGGTGTCGACGAAGGCGACCTCGACGGGCATACCGATGTGTACGTCGCCCACCTCGACGTCGACCAGATTGGTCACCAAGCGGGCCCCCTCGTCGAGCTCGACGAGAGCCACCAGAAGGGGATATTCAAAGGCCGGATGTTGCGGATGGTGCAGAATGGCGAAGCTGTAGACCGAGCCGTGCCCACTGGCCTCGACGAAGGACAGCTCGGTCGAATGGCACTGCGGGCACATCGGGCGAGGCGGATGCAGCACTGCATCGCACGCCCGGCATCGTTGGATCGCCAAGCGGTGCTCACGAGCCGCGTCCCAGAACCCGGCGTTGTCCTCGGTGAGAATCGGCGCCGGGCGAAGCGGCCGCTCGGAAACGGAACTCACGGTGCAACCTCCAACACGACGCGCTCGGCGATCAGGGCGTCGATCTCGGCATCGCTGCGACCGAGTTCGATCAGCAATTGGCGGGTGTGTTCGCCACACGCGCTGGGGCCGCGCTGCACGATGCCAGGAGTGTCGCTGAAGCCGATGAGTAGTCCCGGATCCTCGAACCGCCCGACCGCCAGCGAGTCGGTGGCGACGACGAGCTGTGCTGCCGCGCGCCTCGCTGTCGTCGAACAGCTCCCGACAGAACTGCTCATTGATCACCTCGACTGGCACGTGCCCGTCGAGGGCGACGAACCAGTCGTCGACCGATCGCTGAGCGAAGCCGGATTCGAGCAAGGCGGCCAAATCATCGTCGCCTGGCGCGTCGATCGGGGCGTCTGCGCCGACGACGATGTCGACCAGGTAACGCTGCTGCGTTGCCGAAGTCGCGGCGACGAACAGCCAGCGATCCTCGGCGCAACGGAACATTCGGTACCAGGTGGAAAGACCATACTGATCGGCATCGACGTGCTCCCACGGGGCTGGCCTGCCGTCGTCGTGGATCCAGGCGTACGAGGTATGCAGCAACCCGGCATTGACGATCGAGGTACTCACGGCTTGGCCCTCGCCGGTGCGCTCGCGGTGATAGAGCGCCGAAATGATGGCGATCGATGCCAGCAGCGCGTTGCCCGTGTCGCCCATGTTCGACCTGCTCCAGATCGGTGGATTACCGGCGTCGACGCCGCCATCCTCCCACTCGGTTCCGGTGAGTGCTGCCGCCGTCTGGTCGGTTCCGGGAAGGTCGGATCGCGGGCCCTTTTCAAAGCCACGGGTGTTGCACCAAATCACGCGTGGGTAGCGGGCGTGCAACGTCTCCCAATCGAGCCCGAGCCGTGTGGCTGCGCCGGGCCGCCAATTCGTCGTCACGACGTCGGCAGTGCCGACGAGTTCGTGAAGGATCGCCAGCCCCGCAGCTTGCTTAAGGTTGACGGCGATGCTGCGCTTGCCCCGATTGGTGCCAAGGCCCATGTGCGTGCCCGCCCAGTAACCGTCGTGCAGCGCGTTGATCTTGATCACATCGGCGCCGAGGTCGGCGAGTACCCTCCCGGTGAACGGTCCGGCGACGCCGAGACCGAGGTCGAGCACGCGGATGCCCGACAGTGGATGAGCCAAGGGCGACGGTTCGGTGACCTGGCCAGGCGCGGCCTCGGCAGCGGAATGTACAGCCGACGCTTCGGCGAGGATCTGCTCGGTGTGTTCTCCGCTGCGCGGTGCCGACCCGCGCACTGCGCCCGGTGTTGCCGAGAATTCGAGCAGCGCTCCGACATGACGAATGCGGCCCACCTCGGGGTCGTCGACTTGCACAACGCAGCCATCGGCGAGGAAGGCCTCGTCGGCCAGGGCCTCGGCCGGCGAGCGCACCAAGGCCATTCCCATCTTCGCTCGCTCTGCGGCGCGCACCCAATCGGCGGCGGGGAACTTCTTGAACGCTGCGGCGAGCTGGTCATAAAGGAACAGCCCGACCAGCAGGCCGTCGGCGTCCATCGAAATGCGATCGGGGTCGTTGCGATAAGCGCCGTCGAGGTCGACATGTTGGATCTCGTCGCCAGCCGCGGCGGTGAACACCCAGTTTGGCCGCACCGTCCAATGATGAACCCAACGCCCATCGGCACACTCGAACAACCCTTCGATCGCTCGCGAATCGAGCGGCCACATCCAATACAGCGGGGCGTCGGGGCGCTCGACGCGCTGCCAGTTGAGACACACCGAGGCCAGCGTTCCTTGCAGCAGCGAGGTCGCGACGTGTTGTCCGCGACCGGTGACCTCTCGTGCCCGCAACGCAGAGGCGATGCCGACGTTGGCGAGATAGGTGGCGCCGACGCTCGGCCACGGCGTGCGCGCGAACACGGGTCCGCCGCGCGCTGCGCCGCGAACCATGCCTTGGGGCGCATCGAACTCGTCGTGTGCCGCCGTGCGACCGTTGATGAAATCCATCGGCGTTCCGCGCCGACCCTTTTGGTCGTAAAACGATCCGGTGCGCGCTGCGACCAAGGCATCGTCGCCAGGGCGATCGCCGAGGCGATCGAGCGGGCCGTATCCGCTAATCGAGCAGGTGATCAGTCGTGGGTTCAGTAACGACATCGTCGAGTGATCGAGACCCAGTCGTTCGACTGCGTCACGCGGCAGTGACTCGACAACGACGTCGGCATCTACCAGCAAGTGGTCGAAGACGCCCCGGCCCCGCGCCGACTCAAGGTCGATGATCGCGCTGCGCTTGCCACGGTTCCAGACACGCGACCCGCTGTGTTCGCGCAACGAGTCACAACCAGGGGCCTCGATTCTTGTCACGGTCGCACCGTTGTCAGCGAGCAACATCGTCGTCATCGGCCCGGCTATTCCGGTCGATATCTCCAGCACCCGTATTCCGTGGAACACGCCGTTCGTCATCTCGCACTCCCCTTCTCGACAGAAGGGACCATAGCGCAAACTATGGCGCGCTATTCTCCGACGATGCGATTGAGCGACTCAATGGTCACGCCGGTGAGCGGCGACGAGTTCGGCGAACCCTTCGTCGATATCGATGAATGGCGCGATGCTCCGGTGCGCCATCGCTACGTCCACGGTGGGTTCGCTGGCACGGCCACCCGCTTCTCGTTCTATCTCCCGCCGGCCGATGCCTATGGAGGCAGGTTTTTCCAGCACATCACCCCCGTTCCCGACAGCGAGAACCTGGCCCAAGCAGCCGTTGGCGAGGAAGACAAGATCGGCTTCTCGATCGCCAGCGGCGCCTACTTCGTGGAGACCAACGGTGGTGGCGGGCCCTCCGGCGGACCGGGCTTGGCCATCGATCCGACGATCGCCGCCTACCGGGCTAACGCCGCCTCGGCCACCTTCTCGCGCACCATCGCCGCCGAGATGTACGGCGAGCATCGACCGTTCGGCTACGCCTATGGCGGCAGCGGCGGCGGGTTCCGCACCATCGGCGCGGCCGAGAACACCTCCGGCGTGTGGGACGGCTTCGTGCCCTACGTCATCGGTTCACCGATGGCCATTCCCAACATGTTCACGGTGCGCATGCACGCCATGCGGGTGCTGCGCAAGCACTTCGATGGCATCGTCGACGCCATGGAGCCAGGCGGTTCAGGCGACCCCTACGAAGGGCTCGACGAGGAACAGCGTGAGGCGCTGCGCGAGGTGACCCGGATGGGTTTCCCGCTGCGCTCATGGTTCGGTCATCGCACGATGGGTATGCACGCCTTTCCGGTTCTGTACGGCGCTGTGCGGATGGTCGATCCGACCTACTTCGAGGAGTTCTGGACGCAGCCCGGCTACCTCGGCCAGGCGATGCCGCCATCGCTACAGGGCGACATCGTCCAACTCAGCTGCCGAATCGTCACCATGATCACCGAGCCGCAAGCGATTGAACTGGGGTTGATCGTCGGCCGCCAGCCAGGCCAGTCACGCGGTGGGGTCGACACCGCCTGGCAAGGCGAAGGTGGGCCGCCGGCAATCATCGTCGCCGTCCAGATTTCACGCCAACCGGGTGTCGACATCCTCGGCGCCGAACTCGTCGTCAACTCCGGTGCAGCGTCTGGCCAGCGGATTGGCTTGTTGAGCGTCGTTGGCGATGTCGCCATCTTCGGCCCGGCGGCGCAAGATGTGCTCACGCAACTGCAACCCGGCGACGACGTGGAGATTGACAACCGCGGCTACCTAGCCGCCCAGACCTACCACCGCCACCAGGTCCCCGGACCCGACTACCCAACCTGGGACCAATTTCGCAACGACGACGGCACGCCGATCTACCCGCAGCGCCCGATGTTGCTCGGCCCGCTGTTCGCCGCGGGCGCCGCAGGCACGGTACAGACCGGACGATTCCAAGGGAAGATGATCGTCGTCGAGACGCTGCTCGATCGTGAGGCGTTGCCTTGGCAAGCCGACTGGTATCGCAACAAAGTCGTCGACCACTTCGGCGAGGCCACCGAAGAGCACTTCCGAGTGTGGTTCGTCGACAACGCCCTGCACGGTGACTCTGAGGAGCAGGAAGACCGGGCGCACACCGTCAGCTATCTCGGTGCGCTGCATCAAGCATTGCGTGATGTCAGCGCCTGGGTGGAGGGCACGACGGTCGCTGCGGCCAACACCAGCTACCGGATCGAGGACGGTCAGGTGATCGTTCCCGCTTCGGCGAACGAACGGCGCGGTGTGCAACCGGTCGTCATCGTGACGGTCGATGGCGGTGCCCGAGCCGAGGTACGCGTCGGTCAGCAGGTGACGTTGCGTGCCGTGGCCGAAGTGCCAGCGGGACTCGGCCAGATCGTCAGCGTCGACTGGAACTTTGGACGCCACGGCGACGCGGACGTCGCCGAATTCTTCGAGCCCGGAGAACACCTCGCTGTCGAACGCCAAATTGTGTACACCGAGCCCGGCACCTACTTCGTCACCGTCAGGATCGCGGCGCAGCGCGACGGCGATCAACAGACCCCCTACGCCAGGATCAAGAACCTGGCCAGGGCCCGCGTCGTCGTTTCATAACGGCGGCTGCAAGGCGATCAGCCCAGTCGTAGTCGGGACGTTCGGCCGTATCGCTGACGGGTCCACGCTCGATACTGTGCTCGCATGTCGCACGACCAGCAGACCTGGAGCAGTCGGCGCGGCTTCATTCTGGCCACGATCGGGTCGGCGATCGGTATCGGCAGCATCTGGAAGTTCCCCTACGAGGTGGGGGCAAACGGTGGTGGGTCGTTCGTCATCGTCTATCTCATTGGGCTCGCCATTGTCGTCATCCCGCTGATGCTCGCCGAGCTGGCGATCGGTCGACGCGGCGGGGGAAATGCTGTGGCCAGCATCGCCGCCGTCGCCCGCGCCGGGGGCCATTCACCGCTGTGGAGAGCAATCGGCGGACTCGGTGCGCTCGCTGCGTTCTTGATCCTCAGCTACTACTCGGTGATCGGCGGTTGGACACTGATCTCGGCGTGGACGACAGCGATCGACGGCTTGCCCGCCGACGGTGCAGCGGCGAGCGTCAGGTTTGCCGATCTGCGTGGGTCCGGCGTCACCCAGGCCGGCGCCCAGGCGGCGTTCCTCATCATCGTTGCCGTCGTCGTCAGTCGTGGCGTGCAGCGCGGCATCGAGAAATCGATGACCATGCTGATGCCCGTGTTGTTCGTCATGCTGGTCGCCTTGGCGATCCTGTCGAGTGTCGTCGGCGACTTCACCGCAGCTCTCGAGTTTCTTTTCGTGCCCAAGAGCATCTCGGCGCGCGCCGTGCTCGAGGCACTGGGCCTCGGGTTCTTCTCCATCGGTGTCGGCCTCGGCCTGATGATGACCTATGCCGCTCACGCCGCCGACGACATGGACCTGAGCCAGGTCACTGTCGTCTCCGTTGGCGCCGACACGTTCATCTCCTTGATCGCCGGCCTCGCCGTCTTTCCGATCGTCTTCGCCCACGGGCTCAACCCGGCAAGCGGCCCCGGCCTGGCCTTTGAAACCCTGCCGATCGCCTTCAACGACGTGCCGCTCGGGCGCATCGTCGCCGTTGGCTTCTATCTGTTGCTCTTCGTCGCCGCCCTGGGCTCGTCGATGGCCATGCTCGAAGGGTTCGCCACCGTCACCGCAGGCATGTTCGGCTGGAGCCAGCGGCGCAGTGTGGTGCTCGGCACGACCGCCTGTTTCGTGGTCGGATTGGCCACCGTATTCTCCTTTGGCCGCTGGTCGCAGGATCGCCCCCTCGGGTTCATCGACCGATATCGCCAAGCGACCGTCTACGACATCCTCGACGACGTGACCTCGAATCTGTTGTTGCCGCTCGGCGATCTGCTGATCGCAGTCTTCGCCGGGTGGGTCGCCTCATCGGCGGTGCTGACCAACGAGCTGCGCCTCGGTCCCCGGTCCTCGCAGCTGTTGCGCCTCAGCCTGCGTTACGTTGCCCCGCTGGTGATCGTCGCTGTCACCGTCGCCGCTTGGTAAATCCGGGCCGTGATTGCTTCGGGTTGGAAGCGCGGCACCAAGGCCAGCACACTGTGCCGATGCGAATGTTCCGTCGCGCCTTTCTCGCGCTCTCCACGGCTGGTTTCGTGGCCGGCGTCTTGCGGCTGCGCGGCAAGGGCGGTGTTCCCCCTCAGCAGGGCGGCTGGCGAGAAATCTCTCTGCGACCGAAACAATGACCAATCACTCCACCCGCCCGATAGCGGCCATTCTCGGGGCGGGTGTCACCGGGGGTCGAGTCGCCAAGTTCCTAGCCAACGACGTGCGCATCGCCGTGCACGACCCAATCGAAGAGCACGCCGCCAACGTCGCCCACTTTCTGGATGGCGTGATCATCGACAAAGACCACGCTGCGGTCGCCGACGTCGCTGTGCTCGCCTTCCCGGCACCGCACGCCCCCACGGCGCGCCGCTTGCTCGAAGCCGGCGTCGCCGTCGTCTCGCTGTCCGACAATGTCGACGACGTGCGCAATTTGTTGGCGCTCGACTCGACGGCGGCGAACCATGGCACACAGTTGGTCATCGGCGCAGCGATGAGCCCCGGATTGTCCGGGCTGATGGCGCGCATGCTCGCCACCCGCATGGCTGAGGTCGACGAGATCCACGTCGCCCTTCACGGCACCGGCGGGCCAGACTGCGCTCGCCAACATCACGCAGCGCTGGGCGGCACCTCGCTTGGCTGGCACGACGGCGAATGGGTCGAACGCCCGGCTGGCGCTGGGCGCGAGCTCTGCTGGTTCCCTGCCCCGGTCAATAGCTACGACTGTTATCGCGCCGAAATGCCCGACCCGTTACTGCTGCAGCGCGTCTTCCCCACAGCGCAACGGATCAGCGCCCGCATGTCGGCAAATCGCCGCGATCGCCTGACCAGCCGCTTGCCGATGCTCGCGCCCCCGCACCGCGAAGGTGGCATCGGCGCCACGCGGGTCGAGGTGCGCGGTGCGTTGGCCAATGGTGAGCGGGCCACAGCTGTCGCCGCCGTCGCCATCCGCAGCGCCACCGGCGCCGCCGCCGTCGCCGCGACCATGGCCCGCTGGGCGTTAGCCAAACCGTCGATCACCGGGGCGATTCTCACTGGCGACGAACGGTTGGACACGATGACGTTGTTGCACGAGATCAGCCGGTGCGGCGTCAAGTTCCACGAGTTCGTCGGTCAACCGGCCGTCATTCCCGCAGAGCTACCAGCATGAAGGTCTTGGCATGAAGGTCTTGGCATGAAGGTCTTGCATGAGACTGCCATGGTTGCCGCCGGGCTCGACGATCACCTTGGAAGGCCGCGGCGAGGTCTTCTATCGTCGGCACATCCACCCCGACCCGCAGGCACCAACGGTGTTGCTGTTGCACGGTTGGACCGCCTCGGCCGATCTGCAGTTCTTCACCGCCTACGAACGCCTTGCCGAGCACTTCTCCTTCCTGGCCATCGATCATCGTGGCCACGGGCGGGGGATGCGCGCCTTCGGCGACTTCTCCTTGCAAGATGTCGCCGACGACGCTGCGGCGTTGCTGCGCGCCCTTGGCATTGGGCCGGTGATCACCGTTGGCTACTCGATGGGCGGCCCGATCAGCGTGTTGTTGACCAAGGCGCACCCCGACCTTGTCGAGGGCATGGTGCTGCAGGCCACGGCGATGGAATGGCGGGCGACGCGCAGCGAACGGATCCGTTGGAAGACCATCCGGCTCATCGGACCGGTGCTGCGCTCGTGGGCGTTTCCGTCGTCGTTGCGTTCGGGGATGCACAAACTGTGGCGTAACCAACCGCAGCTGCTGCCGTTCATCCCTTGGTTCGTCGGCGAGATGTCGCGCAATAGCGCGTCTCGGAATCATCAGCGCCGGTCACGCGCTGAGCAGCTACGACGCCCGCGAGTGGGTCGGCTCGTTGAACAAGCCGGCTGCGGTGTTGGTGACGACACGTGATCACCTCGTGCGCCCGCATAAGCAACGAGCATTGGCCGAGGGCCTGTCGGCGCCGACCTGTGGCATCGCCGCCGATCACCTTGCGCCGCTGACCCATCCGAGCGAATTCGCCGAATCGACGGTGACGCTCGTGCGCGATCTGCGGGCTCGGATCGTCGAGCTGCAGCGCGTGCGCTAACGCTCGCCTGTTTACTTCTCGACTTCCAACGCCTCGAGCCGGTCGGCGATACGCGCCACCGTGACGGTCAGCTTGTCGATGCTGTCACGCAGATCTTCGGTGGTGACCACGTCGGCGAGTGCCAAACGGACGCTGGCGAGCTCGCGGGCCAAGAACTCGGTGTCGGCCTGGGTTCGTTCGGTGACCTTACGGTCCATGTCCTGCACGCTGCGGTCGCGCTCTTCTTGGCGGTTCTGGGCGAGCAGGATCAACGGGGCCGCATAAGCGGCTTGCAAGGAAAGGATCAACGTCAAACGGACGAATCCCTGCGTTGGATTGTCGAACTTGATCTGTTCCGGCATGAAGTAGTTGAACAGCAGCCAGATGGTGCAGAACATCGACTGCCAGACCAAGAATCGCGCCGTGCCGAGGGTGCGGGCGATGGTCTCGCTGAATTCGCCAAAGGCATCGGGGTCGTAGTGCAGGCCGATGCGGCGCCGCTGGCGCGGGGAGGTGAGGTCGCTGCGACGCATCAGCTACTCCCGATCGTGTGTGTCTCGCTGTTCTGGCCGCGTATCGACGGCAACTGGCTTCGGCGGCGCTGACGCCAACCGCTGGGCAGGGTGTGGTCGAGCACGTCGTCGACAGTGATCGCCCCGAGCAACTGACCGCTGTCGTTGCACACGCCAACGGCGAGCATGTTGTAGCTGGCCAGACGTTCGGCCACCTCACGGTCGCTGATGTCGGGGGTGATCGTCGGTTCTTGCTCGATGCAACGGGCCAGCTCGGTGGCCGGTGGCTCACGAAGCAACCGTTGGAAATGGACGACTCCGAGGTAGTTGCCCGTCGGCGGCCGATAGGGCGGACGGCAGACGAACACTTGGGCGGCGATGCTGACCAACCAATCGGGATCGCGGATCTGCGCCAACGCTTCGGCGACGGTTGCTGTCGGCCCGAGAATGATGATGTCCGGGGTCATCAAAGACCCGGCGGTATTCTCCTCGTAGGACAACAGTTGACGCATCACTGCTGCATCGTCATCGTCCATCGCGTCGAGAATTCGAGTTCGTTGTTCGCCGGGCATCTCCGCCAACAGGTCGGCGAGGTCGTCGTACTCCATCTCGTCGAGCACGCTGAGCAGACGATCGAGGTCGAGCCCTTCGATGATCCGCAGTTGCTCAGCCTCGGACAATTCCTCCAACAGGTCGGCGAGGCGTTCGTCGTCCATCGCCTCGGCAAGCTGTTTGCGCTGGGCCATCGGCAGCGTGCGCACGATCACGGCGACGTCGCTGGGGTGCATGTCGCGCATCGACGCGGCTTCGGCTGCCATCGGTGCGCCGCTGCTGAACAACGAGGGCACCTCCGACCAGTCGACCAAGCGCACACTGGGGCGGCGCCTCAAGGCGTTACGCCGCGACAAACGAAGCTTGGCCAACTCCCAATAGGCGACCTTGCCGTCGTTGGCCATCCGCAAGGCGACATCGCTGACCACCTCATCGCCGACCTTTTTGTCGAGCACGTCGACACCGACCAGCATCTCGCCGGGCTTGCGTTTGAACGGATGCAGATCGACGTCCCAGCTGCGTAAGCGGGCACCGTCGCCATCGATCAGGTTGAAGCGCGAGGCATTGACAAAGATCCGTCGGCGCTGGCTGGTGGCGACGTAACCGACGACCCGCGGCGCCTGGTTGGCGCGCGCCGGCACGATAACGATGTCTTCGATGCGACCGATTACCGCTCCGCCCGCATCGAGCAGGGGCAATCGCATCACTCGAAAGGCGTATACGAGTTCGCCAGCCACGGTGGAAGGCTACCCGTACCGTCTCGCTAGGAGCGCCGCCGACACCCGGTAACGTCGCTGAATATGAACCTGCTGCTGATCACCCTTGATCAGTTCCGGGCGGAGTGCCTCGGTGCCGCCGGGCACCCGCTGGTGAAGACCCCGAATCTCGATCGCCTCGCTGCTGCTGGCGTTCGCTTGACCCGTCACTACAGCCAGGCCGCCCCGTGCGGGCCAGGGCGAGCTTCGCTGTACACCGGGATGTATCAGTTCAACCATCGGGTGGTTGCCAACGGCACACCGCTCGATCGCCGTTTCGACAACATCGCCCTCGCCGCTCGGCGAGCCGGCTACCGCCCGGCATTGTTCGGCTACACGGATCAGAGCGTCGATCCGCGCGACGTCAGCGACCCGGCCGACCCGCGGCTCGAGCATTACACCGGGGTGCTGCCCGGTTTTGATCCCGTCTTGGCGATTCCTGACGACCACCAGCCGTGGCTCGACTGGTTGGCAGATCTCGGATATCGCGGCCTGAAAGCGCCCTACGAAGAGTTGGCCCGCGAGCCGTTGCGCCCAGCGGCGCACAGCGTGTCGAGCTTCCTCACCGACGCGGCTTTGCAGTGGCTCGATCAGCAGGACGGCCCGTGGTTCGCGCACCTCAGTTACCTTCGCCCCCATCCGCCCTACGCCGCTGCCGGTGAGTTCGCCACGATGTACGCGACCGCGGATGTGCCTGCGGCGATCGAGCCGCGCTCGGCGCATGAAATGCATGACTTCGCCTTGGGCGATCGGCGCACGGCGGCACCGAGCGATGACGCCTCGATCCGGGCGATCCGGGCGCAGTACTACGGGATGATCAGCGAGGTCGACGCCCAACTCGGCCGTGTGTGGGATCAACTGCAGGCCAGCGGAGCGTGGGAGGAAACGGTGATCATCGTCACCGCCGACCACGGCGAGCAACTCGGTGACCATGGCTTGCTCGGCAAACTCGGCTATTTCGAAGCCAGCTTCCACATTCTGGGCATCATCCGCCATCCCGACCTGGCGCACGGGCACGGTTCGACGCTCGATTGTTTCACCGAAAACATCGACATGTTCCCAACTATCTGCCAAATGCTCAGCGTGCCGGTCCCGGCGCAATGCGACGGCCGTTCGTTGCTTGCGCTCCTCGACGGCGGTGCCCATGTTCCGACTGACGACGCCGGCGAGTGGCGCGACGCGGTCTATTGGGAGTTCGATTGGCGCGAGCAGTTGATCCGTCAGCGACCGACGCCGAGCGACGGTTGGGACCGAGAACTGACCCGCCACGGCCTGGCCGTGCGCCGCGACGAGTCGACGTTGTATGTGCAATTCTCCGACGGCACCTGGCTGTGTTTCGATCTCGCCGCCGACCCCACGGCGCGCACCCTGCTCAGCGACCCGCAGCGCGTCTTGGCCTGCGCCCAGGCGATGCTTGTGTGGCGAGTTGAGCACGCCGAACGGACCTGGTCGGACACGCTGATCGACCACGGCGCGCGCGGCCGGGTGCCCCCCGGATTGACACCTGGTGTTGCCGTCTCGGCGTCGCTAGCCTACGCACCCGAGCCACGCAGATCGGTGGCTACATGAGGCGAAGAAAAAGGATAGAGCTGTGTCTGGAATGAGTGAGTGGGGCCCGTTGGCAGCGTTGGCAGGCGAGTGGCAGGGTCAGGGCGGCCTCGATGCAGCGTTCTCGCACTCCCGGGGAGAGGTGCTGCAGACGCCGTACCTGGAGAAGGTGACGATGAAGCCGTTCGGCCCAGTGCAGAACGGTTCGCAGACCCTGTTCGGCCTCGACTACAAGACGGCGATGTGGCGGACCTCCGAGGACAACCCGTTTCACACCGAGGTCGGTTACTGGTTGTGGGATGCGGCCACCGGCGAGGTGTTGCGTGGCTTCGTGGTGCCCCGCGGGATTACCGTGCTCGCCGGCGGCACCACCACCGCCGAGGCCACCTCGTTCGAGATGAGCGCAACGCTCGCAGGCACGAACTACACCATCGGCGAGAACAGCTACCTGGCGGCCAAGGCCAGCAGCATCAGCTACGCGGTGACCATCACGATCAATGGTGACGACACCTGGAGCTACGCGGAAACGACGATGCTGCGTATGGTCGAATTCCCCGAGCCATTCGCCCACACTGATAGCAATACCTTGCACCGCGTCGCCTAACGCGAACGGTGTGCAGCGCGCTTTGAGCCATGTCCAACATGCCCGCGCAGGAGATCGACATTTCTGCGGCGCTCGTCCGGGAACTGCTCGTTGCCCAGTTCCCGGACCTCGCCGATCAACCGCTGTCGCTGCTGGCCAACGGCTGGGACAATGTCATCTATCGGCTTGGCGAGACGCTGCTGGTGCGCCTACCGCGCCGTGCCGTCGCCGCCGAGTTGGTGCTCAACGAACAACGCTGTCTCGCTGAACTCGCCCTGCGACTGCCCGTTGCCGTTCCGGTCGCCGTTGGCCATGGCCGCCCGTCAGCGGCCTTCCCATGGCCGTGGTCGATCATGCCCTGGTTTGCAGGTGTCGATGCCGGGCGGGCGGAGATCGCCAATCGGGCCCAGTTGGCCAAAGATCTCGCCGCGTTTCTGCGCGCCCTGCATCAAACGGCCCCAGCCGATGCGCCGCTGAATCCGTATCGGGGCGTGCCGATCAGCGAACGGCTGGCGACGACCCAAGAGCGCGTTGAGCAGCTTCGCGGGCGCTACGACGTCGACGGTTTGGTGGCGATCGTCGACGAGGGTCTGCGGCAGGCGAGCTTTGCTGGTCCGGCGGTGTGGCTGCACGGCGATCTCCATCCGGCAAACCTGGTGATCGACAACGGTCGCTTGCAGGCGGTCATCGACTTTGGCGACGTCACCGCTGGCGACCCGGCCACTGACTTGGCCATCGGCTGGATGTTGTTCGACGCCAATCACCGCCAGCTCTTTCGTTCCCATCTGGGCGCTTACGTCGACGATGCGCTGTGGATCAGGGCGCGGGCTTGGGCGGCGATATTGGCCTTGGCAATCGCCGCCAACTCGGCCGACAATCCGCCGATGCTGGCGATCGCCGAACGGACGATTCTGAACTTGCGTGACCTGACGCAGTAGCGCCGGGTCGGCTAGTCGTTGCTCGTCGGGCGACCGCGTTCGGCCTTTCGTTGGCTGTTGCGCTTCTTGCTCTGCAAGCGGTCTTCGACAGCTGAACGTTTCGGCTTGGTGGCCCGCCGTGTGCGCGGCACCGCAGCTGCGGCGGTGAGGATCTCGCGCAGGCGCTGTTCAGCGATGTCGCGGTTGCGCACCTGCGAGCGTGTGTCGGTGACCACCAACTGCACGGTCGGCCCGATCGTGCCGATGATCCGGTCGGTGATCATCCCGCTGAAGCCACACGAGGCGACGTCGCAATCGAGCTCCACCTGTGTGGAGGTCTTATTGGCGTGCTGGCCACCGGGGCCGCCGGAGCGGGTAAACCGCCAGGTCAGCGCCACCGCATTGATCGGGCCAAGGTCGTCGTTCATGGGGAGTGCCGCAGCCGCACGGACAGGCAGGTGACGCAACCTTCGAGTTTGATGAACTCGCTGATATCGACCGGCTGCGGGTGGTAGCCGCGGGAGCGCAGCAGCTCGATCGTGCCCGGGCAGTCGTCGCTGATCAGCAGACGGTTGTCGCCGAGGAGCACGACGTGCGCCCCGGATTCCTCTGGCACGGCAAGAAAGTTGGGAAAAACACTGGGGTCGTCGAGCGCCGGTTCCCAGCCGATGATCGTGCCGTCGGGCAGAGCGGTGATCGCCGACTTGAGGTGCAGCACCTTGCTCAACGCCACGGTGACCACGGTTGCTCCGAGCGGCGTGAAGATCGCCTCGAGTTGGCTGATCGCCGCCGCGTTAGTGCGCCCGCTGAGGCCGACATAGATCGTGTCGTCGACCTTCAATGCGTCGCCGCCATCGAAGGTTCCGGGCGCGGTGATGTGAACAACCTCGTAGCCGAGACGGTGCAACGTGTCGGCGGTGCCGATCGGTCTCGGCGTGCGCTCGTCGGGGCCGCCGAGCGGGCGATCACCGCCGCGTTGGCGTAAACCAACACCGTGTCTTCGACGAAGGCCGAGTCCGGGCAGTCGGGCACCGGTGGCACTTCGATCGTCTCCCAGCCGTTGCGCTGCAACGTGGCGACATAACGTTCCCATTGGCTCATCGCCAGCTCGACGTCGACAGGCTGGCGATCGATGTGGGTGACGATGCCCGCGGCCAAGCGCGGGCTTGGTCGGCGAACCAGGGCGCGCATCACCCCTCCCAGCCGGTGAGCACGTTGACGGCGTTGATGCCGATCTCCTCCACCGCATAGCCGCCTTCGAAGACGAACAGCGTCGGCAAACCAAGGCCGGCGATCTGCTGCGCCCATCTCCAGGTAGTCCTCATGGTCGAGCAAGAACTGGCTGATCGGATCGCTTGCGATAGGTGTCGACGCCGAGCGAGACCACGAGCGCATCGGGGCGATGGCTGGCCAGGAATGCCAGGGCGGCCTCGAGCGCCGGGCCATACACGTCCCAGCCGCTGCCGAAGCGCAGAGGGAAATTGGCGTTGGCACCCGCGCCTCGGCCACTGCCGTGCTCGTCGTCGTAACCCAAGAAGTAGGGGTACTCCTGGGCTGGGTGGCCGTGGATCGAGGCGAACAGACGTCGCTGCGCTCATAGAAGATGGCCTGCGTGCCGTTGCCGTGGTGATAGTCGACATCGAGAATGCGCTACCTTGGCGACCCCGTGATCGCGCAGTGACTTGGGCGGCGATCGCCGCGTTGTTGAAGAAGCAGTACCCGCCGTAGACGTCTGCTGCGGCATGGTGCCCGGGTGGGCGGCACAAGGAGAACACGGCTCGTTCGCCACCGGCGAGAAGCTCGGCTCCGGTGACGGCGACGTCGACCGCAGCGCGGATTGCCGTCCACGTGCCGGCGGTGATCGGCGTGCCGGCATCGAGCGAGTAGTAGGAGAGCTTGACCGTCGATCGTTTCCGGGACTCGGTCGTGGCGCAGCGTACGCGTCGGCCAAGTCAGGGGCAGGGCGTCGTACTCACCGTGTTCGTCCACCCAGTGATCCCATGCCGTGCGCAAGAACTCGCGAAGGCCGGGGAGTGGACCCGTTCGATCGGCGCTGTGCCATGCGGCGCTCGGCCGGGTCGATATCGACCAAGGCCAACCTGGCGGACGCGGGCGATGACCATCTCGGCCCGTTCCGGCTTTTCAAAACAGGGTACGAGCAGCCCGTCATTGAGTTCCGAGGTGCCGTCGTTGATAGTCGGTGGAGTTCGCTGAACACCGTGATCATCGGGTGATTCTACGGACCGACCGGTGCCAGATATGCCCGGCGTCATAGAGGGTTCAGCGGTTGCCCCTGGCAGGATTTCAGGCGTGGTGAATCAACGAGACTTGCTGGTCATCGGTGGTGGCCCGGGCGGGTGCAGCAGCCGCGATCGCCGCCGCCCGCCGCGGTGTGGCGGTCACCTTGTTCGAGAAGGGCCCGTCACGGGCGCGACAAAGTCTGCGGCGACGGGCTTGACCCCACGCGCGGTTGGCTGCCCTCAAGGACTTGAACATCGACCTGTCGGTCGCCCACCGCATTGATGGCCTGCGGATGATCGCCGGCAAGCAAGACCCGCGAGTTGGCATGGCCAACAACCGACCGTTTCCCCAACCATGGCGCAGTGTGGCCGAGGCGTTTGTTCGACACGCACCTGATCGACGTCGCTCATCGCCGCGGGTGCCGACATTCGTTTCGATTGTGAAGCGTTGCCGCTTCTCGAAACGGGCGCGTCGATCGGCGTCGACGCCGGAGGCGACCGCTTTCACGCACCGCTGACGGTGCTCGCCGCTGGGGCACAGGGCGCTGCCGCGCGAATCGTCGGCGCCGAACGAGACCGAAGACGACACCTTCGGGTTGGCGATCCGCGCCTACGCACCGACGCCACGTCACGCCGAACGCCATCTCGAAGCTTGCCTGTCGCTTGAGCGACGAACATGGCACGGCGGTGCCTGGTTATGGCTGGATGTTCCCCGCTGGCGACGGCACGGTCAACATCGGCGTCGGCGCCCTGAGCACGATGAAGGGCTTCAAGAAGCTCAACCTCAATCGCTTGCTCGACCAGTACGCGGCGATCGTTCGTGAGCCATGGTCACTCGGCGACTTACATCGAGCGTCCGCGGGCTTGGCGACTGCCGATGAGTGTGCAGCGCCGCCACGGGCCCGGCTGGCTGGCGATCGGCGACGCTGCCGGCTTCGTCAATCCAATGAACGGCGAGGGCATCGACTACGCCCTGGAGAGCGGCATGCTCGCCGTCGAACGCTTCGTGGCCAACCCGGCGACCGCGCCCGACACCTACGACCAGTTGGTTGGTGAGCGCTTTGATTCCTTCCTGCGCACGGGTCGGCGCTTCAGTTTCATCATCGGCCACCCGTGGCTGCTGCGGCCCGGGTTGCGGCTTGCCGTCGGCACCCAGGCAGCGGCCGACGTCACTCTGGCGGTGATGGGCAACTTGATCGACGGCACCACTCCCGGCGCGGCGGGGCGAGTGATGCGACTGGCCGATCGGACCTTGGCGCTTCACCGAACCTTTGCTTCGGAGGACGCGCGCTGCGTCGGAGTAACAGAAAAATCTAACTTTTTGTCATATTTTCGCATCTCATGCGTCAGTACTTACGTGGCATGTGAGCTGTGAGCTCTTGTAAGCTGTGATGAGTTCCAGCTTGACGGGGGGTGCGGGGTGGACGTCCGGCGACTGTTGGCGGGCCTGGTCTCCAAGGAGTGGGACCCGCGAACCAGCGAATGTGTCGAGGCGCGCCTGCGTCGCATCGCTGTTCCCGAACGTCGGATCGCCCTGGCCAGCTAGTCAACGTGCTGTCGGTTAGTTGACGAGGCGCTCTCGGCCTTCCCAGTACGGCGCCCGCAAGTCCTTCTTCAGCACCTTCATCGCGCCGGACAGCGGCAACGGGTCGCTGCGGAACTCGACCCTCTTGGGCAGTTTGTAGCCAGCGATGTGCTCGCGACAGTGATCGATCAGTTCCTTCTGTTCCGCGCTCACCCCCGGCTTGAGCACGACGATGGCGTGCACCGCCTCACCCCAACGATCGTCGGGGATGCCGATCACGGCAACCTGCAGCACCGCAGGGTGCGATGCCAGCGCGTTCTCCACCTCTGACTGAAGTACACGTTCTCACCGCCGGTGACGATCATGTCCTTCACCCGATCGACAAGGTAGAGGTAGCCCTCTTCGTCGAGATACCCAGCGTCGCCGCTGTGGTACCAACCGCCGCGGAAGACCTCGGTCGTGGCCTCGGGCTTGTTCCAATACTCGATCATGTAGTTGCCGCCGCGGACGCAGACCTCGCCGACCTCGCCGGTGGGCATTTCGTTGCCGTCTTCGTCTTGGATGGAGAGAACGACACCGATCGGGGGGCGCCAGCGGCGCTGCAGGTAGTGGCCTCCGGCGCGGTGCTCCTCAGGGCCGAGGATGGTGACGATCGAAGCGCTTTCGGTCATGCCGTAGCCCTGCAAGATGTCCATCCCCGGATACATCGCCAGCAGTTTCTCCAACAGGGTCTGGGGCATCGGCGAGGCGCCGTAGACCAGGGTGCGGAAGCTGCCGAGACGGGCAGGTGTGAACTCGGGATGGGCCATGACCATGCCGATCATCGTCGGCACCATCACCGTCACCTTTGGCTGGTATTTGTCGACCGCGGCCATCACCGCTGGGGGATCGAACAAGGGATCGTCATGACGTGGGCGCCGAGTGCCGGGATGCCGATCACGGTGAACATCGAGGCCGCATGGAACATCGGCGTCTGCAGCAAGGCGGTCGTCATCGGCCTGGAAGCGCACCGCATCGATCACGTGGTAGAGGTTCAACATCTCGGCGCGCTGATCGAGCAACACACCCTTGGGCATGCCGGTGGTGCCGCCGGTATACATCAAGCATCACCGGATCGGTTTCCTCGCCCTCGTCGGGAATGTCGGCGTCGCGCCGGCGAGCAGGTCGTCGTAGCGGACGTCGTGAGGAGCGTCGCCAGCGCCAACGAGCACCACGGTTTGGAACGTGTCTGGCTGCGGATGCTGTCGATCAGCCCGGCGAACCAGGCGTCGACGAAGATCACCTTCGTGCCGGAATCGGCGAGCACGTAGGCCAATTCCTTCGGTGCGAAGCGCAGGTTGAGCGGGTTGATCACGCCGCCACCGAGGAACGCGGCGTGGTACATCTCGACATACTCGGGGGAGTTCAGGGCCATCACCGCAAAGCGATCACCGCGGCCAACGCCCAGCGATTGCAGACCACCAATTAATTAGTTTGACCCGCTCGAAGTGCTCGGCGAAGGTGTGCGTGACACCGGTTGCCGCATCGGTGACGCAGGGTCGCGAAGCAAATTTGCGGACTGCAGGGAGCAAATGGCGGTGATAGACGAGTTCCTTCATGAGCGAACTGTAGTCGGTGTTACCGTGAGGTCGGTATGGATCAGCTGTCATTCACGTGTCCCCGATGTCAGGTTGAAACCAATGAGCGCTTCTATGGCCCGTGCCTGCAATGTCGCGACGAGCTTCGGGCCGCGTATGCGGCCGAGGCCCGCGAGGTCGAGGTCGCTGAGTACGAACCGAAGATGAATGTGACGCCGAACGCGGTGGCGCTGAAAGACGATTGACGCTGCCGCATGCCGCTCGTCGTGCCAGCGGCACTAGATTCGCGGCAATGAGCCAAGAAATCATTCACCACGTCAGCGGACTACTGCAAGAATTCGATGCCCGGGTACAGGCCACGGCGAGCGACGCGTGGGCGAACCCGTCGCCGTGCGAGGGCTGGCAGGCTCGCGATGTCGTGGTCCATGTGGGCAACAACTTGTTTCGCATGCACGCCTCGTTGAGCGGTGCCGATTCTCGCCATTGGCACCGATGAGGACATCGTCGCTGCCTGGAACGACGCCTTGCAATCGTTCCAATCCAGTCTGCAGAGCGCCGATCTTTCGGTGGCTGTTCCCGGGCCGATGGGCGAGATGCCTGCCGCGCAGATGATCGGCAGGTTCGTGTCCACCGATGTGCTGGTGCACACCTGGGACCTGGCCCGCGCCGTCGGTGGCGACGAGCAGATCAACGCCGACGCCGTCGCCGCGGCGTACAGCGGGATGAAGCCGATGGACGCGATGATTCGCCGCCCCGGAGTCTTTGGCCCCAAGCTCGATGCCGTCGAGGGTGACGATCTGCAATCCGAGTTCCTCAGATTCCTCGGCCGGGACGTGTAAGCACCAGCACGAATCGGGGGTTTCCGCCGTTGGGCTCAAGCCGATATGGTGGAATCCCCTAACGGGGACGTAGCTCAGTTGGCAGAGCGCTACCTTTGCAAGGTAGATGTCGTGGGTTCGATTCCCATCGTCTCCACCCATCGTCTCCACCCATCGCCACCACCATCGTCTCGACCCGGTGATGTCGCAGGTTGTCCTGCACTCCGTGTCGGCTGTCGTGGGTGTGCGAGCGGTGACCGATCTTTCGCACGAACATCGTTGTGGTTTCTTCGTCGAGTCGATACACCACCCGATACTCGCCGCGCTGCGCCGACCAATACCCTGAGAGTTCACGCTGTAGCAGTTTGCCTCGGCGGCGCGGGTCACTGGCGAGCCCACAACCGGGGTAGTCATTCACGTTCTCGGCGGCAGGCCAAGAGACTGACGCACCTGTGCCTCGTTGAGGACTCTGCCTGCTGAACCTAAATTTAGGTCTTCCTAAGACCATAGTGAAGGTCCGAATTGGGTGCCTGGCAGGAAGCGGTTAGTGGTGTGGGCGAGCGATGCAGAACTCGTTGCCTTCGGGGTCGGCAAGGGTCGTCCAGTGCAAGCCGAACTCGTCCTTGTCGTGAATGTGTGTTGCGCCGAGGGCGATGACGCGTGCAACTTCGGCGGATATGTCTTCAGCCTCAAGGTCGAGGTGCACACGGTTCTTCACGGTCTTGCCCTCGGGTACCTGAATGAACATGTAGGCGAGGAGCGACGAATCGCCGAGACCGATCGAGGCGAAGAAGGGCGATGGAGGCATTGGCTCGGTGTCGATGGATCGGCCGAGAACGGCCGACCAAAACTGGCTAACGGTGGTCGCATCGGCGCAGTCGAAGGTGACGGCTTTGTGGACAATGGTCACGGGACCTCCTCGGTAAGGGGTGGTGAGGTCGGCGATAACAGAGTTTGGTGCAGCACTGCGACCTCGGGCAATGCTTCGACCGGACCAAATCCGTGCTCGAGCAACCAGCGGACGTTCGACAGGCATCGCAACGACCACCAGGCGCGGATGATCTCGCGGTCGACATCGCTCCCGTAGCCGGCAATGACGTCGCCGAGGTGCTCCGGGTGGCCGAGCGTGAGGGTGGCCACATCGAACAATGGGTCGCCCTGGGATGCCTCGGACCAGTCGATGACGCCGGTCACCTCGTCACCATCGACGAAGACGTGGTCGACCTGCAGGTCACCGTGGATGAACACCGGCACCCATGGCCGCAGAGCCAGGTCGGCGAGCCGCTGATTTCGTCTCACTACCTCGGCGGGCAGCACGTTGTTGTCAACAAGCCACTCGCACTCGCCGACCAGGCGCGAAGCGAGCGAATCGACTCCTCGACCGGGCCATGGCGGCAGCGGCGCATCATGCAGCGCCCGGACGGCGGCTCCTGCGGCGGCCCACGCGGCAGACGATGCGGTTGAGGGCTGGCCGAGGCGCCCGAGCGGCGTGCCTGAGGCGGCGGCGAGGGCGAGCACGGGTGGTTTGCGCCACAGCACCTCCGGCGTCGGCATTGGCGCCATGGCCATTGCTTCGACTTCGATGTCGGCCCGAGCCTGATCGGCGTCGATCTTCAGGAACACATCACCGACTCGCAGGGTGGCGCGCTCGCTGTGAGCGACGACGATCTCGACCTTCACCACGAAGGCAATCATCGCGCAACCTCTGGCGCGTCGCGAGCGCGGCCAATGGTCGACTCAGACCTTTGCCAGCTCGACCGTGTGATCGTCCACTTCGGTGTGATCGTCAACTTCGGTGTGCCACAGCCGCCCTCGTCCGTTGCCTGCGGACCTGCAGCCCGGAAAAAGGATCGCCTGTTCACACAGAAAGATTGGCCGGATCGTTCGCAGCGGCTCAGGTCCTGGTGGACAGGTATTGATCGCAGAGTTGGACCAGGCGGTCTCTCCCAAAGCTCTGTTCGTGTCCGCCGTGGACAACTTCGACTGGAAGCTGGCGAAGGCGTCGCATCGTGGCGATGTACGCCTCGATGTCGCAACCTTCGAGTTCATCGAGCAGCGGGCCGTCGTAGACGGCGTCGCCTGAGAAGAACACCCCCGTGGCCTGTTCCCATAAGCCAATGGATCCCACCGAGTGGCCTGGCAGGTGCAGAACCTCGAATACCCGATCGCCGAGATCGATCACGTCGCCTTCGTGTAGAACGAGCGTGGGTGGCGCTGCCAGACGCGTCATGCTCGCCTCGACGCCGCCCATTGGCATCGCATCGATGAGGATGTCGGGCACGTCGTAGCCGGCGTCGAGGTATGGCCGACGCACCTCATCGCCGTACGCGCTGATGTCGAGCGTGATCGATCCTGGCTCGGCAAGGCGCTCGGCCTCAGCGGCATGAATCGCGCGATCATCGAACTCATGCATTCCGCCGACATGGTCGGCGTGAACATGCGTTGCCACGGCGAGCATCCGACGGTCATGCCTGCGCTCGATGAGATGTCGCATCGGTGTCAAGCCGAGCGAGGTGTCCACGACCAGATCGCGGTCGCGCCCAAGGACGTGCCAGACATTGCATCGCAGCAGGCGATGAACGTGCGGCTCAGTCACCTGCGTCACGCCATTGGCGACCGTGGCGACGACGAACCAGGGATCGACCACGGGAAGGTTAAGCACCGACGCATAGTGCCCCGCCCAGGCGCGCCGAGGCAAGCGCGAATCAGTCTCCCCTCGGGGTTTCACCTGTCTAGCGTGTGCCAGTGTTCGTCGCCGGTTAGTGAATCTTGGAGACCACGACGAAGGGCTTCCAGGCCTCCGGCAGAATGCGCTCGCGAGCCAGCAACACCGCCTCACGGGTAGGCACGAACGGCTCGCGCCGCAGCACCCAGCCATATTGGCGATGCATCTCTTCACGCGTTCGGTCACGCTTGTAGCTGTTGTGCGCCCGACAGGCCCCGACCGTGTTCAGCCAGGTTACCCGGCCGCCGCGAGACGCCGGGAGCAAGTGCTCGATCGAGTCGGCGGCGCTCGGGCACGCCCGCCCATCGACCACCCACTGGCACAGGTGCTCGTCGCGATCCAGTACCCGACGCCGGGTGCAGCCGGGGCTGACCCGCATCCGCGAACCGATCGGCGTTCCGACGCGAGCGATCACCGCAGGCACGTCGACACGAATCGATGGCGAGCGGAAGACTCCGGCGATCTCCTCGGAGGCACCAACGGCGCGGCCGCCGACCAGCAACTCGCACGCGTACTCGTCAGTGATGATGCGATCGATGCGCCATGCGGCATCGAGCAGAAGGACACGGCTCATGGGTTATCGATTCCTTTCCAGGCTCCGGCGGGCAAGGTGTGTTATCGACGCTCGCACAGGTATCTGCACTGAGCAACTGAATTTTAGAGGTCCATCGGGCAAAGCGGGGTGGACCATCTGCGTAACCTGCTAATCCAGCGTCGTAAACGAGCCGCGCTCGCGGGTTTCGCCGGTGTCACCCCACGAGCTCGTGAAGCTGTATTTGTCGCCGCGGATCACGGTGCGGCGCCATTCCAGCGGTCGCTCTCGGAAGGTCGTCAAGCGCTCGACCAAGAACGCCGGCACCTTGCCCGAGACTCCCAACGCAAGGCGCTCGTCGGCGGACGGCATCGTCGGGCGGATTCGCTCCCAACCGGCACCAGGGCGCACATCGCACAGTCGCTCCAGCTCGCCATACACCGAAGTGTGTGCAAGGTCGACCCCGAGCAACGGTCGGGCCAGGTCGGCGGCCAACCACAGCTCGTCGACGGCGATCGGCGTCGCATCGGCAGCACGAATCCGATGCAGGTAGATGAAGGTGGTCGCCGCGTCGACGCCAAGCATCGCGGCGACCGTCGGCTCGGCGCGTTCGCTGAGCTCGAGGACCGTGCTGCGCTGCTCGAAACCTTGTGACTCGATCGAATTGAACAAGCTGTACAACGCACCGGTTCGTTGCTCGATCGGCTGTCGGCGCAGAAATGTCCCCCGGCCCCGCTCGCGATCGATCAGACCATCGGCATGCAGCCGACGCATCGCCTCACGCATCGTGTGCCGACTCACGCCGTACTGCGCGATCAACTCCCGTTCGGCCGGAAAGCCGGTCGCAAACTCCCCAGCGGTGAGCCGGGCACGCATGTCGTCGAGCACCTGGGCCCACAACGGCATCGGGCTGTCGCGATCGAGCTTGCCTTGGACATTTGCTGCCATCAGGCCAATGTACGGACCTCTGAATGCTGGAACCAACGCGCCGAGCCCTGTGAGGGTTGGCGATTCGAACAATCTCCGGTAATGTACGGACATTCGGTCCATTCGACACCGACCGAATCAAACGACGTTCGGAGAAATGACGCCATGTTCTTCAAGCAGTACTACCTCGGATGCCTCTCGCATGCCTCGTACCTTGTCGGCGACACGACAACTGGCCGTGCTGTGGTCGTCGATCCGCAGCGCGACATCGCCCAATATGTCGATGACGCCACGGCCAACGGTCTGCGCATCGAACGGGTCATCGAAAGCCACTTCCACGCCGACTTTCTCTCCGGGCACCTTGAGCTGCAAAAGGCCACTGGTGCTGTGATCTCCTACGGATCGGTCGCCAAGTCCCTCGCCGAGTACGAGATCGATGGCCTCGAGCACGGCGAGATCCTCGATCTCGGCGAGGTGAAACTCGAGGTGCGCCACACCCCCGGGCACACGCCGGAGTCGATCAGCGTCGTCATCTATGACCACAGCACCGACGACGTGCCGTACGGCGTGCTCACCGGCGACACCCTGTTTATCGGCGATGTCGGACGCCCCGACCTCTTGGCCTCGGTCGGCGTCACCGCCGACGAGCTGGCCAGGTCGTTGTATCACTCGACGCGCCAGCAGTTGATGACGCTGCCACCGGCCACCCGCGTGTTTCCCAGCCACGGTGCCGGCTCGGCGTGTGGCAAGTTTTTGTCATCCGAAACGGAGTCGACGATCGGCGAACAGTTGCGCACGAACTACGCGCTGCAAGCGATGAGCGAAGACGCCTTCGTGCAAGCGGTGACCGATGGCCAGACGTTGTCGCCGCTGTACTTCCCCTTCGCCGCGAGCCTCAACAAGCGCACCCACGAGGTGCTCGATGAGGACGACACCCCGCGATCGATGAGCCTGACGGAAGTGCTCGCCGAGCAGCGACGCGGCGCCGTCGTGCTCGACACTCGTGACGCCAATGCCTTCGCCCAGGGTCACCTGATTGGTGCCTACAACGTCGGGCTTTCCGGTCGCTACGCGGAGTACGCCGGCGACGTGCTGACCCCGCAACAGTCGATCGTGTTGTTGTGCGAGCCCGGCACGGAACGAGAAGCCAAAACGCGCCTGGCGCGCATCGGCTTCGATCGGGTGATCGGCGCTTTGCGCGACCCGTTGGCGGCCTTCGTCGATCATCCGGGGTGGGTGGCCAACGCTTCTCGGCTGACGGCGAGCGAGCTTGAGCAACGTCGGACCAGTGTCGACAACCTACAGATCGTCGACGTGCGCGGGCCCGGCGAGGTCGCTGCCGGCAAAGTGCCGGGAGCTCGTGAGGTGCCCTTGCCGCGGATTCTCGATCGCCTCGGAGAACTCGACCCGACGGCCCCAACGGTGGTCTATTGCGCCGGCGGATATCGGTCGATGATCGCCGCCTCGGTGATGCGAGCCGCAGGCTTCAAAGATGTCTCCGACGTGCTGGGCGGCTTCGGTGCCTGGCAGCAGGCGTCGACTTCAGCCTGAAGGCGTCAGCCCGACGTCGCCGATTCGGTCAGGCACTGAATGCGCACGGAATCGAAGAATCGGGCAGCCTTCTCGGGGTTGTTCAACAGGCGAACCACGGTTTCCAACGCCTCTTGGCGGTGATCGTTGGTGCACAGTCCCTCGGAGAACTTCCTGGCATCTTCGGCTGCAAATCCGTTGGCGACCAGGAAGCCTTCGACCGGGGCGATGGTCAGTGTGATCTCCACCGGTCGAGCGATGATTTCTCCGGCGGTCGCAGCGGTGACTGCGTTGGTTGCCAGCGGCGCGGCATCGGTGGCCAGCACAGCAGTTGTCTGTGCATTCACCTGGCTCGTCGCCGACGCCAGCGGATCCGGCAACGATGTCGCCGTCGGGGCGGATTGGTCGGGCAGCGTCAGGCTATTGATCAGCGTCGTCGTGGTCGCGCCGATCGCTGCGGCCACGGAACTTGTCGGGGGCAACGACACCGCTGCGGCTCCGTCGTCCGATCCGCCACATGCGCTCAACGTCAACGCCAGCAACGCTGGCAACACAAGAAATCCGGCTCTTTTGTACATCGCTCACCTCGCCGCGTAGGTCATCGGCTGAAACCTTGCTGGCAGTACTCAAATCGTCACGTCGGGCGAAATCTGTAACGCGATTGGCACATTTGTAAAGATTGCGTTATGGTGGCTACCAAGCGGGAATCGACGGAAGGTGGAAGAATGAGACCTCGAAGTGTCTTAACGCGTGCCCTGATTGCCGGCTCGGCGATTGCCCTGACCTCTGGCGTCAGCGCCAACAGTGCCAGTGGAGCACCCACATGCACCACGTCGCAGTACGGCTGGCAAGGCTTTTCGAAGATCCACTTTTACCAGCCGATCTTCGAACCTGGCGTCTACATCCCGGCTCCAGGTGTCGGCGAGACGCTCACCGTCCGTTCGGTCGATTATGTGACCTACGACGGCTATGTCGAGAACAACGTGCCGACTCGCGCCGACCAGAATCAGCCGTATGAGCAGTTCGCCGTGAAGATCGGTACCACCGATATCGCCTCGCTGTCGCCTGATCTGCCCGACTCTGTCGCGGAAGGCGCCGCCGGGCCGAACTTCAGCGGTGAGCATCCCGGCCAGTTGGCGGGATGGGCCGGCGTGGCCATCGATGGTGGCGTCGTCCAGGCTCGCCACGGGTCGCTCTATGGCCTCGCCGACCCGACGACAAGTTCGTTGACCGTCGGTGCCATCAACGTCACCGTTGATCTCTGCTCCGACTCGGGCACGGCCCCCGTCGCCGCAGCCGCGCCGCAGGTGGCCACCGCCCCCGTGACCGCAGCACCCGTGACCGCAGCACCGGTGACGGCGGCGCCGGTGTTCGCTGCCCCGGCAACCGCGGCCCCGGCAACCGCGGCTCCCGCAACCGCCCCGCCGTTCGCTACCGTCCCGCCAACGACCGTTCAGCCCACCGTCGCCGCCCCACCAGCGCCGCCAGCGAATCCGCAACCCGTCGCCGCAGCGAGCCCGGCGCGCATCGAGTCGGCTCCAGCGACGTTCCCAGATCGCGGCAGCAACCAGGTTGCCGCGCCTGTCGCCGCCACGGCAGAGCCCGAGCCCGAGCCAGCGGCCGTTGTCGCACCAGTACCGGTTGCAGCTGTCGATCCTTTCGCCGCTGCACAACCGACCGTCGTTGCTCCGGCGCCGCCGCCGATCTCCGTTCAGCCCGTCGATCTCAGTGCTGCCCTCGACCTGTCGAGGCTCACCGAGGCGCAGCGCCACCAGGCCGAGGTCGAGAATAACGCCCAAGTCGAGCGGCAAGTACTGGCTGACAGCGAACGAAAGAGCTCCAGCGCGTCGTTCGTCGACGCATCGGGCGCCGTGGGTGCCTCCACCAAGATGTTGACGATCGGATCGTTGGGGGCCCTCGTACTTGGGGTCGGTTGTGTGACGTTGGGTGCCACCGGTCGGCGGTCCGACAACGAACTCTGCCCGGTGACGATCTTCTAGACGTAGGGGTCTGCCCCGCTGACCCGTGAGGTGTGACAAAACTCCACCTTCATGGCTCGACGCAGTGCGATACGGTAAATGGTTGCTGTGAGCAACAATCCTTTTCGCCCTCTGCGTCGACGTTCGATTCGACTGATCTGGGGTGCCAGCGTCATCTCTGACGCTGGCACCTGGATTCAACTCGTCGTCGTTGGCAGCCTGATCGCTCGCGATTCGGGGAGCGCGTTGAAGACCGCGTTGATCGCCTTGGCAACCTTCATGCCGCAAGGCATCGCCGCTCCCTTCGGTGGGGTGCTCGCTGATCGCTTCGATCGTCGCAAGCTCTTTGCTTGTGCGCTTGTCGGACAAGCTTGCGCCACCGCAGCGCTGGCCCTACTGATCGCCGTTGGCGTGCGCAGCCCGCTTGTGTTGGCGGTCTTGATCATGTGCAGCAGCGTCGCCGGTGCCTTCGGTGCTCCGGCCTATGCGGCGATGGTCCCCGATCTTGTGCCGCCCGATGAACTGATGGCCATGTTGGGTCTCGCGATCTACTCCTGGAATTTCGGTCGCATCATCGGGCCGATCGCTGGAGCGATGCTGGCCAGCACCCTTGGGCCTGCGCTGACAGTGGCCATCAACGCCACGTCGTTCGCGGTATTGGCGATCGCCGTATCGCTCATTCGTCGCGCCTTCCCGCCCCACGACGTGGCCGATGAACCGATCATCGATCGGCTCTCGCACGGCTGGAAAGTGACACGCTCGATTCGCGCCTGTGGCTTCGGCATCATCGGCATCGTGGCCATGAACCTCAGCATCGGACCGTTCATGGCGATGCTCCCGGCATTCGCCGAGTACGAGTTCAACGGTGGCACCCGGCTCGCCGGACTGTTCAGCGCCACTCAGGGCGTCGGGGCGATCGTCGGCACACTTTCGGCGACGGCACTCGCCGCCCGTTTCGGGTTGCCTTGGGTTGTCTCGCGATTGTGCGTTTTCGCCACGATCAGCTACTTCTGTTTCGCCCTCGCCCCCACCGTGCCACTTGCACTGCTCGGCGTCTTTGGCCTCGGTGCCGCACTGGCCAGCTTGTTCACCTCATTGATGGCCATGGTCCAGCGCCAGGCGCCGGACGCCGAACGCGGCCGCGTGCTCTCGATCATGCATGGGGCGACGGGCTTCTCCTATGGTCTCGGCACGATCTGGCTGGGCACCGTCGGCGACCTCTTTGACATTCGCACGGCCTACGCCATCGCCGCCACGGTACTGATCGTCGAGTTGATTGCACTCAAGCGACGCTTCCCCGATTGGGGCTCGCTGTTCACCTCGGCGACCCGTGAACGGGAGCTGGTTGACGCGTGAGCATCGACGTCGGCGCAGTGCGGGCGGCGACGCCCGGAGCCAGCCGAGTGATGCATTTCAACAACGCCGGCAGTTCGCTGCCGCCGCAGGTCGTGATCGAGGCGATGACCGCTTACCTGCACGCCGAAGCCGAGTTCGGTGGCTACGAAACAGAAGCGGCCCGCGCCGACGACATCTCCAGGGCCTACGCCGCTACAGCCGAATTGATCGGTGCCGATCCGAGCGAGATCGCCATGATGGAAAGTGCCAGCGCCGCCTGGATCAACGCCTTCCAGTCATTCCGCTTCAAGCCTGGCGACCGGGTGATCACGGCGCGCGCCGAGTACGTCTCCAACGCAATGGCGATGATCACGGCGGTCGAACGCGACGGAGTCGAGATCGTGCTGATCGACGATGACGCCGACGGCCAAGTCGATCTCGACGCCCTCGATGCTGCCATCGATGAGCGCACCCGACTGGTGGCCATCACCCACGTGCCGACGAGCGGCGGGCTCATCAACCCCGCGGCGAGAGTCGGAGCGATCGCTCGTCGCTACGCAGTGCCGTTTCTCCTCGATGCGTGCCAGTCCGTCGGCCAGCTGCCGATCGACGTCGACGACTTGGGTTGTGACCTGATGGTGGCGACTGGACGCAAGTTCTTGCGGGCACCGCGAGGAACCGGATTTCTCTATGTGCGCAGCAGCCTCGTCGATCAGCTCCGTCCACTGCGCCTCGACGGCCGCTCTGCCAACTGGATCGCCGCGGATCAGCTCGAACTGGCGGCGGGTGCGCAACGGTTCGAGATGTTCGAATGCAGCTTTGCCGCGCGAGTTGGTTACGCCGCTGCCGTCGACTATGCCCTCACACTCGGGCTGCGCGAGATCGAGGAACGCAACCGCCAGCTTGCCGCGCGGTTGCGCGCCGAACTGGCCGCCGTGCCCGGCGTGACATTGCGCGATCTCGGCCAGCGGCAGTGCGCGATCGTCACCTTCGACCTCGACGGAGTGGCGGCGACGACGGCACAAACGGCGCTGTGCAACGCCAACATCAACGTCTCATTGACGCGCGCTCAGTCATCACAGTTCGACCTTGGAGCACGCGGCTTAGACCAGCTGGTACGCGCCTCGGTGCACTACTTCAACACCGACGACGAGATCGACGCGCTGATAGCTGTGGTGCGCGGGTTGTGCTGACCTACACGCGGCGTCCGAATCGCCCAAAGTAGGCAAAGGCCACCGCCGCGGCGTGGCCGACGTTGAGAGAATCGACGTCCGGATCGATCGGGATTCTCGCCGCACTCGCCCGCCGCAGCACGTCGTCGCTGAGGCCCGGCCCCTCTGCTCCGAGCAGCAGCGCGACCCGACCGGGCGCATCGTTGGCAAACTCCTGGATCGATCGGGCGTCGGCGCGTGGCGTCAGCGCCACCAGGTGAAACCCGCGTGCCTCGATCACCCCGAGATCGTTTGGCCAGTCGATTAGGCGCACGACCGGCAGGTGCAAGATCTCGCCCATCGAGACACGGACGCAGCGCCGATAGAAGGGATCGGCGCACTGCGGATCGAGCAACAAGGCGTCGATCCCCAGGGCGCGGGCGGAGCGGGCGATGGCCCCAAGATTCTCGTGATCATTGAGCCCCTCCAAGATGGCCACGGTGCGACTGCTGCTGAGCACGTCGTCGAGGGCCGGCGCGCTCGAGGCGCCGTGCCGAGGCCACCGCACCGCGGTGCAGGTTGAAGCCGACGGCTTCACGCAGCACCTCGCGACTGGCGACATAGATGGGGAACTCGGCACCGGCCAGCTCATCGCTCAGCCGTTCGTAGGCGTTGGCGATCAACAGCATCGAACGCACCGGAAAGCGCGAGCGCAGCAGTCGCCCGATCGCCGTCAAACCTTCGGTGATGAAGAACTCGTCGCTCTCGATCGCCATCCGCCGTGACGGCGAGGCCAACTCGACATAATCCGCGAGACGTGGGTCGTGCGCGTCGTCGATCGTGGTGACAGCCATCGGGCTGATGTCTACATCAACTCGATGTCGCCAAGCGAAAGCTGCCAGTTGGCGAGCGGCGGCATGCCCTTGCCGTTGACGTCGCGCCAGGTGAGCGTCGGCCCGGTCGGGATTGGCACCATGCCTGCGGCTAGCGACGGCGGGCCAAGCCTCAGCCCGTAGTCGCAGTTGTGGGCCACGACGAGGCGGGCGAACTGCTCATCAGCGGCGCGACGATCACCAAAACGGTGGGCGAGCACCAGTTCGTTAGCCCGTCCGCGTCGACGCAGGCGCACGATCATCGTGCAGGCGTTGCTCTCCACAACCCGGTAGGTGATCAACGGGGAGGCATAACGCCAGCGCAGGAACTGCTCGGAGACCTGCGTCGCCAGGGCGCGCACGTCGCTGGCGACCGGTGCGCCGCCGACCCGGTCGAAGCCGCCGCCGTCGAGCCATGCTCCGGCCTCGATACCGAGCGAGCTCGGCAGCGACCACAGGTCGGATGCTCCCCGCGCCGCCCAGGTGACATGCGCCCGCGACGGGCGCACCTTGGCGGCAACTGCAAGCTTGCCCACTTCCTGCCAGCCCATCTTCAGATAGCCGGCCAACGACGACGAGTTCGGGGTGTTGAAGATGAAGTCGATCCCCTGCTCGCGCAGCGCCTCGACGCCATGCATGGTCAGTTCGGTGAACAGCCCACGGCCGCGGTAGTCGCTGGCCGTTGCCGTGTCGACCGCCCGGGCGACCCGCAACGTCTCACCGCCGCGTTGAAACTGCCAGTGCATGAAGGCCCGCACCCCAACGATGCGGTCGCCATCGACCGCCACCCAGATCGGTGATGCTCCAAAGGCGTTGTCGTCGTGCTTCCAGGCGAACAGGGCGTGAGATCGGGGATCGGTGCCCCAACGGAGCGGTTCGGAGAGCATCTCCAGGATTGCGGAGCGATCCTGCGGGAGCGCGGCACGAATCTCGACGCTTGCCCGTCGGCGCTTCGCGGGAGGCGCCGTTGGCCGCGTGCGCCTCGCGGCATAGGGAACCAATTCGGAGTACAGCGTCTCGATCGAGGTCACGGCGTCGGCGATCTCGAAGCGGTCGGCTAGCTTGGCCGACTCCTGCGCTAGGCGGCTGCGCAACGACGCGTCGGTCAAACAGCGATGCAGCGCGTTGGCCAAGGCCGTCGAGTCTTTCGGCTGCACCAGCAGGGCATCTTGATTGTGGGTGAAGACCTGCGTGACGCCACCGACGCTGGTAGCGACGACGGCGAGGCCTAGCGCGGTGGCCTCCATCAGAGCCACGGGTAGCCCCTCCCACTTCGAGCTGAGGGTGAAGATGTCGAACGCCGACATCAGCCGCGTCGCGTCGGGGCGAAAGCCGGTGAAGGTGACGACCTCGTCGAGACCGAGCGACGTCGCCAATTGACGAGTCTCAGTTTCCAGTGGCCCCTGCCCAACGATGACGAGTTTGAAATCCGCTCGCCGCGATCGCAAGATCGCCGCGGCGTTGAGCAGATTGGGGAAGTCCTTCTGTCGTCGGAAGTTGGCAACGATGCCGATGACCAAGTCATCGTCAGCGAGACCAAGCTCGGCGCGCGCCGCTGCTCGGTGTTGTAGTTGGGCGCGTGCCGCACCGAGATCGATGCCATGCACCAACACGTTGGTGCGCGTCTGCGCCCGCCGCCCGAGCGAACTGCGGGCCTCGTCGCTCACCGCCAACGAAGCGTCGTCCCAACGGCGGGTCAACGAGTTCAGCCAGCGCACCGCCGGGCGGTAGGTGCTCTGGGCATTGTGCTCGGTGGTCACCAGCCGGGCACGCTGCGCCGCCGGGGAGGTCCGCACGGCGAGCCGAGCGATACTGCCGGGCAGCGGCGAGTGGACGTGGACGATGTCGAAACGTTGACGCCGGATGAGCTGGCGAAGATTGAGGGGCCAGGTTGCCCGGCCACTCGGGCTGAGACAGATGCAGCGCACGCCGTGCTGTTCCAACTCCTCGACGAGGTGGTCTTTAGCGGCGACGACAAACGCGCACGTCAGCGAGACGAGTTCGTCGTGGTGTGCGGCGGCAGCGGCCGCGAGCAGCCGTTCGCTCCCCCCGGGACCCAGTCCTTTGATGACCCACAAGACTCGAATGGGCTTGCGCCCCCACGAGTCGGTGAGCTCCGTATCCGCAAGCACGAAGAGAGGCTATATGAGCACTAGACGTGAAAGAACCTCGATTGTCGAGATATAGTCAAGCAATGCGTGTGCTGGTAACCGGTGGCGCCGGGTTCATTGGCGGGAACCTTTGTCGCCGGCTACTCACCGTCGATGAGATTTCCGAGGTCGTCGTTCTCGATGACCTGTCCTCAGGCTCGCTCGACAACCTTGCTGGGCTCGACGTCACCACGCACGTTGGCAGCATTCTCGACCTCGACCAACTCGACGCATCGATCGACGGTTGCGACGCCGTGGTGCACCTTGCGGCGATTCCCAGCGTGCCGCGCAGCCTTGCCGACCCGTTGCGTAGCCACCACGCAACAGCGACCGGCACCCTGCACGTCGTCGATGCCGCCCGCCGTCGCGGCGACGTTCACGTCATCGTCGCTGGGAGTTCCAGCGTCTACGGCTCCAACCCAACGCTGCCGAAGCACGAGGAGCTGGCGCCTGCGCCGATGTCGCCGTATGCGGCAGCGAAGCTTGCCGCTGAGAGTTATGCGTTGGCCTACGCCCAAAGCTTCAAGCTGGCGGTGTTGAGCTTTCGATTTTTCAATGTCTACGGCCCATTGCAAGCCGCGGGTCACGCCTATGCCGCGGTGATTCCCGCGTTCGTCGACGCTGCGCTGCGCCATCAATCGCTGCCGGTTCACGGCGACGGATTGCAGAGCCGGGACTTCACCTACGTCGACACGGTCACCGCGGTGATCGCTGACGCCGTGCGCCGCAGGGTGCACCACGACCGGCCGGTCAATTTGGCCTTCGGCAGCAACTCGACGCTGCGCGAGGTGATCGAGGGCATCGAAGCCTTGATCGGCCAGCCACTCTCCATTGAGCACTTGGCGCCGCGCGTCGGTGACGTGCCTCATTCGCAAGCGGACAGCTCGTCGTTGCGGGGGCTTTTCCCCGGCATCGAGCCGGTGCCGCTCAAGGTCGGCTTGGCACACACCGTGCGATGGATGCAACAGCGATTCGGCGCTGATGGGGAGTCGGCATGTGCGCCATCGGCGGCGAACTAGTCCCACCCCGCTTCGCTGCGCTTGACTTGGCGGCGGAGATCGAACCGATGATGGCGGCGATGAACCACCGGGGCCCCGACGGGCAGGGTGCCTGGGCCGACGCCGAATATGGTGTAGTCCTCGGCCACCGCCGACTGGCGATCGTCGACCTCAGCGCGCGGGGCGCTCAACCGATGAGCAGCGCCGACGGACGTTTCGTCGTGACCTATAACGGCGAGATCTATAACCATCGCGAGTTACGCCAACGGTTGGAAGCGAGCGGAACTCGATTCCGCGGCAACAGCGATACGGAGACGCTGGTCGAAGCATTGGCCGCCTGGGGAGTGGATCAAACGCTGCAGCGCATCGAGGGCATGTTCGCCCTCGCCTCGTGGGATCGTTCGACTCGGCGGCTGCACGTCGCCCGCGATCGGATCGGTGAAAAGCCCCTGTACTGGTCGCATAGTGGTTCACGGTTTGGCTTCGCCAGCGAACTCAAGGGCCTGCGTGAGCTGGCGTGGATCTCCGGCGAGCTCAACCCCGATGCCGTTGCATCTGTACTGCGCTGGGGGTTCGTCGCCGCCCCGGCAACCATGCGGGTCGGCGTGTTTCAGCTTCGTCCAGGCCATGTGCTCGAAGTCAGTCGTCTCGGTGACAGCCTGCAGGTGCACGACCGGACCTACTGGTCGTTGGAGGAGACGGTCGCCGCGAGCGCACGCGCCGATAGTGCCAAGCGCTCGATCGACGATGCTGCCGAAGAATTGGAAACCCTGCTGGCTCGATCCGTCGCTCAGCGCATGCTCAGCGATGTGCCGATCGGAACGTTCATCAGCGGTGGAATCGACAGCACAGCGATCGCCGCCCTGGCGCAGCGCGCGCTCGGCGGCCAGCGACTGCAAACCTTCACCGTGCGCATGGAGGACGCACGCTTCGACGAGTCTGACGCCGCCTCCACTGTGGCCAACGCCGTGGGCAGCGAGCACACGACCGTGACCATGACGTCCAATGACGCGCTCGCTTTCGTCCCTCAGCTGGCTTCAATGTGGGACGAGCCACTGGGCGACCCGTCGATTCTGCCCTCGGCGCTGCTCTGTCGGGCGGCGCGGCGCACCCTGACGGTGGGGCTCACCGGCGACGGCGGCGATGAGGTCTTCGCCGGTTACAACCGCCACGTCCTGAGTAGCGCAGTGATGCGCTCGACGCGGCTCGTTCCCTCGGCGCTGCGCCAATCAGTGGGCCGCGGGTTGGTGCGCACCCCACTGCGATGGTCTGACCGCCTCGAACGCGCGGTCGAACGCGCCGCACCCCCACAGTGGCGAGTACGCCACCTGGGCGACAAGGTGCATAAGGCAGGCGCGCTGATCGGCAGCCACGAGGAACAGGTGTGGACGCATCTGGCTGGGGTATGGAGCGAGATCGGGGCCGGCACCGTTCCCGGTCCGCGACCAGCGCCATGCGCCCTCGGCGGGATCGAAACGATGCTGTGGAACGACCTGACAATGGTGCTCCCCGACAACATGTTGGTCAAGATGGACCGTGCCGGCATGGCCAACTCGTTGGAGCTCAGGCTGCCATTGCTGGCGCCCGAGGTCGTCGCCTGGGCTTGGAACCAGCCGCTGGCGCACCTGCTACACCGAGGGATTGGCAAGCGCGTGTTGCGTCGCGTCGTCGACAGGCTTGGTTTTGGCTCGATCTCTCAGCTTCCAAAGCACGGCTTCGATCCGCCGTTGGCCGACTGGTTGCGAGGACCATTGCGGCCCTGGGCCGAGGAGTTGTTGCGTCGACCGGCAGCAGTCGAACTCGGCTTTCTGTCCGCAGCGTCGGTGTCGGCCACATGGGACGCACATTGCCAGGGCCGCCGCAACCACGAATATCGACTGTGGGCGCTGTTGATGTTGGAGGACTGGCTTCGTGTCAACTGAACACATCTCCGAACACATCTCCGAACAGATCTCCGAACACGGTGAGTCAAATGGCCCGGTTACAGCACCCTTCGTGGTTCGGCAGAATATCTCGATGCAACAAAACGCCCTGGCAGTCGGCCGATTCGATGGATTGGCCGGCCGATCCATCGCGTTGGTAGCGGTCGCGGCTGGCGTTGTTGCCGCCATCTGGGGCGTGTCTCCGACCGGTAGCAGCGGTCCCGATGCTCTTCTCGTCGCCCTCGCCGTCGGTGCCATGACCTGGGCTGGGGCCTACGCCCCGTGGTGGGCGCTGGTCGGCGCTGGGGCGGTAGCGGCGGCGTGCAGCGACCTCAGATTGTGGAGTGTGCTGGCACTCGCTGGCGCGGCGATCGGCTTCTACCTCGGCGCTCAACGAAGATCGGCGCCAGCGCTTTCGGCGTTGTCGATTGGCTTGACCGTGCAGACGTTGGCTCACCTCGAAGTCAACCCGTATCTCGGCGCGTCGATGTTGATCGCCCTGCTGATCGCCGCCGTGGTGATGATCAGCGCTGGCGGCCGGATGCCCACACGGCATGGTCGCATCCTGTTGTGGTGCGTGGCTGGCGTCGTCTCGTTTGCTGTCGTCGCCACGGTGCTCTTCGGTTTCAGCGCCTACCGTTCCAAAGACGACTTGCGTACGGGATATAACTCGTTGATTGAAGGGCTTCGCCAACTGCGCGCCGGCCAGCCGGAAGTGGCCAGAGAAACGTTCCGCTCGGCCGCTGCCTCGTTAGATGAGGCCAATAGTGGCCCGGCACGGATCCTGACCCAGCCAGCCCGATTGGTTCCCGTGGTCGCCCAGCACCGACGCGCGTTGAGCTCGATTGTCGACGACGCATCGCTGTCGGCGACCGCCGCGGCCGATGCCCTGGCGGTGCTCGACGTCGAACGGCTGCGTGTCATCGGTGGCACCATCGATGTCGAGGCCATCGCCCAATTGGCTACGCCAATGAAACAATTGAGTCTTGCGGTGCAACAGATGTCCTCGACCATCGATGAGATCAAGTCGCCGTGGCTGATCTCGGCGGTGCAAGACCGTTTGGCGGTCGCCGAGACGAAGCTGGACGCTGCCGAACTGCAGGCCGTGGCCAGTGAGGCGGCGGCCGCGCACGCACCGGCAATGCTTGGCCGTGATGGGCCGCGGACGTACCTTGTCGCCTTCACCTCGCCGGGCGAAGCCCGCGGCCAGTCCGGCTTGATCGGCAACTACGTCGAGATCGAGATCAATGGCGGGCGCTTGCAACAGACGGGCTTCGGGCGCACCTCGCAACTGGTCAACGGCATCCGTGCCAGCCCGCCGTTTGCCCTGCAGCTCGATCCCGCGTTTCTCGCGCAATATGGGCCCTTTGGCGCGGTCGGCGCCGATGGATCGGTGGTCGACAAATTTTGGTCAAACGTGACGATGAGCCCGAACATGCCGATCGTCGGCGAGGCGATGGCCCAGATGTATGCCGGAGCCGGGTTGGGTGACCTCGACGGCGTGTTCGTCATCGACACCTTCGGCCTGGCCGCGATGCTCAAGCTCACCGGACCGGTCATCGTGCCCGGTGTGGAGGCACCGTTCTCCGCCGAGTCGCTACAGAACTTCCTGCTCTACGACCAATATCAGATCGAGGAAGACCTGCGGCGGGCGGTTCTGGAAGGCGTCGCCGACGCAACGATTCGTACCCTGCTGGCCGCGGATCTACCCGTGCCCGAGAAGTTGGCCCACGAACTTGGGCCGGCGGCGACCGAAGGGCACATCAGCGGCTGGGCTCGGCGAACCGAGGAGCAGGAACTCTTGGTTCGTGTCGGCATGTCGGCCCGCTTGCCCGAACCCGACGGTCGCGACGGGTTGGTACTGGTGACCAACAACGCCAGCGGCAACAAGATCGACAGTTTCCTGGAGCGTTCTGCTACCTATAACGCAGTCGTCGACAACTCCGGTCTCGTCGAGGCCGACCTGGAGATCGTGCTGCACAACACGGCGCCGCCGGATGGCTATCCGGACTACGTCATCGGCAACCTCGTCGGCTTGCCGAAAGGCACGAACCGCACCCTGCTCGGGGTCTATTCGCCGCTCGATGTGGTCAGCGCCGAACTCAATGGCATTCCCGTGCAGCTTGTCGGCAGTGTCGAGCAGGGCTGGAACACGGCGACCATGACGGTCGATATCCCCGCCGGAGAAGTGCGATCGTTGAGCCTGAAGCTGCGCGGCAAGGTCGACCCCGACGGTTACGCCTTCGTCTGGAAGCCGCAGCCGTTGACCCGCAACGACACGCTGGTCGTCGATGTTCGCTCCACCGACGGCTCGGTTCTCGCCAGCCACTCGGGAGAGATCAAGCGGTTGAGCACCATCGATCGCCGCGGCGTCACAGCGATTCGCTGACGCTTCGGTTGGCCTCGTGCGTTCGCCAGGTGGCGGCGAACATGATCACCACGAGCGCGCACATCCAGACCGCGCCCCAGCGCAGACTGGTGCTCAACGTTGTGGCGATGCCGCCGGTGCGGGCGTTGCAACCGGCGATGATCACGGCGCAGCCATAGACGAGGCGAGCCCGCGGCGGGCACAGGTCGGCGACGGCGATCCAGGTGCCGATGGCGGGCGTGATGCCGATGGCGAACAATGCTCCTACCAGGGCGCTCGGCCGCCCGGTGGCGCCGAACAAGCCCGCCCAGACGACAAGGAAGACGACCCCGACGTACCAACTGGCGGTTACGGGGAACGTGCCAGAGAACTCGAACAATACGACGATGGCTGCGGTGGCGGCGACGGCGACGATGTGATCGGTCTCGGGCACGCAGGAGTAGACGACCGCCAGGGTGGCCAGATTGCCTGCTGCCAGCAACGGTCGGCCGATCACCGATCCGAGATGTGGCCAGGTGGCCCCAAACCCGAGCGCGGCGAGCACGATGATGGCTATCGCCCACCAGCGCGACGACGAGGTGAAGGAGGCGTTCCAGGCGCTGATCGTCGCCGCAGCGGCGACGGCGACGCTGAGCGCCAGCCGCGTGATCGCTAGGTCAGCAGTCCGACTGATGCCATCATCACGACAGGTCAGCGGCACCAAGGAGCACCTCACAGATCCAATCGACGTCGGATTCGGTGAGCGCCGATCCGCTCGGCAAGCACAGCGAATTGGCCGCCAGCCGATCGCTGACGCCCGTGCTGCGCATCGGCGCATTGGCGAAGACGGGTTGCAGATGCATCGGCCGGAATCCAGGTCGGGCCTCGATGCCAGCGGCGTGTAAGGCGGCCAAGATCTCGGGAAGGCCACAATGCACACGTTGCGGGTCGATCTCGATCGCCGTCAACCAGTAGTTCGGGCGCGATCCAACCAGGCTCGGCTGAAAGGTGAATCCGGCTCCTGGAAGTAAGCGCTCGCGATACCAACTGCGGATCGTCGCTCGCCGGTCGATGCGCCGATCGAGAGTGGCCAGTTGGCCGCGCCCGACGGCAGCGTTGAGATTGCTCAGCCGGTAGTTGTAGCCGATGTCGCGGTGCTCGTAGTGCAGCACCGGTTGACGAGCCTGCGTCGCCAGGTAGCGCGCCCGTGACAGGATCCGCTGATCATCGCTCAACAGCGCCCCACCGCCGCCGGTGGTGACGATCTTGTTGCCGTTGAACGACAACGCGGCCACCCGTCCGAATGTTCCCGCATGGCGAGCACCGATTGTCGCCCCGAGTGACTCGGCTCCGTCCTCGACCAACGGCACCTCGTAACGCTGGCAAAGTTCGGCGATCGTCTCCAGATCGGTAACTGCGCCGTAGAGGTTGACGGCGATCACGGCGGCGGGCAGACGTCCGGAAATGGCGCGCAGTTGCAGTTCGTCGGCGAGCTGATCTGGGTCGAGCTGCCAGGTCTCGTCGACGTCGAGGAAGCACGGCTTGGCCCCAAGGTAGGTGGTGGCGAAGGCGGGCGCCGCGAAGGTGGTGGTCGGGATCAACACCTCGTCGCCAGCCCCGACCCCAACGGCCATCAACGCCAGGTGCAGCGCAGCGGTGCCGCTACTCAGGCACACCGCCGAGGACACGCCGGTGTAGGCCGCCAGTTCGTGTTCGAAGGCATCGAGGTCGGGTCCAGCTGGGGCGATCCAACCGCTATCAAAGGCCTCGATCAAACGGGCGCGCTCCACCTCGGACATCTCGGGAGGCGACAAAAAGATCTTCCAAGACGTCACGTGCTGCTCCATCAGGGTCCGCATCCCCGCCGCACACAGCGGAGCTTCATCGGAACCATACCTTCCCTGAGTGCATATAAGCACACTCCGTGTAGTATTGTCTCAGTTAGCGGGTAGGTCTGGCATGGAAAGTGAAACAACACTTGGCATATTGCGTCGGCGGGCGTGGGTCGTGGCACTTTTTGTCGCGCTCGGCGTAGCTGCTGGGGCAATTCCCGCGCCGACAAAGACACAGGACGCAACCGTGTCGTATCAAGCCACGCACACGTTGCTGCTGTCGTCGACCAACGGCAATCTGTACACCGACCCGGTGCAGCTCAATCAGATACAGCTCTTCGCCACGACCGGCGAGGTCCCAGAGCGGGTCGCCAAAGCCCTGAAGGTCGATGTCGGCCAGGTCGCCGTTGTCGCCTCGTTGGATCAAAGCAGCGGGGCCTTGAACATTATCGCCAATCGCAACGACCCCAAGACCGCAGAACTCGTGGCCGACACGGTTGCCGATGAGCTCTCCAAATACATCGTCGAACGCCAAGACACGCAGCTCGAGGGTCGATTGGCGACAAGCCTCAGTCGACAAAACGAACTCGAGGATCGCATTCACGACCTCGAAGACAAGGTCGCTGACGATCCGAACGACAATGTTCTCAGCGCCCAACTGGAAGCAGCGCGCTCCCAATACATCGTCGTCGTGCAGAAGTACGACGATCTCACCGAGGAAACCGGCCTTCTCCAACTCAGCTCGCTACAGAAGGCCAGCGCGGTCTCGATCACCAGCCAAGGGCTTCAGGCGCCGAAGTCACGCTCGTCGCGCGGGCTGCTCGGCGGCGTTCTTGGAGCCACGCTCGGCACAGGTTTGGCGCTGCTGTTAGGTCGCTTGGATCGTCGGGTGCGCACCCGAGCCCAAGCGGAGAGCATCGTCGGGGCCAGAGCCAACGTCATCATCCCCGCGGCGGCAACGGACGCTCTCACCAGGTTGGCCGTGACGCCGAATCGGCACGATTCACTGTCCGATTCGTTCCGCTCGTTGCGCACTGTCGTCAACTTCGCCGAAGCCGGCGGCGCCAGGGCCGAGGGCCGTGCCCCGGTGGTTCTCGTCGTCTCGGCAGGACCAGGCGACGGCAAGACGTCCGTTTCAGCCAACCTCGCCGCTGCATATATGGAGAGCGGGAACCGCACCTTGGCGGTGAACACCGACTTCCGTCGGCCCGCCTTGGTGCAGCGCATTCTCGGCATGAGCTTCCCGAATCTCAACATGACCTTCGGCGAGGCTCAGTCGCTCGATCCGATCGAACTGGTCGCGGCGACGCTGAACCCAAATCTGTCGCTGCTCGATCTGTCTTCGATTGCCGCCGCTCCAGGCCAACTGGCGCGCCTGACCGCCTCGTCGCTGCCTGTGTTGAGCAGCAGGTTTGACGCCGTGGTCGTCGACACGTCGCCGATCACCGCCACCGCCGAGGTACTCGAACTCGTAGCCGTCGCCGACGTGGTGGTGCTTGCCGTGCGCCTGAATCAAACGTCGATCACGGCGGTCAAGCGTGCCGTCGAGATGTTGCGCAGTCTTGAGCCGCGCCATTTGCTTCTCGTTGTCGTCGGTGCGCCCGTGGAGAAGTCGTCGTACTACGGCTACGGCGACACGGGCAAGGGGCGTAAGAGGTCGCGACGTTCCACGGAGGAACCTGAACTACAGCCGACTCGGGAGACCGACCCGGTGATGGCCGCCCGGTGATGGTGCCCCGGTGACGGCAGCGACCTGGAATCGTCGCGGCAGCTCGTCGCTCTTCGATCGACTGGCGATCTTCGCTGCGTTGGCCTACATGGCGGCGACGGCGATCGCCATGCAGATCCAGCCCTACGACGTGTGGGGCGCAATGATCATCCTTCCGCCGCTGCTGGCGGGTGGCTGGTGGATCTTGAGCCAGACCTTCGTTGGTGAGCAGCGGATTCTGCTGCCGATTGTCGCCTTCGGTCTCGGGGCGAAGATGGCTGGCTCGTTGGCCCGTTATTGGGTCGCCTTCGACGCCTACGGGGGACAGAGCGACGCCGCCCGCTATCACGATTCAGGCAAGGTCTTGGCCTTGGCCGTGCGCGAGGGCCGCTCGTCGCTGCTCGCGGTCATCCCTCATGAGGTCGGCACGGCATTTATCGACCGCCTCACCGGGTTGATCTACACCTTTGCCGGGAGCAGCCAACTGGCCGGGTTCTTGATCTATGCCTTCCTCAGTTTTTGGGGTCAGGTGCTCTTCCTCAAGGCTGGTTTGATCGGAATCCACGGGATCAACGCCCGTCGCTATGCCTGGCTGTGCATGCTCACGCCAAGCATCGTTTTCTGGCCGTCATCGATTGGCAAGGAAGCGTGGATGTGTCTGACGCTCGGATTGACCTCGTGGGCCTGCGCGCTGATTCTCACCGGCCGTTGGCGTTTCGGCGTGGTGGTCGCCGGACTCACCGGTTTGATCGGAGCGGGGTTCGTGCGCCCACACATGGCAGCGTTGTGGGTGGGCGGTCTGCTCGCCGGGCTCTTCGCCGGCTTTCTCACCGGGCGTACCGGGCACGGCCTGAGCGGTCGGATGATGACCTTCGGGTTGCTCACGGTGGCGGCCATCGGGTTGGTGGTCGTCGGTACGGTCGCGCTGCGTTATCTCAACCCCTCGAACGATGAGGGTTCGGTCTCGACGCGCGTCGGCGACATCTTCAGCGAGACGGCGCGGCGCTCCGATGGTGGCGGTTCGGCGATGTCGACGGTGTCGATACGCTCGCCGCTCGACTGGCCGCTGGCGATCCAGCGGACGTTGCTGCGACCGGCACCCCATGAGGTGCGCGGCTTGTCATCGGCGTTTCCCGGAGCGGAGAGCGCGGCGTTGATAGTCGCGCTGCTCGTCGGCTGGCGCCGGTTGCTCGCTGCGCCCCGCCTGCTGATCAACAGTCCCTATTTCGTCGCCGCGACGATCACGGTGATCGCCTTCGGACTGGCGTTCTCGACGCTCGGCAACTTGGCGATCCTCGTGCGCCAGCGGTCGCTGGTGTTCCCTCTCATGCTGCTGTGGTGGTCGTTGCCAGCGCCACGGTCGACGCCAGATGAGGTTGCGACGTGAACGCGCCCACTGCCGTCGTCCACCGTGCGGCGCGCAGTCTGTCAGCCGTCGGCGATCGTCTGCGCCCGGCTCCCGCCGGTGTCGTCGTGCTCGCCTATCACCGCGTCGGTGCCGGCACCTCGTCGATGGTCGATATCCCGCTGGCTGATTTCCGTCGACAAATGGAGTACCTGCACAGCCATTGTCGGGTGATGAGCCTCGACGAGGTGACGTCATGGATGGGTAACGAGTCGGTCGACTCAGACGTGGACGTGGACGAGCGGCGGGCGGTGGCCCTGACCTTTGACGACGGTACCGACGACTTTGTCGAACGCGCCGGGCCGGTGCTTGTCGAATTGGGGCTACCCGCCACGGTCTATCTGGCAACGCAGTTCATCGAGTCGGGCGAACCATTCCCGTGGGGCGCCCCTGCGCTGAGCTGGGATCGGCTGGCCGCAGTGTGTGCGACGTCGTCGATCGAGGCTGGGTCGCACACGCACAGCCACGTGCTGCTCGACCGTGCCGAGGTGGCGGTGGCCGAGGCTGAGTTGGACCGCTCGATCGAGTTGATCCGCAGCCGTCTGGGTTACACGCCGCGGCACTTTGCCTACCCGAAGGCGGTGGTACCGCGAGCGTCGATCGCTGCCTTGGTTGCCGCCCGGTTCCGATCGGCGGCGCTCGCCGGCAATCGGGTCAATGTCGTCGGGTCGAATCCGCAACAGCTGTGGCGTAGTCCGCTGCGGCGCACCGACAGCTTCGACGAGTTTGTGCGCATCGCCGACGGTGGCATGCGTTTCGAGGGCGCGCTGCGCAGCGCGGCGGCCCGCATTCGTTACCGCGGGGAGCGATAGCTATGGGTCACAACGCCGCGCCCAACAGAGCCTCCAACAGAGCCTCCAACAGAGCCTCCAACAGCGGTCGAGCTCCGAAGGTGGTGCATCTGGCGACCACCGACATGAGTCTCGATTGGCTGCTCGGCCCGCAACTGCGCGCCTTTGCCGCCGCTGGTTATGAGGTCGTGGCGATGTCCAGCCCGGGGTCCCATGTCCCATCCTTGGAGCGAGCCGGCATTCGCCACGTCGCCGTGCACTCGCTGACTCGGGCAACCTCGTTGAGCTCGGATTGGCGGGCGCTGCGCGAGTTACGCCAGGCGCTGGCCCAGGAACGACCAGACATCGTCCATACCCATAACCCCAAGCCGGGGGTGTTGGGTCGGGTGGCGGCGCGCAGCCTTGGCGTCCCGGTGATCATCAATACCCAGCACGGTCTCTATGCGCAGCCGACGGATCGCTGGCAACGGCGCCTGCCGGTGTACACGCTGGAGCGCGTCGCGGCGTCCTGTTCGCATGCCGAACTGGTGCAGAATCCGGAGGACGCGGCCACGCTGATCTCCCGTTTGCGGGTGCCAGCACAGCGGGTCGATGTGCTCGGCAACGGCGTCGATCTCGCCCGCTTCGATCCGCAGGCGATCGGCGCGCAGCAGCGTCAGGCGTTGCGTCGCCAATGGGGCTTTGCCGACGACGACTTGGTCTGCGTCGTGGTTGGACGCTTGGTTGCCGAGAAGGGAATCGCCGAGATCATCGAGGCCGCGCAAGCGATCGTGGCCGATCGGCCGCACGTCCGGTTCGTCGTCATCGGCCCAACCGATGGCGACAAGTCGGATGCCGTTGGCGACGACTTGATCGACGCGGCCAAAGACGCTGGCGTCGTCTTCGCTGGCCGACGTGATGACATGCCGGAGTGTTACGCGGCGGCAGATGTCTTCGTCACCGCCTCGCATCGCGAAGGCTTCCCGCGGGCGGCGATGGAGGCTGGGGCGATGGGCTTGCCGATCGTCGCCACCGACATTCGCGGCTGTCGCCAAGTGGTCGCCGACGGACTCAATGGGTTGTTGGTCGAGGTGCGCAACCCGCGCAGTTTGGAACGGGGCATCCGTCGACTGGTCGATGATGGCGCAATGCGCTCGGCTATGGCTGTTGCCGCTCGTCCCCACGCGCTGATTCATTTCGATCAGCAGACCGTCATCGATCGAACCCTGGCCACCTATCGCCGCCTGCTGGCCGAAGCCGCCTGAGTCTCTGTTGCTGGGCGCTCTCGGACCGGCCCGGCCCGATTCTGTTCGGTGATGCTGTATCAGATCGGTCGTAGCCCCCTCTTAGTGCACAGCACCTCAGCGATCTTCAGGAGTGGCCGTGGATGTGACGCCGATGCCGTTGCTGGCGGGATCAACCGTGGGGCAGCTGTCCTCGGAACGCTCCTCAGCGCGCACTTCAGCGAAAGCGCGATCTCCGAGCAACGGACTCGAGTCAAGGCCTTGGCATCCTCCTGCTATGCCCGAGTCGGCATCACCGCGCGAGGCGGAATTGAAGTAGCTGATAGGCGCGACAGGTACCTGAGCCTGAGGCCGTCGATCACCTGGTGTTGGTCGAGCAAGAGGTCACAACACTCGCCCAGATCATTCTGAATGGACGAGTTCGTTAGAAGTCGAGCTACAGCAGGCTGGCGTTGGCGGCCGCCGCTGGCATCAGGCGCTTGGTGTCGAAGACCAACCGTGCGTGCTCGGCGATCACCGTTGCGTCGAACTGCGGATGATCGACGAGGATCACGACAAGATCGGCCTCGCCCAATTCTTTTCGTTGAACGGCACCAGTGGCCAGGCGAGTTGCGCGGTATTCACCGCAGCGATGTTGGGGTCGCAGATCAGCACCTCGGCGTGGGCGGCGCTCAACCGTTCGGCGAGTGGCACCGTCGGCGACTCTCGCCAGTCGGACGTGGCCTTTTTGTAGGCCAAGCCAAGCAGCAGAATTCGGCTGCCGGCCACCGAACGGCGTTGCTCGTTGAGCGTGGCAGTGATCCGCTCGAAGACATAGTTCGGCATGTGTTCATTGATGTCGTTGGCCAACTCGACGAAGCGGAATGGCCGACCGAGGTGTTGGCGCACCCGCCAGGAAAGGTACGAGGGATCCACCGGCAGGCAATGGCCGCCGACGCCCGGGCCTGGGGTAAAACGCATGAAGCCGAAGGGCTTGCTGCTGGCCGCGTCGACCACCTCCCAAATGTCGATACCGAGATCATGGGCGAACATCGCCAGCTCATTGACCAAGGCGATGTTGACGTGGCGGAAGGTGTTCTCCAACAGCTTGGTCAGCTCGGCCGCCTCGGCGGTGCTCACCGGAATGGTCGTATCGATGATCGTCTTGAAGAAGGCGTCGATGACCTCCAGCGATGCCGGATTGATCCCGGACACGACCTTCGGCGTCGACACCAAATCCCAAGTGGTGTTGCCCGGGTCGATGCGTTCCGGCGAGTACCCGAGGGCGAAGTCCTCGCCAGCCTGCAACCCCGACCCGGCGGCCAGGATGGGGCCGAGCAACTCGTTGGTGGTTCCCGGATAGGTGGTGCTCTCCAGGATCACGCAGGCTCCGGCGCGCAGTTCGGTGGCCAGCCGTTGGCCCGCTGATTCGATCGCCGAGAGGTCGGGGGCGCCCTCGAGCAGAGGTGTCGGCACGCTGATGATGGCGATGTCGAACTCGGCGAGATCGTCGGCGTTGGCGCTCGGTTTGTAACTGCCGCGCAGACCCTCGGCTAGCCGATCGTTGGTGATGTCGCCGACGTAGCTCTTTCCGGCGCGCAGTTCGGCGATGCGGCGGCGATCGACGTCGAACCCGACGACGTTAAAACCGACCTCGGCGGCGCGCAGCGCCAAGGGCAGACCGACATAACCCTGTCCGACGACCACCACCTTGCAGGTGCGTGTCGCAATGCCTTGCAGTTGTGCGGCGAACGGTCCGCCCGAGCTTTCGTAGGACTGGTTTGTCATGAGGCCTGATCGCTGAGGCGACGACCGCTAGCGCGGCGGTCCGGCGTGTCGCGCGGCGTCGAGCGCCGATCGTAGCCACTGCGCCGATCACCGATTCGTCGCTCCACGGGCAACTCTTGCATCGTTTGCCCGGTCTGTTCGTTGACACCTTGTGCAGTGAGCACCACCGGCACCGTCTTGGCGATGATCCGCAGATCGCCGAGGAAGGAACGATTGCTTACGTAGCTGACATCGAGAGCCAAACGTTCATTCCAGCCGATCGTGTTGCGGCCCTTGACTTGCGCCTGTCCAGTGATGCCTGGTCGAACATCGAAACGGCGATACTCCTCGTCGATGAACCGGTCCCAATAGTGCACCGGCAGCGGCCGTGGACCAACGAGGGTGATGTCGCCGCGCAACAGGTTGAGGAAACTGGGAATCTCGTCGATGCTCGTCTTGCGCAGCAGGCTTCCGAGCGCGGTCAGACGTTCCGCGTCGTAGGCGCTGCCTTCACGGCCCGGCAACGGATCGCGCATCGTGCGCAGCTTCAACATCATGAAGGGATCGCCGCCTCGCCCGAGGCGCTGTTGGCGAAAGAGCACGCTGCGGCCCATCGCCATACGGACCGCGACCACGGCGGCGGCCAGGATCGGAGCAGCCAAGAAGAGCACGAGCAAGGCAACGACAATGTCGCGCAAGCGGTTGACCGCATCGAGGACCGGGCGACGAGTCATCGGTCGCTGCGCTGCAGGATTCGGGCCGGGGCACCGACCACGGTGACGCCATCGGGCACATCTCGGGTGACCACCGATCCGGCACCGATGATCACGTCGTCGCCGATGTGGATTCCGGGCAGGACACGAGCGCCGATGCCGACGAGGGTGCGGGTGCCAACGTGCACATCGCCAGCAAGGGCCACCGCTGGCGCGAGATGGCTGAAATCGCCGATGACACAGTCGTGGTCGACTGAGGCGTTGGTGTTGACGATCACCCCGACGCCGATGCGCGCCGCAGCGGAGACGACTGAACCAGCACACAGAAGTGAGCCCGGGGCGATCGACGCGCTGCGCGAGACGATGGCCGTGCTGGCGATGGCCGTGTCGAGTTCGAGGCCACTGACGCGCACCTGGTTCGTCAGCCGGGCGCGCGCTTGGTTGTCGCCGACGGCGATGAACACATGGCTGATGTGATGGACCATGGCGATCGACGCGAGCTCGCTGTCAGCCCCCAGAATTTTGACCCCGAGGTTGGGTATTCCGAGGGCCCCGCGAGCGACCGCGCCGACGATAACGCGTTTCGATTCTTCCCTCAGCACCTCGATACAGACCCGTGAGTGACCACTAGCACCAACCACTAGCACACGTCGAGTGCTCGATTTGCCGAATAACATCACTCTTTGATGATATCGCCGATACGCTCGGTGGCAAATGCGATTGTTCAAGTTCCTTGAGATATCGAGGTGTGGGATGGGTGTGGCGGAATCAACACTGGATCGGCAGCGGCGTAATTCGGCTCTGGTGGCTGTCGCCGATTGCGTCGGTTGGGTAACGGCAATCGCTGCCGTCAGCGCGCTCGCCGAAGGGTATTCAGCTCGGCGATGCGTTTGGATCGCTCTCCTTGGGGCCACCGCTCAACTGATGCTTGGCTGGTTCGCTCATCTCTATCGAGGCCGCTTCCGACATTCGCGCTTTGAGGAATTCCTCGCGCTTTCCTTGACGTTGGCGACCACTACCGTGATCGTGCTGGCGGTCGATGCCGCCCTCACACGCGGCCACTCACTCGATGCCCAGCTGGTGCTCGTCGGGGCAGTCGCCGGTTGGCTGGCGCTGAGTCACCGCGCGGCGCGGGTCATTCAACGCCGAGCGCACAGCCAGGCCGTCGTGGCCACCCGCCAACCCGTGCTCGTGGTCGGTGCTGGTGAGGGCGGCTATCGAGCGATTGGGGCGATGCTCTACTCCGACATCAGCCCATATCGTCCCGTCGCCCTGCTCGACGACGACCCCGGCAAGGCCAACGTGCGCATCTCCAAGATTCGGGTGTGCGGCACGTCGGCTCAAATGGCTGCGGTTGCCCGCCAGTATGGAGCCACCGCTGTTGTGCTGGCTCTGCCGTCGGCGAACAGCGAGACCCTGCAACGGCTCCATTCCATCGCTGCCGACGCCGGGTTGGAGACCTTGGTGTTGCCCCCGGTTCAACGTCTCGTCGGCGCTGGCACGACGGCAGAGATCACCCGCTACACCGACGAGGAGGTGCTGCGCCGCAAGATCGTCGACATCGACGTCGAAGCTGTGCGCGACGTCGTCGCCGACCGTTGCGTGCTGGTCACCGGTGCCGGAGGATCGATCGGTTCGGAACTGGCCCGCCAGTTGGCCGAGCTGCAGCCGTCGCGACTGGTCCTCGTCGACCACGACGATTCGTTGTTGCACGCCGCTGAGCATTCGATCGCCGAAGACCGACGCGCAGGCTGCGAATTTCTGCTCGGCGACATCCGCGACATTTCTCGCCTGCACCAGATCTTCGAGCAACACCGGCCGGAGGTCGTCTTTCATGCCGCAGCGTTGAAGCACGTGCCGGCGCTGGAAGCCGCTATCGGCGAGGGGTGGAAGACCAACGTCCTCGGCACCGCCAACGTCCTTGACGCCGCCCAGGCGGTGGGAGTGCGCCGCTTCGTCAACATCAGCACCGACAAGGCGGCCGAGCCGTTGAGCGTGCTCGGGCTGACCAAACGGATCGCCGAACGGATCACCTCAGCGGCGGCGGGTGACAGCGGGTCGGATTTCGTCTCGGTGCGTTTCGGCAACGTGATCGGCTCGCGTGGCTCTGTGCTGGAAACCTTCGAACGTCAGATCGCCGCTGGGGGCCCGGTTACTGTCACTCATCCTGACATTAATCGCTACTTCATGTCGGTTCGGGAAGCGGTGCGCCTTACGCTGCAAGCAGCAGCTATTGGGTCCGGCGGGGAAGTGATGGTGCTCGATATGGGTACACCGGTGCGCATCGTCGATGTCGCTCGACAACTCATCGAACAGCGTGGCGGTGGCATCGAGATCGTCTTCACCGGCTTGCGCCCGGGGGAGAAGATGAGCGAGGTGCTGCTCGGACCCGGTGAGGTAGCGCGGCGCGATCGTCACCCGATGATCGACCACGTCAACGTCCCAGAACTCGATCTGTCGGCGGCGTATCTTGCGGCCTACGAGCACGACCGCACAAGCGGTTTGCATACCCCGTCGACAGCTACAGAGCTGCGCTTGATCGCCGAATATGAACGACCAACCCACCAGGTCCAGCATCAGGCCCAGCTCAACGCTGAGGCAAGACTCACCGATCGGAGCACACGATGAATCGGCGTATCGCCTCATTGATCCTCGTCGTCATGTCCATGTTCACCGTCGTCGGCAGCAATGCTGGCGTAGCTGGCGCTGGTCTTGCGGCCGTAACCGTCTATCCGCCCGGCGCCAGTCTGACGGTGGTCACCGACAAGCAGGTCTACGCATCGGGTCAACCGGTGGTCATCACCGTTCGCCATTGCGCGCCCGGCTCGACGATCACCGTCACCGTGAACCAGCCTGGCGGGAACGCCCCGCTGGTCTTGACTGCGGTCACCGACGCCTCCGGCAACGCCTCAGTGACGATGATCGCCAGCGGTCCCGGAGCAACCACCGTGACCGCCAGGTGTGGCACGATCGTGTCGACCACTCGCTTCAGCGTCAGTGGCCGGGCGGTGCCGAATGCGGGCACCGATACCCGCTCGACTGCTCTGGCCGCGGCGATCCTTGTCGTCGTTGGTGCCGGTTTGCTGTTCGTGGCCAAGAAGCGACGCAACGACAACGAATCCGACGAGAGCGGCGATCTCTCAGCCGTGGTGCACGCCTGATCAGCACCTAATCTTGGCGACGTGATTGAACATGTGGTCGTCGTTGGTGCCTCGTTGGCCGGGGTGCGTGCCTGCGGGAGTTTGCGGGCGAGCGGCTTCGCCGGATCGATCACGCTGATCGGTGCCGAGGCGCACGAACCCTACGATCGGCCACCGCTGTCCAAAAAGCTGCTCTCCGGTGAGTGGGAGCCAGAGCGCATCGCCTTGACTCGCCCGGGTGAGCTGGAGTCGTTGAACCTCGACATGCGCCTCGGGGTCGCCGCGGTCGGGCTCGATGTCGAGTCCCGCGAGGTGCAGCTCAGCGACGGTTCCAGCGTCGGTTTCGACGGCCTGCTGATCGCCACGGGTGCCGGGCTGCGTCCCTTCTCGCTGGCACCGCTCGACCCTTCGATCTTTGCCTTGCGCACGCTCGATGATTCGCTCGGATTGCGCGCCAGATTGGCACCGGGCGATCAGCGGGTGGTGGTCATCGGTGCCGGCTTCATCGGCCTCGAGGTTGCCGCCACCGCCCACGAGTTGGGCAACATCGTCACCGTGCTCGAAGGGGCCTCGGCCCCGTTGATCCGCGGCCTCGGCGAACGGATGGGCAGCCTGATCGGCACGCTGCATGAGGCCCGCGGGGTCGCCCTGCACTGTGCGGTATCGATCACGGCGATCGAGCGCGGCGACCATGGCTTGGTCGTCAGCTTGGCCGATGGCACGGCACACGTCGCCGACGTGTTGGTCATCGGCGTCGGCGTGGCCCCGGCCATCGAGTGGTTGCGCTCCAGTGGGTTGTCGCTCGGCGATGGTGTCAACTGTGACGAGACGCTCAACGCTGGGCCGGTCGGCGTCTATGCGATCGGTGATGTCGCCCGCTGGCCGAACGGGCAGTTCGATGGTGAGATGATGCGGGTCGAACACTGGACGAACGCCTCTGAGCAGGCTGCGGCGGCGGTGCACAACATGCTGGCCGTCGATCGCGGCGAGGCCCCGACGCCGTTTGCCTCGGTGCCGTTCTTCTGGTCGGATCAATACGACCACCGCATCCAGTTCATCGGACGAGCCGCTGGCGACGACGAGATCCACATCGTGCAGGGCAGCGTCAGCGAGAACAAGTTCGTCGCGCTGTACACCGCGAACGGCAAAATGCGCGCAGTGCTCGGGCTGTCGATGCCCAAACAGGTGATGCGCTGCCGTCGTTTCCTGCTCGACAAACTCGACGCCGACGAGGCCATCGCCGCAGCAACGGCCCTCTAACAATCGTTGCCCAGCAGGCGTATGATCCGTTTATGACATCGCATCTGTCCAACGTTTGGTTCTCCACCACCTCGCTGCAGGTCGAAAGCGGCCACGGCAGCTGGGTGACGACCACCGACGGCGAAGAGTTCCTCGATCTCTCCTCAGGCATCGCCGTCAACTCCACCGGGCACAGCCACCCTAAGGTCGTCCAGGCGATCGCCGACCAGGCGCAGAAGTTCATCCACGCCCAGGTCAACGTCTACCGCCACACGCTGCTCGAACCGCTGGCCGGCAAGCTCGCCGAGATCACCCCGCCATCGATCGACACCTTCTTCTTCGCCAACTCAGGCGCCGAGATCACCGAAGCCTCGGTGAAACTGGCCAAGCAGGCCACCAAGCGCCCGAACATCATCGTCTTCAGTGGCAGCTTCCACGGCCGCACGCACATGGCGATGGCGATGACCACCTCGAAGACCGGTTACCGCGCCGGTCACGCCCCGCTGCCATCAGGGGTCTTCGTCGCCCCGTACCCGGACCCGATGGCCAGCGATGTCAGCGCCGAGGTAGCCAAGGCACTGGCCGGGGTCGATCACCTGCTGAAGTCGATGACCGCACCGGAGGAGACGGCGGCGATGATCCTCGAGCCGGTGCTCGGCGAAGGTGGCTACATTCCCGCTCCGCCAGGTTTCATCGAGGGTCTGGTCGAGCGTTGCCGTCAACACGGCATTCTGTTCATCGCCGACGAGGTGCAGTCCGGCTTCGGGCGCACCGGCAAAATGTTCGCCGTCGAGCACTACGGCGTCGACCCGGACATCATCTGCATGGCCAAGGGCATCGCCTCCGGTTTCCCGTTCTCGGCATTGGGCACCAGTGCAGCGATCGACGCCTTGTGGCCCAAGGGCAGCCACGGCGGCACCTACGGCGGCAACGCCATCGGTTGCGCAGCGGCACTGGCCACGATCGAGATCATGAGCGATCCGGCCTTCCTGCAGAACGTCCGTGATCGTGGCGAGCAGTTGATGGCCGGTCTGCGCGACCTGCAGCGTCACGACGAAGGCATCACCCAGGTGCGCGGCCTCGGTTTGATGGTCGCCAGCCAGTTCAACGACCCGGCGCGCGTCGCCGCGGTGCAGCGCCACTGTCTGGAGGAGGGTCGCGTGATCTTGCTCAATGCCGGCACCTACGGCAACGTCGTTCGCTGGATGCCGCCGCTGGTGATCACCGAGGGCGAAGTCGAAATCGGCCTCGCCGCCTTCGCCGCGGCACTGAAGGCCACCAGCTAATTCAGCGTCGGGGTGCGGTCGGATTCGTCATTGCGCGCCGCGACTCACCATGATCTGGTGATGGACTCCGCGGTCATCGTCGACGCCGTACGCACGCCGCTTGGGCGCCGCAACGGCAAGCTGAAGAATTGGCATCCGGTCGACCTCGCCGCGCAGGTGCTCAACGCCCTGATCGAACGCAGCCATCTCGACCCGGCGCTTGTTGACGACGTTGTCATGGGCTGCGTCATGCAGGTCGGTGAGCAGGCGGTCAACGTCGGGCGCAATGCCGTGCTCGCCGCCGGATGGCCGGAGTCCGTTCCGGCAACGACGATCGATCGCCAATGCGGCTCGTCACAGCAGGCGATTCATTTCGCCGCCCAAGGTGTGCTCGCGGGCGCCTATGACATCGTTGTCGCCGCCGGTGTCGAGATGATGACCAGAGTGCCGATGGGCGCGTCGATGCAAGACGGCCGCTTTGGGTTTCCGTTCGGGCCGCTCGTCGGGGCTCGCTACGCGCCGCTCGGCGGGCTTGTGCCGCAAGGAATCTCCGCTGAGTTGATCGCCGAGCAGTGGGACATCTCGCGCGAGGAGATGGATGCCTTCGCCTTGTCCAGTCAGACTCGTGCCGCACAGGCCACGAGCGAGGGCCGTTTCGAACGCGAGATCGTGCCAGTGCTCGACGATGCCGGTCGGATGATGTCGGTCGATGAGGGCCTGCGGGAGACGACGATGCAATCGCTGGCCGCGCTGCGACCGGTGTTTCGCTCGCTGGAAGATGGTGGCCGGGTGACGGCTGGGAACTCGTCGCAGATCACCGATGGGGCCTCGGCGCTGCTGATCATGAGCGAATCTCGCGCCGCCGAACTTGGCCTGGTGCCTCGAGCCCGGTTTGTCGACTTTGCCGTTGCAGGCACCGATCCGCGGCTGATGTTGACAGCAACGATCCCGGCGACGCACAAGGTGCTCAAGCGGGCGGGCATGTCGCTCGAGCAGATCGACGTCATCGAGATCAACGAGGCCTTTGCCTCGGTGGTGTTGGCGTGGGAGAAGGAATTACACCCCGACATGGCCAAGGTCAACCCGAACGGCGGTGCGATCGCCCTCGGCCATCCGCTGGGGTGCTCTGGCGCACGGTTGATGACCACGATGTTGAACGAGTTGGAGCGCACCGGCGGCCGTTACGGCTTGCAGGCGATGTGCGAAGGCGGCGGGTTGGCCAACGCCACGATCATCGAGCGCCTGTAGCAGTCCCACCGCGAAGCTGCACTAGCTTGGCTGCGTGCCACAGCTGTCCACCATCGTCTGGGTCGGTGCCGGACTCCTGATCGGCTACTTCCTGTGGAAAACTGGCATCGGGATGTTGCGCAGCATGACCACACCACTGCCACCGCCACCGCCAGCGGGCGAAATGCGGCGCATCAACGTTCGCTATCGCTGCGATGTGTGCGGGCTTGAAATCCGCCTCATGCTGGCACCGGACGAAGATCCGCCACCTCCGCGCCACTGTCTGGAGGACATGATCATGATGGTGCCGATCGAGTGACCAGTTGTCCACAGAATGTGGACAACTCTGTGTGAAACTACACGTATGTCATTTCCATGACAGCGTTCACGGACAGTGCGAAATGGTAGCTAGCGCCACTTGGTGGCCGTGTACAGACCACCCATGATCGCGCCGAGGCCGACGAACACCAGCCATTGCGGGGTGTCGAAAAGGTAGCGAGCCAAGATCAACAGGGCACCGATAGCGAACAGCACGATCATCAGGATCGGAATCCACCTCGGGCTCTCCATCACCAGTTGCTGAGCCGGCGGCGTGTATCGCGACGAGCCAGCGTGGCCGCCGCCGTATGCGTCACTGGGCCCGGTGGCCCGAGATTGACTGGGCTGAGTGCCCTTGGGAGTAGTTCTGCCGCCCGATTTACGCTTTGGAGGTGCCACGAAGAAGAAAGTCTAGACCGCGGAACGCGTTCGACACGGCTATGCCAAAGAAGGCATTGTGTAGGGATGGCCCGCGTTCTCGTTCTCGACAGCTACGACAGCTTTGTCTACAACCTCGTTCAGTACCTCGGCGAGCTCGGTGCCGAGCCGTTGGTGTTCCGCAACGACGAGCTCAGCGTGACCCAGGCGCTCGATCTGGCGCCCGATTTAGTGCTGCTCTCGCCGGGGCCGGGCCGTCCGGAAGACGCCGGCATCCTCTGCGATTTGGTCACCGCCTTCGGCACGCGCTGCCACGCCACTGCTCGGCGTCTGTCTTGGCCATCAAGGCATCGGTCATGTCTTCGGGGCCGCTGTCGTGCGTGCCCCGCAGTTGATGCACGGCAAGACCAGTTGGATACATCACCACGGCCAAGGGGTGTTCGCCGGGTTGTCGTCGCCGTTAGAGGCGACCCGCTACCACTCGTTGGTCATCGATCCGGCCACGCTGCCGCAGTGCCTCGAGGTGACAGCCAACACAGACGACGGCATCATCATGGGCGTACGCCACCGCACGTTGCCGATCGAGGGCGTGCAATTCCATCCCGAGAGCATTCTGACCAGCGCCGGACACGACCTGCTGCGCAACTTCCTCAATAGGGCGCCCGTCAAGGCGTAACTCTCGCTGCGGCGCTACGGCGCGGCGACGGTCGTTGTCGTCGTTGTGGTGGTGGTTGGCGGTGTCGTCGTGGTTGGCGGCATCGTCGTTGTCGTCGTCGTGGTGGTCGCTGGCGCAGCGGTGGTGGTCGGTGCCGCGGCGGCCTTGCCGATCGTGATGGTGATCGTCGTTCCCGACGGTACCGCCGTATTCTTGACCACCGACTGGGTTAGCACACGGCCAGCCGACGGCGAACCGAACGGCACTTCCGAGTAGACGATGTCGGCGATCAGATGGTTGCTGTCCAGCAAGGCGGTGGCCTGTAACTCGGTGATCCCGATCAACGGCGGCACCTTCACCTCGGTAGGCCCGCTGCTGACGAACAGGGTGATCGGGTCGCCGCGCGGCACGGTTGCGTCCTTGGCCGGCTCAGTACGGATCACCGCGCCAGCCAGCACGGTGTCGTTCGGTTCGTCGACGATCGTTACGACGAGGCCAAAGTTGTCGCGGAGCAGCTTCTCGGCGTCGGCTGCGGCCGACCCGGCGACGCCTGGCACCACGACATTGTCTTTGTCCTTGGAGACCACCAGCTTGACTTCCTGGCCCTGCTTGGCGCTGGTCTGCGCTGGTGGGTCCTGGCTGATTACCAGACCGGGCTCAAACTCGGTGCCTTCCTGGAAGACGATGTTGTCGTCGACAAGTGCAAACCCAGCAGCGGAGAGGGTGCTGCGGGCCTCTTCCAAACTCATGTTGGTGACCAAGGGGATCGGCGTCAGTTCGGCCTCGGGATTGAAAAAGACCTGGATCGTCTGGTCGGGGGTGACGAAGGTGCCGGCCGGTGGTTCGGTTTTCCAGACCAAGCCCTCGGCGACGTTCGGGTTCGCCTCTCGAACGGATACCGGTTTCAGTCCGTCGTCCTCCAGCGCCTTGATCGCATCGGCCAATGGCGTGTTGGCCACCTCACGCAGGGCCGCTCCTGCGGCCGACTCGGTTGTTTCCTGCGTGTTGAGAGCGTTGTACACCAAGAACGCCCCGGTGCCGAGCACCAGAATCGCCACCAGCGCAGCGAGGCCGTACCAGTTGCGGCGCTGCGGCGGGTCGTAGTAGACGTTCTCGTTGCTGCCCCTCGGGTATTGGCCGCGGTTGGCGCTGGTCGGCTGACCCTGGGTCTGGGGCATTGCGGTGGTCGGCGCCGTACTCACCGGAACCCGCGATGGTTGCACCGGCTGCGGTGCGGTTCGCGGCGTGGCCATCGTCGGCATCTCGACGCCGGTTCGGCTGTTGCCATTACCCCCGTTGCCGTTGCCCGCGTTGGCCGCGCCGGCCGCGCCTGCCAGGGCGCGCACCGGTTCGCCGTTGCGGAAGCGGCGCAGATCGTCACGCAGGGCGTCGCCGTCGGCATAGCGGATCGCCGGGTTCTTGGCCAGCAGTTTGGCGACGATGGCCTCGAACGGGCGGGGCACATCGGGGTTCAGCTGGTTGAGCGGCTGCGGCGCGTCGTGTACCTGGCGGTAGGCGATCGACACCGGGTTGTCGCCACTGAACGGTGGGCGACCGCCGACCATCTCGTAGAGCACGATGCCGAGCGAATAGAGGTCGCTACGCGGGTCGGGTTGCGCGCCTTGGGCCTGCTCGGGGGAGAAGTAGGTGGCGGTGCCCATCACCAGGCCAACCTGGGTGAGGTTGCTGTCCGGGGCGGCGTTGACGGCCCGGGCGATGCCGAAGTCGGCGACCTTTACCTGACCGCTGCCACCGATCAAGATGTTGGCTGGCTTGATGTCACGGTGCACCACGCCGCCTCGATGGGCAAACGCCAGTGCCGCCGCCACTTCGCTGCCGATCTCGGCGGCTTGCACGGCCGAGACCTTGCCGTTGGCCTTGATGATGTCGGCCAGGGTGCGGCCCTGTACGTACTCCATGGCGATGAAGTAGGTGCCGCCGGTCTTGCCCCAGTCGTAGACGCCGACGATGTTGGGGTGGTTGAGGTTGGCGGCAGATTGTGCTTCGCGGCGGAAGCGCTCGACGAAGGCCGGGTCGGTGGCGTATTCGGGGAAGAGCACCTTGATGGCCACCGGCCGATCAAGGAGTAGGTCGCGGGCCAGCATGACGTCAGCCATGCCGCCGCGCCCGATGCGATGTTGGATCTCGTAGCGGTCATTGATGACCGTTGGTTGGACGTTGTCTGTCACTGCTGCCTGCTTGATGGGGCGGCGGCGCTGCTGCGCGGCCGCCGGAAACGTTGCCCGATAAGGGTCGGGACAACCCCTAGAGGATACCGAGCGGTAACGGGGGAAAGGATGTCACCCATCAGCCACCTCCCAGCGGGTTGGCCAGGGCGTAGTCGAGCACGGTCTTGGCGATCGGCCCGGCGAGGCGGCCGCCGGTGCCCGCGCTGATCTCGGCGGTGGTGCCTTTGAGCATCACGGCGATGGCGTATTGCGGGTTCTCGGCCGGGGCGTAGGCGATGATCCAAGCGTGCGAACGCTCCTCCTCGCCCGCGAGGTTGAGCTGGGCGGTGCCGGTTTTGGCGGCGGCGATCACGCCGTTGGCCAACTGCATGCAGCAGCTGGCGGTGCCGTTCTGGACGACACCGATCATCAACTCGTTGAGGATCGCCGCGTTCTGCGGCGACAGCGGCGTCTTCCATACCTCGGGCTTGGTGCGCTTGAGCACATCGCCATCGGCATCGACGGTGGCATCGATGATGTACGGCTTCATCATCTCGCCGCCGTTGGCCACGGTGGCGGCGACCATCGCCATGTGCAGCGGCACCATCTGGTCTTCGTCTTGGCCGAAGCCGCGGATGGCCAGGCGCGGGGTGGCCAGATCGAAGTCTTCGACCTCGCCAAAGGTCGAAGCCACCGCGCCAGGGAGATCGAAGGGGATCCTTTCGCCGATGCCCCAGGCTTTCGTGCCAGCGACCATCGTTTCGGCGCCGAGTTCCACGGCGATGCGGGCGAAGGGGGTGTTGCAGCTGCGCCGGAAGACCTCACGCAGGTCGCCACCGCAGACGCCGCCGTCGTAGTTCTGGATCGGGTCGTTGGTCAGCGGTGGCAGGTACTCGCTTTCATTGGCCCAGGCGCTGTCGAGATTGATCAGACCGTTCTCCAGGGCGATGCCGGTGGTGATCACCTTGAACGTAGAACCGGGCATGTAGCGCTCTTGGTAGGCGTTGCCCAGCGTTGGTTTGCCGGGGAACTCGTTGAGAAACGACAACACGTCGCCGGCCAGCTTGTTGTTGTGCACCACCACCAGGTTGGGGTCGTAGCTCGGCGAGCTCCACATCGCCAACGTCGCCCCGGTGTTCGGTTGCAGCACGACGACGGTGCCTTCGCGGTCGCCGAGGGCGGCTCGGGCCACCTGTTGCAGGTCGGCGCGGGCGGTGAGCAGCACCGAACCGGTGTTGTCCTTGTTGACCAGGCCCGGCAGGAACTGGCCAACGGTGCGCCCGGTGAGCACGTCGTTGTAGGCCTTCTCCACCTTCGTCGAGCCGTAGGCGAAGGTGTAGTAGCCGCTGACGTTGGCGAACAGATCGGCCGTCGGATACACCCGCTGGTATTGGAATTTGCTGCCGGTGCCAGTGTCAGTGGCCACCTTGGGCAGCTCGTCGGTTTGGGCGATCACCACGCCGTCGGCAGTCACGATCTGGCCGCGCGGCTTATCGAAGTCGCGGATCACCGCCCGGTTGTTGTTCGGGTTGGCGGCCAGTTCGTCACGGCGGTCGACCTGCAGGATGTTGAGCTGCACGAAGAGCACCAGGTAGCAGACCAACAACCCGACGGCGAGGCGGCGGATGCGGGCGTTCACGGCTTGACCACCGCAGCCTGTTTGCGTGCTTTACGCCGCAGCCGCCACGATTCGACGCGTTCGTTGATGGTCAGTTCGTCGGGGAGTTCGCCGATGCGTCGGGCGCTGGAGTCACTGACCCGCATCAGCAGAGCCAGGAGGATGTAGTTGGAGATCAGTGACGAGCCGCCGTAGCTGACGAAGGGCAGGGTGATGCCGGTCAGCGGCACGACACGGATGACGCCACCGATGATGATGAAGGCCTGCACCCCGAGCAGCGTGGTCAGGCCGGTGGCCAGCAGCTTTTCGAAGGTTCGTTCGGCGCGCACGGCGATGCGCAGCCCGGCACCGATCATCAACATGAAGCCCATCAAGATGGCGGTGGCGCCGAGCAGGCCCATTTCTTCGGCGATGCCGGCGAAGATGAAGTCGTTCTTCACTTCCGGCACGAGGTTGGGGTTGCCTTGGCCGAGGCCGGTGCCGAGCATGCCGCCGTCGCCGATGGCGAACAGTCCTTGGATGATCTGGTAACCGCGGCCTTGGTAGCGGCTCCACGGGTCGATCCAGATGTTGACCCGGTCTTGCACGTGGCTGAAGGTGCGGTAGGCGACGTAGGCCGCGCCAGCGAAGAGCGAGAATCCGAGCACCAGGAACGTGGCCCGTTCCGTGGCCACCCAGAGCATGACGACGAAGAGGGTGAAGAACAACAGCGACGAACCGAGGTCTTTTTGGCCGACCATGACCACCACCGAGAAGCCCCAGGCAACGGCGATCGGCAGGAAGTGGCGCGGTTCGGGCAGACGCAGCGGGCCGACTTTCCAGGTGCCAGCGGCGATCAGTTCACGGCGTTCGTAGAGGTAGGCGGAGAAGAACAGGGCGAGCAGGATCTTGGCGAATTCGCCAGGCTGAAAGGAAACCGGGCCGATCTTCACCCAGATGCGCGCCCCGTTGTAGCTGCGCCCGATCACCGGCATCATCGGCAACATCAACAGCCCGGCGCCGAGGAAGAGGAAGGTCCACTTGTAACGGGCCAGGTCGGGCACGCGTTGGACGACGAAGAGCACCACGATGTAGGCGGCGATGGCGATGAAGGTCCAGGTGGTTTGTAGGCCGGCGAGGCGATCGTTGAGCCGGGTGATCATCACGTAGCCGATGCCGTGGAGCATGGCTGCGAGGGGGAGCAGCGTGGCGTCGGCGCCGCGGGCCAAAAAGCGGGTGGCGATGTGGGCCAAGAGCAGCAGGCCGAGCAGGGCGATCAGGAAGGGGACGATGATCGGCGGGATCGCCGAGTTCTTGCCGAGCGAGGCCAGCACGTAGGCGGCGGCGGTAATGAATCCGGCCATGATGACCAAACCAAGTTCGGTCGAGCGGCGGGCGAGGGGGTGCATTACGGACCGTCGATGGTGGTGCTTGTTGGATCGGCGACGGTGGTGGATGTGGCCACGGTGGTAGTCGTCGTTGTGGTCGGCGGTGTGGTGGTCGTGGTTGTTTCCGGGGCTTGCGCCTTGAGGAAGTTGCGGGCCGCGTCGAGCGAGTCGAAACGTTCGTTGGATTCGACCACGGTGATGCTGGCTTTGGCCAACTCGGAGCGCAAGGTGCCGGTGCGGGCTTCGATGGTTGGGTCGAACCACAAAAAGCCGCCCTCGTGGCCCTTGTAGACGACGACTTCGTCGGTGGCCGAGGTGCCGGTTTGCTCGGTCGGGTCGAAACCGACGAAGTAACCGCTGCGCGCTTGGGCGGCGAGCACGACCATCGTCAACACAGCGATGGCGGCGATGGCGAAGACGAAGAGAAACGAGCCGACGGTCAGGCGCCGGCGCTTGTAGGGGGCGATGATCGCGGCCGGGCGTCCGCTAGGGGGCGGCAGGGCCTCGGTGATCTCGAGATCGAGGTCGGCGGTAGCGGCGGCTGCGAGTAGTGCTGACTGCAACTCGTTGGTGTCCGCCTGGGCGTCGGCGTGGTCGACGGGTGCGGACTCGGGAGCGTTGGTCGTGAGCGGTGCGCCGTCGAGCACGTCGACGACGACGACGGTGATGTTGTCGCGCCCACCTTGACGGTTCGCCAGCATCACCAGTGCTTCGGCGAGGCGTTGCGGGTCGTTGAGGCGGCGGACTTCGGCGGCGATGTCGGCGTCGGCTACCTCATCGACCAGGCCGTCGCTGCACAGGATAAAACGGTCACCACGCACGATCGGCACGGTGGTGATGTCGGCGCTGACGATCGGGTCGATGCCCAGGGCACGGGTGACGATGTTGCGCCGGGGGTGGGTGCGGGCGTCGTCTTCGGTGATGTGGCCGCTGTTGACCAGTTCTTGGACGTAGCTGTGATCGCGGGTCATGCGCGCCAGTTCGCCGTTGCGGAAGCGGTAGGTGCGCGAGTCGCCGACGTTGAGCAGGGCGAATTGGTCGGCGCTGTTGTCGCCGTTGTCGCTGTTGTCGGCGTTGTTGCTGGCCGGGATGATCGTCAAGGCGGTGAGCGTGGTGCCCATGCCGGTCTGTTCCGGGTTGGCTCGGGCGGCGCCGAAGATTGCTTCGTTGGCCTCAGTGACGACGGCGGCGATGAACGACTCGTCGGGGGCGCCGTGGGCTAGGCGGTCACGCAGGATGCTGGCGGCGAAGGCGCTGGCTACTTCGCCGGCGCGGTGGCCACCCATGCCGTCGGCGACGCCGAAGATCATCGGCTCGGCGATGAAGGTGTCTTCGTTGGTTTCACGGACGCGACCGGCGTCGGTGGCCGCGCCCCAGCGCAGGTTGGCCATCAGTTGGGCTCCATCAGTTGGCCTCCAGAGCACGGTGGTGCCGAATTGGATGCGGTCGCCGGGGCGCAGGGTGACGGTGCCGGTGATGCGGTTGCCGTTGACGTAGGTGCCGTTGGTCGAGCCGAGGTCTTCGACGATCACATCCGGTCCGGTGGTGTAGACGCGGGCGTGTACTTGGGAGACGAAGTTGTCGTCGGGGACGCTGATCGTGCATCCGGCGGAGCGGCCGAAGGTGACCTCGTTGGCCAGGCCGATGGCGGTGCCTTTGCGGATCTTTGGTTCGATGACGACCAAGCGGCCGACATTGCCGCGGCGGCCGGGTTTCGGCTTGCCTTTGGGTGGTTGGATCGCGGCGGCGGGCGTCCTGATCGCCGCGCCGGGCATGCGCCGGAAGGGCTCGGGTGAGGCCGGGGCGGGCAGGTTCGGAGCCGCAAGCGGGCTGGTGCCGTCGGAGACCGTGGTGGCGTTGGGCAGGGCGGGAATCACCGGGGCCTGCGGGGCGGGGAGAGGTGGGCGGCCGCGGTCGGCTTTGCTGGCTTTACCAGCCTTGATCGATCGGCCGGGTTTGCCGGTTGCTGCTTTGGCGGAGGCTTGGACCGGGGCGTTGCCGACGCGAGGACCCTTGACCTCGCTCCACACGGCCCACAGGACGCGGGCAAAGAAGAGGTAAAGCAAGGCCAAGAGAGCGGCCTTGAGAATATTGAGAACTGAATCGGTCATGGCGCAGAGTCCGGGGGCACCGGCGCTAGCTGGCTTCGAACCGGATGTGGGTGCCACCAAAGCTGATGATGTCGCCGTCTTGTAGTTGTTGCTGGCCGACGATGCGGGTGCCGTTGACCCGGGTGCCGTTGGTTGAGCCGAGGTCGACGACGAGGAAATTGGGGCCGTGCGAGCGAACTTCGGCGTGCCGGCGGCTGACGTTGGAGTCGTTGAGCGAGATCGAGCATTCGGCCAGGCGGCCGACGGTGACCAGTTGGCCGATGAGGTTGAGGCGTTCGCCAGAAGGCATCACCAGGGTGCCCGCAGAGACACCGTTGCCGGCTTCACGCATTGTGGAGACGACCTCGAAGCGGCCTGGCTTGAGGTTGTTGTCGATCATCAGTTGCACCCCGACGGGGCCCATGAAGTGGTAGCCCTCTTCGCGGGCGTGTTCCCGGGCGGCTTCGGCGAGTTCGATGGTCAGGATCTCGTCGATGTCGTTGAAGTTGCCGTGATCCTTGGGGCTGAGGCGGATCTCGAAACGGTTGGGGACGATGCGGCGGCCACGGACGTCGACGGAGCGACGGTCATCCATCTCGCGCACGATCCTCCGACCGAGTTCTATCGGACGGATGCTGGCTCTGTTGGAACGCGAAAACACTCCATCGACCATACGTTCTACACCGTGCTCAAATGACTGCAAGCCCATTGCATAAACGAGGGTAGTAGGTAATTGCCCACTTTGCCTGGTCACCCGGTTCCGCGGGCCGTAATTGACGTTGGCTAACGGTTGCCGGGGTTGCTAGCGTGAAGGCTTCCACTCGGGCGAGTGGCGAAATGGCAGACGCGCTAGCTTCAGGTGCTAGTACAGGCAACTGTGTGGGGGTTCAAGTCCCCCCTCGCCCACCGCAAAACCCCTGCTCAGCAGAGGTTTTTCTTTACCCAGAACCACCACACTTCTACCGGACTTCTACCCTTGCACAGTCATGGCCGACTCTATGTTGGCGGCGAGATCGGGCAGTGCTGTCACCGACTTCAGGCGGCCAAGTAAGCTCATCGACGAAGGGAGCGTGAGATGAGCGCAGTACTTGCTTTCGATGGTTGCTACGACGCGGCTCGAACGGCCGCGCTCTCTGGCGTTCCGCGCTCCACGGTTTACGATTGGGCTCGCAAGGATCTCGTCGTGCCAAGTATCTCCTCGGAGCGCCAAATGCTTTGGTCCTACGCCGACCTAATGACTCTTCGAATCGTGTCCTGGCTGCGTCAGCCGAAGCACCTCGGCGAAGACGCACGCCCGGGGACTGCCATGAAGTCTGTACGCCACGCACTTTCGCAGCTCGGGAGCCGAGGGCTCGATGTGTGGAGCGATGCCGCTGGAGTGTCGCCGCTCTTCGTCGACCCTCGCGGAGAACTGTTCATCGTTGATGCCGCACAGGCACACGACCTGAGCGGTCAGGGTGCGTCGGCTGAGTGGCTTGATCTTCTCGGCCCATTCGAAGGCGTAGAGGGCCACGGCCCCGACCTTCGTCGGCCCCGACCCAGTCTTCGGATCGTTCCCGGCAAATGCGCAGGCGAACCTCACGTCGCCGGTTCACGTCTCACGACCATCACCGTAGCGGCGCTCGCAGAGCGCGGCTACGACCTAGACGACATCGCTCGCCTCTACCCCGACGAGCCGATCGAGAGTCTCGCCGAGGCCATCGATCTGGAGCGCTCGCTCGGCGCTATCCCCGCCGCTGCCTGATGGCCGAACACCGTCGCCGGCCGATCCGCCTGGCCCTCGACCAGAACTTCCCGACTCCAATCCTGGCCGCATTCGAGGACTACCTCGTCGACGTCGAACTGGTCTCGCTCCGCAAGATCGACCCACGGCTGAGCACGCTCGATGACCGTGCGCTCGTGATCGCCCTCCACCAACTCGGCTTCCCCGGCATGGTGACGAACAACTACCGGATGCTCAAGAACCCACGCGAGTTGGCGGCGATCATCGAGACGCGGCTGACCATCTTCGCCATCGAAGGAGTCGGTGGCGATCCGCTACGTGCGACCGGTGCGGTGTTGCTCGATCTTCCCGGCGCACTGAAGAAGCTCGACACGCGGGAAAGGACAGGTCTTCTGGATGCGACCCCGCAACCCCACTCCTGAAGATCCCCGCCTTCTGTTCGATCGCGCTGCGGAGCATCAAAACCGGCAGCCCGCTGGACCTGCTCTCTGAGGTCCGAGTCTCAGCCGAGGAACTCCGAACCAACGTTCTCGACTGAAGGCGATGATTCGTCTGCCCGACGAGAACGCTGGCTTCAAACACGCCGATACGTCCCGTACTGGGCCTCAGTGAAATTGACCTGCAAGAAGCGTGCGGGCGCGAACTCCCTGTTCGGCACTGTGAGCGGCCACCCCCCACCGCCCGTGTTGAGGACCGAATGAAATGATTGGGCGACCAGCTAAATGCACCGGGTTTAATGGAACGGGTTCCCGACTTTGCGCCCTACTCGCCGTCGACTCGGGAAGCACTCACGGGGGACCCTGCGGAGATGGCGTTTCAGCTCGCTTCACAGCTCAACCTTGCACCCGGACGGGTCCTCTACATGCTGCAGATATAGCGGCGTACTCTCAGTCAAAGGAAGTGGAGGATCTACTTCAGTGGCTTAGCGGTCGAGACCCGGGGCTACACCTGCAGGTATGTAGATCGACCATCCCACATAATACGTTACTAATATCACGTATTCAAGCTAAGCTTGTGGCGTGGAACCAGTCAGTGTTGAACGTGCAGCCGATCACCTCGGCGTGTCGCGTATGCAGGTCGGCCGCTTGATCCAGCAGGGTGACATAGACGCGGCACGCTTCGGGCGTGCTTGGATGGTCGACCGCGAATCACTCCAAAGGTACGCTTCGGCTCGTCCGAGTCGAGGTCGCCCCCTGTCGCCAGGTTCGGCGTGGCAGCGACTCGTCAACGCCGATCCACACTCGCTCGGCCAAGTCCGCCAACTCGCCAACGAGTGCCGGCGGCGAGCAGAACGGCGACCGATCCGTGTACTGCCGGGTGAACTCGACGCGGCGCTTGAAGACCTTCGACTCGTACTCGGCGGTGCCGATGCAGCAATCAACCTTGGTGCAGCAGTCGGCCCACCCCGAGAACGTGTCGGCTACCTAAGGGAGTCCGACCTTGAAAACTTCCTGGCCAAACACTTCGGGCAGATAGACAACGAAAGCCCCAACCTGATCTTGCGTATTGTCCAAGACGAGATCTGGCCATTCGACGAACAGCGATTCGCACCGAGTGCGGTGGCGGCCGTCGATCTTGTCGACATTGGTGACGTCCGATCACTCGCGGAGTTGATCAGATGAGCGTCGTCGACCTCACTCCGACACTCACCCCGCCGGGCCGAGCCACATGGTTGGCGCTCAACGAACTGGCAGCGCTCGTCCCGGTCAATAGATGGTCGGTAGTTGGCGGACAAATGGTCGCGATTCACGCCGCCCGATTCGGTGTCGTACCACTGCGACCCACCACCGATGGCGACATCGTGGTCGACGTCCGAGCTTTCGGCCGACACGCGATGACGGAGATCGCTGACGTCCTCCTCACACTTGGCTTCGCGGTCGAGATGTCACCCGAAGGTGTCACCAGATTCAGACGCGCTACGGCAAAGATTGATCTCCTGGCCCCGGACGGTGTTGGTGCCAACGTCCTCACCTCACCTCCAGGCCACGCCGTGCAAGCACCTGGCGCAACCCAGGCATTGGAACGATCCGAAAACCTGACCGTTCGAGTCGACGATGCCGAGTTCGAGATCAGGTCTCCTTCGCTCCTCGGCGCGATCATCGCCAAGGCAGCAGCATGCGCAATTCCTGGAACCCAGGACGAGCGCCTACGGCATCAGCAGGATCTCGCGCTATTGCTTACACTCGCCGCCCGTAGCCCCATTCGACTACTTGCCGAGTCGCTCACAAGCAAGGACCGTTCTCGTCTGGAATCCGCCCTGAAGGTCTGGATCGATGATGACCTCCACAGGGCATGGCTCGCGGTCGATAACCGCAATGACGTGCGCGGAGTCATCGACGCGCTGCTCCGATCAGAACCTATAACGTCTTGACGTTTCAGCGACCAATCGCCTGACGCAACGAGGTATCCAACCGCCCCGACTTCTACCGAAACTTCTACCGGACGGGTAGAAACGGGTAGTTATCCACAAGCACAGTTCAACACAGCGTTTCGCGAAAACCAGCTCAACGGCATAATTTGACACAGATCAATACGGTCAAAAACACCAAAAATCAAAGTTCAAGTCCCCCTCGCCAGGCTGTGGGCTGTTCGGAATCTCGCCGCGGTGCCCTCGATCAGTTGTGTCGCTGGGCTGGGTTAGGTCTTGGTGAAATAGCCGAACAGATCGATGATCACGTCGGTCGAACCGTTTGCGTTGTATACATCGACTCTTCCGGCGCCAACAGCGCAAGGACCCACCTCGGACAGCCGAGTGATGACCAGATTGGGAACGGTCGTGCGGGCCAAGAAATTGACCGAGGACGTCTTCGGGATCTGGCAATTGTCATCGGGGAAGACGGTCAAATACCCCGCATCGGTGGTGTTCGTCGCTGTGACATTGAGGACCGCTGCGTCGGCACCGCCAATTGGCACGCCACCAGCACCATCCACGGTTAACACGCCATAGTCGTCCGCTAGAAGTTTGGCCCCGGGAATCGCTCGCGTATCGACGAGGCGCAACGGACTCACCGCGACAAAACGGCCTGCGCCGCTCGACCTTTTCGTGTCGTAGTAGCCAACGACGTCGGCGAGGATGTGTGTTGCTCCAGCCGCGTTGAGAATGTTGACGCTTCCATTTGCGGGCACGCGTACGGTTACTAGGTTTGCCACCTCCTGATGGGCGACGAAATTGAGATTCGAAGCGGTTGGCGGCCCCACATCACCGGGAAAGACCGTGAGGTAACTCGTTGCCGTCGGTTTGGTCACGGTGACGTTGAGCACCACGGCGGTCGTGCCAGCCGACGGCAACGAAACGCGGCCGGCGACGTTGACGTTGAGTATTTGACCGGCTTGCACGCGCACCGGAGCGACTCCGTCCGTGCCATCGCGAGTATCGAACAGGCGGAACGGGTCCAGAGAATGAAATCTGCTGCCGACTGGCCCCGCGGCGTCAGAGTAGAACCCCACGACGTCGAGAATGATGTGCGTCCGCCCTGCATCGTTGTACACGCTGACCTGCCCACCGCTTCCGACGGCGACGGTAACGAGGTTCGGGCGGACCTCTCGTGGTGAAGCATTGACGTTGGAAACGACAGGAGCAGTTCCCCCGGTTGGCCAGAGAGTGAGGTAGGTCTGGGCGGTCGGGTTGACCGCGGTGGCATTTAACACGACGGCACTGACCCCGCTCGTTGGCACCCCGGTGGTACCGGTCACTTTCACGCTCATCGTCTGGCGGGCGCCGAGAGGCACGTCGTAACCGCCGGTGCCATCGCGTGTGTCCAGAATTCGGTTGGGCGTCAACGCGGTGAATTCTCCGTCGGTTTGCGCCAGTTGACCAGTCAACGGGATCTCCCGCGGCTTGCCGCCAAATGGGCTCAGTCCGTCGTGGAACGACAACGTTGCGTTACGCGGACCGACCGTTGTCCCGGGCGTGAACCGCACCGTCAAGGTGCACGACTCGCCGACAGGAACGTCCGCGAGCGCACAGGTGTTCCCTGTCAGGGCGAACTGGCTTTGGTCGAGGCCGGAGATCGCGACCTGGCTGAGCCGCAGAGGCGATTGGCCGGAATTGGTGATCGTCTCCGTCAGGCTTTGCGTTTGCCCGGTTGCGATATGACCAAAGTCGAGTTGTTGGCTCGATAACCGTCGCGCGTAAAAATCGGAGGTTGCATTGTAGGAAATCGAGCCAAAAATTGCTGCCCTTGCTCCCCCGCACCGCCACTCAAAGTTCATTGCAAAAACGGAAGGGTTGCCATCGGCGCCGAATTCCAACTCATGGATCGTAAATCTGCCGGACGGGTCGTTGCACCCAATACCTTGTTCTACCCACATGTCCAGCCCGGGGTGACCGGCTGTGTTCCTCCACGGGTGCTCAGCCGATTCGTAGGTTCCGACCGTCAGGCGATCTACGCCGGGCGGTGGTGAAACCCTCACCGAAATGTTCCCGTGCGCGGAGATCTGAACCACATTCGGAAACATGAGATTGGCGATCAACTGGTCCTTGACCCGAAAGTCGCCAGCCAGATATCTGCTGCCGAGCTCACCATCCAAGAACATTCCGGTGAAGGGCGCTGGCAACGCGGCGGACGCCGCCTGTGGAGCGAAGCCAAGTCCAGTCGAGCAGAAGATGATGCAGAGAGCAGCCACCAAGCGCACCGATCGATATCGACGAGTGGTGCGTCCCGCCTGAAAGTAATCCGCCATGGGCGAATCGTAGCCGGTAAATTGTCGGCCGCTTCAAGGCTTCAAGGCCTCCAGACAGCTCGAAGACGCTGAGCCCATCATCTTTCTGGGCGCGCGTGCAACGTTTCGCACAGGTTGTGCGACCTTGGAGTGTGGCTGTGATAGACGGACCGGCGTCGGCGTCGGGCGAACGTGACTTCGACGAGTTCTTTCGGTCTCGGTTTGACCGGGCTGCCCGACTTGCGTACTTGCTCTGCGGATCGCCGATGCAGGCGCCGGAGATCGCGCAGGAGGCGCTGCTCGCCGTTCATCGCCGCTGGAACGAGCTCGACGAACCCGACGGCTACCTTCGCCGCTCGATCGTCAACTTGTCACGCTCGGCCGTGCGCCGGGTGATCCTGGAGCGGCGCCATGCCTGGCGATTCCAGCGCACCGATGGGCTCGGGCATGAGCCGCTGATCGACGAGATGTGGGCCGAGATCGGACGCCTTCACCGCGATCAGCGAGCCGTGATTGTGCTTCGGTACTACGAGGATCTGTCGATCGCTGAGATCGCACGATTGTTGGGCAAGCCCACCGGCACCATCAAGTCTCTGCTTCACCGCGCCGTCACCACATTGAAGGAGACGATCCATGACCGACAATGACATCGACCATTACTTCGAGAGCAAGCTCCGCTCGATGTTGAACGAGATCGCCGAGCAATTCGAGCCGGTACCTCTGGTTGCCCCCGAGCATCCGGAACGACGGCGGTGGATGCCTGTAGCAGCGGCAGCCACGCTCATCGCAGTTGGTGTGGGCGGTATCGCGGCGGTGACGTCCCGACCGCAGCACGAAACGTCGCCAACCGCCGCTTCGCCCATCTCGGGTGTCGTCCCGGCCGCAGACGCGCCGAACGTGGACCGACTGTTGTACCCGGGCCGTTTCGACCCGGATCGTGCTCCCGAAGCGTCTGTCGTCGAAATGTCGGGGGCGAAGATCGCGCTGCTCGAATCGCCGTCGGGCCGACAACACCAAGTCCGGGTCGGCAGAATCGGTGCGACCGTGCTCAGCGCGGTGGCAGACCGGCGCGAGATCGGTGGTCGAACCGTCGTCCTCGAGCATGACGAGCACGGCAACTACTACCAGTGGATCCAACAGTGCGTGCTCGGACTCGTGCAGCCAACGGACTCTGACCAGGCTGCGTGGAACGACGAGGACCTTGCCCTCCTCGACGCGATCGTCGTCGACGCCTCCCAGGTGACGCTCACCGTTCCTCCCGGCTGGACCGTCTTCCACACTGGAGCGACGAACCCGCTCATCCAGTTGGTGTTCGACGTCGATATCGACGGCGCCACGCGGACTGTGGTCGTCGGGCAGTCGATCGGCGGGTCCATCGCAGCGATTCCGCCCGGCCTCCCCGGCGAGTTGACACCCACCAGTCGCCTGCCTGGTCGAGCAGCATGGATCGCAGAGGGTGTGATGTCCCCCGTCCTTCTGTTCGACAACGCCGGGGTCGCCGTCGGCCTCTGGGGCGTCGACCTCACGGTCGATGACCTCGTCGCGGTAGCAGCGCAACTCGTTCCTCAACCCGACGAGTGGTCTCGATTGCTCAGTGGCCCTATGGACAGTGCTCCCCCGGCCACCCAGCCGCCGGGCGCCGCCCCCGACCTGTGTGGTGCCCCGACCCTCGCGATCAAGTGAAGTCCGCTGCCCGGCGCAGGGTTGACGGGGTACACGGACGTGATCGAGCGGTGGCCATGTGCGTCGCAAGTGGGAATACCGCGGCATGCTCGACGGGCTCAAGCACGTGTCGGTGAACGAGTGGCTCGAAGCGCTCCGCAGAGCGCGTTGTCAAACCCGCATCTCGCAGGTGAAGTTGATGACGGCCGTCGACTTCTCTCGCCCGATTTACCCGACCCGACGAAGGTCATCGAGCCCTTTGCGGTGGCGTCGATGACGAGCATGCCCTTCTCGGGTGTGTCGAGAAACTGCCAGTCGGCGTAAACCCGTCAAGGGCAAACTCGCACGAACCTGGGCCGGTGTAGTCAGCCAAGTTGACGTTCGCGAGCAGGTCACGTGGGCTTCCTTTCGCCGTCGAAAGAACTGTCACGAGGGCATCGTCGCGGTTGCCGTTGGCGGCGAACGCTGGGCAACTTGTCGCCCCGATCGGCCCTTCTGCCGCAAGTGGCAGTGGGTAAGTGTGCGGCTGAGGTCGAAGCCTTCGACGCGGCGTTCACAGGTCGGGCTGTCGCGTTTCGTGCCATCGCGCTCGCCACTACATAATGAATCGCCGAGTTGGATTTCAGCACTGCAATTCCAAGTTTCGTCACCGAGACTTTGAATTTGCTCGGGCCCGGCGCGGCTATTCGTTGCCGTCGAGGTCGACATCCGGCGCGCTGTGTATCCGGCGCGCTGTGAACCGCCGTTCAGTCGAGCGCGGCGATGAGCTCGCTGATCGGTGGCCGCGCATCCGGCGTGGCAGGCAGCGACAGGTAGCGCACGGTGCCGTCACGGCCGACGACAGCGTCGGCACCGAGTTGGTGGATGTCCTCGGTTGGCCGGCGGAGCCGACGCCCGTGACGGATGAGCCGGGCGTACATGCGCAATGTTCCGACTGACCAGATCTGCCGGGTTGAGCCGCGTCCGACGCCGAGGCATTGGTACAGCGTGCGGTCGGGATCGGCGAGGACGTCAAACGGGAGCCGTAGATTGGCGCGGTAGGCGGCGAGACGCTGCGGGTCGGCGAAGGTGACGACGGCGATGCTGGCGTCACCGAATTGGTCGAGGTGCTCGCGCACGGCGATCACGTGTTCCTGGCATGGCAGTCAAGCCAGGTGCCGGTGCAGGATCAGCACCAGCGGCCGACCGCGCCACGAATCTGTGTGCCACGCTCGGCCCTCCTGGTCGACGAGCTCAACGTCGGGCAACGTATCACCGACGCGCACGCTCACTGCCGCGGCCCCGGCTCTGCCGCTGGCCAGACGAGACCAAGTCGCGACGCGCCGACCCAGTAGGCCAGCTCACCTCGCCACGTACCGTCAGCGTCGTACACGCCGATCAGCCGCCGAATCTGCGCTCCGTTGGTCGGATCCGGGTTGATCATCGCGACATCATCGCCGATCCCACATGACCGTGCTCGCCATGCCCGATCGTTAATTAACCCCATCCTTTCAGTAGGCCGTGTTGGTGGGGGTCGTTGAGATTGGTTGGCTGGTTGGGCGACCGTTTGTGGGGTAGGGTTTGTGGTGGGACGCGGCGAGGCGATGGCGCGTGGCGGATGGTTGGTTGGGTCGCTGGTGGTCGGACGGTTCGTGGCCTGGCTGGGCGGCTGTCAGGTGACAGCGCGGAGACGGTGGCAGCGATCGAACGCGTCGACGAGATGGGCGGCCCATGGCCACCCGGCAGCGATCCGCAGTCTGGTCTCGACGCCCGGAACGGGCGATCATCCCAGCGGTGTGGAGCAGGGTGTAGCGGAGCCGTTTCGGTTCAGCCCTCGCGAGGTCACCGTCGAGACACAGTCTTTGGCACCACACGAGCAGGTCATCGCATCATCGCGGTCGTCAACCATGCCTGGTTGATCGCGAAGTCTGCTGAGGGCAGGTTCATGCAGCCGGTGTCTTTCAGATCGCAGATCAGCTTCTCTGCACGCCCACGCCCACGTTGCACCGCTTCCAAAAACGTGATGTCAGGGTCGGTCTGGTTCGTGATGAACGCCTGGAAACGGTGACCGTCGATATCGGTGAACGTCAACTGTGCACCAGGATGCGGGACCTCGCGACGCACGATCATCCTCGTGCCTGCCGGCCACCGCCCCAGATCGACTATCTGGGTGATCTCGGCGATCATCAGCGTCGTCGCGTAAGTCGGTGCCGTCCGCGGTGATCGCTTGTTTCCATAACCGTTTCGGGATGTTCAAACATGCAGCACGGACTGGTTCGGTCAGATCGTGGCCGACACTGAACCTCACACCCGCCTCGACGCAGGCGTTGATGAAGCCGTGGGTCAACCCGGCCGAATCGGCTCGGGCGATCAACCTCAACATTTTTCGGGTCGACCGGTAACTGGGCCAACGCCATCTTCAACACCGTGACATGGTCGCCAGCAGTGTTCGACCCGGCGTTGCCCGGGCGGAGTATCCCGGCGAGTGCTTCACCAGTGGCGTCCAAGAACGCGAGGAGCGGATGAAACCCGAACCCTTTCTTATACGTCGCTGCGGCACCACACTTTTCGGAGTGCGAACCAATCAACGTCGCGTCGAAATCGACCACATAGAACGCCGGGTGCCACGCCCGGCTGCCCACGCAAACGCACGCGCTGCGGCACGAGCGACAGCGATCCGTTCCAATGCCGCCGGGTCGACAGCTTCCAACGTGCGCCACGCTGTCGGTGTCGACGCAACATTCCCGAACAACGCCGGTTGATCACGCAGCACCGCCAAATCTGTGATCGTCGTGCCCCCGTCAGCGATCATCACCGCCAAATCGGTGAGCACCCGACCACGATCATGACCACGATTGCGCTCGCTTCGTTGGTGCCATTGCTGTCGACAACCCAGACGCGAGCCCGACCGGTCAGCCACATCACCAAGCAACCGGGCACCAGCGTGACCGACCACCCCGCGACCATCCGCCGAAACCTTCAACCGTGGACGACCCAGATTACGATTCACCTTTGGAGTGCCCTTCCTGGAACGGACGACTGGAACTTTCGCAAGCTCAGTTTCCCCTACCAGAAGGGCATTTCCGCGGACGCGGACCCCCCACCCTCAAACCCCTACCGAAACATCAGGGTTAACCCGACCGCAGCCGACGCTGCGAGCCCCGACAGGCCCGCGCCTCACTGGCAAAGCGCTCCGTCGACAACAGGTGTCGTCGTCAGAGGAGTTGGAATTATTCGTTTGCAATAGGTATTTATACCCATCATTGGGTGTCTTTACCATCAGGCGGTTGATGAATCTGGCGGTAGCGCTTGGAGGAATCAATTTGAGTTTCCATGATCAAGAAAATCAACTCATTGTTGGTGAAGACATCGTCACCTTCTTGATGTGCGACCTGTTCGTGCTCGCCGTCGAAACTGGCTAGAGCCCCTCGCCCCGATCGGAAGCTGAGCCCCATGTCTGCCCAACGTCGAAGCCAGCTGCGCCGTGCCCCGTAACCACGTCAGAAAATTGAAGGTTGAGTTGATGACGCAGAACTCGATACGACCCCCAACGACACCCACGCGACGACACGCACGACGGCGGGCCAACACGGCAAGCCCTGGCCGGGACCACGGCCTCAATCGGAAGCCTGCTCCGCTGGCGGACTCCACCGACCGGCATGACCCTGCGGCCTGGACTCTGCCGGTCGTTGTTGGCTGCGCGCTGGCGGGGCTCCTCCTCAGTATCTTTCAACCGGCGACCCCGCTCCTTGGCCCAGTGGTGTCGTTAATCGGCGGATCTCTCGTGTTCTACCGGGAACTCACCAAAGCGAAACCGTCGCATCGCATGATCTGCGTGGCTGCCGCGATCCCACTCATTGTCTTGGTCATCGCCGGTCTGCATCGCGGTTTCGCCGAGAACAGTGCTGAGGCGCTGCTTCGTGTCGCCCGTGGGTCGGAAGCCCGCCTTGCCTTGTCCGACGCGAACGGGGTTCCGGCGAGCATCGTGCTGCGCGGCGCGCTCGCCGCGACGAGCGACCTCGATGCCATCGATGTGACACCGTTCGCCATCGATCTGCACGAGGTCACCAACGCCCAATATGCAGCGTGTGTCAAGGCGAAGAAATGCGAAAAGCCGGGTGCCCTTGAGGACTACAACGATCCAACCAAAGGGGACTGGCCTGTCGTGGAGATCACCGCGGCGGACGCCGACGCTTTCTGCGAATGGATTGGGCGGCGACTTCCAACGGCGGTCGAGTGGGAGTTCGCCGCCCGCGGTTCCGGTATTGGAACAACCTGGCCGTGGGGCGACCAAGCACTTGATCGAACCCGGGCCAACCTTCACTTCCTTGCCACGGACGACCAGAATGGATCCTCACAAGACAGCGTCGTGCCCGACACGTCCCTCGATGACGCTGGCACCAGCGAACCGCCAGGATCTGGCGGGCTCGGATCAGTCGAAGACAACGAGGCCGGGAAGACCCCAGATGGTGTGTCTCACCTCATCGGCAACGTGTTCGAGTGGACATCAACCTCGCCGGAGCTGTGCAACGACTATGCCGACTGCGCAACACCCTGGACACGCGCAGCCAAAGGCGTCCGTTTGGTTCTGATTCGAGGGGGTTCATTTATGACACCTGCGTGGGATGCGATGCCAGCAGACGAAATCGGGCCCACGGCGAGCGCACTACCAGTGCCAGTTGACATAGACGACGTCGATATTGGATTCCGCTGTGCGCGGACACTCACGGACAAGGAGACCACCACATGACGAGACGACCAACTCGGCTCAGGCCCGTACTCATAGCGCTTGCGATCGCTCCCGTTGCGTGCGGGTCCAATGAGAGAACTACACCAACATCGGCGCCGACCGATGTTTCGATTGCGACTGGAGATACTACGGCTATCGAGCCACCTGCTGAAACGCCAGCGGACAATCCTACGCCTGAGTCAGACAAGTTCGCCGGACTGCCAGCGACGATGACCATCGATGATCTTGGAAACGTAGCGGCCCCAGATATCTGCAAAGCTGCGAATCCGGAGCTGCTCACTGCGATCGGCGCGCCTGACCCGGCCGACGACAAGGTGTTGGTCGGCGAGTACACCAACTCGAAAAAGCAGCTCTTCAAGGTTCGCGTCAGAGCGCCGGACATTGCAGACGCACGACGATTCTTCGATGAAGTCAAATTGTGTTTGGAAGTCATCACTACAAACACGGTGCCGCTGGCAGACGGCGTCGAAACCACCCGCGAAGCAGATGAAGTGTCACTCCTCGGTCAGATCGCCGCGGAACTCGGAACCGACCCGACAGACGCGGACGTGGATCAGGTTCGCCGAATCCTCGATTCATTGGAGGCAGATAGACCAGACAACATCAATGCCCGCCAAATCGAGATCATCCCAGAGCTGGAGTGCGCGGGCGACATCTGCGCTGGCGACGTTCGGCTCGGGGAGCCAGCCACAGTATATTTCGTCGTCGATCCCGTAAGCCTCAAGAAAGGCAATCTTGCAAGCGTTGCGGCAAATCAGCCGGACTGGTACAGCATCAAGACATCCAGCAACCTCTCGGTCCTGTTGTACTGCGGTCGGGGCAAGGTGTCCGCCGTAATCCAGAAAGTCAATCCGAAGCGCGACGTGTCAACTGGATCCGCATCGGAAGGCAACTACGCTGCGCTGGATCCGGTAGCGAACCCTCTGGGCACGGGACATCGACTAGTGGTCTCTCACGTACGCCCCCTAGGTGATGTCGCAAAGTACGACCTGTGGGGAACGTGGCAACAAGAGAAATGGGGTAAATGAGCTCCAGAAAGTTCTCGTTGACGATGTGCTCCTTCAGTCCCCGACGTCTCGGGCGTGGCCCTGCAGTTCGGAAATCGGTAGTATTTTGCATTGAGATAGCAAGAAGTGGGACGCGGATTTCTCGTTCTTGCGAACTGTCGACTTCTCGGTTGGACGATTGCAGATGACGAATTGGCGGGTTGTTATGGACTTTGAGCGTGAAGCACCGTTGGCGATCGAGGAACGAGCATGAGTCCGCAGCAGTCACCTGGGAAATCATTTGGTCAACGTGTTGCGGCCATGACGTCTCACCAAGTTGTTGGTGGGCTGCTTGTGCTCGCCATCGCCTGGCTCGTTCCGACCGCTGTTTCTCGGTGGGGCCCCGGTGAAGGACCCGTGACAACAGACGTCGTGATCAGGGGATCGTCGTCGGCGTCCGTCACTGGCGGGGAGGCGCTGCCCCCGACGGCATCCTCAACAACTGTGGCCGAGACGGAGTCGACACCGCCTGGTGTGACATTGCCAGATCCGACGCTGCCGGAGCTCACCGTTCCCGAGGTCGCCAGCTACGCATCCGCTCCCCCAACGGTGCGGCCATTGCCTACGCCCCCGGTACCGGCTCCCACCATTGCGCTCGAAACAACGTCGAGTACGGCAGCTCCAGCCATTGACGAGGTGTCATCCGGGCCATCGAAGCTCGACGGCAACGCGGCAGCTGAATTCTTTCGTGGCTATCTTCTGGCAGCGGGAGCGCGCCAGTACGACATTGCGTGGGCGATGCTGAGCCCGGCGTATCAGACCAAGTATCGAAGCTTTGAGAGGTTTTCGGCCTTCTGGAACACCGTCGAGGTCACCGGTTTCGAACCATCGCAGATCGCCGCTGTCTCGGCTGATTCGATCACCATGACGGTGAACATTTGGTTCGACATGGTGCAAGGCGGGCGGCAACACGAAATCGTCGAGGTGGATGTTGCCGTCATGGAAGGGCGAAAGCTGATCACCGATTACCGGTGGCTCGAGACCCTCGGTTGAGGAGACGACGGCCGAGCAGGTCGCCGCTCTCGGGGCGATGGCTCCGGGAGAAATCACGTGAACCCGGCCTGCCGATAGCGGCAGACCCGCTGCGATGCGCACTCGGACTCTGGGGTAGCGCCGCTTGACGGCCGCCCTTGACCTTGGTAGCAATGCAAGGTGATAGGCACCGTACGAGACAAGATCGTCGGGTCGACGACATCGTTGTTCTCCCATGGCCCGCGAGCCCTGGAACACACCCTCGACTACCCGGGCGATCCAGGCTTGCTCGGGCCCGACTCGGTGTCTTGGCGGGTGATCGGCGACGCTTCGGCCTTCGTCGGCGGCATCCGGGCGCTCATCATCCAGACCGCGCATCCCGAGGTTGTGGCCGGAGTCGAACAGCATTCTCGCTACCGGGATGATCCACTCGGCCGGCTCAGCCGTACGTCGGTGTACGTCACCGAGACGACCTATGGGGCGATCCCCGAAGTCGACGCAGCGGTGCAGGCAGTGCGCACGGCGCATCGGCCGGTGCGCGGTCGATCCGAACGTGATGTGCCCTACAGCGCCGCCAATCCGCAGATGGCGGCCTGGGTCCACAACGTCTTGACCGATTCGTTCCTGACGGCGTTCCAAACCTACGGGCCGCAGCGACTCACCAGCGACGAGGCCGACCAGTTCGTCGAAGAACAGACGCGCATTGGCGCACTGCTCGACGCCGCTCCGCTCCCCTCCACGGCTGACGAGCTCTCACGGTGGATCTCCGATCACCCCGCGCTGGTCAGCAGCACGGCGCAGCGCAACGCAATCAAGTTCCTGCGCTGTCCACCCCTGCCGCTCGCCGTGCAGTTGGGCTACCAGCCCCTATTCCAAGCCGCGGCGGCCACCGTTCCCGTCGCCATCCGCCGAGTCATCGGCGTCGCGCCAGGGCCTGGCGCAGTCTGCGGTGGCCGAGCAGCCGTCAGCGGTTTGCGCTGGGCGCTCGGCGCATCACCGGCGTGGCGAGTCGCCCTCGTTCGGTCCGGCGCCCCAGTTCCGGCAGGCCTCTTCCGTCAGTCATAGTTCAGTCGGCAGCCGGTCGATCAGGTGGCCAGCGACCCGCCGTAGATCTGCCAAGCGAGCACGGATTTCGCCACCAAGCTGAGCACCAGATAGGTCTTCTCACCGTAGGCGTAGTCGCTCCAGCGGCCGACACCGCGATACTGCAGCCATTGATTGAGCCCGAAGCTGAAGAAGAAGACCAGTTCGGCGACGACGATCCCATAAACGAAGCCGGGCACCGTGGGAGCACCGATCACGTTGACCCAGATCGCTATCCATGGAGCGAGTCCGGCGACTGTGCCGAACCAGAAGGGCATCATCGTCGTCGATGTTCGTTCAGGCGGGTTCATTCGTTCCTGCAGCCAGCCGAACAGGATCATGGCCACGTTGGCGCCTGCGATTGCGATCACTCCCGTGATGTCGGTGACGCCGCTGTAGAAGGCGATCAACACCACCATCAGCGTGGCGCTCAGCGAGTACTCCACCCATCGGAACCGGTTGATTCCCCGGCCCAGATCGGCCTCATAGGCGCGTCGGGCGAAGCTCGCCGTGGCCAAGTGGTCGAACGCAGCCAACAGCAAAAACATTGCGATCGCAGGACCGATCGGCACATCGAACAGCGCCTCCGGCGTGGCCAGGCGCGTGCCGGGCGGGCCTTGCGGGTAGGTGGAGGTGACGGTGATAGCGAAATCGCTGGCCATCACCAAGATCAGCACGGCCTGCGCGGCGTGCAGCACGGCCAAGCCGAGGTTCCATGTGCGCAGCCCGGCCAGACGCTCAGGGGTGATCGCGCTGTTCATGATGACAATGCCTCCACGACCATCGCTGCGGCGATGATCCCTCTGACGCTCCAACCGAGCGTGCGAATCCAGTTTGTGCGCACGAGCCGTTGTACCCGTGCCGGGTCGAAGCCGCCGGAAAGCGCCGAATGTTGCGGCACCTGCAGGAACACCGTGCTGGCATGAATGACGCCCAGCGCCACCAACCCGAGCAGCGGCCAAAGGCGGGAGATCCCGTTGGGCGTTGCCAGCGCCAGCCACACAGCGGTGCCACCCTCGGTGGCCATCAACGGACCGACGATGTACGAGGTGCGGCGCTGATGCACCTGCTCGTAGCGTGCAAAGCCCTCAGATCCGACCGAGGCAAACAGCGGGTAATGCACCACTTGCACGAACCAGATCAACCCAACCATCGCCGCCGTGGCCAGCAGATGGGTGCTCAACAAGACTGCCGCCGAGGAGGTCATCGGCGAGCCGTTGCGCTTGTGCCCGGAATTGTCGCCGATCGTGCTCCGTCAGGAACGACGGTGAGTGGCAGCAGCGACATCAGTACATCACTGTCTGCTTGATACCTGCCGCCGACCGTTCGTAACAAGCCGATCGTGACGAGCTCGGTCAGGTCGCGAGCGAGGGTCTTCGGTCCGCTTGCGGCGTAGATCTTTGCAAGTTCGGGGGTACGTCGCGGGACGTCCTGTTTGGCAATTGGCTCGCTGAAGAGCAGCACCTCAGCAATCAGCGCTCGGCGTTCCCGCATGGCGGGGTCGCGCCCGGTGACCTGCGACTCGACGAATTCGTTCCACGTCAGCCGGAACTGGCGGTCGTAGATCCACCGCAGTTGTTCTCCGAGCCCTTCGACGAATCCCGAGGAGCAGTACGAAAGGAATCGGGTGACGTCACCGCCGCTCTCGCTCGCGTGCTGAAGCTGTTTGTAGTACTCGACCCGAGTCTTGTTGCAGTGGTTCGAGATGAGGTGGGCGGCGCTCGTGGGCACACCGCACGTCACGAGAAAGAGGAATTCGCACAGACGCGCTGTTCGCCCGTTCCCATCACCGAATGGATGAATCCAGGCGATGTAAAGGTGAGCCAGTGAGGCCTTGATGATCGCGACCGGGATGCGCATCGTGCCGTCCCCGGAGAATGCTGGGCCGTTGAGCCAGTCGCACATCTGCCGGAGCATTTCATCACAGCGATCCCAGTCTGGCCCGCGGTAGGGGCCGACGGCCACTGAGTGTTGTCGCGTTTCGCCCGGGCGAACCGCAGGTGGGAGTTCCAAGCCGTCGAGCACGTGGCGATTGAACTGTCGGATCAGTTCAGGCGTCAGACGTGGCGTCGCTCCCTCCCTCAGGGGTCCGAGGACGCTGTTATAGGCCGCGACGACGTTCTCGACCTCACGAACCTGGTAGTCCGCCGACAACGTCGCGCTTCGTTGCCGCAGGATCGCGGCGACCTCCTCTTCGCTGAGGGTGTTGCCCTCAATGGCCGTCGTCGCATGGACTCCCTTTGACAGGTTGATGTCGTGGAGCTCGCGAGCGTAGGACGGTGGCATGGGGACCCGAGCGAGATGGTCGCACTTCGATCGTGCTTCGCCGAGTTCCATCCAGAACATCGGACCCATCCGTGTAAGGTCGACGTCGAAGGTGATCCACGGCGTGTCCATTGATCGGACCATAGTTGGTCTAGTGACTTGTCCACCCATTTAGGTGGTCCTATCTGGGGAAGGCCGAACTAGAGATTTTTAATTTGTCCACCTACTTGTCCACTTTGTCGACACCGTTGTGACGGTCGTTTCGCTGCTGTCGGGCTGCAGCCGACGCAGCCCTTCGAGCTGAGAAATTCCCGGTTGGGGTCGTTCAAGGTTCGCAGTGCCGGTACCGATGCCTCTGAGGATGAAGAACCGCTCAACCCCTGCTATGTCGCTCGCAATACTCGTAGTGCTCACCGGGTGCGGCCAGCAGACACCGGCACCGTCTCGGACGTCGCCGTGGCTGAGCGGCACTGCCACGTACGTTTCCGTGGGCGACAGCACCGATCTTGTCGCCGGGACATCGACCCGCGTCGAAGCCGGCGTCGGCGGCGGCCAGGCCTCTGTCGAATGCATCGACGTCGTCGACTCGGTCGTCGCCGGGCAGCAGGGGATCAGCCTCAACTTGCCGTCCACATTCGAAGGCGACCCTGTCTTGCCGGTTGACTCCGGGCCCGGCCTGGCGATCAGTCTCGACTCCAGCAAGCCAGCCGACAATTCGGCGATGATCTTTCGAGATCCGGCCAACCCCAGCGTGGTTGCGCCACGCGATGGCACGACAGCCCTCGAGGGCAGCGAGTACCAGGTCGACTCTCAAACGGTGCGATTCGTCAGCCCGTCCTCGCACCACCTCACCGGCAGCCTGACTATTGTCGGCCCGCAGGATCAACGCATCGACATCACCCTCGACCTCATCTGCAACACGCCGACAAGCTGAACTCCGCAGAACATACTCGGGCCGCCGAATAGGTCGAATGACCGTATCGTCCCTGGTCGGACGGGGTATCTTGACGATACGCATAGGATCATTCTGTGTCTTGCGCCTATTTCGTGGTTGTCATCGTCTACAAGTCGTCGTCGCCCGCGCCCGACTACTTGCCCTTGTATGAGGAAACGTTCTCGCTGATTCGCGCTGAATCCGCTGACGCCGCTCGGGCCCGTGCCCTCGTGTTGGCAGGCACCCGCGCCGCCACCTTCGTCAACCATCGCGGCCAGGAGACCACCTGGGAACTGCATCAGATCGTCGACATCAGCCCAATATTACAGGATGACATCGGCGAGGTCACGGCGCTGTACTCGCGCCGCTTCCAAGATTTCACCGCGTATCAAGCAATCGACCCACTTTCCTAACGCCGACCTTGAGGGGGCTGCAATGGACCTCGGCGACACGAGTATTCCCGGCCGGAATCTCGTCGAATTGACGCCTCGCCAGCCGTTGCGCTGTGTAGCTTTCGACAATGACTCTCGGCAGGAGATCGACCTTGCCAACCTGGCGAATTGCTCTCCTGGCATTGGCGGTCACAGTCGGCTCCGGCGGGTGCGGGGCAGCGGCGAACAAATCGGCGGTCAGGACCCTCGCCACCGAAATCCTTATTGAGCGGCTTGTTCTTGGCTGTTGATCGGGTTGGAGCGACGCGGGCGCAGCACCCGAATCCAATTCACAAGCGACACGACAACTCCGCAAATCAGAACTCCGCCGAGGGCAACCACAGCCGTGGCGGCGCCGTTTGCGGTCTCCGCAGCAGAGCTACCGCCAGACTTGCCTACGGCGCAGGTGCGTTCGGCATTTGCCTTCCACCCGACACTCCTCACGTCGCCGACCCGGGGAAGAACGCACACCGACACAAACTTGCTTGCGTCGGCACCGAACCCTCGTCGTCAAAGCAACGAGTTCAAGCCCTCGAAGTCGACGACAAACGATGCCCCCTGCTCGACCGGCCCACTCAGAGCGGACGCAAATCGAGTTTGCGTCGCGTTACCAACGCCACCGCGTCGCTCGCTGGGCGAATTCGTCGTCGCGTTCGATGATCCCGAACGCCACCTCTGGTGTGAACTCGACGATCGCATGGCTGCGCAAAAACGCCTCCATCTGCTCGTGCACCGACTCATCCGGCCAGTACTTCGCCAAGTAGACCGCCACCATTTCATCGATTCCCGCCGGGTTCTCGGCGGCCATCACCCGGTGCGCCCGTCCCTCTATCGAGATGCACTCCACGGTGTCGTCGATGGCGATCGTCGCCTGCGGGTTGGCCTCGATATTGCGCACCTTGCGAGCATTCGGCGAACACGAAAACCAGAATCGCTCGCTGCTCGCCAGCCACACACCCCACACCGGCATGGCATGCGGTCGACCCGCGGCCGACGCTGTCACCACCCAGAAATTCTTGTTCGCAAGCAATCGCTGCTCGGCCCACTCCCACGGCAAGGCACCCTCAGGATCCTGCGGCACTCCATAGTCCGACATCGCCGGACGCTCGACACCTGGCATGGCGCAGATCCTAATCGTCGCCCTCCGCTCGGCGCTGGCCGTGCTCTGCTCAGCGGTCGCGTTTGCGCTGATACAGGTCGGCGTCGGCCCGACCGAGCAGCGTTTCCGTGGAATCATCCAACACGCTCAACGCAAAACCGACCGTCACCGAACTGACGACCTTGCGACCATCGACCTCGATCTCAAACGACAACGCCTCTGCCAAACGCCCGGCGAACTCCTCGGCATCGACCATGTCATGGATCCGTTCGTTGATCACGATGAATTCATCTCCGCCGAAGCGCGCCGCGATGTCGCCATGGCGCACTGACGAACGCAGACGATCAGCGGCATGCACGAGCACGTCGTCACCTGTTGCGTGACCGAAGTCGTCGTTGATCGACTTGAAGTCGTTCATGTCGAGGTAGCACAACAGAATTGCCTGCTGGCTGCGCTGCGTGCGCTGCAGAGCGTCGGTGAGATGCTCGAGCAAATAGGCTCGGTTCGGCAGTTGGGTGAGGTAGTCGTGTCGCGCCGCGTGGGCGAGGCGGTCGGAGTCGAGCACCCGCTCGGTGACGTCACGGGTATTGACCACCACTCCGGCGATGGTGCTGTCGTCGCGCAGGTCGATGGCCCGGGCCTCCATGTAACGCCAATCGCCGCCCTTGGTCAGGGCGCGGAACGTGATCGACCTCGTTGATTCACCACCTCCGCTCATCACCAGGTCGAACTCGAGCGCGCACCATCGGCCGGTCGTCGGTATGCACTGCGTCGAAGATCGAACCGAGATCACCTTGTTCCCATCCGAAACGCTCCGCCGCGGGGCTGAGGTACTTCACGCCGCGAATCGGCGTCGAAGACGATCATCACATCTGGGGAATGACGTGTGACACGGTCGAGGCTCTCGAACGCCTCGCGGAAATCGCCATCCTGATTCGCTGTTCTCGCCACGCAGCCAATGAGCCCGGACGGAGTGCCAGCGCCATCGGAGATGGTCGCCGCCATCGCCGTGACGGAGATGCGATGACCGCTGCGGTGACGATGCTCGGCTCGCGCGGTAAACGTTGTCTTTCTGGACGATTGCAGGTTGAGATGCCTTACGCCGGCAGCGATCACGCCTCGAGGGAAGTACTCGCTGAGGTTGTTGCCGATCATTTCCGAACGGGTCCACCCGAGGAGCTGGGCGAACGATTCGTTGACATAGACGATGCGGTAATCGATGTCGGTGACCCAGATGCCGAGCGATGCGGCGTCGAGCGTTGGGTGAGCCTGGGAGGAGTGTGCTGGCGCCGATTCGATCGCCCGGCGTAATGATGCCGAACTGGCGTTGAGCAGGTCGCCATCCAGCCCGTCGAGTTCCGCAGCCGAGTCGGCGAGGAGCAACAGCGACGTGTGCCGCGAGCCACTGTCCGTCAGCGGCACGGCGAGCAGATGCGTTGCCGTGACGCCGGGGATGAATGGCGGATCGCCGGTGTCGCGCGTGACACGGACGCTCGCTGACGAGTGCGCGCGGTTGCGTAGCACGGTGTGTTCGACGGGCACTGCGCCGCTCGACGATGTACTTGGAGTGGCGAACTGAACCGAACCATCGGTGACGAGGGCCAGAACAACCTGCATCGGCCGCGCTGCGTATTCGATGACGCGGAGTAACGACTGGATCTCTAAACCCACCAACGTTTCCAATAGCTAAGCGCCTCCCAACACAAGCAGACTGCGAGTTGGTCGTGGTTTTCAGTTCTAGCGCGTCGGTGGGAGTTCCTATGCGGTCGGCTCGCGAATGGGCCGATCGGCCCATATCCCAAGATCGATAGCCAGAGCCGGGATCAGTGCATCGCAAACGGCACCCCCGCTTGATTGCACATTGCCGGCCACCGTTGCGGCAACGATCGTTCGTCCGCCCTCCATCACCCAGGCGCACGCCTTCGCCCCGTCGACGGTTCCCGTGTGTCCCCATCCATACTGATCTCGGAAGACGCCAGGAAAGGTCATCACCGATCGATCAGTTTCAGTGAGAGATTGCAGAACGGCGGCGACGTCATCCGTCGAGATCATCCAGTGCCCGGCCCCGCCGAGCCGATCGAGCCGTCGGGTTCCGAGGACGTACGGCCCATCGCCGAGCAGGTCGGGGCTGGTCGTCAGATGTGCACCGCTGACCCCCGCTGGAGCGAAGACCAATCGTTGGGTGGCCACGTCGACGGATTCTCCTGTCACCGCTGCGACCAGCAGCCCGAGAGCGCAGTAGTTGCCGTTGGAGTAGTGCCATTTTCCACGGGACTCCTCGGGCGGGCGGGCCATCGCCGCCGCTAACGGAATGGCGCACGAGCCTGGGTCGTCAAGCCAACTCTTGCGCGCAACCGCCATGCCACTGGTGTGGTCGAGCAACTCTCGCACGGTGACCGAGTTCCATGCGGGATCGTGACCGATGCCCAGCACGTCCCAGGGCACCGGAGCACCGAGGTCGATCGCCCCAGAGTTGGCCAAGCGGGCGATGGTTGCGGCGGTGATCAACTTGCTGACGCTGGCGACGACCATCGGCGTGTCGGAGTTGACCTTTTGCCAGCCGTTGGTCAGCCCGTTGGCCGCCGCAAAGGTCGCCACGCCATCACGGCGCACGGACACCGAGACGGCGAGGTTGCCTGCCAGCAGCCCGTTGTACGTGGCGGCCAGCTGAGGGTAAACGCTGGCGGCCGAATCGATTCCAGGCAGCACAAACGGATCGCTTGGGGCAACGATCGCTGGGGCAAGTGCGATGGTGGTCGCTGCGGCGCTCTCGGGGATCAGTGTCGTTTCCGTCGGTTTCGTCGTTGGCGTCGCAGTGGAGGTCGTCGTCGGCAAGGTTGTCGAGGCGACAACGGTGGTCGTCGTCGCCATCGTGGTGGTGGTTGTCATCGACGCTGGTGCGGTCGTGGTCACCGCCGCCGAGCGTGTTGTCTGCGCGGCGACAAAACCCGTTGCTCGACTCGAGCTGCACGCGCCGAGCCCAACCAGTCCGACGACGAGCAACGGGCCGAGGCACGAACGGTGCGAACTGCGAAAAGACCTGCGATGCACCACGTCGAGCGACTCTAACGGCGCAGGTCAGTGAGGCCTCGGCACGCCCGTCTGCCGGGCCTGCGGAAACTCTGCGACACCCCTCGCGTATGGTCCCTCTATGGCCAAACAAAGGATGACCCACCGATGTCAGGAATGCGGCGCGAGCCACTCCAAATGGTCGGGTAGGTGTGTGTCGTGTGGCGCCTGGAATTCGCTGACTGAAGAGGTCGCCAACGCCGAGCAGACCACATCGCTCGCCGCTGGGCTGGCCCTGTTTCCTGCGGCGCCCGTGTGCCTCATCTCCGATGTCGACGCCAGCACCACCCACCCGCGAACGACGCATCTCGACGAACTCGATCGTGTGCTCGGTGGCGGCTTGGTACCGGGCTCGGTCACCCTGCTCGGCGGCGAGCCCGGCATCGGCAAGAGCACACTGCTGCTCCAGCTGCTGGCTTTCTGGCCGCGGACCTCGTTGTATGTGTCCGCGGAAGAGAGTGCATCGCAGGTTCGGCTGCGCGCCGAACGGCTGTCAGCGCTGTCGCCCAATCTGTGGCTGCAGGCCGAAACCAATCTGTCCCACATCCTCGATGCTGCCGATCAGGTGCAACCCGATCTGCTGGTGATCGACAGCATCCAAACTGTCGCCGATCCGGAACTCAACTCGGCACCGGGCTCGGTTGTCCAAGTTCGCGGTTGCGCGCATCGCCTGGTGCAACTGGCAAAGCGTCGCAACATGACCACCGTGCTGGTCGGCCACGTCACCAAAGAAGGCGGGTTGGCCGGGCCGCGGGTGCTCGAGCACCTCGTCGATACGGTGTTGGCGTTCGAAGGTGAACGCCACCATGCGCTGCGCTTGCTGCGAGCCTCGAAACATCGTTTCGGCCCGACCAACGAACTTGGCTTGTTTGAGATGGCTGAAGAGGGCCTCGTCGGCGTCCCCGACCCGTCACGGCTGTTTCTTAACGACCGTCGTACCGGTGTTGCGGGCTCGGCAGTGGTTCCTACCATCGAGGGCCAGCGGCCGTTGTTGGTCGAGGTGCAAGCGTTGACCAACAAGGTCCACGCCAGCGGGGTTCCACCGCGTCGCTCGGCTCACGGGTTCGATAGCACTCGCCTGGCAATGCTGCTCGCCGTCCTCGAACGTCGCGCCCGCCTGCCTATCGGCGAGAACGAGGTCTTCGCCTCGATCGTCGGCGGGGTCAAGCTCAGCGAGCCAGGGGTCGACCTCGGTCTCAGTCTGGCGATCGCTTCAGCGTTGTCCGGCAGGCCACTGCCAAACGATGTCGTCGTCTGCGGCGAGGTCGGCCTTGCGGGCGAGATCCGCCAAGTCGCCCAGATGAACCGCCGTCTCAGCGAGGCCACACGCCTCGGCTTCACGCGGGCAATCGTGCCCATCTCCTCACCCGACGGTCCCGCCGGACTGACCCTCATTCGCGTCGGCACAATCGCTGAAGCACTGCGCGCCGCGGGCCTCATCGGAGAAGTGGGAGTCGCAGCCGTAGCATAGGGCGATGGGCTTGAAGCACCGCACCAACGATGCGATTCTCCAACCATTGAGCATGGTGGCTCCCGGTACTCCGCTTCGTGACGGGCTCGAACGCATCGTGCGAGCAAAGATGGGCGCATTGCTCGTGTTGTCTGATGAACCACGGGCACTCGAGCTGTGCTCCGGCGGCTTCACCATCGACGCTCCGTTCACCCCGCAACGGTTGAGCGAACTGGCCAAAATGGATGGTGCGATCATTCTCTCTCGGGATTGTCAGCGCATCGCCCGAGCCAACGTCCACCTCGTGCCCGACGCCAACGTGCCCACCGCTGAAACCGGCACCCGGCACCGCACCGCCGAGCGAGTGGCCCGCTCGATTCTCGCTCCCGTCGTCAGTGTCAGCGAAGAGATGAGCGTCATCAACGTCTACTTCGGCGGGCATAAACACCAACTGCAAGAAGTTGGTCGGCTGCTCGATCGGGCCAATCAGGCACTGCAGACGCTCGAACGCTACAAACTGCGCCTCGTCGACGCTATGGCCGACCTCACCTCCGTTGAGGTTGAAGATGTCGTCACTATTCGCGACGTCGCCTCCGTCGTGCAAAGAGGCGAGATGGTCTTACGTATCGCCGACGAGCTCGAAACCATGATTGTCGAACTCGGTGTCGACGCCCGCCTGTTGCGCCTGCAACTCGACGAGCTCCACGGTGAGATCGACAACGAGATCGACCTCGTCATCGAGGACTATGTCGCCGACGGCATCACCGTTGCCGAGGTGCATCAGACGATGGCCGCTCTCGTCGACGACGAACTTGTCGACGTGCGGCGTTGTGCCGCGGCCCTCGGGGCCGGCGATGCACGCCACGACCTCGACGAGGCGTTCGGCGCACGTGGCCTGCGCCTGTTAGCCCGAGTCCCGCGACTGCCCACCGACACCGCTCGGGCCATCGTTCAGCATCTTGGCGGCCTCAGCAAACTGCAGCGCGCCTCGATCAAAGAGCTCGCCGAGGTGCCCGGGGTCAGCACCCGTCAGGCAATGGACGTCAAAGAAACGCTAGCCCGCGTCGTCGAGGCCTCGATCATGGAGCAATACAACTAAGCCCGCAACAGCGCCGGCGACAGCAGCTCGCGGCGCAAGGCCACTAACTTGTTCGACGGTTCGCAATCGCTCCAGGCGTCAGCTGTTAGCGCTCGTTCGTACGACTCCCATTCGCAACGAACGCCGGCGAGGTCGCCACCGCGGGCATGCGCGCGCATCCGCAAGGCGATCAATTCCTCGTGGCCGGCGAGCACTTTCAAGCCCTGTCCGGTAGCCCTGAACACCCCATCGGTGTCGCCCGCGGCGAGGTAGTGCCCGGCCAACACCGTGGCCGCGGAGGTGACCAACAAGATGAACCGCGAGGTCAGACCTTCGGCGTCGGGCCACAGATAGTTCGAACCGGCGAAGGGCATGTCGCGCACCAAATCCAACCCTGGAGCCAGCGTCGCCATCGCCTCGACATGGCCTTGGCGGGCGGCATGATCGAAACGCTGGCGCAGCAGCTCGACATCACTGATCACGCCCGAATGAAGCGGCAGTTGATCGGTGAGGGTACGGGCGAGCCATTCGGCTCCGTCCGTCGGCGTGACCCGTTGGGCCATCGCCCGTCGGGCATCGCTCACCACGTTGGCGAAGGTGGCATCGCGAACGTTCATCTCCCACAACGCGGTGCGCGCCCCGATGCGCGTCGCCGCTTCTCGATGCTGGCTCAGCCAGACGACGAGCTCCAAGGCTTTGGAACGTTCGAAGACCACCGCCTGCTGCTCACGGTTGACGACATCGATCGGCCCGAGCAATCTGACCATCAGTGACCACTCCGGTTCGATCCAGGGGTTGACAGCTTCGGGATTGTCGTCTGTCGTGGGCAGAGCGCTGCGCCCGATCACCGAGACGGGACTGAGCACCGACGAATCGGCCTCAGAGACGAGTGCCGTCAGCGAAGCAACGTCATCGGCGCTGACGCCCACAGGCGACACTCGTAGTCCGAGGGGATTGAGCATCCACCCATCCGACTGCTGCTGCAGGCACCACGTGGCTCCGTCAACAGCGCGATCGATGACGATCGCCAACCCGCGCCCCGCGTGTCGGGTCAAACCGATGAGGTCCTGGTCGAGGAAGCCGTCACCGTTGGGTTGCCCGCCGGAGAGCACGATTGCCGGTTCCCACGCTTCGCCGCCGACCTGGCGGGAACGCAGCCCGAACGTCGTCGCGCCGCTGCCAGTCGCTGCCGCGGTGCTGCCGAGCGCGCTGGCCGCGAGGTCGAGGGCGATGTCGAGGCTCGGTGCCGACTGCACCAACCGCTGACCAAGGTGAGTGTCGTCGAGCCCGCAGATGATGACCTGGGCGATCTCGGCCATCGGGGAGACCATCAACGAGGTGGCCAGAGCGCGCACCACGTTCGTCGCGTCCTGCTGCGCGGCGTCGACGGTCAACAATCCGAGTGCCTCAAGATCGACGAAGAGATCGGCGTCCGATCCCAGGCCGCGACCGATCGCACTGTGGTCGTGCTCGTTTACCACGCCAAGGTGGACCAGCGCCGGGCACGGTTGGTTGACCTTGCGCGAAAGATGGGCAAGTTCGGCGACGTCGATCGCAGCCGACAACAGCCAGCGGTCGTCGTCGATTGCCTGCCACGGAGCCGGGGCCTGCGGTGTGGTCGCGGTCAGGAGCAACTCGATGGCACCCTGTTGGTCAACCAACGCGGCGCGGATAGCCACGGGCTGACTGAGGCGAACTAATTCGCTGGCGGCGGCGCGCACGGCGATATCCAGTCGAACGATACGTTCGTCGCTTTCCAACGTGCGCAACAACGCCTCGGCGTTGGCTGCTTCGGCGCTCGGCGGCGCCAGACGCGAACCGATGCGTGCCCGACGCAGTTGTTGACGGCGCCTGGCCGACACCGTGCCGAGCACGCCGCAGGAAATAAGTGCTGCTGCCCCGAGTCCAAGCGGGCGATTGCTGGCGGTCTGGCGTTGTGCGGTGGTCGCCTCGACGGCTGGCGCTGCAGATGGCGCCGACACGGACGTCGAGGCTGCGGCGATCGGTGACAGCGGCAGATGCAACAGCGTCGCCTCAGGCGCGTCAACAGCGACCGGGGGTGCCGTCGGCCTCGGTGCCTCGGTGTTCACAGGTGCCGGTTCGGTTGTCAGATCCGAAGTAGTGATCAGATCCGCAGTAGTGATCAGATCCGCAGTAGTGATCAGATCCGGAGTGGCGACCGAGGCTGGAGTCGACTCGACGTCGACGATGATGACCATCTCGGAAGGATCCCCGAGCGGCGGCGCAACCGCCGGCACCGGCGGCGTCGTTGCAGCATCGGCTGCGGAATTGGTTTGAGACTCGAGTGGCACGTACAGCTCCCAGCCGGGATAGATCTCGTTGGGGTCGCTAAATCGTTGTCCGTCGATGATGCGACCCTGATTCGCTTCCCAAATCTGCGGCCACGAGTTCTCATCGCCGAGGTGCGTTGACGCCAGCGAGCTCAGAGAATCTCCTGCGAGTACTTCAACGACGGGCCCATGTGTTGACACCGTCGTGGCACCGCCGCCGGGAATCAACAATTCCCAACCAGGGAGCAATCGGGCCGGGGTGCCGTCGAAGATCACCCCAGGAGAGACCTCTCGCCCGGCGTTAGCGGCGACGATTTCGGTCCAGCGAGAACCATCGCCGAGCGTGCTTTCGGCAATCGACCAGAAGCTCTCGTATTTCTGTACCCGATGCACCCGCCCATCGCTTCCGGTTTGAAGCCGGTCGCTCATGGAGTGCTCGGCAAATGACCGCCATCCGCCGAATGCCTCAACAGTGCTGCCATCCGATTCGGACATCGCCAGATGGTCGCTGAACGGCTCGGCCACCAGCAGCGCGGCATCGATCGAGGCCAGCGGCATGGCGCCCGCACTCGCCGCGGCGACGTGCGACATCGGGCTCAGCAAGGCGATCGAAGCGACGAGCTGCGCGGCCCACCGTTGCGAGCCGCCGAGAGCGGAGATTTCTGGCGTCGGCAGGCAGCGGACGCGTGCCGCCAGTTCGATGAGGACCGAGACCACCAAGCGCAGCCAGGCGACCCAGACGATCAGGGCCAGCGCTTTGATGACGGTGCTATCGGCGATTTCAGCCTGTTGCAGCGCTTGCCAGATGGTGGTCGGCCCGACGAACTCGGTTGGCAGCGGATTGCCGACGAAGCGCGTCAGCAACACAGGGATGCCGATCAGGCTGGTCAGCAACACGCCGAAGGCGGTCAATCCACGGACGATACGAGACATCTTCGATTCCCTCACTCATTCACCGGTTGTGCACTGCGAGACGCAGAAACAGACTTCGAACCAACACCGACCAAACCGAGCATCGTCATCGCCACGACGTCGGAAACGGTGACGGTGATCCCTGCGGTAGATGCCGAGACAACCCCGTTGAGACCCTGGCTGGCGAGATAGTTGTGCGCCGCGGCTGATGCTTTGGCAGCGTCCAAGCCGATGCGTCCGTCGCGCAGCAACAGCACTTCCTGCGCGCCGACGCGGGCCGCGTTACCGGCGTGATCTGCGGCACTGACCTTGCCAGCAACCAGCCGCGAACCGTCGATGACCAATCCAGCAAAGGCAAACAGCGCGACCATGATGACGGCGACGAAGCCACTGATCGAGCCCGTCTGCGAACGGTGCGGCCGACGCGAACGGCGACGAGCGCTCATTGGTCACCTCCGAGGTAGTAGTCGACGACTTCCGTCGACGAGGCCGACACCGACCGCTGGCCAACCCCTAAGGCGCCGAGGCCGTCGGTGTTGATCGTGCAGGTGACGGTCACCGTGACGGTGGAGAGGCGTTGCACGGTGCTCAGCGCCGCCGTCGTCGACACCGAGGCACAGTTGACCCCGTTAGCGCGCAGGTCGTCTGCCGCCGCGGCGGCGGCGACCCCCTGCATGCTGTTGCGCTCTGCGATGGATGCGCTGCGAGCAGCGACACCTGCCGCGTGACGCACCTGTTCCAGCGCCCCACCAGAACGGCCGAGGAACACGATAAACAGCGTGACCAGCATCAGCACGGGTGCCAGCAACACCATCTCGACGGCCGCCGAACCGCGGTCGTCGTTGTTGGCCTTGACGATGCGGCTCATCGCTCCTCCTCGCCGATGAAGACCTCGCGAGCCTCGGTGGCCCGGCGTTGTACTGACTCGGGGAAGAAGGGCACGATCCGCGTGACCTCAATCGTCACGGTGACGGCAACCCGTTCGCCGTCCATCGCCACCGACGGTGCCCCGCGCAGGTCACCACCGAGGTCGGCCAGCGTTTCATAGACAGCAGCCGTACCCGCACCCGCCGACGCCTGATAACCAGATGCCGCCGACGCCCCGCTGGCCGCCGCGGCGGCAGCCACGTTCGAGGCGTGGAAGTAGAGCGCGGCTTGAATCGCCAGAAAGACCATCAGGATCAGCACCGGCGTCAAGATCACCAGCTGAGCAATGGCTTCCCCGCGATCATCGCGAGAGCGGACTATCGGGCGGCACGTGTGCATGGTCTCAGCCGAGATCGAGGCTGTTGGCCTTGCCGGTGACCTTCTGAGTGATGATCGCGCCGACACCGATGGCCAGGGCGATCAACGCGGCCGCGAGCACGACGGTGGTTGCGCTTACTTCGCCGCGCTCACGGTCGCTCTCGCGCGCCGCGTCGAGACGAATGTGCAGGTACTCGCCAACCAAGCTGAGGTGTGACATGGGATTCTCCGTTTCTCTGTTGTCCGCTTACAAACCACGGACGATTTGCTGCATGGCCGGATAGCCGAGCAACACCATGAAGCCGAGGAACAGCACGACCGTGGGGAGTCCCATGCGTTCGGTCGCCGACTGTGCTTTCGCTTCGATCTCTGCCATCTGCCTGGCGCGCAACGCGCTCGCCTTGGCAGTCAGCGAACTCTTGATCCGGGCGCCATGTTCGCCAGCGAGGCGAACGCTGGCTGCCACCTCGCCGAGTTCGGCGACGCCGATCGTGTCAGCCAGTTCCTCAAATGAGGCCCACGGCGTTTGACGCATGGTGCGCGAGCGCAGCAGCGACCGACGGATGGTGGCGAAGGCCCAGCCGTCGCCGGCCTCGGCGGCCGCCTCTAAGGCCGTCTCGATCCCAGCGCCACCAGCGAGCAGGACGTTGACCAGGTCGAGGTAGCTGGACAGCGCCTGCGTGAAACTGTCTCGGCGCAATGCCGCCCGGCGGCGGATTTGTTCGTCGGGGAGCACGAACCCGAGCGCCCCGGCAATGACGACAAGCATCGACAACGCCGCACCGGGCAGGCCGACCTTGGCAGCGCCGAAGACGACGGCGAGCAGTACACCGACGACGGCGAAGCTCACCGCCGAGATCAGCTTCTTCGCTGCAAAGCCGGCAGCATCGAGTTCCAGAACGGCGAGATCGCGCTCGACGCGCTGTCCGAGCCGACCGCTGAGCAGGCGGCCAAACTGGGCGCGGCGTCCACCCTGATCGAGCCGCTGATCGGCAACGCTCAAACCGACCCGATCGAGCTGGCCGAGTTGGGCAGCCAAGCTCTGAGACGTGGCCATCAGGGACCGGACGATGAGAAACAGCCCGGCTCCAATGCCTGCACCGAAGAGCATGATCGGGCGCATCACTGCTCCCCGACGGCGAGTCGACGACCGACGAATCGCTCCGGCAGTGCGATGTCGCCCATGCGACGCATCATCACCAGCGCCGCGGCGAACATCGCCGCCACGCCAGCGAGGATCACCTGACCCCCAGCGCTGTCGTACGGTGCCAAATAGCTGCGGTTGAAGAGCAGCAAGCCGAGGATGAAAGCGCAGATCACCGAGGCGATGATGCGTACGGCGCTGCGGTTGCGAGCCCGCCCGACCCACACTCGTGTGCGCATCTTGGCCTCATCGCGGGCGCTTTCGGCGAGATGGCTGAGCAGCCCGCCAAGCTCACGGGCTTGGCCCTCGGTGGCCGTGATCAGTGCGGCGGTGACGAAGTCAGCCAGGGGGTGATCGACGTCGTCGGCGAAGCGCCGCAACGAGTCGGACATCCGCGTGTACTCCAGCCGGGCAGCCAACCGTTCGACGGCCGGAGCAATCGCCGATGGGGCCAACACGGCCGTCGACGCAACCGCATGCTCGAGGCCATGCGCCGCAGCGAGGGTGTCGCGCAGTTGTTCGGTCCAGGTAGCGATCGCTTCGACGATGGCCAGTTCCTGGCGATACGAGTCTCGCCCGGACCACCAGGTCGGTGCCATCCATCCGGTGATACCCGCCCCTGCGGCGATGACCGGCCAGCGCGTCAATCCTGCGATCAGGAGAATTGCGCCGACAGCCAACGCCGCCCGCAGCAGAACACGATCGACTGCCGTGACTCGCTGCATCCCTGTGTTGGAAGCCGACCCCGCGCCGAGGCTGACGCCGCGCCAACCCAGGCCGATCAGCCAGATCCCGAGTCCGAGCGTCATGCCGATGACGGCGGCAATGAGGGCCATCACGAACGCCACCAGCCGTCGGCCTTGGACAGATAGTTGAGATCGAAGCCACCGCTGCTCAACAGGGTGCTGCTGGCGTCGGTCAACGGATAGCCGGGCACGGCGCGGCCCGCTGGTCCGGGGCGATAGATCTCGTTGGAGATGATCTGGGTGCCATCGGCATCGATCACCTCGCGAACACTGCTCACCCGACGCACCCCGTCGACGACATCGATCTGCACAACAAAATGCACCGCCGAAGCGATCAGCAGGTTGATCGTCTCCACCGGCAAACCCGATTCGGCCATCGACACGTAGGCGGCCAATTTGGGGAAGATCGTCCGTGTCGAATCGGCGTGCATCGTGCACATCGAACCGTTGTTGCCTTGGCTCATGGCCATCAACATCGGGAACGCTTCGCCGCCTCGCACCTCACCGACAACCACCCGATCGGGATCCATACGCAGGGCCATGCGGGCTAGATCGACGATACTGACCTGGCCGCGCCCTTCGATGTTCGCCGGACGAGCCTGCAGCATGTCGTAGTCCGGATGCAGGTTCTCGAAGCGGTCGATGCCCAACTCGTAGGCGTCCTCGATGGTCACAATTCGTTCGCTCGGCGGCACCTGATTGAGCAGCGCACGCAACAGCGTCGTCTTGCCGCTGCCCGTTCCGCCGGCAACGATCAGATTGCGCCGGGTGCGCACCGCAGCGGCGAGAAATTCGCTCAGGCCTTCGTCGATCAGGCCGCGATCTTCAAGCTCGCGCAGAGAGGACAGTTCGAAGCGGTGTTTACGGATGATCACGCTGGGCCGCGACGACACCTCCATTGTGGCGAACAAACGCGAGCCGTCGGCCAGCTGCAGGTTGAGTTCCGGGTTGGCGGCATCGAAGCGGCGCTCGGAACGGCCCAGTCGGGTGGCAGCCATACGCACCAATTCGACGAGTTCGTCGTCGCTGTCGGCCACCGGGTGGGATTGCACCCGTCGCCCGTCCGACAACTTGAGCCACACCGGGGCGGTACCGCGGATATGGATGTCGTTGATGCGAGGGTCGTCGAGCAGCGGTTGGATGCGGCCCAGCCCGAGCACCTTGGCGAGGACGGCATTGACGATCTCCGACTCTTCGTTGGCCAGCAGCGGGGCACCTCCATTTGCGAGCTGCTGCGAGGCGTAGGCGTCGAGGTGTCGGGCAACGCGGCTGCGGGCGAACTCGCGTTCATCGTCGCCGGAAAGTGGCAGTCGACTATCGACGTTGCGCTGCACACGCTCGTCGGCAAGCGCCTCACTGACGGTGCGTGAGATGGTGGCGACGAGTCGCGGATCGGCGATCACGCGACGCTCGCTAGAGCGTTGGTCGAATCGGTTGAGTGTGAAGCAGTGTGCATAACCCTGAGTACTCCGCGTGTCCGCCGTCGAGCGCGATCGCTGTGTGCGAAGGCCAGTCAAGGAGGGAAAAACCGGAGACGGAATAGGCCTCGTTGCCCATAAACATGCTGGGTGACAAGCCGCTGTCAAGAACGAAGCGGCGTGATGAACACTGCGTGGTGGCCCCGTCGGCTGCATCGCAAATCTCGCGCGCCAGCACGGTGTGTAAGGCAGGGTAGGGTCGGACATCGACGGCACCCTGAGCGATCGCATCAACCAACACCTGGGGCCCGACCTCGTCGTGATTTCTGTGGTCTGTTTGCTGCTGCTGGCATTCGTGCCCCGCGCGTTCAGCCGCTGGTTTGGTTGGCCGCTACGGACCCTGACCGTCGCCCTCGGCGGATCGGCGATGATCGTCACCGTCACCTTGATCAACCGGCTCGACAAGATCGACGTCAGTGCCGACGGGCCGAGCCGACGATGGATGGTGCAGGACTGGGGCGCGTGCCCGAGACCATTCGCCACGACCGCGGCTTTGTGCTCAATATCGTGCTGTTTCTCGTGCCAGCGATCTTCTGGACCGTGTGTACCAAGCGACCGTGGGCGACCGTGGCAGCGATGGTCGCGGCGTCGCTGCTGATCGAGTGGATTCAGGTCTTCGCTCACATCGGCTTTGGCGATCCGGCTGACCTGATCGCCAACACCGTCGGTGCCGCAATCGGAGCCGCGCTCGGGCACCGCTGGCTGCTGCATCTCGGCGGCCGCGTGCCGTTGGCGCAGCTGAGCCGCGTTGCGTTATTCGCCCCGCTCGTCTGTGTGCTCGTCGCCCTGTACGGCGGCGTTGCCTGGGCGATCGTGCGCGCCGACCAACAGCGCAGCGCCCTCGCTGACGAGTTGCGCCACGAATTCGCTGGAGAAGGATTCAGCACCATTGAGCCATATCTCCTCGACGAGTCGCCAGGGGTGCGCGATGAGATCCACTTCGAGATGCTCGTCGAGCGCACAAGTCTGCGGCCCGACTCGACGCTGTACGACCGCGACCCGCGAGGTGATCGACCTGCGTTACGGCTTCCAATACTTTGGGTTGTACCGCTGCGTCTTCGTCATCTTCGATCAAGGCGGTTCGAGCCTGGCCCTTGGCGGTGGAGACGCCTGCAGCTCATTTCGTGGGAGCTGAGCGCGGTGCCACGTCGAGCGGCTCCAGCAAGTCGGCGATCTCGCCACCACGAGCGGTGAACGGGCTCGACAGCGCACGCAACAACGACTTGACCTGTGTGTCGCGGGCCATTTCGGCGCGGCGGCCACCCTCGCCGCGTTCGACGACACCCCACACCGGTAGTCGACTGGCGATCGTCACGTCATGCGGTGTATAGGGTTGATTCCCAGTAAGCACGACGTGCACTTGGTTGAGGTTGCGCAACACATTGGCCCGATTGGTCAGCGCGACCACCGACTCTAAGGTCGGCTCGGCGACGACCACGGTGTGATCGGCGTACGCCGCCAAGGCCAACGCTGGAGATCCCGGCCGCAGCCGCCCGACGTCGAGCACGACGGTGTTGGTCAAGGCCTGCAACGCCTCGCCGATGTGATCGGCCGACGCCCGCAATGCGCCGTAGACCTGCTCGGCGGCGGGGTGAGCGACGATCGCCGCGCAACCGTTCTTGGTGGGTTGTGCGTACTTCCAAATGTTGTTGGGGTCGATGCCCGTGCGCGCCGCACCGGCGAGATCGGTGAGGCCCGGCTTCAACGCCAGGAACAATCGAGCAGCCAGCAGCCCACCATCGGGGTCGGCCTCGATCAGCAGACTGTCGGCACCCGCCAGACGTGCGAGATCGAGCGCAAGCGTGGTTGCACCGGGTGCACCGTGCAAACTTCCCACCGCGATGATCGACATGTCATTCTCCCTCAATCCTTACGAGCTGAACGGTCGATGCCGCCGCCACCTCGGTGGCCAGCGTCAGCGGACCACGCAGGGTCACAATCGTATTCCCACCGACCGACTCCGCGCCAGCGACTGACCAGACGATGGCCGTGGTCTCCAGCAGCACCGCTTGATCCGGCGCGCCGACGGAACTCGGTGAGACGACGACGACGCGCACTGCATCGCCGGAAGCGAGCTCCGGTGGGATCCGGCCCGGTTCGACCGCAACGCTGATCAGGGCTTCATCTGCCCCGAGACCCGTCTGCGCGGACACCATTGTCGCCGCTAGGGGAGTGTTGGCAGCGATGTCGATAACCGCTGTCTGGCCGAGAAGACCCCTGGCGTTGTCGCCATGGATCAAGGCCCCGGTGTCACCTGTGAGGGTGATTGCCGCGAGGTCGGCGGGTCCAATGACCGAGCCGCGCTCGATTGAACGAGCGGCGACGACGACGGTCGCCTTGCTGTTTGTCGCTTGTTGCACAAGCATCGCCGCCAACGCGCACCCGGCGATCAACAACACGCCAACGATCAACTCGGGTGTCCGGCGCGGCGGGCGCGACGATGCCCGCGCGCCGGGTTTCACTACGCGAACGTGCGAGCGCGGTGTCGAATGTTCACCGCCAGGTGCTGACTCGGTCAGTTGATTGCGGTCTGGGGTGTGCGGATCGTGCGGTGCGCGACGGGCGGTAACAGCCATGCTTCGAGTCAACGGGCCGCGTTCGGGGAAGCAGAATGGGTCGCTGGCACCAATCGTTGCGCCGATGGAAAGGGCTGCTCAAGAACCCGGGGCAACGTTCACGGGGAGCGGTTGCGTGGTATCCGCCAGAGTCGGGGCGTAACCTTGCTGCTATGTCTGTCGCTCCCCCATCGGTGTTGCCACAAGCGAACGAAACCTGCTGGTGCGGAAGCGGCCGCAAGTACAAGCGCTGCCACAAACCGCTCGAGGGTCGAGTGCTGCCCGGCGAGATCTCGCCATGGCGAACGGTGCCGGCGCACATCGCTCGCCCGCCCTACGCCGACAGCGGCCAGGTCAAACGGTGGGACGAGGCTCGGGTCAAAACGCCCGAGATCATCGAACGGATGCGTACCGCCTGTTCGATGGCCGCCGACATCCTGCGGCTCGCTGGCGAGATGGTTCGCCCGGGGATCACCACCGACGAGATCGATGTCTTCGTGCACGAGTTGACGATCGAGCGTGGCGCCTACCCGAGCACGCTGAACTACGGCGGCTACCGCAAGAGCCTGTGCACCAGCGTCAATGAAGTGATCTGCCACGGCATTCCCGACTCGCGCGAGTTGCTCGACGGCGACATCGTCAACCTCGACGTCACCTGCTACGTCGGCGGGGTCCACGGCGATTGCAATGCCACCTTTGAGGTCGGCGCTGTCGATGAGGAATCACGCAAGCTGATTCAGGTCACCGAGGAATGCACCTGGAAAGGGATCGAGGCGGTGCGCCCCGACCGTCCGCTGAGCGACATCGGTCGGGCGATCGAGGGCCACGCCAAACTGCACCGCTACGGAGTGGTCAAGGCCTTCGTCGGCCACGGCATCGGCGAGCAGTTCCACACCGATGTGCAGGTGTTGCACTACTACGACGCGCGCAGCACGATGATCATGCGTCCGGGGATGACCTTCACCATTGAACCGATGATTACGCTCGGGGCCTGGCAGCATCGGTTGTGGGACGATGACTGGACCGCGGTGACCACCGACGGCAAGCGCACCGCGCAGTTCGAACACACCGTCTTGGTCACCGACACCGGTGTCGATGTGCTCACCGGCGGGACTGGCGCAGTCTCGCCGACTGCTCCCTGGCGGCGTTAGCTCACCGTGTCGGTGACGGCCGCGCCACTGCGTTCGTGCCACCACGCCGTCAGCGTCGGATCGCTGACACCGTAGGCCGCGTCAACCAACTGGGCGCAGCGGCTGAAGTCGCCAGCGCGCAAGGCCCCGACGGCATCCCCCAGCGGGCCGCTCGGCCAAGGCAAGAGATTGAGGGTTCGCTGGCTGACTCGCACCGAACTCGCGGACAGCCCACTGCCGACGGATTGCGCGGCGATCGTGGCCGAGGCCACCGCCGAGGTCAACACGGCGGCGATCATCCACAGCTCCGATGGGTTTGTCGGCACGACGCGTACCACGGGGACCGCCGGTACCCAGGCGCCCTCGGGATCGGCGACCGCTTCCAATACCTTGGTCTGGGTGGCGACCAACACCTTGGGCACCAGGCAACGGTTCATCCAACGGTGCATGAACGGCGGGAATCCGTCACTGTTGACCCGTGGAGTTCGGTAGGTCTGCTTGGCAAACCTGGTCGTTCGTGTTCCCCAATTGTTGACCCCGATATCGATCAATCCGGTGGTGACCAACGGTGGGCCGTCGCCGTCGTCGCTGACATGGCCAACGAGCCCGTAGTACTGATCGCGAAAGTTAGCGGTGACCAGGCCACGATCGGCCAATGTGCCCGAGGCTCGCAGGGTCGGGAGATCAGGCACACCCATGGCATCGGCGATCAGCCAGCCCCACTGATGGTTATCGCCGGGGCGGCCGGGTGGGGCAATCGTCGTGCCTGGTGCAGCTGGCAAGCCGCTGACCCGGTTCACGGTGCTCGGACGCTTGTCGCCGCCGGTTCGGATCGCCAGAGCACAGGTGCGCACGCTGGCCGCAAACACCTGGTCGCTATTCGACCACCAGAACCATTCGATCGACCCGGCGCGTTCGGCTGCCTGGCGCACGGGGCCGGCGTCTCGAGTCGTCAGCAGCGACAACGGCAGGATCAGCGCGAACAGTGCCCTGGCAGCGCCCCGCTAACCGCAGCGACAGCGCCAGGAAATCGGCCGCAGCATCGGCGTAGGTGCCAGCACCGAAACGCGAACTGCCAGCCACGCCGGTGGCACTCGCCAGCCGACTGAGAAACGGCGGGTTACCGATGACGATGTCGAAGCCGCGCTGTCCCCAGTCGTAATCCAGCGAATCGGATTCGATCGCCTCGATCGCTTCGTCGCCGGAGCCGGAGCCGACTCGTGAACGAAGACCGCTGAGGTCGATGTCGACGCCCGTCAACTCGGCGACGCCACCGCGAGCCCGAACGGCTCGGGCCACGCCCTGCAGGAAACGCCCGTCGCCACAAGCTGGATCGAGCACCCGAACCCGCTGGCCGGGTTGCACGTGGGCGACCGCCGCGTCGACCACGAGCTCGACCAAAGCTGGCGGGGTGTACCAGGCACCAAGCCGTCGCCGATCGTCCCTGCTCAGCGTGGTGTCGTAGTCGGATTGCTGGTGGTGTGGCTGGTCGAATGGTTGAGTGATAGGAACGATTGAAGCACGCCAACGATCTCTGAAATGGGGACGGTCGAGCGCAACCATCTAAGTTGTGCCGATGCATCAGAAAGAGTCGGGTCGATTCCTATGCTTCGATCGCGACGAGTGGGCCGAGCTGCGCGCGGCGACACCGCTGACGTTGCGAGAGAACGATCTGGCGGAGCTGCGCGGTATCAACGAACGAATAGATCTCGACGAGGTGGCGGCGATCTATCTCCCGTTGACCCGGCTGCTCAATCTCTATGTGATCGCCACGCAGAATCTGCAGAAGGTCAGCTCGACCTTTCTGGGCACGGCGACGGCGAAGGTGCCGTATGTGATCGGCATCGCCGGCAGCGTCGCCGTCGGCAAAAGCACCACGGCGCGGATCTTGCAGGCACTGCTGGCCCGCTGGCCAGACCATCCCAAGGTCGGGCTGATCACCACCGACGGCTTCCTTCATCCCAACGAGGTACTCGCCGAACGCGGCTTGATGCAACGCAAGGGTTTCCCGGAGAGCTACGACACCAAACGCTTGCTGCAGTTCTTGCGCGAGCTGAAATGCGGTAACCCGGAGGTTCGCGCCCCGACCTATAGCCATGTCGTCTACAACATTGTCGAGGGTGAAGAAGTGGTGATCGAACAACCCGACATCTTGATCCTCGAGGGGCTCAACGTGTTGCAGGTCGGAAGCGAGAGCAACGAGTTCGTCAGCGACTACTTCGACTTCAGCATCTACGTCGACGCCGACGTCAACGACATCGAGCGCTGGTACGTCGAGCGCTTCCTGGCGCTTCGTGACACCGTGTTCCAGGATTCAAACAGCTACTTCCGCCATTTCGCCGCGCTGTCCAAGGACGAGGCGATCATCACGGCTCGCGGGATCTGGCACGAGATCAACGGCCGCAACCTGGTCGACAACATCGCTCCCACCAAGGATCGGGCCTCGCTGATCGTGCGCAAGGGCGGCGACCACCGCATCACCGAGGTGTATCTACGCCGGTTGTAGTACTGCTAGCCGAGGTGCGACTGCAGCCACTGCGGCAGCTCGGTCAGCGACTCCAGCTCGGCGAACATCTCGTCGTGCTCGGGCGGTTGCTCCAAATCCCAGAGCAACGGATAGGGCACGTGAACGGCGGCGCCGCCGATGGCCAGCACCGGGAGGATGTCGCTGCGGACGCTGTTGCCGACCATGCAGAACTGTTCAGCTGGCACGCCGAGGCTGGCGATAATCCGGCTATACGTTGCCGGGTCCTTCTCGATCACGATCTCGATCTGCTCGAAATGATGGGCCAACCCGCTGCGCTCGACCTTCGAGTTCTGATGGATCATGTCGCCCTTGGTGATCATCACGATGCGAAATTCGCTGGCCACAGTGGCGAGTACGTGGCCGACATGGGGGAGCAGCCGTACGGGCTCGATCAGTAATGATCGGGCGATTTCGATCAACTCGCCGACGACCGTTGTGGGCAGTTGCTCGCTGGCTATCGCCGTCGCCGTCTGCACCATCGACAGACCGAACGCCTTGACCCCGTAGCCAAACACCCCAAGGTTTGATCGCTCGATCGCCGACAGCGCAGCTTTGACATCGACGCCGTCCTCGACGAACGGCGAGATCAACTCGACGAAGCGCAGCTCGGCACGATGGAAGGCGTCCTCGCTGTGCCACAGCGTGTCGTCGGCGTCGAAGGCGATGACGGTGAACGGGTGCGACATCGCGCTCAACGATGGATTGCGTTGAGGTAGTTATAGACGGTGATTCGTGAGACGCGCATCGCATCGCTGACGTCCTCGACGGCGCGGCGCAAGGTGAACGCGCCACGTTCATCGAGCATGCGCACAGCGCGCTGTTTCATCTCGCGATTGAGCTGGGCGAGCGGTGAACCGAGCTCTCGTTCGACGCCTTCGATCAACCGGTCGAGGGCGCCATAGAGCGGGCCGGGCCGCACAGCGGCGATCGCCACGCCGTCCCACACCAAAGTCAGGTCCCCCGGGGTTTTGTCGCCGTTGGCCACGATCTGAGCACCGAGTGCTTCGACGATTGGTGCCAGTGCGGCAATAGCCGGATGTACTTGGCTCATTCGTGGCCCTCGGGCGAGGAGACCTGCATCGCAATGACGTTTGCCCCGTGGCCAAAGGCTGCCTCGACGAGCGCGGCGATCACCTGTGGCATCACGTCGGGCGCTGCGGTACACGTCGTGCCGAAAGGGCCGAACTCGACCAACCCGCCGGCGGCCTCGGCCGCCTCGACCGCTGCGCTGACATGTGGTCCCGGATTGCCCTCCGTGAACGGTTCGACTGTGAATTCGAGAATCAGCACGCCCGAAAATCTACTACCCGATGGCGTCAAGCGCCGTAGGGCTCTTCGGCGGTCGAGCCGAGCCAGCCGATGATGCGGTCGATGCTGCGCGTTGCAGCGGGGTCGAACGCTTCGTTGAGATGGCCGTGGGTGGTGCCAGGTTCGAATTCATGGCGGAGCTCAACGCCTGCGTCGCGCAACAGTTCAGCGAAGGAATCGCCCGAGGCCCGCAGATAGTCGGCTTCGGAGTTGAGCAGATAGGTGGGCGGCAGTCCGCTGTTGTCACCATTGGCGGCGAAGGCATAGGGATCGGCCAACGCCGCTTCGCTGCCGACGTAGCGCAGGTTGAGCTTGCGGCAGAAATCAGCGGGGAATTCCATCGCTTCCGGATGGTTGGCCAGTGCCGCAACCAGTTCGTCGCTCAGCTCGGGGAGCTCGGCATGGAACACGCCGTAGGCCAACACGAGCGAGGCGGGCATCGCTCCGCCGCTGTCACGCAGTCGCTTGGCGACACCGGAGGCGAGGTTCGCGCCAGCGCTGCCGCCGCGAATGTATACGCCGAGCACGTCTTGTGACTGCTCGACAATCCAGATCCACGCTGCAAGGACGTCGTCTGAGGGAACCGGGAAATGTACGCCGGACAAAGCCTTGCGGTAGTCGACGGCGAACACGGGCGTGCCGCGGGCAGCGATCGACAGCGCCACCCAATGCGACTCCAACATGTCGAGATCACCGAAGATGAAGGCGCCGCCGTGCACCCACATCAGCCCACTGCTTGGCGCGCCCGGGGCACGATAGGAACGGGCGGGAATCGGCCCATGCGGGCCATCGATGTCGATATCGGTGATGGCCACCGAAGCCAATTCCGGGAAAGCCTCGATCAGCTGAGCGGTGGTCGGGATCGTGTCCTTCATCGCTGCGTCGAGCGCATGCGGATCCTGTTCCAGCATGGCGATGGCGATGTCGAAAAACTCTGCGGGCTGCGGTCGCTGTTGCACGGGCTAACGGTACGCGAAGCCGTGCTTCTGCGCGCTGTTTTTGGCGCGCAGAAGCACGACCTCCAGAGGGAACCTCAGCGTCGGGCTAGCCGCGTCCCATCAGGACAGAAAGTTGCTCGGCGCGGCTGACACAGTTCGTGCCAGCGGACTCGAAGGCCGCGTTGAGACGATCGAGAACCGCCCGGAACGTGCCATTCCATTCCTCTTCGAACTGCTGGCGGGCTGGGCCGTTCCACTCGGTGCCGGAGAGCACACCGTGCACCGTGCTGATGACGGCATTGATCGGTTGCGCCTGGTTGCGCAAGGTGATGCCCAGCTGGGTGAGCTGGGCGGGGTCGGCGCCGTGGGTGATCATGACGAGGTCCTTTCGTAGGGTTAGCGCCCTGAGTGCCGCTGGCCCAACCGGTGCGGAAATCGCCAGGCGTGTAGTAAACATGCCCAATGAGTAGCCAAACGCTGATGTCCCAAGCCCGTGATCAGCTCTCGGCGGCCGTCGCCCTGCGTCGCCGCCTGCACCTGTGGCCAGAGGTGGGCAACCACCTGCCGATCACCCGCGACGCTGTTCTCGAATCACTGCAAGGCCTCGGCCTGGATATCTCGCTGCATTCGACCACGAGCGGAGTCGCCGCGTTGCTGACAGGAACGAAACCCGGGCCGACGTTGCTGCTGCGCGGCGACATGGACGCGCTGCCGATGCCCGAGGACACCGGCTTGGATTTCAGCTCCAAAGTCGACGGTTGCATGCACGCCTGTGGCCACGACACGCATACGGCGATGCTGATCGGCGCGGCCAAGATGCTCGGCGATCGGCGCAACGAGTTGGCGGGGCGGGTGCTGTTCATGTTCCAGCCAGGCGAGGAGGGCCACCACGGTGCCCGCTACATGCTCGACGAGGGTCTCCTCAACGTTCCGCCGCTCGCCGACGGCACCCCGTCGCCGGTCAACGCGGCATTCGCCCTGCACATCTCCACGGCGGCGCCGGCGGGCTTCATCAGCAGCCGCGGCGGCTCGTTGATGGCCTCCGCCGACACGATGAACATCATCGTGCGCGGCCGAGGTGGCCATGCCTCGATGCCCCATCATGCGCTCGATCCGATTCCCGTGGCCTGCGAGATCGTCCAAGCACTGCAGATGATGGTCACTCGGCGCATCGATGTTTTCGACCCGACGGTGATCACGGTCGGGCGCATCGTCGCCGGCACGACGAACAACGTCATCCCCGAGTCGGCGGAAATCGAAGGCACGATTCGGGCGGTCAGCGAGACGACACGGTCGAAGGTGTTGGCTGGCATTCGCCGAGTCGCCGAAGGAATCGCCGCGGCGCACGACGCTACCGTAGAAGTCCTCATCTCTGACGGCTACCCGGTGACGATCAACCATGCCGGATCGGCCGCGTTCGCCCTCGATGTCGCCCGCGAGATCGCCGGCAAGGACCGAGTGATCGAGATGGCTAATCCGATCATGGGGGCAGAGGATTTCAGCTACGTGTTGCAAGCCGTGCCCGGCTCGATGATGTTCCTCGGTGGCACGCCGTTGGATGTCGATCTGGCCACCGCACCCCCGAATCACAGCAACCGGGTGGTCTTCGATGAAGGGGCGATGGTCACTGGCATGGCGCTCTACGCCGGCATAGCGATGCGCCACCTCGATCCGCGCGCGGCGTTGTAGAGGCGGGGCTGGGGGATGAGCCAAGTTCAATCGATCCGCCGGTTCCAAGTCGGGCTCCGGATATCCCCGATGACCATCACCGCCGCGCCGCAAGCGGCGACAAGCGCGGCACCGAGGATCGTGGCAGCAAGGAACACGATCGGCCAGAGCGTCACGGAGGAGGCGTTGCTGACGTTACCATAGGCAAGCACCGACATCAGGCCCCCGAACAGGCCAAAGAGTCCCGCCGCTCCGACTGTGACAGCAGACTCGCCGGCGGCGATGTAAGCAGTACGATGTCCGTCTGCTCCGAGTGCGTAGAGCCGACTTCGGGAAGCAGCGTTGACCAATCCTTGTGTGAGTACGCTGAGCATCAGCGCAAAAACAGCAGCGAAGCTGAGCAACTTGATCGCGGTCATGAGCCAGACGATAAGGCGTGATTCGTGAGTCTGATAATCCGCCGCAGAGAGAATGGAAATGCGCTCAGGACTGGCGTTTGCATAGGCACGAAGGGCACTTTCGGCCTCAGAGGGGGCCTTGCTCAGGAGCATTTGGCCAGCCGCAAGCCAGCCCGATGACGCAGCAGACCTCCCGCTCGCTGGGCCACCTGGAATCGGCAGCGCCGGTTCGAAATGCGGCACGCCGTCGAGGCATCGCGTGGTTTCCGCAAGATCGAGCGCGTCCTGGCACGAAAGCACCCAGAATCGCTCCGGTGCCTCGTTCTGCGCCGACTGGGATGGCGCGACAAACAGCGGCACGAGAATTCCATTCGCGACGGCTGCCAATTCTTGCAATTCCGTCGGCTCTATATTTCCCTCTATCGCAAACGCTGCGATTGGACCTGTTGCCGGGACACCGTCGTTCTGGCGCGCGTTCGCTATCCAATTGGCGGCGAGTGGGGCCACAACGGCAAGGGCAGTAAGTGCGCTCAGAGCTCGCGCTGCCACAGCTGAGAACTCCAGCCGCCTCCCGATGAGAGTTAGTGTGAGCCCTCGTGCTGGACCGACTCTTGCACCGAGCGAGCGCAATAGCGTTGGCAGGGCCTGAGGAAATGACAGTGCCGCCATCGTCGTGCCAGCGATAAGCAGGCGGGCGCCATGAATGTCGCCGACTATCGCTGCGGCACAGATCAGCGAAATTGACACCACCACCGGTATTAGCACCGCTAGAGGGCGCGGGGTTCGACTGAGATTCGATATGTGGCGGTAATTGGATGCCCTGGGCCTAAACCACATCAGCATGGTGCAGATTGCGAGAACAAGCATTGTGACCGCGGCACCGCGGTACCAGCCCAGAGACAAGTCACCGGACATCGCATCGCGCCCGACCAACGGTACGCGGCTCTAGCCGTGATGAGAGTGGAACCCAACATGCAACGACCGCGAAAATTCCGGGTCCGCATCCGACCAGTACGTTGACGGCGACAAGGCGGAGCCGCCAACGTGGCGATGCTCCGAGCGCCTCGATCAATTCAAGCCGACGGTTTAAGCCAGCGCCGACCGGACCGATCGCCGCTCGAAGCAACGTCAGCGAGATGACAAGCACGAGTGCTAGGCCGATCAGCAGAACACTGCTTCCGGATAATTCAGAATTGAGTCCGATGTACTCGTTACCGGACCTATTAGCGAGTCGTTGTCGAAGCGGGGTGTCTGAAGCTACGAACTGATATGCGAATAGCTCGTCCGCTGCACCCACCCCCTCCGGTGCAATCGTTTGAGCATTTGGATAACGCTCGGCGACTGCGTCGCTGAGCTCAATGGCCGCGGCAAGCCGTGGCGAGACGAACCAGGATCCCGTTTCAGGTTGCCCAGGAACTCCCTCGATACGCACATCTGACTGGAGAAACCTGACGCGAAAGATGAACACTTGGTCGCCATCGACTCCGTCATACCGGAAGTCTTGGAGTAGAGCTGGGGCTTCCCCGGGCGCAGCCACTTCGAAGGATCTACGGACCGCCCGATCGTTCACTCTGTCGGCCATCAGTGAAGCGCTGACAGCGCCACAGGTAATGAACGTTACGAAGGCGGCCGCAAAACAGGTCAAGATGGTACGGCCGAGATCGGCCGCACTGCCTCTCCACGAGGTCGCGAGGGACAACTGCCTTACCGTCATAACACCGCTTCAACAAGACGCCCACCGGCGAGCGACAACACGCGGTCCATTCGACTCGCAACCCGTAGGTCATGAGTCGAGACGACCAGTGCGACGCCCTCACTCGTCGCTCGATTGAGCAACAGGTCGGCGATGACATCAGTCATCGCGCCGTCTAGCGCCCCCGTTGGTTCATCACATAGCAACACGGATGGCCGCAGAACCAAGGCACGAGCGACACCGGTCCGTTGGGTCTCGCCTCCGGAGAGATTTGAAGGACGAGCATTGGCAAGGTCTTTAATTCCAACTGAATCAAGCAAAAGTTCGATTTCTGACCTGTGAACCCGTTGGCCATCGAGCAACAGCGGAAGCGCAACGTTTTCAAACACAGTCAACTCTGGCAGCAACTCGCCGAACTGAAAGACCTGTCCAATCGCTGATCTACGCAGGGCCGCAAGTTCGCGGCGGTTCTTAAGGCCGAGTTCGACTCCTCCAACAACGACTTTTCCAGAATCCGGCCGGGACAGTCCCGACAGGCACCGCAGCAGCGTCGTCTTTCCTGAGCCACTCGGGCCTACGACCGCCAGGCTCTTTCCGCGCTCGACCGACATATCGAGATCTACAATCACATCTCGGCCTGCGAACGCCAGGCACAATTTTTGGACCTCGATCTCGGTCACAGGTTACAACGCCGCGATACGCCGGGTGGCTCAAACAGCCATCCAGTTGCCACATTGGTCGGGCCAGGCCGCTCGGTACTCACAGGTGCGATGGCGCCAGATCGCCCAACCAGCGTTTGCGCTGCCACACGTTCCATTGTTCCCGTCGTTGTCGTAGGCAACATTATCTCCACCCCCAGATCCATTGTTGTCGCCAATCGACTTTACTTTCGTCGAATCTGACTCCTGGTCGCAGGTCTGAATGTACGTCGTACTGTAGTTGAAGGAGTAGTCCGAGCCCTGCCAAGACGTAGACGCCAGCGCAGCCGACACCGAGCTGAGAGCCAATGCCAGCGGGACGGCCACGACGATTACTGGCTTCGTAAATAACGTGCGCATATCCGGCCTTCGTTCGTGTGTGCCCTCAGAGCATCGTTGAGTCGCGATACCCAAGAACTTTGGTTGAGCGCAACCTAGTATTCTTCCTTTTTTTTTTGTCAAGCTCCTGTCGAAGAGTTTGCGGGTGCGCCTCGACCGGTGCTTCTCCGACCGCCGATCCAGTACTACATATAGGGCTCGGCGCTTCGACCCGAGCACCCCAATGGAGCACTAGTGCAGCCGCGCTCAATTAGGGCGCGTGTGGTTATGCGGCTTTGAGTGGGTCGGCGGCGTAGGTCCATCTGAAGGGTCGGGCGGTCTGGTCGTAGTCGGCGATGAATTTCATCATCTTGGTGATCAGGTCGTCTTGGGAGGGGAAGTTGCCGTTGCTGATCACTTTGCGTTGCAGGATCGAAAAGAATAACTCGACTTGATTGACCCAGGAGGCGTGCTTGGGTGTGAAGTGAACCTCCCACCGTGGGTGGGCAGCGAACCAGGCTGCGGTTTGTTTCGAGGTGTGCGATGACCCGTTGTCGAGGATCACGTGGATTGCCAAGCCAGGCTCGATGGTGGCTTCGATCGTGTCCAGGAAGGCGCAGAAGTTGTCTGAGTCGTTTCGTGGGATCGTGTCGGCAAGCACTTGACCGGTGCCGACATCGAGAGCGGCGACAAGCTTGGCGATGCCGTGACGCACGTATTCGAACTCGCGGCGTCGTGGCCGACCCGGGCGGGCTGGTTGGTCTTTGACGATGCGTTCTTTGGCTTGGATCCCGGTTTTCTCGTCGACTGACAACACAATCGCCTGGTCAGGTGGGTTGAGGTAGAGGCCGCAGACATCACGGACACGTGTCCAGAACTCGGGGTCGTCGCGCCGGTTCAGCCAGCCACGGACTTTGCGCAGGTCGATGTCCATCGCGGCGAGGATCTTGCCGAGTTGTGGATCGCGACACGATGATGTCGTGGGTGTCGGCGAGAATGTCGACGAGTTCATCCAAGGTCCACATCGCCACCGGGTCGTCGGCAGACTTTTCGGCGGTCGCTGCGGCTGCCATTGCCAGGCGTTCATCGTGGCCAAGACGTCGTGGTCGACCGGTGTGTTTGCGTTCGCCGAGCCCTTTGAGTCTTTCGGCGAGGAACCGCTGCCGCCAGTTCGCGACGTGAGATTCGTGCATCCCGATCGTTAACGAGATCTGGCGTGATGCCATCTTGTCGGCGGCGAACAAGATCACCTGTGCTCGTCGCACGTCTCGTTGCGGTGTTGTTGGCGACGCCACACGACGCTCCAGTTCGCTACGTTCCTCGATGGTCAACACGATCGGCTCAGCAATCCACATCCCCTAATAGTAACACGCGCTCTAATTCAGAGATAGTGCACTATACTCGACGCTGAGCGAGGCCAGTGTCAGTTCGGGTTCATCGCTGAGCAGGCGCTGCAGGCGATAGATGTTCTCGAACAAGGCGACCATCGTGCCGTCGGCGCGTTGCAGAATGCGGATGCCACTGATCTGACGCAGTCGCTCGGCGCTGGCAGCATCGGTACCACGGATCGCCTGGTAGGGCGAGCCAGTGAGCTGGACGGGGGCATTGAACTCGTTCTCCAACCGGTAGGCGAAGACCTCGAACTGCAGTTGTCCAACGGCGGCAAGCACCAGCGCGGCATCGCCCATCATCGGGTCGCGCAACACTTGGACGACGCCTTCTTCCTCGAGTACCTCGATGCCGCGGCGGAACTGCTTGACGCGGCTGGTGTCGACCGGGCGGGCGTTGGTGAACAGCTCTGGCGCGAATCGGGGAATACCGGGGAAGGTGACCGGCACGTCCTCGTAGAGGGTGTCGCCGAGTTGCAGCCCGGTGGCGTTGACCAGGCCGACGACGTCGCCGGGAAAGGCTTGCTCGATCGTGCTGCGCTCCGAACCAAAGACGGTGGACGCGTACTTGGTGGCGAACGGCTTGCCCGTGCGCGAAACCGTCAGCGTCATCCCCCGGTCGAACTGCCCGCTACAGATGCGCACAAAGGCGATGCGGTCGCGGTGCGACTTGTCCATGTTGGCCTGCACCTTGAAGACGAACGCCGAACACGGCTGGTCAACCGGACGCGCCGTGCCTTCGACGTCGATGCGCGGCGGCGCCGCGGGAACGAGATCGACGACGGCGTCGAGCAGCGCCCGCACACCGAAATCGGTCAGCGCCGACCCGACGAACAGTGGCGTCGATTCACCGGCGAGGAAGCTTTCCTCGTCGACGTCGGCACCGACCGCGTCGAGCAGGCCTACGCCGTCGATCGCCCGTTGCCAGGCTTTGCCTTCCTGCTCGGCAGCTTGCTCAAAGGTCAACTCTTCCTCGGGGGCGATCTTGCTGCCGCGGGCGACGCGGGTGAAGCGAATGAAGACGTTGCGCTGGCGATCGATGACCCCACGGAATTCGCCACTGTCGCCGACCGGCCAGGTGACCGGGGTCGGGCGAAGATTGATCTGCGTCTCGATCTCGTCGAGCAACTCGAGCGGGTCGCGCCCCGGGCGATCGAACTTGTTGAGGAAGGTCAGCACCGGGAGTTTGCGGGCGCGGCAGACCTCGAACAGCTTGAGTGTTTGCGGCTCGATGCCTTTGGCCGAGTCGAGCACCATGACGACGGCATCGACCGCGGCGAGCACCCGGTAGGTGTCCTCGCTGAAGTCGCGGTGGCCGGGGGTGTCGAGCAGGTTGATCATGCAGCCGCGATATTCGAACTGCATCACCGCTGAGGTGATCGAAATACCACGCTTTTGCTCGAGTTCCATCCAGTCGCTGGTGGCGCTGCGGGCCTGGCCCTTGGCCTTCACCGAGCCAGCCTCGACCACGGCCCCGCCGTAGAGCAGGAACTTTTCGGTCAACGTAGTTTTGCCGGCATCGGGGTGGCTGATGATCGCAAAGGTGCGCCTGCGTTGCGCTTGTTCTGCTATCTCTTTGCTGCTCACGTCACCCAACCACTCGATCCTTACCAGTCGTTGGACGCTATCGGCGCTTGGTGGTAGTCGCGGTACTCGGCTAGCGGTGACAATCCCTTCGTAGCGTCCCTGAACCTCCGTTAAGGTGAGCCGCGGGATGCAGAACTATCGAATCGAACAGAACCCGAACCCCCGCAGTGTTGAACAGCGAGAAGCGATTTTCGCCAATCCGGGCTTCGGCAAATACTTCTCCGATCACATGCTGTCGATCACCTGGACACAGGCCGATGGCTGGCACGATGCCCGTGTCGAACCGTACGGACCGCTGGCCATCGACCCGGCCTGCGCAGTACTGCACTACGCCCAAGAGATTTTCGAGGGGATGAAGGCCTACCGTCACGCCGACGGTTCGATCTGGACCTTCCGCCCAGAGGCCAACGCTTTGCGCTTCCAGCGTTCGGCCAAGCGTTTGGCGCTGCCGGAGTTGCCGATCGAGGATTTCGTGCAGTCGTTGGAGGTGCTTGTCGGCATCGATCAAGACTGGGTGCCCAGCGGAGGTGAGGTCAGCCTGTATCTGCGGCCGTTCATGTTTGCCAGCGAAACGTTCCTCGGCGTGCGCCCCTCCACAGAGGTGCGCTACATGGTCATCGCCTCCCCGGTCGGTTCCTATTTCGCCAGCGGGATCAAGCCGGTGAACATCTGGTTGAGCAGCAACTACACCCGTGCCGCACCCGGGGGCACCGGCGCGGCCAAGTGCGGCGGCAACTACGCCGCCGGGTTGGCAGCACAGATCGAGGCCAGTGAACACGGTTGCGACCAAGTCTGTTTCGTCGATGCCGAGGAGCATCGCTGGGTCGAAGAACTCGGCGGCATGAACCTCTATTTCGTGCATGCCGACGGCACGCTGGTGACCCCGCCGGTCAGCGGCACCATCCTCGAGGGCGTCACCCGGTCATCGATTTTGACCCTCGCCGCCGAACTTGGCCTCGACCCGATCGAGGCGCCGGTGAGTATCGACGAGTGGCGTGAGGGCGTTGCCAGCGGCAAGATTCGTGAGGTCTTCGCCTGCGGTACCGCTGCGGTGGTCACCCCAGTCGGTCGTCTGGTGTGGGAGGGCGGCGAGGTCGGCGACGCGTCAACCGGCGAGATGACGATGCGCCTTCGTGAGTCGCTGATCAAGGTGCAATACGGCACCTCGGTCGACACCCACAATTGGCTCCACCGCCTGGTGTAATTCGGGCGACGTGTCGATGTCCCGCACGCTCCTGCTCGCCCTGCGAGGGCGAGCGCCCAAGACGTCGGGATGGATTGTGGATCCTCAGCCGTAGAGGTGGGCGGTGTCGTTGAAGCGGCGCACCATCTGGTGGTCGCCGTCGATGATCAACTCCGAGATCGAGGCATTGTCGGCTGAGTCGAACGCGCCGTGGCCCCCCGAAGCGTGGTTCATGATCTGGCCGATGACGCCGCCGTGGACGACGGCGACCACCCGTCCGCCGGGGTGGTTGGCGACGATGGCGCGCAAGCCACGCTGCAGGCGTTCGTCGAAGTCTTCCATCCGTTCGGCATTGGGGATGATGTCCCAGCGCCGTTCCTTTTGCCAGCGGATGAACAGCGGGTCCTGCTTGGCGGCCATCACACGAAACAAGCCGCCCTCCCAGTCGCCGAGGTATACCTCACGCAGGTCGGCAATCTCGATCGGGGTCATGCCCAACTTGGCGGCGAGTGGGGCCGCCGTCTGATGCGTGCGAGTCAAGGTGGTGACGTAGATTCCGTCGAACTGTTCGCCTTTGAGCCGTTCGGCGAGGCGCCAGGCTTGCTCGTGACCATTGGGATGAAGGTGCGGGTCGCCCTGCCCAGCGATCAGCGGGAACGGCTTGCCTTCCTGCGCTGCCTGTGATTCGCCGTGGCGAACGAGCAGGATGGTCGTCGCCGTCGGCGGTGGTGTATAGCGATATTGGCGGAAGCCCTCTGGTTCTTCCGGTTGATCGATGCGCCGGGCCTGGGCGGCGGCGAGTGCGGTTGGACTGCGCAAGCGACGATGGACGATGTCGAAGATCTGCTCAGGCTGATCGATGATCCAGCGGGCTCCTGCCTGGCTGAGTTCGTCTTCACCGCCGTAACCCCAGTTGACGCCGATGCAGGGGATGTCGAACGCGGCCGATCCCTGAACGTCGTGATAACGGTCGCCGATCATCACCGGTTTGCACTCGGGGAGCTGGTCGAGCACATAGCCGAGCACCTCGGCCTTGGTTGCCCTGACCATGTCGAACGTGGCGCCGCCGATCACCTCGAAACGATGGGTGTAGCCCCAGTGCTCGAGGATGCGCCGTGCCGTGGGCTCCGGTTTCGACGTGGCGATCGCCAGCCGGTAGCCCTCCTCGGCGAGTTGGGTGAGCAGTTGTTCGATGCCGGGATAGACGAAGTTGATGAACGCCCCGGTGTCCCAATAGTGCGCTCGATAGGTGCGGATCAGGACCTCGACCTCGTCGGGGGTGAACCCCTCGCTGGCGAACGCCGTTTGGAACGGCGGGCCGATGAAACGCACCAAGTCGGGCGGTGGGGTGAGCCCGGTGGCGGTGAAGGCGTGATCAAGCGAGGCGAGTATCCCCGGCGCAGAATCGGAGATCGTTCCGTCGAGATCGAAGATCACGGTGTCGAATGGCGTTGTCAGTGGCATCAGGCGTTCATTTCAGCAACAGGATCTGGAGCCGCCGGGAGACGACCCACAGACCGGCGAGTGCCATCACGACGAGGAAGGCGACGTGTCCGATCAGGCCCCATGAGGCCTCACCGGCGTTCGCCGCACGCATCAAGGCTACTCCGTGGTACAGCGGTGAGACCTGTACAACCCACTGCCACGAGCCATAGGAGCTGATCGGATAGAAGGTGGCGGAGAACAACATCAACGGCAGCACCGTGGCCGGAACGATCTCAAAATCGGCCCAGCTGCGCATGTATGTGGTGCCCGCCATGCCCGCGGCGGCGAAGGCCAGGCCGATGAGCAGTCCGATAGGGATGGTGGCCAGCACCCACCACGACTTGGTCAGGTCGAGCGCAGCCATCGCCGCTAGGAAGGCTGTGGAATACAGCGCGCCGCGGATCAAGGCCCAGGAGATTTCGCCGAGGGCGACATCGCCGATGGTCATCGGGGTGCTCAACACCGCCTCGTAGATGCGACCGTACTTCAGCTTGTGGAAGACGTTCATCGTGCTGTCGTAGACGGCGCCGTTCATCGCTGAACTGGCCATCATCGCTGGAGCGACGAACTCGGCGTAGGTCACCACGGTGTTGCCGACGCGGCACTGTGCCGACCAGCGACGAGAGGCCGACGCGCACGGTCAACAGATAGAACAATGGCTCGAAGAACCCAGAGAGCAACACCGGCCAGGTTCGCCGGTAGCACATCATTTGCCGTTCGACCATGCGGTGCGGGCGCCGCGCCTGGCGCACAACCGGCGGCAATATTCGCAGGGCAATGGTGGTGCTCATGCGAACAACCGTCGATGGGTGTTGCGGTTCATCAGCCACCAGCCGCCGAGCGCGGCCACGATCAGGTAGCAGAGGTGTACGGCGATGCGCTCGGTGCTGATCGTCATCGTCGTCGAGGCCGCCCTGGCCAGCTCTGTGCCGTGCCACAGAGGCGAGATGTACGCCAGCCAGCGCGCCACAAGCGGCAGCTGGGAGACCGGGTAGAACGTGCCGGCGAACAGCGTCAAGGGCATGATGATGAAGCGGTTGATGATCACGAAGCTCATGTCGACCTCGCGGGTGACGGTCCAAGCGGCGATCGGCATGCCCATCGCCAGGCCGCAGAGCACCGCGGGAATGATCGCCACAAACAGTCCTGGCGAGCGGACGTCGGGGAAGAGCTGCATCGCCAGCACGACCGCCACAGCAGAGATCAGACATCGAAATCCGATCCACAAGCCGTGGCCGATGGTCAGGTCGGGGGAGCGCAGCGGGGTCGCGGCCATCGATTGCCAGTGCCGCCCCCAGACCAGCGCGTCGATCAGCGGCCACATGCTTTCGTTGGCGGCGATGCTCAGCGTGGTGGCGGTGAGCAGGCCGGGGGCGATGAACGCAGCGTAGGACACACCGCCGAGCACATCGCTGTTGGCGTTGGCCTTGACCAGCGCGCCGACGCCGATGCCCATCGCTGCGAGATAGAGCAGCGGTTGCACAAACGAACTGAGGAGGTTGGAGCGCCATAACTTGCGGAAGAACAACAGGTTGCGCTCGACCTCGCGGAACACGGCGGGGCTGGCCATTGGGTGCCTCACTCCACCAGCGAACGGCCGGTGAGGTTGAGGAAGACGTCCTCAAGCGAACTGCGCCGAACAAGGGCGCTTTCCGGCTGGCCACCGCTGGCGTGAACGTGGGCCAAGGCCTGGTCGCCGTTGTCGGCATAGACGAGGATGCGATCGGGGAGCACTTCGTGGCGTACTCCGACGCCGTCGGCGTGGTGCTCGTTGTCGGCGTTGGTGCCAGCGGGAAATCGCAGTTCGAGCACCTCACGGGTGGCGTGTTGTTCGATCAGCTGGCGGGGCGAACCCTCGGCGACGATGCGGCCGGCATCCATGACGACTAAGCGGTCGCAAAGTTGTTCAGCCTCGTCCATGTAGTGGGTGGTCAACACGAGGGTGACGCCCTGCTGCTTGAGCCGGTAGAGCCTGTCCCAGAGCACATGGCGAGCCTGCGGATCGAGGCCGGTGGTGGGTTCGTCGAGGAGCAGCAGATCGGGCTGGTTGATCAGTGATCGGGCGATGGTGACGCGACGTTTCATGCCGCCGCTGAGCGGCTCGACCTTGCTGTGGGCGCGGTCGGTGAGCTGCACGAAATCGAGCAGTTCGGTGGCGCGTCGCTTGGCCTCACGGCGGCTGAGGTCGAAGTAACGGCCGTACATCACCAGGTTTTCCTCGACGGTCAACTCATTCTCTAGCGAGTCGAGTTGGGGCACGACGCCGAGGCGGGCGCGGATCCGTGAACCCTCTTGCGCTGGATCGAGGCCGAACAATCGCAAGGTTCCGGCGGTGACTGGCGAGGTACAGCCGATCATGCGCATCGTCGAGGATTTCCCAGCGCCGTTGGGGCCGAGAAAGCCGAAAGACTCGCCGCGCTGCACGGCGAAGTCGATGCCATTGACGGCGACGAAGTCGCCGAAACGTTTCTCCAGCGCGGTGGCGCAGATCAGCGGTTCGCCCTCCATCGAAGCGACCTTAGTCAGAGGGTGCGCGCAGGTTGTCCTCAATTCAGCGAATCGGCGTGGCGGAAGCGGTGTCGTGCGAATCTGCCCTCGCTGTGCGAGTTGTAGCGCACACTGTCGCATCTGTTCAACCGCGTGATGTGTCCACTGTCTCGGCTCGACGATTACGCTCCCGGCGATGAAGATTCGAGCGTTGCAGGTTGCCGATATCCCCGCCGTCGTGGCGATCAACAATGCCGCCGTTCCAGCCGTGAGCGAGGCCGACGAAACCAAGATGGCGGCCCTCGTCGCTGAGTCGCTGATCAGCCTGGTGTCAGAGCATGACGACGAGGTCGTCGGGTTTTGCATCAACTTCGGTCCAGGTGCCGATTACCACAGCGTCAACTACCGCTGGTTCTGCGAGCGCTACGACGACTTCGCCTACCTCGATCGAATCGCCGTGTCGGAGTCGGCGCGCAATCTTGGCGTCGGCGCTGCGCTGTACGCAGCTGTCGAGGATGCCATTGCGGGAACGGCGATGTTGACCTGCGAGGTCAACCTTCGCCCGCTCAACGATGGCTCACTGCGCTTCCATCAACGCCTCGGGTTCGTCGAGGTTGGCCAGCAGGAAACCGACTACGGGTTCTTGGTCAGCATGCTGGCCAAGCAACTCGGATGAACCGATTCGACGGCCTCGCTGACACGGTAGAGCTTTTGAGGCATAGTGAAGGAATGAATCCGAACCGGCTAACCGTGCACGACGGCTCCGATGAGATCGATCCCGCAACGGCAGACGTCGCTCCTGCGAATGTGGAGCGAACGATTCGCGGTTTGAAGATCTTCGCAGTGGTGGTAATCGCGTTCGGCCTCCTCGGCGCAATCGGCTTCTGGAGGCAATTTGGTGAAGCGAATTTTGGACCATCGAATGTGTCCAATTGGTACAAGATCGCGACAGTTGCGCAATCCATTGTCCCGACGATCGTCCTTGGCGGGCTGCTCTACGCAGCGGCGGTGCTGATCGGGGTGATGGCCAACCGCCCAGCCCAACAAATCGTGGTCTCGATGCCCGCCAGTCCCGTGGCGCCGTCGTCGTCGGCGGTCACGTCACAGGCCCATCATGGGATTGAAGTGCAGCTGCCAGCACCGGTCGACGTGCGCACCTGGCAGCCGCCGGGTGGCGCGGCCGACGGCGAATCGCTGTGGCAGCGGCCGAGCTGAGCTAACGCGGGCGGTCGGCGAGAAACGGCAGGTCTTTGCGAACCGTGGCGACCCGCTCAGCGCTGATGTCGGCCACGAGGATCGATTCGCTTCCTGAGGCGGAGGCAAGCACCTGACCCAACGGGTCGATGATGCAACTGTCGCCGCTGTAGCCGAGGCCGCCACCCTCACCGACGCGGTTGCAGCCAACGACATAGGCCTGGTTCTCGATTGCCCGGGCGATCAGCAACGCTTTCCAATGCTCGCGGCGCGGCGTCGGCCAATTGGCGGGAACGAGATAGACATCCGTCGCCTCGGCCTGTTTCCAGAACAGATCGGCGAAACGCAGGTCGTAGCAGATGAACGGAGTGACACGCAGCCCCGCGATCACGATCTGCTGCGGGTCGACCTGTCCAGCTCGGAAATACTTTGCTTCCCCGCCGTAGGTGAACGGGCGCAACTTGCGGTAGCGATGCACTTCGCCATTCGGCCCGGCAAGGATGAAGGTGTTGAACGGCCGTTTGTCGTAGCCCTGCACCTTGGGCTCGGCGAATTCGGCGCAGCTGCCCGCCACCCACATCCTGTGGTACCTGGCTTGTTCGATGAGGAACTGAGCAGACGGCCCGTTGAATACTTCGCCGATCGGCCCGGTAGTGACGAAACCGGTGCTGAAGGTTTCGCTCAACAACGCAAGGCGCGCTCCGCCTGCGGCCGCGGCGGCGATCTGGGTCGCCAAATGAACGAAGTTCGCCTCTCGTTCGCCCCAGACGATGTCGTGTTGGATGGCAGCGATGCGCACGGTCATGGTCGCAAGCTTGCCAAACGTTGCACGGCATCGTCGAGCACCGCGACCTGTTTACAGAAGGCAAATCTGACGAGGTGTCGGCCGCGTTCTTGGTCGGCGTAAAACACCTGGTTGGGAATGGCGACGACACCGCACCGGTGCGGCAAGGAACGGCAGAACTGCATGCCGTCGCCGTCGGGTTGCAGCGGGCGAATGTCGACAGTGACGAAGTAGGTGCCCGCTGGCCGGTAGACCTCGAACCCGGCCTGTTCAAGACCGCTACACAGGCGATCGCGCTTTGCCTGCAAATCCTCGGCAATCGAGCGGTAGAACTTGTCGCCGAGTCCGAGGCCGATCGCAATCGCCGGCTGAAACGGACCGCTGCTGACATAGGTGAGGAACTGTTTGGCAGTCCGTGCTGCAGCGACCAACGCTGCCGGGCCGACCATCCAGCCGACCTTCCAGCCGGTGGTATTGAATGTCTTACCGCCCGAGGAGATCGTCAACGTACGCTCGCGCATGCCGTCGAAACCGGCCAACGGGTGATGTTGCAACCCGTCGAAGATGAGGTGCTCGTACACCTCGTCGGTGACCACGACGAGGTCGTGTTCGATGGCCAGGTCGGCAATCACCCGCAGTTCGTCGCCGCTGAACACCTTGCCGGTCGGGTTATGCGGGGTGTTGAGCAGGATCAATTTCGTGCGCGGTGTAATCGCCCGGCGTAACTCGTCGACATCGATGGCGTAGCTCGGTGGGCGCAGCGTGACCGGTCGCACCACGCCACCAGCCATCGCCACACCTGCCGAATACGAGTCGTACATCGGCTCGAACATGACCACCTCGTCGCCGGTGTCGAGCAGTGCCAGCATCGCCGCAGCCAGCGCTTCGCTGGCTCCAGCGGTGACCAGCACCTCTGTCGTCGGATCGAACTCCAATCCGTAAAACCGACGCTGATGTTCGCTGATCGCCTGATTGAGCACCGGCATACCGATCGCCGGCGGGTATTGATTGAGGCCGTCGTTGATCGCCGCGATCGCGGCATCGAGCACAGCGCGCGGTCCGTCGCTATCCGGGAAACCCTGGCCGAGGTTGACAGAACCGGTAGCCAATGCAAGCGCCGACATCTCGCCAAAGATCGTCGTTCCAAACCCCTGCAGCCGGGAGTTGAGGTGGGCTGTGCTGGGCAAACGTCACCGCCCCGGAAGGTGATCCGGGCCGAAGGAGAACGGCAGCAGTTCCTCGAGCGTGAAGCTGCGTTGGATCCCGTTTTCGTTGGCGGCGTAGATCGGAGTGTCGAGGGCGGCGAACTCGCGGATCCGCTGCCGACATCCCCCGCAGCACGTGCCGAGCAGATCGCCGGGGCACACGGTGAGCACAGCACTGATCGTCTGTTCGCCGGCGAGGATCATTGCCGCGATCGCCGCGGCCTCGGCGCAGGCGCCCTGCGGGAAGGCGGCGTTCTCGACATTGCATCCCGCATACACCGCGCCGGACGGGCACAACAGCGCCGCACCAACGTGGTACTTGGAGTAGGGCGCGTAAGCCTTGGCTTGCGCGTGGCGCGCTGCGGCGAGCAGCCGATCAATGTCGCTCATCTCAGTCGCCTCGCTCGCTTTCAGCCCAGCGCCGCAGCTTCGGCGCCGATCGTCGTGCTTTCACCGTGGCCGGTGTGCACGATGGTGTGCGCCGGCAGGGCGAAGAGGCGGGCTCTGATCGAGGCCACGATCGTGTCGTAGTCGCTGAAACTGCGACCCGTGGCCCCAGGGCCACCGCAGAACAAGGTGTCGCCACTGAAGACGACGTCGCTGCCATCGTTGCCCGCGCCGAGGATATGAAAACAGCACCCGCCGGGAGAATGCCCGGGGGTGTGCAACACGCCGAGCTGCGCGCCACCGGCGCGCAGCACCATGCCGTCGCCAAGTGCGGCATCGGGTGCCCGGTCGGGGTAGACGGTGTGCCACAACATCAGATCGTCAGGGTGCAACAAGATCGGTGCATCGACGGCTTGTTGCAAACTGAGCGCGGCGTTGATGTGGTCGTTGTGGCCGTGGGTGAGGGCGATAGCGGCGACGCGCCGACCGTTGATTGCCTCGATGATCGGTGCCGAGTCGTGGGCGGCATCGATGACCAGCACCTCACTGTCGTTGCCGACCAACCAAATGTTGTTGGTCACCTCCCACTCGCCGCCGTCGAGGGCGAAGATGCCGGTGGTGTTGACAAGCTCGATCACAGCACAACCACGCTGCGCAGCACTTCGCCGCGCTCCATGCGATGGAAGGCTTCCTCGACGTCGCCAAGACCGATCGTTTCGCTGACGAAGTCGGCCAGCGGCAGACGACCCTGCAGGTGCAGATCGACGAGCAGCGGAAAGTCGCGGCTCGGCAGACAGTCGCCGTACCAGCTTGGCTTCAGCGCGCCACCGCGGCCGAAGAAGTCGATCATCGGAATGTCGGGCATGGTCATCGTCGGTGTCGGTACGCCGACCTGCACCACCGTGCCAGCCAGATCGCGGGCATAAAATGCCTGACGCAGCACTTCGGGGTGGCCGACCGCTTCGATGCACACGTCGGCACCGTTGCCGTTGGTCGCCGCCTGGATGGCGGCAACGGGCTCGGTGGTGCGGGCGTTGACCGTATGGGTGGCCCCAAACTGGCGGGCCCATTCCAGCTTGCGGTCGTCGAGGTCGACGGCGACGATGGTGGTCGCGCCTGCAAGGCGCGCCCCGGCGATCGCCGCGTTGCCGACACCACCGCAGCCAAAGACGGCCACGCTGGAGCCGCGCTGCACCTCACCGGTGAGCATCGAGGCACCGATACCAGCCATCACACCGCAGCCGAGCAAGCCGGCGACTTGTGGCGATGCTGCCGGGTTGACCGGGGTGCATTGTCCCGCGGCGACCAGCGTCTTTTCGGCAAAGGCACCGATGCCCAGGGCCGGTGACAACGGCGTGCCGTCAGCGAGCGTCATCTTCTGCGTGGCGTTGAACGTACTGAAGCACAGGTGCGGCTTACCTCGCAGACACGACCGGCACGTGCCGCATACCGCGCGCCAGTTGAGCACGACGAAGTCGCCGACCTTGACGTTGCTGACGTTGTCGCCGATCGCCTCGACGATGCCGGCGGCTTCGTGGCCGAGCAGGAACGGGAAATCGTCGTTTATCCCACCTTCGCGATAGTGCAGATCGGTATGACAGACGCCGCAGGCCTGCACCTGCACGACGGCTTCGCCCGGCCCCGGGGCGGGCACGACGATGCTGGTCAACTCGACCGGCTGCCCCTTGCCGCGAGCGATGATGCCCTGAACCGTATGTGCCATCTGCGGAACTCCTCGTTAACGATCTGACGAACTGCTGGCAACTGTAGCTGGCGGGTGCGCGCCGAATCTCTGTGACACGCCTCCGCGATGATCGCCGATGTGAGCAATCGAGCCGCCAACCATCGCCGGGCATCCGGCGTTCGCCGCCGCATCCTTTCCGGAGTGGCAGCCACAATCAACACCCACGGATTCGTGATCATCGCCGTCGGCACCGGCGATTGCGCTATTGCAGGCTGTGCCTGCTCGGAATCTGACGGGCGCCGCCAATGGGTCTATACGGTCGGTCTCACCGATCGCGGCCTGCCGGAGTTGGTGATGGAGGGCCCGCTTCCCGCGGATGCCCACGACCTCGTCGCGGGTGTCGCCGCCCAACTCGGTGCCGGGTTGGCGCCGCCTTCGGTGCGGGTCGGGGGTGCCCGCCTGCAGTTGCTCCCGAGGGACGCTGCGTGGGTGTTGGTCAACGCAGATCGCCTCGGCGTCTGGTTCGAACATTTTCGCTCTCGACGCCAGGCCCCAACGCTGCCGAGGATGATCGAGGTGCGCCTGATCGGCGGCTCAGCCGCCATGATGGACGGGTGAATCCGCTCGTCGCTTCCTTACCCACCGCCTCCGATCGGCGGATCGCGTTGCGCGTCACCCCCGATGCGATTCGCCAGATCCGTGGCGGGCATCCGTGGGTCTTCGATCGTTCGATCATCTCGGTCAGCCATGAGGGAGCAGCGGGCGATCTCGCCGTCGTCTTCGACAAAGATCGCCAGTTCGTGGCGCTGGGGCTCTACGATCCGCAGAGCCCGATTCGCCTCAAGGTGTTGCATGTCGGCAAGCCCGTCGCGGTCGATGGCGAGTTCTGGCGTCAACGAATTCTGTCGGCCATCGAGCTGCGTCGTGTGCTTCTCGATGACCCGGCGACAACTGGGATGCGCTTGATTCATGGAGACAACGATGGTCTCGGTGGCCTCGTAGCCGATCGTTACGACGATGTCATCGTGCTCAAGCTCTATAGCGCGGCGTGGGTGCCTCATTTGGCGACGATCGTGCCGTTGATCGCCGAACTCGGCGGTGCCAACACGGTGGTGCTGCGCGTCAGCCGCCAACTTCGACGCCTCGATCTCGGCGGGCTACGCGAAGGTATGGCCCTGCTCGGGCAGGTGCCGACCGGGCCAGTGCAATTCAGCGAGAACGGCTTGACGTTCCAAGCTGACGTCCTCGAAGGGCAAAAGACTGGCCATTTTCTCGACCAACGGGACAATCGCCAGATTGTGCGCGCCATGTCGGACGGGGCCGACGTGCTCGACCTTTTCTGCTGCACCGGCGGTTTCAGTGTCTATGCCGCAGCGGGCGGTGCGCAGCGGGTGCACAGCGTCGACATCAGCGCTGGCGCAATCGCCACGACGAAGGTGAACATGGCCCACAACATCGCTCGTCCCGCCGTCGAACGATGCGAACATCGCACCACAGTCGGCGATGCTTTTGATGTGATGCGCGACTTGCACCGCAACCGGCGCCGGTTCTCGCTGGTCGTTGTCGATCCACCCGCGTTCGCATCGAAACAGAGCGACCGGCCGCAGGCCATCACCGCTTATCGCACTCTGACCCGGCTCGCGGTGCAACTCCTGGAGAATGGAGGCACGTTGGTGCAATCGTCATGTTCCAGCCGGGTCACGGCCGACGAGTTTTTCACCGGAATTCACAGCGCCGCCGAAGAGGCAGGGGCGCGATTGGCGGAGCGAATGCGCACTACTCACGCCATCGACCATCCGATCGCTTTCGCCGAGGGCGCATACCTGAAAACGCTGATCGTCCGGGTCGATCATGGTCGCCAACGCTGAACCCTCGCTGCGGTTGCACGCAGGCTCGCTTCCGCGCGCCAACATAGTGGGTATGTCTGTGACTTCATCGCCGAGGCGGGTCATCCATCGCCGCCAGCGGATCTTGGGAAGCGCAGCGGCGCGCACGGTGCTGTCGATCTGGGCCTGGTTTGTGCTCGGCCTGTTGGTGATCGTCTGGCTGCCGCTGATGGCGGTGGTGCGGGTTGTCACCAGTCCGTTCGATCCGGCCCGCTATTGGACCGGTTACCTGTTCCGCAAGTTGCCCGTGGTGCATCAACGACTCAACCCGCTGTGGCACTTCACCGTCAGCGGCACGATGCCCGCCAATCCGCGCAACCCCTACATCATCGTCGCCAATCATGAATCCTTCGTCGACATCCTGCTGATCAGCCATCTGAAGTTCGAGATGAAGTGGCTGAGCAAGATCGAGATGTTCAGAATCCCCGTGGTCGGTTGGCTGATGCGCCTCGCTGACGACGTTCGCTTGACCCGCGGCGAGGCTTCGAGCGCGGCCGATGCCATGGAACAATGCGCCGATCGATTGCGCAAGAAGGTCAGCGTGATGATTTTCCCTGAAGGCACCCGTTCCAAAACCGGTGAACTGGGAAAATTCAAGAATGGTGCCTTCCGACTGGCCATCGAGACCGGCGTGCCGATTCTGCCTGTAGTGGTTCACGGCTGCCACAGCGCCTTACGTCCCAATGATTGGCGCCTCGGAGTCAGCGCAGCCCAGGTCAGGGTGTTGGAACCGATCGACGTCAGCGGGCTGGAGCCGGCCGATGTGTACGACCTGCGTGACCGAGCACGAGCCGCAATCGAGGCCGGGCTCATTGACCTTCAAGCCGAACTTGACGGTTAATTTCCCTGCTCGACAACACCTTTGCTACGTTCCACTTCGTTGTTTCTAGGAGGTTTGCGATGTCTGTGCTCACTGCGAATTCAGTTCTGACGACCCGGCTGTGGACGGTGCCCAGCGATCGCACCAAGGCGATCGTGCGTGAGGCAACACTGATCCTCGGTTTCGCCTTGTTGACCGCGCTCGCGGCGCAGATCAAGTTCTCACTCGGTTTCACCCCGGTGCCGATCACCGGCCAAACCTTTGCGGTGCTCGTTTCGGGTGCTGCACTGGGAATGCGGTCTGGCGCTGCCAGCCAGGTGTTGTACTGGTTGATGGGCCTGGCCCTGCCGTTCTACGCCGGCGGTAAGCACGGGTGGGAGGCCGGAACGGGCGGCACCTTTGGGTATCTCATCGGCTTCGTCCTGGCCGCTGCAGCGATCGGCTACCTCGCCGAGCGCCGTCAGGATCGCAACTTTGCAACCTCGCTGTCGGCAATGGCGCTTGGTTCGGTGATCATCTACATCTGTGGCGCCGCTTGGCTGATGCACAAGTACAACATTCCGCTCGAAGGCAACGACGGCGAGAACGCAATGGCCTGGGGTGTGACCCCATTCCTGGTCGGCGACCTGGCCAAGATGATCGCTGCCGGTGCAGCAATGCCGCTCGCCTGGTCGGCTGTCAACGCCGCCAAGAAATAGGGCGCTGCGACTATCGGGCTGCGAAAAGGGCCGTTCCGAGACGTTGCTCGTCGACCGCGATACCAAGGCCGGGACCTTCCGGCGCTGAACCGATGCCATTGATGCTGCGCGGCTGGTACCCAGCGACATGTTCGTTGGTCCAATCGTTCATGAACGACACCGTCAGCAGCGACTGCTCCGCCGTCGTCGCCGCCAGATGGGCCGAGGTCGCGGAGACGATGTCGCCGCCCCAGGTGTCCTCGATCGTTACCTGAACTCCGAGCTCCTGGGCGAGGTCACGGATCAACTTGGCCTTGGTCAATCCGCCGACTTTGGAGACCTTGAGGTTGATCGCACCGGCACCACCGTCGCGCACCGCACGCAGCATGGTGGCCACGTCGTGGACCACCTCGTCGTAGACCATCGGCAACGTGGTCCGCTTGCGCACCTCGATGCATTCCTCCATCGTCGGGCAGGGCTGCTCGAAGTACAGACGCGGCAGGTCTTCCATTAATCGGGCGGCGACGATTGCTTCGCTGAGACGCCAGCCGCAGTTGGCGTCGGCGATGACGATGTCCTCAGCTGTCGTCGATTCGACAACGAGGCGCGCTCGGTCGCCGTCGACGTAGGGATTGCCGCCGATCTTCAGCTGGAAGCGGTGGATTCCCTCAGCCCGACGGGCGGCGACATAGGCAACCATCGCATCCGGAGTGCTCAGCGGAACAGCCATGTATAGCGGGAACTCCAACTGGCGCACGCCGCCAAGCAGCGTGCTGACACTGACGTCGAAGGCTCGGCCGGTGAGATCCCAACAGGCGACATCGATTGGACTCTTGGCGTACTCGTGCCCCATCAGGGTGTGGTCCATGACGCTGTTGACTTGTGACAGATTCGTCGGGTCGACGCCGATCAATGCTGGCGCAAGCAAGCGCAGCGCGGCTTGAGCGCCCCCAGCATGCGACGCCAAATAGGTGCTACCAAGCGGACACACCTCGCCGAAGCCAACGTGCCCGCTATCGGCGGTGACCTTGACGACAGTGGACTCCAACTCGTTGACTACTCGCCCGCCGGACATCACATAGTCCCCGTGAACGTAGGTCAGTGGGAAGGAGAAGACCTCGACGGCAGTGATACGCATGCGATCACCATAGATCGCTCAACCACCGCCGATTTGTGCCCAACCGCGGCACAGCCGCGACACCTTGTGTGTGAGGGAGGGGGTGCCGCGGCTGTGCGTTGGTTTGGTCGGCTCGGGAAGGAGCGTCACCTATAAGAATCGACGCCGTCGCCGACGAATTCGTCGCGACTATTTTCGAACAATCTTGAGCGGCCCGCTCTGCAGCATTGTGTTCGCCACACTGATGAGCCCGTGGGAAGTTTCAACGACTACCAACGTGGGATGCAACTCGGCAACAACGCCGCTGACCACATCGCAATGGACCTCGTCGTCAACCTTCACCAGTTTCGCCAGCACTCTCCCGGCGGCGATCTCCCTGGAGACATCACGGCCGCCCATCCCGATCAGCAATGCGAGGGCCAACGCCGTTCCAAACGTCGTCGCTGCCAGCACGATGTTCAACACCGTGGTGTCGATACCCAGCTGGCGTGCGGCGACGAGGGCCACGAGGGTGATGATCGAGTACTCGATCGTTCGCAGAATCATCTTTGGTTGCTGACCCGTGGCGCGCAGCAGCGCCTTTCCGGTGGCGACGACCGCCAATTGGGCGAAGACCTTGCCACCAATCAGCAACAGCGCGGCGATCACGGCCTTGGGTACAAACCTGGCGAAATCGGCCGGAAGTGGCTTCAGGCTGTCGGGGCTGGCGATACCGAGTGCGGCGATTAAACCAGCAGCGAAGCACAACCCGAAAACGAGTCCGCTGGCGCTCTTGCTGGCATCCCGCAGCGCATCTTGTGGCCGCTTTTCCAACCATCTCCGGGCGAGTGGCGCCAGCACCGCTCCGAGGAGTATTCCGCCGACGCCAACACCGATGGCGATCAGGGCTGTCTTCATTCGGGCGTCCTTTCGGAACGTTGATCGTCACGGCCGATGTCGTGCTCGGTGTCGAAAACTACTCTGGCCGTCAGGAAGCCGAGTCGAAGCAGTTCGGCAAATGCCTCGCCGGCCTCACGCAAGGAACCGTCGACGGTCATTCGTCTGGCAACGCGGGCAACGATATCGGACGGCGCGGCCACGGTTTGCTCGACGGCGACAACCTGGGCGGCATCGAGCTGTGTCAGGCCGTCGAGGCGCTCGATATCGTCGGGGAAGCTGCGCAGATAACGGTCAAGCTTCTCCGGGTTGCGCTCGAGCAGCGTGAGCAGTGCTTGGTCAGTGACGCGTCTCATCGTGTGACCCCCGCCCGGATGAGTTGCTGGCGGGCACGGAACAGCCGAGTTCGAATCGTCGGAGTCGGCGTGTCGAGAACCTCAGCGATTTCCTCATAGGAGAGTTGCTCGACCTCACGCAAGACAATGATGCTTCGACTCAACGGATCGAGGCGAGTCAGAGTGCGCCATACCTCATGAGAGTCGGCGTGTGCGACGGCCGCCTCTTCCAACGAAATCGTGGACGGAATATCCGGGAGATCAGACGGCGCGGTGACCTCATCTCGACGCTTGCGAAGCATGGAGATTGCCGTGTTGTGGGTGATGCGAAGCAACCACGTCCGAGGACTCGCCTCTCCCCGAAAGGAGTCAAGGGCTTGCCACGCTTTCATCATCGCCTCTTGTACTACGTCCTCTGCTAGAGCGTGTTCATGCACGATAGATGCGGCCAGTCGGTACATCATCGCGCTGTGTTCGCGAACAAGCGCGTCGATATGGAGGTCCGGCGTCGCAGGGGATGACCCCGTGTCAGCCTGACGTGTCCTTGAAGACGTCATGTTCGTTGGATTGTCCCTCACAGCTATCAGTACTGACGCACGGGGTGACATTTCCGTCGCGACAAAGCAAGGAAAATATTGCGTAAAGAATTCGTCTTACTACGTAGGGAGGTGAAATAGTACATACGACCTAGATTCGTCGCTTCTAACGACTTATTTTTCCCGAGTGCGCGACTTTTGACAAGTTTGCTGCGTCCTGCTGTGGCCTCATCGAGCAGGCAAACGTATTCCATCGAAGGGAAAAAGATGCACGTACAAGTTGAATTCAGCCAGGGAATTGAGGACGCCTGGTCGAAGATTGCGCAAACAGTGCCGAAGATCTTGGTCTGTCTGCTGATCTTGCTCATCGGCTGGATTATCTCACGCGCCATCGGCAAGGCCGTGACGCGTGTGGCAAACAAGGCCGGGATCGATAGCCGCGTTCGTGCGATGGGCCTCGGCGACGAACTCGACAAGGTCAAGCTCAAGCCGGCTTCGTTCCTCGGTGGTTTCGTGAAGACCGTGCTCCTTTTCGTCACCTTTCAGACCGCCTTCAGCGTCTTTGGTCGGAACCCGGTGTCCGATCTGCTTGACGATCTCGTCGCGTTCGTACCCAAGTTGGTCGTCGGCGTCATCATCGTGGTGATCACTGCCGCCGTGGCTAAGTTCGTTCGTCACCTGGTCTCTGATGCGCTTTCCACGCAGAGTTACCAGCGCAGCGTCGCCACAGGCGCCTTCGTCGCCATCTGGGTTGTCGGCGCGTTTGCGGCTCTCGATCAGCTGGAGATTGCGCCTACGGTCATGGACCGCGTTCTGATCCGCGCTGCTGGCGATCATCGTTGGCGTCGCCATTGTCGCCATCGGCGGCGGCGGAATCCAGCCGATGCGGCGGGTTTGGGATCAGCGCCTGGCGCAGATGGAAGCCAACCGCAAACCATAGTTGGGCGGCGTTCGACAACTTCGGCGGATCTGACGCTGCCCCCGTCGGGAGACGGGGGCAGCGTCGCGCCGAAACTTCGGTCGGTCCTGAGGCGAACAGCAAATTGTGCTGCGCCACTCTCTTTCAGTGACGTCCGCCGGGGGAGTGAACGAAACAACTGCGAATTTGGGCCGTATTCCCCATGTCCTGCCGAAAGGACTTCACTACCTTCGACATTAAGTCTGTGCCGCTCGGTCTGTTTCGACGTGTCGCACTGAGTTCGGATTGGTGAAGCATGAAATCGTTACGCAAGTTCAGAACGTCCCTCATCGTCGGAGCAACTCTCGCGGCCACTATTGGTGGCGTCTTTTTGGCCGACGGCGCGGGCGCTGATCCGTTCGTTCCACACAGCACGTTGGTGCCTGAAATCCCGAGCATCGGCTTCCCGATCATCCTCGGTACGCCCCAGTATGTGGAGTCCAACCAGGGTTGCACGAACTGTCTCATCGACCGAGAGGTCTTCGCTGCCGATCAGTCCGGGCAGTACATCATCTCCGGCGGCAACTTCATGCAGATCGAGCTGCAAAACGGCTCGGTGCTTGCGCAGCAGTATTTCGCTGCCTTCAACATCAGCAGCAAGCAGATCGTTTGCCCTAACCAGCTGACCTTCAATGGTGTGGTGCGCAGCGTCGAGCCTGGGTTCGCGCCGAACACAGTCTTCGTAGGTGGTGAGTTCACCAAGGTCGCAGGCAGCGATGGGGTGCTGCGCACACGAAACAAGGTGGCCTTGGTCAATCTGGCAACCTGCTCGGTTGACCTGAACTTCATCTCGCTCGGCGCCAACGGCCGCGTCGACGAGATCACGCTCTCGGGTCCCCGCCTCTTCGTCGGCGGTGACTTCACCGCGATCGGTGGAGCCAGCATTCGTTACGTTGCCGAACTCGATGCGATCACCGGTGCCGTCAAGCCAGCATTCAACCTCACGTTCGGTACCACGTCGCTGTCCGGCAAGGTTCGCGGTATGGGAGCGTCGCCCGACGGCACGAAGCTGATCTTTGGCGGCCGCTTCGGCACGGTCAGTCGCAACGGCGTGTCGCTCTCGACGCAGACCGCTGTTGTCGATATCTCCAACGCCGCGAGCCCGGTGCTGACAAATCACACATTCATCCAGACCCATCCCGAATTCACCGGCCGCCCGCTTGGCCAGAGCATGCAGGACGTTTCGATCTCTCCCGACGGCACGAAGATCGGGCTGGCCTATGGCACGGCGACCGTGTCCGACTACGTCTACCTGGTGAACGCCAATGCGGGGACGCAGAGCGCACTGTGGCAGCACTACATGCAAGACACCTCGATGGGCATTGCCGTGTCAAACAACGCGGTGTATGTCTCCGGCCATTTTTGCCGGATAAATCCGGGACCCGGGGCAACCGACATGATGACGCCGAAGATGGGCCTCGATCAGTGCAGCGGATCGAGCAATGGCAGCAACGTGTGGCGAACGCACATGGCCGCATTGTCGATCACCGACGGTCGGCCGTTGACGTGGAACCCCGGTGCGAACTCGTTCGTCGGCGGTTCTGAGCTCACTGTCACCAGCCGTGGCTTGCTCGTTGGTTACGACGGCGATCGAATCAATAGCTATCGGGTTGGTGCGCTCGGTTTCCTCGACCTTGGCCCTGGTGCCGACACCGTTGCTCCGAGCGACGTCACACTCTTGTCGCCTCCGGCAAACGCAACCGTGACCAGCCCAGCGACGGTCAGCGGTGTGGCCACCGACAACGTCGCAGTCGTCAAGTACCGGGTGCGGGTGCTGGCGTCGACTGGCCAGTGGGTGCAGGCCAACGGCACCCTCGGGGCCACGGCCTACGAGTTCAAGCCGTTGCCGCTCGGTGACGGCAGCTTCAGCGTGCCGATCACCATGCCTGTTGGCAACTACGAGGTGCAGAGCAAGGCTGTCGATCTCGTCGGCTTGACTTCGGCCAACTGGGCCAAGCGCTCCTTCGCAGTGGGCACCGCTGGCGCAAGGATGGCAGGCGCAGTCGGTGTGCTCGATGCCGCAATCGTTGAGCCGATGGCAGTGGCCGAAGGCGAGCCGTTGACCTTCGATGGTGAGGTCAACACCGACGGAACGATCGCCGAGATCCGGGTTTCGATCGTCGATGAGTACGGCAACTTCGTCCAAGACGATCTGACGCTTGGTGAGTCACCGAACCAGATCGTGGTGGCAGCGATGCCGGGTAATGGCAAGGGTAGGTCGCCGTGGCGAATCGCTCTGCCTGACCTTCCGGGCGGCGACTACTGGTTACTCGCCGACGTGGCCGATACCCGTGGCAATATCGTCAGCGTCACCGCTCGGGCCAAGGTGCACAACGTCCGACCCGACGATCCGGGTCCGCATGCTGATCCGGAGCCACCGATCGACCATCCCCCGGTCGACCCGGGCCCGCCGGACGATCCAGGCAAGCCCGGTGATCCCGGCCAGCCCGCCACGCCGCCCGGCAAGCCGATCGATCCGGGCAAGCCCAACAAACCCTGACGTCGACGTACCTTGAGAGTGCCAGCCTTTACGGTTGGCACTCTCGTGCTGTCAGCGCCTCGACGAGCACGATCGATCCGGCCAGCAAGGTGGCGATGGAGTCGCCGTCGAAGGCCTGCGGGCCCCCGGCGACCATTGCCTCCAGGTCGGCGAGGAACTGATCGGTTGACGCTTGAGCGTCTTGGCTGAGCAGGCCCATATCCGGCATGCCACGTTGGACCACGGCAAGCATCGACTCGGCGTCTTCGAAGGTGGCGATCGGCGCGTCTGGCGTCATCGTCGGCAGCTGATCGGTGGCTGCGAGATCGCGCAATAGGTTGGTTCCGTTGACGAGTTGTTGTTCGAGCTTGGCGAAGTCGACCGCGGCCAGGTCGTCCTGGCTGGTGTGGTAGCAACCGGTGTTGGCATCGGTGAAGAAGACGGAAGGCACCCCCGCCCCAACGAGCACCGCATGGTCGCTGCGTCCCTGACCAAACAACAGGCTGAGCATCGCTTCCTCGAGTTCGGTCTCGGCGATTGCGGCCTGGGCGGCGGCGACCAAGTTTGCCCCGCCGGTCTCAGCTCCGACGACGACCGTGGTGTTCGCCAGCGCAGGAAGGAGGTTGGCTCCCTGGATATCGAAGTTGATGTAGGCGACCGTCGACTCGAGCGGCGCCAGCGGGTCGGAGGCATAGTGCGCTGCACCGAGTAACCCGTCCTCCTCGGCGTCCCAGAGAGCGATGATTACCGTCCGTCGAGGTGTGCCCTCAGCGGCGATAGCCCGTGCCGCAGACATTGCTACGGCGACGCCAGCGGCGTTGTCGGTGGCACCATTGCACACGGTGTCGGCTGGATCGTTGGTAACGCAGGCGCCGAGGTGGTCGTAGTGGGCGCCGATGATGACGTATTGGTCGGCGAGATCGCCACCGGGGATCACTGCCAACACGTTGCTGCCGGCATCGAACGGCTGCAGGTAGGCGCCATCGCCCTCCTGATCGTATGCCGGTTGAGCAAAGGTCGCCAACTGATCGATGAGCAGGCGTTGGCTCGCCAGGGAGCCTTCGGTGAGGTTGTCTCGTCCTTCCAACGCGTCGTCGGCGAGCGCCGCCACCAGATCAGCAGTATCGAGCGCGCCATCAGCGGGTTCGTTCGGCGGTGGTGCAGTTGAGGGTGGATCCGTCGCTGGTGGCTCTGTCACCGGCGGCTCGGTCGCGAGCGGAGTCGTTGCTGGAGGGTTCGTCGCTGAGACAGTCGCCAGCGGCTCCGTCACTGAAACGGAGACGGTCGGTGTCGTCGGCGCCGTCGCTTCATCTGACGAGCAAGCACTGGTCGCCAAACCAAGTACCGCTAGGCCAATTGCGAGCTGCTTGCGAGCGTGCATTGTCTCTCCCTCACCGCTGGGATCGCGCTGATCGCGAACTGCATCGGAGCGTAACCATATTTGTTTGACGGTGTCGCTCTTGCATGACCGACCAGTTCCGTGGAGGATGTATCTATGCCTGGTCGATCTCGCCTTGCGCCCAGCGAAATCCGGGTCGTTGCGCGCTGTTTTGGGCGAGCGGCGGCGCGACGTCGGTGGGCGCGGCCTGCCGCAGTCGTGCTCGCCTTGGCGACACTGACGTCGGTCGAATCGACGGTGTCGGCGCGGCCAACTGTCGCGTGTAGTTGTTTAACGATGACCGATGATGAGGCGTTCCAGCAGGCCACGGTGGTCTTTAGCGCAACGCTGCTCGATATCCGCAAGGCAGTGGAGCTCGACAGTTCGGGAGCGCCGATTTCGTACTACATGTACGGAGTCGACTCAGTGTTCAAAGGCCAGGTGTTGAGCAAGCAGGCGATCGCCACCCCGCAAGAAGGGGGCGGCTGCGGTTTACCGATCTCGGTTGGGGGTGGGCCGTTCCTCGTGTTTGCGTACCAGGCGCCGCAGGGACAGGGAGCGGGAACGCTGAATTCAGGTCTCTGTTCAGGCACTCGACTAATCAGGGATGGCGCTGTCCCCGAGGCCTTCGGCAGCGGGTCGCCCCCGACGGCGATTGTTGCCCCGGTGCCAGTGCCAGCGACCGCGTCGGCCGACGAACGTTCCATCGGCACCCTACTGGTGCCCGTCATCACGGTCACCGTCGGGGCGCTGGGCGCTGGCCTGATTGCACGTCGTCGCCATCGTGGAGTGAGTCGTGCTCACGAGGAGTAGATCGCCGCACCGCACCGCACGCAGCGGGAGGGTGATGATGCTCATGATCAAGCGATTTCTGCAGCTGAGGATCGACACAACTTCGCCGAAAAACGTGACGAGGACCCCACCCAGTGGCGGAGTCCTCGATACTCAGCGCGCTCGAAGGGACTCGAACCCCTAACCTTCTGATCCGTAGTCAGATGCTCTATCCATTGAGCTACGAGCGCAATATGTGAGTGATCAGTCTAGGCGTGCTGGTGGGGTAAACAAAACCGTTTACGGACGACCTGCAGCGCCTCTCAGCCGCCCCAGGGGCCCCAGCCGCCAGCCCGCAAGTACAGCGCATATGCCGCAGTGGCGTTGACCCGTGGGTCGTACAGCTTGTCGGCCGAGGTGACCCCAATCGCCGCCAGCCAGCCCTTGTGCACGTTGTAGTAGATCTGAAACAACCCGAAGCAGCAGTAGTTCCGCACGGTCGGGATGTAGTTGCTTTCCCGCCAGGCGATCTGCAGCGCCTTTTCTTCCTGATCGTCGGGCCACACGTCGCGGATGATCTGTTCGATCTCGGCCCTGGTGTAGGTCTTCGTCGTGGTCGGCGGAGCCGCCGGCGTTGTCGTGGTGGTCGTCGTGGACTTCACCGTGGTCGCCGGAGCGATCGTCGTTGCGGGAGTCGTGACAGCGGGGGCCGCAGTCGTCGCCGGGGCCTCGGTGGTCGGCGGGGAAGCGTTGGGAGGCAGGCAGATTGTCGCTCCGGCGAACAGGGCAGTCTCGGTAGAGGCATTGTTGATGTCAAGCAAGTCGGAAAGGCCGACGCTGACCTTGCGGGCAATCAGAATCCAGTAGTCGCCAGCGACGACCTTGTACGTCTTGGCGCAGGCGCTGACGTCGAGCACGGATGTTTGCGTGGCCTCGACCCGGGCGGCGGTCACGCCACCCGCATTCGCTGGTGCCGCAATGGCGGGGAGCGTGGCTGCTGTGGTGGCAATCTCGATCTGCGTAACCACGGCGCTGTGTTGGCCAGCGGCCGACGACGCCGTGTCGACGGCGACGGGCGCTACGAGCGGCTCGGCTGCAGATGGCGTAGCGATGACGGGTGCGGCAGTCGGAATGCTCGCAGGTTCAGCGGTCGGCGCCGCTGCGTCGACGACGATTTCGGCTGGGTTTGTGGGGGCGCCAGCCGCGCTATCGGGCACCGTTGCATCGGGCACGGGGGGGACGGGAGCGCTCACCGCTGCGCCAGCGATGTCGACGCTCGGCTCCGAGCGGCGGGCGGCCAGAGCGACAGGAACGGCCAGCAAGCCAACCAGGCACATCGCCCCGATACGGGCCTTCAGCGGGTTGAGCGGACCCTGCTGTTGGCGACGGTCACGGATGACCTCGCCGAGGGTGCGTCGGGCGAACGTCGGCTGAGAGTAGAACTCGCGCTCGAGGTCGGTGGGCGCGTCGAACGGTTCGACAGGGGGCATCTTGGCCGCGGCGATTCGCGGTAGCGGCTCGGTGTTGCCGTGCTGACGGGCACCGCGCACGGGTGCTTGACGACTGACGTGGTGACGGTCGTCCTGACGTTTGAGACCGCTGAACGGGGTGCGTTCTCGATCCACTTCCCAAAAGTCATCACTAAATTCGTTGCCCACTTCTGGCCCTTTCATGTCCCGAAACGGGGTTCAGCCACATGTCCTTGGCCGTTCGTTTCGGGCGATGGAGGGGGCGAACTGGACGCCCCCCACACGACTTCTCGTATGGTTGATTGCCGTAGGTCTACACCTACTGTCATCAAAATGCAACATTTGGTGACGCTTGAAGTATCACTATCGGTCCGTCCCGGCGACACGTGAGGCATCCTCAGCAGCGCTTCAGCGGATGCCGCCCATTCAGGTTCTAGAGCGTCGGACGTCTTGTGACATCACATGGCATGGCGCCAGCAAGCCAGCCAGAGCAACCCTGCTGCTCGCCGTCGCTCGTCGGCAAGGCAGTTACGACGAGGGAGGCGGTATGAGCCATTCGTGAGCGAAGGCTGGCTCGACTGCAGCGATGTGGGCGAAGTCTCGGTCGTGGTGCAGAACGGGTACATCAAGCCGAATCGCAACGGCGGCTACGAGTAGGTCGTTGACCTTCCGGCCCTTGAGGCCAGCGGCGGCGAGCGCGTTCTGTAGTCGGCCCGCGACGCGAAAGTCGTCCGGGTTGATATCGACAATCGTGAAACCTGCGAGGGCAACGTCTAGGCGGGCCATGTCGGCGACACTGGCCGCCGAGTACCGAATCTCTAGCCATGCCACTTGGGGGAGCAAAAGCGACGAGCGATGGCCGACCTCGGCCAGCCGTTTCGGCGCGAGTCGCTGGTTGGTAATTGCACTGGTGTCAATCACGTAGGCGTCGGTTACCGCCACGCCTCGTCCTTGTCGAACGGGTTCTCGGCGAACCAATCCCCCAGCGACTCGATCGCCTCGGCCTGACGGCGACGCCTCTCGGTCACCACGAACCGGAGCGCCTCGTTCACTGCCTCCTTCATTGAGACCGCCTGCAGAATGTCGGTTGCCTCGGCGAGCAGCTCCTCATCTATTTCGATGACTGTGCGTTTCATGTTGCGACTATATATGAAGAAGGCACAATGCACAATGGAGAGAACCTTGTTATACGAGTCGACCTCTTAGTCCACGAATGGGGCCATGTGAAGGAAGTAATCTCGGCCGACGATACTCAGAACCGCGATTCAGACTCTCAGATGCGGCGCAGTACGAACCTCCAGGTCAGAGGTAGTGTGGGATTTTCTGGCTTGAGGCGTGGGAACCAACCAATTTGGGTCTGCATCGCGCCTGGTCACTGTCAACTTGTAAACCACTAATGGCGGAAGGGGTGGGATTTGAACCCACGGAGACGCAGAACGCCTCAACGGTTTTCGAGACCGGCCCATTCGTCCACTCTGGCACCCTTCCGGAGTCCAGGCTAGCGGCTCAATTCGAGCGACCACGGCGAGCGGCGAAAAACGCTTTGAGCAAGGCGCCGGCCTCGTCGGCTCTCACTCCGTGCGTGACCTGGCAACGGTGATTCAAACGCGGTTCGGCGAGCAGGTTGAACAGACTTCCGCCGGCTCCGGCCTTCGGGTCGGCTGCGGCGTAGACCACGTGGGGCACCCGAGCGTTGACCGCAGCACCGGCACACATCGTGCATGGCTCGAGGGTGACCACCAGCGTGCAACCATCGAGCCGCCAGGTACCCACAACTGCTGCGGCATCGCGCATCGCCAACATTTCGGCGTGCGCCGTCGGGTCGCCAGTCAGCTCACGCTCATTATGCCGCGCCGCGATCACGACCCCGTCACGAATCACTACGGCGCCGACGGGCACATCGTCGTGCGCTTCGGCGGCGCGCGCTTCGGCGAGGGCGATCTCCATGGCCGTGCCATAGTCACCCTCACCAACGTCGGCGCCGACGTGGGTCACGTCGCCCCCGTCTGCTCGTCGATTGCCGCAAGCACCTGCTCGCCGCGCGGCGACAAGCGATACCCGACAGCCAGACTCTCCGTCAGACCAAGCTCCTTCAGCCGCCGAATTTCGGCCTTCCACTTCAACGTTTCCTGGCCTTCGATCTCAGCCAACTCCGGCGCCCGCCGACCGGGCCACGTGGCGATCAACTGCAGCGAGCGGGTTGTCCACGGTCCCCGAGCCGACCGTCGATCGATCGACGCCAGCCGCACGATCGTCTGCGCCAACTCGTCGTCGTTGAGCAACGTCGAGCGCAACGCCACCCGCGCGTCGGCGCCAGCGAAGGCGACCTCAACCCGATACAACTCGCTCGACCCGTCGACCTGCGCGGTGCGCGCTCGTCCGCCTGGCCGACGCTCGCGAAACAGATCGTCGATCAGCGAGCCACGCCCGTCGAACCCGGCGCGTCGGGCCTGAGCATCATCGATCGACGTCGGGTCGATGACCTGAACACCCCGAATCGACAGCTCCCCAACCGAACAGCGCAGCGTTCCGCCTGTCTTTACCGTTGGGCGTCGCCAGCGGCGAAAGACGAGGTCGATCTGTCCGTCGCGAATCCCTTCTTGGGTCGCCTGGTTGAGCAGCATCGCTCCAGTCTGCCATCCGATACTTCGGATCAGATTGGACCTCAGCACAGCGGGTATGGTCGTGGACGATCCGCCGTTACCAGGAGCAGCCCCATGTCGAGCGAACCGTCCGCAGCTCAATCGCCGATGAAGGTGATGACCGAGACCACCCCGACGCGCTATTTCAACGACAGTTGCGCGTCGTCCGAGTTGGCCTATGCGATCGAGCGAGGGGCGACGGGTGCCACGAGCAACCCGGTGATCTGCCTCACGGTGCTCAAGTCCGAAGCGGCCAAGTGGCAGCCGCGGATCGCCGAACTGGTCCGCGCCAACCCGGGCCTGCATGAGCGAGCGATCGCCTGGCAGCTGTACACCGAGATGTGCCAGGCCGGGGCGCAGATGCTGGAGCCGGTATTCGAAGCACACGATCACACGTGGGGTCGCCTGTCGGTGCAAACCGATCCGACGCTGCACAACAACAGCGCGGCAATGCTCGCCCAAAGCATCGAGCTGTCGGCCCTCGGCCCGAACATGCAGGTGAAGATGCCGGCCACGGCAGCGGGTATCGCCATGGTCGAAGAGGCCACGTTCAACGGCGTCAATCTCAACGTCACCGTCAGCTTCTGTGTGCCCCAGGTGTTGGCCATTGCCGAAGCGATCGAACGAGGACTGCAACGGCGCGATGCCGCTGGGCTCGACACCGCGCACATGGCCCCGGTGGCGACGATGATGATCGGTCGGCTCGACGACTGGCTGAAGGTAATCGCCAAGCGTGATGGCATCGAGATCGACCCCGCGGTGCTCGACTGGGCCGGGATCGCCTGCTTCAAACGCGGCGCGGCACTGTTTCAAGAACGCGGCTATCGCACCAAGATCCTCTCAGCGGCCTACCGTCATCTCGGCCACTGGAGCGAGCTCGTCGGTGGCGACATCGTGCAGACCATGCCGTGGGAATGGCAGGTCAAGGCCAACCAATCGGGCCACCACCCCGTGCCGCGCCTGGACATTCCGGTCGACGCCGCGATTGTTGCCGAGCTGCAGGCCAAGTTCGGCGACTTCAACCGGGCCTACGAACCGGACGGCATGTCGATCGCCGAGTTCGACAGCTTCGGTCCGACGCTGCGCACCCTTCGGTCGTTCATCGCCGCGTGGTACGACTTCGTCGGCATCGTCCGCGAGGTCATGCTTCCCGACCCCGACATCGCTCGCTAACCCACGTCGCAAGGGTCGTCACAGGGATACCACCCGGAGGCGCTGTCTTCCCTACCCGATCCGCCACCGCCCAAACTTGCCAATTCGAACGCCGCAGGGGGTATCGGATGTGCGCTCGTCGCCATCTGAGACACGGCGACGGCGAGCACAGCAACTGGCGGAGGGTGTGGGATTTGAACCCACGGATGTTTGCACATCACACGCTTTCCAGGCGTGCCGATTCGGCCGCTCTCGCAACCCTCCAACTGACACAACAAAATGCCGTGCAGGTGTGAGAAGGGTAGCGGGCGGCTAGTCTGACCGCACCGTGATAAGCACCCGTTGGGTGAGGTGGCGGTCGGGTCCTGTGCAACAATCGTCCGGGAACCAGGTCAGGACCGGGAGGTAGCAGCCTTCAACGGTTTTGGTTGTGTGCCGCAGCCTGCCTGGCCGTCACCTCAGCCAGCGGGTGTTTCGCGGCTCGCCGCTGCGCGGCGAGCCGCTCGACACGTTGCACCAACTGGGGTGCCCCCAGCAGTTGGGCGAAGGCAGCGAAGCCGTCGGTGGGCCCTTGCCAGCGCCAGTCATCCACCGCGCCAACCTCGACGTCGGTCTCGATCGTGGCGATCCGGCGAAACAGCAGCGCCAACTCGAAGTCGTGTTGCAGGGTCGATGAGAGCTTCTCCGCACCTCGCAACCCGGGCACTGCCCATTCCCCTGCGGTCCGCGGGATCTTCTCCAACGACCCGTACACAGCGAGCACTGCCGACGCGCTCTTGGCCCCCCATCCGGCGAGCCCCGGAAAGCCATCGGCTGAGTCGCCGACCAAGGCCAGATAATCGGCGATCGATCCCGGCCCGACGCCGAATTTGGCGATCACGCCGTCCTCGTTGATGATCTCCTGTTTACGCCGGTCGTATTGCACCACCCGGTCGCCGCGCACGCATTGCCCGAGGTCTTTGTCGGGCGTCACAATCAACACCTGGTCCACCCGCGGATCGGCATCGGCGATCGCCGCCGCGGCACCGAGGGCGTCGTCGGCCTCGAACTCGACCATGGCCCAGGTGGTCACCCCCATCGCCGTCAACCCCTTCTCCATCAGCGGAATCTGGGTCAACAACTCGGGATCCATCCCCACGCTGGTCTTGTAGCCAGCCCACAGGTCGTTGCGGAAGCTCTCGATGACATGATCGCTGGCCACGCCGATGTGCGTTGCGCCATCAGCGATCAGTTGCAGCGTGGAGGACAGCACACCGATCGTGGCGCTGAACGGGACCTCAGACGCGTGACGACCCATCTGACCGAAGTGCTGACGAAAAAGCTCGTACGTACCGTCGATCAGATGGGTCTTCATGAGATCACGCTAGTGGGCGAACGCCCACGAGTTGATCAGTCGGCTGTGGTGCGACGGCGGGCGATCATCAGCGATCCACCAACCAACAACGCCAAGAACCCGAGGAAGCCAATGGCATCGATGTTGCTACCGGCATCTGGGAGCACGCCGCTGCTGCTGACCTGCGTCCTCAGGGTGGTCGTCGTGGCCTTGACTGTCGTTGGGCCAGCGCTGGCCACCGAGGTCGTCGGCGCCACCGTGGTCGGGGCGACGGTCGTTGCCGCGGCAACGGTGGTTGTCACCGCAGCACTCGCGACCGACGTGGTGGGAGCGACCGTTGTGGTCGCCGCAGCGGCGGTCGTCGTCGGCGCCGCGGTCGTCGCCGGTGCCTGGGTGGTTGTCGGTGCCTGGGTGGTTGTCGCAGCGACCGTCGTGGCTGGCGCAGCCGTTGTCGTCGGCGCGGCAACTGACGTGGTCGTTGTGCCCGGATCGACCTCGGTACAGGTGTTGACCTGAACGAACACGTTCGTGATCGTCAATCCGCCGACGGTGCCAGTCTCGTGCACCAGGGTGACGTTGCCACCGTTGGTCTGGATAGCGACACCGTTGAGCAGGATGACATTGCTTCCCGCTCCACCCGAGCCACCGACAGCAACACCGCCGACGGTGACGGAGATCGTCTCGCCGGAGCCGGTTGCGTCATAGACGACGTAAATGGTCTGTTGCACTTCGTCGCCGACCGGAACCGGGATAGTGGTGACGACCTCGGGGGCCGTGGCACTTCCGCTCCAGACGTAGTTGTTGAGCCGACAGAACGACGCCGAAGCGACTCCTCCCATGCCCAGTGAGCCAGTGAGAACGCCGACGCCAACCGCGAATGCAGCAGCAGCAGCCTTTGAACGAGTAATGAATTTCATACGTTGAACCTGACCTTAGGTTTAAATGACGGGTCGCCTTCTTCACTCGTTCACGACCCGGTTGCGGACACCACGTCGTTTCAGGGGGAATGCCAGCAGTCCCTATGTTCACGGCGCCCCGGCGCTTATTTACGCTGAGAACTACCCATGCTGTCACCGCCATTTGACGGTTTCTTGAAGCTTAGTTGACATTTCCGCAGACAATGCAATAGGGAAACGTCATTTGACTGCAACTTTTGACCTAGCCTCGCTGCCGATGCCTTCGTCGACACTTCCCCAGCTAGTGCTACATGCGGGCCGCGAGAAGTCGCTTCGCCGACGCCATCCGTGGGTGTTCAGCGGCGCTGTGTCACGCGTGGAGGGCAGTCCCGAGTCGGGAGAAACGATCCGTGTTGTTTCGACGTCGGGTGAGTTTTTGGCATGGGCGGCCTTTTCCCCGGAGTCTCAGATTCGGGCGCGAGTTTGGACCTTTGAGGCGGATGAACGGGTCGACGAAGACCTTATTAGTTCACGAATAGTGGCCGCTTCGCAGCGCCGCATGAGGCTCTTAGCAGCGACAGATTCCACCAGAAACATATTCAGTGAGGCCGACGGCCTTCCCGGAGTGGTCGCCGATCGTTACGGCGACGCCGTCGTGGTGCAGCTCGGTAGCGCCGGCGCGGAGCGTTGGCGTGGTGTCATCTCCGACGCCTTGTTCGCGCTGCCAGGGGTGACCTGCGTCTACGAGCGGTCGGATATCGACGCCCGCCAGCGCGAAGGCCTCGAGGCCCGCGCCGGTCTGCTTCATGGCCAGCAACCCCCGCCAGAAATGGTTATCAACGAACACGGCCATCGCTTCGCCGTGTCGATTGGCGAGGGCCATAAAACAGGCTTCTACCTGGACCAACGCGATCCACGGCAGCAGCTCGCGGAGCTAGTCTCCGGGCGTCGAGTGCTCAATGCGTTCAGCTACACGGGCTCGATGAGCGCGATCGCGATGGGTGCTGGCGCGACGTCGGTGACCAGCCTCGACTCCTCGGCCGCGGTGCTCGTCGGCGTGCAGCGCAATGCCGAATTGAACGGCGTCGACGCGGGGGAGTTGATCGAGGCCAACGCCTTCGAGGAGCTTCGTCGGTTCCGCGATAGACGACGCGAGTTCGACCTGATCATCCTCGATCCGCCGAAGTTGGCACACAACGATCGCCACCTCGACCGGGCGACCAGGGCCTATAAGGATCTCAACCTGCTGGCGATGAAGTTGCTCGCTCCGGGAGGGCTGTTGTTGACGTTCTCGTGCAGTGGTGCTGTCAGCCCAGATCTGTTTCAGAAGGTGGTCGCTGGGGCGGCCGTCGACGCCAAGCGGACGGCGCGTATCATCGGCCGTTTCAACCAGCCGAGCGACCATCCCGTGCCGCTCGACTTTCCCGAGGCGGCCTACTTGAAGGGCCTTCTCATCGAGCTCTGAGGCCGTTCGATGGGCGAAAAGAAATTAGGCGTTCGGATCCTCAACGAGCTCGATCAGGGTGCCGAAACTGCCTTTGGGGTGGATGAACGCCACCGTGGTGTGTCGGCTACCGGGGCGCGGCGCCTGATCGATTGGTGTGGCACCGGCGGCGATCATCGCCGCCAGTGCCTCGCCGCAGTCGGCGACGCGGTAGCCGATGTGGTGCAGTCCTTCGCCACGCTTGTCGATTGCCTTGGCTACGGGTGAGTCGGCGCGCGTCGGGCGCATCAGCTGGATGTAGCTCTCCGCTACCTTCAGCAGCGCCTCCTCAACGCCGTCGCGCTCGACGAACTCGCGATGTTCGACCTCGGCCCCGAAGGCCCGCTGGTAGTAGTCGATGGCGGCCTCAAGGTCGCGTACGGCGATGGCGACATGGTCGATTTCAGTCAGCAGCATGGTTCTATGATGCCCGGCTAGCGCCCTCGCCGTGGCGTCGGAACAGCGTGATCTTCGATTCTCCGATGCGCTCGCGCTTGGCGGGATCATCGATACCCAAGCCTTCCTGCGGGGCGAGACAGAGGATGCCGATCTTGCCCTCATGCTCGTTGCGATGGATCTTCAGCGCCGCATCCGCGGTGTGATCGAGATCGTAAACCGCTGAAAGCAAAGGCTGGATGCGCCCGCTATCGATCAGACGGTTGGCCTGCCAGGCTTCGGCGTAGTTGGCGAAGTGCGAGGCCAGAAGCTTCTTCAGCTTCATCCAGAAGTGGCGATTGTCGAACTCGACCATATATCCGGAGGTGGCCGCACAGGTGACGACGGTTCCGCCACGTTTGACCGCGAAGATCGACGCGCCCATCGTCTGGCGACCAACGTGCTCGAAAACGATGTCGGGATCATCACCGACCAGCGATCGAATCGTCTTGCCGAAGCGACGCCATTCACCCTCGTCCTGGGTAGTGGCGTCCTTCCAGAATCGATACCCCTCGGCGCGCCGGTCGATCACTGCCTCGACACCAAGCTCGTTGAGCAGGGCAACCTTGTCGGGCGAGCTGACCACGCCGACCGGTGTGCCGCCGCCGTTGAGCACATATTGGGTGGCGTATCCGCCGATTCCGCCGGTCGCACCCCACACCAGCACCGTGTCGCCTTGCTTCATCCGGGCGCCGTTGTTACCCACGAGCATGCGGTAGCTGGTGCTATTGCATAATGCGTTGACCCCTGCCTCTTCCCAACTGAGGTGGGTTGGCTTGGGCATCAGTTGATTGGCTTTGACGATCGTCAGTTCGCCGAGTCCACCAAAGTTGGTCTCGAAGCCCCAAATGCGCTGATTGGCGCCGAGCATCGAATCGTCGTGTGACGACGGATCCTGGTCATCGACGTAGTTGCAGTGCACGGTGACGCGATCGCCTGGCTTCCAGTTGCGCACGGCTGAACCTACGCGCAGCACCACTCCAGCGGCATCGGAGCCAACCACGTGGTAGGGCAGTGCGTGACGCCGCCCCCACTCGCTCTGCTTGCCGAGCCGATCGAGAAAACCAAAGGTGGGCAACGGCTCGAAGATGCTCGTCCACACCGTGTTGAAGTTGATCGAGCTGGCCATCACGGCGACGACGGCTTCGTCGGGAGCGATGTTGGGAAGGGCGACCTCGCCGACCTTCAGGCTCTGGCGTGGATCCTTGTCGGCAGAGGCCACGCCTTCGAACATGTCGGAGTCTTCTCGCCGGACGAACACCGCTCGGTAGGACTCCGGCAAGGCGATGTTGGCGAGTTCGTCGCCGCTGGCGTCGGCTTGGATGGCTTCGAGGATCTTCTTCATCGACCGAGGGTACTGGCTCGTGGCTGCACGCTGCCAAGCGCAGGGCCCGCCGCCGGTTGCCCATCGGTAGGTGACGAGGAATACGATCGACGGTGGATTCGAAACGAAAGGTGGCGTCATGGCTGGTTCATACATCGTTGCGGGGGCACGCACTCCGATTGGCAAGATGAGCGGCGCACTCGCTGGGTTCAGCGCCGCCGAACTCGGTGCCTTGGCCATCAAGGCCGCGCTGGCGCGTGCCGGCGTGGCCCCTGAGGAAATCGAGCACGTGCTCATGGGGCAGGTGCTGATGGCCGGGCAAGGGCAGGTGCCCGCCCGCCAGGCCGCCGTCAAGGCGGGTATTCCGATGAGCGTGCCGAGCGTCAACATCAACAAGGTGTGCCTCAGCGGGTTGAACACCATCTACCTCGCCGATCAGATGATCGCCGCCGGTGAGGCCGACATCGTCATCGCCGGTGGTATGGAGAGCATGACGAACGCGCCGTTCATCGCCTCGGGGGCCCGCGGTGGTTTCCGTTACGGCAACGCCGAACTGGCCGACGGCATCATCAAAGATGGCCTGTCGTGTGCCTTCGATTCCTGCCTGATGGGTGAGAGCACCGACAACTACACCGGTGCTTCGATCTCCCGTGAGCAGCAGGACGAGGCGGCGATGAAGAGCCATCAGCGCGCCGCCGCCGCTGCGGCGGCGGGTTTGTTCGACGATGAGATCACGCCGGTCAGCATCCCGCAGCGCAAAGGCGATCCGATCGTCATCAGTACCGACGAGGGCGTTCGCCCGAGCACGACAATGGAGTCGCTCGGCGCGCTGAAACCAGCCTTCGTCAAAGATGGCTCGATCACCGCCGCCAACGCATCGCAGATCAGCGACGGCGGGTGCGCATTGGTGATGATGTCGGCCAGGGCCGTTGAGCAACGCGGCGTGGCCCCCATCGGCCAGGTTGTCGGATACGGCATGGTTGCGGGTCCCGATAACGCCTCGTTGCTCCATCAACCGAGCGGCGCGATTCTCAAGGCACTGCAGCGAGCGGGTCTGTCCGTCGGCGACATCAGCTTGTTCGAACTCAACGAAGCCTTCGCCGCCGTGGGCATCGCCTCGATGAAGGAGTTGGGGATCAGCGATGAGATCACCAACGTCAACGGTGGGGCGATCGCGCTTGGCCACCCGATTGGCATGAGCGGCAACCGGCTAGCGCTGACGATGCTCCACGAGCTGCGTCGCCGCGGCGGCGGTCTTGGTGCTGCGGCATTGTGCGGCGGTGGCGGCCAAGGCGACGCGCTGCTCGTCAGGGCGCTATAGGACACCGGATTATCGGTCTGCACCAGCGCCGATGAAATCGAACTCGTCAAATATTGCGGTTTGATGTCGAAAATGGTTGACACGGCGGACGGTTGTTTGTAATGTAACCGCAACAAGTCAACGCAGCGCCCGAGTCCTCCGCCTGGGTCGCTGCTTGGTTCTGAGGCATCACCTCCGGAGCTGGCCCGTCCGCCCGCTACCAGCTACGAGGGTGATGCCTCAGCCGCGTCCGGGGACTGGTCGCCTCCGATTTCTGCAGTATTATTGCAATTTGATGTCAGAAAGGGTTGACGACAGTTGGCAATTTCTGTAATCTAACCGCAACAAACGTTCGCAGCGAGACCTTCGGGGTTCGCAGCATGTGCCCTGGGGCACCACCTCCGCAGCTGGCCCGTCCGCCCGCTACCAGCTACGAGGGTGGTGCCCCAGACAATTTTTCTGATCGATCGGTATCGATCGGCACGGATTGGCCGGATCGAGCAAGCCGGATTACGACGTGATCTCGCGTCGGCCCTCAAGTGCCCGCCCGAGCGTCAACTCATCGGCATACTCAAGGTCGCCACCCACCGGAAGCCCGCTGGCGATCCGGGTCACCTTGACCTCAAAGGCCTTCAACATCCGCGCCAGGTACAGCGCGGTCACCTCGCCCTCGGTGTTCGGGTTGGTGCACACGATCACCTCTTCAACCTGCTCCGGCTCTAGGCGCATGAACAGCTCTTTCATCTTCAGCTGCTCTGGACCAATGCCTTCCAGCGGACTCATCGCTCCCAGCAGGACGTGATAGCGGCCATGGAACTCGCCGGTCTTTTCTAGGGCGACGACATCGCGTGACTCTTCGACGACGCACAACACCGAGCTGCTGCGGCGATCATCGAGGCAGATCGGGCACAGTTCTTGCTCGGCGAAATTGAAGCAGCGGCTGCAGAAGCGAACGCGGGCCTTGGCGTCGACGATTGCCTCGGCCAATCGTCGAGCGTCGTCGACCGGGGCCTTGAGGAGGTGGAAGGCGATTCGTTGCGCCGACTTTGGGCCGATCCCGGGCATGCGGCCGAGTTCGTCGATCAGCGTCTGCACCGGTGGGGTATAGGTGGAAGCCATCGTCGTCGCCTCAGTTGCCGTCGTCGATCAACTTCGAACCAGGGAAAGCCTGCTCAAGTTGATCCAACGGCGTTTGCACGCTGTCTGGCGGAGCGTCGATGAGGTCGTCGAGATCGATGTCCTCGTCCGCTTGAGCGGGTCCCGGCCTCGCTGTCGGCGACGATTGCGGGCGCGACGAGGACAAGGCAATCACCGCAGCGAGCTGGTCGTCGCTACCCGCATCCACCACGAGCACGACATCGAATCGGCTGCCGATGGCTGCGGCGATTGCGGCCTCGACGTCGGCGCGATGCTGTTCGCAGCGGGAGCGGTGTGGCTCGTTGGGAAATCCGAAGGCCAGCGACCCGGAGCGCTCGCCGAGAAAGCGTCCGGCGGAAAACAGTGCTCGGGCCATCGGCTTCAGGGTAGGCAGAATGTCGGATTGCCAACGCGTGCTGACCATCGCCGCCGCCGCCCCGACCGACGCAGCGCCGGTCGGGTTCGGAACCGAGGTAGGAGCTGTCGGTGCTTCAGCGGTGCCAACTGGACTCGCTGCGGCTACCCGCTCCAGCGGCGAGGTGTCGGCCTCGGCACCGGTCGGCGACGTCGATGACACAGACGCTGACGATGATGATGTCGGGGTGGTTGCAGCGGCGTGCGGATCCACCGGTCGGGCCACCGGTTGCGTGGCATCGCGACCGGCTCGTCCACCAAGCGCCGCCCTACCTGTGCGCGGGTCGATGGCGGGTGGCCGAGCGACGGCCGCAGCGGCCGCCGAAGATGCGGGAGCGGCGGCGACGCCCTGGGCCACCTGGCGTTCCAACTTCTCGATCCTGGCCATCAGCGCCGTCAGATCGGCCCCGCCCGCGCCGGCGCTGCGGGTCAGCTGCACCAAGGCAACATCGAGCAGCAGGCGCGGGTCCGGTGCGTGGCGCATCTCGACGAGCATCTCGCCGAGCTTCTCCATCGCCCGCACGATCGCCGCCGCGCCCATCCGCACCGCCTGATCACTGACCACTGCGGCGCGCTGCTCCGGCAGCTGCACCAGTTCAGGGGCCATCAAGCTGAGGAAGCCGTCGCGCAGGTGCCGGACGAGTTCCTGCGCCAAGGTTCGGGCATCGCGACCTTGTTGCACGGCATGGGCCAGGGCCGACAGCGCCTGCCCTGGATCATCGTTGATAAACGCTTCGATGAACTCGTCGTAGGAGAACGACTCGCCGACGTCGCCACCGGACGCGGCAACGAGCTCGAGCGCCGAAAGGGTGTCGCGCGCCGAACCACCGCCCTGCTCGAGCACCTGTTGTAACGCCGCATCGCTGATCTCCAACCCGGCATCGGCCGCTACCCAGCGCACGTGGCGATCGAGCTCGGACATCGCCAGGAGGTGGAACTCGAGATGCTGGACCCGCGAGCGGATGGTGGCACTGACCTTCTGCGGGTCGGTGGTGGCCAAGACGAACACCACGTGCGGCGGAGGCTCCTCCAGCGTCTTCAACAACGCAGCTTCGGCGCCTTTGGAGAGCATGTGCACTTCGTCGAGGATGTACACCTTGTGACGACCAGGAGTGCCCAACGAGGCCTTCTCGATCAGGTCGCGCATCGCCTCGACACCGTTATTGCTCGCCGCGTCGAGTTCATGCACGTCGTAACTGGTGCCCGACTCCACGGCGAGGCACGATTCGCAGGCGCAGCACGGTTCGCCATCTTGCGGATCGGTGCAGTTGAGCACCTTGGCCAGGATGCGGGCCGATGTGGTCTTGCCCGTTCCGCGTGGCCCGCTGAACAGGTAGCCCTGTCCTTCACGGCTGTTGATGACGGCATTGCGCAATGCCGTGACGACGTGATCCTGCCCTTTCACTTCGCTGAAGCGGCGGGGCCGGTAGCGGCGATAGAGCGACTGAACGGCCATTGTTCGAGCCTACAGAAGGCCCGCGAAGTCGGTGGCCTTCTCGCGCCAGACCACGAAGAGTGAGTGGGCCAATCGAGGTATCAGCCGACTGGTGCCTGCCGCGCGCACCTGTGATGACTACGGTTAGAGCACTCATGTCTAGGAGAGATGCACTAATAGGTCGGTTGCGGCTGGCGATCGGGGTATTGGTCATCGCCTTCGTGGCCCTTGCGCAGCCATCGACGGCTCGGGCAGAGACGTTGGTGGTGGTCACGTCTTCACCGGGCAACGGCGCCACGGTCGACTTCCCACCATCCTCGATCAGCATCCATTTCAATGGCCCGATCGGCTCGGCGGTGAACATGGCGGTGACCTGCAACGGTGCTGTTGTCGCCGTGCCCAGCGCCAAGACCAGTACCGACCAACTGTCGATGGTGCTCGATCTCTCGGCCACCCCGTTGCCAGCCGGTAACTGTGCGGTCGATTGGCAGGCGCAGTCCCTCGACGGTCAGGTCACCGCCAGCCAGCTGACCTTCAAAATCACCCAAAGCACAGCTGTTCCGGCGGTGACGCCAGCCGTCACCGCAGTGAGCGCCGCCCCAACAGCAACGGTCGCTCCGGCGGGCGCAACGACTACCGATGGCACCGCGGCCGCGGCGACCTCACCGCCCGCCGACGGCCCGTTGTTTCTGTCGAGGCTGCTGTCGTCATTTGGGCTCGCCGCCCTTTTCGGGGCTCTCGTGCTCATCGCCACTGCCTGGCCTGAAGGTGTCGAGTACATCCTGACGATTCGATTCATCCGCTCGGCGTGGATAGTGGCGATGGTTGCATCGATCGGGGTCGTCGTCAGCCTGACCGCGGAATCGACAGGGAAGAGTTTCTCGGCATCGTTGTCGCCAACGGCGTGGTTGGATCTGTCCGACACCTTGGTCGGCAAGGCCGCGCTCGCTCGTCTGTTGTGTTGCGCGGGAGCGGGATGGGTTGCGATCCGACCTGAGCGCGTCGTCGACCCGGCAACCCAATTGCCGTCGTTGGCGCTGCCCGGCGTCGCCGTGGCAACGATGGCCTTCAGCCGCAGCGGTGGCGAGATGGCCGTCATCGGCTACGCCGCAGGTCTCGTCCACGGCTTGGCCATGGCGGTGTGGTTTGGCGGCATCGTGCTGCTCGCTCGGGTTGTGCTCAGCGGTCCGGGCGAGGAGGACCTGGTTCACGCCACCCGCGGATTCAGCCGCTTGGCGACACCCGCCCTGGCGTTGACGGTTGTCAGCGGTGCACTGCAGATGTACCGCCTCGACCGCGGCCACCTGTTCGACAGCCACGGCCAGGTGCTGATGCTCAAGGTCCTCGCCGTGATCGCCGTGGTCTTCGTCGGCGTCGCCACCCGACAGTTCGTCGCCGCTCGACTTAATCGCGTCGATGTCTTGAGCGCGGCGATGGCCTCGCGGTTGCGCCGAGCTGTGGGCATGGAGGCGATCGGTGGCGGTGCCATCCTGTTGCTCTCGGCGTGGATGCTGGCGCTCGCGCCGGGCAACTACAACGACGGCAACTCGCGCCCCAACAACTACGCCTTCAGCCACTCCTTCATCGATGCCAAGGGCACGAACGATGTCACCGTCTTGGTCACCCCAGCGCGAGTCGGGGCGAATGCCGTGTTCATCGATATCGGGGCACCTGCAGCGTTGACCTCGATCGTCGTGCGCTTCGATCCTCCACCAGGGTCGACGGCGAACATCGTCGAGCTCAACCCGCAAATGACGATGGCGGGCATGGCCTCGCTGCCGCTTTCCGAGGGTGTGCCCTTAGGGGCGTCGGGTGGCTGGACGATGACGGTGTCGGTGTTGACGCCGGAGGGCGAGTTCCGCGACTCGACGAACTTCACCGTCTCCGAAGCCGATGGCACGGTGCCTACCGTGGCTGTCACACCGGTGACGTTGCCACAGGTGACGATCGTCGTCGACCCGGCGGCCACCACGACTTCTGTCCCCTCCGGCTAGTGCGGCGTGGCTGATTACGATCCGCTGGCTACGTTGCGCTCATCAGTTCCTCGAACGGCACCGCCGTGGCGACGTCGAGTTGGTCGTAGCGACAGCTTTGCGGTGTGCGATCTGGCCGCCATCGCTGGAACTGAACGCCATGGCGGAAGCGGCCGTTCTGCAATTGCCCGAAGGTCACCTCGACCACCCGCTCGACGCGCACCGGCACCCATGACAGGTCTTTTCCGGCATTCCATCGACTGCCAGCACCGGGCAAGCGGGCGGCTTCGTGGGCCATCGCGTTGGCCCAATCCGCCCACGGGTGATCATCGAGAGCACCGTGCGTCAGCGGTTCCAGCAAGTCCAGTAACTCGCCGCGGAACTTGGCGGTAAAGGCCGCCGTGACCCCGACGTGGTGCAGCTTGCCGTCGTCGTCATGCAGGCCGAGGAGCAGCGACCCGACGCCCTTTCCGTCCTTGTGGATGCGATAGCCGGCGACTGCGCAATCGGCGGTGCGCCCGTGTTTGACCTTGACGAGCGTGCGCTTATCCGGGGTGTAGATATCGCTCAGCCGCTTGGCGATGACGCCGTCGAGACCAGCCCCTTCAAAGCGAACAAACCAGTCTCGGGCCACCTCCGGATCCTGCGTCGTCGGGCACAGGTAAATCGGCGGTTGTGCCGTGCGCAGGGCACCCTCAAGCAGCTGCAGGCGGTCCGCCAGCGTGGTGTTGAGCAACGACTGGTCATCGCCGGCCAGGATGTCGAAGGCGACGAACGCCGCCGGCGTCTGCGCCGCCAGGCGTCGCACCCGTGATTCAGCAGGATGAATTCGTTGCAGCAAGGCATCGAAGTCGAGCCCCTCGCCGACCGCCGAGGGAATGACGATCTCGCCGTCGATCACGCATCGCGGCGCCAGCGAGGCCTTCAGCGGTTCGATCAGTTCGGGGAAATATCGGGTGAACGGGCGCTCGTTGCGACTGGTCAATTCGAGGTCGTCGCCGTCGCGAAAGACGATGCAGCGAAAGCCATCCCACTTCGGCTCGTAGTGCCAACCCTCGCCGACCGGTATCTCGGCTGCGGCCTTGGACAACATCGGGGCAATCGGGGGCTGAATCGGCAGAACCACGTTCCCATACTGCCCGATCGTGGTTTGAGTTCCGCGCCGAATGGGCATTGCGAGTAGCGTCTGAGCCGTGACCGACCCGATGCAGGACAAGCTCGATGACCTCCGCGCCCGGCGTGACGCCGCGTTTCACGCTGGTTCGCAGCGTTCTGTTGAGCGGCAACACGAAAAGGGCAAGCTGCTGGCTCGTGAGCGCATCGACTACTTTCTCGACCCCGGCAGCTTCCAAGAGCTGGATCTGTTAGCCCGCCACCGGGCCCACGCCGCTGGCCTTGAGGACCGCCCCTACACCGACGGCGTGATCACCGGGTGGGGCACCGTCGCCGGGCGCAAGGTGTTCGTCTTCAGCCAGGACTTCACCGTCTTCGGAGGTGCCTTGGGCGAGGTCTTCGCCGAGAAGATTCACAAGTTGATGGATCTGGCGCTGAAGGTCGGTGCCCCAGTCGTTGGGCTCAACGACGGTGCCGGGGCGCGCATCCAAGAGGGTGTCGTCTCGCTGGCCAGCTATGGCGGCATCTTCTATCGCAACGTGCTTTCCAGTGGCGTCGTGCCACAGATCTCGGTGATCCTTGGGCCGTGCGCCGGCGGTGCGGTGTATAGCCCGGCGATGACTGACTTCATCTTCATGGTGCGCGAGTCGAGCCACATGTTCATCACCGGCCCCGACGTCGTCAAGACCGTGACGGGCGAGGACGTGACTCTCGAAGAGCTCGGTGGGGCGATGAGCCACGCCTCCAAGAGCGGCGTCGCCCACTTCGTTGCCGCTGACGAAAAGGCCTGCCTCGACGACGTTCGCTTCCTGCTCAGCTTTCTGCCGCAGAACAATCTCGAAGAAGCGCCGCTGGTGGAAACCGAGGACGATCCGGACCGTTTGTGCCCGGCGCTGCGTGACATTCTCCCGGCGTCGCCGAACCAGCCGTACGACATGAAGAAGGTGATCCGCGAGATCGCCGATGACGGCGAGTTTTTCGAGTACGCCACCAACTTTGCCCGCAGCATCGTCTGCGGTTTCGCCCGCGTCGATGGCCACACCGTCGGCGTTGTCGGCAACCAACCATTGATGTTGGCCGGTGTGCTGGACATCGATTCGGCCAGCAAGGCGTCACGGTTCGTGCGGACCTGCGATGCGTTCAACATCCCGCTGCTGACCTTTGTCGACGTGCCCGGGTTCTTGCCCGGCGTCGATCAGGAGTACGGCGGCATCATCCGCCACGGCGCCAAGTTGCTCTACGCCTATTGCGAGGCCACGGTGCCACGCATCCAGATCATCACCCGCAAGGCCTACGGCGGCGCCTACGTCGTCATGGATTCCAAGAGCATCGGCTCCGACCTGTCCTACGCGTGGCCGACGGCCGAGTTGGCGGTGATGGGCCCCCAGGGTGCCGTCGAGATCGTCTACCGGCGTGAGCTGCAACAGGCCGCCGATCCGATCGCCCGGCGCGCCGAGTTGGTCGCCGATTACACCGAGAAGTACGCCAACCCCTACGCCGCCGCCGAACGTGGCTACATCGACGACGTCATCGACCCGGCGGAGACCCGCCAAAAGATCGTCGCTGGGTTGCGGATGCTGCGTACCAAGCGTGAGGAACTGCCGCGGCGCAAGCACGGAAACATGCCGCTGTGAGCATGGAGATCTTGCCGGTGCCGAGCGACGAAGAGGCGGCCGCGATCGTCGCCGCCCTGTCGTACGCCTGGCCTTCTGCCGCGTCCGAGCGGGCAGCCGCCGAAAAAGCCCGGTTGGAAACGGCGTGGAAGTTCAGCGGCCGGTGGTGGAGTCGACCGCTCCCCTCGCGCCGCGAGCGTCCGCATCGCTGAGCAGCGAGTCCGTTAGCGTCATCGGCCATGAGCATGACGCCGCCACCTCCACCGCCGCCGCCTCCGTCGATGATGCCGCCCCCGCCACCGATGTCCGGCGGCCCGGTTGGCTACGGCGCCTACCAAGCCCCGGCGCAGTATGCCGGTTGGTTGGCGCGTGTCGGCGCGGCGCTCATCGATTGGATCGTGAGCTTGCTCTTTTCTGTGCCGGGAGTGATCGTGGCCCTCGCCGGACCCAAGGAAATCGACGTGTGCCCGGCGTCGATCAACGGTGGAATCGGTTTGTGCGAGGGCCCAACCTCCGGCACCCAGGCGGCTTCACTCATTCTGTCGGCCATCGGTGCTGTGGTTTTCATTGTGTTGTACTGCAAAAAGGTTGCTGCAACCGGTCAAAGTTGGGGTCACAAGGTTGCCAGTGTTCGCCTGATCGGCGAACAGTCGGGAACACCGATCAGCGCCGGTCGAGTCTTCTTGCGTTCGCTTGCCCGGATCATTTCCGCCCTTCCTTTCGGGCTCGGATTCCTGTGGCCGTTGTGGGACCCCAAGAAGCAGACATTCCACGACAAGATCATGGGCACGGTCGTCGTCAAGGCCTAAGTCCAAAGGGCGGCACTTCTCCGGTTACCGTTCAACCCCGTGGAGATCACAACAGTTGCCGACGACCTGATCATCGTTCATGACGGCTACGAGGTCAGCCGCTACGAGGGCCTCGATGCCGACACGGAATACCACATCCACGGCCAGACGGTGCGCACCCTGGCGCGACCTCAGGGCGAACTGCTCGCGGTGATCGCCACGGTCAACGACGTGCACTTCGGCGAGACCGAATGCGGGCGCATCGACGACCACCCGGAGGGGCCGATCATGCGCGTCGGACCGGGAGAAGACCCCTATCCAATCACCATGAATCGCGGGGCGATCGCCGAGCTCACGGCGCTCAACCCGCTGAAGGTGATCGTCAAGGGCGACCTCAGCCAGGACGGCCAGCCCGAGGAATGGGCGGCATTCGAAGCGCACTACCGCGGCGCGTTTGGCGACCGCCTGCACGTCGTACGCGGCAACCATGATGCCTACCAAATGCAGCGCGGCTACGAAGGCGACCAATGGATCACCGTCGACGGATTGAACGTCGCCCTGCTGGACACGGCGATACCGGGCCAGACAACTGGCGACATCGGCCCGCAGCAGTTCGAGTGGCTGGAGACGATGATCGCCGAGTCCGATCGGGCGGTGCTATTGATGGGCCACCACCAGCAGTTCACCGGTGACGATGAAGGTGGTCGCGGCGGCTATTTCGGGATCCATCCCGATGCCAGCATGCAGCTCGACGCGCGCTCGCCCAGCGCCGTCGCCTCGTACTCGGCTACACCGCCGGGCACACCCACCGCCATCGTGTGCGCCCGATGCCCAACGCCGATGCCGTACCGACGATCGAGATTGGCTGCGTGAAAGACTTCCCTGGAACGTGGGCGGAGTATCGCATCTACGAAACCGGGGTGATGCAGGTCGTGCATCGCATCTCGTCGCCCGACGCGCTGCGCTGGAGCGAACGATGCCGATGGCTGTATAGCGACTTCGGCATCGACTATCAGGCCTATGCACTCGGGTCGCTGAGTGACCGCTGTTTTGTGCTCCCACACCGAACAACGCGTTCGTGAACTTTAGATCAACGGCTTAGCTGCCGATATCCAGGGCGATGCCTTCAGCCCTGACCGTCTCCCCACGTTCCCGGTGGTTCTTGACTCGCGGCTTTTCCTTCGCGGTCATCTGCCTTGCATGCGTCACGCTCGCTCTGGTGGTCACCACCCTGCAGCGGCGAGCGACGCAAGGTCGGGCCTCATCGGAGGCTGCGCTGGAATTGATCGTCAAGCTGCGCACGCTCGACGGCCTTGAGTGGCGTATCGCCGCCGAAGAGCCCGCGGATGAGGTGCTGCCGCAGATCGAGACGGTTATCGACAGCATGGAGCTCGATTTGCGCAGAGGAAACTTCAGCGATGTCGATCCGACCATCGAGGTGGCTGTAGCGCAATACGTTGATGACGTCACCGCATTCGTTGCGGCGCTGGTTGAGGGCGACCAGGAACTGGCCGAGGAGATCGACGAAACACGCATCGACCCGCACTTCGACGAAGTGATCGAGCGTATGAGCGGTTTGAGCCTTGAGTATCGCGGACGCGCAGAGACGGACGAATGGACCGCCCGCCGCTTAACCTGGATCGCCACCGCGGTTTCAGCGGCCTGTTTATCCGTGTTGCTGCTCGGCGGGGCGGCGCTGCGTGACCGTCGTCGTCGTGCGGCCCTCGATCAACGCTTCCAAGCGCTGGTCGAAAGCTCCCGTGACGTCGTCACCGTCGCCGACCATGATGGGCTGACCATCGTCAGCTCCCAGGGTGGCTGGCTGGCAGCCATCGGGGCGCAGGGCCAGAAACTGAGTCCTGAGGCGATGCCCGAGTCGATCCGTGAGGCGTGGAAGGCAGCCGATGATCTGCTGCGCGCTAGCGGCGATCACCAGACAATCGAGATCGCACATCAGCACGCCGACGGTGCCTCAATGTGGCTCGAGGCGGTCGGCACGCCGTTGGAGGGCTCACCCGGTGAACGAGTGTGGGTCTGGCGTGATGTGTCGCGCCGTAAGGAACTCGAAGTTCAGCTGACGCATCAAGCCTTCCACGACTCGCTGACCGGCGTCGCCAACCGCTCACTGCTGCGCGATCGTTTGGATCACGCGCTGTCGATGGCGGAGCGCACGGCGAGTCCTGTGACGCTGTTGTTCTGCGATCTTGATGGCTTTAAGACCGTCAACGACTCGCTCGGTCACAGCATCGGTGACGAACTGCTGAGCGTCATCTGCAAACGACTGGCGGGCTGTATTCGCACCTCGGACACCCTTGCCCGACTCGGTGGCGACGAGTTCGCCATCTTGCTCGAAGGCGCTGACGCCGACAAGGGAGTCGCTCTTGCTGAGCGCCTGCTCAGTGTCGTTGGCTATCAGGTGGAAGTCGCTGGCCGGGTGCTGTTCCCATCGATGAGCATCGGCATCGCCACCGCAACACCGGGAGCGACAACAGAGGAATTGTTGCGCAATGCGGATCTGGCGATGTACTCGGCCAAGCGTGCCGGTAAAGGCTGCGCCGAGCTGTATCACGATCGGCTGCAAGAGATCACTGCCGACCAACTTGAGCTGCAACATGACCTCGCCTTGGCCATCGGTGCCGATCAGCTGACCCTGAACTTCCAACCGACCGTCGATTTGGAAACCGGCGCCGTCGAGGGTGTCGAGGCACTGTTGCGCTGGCATCATCCGAAGCGGGGCATGGTCCTGCCAGATCAGTTCATCCCGATCGCCGAGAGCAGCGGGATGATCGTGGCCATCGGTCGTTGGGTGATCTTCGCCGCCTGCCAGGCAGCTGTTCAACTTTCCGAATCTCGCGATGGCCGTCCGTTGCTGATGCATGTCAATGTCTCGCCTTTTCAGCTGCACGACCAATCGTTTACCAAGACGGTCAGCGACGCATTGCAAGTTTCAGGGCTGGCTGCGGAGTACCTCGTGTTGGAGGTAACCGAGGGGTCGTTGCTCGACAATCCCCTCGCCGTGCAACGCCTCCACGACGTCAGCGCGCTCGGCGTGAAGATCGCGATCGACGATTTCGGGACGGGCTACACCTCGATCAACTACCTCCAGCAATTGCCCGCGCACATCCTCAAGATCGATCGCTCCTTCGTCAGCGGCGATGCATTGCCAGCGACGGAGCGAAATGCGTTCCTCAACGCGATCCTCGGGTTGGCTCGCAGCTTGAACATGCATTCCGTCGCCGAAGGCATCGAGGACACGGATCAGCTCGACGAGCTGCGCACCCTCGGCTGCGACTCGGGACAAGGGTTCCTCTGGTCGCCAGCGAAATCGCTGGAACTGACACATCAGGCCATTCTCGACATCGAAGCGCCGTCGGCGATCAATGTTCGTTGACGTTGCGCTGCGCGCCTGGCGTGCCGTCAGCTGAGTTCGCCGCGCATCTTACGCAGGCGGGTGTTGGTGTGGGCCAACCAGCCGTCATAGTCGTCGGCTTTGCGTTTGAACGAGTCGCCAACCCGTGGGTGTGGCAGCACTAAGAACTGCCCGGCATCCATCGCGGCCAGCGACATCGACGCGCACAGTTCCGGTTCGATGATGTCGCCGAGCGGCAGCGGCAAATCGCTGGTGACGTCGGTTTCCACATCTTCGTTGCGGCCCAGCAACCCGGTGTTCACCGCGTTTGGACAGAGGGCGACAACGCGGATACCGAGGTGCGCGTAGTGCAATGCCACCCACTCGGCAAACCCGAGCGCCCCGTGTTTGGTGAGCGTGTAACCCATCGGCGACGGACCGGTGATCAGCGCCGCCGAGGAAAGGGTTTGAATCAGCACGCCCTGACCCGCGGCGATCATCGCCGGCAGCACGGCTTGAGCCATCCACACATGGGAGAGCAAGTTGACGTCGACGACGGCGCGAATCTGCTCGACCGGGCTGTTGAGATTGGCACCTTTGTCGGCGATTCCCGCATTGGAGACGGCCACCGCCACCGGTCCGAAGGCCTCGACGGCACGATCGACAAGCTGTTGCACAGCGTCAGGTGAGCCGACGTCGCAAACCACGCTGATGCCGCCGACCCGCTGGGCGATGCGTTCGGCACGCTCGGCATGGAGATCGGCGACGACCACCCTGGCGCCGCGGGCGGCGAGCGCCTCGGCGAAGGCGCGGCCGATTCCGTGACCGCCACCGGTGACGATTGCCGTCCGCCCGACAAGGTCGACGGCCTCGACGGCCTCGACGGACTCGACGGCCTCGACCGGGTTCATCAGTCGAGCTTGAGCGACTGGTCGAAATGCACGTCGCCCCATTTGCCCGCAGCCGCAGCCAGTTCATCGATCGACCATTTGTGATCGACGCGTACGGTGTCGATGATCGTCCACGGTTGAAAGAGCTGCACCGTGCCGCCGAAGACGAAGAACACTTTGCCAGCGATCGGGCAGCTCTCGGTGGCCAGATAGGCGACCATCGGCGAGATGTTTTCCGGTGCCATCTTGTCGAAGCCGACCTCGGCGGCTTCGGCGGCGCGCTTGGCGTTGACCTCTTCCGAGCCGGGGATGGTCGCCGTCAGGCGGGTGCGCGCCGCCGGGGCAATGGCGTTGCAGCGAACTCCGTAGCGCACCAGTTCTTTCTGGCAGATCTCGGTGAACGTGGCGATGCCCGACTTGGCGGCACCGTAGTTGGTTTGGCCCGGATTGCTCAACAGGCCGGAGGTTGAGGTGGTGTTGATCACCGAAGCGGCGACCGGGGTGCCAGCCTTGGCCATCTCGCGCCAGTACTGCGCCGCAGCCCGCGTTGGCATGAAGTGGCCGCGCAGGTGCACGCGAATCACCGCGTCCCATTCGGTGTCGTTCATGCTGAAGATCATTCGGTCACGCAAGATGCCCGCGTTGTTGACCAGCACGTGCACGGTCCCGAAGGTGTCGATGGCGCTTTGCACGAGTTGCTGCGCGCCGTCGGCGTCGGCGATGTCGTCGTGGTTGGCGATCGCTTCGCCGCCAGCGGCGCGGATCTCGGCGACCACCTGCTCGGCTGGGCTGTCGTCGGTGCCTGTGCCATCGGCGCTCCCACCGAGGTCGTTGACGACGACCTTGGCGCCTTCGGCGGCGAAAAGCAAGGCATGCTCGCGCCCGATCCCTCGTCCTGCTCCGGTGATGATGGCAACGCGGCCGTCGAGTGCGCCCATGTGTCGTGCTCCTTGAGAAGTGTTTATCTGGCGCTCATGTTGCCAGGTCGCTGCGCCGGGCCAAGAACTCTGCGCATCGACCTCGACCGTCGCGTCTACAGTGCGGGTTGGAGCCATGTTGAGCACAGGAGGCACCATGTCCGCCACCGATTCCACTGCCAGGCCAAACATGTTCTTGCAACACAATCTGGCCCCGGTGACCGAGGAGTTGACCGCCGTCGACCTGACCGTGATCGGGGCGATACCGGTCGAGCTCAGCGGCCGCTATCTGCGCAACGGTCCCAACCCGATCGGCGACGTCGACCCGGGCACTTATCACTGGTTCACCGGCGATGGCATGGTCCACGGGATCCGCCTGCGCGAAGGCAAGGCCGAGTGGTATCGCAATCGTTGGATTCGCTCACCTGAGGTCAGCGCCAAACTGGGCGAGATCGCCAAGCCGCACCCTTTTCCACCCGATCGTCCAGTGTTCGCCGCCAACACCAACGTGATCGGCCACGCCGGACGAACGCTGGCCATCGTCGAGGCCGGTGGCATGCCCGTGGAACTCGACGACGAACTGAACACGGTCGGCTGCACCGACTTTGCTGGCACCCTGCCGCTGTCGTTCAGCGCCCACCCGAAACGAGATCCGGCGTCCGGCGAGTTGCACGTCGCTGCCTATTCATGGACATGGGGTAACTCGGTGCAGTATCTGGTGGTCGGCACCGACGGCCTGGTGAAAACGGTCCGGGATATCCCCTTGCCCGCCGCTGGAAGCCCGATGATGCACGATCTCTCGATCACCGAGAGCCGTGCCGTGTTGTTCGACCTGCCGTGCATCTTCGATCTCGAGGCAGCGATGTCCGGGGCGCGCTTGCCGTATCGCTGGCATCCCGACAACGGCGCCAGGTTGGTGGTGCTCGACAAAGCCGGGGTCGGGCCGGCGAGCTTCATCGACATCGAGCCCTGCTACGTCTTTCATCCGCTGAATGCCTACGACTTAGCCGACGGGCGGATCGTCATCGACGTCGTCCGCCACCCGCGGATGTTCGCCACCGAGGTCCTTGGCCCGAACGAGGGTGATCCCGTGCTGGAACGCTGGACCGTCGATCCCGCCGCCGGAAAGGTGACGCAGGAGCGTCTCGATGATCGGCCTCAGGAGTTCCCGCGTGTCGATGAGCGTTTGGTCGGCCGTCGGCATCGCTTTGGCTACGCAGTGAACATCGACAGTGTCTGGGATCACGGCCCGCTGCTGCGCCACGACTTCCAACGTGGCACCACCGATATTCACGACTATGGCCCGGGCCGCATGACGATGGAGGCGGTGTTCATCCCCCGTCATGAGACCTCTGCTGAGGACGACGGGTGGGTGATGTCGGTGATCCACGACGCCAATGAGGACCGCGGCGAGCTGGTGATCCTCGATGCCGGCGACTTCACCGGCGAGCCGGTGGCCAGGGTGCTGCTCCCTGCCCGGGTGCCGTTCGGGTTTCACGGCAACTGGTTGGCTGACGCTACGAGTTGAGGAAGTCGTCGAGCACGGCGGCAAATTCGACCGGCATGTCGCCTTGCAGACTGTGTCCGGCCTCGGCGAAATGTTCGATTCGGGCGTGGGGGCAGCGGCGCAACAGCTCGGTTTCGTCGGCATCGTCGACAACGGATTGCGGACGCATGCCGCGGGCCAACATCAGCGGCACGGTGACCGTGGAGACGATGTCCCACAGCGAGGCAAAGTCGACCTCCGGGGGGCGATCTGCGCCCGCCTCGGCCTCGATGTTGCCGTCGTTGCTGGAGCTGTTGCTCGTGGCGATCAGGCCGCGGCCGCGGGCGTAGCGCCACACCCAGGTGCCATCTTCGAGCTGCAGGGCGTTATGCAAGACGCCGCGACGCAGTGAGGCAACCGTGCGTGTTGGGTTGTGTTCGATGGTGCGAGCGAGCAGTTCGTCGAAGTTCTCGAACCCAGCCGGGCCTTGGACAAAGGCGCTGATCGCCGCCGCCTTGGTGCTGTTCACGCCGGGGGTGACGTCGACCAGCACGATCTTGCGGACGAGCTCGGGAGCGATGTCAGCGATGACCAGGGTCGTCAAACCGCCGAGCGACATGCCGACCACGGCCAGGGCCTGCGGTGCCAGTTGGCGAATCACCTCGGCGACGTCGGCGGCATTGTTGTGCAGCGCGAGGCCGACAGCATCCGACGCTGGATCGGAGTGCCCGTGGCCGACAAGGTCGATGGCCAGCAAGGGTCGATTGAGCGCCAAGGCAACGGTGTCCCAGGTGTGCGCATTCTGCGCCCCGCCATGTAGCAGGACGACTTCGGGCGGCGCCTCGCCCCACACGAGTGCGCTCAAGCGGCGGCCGGGGGCGACCTCGACGAAGTCACGCCGAACGACGGGCGGGCGATCGAACGGCAATCCGAACTCGGCGGCGTTCTCGTGGAACAGGGAGAACTCGTCGTAGCTCATCGCCCGAGGGTAACCCACCGACGCACTTCGTCGAAGAGCCAAGGGAATTGGCGTGCTCGTGGCTTTGTAGTGTCATGGAGACGGAAACGGCCTTCGCTGACTGGTATCGGGTAGCGCACCCGCGTGTGGTGCGTGCCTTGATCGTTGCCATCGGCGATCCGGATACGGCCCGAGACGCTGCGGCAACTGCGTTTACCCGCGCCTTCGAGCGTTTTGCGCGGGTGCGCAAGATGGACAACCCGAGCGGTTGGGTCTTCCGTGTGGCCTTGAACGACGTTCGTCGTCGAGCCCGACGGTCGCAGCGTGGCGATGAATTGGTGAGGGCGATGCCGGCGCTGAGCGATGGGGTGCCTTCCACCGAGCAGGCGGCAGCGGTATGGGATGCGGTCAGCCGCCTTCCTGAGCGCATGCGTACAGCGATTGCGCTGCGATACCTCGGGTCGCTCACCGAACGGGAGTGTGCGCAAGCGATGCGCATCAGCGAAGGTGCCGTTTCCTCGCAGTTGGTCGCCGCCCGCAACCGGCTCCGTACCGAGTTATCCGACGCATTTCAAGGAGCTGAACGATGAACACCGATCTCGAACTAGAGCACTTGCTCGCGCCGCTTGACGGCATCGATCCAGGGACCCCACCGCCGATTACCGCTCGGCCAAGTTATCGCCGCCACGGTGCCGCACTGGCGGCCATCAGTACCTGCGCCGCCGCGGCGCTGGTGATCGGGCCGATGACACGTGGCGACTCTGGCTCGCTGTCGCTCGGCGACGTGCTCGGCGGCGCTCGGGTTGCCAATGCCGCTCCCGGTGATGCCGCATCGCGTGTGCATTACAGCTCGACACTGGTCGACTCCGATTTTACGTTGCTGTGTGCTGGGGCCACGGTGCTCGGCGATCCGTCGAGCCAACGGGTGGATGTCGCCGTCGAACGATGGGTGCACGCTGAATCCGGGCGGGACCGCACGCACATCGTGGAGGGCACCAGCAGCTACGACTTCACCACGACGATCACGGGTTACGAAGCGGATGGCACGGCGATCGCTGATTTCGCTGGCAGCCTTCCGGAGCCAGCCGGCGATCGAGGCTGCGATCGGGGCGTAGTGAGTGCTGTGGATCGGCCGCTGTCCGCCAATGATCCCACCGGGCAGGACGTGATCGAGACCCTGCTCACCGACATGACCACAGAGCACCTCGACCCGAACGGTTCGACGGCCATCCGTGAGCAGGTGTTCGCCACCCTGGCCGCGCTGCCAGCGGCGGTGCTGGATGAATCAGCGGGCACCGATCAACGCGGCCGTGCGGTGATTGCCGTGCATGTCGAACTGTCGACCGACGATCAGCGGTTTTCCGGCACATGGCGCTTCGATCCCGAGAGCTATGTGCTGCGGGAAGTCGCAATCGAGCACAGCACGGCGATGTTCGACAGCTCCACAGTGACCACGATCATCGACGAAGCCTGGCTCACTCTGGACGATGCCATCTTCGATCTGAACCTGGCAGCACCAGTCGATTAGCTCGGTGATTTCGGATTCTGGTCAGTCAGGCGGATCCTTTGCAACGAGGGTTGGCAAGACCTCAACCACGGTTGGCTGACCGTAGTCGCCGAACGGCTTGCGCATTATGCCGTTTGGCTGCCGGTCATCGATAGTAATCACGGTGCCCGCTACTAGATGACTTATTCCAAGGGGTGAGTATCCGCGTGTGAGATGTGCGGGGTGTCCATGATCGACGTTGCTAACCCGACGTTGAACCTTGGAGGTCCTCGTGGACACCGATATGGACACCCTCGCTACTGCACTGTACGCGCGGATTGATGATGAGTTGAAGACCCCACCCGGAACTCGTGATGTGGCGACCCAAGATTAGGATCGCCCCGAAGTTGTCGGATGCCGAGGTCATTCGCTGTCGAGAAAGCGGCCGGCCATCTCGGCTGACGACAATGACTGGCTCGTGAGACAAAAGCACCGGACGGTGTGGCGAAGCACCGCGCTGCGCTCCGCTGGGTTATATCTGATTCGCGTATCTTTCATGAATACCGCCCAGCCAGCGGTGCCCGCAAGCTCCAGCCACTCTTCATCGACAACCGACTCGTCGGCCGGAATGCCGTAGTGCTCCGCCAGTGTGACAAGTCGCAGTCCGGCGTCACGGAGCAGTTGGGGAACCTTGATCCTGCCGAGGCTGCGGTCCAGAAAGAGATCAGGCAGCTCGTCGGGATGCGACACGAAGCACGTCCTCGAGCTGATCGACCGGAACCCCGAATTCGGCTGAGAGCTCGTCGAGCGGATCGCCGGACCAGAAACGTTCCAGCACATCGTCCACCCGAACACCGCCACGCTCAAATATCGGCGCGCCAAACGCGCGGCTCGGATCGGCCACAACCTTGGCATCGCCGTACGCCGGAACGCTGATCAAGGCGGCATACCCGTCTGTGGCGTACTCGATCCTGCTGAGGTAGGACTCGATCGCCGCGACGAACACCCGCTGGCCATTCCGGACGACAACCAAGTTGCCGACCAACTCTGCTTCGGCGGACCCAGGCATGTGTTCGCTGTAATCGAACAACAACTCAGCGCCGTCCGTATAGAGCTTTTGCGACGCCAACGCGTGTTCGACACCGATGTCGCTTTGCAACTGGCGCAAAGCCGGGCGAATGCGTTGCATCGGCACACCACTCCTTCTCACAGCGGCTAACACGAGGGCCTCGGCCAAGCCCACAAAAGGGATCGTGGGCTGGCGTAGTCCAGCCGGAGAAATGTGCGTGATAACCGGCTCACCGGACACCTCTGTGCGATCTGGGAACTTGCGCAGGTACCCCCGCGCCCAGGAACTCAGGGTCGAGGGCGGAACACCGACGATCCGGGCCGCATCTGCAACGGTGTACAACGGCACCGTGAAACGGTTCGGAGCGTTTGACATCATGGCACCTCCCTCTTTGCGGACACATCGTCAAAATTAGCAGCCGCTGCCGCGGCGCTACGTCATCTCGATTTTCTATCTGCTAGTCAGGTGGGTGCTCGGTGCAAGCGTGTAACTTCAGGGCGATTTGCCAACGAATCGCGATGCACGCCACGGTTGCGGGACCGTCAAGGCCGACATGAGTGAGCGAGAGCGTCGGCACGTGATCGATGCCGGCACCGATCCCGGCTTCGGCCTGCGCGATCTCGACAGGCACCGTGACGACGGGCTTGTTGCGGTAGGCAATCTTGATCTCGAAGCGCAGCGCTCCGGTGTCCCGTACGGGCTCGATAGCGGTCCGTGCTGCGGTGAAGTCGCCGAAGCCGTTACGCAATGCCGGGTCCAGATGGGCGGCAAGGTCAGCGGGTTCAGCTCGTAGGGCCGTGTCGAAGTCCTTTTGTGGCCCGCGCCGAGCCTCGTTGGCGTAACTCCATCGCCACGCCACCTTTGACGAGAAGGATCGGTTGGCCATCATTGAGGTCGCGCGCGGCATCGAGGATGGCGGCGAGAATCATGAAACGAGTTGGCGACGGAGCCGACCAGTAGCCACGCCAGAAGCTGTGGCAGATTCGTCCAGCCACATGGTGAGTGTCCTGGCTTTTCGTGGCGGCATGTCACGAGATGTTGGCTCGCTCATGCTGAAATCCTGTCGATCGAACTCAGCTCATCGGCGAGCAGAAGAACACGGCGTCGCGCAGCGCTGATGGCCTGATCCAGGAGCCTGCGGTCGAGGTGCTGGTCGAAACCGTCAAGGATTGCCCGTAACGGCGTGACCACGGGGATTCCCTCGATGTTGGCAACATCGGCGGGCGCAAGGTCCCGGACATGCACCGCATAGCTCGGCAGGACTTGTCGGCGGATGCGGGCTGTCTTGGGGACGGTGAGGTGAATCTTTGCCGGGTTGACGTCGCAGAGGTCCCACAGGTCAAGTGCAGAGTCGTGGGAAATCACACCCAGGCGGTTGGGCCACAGTGTCGCAGCCATTAGTTCGTCGCGGGCGGTCGGTGGAAGGGACCGGAATCGGTAGAGGCCGCGGGCGACGCGATCGAGATGCCCGTGGCGTTCCATATCGACCAGGACCTGGTCGCGTCCGCCAATGCTGGTCACATCTTGTGTCGTGATGAAGCCATACTGATCCGCGGCGATCTCGAACAATTCGGTGTACCACTTTCCAGGCATGACAAAGTATTGGACTATTTCCATAGGCTCGTCGACGTCGTGTGAAGTCCGAATCAGGAGGAGCTCACACGCTTCAATGCCGCTTCGGCGTCGGGTACGATTGCGACGTGGCCAATGCAGCCGAGACACTCCTGGAGCAAGCACTAACGCTTCCAGCCGAGGACCGAGTGCTGCTCGCCTCAGGCCTGCTCGCGAGTCTCGACTCGGAGGCCCTCGACGAGGCCGAAGTTGAGCGCCTGTGGTCAGCCGAGACCGAACGCAGAGCGACGCAGTTGGAGTCAGGCGACGCCGAACTTGTGACGTGGGTGCAGCTCCTCCAGCGCATCGACGAACGTCGCTCGTGGCACCAGTCTGTGTGAGCCCTTCCCTTCACGCTCCACTCGCTCGCCGAGCGAGACGTCCTCGACGCATGGGAATGGTACGAGCAGCAACAACCGGGCCTGGGCGACCGCTTCGTGGTGGCCGTCGGCGCGTCGATCGTACGGGCTTTGCGCTGGCCGAACGCCGGAACACCAGCAATCCACGACGACAACGGTGAAGTCGTCGAGCGAAGGGTCGTCACCGCTGAGTTCCCGTATGCCATGCGTTACCGAGTGACCGACGGGCAACTCGTCGTACTGGCCGTGTACCACCAGCGCCGCCGCCCAGACTTCGGAGCCGACCGACTTTCATGACACGGTCGCCAGAGGGGGCAAACATCCCGAGGCGACACGTTTTCGAGGTTGAACGCTTGGCGACAGTCAAGACTTGGTGCGACACTCGCGGATTCTGCTGTGACCAAAATGTGATCAAACGGCGATCTCGCCTACGGCGCGCTGGGCCGAAAACCTGTTAAACACCTGCTCGGAGTGGAGCCCAAGGCGGGAATCGAACCCGCGACCTACGCATTACGAGTGCGTTGCTCTACCGACTGAGCTACCTGGGCGCAAGCGCCAATCTTAGCGGCCATGGATCGAACGGCCTACGTGTTTTTTGCGAACACCATGCACAAACTACGGCGTGACCCGGGCGCGTAACTCGTCGATCCAATCGTCGGCCTGGCGCCAGCGCGCGTCGGCGTGCTCACGGGCGGTATGCGCTTGCTCGCCGGCCACCGGATACGAGCCGAGGAACTTCACCGCACCCTGCTTGGCGTGCAGCGCCCGCATCGCATCCGCCACCAACTCGTCTTCGATATGCCCCTCGGCATAGACGATGAAGCAGTAATCACCGAGCCCACCCTCTTTGGTCGGCCGACTGATCAGGTTCTGCAGGTTGATCCGCCGTGCCGCAAACTCTTGCAGGATGCTGATCAAACTGCCGGGCTCATCCGCCCGTTGATAGACCACCAGCGCGGTGCGGTCGTGCCCGCTGCGCGCCGGGATGGCGTCGGGACCAACGACCACGAATCGAGTCTGATTGTGGCCATGATCGGCGACATCGCTCACCACTACCGCCAGCCCGTAAAGATCGGCAGCGATGCGCGGCGAGATCGCCGCATACCCGTTGGCCGGGTTCTCGGCCAGCATTCTGGCAGCCTCGGCGGTGCTGCTCGCCGGCTGAATATCGGCGTTCGGCAATTGCGTACGCAGGAACTGGTGGCACTGCGCCGTGGCCACCGGAATCGACAACACCACCTTGATCTCGTCGAGCGACGTGCCTGCGGGAGCGACCAGGCAATGCTCGATATCGAGAACCACCTCGCGCTGAATCAGCAACGAGTGATCGAATGCCAGCGCATCGAGCGTGAAATTGACCGTGCCCTCGATCGAGTTCTCGATCGGCACGAACCCACAATCGACCTCGCCGCTCTGCACGGCGTCGAGCGCGTCGGGCACGTTGCGATACGGCACCAACTCGCACGCCGCCAAGTCGGCCTGGGTGCGCAACGCCTGCTCAGTGAATGTCCCGAAGGGACCGAGGAAACCTACTCGGCGGATATCTGCCATGCGCTTCAGGCTACGGCATAGGGTGCAAGGGCCCGCTTACAGGAGCCGCCGTGGTCTTCAACTTCCTCAATCCGAAACCAGTCGTGATGCCCCCGATCATCGAGGCCAGCGACCTCTCCTTGCTGCCGCAACCGGTGCTCGTCGACGTCCGCTGGTATCTCGATGGGCGTAGCGGCCGTGAGGCTTACGAATCCGGGCATCTGCCGGGTGCCATCTTCATCGATCTCGACGGCCATCTCGCCGCTCATGGCTTGGACGTCGGCGAGGGTCGCCATCCGCTGCCGTCCGCCGATGATTTCGCTCGCTCGATGGGTGAACACGGCATCGGCGACGACTCGATCGTCGTTGCCTACGACGACACTGGCGGCATGACGGCCGGGCGCCTCGTGGTCATGTTGCGCATGCTCGGCCGCCACGCAGCACTGCTCAACGGCGGACTCGCTGCCTTCACCGGCGACCTGGAGACCGGCCCCGGGTACCCGCACACCCTGGCTCAATTCACATCGACCGCCTGGTCGCAGCAGCGCCTGGCCACGGCCGACGACCTGGGCGACGACCTCGTCTTTCGCGACATCGTCGCCCTCGACGCGCGCGTCCCCGATCGCTATAGCGGCGCGGCCGCATCGATCGATCCCCGACCCGGTCACATTCCTGGCGCGGCCAACGCACCGTGGCTATGGGCGCTGGAACAACCCGGTGGGCGGCTGCGCTCGATCGAGGCCTTGCGCCGCTACTACAGCGCCCTCGGCGTCGAAGAAGACACTGAGACCATCGCCTATTGCGGAAGCGGCGTCTCCGCTTGTCTCAATGTCCTCGCTCTCGAGCACATCGGTTGGCGAGTCCCCCGCCTCTATTGCGCCAGCTGGAGCGGTTGGTCCGCCGACCCGCAACGACCCGCCAAACTCGGCATTGAGCGCTAGTGGCCCTGGTGATGGAGACATGGTGATGGAGACATGGTGATGGGGATGGCGACGTGGTGATGGAGATGGCGACATGGTGATGGTGGCTGGCGGCCTCGATGCCTTGCATAGCCTGCGCCGGGCTCGGCGCAGTAACCGTCTCGCCGATCTTGATTGGTTCGAGGCCGCCTACCGCGTCTACGTCGTCGCTCTCGGCTACGGCTGGGCCGCACTGTGGTTGTCGAGCTTCGTCAAAGACGACGAGTTGTCGGCAGCCGGATCGGCGGACTTCGCCCGCCAGGCCCCCGGCTGGCTCGGTCTAGCGGTAGTCATCGCTGCCGCCGCCGGGTTGCGCGGCGGGAGCCAGGGCGGCCCGTTGGCCCTCGAAGAAGGCGACGTACGCCATCTATTGCTCGCCCCAATCGATCGTCGACGCGTGCTGTTGCGCCCCGCGGTGCAGCGCCTGCGCTCGGCAGTCTTCGCTGGCGCCCTGGTCGGCGCCCTCGCCGGAGAACTGACCGGCCGTCGTCTCCCCGGAACGGTCCTTGCCTGGACCATCAGCGGTGCGGCCTTCGGCGCCGCGCTCGGTGCGCTCCACATCGGCTGCGCCTTGCTGGCCCACGGGTTACACCTCACCCGCCCCGTCGCCCTGGCCTGCGGGGCCATCCCGCTCGGCTGGCAAACGGTTGCGCTGATCGGCGATACCGCTGGGCCCGGCAACCTCGTCGGCCACCTGCCGCTGTGGGCGATCACTACCCGCCCGCTCGATCTGGTGGCACTGGCTGCGGTGCTCGCCGTGGTCATCGCCGGTTTCGCACTCCTCGGTCGCACCTCGCTCGACGCCATGTCGCGCCGCTCCGGTCTCGTCTCGCAACTTCGTTTCGCGGTGACGATGCAGGACCTGCGCACCGTGATGCTCTTGCGCCGTCAGCTCAGCCAAGAAAGCACTCGGTCTCGGCCGTGGATCCGGCTGCGACGTTCGTCGCCGCACCCCATCGCCTGGCGCCGCGGCTGGCAGTCGTTGCTCCGTTTCCCGGCCGGGAGATTGCTGCGCATGGCGGTGGTAGCGATTGCATTCGCCGCCGCCCATGCCGCCACATTCAGCGGGACCACGCCCATGTTTCTGATCGCCGGGGCGCTCGGTTTCCTGCTCGGCACCGAGGTGCTCGAACCCTTGTCGCAAGACATCGATCAGCCAGATCGAGCGGCTTCTTTCGCCATCGATCGCGGCCCACAGATGCTCAAGCTGACATCGGCCCCGCTCGCTGCCTTGGTGCCCTACGCGGCCATTGGCGTCGCGACGATGGCGGTGCTCGGAGCGTCCGGCGAGCACCTCGTCGCCGCGGCGATCCTCGCTGTGCCGAGCTTTTGGGCCGGTACCGCCGGGGCGGTCGTCGGCATTGTCATGGGCGCCCCGAACACCGTTGTGCAGGCCCAGCAAGCGGTGGCGATGCCCTCGGAGCTCAGCGGGTTGACGACGACGATGCGGATGTTGTTGCCCCTGATCCTGGCCACCGTGCCGCAGCTCGGCACCTTGCTGGTGCGCTCCGCTGCAGACGATGGCAACTCGCTGGTCGGTGCCGCGGTGCGTGTCGTCGCCGCCCAACTGTTGCTCTGCGCAGCCGTTGGCTGGTGGGTTGCCCGCCGCGATGTCTGGAGGGCGCGCATCGGCAGCTTTCTGGCCGAGGGCCGACAAGCAAGCACACAACAGCGCCAACAACGCCAAACCGGGGGAGCCACATGAACTCGCCAAGTCGACACCCCAAACCGCAACGTCAGGCGACGGCGCCATCGTCGCCGCCGACGGAGAAGGTGGCGGCCCGAGCCGCCGAGCCGACGCGCACCGACGGCGCGCTGAACGTCAACGGGTTGACCAAGAGCTACGGCGAACGCATCGCCCTCGAGCCACTCGACCTGCACATCGGCCGCGGCGAACGCGTCGCCCTCATCGGCCACAACGGCAGCGGCAAGACGACGCTGATGCGGCTGACGGCCGGATTGTTGGAACCCAGTGGCGGGTCGAGCCATGTGCTCGGCAACCCATCGGGATCGCTGCCAGCGCGGGCCGCGCTGTCCTACATTGCCGACACGCCGACGTTTTACGACGACCTGTCGCTGTGGGAGCACCTGGAGTACATCGCTCGGTTGCATGGCGTCGCCGAATGGGAGCAGCACGCCGCCGATCTTCTTGGGCATCTCGACCTCTACGAGCGTGGCGACGACCTGCCGAACACCTTCAGCCGCGGCCTGCGCCAGAAGGCGGCGATCGTGCTCGCCTTCATCCGCCCGTTTGACCTGTTGTTGGTCGATGAGCCCTTTGTCGGGCTCGATGCCACCGGCCGCGCTGCGTTGTTGGAGTTGCTGGAACAAGCTGGCGACGACGGTGCAGCGCTCGTCGTCGCCACCCACGAGTTGGGCTATGTCACCAACGCAGCTCGGATGATCGCTCTGCGAGACGGCGCCGTGATTCACGACGGGGCACCCGACACCCAGGTCGTCGCCGAACTCGTTTCCCGCGGTTGATTCTCTACGTCAGCGCGCGACCACGGAATCAATCGGCGTGCATCGTGCAATCGTGACGTAGCGCACACTAATGTCTTGTCTATGTACGAGTTTCTCAGCGTCAGCGCCTCCTCATATGACCCCGCAGGCCTTGCGGACAAGCTCACCGAGCATTCCGCACTCGGCTGGGATGTCGTGCAGATTCTTCAGACCGGCGGCGAGATTACGGCGTTCCTGCGTCGCGGCGTCGGGAGCACAGGGGAAGCGTCGAGCGATTCCTCCGTGTCCGTACCGGACGTAGCTGTCGCTGCCGCAGTGGTCGCTGATGCTGGTGCCGTCGAGGTCTCCGCAGCCGAGGTCGACATCGCCGCCGACGTCGATGCGCCGAGCTGCGCTCATCGACGATGCCGAATGGGTCATCGCCGAACCGGTCGCCGAGGTTGACATGCCGAGCATCGATGTACCTGAGCATCGATGTTCCGAGCATCGATGTTCCGAGCATCGATGTTCCGAGCATCGATGTTCCTGAGATCGACGTTCCTGAGGTCGACGTGGCGAACTTCGATCTGGGCAGTGTCGATGTGCCTGAGGTCGATGTTCCGAGCGTCGATGTTCCGAGCGTCGATGTGCCTGAGGTCGACGTGGCGAACTTCGATCTGGGCAGTGTCGATGTGCCTGAGGTCGATGTACCGAGCATCGATGTGCCTGAGGTCGATGTACCGAGCATCGATGTGCCTGAGGTCGATGTACCGAGCATCGATGTGCCTGAGGTCGATGTACCGACTTTCGATCTGGGCAGTGTCGATGTGCCCGAGGTCGATGTCCCGGCGATCGACGTTCCCGAAGTCGACGTCCCGAGCGTCGATCTGGGCGATGTCGATCTGCCTCACGTCGATACCCCGTCATTCGATAGCAGCGATTTCGTCACCACAGCAGCCGAGGCTCCGGGTTGGGCCAGCGAGGCGACAACTGCGGTCGCCGATACCGACGTTTTCCGTCCCAACGTGGTCGAGAGCTACGAACCGACCGTCGTCTCGCCGGTCGTCGACACCCCGGTGTACACACCGGAGCCCGCTCCAGCCGAGTCGATTCCGGCCGGTTGGTACAAAGACCCAGCGCTTCGTTTCGAACTGCGCTACTGGGACGGCTCGACGTGGACCGAGTATGTCGCTCGCGGCGGCCAGCAGTACACGGATCCGCCAGTCGCCTAAGTCACGATGGCCTGGTCGACGCACGGTCGACGGGCCACAGCTAGCCTGCACTCGATGACGCCGTTACGAGCAACCTCGATAGGCCATGCCGGCATCCTGGTTGAGACGGCGCATGGCTCGATCGTCTGTGACCCATGGTTTCTGCCCGCTTACCTGGGAAGTTGGTTCGTCTTTCCGCGCAATGATCGGCTCTCCGCCGATCTCATGCAGCGCATCGAGAACGCCGACTACCTCTACATCTCGCATATTCATGATGATCACCTCGACGAGCCCTGGCTGACCAACCACATCGATCGCGACGTCACCGTCTTGCTGCCCGGCTTCCCCACTCGCGAACTGGAACGACGTCTGCGCAATCTCGGCTTCACCAAGTTTGTACGCACGCTCGATGGTGAAGAGATTCATTTCGGAGATCTGAGCATCGCCATCCACGTGGAGACGAGCATCACCGACGGGCCCGGTGGCGACTCGGCGATCGTCATCAGTGACGGGGTGTCCCGCCTGGTCAACCAAAACGACTGCCGTACGCATGATCTCAAGGCGCTGCTGGCCCATGGTCCGATCGATCTGCACTGGCTGCAGTTCAGCGGTGCCATCTGGTACCCGATGGTCTACGACGAGCCGCCAGCAAAGATGCGCGTCCTGATCGACGCCAAGGTGGAAAGTCAGTTCAGTAGAGCGCTGCGATATGTGGAGGCGCTCGACGCCCGAGCCGTGGTTCCCAGCGCTGGGCCGCCATGCTTCCTCGACCCGGAACTCTTCGCCTTCAACCGCATCGATGGCGATGAGCTGAGCATTTTCACCGACCAGCCGTCGTTCATCGACCGCCTGGAAGCCGGCGATCATCGCGGCATTTTGGCGATTCCGGGAACCCAGATCGAGGTCTCAGCGCGCGACATTATCGTCACCCATCCCTGTGACGACGCCGAGGTGGCAGCGATCTACGACGACAAGCGCAGCTACCTCATGGACTACCAACAGGACTGGAGCGAATGGCTCGACGCGCACAAGGCTTCATGGCACGCGCCGACAGTCACGCTGTTGGCCACGTTGCAAGCCTGGTGGCAGCCGTTGCTGGCGATGGCCCCGACGTTGCGCGCCGCTGTCGGAGCAAACTGTCTGCTCAATGCCGGCGACCTGGCGATCATCATCGACTTTCCACGCGGTGAGGTACGCCCCTTCGCCGGAGAGGACTACTCCTTCCGCTTCGACATCGCTCGTGAACTGGTGGAGACGGTGACGGCGGCGCGTGCTAACGACTGGAGCAACGCCCTGTTTCTTTCCTGCCGTTTTCGTGCCTGGCGCCAAGGGTCGTTCAACGAATACCTCTACAACTTCTTCAAAAGCCTGTCGGTCGAGCGCATGCGCCGCGCCGAGAGCGAAGCACAACGCAAGATCGATTCTCCGGTGCTGGAGGGCGAAATCCAGTTCGGTGACTACATGGTTGAGCGAGCCTGTCCGCATCGACAAGCCGACCTCAGCGTGTTCGGCGAGATCGATGGAGACCAGTTTGTCTGCACCTTGCACGGCTGGCGGTTTGATCTGGAAACAGGCAAGTGTCTCACCGCCAGTGACCGTCAGCTCCGAGTTCGACGAATAGAGGGCAAATAATGTCGACTCTGCGTCATATCCGCTGCGAGTGGGCGTCTTAGTGTCGTGAAGTTGTTTCGACGTGAAGCGGATCCGGTGAGGGACCTGGCATCGTGGACGGCCGCTCATCAGGAGTGGGTCGACAATATCGACGCGAGCTCCGATCTCGGCAGCGATCGTCATCGCGTCTCGGAGCGGGCGGCGGATCTCGTGGAGACGATCTTTACTCGCCCCGCAGGCACACGTGGCGCGCTCGAGCGCTTCGGGTCACGACTGGCCGCGGAGGGCTGGCCGCTCGACCAGGTGTCGACGTGGATCGACCTATTGATCGCCGACGAAGACCTGCCCTCGACCGACTTCCTCAGCAGCTTCGACGCCGGTGTGGCCTTGGCTCACGGTTGGACCGAGGGTCACCTCTACGGGCTGCGGGCCGCGGAATGCCTCGATCCGGTCACTGGTTTGTGCACCACGGCGGTGCTGAAGATCCGCATCCAGCAATTGTTCGACCAGTGCGCCATGCAGGGTCTCGAGATCAACTCGCAGTACCGCTTGGTGATCATCGACGCCGATACCGCCGATTGCGGTGCGCTCGAATCCGACGCCATCTTGGTGGTGCTCGCCGATCTCGTGCAACGTTCGTTCAACCGTGGCGAAACCATCGCCCGTGCCGGTGGCCGGGTATTCGTCCTGGCGGAGATGAGCGACCAACTGTTCGACGAGGTTCGTATGGTGCTCGACCGCTCACGTACACTCAGTTTGTTGAACGCCTCGCGGACCTTGGCCTGGGTTGAAGACATGCCCAGCGACCCAAGCATGGTCGATCGCTTCTTCGCCGACTTCCTCGTCTAAAACCGCTCAGGATCCACGGCTCAGCCGTGAACCCACACCGTCGTGCCGAGTGGCATGATGCCGCTGTCCCAAATGAAATCCATCGCCTGGGTCGTGACGCGCACGCAACCGTGTGAGGCCGGGTAGTTGGGCACGCTGCCCGACCCGTGGACGGCGATGCCGCCGATGAAATACTTCGGTCGGTAGATCTTGCCGAGGTCGCCTTCCCACCAGCCCTCGGGGCGCTCGCGGTCGGTCTTGAACAAGCCATCAGGCGTCAGCGAGACGCCGGTGATCAACTCGCCCGGCGTGTTCTGATCTTCCTCGGTGTACTCCTCGCCATTGCCGGTCGATGTGTTGAAGATCAGCTGAGTGCGGCCGTCGACGACAACGAAGAGCAACTGTCGACCCTTGTCGATCTCGAACAGGTTGCCGGTGTCCGACAATCCATGCGGCTTCTCGGTGATGTCGCCAAGAGCGAAGGCCGTCCAATCGTCGACCTTGCCGGTGGCGGGCAGCCCGACGTATTTCTGAAAGGCCATCACGGCCTGCGACGTGGTCGTTCCGTAGTCGCCGTCGACGCCGGCCAGCCAGAAACCAAGTTCGGTCAGCCGTGCCTGTACGACTGCAGTTTCGGCACCGTCGCGGGTACCGACAATCGGGATTGGTTCAACCGACTTAGCGACGGCCACGATGTTGCGCGGGATGGTCGTCGTCGTCGTTGCCGACAGGGTAGTGGTCGGTGCCGTCGTCGTCGTCGTCGTCGTTGGCGCCGCGGTTGTCGTCGGCGCCTCGGTGACCACTGGGGTCTGTGGAGGGGAAGGCTCGGTAGGCGCCGCGGTCGGTTGCGAAGACTGCGGGCTGGTGGCGCTGATCGGCTGGCTCGCCTCGGAACCTCCGTCGCCACCATTCTGCGATCCGGCGAGCTGACGAGAACTTGTGCACCCCGCAAACGAGACGACAGTCGCGGCAACAACAACCACGAACACAGATTTCCAATGCTTGGCGTCGATGCGAGGGATCATGCGGAAGACCAATGTTGTGGAGGACCTGGGAGGCGCCGTCCGCCTCCACGGGAAAGTCTAGTGCGTCGGAGCTGCTCAAAACTTGACGCCGCAAGCAATCCGGTCGGTTACTTGGGGTGGTCAGCGGTGACCTTTGTCACTCACTGCTGCAAATAGGCGGGCAGCTCGCACCAGATCGTCAACGCGTACTTCGTGCCGCTGTGCAGCTGATTGGTTTGGTGCGGGTGCGTCACCAATGAGGGCCAGGCGATCAGTTCGCCGACCCGCTGCCCAGAGTTGTCGACGCCTTGACGCGGGAACTCGAGCTCGGCGCCCTCGTAGGCGTCGTTGAGTTTGATCGACGCTGACACTTGAGCCACATCATGATGCACGCGCAACGACTCTTGTTCGCCGAGCGCGTAACGGATAACGAAGACGTCGCGCAGCCCGTAGTAGTCGATATAGGGCCAAAACTGGCGCAGGATCGGCCATAGGCGCAGGCCAATATCAGCCTGCACCGCCTCGAACAATCGAGGGCTGATCACCGCCAGCGATACCTCGTGTCCGGGCACCGGGTCGTCGTCCGCTGTCTCGAAGGCACCGACCGCTTCGGCGGCGCGCACGATCGCCGCGCAGAACTCGGGACGCCAGAACGGCATCACGTAGATGTCATTGGCCAGGGGAGAGGCCTTGACGGCGACGGTCGGGTCGAAGGCGTCCACGTATCCGAGCACGCGAGTCAGGTCGTCTACTTCATTCATGCAGACGATCGTGGCACGCCGGCACGGACGATCCAGGGTTCCCGAGGAAGTCGCTGCGGGTCGAAACGATCCAGCAATGTCTCCAGCGTTGGGCGCTCCCCGATCGTCGCCAGCCCAAGGCTGACTGCCAACAGCTCGAGCACGGCGGTCGCATCGAGGCCCGTCGCAACGAGCTCGGCCAGGGTCACCGCTCCGTCTCGTTTCGCCAGCCGCTGACCAGCACCGTTGATGGCCAATGGAACATGGCGGTAGCGGGGCGTTGGCAATCCGAGGGCGCGCTGCAGCGCAACCTGGCGCGGTGTCGAGGAAAACAGGTCGTCGCCGCGCACCACCTCGGTCACCCCTTGCGCAGCGTCATCGACGACGACGGCCAAGTTGTAGGCGGGCACGCCATCGCTTCGCCGCAGCACGACATCGTCGATGGCCAGCGTCAACGGGCCAAGGCCGAGGTCTTCAATGCTGACCGCCATGCCGCAGGCGTCAAAGCGCAGCGCGGGTAGTCGACCGGCGCCGCGCAACTCGGCGCGCCGCGCGTCGCTCAGCGTTCTGCAGGTCCCCGGGTAGCTGGCCACCGGCGGCCCGACCTGGGAAGGCGGGTGTGGTGCCTGGCTGGCCTCGCGGACTTCGCGTCGTGTGCAAAAACACTCATAAACACGCTCCTGCTGTCGCAGTTGGTCGATCGCCGAGTCGTACAGCTCAAACCGCTCGCTTTGACGAACGATCGGAATGTCGGAGTGCATTCCAAGGGAGCCGAGCGCATCGATCTGGCGCCTTTCGTGAGCGATCGAGGAGGTGACCATATCGAGATCCTCCATGCGGATCAGCCAGCGATCGCCACGCTGACGGGCGCACAACCAAGAAACGAGTGCCGTGCGCAGGTTGCCAAGATGAAGATCACCGGTTGGGGAAGGAGCGAAACGTCCGGTTCCAATCGCAGAATTTGCGAAAGATATACTTTTGGCGGTCACTAGAACACCGATTGTAGTAATTGTCGGGTGAGAGAAAGGATGCGCTAGCAGTGAAAGGGGATGATCCTATGAAAATTGGCGGCCGCGAGTCGCTCGCTCGATGCGAACCTACCTTGTTGCCAAGCCTGCTCTCGATCATCACCTTTGCAGTGCTGATTACGGTCGCACTCCATGACAACGACGCCCGGGGTTATCGCAGCTGGCTGCTCTTCGCCGTGGGCTCGGCAATTGCCTTAAGCGCTCGCTACTACGTCGTGCTGCGCCGCTCTCCTCATCAACACACCACGTTGCTCGGCGTTGTCTACGCCAACGTGGTGGTTGCCCTCGCCGCTATCACTGTTTCCTCCTCGCTCTTCCTGCAGCCGATTGCCCAGGACCGAACAAGCGTGCCCTACCTGGTTCTCGTGCTTGGCGTCAGCGGCATCGTGCTCAGTGTGTCCCGGTCCCGTCGCGACCTCTTCTGCTCGTTCCAAATACCGCTCGTCTCCGTTGCCGCCATCGCCTATATCGGTACCGATATCGGTCCGGCCGGAGCGATCGCGGCGATTGCCGCGCTCTACCTCGCGGCCTTGGCAATCATTCATGTCGCCAGCCACCGGGGCGCGCTCAACGAGCTGGTTCTCGAAGCCCAGACTCGAGAGCTGGCGATGGATCTCGCAGTACAGAACGAACGCCTGCAGATGGCCTACGAGGCGTTGAGCGATTCGAATATGGCCTTGGAAACGGCGAACTCTGGGTTCAACTCGCTGAATCGCACGCTGCTCTATCAGGCGACGCACGATCCGCTGACGCTGTTGCTCAACCGCCGCGGCGCGTTGGAGCAAATGACCGAAGTGCTTGATGCGGCCACTGACCAGACGCCGATGGGCCTGTTGTACATCGACCTCGACCACTTCAAAATGATCAACGATCTCGTTGGCCATCGCGGTGGTGATCAGTTTCTTGCGGCGATCGCCGATCGTCTGCAGCGCAGTCTGAGCACTGATGACTTCGCCGGGCGAATCGGAGGCGACGAGTTCATCGCTATTCTTCCGAACCGCGATCTCGCCGAGAGCACGGCCACCGCCCGTCGACTTGTTGAGATCCTCAGGCAGCCGGTGCACGCCGAGGGACGGGAGGTGCCTTCGTCCGTGAGCATTGGTGTCACCGCTGGGCCGCAGGCAGGCGCCGATGCCGACGATCTACTGCAGTTCGCCAACGCTGCCCTCCACCATGCCAAAGGCGCAGGTCGCAATCGAGTCGAGGTCTTCGACCGAGCGGTGCGCCAGCACCATGAGCGCCGCGCCGCGGAAGTCCGTAGTGTTCGCCGGGCCATCGAGGACGGCGACATCGTTCCCTATTTCCAACCGGAGATTGATGCGGCTACCGGGCGGGTGCTCGGTGCCGAGATCTTGGCCCGCTGGCTGGTCGACGGTCGTGCCGTGCCGGCGGTGAACTTCATCGAAATCATTGAACGGGCTGCATCGCTGGAACGCCTGACCCAGTTGATGGTGGCCCAGTCGCGCCCGATGATGCGTCGCCTGATCAGCCTCGGACTGCCGACGAACTTTCGCTTTCGGCTCAACCTGGCACCCACATCCACCGACGGTGCGGCGCAATCGGACGCCCTTGAGGAGTTGCTCGATGGCATCGAGCCCGACGTCATCACGGTCGACGTTGCCGAGGGAGCCGTCATGCACGACCTCGCCGCAGCGACGACTCAGCTCCACGCGTTGAGAGATCGTGGTGTCCGGGTGTGCCTCGACGACTTCGCCCGCGGCCATTCCTCGCTGAGCTTGCTTCGTACGTTGCCGATCGACGAGGTGAGAATCGATCGTGTCTGCGTCGATGCTCTGCCCGCCGCTGCAACCGATCGGGCCATCGTGCGCGCGGTCATCGGGCTTGTCAAAGAACTTGGCCTCGACGTGTCCGCCGATGGTGTTGAGTCACCATTGCAGGCAGATGCATTGCTCGCCCTCGGTTGCTCACGCCATCAGGGGTTGTTCTATTCGGCGGCACTACCAGCCGCGGAGTTCGAGCACTTCTTGAACAGCAAGATGGTCGAAGGCATCACCAAGACGCCAGTTTCCGCGATGCCGGGGCGTTGACAAGTTGGGTATCACACGGTTGCCCCGGCCTCCGTGCAATAAGCTGCGCTACGAGGGTCAATAGTTTGACTCGCAATCTCCCGTTACGAAGGGTGAGCGACGTGAATTGTCCAATCTGCCAACACGAATGCCTCGAGGCACAGAAGTTCTGCACCGAGTGCGGAGCGCCCGTCGGAGCGCTGATCGCTGCCGACCGCAGCTCCAGCTTTGCTCCCCCTCCGCCCGGCAGCATGATCGCCGAACAGTTGCCACCGGTTGTTGCCGCGGCGAGCGCGGATGTCAGCGCCACGGTTCACGACTTCGACACCAACCTCACCCTCGGCTCGTCGCATGGCATGCCCGCCCCTGCACCGAGCATGAGGGATACCTCGGAAATTCGCATCGTCGAGCAGACGACTCCAGCGCAGCTCGACACCTCCTGGCCAGCGCAACCCGAGGTCCGCGTCGATACCTACATGCCCTCACCGGCAACGAACGCTGTCCCGACGGCGGTGGCCTACGACGATGTCGACGATTCGCCGCGCATGGGCGCCGCGCTGGCCACACTGGCCGGCATCGCTGGCATCGGTGCCATTCTCGGCTCTGCGCTGAAGCAGATGACCATTCGCTCCGACGCCCCCATCCCGGATTTCCTTGGCGGGTACAAGCTCAACGATTTCCGCGGCACCAACCTCCAAGTGGCCTTTGTCGCCGCGGGTCTTGCCCTGCTGGTGGGCGCCTTCCTCGCCGCCTCCGGCAAACGCTTTGGCCGCGGTCTGCTGGCAGGTGCGGGGCTCGCCCTCGTGCCAGCCGTTGTCTGCGTGCTCGGCTTCATGAACAGCATCCGCGATCAGGCTGACGATGCGGCGACGAGCGCGGCGGTTGGCGGCGGCGGTGGCACCTACTTCGACTACGCCCCGGAGATCGGTTTCTACATCCTGCTCGGTTCCGCCCTGCTCGGTCTCTTTGCCTTCTTCGCCTCGCTCGGACGCTCAACCGGCGAGGGCCGTTACGGCCTGAATTCTGCCCTCTGCGCGCTCGGCGCGATCGCTAGCGTTGCTGCCGGGGTTGGCCAGTTGATTCCCGAGAACGGTGCCTCGTTCGGCGATAACTTCGGCGACGAGCTGGGCAACAAAGCGTTCATCTATGGCCGTCTGGCGATGGCCGTGATGGTCGCTGCCTGTGGTGTGATCGGCTTTTTACGCAAGAGCCGCTGGGGAGTGGGTCTCGCTCTCGGCGGGTTGGCCTTGTACGCCTGGCAGTGGGTTTCGTCGCTCGCCGGTCTCGGCGACGTGCCAGCACCACCGGCGTTCCTCAACCCAGGCGCGGCGGAGTTCAAACCGCACATGGTCACCTCGGTCGGCGTCATCGCCATGGTTGTCGTTGGCTTGTTGGCCTTGGCCACGGCCCGTCCGCGCCGGGCCGATCTCGCCTGACTCCTTCCGTCTAATTCCGGCGGCGCCGTTGCGCTGCCAACTGGCGGCGATGCCTGGCGAGCATCACTGCCAGGATGAATAGGACGGCAAATGCACACCAGGCGATCAGCGCCACCATTGAGCCGGTGGCCAAGGGCCGTGCCCAGATGTTGCCCTTGTCGGTTTGCTCGCTGATGGCGACGATCGCCGCCGGCTCTCCGATCAGCGGCACCGTCCATCCCAGCACACCGTCGGTGTCAATCCCATTTGTCGACGTGATGGTGCCCGGCAGCGTGAGGTGCAGGTTGACGCCGATGGTATCGGCCGGATTGAGGCCTCGGGTGGCGATCTCCGTGGCGAATGGTTGTGCGCCGACGATCGCCAGCAAGTCGGGGTCGATGAAGGCCTGCGTGCCGTTATTGAGCAACGCCGTTCCGTTGACGGTCACCGTGGTCAACTTGTCGGTGGTGGCGCGGCTTACAACCATCGAGCGCAACGGCCCATCGGGCCCGTTGATCGATGCCAACAGTTGGGTCGCTTCCTCAACCGATGCAAACGGATGGCTGAGGCTGATCTGCAACCCACCGCTGGCGCTCGGCGTTGGTGCGGCGACGACCCACCCAGCTGCAACAGCGTCATCGAAACGCAGCTCGCTGGCCAGGTTTGGGGCGAGCGCCAACAGCTCCTGGTCGGCCTCGGCGGCGACCACGATCGTGCCAGCACCTTTGTCGTCGACGGTGAGGCGGACATCGATCTCCACACGACAGGCGGTACACGCCAGCGCCAGGAGGACGGCGACGAACAGACTCCGGCGACGGTGATGGGCGGTGGGCGCGAGGAGCTGCACTGTCTGATTCTGTCATCTCCAGCCCGAAAAATGATCGAGGCACCTGGACGGGTATCCAGGTGCCTCAAATTCGTGCTGTTCGAGCGGTTACTCCGCGGGCGTTCCCGACGGACCTGCTTCGCCACCGGCCCCGGCAAGTTCAATACCGGGCGGGGGTTGGAAACCCTCGACCGCCTTGAACGACAGGCGTTGTTCGCCTTCGCGCTCGGGATCGTCTTCGGTGTCGACGACGATGATCTCGCCGGCACGGAATTCCTTGTAGAGGATCTTCTCCGAGAGCGGGTCCTCGACGAGGCGCTGAATCGCCCGACGCAACGGCCGAGCACCGAGCAACGGGTCGTAGCCCTTGACCGAGAGGAACTCTCGGGCGTTCTGCGTCAGCTCGATACCGAGACCCTGGCTCTCGAGTTGCCCGGTCAGGCGCTTGGTCATCAGATCGACCATCTGCATGACCTCGCTCTGGGCCAGCTCGTGGAAGACGACGACATCGTCGATGCGGTTGAGGAACTCAGGACGGAAGTGCGACTTCAGCGCCTCCATCACCTTGTCCTTCATGCGCTCGTAGCTGACCGCTTCGTCGTTCTTGGTGAAACCGACGTTGGCCTTGCGCAGGTCCTGGGTGCCGAGGTTGCTGGTCATGATCAGCACCGTGTTGCGGAAATCGACAGTGCGACCCTGACTGTCGGTCAAGCGCCCCTCCTCGAGGATCTGCAGCAGCGTGTTGAACACATCTGGGTGGGCCTTTTCGATCTCGTCGAAAAGCACCACGCTGAACGGCTTGCGGCGAACTGCTTCGGTCAGCTGGCCACCCTCTTCGTAGCCGACGTAGCCGGGAGGCGCACCGACGAGACGGCTGACGGTGTGCTTCTCCATGTACTCGCTCATGTCGAGCGAGATCAAGGCGCTGTCGTCGCCGAACAAGAACTCGGTGAGCGTCTTAGCCAACTCGGTCTTGCCGACACCGGTGGGGCCGAGGAAGATGAACGAGCCGCTGGGGCGCTTGGGATCCTTGAGCCCGGCGCGGGTGCGACGGATGCTCTGGCTGACCGACTTGATCGCGTTCTCTTGGCCGATGATCCGCTTGTGCAGCTCGGCTTCCATGTTGAGCAGCTTTGCGGTCTCTTCCTCGGTGAGCTTGTACACCGGAATCCCGGTCCAAATGCTGAGCACCTCGGCAACGGCCTCTTCATCGACCTCGTCGAACAAATCGACACCGCTGGCCTTGACCTCGGTTTCCTTGGTCGCCTTCTCCTCCAGCAAGGTCTTTTCCTGATCGCGCAGGCGTCCAGCTTCCTCGAAGCGTTGCTCCTCGACCGCCTTCTTCTTGCCCTCTTGGACCTCGGCGATCTTGGATTCCAGCTCTTTGAGATCTGGTGGCGTTCCCATCCGCTTGATCCGCAGGCGGGCACCAGCCTCATCGATCAGGTCGATGGCCTTGTCCGGCAGGTGGCGGTCGCTGATGTAGCGGTCGGCAAGGTTGGCCGCGGCGACCAATGCCTGATCGGTGATCGTCACCCGGTGGTGGGCTTCGTACTTGTCGCGAATGCCGCGCAGGATCTCCACCGTGTGGGCAACCGTCGGCTCTTCGACTTTGACGGGCTGGAAGCGACGCTCGAGCGCAGCATCCTTTTCGAGGTGCTTGCGGTACTCCTCGGTGGTGGTGGCACCGATCGTTTGCAGTTCGCCACGAGCCAGCATCGGCTTGAGGATCGACGCAGCGTCGATAGCCCCTTCGGCGGCGCCAGCGCCGACCAGGGTATGAATCTCGTCGATGAAAAGCACGATGTCGCCGCGGGTCTTGATCTCCTTGAGCACCTTCTTGAGGCGCTCTTCGAAGTCGCCGCGGTAACGGCTGCCGGCGACCAAGGCGCCGAGGTCGAGGGTGTACAGCTGCTTGTTGCGCAGCGTGTCGGGGATGTCGTTGGAGACGATCTTCTGGGCTAGGCCCTCGACGATCGCCGTCTTACCGACGCCGGGCTCGCCGATCAACACCGGGTTGTTCTTCGTGCGGCGGCTGAGAATCTGCATCACCCGTTCCAGCTCACGCGTGCGCCCGATCACCGGATCGAGCTTCTTCTCGCGAGCCAGCTGAGTGAGGTTGCGGCCGAATTGGTCGAGGATCTGGCTATTGCCCTTGTCGCCCGATTCTTCCTTGCCTGGGGCGCCGGTTGCCGCCGCCGGCTGTGGCTCGCCCGGCTTGCCCTGGCCACCTTGGTAGCCGGAGAGCAACTGGATGACCTGCTGGCGGACCCGACTGAGGTCGGCACCGAGCTTGACCAGCACCTGGGCGGCGACGCCTTCGCCTTCACGGATCAGGCCGAGCAGGATGTGCTCGGTACCGATGTAGTTGTGGCCGAGCTGCAACGCTTCGCGCAGCGACAACTCGAGCACCTTTTTGGCGCGCGGTGTAAATGGGATATGACCCGACGGCGAGGAGCCACCCTGGCCGATGATTTCCTCGACCTGGTTGCGCACCGCCTCGAGGGAGATACCGAGGGATTCCATCGCCTTTGCGGCGACGCCTTCGCCCTCGTGGATGAGGCCGAGCAGGATGTGCTCGGTGCCGATGTAGCTGTGATTAAGGAGCCGCGCTTCTTCTTGCGCCAACACCACAACCCGCCGAGCTCTGTCAGTGAACCGTTCGAACATGCCCGCCCTTTCAAGACGGTGGATACTTGATCGCAGTGTATCGGCGTGGTACTCGCTGCGAGGCGTGCCGAGGTTGTGATCTTGTGCATAGCTAGATGGTCGGCGTTGTGGTCGGCGTTGTGGTCGGGCCAAATTTCATGGCAAGGGGGACGAAGCACCGACAAACGCGTAACCTTGCCTGCATGCCATCGCCGTTCTTCACGCTCGTCGGCATGACCGAGGACCGTCAGCGGATCGAAGCTGCGCTGATCGCCGCTGTCGACACCAACGACGAGTATCTCAACGAGCTCGCCCGCCACCTGATCGTCGCCGGCGGCAAGCGCCTTCGCCCGGTTCTTTCGGTCGTCGCTGCGCAGGTGTCCGGCGGTACCGCCAGCGACGCAGTCATCCACGGCGGCATCGCCTGCGAGCTGGTGCAAACCGGTTCGCTGTACCACGACGATGTCATCGATGAGTCGACAACGCGCCGCGGTGTCGAAACCGTCAACGCCAAATGGGGCAATCTGCAAGCGATCCTCGCCGGCGACTTCCTGCTCGCTCGAGCGTCGACGATCGCCGCGTCGCTCGGTGCCGAGGTCGCTGGTCTGCTCGGTCACACCATCGCCCGATTGTGCGAGGGCGAGATCGAGCAGTTGCGCCACACCTACGACGTCGCCAGGCCGCAGGATTCCTATTTCAGTTCGATCAGCGGCAAGACGGCCTCGCTGTTCAGCACCGCAGCGCGCATCGGCGGCGTCGTCGCCGAGCTTGATCGACAGGTGATCGAGGTCCTGACGGCCTACGGCCACGCCTACGGCATGGTGTTTCAGATCGTCGACGACATTCTCGATATCACGGCTACCGAGTCCGACCTCGGTAAGCCGGCCGGTCACGATATGGAAGAGGGCGTGTACACGCTGCCGGTGCTCTTCACCCTGTCGTCTGGCGAGGTCACCGCCGATGAGTTGCATGATTTGCTCGGCGGGCCACTCGACGCTCCAGCGCGCGACAAGGCCTTGGCCATTGTTCGGGCGGGCAACGGCGTCGCCCTAGCCAAAGACGCCGCCCGCCGCTATGTCGACGAAGCCGAGGCCGCATGCGCAGCGTTGGCAGACAACGCGGTGACGGCGGTAATGCGCCTCGCCCCCCAGGAACTGCTCGACTCGCTGGGTTAACTGCTCGACTCGCTGGGTTAGTAGCCAACAGCCAGTTTGCCGGGTGTCTAGGCCTTTGGTGCGAAGCGCATCAGGTGGGTCGCAATGCGGTACCCAACCTCTACCGGTCGGTGAACATTCGGCCGCAACGCATTCGTGGTCAGACGTAACAGCCACCGCATGGCCATGTCGCTGCGCCCGCACAGTCGACACAACGCCCCGAGAACGCTCGGGTGACCGATCGCCCGGGCAAACAAGCGAGCAGCTTTGAAGTAGTTGCCGTAGGCCTCATCGAGGCGCCGGGTGTAGAGCTGCAGTCGGGTGGGATCGTCGGCCCCCAATGCCTCGTGCAGGACGTCGGCGGCGATTCTGGCGGTGGCATAGGCGAAGGCGATGCCGTCACCGTTGAACGGATTCACCGTTCCGGCAGCATCGCCGACGACGAGGTAGGTCGGCCCGGCCTTCGGTTCCACGGAACCGCCCATCGGGATCCGACCCGAGGTCGGCCGACCAATCGGTGCCTGCGGGTCGATCATCCACTCTGGCGCGATGCCTTCGACAAACTGCTCCAACAGGTGGCTGGTATTGATGTTGCGAAACTCGGGGTAGGTGCTCAGCAGCCCGACGCCGACGTTGATCGTGCCGTCGCCCAGCGGATACACCCACCCATAGCCGGGCATTGTGCGCCCGTCGCGATCGAGCAGCGTAATCGTCGTCTCGATCCAATTCTCGGCGTGCCGCGGGCTCGCCCAATAGCCGCGAATCGCCGTGGCATACGGCCAGGAACGTTGCCGGAAGGTACCGAGGCTGCGACCGAAGCGACTGTTGGCGCCGTCGGCGACGACGACATAGGTGGCCCGCACCTCCTGCTCGACCCCGTGTTGATCGACGACGATGGCGCCGCGAACGAATCCTCGCTCGACGATCGGCGCCAGCGCCTCGACACCACGCAGCACGATCGCTCCAGCAGATTCAGCGTGTTGCAGCACCAGGGCGTCGAGCTTGTTGCGCCGGGCGACGAAGCCGGTGCCGCAGATCGTCGGGTGGCTCGGCCAGGTCAGTTCGCTGCTGTCGTATTGGGTGCGCATCCGCACCCCGTCGATTCGTTGAAACGTCGACAAGGCCTCACCGAGACCCATCGAGCGCAACTCATCGACCGCTGATGGCGACAGCGCATCGCCACACGTCTTGGTCCGCTCACCCACCGATTTCTCGATGATCACCACGGAATGCCCGCGGCTCGCCAGCCAATACCCAGCTGAAGCGCCAGCGGGCCCACCACCGACGACGACTACGTCGGCGTACAAACCCGGCGACGGCGGGTTTGTCACGACTCGGCGGACGTACCCAAACGAGGTGTGGTTCCGACCAGGATCACGCCCTCCTCAGCGAACTCCTCATGGAGTTCGTCGAAGGTGGCACCCTCTTCGAGGGCGATGAAGATCGGCGCCTCTGGCGAGCACCACAGTTCGTACTCTTGCGCCCATTCCTCGCTAGCGGGATCGGCTCCACCGAGGATGTAGCGCTCATGGCAGACGACACCGAGAACCTCGATGTCGCTCAACCCGCCGCCAGCCTTGGCACCCTGCTGGGGCATGGCCCCACCGAACGAGCCGGGGACGCGGGCGCCGCCCTCGCGGTTGGGGTCGCCATACGTCGCCAGCCCAGCGAGCTTGTACTTGTCGGTGCCGTTGTAGACGAAGTTGATCTGATCCTCGATGCGCGGGAACGTCTTCAGTACTTCGCCATTGGTAAATGCTCGGCCAGAGCCGCCGCCACCTGCGGCGCCGTGACAAGCCGCACAACCGGAATAGACATGGTCGCCCTCGGCCAGCGGCCCGGAGAGCGCCTGGGCCTGTGGCTTGACGCCCTGGACATACATGAAGCCCCAGATCGGCAGCAAGCTCAGCGTGGCCATCGCCCAGAAGGGGATCTTCTTGCGACTCTTGGCCGCCGCCACATAGGCGGGATCCGGCTTCGGTGGGGGAGGCAGCGCTGGGACCGCTGCCTTAGCCGGGGCCTTTGCTGGCGCCGCTGCGGCTGATGGCGTCGCCGGAACCGGCGCGCTAGGGGTGTCACCGCTTTCGGCGGCGGCACCGCCCGCGGCGGCACGTCGATCCTTCGAGCGCTTCAGCAGGTGTTCTGGAATTTCTGTCACAGAAGTCCTTTCGCGACGGCCGAAAATTGGCGCGCACGAATCCGGGTTGGTCAACTACCCCTCAACTGTAGAGCGATCCGCCGCGGAAACTGGAATTGCTGGGCGAGAAGTGCTGGAAGAAGTTGGGCCAACGTGTGCACAAATGCACAACCATTCGGTCGGGTGCCGTCGGCATGGTAAACCTGGAACAACCATGTTGGGTTCCGTGCGTTTTGAGGCTGCCGTTTCTCCGCGGCAAACTGGCGGTACCCCTATAGGGTGCGACTACAGTTAGTGCTCGGCTTCACAAGTGCCGCCCTTTTGCGGTGCCGTAATTCAAGAAAGGCGACGTCACGTTGCTCTTCGCAATCGACATTCTGAGGTGGCCAGGCGTCAACCAGGCTTTTCTATTTTCGTTCGCCGTTTCGATCGTGCTGACGCTCGCCGTCATCCCCTACGGCAAACGCCGTCCCATCGGCACCCCGGTCAGCTGGGGCGAGGCGATGCTGGGCTCGGTCTACGCGTTTGCGGTGATGTTCATCGCCTATGGCATCGTCCCCGACCGCTGGATCCAGCACGCTGACAAGAACCTGGCCTGGACGAAACAGAAGATCCTGATCGATCCCAACTCGTGGGGCGGCAACTTCCCCTTCACCGTCTCCTACCAGGAGCTGCGCGACGTCATCGTCGTGCTCATCCACGTCGTTTTCTTCGGCCTGCAGATCTGGATCTGGAGCTGGTGGCAAAAGCGTGGCAAGTCGACGTCGAGCACCGAGGTGGCAACCAGCACCTACGGTCGTCCGTTGGTCAAGAAGGCGTAACAGCGATGGCCCGTACCGACGCCAACCCGCCGATGCCGGAGTGGTCCGATGAGTATCAACTCGTAGAGGTTGATGCCGACTACCTCTCCAAGGCGGTGAAGCCCAAGCAGTTCATTCATATCGATCAGACCGAGTGCATTATGTGCGAGGGCTGCGTCGATATCTGCCCGTGGAAATGCATCCACATGATCGCGCCATCGGCCATTGCCGAGGCGATTGGCACCGAACAGCCCGGTCACGATCCGAGCGACAACGTGCTGTTCGTCATCGACGACGACGTCTGCACCCGCTGCGCGCTGTGCGTCGATCGCTGCCCGACCGGCGTCATCATTCTTGGCAAGGTCGGCGCCGCAGGGGCGTCCGGCGACAGCCACGTACGTACGAATAACCACGGCTACGCCTACGGCATGAGGCTGTAGAGGAGACCACACACATCATGGCCAAAGTCCTCGACGACACCCCACGTCCAACGATGAAAGAACGTGTCGCCAAAATTACCGACGCGACCAAGGGCAGCCAGGCGTGGAGCAGCATCTTCCGCCCCGGCTCGATTTTCCGCAAGGGATACACCGACAGCCCGCGTAACCGCAGCTACGTGATCATGAACTCGGTGCTCTACCACCTGCACCCGGTGAAGGTGAAGCGCCACGCGGTCAAGGTCAGCTACACGCTGTGCCTCGGCGGTCTGAGCTTCTTCCTGTTCATCCTGCTCACCGTCACCGGCATCTTCTTGATGTTCTTCTATCGGCCGGAAGCAACCCAGGCCTGGAACGACATCAACAACCTGCAGACCTCGGTGGCCTTTGGATTACTTGTGCGCAACATGCATCGATGGGGCGCGCACCTGATGGTGCTCAGCGTCTTCCTGCACATGGCACGCGTCTTTTACCACGGTGCCTACAAGGCACCTCGTGAGTTCAACTGGGTGATCGGCGTCATCCTCTTGACCCTGACGTTGCTGCTGTCGTTCACCGGCTACCTACTGCCGTGGGACCAGTTGGCACTGTGGGCCGTGACCGTGGGCACCAACATGATGGGCTACACACCCGTCCTCGGTTCGCAAGTGCGTTTCGTGCTCCTCGGTGGTGCCGAGATCGGCCCAGAAACGCTGCTTCGGTGGTACGTGTTGCACGTCTTGTTGTTCCCATTCATCATCGTCATCTTTATGGCCATCCACTTCTGGCGGGTCCGTAAAGATGGTGGTATCTCGGGTCCGTTGTGATCAGGGCACTAGGCGAAGGGAGAGGTTGAAATGACTGAGATTCCAGAGCACTTGCTCAAACGAGCGCAAGCAGCCCGGGAGAAAGCCGCCGCCGAGAGCGAGCCTGCGGCCGCGGCCCCTGCTGGCGATGCACCAGCAGCAGATCCACGGATCCCAGCGCACCTACTCGAGCGCAGCCGTGCGGCCAAGGCCAAGCAAGAGGGCGGCGATGCCACCGCATCCGCGCCAGCAGGCGGCCTGGCCGTCGCCGACAAGGTCGGTGCCGTCGTCAGCGCTCCCGCCGGTGCTGGCAGTGTCCCCGTCGGCGCAGGCCCCGGCGGCCACACGCAGCGCTTGTTGACGGTCGTCAAGAGCGGCTCGATCCAAGAGGTCAAGGCCACGCCGATCGACAAGGTGCACACCTGGCCGCACCTGCTCGCCGCCGAGTTCGTCGCCGCCTTGGCCTGCATGGCTTTCACCTTCGTCTTCAGCATCTTCGTCAATGCGCCGTTGCTGCAGTTGGCCAACATCAACCAGACGCCGAACCCATCGAAGGCACCGTGGTACTTCCTCGGTCTGCAGGAACTGTTGACCATGTTCCACCCGATGATCGCTGGCGTGACCATCCCCGGTGTCGGCATGATCTTGCTGATTCTCGCCCCGTACATCGACAGGAACCCGTCGAACAAGCCAGAGGATCGCAAATTCGCCACCTCGCTGATGACCGTGCACCTCATGTTCTGGGCGGTGCTGGTGATCATCGGTTCGTTCTTCCGTGGCCCCGGCTTCAACTTCACGCTGCCCTGGCGTGACGGCATCTTCTTCGAGTTGTGAGGTAATCGCATGGAACCCGCAGCAATCATCGCTATCGCAGTAGCCGCAGTCGTTGTGCTCGGCGCGCTGATGTTCGTCACTGCCGCCCGGCGCACCGACGTGCGCGGCGCCGGGGCACTGTCGCGCGAAACCCGCAGCCGTGACGGTGGTGCCGCCAGCGGCCCCGCCGCGCTCACCGGCCGCGACGTCGAGCGCGCTGCTGTCGACGAACGCAGCACCAACCTGGCCAAGGCCACCGAGGTGCTCCCCGCACCGTGGATCGCTCCCGATCCCGACGCCATCGGCGCCTCCCGTCGTCACTTCTTCAATGTCGCCCAGACCAGCTTGATGGGCCTTGGCCTCGGCGGCTTCGCGGCGGCCAGCTTCGTTGCCTTCCTCTGGCCAACCGGCAAGGGTGGCGGCTTCGGTGGCAAGGTCAACGCCGGCAAGATCGACGACATCCTGTTGAACATCCGCCTCAACAACGGCTTCTTCTACCTCCCCGAGGCGCGTACCTGGATCACCGCCTACCCGCCGGACGCCGTGCCCAAGGCCAAGCAGGTGTACCCCGCTGCGCTACACGGCGGCCTTGAGGCCGGCATCGTCGCTCTCTATCAGAAATGCCCCCACCTCGGGTGTCGCGTGCCGGACTGTAAGAGTTCGCAATGGTTCGAGTGCCCATGCCACGGCAGCCAGTACAACCGCGTCGGCGAGAAGAAGGCGGGCCCTGCACCTCGCGGCATGGACCACTTCATCGTCAGCGTCAGTTCGATCGGCGACGTCTCCATCGACACCCTCGGTGGGCAGGCTTTGCCCGGCGTCAAGATTGGGACGAACACCACCGGCCAAGAGGCCGAAGGGCCGCACTGCATCACCGGTGGGCACTAAGAGGGGTCATGTTAGCTACAAACACCACAGCCGTCGCCGGCATCATCCTTGCGGTAATGGTCGTCGGCTTCATCGTTTACTCGGTGCTCAATGCCGGTTCCGCCCGGCCGGAACTCGGCTCGGAGATCGAACTCGCAGCCAACCGTAAGCCGTACTACGACGATGAAGTGCTCGAAGGTCGCCGCCTGGAGCGCGTGCAATTCCTCGGCCTGCTCTTCCTCGCCGTTAGCGCTCTCGGCTTGCCGCTCTATTGGATTCTCGAGCCCAGCCGTCAGGTCGGCGCTCTGGAGATGTCCGACAATCGGGCCATCGGATGGGGCAGCGGCGTGTTCGACGTCACCGCCAATAATGGCTTCAACTGTGCTGGCTGCCACGGCGGCATGAAGGCCACCGGCGGCACCGCCGACTACGCCGTCACCGACATCAAAACCGGTGAAGTCAAGGCCGTGAAGTGGACAGCGCCGGCGTTGAACACCGTGCTCTACCGCTTCACCGAAGACGAAGTCCGCTTCATCTTGGTGTACGGGCGCCCGTTCTCACCGATGTCGCCGTGGGGTCTCGATGGTGGCGGCCCAATGAACGCCCAAATGATCGACAACCTGATCGCCTACATCCGCTCGATCCAGATTCCGCGGGTTGGCTGCGCAGCGGGTGAAGATGATCCGCTGACCTGTGAAACCGGCACCCTCAATCTCGAGGCTCAGGAAGAGATCTCCACCCTGGCGCAGAATCTCGTCGATGACGGCACCTACGATTCGGTCGGTGAAGCCTTGTTCAACCTCGACCTGGCCGGCGGAGCGTATTCCTGCGCTCGCTGCCACACGCAGGGGTGGAGCTACGGCCAACCAAACGTCAGCGGTTCGGGTGCGATGGGGCCGAACCTGACCGGCGGCGCCACGGCCACCCACTTCCCGACAGAGCAGGACATGATCGACGCGATCAGCAAGGGCTCGGAATTTGGCAAGAAGTTCGGTAGCCAGGGCCAAGGCAGCGGCCGTATGCCCGGCTTCGGCAAGATGCTCACCGAAGAACAAATCAAACTGATCGTCGAATACGTGCGAGGGCTGTGATGCACACCTTGTTAGCAATCAACTGGGAGCCACAGCTTCGCGGCATTCTGATCATCATCATCTCCACCGTGGTGTTGTGCGGATCGGTGTATTTGATCATCGGCACCAACGTCGGTGCCCGCCTCGGCTTCCTCATCTCGCTGGCCTCGCTGGCAGGCTGGATGATGCTGATGGGTGCCATGTGGTGGGCGTTCGGCATCGGCCTTGTCGGTACGGATTCGTCGTGGAAGCCAATGACGGGCGCAGCGATTTTGCAAGACACCGCCTCCTTTCGAGAGGTCGGACTGATCGAGGCCGCGATCGACGACTCGGGCGATTTCCCTGCCCAGGCAACGGCGATCAGTGACGCACTTCGTGCCGACGGCTGGAAAGCGCTCGGCGAGAGCGACACCGCCTTCGGTCAGGCAGCCTCGGCCGGTGGATTCGTCATCGAGGCCGACGGCACGTTCGCCGCCGGCCAGTACAAGCCGGTCAACGTCTTCGACAAGGGCGGCGAGCGCTACCCCAAGATCGGCGAGTCGATCGATTTTCTGGCCTTCAAACACAAGCCGCGCTACGTGATCGTCGAGATCGCCCCGCTCGTGCCGCAGCGCGACGAGCCGGGCCGCGCACCCGCCGTAGCCGAGGTCGACGACTCGCAGTCGCACCGCTTCGTGTACCTCTATCGCGACCTTGGCCACAAGCGTCGTCCGGCGGCCATCATCTTCTTCGCCTCCGGCCTGATCTTCGCCGCCTGCTGCTATCTGCTGCACACGCGTGACCGGCGGGTTATGGCCAATCGGTCGGCCGCCCTGGCCGTTTCAGGTAGGTAGTCACCATGGGTCAATATCTGCCCGTCATGGTCCTGATGATTCTGGCCATCTTGTTCGGGGCAGGGAGTTTCGGTGCCTCGCGACTGCTGGCACCGCGCCGCCCGTCGGCGGCCAAAGAGGCACCGTACGAATGCGGCATCGTCCCCGGCCGTGAGCCGCCGGAACGCTTCCCGGTGTCGTTCTACATCGTCGCCATGTTGTTCATCATGTTCGACATCGAGATCATCTTCATCTACCCCTACGCGGTCAATCGCCGTGAGCTCGGGCCGTTCGCCTTTTGGGAGATGATCGCCTTCAGCGTCGTCTTCTTCGCCGCCTTTGTCTACGTCGTCGCCCGTGGTGCCCTCGATTGGGGCCCGGCGCAGAAGTATCGCAAGCTGTCGAGCGCCGTGTCCGCAGACCGCACGTTGTCGAGCACCATTCGCCGTGTCGGTACCGAGGGTCGCCTCGACGAGGAAGCAGCCTGATCATGGGAATCGTCCAAGACATCACCAACGACGGCTTCGCCGGCATTCCGCACAACGCGATCACCGCCAAGCTGGAAGACCTGGTGAAGTGGTCGCGCAGCCGCAGCAGCTGGCCAGCGTCGTTCGGTCTCGCCTGCTGTGCCATCGAGATGATGGCCACCGGCGCGGCGCACTACGACATCAGCCGCTTCGGTATGGAAGTCTTTCGTGCCAGCCCGCGCCAGGCCGACATCATGATCGTCGCCGGTCGGGTCAGTCAGAAGATGGCCCCCGTGCTGCGCCAGGTGTACGACCAGATGATGGAACCCAAATGGGTGATCAGCATGGGTGTCTGCGCCAGCAGCGGTGGCATGTTCAACAACTACGCCATCGTCCAGGGCGTCGACCAGATCGTCCCGGTCGACGTCTACGCACCCGGCTGTCCTCCGTCGCCGGAGACGCTGATTCATGCCATCGAGACCCTGCATCAGCTGATCGAAGACGGTGAGATCATGAAGCGCCGCCAGGCCAGCGGTGCCGGCGCCAACGTCCACATCACCGAGATCGCGGCGGCTGCCGATCCTGTACCGGTCCTGCTGGGAACACGCTAAAACGCCATGTCAGATACACCTGCAGTCGACGAGCAACCAGCCGTCGAGCCACCTCCCATGCTCCACGGCTACCCACTGATCGACAGCCTCGGGCAAGCGGTGATTCACGTGCCGCGCGCCGACCTCTTGGCCGTTGCCAAAAAGTTGTTGGCCGACGGCTACACGATGGTCGCCGACCTCTGTGGCGTCGACTTCCTGACCCACCCAGGGCGTTCGCTGCCCGAGGGCATCGCCGCTGAACGCTTTGAGGTAGTCATCAACCTGCTCGACATCGAGCATCGCCGGCGCCTGCGCCTGCGGGTGCAAATTCCTGTCGACGACGCCACCTGCCCATCGTTGTTCGACCTCTACCCCGGCACCGAGGCCATGGAACGCGAGGCTTTCGACATGTTCGGCATCGCCTTCAGCGGCCATCCCGACCTGACCCGCATCCTGATGCCAGAAGATTGGGACGGCCACCCGCTGCGCAAGGATTACGCCGTCGGTGCTATCCCTGTGCAGTTCAGTGCCGATTACGCCCGCGCCGAACGGGGGACACGCTGATGAGCATCGCCACCGAAGGCGCCAACATCCTGCAGACCAACGAAGGCGACCAGGAGCTCAAGCCGCGCAGCGAACAGACCGCCAAGGAGTTATTGCGCGAGGTCGGCTCGGTGTTGCGGATGAGCGAAGCCGAGGTCGCCAAACTCAGCGAACAGGCCCGCAGCGAGGCCGACGAAGATCAGACGATGATCATCAACATGGGGCCGCAGCACCCCAGCACCCATGGTGTGTTGCGCCTGATGCTCGAACTGCAAGGCGAAACGGTGCTGCGCTGCAAGCCGATCATCGGCTACCTGCACACCGGCATGGAAAAGACCGGCGAAGATCTGACCTTCATGCAGGGCGGCACCAACGTCACCCGCATGGACTACCTCAGCCCGTTGAACAACGAGCTGGTCTTTTCGATGGCCACCGAGAAGCTGCTCGGCATCGATGGCGATATCCCTGAGCGCGCCGTGTGGATGCGTATGTTGCTCAGCGAGCTGAACCGGATGAGCAGCCACCTGTTGTTCATGGCCACCAACGGCATGGACCTTGGCGCCGTGAGCATGATGATCTACGGCTGGCGCGAGCGCGAGGAGGTGTTGCGTTTCTTCCAAAAGGTCACCGGCCTGCGGATGAACCACAACTTCATCCGCCCTGGTGGACTGGCCGCCGACCTGCCCGCCGGGTGGCGCGACGACGTGTTGCACATTCTCGATCTGCTCCCCGAGCGTCTCGCAGAGTACGACATCTTGATGACCGGCCAGCCGATTTGGCGCGACCGTTTGCAGGGCGTCGGCGTGATCACCCCGCAGGAAGCGATAGCACTTGGGGCCACTGGCCCAATCTTGCGCAGCACCGGTGTGCCCTGGGACTTGCGCCGTGACATGCCGTATCTGCATTACACCGAGATGGACTTCGACGTCATCGTCGGTACCTACGGCGATTCCTTCGACCGTTACGCGATCCGCCTCGCCGAGATCCGCGAGTCGATGAAGATCGTCCGCCAGATTCTCGACCGCATGCCATCGGGCGACTACCGCATTCAGAACAAGAAGGTCACGCCGCCACCGCGGGCTCGCATCGACGAATCGATGGAAGCGCTGATCCACCACTTCAAGATCTTCACCGAGGGCTTCAAAGTCCCCGAGGGCGAGGTCTACGTGGCCATTGAGAGCCCCCGCGGCGAGATCGGTTGCTACATCGCCAGCGACGGCTCGGCAAAGCCGTACCGCATGCACGTGCGCGCCCCGTCGTTCGTCAACATTCAATGTTTGCCGCACATGATGCGCGGTGGCTTGGTCGCCGACGCAGTGGCCGTGATCTCTAGTGTCGACCCAGTGCTTGGTGAGGTAGATAGGTAATGAGTCGGCTCTCGGAAGAAAACGTGCGTCTCGCGCAGGAGATCATCGGCCGCTATCCCAAGGCCCGGTCTGCGACCATCCCGCTGTTGCATTTGGCCCAGGAGCAGGACGGGTATGTGACCAACGAAGCGATGCGCCATATCGGCGAGCTCGTCGGCGCCACCTCCGCCGAGGTGCTCGGAACGGCGACATTCTATGAGATGTTCAAGTTCGTACCAGTCGGCAAGTACCTGGTCAACATCTGCCAGACGATGTCCTGTGCGCTGATGGGTGCCGATGAGCTGATGCATCACGCCGAACAGACCCTCGGCGTCAAAGCCGGTGGCACCACCGCCGACGGGTTGTTCACCCTCGAGCATGCCGAATGTCAGGCGGCCTGCACCGAGGCGCCCACGCTGCAGGTCAACTACCGCTACCGCTTCAATGTCACGCCCGAATCGTTTGACGCGCTGATCGAAGATCTCCGTGCCGGTCGCCTCGACGGCGAGATCCCAGCGCATGGCACCGTCGCTCGCATTCGCCAACGGATTCCCGCCGATCGTGGCGTCGGCGCGCAGGCACCGGATGACGTCACCACGCCACCGTCGTGGCTCGCCGTCAGTGAGGCGCCGAAATGAGCTCGACCACCAGCTACGCCTACGCTCCCGGGTTCTACTCCGGCGACCGCCCGCAGATCGTCACCTCGCGGTTCCAGTACGAAGACTCCTACACGCTGGCGCGCTACCTGGCTACCGACGGTTACCAGGGACTGAAGGCCACATTGGCGCGCCCGTCGAGCACTGTGCACGACGAGGTCAAGGCCGCCACCGTGCTCGGTCGCGGCGGCGCTGGCTTCCCCGCTGGCGTCAAATGGGGCCTGACCCCGCAGGGTGTCTGGCCGCGCTACCTCGTCGTCAACGGCGACGAGAGCGAACCGGGTACCTACAAGGACCGTCTGTTGATGGAGCGCGATCCGCACCAGTTGATCGAGGGATGCCTGATCGCCTGTTACGCAGCCGGACTGTCGCAATGCTTCTTGTACATCCGCGGCGAGATGGCCCTGGCGCAGGAGCGTGTCGCCACCGCGCTCAACGAGGCCTATGCCGGCGGGTACGTCGGCAAGAACATCCTCGGCAGCGGTTTCTCCCTAGACATCGTTCTCCATTGGGGCGCTGGCGCCTACGTGGTCGGCGAAGAGACAGCGCTGATCGAGAGCCTCGAAGGCAACCGTGGCATGCCGCGCCTCAAGCCGCCGTACTTCCCGGCGGCGATCGGCCTCTACGGCAAACCAACGATCGTCAACAACGTCGAGACACTGGCCAACCTGCCGTGGTTGATGTGCCATAGCGCCGCCGAATACACCCAGATCGGCACGGCGACCTCGCCGGGCACGCGCATGGTCGCCGTCTCCGGCCACGTCAATCGGCCCGGTGTCTTCGAGATCGTCAACGGTACGACGACGTTCCGCGAGCTGCTCTACGGCGACGAGTTCTGCCAGGGGATCCGCAACGGTAACGAACTGAAAGCGTTCGTGCCCGGCGGCGGTTCGGCCCCGTGGTTCACACCCGATCAGCTCGATCTGCCCTTCGAGGGCAAGCTGGTCGGCGCAGCCGGTTCGATGCTTGGCTCCGGGGCGATCATGGTCATGGACTCCACGACCGACATCCCCAAAGCGGCGTTGACGCTGACTCGTTTCTACGCCCACGAATCGTGCGGTAAATGCACGCCGTGCCGCGAGGGCGGAACCTGGCTGATGCGCATTCTCGAGCGCGTCGTCGCTGGCCAGGGTACGCAAGCCGACCTCGCCCAACTGCGCGAGGTCGGAGCGTCGATCTGTCCAGGTGACTTCCCGCACGCCGCCAACGAGCGTCTCGGCCTGGCCGCCACGCCATTCCCATACAAGATGACGACGATCTGTTTCGTTGGACCCTCGGCCTACGCCCCGGTGCACTCGGCCTTGACCCTGTTCCCCGACGAATTCCAGGCCAGGATCGTCCAGCGCACCTTTATCCCGGTGAGCGCCGCCGAAGCCGTAGGAGCAGCGCAATGAGCGCCACCGAAATCACCGAAGGTGCCGCCGAGGAGCCGATCGTCGACCCCAATGCCGTGGCGATGACGATCAACGGCAAAGCGGTCACCGCCCGCAAGGGCGAACTGATCATCACCGCCGCAGAGAACGCCGGCGACTACATTCCCCGCTTCTGCTACCACGAGCGGATGCAGCCGGTCGGTATGTGCCGGATGTGTCTGGTCGAGGTCGACACCGGTCGGGGACCGCAATTGATCGCGTCGTGCATGTTCCCGGTGGCCCCAGGCATGGTCGTCGACACCGAGTCGAAGGTCTCGAAGGCTGCCCAAGAGGGCATCATCGAACTGCTGCTGGCCAACCACCCGCTCGACTGCCCGATCTGTGACAAAGGCGGCGAATGCCCGCTGCAAGATCAATCGTTCAGCCACGGTCCCGGTGAAAGCCGGTACGTCGAAGAGAAGCGTCACTTCGAAAAGCCGATCCCGATCAGCGACCTCGTCTTTCTCGACCGTGAGCGCTGCATCCTCTGCGACCGTTGCACTCGCTTCGCCGACGAGGTCGCCGGTGATGCGTTGATCCACTTCACCAGTCGCGGCAACGAAACGCAGATCAGCACGTTCCCCGACGAGCCGTTTGCTTCCTACTTCAGCGGCAACACGGTGCAGATCTGCCCGGTCGGCGCATTGACCGCGCAGCCCTACCGTTTCAAGGCCCGGCCATGGGACCTCAGCGAGAGCGAAAGCACCTGCACCAGCTGTTCCGTCGGATGCCGCATCGCCGTGCAGTCGAGCCGCGATGAGGTGCTCCGCTTTCAAGGTGTCGATTCCGACCCAGTGAACTGGGGTTGGTTGTGCGACAAGGGCCGGTTCGGTTTTGAGGCCTTGGACAGCGAAGAGCGGCTGACCAATCCATTGGTCCGTTCGGCCGATGGTCACGTCGAATCGAGCTGGAACGGGGCGATCACCGCTGCCGCCCGGTTGATCGCCGATGCCGTCAAATCCGGGGAAGCCTCCAGCGTCGCCGTGCTCGGTGGCGCCCGAGGGAGCAACGAAGATGCCTTCGCCTGGGCCCGCCTGGCCCACGACGTCATCGGCACCCCGAATGTTTCTGCGCAACTCGGCGATGGCCTGCCGGTTGGGCTGCTCGGCCTGAAGCGGGCGACAATCGATCAGGCCTGTGCCGCAGCGACGGTGATCCTGCTCAGCCCGGACATCAAAGAAGAGCTGCCGGTGCTCTACCTGCGTCTGCGCGACGCCGCCCAGAAACGCAAGACAAAGATCGTCGAGTTCACGCCGAAGGCCAGTGGCCTGACGCCCTACGCCTGGCGCACACAGTTCTACGCACCGGGAACCCAGGCCGACGTCGTCGCCGCGACAATCAGCTCCGGCGACATCGCCGAGCAGATCGCCACAGGCGAGGTCGTCATCGTCGCCGGACGCGCCAACCTGGCGGAATCGTCTGCTCCGACGGTCGCCGCGTTGCAGGCAATTCTCGCCGCTGTGCCCTCCGCCTCGGTGCTGCCAGCGCTGCGCCGTGGCAACGTCGTCGGCGCGCTGCAGGCGGGCCTTCGCCCCGGCCGCAACGGCCTCGACAGCAAGGGCATTCTCACCGCCGCCGCCGAAGGCAAGATCGAATGCCTGATCCTGGTCGGCAGCGACCCGCTGGCCGACTTCCCCGACGCCGACCTCGCTCGCCGGGCGTTGGCTGGGGCGCGTCGAATCATCGCCGTCGACACGTTCCTCAACTCCTCGAGCCGACTCGCCGATGTGGTCTTTCCCGCCGCCGGCTTCGGCGAAAAAGCAGGGACGACGACGAACATCGAAGGGCGCGTCAGTTCGCTGTCGCAAGAGGTCACCGTGCACGGCACAGCCCGTCCGGATTGGATGGTCGCCGCCGACCTGGCCATGCGCCTGGGCACCGACCTCGGCTTTGGCGAGGTCGCCGACGTCACCGAAGCGATGGCGGCAACCGTCGACGGTTTGGAGGTGCTGGCCAACGGGGCGCTCAACGGATCTCCGAACGGCATTCTCGCCGTCGCCGAAGGCATCGATGCGATCAACCCGGCCAAGGTCACCCTCGGCGATCGCAACTCGTACGACTTCCGGCTGATCGTCAGTCGCAAGATGTACGACGCTGGCATCAACACCGCCAACTCGGCATCGCTGGCACCGCTGGCGCCCGGCAACGCCATCCATGTCCATCCGCTCGACGTCGCCCGTATCGGCGCTGCTGTCGGGCACGAGGTCAAGGTCAGCAGCTCGCGAGCGACCGTCGTCTTGCCGTTGGCCACCGATCCAGGCGTGCAGCGCGGCACGGCCTGGGTGCCGTTCAATCAGCCGGGTGTGCAGATTGGCGAGTTGATCGATTGCAGCGCAGCGATCACCGACGTTCGGATTGAGAGCCTGTGATGTTTGCAGTCGACCTGATGCTCTTCGACGTCGACCTGCGCAGCGTGTTGATCGTGCTGCTCAAGGTCGTTCTCGTGTTCGTCGTCGGTCTTGTGGTGACGATGTTCATGGTCTGGTTCGAGCGCAAGATCGTCGCCGGAATGCAGAACCGCATCGGCCCGAACAAGGCCGGTCCGTTTGGTCTGCTGCAGACGCTGGCCGACGGCACCAAGCTGTTCTTCAAGGAAGACCTGCTGCCCAACCGGGCCGACCGAGTCGTCTTTCGTTTGGCGCCGTTCCTCGCCTTCGTCCCGGCCTTTTTGGTGTGGACGGTGATTCCGCTCGGCGGCGATTTCCGCGGCGGGCGCAGCGGCGAGATCACGATCTTCGGGCGCACGACGATGGCGCAGTTGGCCGACCCACCGATCGGGGTGTTGCTCCTGTTGGCCTTGAGCGGCATCGCCGTCTACGGCATCATGCTCGCTGGCTGGGCGTCTGGTTCGAAGTATCCGCTGCTCGGCTCGGTTCGCGCCTCGGCGCAGATGGTCTCCTACGAAGCCGCTCTCGGGTTGAGCTACGGAGCGGTGCTGCTGATCGCCGGCACGTTGAGCACCCGCGGCATCGTCCTCGGCCAGAGCAGCTTCACCCGTTGGAACGTGGTGGCCACCGGTGTCGTACCGTTCATCATCTTCCTCATCGCCGCCACCGCCGAGCTCAACCGCCCGCCGTTCGACCTGGTCGAAGCCGAGCAAGAATTGGTCGGCGGTTTCAACACCGAGTACTCATCGATTCGCTTCGCCTTGTTCTTCCTTGCCGAGTTCATGAACACAGTGACGATGAGCGCAGTGATCGTCACCCTCTTCCTCGGTGGCCCACAGCCTCTGGCCTTCAAGGTCGGCAGCTTCGAATGGGACGGCAACCTGTTCCTCGGCCCACTCAACGGCACCATCTGGCTGCTGCTCAAAGTGCTCTTGTTCCTCTACTTCTATGTCTGGCTGCGTGGCACGCTGCCCCGCTTGCGTTACGACCAGTTGATGAACCTCGGATGGAAGATCCTCATCCCGGCATCGCTCGGGTGGTTCATCCTGCTCGCCGCGCAGCGAGTCGCCAGCGACAACAACTGGAACAAGTGGGCGGTGAGCATTCTCAGCGTCGGCATTCTCGCCGCCGCCGGTGCGCTGCTGTTGCTCGCCAGTCGAATCAGCGCCAAGAACCGCGAGCGCGAGGGAGCGATGTTTTAATGGGTTACCTCGAGGGATTCGCCGTCACGCTGCGCCAACACCGAATCTTCGGTGGCAAGCGGGTGACAAAGTCATACTCCGGTGGCCGCGTCGTCGCTAAAACTGGCGACGACACCAGCTCCGGTGACGAAAAAGCTGAAAAGCCAGAACGGCTCCACGGCCGTCACATCCTCAACAAATACGAGGATGGGATGGAGAAGTGCATCGGCTGCGAGCTGTGCGCCGGTGTCTGCCCGGCGAAGTGCATCTATGTGCGTGGCGCCGACAACGATCCGGAGAACCCAACCTCGCCTGGCGAGCGTTTCGGGTTCGTCTACGAGATCAATTACCTGCGCTGTATCCATTGCGACCTGTGTGTCGAGGCCTGTCCGACGGAAGCGATCACCGAGTCGAAACTGTTCGAGTTCAGCTTCACCAATCGCCAAGATGCGATCTACACCAAGAACGAGCTGCTCGTCGATGACGATGGCAAGCCGCGCCAACTCCCCTGGGAAGATTGGCGCGCCGGTGAAGATCTGCTCAGCAGCGGCTGGATGCGGGCGACAGCGCCCGGCGGTGACGCCGACTTTGAAGGTGTCGAGGGTTGGAGCGGCGAATTGGGATACGGCGTGCGCCAAGCAGAGCCCACGCAGAACCTGAGGGATCAGTAACGATGGAGTTGTTCGTATTCATTTGTGCTGCGGCGATGATCATCGCTGGGGCCCTCGGGGTGCTGCTGCGAGCGCACCCCGTGCACGCGGCGATGAGTTTGGTGCTCACGCTGTTCGGCGTCGCCGTGATGTTCGTTGCCCAAGAGGCGCACTTTTTGGCCGCTGTGCAGGTCATCGTCTACGCCGGTGCCATCGTCGTGCTCTTCTTATTCGTGATCATGTTGCTCGGTGTCGATCGCGCCGAGAATCTGCGCATCGACCCGGTCAAGGTGCAGCGCCCGTTGGCCGCGATCGTCGGCCTCGGCCTGGTCGGGGTGATCGGTGCGGCGATAATCAACTCCCGCGGCACGATTCGTTCCGCCGGTTCGACCATCGAGGTGGCCACCGATCAAGCGACGCACGACGCCAACATCAACGAACTGTCGCGCGATCTGTTCAGCAACCATGTCTTCGCTTTCGAGCTGACCTCGGTGCTGCTGGTGATCGCCGTCGTCGGCACCGTGCTGCTGGCCCGCCGGCCCGGCAAGGCCGGCGCCAGCACGCAACGCGACCAGGTCACGGCCGAGGTGAAGAAATGATCGCCGCCGCCGAACCGACCACCACCTGGTACCTGCTGCTCGCCGCCGTGCTCTTCGCCCTCGGTGCTGTTGGTGTGCTCATCCGCCGTAACCCGCTGGTGATGTTCATGTGCATCGAACTGATGCTCAACGCTGTCAACCTCAGCTTCGTTGCCCTGGCCAAAGAGCTCGGCGACATCGGCGGGCAGACCGCAGTGTTCTTTGTTATGGTCGTCGCTGCCGCTGAAGTCGTGGTCGGCCTGGGGATCATCGTTTCCATTTTGCGCAAGCGGCCGGGCGCGACGGCCGACGACATCGCCGAGTTGAAGGGTTAATACATGCTCGACGTCGTCTGGTTGATTCCTGCGCTGCCGCTCGCCGGGTTCCTGATCATCCTGCTCTTCGGCCGCCGTCTCGGCGAGCCAAAGGCCGGGTATCTGGCTACAGCGATGACCGGTTCGGCGTTCGTCGTCGCGGTTGGGGTGTTCTTCGATCTGCTGTCGCGCACTGCTGAGGAGCGTCACGAGGTCGTGACCCTGTTCCAGTGGTTGCCCGTCGGTGGATTGCAGGTCGATCTTGCCTTTTTGGCCGATCCACTGTCGATCACAATGGCCCTGTTCGTCACCGGTATCGGCTCGCTGATCCATCTCTATGCCGTTGGCTACATGCACGGCGATCCGAAGTTCAGCAAGTTCTTCCTGTACCTCAATCTGTTCGTCTTCAGCATGTTGATGCTGGTGCTCGGTGAGAACCTGTTGGTCACCTTCCTCGGCTGGGAGGGTGTCGGTACCTGTTCATACTTCCTGATCAGCTTCTGGCACCATCGTGACTCGGCGGCAACCGCCGGCAAGAAGGCCTTCGTCACCAACCGGGTCGGCGACTTCGGTGTGATGATGGCCATGTTCCTGGCCTTCAAGGCCGTTGGTTCGATCAGCTACGACTCGATCAATCACGCCGCCGAGAACGGTGGTCTGGCTCGTTCGACGGCGACGGCGATCGTCATGATGCTGTTCGTCGGTGCGTGCGGCAAGAGCGCGCAGCTCCCCTTGTATCTCTGGCTACCCGACGCCATGGAAGGCCCGACACCGGTGTCGGCTTTGATCCACGCGGCGACGATGGTCACCTCTGGCGTCTTCTTGATGACGCGTTTCAGCCCGCTGATCGGTTTCGCTGATCCGTGGGCCTCGGACGTTATCGCCATCGTTGGTTTGGCAACGGCGTTATTCGCCGCGACGATCGCCGTCGCCCAGAACGACATCAAAAAGGTGCTCGCCTACTCCACCGTCAGCCAGTTGGGCTATATGTTCCTGGCCGTCGGCTCCCACGCTTACGTCGCCGCTATCTTCCACATGGTCACCCACGCCTTCTTCAAGGCGCTGCTGTTCCTTGGTTCTGGCTCGGTGATTCACGGCATGCACCACGAACAAGACATGCGCCGCATGGGCGCGCTGCGCAAGTTCATGCCAATCACCTGGATCACCTTCATGATCGGGTGGCTGGCGATCGCCGGTGTGCCGCCGTTCGCCGGGTTCTGGTCGAAGGACGAGATCTTGCTGTTCACCTACGACAACAACAAGGTGTTCTATGTGCTCGGCCTGGTGACCGCCTTGCTCACCGCCTACTACATGACCCGTCAGGTGATCATGGTCTTCTACGGCGAGGCCCGTTGGGAAGATGCCCATCAGGAACACGGCGCCCATGGCGATTTCAAACCGCACGAGAGCCCGTGGATGATGGTGCTCCCGCTCGGTGTGCTGGCAGTGCTCTCCGCCGTTGGTGGCGTGCTCAACCTGCCGTTCAACCATGCTTCTGAGCATCTCTTGCGCTGGCTTGAGCCGGTCGTGCACCACGGCGAGCGTCAGCTCAGCGAAAGCAGCGAAGACGTCAAATGGGTGCTCGCCGCAATCGCCACGGCCTGTGCTCTGGCGGGCATCGTCGGCGCCTACCTGGTCTACATGAAGCGCAAGGCACGAGCGATCGAACCCGAGATTCTGGCCAACGGCTGGTACTACGATCGCTCCGTCAGCGCCTTCATGGGCGGCCCCGGCCGCAAGAGTTTCGATCTCGCTGCGTGGTTTGATCGGACAGTTATCGATGGTGCCGTCAACGGTTCCGGCAAGGTCGTGCAGATGGTCGCTGGTGTCGTGCGCAAGGGCCAAACTGGCCTCATCCGTTCCTATGCGGCATTCATCGGGCTCGGCGTGATCGCCATGCTTGTGTGGTTCTTCGTGCGGGGGGTGGTGCAATGATCGCCAGCACTGGTTCTGTGGTTCCGTTCCCGATCCTCACCGCTCTGATCCTTGTTCCAGCGTTTGGTGCCGTCGTCGTCGCCTCGATCAGCCGCCGCCTGCCGGAGCTTGTACGAGTCTGCGCAATCCTCTGCTCGGTGCTTACCGGGGCGATGAGCCTGTGGGTGCTGAAGGCCTTCGACACCCACGACGCCGGATTCCAGATGGTCAGCAAGCACGCCTGGATCGAATCCTGGGGCATGAGTTGGCACCTCGGCGTCGATGGCATTTCGCTGTTCCTCGTCGTGCTCACTGGGGTGTTGTTCCCCTTGGCCATCGTTGGCGTCGATCCGCACCACAACGAGAAGCCCTATCTGGCCTGGTTGTTGCTGCTCGAAGCCGGCGTGATGGGCAGCTTTCTGAGCCTCGATCTCTTCCTGTTCTTCATCTTCTTCGAGATCGTCCTCGTGCCGATGTACTTCCTGATCGGCGGTTGGGGCTACGACCAGCGCCTCTACGCGGCGACCAAGTTCTTCCTGTACACGATGGTTGGCTCGGCGTTCATGCTCATCGGCATCATCGCCACCGTGTTCTTGGCCAAAGAAGATGTCGGGCGGATCACCTTCGACCTCGTCGAGTTGGCCGAGAAATCGAACTTCGCCGCCTCGACGGCGCGCTGGCTGTTCTTTGCCTTCGCCATCGCCTTTGCGGTCAAGGTGCCGATGTTCCCCTTGCACACCTGGCTGCCCGACGCTCACACCCAGGCACCGACTGCCGGCTCGGTGGTCTTGGCCGGTGTGATGCTCAAGCTCGGCACCTACGGTTTGCTGCGTTTCGGCATCTACCTCTTCCCGGCCGCCGCTCAAGGCAGCAGGGCGCTGTTCCTCACCTTGGCAGTCATCGGCATTATCTACGGCGCAATCGTGGCCACGATGCAGAAGGACCTCAAGCGACTCGTCGCCTACTCCTCCGTGGCCCACCTCGGCTTCATCGTGCTCGGATCGTTCGCCTTCACCACCCAAAGCACAACCGGTGCCGTGATGCAGATGATCAACCACGGCGTCAGCACCGGTGCGCTGTTCCTCATGGTCGGCATGATCTACGAGCGCCGTCACACCCGCCAGATCGCCGAGTTGAAGGGTCTGCAGCAGGTTGCTCCTGTCTTTGCCGCCGCCTTCACGCTGGTGATGTTGTCGTCGATCGGCGTGCCCGGTCTCAACGGCTTCGTCGGTGAATTCTTGGTCTTGATCGGTTCCTTCGTCACCGCTCGGTGGTGGGCGGTCGCAGCGACGACCGGCGTGATCCTCGCCGCCTTGTATCTGCTGTGGGCCTACCAACGGGTCTTCCACGGTGAGGTCGACGACGACAACCGCGACTTTGCCGAGCTGCGCTGGAAGGAGGGCATGGTCTTGCTGCCGTTCCTGGCCGCCATCGTCTTCTGCGGCGTGTACCCGAAGCCGATGCTCGATCGCATCGAGCCGAGCGTCAAAGCGCTGATTGAACACGTCGAGAACAACACCAATTACGTCGAGCCCGATGTCGGTTCGCATGCAGAAGGGGATCACCCGTGATCGCCGATATCACCCCATTCGAAGCGCCAAGCATCGACTGGTTCGCCCTCGCGCCATTGCTGATCTTGCTCGGCGGTGGATTGCTGATCCTGGTGATCGGTGCCCTGACCCCACCGTGGCCCAAGCGCTGGTATGCGTTTTCCTCGGCGCTCGTCGGCCTGGCGGCGATGGTCGTCACCTTCGCCGAGTGGGACAACGTCAGCGACTATGGCCCCAAGACGCTGGTCGGCGGGGCGTTGAGCTTTGACGCTTTCTCGATGCTGGGCACGATCACGATCTGTGCCTGTGTGATCCTCGCCTCCTTGATCACCGACGACTTTCTGCGTCGTGAAGGTATGGATGGCCCGGAGATCTATGGGCTCTATCTGATGGCCGCGATCGGTGGCGTCGTCATGGTCATGGCCAACGACATGATCGTGCTCTTCTTGGGGTTGGAGACACTGTCGATCGCCCTCTACGTGCTCGCCGCCAGCCACCGGCGCCGTACCGAAAGCCAGGAGAGCGGGCTCAAGTACTTCGTGCTCGGCGGTTTCTCCTCGGCGTTCTTCCTGTATGGCATCGCCCTGATCTACGGCGGCACCGGCTCCACCAAGTTCACCGAGATCGTCGCCTCATTCGATGAGGTTCCGCTGCAACGCAAGGACGCCCTCGTGCTCGTCGGTATCGGTCTGATGCTCGTCGGTTTGCTGTTCAAGGTGTCGGCGGCCCCGTTCCACTTCTGGGCGCCAGACGTCTACCAGGGTGCGCCGACGCCGGTTACGGCCTTCATGGCGTCGGCAGGTAAGGCCGCGGCGTTCGCCGGCATGTTGCGCGTGTTGGTCATTGCGCTCCCGCATTGGAAGGACGACTGGCAACCGGTGATCTGGGTCGCAGCGATCGCTACTTTGGCCATCGGTTCGATCTCCGCGGTGGTGCAGACCAACGTCAAGCGCATGCTCGCCTACTCTTCGATCAGCCATGCCGGGTTCATCCTCGTCGGTGTCGAGGCGGCTGGCCACGCTGGCGCAACCGATGGCTCCGGCGTGCCCAGTGCGATGGTCTATGTATTGCTTTACGCCGTGTTGGTGTTGGGCACGTTTGGCGTCGTCTCGCTCGTTGGTCGCAGCGGGGATGGGGCAACCGATCTCGGTTCGTTTCGTGGGTTGAGCAAGCAGCGGCCGTTGTTGGCCCTGGCGCTGACGCTGTTCCTGCTCGCGCAGGCCGGCATGCCGTTGACTTCTGGCTTCATCGCCAAGTTCGGTGTTATTCGGGCTGCTGTCGAAGAGCGCAGCTATGCGTTGGCAATCGTGGCCATGTTGACCTCGGTGATCGGTGCGTTCCTGTACCTGCGGATCATGCTCACCGTCTGGCTCGCCGATCCGGAGCCGGGGGACGAGGGCCGCGAAGCGGTCGCCGTGCCGTTCTCCACCGGGCTGGCTGTCGGCCTCTCTGCGGCGTTCACGCTGCTGGTCGGGTTCTTCCCGAGCTGGCTGCTCGACGCCGGCGACAAGGTCATCCAGTTCGCCGGTTGAGGTCGGGCGACAAGGCCGGCGAAGCGAGCCCCCAAGCTGATCTACTCGGCAGTCACTTCGCCGCGACATCGACCGGACGAGTGATCCAGGTGTTCTCGCTCCTCATCCCGCCTAATGGTCGCTGAGCGGTATCGACAGTTCTGATGCGGCCTGCTGGCCGGAACGCAAGGCCTCGAGCATGGCGGGCCCATGTTGCTCGATGAACTCTGACTCGATTCGAAAGATGATTGCGTCGAGGGCGTCGTTGAATCGCCGTTGACAGCTAGAGGCCTCCGTCCCCAACGAGGTCTCATCGAGATCAATTGCTTCGAGCAGACGTACTGCCTCAGTTTTGGCCAGCGTCGCTTGCGCATATCGGACCAGAATGTCGTTTGTACGCGTGATCCATCAACGCGCGGTGAGTAGGTCCTCGATAATCAGCAGCGCTTTGTCGGGTAAATTCTGGCCATCAAACACGCGTTGGAAGATGGCCCTCGCTTGATCGACCCGGGTGCAATCGCAGGCGTCGAGCAGCAGCTTGATGTCGGAAACGTCAGAGCCGCGCGAAGCGGCCAGTTTCATAGCCAGTAGGTGCTCCGCTGACGCTGCCGCAACGGTGAGGTTGGCGTGATCGAACACGGCCGCCGGGCGCGGGTCTACCTGGCGAGCCACGTACATGGCGGCCTGCTCGTTTAACCAGGTTGTCGGTAGGCCGCGCGCTCTGGCGATCGCTCGGACTTCTTCCATCAACGCCGTGTGACCTGAGAGAACCACGGCATCGATATCGCGGGTGGCGCGGCGAGCATCGAAGCTGAGGCTGATCGCTGCACCACCGATGATGTAGACATTGGCGCGAACTCCTCGTCGGCTGAGACGATCGCCGAGTTCGCCGAGGAGCTCGAGCAATGCTCGACGGTCGAACATTGTTTGTGCCGGCACGTCAGACCCGTTCGAGATCAAGTCGATCGATCATCACGCCGCGCCGTGCCATCGACGCCGGTGAGGTGATCAGGGCGCGAGCCCGGATCGAGGGCAGGTCGACAGGGAACCAGAACGTGGTCAGAAAGCGTTGCGGATCGTCAGCCCAGGCGGGCATCGGCAGCTCGGCGTGAAAGGCAAGGTGCTCGGCGAGCGCGGCCAGCAGCGCATCCCATCGGGGGTCGCCGGTGAGTGGCGGCTCGGGAATCAGCGACTGCCGACGCTCGTCGTCATCCACGGCCCAAAAATCGGTGATGAAGCCGAGCACGATGCGGTACCGATCGTCCTGCGACGTTGACCGTTTGATCGCTTCGGCCCTCTCGGCCAACGTTCCCAATACCTGCCGACGCGACACGCACCCAGCGTATAGCGAGGTACCCGCACAGTCGCAGTCACTGAGCCATATGGCCGCAGTTGCTGGCGAGCCCTGAAACAAAGGGAACCTAATACGTACGTGGATTGCGGGGCTCGGGTGAGCGATTTGGGGAATGTCGTTGACTTGTGGCTGGGGATTTAGCCGATGAGCAGCGGGATGGTGGCCGGGGTTGGTGCTCGGGCGAGCCGCACGAGGTAGTCGATGGCTCGCTGGTTGGCGGTGACGAGCACGCTGATGATCCGGCCTTGTGTCCTCGACGCCGCGTGATGTCCTGTTGCCGCCGTACACCTTCCGATTGACGACTGCTGGTCTGATCGCGGTCTCGCCTCGCAAGTTCGTGGCGTCGACCCCGTCGATGGTGAGGTAGGTGAACAGGGCATCGAGTTCTCAGCGAGTCATGGCAGAGCAGAGCGTTGACGACGCCTATTCATCGATCGCCGGTTTCATCCTCGTCGGTGCCGAAGCCGCTGGCCACGCCGAAGCAACCGATGGCTCCGGCGTGACGAGCGCGATCGTCTACGTACTGCTCGACGCCGTGTTGGTTGCGCTCGCACAAGCCGGCATGCGGTTGACCAAAGGACCTTCGCCCGCCAACGTCGACCGGGTAGAAGCGCTGAATCGTCAACATGTGCCCAATCAGTCGATGAGTTCGACGATGTGTGGGCGAAGGTGCTTCAGCCCGCGGTCGAAGGTAGCGATGGGCAGATTGCGCGCCAGCGCAGTCTCGGCGAGATAGGCGTCGGTAAGTTGGCGGTGGCCACGGACGCCGTGCAACGTCGAGGCCGTGTGCGGCTCATCGTCGGGCCAGAATTCATCAGCGGGTGAGGCGTTTAGCCCTTCGAGTAGCGCGAGCGCCTGCTCCGGATCGGCGACGCGTCATGCGTATCGCAACAATGATCCCTGCGTGCACGGAACGCATCGTCGATGATCACGACGGGCGCTGTGGGGTGCTCCTTAGGCCTGCCAGGCGTTGAGGAGGTCGTTGGCATCCAACGACAAGTCAGCGCCAGCTGAGTCCTCCGTACCAGCTGGGCAGATGGCGATCAAGATGGCATCCGCTGACGATGGAATGGAGCGCCGTGCTGCGGCCAACGTGGCCAGATCCGACTTCGCAATTGGTTGCCGCGCCCTCCATTTGACGGTTCCGAGTGCCACGACCGCTCGGCTGTCCCTGGCCACGAGATCGACCTCGACACTGTTGTCTCGGTTCCACCACGAACCGACCTCGGAGGTCGAACCGAGAGCCCTGAGAGTTGGCGCAAGCCTGAAGACCGCTTCATGGACGAGGGGCTCGATCGCCATCCCCCGCCACTTCGCCCACCCCTGCGCAAACGCTGCCGTGGCGAGATCGCTACGACCGCGAGCGATGTTGACCAGCTGCGGCTCGAGAAACCTAAACCAGAACCGCAGATAGGGATCGGCCACCCGGTAGCGCCGCAGTCGTGAGCTGGGGACAGTACCCGTCGGTGTTTCGATCGTGAGCACCCGCTTGTCATCGGCAAGAATTCGCAACGCGCGGACCAGCGCCGTTTCCGCATTCTTCACAACAGGCTCACCGAGCGCACCGACCGTTGAGGAGAAGGTCGCATGGCCGATCTGATTGCCACCGATAGTCGACAGGACCCGCCTCGCTTGGGCCTCGGCTGGGAACTCCGCATCGAGTGTGCGCTGCGCAACCATCACGAGATCCGAGTTTTCATCGTTGCATCCGCTCTCCATAAACGCCCGCACGTTGGCGTGGCGACTGAACTCGCGCACCAGCTTGGGGAATCCGCCGGTGATGAGCTGGGCATCGAACACGTCCATTGGCGAACGCTCCTCGCCCAGCGCAACGCCAACCTCGGCTGGGTTGAGGGGCTGAATCGTCATCTCTTTGGCCCGACCGAACAACGGGCGGTCGTGGGCGGCCAGGCGCTCCATCATCGTCATGTCGGAGCCGACGAGAATGAGCAGGACTGGACGGTGCTGAAGATGGCGGTCCCAAGCGTTCTGGAGTTCGCCCTCAATCGTTGGATCGGCCTCGACGGCCCAGGGAAATTCGTCGATGACCACAATGATTGGTCCGCGGGTACTCGCCAGCCGCAGCCGCCCGAACACATCGTTCCAGCTCGTTGGGGTGGACAAGAAGAGCGCAGCCGCGTCAGGGATAGCCGGCCTTGCGTCAAGTGCGTCTCTCTGGAACTGAGCGAGTTGTTTGGCGGCGGTGGCGTTCTTGACAGCGCTGAAGAAGACGTTCGCAACATCGGCTCGCTGCAGGAACACTGTGAAAAGGCTGGACTTACCTACCTGTCGGCGGCCCCGAGCGGCAATCATCACGCCGTCCCCGTGAGTGGCCACCTGTTGTAAGCATCGATCAAGCTCGGCCAGATGATTACTGCGACCGACGAACTCCATCCGCCCGCTCCCTTCAGTGAACCTACAGCATTGTATGCTACAGGCGTGTAGGTTATTAGGCCCTGGACGGTGGCGATTCTCGACAATCAGTTTCAGCGGTGGGCAGGCGAGCGCATGTGGAAACTCTTCGGGCGGGTGAGTGCGTCGTAGCCGAACGTCGACAGGGTGCACCCGCGCCCGGTGTCTTTGACACCTGTCCATGACAGGCTCGGATCAAGGTAGTCACAGCGGTTGGTGAACACGGTGCCCGTGTCGATCTGCTCGCCGATGGCCATCGCCGCGGCCATGTCGGCGGTCCAGATCGAGGCGGTCAAGCCGAACTCGGAATCGTTCATCAGCCGAATTGCCTCGTCATCAGAGCTGACCCGCATGATCCCGACCACCGGCCCGAAGCTCTCCTCGGACATCACGCTCATCGAATGATCGACGCCGGTCAACACCTGCGGCGCCATGTAGGCCGAGCCTGGAGCATCAAGGGCGAAGTCGCGGGGATCGATGTGCGCCGTCGCCCCGACTGCCACCGCGTCGGCGATCTGCGTGCGGACGAACTCGGCCGCCGAGGCCTTGACCAACGGACCCAGCGTTGTCGAAGGGTCAAAGGGACTGCCGAGTACGTATTGCCGGGTGAGGGCCACAAATCGGGAGACGAACTCGTCGTAGATCGCCGCGTCGACATAGATCCGTTCGATGCCGCAGCACGATTGACCGGAGTTGAAGAACGAACCATCGACCAAGTTCTCGACTGCAAAATCGAGGTCGCAATCGGCGCGCACGTAAGCAGGGTCTTTGCCGCCAAGTTCGAGCCCGACCGGGATGAACTGCCCAACGGCCGACGCTTCCATCGCTCGGCCGGCAGGAACCGAGCCAGTGAAGCAGACACCATCGACGCCACCGCTGGCGATGATCTGCGAGGTCTGTTCATGCGTGAGCACGAGGTGCTGGAACACACCCGGCGGCAGTTCGGCTGCATCGAAGGCCCGTTGAAAGCGTTCGGCGACCAGCAGCGTGGTGGCGGCGTGTTTGAGGATCACACTGTTGCCGGCCATGATCGCCGGGATCACCGAGTTGACGGTGGTCAGGTACGGGTAGTTCCACGGGGCGATGGTGAACACGACACCAAGTGGTACGCGCCGAATGGTGCGGGCGATGTCGGCGGAGTCGCCGGGACGAACGTCGGCCAACGAATCGGCAGCGATGGCGATCATGTGTCGAGCCCGTTCCTCGAAGCCGCGCAGCTCGCCAGCGCCGTAGCGCACCGGTCGGCCCATCTGCGCGGCAAGTTCTGGAACGATCTCGTCGGTCATTGCCAACATCGCCTCGACGGCGCGCAGGCAATACTCGCTGCGCTCGGCAACCGTGGTGGTACGCCACAGTGCCTGCACCTGGCGGGCGGCGTGCAGCGCGGCGTCGACTTCCGACGCTGTGGCAGTGTCGCGCTCGGCATACACCGAGCCGTCGGCGGGCGAAACGATGCGTATCGTGGTCATGACGGGCGTCCTTGTCGAGCGAGTGCTGCGTGGATAATGAAGGCGTCGAACAATCGTTGCTGCTGCGGGTCGCTGGCGGCGCTGTCCTCGGGGTGCCATTGGGTGGCGCAAATCCACAATGCCCCGTCGAGCTCAAGTGCTTCTGGCATGCCGTCTGCGGCCGTGCCGACGATTCGCAGTCCATCGCCGAGCGCGTCGATCGACTGATGGTGGACGCTGTGGCAGCGATCGACCGTCGTCGTCGTAAACGCCTTGGCCAACCGAGAATCGGCGTCAAGTTCGACCGGGTGATAGCGCATCCAATGATCTTCGGTGCCGATGTCTTGGCGCAGCGTGCCACCGAGGGCCACGTTGAGCACCTGCAGACCGCGACACAGCCCGAGCACCGGCAGGTCGAGTTCGATGGCCAGGCGCATTGCCGCCAACTCGACGGCGTCGTGTTCGGCGACGATGCCGTAGAGCTGTTCGGCGGTTGCCTGCTGGCCGTAGTGCTCCGGGTCGAGGTCGCCGCCACCGTGAAACACCAGCCCATCAACCCGGTCGAGCAGCGACCGCAGACGGTGGTCGGTAAGCCCGACGATCGGCGGCAGCATCAGTGGAATCCCGCCGGCGCGTTCGACGGCGCGGTGATAGCGCTGGCCCGACGCGAACGCTTCGCCGCGAACATTGGTCGCCTCGGGACTGAGGCGACCGACGATGAGGATGAGTGGGGCATCGTTCATCGCTGCGCTACCTGGGCACGATCTCGTTGACGGCGTATCCGGCGTCGATCGCCGCAGCCAGAATCACGTCGGCGTGTTCGCGGCCTTTGACCTCGAGCACGATCTGCACCCCGGTTTCGCGGACCCGCAGGTCGACCCCGTCACGGACGTGTTCGACCTCGATCAGGTTGGCGCCGACGTTGGCGAACACGGTCAACAGCTTGGCTAGCCCGCCAGGCCGGTCGCTGATCCGGGCAAACAGAATCAACCGCCGTCCGGCGCGGGATTCGTGACGACGCAACAGGCCGGGGAGCACGCCCATGTCGACGTTGCCGCCGGAGAGCACGACACAGGTTTGTCCGTCCGCTGTGGCACTGACCGCCCCGGACATCAACGCGGCGACGCCGACAGCACCGGCACCCTCGACGACGAACTTCGAGCGTTCCAGCAACAGCACCATTGCGTCGGCGACCTGATCTTCGTCGACCGTGACGATCTCGTCGATATAGGTCTCGATCAATGGCTTGGTGATCGCCCCTGGGCGTTTGATGGCGATGCCGTCGGCCAGCGTGACGATCGCACCGGTGCGGGCGATGCCGTCGACGTAGGGTGCGCAGCTGTCGATCTGCACTGCGACGACGCGACAACCCGGGTCGCGATGCTTGATCGCCATTGCCACCCCGCTGCACAATCCGCCACCACCAAGAGGGATGATCACCTGCGTGAGCTTGGGCAGGTCGGCCAACAACTCGAGCCCGAGGCCGGCTTGCCCGGTGATGATGTCGCTGTCGTCGAACGGGTGACAAAAGGCCATCTGCCGTTCGGTGGCGCGGGCCTTGGCCAGCACGAGCGCGTCGTCGACACTTTCGCCGCCTTCCAACACGGTTGCCCCGTAACCGCGACAGGCGGCAATCTTGCCCAGCGCCGCGCCCGCTGGGACGAAGATCTCGGCGTGTACGCCGTGAGCGCGAGCGGCGTAGGCCACGGCTTGGGCATGGTTGCCGGCGCTACCAGCCGTGACGCCGTTGTGGGCGCGGTCGCCGAGGGCGTGCAGTTTGTTCATTGCGCCGCGCAGTTTGAACGACCCGGTGCGCTGCAGGTTCTCGGCCTTGAGCATCACCTCGGCGCGGCACAGATCGCTGAGCGCTGTGGAGCGGACCACGGGCGTGTGCTTGACGACGCGCGCAGCCCGCCGCCACGCCGCCTCGATTGCGTCGAAGTCGATCTCGGCACCGAGGGTATGAGGATCTGTCATCGTGGCGACCTAACTTTGGACCGTGCGCGCGCTGCTGATCGGCAATGGTAATGATTTCGACGCTGGTTTTACGGGGGAACAATTCCGCTTGCGGGGTTACTCGTTTCTCGAATGTCATCGAGAACGTCCCGACGAATGGCCGACGCTCGACGGCATCGATCTGGTGATGTTGCTCGGCTCGGAATGGAGCGTCTATTGGCCCCACGTCGCCGAAGAGGTCACCGCCGAGAAAGCGGTGGTGCGCGCCGCCCACTCAGCGGGCGTACCGATCTATGGCATCTGTTTCGGGGCGCAGTCGATCGCCGCGGCACTCGGTGGCACCGTTGAACGTTGTCGCCAGCCGGAGATCGGCTGGTACGACAACATCGTCAGCGACCTGCCCGAGGTGATCCCTAGCGGGCCGTGGATGCAGTGGCATTCCGATGCGGTCACCGTGCCGCCCGGTGCCGAGGAACTGGCTCGTTCGAACGTTGCCGTGCAGGCCTACCGGCTCGGGCGGACCTTCGCCACGCAGTTCCACCCCGAGGTCACCGAGGCGATGATCACCCGCTGGACGCAAAGCCCAGGAGCGGACGACGAGCTGCGCGCCCGCAGTTCCACTCGCGAGCTGTTGCGCGCCGAGACGTCGCTGAATGTCGCTGAAAGTCAGCCGAACGCCGCAGCGTTGGTCGATTGGTTTCTGGACAACGTCGCTGGCTGACGACCTGCGACTCGACGGTTGCACGCCGCAACCTTCCACGCCATAATCGGTCGATGATCGAGACCGGTGGCCCGGCGCCAGAGCTTGAGGTCGCGCAATGGTTCAACAGCGAACCGCTGACGTTGAGCCAGTTGCGCGGCACCGTGGTGGTGTTGCACGCGTTTCAGATGCTGTGCCCTGGCTGCGTGCTTCACGGCACCCCGTTTGCGCAGCGACTGCATGAGACCTTTGCCGGGCCCGACGTGACGGTGATCGGCTTGCACACCGTATTCGAACATCATGCGGCCATGACGCCCGTCGCACTGCAGGCATACCTCCACGAGTTCCGAATCACGATGCCGGTGGGAGTCGATCGCCCTTCTGCCGAGATGGGTATGCCGCAGACGATGGCGGCCTTTCGCATGCAGGGCACGCCGACGCTGATCGTGATCGACAAGGCCGGTGTCGTGCGAGCCCAAGCGTTCGGCTCGACGAACGAGCTTGCGGTGGCCAAGCTCATCGTCGAACTGACCCACGCTTCCTAGATCGCGATCTGAACGCATCCTCCAGGGCACGGCCGCGACATTGTCAAGTCATCACTTGTTTTCGTGCTAGACCGTGGTCGTCGCCGCTCGGGGGAGCGGCGACCCCGTAAGGGACATCTGAGGGGAGTCATATCTGATGGCAGACACCGTCGACGAAGACCGCGACCATCTACATAGTCTCGGTTACGCCCAGGAACTGAACCGCGGCATGAGCACGTTCAGCAACTTCGCGATCAGCTTTTCGATCATCTCGATCCTTGCCGGTGGGTTTACCGGGTTCTGGATCGGTGCCGTCTTTGGCGGTCCACTGGCGATCACCTTGGGGTGGATTGTGGTCGGATTCTTCGCCCTATTGGTGGGTATGGCGATGGGCGAGATCTGTTCCGCCTACCCGACCGCCGGTGGGTTGTATTTCTGGTCGGCGAAGTTGGCCAAGACGAACGCGCCGCTCTGGAGTTGGTTCACGGGGTGGTTCAACTTCATCGGGCAGATCGGAGTGATCGCCTCGGTCGACTACGCACTTTCCAAGTACGTGGTGCGATTCATCAATCTCTACTCCAGCGACCGAGCCAATCCGATCATTACCGAGAAACCGGTGAACTGGTTCATTACTTTCGTGGTCGTGCTGGTGCTGCACGGTCTGCTCAACACCTTTGGTGTCACTCTTGTGCGCCTGCTCGGCGATATCAGCGTCTGGTGGCATGTCATCGGTGTCGTCGTCATCTTTGTCGCTTTGTTCGCCGGACCTGACCAGCAGCAAAGCATTGGATACATCTTCGACTACCAGAACAACGGGCCATGGGAATCGAGCTTGTACACCTTCGCTCTGGGCTTCCTCCTCGCTCAGTACACGATCACCGGATTCGACGCCTCGGCACACGTCAGCGAGGAAACCGTCGGGGCCCGCATTAGCGCCCCGAAGGCAATCGTGCGTTCGATCTGGATCTCGGCGATCGCCGGTCTGGTTCTCAATATCGGCTTCTTGCTCGCAGTGCCTGACGTCGACGGCGTCGATCAACTCGCGGCGATGAGCGGCGGTGGCATCCTCGCCCCCGTCAATATTTTCGAAGCATCGGGAATCAACTCGGCGCTGGTCAAGCTCCTGGTGCTGATCGCCGTGGTCGGTCAGTTCTTCTGCGGTCTGGCCTCTGTCACCGCCAACAGTCGCATGATCTATGCCTTCAGTCGTGATGGTGGGTTACCTGGATCGAGCCTCTGGCACAAGATCAACCCGAAGACGCGCACGCCAACCAATGCCGTCTGGCTCGGTGTGGTGATGTCGGGCATCGTCGGCATGTTGTCGCTGGTGCAAAAGGGGGGCGTCGAGACGGCATTCTTCGCCTTGACTGGCATCTGCGTCATCGGCCTGTATATCTCCTATGCGATCCCGATCTATTTGCGTTTGAAGAACGACGACTTCCAAGTCGGCCCATGGAATCTGAAGGGTAAGCACAAGCTCGTCGGATGGACAGCGCTGGTCTGGGTGGTGATCATCAGCGTGTTGTTCTGTGTGCCGTTGTTCAAGCCGTTCTGGCCGATATTCGGCGGTGACAGCAAGATCCTCAACGACGATGGTTCCGTCGCCGGGTACAAGATCAACAACTTCAACTTCACCGGTCCGCTGATCATCATGTCCGCCATCGGGGTCTGGCTCTGGTGGCAGTTGTCGGCGAAGAAGCGATTTACCGGGCCGAAGGTGCAGGGTAGCCGTGAGGAGTTGATGGCGATCGAGCGCGAACTCGACGCCCTCGGCTAATCGGCCACCTTCTCGGTAGGTTGCGACGCCTCGTCCAGCCAGCGTTCAATCGGCGCTGTGCGGGCGAGGCGTTCGCAGTTTTCCAATCGCTCTCGGGCGTAGCCCTCGAAGTCGGTATCGAGCGAGCTGATCGCCTGTTGCACGACGCCCCACATACCTTCGCGAAACTCGCTCATGATCGTCATCAGCTGTAGCCGAGCCCAATGGACGGCGTGCATCTGGCCGAAGTACAGGCTGAGCAGCCGTCGTTGGTCGTCGTCGCCTAATCCACAGTTGACGCTGAGGTTGGCGAGATCAAAGAACACATCGTTCATCCCGGCATATTCGAAGTCGAGCAACCACGTTCCAGCATCGCCAAACACAACGTTGGCCGGGAGCAGGTCGTTGTGGCACGGCACCGGCTGTAGCGGTGCCTGGGCGAAGGCCGCTTCGATACGGGTGCTCAATTCGTGCAATCGTTCGAACGCTGGAGGAAGCGTGCCGCCATGAGCAGCGGCATCGCGGGCATGCCACTCGACGACTCGATGAATCGGAAAGGCACCGTCGATCGGGCCGCTGCGGTGAAAGCGGTGGAGCAAGCCGACGACCCCCTCGAGACGAGCTGCGAACCGTTGGGGAGCGAGGTGCTCGCCGTCGACGAAGCGGGTGATCAACGTGTCGACTTCGGGAAGGACGGCAACGACGCTCGGCCCGATGCCGAGATCGCTGGCGCGTTGGGCGGCGACGCGTTCGCGGGCGCGGTCGATACCGAGCAGTTCCGTCGAGTCGCCAGGGAGCCTGACGACGTAACTCCCACCATCGATGAGGGCGACGAAATTTCGATTGGTGATACCACCGGCGAGTGGGCTGAGCGCGATGGTGCTCTTCGACCACTGCGGCACCAGGCGTAGCAACCGCTCGATTTCATCACTCATCTGTGCTGTTGTAGCAGTTCCCGCTACGGTCGTCGTTCGTGAAGCTGATCTTGATCCGTCACGGCGAGACGGAGTGGAGCGCCATCGGGCGCCACACCGGTCGCACCGACCTCACCTTGACCGACCATGGGCGGGTGCAGGCAGCCGCGCTTGGCCCAGTCGTGGCCTCGATACTGCCCGGCCGCGGGCCCGGGTCCTTTGGTTTCTGGTCGAGCCCGCGCACTCGGGCACGAGAGACCGCCGAGATCGTCTTTGGCTACTCGCCGCGAGTTGACGATCGGTTGGTCGAGTTCGACTACGGCGACTACGAAGGACTGACGACGATCGAGATTCGCCAGCAGGCCCCCGGATGGACGGTATGGCAGGGATGTCCCGACGGCGAAACGGTGGCCGACGTCGAACGGCGGGTCGATGCCTTTCTCGCCGAGTTGCCCGAACACGGCGACGAGCACGTCATCGTCGCCCACGCCCACCTGCTGCGCATTCTCGCGGCTCGGGCGATCGATCAGCCCGGTGGGTTCGCCCGTCACCTGACGCTTGGAACCGCCACCGTCAGCGTGATCGACGACTACCGCGACGGGCCGGCCATCGCCCGCTGGAACGCCTCTTGATCCGACGTGCTCGCTGCTGAGCGCTGCACACGCTTGGCCCGTTGTTGCAGCACGCGGGCCAGGGTGGCCAGGATCACGACGGTGGTCAGTCCGCCGACAACGAAGATGTACACGTTGTTGCCGCGATCGGTCCCGGCCAGGGCACCGTGGGCGGTGGCAAAGCCGAACGAGACGTAGGCGAGCAGGTGCAACGCCCGCCACAAGGCCCGCGGCAAGCGGCGCATCAGCAGCGATGACAGATGCACGATGCCCATCGCATACATCGAGACGATGCCGAGCGTCACCGGCCATGCCTTCCAGGCACTGGCTTGCGGAATGAGGATCTCCGTCCAGCCAAAGTGGACGTAGCTGTCGGCCACCAGCGCGCCGAGGTGGACCGCGGTGGCGATCACGGCGAGGGCCGACAACCAGCGATGAAGGTCGAGTAACCATGCGGGACGGTCGGCGGGTTTGAGCATGCGGGTAATCAGCAGGATGCCCCACAGGCAGCTGATCGCCAGCAGTGCCCAGGCGACAATGCCGCTGGCGCGAGCGAGGAACCACCAGGTTTGTGGATTCATCGGCGGAACTCCTCGAACGTCGGCGTGTAGTGCGAGGTGCCGCCAGCTGTGGTGACGACTCCTGCGAGGCCTTGTTCGTCGAGCATCGCCGTGGCCTGCAGCGCCGGAAGTATCATCGCCGCAGTGGCGAATATCTCTGCCGTCGCACCGTCGGCGGCGATCACTGTCGCCGTCAGGGTGTCGTTGTCGCTCGGCTGAGCGGTGGTCGGATCGATGACATGGTGGCGTGAGACACCGTGGTCGTCGACCCAGCGTCGCACGGTGATGCCGGAGGTGGCCACCCCGCCAGCTTCGATTGCCACACGAGCGACATGCGCAGTTGTCTCCAATGGGTTCTGAATGCCGAGGATCCAGGCACCGTCACCGTTTCCGGGCCGACCGCGAACGACGATGTCGCCGCTGAGGTTGACAAGCGCCCCACCCGCTCCGGCCTCGATCAACTCTTCAGCGACGATGTCGGCGGCGAAACCCTTGCCGATCGCCCCGAGATCGATCGCGCTGCCGAGCGGCAGGCGGATCGAACGAGCATCGAGGTCGATGTCGATGCGATCGCAGATGCCGACCAGGCGACCAGCGACCGGCGGGGCGATGACAGGGCCGACCGCGCTGGCCGTGTAGCCGTGATGGACAAGCGCCGGTAAGACGCTGATATCGAAACGGCCGCGGGTCTGTTTCCAGCCCTCGATCGCCCGCAGGACGATCGACAACGTGTCGTCATCGACGACGACGGCTGCTCCGGCGGCGGTGTTCGCCCGGGTGATGTCGCTGTCGAGCAGAAAGCGGCTCCAGATCGATTCGAGGTGCCGCAGCCGTTGCTCGGCGGCCTCGATGGCCCCTGGGAAGGGATCGTGGACGACGAGGTACGCCGAGCCGCCCATCACCGTAAAGCTGTGCTCCGCTGGCGCCTGTGTCGCTGCCGCCAACATGGTGTCAGCTCCCGCTCGGTGCGGTCGTTGCGGCCGGGGCCGGTGGCGCTGCTTGGGGCGCAGGTGCCGGAGCGGCTGTGACCACGGGTGCCGGGGCCGGGGCCGGGGCCGCCGCCTTCGGGGCCGAGTGTGCGGCCGGAACGTTGGCCTCTGGCGGCGTGACGACGATCGGCGCCGCAGCCAAGGTTTCGATCGGTGGAATGACCAGCGTGACCACTTCGACAGTCCCAGGGATCGTCTCGACGGGACCTGTGGCGATCGTCGCCGGGACGACAGGCGTCGTCGCCGCTGCTGCGGCCGCCGTGGTCGACGGCACCGGTGCGGGCACCGGTGCGGGTGCCGGTGCTGGGGCGGCTGGTTGGCTGGCGCTGGCGATGACACTGGTCAGCGCGAACACGGCCGTGGCCGACAGACCGGTGGCTGCAATGCGGGCTCCGGCGGCGACGTGGCCGCCGGTGCGCTTGCTGGGGGACGGACCGGGCTGGCGAACTTGGGCGTGCGGCGAAGGCAGCTGAGCTTGGGTGGCCTGTGTCTGCTGCCCACGAGCAGCGCGCAAGGCCGCGATTCGTGCTGCTTGATCGGAGTGCTCAGTCATCTTCTTCGTACTCCGACTCGTCGTCGTCCTCATCGTCGTGACCGTCATCGTCGTCGTCTTCGTACTCGTCGTCGTCGTCGTGATCATCATCTTCGTACTCGTCGTCATCGTCGTCGTCATAGCTTCTGGTGGATCCTCCCGAGGACGTCGATCCGGAAGGCGTCGAGGTGTGTGCCGTCGTCGGCGCCGTCACTGGGGCAGCCGTGACTGCCGCCGCGCCCGCCGGAGCAGCGGCAAGTACTGGAGCGGTTGCCGCGGGAACAACAGGTTGCAGCACGATCGGGGCTCCGGGCGCCCCAGCCATCGAGGCGACACTCGGAATGATGTCGAGCCCATTGCCGGTGGCGGTGAATGTCACCGTTTGGGCACCATCGGTGAAGACAACCGCCAGCGGCGCGCCGGTGTCAGTGGCGGAGGCAACGGTCCACCCGCTGCCCGGCGTCGCCGAGTCGATTCGCAGCTGGCCGCCCTCGTTGTGCACGGTGACGGTGCCAGCGGCGCCGACCTGATACTGCACCGTTCGCTGCGTTGGCGTCTCGATATGCGAAACCATTTCGACCACCGGTTGCGGCATTGTCGCGGCAGGCGTCGAGGCAACTGTCGAGCCAACTGTCGAGGCCACGACGATCGATGGCACCGCTGCGGCGGGCGGCTGGCCCGAGTCGTTCATCGTCGCCGATGTGGCCAGCGCCGCTGCGGTACCGGAGCCGATCACCCCGGCTATCGATAATGAGGTTGTCCAAGCTTTGTTCATCACGCACTCCCGTTCGTCTGCTGTGGTGGCTACGTGCCTGCAATCAGCGAACACTGTTCTCGGAGAGTTGTCATCCCACTACAAACCAAGACTTGTCAAACTCACCCAAGGCTTGTCCAATGCCGTTCGAGGGAGTAGACCGCGGACACAGTTTGTGGCCCGAATCGCCTGGCGTAGTAGCTTGTATAGGCGATGTCCGAATTTCTCCGGGATTACCTCACTGTCGTCTGGTTCGCCGCGGCCGCACTCGTCCTCGCAGGTCTCCTGCTGGGTATCGCTGCAGTCATCCGTCCAGACAAACCAAGCTACGAAAAACTCCTGCCCTATGAGAGCGGTGTCGACCCCGTCGGCCACGGCTGGTCACAGAGCCAGGTGCGCTACTACGTCTTTGCGCTGCTCTTCGTCGTCTTCGACGTCGAGGCGGTGTTCATCTTTCCGTGGGCCACACAACTCGAGCGATATGGCGCGTTTGGCCTGGTCGAGATGGGTATCTTCGTCTTCGTTCTCCTGCTTGGCCTCGTGTACGCCTGGCGCAAGGGTGTGCTGCGATGGGTCTGAGGTTCGATGATGACAGGAAAGTGGTGAGCGCCCATGGGGCTCGTTGATCGCGGGCGGCTGCCAAAGCCGCTCACCCAGTTGTTCAACATGGGCCGCTCGTACAGCTTGTGGGTCTACCAGTGGGGCCTGGCTTGTTGCGCTATCGAGATGGGCGCCGCCTTCGCCTCGCCGCGCTACGACGTCATGCGTCTCGGTGTTATCCCGCTTCCGGCCAGCCCCCGCCAGGCCGATCTGGTGGTGATTTCTGGCACAGTGACCGACAAGATGGCACCGGCGATCAAGCGCCTCTACGAGCAGATGCCCGAGCCAAAGTACGTGATCAGCATGGGCTCGTGCGCCAACTGTGGCGGGCCTTACTGGGACAGCTACTCCGTCACCAAAGGCGTCGACCAGATCATCCCGGTCGATGTCTACGTGCCCGGTTGCCCACCGCGCCCCGAGGCGTTGCTCGAAGGCATCGTGCTTTTGCAGCAACGAATCAAAAACGAAGACATGGGCGCCCGCTGGCGTGGAGAAGGCTTCGTGCCGCTGAAGCGGGGTGAGCCAATTGTCGTCAGCTGAGACACCGGTGGCCGAGCTCCCAGGCGATGCGCTGCGCGAACGGGTGGTCGATCAATTGCGCGCCGCTCTCGGCGACGGCCTGATCGATTCGCTGGTCAAGCCTGGCGACGACGTCTGGGTACGGGTCAGCGCCGCGGCCTGGCGCGACGCAGGCATCGCCCTGCGTGACAAGCTCGGCATGGATTACTTCTGCTTCCTCTCGGCTATCGACTGGATGCCATCGCCGTTTGGCCGCGGTGAGGACGATCCCACGGTGCCGGTCGAGCGAGATTCCACCATTCGCCAGGGTTACGCCGGTGGCGACACTCGCTTCCAATTGTTCGCCCGCGTCGCCAGCACCCGTGCCCACTACGGCATCACGATCAAGGCCGACATCGGCGACGACATGACCATGCCGACGTGGATCGACTGTTACGCCGGGGCCAACTGGCACGAACGGGAAGCTTTCGAGATGTTCGGCATCACCTTCGCCGGGCACCCCGACCTGCGCAACATGTACCTGCCAACGGGCTTCGAGGGTCACCCCCTGCGCAAAGATTTCCCGCTGCTGGCACGAATGATCAAACCGTGGCCGGGCATCGTCGATGTCGAGCCACTACCCGGCGAGGACGCCGACTCAGGAGACGAATCATGAGCGCCGACACGATGCTCGGCGATCGCCAGCGGCTGTCGTACATCGCTTCGCAAGCCGCCGACGCGCGCCTCAATGTCGAGCTGGAAACCGAGGGCATGACCCTCAACATCGGACCACAGCATCCCGCCACGCACGGCACGCTGCGGATCATCTGCCGCCTCGATGGCGAGCAGGTCGTGTGGGCCGAGCCGTCGGCTGGCTACATGCACCGCGGCTACGAAAAGCTCACCGAAGTTCGCACCTTCCCGCAGGTCACCGCACTGGTCAACCGCATCGACTGGCTGGGTAGCTTCGCCAACGAGGTGCCGTTCATTCTCGCTGCCGAAAAGTTGATGGAGATCGAGGCGCCGCCACGCGCTCAGCACATCCGCACGATTCTTTTTGAGCTCAGCCGTATTGCCAACGTCTCGTTGTTCCTCGGCGACCTCGGCGTGCAGCTCGGTGCTGTCACCCCGGTGTTCTTTGCCTTCCGCGATCGCGAGTATGTGCTCAACCTGATCGAGAGCGCCACCGGTGGCCGCTTCCATCCCAACTTCGACCGCATCGGCGGCCTCAAAGACGATCTGCCAAAGGGTTGGATCGAAGAGACCCGCCTGGTGATGCGCAAGCTGCGCAAGTTCTGCGACGAGATGGAATCGCTGCTGTTCGGCAACGAGATCTTCCAGAGCCGCAGCCGCGGCATCGGCGTCATCCCCGCCGAGGTGGCGCTGCAATACGGTCTCTCCGGCGCCAACCTGCGTGCCAGCGGTGTCGACTACGACCTGCGTCGCGACCAAAAACTGCCGATGGCCTGGGACAAGGTCGATTTCAAGGTGTGGACCCACCCGGACGGCGACAGCTTCGCCCGTTGCTGGGTGCGTCTGCAGGAGACCCGCGAATCGACGATGATCGTCGACAAGTTGCTCGACACCTTGCCCAGCGGCCCGGTGATGGCCAAGGTCCCGAGGATCATCAAGGTTCCCGAGGGCGAGGCCTGGGTGAGCACCGAAAACCCGCTCGGTGAAATGGGCTACTACGTGGTTTCCAAGGGCGACCTCGGCCCGTTCCGGGTCAAGATTCGCTCGGCCAGCTTCAACAACATCTCGATTGTCCCGTGGCTCTTACGCGGGGTCTATGTTCCCGACGTGATCACGATTCTCGCATCGCTGTACTTCATCCTGGGAGACATTGATCGCTGATGCTCGCTGTTGACTTTCCCTATTGGGCGCAGTCGCTGTTCAGGGTGCTGGGCGGCATCGTTGCCGTGCTCTTGCCCGCAGGCACGATCGTGTACCTGTTCTTGTTCAAGATGATGTCGTTCATGCAGAGCCGCCTCGGGCCGATGGAAGCCGGGCCGTACGGGTCGATGCAGCTTTTCGCCGAGGTCGGCAAGTGGTTGCAGAAGGAAGACATCAAGCCAGAGCGCGCCGACCACACGATCTTCAAGATGGCTCCGCTGATCGTGCTGACCAGCACGTTCTTGCTGATTGCCGTCGTCCCATTCGGCCCCGATGCCTGGTTCACCAACTTCGAAGCCGGGGTGTTTTATGCGCTCGCGGTCAGCTCCGTCAGCGTGCTCGGCATCCTGGTAGCTGGCTGGTCGAGCGCCAACAAGTATTCGTTGCTGGGTGGCTTGCGCGCCGCAGGCCAGCTGATCGCCTACGAACTGCCGATGGTCTTGGCAGTCATCGGCGTCGTCATCCAGGCCGGCACGATGAACCTGCAAGGCATCGTCGAGCGCCAGAACGCCGGCGAGATCTTCGGCTGGGGCGGCCTCGGCAACCCCTACATTCTCACCCAGTTCATCGGCTTCGCCGTATTCATGATCGCCGTTCAGGCCGAGCTGACGCAGACGCCGTTCGACATGCCGATCGCTGAGTCGGAGTTGGTCTCCGGTTACATGACCGAATACTCGGGCTTCCGCTTCCTGATCTTCTTCATCGCCGAGTTCGCCACCGCTGGCGTCTTCGCCCTGATCGCCTCCGCCCTGTTCCTCGGCGGCTGGGGTGTGCCATTCAGCTGGTTCGGATGGGAGACGATCAACGACGTCGACGATTGGATGAACATCGTCGGCCCGCTGATCATGTTCACCAAGATGATGGTGCTCGTGTTCCTGATCATGTGGATCCGCTTCAGCTACCCACGCTTCCGTGAAGATCAACTGCAGCGCTTCGCCTGGAAGGCGCTGATCCCCATCTCGCTGGTGAACATCATGCTGACCGCAATTCTGAAAGTGGTGTTCTGATGGCGCTCAAGCCAAAGATGCCCGGCCTGGTCAAAGGTCTCGGCGTCACGCTGAACACGTTGATCACCACCGTCAAAGACGGTGCCAACACGGTGCAGTACCCCTTCGAGAAAGAAGCGCCGCCGATTCGCGCTCGCGGGGTCATCGCCCTGCGCGAAGACAACTGCACCTCGTGCATGCTCTGTGCCCGCAGCTGCCCGGACTGGTGCATCTACATCGAGGGTCACAAAGAGCTGGCACCGCCGCGCCGCGCCGGTGGTGCGCCGCGCAAGGTCAACAAGCTCGATCGATTCGACATCGACTATGCGCTGTGCATGTACTGCGGTATTTGCGTCGAGGTCTGCCCGTTCGATGCCCTCTTCTGGAGCCCGGAATACGAGTACAGCGAGCCACGCATCGCCGACCTGTTACACGACAAGGACAAGCTTGGCGAATGGATGGAAACCGTTCCTGAGGCACCCGAACTCGAAGTAGGGGCCGACAAGAAGGGCAAGAAATGATGGTCCTTGCCGAAACATTGGTCGCCCAGAACATCTTCTTCGGCATCTTCGCGGCGATCATGATCGTCGGTGCCTTGCGCGTCGTCACCAGCGACAACATCGTGCGGGCCGCACTGTGGTTGGTCTGCGTGCTGGCCGGTGCCGCCGCCCAATACCTGCTGGTCTACGCCGAGTTCGTCGCCGTCACCCAGGTGCTCGTCTACGTCGGCGCCGTGATGGTCTTGTTCCTCTTCGGCGTGATGCTCACCCGGGCGCGCATCGGGCGTGAGTCCGACCTGAACAACAAGAACTGGGCCCTCGGGATCCCGGTGGCGTTGTTGATGTTGGCGGCGATGGCCACGGCGCTGATTGCCAGCTTCGAAGACGAGAAGCTTCCCAGCCCCGACGAGGCGGGCCTTATCGATATCCAGATGATCAGCGATTCGATCTTCGACCCCTATTTGCTGCCGTTCTGGGCGCTGTCGTTCGTTCTCCTCGCCGCGGTGATCGGCGCCATCGTCTTGGCCCGGAAGGATTGATCGGCAATGTTGATTAACCAATTCCTGTTGCTCGGCGCCGTGTTGTTCAGCATCGGCATCTATGGCGTCATCGCCCGCAAGAACGCGGTAATGGTGCTGATGAGCATCGAGTTGATCCTCAACTCGGTCAACCTCAACCTGCTGGCTTTCGCGCTGCGCAACAACAGCCCCGACGGCCATGTCTTCGCCTTGTATGTGCTGGCCATCGCCGCCGCCGAAGTCGGTGTCGGCCTCGGCCTGGTGCTGCTGATCTATCGCAACAAGCGCTCGATCGCGCTTGATGAGCTGTCCGAGATGAAGGGCTGATCGTGTTCCTCGCTTCAGAAGAAACAACAGAAGCTGCGCACACCACGATCGGCTGGTTCTTGCAGAACGCCTGGTTGATCCCGGTGATCCCGTGCATTGCGTTCTTCCTGATCATCCTGTTCGGTAAGCGTTTGCCGATGAAGGGCAGCGAGATCGGCATCGCCTCGATGGTCGCCTCTTTGGTCATCGCCGCTGGCATGACCAAACAGTGGATCGACTACACGCATCACAGCCAGGAAGCGATCATCCGCAAAATCACGTGGTGGCAGAGCGGCGGCCTTGAGTTCGGCATCGGCCAACACATCGACGGTTTGTCGGTAGTGATCCTGCTGCTAGTGGCCTTTATCTCCACACTGGTGCAGATCTTCTCCCTCGATTACCTGCGCGGTGACCGCCGCTATACCCACTTCTTCGCCGCGTTGACATTGTTCAGCGGCGGCATGTTGACGATGGTGTTGGCGGAGAACATGGTGCAGCTGATCCTCGGCTGGGAGATCATGGGCCTGTGCTCGTTCATGCTCATCGGCCATTGGTGGGAAGAGGAAGCCAACAGTCGGGCGGCGCTGAAGGCGTTCTTCACCGTGCGCGTCGGTGACATCGGCTTGCTTGTCGGCACCGCCATCGTCTTCTTCGGAGCGAACGAATTCGCCATCGAGGAAGCAAGCAACGGCTTCAGCATCGCCGCGATCAATGAGTGGGCGATCAGCGGAACCGGCTCGCGCAGCGTGCTGCTGTGGGGCGCGGTCGCCCTGTTCATCGCCTGCATCGGCAAGAGCGGCCAGTTCCCGCTGCACACCTGGTTGCCCGATGCCATGGCCGGCCCGACACCGGTATCGTCGCTGCTGCACTCGAGCACGATGGTCGTCGCTGGCGTGTTTCTCGTCGCCCGCCTGTATCCCCTGTTCCACACCGGGTTGGACATCAATGTCGCCGGTCAGCAGTTCAACCTGATCGCCGTCATCGGCGGGATCACGATCATCATCGCCGCCGCCTTGGCTTTCGTGCAGACCGACATCAAAAAGGTGTTGGCCTACTCCACGGTCAGCCAGCTCGGCTACATGATGATGGGCCTCGGCATCGGCGCCTGGACCCCGGCGGTGTTCCACATCTTCACTCACGCCTTCTTCAAGTGTTGTCTCTTCCTCTGCGCTGGATCGGTGGCCCACAGCGGCAGCCATCACAGCTTCGAGATGAAGGAGAACATGGGCGGATTGTTCAAACACATGAAGTGGACGGGCACGGCCTGGTTGTTGTCGACGGCCGCACTGTGCGGCATCCCGTTCTTCAGCGGCTTCTTCTCCAAAGACGAGATCATCGATGCCGCCAAACACAATCACTACACGACGTTCTTCTACGTTGGTTTGATCGGTGCGTTCATGACCGCCGCCTACATGACCCGGGCCACGTACTTGACCTTCTTCGGCGAGGCCCGCGGCGCAGCTGCAGGCGCTCACGATGATCATGCCGAGATGGCCCACGCGGCGCATGCTTTGCACGACGATCACGGGCACGACGATCACGGGCACGATGCTCTCGGGCACGCCGACCAGGCTCACGACGCGCCTGACACGCATGGTCATGATGATCATCACGCCTGGCACGGGCCGCACGAGTCCGGCCCGTTGATCCTCGGCCCGATCGTCGTCCTCGCCGCACTGGCGGTGCTCAGCGGATACCTCAACGCCGCTCCGTTCGGCTGGCACTACTTCGAACACTGGGTGGCCAACGAAGAGATGGTCGAGGCCCTGCACCTACCGCACGCCGCCGAGTTCATGTGGCGCAACGCCGTACCGTCGATCGTGCTCGTCGCCCTCGGTATCGCCACCAGCTTGTTCATCAGCCGCGGCCTGTACAGCAAGGGTTCCTTCCCGCTCAAGGGAATCACCACCCGGGTCACACCGTTGCGTGCTGGCTACAGCTTCTTGAAGAACAAGTACTACCTCGATCACCTCTATGAGAACGTGATCGTGCGTGGTGTCGCCCACCCGATCAGCCGTGGCGCTTACTGGATCAACCAGAACGTGCTCGATGGCATCGTCAACATCGTCGGTATCTCCACCCGCAAACTTGGCGGATGGGTGTATCGCAACATCGATCAGCGTGTCGTCGATGGGGCAGTCAACGGTTCGGGCGCCGCCGCCCGCGGCACGGGTAGCGCGCTACGCCCGATGCAATCTGGAAAAGTCAACCAATACGGGGCACTGCTCTTCGGAGCCGCCGCAGTCGGCGCCCTCGTTCTCGTTCTCGTCAATACCTGAGGAGCCTCCCGGCAATGGAAGTACTCACCAATCACAATGAACTGCTCACGATCGGCACTTTCCTGCCGCTCGTTGGTGTGCTGATCATGATGTTCATCCCCAAGGGGGACGAACTGCTGCACAAGCAGATTGCGCTGCTGACGGCGCTGGCGACCCTGGCCGTGGGCATCTACACCCTGGTCAAGTTCGACTACGACCAGGCCGGGGTGCTGCAGTTCTCCGCCGACGAGTCGTGGATTCCGGTGATTCACAGCAACTACACGATCGGGCTCGATGGGTTGAGCCTGCCGTTGTACATCTTGAGCATGATCGTCACCGTCTTGGTCATGGTCTACTCCTGGGATCACATCCCCTCGCCGGGCAACCCGAAGGCCTTTCTGATCCTCATGCTGGTGCTGCAGACCGGCATGGCAGGCACCTTCATCGCTCAAGACCTGATCCTTTTCTTCGTCTTCTTCGAACTCGTGCTGCTGCCGATGTACTTCATGATCGGTGTCTGGGGTGGCGAGCAGCGCCAGTACGCCTCGCTGAAGTTCTTCCTCTACACCATGTTCGGTTCGGCGCTGATGCTCATCGCCATCCTCGCTGTCTACTTCCAGGTGGCTGGCAAAGTGCCGGCCGGCGAAGCCAGCTTCAGCATTCCCTACCTGCAAGAGCACGGCAATCTGATCGGCAGGAACGTCCAGACCTGGATCTTCGCCGGGTTCTTCATCGGCTTCGCCGTCAAGGTGCCGATGTTCCCCTTCCACACCTGGCTGCCCGACGCTCACACCCAAGCCCCAACGCAGGGCTCGGTGATCCTGGCGGCGATCCTGCTGAAGCTCGGCACCTACGGTTTCGTCCGCATCGCCATTCCGATCCTGCCAGAGGGTGCCGTCGAATGGGCCCCGATCATCGGCGCGCTCGCCGTGATCGGCATCATCTACGGTGCGCTCGGTTGCCTGGCGCAAACCGACATGAAGCGCCTGATCGCCTTCAGTTCGGTCGCCCACATGGGCTTCGTGATGCTCGGCATCTCCACACTGACGCCGCTCGGCGTCAACGCCGCGGTCTACGGCATGGTTGCCCATGGTCTGATCACCGGCATGTTGTTCTTCGTCGCCGGTTCGGTCAAGGAGCGTTTCCACACGCTGGAGATCAAGCGTCTCGGTGGCATGTTGATCCAGATGCCAAAGATGGGCTGGATCCTCGGCTTCTGTGCCATGGCCTCGCTCGGTTTGCCCGGCCTCGCTGGGTTTTGGGGTGAGTTCCCGGCGATCGTTTCTGCCTATAGCCCATTCGGCGGTAACGCCGAACTCGCTGGTCTCGACCACACCCTGTTCCGGGTCTACATGGTCATCGCCGCTGTCGGCACCGTGCTCGCCGCTGGATACCTGCTGTGGTTGTTCCAGCGCGTTGCTTTCGGCCAGCCGAAGGACGAATTCTCCAGTCACGGCCACGAGGCCGGTCACGGGCATGTCGCCCACGCCGTCGGCGCCGACGTCAACGAGCACCACGACGAACTCGATGATGTCAAGCGCCTGGAGTGGATTGCCTGGACCCCGTTCCTGATCGCCATCGTCGTATTTGGTGTCTATCCGCAGCTGATGTTCAAGGTCATCGACCCAGCGGTTCAGATCACCCTTCGGGCCTTCGGAGAGGGCTGAGCCGGTGTTGTCAGCATTGCTCGCTGCGGCCGGTGACTTCACCGCGCCGACAATCGACTATCACGCTCTCGCCCCCGAGTTGGTGCTCGCGGTCGGCATCTGCGTGGTGTTGATCGTCGACTTGTTTATCGAGGAAAGCAAGCGCTGGTTGACGGCGATGATCGCCGGATTCTCGTTGCTGGCGGCGCTGATTCCGGTCGTCACGCTTGCCGTTGTCGGCGACGATGTGCGCTCCATGTTCGGTGGCCGCTACGTGATCGACGAGTTCGCGCTGATCATGAAGGCGATGTTCCTCGTCGCTGGGTACGTGGTGATCTTGTTGTCGACCAATGAGATCGAGGAAGGCGGCTACTACCAGGGCGAGTATTACGTGCTGTTGCTCAGCAGCCTGCTCGGCATGGTGATGATGACCTCAGCGCGCGATCTGGTCAGCGTCTTCGTCGCTCTCGAGTTCCTGTCGATCCCGGCGTACATGCTGGCTGCCTGGCGTAAGCGGAGCACGAAGAGCAACGAGGCGGGCATGAAGTACTTCCTGCTCGGCGTGCTGGCCGGCGCGATCATGCTCTACGGCATGAGCCTGTTGTATGGCGTGACGAACACGACGTTGCTGGTCGACATCGGCCGTCAGATCACCGTCGAGGGCCAATTCAGCTCGGTGCATGCTCTCGCGGTCGTCTTCATCGTCGTCGGTTTCGCCTTCAAAGTCAGCGCCGTGCCGTTTCACTCGTGGGCGCCGGATACTTACGAGGGTGCGCCGACGCCGGTGACCGCCTTTCTGTCGGTGGCCTCCAAAGCTGGTGGTTTCGTCGCCCTCGTGTTGATGGTCTACCTCGCCTTTCCATTGGCCGAGGACGTCTGGCAGCCGTTCATCTTTGTGCTTGCTGCGCTGACCATGTCGGTGGGCAACTTCCTGGCGCTAAAGCAAACGAACATCGTGCGCATGCTCGCCTACTCCTCGATCAGCCAGGGCGGGTTCATCCTGATGCCGTTGGTCGTCGCCGGGACAAAGGCCACCGAGACCTCACTGAAGACCGTCGTGTCGTATTTGTTGGTCTACGCCGCCACCAACCTCGGTGTCTTCGCCGTGGTCATCGCCGTTAGCCGCAAGACCCGCAGCGGCGAGATCTCCAGCTTCGGCGGACTCTTTGGTTACGCCCCTGGGCTCGCTGCGCTGATGACCTTCTTCCTTGCCGGACTCGCTGGCATCCCGCCATTCGGCGGCTGGTTCGCCAAACTCAACGCCTTCCGTGCTGTGATCGAGGCTGAGACCGGTCTCGGCTACGCCATCGCCGTGATCGGTGCGATCAACACCGTGATCGCCTTCGGGTACTACGGCAACGTGATGCGGGAGATGTGGATGAAGCCAGCACCCGACGGCGACACGACACCGATCAAGACGCCACCGGCGTTGCTCGCTGCGCTGGCGATCACTGGCGCGAGCGCCATGGTCCTCGGTTTGCTGCCGAGTCTGGTGCTGCGCTTTGGCGATCTTCGTGACCTCACCGGTGCCCTCGGGCGATAACCGCGGCGCGTTCGGCGAGATCGCCGCGGAGATCGAGGCCGCTGGCGGCCTGATTCGCTTCGACCGCTACGTCGAATTGGCCCTCTACGGCGCCCAAGGGTTCTATAACACCGTCGGCTCGGCTGGTCGGCGCGGCGACTTCATTACCAGCCCGGAGGTCGGTCCGTTGTTTGGTGCCGTGCTCGCTCGCGGACTGGATCTTTGGTGGCACGAGCTCGGTTGCCCGTCATCGTTCACGGTGGTCGAGGCGGGGGCAGGGCCCGGCACGCTGGCCCGGGCGATCGCCGCTGCCCATCCCGAGTGCCTCGAGCGCGCTGCGCTACCTGGCGGTGGAGATCTCGGCATCGCAGCGCCAACGCCATCCCGATTGGGTGCAGTCGCTGGCAGAAATGCCGACGGAGCGATTCGCGGGCGTCGTGCTGGCCAACGAACTGCTCGACAACCTGCCGTTCCGGTTACTGGTGCACGATGGTCGCTGGCGCGAGGCCTTCGTCGGGCGCTCCGGCGACGCGCTGACCGAGGTGTTGCGCCCGGCCGACGATCTGGCCGACGTGCCATTGCCTCCCAGCGCAGCCCATGGTGCCCGCATGCCTGTGCCTCAGGCGGCCCGGGATTGGGTGGGCTCGACGCGGCAATTGGTGACCCGCGGGCGGCTTGTGGCGATCGATTACGGCGTACCCACAGCGGCGTCACTGTCGGCTCGACCCTGGCGCGAATGGCTGCGCACCTATCGGGATCATCAGCGCGGTGTGCACTACCTGCGCGAACCCGGGTCGCAGGACATCACCTGCGATGTCGCCTGGGACGTCGTCGGCTTGGGCTCGCCGCCGGATGAGATGACGACCCAGGCTGACTTTCTCCGCTCCCTCGGCATCGAGGAACTCGTCGATCAAGGGCGTGGGTATTGGGAGCAACACGCCGCGGCCCCAGATCTTCACGCGCTGCGGATGCGTAGCCGGGTGAGCGAAGCGCTCGCCTTGCTCGATCCGAGCGGCCTCGGTGGATTCGCCGTTCATCAGTGGATCGCGCTAACCGGCCGCAAAGACAATTAGCCTACGAAACGCATGGATGAGCAAGAGCGCGGGACGCCGGTCGAACCGGTGTCCGCAGACCTGGCGGCAGTGACCGCAGAACCGGCGGCAGCGGCCGCACCACCCCACGTCAACACAGAACCCGGCCACGGCCACGGCCATGGTCTTGGGATGGGGGCGCTGGCCCTCGGAGCCCTTGGCATTGTCTATGGCGACATTGGCACCAGCCCGTTGTATGCCTTCCGCGAGTCGTTCGATCACCATCACCTCGAGGTCAACCGAGTCAACGCTTTCGGCGTTGTTTCTGTCGTTTTCTGGGCGCTGGTGATCATCATCTCGATTAAGTACCTGTATTTCGTGATGCGCGCCGACAACCGCGGCGAGGGCGGCATCCTGGCTCTGACTGCGCTGGAAATGCCGAAGTCCGGGCGTGTCAAAGGCTTCGCTGGTGTCATTATTGCCCTCGGCGTCTTTGGCACGGCGCTGCTCTATGGCGACGGGTTGATCACCCCAGCGATCTCCGTGCTCGGTGCCGTTGAAGGGTTCGAGGTCGCCTTCCCGGCCTTTCACGACTACCTCGTGCCGGTCGCCTGCGTGATCCTGGCTTGTCTCTTCTTCGTGCAGAAGCGTGGCACCGGTGGGATCGGTCGGGTCTTCGGCCCAATTATGATCGTCTGGTTCAGTGTCATCGGGCTTCTCGGTCTCCGTCAGATCATCAAACTCCCGAGTGTGCTCAAGGCCATCAACCCGATGTATGCCTTCGACTGGTTCCAAGCCGATCCGGGCAATGCCTTTTTGACGCTCGGTTCCATTTTCCTTGTCGTCACCGGAGGCGAGGCGCTCTACGCCGATATGGGCCACTTCGGGCGCAAACCAATCCAGCTCACCTGGTACGTGCTGGTGTTGCCTTGCCTGTTGCTCAACTACTTCGGCCAGGCGGCGCTGCTGGCCAGCACCCCTGGTGAGGAATTGGGCAATCCGTTCTATCGACTCGCCCCTGAATGGGCGGTAACCCCACTGACCTTCTTGGCGACGATGGCCGCGATCATCGCCAGCCAAGCGCTGATTTCAGGCGCGTTCTCGCTCACCGCCCAGGCCGTGCAGCTCGATTATCTGCCGCGCATCTCCGTTCGTCACACCTCGTCGCAACACCAGGGTCAGATCTATGTGCCGCTGGTCAACTGGTTGTTGATGATCGGCTGCCTTGGGTTGGTCATCCTGTTCCGGACGTCCAGCAACCTTGCTGCGGCCTACGGCATCGCGGTGACGACGACGATGGCGATTACCACGATGCTGTTCTACTTCGTCGCTCGCCACCGCTTCGGTTGGTCGCAAGCCAAGGCCCTGGCCATCTGCTTGCCGGGCCTGATCATCGACCTCGCCTTCATGTTCGCCAACGTGCCGAAGATCCCGGATGGTGGTTGGTTCCCGTTGGTGATCGCCGCCTTACTGGTGGCCCAGATGACCACCTGGCGCCGTGGTCGTCAACTCGTTGCCGACCGAATCCAGCGCGGCGAGCACCCGGTGGAGAACGTTCTCCAGTACGCCAGCACCGCCAAGGTGCAGCGTGTCGGCGGCACGGCGGTGTACATGTTCAAAGACGCCGGCAAGGCTCCACCGGCGTTGATCACCAACCTACGGCACAACAAGGTCTTGCATCGCCGCACGTTGTTGGTCTCCGTGGAGATGTCCGAGGTGCCGCGCATTTCTCGTGCCGAGCGCCTGACCGTGACCCGACTGGTGCCGGGCGTGTTCCAGATCGTGATCCGTTTCGGTTTCATGGAGGAGCCGGATGTTCCCTGGGCGCTTGCGCTGCTCGATGAACCCGACCTGCAGTTCCGCCCCGACGAGACCACATACTTCATCGGCCGCGAGATCGTCACGTCGTCGAAGGCCCCCGGCATGCATCCACTGCGAGAGGAACTGTTCGTCCTCTTGAACCGTGGTGCGGCGAGTGCCAGTCGATTCTTCAACCTGCCACCAGAGCGCGTCTTCGAGGTTGGTTCCTTCGTCGAGATCTGAGGATTCCGCCGTTCAAAGGTATCTGTCGCCGAGAACTAGAGTCGGCCTCGAACGACGTCGATCGAAGGGGATCACTGTGACCGAAACGCATGCGATTGATGCCTTGGGCTGGGAGAGTCGGCGATTCCCTCCGTCAGATGATTTCAGGCGCAACGCACTCGTCACCGGCACCGAGTTGTACGACGAGGCCAATGAAGACTTCCACGGATTCTGGGCGCGACAAGCTGCCGACCTGCTGAGCTGGTCGAGCGAGTGGCAGACGATCTGCGACTGGCAGCTGCCCTACGCCAAGTGGTTCGTCGGCGGCACCCTCAACGTCAGTTACAACTGCCTCGATCGCCACGTTCTCGCTGGCCGTGGCGACAAGGTCGCCATCCATTTCGAAGGCGAACCGGGCGATACCCGCACGATCACCTACGCCGAGTTGCTGGCCGAAACCGAACGGTTTGCCAACGTGCTGCGCAGGCTCGGGGTCGGGCGTGGCGATCGCGTCAACATCTACCTGCCGATGATCCCCGAGGCTGCCGTGGCAATGTTGGCCTGCGCCCGCCTCGGCGCCGCCCACAGCGTCGTTTTCGGTGGCTTCAGTTCGCAATCACTGCGCGACCGGATCAACGACGCCGAGGCCAAAGTATTGATCACCGCCGATGGCGGCTATCGCCGCGGCGAGGTCTTCCCCTTGAAGGGCGCCGCCGACGAAGCGTTGCTCGGCACCCCCACCATTGATGCCGTGGTGGTCGTGCGCCGCGGCGGCAACGACGTCGTCATGCAGCACGGCCGAGATCACTGGTACCACGAGTTGATGGCTGCCGCCGACGAGCATTGCCCGGCGGAGCCGATGGATTCTGAGCAACTGCTCTTCCTGCTCTACACCAGTGGCACCACCGGTAAGCCCAAGGGCATCATGCACACCACCGGTGGCTACATGACGCAAGTCGCCTTCACCCACAAGTACGTCTTCGACCTTCACCCCGACACCGACGTCTATTGGTGTACCGCCGACGTCGGGTGGATCACCGGCCACAGCTACGTCGTCTACGGCCCTTTGGCCAACGGTGCTACCCAAGTGATGTACGAGGGCGTGCCCAACTTCCCAGGCAACGATCGCATGTGGGAGATCGTCGCCAAGTACGCAGTGACCCTGTTTTACACCGCACCGACAGCGATCCGCACGTTCATGAAGTGGGGGGCCGACCAGCCGGCACGACACGACCTGTCGTCACTGCGACTGCTCGGGTCGGTCGGTGAACCGATCAACCCTGAGGCCTGGATGTGGTACCACGAGCACATCGGCAGTTCTCATTGCCCGATCGTCGATACGTGGTGGCAAACGGAAACCGGCGGGATCATGATCAGCCCGCTGCCGGGGGCGACGACGACCAAACCTGGATCGGCGACCTTCCCGCTGCCGGGTATCGGTGCCGAATTAGTCGATGAAGAGGGCCATCACGTTGGTGCTGGCGGCGGGTATCTGACCTTGACACAGCCGTGGCCGGCAATGCTGCGCGGCATTTGGGGCGACCCGCAGCGTTATCAGGAAACGTATTGGAGCCGTTTCGAGGGCCGTTATTTCGCCGGCGACGGCGCCAAGCTCGATGATGACGGCTACCTGTGGTTGCTTGGTCGGGTCGATGACGTGATGAACGTCAGTGGCCACCGGATCTCCACCACCGAGGTCGAATCGGCGCTGGTGTCGCATCCCAGCGTCGCCGAGGCGGCCGTGGTCGGGGCCAACGATGCGACGACAGGGCAGGCGATCATCGCCTACGTCACCCTGCGCGGCGGCTTGGACGTCGACGAGAAAGTGCTGCGTGACCACGTCGCTACCGAAATCGGCGCGATCGCCAAGCCGAAGACGATCTATTTCACCCCGGACTTGCCCAAGACCCGCAGCGGCAAGATTATGCGTCGTCTGCTGCGCGATGTCGCCGAAGGCCGCAACCTTGGCGACACGACGACGTTGGCCGATGCCAGCGTGGTCAACGAACTGCAGCGCAGGGCGACGGAGCACCCGACACAGGATTAGAGGCGAGGATCAGTCGCCAGCGACGGCGCGCTCAGTCGCGGAAGTTGTTGAACTGCAGCGGAATCTCCAAGTCGGCACCCTTCAGCAAGGTCATCACCGCCTGCAGGTCGTCGCGCTTCTTGCTGGTGACGCGCACCGCTTCGCCCTGAGTTTGGCTGGCGACGCCCTTCGGACCCTTTTCCTTGATCATCCGGTTGATCTCGCGGGCCTTGTCGGAGGAGATCCCAACCTTGATCGTGGCCACCTGGCGAACGGTGTTCTGTGTTGCTTCCTCGACCTTGCCGTAGTCGAGCCCCTTGAGCGAGATACCGCGCTTGACCAGTTTCTCTTCGAGTACGACGCGCAGCGCGGCGAGGCGATCCTCGGTCACCGAGCGAAGGGTGAAGGCCAAATCGTTGGCCTCGATCGAAGTGTCGGTGTTCTTGAAGTCGAAGCGGTTGGCAATCTCACGTTGGGCCTGATCGACGGCATTGCGCACTTCCTGGCGATCAACTTCGGAGACGACATCAAAAGTAGGCATGACACCAGGGTAGCGAGCGCAAATCGCCTGTGCGTGACGCCTGGGTTGGCGATACGATGCCTTCGCCCGTTCGCGGGCCTTCCACGGCCTCGGTGCGTGGCGTAATCAAGTGGGGTCGGTACCCAAGCGGCCAAAGGGAGCAGACTGTAAATCTGCCGTCATAGACTTCGTAGGTTCAAATCCTTCCCGGCCCACTCTCATCTCGAAGCGAATTCCATTAGGCCAAAGTACCTATCCGATTCTCATCACTCATAGGCTGACAGCTGCGGTTCGCAGTGCCAGCTTGTTCGAGGAGGTGAGATGTCGGTGGCCAATTCTCTTGGGCGTTTCAGCCTCGACCTCTCCGCCGAGCGTCTCTTGGTGGCCGTCGGTGTGCCGCTGATCGTCGCCTTCCTGGCCTCATTTCTGCTGGCCAGGGTGCTGCGCATCCGCTGGATGCTCGCCGCGCTGACAACTTGTTCGCTGGCCGCGATCCTCGGTGTCACCATATTTCTTCGCGTCGTTGGCGGTATCACCTTCCCGACGATCAACCTCGAACGCAACCGGCTCGACGATCTCTTCGCCCACGCATTTCGCATCACCCCAGGCTGGTTGGCCAACGTCGCCATGTTCCTGCCATCGGCGCTGTTGCTGACACTGGCAACGCGTCGGGCGCGACGCGTCGTCGCCGGAATGGTGTGCTTTTCGGCGGCGATCGAGGTCGTGCAACGCCTCGCCTTGATCGGCGTCGCCGATCCGGGTGACGTGGTCGCCAACTCGATCGGTGCGATGATCGGCGTTTTGCTGGCCAATCGCCTGCAGGCAACGTCGCCTTCTTGGCGGCAACCCCCGCTCGCGCTCGGCGGCGTGGGTGGCGAGAGCCTTCGCTCGTAGCCTGAACCTTCGTGATCTTGATCGATGCCCAAGGAGTTGCAGCCGCGTGCCCCAACCGCCCGCTGTTTGCTGATCTCTCGCTGACCGTCAGCGACGGGGACCGGATCGGGGTGGTCGGCCTCAACGGCTGTGGCAAGTCGACGCTGCTGTCGATCCTTGGTGGCGAACGTGAACCGGAGCAAGGCGTGGTGCGCTGGGGGCGCGGGACGCGGGTCGGCTTCCTCGGGCAGAACCCGACACTGCCCCCTGGCACAGTGCGCTCGGCGGTCTGCGATGGGCTCGACGGCGAGTGGCAAGGCGAGATGATGCTGCAGCACCTCGGCATGGCCGACGTGATGGATGCCCGAACCGATCAACTGTCCGGCGGCCAGCGCAAACGCGTCGCCCTCGCTTCGCTGCTGGTGCGTGAGTGGGATGCGTTGATCCTCGACGAGCCGACCAACCACCTCGACCTCGACGCGATCGCCTTCTTGGAGGAGTGGCTGGCGGCATACAGCGGCGGCCTGCTGCTGGTCACTCACGACCGACACGTGCTCGATCGGGTGACCACCAAGGTGTTGGAGATCGATCGCGGCCGTGGCTATTTGCATACACCGCAGGGTTGGACCGCCGGCTCTGGCTATGCCGCCTACCTCGCAGCTCGGATCGAGCGTGAAGCGCAGGCGGCGACCGCCGAGCAGGTGCGACGCAATCTTGCCAAGCAGGAGTTGGCCTGGCTTCGCCGTGGCGCACCCGCCCGATCGACCAAGCCAAAAGCCCGTGTCGATGCGGCCAAGGCCCTGATCGCCAACAAGCCACTGGCTGCGGCCCGCGAGGTCGACCTTGGCCTTTCGATGGGTACGACCCGTCTCGGCTCCAAGGGCGTCGAAATTCGCGGTCTGGGTTTCACCTGGCCGGATGGCGATGGCGGGCGCGGCCAGGATGTGCTCAAGCCGTTCGACTTCGACCTCGAACCGGGTGATCGCATCGGCATCGTCGGGCCGAATGGCGCAGGGAAGTCGACGCTGCTCGATCTCATTGCTGGCCGACTGACGCCGAGCGTCGGACACATCGAACACGGCAGAACGGTGGCGATCGGCTATTACGACCAACTCGGTCGAGACCTCGATCTGACGCGCACCGTGCGTCAAGCTGTCGCCGGCGACAAGGGCGAACCGTCGGTAGAAGACATCGGGCTGATGCGTCGATTCTGGTTTGACGGAGATTCGCAGTACGCGCCGATCGGTTTGCTGTCCGGCGGTGAACGCCGACGTCTGCAGTTGCTGTTGACCCTGATCGAACAACCCAACGTGCTCCTGCTCGACGAGCCGACCAACGATCTCGACCTCGACACGCTGCGCGCCCTCGAGGAGTTTCTCGACGAGTGGCCAGGAATCGTTGTCGTCGTCAGTCACGACCGCGTGTTCCTCGACCGCGTCGTCATCGAGGTGTTGGCGCTCGACGGCGACGGTGGCGCCGCCTTGGTTCGCGGCGGCGTCGCTGGTTGGCTCGAACAACGTAAGCAACCAGCGGCGTCCCGTTCACCGGCGTCGCCCGTACCGGCGTCCCCTGTACCGGCGTCCCCTGTACCGGCGTCCCCTGTGCCGGCGTCCCCTGTGTCGGCGTCCCCTGTGTCGGCGTCGAGGTCGAAACCATTGCCATCCGCGGTCACCAAGCCGATCGCCGGGCGCGAGAAGTCGAAGAAAAGCCCGAGCACCTTGCGACGACAGCTCGGCCAAGCTGAGCGCGACCTGGCAGCCAAGATCGCGGAGCGCGATGCCTTGAGCGCCACGATCTCCGAGGCCGCCAGCGACCATCTCCGCTTGACAGCGATCACGGATCAGCTTGGCAGGCTGCAGGAGCAGGTCGATGCCCTTGAGGAGTCGTGGTTGCAATTGGCTGATGAGGCCGAGACGCTTGGCCTCGAGGTCTGAGCGTCGAGCTCGGGTGCATTGATCGATCTTGAAAGGCGTTGCCAATGACTGCTTCGTTACAGGCACGGTCAGTCTCGCTGGCGCTCGGAACCCGCCACCTGTTGATCGATGTCGGCGTCTCGCTCGACGCCGGTCACCGGATCGGCCTCGTGGGTCCTAACGGCGTCGGCAAGTCCACGCTACTGCGCTTGCTCGCCGGGCAACTACGGCCCGATTCGGGCTCGGTTGTCACCATGCCGCAGGAGGCCATCGTCGGTTACCTCGACCAGGAACCACAACGCACGGGCGAGGCGGTGCGTTCTTTCGTCGAGCGCCGCGCCGGCGTTGCGGTAGCAAACGCCGAACTCGACGCAGCGACGCAGGCACTGTCGACGGGAGCGACCGGTGCCGACGACCGCTACAGCACAGCGCTCGAGCGCTGGCTGTCGCTTGGTGCCGCCGATCTCGATGTGCGCATCGGCGAGACGTGGGCCGAGCTGAAACTCGCCGATCGGCTGCTCGAACAACCGATCGATTCGCTGTCCGGCGGCGAGGCAGCACGCGTCGGGCTCGCTGCGCTGATGCTCGCCCGCTTCGACATCCTTCTTCTCGACGAGCCGACGAACGACCTCGACCTCGACAGTCTCGAACGGCTGGAACGTTTCGTCTGCGGATTGCAGACCCCGGTAATGCTCGTCAGCCACGACCGTGAGTTTCTTCGTCGGGTCGTCACCGATGTCGCCGAACTCGACGAATTCACCCATCATTTGACGGTCTACGCCGGCGGTTACGACGTCTACCTGTATGAACGTGAGGTCGCCCGGCGCAACGCCTGGCAGGCCTGGGAGGAGTACGACACCAAGGCGTCCGCGCTCGCCGGTCGAGCCCAGCGTGAGCGTGAATGGGCGACGCAAGGACTTTCCAAGGCCAAGAAGAAGCCAGACGACAACGACAAGAACATCAGGGCGTTCAAAATCAATCAGTCGGAGCAATTGGCCGGCAAGGCGGCGCGCACGGGCAAGGCGTTGGAACGCCTAGAGGTGGTCGAACAACCCCGAGAGCCGTGGGATCTGCGCATGACCATCGCCGCGGCGCCGCGCAGCGGCACGTTGGTGGCGAGCCTCGACAACGCCGTGATCGAGCGTGGGTCGTTCCGGCTCGGGCCGATCACGCTGGCGGTCGACTACGGAGAACGCATTGTGATCGTCGGGCCGAACGGCAGCGGCAAGTCGACGTTGCTGGCCGCGCTGCTTGGCGATGTCGCCGTGAACAGTGGAACGCAGCGGATCGGCCCCTCGGTGTCCATCGGTCGGCTCGAACAAGCCCGTACCCAGTTCGTCGGTGCCGAGACGACGTTGGCTGCGTTTCAGCGAGCCAGCGGCTTCACCGTCAGCGAGGCGCGAACGTTGCTGGCGAAGTTCGGTGTCGGTGCTGCGCACGTCGGGCGGCCAGCCGAGTCACTGTCTCCGGGTGAACGCACGCGACTCGTGCTCGCCTTGTTCATGGCTGTTGGTTGCAACTGCCTGGTGCTCGACGAGCCGACCAACCATCTCGACGTCGAGGCGATCGAGCAGATCGAAAAGGCCGTGGAGTCCTTCGAGGGCACGGTGCTGCTGGTCAGTCATGATCGAGTTCTGCTCGATCGCATCCGCCGCACACGCACCCTAGAGATCGCCGCCGGGCAGATCGTCAGCGATCATTCGGCGTAGATTCAGCTAGGGAATAAGGAGTTGCATCAGGGTGACGTCCTGCCAGCGGTTGAACTTACGGCCGACCTCGCGCTCGACGCCAACAACGGTGTAGCCAAGCGCTGAGTGCAATCCGATACTTGCTTCGCTAGCAGAATTGATGCGGGCGAAAACGGTGTGAAATCCGGAATGTCGTGCCAGTGAAACGAGCTCGCTGAGCAGCAATCGACCGATGCCATGGCCGTGATACTGGCGATCGACATAGATCGAATTCTCAACGCTGGTGCGGTACGCAGCGCGGCTCTCGATATGGCGACAAGGCACCAAATCCGACAACGATTGGCGGCTCGTTCGGGTCGACGTCGCCGAGCGTGGCGACCACGGTGGCGAACGCACCGGTGCGAGAAGCGATCCATTGTTCCTGGTCCTCGATCGATCGAGGCACCAGGTCGAACGTGGCTACGGTGTGGGTGACCTCGTAGTTGTAGATCGAGCGGATCGCCTCGGCGTCCTCGACCGTAGCGACACGCACCGACACCCCATGCCGCTGTGTCACCATCCCGTCGCCCATGTGGCGAAGCTACCAACCCAAATGGTCAGTTGCGGTGCCGATTTCCGGGAAAAGAGCGTTGGGCTGGATGGCGTTGAGGGGTAGCATCGAAGTTCGGATTCGTAGGTGTTCCTGCGCGCCCGCCCTCTTAGCTCAGTAGGTAGAGCAACGCCATGGTAAGGCGTAGGTCGTCGGTTCGACTCCGACAGAGGGCTCGACCAGCCCGTCCCGGCACCTCGCCGGGCCGAGCAAAGCCCTGGCGGCGTAGCTCAGTTGGTCAGAGCATCCGGCTCATAATCGGAAGGTCACCGGTTCGAAACCGGTCGCCGCTACCAAGAACAACAACCAATCACACGTAATAAGGAGACAGGCTCCCATGAGTAAGGCAAAGTTTGAGCGTAATAAGCCGCATGTGAATATTGGGACTATGGGTCATATTGATCATGGTAAGACGACGTTGACTGCTGCTATTTCGAAGACGTTGGCTGGTAAGGGTTTGGCTTCGTATACGCCGTTTGATCAGATTGATAAGGCGCCGGAGGAGAAGGCGCGTGGTATTACGATTTCGATTGCTCATATTGAGTATGAGACGGTGAATCGGCATTATGCGCATGTGGATATGCCTGGTCATGCGGATTATATCAAGAATATGATTACGGGTGCGGCGCAGGTTGATGGGGCGATTCTGGTTGTGGCGGCGACTGATGGTCCGATGCCGCAGACGCGTGAGCATGTGTTGTTGGCTCGTCAGGTGGGTGTTCCGTACATTGTTGTGGCGTTGAATAAGTCGGACATGGTGGATGATGAAGAGCTGTTGGAGCTGGTGGAGCTTGAGGTTCGTGAGTTGTTGAATGAGTATGAGTTCCCTGGTGATGATGCGCCGGTGGTTCGGGTGTCGGCGTTGAAGGCTCTTGAGGGTGATGAGAAGTGGCAGGAGGCGATCATGGAGTTGATGGCTGCTTGTGATGCTTCGGTGCCGGAGCCGGTGCGTGAGTTGGATAAGCCGTTCTTGATGCCGATTGAGGATGTGTTCACGATTACTGGTCGTGGGACTGTGGTGACCGGCAAGGTTGAGCAGGGCAAGGTGCACACGGGTGATGATTTGGAGATCGTTGGTTTGCGTACCACGCAGAAGACGGTGTGTACCGGTGTGGAGATGTTCCGCAAGTTGTTGGATGAGGGCTTGGCTGGGGACAACATTGGTGCGTTGTTGCGTGGCACGAAGAAAGAGGATGTGGAGCGGGGTCAGGTGTTGTGTAAGCCTGGTTCGATTACGCCGCACACCAATTTTGAGGGTCAGGTGTATGTGTTGTCGAAGTCGGAGGGTGGCCGTCATAAGCCGTTCTTCAACAATTATCGGCCGCAGTTCTTTTTCCGTACGACTGATGTGACGGGGACGATTCAGTTGCCCGAGGGTACGGAGATGGTGATGCCTGGTGACAACGTGCAGATCACGGTTGAGTTGGGTAAGCCGATCGCGATGGATGAGGGTTTGCGTTTCGCTATTCGTGAGGGTGGGCGTACTGTTGGCGCCGGCCGCGTCACCAAGATCACCAAGTAAGGCAAGCTAACAACAAAATCCGCTGGGAACGGCGGTGGTCCGTGAGGGCCGCCGCCGGTCACCAATTTTGAACAGAATGTGGAAACAGGGCCATGGCCAAGAACGACAAGCGGGTGAAGATCACGCTCGAGTGCACGGTGTGCAAGCGGCGTAACTACATCACGATGAAGTCCAAGGTGAACGACCGCGAGCGCCTCGAGATGAAGAAGTACTGCTCGAACGATCGCCAGCACACCTCACACAAGGAAACGCGTTAACTCGACACGCACCCTCATCGGTGGGTTGGTAGCCTTACCTTCCCACTGATTCAGAGGGCAGTAGCTCAGCTGGTAGAGCAACGGTCTCCAAAACCGTCGGTCGGGGGTTCGAATCCCTCCTGCCCTGCCCCTATCCCATTTGTGGGAGCATGAAATGACCACGATATGTCAGTAGACGATCTCAACCGTGAACAGAAGCGCCAGATGCGCAAGATGGGTGTCCTTGACGACAAGGGCATGCCGGTGCGCGCCCAGCGTCAAGCAGCGGTGTCGAAGGAAGATCGGGTCGGTCCTCGCCAGTACCTTTCCGAGGTTCGAGACGAGATGCGCAAGGTCGCCTGGCCTGCGTGGCCGGAGGTCAAACGAATGGGCTTGATCGTGCTCGTAACCGTGGTGCTCTACACCGCATATGTCGGCGGCCTTGATGCCGTGTTCGGCGTGTTCGGCAAATGGTTTTACAAGACGAACTGATGGCTGACTCGATGATTGACAACGACACACCCGAAATTGGCACGCCCGAGATTGACACGCCTGAAATTGACACGCCTGAAATTGACGTGGTCTCCTCGGACGAGCTCCACCTTGACGACACCGTCGAGATCGACGCAACGTTCGATCTCACTGCGGCTGGCGAGGTGGAAGTGGTCGAGGACGAGCCTGTCGTCGACGACCCATGGACGAAACCGGGCTCGTGGTACGTCGTGCACACCCAGTCGGGCTACGAGAAGAAGGTCACGGCCAACCTCAACGCCCGTATCCAGTCGCATGGACATGGAGGAGAAGATCTTCGAGATCGTCATCCCCATGGAAGAGGTCGTCGAATTCAAGAACGGCCGCAAGCAGACCGTTCAGAAGAAGGTTTTCCCCGGCTACTTGTTGGTGCGTTGCGTGATGGACGACGACTCGTGGTATTGCATCCGCAACACCCCTGGCGTCACCGGTTTTGTCGGGCAAAGCCGCCATGGGCAGAAGCCAACCCCGCTGTCGCGGCGTGAAGTGATGACCTTCCTCTCGGCCAAGGGCGACGGTCAGGAGCAGTCGAATCGCAAGAAGCCGAAGCTCGATTTCGAGGTCGGCGAGAGCGTGCGGGTCAAGGAAGGCCCGTTCGCCGAGTTCAACGGCCAGATCGCCGAGATCAACGCCGATCACATGAAGCTCAAGGTTCTGGTGAACATCTTCGGCCGCGAAACGTCGGTCGAGATGGACTTCAGCCAGGTCGCCAAGCTCTAGTTCCCCACCCCGCTGGCCGTCCGCTGCCAGCCACCCATTCGAATCCCCTGAAAGAAGTACTGCAATGGCAAAGAAGAAGGTCGCTGCGATCGTTCAGATCCAGATCCCCGCTGGCAAGGCCACACCGGCACCGCCGGTGGGTACCGCGCTCGGTCCTCACGGTATCGGCATCATGGATTTCGTCAAGCAGTACAACGCCGCAACCGAGTCCCAGGTCGGCACCATCGTGCCTGTGGAGATCACCGTCTTTGAAGACCGCACCTTCACCTTTATCCTGAAGACGCCACCAACCCCGGTGCTGCTGCGCCAGAAGGCTGGGCTGCCAAAGGGTTCGTCGACGCCTGGCAAGACCGCCGTTGGCTCGGTGACCGAGGCTGACGTCGAGGAAGTGGCGCAAGATCAAGATGCCCGACCTCAACGCTTACGACCTCGAAGCCGCCAAAGAGCAGGTTCGTGGCACGGCCCGCTCGATGGGTCTCAAGATCAGCTGAGTCCTGCGGAACTCACATCCGTTTATCAACACAACCGTCTGTGTCGGGAGCACCTCGCCCGTCCGACGTATCCACCGAGGGAGACAGGAAACACCATGTCAGGTAAGAAATTTGCGGACGCTGCGAAGCGTTTCGACCGTGAGCAATTGTTTATCCCAACCGAGGCCTTGGCACTCGTCAAGAGCCTGGCCTCTGCCAAGTTCGACGAGACCGTCGAGATCGCTATCCGCCTCGGCGTCGACCCCCGTAAGGCCGATCAGATGGTTCGCGGAACCGTCGGTCTGCCGAGCGGCACCGGCAAGGACGTGCGCGTTGCCGTCTTCGCCGCTGGCGAAGCAGCCCAGGCCGCCCGTGACGCTGGTGCCGACCTCGTCGGCGCCGACGATCTCTTTGCCGAGATCGAAAAGGGCAACATGAACTTCGACGTGGCCATCGCCACGCCCGACCTGATGCCTCTCGTCGGGCGTCTCGGGCGTCAGCTTGGCCCCCGCGGTTTGATGCCTAACCCGAAGACCGGCACCGTTACGCAGGACGTCGCTCGCGCCGTCACCGAGTTCAAGGGCGGCAAGGTTGAATACCGCACCGACCGTTTCGGTAACGTCCACGTTCCCTTGGGCAAGGTCAGCTTTGCGCCGGAAGCGCTCGAAGCGAACTTTCGTGCGGTGATCGACGAATTGCAGCGTGCCAAGCCGGCGGCGGCGAAGGGTCGCTACCTGCGCAAGATCACGATCAGTTCGACGATGGGCCCAGGTGTCAAGGTCGACACCAACCGCCTGCGCCCCGAGGTCTGATCCAACTCGCAACTGCAGCCGCCCGGTTTTGCCGCCGGGCGGCTAACGTTTCACCCGATTTACAACCAATCAGGTTGCTCGCCGTAGACATTTGGTCCGACTCGCGTCGGGTAATGGCTTTCGCCGCCAAACGAGGTGAATTCCTCCAACACCGACCTCGTGTCGTGCGCTGGGTGGCGTTCGCTGTGCAAGCGAGCGTCCGGCACGACATTTGGAAGGAGGTGTACATGGAGAACCCACGACAGGAAAAAGTTGACATTGTCAGCGAGATCCAGAGCAAGCTCAGCGCTGCCGATGCCGCGATCATTACCGAATACCGCGGTATGACCGTTGCTGGTTTGGCAGGGCTGCGGCGCACGCTGCGTGAGACGGGAGCCGAGTACAAGGTGTACAAAAACACGCTGGCTCGACTCGCCGCTCGCGGCGCAGGCATTGAAGGCCTCGACGCATTGCTCATCGGCCCCACCGGTATCACGTTTGTCAACGGCGATGTCGCCGCAGCCTGCAAGGCTGTGCGCGATTTGGCCCGCGCCAACCCGCTGCTGGTGATCAAGGGCGGATCGCTCGGTGACAAGGTGCTCAGCGCCAAAGACATCGAAGCGCTCGCCGAACTGCCATCGCGTGATGTCTTGCTCGCTCAGCTTGCTGGAGCGTTCCAGGCCCCGCTGGTCAAGACCGCCGGTTTGTTGCAGGCATTGCCGCGCAACTTCGCCTACGGACTCAAGGCCCTCATCGATCAAAAAGCGGCCTGAGCCGCATCTCATCGGCGGCTTGCCGCCAACACCAAATTCGCAGAAATGCACCCGATTCCCCAAGGAGAAACAATCATGTCCAGCAAGGACACCATCCTCGAAGCAATTGCCAACATGACCGTGATCGAGCTCAAGGAACTGCTCGACGCGTTCGAAGAGAAGTTCGGCGTCACCGCCGCCGCCCCAGTGGCCGTGGCCGCTGCTGCCGGTGGCGGCGCCGCCGCTGCTCCAGCCGAAGAAGAGAAGGACGAATTCGATGTCGTCCTGACCGACGCTGGCGCCCAGAAGATTCAGGTCATCAAGGTCGTGCGCGAGCTGACCAGCCTGGGTCTCAAGGAAGCCAAGGACCTCGTCGACGCCGCCCCCAAGGCCGTGTTGGAGAAGGCCTCGAAGGACGATGCCGACAAGGCCAAAGCTGCCCTCGAAGGCGCTGGCGCCACCGTCGAAGTCCGGTGATTCCGGCGGCCTCGCGCCGCTCCATGATGTGAACGTGGCCCGGGCTCGTCCCGGGTCACTTTCGCGTCTGCGCTCAGCCGGTCCGGCTAGTTCAGGCGAAGGTACGATCGATTGAACTCGACGCAATCCTGATAGCGCACGCCACTGCCGCCGAACAGGTCGAGTGCCGAACCGATCGTCAGGTCGACCCGCCCATCGCTGATCTCGGTGACGAAACGCAAGTCTTCAAGTGTCCGCGCCCCACCGGCGTAGGTACACGGAAGCGGGCTGTTGGCGGCCAACAGCTCGACAAGCGGTCGCTCGATGCCCTGACTGAGCCCTTCGACATCGACGCCGTGTACAAGAAATTCAGCGCATGAATCGGCGAGATGCGCCAGCGTCTCAGCGTCAACGACAAGCTCGCTGAATCGCTGCCAGCGGTCGGTGACAACCCAATAGGAGTCGTTCCGCCAGCGGCAGGAAAGGTCGATGACGATCCGCTGCACCCCGACCTCGGCAACGAGTTCGTCGAGGCGTTGGGGCACAAAATGGCCGTCGACGAAGAGCCACGAGGTGACGATCACGTGGGAGGCGCCAGCTGCCAGCCAGGTGCTCGCGTTGTCCGCTGTGATACCTCCGCCGATCTGCATTCCCCCAGGCCAGGCCGCTAACGCCTGGCGAGCGGCGGCGTCGTTGCCCGGTCCAAGTTTGATCACATGGCCCCCAGCGAGACGATCGCTGCGGTAGCGCTCGACGAACCATGCAGGCGAGCGATCGGACGTGAAGTTGGTCTGCACAGACTCGACGTCGTGGTCGCTCAGCGTGCCCCCGACGATCTGCACGACCTTGCCATGGCGAAGGTCGATGCATGGCCGGAACACGCCCCCACGGTACTGGCGATGGAGGGTGGCGACGAAGGGAAGTATCCGCATCGAGTACGCCAATAGCACCATCTTGAGCGTTCGGTGCTTGACGTTTTCGCTGAAAAGGCTTACCGTTCCGCTTTAACAGCAGACGCCTGCCCTCCGGGGAAAGAGGCGTTGACTTACCATGTGCCGGGCGATAAGATCGTCTGTTGCCGTGCGTCTGTCCATTTCCCCTCAGTCTCTGAGTTGTGTTCGACGCGCCCCGATGTGTACCCCGCTTGCCAACGAGGAGTTGTAGTGGCTAATCAGCAGTCCACCCGTGAGCGTTATTCATTCGCCAATCTTGAGGAGCCGTTGGCTCTTCCCGACCTCATCGCTATCCAGCGTGAGAGCTTCGAGTGGTTCTTGAACCACGGGTTGGCGGAGACATTCCGCGACATTTCACCGATCAAGGACTTCAGCGAAGCGCTGCAACTCGAACTCGAGTTTGATCCTGACGACGAGGATCTGCGGCCGCCGCCGAAGTTCTCCGTTGAAGAGTGCAAAGAGAAGGACATGACCTACTCGGCGCCGATCTTCGTGCGCGCTCGTTTCATGAACCGCAACACCGGTGAGATCAAAGAGCAAACCGTGTTCATGGGCGACTTCCCGATGATGACGGAGAAGGGCACGTTCATCATCAACGGCACCGAGCGTGTCGTCGTCTCGCAGCTCGTGCGTAGCCCTGGCGTGATCTTCGAGCCAGGTGAGCGTTTCCGCCTGCGTAACCTCAGCAAGCACCAGTTGGTCAAGGGCACGGTTCACCCCTATCGCGGTGAATGGCTCGAATTCGACGTCGAGCACAAGCCCGGCAAGTTCGTCACCGCCGGTACCCGCGTCGCCCGCAAGCGCCGCATGGGTATCTTCACCCTGCTGCGCGCCCTCGGCTATGACGAGGAGCACGCCCCCGGTTTCATCGATCGTTTCGTCGCCCATTTCGACTTCCTCGAGGAGCAGTGGGAAAAGGAGCGCAATATCGCCCCGACGCAAGACGAAGCTGTCGTCGAGATCTACAAGCGTGCCCGCCCCGGTGAGCCACCGACGTTGGAGTCGAGTCGCGCCTTTTTCCGCAACGCCTTCTTCGAGAACCGTCGCTACGACCTCAGCCGTGTCGGTCGTTACAAGCTGAACCGCAAGCTCGGCGCTGAAGTTGCCCGCCTGCCGGAACTGTTCGGTCTCGAGGGCGATCTGCTCGATCTGCCCACCGAGGATCAGGATGTGCTCAGCCGCTGCGAAGTCGTCGCCGCGATCAGCTACATGCTGCACCTCGTCAAGCAGGAGCCTGGCTATCGCCTCGACGATCAGGACCACTTCGCCAACCGCCGCATCCGCAGCGTCGGTGAACTGATCCAGAACCAGGTGCGCATCGGCCTCAGCCGTATGGAGCGTGTCGTGCGCGAGCGCATGACCACTCAAGATGTCGAGGCGATTACGCCGCAGACACTGATCAATATTCGGCCGGTCGTCGCCGCGATCAAGGAATTCTTTGGTACATCGCAGCTGTCGCAGTTCATGGACCAGGTCAACCCGCTCTCGGGCCTGACCCATCGCCGTCGTCTTTCTGCGCTCGGCCCGGGTGGTCTCAGCCGTGAACGTGCCGGCTTCGAAGTCCGCGACGTGCACTTCAGCCACTATGGCCGTATGTGCCCGATCGAGACGCCGGAGGGCCCGAACATCGGTCTGATCGGTGCTCTGTCGACCTTTGCCCGTGTCAACGAGTTCGGCTTCATCGAGAGCCCGTACCGCAAGGTTGTCAACGGTGTCGTCACCGACCAGGTCGTGTACATGGCCGCCGACGAGGAAGAGGAATACGTCGTCGCTCAGGCCAACACCAAGATCAAGGCCGATGGCAGCTTCGTCGATGTAAAGGTGTTGGTCCGTCGTTCGCCGCAGGCGGCCAGCCTCGATGACCTCAAGCGCATGCTGGAAGCGGAGAGCTTCTTCGGTGCCACCACCGACATCGCCTATGTGTCGCCTAAGGAAGTCGACTACATGGACGTCTCGCCGCGCCAGATCGTTTCCGTGGCCACGGCGCTGATTCCGTTCCTCGAGCACGACGACGCCAACCGCGCCCTGATGGGTGCGAACATGCAGCGCCAGGCTGTGCCATTGATTCGCGCCGAGGCACCGTACATCGGTACCGGCATCGAAAAGCGCGCCGCAATGGACGCTGCCGACCTGGTCTTTGCCCTCGAAGATGGTGAGATCTTGGAAGTGAACGGCGACTCTGTGGTCGTCAGCTACGCCACGGCCGGCCGCAAGGTCTATCGCTTGGCAAAGTTCCGCCGTTCGAACCAGGACACCTGCATCAACCAGCGCGTCAAGGTCAAAGAGGGCGACAAGGTGGCCAAGGGCGACATCATCGCCGATGGCCCGTCGACCGACATGGGCGAATTGGCCCTCGGAAAGAACCTGCTCGTGGCGCTGATGCCATGGGAGGGCTACAACTTCGAGGACGCGATCATCCTCAGCGAGCGTCTCGTCAAAGACGACGTGCTGACCTCGATCCACATCCATGAGCACGAAGTCGACGCCCGTGACACCAAGCTCGGTCCGGAAGAGATCACTCGTGACATTCCGAACCTCAGTGAGGACATCCTGCGCGACCTCGACGATCGCGGCATCGTGCGCATCGGTGCCGAAGTCGGCCCCGGGGACGTGTTGGTCGGCAAGGTCACCCCGAAGGGTGAAACCGAGCTGACCCCAGAAGAGCGTCTGTTGCGGGCCATCTTCGGTGAGAAGGCCCGCGAGGTTCGTGACACGAGCCTCAAGGTCCCTCACGGCGAGAATGGCAAGGTCATCGACGTCAAGGTCTTCACCCGTGAAAACGGTGATGAGCTTCCGCCGGGCGTGAACCAACTGGTTCGTGTCTATGTCGGCCAGAAGCGCAAGATCTGCTGTTGGCGACAAGCTCGCAGGCCGCCACGGTAACAAGGGCGTTATCTCCAAGATCCTGCCGATCGAAGACATGCCCTACATGTCCGACGGCACGGCGGTCGACATCATCCTCAACCCGTTGGGCGTTCCCAGCCGTATGAACGTCGGCCAGGTGTTGGAAGCACACCTTGGCTATTGCGCTCGTTGGGGTTGGGACGACGTCAAGAACAACGTCAAGATTGGCGATGTGCCGATCCGTGGCACCGAAACGAAGACCCGGCCGAACACCAAGCCATCGACGTTCATCGCTACGCCGGTGTTCGACGGTGCCCACTGGGACGAGGAAGAGGTCGCCGGCAAGCACCCGACGATTCAGAGCATTCTGGCCAACCTCAACCCGGAGAGCGTCGACGGCGATCGCCTGATTCAGACTCGACGGCAAGACACCGCTGTACAACGGCCGTACCGGCGATCTGTACGACAACCCGATCACCGTCGGGTACATGTACATCATCAAGCTGGCGCACATGGTCGACGACAAGATCCACGCCCGTTCCACCGGCCCATACAGCATGATCACCCAGCAGCCGCTTGGTGGCAAGGCCCAGTTCGGTGGCCAGCGCTTCGGTGAAATGGAGGTGTGGGCTCTCGAGGCCTACGGTGCCGCCTATTGCCTGCAGGAGCTGCTGACCATCAAGTCCGACGACGTGCTCGGTCGCGTCAAGGTCTACGAGGCCATCGTCAAGGGCGACAACATCCCAGAACCGGGTATCCCGGAGAGCTTCAAGGTGTTGATGAAAGAAATGCAGGCGCTGTGCCTGAACGTCGAGGTTTTGGCCACCGACGGCAGCGAAATTGAGATGCGAGAGATGGACGAAGACGTCTTCCGCACCGCCGAGGAGCTGGGTATCGACATCAGTCGCCCAGAGCGCGGCACCGACGAAGACGACCGAGATCGTGCCGCCCGCCGCGAGCGCGCGTACTGATCCGACTAGCGACGAGAAAGAGGTAGGGAACAATGCTTGACGTCAACATGTTCGACCAGCTCAAGATTGGGTTGGCCACCGCCGACCACATCACAACCTGGTCTCACGGTGAAGTGAAGAAGCCTGAAACCATCAATTACCGTACGCTGCGTCCGGAGAAGGACGGCCTGTTCTGCGAGAAGATCTTCGGACCTACTCGCGACTGGGAGTGCTACTGCGGCAAGTACAAGCGCGTGCGTTTCAAGGGAATTATCTGCGAGCGCTGCGGTGTGGAAGTCACCCGTAGCAAGGTTCGCCGTGAGCGCATGGGGCACATCGAGCTGTCCGCTCCTGTGGTTCATATCTGGTACCTGCGCGGTACCCGCAGCTGGCTGGCCTACCTGCTCGCCGGTGTCGAGCCCAAGGAAGAGTTGAAGGCCAAGCAGCTGGAGAAAGTCATCTACTTCGCTGCCAACCTGGTCACCTACGTCGATCTCGACAAGCGCCACGCCGATCGCCCGAACCTTGAGAACGAGTACCTCGAAGAGCGCGATGCCATCCGCAAGGAAATGGAACTCGCTGTCGATCGCCGCTACAAGCAGCTCGAAGAAGAGGCGGTCAAGCTCGAAACCGACGGTGCCAAGGACAGCGATGTCAAGGCTCGCCAGAAGGTCGCCGAGAAGGAAGTCACCTTGCTGCGCGAGCGTTACGAGACTGAACTCGATCTCTTGGCCCGCACGTGGGATGAGTTCAAGGACCTGCACGCCCGCGAGATCATCGAAGACGAGATGCTGTGGCGCGAGCTGCGCGAGCGCTACGGCGACTACTTCGAAGGTGGCACCGGTGCCGACGCGATCAAGTCATTGATCGACCGCATCGACTTCGATTTCGAAGAGCAGCGGTTGCGTGACGCCATCGATCCGACCGAGTCTGGTCGCAAGCCGCTCAGCGCCCAGCGCAAGCAGAAGGCGATCAAGCGGTTGAAGATCGTCACCTCGTTCAACAAGCGCGATGAGAACGGTCGCCGGGTCAACGACCCGAAGGCGATGATCCTCGACGTGGTGCCGGTGATCCCGCCGGAACTGCGCCCTATGGTTCAGCTCGACGGCGGTCGTTTCGCGACCTCCGATCTCAACGACCTGTATCGCCGCGTGATCAACCGCAACAACCGTCTCAAGCGTCTGCTCGACCTCGGCGCGCCGGAGATCATCGTCAACAACGAAAAGCGCATGCTGCAGGAAGCTGTCGACGCCCTGTTCGACAACGGTCGTCGCGGCCGTCCTGTCACCGGCCCGGGCAACCGCCCGCTGAAGTCGCTGTCCGACATGTTGAAGGGCAAGCAGGGCCGGTTCCGTCAGAACCTGCTCGGTAAGCGCGTCGACTATTCCGGCCGTTCGGTGATCGTTGCTGGGCCCACGCTCAAGCTCCACCAGTGTGGTTTGCCGAAGCTGATGGCGCTCGAATTGTTCAAGCCGTTCGTGATGAAGCGCCTCGTCGACCTCGAGCTGGCGCAGAACATCAAGAGCGCCAAGCGCATGGTCGAGCGCCGCCGCCCGCAGGTTTGGGACGTGTTGGAAGACTGTCATCAAGGAACACCCGGTGATGCTCAACCGTGCTCCTACTCTGCACCGTTTGGGTATCCAGGCCTTCGAGCCTGTGCTCGTCGAGGGCAAGGCGCTGCAGATCCACCCGTTGGTCTGCTACGGCGTTCAACGCTGACTTCGACGGTGACCAGATGGCTATTCACGTGCCCCTGTCGGCTGAGGCCCAGGCCGAGGCCCGCGTGCTCATGCTCAGCGCCAACAACATCCTGTCGCCAGCCTCTGGCCGCCCGACGGTCACCCCATCGCAGGACCTGATCATCGGTGGCTACTACCTCACCGAGGAAGTCGAAGATGCCCCCGGCACCGGGCGCACGTTCCGCCACCTGTGGGAAGTGCTCAGCGCCCTCGACGAGGGCTCGCTGAACCTGCACGCATTGATCCATGATTCGTCGCCCCGATGGCGAGCGTTTCGAGACCACCGCCGGTCGCTTGTTGTTCGAGGAGGCCTTGCCGCTCGACTATCCGATCCGTTTCGGCCATATCAACTTCCTCGTCAAGAAGAAGGAGATGGGGGTCATCGTCGAGCGCCTCAGTCGACTTCTACCTCAAGGGCGAAGTCGCCATTGCGCTCGATGCAAGTTGAAGGCTGTCTGCTACCGCTACGCATCGCAGAGCGGCATCACCGTGTCGATCGACGATGTCAAGACGCCCAAGACCAAGCCGGAGATCCTCGATCGTTACGAGGCCCAGGCCGACAAAGTCGAGACGCAGTTCCGTCGTGGCATCATCACCGACGGCGAGCGCCGCAACATGGAGGTGCGCATCTGGACCGATGCCACCGCCGAGGTGCAAGCCGCGATGGAGCTCGAGTTCAAAGCGCAGCGCTTCAACCCGATCGACATGATGGTCGGTTCTGGTGCTCGTGGAAACATGACCCAGATGCGCCAGATCGCCGGCATGCGCGGCCTGGTGGCCAACCCTCGTGGTGACATGATTCCCCGCCCGATCAAGAAGAACTTCCGTGAGGGCCTGGAGACGTTGGAGTACTTCATTGCTACCCCTGGTGCTCGTAAGGGCTTGGTTGACACGGCGCTGCGTACCGCCGACTCGGGTTACCTGACCCGCCGTTTGGTCGACGTCGCCCAGGAGTTGATCGTTCGCCAGGAAGATTGCGGCACCAATCTCGGTGTGTGGATCGACAATGTCGAGCCCGATACCGCCAACAGCCGTTCGTATTTGGAAACCAAGTTGTTTGGTCGTGCCTTGCTGCAGGACCTGACATTGTCCGATGGCACGGTGGTCGCCAAGAACAGCTTGATCGGTGACGACGAGATGGTCGCCTTGCGCGACGATCCGAAGGTCAACCGGGTGCGGGTTCGTAGCGTGTTGACCTGCGATGCCGAACTCGGTATTTGCGGGTTGTGCTATGGCCGTTCGCTGGCCACCGGTAAGCCGATCGAGATGGGCGAGGCGGTTGGTGTTATCGCTGCCCAGTCGATTGGTGAGCCAGGTACCCAGCTGACGATGCGTACCTTCCACACCGGTGGTGTCGCTGGCAAGGACATCGCTGGTGGTCTGCCGCGCGTTGTCGAGTTGTTCGAGGCCCGCACGCCTCGTGGCTCGGCTCGTTTGGCCAAGGCCTCTGGCATTGTTCGTGTCGGCGAGGACGAAGGCAAGGGCATTCCGATCACCGTCATCGATGATGGCGGCGAGGAGCACCCAATCCTGTTGCCGACCGGCAGCCGCCCGACCGTCATCGACGGTCAGGACATCAAGGCTGGCGACCCCGTCACCAATGGTCCGTTCGATCCGAAAGAGATCATGGAGATCAAGGGCATCCGTGAGACCCAGCTGTACCTCGTCGAAGAGGTCCAGAAGGTGTATCGCGACCAGGGCGTGAGCATCCATGACAAGCACATCGAGTTGATCGTGCGGCAGATGACCCGCCGTATCGGCGTCCAAGAGCCAGGCGACACCGGCTTCCTGCCCGGCGAGCGGGCTGATGCCAAGGTCTTCCGTGACACCAACAAGCGCATCGTCGAGGCGGGCAACCGCCCCGCCGAGGGCCGCCCGGAAATCATGGGTATTACCAAGGCATCGCTGGCCACCGAGAGCTGGTTGTCGGCTGCATCGTTCCAGGAGACCACACGAGTGCTCACCGAGGCGGCCATCGATGGCCGCAGCGATGGTCTGCTCGGCCTCAAGGAGAACATCATCATCGGCAAGCTGATCCCAGCTGGTTCGGGCATGGAGCGCTATCGCGACTTCGAGGTGTCTGCGCCGGAGTATCAGCCGATGGCGTACTACAGCAGCGACACCGAGGATCCGGCCGCCTGGCTGGGCAACCTGCACGGCAGCTATGCCATGGAGCCCGACGCCGTCGAAGGCTGATCTGGCAGAACGTCATGAGTGCGAGAACTGCCGCCCCACGGGGCGGCAGTTGCGCGTCACAGCCCGGCGAAGAAGCTCAGATGCAATGAATCTTTTCCGGTTCATGCGTGCTCTTTGTTCGCACTATGCGAGCATTAACTTCTATGCATAATCACCGTACGTTCACGATGTTGCTGATGACGACAAGCTGTGTGGCTGCAGTCGCCTTGGCCGCGTGTTCCGCTGATGACCTCGAGGGTGCGCCAATCGGGTCGGCGGTGACCACGACAACGTCAGGCCTCGTGACCACCACGACGACGACCTCCCCGGTCACGACGACGACCGTTGCCGCAGCGGTCGAACCGGCCGCCAAGCCTGCGGTTCGCGCAGGTCAAGCAGAGGCATTCTGGGTGCAGCCGTCATCGGTGACCTTGTTGCGATACGACGACGGTTCGATGCAGGCGCTGTATGGCGGGTTCATCGGGATACGCAAGCAGTCGCTCGAGTTTGCAGTCCGCCGCCCTCGCTACTCGCAACCGCTGCAATCAGAATTGCTACGGCGCCGGGCCAGCGACGAGGAAACGGTGGCCGTGGAGGGGATTGCGCTGACATGGGATGGCTTCCAGGAGGTGGGTTCGATCGTCGTGCGCGACGCAACAGGCGAGGACGTTGCGGTGAGCACGCTGTCGTGGTGTCCGCAGTCGTTGGTGAGAGTCGACCGTGGCACCGAGTTGCTGCAGTCGCAGAGTTCCTACTGTGGGGCGAGCAATGCGTTGCAGCTCGGCACGGTGTGGGAGCTGGATGATGGCTGGGGCTCGGCGGTGGAGGTAGTCGATCTCATCGACCTGCCAGTCGGCGAATTCACGGCGACCATCGAGTTGGATGCCGACCTGGCCAGATTGTTGAAGATGGCCGAACGGACCATCGAGGTGGACATCGTCGTCGAGGCTGCGCCACCCGGGGAGACACTTTTTGGGCAAGACCCATTCTTCACGGATCCGTTCTTCGAAGAACCGTTTATCCAAGACCCACTCGTCGATTCCCCTTTCGTTACCTTGCCTGCTGATGTCTTCCCGGTCGCCGAGGACCCGTTCGCTACCGACGCATCGCCGACGGGGGAGACGTTGCCGCCAGCACCCGTCGATCCGGCTGATTCGCCCATCGACGATGGTCCAGCACATAACGTCACTCCAGTTGACCCGGCCGACTTGCCCGATGATCCAGCAGCGCTGCCCGACCTGCGAGCCTTGCCGGCCTCGGGAATCAGGGTCTATCAGGCCAGCGATGGGCGGGAGTACCTGGGCTATGGGGCGACGGTATGGAACGCCGGACCGGGTCCGTTGGTGATCGAGGGTTATCGCGGCGACGAGCCGGACCTGATGGCCGCCGTGCAACAGTTCGTGGTCGACGGCCGGATCGTCGGCGACGTGGAGATCGGCACAATGGAATACCACCGCGCAGAACACAACCATTGGCACTTCTTCGACTTCGCCCGCTACGAGTTGACCGACGCCAGCCGAACCGTGGTCGAACGGTCGGCAAAGCAGTCATGGTGCTTGGTGGCGACCGACGCCGTCGATATGACCCTAAAGAACGCGGCCCGTGACGTTAAGGCGCAATCGTTGTCGAGTAGCTGCGGTGGGGAATCCGATATCTGGATTCGCGAGGCCCTGCCGGTCGGTTGGGGCGACACCTATTCAGCCGGCTACGTCGGCCAGGATTTCGACATCACCGATCTGGCCAACGGCACGTACTACATCAAAGTGACGCCGAACCCGTTCGGGGCAATCGCTGAGGTAGCCGAAGCAACGAGCGACATTTCCTACCGTCGGGTTGAACTGGTCGGCGCACCAGGCAGTCGTGCGGTTGTCGTGCCCCCGCACCAAGGAATCGACACCGAATTTACCTTCGAAGGATTCTGAGAAACGAAGTCCGACGCGGCACTCCGTAGAACGAACTGGCGACTGAACCGGCTCACGGAATCAGCCTAATACCATGCCATCGCGCCCAAGATGGTGATCTCGGCGAAGAACGCAGCCCCGCCGGGTTGCCGCGTCGACTCCGGCCCCTCTAACATTGCAAGGTCCTTTATGGCGAGGTTTGTTGCTCGCATCGAGGACGTCGTTCTGACAACGTGAAAGGTTCACGCGTGCCCACAATTCAGCAGCTGGTTCGCCAAGGGCGCAGCAGCAAGTTCACTAAGACCAAGACTCCGGCGCTCAAGGGTTCGCCCCAGCGCCGCGGCGTGTGCACCCGCGTGTACACCAACACGCCGAAGAAGCCGAACTCGGCTTTGCGCAAGGTCGCCCGTGTGCGCTTGACCAGTGGCGTGGAAATCACCGCCTATATCCCGGGCGAGGGCCACAACCTCCAGGAACACTCCATCGTGCTGGTGCGTGGTGGCCGTGTGCGTGACCTTCCGGGTGTGCGCTACAAGATCATTCGCGGCGCACTCGACGCCGCCGGCGTGAAGAACCGCAAGCAGAGCCGCAGCCGTTACGGCGCAAAGACACCGAAGTAATAGGAACGAAACGCCATGCCACGTAAAGGACCCGCCGAACGTCGTGAAATCCTCCCCGACCCGATTTATCGGTCGCTGTTGGTTTCACAGATCGTCAACAAGGTCATGCTCCACGGCAAGCGCAGTGTTGCCGAGAAGATCGTCTACGACGCGCTGAAGATCGTCGAAGAAAAGACGGGCTCCGAGCCGATCGCCACCCTCAAGCGGGCGATCGACAACATCAAGCCGCCGCTCGAAGTTCGCAGCCGCCGCGTCGGCGGTGCCACGTATCAGGTGCCAGTCGAGGTTCGTCCTCGTCGTGCCAGCACCCTGTCGATCCGCTGGTTGGTCGATTTCAGCCGCAAGCGTCGTGAGAAGACGATGGCGCAGTGCCTTGCCGGCGAGCTGATGGATGCTGCCAACGGTTTGGGCGCCGCTGTCAAGCGCCGCGACGACATGCAGAAGATGGCCGAGAGCAACAAGGCCTTCGCCCACTACCGCTGGTAGTTCGCACCAAATTCGTTCGAGAAGCCCGCTCGTGGAAACGAGCGGGCTTCTTGCGTATCTGGGTTAACCGTCGCGAGTGTATTTTCTCGGGTTGGTGTGGCTCGGCAACCGAGCCCGGCGCTGATTGGATAAGCGCTCGCGCTGCCCAACTCGGTGCGTCTGAAGGCGCATACCGCTAGCATTGTTCCCTGTGCCTGCGGCCGTTTCGGCCCTTGCGCGCCCCTTGATCTCGCAAAGACGCAAACGGAAGAAGTACAGAGATGGCTAAGCGCGAATACCCCCTCGAGCGCACCCGCAATATCGGCATCATGGCCCACATCGACGCCGGTAAGACCACCACCACCGAGCGCATCCTGTACTACACCGGCAAGAGCTACAAGATCGGTGAAGTGCACGACGGCGCCGCGACCATGGACCACATGGCCCAGGAGCAGGAGCGCGGCATCACCATCACCTCGGCTGCAACCACGTGTATCTGGGACAACCACCGCATCAACATCATCGACACGCCTGGCCACGTCGACTTCACCATCGAGGTCGAGCGCTCGCTGCGCGTCCTCGACGGCGCCGTCACCGTGTTCGACTCCGTCGCCGGCGTCGAGCCGCAGACCGAGACCGTGTGGCGTCAGGCCAACAAGTACAACGTGCCGCGCATGTGCTTCGTCAACAAGATGGACCGCATCGGTGCCGACTTCTACCGCACCGTCGACATGGTCAAGACTCGTCTTGAGGCCACCCCGTGCCTCATCCAGCTGCCGATCGGCGCTGGTGGTGCCGAGGTCAACACGCCGTTCATCGGTCTGGTCGATCTGGTGAAGATGAAGGCCCTGATCTGGCGCGACGAAGAGCTCGGTGCCAAGTGGGACGAAGTTGACATCCCCGCCGACATGGCCGAGATCACTGCCAAGTACCGCGAGGAAATGCTCGAGACCATCGCCACCAGTGATGACGATCTGATGGAGAAGTACCTCGCTGGTGAAGACCTCACCGAGGCCGAGATCAAGCGCGCCATCCGCAAGGGCACCCTGGCGTTCGACTTCGTGCCGATCCTTTGTGGCTCGGCGTTCAAGAACAAGGGCGTCCAGCCGATGCTCGATGCCGTGATCGACTTCATGCCCAGCCCCGTGGACATTCCGCCGGCCCAAGGTGTCGATTACCACGACAACCCCATCGAGCGGGAAGCGTCGGAAGCTGCGCCGTTCGCTGCGTTGGCGTTCAAGATCGTTGCCGACCCGTTCGGCAAGCTGACCTACTTCCGGGTCTACTCCGGTTCGATCAACAAGGGTGAGGAAGCGTTCAACTCGACCAAGGAAAAGCGTGAGCGCCTCGGTCGTATTTTGTTGATGCACGCCAACCAGCGTGAAGATCTTGACGTCGCTATGGCAGGCGACATCGTCGCCGGCCTCGGGTTCAAGGACACCACCACCGGTGACACGCTGTGCGACCGCAACAACCCGATCATTCTCGAGCGGATGATCTTCCCAGAGCCGGTGATTCACGTCGCCATCGAGCCGAAGACCAAGGCCGACCAGGACAAGTTGGGTAAGGCGCTGAAGAGCCTCTCCGACGAGGACCCGACGTTCCGTGTGCGCACCGACGAAGAAACCAACCAGACCGTGATCAGCGGCATGGGCGAGCTCCACTTGGAGATCCTCGTCGATCGCATGCAGCGCGAGTTCAATGTCGACGCCACCGTCGGTAAGCCGCAGGTGGCCTACCGCGAGACGATCACCAAGAAGGTCGAGTCGGTCGAGTACCGCCACATCAAGCAGTCCGGTGGTTCCGGCCAGTTCGCCGTGGTCAAGATCACGCTCGAGCCGAACCCGGAGCCCGGCTACAAGTTCGTCGACAAGATCTCTGGTGGCCGTATTCCCCGTGAATACATCCAGCCGGTGAACATGGGTATTCAGGGCGCGCTCGACAACGGCGTGCTCGCCGGCTACCCGACGGTGAACATCATCGCCAGCTTGGTCGACGGCGCCTACCACGACGTCGACTCCAGCGAAATGGCGTTCAAGATCGCCGGTCAGATGGCCTTCAAGAAGGCTGCCGAAATGGCCAAGCCTGTGCTCTTGGAGCCAATCATGGCCGTCGAGGTTGTGACCCCGGACGACTACATGGGCGACGTCATGGGCGACTTGTCGTCACGCCGTGGTCGCATCGAAGGTATGGAGGCCCGCGGTAACACCCAGGTCGTTCGTGCCCAGGTGCCACTGTCGGAGATGTTCGGCTACTCGACCGACCTGCGCTCGCGTACCCAGGGTCGCGCCACCTACACGATGCAATTCGACAACTACATGGAAGTGCCGAACGCCATCGCTACCGACATCATCAAGCGGGTTCGCGGCGAATAGCCGCCGTCGCATCACAAGTGATCGAGGGCCGGGGATCAAATCCCCGGCCCTTCGCCGTTTGAGGCGCCTAGGGCATGAACTGGCGGAGCCAGTCGCCGCGAGCACAGAACCTCAAGCTTCATCCAATCTTGCGGGTTTCGGCCCGTATCACGGCATCTTGAACGGCTTTGGCGACGCGATCGCACTCCAGAAGCTCAAGCAGCTGGTGTCGGAGGCTCAAAATCGTGGGCGTTGGCCCGCAGGATGCCGAGCGCGGCGACCACGCCGTGGGTTTCGGCGTCGGGAAGGCCGATGTCGCCAAACACCTGTTGATTCAGTGCGCCGACAGCCTGAGCGGCGACCTTGCGTCCAGCTTCGGTGATCGACGCCAAGGTGGCCCGGCCATCAGAGGGGTGGGGTCGGCGGGCTACCAGGCTGTCGCGCTCCAAGCGGTCGATGGCATTGGTCACGCTGGCCGGGTGCACCTGCAACCGTCGGCCGATCTTGCCGAGCGGCATCTGCCCTGAGCGGGAAAACTGCAACAGCATCAGCACTTCGAACCGGGCGAAGCTGAGGTTGAACGGCCCGAGTGCCTCGTCAACGCGAGCGAGGAGGATCTGCTGTACGCGCATCACCGAGGTCACCAAGGCCATGCCGTCGGCCTGATCTGCCCAGCCCGCATTGGCCCAGTTCTTGGCCGCCTCGCCGATCGGATCGAAGTGCAACGGCTGCTTGCGACTCATGGCGACGACTATAGAGGGGCTCACGTGGCCAGGGCTAGCATTTAGTTGGACGTCCAACTATTATTGCACTATGAGTTATCAGCCGGAACGTGTTGGGGTATTGGGCTGTGGCCTGATGGGTGCGGGAATCGCCGAGGTCTGCGCCCGCAGAGGGCGCCAGGTCGTCGTCGTCGAGGCCAGCCCGGAGGCCGTCGAGCGTGGCCGTGACAAGGTGATCAAGTCGCTGGAAAGCGCCGTGAACCGCAACAGACTCTCCGAAGGCGACTGCGCCGATGCACTCGCCCGCCTGACGTTCACCGACGACTGGTCGTCATTCGCCGATCGAGAGATCGTCATCGAAGCGGTGAGCGAAGATCCCGCGTTGAAGATCGATGCCTTCGTTCGCCTTGACGAGGTCGTCGCCGATCCACAGGCGATTCTGGCCAGCAACACGTCATCGATCCCGATCATGCGTCTGGCGACGGCGACCCGTCGTCCAACGCAAGTGGTCGGCATCCACTTTTTCAATCCTGTGCCCGTGCTGCCCTTGGTGGAACTCGTGCCATCGCTGATGACCAGCCCAGAGACGGTCGAGAATGCCGCAGCGTTTGCCGGCGGCGTCCTGGGCAAGAACGTGATCCGCTCCAAAGATCGAGCCGGGTTCGTCGTCAACGCCCTGCTCGTTCCCTACCTGCTCTCAGCGATCCGCATGTTCGAGTCCGGCTTCGCCGCTGCCGAGGACATCGATCTCGGCATGGTGCACGGCTGCGCCCACCCACTCGGGCCACTGGCGCTGACCGATCTGATCGGCCTCGACACGACCTTGGCAATCTCCAAGTCGATGTACGAGGAGTTCAAAGAACCGTTGTATGCCCCACCCCCGCTGTTGAGCCGGATGGTCGAAGCAGGTTTGCTCGGCCGCAAGACTGGTCGCGGATTCCACGAGTATCGGAAGTGATGTCATGACCCAACCACACCTACACAAGCCCACGAACCCGGTCCGGTTCGTCACCGCCGCCAGCCTGTTCGACGGCCATGACGCCTCGATCAACATTATGCGCCGTTTGCTGCAGTCGCAGGGTGCTGAGGTGATTCACCTCGGACACAACCGCAGCGTGGATGACGTCGCACGCGCCGTCATCCAAGAAGACGTCCAAGGCGTGGCGATCAGCTCGTATCAGGGTGGGCACATGGAGTACTTCACCTACCTGCTTGAGCAGCTGCGCGAGCGTGGTGCCGGCGATGTGAAGATCTATGGCGGCGGCGGCGGAGTGATCGTTCCTTCGGAGATCGCCGAACTGCACGCCAGGGGAGTAACCCACATCTTTTCGCCGCAGGACGGGCAGCGCATGGGCCTGGTGCAGATGATCAACTCGATGATCGTCGGCTGCGACATAGCGCCGGAGCGCGATGCCGTAGTCGATATCGACGGGCTGCTCGGTGGCAGCGAGCGCGAGCTCGCGCGGGCGATCACCGTGCTTGAAGCCGGTGTCACGGGTGCCGGCGCCCTGGCCGCAACATTGCGTGAGGCGATTGGAGGCCGAGTGGTTCCGGTGCTCGGGATCACCGGAACCGGTGGATCAGGCAAATCTTCGTTGACCGATGAGGTGGTTCGCCGCTTCCGGCTTGATCAGAGCGACAAGCTGCGCATCGCCGTGATCGCCGTCGATCCAACGAGACGTCGTGGTGGTGGCGCATTGCTCGGCGACCGCATCCGAATGAACACGCTCGACAGTCCGCAAATCTATTTCCGCTCGCTGGCGACTCGCTCGGCCGGCGACACCAGCGGGGCGACGGTGCCCGAGTGCATCGATGACGTCATCGTCGCCGCCAAGGCGTGGGGGGCCGACCTAGTGATCGTTGAGACGCCCGGTATCGGCCAAGGAGACGCGGCGATCGTCGCTCACGTCGACGTGCCGATGTATGTGATGACGCCTGAATTTGGGGCCTCGACGCAGTTGGAGAAGATCGACATGCTCGATTTCGCCGAGGTGGTGGTGATCAACAAGTTCGAACGCCGGGGCGCGCTGGATGCGCTGCGCGACGTCCGTCGCCAATTCGCCCGTAACCGCGAGCAGTTCCACATTGATCTGGAAACGCTGCCGGTGTTCGGCACCGTCGCTTCGCGATTCAACGATGACGGTGTGACTGCCATGTATCAGCACCTGCTCGGCATCCTTGCCGAGCGCGGTCTGCAGGTTGGTGAGAGTCAGCTGCGCCCGGTGGACACAAAGGTCTCGACGCACATCGGCGTCATCGTCCCAACGGCTCGCCAGCGCTACCTGGCGGAGATCGCCGAGACGGTCAACCGCTATCATCAGGAAACCGAGTCGCAGGGCGAGTTCGCCCGTCGGCGCCAGCATCTCGCGGCCGCAGCGGCGATCTTGGAAACGAACGGCACGGATGCCAGCGCGGTACGCGATCTCGAGGCAGCGGCTGATCGTCAGATTGGTCCGCAAGCTGCTGCGCTGCTGGCGGAATGGCCTGCGCGAGCTGCAGCGCTGTCCGGTCCCGATCGCCCCACACGGACCTCGCTGTCGGGAACGGCGATCCCCAAGCTGTCGTTGCCACGCCTCAGTGACCACGGCGACCTCCTCCGCTGGTTGCGGTCGGAAAATCTTCCAGGGCACTTCCCGTATGCCGCCGGCGTTTTCCCGCTGAAACGGGAGGGCGAGGACCCGGCGCGCATGTTTGCCGGTGAGGGCGGCCCGGCGCGCACCAACCGACGTTTCAAAATGCTGGCCCATGGGCAACCTGCCACCCGGCTCTCGACAGCCTTCGACTCCGTCACGCTCTACGGCTTCAATCCGGCTGAGCGCCCCGACATTTACGGCAAGGTGGGCAACTCCGGGGTGTCCATCGCCACGATCGATGACATGAAGGAGCTGTACTCGGGTTTCGATCTTTGCGACCCGACGACCTCGGTGTCGATGACGATCAACGGGCCTGCACCGACATTGTTGGCAATGTTCCTGAACACCGCCATCGACCAGCAACTCGATAAGTTCCAAGCGAGCAATGGTCGCGACGCAACCGCGGATGAGGCGGCTGCGATCCGAGTGCGCACCTTGCAGACGGTGCGAGGCACCGTGCAGGCCGACATCCTCAAAGAGGACCAAGGGCAGAACACCTGCATCTTCTCCACAGAGTTCTCGCTCGGGGTTATGGCAGATATCGCCACCTATTTCGTCGAGAACGATGTTCGCAACTTCTACTCCGTTTCCATCTCCGGCTATCACATGGCAGAGGCTGGCGCAAACCCAATCTCACAGTTGGCCTTCACGCTTGCCAATGGGTTCACCTATGTCGAGGCATATTTGGCACGCGGAATGCGAGTTGATGATTTTGCCCCGAACCTGAGCTATTTCTTCTCCAATGGCATGGACCCCGAGTACACCGTACTTGGCCGCGTCGCACGCCGTATCTGGGCGATCGCAATGCGAGATCGCTACGGGGCGAACGATCGTTCTCAGAAATTGAAGTATCATGTGCAGACCAGTGGGCGATCGTTGCACGCACAAGAAATGGCATTTAATGATATTCGCACCACCCTGCAGGCGTTGTGCGCAATTTACGACAATGCCAACAGCTTGCACACGAATGCCTATGACGAGGCAGTGACGACACCGACGACGGAGTCCGTGCGCCGTGCGCTGGCAATCCAACTGGTGATCAACCGCGAGTGGGGCCTGGCGATGAACGAGAATGCTCTGCAAGGCAGCTTCATCGTCGAAGAGCTCACCGACCTCGTCGAGCAGTCGGTCTTGGCCGAGCTTGAGCGGATCAGCGAGCGGGGAGGCGTGCTGGCAGCGATGGAGACCGGGTACCAGCGAGGTCGCATTCAAGACGAGTCGATGCTCTATGAGCAGCGCAAACACGACGGAACGTTGCCGATTGTCGGCGTGAACACGTTCCGCAATCCGGCCGGTGACGAGACCCCCGAGACCCTGGAGCTCGCCCGTTCCGATGACTCAGAGAAGATGGACCAAATCCACCGACTACAAGCATTCGAACTCCGCCATCAAAACGAGAGCGCAGAAGCCCTGACACGACTACGGAATGCCGCCCTGGCCAGCGACAATGTGTTTGCTGTGTTGATGGATGTCGTGCGAACCTGCTCGCTCGGTCAGATCACCGACACGCTCTTTGATGTCGGGGGACGTTATCGCCGTAACGTGTAGCGCTAGCGCCGGTCCTTTAAATCCGTTCTTCCCACGAACTCTCGGTCAAGAATATTGATCGAGTTTGTTTGTAAAGATCACCTATGAACCCTCCCAACCCTTGGTACGCTTCTGTTCGGCAATAGTCCTTTTGGCCTATTCGCTAAGAATCGTGGGTGTAACATCTGCCGTAAGGCCTCGGCTAAACGGTGAGAGTGATCGGGAGAAAAATGTCTGCGCTGGAAGTACTCGTCGTTGAAGATGCCTTGGAGTATTCACACGTGATCACCGCTGTGTTGCGCCAGGGGGGACATCGCGTGCACGTCGCCGCCTCTTTACGTGAGGCGGAAGCAGCGCTGCTGATCTCACAGCCCGACCTCGTACTTCTCGACCTGACGCTGCCAGACGGTGATGGCTTGGAACTCTGCCGCATCGTCAGGGAAAAATCGAACGCCTACATCATGGTGCTTTCGGCTCGCGACGATGAGGTCGACAAACTGACTGGGTTCCGTCTTGGTGCCGACGACTATGTGACCAAGCCAATCTCGCCGCGGTTGCTGGCTGCGAGGGTGCAGGCAATGGCCCGCCGCCCTCGGCAGGCCGATTGGGAGCAGAACGACAAGGCGTTTGGCAATATCACCATTCGCCGCAACTTACGCAAGGTGGAAGTCGACGGTCGGGCCGTTGGCGTGACGCGCACTGAATTCGACCTGCTCGCAACATTGGTCAGCAATCCCAACACCGTATTCTCGCGTTCGCAATTGGTCCATCGGGTCTGGGGTGCCGAGTGGCGTGGCCACGATCATGTCATCGACGTGCATATCGCCAATCTGCGACGCAAGTTGCAGACGGCCGGGGCGAACGAGGATCTGGTACGAACGGTGCGCGGCGTTGGGTATGGGTTCGGCGGTATTCCGGCACCGACTCGCGCCTCGGGCGCCGCGTAGTTAGTAGGCGTGCGTGGATGGTGACCGATCGTCATCCGGCGACGAAATCGACAACCTCCGACAGCGCGTAGCGGCCGCTGAAGAGACGGCGAAGGCGAGGTTGGATCTTCTGGCAACCGTATGTCATGAATTGCGAAACCCGCTCCACGCTGTGCAGGGCCTTGCGGAACTGCTTGCGGCTGATTCGGAGCTTCCCCCTCGTTCCGCTGAAATTGCCGCAATTTTGGCTCGCCAGCTCTCCGGTCTGTCGACGGTGACTCAGGATCTGCTCGATGCGGCCCGATTCGAGGTCGGCGAAGTTGAACTGATACTCGGTCCTACCGACCTTCGGGCGATCGTCGATGACGTAGCGGAATATGGCAGGACGATGATCGACACCCGCCCGGTGGTCGTCGACAGTCGGGTGAGTCCGACGGTTCCGCTGTGGATTGAGTCCGACTCGGCTCGACTACGTCAGCTCTTGAGGAACGTGGTCGGGAACGCAGCCAAATTCACAACCGATGGGTCGATTTCGATTCACGTGAGTACGGTCGACGAATCGTCGTTGGTCCTCGAGGTGAGCGACACCGGTGAAGGCATTCCGGAAACCGAAATCGAACACGTCATCAAACCCTTCTGTACGGCCTCGACCGCTGGGCGCGGTAAGGGTGCTGGCATGGGTCTGGCAATCGTGCACCGCCTGGCCGAACGGCTTGGCGGCTGTGTTGACCTCGCCAGCACCATCGAAGTCGGAACGACATTGCGTGTAGTGCTTCCGATGCAGGCGAGTGATGGTCCGCAGCTGGCGACACAGGGCGATATCGCCGACGGTACAAGGGTGCTTGTGGTCGATGACAACGTGATCAATCTTCGATTGGCCGCCAGACAGCTCGAACGACTCGGAGTTCAGTCGGAGGAAGTCAGCAGTGGCGAGGCAGCGCTGGAGTTGCTCGCCAGCGGAGAACTTTTCGACGTGATTCTCATGGACTTCCACATGGAGGGCATCGACGGGTGGGAGACGGCTCGTCGAATCCGCGAGCTTGAAGCAACCGGACATCGGTCGCGTATCGTTGCTGTCACGGGAAGGTCGAGCCCCTCCGGGGAGCAGCAATCCAAGTCGGCGATGTTCGACGACGCCGTGTATAAACCGGTGGCTCTCGACGATCTCGCTGCTGCTCTACATCGTGTTGCCCCGGCGCTGCCTGCTGCGCCCGACATGTCGCAAAGTGGGTCAGCAGTAGAGGTCGCTGCTCTCGAACGGTTGGTGGCCGACCTCGTTGAACGACCGCTCGTCGAGCAACTCGTCGATTTGTTTCTGGCCGAACTGCCTGCTCGCCGCCAGGCGATCGTGCACTCTCGGCGTCGGCTTGATGTCGACCTGACTCGGCGCGCCGCTCACGTGTTGCGCTCCACCTCGATGTTGCTCGGTGCCAAGCGCCTCTCCGACCTCTGCGCACAGGTCGAAGAGCTGGGAACACCATTGCCCGACGGTCTCGACGCGGAGATTGAGGCCGTCTCCGGGGAACTGCTTCGCTGGCGGAGTTCACGCGGCGAGTTACGTCCCGTGGGCAGCGCGACGTAACGCCCGCTCGAGCAGTTGCGCATCGCCCAGCCGGTGTTTCAACACTGCCTCCAAACCGGCGATCGGGTAAAGGTTTTGTGGAGCTCGTGGATCCTTGTGAGGCTCACTGGCAAAACGAGCAAGCGTCGTGGTGATGGCGTCGGCCCGAGTGGCGGCGACGAGGCTTGAAGTCCCGACTACTTCACAGCGCACCACACCCGCCAACGGCTGGGTGAGGGGTCCGGGTAGTCGAAGGTACCAGCTCAGCCGCTCGCCGCGGTCGCCGATGGCGAACAGCGGGGTGCGCTGCCCGGCGGCGAGGCGTCCGAGCGTCGGCTGCAGATCGCTTGGCAGATACTGCACATGTTGGGTCTTGATGTAGCCGACGGCGAGCGGGTCGTTGCGCCCTCGCAGCGGCCCGTCGAACACGGTCAACTCCGAGTCGACGTTTCCCGCAAGCCTTGACTCGACGGCGGTCATCTGCTTGTGGACGGCGAGGTACAGCTGTTCGGGGGCCTCCCCTTCGCTAGCCACGAAACTGTAGTCGCCGTGCGCCGTGTGAATTCCGGCGATGTCATCGCTCGCCGTGGTGAACAGGCCGCGGATCACTGCAACCTCGCTGACCCTGGCTTGGCCAGCGCCCGAGGTGACCGCTCCGGCAGCCACCGAGGCGCAGACCCCGACGCGCGCCAGTCCGTCGCCGGAGCTGATCCACACCCGCGGCATCGATGCGGCGAACCCCATCGATAAACGTGACGTTGTCGATTGACCGTTGCGCGTCCGGAGTGATCGGTGCCCACGACTGCGGCTCGCATTCCACGGTGACGTCCACCGGTGCGCAGGCATCTCGAAGCTGCTCCGGATCGACCGACACACCGAACTCCGTCGCCCATGCTTCGACGCTGAATTTCACATCAGACCTCCACCCGTCGCACGGTCGAGGTCTGCGGGCCCTTGCTGACGTCGAACCGAACCGGCATGCGCTCGGCCAGCTCACGAATATGGGTGACGATGGTGACCATTCGCCCCGCCGCACCGAGTTCTTCGATCGTGCCAGCGACGATGTCGAGGGCATCCGGGTCGAGCGTGCCGAAGCCTTCATCGAGGAAGATCGACTCCAGCGATGCCGAACCGTGCGCGGCGAGGTCGGTCGAGGCATCGGCCAAGGCCAAGGCCAACGCGAGGGAGGCAAGAAAAGTTTCGCCTCCGGACAGGGTGCGCGCATCGCGCACCTCGTCCGCGTTGCGATGATCACAAATCTTGAACGATCCATCGGCGGCGACGAGCGAGAACTGGCCGCCGCTCAACTCCAGCAGCCTTTCCGTGGCTCTGCCGACGAGATCGATCAGAATTTCGCTGAGCAACCACTTTTCGAAGCCATCGGAGCGCAACAGATTGCCGAGATGTTGGTAGACCTCGCGGCGATCGCGCAGCGCGGCAACCTGAGCGCAGAGTTGCTCGATGGCGCGTTTGCGTTCCCGTCGGTGAGCAACCTCACTGGTGATTCGTTGCGTGGCGCGTGCAACCGCATCGCGGAGCAGTTCGACAGTCCACCCGTTGTGCGGCGCGTTGAGCTCGGCGAGCACGTCGCGGCAGGCGAGAGTGACCTCTGCGGTCAGGTGGTTGGCGACTGCGCGGTGTTCGTTGGCCTGCGTTACCCATCCGGCGCGTTGCTCGCGCATCTCGACGGTGGTCACCTGTGCCCAGGCTGCAAGTTCGGCCCAGTCGGCGGCGAGATCATCGCGGGGGAGCGCAGGATCGAGTCCAGCGAGACGATCGCGTTGCGACATGTACTCGCGCCTCGCCCTGCTGAGCGCGTTCTCGGCCGCGCCGATCGCCTGGCGAGCCTCCTCAAGCTGCCCGAGCAGAGCGCGCTCTTCGGAGATCAGCGACTGAAGCTGTCGCTGGTGCTCCATGGCGACAGCCCGTTGCGCGTGGACCTCGGGTAACGCTGGAGCGTCGGCGAGGGCGACGGCGAGCTCGTCACGAGACGCTCGAGCGGCGGCGATCGCCGCCTCGCTACTGGCCAGATCGCGAGTCGTGGAGTTCTCCGTCGCCATCGTCTGGCGGCTACGGGCGGATTGCTCGATCGCGGTCAATTCACGCTCGCAGCGCGCCACCTGCTGATGGGCTCGGTCGACCTGCTCGCCGAAAGCGGCGATCTCGACGAGGATGATCGCCGCTTGGGCCACGTCGACGCCAGCTGTCGAAAGCTCATGTTGCAACTCGACGAGTCGTTGCTCCAGGACCAGGCGTTGGGCTTCGAGGCGATCCCGGGTTTCGAGGGCCGAGCGCATCTCGTGCGCCGCGTGAGCGACCTCGGCGCGGGCGCCGTCGATCCGCTCGGCCATCGCGCTGTCGTCGGCGACGGGCACTTCCGTAACGACTTGGGCACAGACCGGGCAGGGTTCCCCGCGTCGCAAATGGGCGATCAACGAGGTCGCCGGGCCGAGGTCGCGCAGATGCTGGTACTGCGCATCGAGTTCGTTATGGCGCGAGGTGGCCTGCTCAGCCGCCGTCGCAGCCTGGCCACCGGCGCTGATGGTCGCCTCAAACTGGCGCTGGGTTGCGGCCCGTTGCTCGTTGGCGTTGATCAGCGACTCGATCACGGCGCGTTGCGGGCGGAGCGCCAATTGCCTGCTGAGGGCATCGCGGTCATCGCGCGCCGTCGTCAACGTAGTTCGCAGCTGCTCAATGTTGTCGCGTAGCTCGTCGGCCGCGCGCATCGCCAGAGCGTGTTGTCCGACGATCGTGGCGTGGGACTCGGCAAGATCATCAAGCCGCTTCCCGCTTGCTTGCAGTCGTTGGTAATCGGCGATGAGGCGATCGCACGCCTCCACCGTACGGATCTCAGACATCGTCGCCGCGAGGCTGTCGCGCTGCTGGCGTATCGTCGACAACGCACTTTCCATTGTTCGCGCTGCATGGTGCGCGTCGGCGTGTGTCGCCGCCAGCAAGGCCAATTCCTTTGGGACGTGGACATCAGCAAGGTTGGCGAGATTGCCGTCGAGGCGACCGATATGGGCCTCGGCGGTGGTCGCTGCCAGGGTCGATGTGGTGATTGCCGCGACGTGATCCGGCATCTGCCGGTCGAGTTCGACGGTCATCGCCGCCCGGTCGTCGAGCTCGGCCATCGCCTGGTCGGAGAGATCGGCGTCGGCGTCGAGCTGCGGTTCGAGCACGGCCAGCTGATTGCCTGAGACGGCGGCGATCTGGCGCGCCTCGCGGCCCATCCGTTCGTACACCCCGAGCCCAAGGAGTTCGCGCAACAGTTGCTGACGGTCGGACGGTTTGTCGTGCAGGAAGGTGGCGAAGCGGCCTTGCGGTAGTACCACGGTCTTGTTGAAGCGTTCGAAGTCGAGGCCGAGAAGCTCGTTGACCGCCTTATCGACGCTGCGTGCGTCGCCAGCGAGCACCTGCCCGGCAGACTCCAAACGGGCCTCTTTGGTGGTCGCACCACTCTTGGTGCGGCGCACGACGCGCACGACCGTGTACCGCGCGTTACCTACCGTGAAATCGAGCCGCACTTTGGCTTCGGTGCTCAACTGATTGATTACCGGGGCGACCGCACCACGATCGTCGTAGCGGGCCACCGAGCCATAGAGCGCGAAGGTGATCGCATCGATAATGCTGCTCTTGCCCGAGCCCGTTGGACCGACCAGGGCTGCGACATCAATACCCTCAAAATCGATCTCGACGGCGTGGCGAAAGGCGCTGAACCCCTCGATCTGCAGCAGCGTCGGTCTCATCGATCGCTGCTCTCGACCTGCTCGAGCAGATCATCAAAAACCGCGTTGAGGCGTCCGTCGACGACACCCCGTTCACCGAGGAATTCGGCGAACAGTTCATGGGCGCTACGCCCGACGCGCTGTGTCGACGCCGGTCGGCGCACTGACGCCGGTGCGTCGACGCGGATTTCGATCGCTCGTTCGCCGAAGATCGCCCGGACCTGATCTCCGAGTCCGCTGCGCTGCGGCTCAGTGACGATCAAGCGCAACCAGGCGTCGTCTTCGATGACCGCCTCGCGTAGCTGATCGACAGTGCCTCGGTAGGTGCGCATCGCTCGCCCGGAGTGCAGCATGATCGGCTCTACGCTGGATGGCAGGCCTGCCTCGACCGTAACGAGGTTGACCTGTTTCGGATCTGACTTCTCCCCGAAGTCAAGTTGCAGCGGCGAGCCGCAATAGTGGATTGCGGTTGACCCGGCGATGCGCTGGGCGCGGTGCAGGTGGCCGAGCGCCACGTAGCTAGCGGTCATCGGAAACGCAGCGTTGGTCACCGAATACTCGTCGCTGAGATGCCCGGCACGCTCGCCGCCACCCGCTTGGCCGCCGACGACGAAGGCGTGAGCGAGCACGACGTTGACCGCGTCGGCGTGGAATCCGCTGGTGAGCAGTGCGATCAAGGTGATCAAGCGCTGCGAGTACGCCTGTGCGTTCTCGAAGGCCGCGTTGGACATCAGCTGCTCAGCCCGCACGATGCCGCGCTGCGAAACAAACGGTAGAGCGGCGATCTGCAGTGCGCCGTTGGCGGTGGTTATCGTCACGACACCACCGTCGTCGGGGCGTTGCGGCTCGGCGATCATCGTCACCTCGCACCGCTGCAGCAACGGCCGCAAGGCCTGCAGCTTGCGAGCGTTGTCGTGATTGCCGCTGATCACCACGACCGGTGAAATCGCACTGCAGCGCAACAGCGTGCGGTAGACGATCTCCTCCGCTTGCGCCGTCGGCGCGGCGGTGTCGAAAAGATCACCTGCGATGAGGATGGCGTCGACCTGTTGTTGTTCGGCAACATCGCCGATCTCGGCCAGAACGCTGCGAAACTCCTCGGCTCGGCTGATGCCGCGGGCCTGCTTACCGACGTGCCAGTCGCTGGTGTGCAACAGTTTCATGAACGCCGTTTAGACGAGGCCGACGAACGGATCGCTGCCGCTCGCGGCGCTCGCCGAGGTCGAGCCAAGGTTGGCTTCTGCCGAGCGGGTGGCCCACGACGGGAATGGAAACTCGATCAGCACCGGCACCGGCAGCCGCGGCTGGGCGACGTACATCGAACCGGGCTTGAGGATCGTCGCCCGTTGGCGCTGTGCAGGTGGCAGCCAGCCATACTGCTCGCGGCCCGCTTCGGCAGAATCGAGTCGCCCGGCGACCCGCACGGCGCTGTTGGCGACGACGCGCCGCTCGACCTCGCTGGCGGTCTGCTGAGCGCCCATCAGCACGATGCCCAAGCTACGGCCACGTTCGGCAACGTCGAGCAGGATCTCCTTGATCGGGCTCGAACCCTCGCGCGGCGCATACTTGTTCAACTCATCGAGGACGACGAACTGCAACGGCTGAGCGACACCGGAGGCCTCTTTTTGGTCGAAGGCTTGGCGCAAGACGACTCCGACGACGAAACGTTGCGCCCGGTCGTGCAGGGCATGGATGTCGACAACGGTGACCTGATGGGCGTCGAGATCGAGAGCGTGCGCAGGAGCATTGGCGATGTCGGCGCGAATCAGATGTTCGACCCGTTTGGTTGCCGATGCCAGGCGACGGATGAAGGCGTTGATCGTTCCCCCGCCAACGCTGCGCCCCGTCCAGCGCTGATCGGCGGGGTCTTCGAGCAGTTTGTCCTCGATCAGCTCGACCAATTCACTGAAGCGGCGCACGGTGCGGCCCTCGATGCGCACTGCCCCGTCGCTGCTCTCGGTGTCTCGGGCGGCCTCGATCAGACGTTGCGTCACGCTTTGGACGACGATCGTGTATTGCTGACGTTCGTCGTCGGGATCGGCAAACAAAAACGGCAGCAGCCCTTGCGAGCAGAACTGGGCGATCGTCCAAAAGAAGGGCCGCACACCTGTCGCTCGTGAGCCCACGGCGGGGGTGGCGTTGGCGTCGCCCGGGCGCGGTGGGGCGACGACGCCGACGCTGCGAAATGGCCCTGCGGGCAGACCTAGCCGGGCATATCTGGCTCGCTGGTCGTCGTCGATGCGTGTGTTGTGGTGGTCGAGGAACAGCAGGTCTTCGCCCTTGACGTTGAACACCAGCGCCTTGGTGTTGGCGGCCTCTGCGCCGAGCACGCCGGAGTTGAACAGCGAGTAGAGCAGGAACGTGGCGTAGCTGGTCTTGGTGGCGACGCCGCTGATTCCGCTGATGTTGACGTGTGCGCCCTTGGTGCCGTCGATGAAATCGAGATCGAGATAGATGGGTTCGTTGTCGCGGCTCAACCCCGCCGGCAGCTTGCGTTCGACCGTCTCCGAGTCGAGCGCTGTGGCCCGCTCCTCAGCGTTGGCCAGGCGGACCTCGGTGCCTGGCAGCGGAGGAACAAAGATCTCCGGCACCACGCGGGTGACCTGCACCATCGCCGCCTCGGAGACCTCGGCTGGCAACAAACCGTCGGCGATGAGGAAGACGTCGCTTTGAAAGCGGGCGCCTTCATGGCGGGCGCGAACCTGGCCGACGATGCCGTAGATGGCGATGATCTCGCCGCTGGGTAGGACCGTGCGGTTCATGGCGACGACGTCGTCGAGTTGCAGGTGATGGCCAGGATGGACGGCCACCCAGAATTCGAGCGGGGTCGCATCGTCGGTGCCCAGCACCCGCCCAACGACGGGTGATGTGGGCGATTCGGTCATCCTTCTGTTGTATCAGAAGGGTGCGCGTCGGCCGATGGACCGTCCACCGCGACGCCGACAATTTCAGCACGCAAGATGCGAACAGCCAGCGCGGCACGCACCGAGTGCACGGCCTGGCGCAACACCTGATGGGCGGACGAGTTTCCGGAGGCGATCTGCACCGCGAACTGCACGCCCGAGAAGGCGCCGATGAACAAGGCCACCTTGATCAATTCGCTGGTCACGGTGTCGGGGAAGCGGATCCGTGATCCGGAGACGTCGGTGAGGTAGGTCGGTTCCTCCCCAAGCCAAGCGAGCATCGTCGCTGGCCGAACGAAGAGCACCCCGAGCCCGATGAGCACGATCGAGACGACGGCGAAGACGATGAATACCTGCACGGCTTGCGAGAAGAACAGCACCAGGGCAACGTTGATGCGCACGCGTCTGGGCAGCTCATGCTCGGGGACCAAGCGTTCGTCGGCCGTCTCCGGCAGGCCGAGCGCACCAAGCTGGCGGGCGTGACGGACCAGCTCGCCGTGGGACTCGAAGGCGGTGACCTCGCGGGTGTTGGCCTTGATCGAGGTGATCAACAGCAACGAACCGAAGATGGCAAACACGCTCAGCGAACCGATGAAACGACCGTTCGGCAGGTTGTGCATCAGCTGCCAGGTCTCACCGGTGAAGAAGAAGAACAACACCGTCAGCAGTAACAACGGCAAGGTTTTGATCACCACCTCGCTGATCGACAGCGCGTGGAGTCTGGTTTGACGCACCGCCCAGACGATCATCGAACCGACGCCGAAGGTGGCCAGCAGGGTGACAACGGCCAGCACGGCGATATCGATCAACAGATGGAGCACGATCGAGGGCCAAGAGTGATCGCCGACAAGGGCCCGCAACACCACCGGTACCACCAGAAATGTGGCCAGGTACCACGGTCCGATTCGTTGCGGCAGCGACCACCATCGACGGCCAGCTTTGCGTTGTTGAGCGGCGTTGATCGCTAACACGATCGTGGCACCAGCGATCACCGCGACGAGCTGCGTCGGCCAGGTGGCATCGAGGGTGACCGTGACGATGTTGATCACGAACAAGGCGGCGAGCAACGGCGAAGCTCGGGTCAAGACATCATCGAATGCCGCGTAGCCCTCGATCAGATTGGGCAGACCGTGCTGGCGGTAGACCCGTTCCGCAGCGCGGCTGTCGCTGAGCTGCCACGTCGGGATCTCGCGGATGGACACGGTCGAACCTTACCGACAACCGTCTCGGCACATCGGTTGCAACAGTTCGCCCAAGCTGCGCGTCATCAATGGTGATGAACCTGGTACAACCCCATGCAGCTATGTGGCCGCCAGAACTCGTCGAACTCTACGACGCCCAGTACCGCGGCTTGGTGCGCATCGCCTTCAGCATGCTTGGGCGACGTGACGATGCCGAGGAGGTGGTGCAAGAGGCGATCATCTCGTTGCGCGGGCGCTGGGAGAGTGTCGCCAATCCTCGTGCCTACCTGCGCCGCAGCGTCGTCAACGGTTCGATCGCCGTGATTCGCCGTCGTCAACGGGCGGGTATGGTCGCCGCCGATCCCGCTCCGATCTCGCAGCCGGTGCAGCTCGTTGAGCTGCGAGACGCGTTACTCAAACTCTCCGAGCGTCAACGAGCGGTGATCGTGTTGCGCTACGTCGATGGAGCCGACGACACCGAGATTGCCGAGGCGCTCGGGGTCCGCCGCGCAACGGTGCGCTCGCTTGCTGCACGGGGACTGGCCGATGTACGAAAGGAGCTCTCAGATGGATGAGCAACAGATCGCCTTCGGGCTCAATGAGATTGCTGATTGGGTCGGCGACCAACAGCCGCCGACACCGGAGCTACTCGATGCCCGCTGCGCGCAGCACCCGCGCGACGTTCCACATCGCGCCTGGGTACTGCCAGCGCTCAGCGCCGCGGCGGTGGTCGCGGTGGTCGTCGGGATCGTGGTCATCAACGATCGACCGTCGGGCCATTCGGTTGTCTCAACCAACGACACGGTTGTCGCGCCAACCAACGACACGGTTGTCGCTCCGATCAACGACACGGTTTTGGCGCCAACCAACGACTCCGTCCCGGCTACCGAGCCCCCGGTTGGGGACGGCGTCGAGACGGTCAACCCCTTGGCGCCAGCGCCAGATTGGAAAAAGGTGGCCACCTCGCCGCTGTCGCCACGCAACGGCTCGTTTGGTGTCTGGACCGGCGAGGAGGTACTGGTTCTCGGTGGTACCGAGACGCCAATGTGCGCAACGTGCGACTACGCCATTACACCCATCCAGTTACGCGACGCCGCGGCCTACAACCCGACAACCGATAGCTGGCGGATGATCGTCGACTCGCCACTTGAGTCCGTCGCCTACCTGCGAGGTGTCGTTGTCGGGAACGAGGTGGTGGTGCTGGGCATGGTCCCGGCCGAGGAACGCCAGCGGCTGTGGGCATACTCGATACCGGGCGACGTATGGCGCGAGATTGAGCTGCCGGCACAGGCGGCTGGGGGTTACGCCAACATCGTTGCCCACGGTGAGGTGGTGATCTTGTACTCCGGATCCGACGAGCGGGGCGAGACCGGCGACTTGGTGCTGCGCCCGGCTAGCGGCGAGTGGACCCCGCTTCCCGACGACCCATTCGAGTCGATGTTCGACCGGACAATGGTCAGCGTCGACGGTCGATTGCTGCTCTTCGCCAGGGTGGTCTCTGAGGTTTACGCCAACCAGGGTCCAGTGCTCGTACACGGTGCAGTGTTGGACGAAACCACCGGAACCTGGGCCGAGTTGCCCGTCTCCGATCAGACGACACCGCCAACGTTCGTCGAAGGACAGGTGGCGATCTCGCCGTATCGTGGCGGCTCCGATGGCGGTGAGGTCAACGGCTACGGCCGAGTGGTGCCCCACGGCGGTGCGTTCGATCTGGCCGCCAACGAGTGGCGAGCGCTGCCGGGTGAGCCCGACGGTTCGGGGTACAGCGGCGGTGTCGTCGGGCAGACTTCGGCGCTGTTCACCGCGGCCAGCGGAGACGTTCTCGACACGCTGACGTGGAATTGGCATGCCATTCCGGATTTTCCCGGCGTTGAAGACCAGTACTACAGGGACGGAAAACTCCTTGTCGGCGCTGGCACCGACCTGTTCGTGTTCGGCGGGTTCGACCAGGAGGGCGTGCACAACGAAGGGTATTTGTGGGACACCGGACGTTGATCGAGTAGGTCGAAAGAGTCACTCTTCGTCAAGTGTTTTTGTGTTTCCTTGCCACTTTGAGGGCATAGCCCGCTTCGGCCACTAAACCGAACGGGTGAGGATCAACGATGAACATCATCCCCAACCGTCCAAGTAGCAACGACGAAGTCGACGCCATCATGCGTCGAGCGGCGATCATCGCCCGTGCCTCGAACGATGCGGAGCAGTCGCGTAAACGTCGCCGCAAAGTCGCAGTTGTCGCCGCCGTGGCCGTGCTTGGCGCTGTAGGAGCATGGTCGTTGACGCGAGACGGCGATCAGCCACGTTCGGCGAGCGACGCACCGGTGGTCACCAGCCCCATCGCCGACACCGAGCTCAGCCTGCCGGTCGTCACCGAAGCTGTCCCGACGACGCAAGCGTCGCCGCCGACGACGCAACTGGCAACGACAACGACGGCCCAAGCGACGACGACCTCGACCGAGGCACCGGCGCCAACCACCACGCAGGCGCCGGTGAACAACGAAGTGCTCGGGGGGCTGCCACAACCGACGCTTCCCGGCGGCCAAGAATGGCCCAACGCTCTGTACGAGGACGACATCCTCTACCTGCGCGGCGCTGTGCCATCCCAGGACGTCGCCGACGACGTCAAGGCTCGTCTGGTACGAATCGTCGGCGAGGATTTCCTGGTCGACGAACTGGTGATCGACCCGAGCGTGCCGCTGGTCGAGAACGCGACCGTTCGACTCGGCAACAACTCTGTGTTGTTCAAGTCGGCGATTACGACATCCCTCAGGAATCCGAGCTCGGCTTCACCCTGTGGGCCGCCTTCCTTGCGGTCAACCCCGACGTCACACTGACCATCGTCGGCCACACCGACAGCGTCGGTTCCCAGCAGTACAACGCCCAGTTGGCGCTCAACCGCGCCAAGGTCGCTAAGGCGCAGATCGGCGAAACCGATCCGTCGGTATTGGCCCGCATCGAAGTTGTCGGTCGTGGCCCCGATCAACCGATCGGTGACAATACGACCCCAGAGGGCAGGCGACTGAATCGCCGAGTCGAGTTCGCCGTGACCGGATTCTTCACCTCCGAGTCTGCCCCAGGGTGATCGCTGTCGATTGACCCCCTCCGGTCAACGTCGATGCGAGCCGAACCTGCTAGAACGGGGTCGATGAGCTCAAGGGCGTGGCATGGCGGGATGATGGTGACGGCCATAGCTGCCCTGCTCTCGGGCTGTGCAGCAGATCCGGGAAGCCGGTCGTGGCCGGGGGTGATCACCGTCGCACCGACGGGCGAGATCGTGCGCGTCAGGGCGATCGACAACTTCTTTCGCCCCGAACAGCTGACCGTCAAGGTCGGCGATGGCGTCGAATTCTCCAACGGCGGTCGCAACGATCACGACATCACCCCGAAAAACCGCGACGGCAACTGGGGTGTCACGCTCGCTGGCTTCAAACCGAAGGACGTGTTCATGCAGGTGTTCACGCAGCCTGGTGTCTACGAGTATTTCTGTACTATTCACGCCACGAATGCGGGCCAAGTCGGCATGATTGGCACGATCATCGTCACCGAATGACAAGGGGAACGTCAATGAGGACACATCGATCAATACGGCGGGTGACTGGGGCGGGTCTGCTTGCGCTCGCTGTGGCGCTGACGAGCTGCGGTTCCGGCTCTGGCTCGAACTCGTCAGAAGCCAAGCCGTCGGGCACACTTGCCGCAGCGACGTCGAGCGCCCCAGCAACCGATGCGGTCACCCAGACCGATCCTGTGTCAACCGATCCTGCGCAAACGGATCCGGTGGCGACCGAACCCGACTCCGGCGTTGGGGTACTCACCGTTCCCGAGGAGTTCCCATCGATTCAGGATGCTGTCGACGCGGCGCAACCTGGCGACCTGATTCTGATCAGCCCAGGCACCTATGCCGAAGCTGTCGAGGTGACCACCGACAACCTGACGATTCGCGGTCTCGATCGCAATACGACAATTCTCGACGGCGGTTTCAATCTGATCAACGGCATCTTCGTCGCCGGCGCTGACGGTGTCGCCATCGAGAACCTGACGGCGCGCAACTACACCAAGAACGGGTTCTACTGGAGCGGCTCGGTCGGGTTCCGTGGCTCGTACCTCACTGCGTTCCGCAACGGCGACTACGGCGTGTACGCCTTTCTGTCGACGAACGGCCAACTGGATCACAGCTACGGCGGCGGCAGCCCCGACGCGGGGTTCTACGTCGGGGCATGTTTTCCCTGTGACACCGTGATCGACACCGTCGTTAGCGAGTACAACGGGCTCGGCTATTCGGGCACCGATTCTGGCGGCAACATGCTGATCATCAACTCGATCTTCCGCTACAACCGGGCGGGGGTGGTGCCCAACAGCGGCAGCTATGAACCGTGCTATCCGCAGCGCCAGACGACGATCGTGGGCAACCTCGTCTACTCGAACAACCAACCCGACACCCCGGCGATCGACGTCGCCCTGTTGGCAATGGGCAACGGCATTCTCAGCGCTGGTGGCATTGGCAACACGATCGAACGAAACCGTGTCTACGACCACGACAAGACCGGTATCGGGCTTGTGCCGTTCCTCGAGGAGGACGCCAACGACGACGTGCCGCCGCGTGAAGAATGGACACGAACCTGCGCCGAGACGCTCAACGACCCGGTGCCCGACCCGGCGACTGTGCCCGACGTGGTGCTCTGGGATTCGCTCGACAATCAGGTTCGCGACAATGTCTTAGAGGACAATCGTGTGGCCGATATTGCCGTTGGCTCGGCCGACAACAACGAGGCGACCCTCGGCAACTGCTTCTCGGGCAACACCCATACCTCGTCGGCGCCGCTCGCGTTGGAGACGCTGGCACCGTGTGAAGGCACCGGCAGCGGCGATTGGACGGCCGGTGGACTGAACGTCATTACCTGGCTTGCCGAGGTGCACCCACCGTCAGCCGACTACAAGACATCGTCGCCCGAGTATCCCGGGCAAGAGAACATGCCCGACGCGGCAACGGCCCCGGCCCGTCCAGCAACCGACGTTCCAGCGTCCGTTGATCTGGCGGCAATCAAGGTTCCCGACAAACCGACGTCGTGAACCGCGGCCGCTATCCGGCGATCGCTCTCGCTCTGACGCTCATTGCCGGGTGCTCAAGTTCACGAGTGAGCGCTCCGAACGCTGCCCCCGATCGACCGATCACCGGGGCACAGGGCCGCACCGCGCAGTTCGTCGTCGACTGTCCGCTGAGCCACGTCCTCGACGACGATCCAATCGTTTATCCCGGCGAGCCAGGCGAATCGCACACCCACTTGTTCTTTGGTAACGAGTCCACCGATGCGCAGTCAGACCTCGATTCGCTGCTCGCCGGTAGCTCGACGTGCGATCAACCGCGCGACACGGCGTCGTATTGGGTGCCAGCGTTGTACGACGGTTCCCAACAGCTCAGCGCGATCCGTAGTGTCGCCTACTACCGGCCCGGGCTCGGCGTCGATCCGACGACCATCGTTGCCTACCCGCCGGGTTTGAAAGTGATCGCCGGCGATCATCTCGCCTATGTCGAACAACAGCAGTCGACGGCTGTGGTCGCCTGGACATGTGGGGTCGGCATCGACCGTTTGGCAGCGCCGCCTACGTGCCCAGCGTCGCGAACGTTACGGATGTTGGTGACTTTTCCGGATTGTTGGAACGGGGTCGACGTCGATAGCGCCGACCATCGTTCGCACATGGCCTACAGCAGGGGTGGGCAATGCTCAGCGCAGCATCCGGTACCGGTGCCGCAGCTACAGTTCTCCGTCGATTTCGGTTTCTCGGGAGACCCGAGTGAGTTGTCGCTGGCCAGTGGTGACATCTATTCAGGTCACGCCGACTTCTTCAACGCCTGGGATCAGCCGACATTGGAACACACGATCGGTCTGTGCCTCAACCGAGACGTTGTCTGCGGCATCGCCAGCGCCCGCTGAGTACACCTTCTGGCAGAATCCCTTGACTCGGCAGGCGCGATAGTGAGCATATGAAAGCTATGTCGATGACAGGTTGGCTCGATCGGCGCACCTGCGAGCGCCGCCCTGTCGCGGTCATGGTGGCGTTAGCGTTGACGTTGTCGGCCTGCAGCGACCCTGACGTCGTCGTGATTCTGGAGCTAGAAGACGTGACGCTCAATCCCGGGCAGGTCGTAAAGACGACGCTCATGGGTGCCTCCGCCGACGACCGCGCTGGCTCCGAGGGATATCTGCTGAGCATCGACAAGCCCCGCCGCGTCGAGTGGATCCTGTACCCGGCGACAGAACCAAGTCGCGATCCCGAACCAGCAAGTCGCCCCGAGGGTGGATTGAGACCGACGACGTTACGGACCATGGCGTTTCCCGCCGACCTCGCGCTCTACTACACGATTCCTGCGGAAGCCGACCCCGGCGAGATGCTGTTCTGTCGCGGGTTGCTCCCGTCGACGCCGGATGATGCCTTCTGCGCGAGGATCTCTGTCGTCGCCAGTTGACCAGGTCTGCCCGCCTGCGCCCGAGGTTGTAGGCCCTGGCTCAGGCCACTAGCATTGACACTTCTGTGAACCAGCACGCCTCTGGTGCCGTCTGAGTCACGTTCCTTGACAACCCACGTAAGTCCAACAACGGAGAACCGCAATGAGTAAGGCAAAGTTTGAGCGTAATAAGCCGCATGTGAATATTGGGACTATGGGTCATATTGATCATGGTAAGACGACGTTGACTGCTGCTATTTCGAAGACGTTGGCTGGTAAGGGTTTGGCTTCGTATACGCCGTTTGATCAGATTGATAAGGCGCCGGAGGAGAAGGCGCGTGGTATTACGATTTCGATTGCTCATATTGAGTATGAGACGTTGAATCGGCATTATGCGCATGTGGATATGCCTGGTCATGCGGATTATATCAAGAATATGATTACGGGTGCGGCGCAGGTTGATGGGGCGATTCTGGTTGTGGCGGCGACTGATGGTCCGATGCCGCAGACGCGTGAGCATGTGTTGTTGGCTCGTCAGGTGGGTGTTCCGTACATTGTTGTGGCGTTGAATAAGTCGGACATGGTGGATGATGAAGAGCTGTTGGAGTTGGTGGAGCTTGAGGTTCGTGAGTTGTTGAATGAGTATGAGTTCCCTGGTGATGATGCGCCGGTGGTTCGGGTGTCGGCGTTGAAGGCTCTTGAGGGTGATGAGAAGTGGCAGGAGGCGATCATGGAGTTGATGGCTGCTTGTGATGCTTCGGTGCCGGAGCCGGTGCGTGAGTTGGATAAGCCGTTCTTGATGCCGATTGAGGATGTGTTCACGATTACTGGTCGTGGGACTGTGGTGACCGGCAAGGTTGAGCAGGGCAAGGTGCACACGGGTGATGATTTGGAGATCGTTGGTTTGCGTACCACGCAGAAGACGGTGTGTACCGGTGTGGAGATGTTCCGCAAGTTGTTGGATGAGGGCTTGGCTGGGGACAACATTGGTGCGTTGTTGCGTGGCACGAAGAAAGAGGATGTGGAGCGGGGTCAGGTGTTGTGTAAGCCTGGTTCGATTACGCCGCACACCAATTTTGAGGGTCAGGTGTATGTGTTGTCGAAGTCGGAGGGTGGCCGTCATAAGCCGTTCTTCAACAATTATCGGCCGCAGTTCTTTTTCCGTACGACTGATGTGACGGGGACGATTCAGTTGCCCGAGGGTACGGAGATGGTGATGCCTGGTGACAACGTGCAGATCACGGTTGAGTTGGGTAAGCCGATCGCGATGGATGAGGGTTTGCGTTTCGCTATTCGTGAGGGTGGGCGTACTGTTGGCGCCGGCCGCGTCACCAAGATCACCAAGTAGGACTGACTCATGGCACAAAGCATTCGCATCCGTATCAAAGCGTTCGATCACGAAATCATCGATCAGAGCACGAAGAAGATCGTCGAGACGGTCACCCGTACCTCGGCCACCATTCGTGGCCCGATCCCACTTCCGACCGACAAGCACCGTTACACGGTGATCCGTGGACCACACATCGACAAGGACTCACGTGAGCACTTCGAGATGCGCGTTCACAAGCGGCTGATCGACATCATCGATCCCAACCCGAAGACGATCGACAGCCTGCAGCGCATCGAGCTGCCGGCTGGCGTCGACATCGAAATCAAGATCCAGGGCAACTGAGCCCTCGGTTCCTCGGACCACCGAAGGCGGGTCGCCCATCTGGGGCGGCCCGCCTTCGTCGCGTCTGCCCGCGAGCTAAAACTGCGACGTAAAAGGTTGGTAAGTCCTCGCCGGATCAGGGTCTGTTCGCACGAGTAATGCGCTAGACCAGAACCATGAGCGATCAGTTCAGCCCACCGTCTGGACCAGCGGTAGCAACCATGCCACCAGTCGAGCCGCCTGGACCGCCACACGAGCCGCCTCTTACCAGCGCCGCACACATGCAAAGTGTCGTCATCAACCACGATGCCCGGCCACCGCGTGCCCAGCGAGCACGGCGTTTGGGCGTCACACTTGGGGCCGTGGCCCTGCTGGCGGCAGGCCTGTACGGGTTGAAGGCGATCGCCGACGACGGATCAGGCACCGCCACTGCGCAGGCGACGGCGCCAACAGCGACATCGGATCAGGCAACGACGGCGACGATCACGCCGGTGAAAACGTCGGTTGATCGCCCCGCCGTACTCCCAGGTGACCTCGATGTCGCTGCGGTGACGGCGACGATTAGCCCGTCGGTCGTCAAAGTCTCGGTCGACGTCAGCAACGCCCTGGGCGATGGTGAGGGCGTCGGCACCGGTGTGATCATCTCCGCCGACGGCAACATCCTGACCAACGCTCACGTGGTCGCCGATGCGACCGAGGTTCGTGTACTGCTCTTTGGCCAGACCGAGCCGGTTGCGGCCACCGTCATAGGCACCGACCCGGGCAACGACCTGGCGCTGATCGACATCGATGGTGACGGTCATGTCGCCGCTGGCTTCGCCGATGCCGCAAGCGTTTTCGTCGGCGATCCCGTCGTTGCCATCGGCTACGCCCTCGACCTTCCTGGCGAGGCGTCGGTGACCAACGGGATTATTTCGGCGCTGAGCCGAACCATGCTCACCGACGAGGGAGCTCTCGACGGCTTGTTGCAAACCGACGCGGCGATCTCCTCCGGAAATTCAGGCGGACCGTTGGTCGATGCCTTTGGTCTCGTCGTCGGTATCAACACCGCCGTGGCCCGTGGCAGTCAAACCAGTGCGGCGAACAACATCGGCTTCGCCATCTCCGTCCCGGAGATTTTGACCGCCGTCGAGCAACTGAAGGCGAACGGCGGCCAACCACGCGTGCAGGGGTATCTCGGGATCGGCACTGCAGACCGCCACGATGGTGGGCGCGGGGCAATCGTCACCGAGGTGGAACCCGGCTCACCTGCCGACGCGCTTGGGCTCGAGGTCAATGACGTTGTCAGCGCGGTCGATGGAGTGATCATCGACGGACAAGCTGGGTTGATCGCCGCGATTCGTGATCATGCGCCAGGCGACACGGTGGTGATCGACTTTTCCCGCGACCGAGAGGTGCTCTCGGGAACCACGGTCTTGGTTGATCGCCCCGCTGGCTGATTGCTCAGCAGCCGCGCGCCGCCGCCGAACCAATGATTCTGTAGATGGCGAGTTGATCCCCGGCCGGTGTCGGTGGCGAACCCTGCGGATTGAGGTTTGGGTAACGACTCGGATCAGCGCTGACCGCGGCGATCTCGTTGGCCCGGAACTGCTGGCACACGCTGGCGGCTTCATCGTCCGTGCTGAATCCACCGACGAGAACCAGCGCCACATTCGGGCGATCAAAACACGTCCCGTCGACGGCGTGAAGACGGCTGGCATCGATGCCACCGGGCAGCAAGTCGCGAGACATCGCCACGATCGTGGCGAGATCCTCTTGCGCCGTCGAGCTACTCGTTTCAATGGCGCCCGTTTGCACATAGGCGAATCGCAGACAGTCGATCGCCCACGGCTCAACGACAATCCCTGAGGCGGTGCTCGGCGTTGTCGCCGCACTGGCGGTCACCCCGTCGGTGGGCGTTGGCAGGGATTCAGTGCCGGTACTTTCGCTGTCGTCGTTGCGCCCGGCCGCCCAGGTCCCGAGAGCGACGATGCCCAGCGCAATGCAGGCGAAACCGATGAGCACGCCGCGAGAGCCGCGCGACGACAGCTGGCGCGATATTGGCTCCGGCAGCAGTGGGACGGGTAGCACCGCCGTTGGCGCGAGATCGGTGATCGGCCCCGACGGCACCGGCTGCGCCGCCGAAACGTTGCTCGCAGTGGGCGGCACCTGTGGCCTGGCCAGCACCGGCGGCGCAAGCGCGGCGGATGCGGGGAGGTGGCGGCGATTGACTCCGAGTGCCGCCACGGCCCGCTCGAACTCGGCGACCGCGCTCGACATTTCTGGCCGCTCCGCTGGGTCGGCGCGCAACATCTGGAGCAACAGGCGGACCACATCGTTCAACGACGCCGGAATCCCAGCACGCCGAAACACGTGCTCGAGATTGGCGGAATTGCGATCGGAGAAACTCAACGGCTGCCCGGTGAGCAGATGCAACATCGTCGCCGCGAACGAATAGACATCAGAGGCAGTGCCGATCGGGCGATGGTCGAGTTGCTCTGGTGAGGCGTAGTTGAGCGTAAAGGCCTTGGTCACCGTGGCCTGGCTCGCAGAAGCCAACAGGGCGATGCCGAAGTCACAGACCTTCACTTGACCGAACCCGTCGACCAGCAGGTTCTGCGGCTTGATATCGCGGTGCACGACATCGAGTGCATGGGATGCTGCCAACGCGTCGGCGACGTGAAGCCCTACAACGACGGCTTCCTCGACCGGGAGTCGTCCGCCGTTGCGCTGCATCCGTTCGCTGATCGAGCCGCGCGAGGCAAACTCCATCACCAGGTAGGGCCCGCTCGGCCCGTCGGAGACGTACTCCTCGACAGCGATGACATGCGCATGGCCCTTCAGCGAGAGCATCGCTCGCAGTTCGCGCTGGGCGCGTTCAGCCGCCTTAGAGGCTTGATCGACATGGATCAATTCCTTGATCGCAACGACACCCCCGGTGGACACCTTGGTCGCTCGATACACCCGGCCAAGCCCGCCCTGCCCGATCAGCTGGACGTCGGTATATCCGGAAAAGGTGGCCACAACACGTCGAAACTACCACCCTCGGGCTGGCATCGACACGGGTATCAACATGGTGCGTGCGTGCTGGTAGTGGGCCATTTGTCGCTGTTCGCGCGGCGGTTCGTCAAGTTCGCAACGGCGGTGACCTTGGCCGTCGCACAGCACTGTAGACAGATTCCATGGCAGGCCTTCCTCCGCCCCCTCCGCCCTACCCGGACCGGATGACGTGGCCTCCTGTTCGCGTGGTCAATCCCCCGCAACGGCGTTCGACGATCCTCATCACCGTCGTCTGTTCGACGTTCGCCGCCGCGGGCGGCGCGGCCGCAGGTGTGCTGGCGACCCAACAGGCGTCGAGCCCGCCAGCACAACAGATCCAAGTCGCTTCCCTCGCCGCAACCGGACCCATTCAGGCCACTCCCGCGATCGCGCGAGACCTCGGCCGACTCGATGTCGCCGCCGTCACCGCCGCCGTGCGAGGCAGCGTCGTCAGCGTCTCCAGCGACGTTCCCGATGGTGTCATGCTCGGCGAAGGCATCGGCACCGGCGTGATTCTGACCGCCGACGGCCAGATCTTGACCAACGCCCATGTCGTCGACGGCGCCACCCACGTGCGGGTACGCCTGCCCTTCGAAACCGAGCCGAGACCGGCGACGGTGGTTGCCACCGACGTGGACAACGACCTCGCCCTGCTGGCCGTGGATGTCGATGGGTTGCTACCGGCGGTGTTCGCCGACCCGACGCGTGTCGAAGTCGGCGACGAGGTGTTGGCGATCGGATACGCCCTCGACCTCGACGGACCGGCCAGCGTCACGCTCGGTATCGTCAGCGCCGAAGATCGAACCCTGGTCACCGAGTTGAGTGTTCTCGACGGGCTCATTCAAACCGACGCAGCGATCTCTTCTGGCAATTCCGGCGGCCCGTTGGTCAACGCCAGCGGCCACGTCATCGGTATCAACACTGCCGTCGTGCGCAGTGACTCGTTCAGCATCGCCTCCAACGTCGGGTTTGCCATCTCCAACTTTCAGGTGCTGGCGGTAATCGAGCAGTTGCGCTCCGAGGCCCTTGGCGCTCGTCGAACCGACGGGTATCTCGGCATCGACATGCAGGATCGTTACGACGGTGGCCAAGGGGCCAGAGTCGTCGCCGTCGAGCCCGGGTCGCCCGCTGAGCAGGCCGGGGTGCAGATCGACGATCTGGTTGTCGCGGTCGGCGCGACAACCGTGGCGGGGATGGCTGGCGTCGTCGCCGCGATCCGCGACCACCAGGCCGGTGAGCACATCGATCTCACCTTGCAACGTGACGGCGCAGTACACATCGTCACCGTCACGTTGATGGAACGCCCGGGCGAATCCGATTAGGGTCGCCGCGATGTCGAGCGCCGATCACGATCCACTTTCCAACGCCAGGGCCGTGTCGGAGCAGTGGCTGCAATGGCGTCAGTCGATATCGATCGAAGAATACGAACGTCGTTTCCGACAACTCGAGGCCAACGGCAGTGCAACGCACGGCGAGGCCGACTTCATCGCCGCTTGCCGCCCGCGTACGGTCCTCGATGCTGGATGCGGCACCGGCCGGGTGGCGATCGAGCTGGCCCGGCGGGGTTTCGAGGTCACAGGAGTCGACCTCGACGCCGACATGATCGCCGCCGCTCGGGCTAAGGCACCTGAACTGACGTGGCATGTCGCCGATTTGGCCTCGGTGCGCGTCGGCTGCGAATTCGACCTCGTTGCTCTGCCGGGCAATGTCATGTTGTATTGCCGCGCCAGCGACCGCGGGCGCATCGTCGCCAACCTCGCCGACCACCTGCACGCCGATGGCACGCTCGTAGCTGGGTTTAGCTTGCGGCGCGACGGCTACGCACTCTCACAATGGGACCAGGATTGCCGCAACGCTGGCTTGGAACTCACTGAGCGTTTTGCCACCTGGGAGCGCTCGACTTACAGCGACGGCGACTACCACGTCTCGGTGCACCGCCGCGTCAGTGAGCGCACTCGCCCACCGGACCCTGCGGGAGCGGTTGCTCGCTGATCAGGCTGACGATTCCCGGAACGCTGTCCAATCCAACGGCCCACGCTCGGTTTCGTTCCCCGACGCTCTTGGCGTAGATCAGCCCGCCGGCCGACCCGTCGTTGCGCACAAGTACGGCTCCAGAATCGCCCGCCAGCACGTCGGTTTCGATCTGGAAGCCGTTGCGGTCGACGTTGTTTCGATCGTAGATGTCGAGGATGTGCACCAACACCGGCCGCAGCACGTTGTAGGGCAGCTCTTGGGCGACACCATCGCGAAACACGTAGAGCACTCCGGGCTCGTTGACCTGTAGCGGAGCGATCGACAATTGGGGAAGCACCACGTCGGGCACGACGAGCAAGGCGATGTCATTCGCCGGGTCGACGTAGGCGACGTGGGCCACATAGGCGTTGCGCGATGGGTCATCAGCCAGCGTCACCGTCGCCGACAGGGCTCCGGCAACGACATGCGCGGCAGTGACCACATAGCCCCCCTGGATCATCGCCCCTGCGCCGCGCAGCGCGTCGAGCGCGCATCCGACTGCCTGCACCTCGACCGCGCTGCCCCGAGCCTCGTCCGCGGAAGCGACCGCAGGTACCACAACCTGCGGCTCCGGAGCTGACCCCGACTCTCGCCCGGACGCGCAACCGGCCACCAACGCCGCGGCGACAACGAGCGGCCAGAGCCGACGGTGGCGACAGAGCCGACGGTGGCCCATCAGGTCGTCACCGCTCGAGTCGACGGTGCTCGAGTTGTTCGACGGACAACAAGTGACGGATTCATTACATGATGATCTACCGCATCGGAGTCGGCCAGCTTGGTCAGCAACGCAGAAAAGGCCACCCGACCCATCTCTTCACGCGGTTGGTTGACCGTCGTCAGGCCGATGTGTCGCAGGGATGCCAGCGCCGTGTTGTCGTAGCCGACGATCGAAACATCGTCGGGCACGGACAAACCAGCCTCCTCGAGTCGATTCAATGCGCCTACTGCTTGCAGGTCGTTGGCGGTGAACAGTGCGGTCGGTAGCGAACCGTTGGCCAGCAGTGCATCGACAGCGGCGTATCCGGCCTGTTCGGTGAAGTCAGCGGTGACTACCCTCGCCGAGTCGCCGAGCCCCGCATTGGCCATCGCCGCCAGGTACCCACGGCGTCGCGGCACGGCGCCAGCGCCGGTACCTCCGTCGATATGGACGATCTCGCGATGGCCAAGGTTGACGAGGTGCGCAGTGGCCAGGACCGCACCCGTCTCGTCGTCGCTGTTGACGGTGGAGACGACGGTCGAGTCGAGATCGCGCCCAACGGACACGAGCGAGGTCTCGGCGCCGATTTGGTCGAGCCGTTCGGCGGGCAGTCGACATCCGGTGACGATCACCCCGTCGACCTGAAAGGCCAGGAAGGACTCCAACGCTTCCGTTTCAAACTGCAACGTGCGCCTCCCGCTGCCCAGGATGATTCGGTATCCACTGGCGTCGGCGGCCTGCTGAATGCCGTCGGCTATCTCGGCGAACCATTGGTTGTGCAGGTCGTTGAGCAGCACCCCGACCGTCATCGACCGCCGCGCCGCCAAGTTTCTGGCCATCAGGTTTGGGCGATAGCCGAGCCTGTCGGCTGCCTCGAGAACCAGCTGGCGCGACGCGGCGCTGACCCTTGGCGAGTCGCGCATCACCAGCGAGACGAGGGCACGTGAAACGCCAGCCTGCGCGGCTACGTCTTCGAGTGTCGTCCTTCGTGCCACCGCGTTCCTTTGGTCGTCGAGACAGTCGCAAATGGGCTCGCGTGCCTGTTGACAAACGTCGTCGAGAGAGTACAGTAGTAGAGCGCTCTACACCGTAGTCCTCCAAAAGCGCCACGGCTGCTGGGATCCCCCCGTCCCAGCGTCAGCTGAGCGCTGGAGGCTGCGGGGTCAACCAAGTCAGGCGATTCGTCTGGCCGGGCGCGCGTTCGATTGCCCGATTTCCTGTAAAGCATTCCTGTAAAGCATTCCTGTAAAGCAGAGGACACCATGCTCGATCGTCTCGGAGCCGCCCCGATTAGTTGGGGAATTTGTGAAGCCCCCGGTTGGGGTCGCCAACTTCCCGTCGACCGCGTGCTCGACGAGATGTCATCGCTGGGCATTCGGGCCACTGAACTCGGTGCGATCGGCTGGTTGCCCACGGAGCCGACGGCGATTCGCGCCAAGCTCCAGGAACACAACCTGGCGCTGCTCGGAGGGTTCGTGCCGCTGGTGTTGCACGACCCCGACCAGTTCGGCGCCTACCGCAGCGCGGCGATCGACACGGCCAAGATGATGTCCAGCGCCGGTGGCACGAACTTCGTCACCGCTATCGTCAGCGATCCCCACGACTGGCAGCGCCCGGCGCTCGACGAAGCTGCGTGGAACGTGTTGATGCGCAATCTTGCGGAGATCGACATGATCGTCAGCGACCACGGCATGACCCAGGTCGTGCATCCCCATGTCGACACCCTGGTCGAGACCGTCGGCGAGGTCACCCGCTTTCTCAACGACAGTGACGTCATGTTGTGCCTCGATACCGGCCACCTGCACATCGGCGGGGCCGATCCCGTCGCCATCGCAGGCGACTACGCCGAGCGGGTCGGACTCGTGCACATCAAAGACGTCGACAACGCTGTGGCCGCTCGTCTGCGAGCTGGCGAGCTGACCTTGATGACCGCCACTCAAGCAGGGCTGTTTCCGGTCGTCGGCAGCGGTGACGTCGCCGTGGCCGACGCCATCCGCATGGTCGAGGGAACCGGTTACCGCGGCTGGTATGTCATCGAGCAGGACGTCGCCATCACCGAGGGCGAACCGCCGCTCGGAGAAGGCCCGATCGAAGGTATCTCGCGCAGTATCGCCTACATTCGTGCCCTCGCCGCTGACGCCGGCTGGGCAAGCTGAACCGGCGATCCGACAAGCGATGAGCAACCTGGAGTTGCTGACGGTCGGACGGATCAGCGTCGACCTCTATGCCGAACAGCTGCGAGTCGCCCTCAACGACGTCACATCTTTTCGCAAATCGGTGGGCGGAACGGCCACCAATGTTGCCGTTGCCGCTGCTCGACTCGGCCATCGTGCCGCAGTCTTCACACGTGTCGGCAGCGACGCCTTAGGCGACTACGTGGTGCACGCCCTGAGCACGACGTTTGGCGTCGACGTCACCTATGTCGGGCGTGATCCCGAGCTGCGCACCCCGCTGGCCATTGCCGACCTGGCAGTTCCGGAAGATCCGGCGATCATCTTCTATCGTGAGCCGAAAGCTCCCGACATGGGTATCGAGATCGATGATGTCGATCATGCTGTGGTGCGCTCGGTGCCGATCTTGTGGTTCCCCGCGGCCTGCCTTGCGCAAGAGCCGAGCCGGGCCACCGTTCATGGGTTGCTACGGCTGCGCGACCGTCGCCCGGACACGATCATCGATCTCGACTGGCGGGCGCAACTGTGGTCGAGCCCGGAGACAGCCTCTCGGGAGATCGACCAGGTTCTCGATGCCGTGACCATCGCTATTGGAAACCGAACCGAATGCCAGATCGCCGTCGGCGCCACCGATCCCGAGGTCGCCGCCGAGCGCCTTTTGGCCCGCGGCTTGCGCGCCGCGATCGTCAAAATGGGCGGAGATGGCGTGCTCGTCGCCACGGCGGATGGCATCCGTGATCGCATCGAGCCGTTCCGTGTCGAAGTCGTCTGTGGGCTTGGCGCTGGCGACGCTTTCGGCGGTGCGTTCTGCCACGGGATTCTCCGTGGTTGGACCCTCTCCGAATCGGCCCGCGCCGGTAACGCCGCCGGGGCGATTGTCGCCAGCAGATTGATGTGCGCCGAAGACATGCCAACATTGGCCGACATCGCCGCCCTGGTCGACATACGACCTGGCGCCAACCCACTTCCGGAGACGTGCTGAATGTTGCTCACCGACGAACGCTGGGCCACGCTGCTCGAACAGCGCGCCACAATGCCGCAGCTGGCAGGTGAGATCCTGCGCCAACGGCGTCGTCGCCCAATGCTTGTCGACGGTCGCTTGTTCATCGTCGCCGCAGACCACACCTCGCGTGGGGCACTCGGAGTTGGTTCCGACAAGTTCGTGATGGCCGACCGTCGCCGGTTGCTTGAAGCTCTGCTGATCTCGCTCGCCCATCCTGGCGTCGATGGGGTGCTCGGCAGTGCCGACGTCATCGAGGAGCTTGCCTTGCTCGGCGTGCTCGACGACAAACTGGTCTTTGGCACGATGAACCGCGGCGGCCTGATGGGCGCGGCCTGGGAGCTCGACGACCGCATGACGGCGTATGACCCGGACTCGATTCGCGACCTCGGCCTCGATGGCGGCAAGGTGTTGCTGCGTCTGGCGGACGACGATGCTGGAACGGCCTCAACCTTGGAGGCGTGCGCCCACGCGGTCAACGGGCTCGCTCGTCATCGTTTGCCGATCATGGTCGAGCCGCTGCCGTATCACCTCGCCGAGCCCGGCAAGGCCCGCTTGCTCGATGATGACGATGCCCTGCTGCGCGCCGTCGCAGTCGGTGCCGGGCTCGGCAACAACACCTCGTACACCTGGCTGAAGGTGCCGGCTAGCAAGGATCCGGCACGCATGTTGGCGACGACAACGCTGCCCGCGCTGATCCTCGGCGGTTCACCAGGCCCCGATCCAGACGCCGATTTCCGGGCGTGGGAACGGGCCATGGATGTCCCCAATGTCCGCGGCCTGGTGGTCGGGCGATCGCTGCTCTATCCGGCCGACGGCGACGTCGCCGCAGCGATCGATCGCGCCGCCAGAATCGTTCGTCCCACACCCTCATGGAGCAGTCAGAAATGAGCAGTCGTCAACGCATTGGCATCGGAGTCATCGGATTTGGCTGGATGGGGCAGGCGCACAGCCGCGGCTGTCGCCGAGCCCCGAGCTATTTCGCCGATCGCCACTACGAGCCCGATCTGGTGATGGTCGCCGACACTCTCGAGCAACGCCGGGTCGACGCCGTCGAGTCGTTCGGTTTCCGTTCAGCGACGCCCGATTGGCGCCAACTGGTCGCTCACCCGGAGATCGACGTCGTCTTCGTCACCAGCCCAAACATGCTCCACGTGGAGATGGTCGAAGCCGCGGCAGCACACGGCAAGCACGTGTTCTGCGAGAAGCCGGTCGGCGGTACCCCGGCCCAAACCGTGGTCGCCGAGCGGGCGGCGCGCCACGCCGGGGTGATCTCCGGGGTTGGCTATAACTATCGCTGGGCGCCGTTGGTGCAGTACGCCAAGCAATTGATCGACGACGACGTCATCGGCACGGTGACCAACTACTACGGCCGTTTCTTCAGCATGTATGGCAGCGATCCGCTCGGTTTGTTGTCGTGGCGTTTCCAGGTCGACGGCGCCGGTCACGGTGTCAGTACTGACATCCTCAGCCACTCGGTCGACCTCGCCCACTTTCTCGTCGGCGATATCACCGACGTCGTCGGTACCGGTGAGACGTTCATCAAACAACGGCCATTGCCCACTGTCGGCGGTACGCACTACGACCGCGGTCAGCCCGGTGATCCGACGGGAGAGGTGACCAACGAGGACTACATCGGGATGATGTGCCGCTTCGCCAATGGTGCCCGCGGCACGTTCGAGGCCTGCCGCTCGATGGTCGGCCCGGAGAGCCAGAACAGCTTCGAGGTCTACGGCACCAAGGGCTCGATCGCCTGGAACTTCGAGAAGATGAATGAGCTGCGCGTCTACGTCGCCGCCGAGCACAAGCACACCGGTTTCACCACCGTGTACGGCGGCGACCGCTTCCCGCATCACGGCAATTTCGTGCCTGGCGCGGCCAATGGCATTGGCTTCGAGGACCTTGTGTGCATCGAGGATCATGAGTTCCTGCAGTCCGTAGCGCTCGGGCGCCGTCACGCTCCCGACTTCGCCGACGCGCTCCGGTTCGTCTCCGTGCAAGACGCTGTTCTGCGCTCGTGGGACAGCGGTCGTTGGGAATCCGTTTCGTCGCTTCGCAGCGAATAGGCACCAAGAACAACCGAGAGGGACAGATCATGGAAACCATTCGTCTAACAGCCGCTCAGGCGCTGGTGCGCTATCTGATCGCCCAGCGCACGGTGATCGACGGCACAGACGTGCCATTGTTCCCAGGCGTCTACGCCATCTTCGGGCACGGCAACGTCACGTCGCTGGGGCACGCGTTGCAGGAGGCCGGTGATGCCCTGCCGACATGGCGCGGGCAGAACGAGCAGGGCATGGCCCTCGCTGCTGTCGGTTACGCCAAGGCGGTACGCGGTCGCCAGATTATGGTCGCCACGAGTTCGATCGGACCGGGGGCGTTGAACATGGTCACCGCCGCCGGGGTCGCTCACGCCAACCGCCTGCCTGTGTTGCTGCTCGCTGGAGACACGTTCGCCAGCCGTCTGCCAGACCCCGTGCTGCAGCAGGTCGAGCACTACAGTGACCCGACGATCACCGTCAACGATGCCTTTAAGCCCGTCGTGCGCTACTGGGATCGGATCATGCGCCCGGAGCAGTTCATCCACTCCCTGCCGCATGCGGTCGATGTCATGCTCGATCCCGCCAACCGTGGTCCTGCGTTTCTGGCGTTGCCGCAGGACGTGCAGGCCGAGGCCTACGACTACCCGGTTGAGTTCTTCGAGGTCCGCCAGCATGCGGCGCGCCGCCAGTCACCCGACTGGTCGGAAGCAGAACTCGCCGTCGCCGCATTGAAGGCGGCCAAGCGTCCGCTGTTGATCGCCGGCGGTGGCGTTCATTACAGCGGTGCCGAGGCCGAATTGGCTGGCTTCGCCGAAACGTTCAACATCCCCGTTGTTGAATCGATGGCCGGCAAAGCCTGTCTGCTCGCATCCCACCCATTGAATGCCGGGCCGGTCGGTGTCACCGGATGCAGCTCCGCCAACGCCCTCGCCGAGGCGGCCGACGTGATCGTCGCTGTCGGCACACGCCTGCAGGACTTCACCACCGGATCGTGGACGGCGTTCGCTCCGCAGGCGACGATCATCGGGGTCAACACGACGTCGTTCGACGCCATCAAACACCGCAGCATCCCGGTCGTTGGTGACGCCAAGCGCAGTTTGCTCACCCTCGGTGCGCTGCTCGAGAATCATCGATTCTCAACTGAGTGGACCGACTTCGCTGCCGCCAAGACCGCCGAATACCACAGCTATATCGATGGCCTCGCCGACCCGGCGGTGGCGACGGCCAGCGGGCTACCCACCTACGCCCAGGTGGTGGGTGCCGTCGATCGGGTGGCGCTGCCGAGCGACTATGCGCTGACCGCCGCCGGTGGCTTCCCGGGCGAGTTGAACAATGGGTGGCGTGCCAAGGGCCTCGACAGCTACGACTGCGAGTACGGGTTCTCTTGTATGGGCTACGAGATCAGCGGGGCGTGGGGCGCAAAGATGGCCCTGCCACATCGAGAGGTCATCGCCTTCGTCGGCGACGGTTCCTACCTGATGATGAACAGCGATCTGTACAGCTCGGTGCTCTCCGGTCACAAGCTGATCGTCATCGTCTGCGACAACGGTGGCTACGCGGTGATCCACCGTTTGCAGGTCAACCAAGGTGGGGTCGGGTTCAACAATCTGCTCGTCGATACTCGCCACGCCGAGTTGGTCAGGGTCGACTTCGCTGCACACGCCGCGGCGATGGGCTGCCATACCGAGCGGGTGAGTTCGATTGCTGGCCTGGAAGCCGCCGTCGAACGGGCCCGCCATGCCGATCGAACCACCGTGATCGCCTTGGAAACCGATCCGCAGAGCTGGACCGAAGGGGGCATCTTCTGGGAGGTCGGTGTTCCAGAAGTGTCGAACCGGGCTGAAGTCCGTGCAGCCAAAGAAGCAATGGAAGCTGGAAAACAGCATCAACGAAAGGGAATCTAACCATGCCAGGACAATTTGCAGGGCGTGTCTTCATTGTCAATGGGGGCACACAGGGACTAGGCGAGGCAACCGCGCGTCAGTTGCTGACAAGCGGTGCCCTCGGCGTCGTTGTCGCCGGTCGCGATCGCTCCCGCGGCGAGGCACTCGCCAAAGAATTGACGACGCTGAGCTCGAGCTGCTTCTACGTGCACGCCGATATGACCGACCCCGATGCTCCCGCCTCGGTGATCGAGGCTGCCGACAAGAAGTTCGGCGTCGTCCACGGTCTGGTCAACGTCGCTGCCTCGACTGAGCGCGGCAATATCTGGAATACCGACATCGGCCTCTGGGACCGGATGCAGGCGGTCAACGTCCGCGCTCCGTTCTTTCTCACACAGGGCGTGGCCAAGATCATGCGTCGCGAGAATGTGGCCGGTTCGATCGTCAACATCGGTTCGATCAGCGGCTACGGCGGTCAGCCGTTCATCCTTGCCTACTGTGTTTCCAAAGGTGCCTTGTCAACGCTGACCAAGAACTCGGCCTATTCGTTGATGCGCCACAATATCCGTGTCAATCAGGTCAACCCCGGCTGGATGGACACCGAATCGGAGCACCAGGTCCAGCTGCGATATCACAACGCCGACGACAACTGGCTTGTCGCTGCTGAGGATGGCCAGCCTGTCGGTCGGCTCGTCAAACCTGGCGAAGTCGCCCGCACGATCTGCTTCCTGCTGTCCGACGACTCCGGGCTGTTGACCGGCAGTCTCATCGATTTCGATCAATCCGTCCAAGGTGCCGGAGATGCACCTAAGCCATCCAAAGAGGAGACCCCGCAATGACCACCAGCCCACTGCGCATCGCTGTTATCGGCGTTGGCCGAATCGGCAAAATGCACGCCGAGATCATCGCTCGCCAGACTCCCGGAGCGGCATTGGCGATGGTCTTCGATGTCAATGCCACGGCTGCAGCCGCTGTTGGTTCCGAGCTTGGCGTGCCCTTTACCACGGATCCCGAGGCCGTGCTGACGAACCCTGATGTCGATGCCATCGCCATCTGTTCGAGCACCGATACCCATGTCGAGTGGCTGATCAACGGTGCCAACGCGGGTAAGGCCATCTTCTGTGAAAAGCCGATCTCGCTCGATCTGGCCAAGGTCGACGATGCCCTCAAGGTCGTCGACACCAGCGGCGTCCCGATCCAGATCGGCTTCAACCGTCGTTTCGATCCGGCGCACGCTTCCGTGCGTGACGCCGTCGTCACCGGCGCAGTAGGCGATCTGCACATTCTGCGGATCACCAGTCGCGACCCCGCCCCGCCGCCGATCGACTACATCAAGGTCTCTGGCGGATTGTTCCTCGACATGATGATCCACGACTTCGACATGGCCCGGTTCATCACCGGTTCCGAGGTGGTCGATGTCTTCGCCCGGGCTGCGGTACGCGTCGATCCAGCGATCGGTGCAGCCGGTGATGTCGATACGGCGGTCGTCGTGTTGACCCACGCCAACGGTTGCATCACCACCATCGACAACAGTCGCCAGGCGGTGTACGGCTATGACCAGCGGGTCGAGGCCTTTGGCTCCGCCGGCGCGGCGAGCAGCGAAAATCCCTCGACACACACCGGAATGCGGCGCACCGCCTTGGGGACCATGGGAACCGCCATTCCCTATTTCTTCCTCGATCGCTATATGCCGTCGTACTACGCCGAGTGGAATTCGTTCGTCAACTACGTGCGCAACGGTGGCGAGTCCCCGGTGTCCACCGATGACGGCCGTGCACCGCTGTTGATCGGTCTCGCCGCCAAACGATCGGTCGCCGAGGGACGCGTCGTGACCATCGCCGAGATCGCTCAAGGCTGATCGGTCGACGGCCATGATCATCCATCAGTCGGTCACACCGGACACCGGGCCATCATCCTGGCAGTACGTTGACTTTGCGGCGATCACCCTCGCGGGCGGCGAGGCGATGGAACATCACAGCGAGTCCCGCGAGGTGGCCATCGTGCCGCTGAGCGGCTCAGGGGTCGTGCGCATCGGCGATCAAACCTTTGCGCTCGCTCGCCAGTCGGTGTTCACCGAACCGCCGCATCTGCTCTACCTCCCTCCTGGTACGAGCCTGGAGGTCACCGCAGGGGTCGATGGCTTCCACTTCTCCCTTGGTGGCGCGCCGGCTGAGGGCCGCTACCCGATTCGCCTCTTCACCCCCGACGACATGCGCGTCGAGCTTCGTGGTGGCGGCACGGCGCGTCGCCAGGTCGGCCACGTCCTGTCGCATCCGCTGCCGGCTGAGCGGCTGATCATGTACGAAGTCCACGTGCCGCGAGGGACATGGGCCGCGTGGCCGCCGCATTGTCACGACGGCTACGACGGCTCGCCGTATCTGGAAGAGGTCTATTACTTCAAACTGGACCGTCCCGAGGGTTTCTCGCTGCAGCGCAACTGGCGCGTCGATGAGGACTACGACGAGCAATGGGTGGTTCGCGACGGGTCGATGATCCTCGTGCCCAAGGGCTATCACGTCACGGTCGCCTGCCCGGCGGCCAACATGTACTTCCTCAACTACCTCGCCGGCGAACTCACCGATGACGACCGCCAGACGCCGCCGTGCTTCCACTCGGCCTATACCTGGATCGATGGGCACTGGGATGAGGGCGTTTGGGAGCTGCCGTTGGCGCCTTGGTCGGAAATGGTCGATCGGCGGGTTTTGTAACCACCCTGATTGGCGTTAGTATCTCTCTCTTGTGTTCCTAGGGGTTTCCCGATGGAATCAAGATCGCAACTGAAGTCCGCGCAAGCCGCCACAACGGAACTGCCCGGCACAATTCAATGAATGCTCCGCGGGCTGTGCCCACGGAGCATTTGCGTGAATGGTGATCGCATCAGCGAGAACCGCAAGACGTACACCAAGACAAGAACCCAGGTTGTCCCTGGGCCCGGACGAAAAGGCTGCCGCCATGGCACAACAAGCGATCGTCGGCGAGAAAGTCGGCATGACACAGGTATGGGATAAGGACGGCAAAGTCGTCCCTGTCACCGTCCTGCGCGTCGAGCCTGCCCGCGTGGTGCAGGTGAAGACAACCGAACGCGACGGCTACACCGCTCTGCAGGTCACCTACGGTTCGAAAGATGCGAAGAAGTTGACCAAGCCAGAGGCCGGTCACTTCGCCAAGGCTGGTGTCGCCCCCGGCCGTCGCCTCGTCGAGCTTCGTCTCGACAATGTCGATGGTTTCGCCGTTGGCCAGGAGATCGGGGTCGACACGATGAGCGCCGGCCAGAAGGTCGATGTCACCGCTGTCAGCCGTGGTAAGGGAACCGCCGGTGTCATGAAGCGTCACAACTTCAGCGGCCAGGGCGCCAGCCACGGTAACCACAAGCATCACCGTGCGCCGGGTTCGATCGGCTCGTGCAGCTTTCCGGGCCGTGTCTTGAAGGGTTTGAAGATGGGTGGCCACATGGGCCACGAGCAGGTCACGACGTTGAACCTGGAAGTGGTCGAAGCCGACCTCGAACGTGGCCAGTTATTGGTCAAGGGCTCGGTGCCAGGCCCCAACGGCGGCGTCGTCATTGTTCGCAACGCAGTGAAGGGGAAGTGAATCGATGCCTTCCGTAACCGTTCAGAACGCCACGGGCGCCGCCAAGACTGGCAAGGGTGCCAGCGTCGAGCTCGACGAGGCCTACTTCGGCGTTCAGCCGAATGTTCCGTTGATGCACCAGGTGGTCACAGCTCAGCTGGCCCGGCGCCGTGCCGGCACGCAGAGCACCAAGACCCGCGCCGAGGTGTCAGGTGGCGGCAAGAAGCCGTTCAAGCAGAAGGGCACCGGTAACGCTCGTCAGGGTTCCATCCGTGCCCCGCACTTCTCCGGTGGTGGCGTCGCCCTTGGGCCCAAGCCGCGCAAGTACATCCAAAAGACGCCCAAGAAAATGATCAAGGGTGCGCTGCGCAGCGCCTTGAGCGATCGGGCCATCACCGGCAAGGTCTTGGTCATCGACGGCTGGGGTTTCGATGCCCCGTCGACGAAGTCGGCCGCAGCTCTACTTTCTTCCCTGAACATCACCTCGACTGTCTTGGTTGTGCACCACCGTGACGATCTCGTCGCAGTGAAGAGCTTCCGCAACATCACCAACGTGCAGCTGATCGAAGCGGGCGAGTTGAACGCCTACGACGTGCTGTGTAACGACACCATCCTGTTCACCTCGGCGACACTGCCGACGAGCGCAGAAGATCAGAAGGATTCCGAGTCATGAAAGATCCTCGCGACATCATCCTCGCTCCGGTTGTTTCCGAAAAGAGCTATTCGCTGATCGAGCAGGGCGTGTACACGTTCCTCGTTCACCCGAGCGCCAGCAAGCCCGAGATCCACGACGCCGTCGAGGCAATCTGGGGTGTCAAGGTCGTGCGGGTGAACACGCTCAACCGTCCCGGCAAAGTTGCCCGGGCACGCAAGGGCAGTCGCATCGGTAGGAAGCCCGACACCAAACGGGCCATCGTGACGTTGGCAGCGGGCGACGACATCCCGCTGTTCGAGAACTGAGACGGTAATGGGTATTCGCACACGTAAACCAACAAGCCCCGGTCGGCGTTTCCAGACCACGGCCGACTTCTCCGAGATCACCAAGACGACCCCAGAAAAGTCGCTGCTGGCACCTCGCCATCGCACCGGCGGGCGCAACGTCTACGGCCGTAAAACCGCTCGCCATATCGGTGGCGGCCACAAGCGCCAGTATCGGATGGTCGACTTCAAGCGCAACAAGGATGGCGTCATCGCCAAAGTTGCCGCCATCGAGTACGACCCCAACCGCACCTGTCGCATCGCCTTGTTGCATTACGCCGATGGTGAGAAGGCGTACATTCTTGGCCCCGAAGCACCTCAACGTCGGCGATCACGTGCAGAGCGGCCAGGGCAGCGACATCAAGCCCGGCAACGCCATGCCGATGCGCTACATGCCGGTCGGTACCGTCGTTCATAACGTTGAGCTGCGCCCCGGTCAGGGTGGCCGAATGGGCCGCTCCGCTGGTATGGCCGTGCAGCTCGTTGCCAAAGATGGCCAGTTCGCCACCTTGCGTCTGCCGAGCACGGAGATGCGCCGTGTGCTCATCGATTGCCGGGCCACCGTTGGTGAAGTCGGAAACTCCGAGCACGAGCTGATCTCGATCGGCAAGGCCGGCCGCAACCGCTGGAAGGGCGTTCGCCCGCAAACCCGTGGTGTCGCCATGAACCCAGTCGACCACCCGCTCGGTGGTGGCGAAGGTCGTACCTCGGGTGGTCGCCCACCCGTATCCCCGTGGGGTAAGCCGGAAGGCCGAACCCGCAATAAGAAGAAGGCGTCACAGCAGCTGATTGTTCGCCGTCGTCGCACCAGCAAGGGCCGGAGGTAATCGCCCATGTCTCGCAGTCTCAAAAAGGGTCCGTTCGTCGATGACCATCTTCTCAAGAAGGTCGACGTGCTGAACGCGGCGAATGAGAAGAAGGTCATCAAGACCTGGTCGCGTCGCAGCACCATCATTCCCGACATGGTCGGTCACACGATCGCTGTTCACGACGGTCGTAAGCACGTTCCGGTGTATGTCACCGAATCGATGGTCGGTCACAAGCTCGGCGAGTTCTCGCCGACTCGTACCTTCAAGTACCACGCCGGCCAGGAGAAGAACGCGAAGGGTCGCCGCTAATGACTGGTCCAAAGCTCAACGAGAAAAACTTCGTCGCTGGCTCAAAGGGCGGCACCAAGGCCTCGGCTTTGTATGTCCGCAGCTCGGCCAGCAAGGCGCGCCTCGTGCTCAACATCATTCGCGATCTGCCGGTGAAGCGAGCCGACGAAGTGCTGCAGTTCACCGACAAGGGAATTGCCACCACAGTTCGCAAGGTGCTCGCCAGCGCTGTTGCCAACGCCCAGCACAACGACGGCCAGGACCCCGAGGAACTGTTCGTCAAGGCCTGTTTTGCCGATGAGGGGCCGACCCTTCGTCGATTCGCAGCTCGTGCCCGTGGCCGCGGCACCCGCATCAACAAGCGCACCTGCCACATCACCATCGTCGTCGATCGTCTCGACGACATTCGCCTGGAAGTCGTCCAGAACCGCGAAGCCAATCGCACCGCAGCGGGCCGTCGCCGTGGCGCCACCAGCAGCACGGCAGCTCGTCGTGAGCGCGTCGAGCGCAGCCGGGTTCGGGCCCAGGGCCTCAAGCAAGGCGAGGCCAGTGAGGCGACCGAGGCCATCGATGCAGCGGACACCGAACTGATCGACGAGGAGACGCCAGCTGTCGCCACGTTCGTGGACACCGAAGTTGTCGGGACCGAGGCCGTCGAGGCTGACGTCGTCGAGGCTGAAGTTGTCGAGACGGTGGAAGCCGAAGCCGAAGCCGAGTTCGTCGCTGGCGAATGGGCTGGCAGCTTCATGCCAGCGGCTGATGGTTCCGGGCCAACGGGTTTCGACATCAAGGGCAACGCGCGAGTCGATGCTCTACCACGCACCCGGCACTCGCTATTACAAGGTCACCAAGGCCGAGGTGTACTTCGACACGATCGAAAACGCCCAAGCCGCTGGATTCAGCGCACCGGGCGCCAAGGAGAGCAACTGATATGGGTCAGAAAATCAACCCTTACGGCTTCCGCCTCGGCATTACCACCGACTGGAAGAGCCGCTGGTTCAGCGAGCGCGAGTACAAGGACTATCTCACCGAGGATTGGAAGATCCGTCGGGCGATCATGGTCAAGCTCGAGTCTGCGGCGATCAGCAGGATCGAGATCGAGCGCACCCGCGACAAGGTGCGAGTCGACATCCACACCGCTCGGCCGGGCATCGTCATCGGCCGCCGTGGTGCTCAGGCTGACGAGTTGCGCGCCCTGCTGACGCAGATCACTGGCAACCCCAAGGTGCAGTTGAACATCGTCGAAATCAAGTCGGCCGAGCTCGACGCCGCCCTCATCGCCCAAGGCGTCGCCGATCAGCTGATCAACCGTATCGCCTTCCGCCGGGCGATGAAGAGGGCCGTGCAGAACGCTCAGAAGGCCGGTGCTCTCGGCATCCGCGTGCAGTGCTCGGGCCGCCTCGGCGGTGCTGAAATGAGTCGCACCGAGTGGTACCGCGAGGGCCGAGTCCCGCTGCATACATTGCGCGCCGACATCGACTACGGGTTCCGCGAGGCCAAGACCACCAGTGGTCGGGTCGGCGTCAAGGTGTGGATCTACAAGGGCGACATCCTGCCCTACAAGCCACAGAACGACGACAAGATCATCCGCGAAGCGGCGATGGCTGTCGGCGAGACCTCAGGTCAGGGTGCTCCGCGCACGCGTCGTCTCCTCGGCCGGTCGTCGCAAGGTCGACGAAGTCGTCGATGTTGAGGCAACCCCTTTGCTCAAGGAAGCCGATCCCGAGTTCGAGAAGTTGCTCGACGAGGAAGAACAAATTGCCCGGCGCACCAACGTCGGCCACGAAGCCCCGCACTTCCGTGGGGAGGACTGATCCATCATGTTGATGCCCCGTAAAGTCAAACACCGCAAGCAACACCGCGGCCGTACCACCGGTATGACCAAGGGCGCCTCCTCGCTGAGCTACGGCGAGTACGGCATCCAGGCACTCGAGCCGGGTTGGCTCACCGCCCGTCAGATTGAAGCCGCCCGTATCGCCATGACCCGCGCCATCAAGCGTGGTGGCAAGGTCTGGATCAACGTTTTCCCAGACAAGCCGGTGACCAAGAAGCCAGCCGAGACCCGCATGGGTTCCGGCAAAGGCAACCCCGAATTCTGGGTCGCCGTCGTTCGCCCGGGCCGCGTGCTGTTTGAGCTCAGCTTCCCGAACGAGGAGCAGGCCAAGGCTGCGCTCAACAAGGCGATTCAAAAGCTGCCCATCAAGGCGCGCGTCATCACGCGCGAAGAGGTGATCTGAGATGGCCAAGTCGACCAAAGAACTGAAAGATATGAACTTGGAGGCCCTCGTCGATGAGATGCGCGCCGTCAAGCAGGAATCGCTGAACTTGCGCTTCCGCAATGCAACAGGCCAGCTCGAGAATGTGGCCGAAATTCGTAAGGTGCGTCGTCAGATTGCACGGATCAACACCCTCATTCGGCAGCGCGAGATCGTCGCCGCTGAGGCCGGGAAGTGAGCGCAGGTATGGCTGAGGAAATCAACTCCAGCGAGTCCGCTACCGATGAGCGCAACGCCCGCAAGCTCCGCGAAGGCGTCGTGGTGTCCAACAAGATGGACAAGACGATCGTGGTCGCCGTTGTCGAGCGCGTTCGCCACCAGAAGTACGGCAAGTTCATGATGCGTACCAAGAAGCTGTACGCCCATGACGAAACGAACGATGTCAACGTTGGCGATCGTGTCCGCGTGATGGAAACCCGTCCGATGAGCAAGAGCAAGCGCTGGCGCGTCACAGAAATCTTGGAGCGTGCCAAGTGATTCAGCAAGAGTCCCGCCTGCGCGTCGCCGACAACAGCGGCGGCAAGGAAGTGCTGTGCATCAAGGTGCTCGGTGGTACCCGCCGCCGCTACGCCTCGATCGGCGACATCTTCGTGGCCACCGTCAAGGACGCGATTCCTGGTGCAGGCGTGAAGAAGGGCGACGTCGTGAAGTGTGTCGTCGTACGCGTCAAGAAAGAGAAGCGCCGTCCAGACGGCAGCTATATCCGCTTCGACGAGAACGCTGCGGTCATCATCAAAGACGACCTCACACCTCGCGGCACTCGCATTTTCGGCCCAGTTGGTCGTGAATTGCGCGACAAGAAGTTCATGCGAATTGTTTCGCTGGCACCGGAGGTGCTGTGACCATGAAACTCCGTAAGGGCGACACGGTTGTCGTCATCACCGGTAAGGACAAAGGTAAGGAAGGCGAAGTCATTCGCGCCATACCGTCCGCAAACAAGGTCGTGGTCAGCGGTGTCAACACCGCAACCAAGCACCAGAAGGCTCGCAGCCAGACCCAACAGTCGGGCATCATCGAGCAAGACATGCCTGTCGACGCCAGCAATGTCATGTTGGTGCACAAGGGCAAGCCGACTCGCGTCGGTTACAAAATCCAGGCCGACGGCAAGAAAGTGCGCGTCGCCAAGTCCACCGGAGAGGTGATCGCGTGAGCACGAAGACCGCACCGCGCCTCAAGGCCAAGTATGACGAGGAGATCAAGGCCGCTCTGATGGAGCAGCTCGAGATCAAGAACGTGATGCAGGTCCCCAAGCTCGAAAAGATTGTCATCAACATGGGCGTCGGACGCGCCACCCAGCAGCCATCGCTGCTCGAGGGTGCCGTGGCCGACCTCGCCAAGATCTCCGGCCAGAAGCCGATCATCACCAAGTCGAAAAAGTCAATTGCGGCTTTCAAGCTTCGTGAGAATCAGGCCATCGGCTGCAAGGTCACATTGCGTGGCGATCGCATGTGGGAGTTCCTCGATCGTTTGATCTCGGTAGCTATTCCCCGTATTCGCGACTTCCGCGGCATGCCGGCCCACTCGTGGGATCAGCGTGGCAACTACACGTTCGGCCTCAAGGACCAGATCCTGTTCCCCGAGATCGACTACGACAAGATCGATGCCCCACACGGCATGGACATCACCATCGTCACCACCGCTACATCTGATGATGGCGGCAAGGCGTTGCTGGACGCATTTGGGTTCCCGTTCAAGCGGGGCGCCGATGCGGGGCCAGTTGCCCAAAAAAGTGAAGCGCCGCGGTCCGGTCCGCGGAGGCAAGCCAGCCAAGCCGGCTGCAAAGAAGAAGAAGTGATCGGGAAGGGCAGATAGAACATGGCCAAGAAATCTCTGATCAACAAGGCAAACGCAAAGCCGAAGTACAAGGTGCGTGGGTATACCCGCTGCCGTCGTTGCGGGCGCGCCCGTTCGGTGTACCGCAAGTTCGGCGTTGTGCCGTGTATGTCTCCGTGAAATGACTCATGCCGGTGAAATCCCCGGCATGACCAAGGCGAGCTGGTGAGGGGCCAATTATGTTGACAGATCCCATCGCAGACATGCTGACCCGCATCCGCAACGCCAACACGGCGATGCACGACGAAGTGCCGATGCCCTCGTCGAAGCAAAAGGTCGCACTCGCCAAGGTCCTACAAGCTGAGGGTTATATCACCAGCTTCACCGTCGCTCCGTCGACGAAAGGCCCCGGCGAGGTACTCACCGTGCAAATGAAGTATTCACACGACCGTCACCGCACCATCAGTGGCATCAAGCGTGTGTCGACTCCTGGTTTGCGCGTGTATCGCAAGTCGACCGCCGTGCCACGCGTGCTCGGTGGCCTCGGCGTTGCTGTCCTATCCACCAGTGCAGGGCTGATGACCGACCGTGAGGCGCGCAAGCGCAACATGGGTGGCGAAGTCCTCTGCTACGTGTGGTGATTGAGGAGCAAACATGAGCCGTATTGGAAAAGCCCCAATCGCTGTGCCAGCAGGCGTCGAAGTGACGCTCGCCGACGGCGCAGTCACCGTCAAAGGTCCCAAGGGTCAACTCGCCCGTGTGATCCCTGGTGAAATCACGGTCCGCCGCGACGCAGAGTCCCTGCTGGTCGAGCGACCGAACGACGAGCGTGAGAATCGTTCGTTGCACGGTCTGACCAGGTCGCTGGTGAACAACATGGTGGTCGGCGTGACCACCGGGTTCGCCAAGGAACTGGAGATCATCGGTGTCGGTTACCGTGCTGAGGCACAGGGCCCAACGACCCTGCGCTTGTCGCTCGGCTTCAGCCACCCCGTTATCGTCAACGCCCCCGATGGCATCACCTTCGAGACCCCAGTCCCGACTCGCGTGATCATCAAGGGCATCGACAAGGAGACCGTCGGCCAGGTGGCCGCCAACATCCGCAGCATCCGCAAGCCTGAGCCATACAAGGGCAAGGGCGTGCGCTACCTCGGTGAAAAGGTCCTGCGCAAGGCCGGCAAGACCGGCAAGAAGTAAGGCAGCCAGATGAGCAACAACTCAAAAGTCCGTCGCGAGTCCCGCATCCGCCGTCATGGTCGGGTTCGCAAAAAGATCGAAGGCACTAGCCAACGCCCCCGTTTGGCTGTGTTTCGATCCAACAAGCACATCGTGCTGCAGGTCATCGATGACAGCTCTGGTCGCACGATCGCGGCCGCCTCGACCAACGAGGCCGCAGAGCGCAGTACCGGCAGTGGTGGCAGCGTCGCCGCAGCCACCCGTATGGGTCAGCTCGTCGCTGAACGCGCCAAGGCCGCCGGAGTGTCGAAGGTTGTTTTCGATCGTGGAGGCTTCGGCTACCACGGTCGCGTCGCTGCGGCAGCCGATGCCGCCCGTGAAGCAGGTCTGGAGTTCTGATGGCCGGTCAGTCATACAACAACAATGCTGGCAACGCCCCGCAGGCCGACCCGGGTGGGCTGCGCGAGTCGCGCGTCATCGCCATCAACCGTGTCGCCAAAGTCGTCAAGGGTGGTCGCCGTTTCTCGTTTACTGCGCTCGTCGTCGTCGGTGACGGCAACGGCCGCGTCGGCCTCGGCTACGGCAAGGCCAAGGAGGTCCCGCTGGCAATTCAGAAGGGCACCGAAGAGGCCAAGAAGAACCTGTTTGATGTCGCCCTCGCTGGCAGCACCATCACCCACCCAGTGCTTGGGATCACCGGTGCCGGGCGAGTGCTGATGAAGCCGGCGGCCCCCGGTACCGGCGTCATCGCCGGCGGCGCCGCCCGTGTGATCCTGGAAGAGGCTGGAGTCCACGACATCCTCTGCAAGTCCTTGGGCTCGGCCAACGCAATCAACGTCGCGCGGGCAACGATTCAGGGCCTGCAGTCGTTGCAGCGTCCTGATGAGGTCGCCGCTCGGCGCGGTCTACCAGCTGACAGTTTCGTGCCCAAGGGCATGCTGAACGCCTATATCGCCCGCCAAAAAGCGGTCGCCGCAGGAGAGAGTCACTGATGGCTACGAAGAAAGAGCAGGTTGAAAACCAGCTGCACGTCAAGCTGGTCCGTTCCGGTATCAGCGCCAAACCGAAGACTCGCGGCACCTTGCGTGCGCTCGGTCTGCGGAAAATCGGTGATACCAACACCCTTCCCGATCGCCCCGAAATCCGTGGCATGATCGCCCGAGTGCCTCACCTGATCACCGTTGAGGAAAGTGCCGGCGCCTGAGGCGTCCGGTCTGTGGATTGAAAGAGCATCACAATGCGCGTAGATGAACTTTCCCCGGCGCCAGGCGCCACCCATGCCCCAAAGCGAGTCGGTCGTGGTATCGGCGGTAAGGGCGGTAAGACCGCCGGTGCCGGTACCAAGGGTCAACACTCCCGCGGTCGCGGCAAGGTCAACCGCGGCTTTGAAGGCGGCCAGATGCCGCTCAAGCAGCGTGTTCCCAAGTTGAAGGGCTTCAACAACCCATTTCGGGTCGAGTACACCGCCGTGAACCTTCACTCGCTGGAGAAGCTCGGTGCCGCAGAAGTAACCCCTGAACTGTTGATCAGCAAAGGCATGTTGCGTAAGGGCGACCTTATCAAGGTGCTTGGGTATGGCGAATTAACCGCTAAAGTGACATCTCTGCACACGGCGTGTCGAAAGCTGCGCAGGCGGCGATCGAAGCGGCGGGTGGCAGTGTCACGATCTTGCCGAAGCCTTTCAAGGTTCGGCCGGCGGCCAACGGCAACCAGTTCACGAACCGCTAGATCCCGAACGTCTTATCTCGAGGAGTCGATGTGCTGTCGAACCTGAAGAACATCTTCAAGGTCCAGGAGCTGCGTAACAAGGTTCTGTTCACGCTGGGCGTTGTCGCCCTCTACCGACTTGGTGTCGCCATCCGCGTGCCAGGTATCGATGAGCATGCAGTTGCGCAGATGGCCGAATCCGCTGAGTCGGGCGGAGCGCTGAGCTTCCTCAACCTGTTCTCCGGTGGCGCGTTCGCCAGCTTCTCGATCTTCGGACTCGGGATCATGCCGTACATCACGGCCAGCATCATCATGCAGGTCTTGGGGGTCGTGATCCCCAAACTGGAGCAACTGCAGCAGGAGGGCGCGGTCGGCCAGCGAAAGATGACGCAATACACGCGCTATCTGGCTATCGCCATCGCCACGCTGCAGGCCGCTGGTCTGACCTTCATCTTCGGTAAGGGCAACGGCAGCGCCTTTTATGGCGCAGCTGCCAATGCCCCCGACGTGCAACTGTTGCCCGACTTCATGCCCCGCGCCCTGTTGGTGATCATCACCCTCGTCGCTGGCACGGCGCTGATCATGTGGCTTGGCGAGCTGATCAGCCAGCGAGGCATCGGCAACGGTATGTCGATGATCATCTTCGCCTCGGTGGTTTCCAGCTTGCCGTACAGCTTCTTCCGCATTTGGAGCGAGGAAAGCAAGGTGCTATTCGTGCTCCTCGTCTTGCTGGTGATCGGCATCATCTTTGCCGTGGTGCGCGTCGAACTCGGCCAGCGTCGGATACCCGTCTCCTTCGCCAAGCGCCAGGTCGGCCGCCGGATGTACGGCGGGCAGAACAGCTATATCCCGCTGAAGGTCAACCAAAGCGGCGTGGTTCCGATCATCTTCGCCAGCTCCGTGCTGCTGCTTGCCGGTGCTGATGAGCAACCTGCTCGGCTCCGGTGAGGGATGGCGCGGCAACATCGTCAAGCTTCGTCGACCGCTACATCGTCAACACGCAAAATGCGGTCTACGCCATCATTCTCGGCGTGTTGATCGTGGCTTTCGCCTACTTCTACAACTCGATCGCTTTCGACCCGATCCGCCAAGCGGACCAGATACGCAAGCAGGGCGGCTTCATCCCGGGCATTCGCCCGGGTGCCCAGACGGAACAGTACCTCGGCAAGGTTGTCAACCGCATCACGCTTCCCGGAGCCCTGTTCGTCGCCGTCATTGCCCTGATGCCCTATGCCCTGTTGTGGGTCTTCGACGTTCAAAACTTCCCGTTCGCCGGAACGACGGTGTCTGATCGCCGTCGGTGTTGCGCTCGAACTGATGCGCCAGATCGACAGCCAACTAACGTTGCGCAACTATGAGGGTTTCCTGAAGTAGCAACCGCCGATGATCCCGGGCGCTCGGCTTATCATCCTCGGTCGGCAAGGTGCCGGAAAGGGAACACAATGTGTTCGCTTGGCGCGCCATTTCGTCGTGCCGCACATCTCCACCGGAGACATGCTGCGAGCCGCCGTTCGCGAGCGCACCCCGCTCGGGGTGGCCGCCAAAGAAATCATCGATGCTGGCGGGCTGATGAGCGACGACATCATGATCGGTCTCGTCGAGGAGCGGCTCAGCCGTGACGACGCACGCACCCGTGGCTACATCCTCGACGGGTTCCCCCGTACGGTGGGCCAGGCGGTGGCGCTGGACACCATCCCAAGACCGTCAAGCCGATCGACGCCGTGATCGACCTCGACGTGCCACGCGACCTGGTGCTCAGCCGCCTTGGCGGCCCGACGGGTGTGCCGCGATTGTGGCACGAACTACGTCGCCAAGGGAAACGAGCGCGAACCCTGGATGTGCGACGTGTGTGGTGGCGACGTGATGACTACGTGCCGATGACACCCCTGATGCGATCAATCGGCGCCTCGACCTCTACGAGGAGCAGACGGCCCCGCTGATCGAGTTTTACGAGGCCACCAATCGGTTGGCGATCATCGATGGCGTCGATACGCCGGACAACGTCTTTCGCGCGCTTGACGACGGCGATCGAAACCCGCCGTCGCAGCTAGCGAGAGCGGCGCATGATGGTCCGTGGCTCACGACTCCGCCGACGCCAACCCGCCGTCCCTGTCCGCACCGGCGACCAACTGCGGCACATGCGCGCCGCCGGACGAGTGGTCGCCGAAATGCACGACGCAATCAGGCTCGCCGTTCGCCCAGGGGTGACGACTGCCAGACCTCAACCAGATTGTCGGCCGAGGTGTTGGAACGCCGTGGGGCTCGCTCGAATTTCCTTGGATACCACGGGTTTCCTGGCGTCTTGTGCGCATCGGTGAACGACGAGGTGATCCACGGCATTCCCGGGGAGCGGGTTTTGCAGGAGGGCGATCTGTTGTCGATCGACTGTGGGGCGATCGTCAATGGCTGGCACGGCGACGCCGCATTCTCGATCGCTGTCGGTGCCGGGGACCCGTTGACGATGCGCTTGATCGATACCGCCGAGCGAAGCTCTGGCGGCGGGCATCGAGGCGATGGTGCCAGGCGCCCATCTTGGCGATATCGGCGCCGCGATCGAACTGGTTGTAGCCATGGAGGGTTTCGGCAGCCCCCACGATTTTTGTGGGCACGGCATTGGCCAGGCAATGCACGAGGAACCTGATGTCGAGAACCGCGGCCGACATGGACGCGGCCCCGTACTCCTGCCCGGAGTCGTGCTGGCTCTCGAACCGATGGTTCTCGGCGGCGGGTATGACGACGTCTTCGAGCTAGTCCGACGGATGGACGATTGTCACCGCCGATGGCTCTCGCGCCGCTCACTGTGAGCACACCATCGCCGTGGGCGAACATGGCCCCGAAATACTTACTCAGCTGCGATGACGTGGCGCCGATGTATCCGCGTGCCGGAATCGTGAAGTTGCTATCTTTCTACTGCGGAACTGTCTGTTCAGGCTTTGTGTTCTGCGCTGCGGGCGGTAGCATTGCTCCTCGGCCCTACGGGAAGCTGCGCGCAAGTCAGTCCTCCACTACGGTCACTTATTCGCCGCTGTTGAGGAGAGCGCTCTGCCGAAGCCTAAAGAAGACGCCATCGTGCTGGAAGGCACCATTGTCGAGTCGCTACCGAACGCAATGTTCCGTGTCGAACTCGAAAATGGGCACAAGGTCTTGGCGCACATCTCCGGCAAGATGCGGATGCACTACATCCGAATCCTGCCTGGCGACAAGGTTCAGGTAGAACTCACCCCGTACGACCTCACCCGAGGTCGAATCACGTATCGCTACAAGTAAAGGCCATCGATGAAGGTCCGACCGAGTGTCAAGAAAATCTGTGAGAAGTGCAAGGTCATTCGCCGGCACGGACGCGTCATGGTGATCTGCGAAAACCCACGTCACAAGCAGCGCCAGGGCTGAGAAGAGGAATAGACGATGGCTCGTATCTCTGGTGTCGACATCCCCCGCGAAAAGCGGTTGGAGATCGCCCTTACCTACATCTATGGCATCGGTAAGCCGACAGCTCAGAAGATCTGATCGAGGCTGCCGGGCTCGACCCCAACACTCGGGTGCGCAGCCTGACCGAAGACGAGATCAACCGCATTCGTGCTGAGGTCGAGAAGCTGACTGTCGAAGGTGACCTGCGCCGTGAAGTGCAGCAGGACATCAAGCGCAAGATCGAGATCGGCTGCCTGCAGGGCATCCGTCACCGCAAGGGCCTGCCGGTCCGCGGCCAGCGCACACACACCAATGCTCGTACTCGCAAGGGTCCGAAGAAGACAGTTGCTAACAAGAAGAAGGCTGTGAGGAAGTACGATGGCAAAGCCGAAGCCCGGGGGACGCCGTCCTCGCAAGCGTGAACGCAAGAATGTCGCCGTTGGCGTTGTTCACATCAAGAGTTCGTTCAACAACACCATCGTCAGCATCACCGACGTCACCGGAAACGTCATTTCCTGGGCATCGTCCGGCGGTGTTGGTTTCAAGGGCTCGCGCAAGAGCACCCCGTTTGCCGCGCAGATGGCTGCCGACAAAGCGGCCCGCGCCGCGATGGAGCATGGTCTGCGCCGTGTCGAGGTACAGGTCAAGGGCCCCGGTTCTGGACGCGACACCGCAGTGCGTTCGATCCAGAACACCGGCCTCGAAGTCACCTCGATCAAGGATGTCACTCCGTTGGCTCACAACGGTTGCCGCCAGCCGAAGCGCAAGAGGAACTAGTCATGGCTCGTTACACCGGACCGAAGGTGCGCGTCTCTCGCCGCCTCGGCACCAACATCTTCGAGAACGAAAAGGGTCGCAAGGCTCTCGAGCGTCGCCCCTTTCCTCCCGGTCAGCACGGCCGTACGCGCCGTCGCAATGCCGGCAGCGAGTACCTCGCTCAGCTGCAGGAAAAGCAGAAGGCGAAGTACATCTACGGTGTTCTCGAGCGCCAGTTCCGTCGTACCTATGAAGAGGCCAACCGTCTCCAGGGTCCAACCGGTGAAAACCTGTTGCGTCTCCTCGAGCAGCGCCTCGACAACATCGTCTTCCGTGCCGGCTGGGCCGAGACTCGTCCGCAGGCTCGCCAGTTTGTCAACCACGGCAAAATCATGGTCAACGGCAAGCGCGTCGACATCGCCAGCTATCGCGTGAAGAAGGGCGACATCGTCAGCCTGCACGAAAAGGCTCGCAACATGATCGTTATCCAACACAACATCGACGTGCTCGATCGCAGCCTGGTCGGGTGGCTCGAGACGGGCGACGGCGGCAAGCAAGTCACCGTGCGGGAACTCCCGCAGCGCGACCACATCGATGTGCCCGTTCGTGAACAGCTCATCGTCGAGCTGTACTCCAAGTAACCGACCCCCGAAAGGACCGAGGCGAATACATGCTCGTCATTCAGCGCCCCACCGTCGAGGCCATCGGCGAAGAAGCCAATAACCGGCAACGTTTTGCGGTCGGCCCGCTTGAGCCCGGTTTTGGCCATACCATCGGCAACTCGCTGCGTCGTACGCTGCTGTCGTCGATCCCCGGTGCAGCCATTACGGCCGTCCGCTTCGATGATGCACTCCATGAGTTCGACACCATTGCCGGCATCAGCGAGGACGTCACCGACGTCATTCTCAATCTCAAAGACATCGTGATGACCAGCACCAGCGATGATCCCATCGTGTTGCGTCTCGACGTACGCGGTCCAGCCGAGATCAGCGCAGGCGACATCAAGTGCCCGAGCGACATCGAGTCCTCAACGCCGACCTGCACATCGCTTCGCTCAACGCCAAGGGTCGACTTGCCGTCGACCTGACGGTCGAGCGCGGCCGCGGATACATGTCGTCCGACCGAGAGAACCAGAACCGCACGATCGGCGTCATTCCGATCGATGCGATCTTCTCGCCAGTGCGCCGGGTCATGTTCGAAGTTGAGCCGACCCGCGTCGAGCACAGCACGAACTACGAGCGTCTCGTTCTCGACATCGAGACCGATGGCTCGATCAGCCCCACGTGAGGCCGTTGCTTCGGCTGGCGCGACGCTGTGTTCGCTGGTCGAGCTGGTCGCCACGTTGAGCGACGAGCCCAAGGGCTTGGACCATCGGCGATGTGCCGGCCAGCAGCGCTGCGTCGCCAGACCTGGCTTTGCCGATCGAAGATCTCGATCTGTCGGAGCGTCCACGCAACTGCCTGAAGCGGGCACAGATCAACACCATTGGAGAGCTGCTCACCAAGACCGAAGACGACCTGTCTGAACATCACCAACTTTGGTCAGAAGAGCCTCGACGAGGTGAAGCAGAAGCTCGACGAGCGCGGCTTGTCGCTGCGCGGCTGAGAGCAACTAGGGAGCAAGAGAACATGCCAGCAACACCACGCAGAGCGCGCAACTTCGGCGGCAGCTCGCAACACCAGAAACTGATGATGGCCAACCTCGCTGCGTCGTTGTTCGCCGCCGAGGCGATCGTCACCACCGAAGCGAAGGCGAAGGCACTGCGCCCCATCGCCGAGAAGCTGATCACCAAAGCCAAGAAGGCAACCGACGACTGACCCGATGCGTATCCATCGCATCCGTCAGATCCAGGGTTACCTCGGCGACAAGGAGATGACCCACAAACTGGTCAGCGATGTCGCTCCGCGCTACACCGAACGCAATGGTGGATACCTGCGAATCCTCAAGCTCGGTCCACGCCAGGGCGACAAAGCGCCAAATGGCTCGTATCGAATTGGTATAGCTCGTTGCCGGATGATCGGCGACCAACGATAGTTGCAACGAACCCGTCGCTGCTGCGGCGGGTTCGTTTCGTTGTCGCCTATCACGGCGCCAGCTTCCACGGTTTCGCCGATCAACGAGGGCGTGCGCACCGTTGCTGGCGTGCTGACCGAGCGCTCTCAGGCCATCTCTCGCTACCCCGTGCAGCTTGTCGGCGCCGGACGAACCGATGCCGGGTGTCCACGCCTGGGGTCAGGTGGTTAGCTGCGATCTGCCGGAGCGGCTCGACCTGTCCAACGTCATGCACCGCGTCAATCGGATGTGTGGACCGGAATTGGCCATTCGTGAGGCGACCTGGACCCGCGACGACTTCAACGCCCGTTTCAGCGCCATCTGGCGTGCAGTACCGCTACACCGTATGGAACGACCCCGCACCACATCCGTTTCTGATCGACACCGCCTGGCACGTGCACCGTCCGCTGTCGCTTGCGGCCCTGCAGTTGTCCTGTGATGCGCTCATCGGCGAACGTGACTTCACTTCATTTTGCCGCCAGCCTCCGCTGATCGCCGGGCTCGGCGAGCCGTCGATGCGATCGCCACGTGATGCTCGCCGACTGGAAAGACGTCACGGCGCGCCGCACCGTTGGCCGACAACGATGGCGCGGTGCTCCGCTTCGAGATCCGGGCCAACGCCTTTTGCCATCAGATGGTGCGCTCGATCGTTGGAGCAATGATCAAGATTGGCGAGGGTCGGCTGCGTCCCAGCGCGATGCAGACGATGATCCAGCGCCGCAACCGCGAATCGTTGCCGCACTTTGGCACCGCCTCAGGGTTTGATGCTGTGGAAGGTGGGGTATCCACCTGCTGACCAGGCTCATAAGGTATGAGGAAGTTCAGTTTTGCGAGCGGGCTGATTGCTGATTACCCCAAACTCCGCCTATCATTGTCGGGTTCCCCGGTGGCAGCCGGTCGGCGCCCCGACGAAGGAAGCTCGATTTTATGATGCGTACGTATAGCCCCAAAGCAAGTGAAGTGGAACGCGCCTGGCACGTGATTGATGCCGAGGGCCTGGTTCTCGGTCGGATGTGCACAGAAGCCGCTCGCATCCTGCGTGGCAAGCACAAGCCGGTCTTCGCCCCCCATATGGATATGGGCGATCACGTCATCATCATCAACGCCGACAAGGTCGTGCTGACCTCGAACAAAGCGGAAAAAAGGGTGTCTACCGCTACAGCGGTTACCCCGGTGGCCTGAAGACGGAAACCTATGCCCACCTCATGGGCCGCAAGCCGGAAGAGGCCGTGCGCAACAGCGTGCGTGGCATGTTGCCAAAGGGTCCGCTCGGTCGTCAGATGATCAAGAAGCTCAAGGTGTACGCCGGTTCCGAGCACCCACACGCCGCACAGGGACCAGTCGTATTGGATCTATCAGCGGCCAAGGCCCGCTGAGAACCTCGGAGAATGTAGACAGACATGGCGCAAGCCACTTACACAAACCACCGGTCGCCGTAAGGAGTCCGTCGCTCGCGTCCGCTTGCGCCCGGGCACTGGCGTCGTCACGGTCAATGGTCGTTCGTTCGAGAACTACTTCCCAACAGCGATGGCCCGCATGGTGGTCAGTGAGCCGCTGCGTTTGACCAATACCGAAGAGGCGTACGACGTCGATGCGACCATCCATGGTGGCGGCATCAGTGGTCAGGCTGGCGCATTGCGTATGGGCATCGCTCGCTCGTTGATCGAGCTCGATCCTGAGCAGCGCCCTGCGCTGAAGAAGGCTGGCTTGCTGACCCGCGACCCTCGTCGCAAGGAAAGCAAGAAGTACGGTCTCAAGAAGGCCCGCAAGGCTCCTCAGTACACCAAGCGTTAAGTGCTTCGCTTCGGCACCGATGGTGTACGCGGCGTTGCCCTGACCGAACTCACGGCGGACTACGTTGCGTCTTTAGGCGTCGCAGCTGCTCGCGCCCTTGGTGCCGGTACCTGGTTGATCGGCAGAGATACCCGCGAATCTGGGATCACCCTGTCAAACGCGTTCGCCGCTGGGCTGCGGTCGTGCGGTGCGCAGGTCATCGACCTCGGTGTGCTACCGACGCCAGCCGTGGCGCGCGTCTGCGCTGATCGGCAGGTTCCGGCTGCGATGGTGACGGCGTCGCACAACCCGTGGAGCGACAATGGGATCAAAATTTTTGCCGCCGGCGGCCTCAAACTCAGCGGTGAGGTCGAAGCCACCATCGAATCGTTGATCGAACCGTTCGACGCCGCGCTCGCCGCAACCTTGGACGGGGCAACATCGAGCGATGACGTCGACGGCGACTATCACGATGCTTTGGTTTCGATGTTCGAAGCCGATGTGTTGCGCGGCTTGACGGTTGTGCTCGATTGCGCCAACGGCGCGATGTACCGGGTGGCTGCGCCGGTCGTTCGTGCCCTCGGAGCCACGGTCTTCGTCGTCAACGCCGAGCCGGACGGTCGCAACATCAATGCCAACTGCGGGGCCACCCATCCACAGGCGATGGCCGCTGAGGTGGTGGCCCGCCACGCCGATCTCGGCCTGGCATTCGACGGCGACGGCGATCGCGTGATCGCTATCGACGAGCTCGGCCACGTTGTCGACGGTGATCGTTTGATTGCACTCGACGCCCTACGGCTGCGCGAACAGGGGCGCCTCGGTGGCGACACCGTTGTGGTGACGCAGATGAGCAACCTCGGTTTCCATCGGGCGATGGCCGCTGCGGGCATTCATGTCGTGGCCACCGATGTCGGCGATAAATACGTGCTGGAAGCGCTGCTTGCTGGCGGGTTCTCGATCGGCGGCGAGCAGAGCGGGCACATCATCTATCCCGACATGGCCAGCACCGGCGACGGACTGTTAGCTGGCCTGCGCTTGCTTGAGCATCTCGCGCACGCTCACCGCCCGCTGAGCGAGATGGCTCGCGAGGTGATGGTCACGTATCCGCAGATCCTGCAGAACGTCCGCGTCCTGGAAAAGCATCCCCTGATCGCCCAAGAGATGGCCGACGAGATCGCCGTGGCGACCGCCGAATTAGACGGTGAAGGCCGCATCTTGGTGCGTGCCAGCGGTACCGAGCCGCTCATCAGAGTGATGGTCGAAGCGGCCACCCCGGAGTTGGCACGATCGACGGCGCAGCAGCTTTGTGCGGTGGTCGAGCGGCGATTCGCCGCCGCCACGTGACCGATGCCATGAGCATCAACCTTTGAGCAAGACATGCCCTGACCGGCCATGTCGCACAACCGTAGGTAGCCTAGATACCCATGTGCGGAATCATTGCCATCGTCAGTCGACCGTCACTTCGAGAGGCACCTGACGCTGCCTCAGTGCTCGACGGTCTCAGTGCCGCGGTCGCCCACGGAAGCGGCAACGTTGCCGCCGCCGCTGATGCCGCGTCCACGGTCGATCGATCGCTTCGGGGTGTGCCAGGTGTGCTCGCACTTGCCGGTCGCGCCGATCTGGTCGCCGGAATTCTCGGTCGCCTCGATCAACTCGACGCACTGATCGCCGCGACGGAACGTCACCTCGAGAGCGATGGGTCGCTGACTCCTGAGCAAGTCGAAACAGAGAACGCAGTGCTCGGTCGGCTGCGTGACGCGGCCTGGGCGATCCGCAACGATCGTCTGCGCAGCGCCCGCCTCGTCGAGGAATTCGCTGGACGTGACGCCTCGAGATCGAAGATCGCTGGCTATTTCTCCGTCCAACAAGCGTTGTCCGCCTTAGACCGTCTCGAGGTGCGCGGCCGTGATTCTGCTGGGGTGCACCTCTACGTCTGGGGTCATCAGCTGTCGGTCGAGGATCCCGCCGTCCAAGCGTTGCTGTCCTCACGGCGCGACAACCCGTTGTTCACTGACGGCTCCGTGCGTGTCGCTGGCGAGACCTTGAGCTTCGTGTACAAGGCGGCCGCAGAGATCGGCGAACTCGGTGACAACACTCGGGCATTGCGGGCCTCGATTCTCAACGACGAGCTGTTGCGCCTCGCTCTGTCGGCACCGACGGCGCGACTGAGCCTGCTTGGCCACACTCGCTGGGCCAGCGTCGGCATCATCAGCGAGCCCAACTGTCACCCGCTGAACAGCGAAGAGGTCGAATCGTCGTTCGACACCGGTCCGTACCTTGTCGGGGCGCTCAACGGCGACGTCGACAACCACGCCGACTTGAAGATCGAACACAGCCTGCGCATCGCCAGCCCGATCACCACCGACGCCAAGGTCATCCCGGCGCTTGTCTCGCGCTTGGCCGGCGGTGCCAACGGCGACGTGGTCGAAGCCTTCCGGCGCTCCGTCGCCAGTTTCGAAGGCAGTGTGGCCATCGGGGCCGCCAGCGCCGACAATCCTGGCCAACTGATGCTCGCCTTGCGCGGCAGCGGCCAAGCGCTCTACGTCGGCCTTGCTGAGGATGCTTTCATCGTCGCCAGCGAGCCCTACGGCGTCGTCGAGGAAACCAGCCGCTTCGTGCGCATGGATGGTGAATCGGCGGTCACGCCCGATCAGCCGATGAGCCGCGGTCAGGTGTTTGTGCTCTCCGAACACGGTGCCGGAGAGATCGAGGGCATTCGTCGGTTCGCCTACGACGGCACCGACCTGCCTGTCGCCGAGCGTGAGATCGTCACCGCCGAGGTGACCACTCGCGATATCGACCGCGGGTCTGCGCCCCACTTCCTGCTCAAGGAGATCAGCGAGGCACCGGAAAGCTTTCGCAAGACGCTGCGCGGCAAGATCACCGAACACAACGGAATGTTGCAGGCCTCGATCGGTGAGCGGTCGATGCCGACCGCCATCGCCCGGCGTCTCGCCGATCGTTCCATCCGTCGGGTGTTGGTCATCGGCCAAGGCACGGCGGCTATCGCCGGTCGCAGCATGGCTGCGATCCTGACCGATCTCGTCGATGGCGAACTCGACGTCGACCCGATTGTGGCCACGGAATTGAGCGGCTTCGGCATGCGACTCGACATGAGCGACACGCTGGTGGTCGCCGTCAGCCAGAGCGGCACGACCACCGATACCAACCGCACCGTCGATCTGGTTCGTGGGCGCGGCGCAGCAGTGATCGGCATCGTCAACCGGCGCAACAGCGACCTGACCGACAAGGCAGAAGGCGTGCTCTATACGTCGGATGGCCGCGACGTCGAGATGAGCGTTGCCTCAACCAAGGCGTTCTATTCGCAGGTGGCCGCTGGCGCGTTGCTGGCCTGCGCGATCGCCGATGCGGCAAACGTCGGGTCGAATCTACGTCGCCACCAACTGCTGGAATCATTGCGCGAGATCCCCCAGGCATTGCGCACGGTACTCGGGCTGCGCGACCACATCGGTGACGCTGCCCGGCGCTTTGCTCCGCAGCGCCGCTACTGGACCGTCGTCGGCAACGGATCCAACGCTGTCGCCGCCAACGAGGTGCGCATCAAGCTCAGCGAGCTGTGCTACAAGTCGATCGCCTGCGACATCACCGAAGATAAGAAGCACATCGACCTTTCCTGTGAGCCGCTGATCCTGGTCTGCGCCGCTGGCCTCGTCGGCGGCACGGCCGACGACGTCGCCAAGGAAGTGGCCATCTTCCGGGCACACAAGGCGCTGCCGATCGTGGTTGCTACCGAGGGCGAAACCCGTTTCGGGGCAGCAGCGCACGTCGTCAGCGTTCCCCAGGTCGATCAGTCGCTGGCCTTCATCCTTTCGGCGATGGTCGGTCACCTGTTCGGCTACGAGGCGGCCTTGGCTATCGACCACTCTGCCCGCCCGCTGCGCGAGGCCCGCGAGGTCATCGAACGCGCCATCAGCGCCGCCGATGTCGGCGACCAGGTGATGCGCTTGGTGCGCGCCGAGTTGGCACCGATCGCCGACCGCTTCTTCGCCTTGTTGCGAACCGGCACCTACGACGGCCAGATGGAAGCGTCGACGGCGGTGCGCGTGACCGGCATGTTGCGTGACGCCTTGAGCGACAAGCCGTTGGAGTCGTATCAGGCCGACACCGGCAAGATCGGTACGCCGAGCGTCTTGATCGACGATCTAACCGCTGCGTTGACCAAGGCCATTGAGGAACTGACCAGGCCCATCGACGCCATCAAGCACCAGGCAAAGACGGTGACGGTGGGCATCAGCCGCAACGACGAAGGTGTGCTCGACCGTGCCCTAGTGCAGTCGGTAATCACCGCTGGCGCCGGGCGAGATGTGCTCGCCTATCGCTCGCTGAAGGTCCTCGCCGATCTTGATCCGGCCGTCGCCGAGGTGGTCGGGTTCACCCGCTACCGCATCGAAGGCGACCCCGAGTCCGGCCACGCCACGATCGCCATCGTCGATCGCGGTGGCCTGTCGCGCAATGTCTCGTCGAGGGTCGAGCGCAACAACACCCTGCTCGGTACCAAGCGCCGCGTCGCCGATGAACAGGAGGTGTTGGTCGCCCGCGGTCGCACCGACGGTCGCACGGTGATTTTTGTGCCCGAAGTGAAGTCTGGGCAGACCACCGGCATCACCCTGTTGCACGTTCGTTTCCACGACACCCTTTCGGCGCCGGTGATGCGCAGCGTCTTGCAAGGATACGATCGCCGCTACAACCGTCTGGTCGACTGGGTCTCGGAGACCGAAGGCACCTTCCGCGACGAGTTGCTCGCCACGGTGAGCGTCGCCGACTTGCTGATCCTGCCGATCAGCGAGATGGCCAATCGCTGGCGCGCCTAAGCCCGTGATCGGAATCGGTGTTGACGCAGTGGAGATCGAGCGGTTCCGCCAATCGTTGCTGCGCACACCGACGATGCGTACCAGGCTGTTCACCGCCGCAGAGCTCGATTACGTGGCCCCCAAGGCCGATCCTGTGCCGTCGCTCGCCGCCCGCTTCGCGGCCCGCGAGGCCGTGATGAAGGCGCTCGGCGTCGGGCTCGGTGCCTTCGGGTTCCAAGAGGTGTGGGTCTCGCGCGCCGAATCGGGCGTGCCCTCGTTGGAGTTCTCCGGTGCGGCATTGGCGCTCTCACAGGCTGCGGGGGTGCGACGCTGGCATGTCTCTTTGACCCATAGCGATCTCGTGGCCATCGCCTACGTGCTTGCCGAGTAGCGGGTAGGGCGCGATGTTGAGCATTGTGACGCCACAACAGATGCGGGCGATCGATGCTGCAGCGACCCTGGTAACCCCGATCGCGACATTGATCGAACGCTCCGGTGAGGCGGTGATGTGGTCGGCGCTGAGGATGTTGGGCGGGACCTATGGGCGACGGGTCGTCGTCCTCGTCGGACCCGGTAATAACGGCAATGACGGCCGGGTCGCAGCCCACCGCTTGGCGCAGCGCGGGGTGCAGGTCACGGTGCACGCCACCGATGCTCTGCCAGACGGGTTGCCAGCTGTCGATCTCGTCATCGACGCGGCATTTGGCACCGGATTCCGCGGCGACTGGACGCCTCCCCGGCTGGCCCCTGGCCAAGCTGTGTTGGCTGTCGATATCCCCAGCGGCGTCAACGGATTGACCGGCGAGGTCGCATCGCAGGCCTACCGCTGCCAGCGAACGGTGACCTTCGCAGCGCTCAAGCCAGGTCTGATCTTCGGCCCCGGCGCCGCGCTCACAGGCGCAATCGAGGTCGCCGACATCGGTCTGGCAACCCCGACCAGCACACATCTGATCGAACCCGCCGACGTCGCCGCTTGGCTGCCGAGCCCCGCCCGCGACACGCACAAGTGGCGCAATGCGGTGCGTGTTGTCGCTGGCAGCAGCGGAATGTCTGGAGCCGCGCGGCTGGCGTCGATGGCCGCCCTGCGCAGCTTTAGTGGCATGGTGCACCTGTCGTCGCCGGGCGTCGCGACCGATGACAGCGGGCATGAATATGTCGTTCGCTCCCTTCCGGAAACTGGGTGGGCGGCCGCAGTGCAGGCCGATCTGCACCGCTTCGGGGCGCTCATCGTCGGTCCTGGCCTCGGACGCGGCACTGCGGCCGAGGATGTCGTCAGCTGCATCGGCGCCGCGGCGCTGCCAACGGTGATCGACGGCGATGGCCTGGCGGCGATTGCCAGCCGAGGATTGCACGCTCTCGCCGGTCGTCAAGCGTCGACCGTGTTGACACCGCACGATGGTGAATACCGGATGCTGACCGGCGCGTTGCCTGGCGCTGACCGCATCGACGCCGCCCGCAGCCTGGCGGTGCTGAGCGGCGCGACGGTGTTGCTCAAAGGCCAGGCGACGGTGATCGCCGATCCGAGCGGTGAGGTCATCGTCAGCAACAGTGGCGATCACCGCTTGGCGACAGCGGGCACCGGTGACGTGCTCACCGGTATCGTCGCCTCGCTGCTGGCCGCCGGGATGCCGGCGATGCAAGCCGCGGCTGCTGGCGCCTGGATTCACGGCGCGGCCGCGGCCTATCACTTCGAGACGGGGATGGTCGCCTCCGATCTGCTCGGCTCGATCCCACGGGTGCTCGCCGAACTGCGACCGCGATGAGAGGGGCCTGGGCTGAGATCGACCTCGGAAACATCCGCGGCAACGTTGCCGCCCTCGTCGACGCGGTTGGTTCGCAGGTCTGGGCGGTGGTCAAAGCTGACGGCTACGGGCATGGTTCCATCCCGGTGGCCGAGCGCGGCGTTGGACGGTGGCGCCGTCGGGTTGTGCGTCGCTCTCGTGCAAGAAGGAGTCGAGCTTCGCCGGGCCGGTATCGACGCACCGATCTTGGTCCTCAGCGAACAACCGGCCAGTGAGATCGAGGCCCTCGTCGAGCATCGCCTGATCGCCACGGTCGCTTCGCGTGGGTACGCGGCGAGCCTTGCCGCAGCGGCACAGCGGTTTCAGGTGGTGCAGGCTGTTCACCTCAAGGTCGATACCGGCATGCATCGAGCGGGGTGTGACCCGGGCGACGCTGTGTCGATCGCCATGGAGCTCGACCGCGATCCGAATCTGGCTTTCTCGGCCGTGTTCTCCCATTTCGCTTGTGCCGACGACCCGGCCGCGCCGAGTAATCAACTGCAGCGTGACAGCTTTGGCGAGGTGCTCGCCGACCTCGATCGCCACGGCGTTCGCCCGCCGCTGACGCATGCCGCCAACTCGGCGGCTGCGGTGGCCGATGTCGCCGCGAGATTCGACTTCGTCCGACTCGGCATCGCCATCTACGGGATATCACCGGGCCTTGGCGTCGACTCCCTGCTGCCCGACCTACGCCCGGCGCTGTCGCTGAAAGCTCGGGTCTCGACGGTCCGGCGCATCGAGGCCGGAGAGGGAGCCAGCTACGGCCTGCGCTATCACTCCCCACGGCCGACCACGGTGGCGGTCCTGCCGATCGGTTACGCCGACGGCGTCCCGCGTCGCCTGTTTGCCTGCGCCGGGGAGGTGTTGCTCGGCGGACGTCGTCGTCGACTGGCTGGGGTTGTGACCATGGATCAGCTGCTGCTCGATTGTGGCGACGACCCGGTAGCGCCCGGAGACGAGGCCGTCTTGCTCGGTCGCCAGGGTTCGGAAGTGGTCACCGCCGAGGAGTGGGCCGAGCGCCTCGGCACGATCGGGTACGAGATCGTCTGCGGCATCAGCAAGCGAATCGAACGCCACTACCTATGATTGATCCCTACCTATGTCGACAGGACCGATGCTTCGTGTCCGCGCTGTCACCCTTGAGGACACCCGGGCCATCGCAGCTTCGATCGCCCGCGTCGCCAGACAGGGTGATCTGATCGTTCTCGCTGGCGAGATGGGTGCCGGTAAGACCGCCTTCGCCCAAGGATTCGCCAAAGAACTCGGCGTGCACGAACCTGTCACCTCGCCGACCTACACCATCGTGCACAGTTACCAGATCGGGTCGTCGGCGTTACATCACGCCGACCTCTATCGGCTCGAACACACCGCCGAGATCGCCGACTTGGCCTTCGAGGAACTGCTCGAGCAGGGCATCGTGCTCGTCGAATGGGGCGACGTCGTCGATCTCGGACCACAGCTGCGGATCGAGATTGCCGTCGGCGAGGACGACGATACCCGTGAGCTCGTGGTCACCTCCAGCGATCGACGCTGGGCGGCGCGCTGGGAACGGCTTGAAGCCCTGCTTGAGCAATGGGAGATGGCGTGATCACCCTGGGCATCGAAACTGCAACACAAGTGGTCAGCGTCGCGCTCGGCGGCGATGACGGGGTGATTGGATTGGTCGAGATCGCCAAAGGGCGACGGCACGCCGAGGTCTTGACCCCGGCGATCGAGTTCGTGTGCCGCCAGGCCGAGGTGCGCATGGACGAGATCGCCGCCATCGGAGTCGACGTCGGCCCGGGCTTGTTCACCGGAATGCGCGTCGGTATCGCCAGTGCCAAGGTCATCGCCCAGTCGTTGGGTGTGCCGTTGGTCGGGGTCTGCTCGCTCGATCTGCTTGCCTTTCCGTTGCGGCATACGAGCAAGGTGATCGCCAGCGTCATCGATGCCCGCAAGTCCGAGGTGTTCTACGCCTTCTACCTCGCTTCGCCTGGTGGGATCCAACGAGTCAGCGAACCGGTGGCGTGTTCGCTGGAGGATTTCAACGCCGAGGTGATGGCTCGCGGTCAAGACGTGCTCGCCGTCGGCGACGGGGCGATCCGCTATCGCGACGACCTCGTCGGCAACATCGAGGTTGCCGACCTCGCCCATCCCTCGGCGGCGACGCTGGTCACCTTGGCGCGGGCCAAAGTGCTGCGCGCCGACAGCGACGGCGGCGACGGGCAGGGCGAGGTCAGGCCGATGTACCTGCGCGCTCCCGACGCTGAAATCAATTGGCGGCGGCGATGAACGTGATCTCACGGTTGCTGCGCTCGACGCGAGACGACGGCACTGCCCAGCCCCTGACCATCGCCGCCATGCGCCGACGTGACCTTGCGGCGATCCAGGCCATCGAACGCCAGGTCTATCCAAAGCCGTGGTCGATGTCGGTCTTCACCGCAGAGTTGGAGCTGGTGCGACCACGCAAGCGCTATTACATCACGGCGCTCGACGGTACCGATCTGGTTGGCTACGCCGGGTTGATGTTAGCGCTCGACGATGCTCATGTCACCAACATCGCCGTCGATCCGAGCCATCAGCGTGGCCAGATCGGCAGCCGTCTGCTCGCCGAACTTGCCTGGGAGGCGCGTCGGCGCACCTGCGCGGCGATGACGCTCGAGGTCAGGGTGTCCAACGCCGCAGCGCAGGGGCTGTATCGCCGGTTCGGGTTCGAGGCGGCGGGAGTGCGCAAGAACTATTACGAGAACGTCGAGGACGCGATTGTCATGTGGTGTCGAGGGATCAACACGGCGGATTACGCGGCGCGCCTGCGCGAACTTAGCCCGGAGGCAGCCGAATGACGATCGACGAAAGCACGGTGGTGCTCGGCATCGAAACGAGCTGTGACGAGACTGCTGCGGCCGTGGTGTTGGGTGGCGCCGACATCTTGAGCAGCGTCGTCAACACCTCGATTGCCGATCATGTGCCCTACGGCGGCGTGGTCCCGGAGATCGCCAGCCGGGCACACGTCGAATTAATCGCCCCGGTCATCGCACGGGCAATTGCTGAGGCCGGCATCGACCAGTCACGCATCGACGCCGTCGCGGCGACGGTTGGCCCTGGGTTGATCGGCGCGCTCTTAGTCGGGGTCAGCGCGGCGAAGTCTCTCGCCCTGGTGCTCGATGTGCCGTTCATTGGGGTCAATCATCTCGAAGCGCACCTCTACGCTGGGCTGCTCGAGGATCCCGATCTGCAATTGCCGCTGGTCGTTCTGCTGGTCTCCGGCGGTCACACGATGCTCGTGGAAATGCGTGGCCACGGACACTATCGCTTGCTCGGCGAAACGATCGATGACGCCGCCGGTGAGGCGTTCGACAAGGTCGCTCGGTTCCTCGGTCTCGGCTATCCCGGCGGTCCGGCCATCGATCGCGAGGCTCGCTACGGCGACTCGCAGGCCATTGCCTTCCCGCGAGCTATTCCCGAGTCGCTGGACTTCAGCTTCAGTGGTTTGAAGACGGCAGTGATCAACCACGTTCGCAAGAATCCCGACGTCGAAACCGCTGACGTCGCCGCCTCGTTCCAGATGGCGGTGGTCGATTCGCTCGTCGCCAAGGCGCGCCGTGCTGCGCGACAGACCGGTGCCAAGGCGTTGGCCATCGGTGGCGGGGTGGCGGCCAACTCGCTGCTGCGCGAGCGCTGGCTGCAAGCCTGCGATGAAGACGGTCTGCGGGCCTTTGTTCCAAGCCGGGCGATGTGCACGGATAACGCGGCGATGATCGCCGCTGCAGGGTGGCACCGCCTCCGCAGCGATGGTCCGACACCGCTCGATATCGGGGCCTTCCCGGGAATGCGTTTGCAACTTTCATGAACCGTGTCGCTGTGTACATCGTTACTGCCCCAGGCCTCGAGGCCGTGACCGCCGCTGAGCTGGCCCGTCACGACATGCGCGTCGTCGACCTCGGCGTCGGCGGTTTGACCGCCTCGCTGACGTGGTCGCAATTGATGCTCGCTCATCTCCATCTCAGCACGGCGACGCGCATCTTGGTTCGCATCGGCCGGTTTGATGCCGTTGGTTTCGGCGACCTGCAGGACGGCCTGTCGGACATCCCGTTCCACCTCTGGCTGCCGAAACATTCCGCCGTGCGGCTGAACGTCGTGGCCAGCGGCTCGCGGTTGTTCAACATCGACTCGATCACCGAGTGCATCCGCAGCGTGGTCAAACGCGACGAAATCGAGGGTCGCGACTACGACGGCGGCGTGTACACGATGCATCTGCGCATCTCCCGTAACATCGCCACGGTCAGCCTGGACGCCACCGGGGAGTCGATGAACCGACGGAGCTGGCACGGTGCCGAGCAACCGGACCTGCGCGCCACGTTGGCCAGCGGGTTGTTGCACTGGAGCGGTGCTCGCGCCCATCGCGGGGCCCTCTACGACCCGGCTGCGGGCGACGGCACGGTGTTGATCGAAGCGGCCCGTCTGGCTCGCCGTATGCCCGCCGGGCGTGATCGGGCGTTCCCGTTCCTCGACTGGTTACCGGTCGAGCGGCCCCAATGGGACAAACTCTGTGCGGCGGCCGATGCCGATGTCCGTCCCGGGTTGAAGAAGCCCTACATCGCCGGTGGACTCAACGTCGGCGAGCAGGCGGCGATGACCGCTCGCGCTGAGGCGGGCGGGGTCGCCGCCGATCTCACCTTTGGTGACGCCCCCGCGCAGACCGCTGTCGTCAGTCACCTGCCGCCCGCCGACCGCCTCAGCAAGGCGGGTTGGCAGTCGCTGCGCGATCGCTGCGTCCAGGCCCCGTCGATCGCCGTGGTCTCCTCGGCGGCATTGGTGCAGCGCATCGAGCGGACTTTTGACGACACCTTGGCCACCAGCAACGGGCCGTCGGCGGTCCGGTTTGCCGTCAGCGGGTTTGGACGATGACCCCACTGACCAGCAAACCCCTCGACGTCGCGCCGCTGCAACTCGGCCGCCATCAGGTATGGCCACCCGTCGTTCTGGCGCCGATGGCTGGGGTGACCAATGCACCGTTTCGCACGATGTGCCGTCGTTTCGCCCCCGACTTGATCTACGTCAACGAAATGGTCATGGCCACCGCCGTCGTCCACGGCAACGAAAAGACGAAGCGGATGTCGAGCTTCGCGCCCGACGAATCGCCGCGCAGCCTGCAGCTCTACGGCAGCAATCCAACGATGGTCGGCGAAGCCGTGCGCCAGCTGTGTGCCGAGGATCGGGTCGATCACATCGACCTCAACTTCGGCTGCCCGGCGCAGAAGGTAACCCGTCGCGGCGGCGGGGCCGCGGTGCCGGCCAAGCCGCGGCTGCTGCGCGCCATTCTGCGCTCGGTGGTGACGGCAGCGTCGCCGTACGGGATCCCGGTGACCGCCAAGTTCCGCATGGGCATCAACGACGAGCTGATGACGTTCATCCACACGGGCCAGATCGCCGAGGAGGAGGGCGTGGCAGCGATTGCCCTGCACGCCCGCACGGCGCAGCAGCACTACGCCGGCAACGCCCGGTGGGAGGCGATTGGGGAGTTGAAAGCTGCTGTCGACTCGATTCCAGTGCTCGGCAACGGCGACATTTGGGAGGCCAACGATGCATTGCAGATGGTTCGCCAAACTGGCTGTGACGGCGTCGTCATCGGGCGAGGTTGCCTCGGGCGACCCTGGCTGTTTGGTCACCTCGTCGCCGCCTTCAATGGCCGACCGATCCCCGCGTCGCCGCCGGTGGGGTGGGTCGTGGCGCAGATGGTCGACCACTGTCGTCTGCTCGCCGGGCTGCTCGGCGAGGAGCACGCCTGCCGAGACTTCCGCAAGCACACATCGTGGTACCTGACCGGCTACCCGGTCGGTGGCGAGATTCGCGGCAAGCTCGGCATGATCGCCTCGATCGCCGAGCTGGAAGATTTGGTAGCCACGATCGATCCTGCCCTTGAGCTCGTTGCCGGCGGTGAACGCATTCGGCGTGGCCACACCAATGGGCCCATTCGAGTGGTGCTCCCCGAGGGCTACCTCGACAATCTCGACGACGACACGATCCCCGATGACGGCGACGTGATGGCACTCAGCGGCGGCTGATTTTGCGCCTTGTCCTCGCCTCTGAATCGCCGCGCCGCAGTGACATGCTGGCCGCCCTCGGGTGCACGTTTCGGATCGCCCCGAGCGATATCGACGAGGCGGAGTTGCCCGGCGAGCAGGCGATCGACTACGTCCGACGGCTCGCCCGGGACAAGGCCCTGGCGCTCGACGCGGCGCCCGACGAGGTGGTCATCGCCGCCGACACGACCGTCGATGTCGACGGTGCAATTCTCGCCAAACCGCACGACGCCGCTGACGCCCGGCGAATGTTGCGCCTGATCAGCGGCCGCGAACACCGCGTCCATACCGCGGTCGCGGTGCGCCTCGGAATGCGCCTTGCGGTCGACGTCGACACGACCACCGTGATCGTGGAGCCGCTCGACGAGGCCACCCTCGATTGGTATATCGGTACGGGAGAACCGTTTGGCAAAGCCGGCGCCTACGCCATACAGCGCGCCGCCGCAGTGTTCATCAGTGCCACGCACGGCAACGGTGCCAATGTCGTCGGCCTTCCATTGCCGGTGCTCAATCGGCTGGTGATCGAGGTCAGCGGTCGTCCGCTGTGGGCTTTCAGCGAATAAAGCGCGAGGATGGGTCGATGCCCACGATCGACCCTGAAATCGCCTCGGTCCTGTCCGACTTTCCCATCCCGACGATCGATCAAAGCACCTTGGCGATGGTCCGTTCCGGCGGGGCCAGGCTGCCCGCCCCGCAGCTCAGCGAGAACGTCGAGCGCAGCGATCACCTCGTGCCCGGCGAACCGGACATTCTCGTGCGCGTGCATCGGCCACGCAGTGTCGAGGGTCCGCTGCCCTGCCTGTACGTGATGCACGGTGGCGGCTATGTGCTCGGCACCTACGAGATGGAAGATCAGCGTTTCGACCTCGTCTGCCAACGTTTCAAGTGCGTTGGTGTCTCCGTCGAGTATCGACTGGCCCCGGAGACGGCCTATCCCGGGCCACTCGAAGATTGCTATCGCGGGTTGAAATGGGTGGTCGACAACGCCGCAATGCTCGGCATCGACGTCACCCACATCGGTATTGGCGGCACCAGCGCCGGGGGCGGGTTGACCGCCGCGCTGGCCCTGCTGGTCCGTGATCGTGGTGAGATCGACCTTCGTTTCCAACTGCTCGACTGCCCGATGCTCGATGATCGCCAGCACACTCCGTCGAGCCAACACGACGATCTGGCGATTTGGAGCAACCGTTCGAACACCTTCGGCTGGATGTCGTATCTCGGTGAGCTGTATGGCCGTGACGACGTTCCCGCCTACGCTGCGCCCGCCCGTGCGACGGATCTCGCCGGTCTGCCCAGCGCCTATGTGGTCGTCGGCGACGCCGACGGTTTTCGCGACGAGGACATCACCTACGCGATGCGCCTGATGCAGGCAGGCGTACCGACGGAGTTACACGTCCACCATGGTGCGCCCCACGGCGTCTCCATGTTTCCCCACACTGCGGCCGCCAAGCGCTACGCCGCCGGAATCGATGCCTGGCTTGAGCGTCAGCTGGCTCGGTGAGCTGAGCTGATGGTGCTGTCATGCGTCGGTCTCGATGGGGTCAACCTGGCCGCCGATGAAGTCGGTGATCCATCTGGCCCGGTAGCCCTGTTGTTCCACGGAGGTGGACAGACGCGTCATGCCTGGGCTGGCGCGTTGCGCTCCCTGGGCGCGGCAGGTTGGCGAGCTCTTTCGTTCGACCTTCGTGGCCACGGCGAGAGTGACTGGTCGCCCGATGGGGTCTATGACATCGATCGATTTGCAGGCGATATTGCCGCTGTGGCCAACCAGTTTGATCGCCCAGTCTTGATCGGTGCTTCGCTCGGTGGTCTGGCCTCGCTCGCTGCGATCGGTGAGGGCCACACCCCCAGCGCCAGGGCATTGGTGCTCGTCGATGTCGCCCCGCGAATCGAACGCGTCGGAACCGATCGAATCCGTGACTTCATGGCCCTCGGGATCGAAGGCTTCGATTCGCTCGAAGCGGTCGCCGATGCCGTTGCTTCGTATATGCCCCATCGCCAACGGCCAACTGATCTCAGCGGCCTCTTGAAGAACATACGCCAGCGAGCCGACGGGCGCTGGGTGTGGCATTGGGACCCGCGTTTCTTCACCCGCATCGGCGACGTGAACTCCGCCGGAGAACCGACCGCCGGTCGTCTCACGCCGTACAACCGGATGGTCGCCGCGTCGAGAGGGGTCCACGTGCCCACGCTGCTGGTGCGCGGCGGCGCGAGCGATGTGGTCAGTCCACAGGGCGCCGCCGAACTGCAGATGCTTATCCCGCACGCCGAGACCATCGACGTCGAAGATGCCGGGCACATGGTTGCCGGCGACCGCAACGACCGCTTCAACGCCGCGGTGATCGAATTCCTTGAAAGGCTACGCCCTTCGACCTAGACGGCAGAACCTCCTTTGACAAGAGAACATGAGGTTGGTCCGAACGGCCCATGTCATTGTTGAGCACGCAACGTTACCGTCGGCGCTATCTGGCAGGACGGAGGGGACACCATGGGTGTTGGACGGCTTCGGGGCATTGGCCTCGGTTTGCTGGCGGCGGCGTGCGCGGGCGTCATAGCGACGACGGCAAACGAGGTCGCGCATGCGGCCGAGGGTGATGTTGTCGTGTCCGAGATCATGTTCGATCCGCCATCGGATCTCGACATCGACGAGTTCCTGGAAATCTGGAACAGTGGGCCGAGCGCGCTGAACATCTCCGGGTGGTGCCTGACCGGGGTCACGTTTTGCTTCCCTGCGGGCAGTTCGATCGCCGCCGGTCAGTTCCTCTTGGTCAGCCCCGACGCAGCCAGGACCCAAGCGACGTACGGTCGTGCAACCGCCGGTACCTACACGGGAAGTCTGCGCAACAGCGGCGAAGTGATCGCCATCAAGAACGCCGCAAACGTCGATATCCACTCGTTCTCGTATCTCGACATCCATCCCTGGCCGGTGCTCCCCGATGGCCAGGGCAGCAGCCTAGAGTTGATCTCGCTCAACGGGCCGCGCAATAGTCCGTGGAACTGGGCAGCCTCGCAAGCCCCGAGCGGGGCAACCCCCGGCGCGGTAAACAGCGTCAATCGCCCGGGTGTGCCGCAGTCGATCAACTCGGTGACCGAGAGCAACCGCCGCCCGGCTGTCGGTGAGGTGGTCACCGTCACCGCCGACATCAGCGGACAGGTCGGCATCCCACAGATCCAATACCGAACCAACATGGGTCCGTTTGCGACGTCGCCGATGGTCAGCGCCGGTGGCAATCTGTGGACGTTCGCCCTGCCTGCCCAGCAGGCAGGCACGATGCTCGAATACAAGATCGACACTCAAGGCGTCTTCCCCCACAGCTACCCGCGCATCGATGACTCCTGGCGCACGATCGGTATCTGGTACGCCCGTCCGCTGGTGGCCGATATCCCCGTCTTCGAGTGGTTCATCAGTGAGGCCGACTGGGTCAGCATGACCACCACCTATCGGTTCGATACCACCGACTTCACCTTTGAGAGCGCAATGGTCATGGACAACGAGGTCATCACTGGCGCACGGGTGCGTGTGCGCGGCGACTTCTCTCGCAACGACCCGAAGTTCTCATTCAAATGGGAACTGCCGCAGAACCATGACCTGATCACCAACGGCCGACTGGTCGAGCCGGTCGACGAGTTCGCCATGCAGGCCGACTACTCCGATCGGACGTACGGGCGCAGCATGCTGTCGTTCGGCGTCTATGCCTCGGCAGGCGTCGCCCGACCACAACGGTTCCCAATGCGTGTCGAGCGCAACGGCCAGTTCCAGGGCCTCTATGGATTTATGGAGACCTACGACAAGAACTGGCGGGAGCGCAACGGGTACGAGGATGAGGGGGCGTTGTTCGATGCCGACAGTTCGGTGTGGAACTTGACCCGCAGCCTCGACAGTAGGTGGGACCAAAAGTCAGGCCCGGAGAACGGCCTTTCGATCGTCAACGAGCTGTCGAACAACGTGGTCCAGCTCACCGGGGCCCAGCGTGAGGCCTACGCCCGGGCCAATTTCGACATTCCGCAGCTGATCAACTGGGCGGCGTTAACCGCAATCAACAGCAATATTGACGCCCACACCCACAACTTTTATGCCTTCAAGGCCAATGTCGATGGTCGCTGGCGGATCATCCCCTGGGACCTCGATCACACCTGGGGCAACAGTTGCAGCTGCGGCGTGGTCAGCAGCTTTGTGTTTCCGGCCGAGCCGGGCGACCGGGTCAACGAGATGATCGAGGCCGTGCTCGAAGTGCCGGAGTTCAAAGAGATGTACTTCCGGCGGCTGCGCACCCTCAGCGACCAACTCTTTGCTCCTGGGGTGTTGATCGGCATGTACGACCAAGGCCTCGCTGGGGCTCAGGCGACGATCGCTCTCGACAAGCAACTCTGGGCACGTACCGGAACGGCAGCGAGCGACCGCAACTCGGTCAACTTCTACATCGAGCAGCGTCGCCAAACGATCTACGCCGATGCCCGCCTCCCTGGCGCTCAGGCCGCGGCTCCAGGCCTTGTGATCAGCGAGGTGTACACCTCGCCGATCGCCGGGGGAGCTCAGTTTGTCGAACTCCACAACCCATCGGCGTCGGCGATCGACATCTCCGGTTGGCAGTTGCAGGGAGCGGTGACCGCCACCTTGCAGCCGGGCACGGTGATCGCCGCCGGACGTTCGATCGTCGTCGTCAGCGATGACTTGGCGTTCCGATTTGCGCTTGGGGGCCAAGCGCTGGTCGCCGGTCGCTTCGGCGGAGCGTTGCCTACCGTTGGCACGCTCAACGTGACCCGTGCCGATGGGTCGGTGGCCGACACGGTCTCCTACGGTGGTGCAGGTTTCGTGACGCCGGCAGCTGGACAGTCGTTGCAGGTGATCAACCTTGCCAACAGCAACGATGCCGCTGCTAACTGGCGGGCGGCCACACCGACCCCTGGTTCGACGCAGGCAGTCGTTGCTACCTACACCTGTACCAAGTCCGTGGTGGGGAACGACGCTGTGCTGAGCTTCTCCGGACCCCGGGGCTCGTCGTGGGAGCAACTGCGGCGCAACGGAAACTGGGCCGCGACGGTCACCGGGTTGGCTAACTACACCGTGGTCAACGGGGCCAACGACACCTATACGGTCCGTGTCCGCGGTACCGGGTTTGCCTCGCCCTACCAGACGTTCGCCTGCAACTGAACGGGCGCCGGTCGGTTTAGACGAACTGCACGCCCTGCGCCAACGGTAAGTCGTTGGAGTAGTTGATCGTGTTTGTCGCCCGACGCATATAGGCCTTCCAGGCGTCGCTTCCGCTTTCGCGGCCGCCGCCGGTCGACTTCTCGCCACCGAAGGCGCCGCCGATCTCGGCGCCGGATGGGCCGATGTTGACGTTGGCGATGCCGCAGTCGCTGCCATCTGCAGCGCAGAATCGTTCCGCTTCGCGAACGTCAGTGGTGAAGATGCTGCTGGCCAGACCTTGTGGAACGCCATTCTGCATGGCCACGGCTTCGTCAAAGCCCTCGTAGGACATGACGTAGAGCAACGGGGCAAAGGTCTCCGTAGCGACGATGTCGGTTTGTGACGGCATGGCAACTATCGCCGGTCGCACGTAGGCCGCCTCGGGGGCTTCGGCGGCCAGGACACGTTCGCCGCCGACAATGAGCGTGCCGCCTTCGGCCAGTGCGGCTTGGATCGCCGCGTCCATCGCTTGCTGCGCTGCGAGGTGAATCAGCGGACCGACGAGCGTGGCGGCTTCTTGCGGATTGCCGACCGGCAGGCTGGCATACGCCGCGCTGAGCCGTTCGAGCAACTCTTCGCGTCGGCTGGCGTGGACGATGACCCGCCGTAGCGTGGTGCAGCGCTGTCCAGCGGTGCCAGCTGCCGAGAAGGTGACGCCGCGCACGACGAGTTCGAGATCGGCCGATGGCGCAACGATCGCCGCGTTGTTGCCGCCGAGTTCGAGGATGGCCCGACCAAACCGGGCGGCGACGACCGGAGCGACGCGGGCGCCCATCGCCGTCGACCCGGTGGCGCTGACCAGCGCAACGCCCGGGTGAGCGACGAGTTCGGCACCGACGGAACCGTCACCCAGCACCACCTGGCTGAGGTGCGCCGGCGCACCGGCCCTGGCCGCCGCTTGATCGAATAACGCAGCGGTGGCCATGGCGGTGAGCGGTGTCAGCTCGCTCGGCTTCCAGATCACCGGGTCGCCGCAGACGACGGCGAGCGCAGCGTTCCACGACCACACGGCGACCGGGAAGTTGAACGCCGAGATCACCCCGACTGGACCCAGCGGGTGCCAGGTTTCCATCAAGCGGTGCCCGGGGCGTTCCGAGGCCATCGTCGAGCCGCCCATCGAGCGACTGAGACCGACGGCGAAATCGCAGATGTCGATCATCTCCTGCACCTCGCCGCGCGCTTCGCTGGCGATCTTGCCGGCCTCGATCGTCACCAGCGCGCCAAGGTGTTCGATGTTGTCGCGCAGCAACAGACCCAGGTGGCGGATCACTTCGGCGTGCCGCGGTGCGGGAACGGTGCGCCATGCTGCGAACGCTTCGGCGGCTCGGGAGACGGCGAGTTCGACGGTCACATTGTGTTCTAGAGCGCCGAGGTCGGTGCCGGTGATTGGCGAACGGGTCCGATGCCCGGTGCTGCCGAGAAGTGCGCTCGACCCGCACGCGGTGAGGGCGGCCTGCGCGGCCGGAAACGAGTTGATCAGGGTTTGGCAGTGGCGTCACAGATACGGTCTAGCCGCACTGCGTCGGTATGCACAAACACGTTGCTTCCCGGTGACGCGCCGGTGATGGCGTCGGCAGCGAGGATGACCGCGGCTGCGGTGTACGCCGACGTTTCCAGTGGCGGGAATGTCTCCATCGACGGAACCACGAGGCCCGTGAGATACGAACCGTCTTCCAACCGGTGGCCGCGTGTCCACTGCAACAGACGTGTGGCTGTCTCCAGGTCACCGGCGGAGGCGTAGGCAATCGACGCTTCTGCCGTTTCCGAGGCGGTCACCCAGGGCTCGTCGCTCACACACCGAATGCCGAACCCCTCGATAGCGAACGTCTCCCAGCCGTCATTCAGCCGACGCAGTGCCTCTGTGGTGTCGAGTGCACCGCTCAACGCCGGGTAGTACCAATCCATCGCCCAGCGCTGCTTTGGCTCGAACGCGCTGGCCTCGTGGTGCGCGATCAGATACTGCAGCCGATCGGCCGCCGCAGCCCAATGGGGCCGCGGCTCGTTGATCAGGTTGGCGAGCTTGGTGCCGCAGCGCAGAGCGTGCATGATGCTGCTCGATCCGGTGAGCAAGGCGTAATCCCATGGTCGGCCGCCGGGCTCGACCGCCCACAGAATGCTGCCATCGTGGCGGCGGGCGGCGAGCACCCATTCCAAGGCGCGTTCGACGGTAGGCCAAAGGTGATCGACAAAGGCGCGATCCCAGCTCGACAGCCAGTGATGCCACACGCCGGTGGCCACATAGGCGCAGACGTTGGTATCGAACTTCTCGTCCTCGACGGAGCCGTCGTAGGCGTAATAGTTATGCCAGCAACCCTCGGGCAACTGCACGTCGACCAACCACTCGTAGGCGGCTTCGGCGTTGTGGTGCAGCCCGGCGACGTCGAGCGCCATCGCGGCCTCGACGTGGTTCCAGGGATCGCAGTGGCCGCCGACGAACCAGGGGATCATGCCGCTGACAAGCTGCAGATGGGCGATCGAGTTCGCCGTATCGATGATCTCCTCGCGGCTGATCACGCCTTCAATGGCTGGGATCTTGGTCATGCGTCGACCTTCGATGTGTTCTGTTCGGGAGAGGTGCTCGCGAACGATGTCGGCGAGTGCACCGACAGAGGTTTGTGGGCATAGACCACCAGGCTCTTGCCAAGCACCGGGCTCAGGGCCCGTTCGGCGAGCCGGGTGGAGCGAGGACCCTTGATGATGTCCCACTCGAGGAAACGCCGGTATGCGTTGACGGCCTTGGAGTCCTCGCGAGTGACGCCGACGGCGCACTTCAACCACCAGTAGGGGCTGTGCAGTGCGTGGGCGTGGTGGCTGGACAAGGAATGTAGACCTTGGGCGCGCAGCTTGGCCTTCAGTTCGGTGGAGGTGTAGATGCGAACGTGGCCACCGACGGCAATCGGTGCATGGTAGGCGTCGGAGATCATCCAGTTGATCTTCTCCGGAAGCCAGGAAGGCACGGTTGCGGCGAGGATTCCGCCGGGCTTGAGCACCCGCACCATTTCGGCGATCGCGGCGACGTCGTCTTGAATGTGCTCGAGAACCTCGCTCGTGATCACGTGGTCGAAACTGTTGTCGGCGAACGGCAGACGGGTGGCGTCGGCGCGCAGCGCACCGCCAAAGGTGCCAGCATCAACTTCGCCAGCCTCGATCATCGCCCCGAAGGTGTTGCGAGTCATCTCGACTTCATCCTGGGCGTAGTCGATGGCCACCACGGTGGCACCGCGGCGGGCGACCTCGAAGCAGTGGCGACCAAAGCCGGCGCCAACGTCGAGCACGTGGTCGCCTGACTTCAGCTGCAGGCGATCGAATCGAATCGTCAGCACTTAGGCGATCCGTCCGTTGCGCTTGAGTTTGGCAACGTTGTCTGGCATTGCCAGCACCTCGCGGTACTGCTCGACGGTGAGCTTGGCACAATGCTGCCAGCTCCATCGCTCGACAACGCGTTGGCGTCCAGCGGCCCCAATGCGCTCACGCAGCGCGCTGTCATCGAGCCCGCGGCGGATCTGTGCGGCGAGGCCTTCGGCGTCGCCAGCGCGGCATTGCAGAACCGTGTCGCCATCGCGTCCGGTGACCTCGCCCAGCGCCCCGCCATCGGTGGCGACCAGCGGGGTGCCGCTACACATCGCTTCGATTGCCGGCAGGCTGAAACCCTCGTAAAGGCTGGGCACGACGGCAAGTTCGGCTTCGGCGTAGAGTTCGACGATGCGCTCGTCGCTGACACCGCTGACGAAGTTGATGTGCGCTCGCAACCCCAGTTCGTCGATCAGGTCGGCACTGTGGCCCTCGCGGGGCTTGCCGATGATCGTCAGCGTGACGTCGCGCTCCGCGCGCAGCTTGGCCATCGCCTCCAATAGATAGGACAGGCCCTTGAGCGCCACGTCGGCGGACGCGGTGGTGATCAAGCGCCCGGGGATGCGGGTGATGTGCGGCAACGGCTTGAACAAATCGGGATCGACACCGACGGGAACGAGTCGCATTCGGTCGAGGCTGACACCCATGTCGGCGTGAATGTCCTTGATGCTGTTTTCGCTGACAACGACGATGCGCGGTAGGCGGCTGGCGACGCGGCCCTGCATCTTTACAAACCCATACCACCGACCGACACCCCAGCGCTTCCAGCGATTCGGCTGGTGCTGCATCTCGAGCTCACGATCTTTGGTGATCGGATGGTGCAGAGTGACGATCGTCGGCATCATCTTGTTGATCTTCAAGATGCTGTAGCCGAGGCATTGATTGTCGTGAACGAGATCGAAATCGCCGACCTTTGGCTTGAGGGCACGGTGGGCACGAGCGCTGAAGGCCAATGGCTCGCTGAACGTCCCGGTCAGGTATTGGCCGACTTCGAGCAGGTCTTCGCGCGACTTGATCTCCCAGAACGCAGGGAGGCGACCAGGGAAGTGGTCGTTAAAAATGTCGAGGCTCGGCAACTTGTGCAGAGCTACCCGATCATCGAGATTGGGGTAGGGCTGACCGCCGAACACCTCGACGTGGTGGCCAAGATCGGCTAATGCCTTCGTCAGGTGTCGGGTATACACGCCTTGTCCACCGACATGGGGCTTGCCCCGGTAGGTGAGATAGGCAATGCGCAGGGGCCCATTTGGGTCCGTCGCGTAAGACATGGGATCAAACGCTAGCGCGCTGCCTTTCGTTCCGTAAGCGCCGGGTCAGGCTGTCACCGAGATGTCACAACGTCAAGATTTGCCAGGTAAATCTCATCACGCGGGCGATTTTTTCCCCCGGTTGCAGCACCATGGGAGACATATTGAACGCGTTGGGTGGTGCAGTTTGGGGTTCGACGCAGGTCGCATGTGACGGTTCGTCATAGACGACCCAGTGATCGCAGTCGCTGCTTACCGTCAGCGAGAGCCCCGGATAGCTCAACGTGAGTGGTCCAACTGGCCCCGTGAAGCAGTCGTCCCACGGCCGCAGTTTCGGCTCGAGCCGTTGCCCGGTGGGGATACCGGTTGCCGATCGTTCGTACATCTCCGTGAAGTGCAGGTCGTCGGCGACCGGTTTCGTGAACCACGGATGCCATCCGAGGCTGACGGGCATCGCTTGGTCACCGGCCGTCACGGAGAGGTGGCAGTCGAGGCCGTTGTCGTTGATCTCAATACGCTGCTCGGCCTCGCCGCCGAATGGCCACGACGGGCCGAAGGCGTGCCACAGCGTGATCTCGGTGCGGTTGATCGAGTCGATGTGCCATGGCTCGCGATAGGCGGTGCCATGAATCGCGTGGCCGTCGAGGATGATCGGCAGCGAGTAGTCCGCATTCTCAAAGCTGAAGCGTCCACGGTCGATGCGCCCAGCCCACGGCACCATCGGGTAGGACCCCCAGTGCAGCGGATCGTCTGCGGAACACCCTCGCAGGATGAGGTCGTAGCCGCCGACGGTGAGGCCTGCAAGCCTCCCACCGTCGCTCGGGCTTATCAGGCATCGCGCTGCTCCCGCAGCAAGTTCGATCATGGGCCACAGTGTGCCGCATCGCGGTCATTTTTGAACGGCATTGCCACCGTGCGTTCGCCGGTAGTGATCTCGGTTAGACGAGAAACTATAGTGTGAGTACATAAAGTAACTCGAGTAGTTGAGTAGGGAGTTCACGTGGCCGATCGTTTGCTAGGACCCTGCTGATCAAAGCGGTATTTTGCGGCGGCTGGTCGGCGGGGTGGCCGGTAAGGGTTCTCGTGGGCGGTGTGAAGGGCCGGGTCGATCGTTCGGATTTCGGGCTGGGCGAGTCGATGAGTGCGGCTGTGCCCGTCTCCTGCTTTGAGGTCGTTGTGGGTGGCGTCAGAACCGTTCCGGCTCACCGTTCAGGCTGCTGTTGCGATGGTCCAACCGTTGTCGTTGACGAGCCCGAGTTTGAGGAGTCGTTTCAGGTTCACGGCTGCGCATCGCAGTGACCAGGCGATCTGGTTCTTCTCGATCCCCCGGTATCTGAGTCGGCGATGATTGTCCTTGACGAGCCAGGCGATGGTCCGTTCGATCATTGGTCGGTGCTGGCGATACACCTCGTCGAACTCGACAGTGGCTGCTTGGGCTCGGGCGGCAGCGAGGTGCTGGTGATGTTCGTGGAGCACGATCGTGCGCCCGGCTTTCGCTTTCGTGCATTTCGACCGGACCGGGCACGTGTCGCAATGCTTCTTGAACCGGGCCGTGCGCGAGTTCTTGATCGTCACGGTGACACCTTCAGGACAGGTGACCGTCCCGGCTTCGAGGTTGATCGTGAAATCATCGAGCGTGTACCCGCCCGGCACTGCTGGTTGTAATGGCTGAGGCTTGATGACCGGGAGCATGCCACGCTCGTCAAGATGGTCGCGGAACTCGCCCGCGGAATATGCGCTATCACCGAGCACCTCGGTGCCGGCTGGCTCCTCAGCGATCAGCCCGGGTGCGGCTTGGCTGTCACCGACGTTCCCCGCACCAAGATCACACGCCGTCACCAACCCGGTTTCGGGTTCGGCCGCGACATGAGCCTTGTAACCGTCACGATAGGACCGACGGGTTTTGTGAGCGTGACGTGACTCGGGATCGACGGTCGAGATCACCCGATCCTCAGCAGTGCGCCGAGCGATCCGCCACTGGCCGGGCCGGTCACCGGGTTCGACGTCTTGACCAGCGACCAACGCCAACAAAGCAACCGCGTCGGTCTGAGTATCGGTGAGCACAAACCCGTCATCGACCAGGTCCTCGATCGACCACACGAGAGTGTTCGCGTCCTCAACGAGTTCGGACACCAACCGGTCCCGGTCGGCGGGGTCGTCCCAATCGCACGGCGGGCGGCCACCAGCAAGATTGTGCTGACGCACGTACACACCAGCGATCTCGGGGATCAGTTTGCGGACCCGACCGATCTGGGCGACCAGCATCGTGATCGTGTCTTGGCGGGCGACCGCATCATCGAGCACCGTCGAGTCCAACACTCGACGCTTCTTCCCGACGATGACACCGCACTCATCGATCACTTGGCGAACGATGTCGAAGATCCGTTTCGGACGGTCGGAGTTCTCGATCTTGCGGCGCCACAACACCAGCACCGTTGAATGGAACGCCTCATCAGTCAACGCCAACCCGCACGCCGCTTTCCAAGCGATGTTCGTCGAGAGTCGTTCCATCGCTTCGCGATCCGACACGCCCTCCAACGCCTGCAACACCATTACTGTCGCCACAACGTCAGCCGGCACCGACGGACGGCCACGCCCAGACCTGAACAGATCGGCGAACATCTCATCCGGAAACAAGCGCTGACGATGCTCAGCCAAAAACGCGTGGACCGAACCCGGCCGCACGAGATGGCCACACAACGCTGCGGCATCCAAAAACTCACGATCAGCGACAGACGAACCTTGCACCCCACAATTTTTTCACATGCGCCAACCCCAAACGCGAGCACCCCGACCAGATTCCTCGGATTACTCAGCACGCTCCTAGGAAAGGTAGCTGTCATCACCGGTGCGGCGAGCGGTATCGGCGAGGCGATGGCCCGATTGTTCGTCGCCGAAGGGGCTCGCGTCGTCGTTGCCGACGTGCAGGATGGCGTTGGCCAAGCGGTAGCCGAATCGCTCGGCGAGGCGGCTCGATACCAACACTGCGACGTGACCTCCGAAGACCAGGTCGAGGCGGCCGTGATGTTGGCCGTGAACACCTGGGGCCAACTCGACACAATGGTCAACAACGCAGGCATCATCGGTTCCGTCGGACCGATCGCCGAAACCGACACCACGGCCTGGCTGAAGACGATCGACGTCTTGCTGCACAGCGTCTTTTACGGCAGCAAGCACGCCGCTCGGGTGATGATCCCGCGGCACACCGGTTCGATCATCACCACCTCGAGCATCGCGGGGGTGATCGGCGGGCTCGGCCCACACGCCTACACGGCCGCCAAGACGGCGGTGATCGGGCTCACCAAATCGTTAGCCCCGGAACTGGCCCAACACGGCATCCGCGCCAATGCGATCGCACCTGGATCGATCCCCACGCCGCTCACGGCCGCCGCGCTCACCGGCGACGCCAATGACTTACACGCCGTCACCGCCCACGCCCACGCCAACAATCTGCTTGGACTCGTTCCGCATGTCAACGACATCGCCTTCGCTGGGCTCTACCTGGCCAGCGATGAGTCGCGCATGGTCAACGGACACACCCTCGTCGTCGATGCCGGACGCAGCATCAACGGTGGCTCAGCGCGTTTCGCCCGCGCCGAGCCCTCGATGGTCGACATCGCCGTCATTGAATAAGTCAGGGGCGAATAAGTCAGCAGCGGCGCGCGGCGGTCTCGTCGCCGCCGCCTATCCCAATGAGGCCGAGTGGGAGTCGGATCTCGCCGCCCAGCGTCGCTCCTGGATCGCGGTCTGTATCGCCTCGGTGAGCGGCTTCCTGTTCGTCGTCGACGCCGGATTCATCGCCCTAGCCTTGCCGCAAATCGAAGCCGAGTTCAGCTCCTCGCCACGTAGTTCGGTGGCCTGGGTGGCGACCGCGTTCATGGTCGCGCAGTCGTCATTGCTGCTGATCGGTGGTCGGCTCGGCGACCGCCGGGGGCGCAAGCGGTTCTATCTGATCGGGTTGCTGCTGTTCAGCTTTGGTGCCGTGTGTACGGCCTTGGCGCCGACGCTGCCGTTGCTGATCGCGGCCCGCGCCGTGCAGGGCGCCGGAGCTGCCTTGCTCACCTCCGGCGCGCTGGCACTGGTGCTGCCACTGTTTCCGATCTCCAGATCGCCGACGGTCATCGGTTTGTGGGGCATGGTTGGATCGATCGCCGGCTGGCTCACACCGCTCGCTGGTCCGGCGCTGGTCAACATCGATTGGCGGCTAGCGTTCGCCAGCGTTGCGCCGGTGGGACTTGCTGCGTATCTCGTCGGGGCGCGGACATTGCCAGAGTTCGGTGGCGATGAGTCAGCGGGCCCCACCGATCGAATCGGATTGGTCATCGGGCCACCGGCGCTCGGCCTGACGGTGTTGGTGTTGTCTCGCGGTGGCAAATGGGGATGGGCCTCACCGATGACATTGGTGCTGGCGGTCGTCGCCGCTGGGTTGCTGGCTGCTTTTGTCCGACGCTCGCTGGTGGCCCCGGAGCCGCTGCTCGACCTGTCGCTGGTGCGCAACCACGTCTACACCAACAACATCCTTGCCGGGTTCCTTCAGCAGGCAGCGTTCTTCGGCTGGTTCCTCACCGCACCGCTGATCATGACCTCGATCTGGGGATGGTCGCTCAGCCAGGTCGGCCTCGCCCTAGCGCTCAGCCAGGTGCCAGCGTCGATCGGCGCGCCGCTCGCCGGACGGCTCGTCGGGCGCTACTCGGCGACAAGTTTGTCCGTCTTTGGAACCCTGATCGCGGCATCCGGAACCCTGTGGTGGGGGCTGATCGCCACGGACAACGTCGACATCTGGTTTGGCTTCCTGCCAGGGGCGCTGCTGCTCGGATTCGGTGAAAGTGTCTGCGGCACCCTGGTCAGCGGCGCGGCGTTGGCCTCGCTCGATGCCCGATTCCTCGGGGCAGGAAACAGCCTGCAGCAATTGGTCCGCCGCCTGGGTGGCGCTGCGGGAGTCGCGGTGTGCATCGCCGTGCTCGGCGAGGCCGATGGGGTCGAGTTGCTCGGTGGAGCGCGTCGGGTGTGGATGATGACCGCGGCGTTTCACCTTGCGATGCTGGTGCCTCTACTGCGAGCCCGCGAGCATCGCCCTCAGTAGCCGATGCGTTGAGTGAAACCGCCGTCAACGACGATGTTCTGCCCGGTGATCCACGACGAGGCCGGGCTGGCCAGGAAGGCGATCACGTTGGCCACTTCTTCTGGGGTCCCAAAACGGCCTTGCGGCTGGCGGGCCAGGTTGGCTGCGTAGTACTCCGGTTTGCGCTGGCGAATGCGGCCCCAGGAACCGTCCTCGATGTAGATCGGGCCGGGCGACACGGCATTGGCGCGCACCCCATACGGTGCTTCCTGTTTGGCCAACTGGGCGATCCAGTTGACCAGTGCCGCCTTGACCGCCCCGTAGCTGAGTCCGCCACCCGGATAGTTGTGGTACTCGACGGCGGTGATCGTGCCCAACTGCACGATGGCCCCGCCACGGAGGCGCAGCGCTGGCAACGATGCCTCGACCAGATGGACAGCGGACATGACATCCATCTCGAAGCTGCGCCGCCAACCATCGGCGTCGTTGGAGATGCCACCGAGCGCGCTGGCATTGGGGACGACGACGTCGAGGCGCCCAAACCTCTCGATCGATCGGTCGACCCAAGCCCGCACAGCATCGCCGTCACCGGCATCGACGACACTGCCGATCACCGCCTCGCCAAGCGCTGCCTGCGCCTCGTCAACGCCGTCGGCGCCGCGAGCACAGAAGGCAACGCGCATACCTTCGCTGACCAAACGCTCCATTGCGCTGCGCCCGATGCCGCGGCTGGCACCGGTGATCAGCGCTGTTTTGCCGGTCAGTTGCAGGTCCATGTCAACCTGGCTGCTCTTGAATGAGCTTTTTCAAGGCTCGCTTGTCGAGTTTGCCCATCGCGTTGCGGCCGAGGCCGACGACGAAGCGGACCTCTTTCGGGCATTTGTATCCGGCGAGCGTCGATCGGCAATGCTCGATCAATTCTGCGGCGGTCGGCGGTCGGCCGACAATCTCAGCCTGGACAACGGCAACGAGACGTTCGCCCATCTCGTTGTCCGGCAGGCCGATACAGGCAGCGTCGACAACCGCGGGATGGCTGATCAGCGCCTGCTCGGCTTCGGCTGGGTAGATGTTGACCCCTCCGGAGACGACCATGTCGCTGAACCGATCGGTGATGTAGACGAAGCCGTCGGCGTCGACTTTGCCGATTTCACCGAGGGTGAACACACCGGGCGCGATGTGTGCGGCCGCGGTCTTAGCCTCGTCGCCCTCGTAGCGAATCCCGCGACCGGTGGTATCGCGGAAGTACAGACGGCCCTCGACATCGGGCGTCGTCACCTCGTTGCCCTGGTCGTCGATGATCACGGCTTGGAACGGGGCCACGGCCCGACCGACGGAACCGGGGTGAGCGAGCCATTCCTGCGGGCTGATCGAACAGGTCGAACCAGATTCCGTGCCGCCGTAGCTCTCGTAGAGCACCGGACCCCACCACGCCAACATCTGATGCTTGACCTCGACCGGGCAGGCCCCACCCGTATGCACGATGCACTGCAACGTGGACAGGTCGTAGCGCGCCCGTACCTCGGCAGGCAACGCCAGACAGCGCACGAAGTGGGTCGGCACCATCACCGAGGAGGCGATGCCGTAGCGCTCGATCGCCGCCAAGGTCTGTTGTGCATCGAAGCTGCCGTGCACGACCAGCGGCACCCCGGCGAGCAGCAAGCGAACCGCGGTCAACGGGCCATTGTGGTACAGCGGACCGACCACCAGGTGGGTGCCGAAGCGGGCCATGCGTTGGGTGCGGATCAACTCGTCGAAACCGGCCAACGTTGGCGTCGACCCGATCGTTTTTGGTGGCAGCTGCACGGCCTTTGGCCGCCCCGTGGTGCCCGACGTGAACAGCAAACTCGGCAACACCCGCTGGTGTGGATCGAGAGCGATCGCTGCAGCATCGCCGATGAACGACTCGATCTCCGGCGAGATGACACCGACGTTGGGCATGGCCACGATGGTCACATCGTGGCCAACCTCGCTGAGCGAAGCCTGGGCGGCGGCGACCGTGGTCGAATCGGCGAACACCAACTGCGCCCCGGATTCGTTGAGTTGATAGGCGATCTCCGGTGCCGTCAGATGGAAGTTGACCGGCACGGCGCGGGCCACGCCGAGCAACGCAGCGGCGTGGACGATGATCGTCGCCGGCCGGTTGCGAGCGATGACCACGACGCTGCGATGATCGCCAAGTGCGGTGTGCCGTAACCGCTCGGCGAGGCGCAAGACGACGTCGCCCACCTCGGCCCAGCTGGCGCGCCCGAGCCCGTCGGAGTCGATCGCGGTGTCGTCAGCCGAGCTGGCAACCCGCTCGCACAGCGGTATCACGGCGCGCCCTCTTCAGCTCGGTTACTTGACAGAGTGAACAGTTTGATCATCAGCGAGCGAGCACCGTACAGGTGCTCAGTCCGGGGGCGCCATAGACCTGAGTGAAGGCGGTGCGCGGCGAATTGGGGACCTGGCGATCACCGGCACGACCCTGTAATTGCATGGTGCACTCGATGATCTGACGTAGGCCGCTAGCCCCGATCGGCTCGCCGTTGGCGATGCAGCCACCATCGGTATTGATCGGCAACCGGCCGCCGATCTCCAAGGCTCCGCTGACGATCAACTCGGCCTGTTCGCCGTGTTCGCAGAACCCGCATTCGGCGAGGTGCATCAATTCGGCACCGGCCTCGGTGTCTTGGATTTGGGCGACATCGATATCCTCCGGGCCGATGCCGGCAGCCTCGAAGGCGGCCTGCGCCGCGTGGACCGTGGCGCCCTGGGTGATCGTCGGCGACAACCACGGGCTGAAGACCTCGAAGGTACCGAACTTGCGGGTACGGAACTCGATCGCCTTCAACTCGATGGCCCGGTCGCTGAGCTGACGGGCCTTCTCCGTGGAGGTGACGATCACGGCGGCACCACCCTCGCTGGGGCTGCAGAACATGTATTTCGTCAGCGGATCGTTGACCATTTCCGCATCGGCGATCTCATCGACGGAGAGTGCGTTGCGCCGCCAGGCGTGGGGCGTGATCGAGGCGTTGCGCAGCGACTTGGCGATCAGTTCGGCGAGCAGTCGTCGGTCGAGTTTGTGCTCGTGCAGGTAGCGCTGCAGCTTCAAGGCGAAGAACTGAGTGGTGACCATCATCCCCGCTTCGCCGTACCACGCGGGCAGGCCATATTCGCTCGGATTGCTGGCGAACGAACCGCGGGCATGCTTGTCGAAGCCGATCGCCATGGCGATCTCGGCCCGACCGGACTCGATGGCGTAGGTGGCGGCGAGCAGTGCACTGCCACCGGTGGCACAGCCGTTGTAGACGCTGACGAAGGGGGTGCCGTTGAGCCCTAGTTCGCTGACCAAGGCATCGGCATGCCCGCCGTCACGGCTACCGCCAGCGGCGAAGTCGATCTGTTCCCACCCGAGCCCGGCGTCGGCGAGGGCTTCCTTGGCGGCGATGAGGCCCATCTGTCGCCCGCTGATCGGAAACCGGCCGAACGGATGCATTCCGACACCGATGATCGACACGCTCATTGGTTGGTCCCCTCGGTTGCGAAGTGGAACGTGGTGGCGCCGGATTGATCGACGGCGGCTACCAAGGCCACCGCATCGCCGACCGACCATTGATCGACGGGACGGCCGAACAATGGTGATTCGACGATCACCGGGCCGAGGTCGACGTAGGCCACGGTGAATGGCTGAAACGGCTCGGGGCCGTTGTAGGGCGGCTTCGGACGAATGCGTTGCACCGTCCAACTCCAGACTGTTCCCCGCCGCGGCAGGACGACATCTTCCGTGGCTGCACCGCAGCGCGGACAGCCCGGCTGGCGCGGAAACTCGTGGTGCTACACGATGGGCAGGACGCACCGATGAGATGATGGTGTCCATCGATGAATGCGGTCAGTGGCGGGGTATCGGACCCGACAGTGGAAGCAGTAGTCGACACAGCTCTCCCTTCCCCATGTTGATCACTGTGATGGTACAGTGAAACTGTTCACTCGCTCAAGTAAGTAGCCAGCCGCATGGCCCGCAGCGGCAGAAATCCGGAGTCTTCACCTATGGCCGCGACCCCCGCAGTGCTGCGCGATCTGCACACCCGCATGATCCGCATTCGGTTGTTCGAGGAAGAGGCTGGGCGGCTTTCGGCCAACGGTAGCCTCCCGGGTTTCTTGCACCTGTACGTCGGCCAGGAAGCGGTCGCCTCCGGGGTCATGGCCGCGTTGCGCGACGACGACTACATCACCTCCACGCACCGCGGCCACGGGCACATCGTTGCCAAGGGTGGCGACCTGCGGCGCATGTTCGCCGAGCTCTACGGTCGCTCCACCGGCTACTGCAAGGGCAAGGGCGGTTCGATGCACATCTGCGCCATGGACCTCGGTGTGCTCGGTGCCAACGGCATTGTCGGCGGTGGCATCCCGATCGCCGTTGGCGCCGGGTTTGCCAACAAGTTCCTCGGGCTCGATCGCATCTCCGTGTCGTTCTTTGGCGACGGTGCCTCGAACATCGGTGCCTTCCACGAGGCCTGCAACATGGCTGCGGTGCTCGACGCGCCGGTTCTCTTCGTCTGCGAGAACAACCATTACGGCGAATACACCGCGCAACATCGTCACCAACGGATCACCCATGTCTCCGATCGCGCTGCGGGCTACGGCTTTCGGGGGGTGCGCGTCGATGGCATGGACGCCGAGGCGGTGTATGAGGCCACCGCTGAGCTGGTGGCCGAGTTACGCAAAGGAAACGGCCCGGTGATGCTCGAGGCCGACACCTATCGCTATTTCGACCACCACGGCGTCAAGGGTCTCGGGCGAATTCCTTATCGCCCGGCCGAAGAGGTCGAGGCTGCCAAGGCGCGTGACGCAATCGATTCGCTGGAGGCGGTGTTGGTCGCTCGCAAGGTGTTGACCCGCAAGAAGATCGAGGCCGAATGGGATCTGCAACGCGCCAACATTGCCGAGGCGGTGCGTCTCGCCGAGTCCGACCCGCCAGCGCACCCGGACGACCTGTTGACCGACGTCTACACCGAGAGCGGGGTGGCCTGATGAGCATCGAAATCACTGGTCCGGAGACGACCTTTACCAATGCCGTGCGCGACGGCATCGCCGAATGCATGGCCGCCGACGAACTCGTTTTTGTCGCTGGCGAAGATGTCGGGGAATACGGCGGCGTGTGGCGCACGTTCTCTGGCCTGCACGAACGTTTCGGTGCCAAGCGCCTGGTCGACACGCCGATCTCAGAGCAGGCAATCGTCGGCCTCGGGGTCGGCGCGGCGATGGGCGGCCTGCGCCCGGTGGTCGACCTGATGTTCTGCGACTTCGTCGCTGTGGCCATGGATCAGATCGCCAATCAGGCGGCGAAAATGAAGTACATGTTTGGCGGCGAGGCCCGGCTGCCGCTGACGATCACCACCTGGCCTGGCGCTGGCGTCGGCGCTGCTGCCCAACACAGCCAGTCGCTGGAAGCCTGGCTGTGCCACACCCCCGGGCTGAAAGTGGTCATGCCGACCACGCCGTACGACGCCAAGGGTTTGATGATCTCGGCGATTCAAGACGACAACCCGGTGTTCTTCTTGGGCAACAAGCGTCTTTTGGGGCTGAGTGGCCCGGTGCCCACCGGCATGTACACGGTGCCCCTCGGCCAAGCGCGCATCGCCCGGCCGGGCACCGACGTCACCGTCATCGCCCTCGGGGCGATGGTTCGTGAGGCCGAGTTGGCTGCAGTGGAGTTGGCCGAGGAAGGCATCGACATCGAGGTCATCGACCCGCGCACGCTGGAGCCGTTCGACACCGAGACCGTGGTGGCCTCGATCAAGCGCACCAACCGCGCCGTCGTCGTCCACGAGGCCGTTCGCTCCGGTGGGTTCGGCGCCGAGATCACCTCGCGGATCCAGGAGCAGGCGTTCGACTACCTCGACGCTCCGGTCGAGCGTGTCGGTGCGCCGTTCACCCCCGTGCCGTTTACGCCGGATCTGGAGAAGCTGTACGTCCCAGACGCTGGCCGCATCGCCGATGCCTGTCGCCGCACGATGGCCAGGGGCTAGGGCGATGGCCTCACCGTTGATGGTGCCGAAGATGGGCCTGACGATGACCAAGGGAGTCGTCACCGAATGGCTGATCGCCGACGGGGCCGACGTCAACGTCGGTGACGTGGTCTACATCTTGACTACCGACAAGACCGACGCCGAGATCGAAGCAGATGCTTCGGGAACGCTGCATCGAGTCAGCGCGATCGGTGACACGGTGATACCGGGCGAAGCCGTCGGCTACCTGCTCGCTCCCGGTGAGGTGCCGCCGACTGGTGTTGTTGCCGCGCTCGATGCTGTCGCCGCGGTTGGCGTTGTTGGCGCGCCCGTTGCCGCCGCCGCGCCCGTTGCCGCGACCCCCGTTGTCCCGGCGTTGGCAGACGGGGCCCGGCAGTTCGTTTCGCCGAATGCCCGGCGCGTCGCTACCGAGGTTGGTGTCGATGTCTCCCGTGTCGTCGGAACGGGTCCCAATGGCCGGGTGATCACCGCCGACGTGCTCAGCGCGGCAACTGCGTCGCCGCCTGCAGGGCCAGCGTCGGCCTCGTCGGTGGCGTCATCATCAGCGGTGTCGCCCCTCGCCGCCCGGCTCGCGGCCCAGTTGGGCGTCGACCTCAGCGGAATCGTCGCTCGGGGTGGGCGCATCCGTCTCGACGACGTCGTCGCGGCTGCCCGAACCTCGGCACCGACGGCGACGCCGAAGACGCTGCCATCTGGCCCGCGCCCAGGCGATGTCGTGCGCCACAGCTCGATGCGCCGGGCGATCGCTGCTCGCATGCACGAGTCGTTGCAACAGACCGCGCAACTGACCTTGACCCGCGACGCCGACGCCAAACGCCTGGTAAAGCTCCGCGACGAGCTGAAGACGGCGTGGCCGCAGCGCGACTGGGCGGTACCGACGTTCAACGACCTGGTGATCAAGGCGGTGGCCGTCGCCCTCGGGGAGCATCCTCGGCTCAACGCCAGCTTCACCCCCGATGCACTCGTCGTGCACGACCGCGTCGACATCGGCACGGCGGTGGCGCTCGACGACGGGCTCGTTGTCCCGGTGATTCGCGACGCCGACCAGTTGCCGCTGCGGACGCTGGCGGCGGTGTCGTCCTCGCTTGCCGCTCGTGCTCGTGCCGGCCAGCTCGGTCCCGACGACTACAGCGGTCAGACGTTCACCGTGTCGGCGCTCGGTTCCTATGGCATCGACGCCTTCACGCCGGTGCTCAACTCACCCAACGTCGCGATTCTCGGCGTCGGCGCGATCCGTGATCGGGTGGGGTGGAAGGGCGACAAGCCGAAGCGCCTGCCGACGTTGACGCTGTCGCTGACCATCGATCACCGGGCGGTCGACGGTGTCCCGGGCGCTGCCTTTTTGGCAACGGTGGCCGAGGTGCTTGCTAGCCCGGCTGTGCTGCTGGCGTGAGCCGCACAACTGTAGTCACACTCCAGTAAGTAACACAGACAGGGGTAATCTGGCCGTATGCCTGACCACGAATTCGAGCTGATTGTTGTCGGCGGCGGCCCAGGTGGCTACGCCGCGGCGATCCGCGGGGCACAGCGCGGCTGGAAGGTCGCGCTCGTCGAGCGGCAGCATCTCGGTGGTGTCTGCCTCAACTGGGGATGTATACCCACCAAAGCGTTGCTGACATCTGCCGAGGTGTACCGCCATATGGTCAATGCGTCTGACTACGGCCTTTCGGCGCAAAGCGTCTCGTTCGACCTCGCCGCGGTGGTTGCTCGTTCTCGCAAGATCGCTGGCCAGTTGAGTGCCGGCGTCACCCACCTGCTGCGGAAGAACAAGGTCACGGTGTTCGATGGTCATGGCCGCCTCGACGGACCGGGGCGGGTTGAGGTCATCGTCGACGGGTCGGTGGTCGCCGGGCTGCGCGCCGCCAACGTGATCGTCGCCACCGGCGCCCGGGCGCGCACCGTGGCGGGCCTTGAACCGGACGGCAAGTTCGTGTGGACCTATCGTGAGGCGATGGTGCCAGAGACGATGCCGTCGGCGCTGCTGATCGTCGGTTCCGGGGCGATTGGCGTGGAGTTTGCCAGCTTCTTCCGGGCATTCGGCGCGCAGGTGACGATCGTCGAGATGTTGCCACAGATCCTGCCGACCGAGGATGCCGAAATCGCCGCCCACGCCCGGCGGCGTCTCGAAGAGCAGGGCATCACGATCATCACCGACGCCAAAGTGACATCGCTATGTCCTGTTGGCGACGTCGTCACTGTCGCTATCGAACACGGGCACGGCGGGGTCAGCGAGTTGACGGTCGACCGGGTGATCTCGGCTGTCGGTGTCGTCGGCAACGTCGAAGGGCTCGGGCTGGAGACCACGGCTGCTGTCGTCGAGCGCGGCGTGATCATCACTGACGGGCTGATGCGCAGCGCACAGCCAGGTCTGTACGCCATCGGCGATGTCGCTGGGCCGCCGATGCTTGCACACAAGGCACAGCACGAGGCGGCCGTGTGTATCGAGGCGATCGCCGGCAACACCGATGTCGAGCCGATCATCAAAAGCCGGATTCCCGGCTGCATCTATTCCCACCCGGAAATTGCCAGCATCGGTCTTACCGAGGACGCGGCGCGCGCCGCGGGCTACGAACTGAAGATCGGACGGTTCCCGTTCGTCGGTAACGGCCGGGCCATCGCCATTGGCGAGCCAGATGGGCTGGTCAAGACGATTTTCGATGCTGAGACCGGCCAGCTGCTCGGCGCCCACATGATCGGCGCCCACGTCACCGAACTGATCCAAGGGTTCGTTCTGGCAATGAATCTGGAGACCACCGAGGCCGAGCTGATCCGCTCGATCTTCCCTCATCCGACACTGTCGGAAACGATGCACGAGTCGGTGCTCGCCGCCTATGGGCAGGCGTTACACATCTGAACAGGTTCGGTTAGAAGCTGCCTTCGGCGGCGCGATCGACGCCGAGCAGCTGCACGAGATCTTCGTGGAGCTCCATCCATATGTCGTGGTAGGAACCGCACATCACGCCCGTGAACATCTTTGTTTCACCCCGTTCGATACTCGTCAGCGCAGCAGCCAGCCTGTCGGCATAGTGGCTGAAACGCTCGATCGACCCGGCGAACGACGCCAATGACGGCAGCACGCCATGGTGCAGTGTGCGCAACTCGCCGATGCGTTCGGCATCGTAGGCCGCATCGCTGTGATCGTTGGCTTCGCCGTCGCGCACCTGCCAGCGGTTGCACAGATCCTTGAAATCGACATTGCTCACCAAAAAGACGTGATACGGCTCGCCGACGGCGGCGAGTTCTGGTGCGGCCTTGGCCTGGGCCAGCAACTCCTGGTGGCGTTCTTTGCCGCTCGGGGTGAGCTGCCACAGGTTGCGGGCCGGAATATGGCGCACCAACGCAGCGTCCGCGAACTCGGCGAGGCGCGCCTCGACGCCACCCTGAGTCAGCCCGCACACCTCGGCCAATACGTCCGGCCCGGCGAAACCCTTGATGCGCATGGCGTGCAGCGTCAGGAACTCATCCGCTGCCGCATCGGCGTCGATGGGCAGCTCTTGCTCGGACTCTTCGGCGGTGACGACCAGCGCATCGAGGGTGGCCCGGCCGGTTTCGATCAAAGCCTGGGCCACGGCCAGCCGGGCGATCGGTACCCGGTACGGCGAGCAGCTGACATAGTCGACGCCGCAGGCGACGAGGAACTTGGCCGAATCGGGATCGCCGGCCTGCTCGCCGCAGACGCCGATCTTGATCGACGGCTTTGCCTCGCGAGCCTTGTCGCACGCGTAGGAAATCATCCGCCCGACGCCGACTTGGTCGAGCGTTTCGAAAGGGTCGGCGGCAAGTAGCCCATGGCTCAGATAGGCGGGGATCAGTTTGCTGCCGACGTCGTCGCGGCTGAAGGCAAAGGTCAGCTGCGTCAGGTCGTTGGTGCCGAAGGAGAAGAAGTCGCTGACCGTTGCCAACTCGCCGGCGACAAACGCTGCCCGCGGCGTTTCCAACATCGCCCCGACATCAAAGGTGCCGACAGCCTCTGGCCCGCCGACTGCGGTCAAGGCCTCGCACACCCATTGCCGGGCGAGATGCATTTCGGCGGTGTCGACGACCAGTGGGATCATCACCTCGACCATTGGTTTGCCGCCGCCTTGGATCACGGTGCGCACGGCGCGCAACAACGAGCGCACCTGCATTTGGTAGACGCCAGGCTTGACCACACCGAGCCGCACGCCACGGGTGCCGATCATCGGGTTGACCTCGTGCAGGCGGCGCACTGCGGCAAGCTCGATGCGGCCCTCGTCGTCGAGGGTGTCGAGCGCCTCAGCGACGACCAGGCGCTCCAGGTCGGGGAGGAATTCGTGCAGCGGCGGGTCGAGCAGCCGAACGGTGACCGGTAATCCATCCATCTCCCGCAGAATCCCCTCGAAGTCGTGCTGCTGCGCGGCCTCGAGGTCGGTGAGCGCCGCCGCTTCTTCAGTGGGGTCGTCGGTGAGGATGAACCGACGGACCAAAGGCAGGCGATCGTCGGCGAGGAACATGTGCTCGGTGCGGCACAAGCCGATTCCTTCGGCGCCCATCCGCCGGGCGTGGGCGGCATCCTCGGCGTTGTCGGCATTGGCCCTCACCAGCACCGGTGGTGTTGCCGCTGTGCGGACGCTGTCGGCCCATTGCATCAGCGTCTCCAACTCGGCGGGCGCCTCGGCGGTTGCCGTCTTCGCACCGCCGAGGAACACCGCTCCGCTACGGCCATCGATGGAGATCGTAGTGCCAGCCGGAAAGGTCTGGTCGCCAAGATGCATGCCCTCGGCGTCGATTGTGATCTCGCCGGCACCGACGACGGCAGGGATCCCCCAGCCGCGGGCGACGACCGCGGCGTGGCTGGTGATGCCGCCGCGTGTGGTGAGAATGCCCTTCGACGACTGCATGCCGAGCACGTCGTCCGGGCTGGTTTCGTTGCGCACGAGGATCACGTGACGACCGGCCTCGGCCGCCGCAAGGGCGTCATCGGCGTTGAAGACGATGTCGCCGGAGGCCGCGCCGGGCGATGCGCCGAGAGCAGTGCATAGCAATTGGCGCTCGCTGTCGGCGGTGAACGTGGCGTGCAGAAAGGTGCCGATGCTGCCAGCCGGAACCCGTGTCAGCGCGTCGAAGATCGTCGTTTCGTCGTCGCTGTCCAGCGCCTGACGCACCGCACTGCGAATCGCTGCGGCTACTTGTTCACCATCCATCGTCATCGACCATTCACCCCCGTGAGACGAATACCAACTGTAGACGGTGTGTAGTTAGTCAAGCGAACGCGCTGGGCCGACGCATCATGGGGCGGCTGGTCCCTCATCCTCGACACGTACCTGGGCGCCGAACGCGGCGACTGCCAGATCTCGGTCGGCATCGGTGGGTTTGTCGACAGCGACGACCACGTGTTGGAGTTCATAGTTGATCCAAACCGAGGTAACTCTGGCTCCCGGGCCCCGCAGCCAATCCGATTCATTCGCCGGGAGTTTGTGGACGCGATGCCATCATTTTGTCACCTCGACCAAACCCGCTTCCGAGGTATAGGTGGCCTCGCCGGACACAGTTCTGAAGCACGGATTGTCCTCGACATGCAGTTTTAGGTCGAGCTCGGAGAGAGTCACCTTGTCGCGATCTTCAAGGCGCAGGGTCCCTTTGTCATCGTCGTCGCCGAGAATGATGAAGATCGCCACCGAGCCTTGTGTGGCCGGTTCAGAGCAAAGGTCGTCGAAGCAGGCCCGCACCCCTCGCTCAAATCCTTCAGCCGAGGTGACGGCAAGTGCCGAGGACCGATACACCAGGTCACAATTTGCGCTACAGCCGGGCGAGGCTGTCGACAACGCGAGCGCCACCAGCGTCAGTCTCATGTCACGACCAGACTGACCCAGAAGTCTGACAGAGCTGTGGAAATCGGGGTGTAATAGTGGGTTAGCCCGGTAGCGCTCGCCCCGGAAATAATGCCTACTGCGTAGTAATTGTAGGTGTTCTGCACGATGAAAATTGGTCCACCACTATCGCCTCCTATCGTGTGGTAGTTGCCGTTTCCGGGAACGAAATTGAGTACCTTCAACCCGCAAAACCACCGAGCGGGCGTAGCGTAGTACACGCAAACGTTGCCCGTACTCCCGGGAACCTGGTACCCGCCCGTCTCGCCCATTTTTGCGCCGGACGCTCGCACAATTTGCCCTGAGGTCGGCGTGTGGGCTCCAACGATGAGGTCGTAGGTGGAGGAGACGTCGCACGGCAATGCAAAGTTGCCGCACTGGGTGATAGTCGTCGCCTGGTTTCGCCCGACGTACATTTGGCGGGTGTGTGTGGAACCACCGAGGATTGCACTGTCGTGGCAGGCGTTGGCGTTCTGCACCACGCAGCCGGTATTCGAACTAGTCATTGTTCCAAACGCCCAGTTGCCGACGGTGCTCGTCCACACCGAACCTGCAGGCCCACAGTGGCCAGCGGTCAGCATTCGCTTCGTACCCGTAAAGACTTCTCGCACAGCGAACGCTGTAGTGCAGAAGTTGTAGAGGCCCCCGCCAAGGGGTGTCTTGATCTGGGATCCAGCGCGATGGATCGTGTCGTTCTGCCGGGCCAGTTCGATGGCTGGTTCCACGTTGTCGATGCGGACGCGAGCGCCAAAACCGGCGACAGCAGCATTTCGTTCGGCGGTACTCGGTCGATCGACACCGATGACAACTTGTCGTTGGGCATAATCGAATCGAACTGAGGTCACTCGTGCGCCTGCGCCGCGTAACCAGGCCGCTTGCTTTGCCGATCGTTTACCGAGTTCGGCTTCGGCCATCCTGCCCCCGGCATTTTCGGTCATCGACCGTGCCAACTCTCCGTAACGCTGGTAGTTCATCGGGGTTTCAACCAGCACAACCCGCAAGATCGGGTAGACCCCGTCCCCTACTCGTACGCCTTCACGCTCAGCGCGACCGGATGCCACCTCCTCATGAATCGCCGGGAACCGCAGTTCTGCTGCCGCCAGGTCGGTTGCGTAGACAGTCATCAGTCCCTGCGACTCGTCGATGGTGACACCACCGAACAGTTCGCCGTCGGTCGTCCCGAGCCGGGCATCCAAAAGGTCAACGATCCCGCGATCACTGAGAACTTGTAGTTCAACCGAGTCAGCGACAGAACGGGTGACATCCGGCGGGGCGCTATTGCTCCGGGTTCCGGGAATACCAGCGGCCACCACCAGACTGGCAACCATCGTCAGAGAGAGAAAGAGAGGCGCATACGCGAAACGTAGCACAGAGATTTTAGCGGTGATCGTCGCTGGCGTTTAGTGCATAAAAATAGTCGAACCGCTGTCAGCGACCGAGAGTTGTTGATCGCCGCGCTCAACGGCAATATCCGGCGCGTCGTTGTCGATTCTGCCAGCCGGGTCATCGATCTTGGTGGTCGTCAGCGGCTGTTCACGGGTGCGGCCCGTGAAGCGGTGAAGCTGTCCGGCGATCGCTGTTGTTGGCCGGGCTGCGAATACAACGTGGCCAGTATGCATCTCGATCACCTTGAGGCCTTCGCCGCAAATGGCAGCACCAGACCTGGCAACGGCGGTGTCACCTGCCCGGCCCACAACCAGGCCAAGCAACGTCACGGTGTTCAAATCATTCGCAACGAGACGGGTTGGCATCACTACAGGCGTGACGGCACAGAGATCGCACCCAGGGCGGGCTAGAAGCCGTCTTCAGCGTCGGGTACTTGGACCAGCGCGTCCAGTGCAATCTCGTCGAGCGTCGATCCGTCGCTGAGGCGAAGCGTGCCTCGTTACTCGCGGGCGGCCCCGAAATGACGAAAAGCTCGGTCGACGCCCTCTCAGCGGGCTCCGACAGCAATTGCGTACGAATTACAAGCGTGCGTCCGAGAAGCCTGACTATTGAGTGTTACGGGCATAGCGGTAGAAGCGGCCAGCGGCGACGGTGTGGCCGCCGTCGATGGTCAGGATCTGCCCGGATATGTAGGCCGAGGCTTCAGAGGCGAGGAACAGGGTGCCGTCGGCGATCTCGTCGGTGGTGCCCAAACGTTGCAGCGGCACCAGTTCGCGCCGCCGTGCCAGTGCCGCCGCATCGCCGTAGTGGCTGGCAGAGCCTTCAGTGGGAATTGTTCCCGGGGCGATGGCGTTGACCCGTACGCCGAGCGGCCCCAACTCAACCGCCAGCGCCTTAGTCAACGCCTCGACCGCCGCCTTCGATGTGCTGTAGAACCCGGTCGACGGTGGATGATACGTGGCCGTGATCGAGGAGAAGTTGATCACGCTGGCCCGCTGGCTGGCCTGGAGGTGGGTGATCAACGCCCGGATCATAGACAGCGGCGCAAGGACGTTGACGTTGAACACGGCGCTGGCCCGCTCGGTGGTGCACTCCAACAGCGGTTCGTAAGTGGTCAACGCGGCGTTGTTGACGAGCACATCGCAGCGAGCGAGCCCGGCTGCGAATGTTGCGACGGCCGCGTCGTCAGTGAGATCGAAGACATGGCCCGTACCGCCAACTTCGCCGGCGATCGCCATCACGCTGTCGTTGCGATCGATCAGATGGAGCGTGTAACCCTGCGCGCCGAAGCGGCGGGCGAGTTGTGCGCCGATGCCCTGACCGGCTCCAGTGATGACGGCAACAAGATCGGTTTCCATGCCGCCGACGCTAGTTGAGGCAGACTGGCCCGGTGTCCTCATCCGATGTCGAGCGGGTCCGATCGGTAGAGCACCGCTTTGCCGTGGCGCAAGCAACCGATGTCGTCCACCTGCCGTGGGGATTTGCCCTGTTGCGACATGACTTCCCGGCATCGCACTTTCACAATCGCGTCATCGTGACGGCTCCGGTCGCTGCTGCAGCAGTCGTTGCGACCACCGACGAAATACTGGGCGGGGCGGCCTTGCCCCACCGCTACGTGACGGTCGTTGACGACGCTCTCGGGATGACATTGGCTGACGATCTACCGAGCGCTGGCTACGAGCACGAGACGATCGTGGCGATGGTCTACGCCGGCGCTGTCATCGAGCGTCCAGAGAACGAGGTGCGAGAAGTGTCGCTCGCCGAGATCCGCCCAGCGCTGATCAAGGACTGGCGGATGTTGTTGCCTGACGTCTCCGATACGGAAGTTGATCAACTAGCCGACAGGACCGCGCTGTATTCCAAAGGCGCAGAGGTGACGTTGCTAGCGATCTACGACAGCGGCGAGATCATCGCTCACGCGGACCTCTACGTCGATCGGATGGAGTGTGTCGCACAGTTCGAGAACCTGGTAACGCACGAGGAGTTTCGCAGCCGAGGTCTGGGGGCGACGCTCGTGCGTGAGGCGCTGTGGCGCGCGCAACAGTCGGGTTGCGAGCTGACCTTCCTGACCGCAGATCTCGCCGACTGGCCGTACCACTGGTATCGACGCCTGGGATTCATCGAGGCCTATCGCTCGCACAACTTCACCCGGGTCGTCGGCACCTAAGTTAGCCCTATGGGTGGCGAGGTGGTTGGGCGACAGCGTGGGCGGCGGCGATATAGCCGAAGGCGACGGCTGGGCCGATTGTGCCGCCAGGACCCCAGTAGGCCTGGCCGGCAGGTGAGGCAATACAGTTCCCAGCCCCATACAACCCTGGGATCGGCTGGCCGTCGACACCCAACACACGCGCCTCGCTATCGGTCACCGGCCCTCCCTTGGTGTCGAGCGCTCCGGGTCCGAGGATCACGCAGTAGTACGGCCCCGTCGGCGACAGCGGGTGAAGGCAAGCCGACGGCATGCCTGAGCGCGCCTCGCCAGCCCATGTGCGTTCGATCGCCGCTTCGCCACGGTGAAAGTCGTCGTCCATCCCGGCGGCTGCCATCGTGTTGAAGCGCTCGACGGTGGCCGTCAGACCTCGCTCGAAGTCGTCAGCCAGATGCGCGCCCCCGGTGTGGGGCGCCAACCGTAGCAACCTGGCACCTAGCTCGTCGGCGAGGCCAGCGAATGTGTCGGCGCCGAAGATGAACGGCGGCAATTCCTCGCCGGGCATCGGGATCGGCCAGCGAAACCGTGACATCTCCGGGTTGTCGATCACGTCCTGGTCGAAGATCATGAACAACACCAGGTTCGGGTACTCGAACCTGGTCGCATCCCACGCGAAGTGCGCTTGGCCGCGCTCGTTGTAGACCGCCTTCTCATTGACCACTCGGACGCCGTGCTTGTTGACCATCAACATGCTGTCGCCGAAGGGCGAGTAGACGTCTTTGATCGTCGCCGGAACGCGGACAGCCAACTCGACGGCAACCTGATCCCACCAGGCATGGGACATGTTGCCGAGCTGCGCCCCATGGCGGATGCCGATGTCGACGAAATCGCCCGTCGCGGTGTCGGCGGCGGCCCCACCCATCACCGGTCCACGCAGATAAGCCCGCGCCATCGTCGGGTTGTGGACGAACCCACCGGAGCCGAAGATGACGCCCTGGCGCGCCCCGATGATCATCGAGCGCACGCCCGCTCGGACCTCGACCCCGATCACCGCGCCGTCGTCGTTGCGGATCACGTCGACCACCTGATGCGAGGTCAGCACCTTGGCCCCGTTGGCGGTCGCTCCGCGCTCGAGGTAGTCGACCAACAGTTGCCCGCCAGTCGGATCGATGCCTCGGCGCCAGCCATCCGGGAACCGCGGCTGAATGACCCGTCCGCGCGGCGCATTATCACTCGAAAGCGACGCGTAATAGTCGGGATAGGCGACAGGCGTGATCTCCAGCGCACCGATCGCCCGCAGATGCTCGATCGCCTCGGAACCACGGTGGTAGAACGTGTCGATTAGGTCGTAGGCCGCTTGATCGAGGCCGAGCGTCGGGTGATCGGGGTTAAAGAGCACCGGAAACGCGCTGCGGGCCATGTAACGCATCGCCTCGTCGTGTTCGTCGAGCAACCCCTGCTCGCGCAGCAGCGGGTTGTTCGGCACCCACATCACACCGCCCGACTTGGCCGTGGTGCCACCGGTGAACGCCGCCTTGTCGAGCATGATCACCGATACCCCTGCCGCCGCAGCAGTCGCCGCCGCCGCAGCACCCGCACCTCCGCTGCCAACGACGACGATGTCGACCACCTCATCCCATTCGGTTCCCCATGTTTCGCTCATCTGAGTTACTGTACTCAACGTCTTGTTAGTAACCCGGAGGTAACGCGATGGACGAGGCCTACCTCGCCCGGTTCCATGAGCGATCGGCGTACGAAGTGCAACGCCAAGGACCCCCGGAAGGTTTCCCCGCACTCCCGGACCTCCCGCTCGGTCGCTACACCGACCCGGAGATGTATGCGCTCGAGCGTGATCTGTTGTTCAAACGCTCGTGGTTGTTTGCTTTGCACGACTCCGAGGTGCCCTCCATCGGCTCATACAAGGTCTGCGATATCGCCAACACGCCGGTGCTGATGGTGCGCGGCGACGATGGTGAGGTGCGCGCCTTTCATAACGCCTGTCGCCATCGCGGCGCACCTGTTGTTGCCCACCAATGTGGTCAGGCGAGGATGCTCAGCTGCCAGTACCACTCGTGGACCTACGACTTGCAGGGCGACCTGCAGCGGGTGCCCGACGAGCGAGACTTCGTTGGGCTCGACAAATCCACCCGCGGGTTGCCGCCGATCCGCTGTGAACGCTGGGGTGGGTGGTACTTCGTCAACTTCGACACCGAGGCCATCACCTTGCTCGACTGGTTGGCTCCGCTGCCGACGCTGCTTGCCGATGTCGCCCGTTCGCCGTTGCGTGTCTTCGACTCGAAATCTGTGGTCCTGCCCTGCAACTGGAAGATCTTGGCCGAGGCATTCCTTGAGGTGTACCACGCCCGCACCATCCACCCGACGACGATTGCACCGACTCTCGATACCCGTGGCACGGTGATCAGCCTCTTCGATCACGGCCATCAGAACATGCTCTCGCCGGTGAAACCGGGCACGCGCGGCGATGGCCGTGAGCTTCTGCCGATGCTCGAATTCCTCCCTGCGGTGATGCGCGAGGGGATCCAACCGGCGCATGGCATCTTCCCCAACATGATCTCGCCGATCGACGCCCGCGGTTTTCCGTTTCTCGTCTTCTGGCCGACGGCGATCAACGAGACACGCTTGGACATCACCTGGTACGTCGCCGATTGGGGTGACGGCGAACCGAATCGTGAGGTCTGGGACCGCCGCCTGCAGCGCTTCGACGTGTTGATGGAAGAGGATTACGCCAACCTCGGCCCGATCCAACGTTCGATGGAATCGGCAGCTCATGGCGGACAGGCAATCAACTATCAAGAGCGCCGAATTTGGCACGTTCACGCCTGGATCGACAAGATCATCGGCGCAGGAGAACATCCCCGAGCACCTCCGTGTTGCTGACATTCTGGCTGATTGGGTTGAGAGCGACTAAGTTTTCGACGCCTAACGGGGGCAGTCGAATTTCGAGGAGTTACTTATGTCCAGTTCCAAATGGGTGATCGATACCGAGCCGAGTCGGCGTCTGCCGGTGTACACCCGGATGAACGCCAACGACGTGCTCTCCGACCCGATCACTCCGCTTGGCGCATCGCTGGCCTGGATCCCACAGATCTTCCCTGGCTGGTGTGCCGGTTATGCCGGAACAGGCGCCTATGAGGCCGCTGATTTTGAGGATCCCACGGGTTCCGGCGGGTTCTTCTACGGCTATCTGTACGTCAACATGTCGGCCACGCGCTTGTTCGGTATTCGCAGCGGCGTTGGCGTCGAGGTGGTCGACAGCATGTGGTTTGGTGGTCATCCCGACCTGCCGCCGCACATCCCCAGTGCAACCGATGTCAACGAGGCCTGCTCGGCCAAGGTCGGCGAATTCGCCGGCTGGGCGATGACGACCACCGAGTACCCCGACCTCGAAGAAGACCGCGCCCTCGCGGCGCGTTCGCGCGCCGAACGCCCCGATCTGTCGACATTGTCGAACGCCGCCCTGGTCGCCCGGGCCCGCTCGGTGATGCCGTACGAGCGCCTTGCGTGGCGTGGCGAAGTTGCCGGTGGCGTCGGTGGCGCCATCGGGCCTGGAGCGATGGCCGGATTGCTTGCCGGTGCCGACCCGACGCTGATGGTCAAACTCGTCGGCCAGGCGGGAGATGTCGACTCGGCCGCACCAGCGTTTGCCCTGTGGGATCTGTCGCGCATCGTGCGTGGCGACGCCGCTTTGACAACCGAATTCGACAAGGGCGTCGACGGCTTGGCCGATCGGATCGGCGCTTACCCGGTCTTCACAGCCGCGTTCGACAAGTTCCTCTACGACTTCGGCTACCGCGGCCCGAACGAATGGGATCTCGGCTCCGAGAGTTGGGAGACCCGTCCGTCGCTGCCGTTGGGCTTGGTCGAGCGGTTACGCACCTTGGACGAAGCCGCGTCGCCAGCGGCCCGTGCTGCGGTGCAACAACGTCTCGGCGATGAGGCACTGGCCGAGGCGTTGGCCTTCGTCGGTGACAACGAAGAAGGGCAGGCGACCCTACGCCTCGCCGCAGCCTCGGCGCGACGTTTTGCTGCCTGGCGTGAGCGCGGCAAGTCGAACTGCATCCGCATCCTGCATGAGGGTCGCGTCGCCATCGTCGAGCTCGGCAAGCGCCTGCATGCCGAGGGCAATCTCAGCGATGCCAAGCAAATCTTCATGGCGCTCGACAGCGAGCTCGATGAGCTGTTGCTCGACCCGACGTCGCTGAAGGCTCGCCTCGACGCTCGTGAGGCGCAATGGAAGACGTTGTTCGGCCTCGACCTGCCGTTGTTCTTCGACACCACCAAGCCGTTGCCGCCGGTCGAGTCCCTGTCGTATCTGACCGCCAAGGAAGTCACCACGGTGAAGGTCGGCGACGTCTTGACCGCTGGCGGCGTGTCTGCCGGCGTGGCCAGGGGCCGGGCCTGCGTGGTGCTCAGCGCCGACGAGGTCAGCGAGTTGGAGCCGGGCGACATCTTGATCGCTCCTCAAACCGATCCGTCGTGGACGCCGTTGTTCGTCGTCGCCGGAGCGGTCGTCGTCGACGTCGGCGCTACGAACAGCCACGCGATGATCGTCAGCCGCGAGCTTGGCATCCCCTGTGTCGCTGGGTTGCCCGACGCCACCCGGCGGATCCCCAATGGGGCGCTGATCGAGGTCGATGGTGCCGCCGGCACGGTGACCATCCTCGAGCTGTAGAGGCCCGCGGGCGATGCGGTTGCTCGCTGTCACCGGCGGGCACCGCGTCGACCTTGACGCCTTCTCGGCGATGCTCGACGCGGTCTGTTTGACGCTCGGCGCATCGTGGGAGCACGCGGTACATCCCGACGCCCTGGCACGCTTGGGCGGCCACACGATCGAGCGATTCGATGCGGTGCTGCTCCACGACATTGCTGGCCTGCGGCTGCAACGTGGGTCGATGCCGATTATCGACGGGCCGGATGAACCCACCCGCCAGGCGCTCAGCGACCTTCTCGACTCGGGGATCGGCATTATCGCCACCCATCACGCCCTGGCGAGTTGGCCGGGGTGGGATCGGTGGGCACATGCGGTCGGTGGGCGCTATCTCTACGCGCCCGGCACCCTCGATGGGCAATCGTGGCCGAGTTCGGGTTACCGCATGGGCAGGCACCGGGCGGTGGTGGTCGATCGCCATCATCCGCTGTGCGCCGGGATCGAGGACTTCGATCTCGATGACGAGCTGTATCTGTGCCCGATCTTCGACGACGAGTTCACGCCGCTCTTGGCGACGAGCGACGAGCTCGATGGTGCGCGGTTCACGTCCACGGTCGAGGAGGTGCTCGGTGAACCCGGCCGTGATTGTCGACACCATCCGCCCGGTTCGCCAACGATCGCCTGGGCCAAGACGGCAGGGGAGTGCCGTCTGGTCTATCTGCAACCCGGGCATGGCCCGGAAACGATGGGAGACCCCATGTATCGCCGCCTGCTCAGCAACGCTGTGTCCTGGGTAGCGAGCACAGATGACGTACGATAACCGCATCGAAAACGGCGTACCTACCCCCCGACGTCCAGCGCACCGCCCCTCCCGACGTTCGGCGGTGATCAACGCGGCGATGGGGCTGTTCTCCAGTTTCCCCGTCGACGAAGTGACGGTGTTCGACATCGCCGGAACGGTGGGCATGACACCCGCTGCGGTCTACTACCACTTTGCCTCCAAGGAACAGATCCTGTTGGAAGGCCTCCGCGACTTCCAACAACTGTTGCTTGCGGAGGTGAAAGCCAACATGCCCGTCAAGGGCGATCGTGATGGCGTCGCCAACCTCATCGATCATGTGTCGGCCTGGAGTCGGCGCAACCGCACCTTTGCCACCGTTTATTTCGTTAATTCCGTTGGGCTCAATCAGCTGGTCGAAGCGCTGCGGCGCGACACCCGCCTTGAACTTGTCGAGCTTTTCGGCCAGGCGGCAAAGGCCGCCCGTGGTCGGTTGGGCGCTGCCGAAACGGGCGTCATCGGTGTCGCCTTGGTGTCGATGCTGGAGACCGCAATCGCCTCCAACCTCAGCCAGGACGGTGTTTATCGCGGCCTCGGCGCTCGTCGGTTCCAGGACGAGGTCCGCTCGTTGTCGTACAAAGTGGCCGGAATCGCCTCCTGATGGCCTAGCCGACCGGATTCGATCTAGCTCGATCGAGAACCGCCAAGACGGCGTCGCCGTAGCGTTCGAGTTTCATCGGCCCGACGCCCTTGATCCGTCCGAGTGCGGCGCGGTCGGCAGGGTTCTCGCGGGCGATGGCGGTGAGCACCGAGTCGGCGAACACGACGTAGGCCGGCTTGCCAGCGGCGAGCTGTCGGCGCAAATCTTTGAGCTGGTCGAACACTTGTCGTTGGCTGTCGTCGAGGCCCTCGCCACGGCGTTGGATGGCGGGCTTCGCAGGCTTCTCGGAGCGTACGACCGAAGGCGCTCCGGCGACCGGAGGTTCGCTGAACAGTTCGGCGACGAACGGCGACGCCGGGTCGGCGGCGACGACGTGCACCCGCTGCTGGCCGCGGGTGATGGCCACATGGAACACCCGGCGCTCCTCCTCGATGTCTTCGGCGAGGCGATGCGGGAACTGTTCGGCGCTGGCATGGTGGACGATCACCGCCGGCCATTCGAGACCCTTCACCCGATGAACGGTTGCCAGGGCGACGCCACCGCGCGTCCAGGGCTTCGCGCACATCGTTCGCAACCACTGCTCAAAGCCGTCGACCGGGCCGTGCAGCTGGGCGAGCTGCACCAGCGCGGTGAGGTCGTCGCTTTGCGCCGCCCGGTTCATGCCGTGTCGCTGCCTATCGAGCCCGGCCACGCTGCTGGCCAGGCCGAGGCCGTCGCTGAGTGTGCGCAGCACGCGGGCGGCCTGCTGCGTGCCGGGGCGCGCCGCCTCGGAGCGGAGCCGCTCGATGTCGGCAGCAAATTCAGCGATTCGTTGCGAGTCCTTGTCGTTGGTGATGCGACCGGCGAGTCGCAGCAGACCGGCGACGCTTGGTTGCTCGCCGACCCATTCGGCGATGCGTGGATGCAGCGAGCGAGAGGGGCGCCGCAACGCCTCGTTGATGTCGTCTGGCTGGAAAGCGTCGTCGGTCGCCAGACGGAGCCAGGCCAAGGCGGCGCGAATCGCCGTGCGCTGCAGGAATTCCTCGCGGACGCCGCCGCTGACCGGCACACCGGCCTGAATGAGGCCGGCCTGGACGGGTGCCAGCAGTGAGTTCACTCGGGTCAGCACGGCAATGTCGACGGGCTGGCGGCCGGCGGCGATCTCGGCCCTCACCGCTGCCACGGTGGCTGTCACTGAGTCGTCGCCAGCCTGGTGAATCACCAGGCCATCGGTCTCTGCGGCCGCCGTGATCTGCTTGGGGACCCGTCGCCGGTTGTGGCGAAGCAGCCGATCGGCGGCGTGCACGACGTCGGGTGGACAGCGATAGTTGACGGTCAGGGCGTGTTCGACGGCCCCAGGGAAGTAGCTGCTGAAATCGATCAGCCAACTCGGATCGGCGCCGTTGTAGCCGTAGATCGTCTGGTCGTCATCGCCGACGGCGAAGACCGCTGCCTCGTCGCCGGCCAGAAGTCGGATCAACAACAGGTGGGCGGGCGTCAGGTCTTGGAACTCGTCGACGAGCAGGATGCGGCACAGCGATCGAGCGACCGCCAGCGTCGACGGCTCATTCTGCAACGCCTCGGCGGCGAGCATGATGTACTCATCGAAGTCGGCGATACCGCCGCGCCGCAGCTCCTGGCGGTAGAGCGGCGCGACTTTGGCGAGCCCGTCGACCTCGCCGCCGCTGCGAGCTTCGACGACGGCGGCATCGATCATGCCCAGGCGAACGGCTGACAGCGCCTCGATCCACGGCGCGATTGGGTCGGCATTGCGACGCTTTGGAAACGACACCAGGCGGGACAGGATGCGGCGCACCTCAGGTTCTTCGATGGTGCGGCGTCGATCGTCGCGAGCTGCGAACTGCCCGCTGCCGTTGACGATCGCCAGGGCCAAGGCGTTCAGAGTGCGCACCTGCAGGCCCGCCAGGTCGGCGGTGCGTTCCACCATCTCCTGTTGCGCCCGCTTGTTATAGGCGATGAGCGCTATCTGTGTTGCCGGAACGCCGCTCTCGTTGACCAACCAGCGGGCACGTTCGGTCAACACCCGCGTCTTGCCCGATCCGGCGGGAGCGATGATGCGCACCGTGTGGCCGACCTCGGTGACTGCCACCAATTGGTCGGGGGCCAGCTCGCCGAGAGACATGTCCGCCAGGCTACGGCGTCCGCGACGACGGTTGAGTCAGCGGTAACCGGTTCCTTCGGGCGGCAGCATTTGCCCGTTGCCGGCGGTGATGCCACCGTCGACGGGGATCGCCACCCCGGTGACGAACGACGCGGCTGGCGAGGCGAGAAAGGCGATCACGTTGGCGACCTCGTCGGCAACCGCCCAACGCTGCATCGGCACCATGCGCCGTAGCGTCTCGTAGCGCTCAGTGCCGATCAGTTTGGTGGTCATGCCCGTCAGCGTTGGGCCAGGGCACACCGCGTTGACCCGGATGTGGTCGAGCGCGAGATCGATCGCTGCGCAGCGCATCAGGTTGAGCACCGCAGCCTTGGCGGTGTTGTACGGCCAGCGCCCGGCCTCGCCCCCAAGCCCACTGGTCGACGAGGTGACGACGATCGAGCCGCCGCCGCTGGCCCGCATCGGCGCGGTGACCGCCCGCAGGCCGAGCACGACGGCGCGCACATTGACCTGCCAGGAGCGATCGAAGACCGCCAAATCGGCGGTCTCCAATGGGGCTGAGCCGCTGACCCCGGCGTTGAACACAGCGACATCCAAACGCTGCCAACGTGCGCTGGCGATCTCGACGGCAACCGCGTTGACGTCTTCATCGGTGACTCGCCGTGCACGCTGGCGAACGACTCATGGCGCTCAAGCTCGCCGAAGTCGGCGCTGTCGAGATCGATGCCGATGACCCGGTAGCCCTGTTCGAGGAACAGTTCGACGCTCGCTCGACCGATACCGCCGGCCGCGCCGGTGATCAGCGCGACCCGCGGCTCGGGCATCTACATCGTCCAGTCGGTGTCGAGCCGAACCAGCATCTTGCCGATGTTCTGGCCCTTCAACATCCCCAGGAACGCGCCGACGGCATTGCTCAGATCGTCGACAACCGTCTGCTGCGCGCTGAGCTCACCGCTGCGCAACCAGCCAGCGACGTCGCTTTCGAACTGGGCACGCAGGTCTTCGTGGTCGCGGACGATAAAGCCGCGAATCGTCACCCGGCGTAGCACGGCCTCGATCAATTTGTTGATGTCCGGTGCCCGATTGGCCCCGTCGAACAACGAGATCATCCCGCATAGAGCCACATGCCCACCGATGTGCATCGAGTGCAGAGCGGCGACGAGTTGTTCGCCGCCGACATTGTCGAAGTAGACGTCGATGCCGTCTGGAGCCACCCGCTTCAACCCGTCCATCGGGTTTTCGCTGCGATAGTCGAATGCTGCGTCGTAACCCAACTCGTCGACCAACAAGGCGACCTTGGTGTCGCCGCCGGCGCTGCCGACCACCCGGCTGGCGCCCATCAGCTTGGCCATCGGCCCGGCTGCGGAACCAACGGCACCGGCGGCGGCAGAAATGAACACCACGTCGCCGGGCTTCATCTCGCCAGTTCGCTTCAAGCCGACGTAGGCGGTGAATCCCGTTTGGCCGAGGATCCCCAACCAGGCGCCCGCCGGTGCCATCGTCGTGTCGACAATGGCGACCGTCGCGGCATCGACGACGGCGTGGTCGCGCCAGCCCAACCGATGGCGGACCACCGAACCGACGGGGATGTCGCTGCCGTTGGCGGCGAGCACGACACCGAGTGCAGAGCCGTCGAGCGGTTGGTCGATCTCGAAGTTGGTCGTGTACTGCTTCTCCGAGGTCTCCAAGCGGCCGCGCATCGACGGGTCGACGCTCATGGCAATGTTGCGCAGCAGCAACTGACCGGCACCGAGAGCCGGAATCGGCTGCTCGACGAGGGCGAAGTCCTCCGGCTGCGGCTCGCCACCGATCGGGCGACGAACCAGGGTGACGAGACGAGTCGAGGTGGGCAGGGCAGCGCTCATTCGAACTCGCCGAGCAAGGCGATGCCGTCGAGATCGGCGATTGCGGCCGCCGAGCGGCGGATCATATTCGACATGAACGCCTTACCGCGCTCGTTGTTGGCGTCGAGCGCTCCAGCGATCACCGTGACGTAGACCCACAGATAGAGCACCGCCTTGCGGTAGTCGAGCCAGGCGTCGTCGACGGAATAGTTTTCGACGCCGGCATCGGCCAGACCCTGCTGCCACATCGTTACCAACTCGCGCTCATGCTGGCGGCGCAACTCGGGATCCATGCTCTGCGACAGCAGATAGGCAACGTCTTGGATGCCCTTGGAACGCAGCACGCCCTGCCAGTCGAGGGAGATGATCGGTGGTTGGCCAGGCTGCGTGGCGAACATCAAGTTGTCGAGGCGATAGTCGCCGTGCACGAAGGTGATCGGCGGCTGGGCGATCCACAACTGCATCGCCGGAACAGCGGCGAGATAGCGCTCGCGGACCTCGCTCATGAACGCCGGAATGTCGTCGCCGAAGGTGGCTGCCATCGGGTCCCATCCTGCTATGGCGGCCCCGCACATGCCCTCGGAATGTGGTGACGGGGCGTGCAGGAAGGCGAACTCGAATTCCGGCCCGCCAACCTTGTCCCACAGCGGCGCGTGCAGTTTGACCAATTCGGCCATGCAGGCCTGTGCCTCTTCGATGGTGCAGCCGAGCACCTGATCGCCGGTGCGGAATGCCGACATGTCCTCCATCAACATGGCGAAGTCGGCCCCCTCGTTGAACTCGTTGAAGTACAGCGCTGGTACGGCCATGTCGATCTGCGGGGCGACGTTGGCGTAGAACATCGACTCGCGGCGATAGATGTCGAAGTGCAAAGCGACGCCGAGATTGGCTTCGGTTGTCGCTGCGAACTTGCCGATCATCGTCGCTGGGCCGCTGCCGCTGGCGTAGTTGAGATCGATGACGCAGAGCACGCTCATCATGCCGACGCCCTCCCCGAGCGAGCGGGTGCTGAAACTCTCGACCACCCCGTCATGACCGTTGGCCTTGACGACCTCCGTGAGCAGTTCGGCGGTGATCTCTGATGGTTGGTTCGGAAGTGTTGTGGTCCCCATTTAGGCGATGATAGTCAACTGTCTATACTTGAGTCTGCATCAAGTAACTCGGGACTTCAGGAGGTTCACCGCATGCCGGCAACACCACTCACCGACGTCGCTCAGCGTCTCTTGGCCAATGTAGATCGGGGTGCTGGGGAGCTCGCTCCCGGCATGATGCGTCTGGCGACGGCCAACTACAACGATCCGATCCGTTGGAAACTGGAGATTGAGAACATCTTCCTCAAGGTTCCGCTGCTCGTTGCGCTGAGTATCGACATCCCCAATCGCGGCAACTTCTTCACCACCAACATCGCCGACCGTCCGGTGATCACGATCCGCGGCGACGACGGTGTGGCTCGCAGCTTTCTCAACTCCTGCCGCCACCGTGGACGCCCGCTGACCGATGTCGAATGCGGAAGCGGCCGACGTTTGATCTGCCCGTACCACGCCTGGGGTTACGACGTGCAGGGCAAGTTGGTCACCGTCCCCGACAAAGAGGCCTTCGGTGAGGTCGATATCGATGGGTTGATCGAACTGCCGACGGCAGAGCGATCCGGCATTATCTTTGCCGTGCTCACCCCCGGGGCGCCGATGGACATCGACGACTTCCTCGGCGACATGGCCGACGCGCTGGTGCACCTCGAACTCGACAAGATGCACCGCTATCACACGCCGACACTGCTCGACAGCGGCAACTGGAAGCTGACCGCCGACGGTTACCTCGACGGCTACCACATCGGCTTTCTGCACAGCGCCAACATCGGCATGCGCCAGATCAACAACCGCAACACCTTCGACCTCTACGGCCCGCATGTGCGCCTCGGTTTCGCCAACAAGGCAATCGTCGAGATGCGCGACCAGCCAGTGGACACCTGGAACCTGCCGGAGGCGATGAGCCTCGTCCATTACCTGTTCCCCAATGTCTCGATCTCTGGTCAACCCGGGCGGGAGACGATGGTCAGCCGCTTGCTCCCTGGCCCAACGGTCGACAAGTGCACGGTGATCCAACATCAATACAGCCGCGTCCCGCTGGACACCGATCAGAAGTTGATCGAGATCGAGGAGCGCAGAGTGCGCTACGCGGGCATCACCGGCGACGAGGACTTCGGCACCGTCAAGGGCATCACCAGTGCGTTGCCGGCTCTCGAAGATCGCGACTTCACTCTCGGGCGCAACGAGAGCGGCAACCAGAACCTGCATCGTTGGGTCGACCACTACGTGACCGGCGCCTCGGTCGTGCCGGTCGTGGTGTCGCGAGGATGAGCGATCAGCAGGAGATCATCGATGTGACGATCGCCTACACCTGGGCGTTGGACACCAAGAACATCGACGAGTTGCGCAATGTCTTTCTGCCCGATGCCACGGCGATGTTGCGCGGCGTGCCCTGCGAAGGCGTCGAGGCGATCATTGCCCGCATCGGTGGTTCGGTGTTGCGGCTCGATCGCTCGCAACACCTGATCGGCAACCACCAGGTGCGCATCGATGGCGACACCGCGACCTGTCGCTGCCAGTTGCAGAGCCAACATGTCTTGTATGGAACCGAAGGCGGCGAGAACTATATCGTCGGTGGCCACTACGAAGACCAACTGGTGCGCACCGCGCACGGTTGGCGTATCGCCCACCGAACGATGACGCAAACCTGGACCGAAGGGAATCTGGCGGTGATCAAACGATGAGTGACCAGCAGATCGACATCGCTCGCGGCCTGTTCGCCGCCTGGAGCTCGGGAGACGCCGATGCCCCGGAGCGCTTCTGGGCCCCCGATGGCGTGCTCTTCGATGTCGCCAGCGGGCGCTTCGACGGGTGGCCGGAGATTCGCGCCTTCTTCGCTCGTGGGCTAGGTCGCACCCGCAACCTGACGCTGATACCCGACGAATTCTGGATCAACGACAGTGGGCTGGCGGTGCACTACGTGATGAGTGCAGACATCATCAATCCGGACACGTTCGGCCCCGAGTTCGTCGGGCGACGGTGGTCGGTTGAGGCGATGTCGTTCCTCCGTTTCGACGGCGATCGGGTCTGCTACGAGGCCGACTACCACGACAAAGGCGCCCGGGCGAAGTCTCTCGGGATCGGATGATCGCGCAGCTGCTCGCAGCGCCGGTGCAGGTCGCCTATGCCGTCGGCGACGTGCGCGCGGCCGCCGAACAATGGCTGGCCTACGGTGCCGGCCCGTTTTTTGTCCGTGAACACATCGAGGTGCACGACGTGGTCTATCGCGGCCAATCGGCGTCGTTCGATCACAGCTCCGCCTATGGTCAATGGGGTTCGATCATGGTCGAATTGGTGCAGGACCACGGCACCGGGCCGAGTCCGGTCCGCGAGATGTTTCCCCTGGGTGCCAGCGGGCTGCATCACCTGGCCTTTTTCGTCGACGATCTCGATGCCGCCACACAGGCGTTGTCCGCTGCGGGGTTTGGGCTGACGATGAGCGCAGTCTCCGCTGGCGGTGTTCGTTTTCACTTCATCGACACCGTCGACACGTTGGGCCACATGATCGAGCTCTACGAAGCAACAGGTCGGCTGCGTGGGTTCTATCGCATGGTCGCCGAGGCTGCCGAGGGCTGGGACGGGTCCGATCCGTTTCGCTGAGTTGCGAAACAAGCCGGAAACTGCCTGCCGCGCGGGAGCATCCGGCAGCGGACATCCGTAATCTCGCCAGTGTGAGTTCAACCAACGGCGCGCGCATCACTCCGTCGCAACGGGTATTGGTGGTCGACGACGAGCCAACGGTGCGCGAGGTCGTCGCCAGCTATCTGGTGCGCGAGGGCTTCGAGGTGCGGGAATTGAAGGACGGCTCGGCGGTGATGGAGACGATCGCCGGGTTCCGACCCGATCTTGTGGTGCTCGATGTGATGCTGCCGTATCGATCTGGTCTCGACATCGTGCGCGAGCTGCGCATGACCTCGCAGGTGCCGGTGATCCTGTTGACAGCACGCGTCGAAGAGACCGACCGGGTGATCGGGTTGGAACTTGGTGCCGACGACTATTTGACCAAACCGTTCTCGCCGCGCGAGCTGGCGGCACGGGTGCGCAGCGTGTTGCGCCGTACCGGTGTCGGTGTCTCCGCGTCCAGCGGGGTCGGCGGAATGGCCACCCTTGAAGCGCCTCTCGTTTTCGATGATCTGCAGATCGACCTGCCCGCCCGCGAAACGTTCTGTAGCGGGGCTGCCGTCAGCCTGACAGCCAAGGAATTCGACCTCTTGGCGTTCCTCGCCCAACACCCACGGCAGGTGTTTTCTCGGGCCCAATTGCTGCATTTCGTCTGGGATTCCGACCCCGCTTTCCAGGATCCGGCAACCGTGACCGTCCACGTGCGACGGATTCGCACCAAGCTGGGAGTCGACCCCGACAACCCGCGTTGGATCGCCACCGTGTTCGGCGTCGGCTACAGGTTCGAGCCGTGAACGGCGATCGCTTCGCTCCGCTATGTCGGCAGCTGCTCGGCATCGTCGGGGTGCTCGTTGTCACCGTCATCGCCACCAGGCTGCTGCTCGATCCGCCATCGGCGGAGTGGCCGACGTTTGCCAAGGTGTTCGGCGTTCCGGTCCTCGTTGCCCTGGTGCTGACACCGCTGGTGGCACGCTGGGTTCGTGGCCAGCGCAATGTTGGCGCAGCGTCGTTGGTGGTCGGGCTCTGTTCTTTGGCGATCGGGGTGTTGGCCTGCTCGGGGGCCTCGCGAGCGATGTTTGTCAGCAGCCACGACTATCGCTTGTTCATGGTCATGATGGTGCTCGCTAGTGGCATCGCTATCGTCGTTGCTCAACACTTGGCCAGCCCGATCGCCCGCGATATCCGCCGCTTGGGCGCCGTGGCGCAAGCGGTCGCCGATGGCGACCTGACTCAGCGAACCACCATCGTCCGCCGTGATGAAATCGGTCAGGCCGCCGAGGCGCTCGATCGGATGGTGCTGGTGCTCGCCGAGGCGCAGCGCGAGCGTGAGGCTCTGGCCGGTGCTCGCCAACATCTGTTGTCGAGCGTCAGCCACGACCTGCGCACCCCGCTAGCAGCGTTGCGAGCGACGGTGGAGAGTCTGCGTGATGGGCTCGCCGCGGACCCGCCGCGCTATCTGTCGGTTGCCGAACGGCACCTGACCTCGATGGAACAACTGCTCGATCATCTGCACCAATTCGCGCGCATCGAGTCGGGGATGCCATTGGCCTCGCGGATGGCGATCTCGTTGTCGGAACTGGCCGACGAGACCGTCGATGCGCTGCTGCCGATGGCCGAGCGCAGTGGTGTCTCCCTGGAGATCGAAGCCTCGACCTCGGCGATGGTCGATGCCAATCCGGGTGAACTCTCCCGAGTGTTGCGCAACCTGCTCGACAATGCCATTCGCCACGCGCCACAGGATGGCCGTGTGACGTTACGAGTCGAGGAGGATTCGTCGTTGGTTCGCTTGCAGGTGCTCGACACCGGACCGGGCTTTCCTGACGAATTTCGGGCGATTGCCTTCGAGCCGTTCACCCGCGCCGACGAGGCTCGATCATCGTCGGGGTCGTCGGGACTCGGTTTGGCGATCGCCAAGGCCTTGGTCGAAGCCCACGGTGGCACGATCGCCCTCGGTCCAGGGCCTGGCGGTGCAGTGATCGTCGAGCTCCCGCGGCGATCGCCGGTAGCTGCCAACGCGCCTCGTTCTGTGATCCCTACCCCGCGCTGAAATGTCGCAGTGTGCGATGCCAAATGTTGGCTGGAAGATGCTCGTGCAGCGCGGCCAAACCGGTGCCGTATTTACTGATGCGCACCTGACGTACATGGTTGGCCCACAGGGCGTGATCCATTGCACTCGGTGCGCCGCTGCTCTTGGTTTCGACGATGACGTGACCGACGATCTCGACTGAACCGCTGGCGTCGCCACAGCACAACGCGCTGTCGATGGTGGCCCGACTGTCGCCGACGAGCAGGGTCGAGCGTCGGTATGTCGTCGTCAACACCGGGCGGGCAGAGAGGGCGAACTCGCCAAGCCCGTCGAAATGGGCGACGAAATGTCGGGCTGACGCCGTGAGTTCGCCGCGCCGGGCGATGTCGTGATCCTGGCGATGCTTAATCGTGTTGCCGCGGCGATCGCGCATCTTGACCTCGACATTGCAGATCGCATTGTCAAGATAGGTGCGGGTGCGCAGCTTGAACCGCGTGGGGCGTCGATGTGCCGCTCCGAAGTAGCAGCGCAACTCGGGCGTGTCGAAGTACATCGACTCGTACCCGAACGAGCGGGCACCATCGATGTCCAACACCCGTACCTCGCAGTTGTCGGCGTCGCGTAATTGCTCGATGACGTCGCCCAAGGCCTCCGGAGTGACCAATATTTGCGGTCGACACGCGTTTGTAGCGACGCCCGAGCATCGAGTTCGGTGAGTGAGATCGGCGTTAGCGCAGTGAGCTGCGCGTCGACATCGGCAATGACCATCGTCGACCTCACGCGGTCACGAATCGCACGTCGACCGTGGTCGTGTCGTTGACGAAGTCGACTTTGATCACGGTCACCCGACGGATCTCGGCGTCGAGCGTGACGGCGAGATGAGCACGCAACTCGGGTTCCCGTGTGAAGGCGCGGTCGAGCACCATCAGCTGATGCCGCAGCCCGCTGAACAATCGTGGGTGATCGCCAACGAACACGGTGACGACGATGGTGGCCATGAGGGCTGGGCTCACCCAGGCCGGGCTGACCGGAAATCCGCCGAGCAGTCCGAGCGTCAACGCCGCGAAGTAGTAGGCGACCTCACCCTGCTCCATCTCCGACGAGCGAAGACGGATGATCGACAGCACACCGAACAGTCCGAGGCCCAATCCGGCGCTGACCTGCGCCGATGACAGCGCCTGGGTGACGCCGAGGACGCCGACGTTGATCCCCAATAAGGCGAGCACCATGTCGCGCCGCTGATGGCGCGGGAAGTAGAGCCCGAAGGTCACCAACATCACCAGGGCGATATCGATGGCAAACAGTGCGGCGAGGGACATGAGGAGACTCCAGTCGAGATGTTGCCTAGAGTTCTACGAACCGAATCTGAGCGTTTGCCGTGAGTTGACCGCCAACTCGCCGAGCGCGTTCTCACGAAGCTGGCAGTGGATTCTCAGCGTTCTCTCAGGTTGGGTGACTACCACTGGACACCATGCACATGACGCAACTCTCACCACCGACGGAACCTGCGGCGCCACCGCCGCCGGACGCGCCGCGCTGGAGTCGCAAACGCAAGATCGTGACCACGATCGTGGCCATCGTTTCGGTGTTGCTCTTGACTGCCGCCGGTGTTGCCTACTGGGCGCTCGATCGCTTCGTCATCGACCATGTCGAGATCTCCGATGTTGCCGCCTTTGAAGCCCAGGTCGCCCCGACCACCATCGGGGTCGCCACCACGCAGGCCCCTGTGGCCACCGACCCCGTCGCGGCGACGATCGCCGACACGCTTGCCGACACCGGCGAGATCACGGTCACCGAATCGAGTTACAGCAGCGATTCGATGGCGATCACGATCAGCACCGTCGTTGAAGGAACGGGTAGCGCGACGGTGACCTATTACGTCGCCGATGTCGTTGTCGACGACGCCACGCAACTGCGCGGTGGGTTCGCCGACAACAAATTCGGCGCCAATATCGTCGCCGATACCTCGGAGATCGCTGAGTACTACAACGCCGTGTTCGCCATCAATGGTGATTACTACGGCTTTCGCGATTCGGGCATCGTCATCCGCAACGGCGTGTTGTTCCGCGACGATGGTGTTCGTCAGGGCCTGGCGATCTACAGCGACGGCTCGATGCAGATCTATGACGAGAAGACGATCACTGGCGACGAGTTGCTTGCCGCCGGAGTGTGGAACACGCTCTCGTTCGGGCCGGCACTGGTCGACGATGGGGCGGTGATCGAGGGCATCGATCAGATCGAGATCGATACCAATATCGGCAACCACTCGGTGCAGGGCAGCCATCCACGTACCGGTCTCGGGGTCATCGACAACAACCACTTCGTGTTCATCGTTGTCGACGGCCGCAGCAAGGGCTACAGCAAAGGTGTGACGCTGCCCGAGTTCGCTGAGATCTTCCGCGACCTCGGGGCGACGGAGGCCTACAACCTCGATGGCGGCGGCTCGGCGACGATGTACTTCAACGGCGAACTGGTCAACAATCCGCTCGGCAAAAACCGAGAGCGGGGCACCAGCGACATCCTCTACTTCGCCGAGGCGGCAGCGTGATGATGGTCATCCTCATCCCGGCCTTCGAACCCGACGAGAAGCTGATCGAACTCGTCGATTCGATCGCTGTCGTCGCCCCGCAACAACCGATCGTCGTCGTCGATGACGGTTCTGGCGAGAGCTACCAATCGATCTTCGCTCAGGTGAGATCGGCCGGATACGACGTCGTCGTTCATTCGACCAACCGCGGCAAGGGCCTCGCCCTCAAGACCGGGTGTGCCTACATCGTTGATCACTATCCCGCGCACGATGTGGTCTGCGCCGACTGCGACGGACAGCACAGTCTGGTCGACATCCTGCGCGTCGCCGAGGAATTGCGTGGTGCCTGCGCTGCCCAACCAACGATCGTGCTCGGGGCTCGCCAATTCGCTGGCGATGTGCCAGCACGCAGCCGCTTCGGCAACGCTGTTACTCGGCGTGTGTTTCGTGTGAGTGCCGGCCTCGATCTGCAGGACACGCAGACCGGCTTGCGCGGTTATCAGGCGGCGATGCTGCCGTGGCTACAGACGGTGCATGGTGAGCGGTTCGAGTATGAAACCGAGGTGCTGCTGGCAGCGCGCCGAGCCGGCGTGACGATGAGCGAGGTCCCGATCACGACGATCTATCTCGAAGGCAACGAAAGCTCGCATTTCAATCCGATTCGTGACTCGATTCGCATTTACCTGCCGTTCGTCAAATTCAGCCTGTCGTCGATCATCGGCTTCGTCATCGACGTCGTCGTCTTGATGGCGATGATGGGATTGAGCGATGGCAACTTGGCGCTCTCCGTTGTGGTCGCCCGGCTGTGCAGCGCGACCGTCAACTACCTGCTCAATCGCCGGCTGGTCTTCGGACAAGCACATCGTCGAGTGCCGAGCGCGCTTCGCTATGCCGCGCTGGCCACGGGGTTGTTGGCGGCGAACTACCTGTTACTCAGTGCCCTACGAATGATGATGCCGTTGCTCCCGGCCAAGGTGTTGACCGAAGTGGTGCTCTTCCTGGCCAGTTACCGGGTGCAGCAGCGGTTCGTGTTTGGCCGTGCTCCCGGTGGCCTGGCGAAGGTTGCGGATTCACAGCAAGTTCACAGCCAGCAGCCAGCCGCATGCCAGTCGGAGGGCGTTGGATCTCAGCTATGAGACCATCCCGCAGAACACGACTCTCGATATCGATCACCTTGATGGCCTTGTCGGTCGCGGCCTGTAGCGCCGCCCCCGACGCGGTGAGCCCTTCCGACACCGTCGCCGCCGAATCGCCGGCATCGACCGGCGCGAACGCCGTGACGACGACTGCGGACACGACGACTGCGGACACGACGACTGCGGACACGACGACTGCGGACACGACCGCTGCGGCACGCGACCGCTGCGGACGCGACGGCTGCGCCAACCGTGCCCGTCGCTGAGTCCGAGCTCGGCGCCGTTGGTCCGATGGACAGTGCCGAGGTGCACGACATCGCCCTGACGTTCGACAACGGCGCGTACGACGCGATGATCGCCGCCTACCAAAGCGACGAGACCAAGGAGTGGATCGAGGCGACGGTGACCATCGACGGCGCGACCTATCAACAGGTAGGCATTCGCCTCAAGGGCAACTCGTCGCTGCGTTCGTTGTCGGGTGATCGTGGCGGGCAAACCGACGCCGCCGCGGCCGAGAGTCCCGAGACGTTGCCGTGGTTGATCAAACTCGACAAATACCTCGATGGGCAGAATCATGACGGGCTCAGCGAACTGGTGGTGCGTTCCAACAGCTCAACCACGTCGCTGAACGAGGCGGTCGCCCTCGAGCTGCTCGATCTCGCCGGGCTGGCATCGCAAGATGCGGTGGCCACCCGGCTGACGGTGAACGGCGGCGACGTCGTGCTACGTCTGGTGATCGACAATCCCAATGACGAATGGATGGCCGAGGAACTGTCTGGCGCCGGGGCGCTGTACAAAGCAGAGAGCACCGGGGACTACAGCTATCGCGGCGACGATCCCGAGTCGTACGACCAGGTCTTCGATCAGGAAGCTGGCAAGGACATCACCGACCTGGCCCCGCTGATCGAATTCTTGCAGTTCATCAACGACAGCGACGACGCCACGTTTGCCAGCGAGCTACCGGCCCGCTTGGACATCGAATCGTTCGCCACCTATCTGGCGATGCAGGACATCCTCGACAACTTTGACGACATCGACGGCCCCGGCAACAACTCGTACCTCTACTACGACCTCGAGACCGAGCAATTCACCGTCGTACCGTGGGATTACAACTTGGCCTTCGGCCAGCGTCCCGGCGGGCTGGGTAATGGGCCTGCGAACGGAGCATTCCCGCCTGGCGGCGCCGTTCCTCCCGGCGGCGCCGTTCCTCCCGCCGACGTCATGCCTCCGGCCGGCGCGGTGCCTCCCGACGGTGGCGGTGGCGGTGGACGTGGATTCAACCGTTCTAACGTCCTCGCCGAACGGTTCAAGGACAACAGCGAATTCGCGGCGATGTACGAGGCCAAGTTGACCGAGTTGCAGGCCTCGCTGATCGACAGCGGCACGGCTCAGGAGATCGTCGACTCATGGTCGTCGATCGTCGCCTCGGCGGGACTGGTGAGCGACGAATCGATCGCTGCCGACGCCGACAGCATCAGCTCCTATTTCTGATCGTGCACCGCGAGTTCAGGGCTTGCTGAGGGCGTAGATGAACGCTGGCAGAACGCCCTCGTCTGTCATCGCCTCGACTGGCACGCGTCGATATCCGGCACCTTCGAAATCATCGAGGCGATCCCAATGTGCCGGCAAGTCGGCCGATTCGAACACTCGCACTTCGACGGCCTCGGCCTCGTCGTCGAGCACGATCCCCGGAAAGCCGACATGGGAGCCCCACCCTGACTGCAGCAGATGGCCGCGTACGAACCCGTCGATCCAACGCCCCGTCAGGGCCTCGATCTGATGATGGTTGCTGCGACCGGGCGCCAAGGTTCCGTACACGGCCAGTCGATGATCGATCATCGGGTAATTCAACCATCAGCACGGGCACGCGAAACGGCTCCCAGCGATGGCCGTCGCCGGCGGTCGCTGGGAGCCGAAGCGCCCGGAGCTCGGTCGCGTACAGAAAGCGGCCCGTCCAGGTGAATGCGGCACCGGCGGCGAGTAACAGAAAGAGCAGCGCAGCGCTGACAAAGAGCATCGTCAATTCACGCTCCTCGACCACGGTGCTGACACGCGACTCGATGTCTTGGTAGACCGAGAGCTGCTCGACCATTTGGTCCTGGCCTACGAGGATCCGTTTTGCCTCGAACAGAGCTTGTTCCAAGCGTGCAGCGGGCGCGGATTCGGCGTTGGGTAGATCGGTAAGGGAGTTCATGGTGGGGTGTCCTTGTGAAAAGCGGAGCCCCGAGCCGGCGGCTCGGGGCTCCGGGTGACGGGTTGGGTTAGAGGTCGCCGCTGTCGACGGTGTTTTCCGTCTCAGGGGTCGGCGTCACGGCTGTCGTGCTGTCATCGATGACCGCCTTGCCTGCCCGCTGAATCGGCAACAGTCGTGTCGTCGGCAACAGTGGTGTCGTCGGTGACGGCAACCACATTGGCGATCGAGGCTGATTCCTCGCTCGTCGCACTGGCGGCAGAAGCGCCACCGACGATCGCCAATCCGGCAACCAATGCGGCTCGCATGAACCTGGTGGGTGAGGTGTTCATAGTGACAAGTCCTTTCGGGGGAGGGGATGACTTGGTGAGAATCGTCAAAATCCGCCCGTCTGCGAGACTGTCGAGAGCCACAACACAGCCGTCGCAGAGTTCCCGCGAGATCGGCTGAGAATCCTCAGCTTGTTCACAGCAATCTCTCAGTTTCGAGGATCAAACTGGTGCCCATGGCAAGCAAACATCTGTTGATTGTCGATGACGAGGAGAACCTGCGCTCAATGCTGGCCGCCGCGCTGCAGCATCACGGCTATGTGGTCTCGACGGCAAGCGATGGCCGTCAGGCACTGGACATGGTGCCCAGGGAGAACCCCGACATGGTCCTGCTCGATGTGATGATGCCCGAGCTCGATGGGTTTGAGGTTTGCCGTCGGCTGCGCCGCGAGGGCAACCGAACTCCAATCCTGTTTCTGACCGCACGTGATAGCACCGAGGACAAGGTCCGCGGCCTCACCCTCGGTGGCGACGACTACCTGCAAAAACCGTTCAGCCTCGACGAACTCGTCGCCCGCACTGAGGCAGTGTTGCGCCGTGCCGGCACCGCGACGACGGGCACCGTGTACACCTGCGCCGACCTGTCACTCGACGACGAAGCTCATCGTGTTCGGCGTGGAGCCGACGAGATCGTGCTCTCGCCGACCGAGTACAACCTGCTGCGTTACCTGTTGGTCAATCAGGGCCGAGTGCTCTCGAAGGCGCAAATCCTCGATCATGTCTGGAAGTACGACTTTGGCGGTGACGGCGGCGTGGTCGAAACCTATGTTGGCTACCTACGTAAAAAGGTCGACGCCGAAGAACCGAAGCTGATCCATACCATCCGCGGCGTCGGCTACACGCTGCGCAGCAACTGATGCCATGACCCTTCGATCCCGTCTTCTCGCCGGTATGGCGATCATCGTGCTGGTCCTCGGTGCCGCCTCGGCGATCACGATTGCCGTCACCCGCGACAGCCTGATGGACCAGGTGGATCAGCGCCTGATGTCGTTCTCCCAGGGTCGAAACCCGGATCGATTCCCCGATGGCCTACCCGGCCCAAAGCCACCGAGCGCTCGTGACGTCTTCGTCGGCCGCGTCGACGCCGAGGGTGACCTACGCACCTTGATTGGCGCGAGCACTGGTGGCAAGGATTTCGGCACGCCGGATCTCGGCGCGCAGCGATTCGATAACAAAGGCCCGGTGCTATTTACCGTTGAGTCCACCGACGCAGACACGACCTATCGCGTGCTTGCCGAGCCCTGCCAGCGTCCGACGGTTCGGTCGTGATCACCGCGGCGCCGATCGACGACGTGCGAGCGACGACGAACCGCCTCGTGTTGGTCACCTTGCTCGCCGCGCTCGGAGTGTTCGGCGCGCTCGGAGTGGTCAGCTGGTGGATGATTCGTCTGGGGATTCGCCCGGTCAAAGAGATGACGATGGCGGCAGCGAAGATCGCCGAAGGTGATCTCTCCGTGCGTATCGCCGACCAGTCGCCGGGTACCGAGCCGGGCGAGTTGGCGATTGCCTTGAACCGCATGCTCGGTCAGATCGAAGGCGGGCTACAGAGCGCGCAGAGTCCGAAGATCGGCTGCGTCGTTTCGTCGCTGATGCTTCACACGAACTACGCACGCCAGTTGCCACGATTCGTGGCTACGCCGAGCTTTATCGTCATGGCGGGTTGGGTAGCCCCGAACAGCTGAGCGATGCGATGCGGCGCACCGAGCAGGAGGCGATCCGCATGGGTCGTCTGGTCGACGACATGTTCACCTTGGCCAAACTCGATCGAGAGCGACCGCTGGACAATGTCCCGATCGACCTTGTTGCCTTGGCCGTCGACGCTGGAAACGACGCGCGGGCGATGGCACCGCAACGCTCGATCGAGGTCGAGTTGCGACGTGTCAGCGTCGTGCTTGGTGACTCGACCGTCTGCGCCAGGTCCTCGCCAACGTCGTCTCCAACGCCTTGGTCCACACCGACCCGACGTCGCGGTGATCGATTCAGGTCGGTCGCAACGGCGGGCGATCCCTGCTCGCCATTGTCGATCAGGGCGAGGGCATGGCCATCAGAGATCGCTGGACGCGTCACCGAACGATTCTTTCGGGCCGACCCCGCCCGCTCACGTCATCGCGGCGGTAGCGGCCTCGGACTGTCGATCGTTCAAGCGGCTCGATCGAGCGGCACGGCGGCCAGCTGAGCGTGAGCAGCGAACCAGGACGTGGAACGACCGTACTTATCCGCTTACCGCTCGCTCAATAGTTCGCCGGCTCGACGCGTCCAACAGAATTCGAGCAGCGTCGGCTACCCGAGACGACGATGAGCTGCCTCTCGTCCAGGCTCAGAATGAGTGGCGGCGCGGTTCGACGGTTTCGCCCGACTGGGGAACGTCATCTGCCACGTGCCGGTGCAGGTTTTGGCGGCAAAGCGCCAACTCCTCGTCGGTGCGCACGAGGATGTCGACGTAGTTGCCGCCCGCCCAGCGTTTTGGTTGGTGTGACGGCCGGCTAAACGGGGCGAACCACTTGCTGCGGACGTGTGCCCGCCCGGGTTCCAACGCTGTGATGACGATGTTGCTGACGTGGTGCGCTGCCGGATGATTCGCCGTGTGAAAGTAGCCGAGGATCGCCTCGATGCCGTGCAACACGCCAGGAGCCCGCACCTGGGTGTAATCCATCACTGCCTCGGCTACGAACAGTTGGCGGAACGCTGCCCAGTCGCGATCGTCGATTGCGTGGCCGTAGCGGGCCAGGAGTTGATGTATCTGCCAGGCGTCGTCGGCGGTGAGGTTCATCGGCGAACGTTCCGTTCTTTCAGGCACTTACACCAATCGTCTACGGTTGGCTGCGGAGGTTGATACTTATGAGAGCCTACAGAATGTTGCAGTGGCACACGGCGCCCGAATTCCGCGACGTCGCCCAGCCAGACCCGGGGCCGGGCCAGGTGCTGTTGAAGGTGGCGGCCGCCGGGTTATGCCACTCCGATCTCCACGTCATTCACGAATTCGACGCCGGAGTGTTCAACGCCGAGTTGCCCTTCACCCTCGGCCATGAGAACGCTGGCTGGGTCGAGGCGCTCGGGCCCGGTGTCAGCGGCTTGGAGATCGGTCAAGCGGTCGCGGTCTTTGGCCCCCTCGGCTGTGGCACCTGCGCCCGTTGCCAACATGGCGACGAGAACATCTGCGACAACTTGTCCGCGCAGCGCGGTGCCGGTTGGGGCCTTGGTGTCGACGGCGGACTCGCCGAGTACATGGTGGTCGACAGCCCCCGTCAACTCGCCCCGCTGGGCGAGCTCAACCCCGCCCTTGCGGCGCCGCTGACCGACGCCGCGGTGACGCCCTATCGCGCCATCCGCCGATCGATGGATGTGCTGCGACCCGGCTCTACCGTGCTGGTCCAGGGCGTCGGTGGCCTCGGCCATCTCGCCATCCAGCTGCTCAAACACCTCTGCCCAGCGCAGATCATCGCCATCGATACCAAGGAGAAGGCTCGCCGCCTGGCGATCGAACTCGGTGCCGATCATGCCATCGACCCCGGCCCACTGGCGGCCGAGCATATTCGTGATCTGACCAAGGGGAGAGGTGTCGACTTGACACTCGATCTCGTCGGTTCCGACGCCACGCTGGCGATGGCGTTCTCCGTAGCCCGCGCCGGTTCACGGATCATGCTGATCGGCGCGGCCGGCGGGTCGGTTGCGTACGGCCTGTGGGCCACGAAGATGGAGGTGCAGGTCTCGTCGTCGTCGTGGGGCAGCATCAATGACCTACGGGATGTCATCGCGATGGCCGAACGTGGCCAGATCACCCCAAGGATTACCACGTTCAGCTTCGACCAAATCCCCGAGGCATTCCACCTGTTGGAGGGCGGTATCCTCGACGGTCGGGCGGTCATTTTGCCGAACGGATGAGTTCGGTCGGGCACCAGTAGATATCTGGAGTCACTATCAAGTAACCTCGGCGGAATAGAAGCATCCAACAATCAGGAGCCTCATATGCGGACCTCGCCGAGCGCCGGTCAAAATCGTTCACCGGGCGTGACGTATCAGCAGCTGCTCGATACCGACGAATTTCCTGTGCCCGCGGTGTTGCGCGAGGAGTCCCCCCGGTATCTCGGCAGCGCCGATGTGGCCGCATCGCGCTACACCTCACGAGAGTGGTTCGAGCGCGAGGTCGAGCATCTCTGGAAGCGGGTCTGGCAGTTCGCCTGCCGCGAGGAACAGATTCCGCACGTCGGCAGCTACGTCGTCTACGACGTCGCCAATCTGTCGTTCATCATCATGCGCTCGGCGCCGGACACGATCAAGGCCTACTACAACGCCTGTCTGCACCGCGGCCGCCAGTTGAAAGATGTCAACGGACGCTGTAGCGAAATGCGTTGCAACTTTCACGCCTGGTCGTGGGCGCTCGACGGCAAGCTCGCTGACATCCCGGCGAAGTGGGATTTCGATCACGTCGACGCCGAGCAGTTCTCGCTGCCGGAAGCCAAGGTCGGCACCTGGGGCGGGTTCGTGTTCATCAACCCGGATCCACAGGCGGGCTCCTTAGAGGACTATCTCGGCACCCTGCCGGAGCATTTCGAGCGCTGGAACCTCGCCGATCGGTACATCCAGGCTCACGTCGTCAAGGTGATCCGAGCCAACTGGAAGATCGCCCAAGAGGCCTTCTGTGAGTCGTACCACGTCGCCGGCACCCATCCGCAGGCCTCGCCGTACCTCGGCGATGTCAACAGTCAGATCGACATCTGGGACAACTTCGCACGCGTCATCACCCCCGGCGGCACCGCCAGCCCGTTGTTGAATTGGGAGCCGACCGAGCCGGAGATCTTGCGCTACATGCTCGACATCCGACTCGACGAGGAGAGCTTCGTCGACCTGTCCGACGGGAAGTCGGCCCGTGCCGCCTCGGCGGCAGCAGCCCGCGAGCGGTGGCGTCCGATCGTCGGCGAGTCGGTCGACTCCTGGAGCGACGCCGAGTTCATCGACAACATCGACTACACCGTGTTCCCCAACTTCCATCCCTGGGGTGCCTATAACCGCATCGTCTACCGCTTCCGACCCAACGGCGACGACCACGCCAGCGCGCTGATGGAAGTGATGATGCTCGCCCCCTTCGCCGGCGAGCGGCCGATGCCCGCCAAGACCACGCACCTCGGTGCCGATGACCCGTGGACCGACGCCGCCGAACTCGGGTTGTTGGCCAAGGTTTTCGAGCAGGACAGCTTCAATATGCCCAAGGTGCACAAGGGTTTGGTGCAAACGGCCAAGCCCGGTGTCACCTTGGCGAACTACAACGAGTCCAAGGTCCGCTGGCTGCATGACAAGCTCGGCGAATGGGTCGAAGGCTGACATGCTCGGCCAGATTCACCCCTTCAGCAAAGCGCTCTACGACCAGGACACCGACGGCAACATTCGGGTGACGGTGGGCGACAAATCCGGCCTGTTTCGCCGTGACGGTACCTGGATCGAAGGCGAGATCTTCGAAGCCGACCCCCAGTTCTGCGGTTGGGTGGGTGGCCCGAAGGTGGCGCATCACCGCATCAGCAAGGGCTGAGACGCGGTGCCTGAAGCTCGCCAGTTGGCCTGGCCAGATCTGATCTGGTCACACTTCAATCGGCCGCGGTTTGGCAAGTTCGACGAGCGCGTCGTCGCCGCTGCCGAAGCCGGGTACAAGGGCATCGGCCTGTTCATGAGCGAGTATCTGCGGCTGCGCAACGACGAGGGTCGATCGGTCGCCGATATCGCCGCCGTGCTCGATGAGCACGACATCTGTCTCGCCGAAATCGAGGTCATTCGCGGCTGGTCGGCCACCGATGCCCAAGGCATCGCCGAATACCAAGCGCTCGAGGCCGTGGCCTTCGAGATGGCCGAAAACTTCGGGTGCCGCTACCTGCAAGCGATCGGCTCGTTCGAAGGCAGCGACGAGCACGCTGCGCAGTCCTTCGCTGGCCTGTGCGACCGGGCAGCCGAGCACGGCCTGCTCGTCGGCATCGAATGGCTGCCGTTCACCAACATCTACAGCGCAGCCGATGCCCAGCGGTTGGTGCAGTCCGCCGATCGCCCCAACGGTGGCTATTGCGTCGACATCTGGCATCACAAACGCGGGGCCAACGACCTGTCGATGATCAGCGCCTTGGAGGCGGACAAGATCTTTGCCATCCAGATGAACGATGGATCGATGACCCCAACGCTCGATGACTACAAGGCCGACTGCATGGCGTCACGCCTTGCACCTGGCCGGGGTGAGTTCGAATGTGTCGAGTTCATCCGCACGCTGCACACCATGGGAGTCAACGCGCCGATCTCGTTAGAGGTGTGCTCGACGGCGATGTGGCAAATGTCCGCCATCGACGCCGCCCGCGCCAGCGCCGAGGGCATGCGTCACGTCTTGCAAGCGGCGCTCGCGTGAGCCCGGCGACAGCGCTTGGCGAAGGGCACCTCGACGTCGACGGCTGCGTCAACTTCCGCGATGCTGGCGGCTGGGTGCGCGCCGATGGGGCAACGATGCGCACCGGGGTGCTGTATCGCGCCGACGACCCGATCCGGCTCACCGAGCGGGGTCGGGCCACCGTCGCCGACCTTGGGTTGCAGGTTGTCGTCGATGTCCGCCAAGACTCGCAGTTCCGACGCGGCCCGGGTTTCATCGCCGTCGAACGGACTTTTCACCGCCCGCTGGTCGACCGGGTGATCAATCTCGACGACCCGCCGAAACTGGAAGTGCCACACGACATCACCGACGTCTATGAGGGCATGATCGAACGCAGCAGCGAGCGGATCGGCGACATCATCCGCATCCTCGCCGATGGCGTGGAGCGGGGTCCAGCGTTGATCCATTGCGCGTTCGGCAAAGACCGCACCGGCATCATCGTGGCCATCATCCAAGCGGCGATCGGCCTGCCCAGCGAGGCGATTATCGCCGACTACACCCGCAGCGACGAGCCCGGCCGTCGCCGATTGGCCTGGCTCCTCGCCGAACCCTTGGCCGACGACCCACCGCTGCATCGCACGCCTCAGTTTCTCTTCACCGCACCGCAGGAGACGATGACCGAGCTGTTGCGTCGGGCAACGCAGCGTCACGGTGACCTGCGCGGCTGGGTCGAATCGCTTGGCATCAGCGACGACACCGTCGCCACGCTGCAGGAGGTATTGCTGCAATGAACGCGCTCGTTCTCGGCGGTTCGGTGTTCGTCGGCAAACACATGGTCGAGACATTGCTGTCTCGAGGTATCGACGTCAGCGTGCTCAACCGCGGCGTCACCCCGACCTCGTTCAGCGGCGACGTCGAGTTACTCAAGGCCGATCGCACCGACCTGGAACAGATGCGCGCTGCCCTTGCGGGCCGCCAGTTCGACGCCGTCTACGACGTCTCCGGGTTCGTGATGGCCGCCGGGGGTTCCGACATCGAGGGTTTGGTCGATCTGGTCGACGGGCGTGTCGGCAGCTACGTCTACGTCAGTTCGATCATGGCCTACGACCAGTCGCAGGTCGGGATCTTTCCGTGGACGGAGGATCTGGCGACCAATCCTGAGGGGGCATCAAGCTACGGCGGGTTCAAGGCGCTGGCCGAGACAGCGATGTTGGCCCGCTGGGAACGAAGCGGGTTTCCCGTCTCTGTGGTTCGCCCAGCGGCGATCTATGGGCCGGACAACAACATCTTCGACATGGAAACCCCGATGTTTTTGCGCCTCTTGCAGGGGCGTCCAATCCTCGTTCCCCACGGCGGTCTTGTGGTCGGTTCCTTCGGCCACGTCGACGATCTCTGCGAGGCAATGGTGACGATCGCTGCGCACCCGGCGACCAAGGGCCAGGTGTACAACATCAGCGGCGACTCACTCGATGTCAATCGCTACATCTCCGTGCTCAGCGATCTCGTCGGTCGCCCCGCCGATGTTCGATATGTCGACGATCAGACCGTTGCCGAGTTGGCTCAACCGGGCGCGACTCCGGTGTACGGGCACCTGTTCAAGGTCCGCCATCACGCCATGCTGTCGTGCGCCAAGGCTGCCCGAGACTTCGGTTTCGCCCCTCGTTACGACGTCGTCAACGGCCATCGCGACACCTTGCAGTGGTTCTTCGAGCGCGGCATGGATGCCATCGATGGGCCGCTCGCCGACCCGGTGTGGAAAGCATCATGGGATTTTCAGGCCGAGCAAGCCGTCGCCGATCGGATCGCTCGTGGCTGACCTAGACGAGCGTGACCTGTGGTTGAGCGTCGAGCACACCGTACGCAACGTCTTGCTGCCGGTGATCGACGATGAATGGGCCAAGGCAGCTGCCGTGCAACTGGTGGGCTTGGCGCGCTATTGCGCCAATCGTCCCCCGGATGCAACAGCGGCGCGCGGCCAGCGGATCGCCGACGCCCTCGATTCGCTACTCGACGACCCACTTGTCGCCGGCGAATGGAACGGGGATCGCAGCTCGACGACCCACATCTACGCGGTCGCCGGTGCCGTGTTGGCAGCTGCAACGGGTGTTGACGACGACCAGGCCGAAGGCATCGAGCAGCTGCTGCGCCCGCTGATCGTCGGGCAACTCGATGACGAGTTGGCGGTCACCAGCGCACTGGTCACGGCATTTCGCGGGCAACTCGATGCGTGAGCGATTGCAGCGCTGGCTGAGCGAACAGCAGGGCAGCGAGGCGAGCATTGCGGAGCTGACCCGGATCGCCACAGGAAACTCGCGGGCGATGTGGCGGATCGTGCTCGACGATGGCTCACGACTGGTGGCCCGCGTCGAGCAGGGCGGGGTCTTTGGTACCTCCAGCGCAGATGAGTTCATGTTGATGGGCGCCGCCTACCGTTTGGGTTGCCCCGTGGCGCGGGTGCGTTGGTTTGAGTCGACGGGCGAGGTGCTCGGCCAACCGTTTTTCGTCATGGACTTCGTCGACGGCGCGGCGACCGGACGCAACGACCGTTCGATGAGCGACGAACTGGCGCGCAACTTCGTCGCTCGCTTGCACGGGTTGCACAGCACCGAATGGCAGCGCGAGTTGTCGATCAATGCCGCGCCTGGCGAGGTGACGCACCAACAGATCGATCGCTGGTACGACGTCTATCGCCGCGCCGCGAAACGCCGTCTGCCGTTGCTCGACGAAGCCGCGGCCTGGTTACACAACCGGGCCAGCGAACCCGCCAGGGTTGGCCTGGTTCACGGCGACCCAGGGCCGGGCAACTTCGTTTCCGATGGTCGACAGGTGGTGGCCTTCACCGACTGGGAGTTCGCCCACCTCGGTGATCCGATGGAGGACTGGGCCTACCTGGTCTCCATGCGCGGCTCACGGACGATGAGCCGCGAGCAGTGGACAGCGCTGTTCGCCGAGGTTGCCGGGGTCGTCGTCTCCGACGCCGATCTGCGCTATTGGTCGGCGTTCAACCTGTACAAAGGTGCCTGCGCCAACCTGACCTGCCTCGGTGCCTTCGCGACGACGAACCGCGCCCCGAACATGGCGATCATCGGCACCGCCCTGCAGCAGACGTTCATGCGTCAACTCGCCGACACGATTTCACGTTCTGGTTCACGTTCTGGTTCCCGATCTGCCTAAGGAGGCCCCGATGCCGCAATCCGACGAATCAGCACTGATCGCCCTCAGCCACCGCTATGCCGAGGCGGTACGCCGTGGCGATGCCGAGGGCTGGGCGGCGACGTGGGCTGACGACGCGGTCTGGGTGCTCGGGCCGAACCGCCAAGTGGTCGGGCGAGAGGCGATCGTCGAGATGTGGCGATCATCGCTGTCGAAGTACGAGCGCGTCGTCCAGCTCTATCTCAATGGTTCCTTCACGATCGAGGGGGACGAAGCATGGGGCCGCATCCAGCTGATCGAGATGATCCGCTCCGTTGACGGCACGCCGAAGACGATGGCCGCGCACTACGACGATCGCTACGTGCGCCGCGACGGAGGATGGTTGTTCAGCGAGCGGGTACTGACCCAGTACTACTCTGGGCCACCCGATCTCACCGGGACCATGTTTATACCTTCGTCCGACTAGGCCCGGCGGGCGAGTTACGGAACATGTTCTCGGCATCGAAGCCGATGCGCTGCGTCGGCTCGATCTCGATGATGACTCTGCCCGGTGTGTCGAGATGGTGGACGAAGGCCTCCTGGCGTTCGGCGCTTTCCGGGCGCACGCGGGCGGCGAGCGCGGCATAGAACCAGGCCTTGATTTCTTCATCGTCTCGAACGATGGCGTTGCCCTTGTAGGTCACCGCTTGACTGACGCCGATGTCGGTGCCCCGACTGGTGATCGCCAGCGCAACGCGGGGCCGGGCCTCGACGGCGGCGACACGCTTGCGCCGGCGGGTGCAGGTCACCCAGAAGCGGTCGTTGGCGTAGATGAAGTTCATGATTACGCCTACGGGGTCGCCGTCGCTGGTCGTCCACATGAAGCAGCATTCGGTCTGCGCGTCGAGCAGCGCTGTCTCGCGCGAAGTGTCGAGGGCGAACATCGACACGTCCTCGTAGCTGTCGACGAATTCATCTTTGGCGGTCATCAGGTTCCTTCCGAGGGTTCGCTCAGGTTGGGTGTCCAGCGCAACGGCAAGCGCGTCAGGCCGTGGAGCACGAATGACTGGTTGCGCTGCGGTTGGCCATCGAGTTCGATGTCGGCCATGCGCGCCAGCAACTCCTCGAAGGCGATGCGCGTTTCCAGTCGAGCGAGCGGGGCACCGATGCAATGGTGGACGCCCCAGCCAAAGCCGACGTGTCGGCCGATTTCGTGGCGGTCACGGTCGATGCGGAACTCGTCGGGTTGCTCGAAGCGCCGTGGGTCGCGATTGGCGGCGGCGAAGAGCAGCTGGATTTTCGATCGCGCCGGGATCGCCACGCCGTGCACCTCGGTTGCCTCGGCGTTGGTACGAAACAGACCGTGTGCCGGCGCATCGAAACGCACCCCTTCCTCGACCGCGGCGGGGATCAACTCCGGGTGGGCGCGCAGCTGGGCCATCAGTTCAGGCCGTTCGATCAGCCGATAGAGCAACCGTCCGATCAGGCTGGTGGTGGTTTCATGCCCGGCCACCAGCAGCTGATAGCCGACGTAGCGCGCTTCGTGGGCTGTCATCGTGCCCTCGCGGCGGGCGGCGGCCAGCAATGTCAGCACATCGTCCGGGCACGGTTGGCCAGCAGCAACGAGGGCGTCGCGCTCTGCCAGCCCGACATCGATATGCCCGCCGATGGTCGCCTTCGCCTCGTTGTACAGGGCGACGTCGCCGCCGGTCAGCGCGTCGACGGCGAGCGAGCTCCAACGACCGAACTCGTGGCGCGACTCGGCCTTGATGCCGAGCAGTTCGGCGATGGCTAACCCTGGCAGCGGGGCAGCGATAGCCTCGATGAATTCGCCGCGACCCGCCGGCACGAAAGCATCGAAAAGTTCGCCGGCGATGGCCCGCACGCTGGGCTCCAAACGGGCGATGGCCGAGGGCACAAACGCCGATCGCAAGACCTGGCGGTGGCGGGCGTGGTCGGGGTCATCGGTGGTTCCGAGCACCCCTTCCTCTTGGTAGAAGACACCGGGCCCATCACGGTTCAACCAGTCGTTGGGGTGTTTCAGGGTGTCGACGATGTCGTCGAAGCGGCTGAGGACATAAAACGGCGGGTCGTGATCGACGACCTTATGCATCGGGCACTGCTCGCGGAAATAGGCGTAGTCGACAGAAGGCTCGAACTGGCGCGACCGCTCCGTGTGCCGGTAGTCGCTGCCGTCGGACATCTATCCCTGCACCGACCAGAAGTCGACGGAGGCCAGGCCGTCGTCGCCTTTGACCGGATCGACAGCATCGATCCGGTACTTGATCGCGCTGCCACCGATGCGTGGGAAGGCACGCATCGCCGCCCCCGTGTCGAAGAAGTTCTGATGCTGGAAATGGGCCGCCAGGTCGGCGGCGGTGCGCCACAGTTCGACGATCTGGATGCGTCCCGGCAGCACCGGGTCGGCCGACATCGCATAGGTCAAGCAGCCCGGTTCTTCGTTGCGCGTCTTTTCCTGCAGGGCAACGGTGGCGGCGACGACGTCGTCACGCACCGCTGGGTCAACATCGATGTGACCCACAATGGCGATCATCGGTTCCATTAGTACGGCATCGTTCCGCCGTCGACGGGGAACATGCACCCCGTGATGTTGCGGGCAACGTCGGACGCCAAGAGCACAGCGACGGCAGCGACTTCTTCGACCTTGTTCGGGCGCTTGATCGCCGATTCCTTGGTGAACAAAGCAATCATGTTCTCGTAGGTGCCAACGCCCATGGCGACAGCCGATTCGGGGCCGGTCTCGCGGACGATATCGGTCTCGATAATGCCGGGGAGGATGGCATTGACGGTGACGCCGCTGGTGCCGACCTCATGCGCTGCGGCCTTGACGAGACCGTTGACGGCGTGCTTGGTGGCCGCGTAGCCGGGGATACCGGGCTTACCCAGCTTGCCTTCGACCGACGAGGTGACGAGGATCCGCCCGTACTCACGGGGGAGCATGTGCTGCAACGACTTGCGCATCCCCCAAAACACGTGGTTGAGGTTCCAGTCGATCTCCAGGTTCCACTCTTCGTCGGTCATCATCGCCACCGGAGCGGTGTTCTTCACTCCACCGGAGTTGAGCACCATGATGTCGAGGTGCCCGAAGCGCTCGACGGTGAAATCGACCAGCCCTTCGACGGTTGCCTGCTTGGAGGCGTCTCCGGCGAAGAAGGCGACCCGGTCGCCGCCGCCCATCTCCTCGACAGCTTGTTGACCCTTGGCCTCGTCGCGGCCGTTGACGACGACGCTGGCGCCCTCGCGGAGGTAGGCCTCGGCGATCGCCCGACCGATCGATCGTGTGCCGCCGGTGATCGCGGCGATCTTTCCTTCTAACTTGCCCATGTCTGTCTCCCCTCTCAGTACGGCGCCGTGCCGCCGTCGATTGAAATCAACGAACCGGTGATGCCAGCCCCAACTTCGCTGGCCAACAGCACAGCAACCGCGGCGACCTCTTCGACGTCGTTCAGTCGCTTGATCGCCGATTCCGAGGCGAACCAATCGAGCAGTCCTTGATAGGTCATGCCCATCGCCTCAGCGGCGGGTGGGCCGGCCTCCATCATCAGGTCGGTTTCGATGCCACCGGGGCACAGCGCGTTGACGGTGATGCCCTGCGTGCCGAGCTCGTGAGCCATCGACTTGGTCAGGCCGTTGATCGCATGTTTGGCGGTGACATAGATGGCCACGCCGGGCTTGCCGCACTTGCCTTCCAACGAGGAGATGTTGAGGATTCGGCCCCATTGCTGGGGGATCATGAACCCGAGCGCCTTGCGACTGCACCAGAAGGTCGACCACAGGTTCCAACGCAGCGCATCATCGAGCGCTTCGTCGGTCAGCTCGGCCACTGGCGCATGGTTGGCTGCGCCGCCGGCGTTGTTGACCAGGATGTCGATCCGCCCGTAGCGGCTGATCGTTTCATCGATCAGGCGTTCACAATCTTCCTTGAGTTTGACATCGCCTTGGACGAAGTGGACTTGGTCGCCACCGTTGATCTCCTCGATCGCCCTGGCGCCCTTGGCGGCATCCCGGCCGTTGATGACGACCTGGGCCCCTTCGGCAAGAAACGCCTCAGCGATACCGCGGCCAATGCCACGGGTACCCCCAGTGATGGCCGCGACACGGCCGTGCAGTTCTCCCATGGTTTCCCTTCCCCTTTGGGTTCTCGGACCTTAGCAGTTAAACACCAGTCAGAATCAAGTAAGTAATCGGGCTCAAGTAAGTAGTCAGAATCAAGTAAGTCCGTTCTCACTGGCTGCTCGATGACCACACATTCGTAATGCGCGAGTCCGACCGAGGCGTCGTCCTCGAACAGCGTGAAGCTCTCTGCCCAGTCGTGGTCAAAGCGAAAGGCGCGTCCTGAGGCGTCGACGATCGTCGTCGGGTCGCTGACATCCCAGACCTCGCCCTCCTGGTGGTAGTCCCCGCGGTACACGCCTTGGCCGAGCTTGTCGTCGAACCCGCCGAAGTAACCGCCACCTTGGCAGTACACCCAACCAAGGTCACGAAAGTGGTAGTGGTGGCGCTGGCCCTCGACATCGGTGAGCTGCACCTGCCCGGCCTTAACCCGCCGCCCGCCGGGATACATCTCCAGTTCGGTGGCGATGTCGACGACGGGCACGATGCGCTCGGCGGTGAGGATCGCACCTTTGCCGCTGGCGGCGCGCCCGCTGGGATCTTGAAAGAAGAATCCGGAGTGGTCGGGGAGCTGAAAGAGCACCCATTGGCGCGTGCCCGGATGACGGTGGCTGGGCGCTGGGGCACCGTAGGGGCGCGGCCCGCCACGCCCGGGTTGGTAGCCCCAGGAGTGATTGCGGAAGAACGAGGTCGTCGCCGCATCGAGCTCGATTCGCTGTCCAGCGACGGTGACCGACCCGTGGCAGACGCCGGTGATCTCGTAGGTCACACGTTCGCTGAGCAGGCGTCCATCGAGCCGTTTGACTTCGATCGGGCCCATGTACGGCACGACCGTGCTCGTGCAGGTCAGATCGAGGGAGACACCGATCTCGTTGTCATCGAGGGCGAGTCGTATCGTCTGCATCGGCTCGATGATCTCCAAGTGCAGCGGCCCAACGCTCAGCTCGTCCATCCGTGGGCGCAGGCGGCGCGAGACACGGATGTTGTATTGGCGGCCTTCGTGGCGCAGGCACACGAAGCCGTCGAGCACGTCGTTGTTGGCGTACAGCCGCAGGTTTGAGGTCAGCGCCACCCGCCCGGCCTGGTCGGCGACGCAGACGTAGTGCCCGTCGTTCCACATCGGATCGCTGCCAGCGACGGCGGCGAAGGTGTTGGCCACCTGGTGATACGGGAATTCGTCGATTGGTAACAGCACGGGCGACCTCGATCTCAGCGGACGATCTCAGGGGACAAAGAATAAGGGCCTGCTCGCTCGGCTTTGACGCCGGGCGGGCAGGCCCACTTCAGATTCGACGAGTCAGATGCTCGTCATGCGTTGGACTCAGACGCCCCAGAGGGTCTTGAAGTCCTCGGCCATGGTTGGCGGGAACCAGTCACCATTGCAGCAGTCGAGAATCTCCTGTGCGGTGGCGGCGTCCTGGACGATGAAGGTCGGCAGCGATGCAGCGGCGCGCTCTTCGGTCAATTCCATGTCGAGGCTCAAGCGAGCAGCGGCATCGACCATCAACCAGCCGGCATATGCCTTCGGGTCGGCGGACCATGCGCCCATCGTGCCAGCAACGATCTCTTCCAGGCCGAAGGCCGAGAAGTCTTGACCGTAGACCGTGACCTGATCAGCCAAACCGGCGGTCTCCAAGGCTGCGGTCACGCCGGCAGGCAGCGAACCGAAGGAGAAGAACGCGTAGTTCAGTGAAGGATCGGCCTGCAGCTGCGATGCAACAGCGGCGGCAACTTCGCCACCGACGAGCTGCGGGATGGTGATGTTCAGCTCGGTGTAGCTGCAGCCAGCGCAGTTCTTCTCCAGCTCAGCGATGTAGGCATCGGTCTCAGCCTTGAGCACCGGGAAGTCTGGGATGCTGACGATCAACACATTGGCGCTGCCCTGCGAATCGACGACGGCCCAGTCGGCCATCAACGGACCGGTCTTCTGCACGAAGTTGGTGTCGCCACACTGTGTCCAAATGTTGGTCTCTTCGGGGTTTGGTACCTCGGTGTCGAAGCAGCTGAGGATCTTGATCCCCTTCTCCTTGGCGGCCAAGGCCTGCTCCTCGTACAGCGAGCGGGCTTCGCCCGAGCTGGCGATGTAATCGGCACCAGCGTCGATTGCCTGCTGGAAGAACGGTGCTGGGTCGGCGCTCTGCGAGCTGATCACCAGGAGTTCCCAACCGAGAGCCTCGACCGCTGCCTTGACGCCAACGGTGATGTAGGGGCAGGACTCGAGCTCACACTCGAGCCAGGCGAAGGTCTTCTTCTCTGGCACACCGGTGAGAGGGATCGTGATACCGATCGGCTGGTTGGGATCGGTGTACTGATCGATGACCGCCTGGGCGGCAATGAGGCCGGCATCTTCGACTGGCTCGGTCGCCTCGGTGGTGACCGGCTCCGGTGCATCGGTGGTGATCGGCTCCGGTGCATCGGTGGTGACCGGCTCCGGTGCATCGGTGACAACAGGTGTTTCAGCGGCATCGGTTGCCGGACTGGCAGCCTCGTCGCTTCCGCAGGCTGTGAGAAGAAGAGCGCCGGCAAACAGTGCCGCACTCAGCTTTCGAAATGGTCGCATTGATCCCCCTTTGTATCCACGGCGCGCCTCTCGCACCGGGAAGGTAGTAGGTACTTTATTGATATCGCGACCAGTTTTGCTAGTCTTCGGTCGAACTTTGGGGGTTTCACGTGGCTGCAGTGCTGCGCATCGAACATTTATCGAAGACATTTCCCGGTCAAGTGGCGCTTTCCGACGTGTCGTTGGAGGTTGAGGCGGGCGAAGTGCACGCCCTCGTCGGCCAAAACGGCTCCGGCAAATCGACCTTGATCAAGGTCCTCGCTGGCTATCACCAGCCCGACGCCGGTGCCGGTGAGGCCTCGATCAACGGCCAACCATTGACGCTTGGCGACGGTGCCGCGGCGATCGCCGGTGGCGTACGTTTTGTGCACCAAGACCTCGGTTTGATCGGCATGCTCAACGCCACCGAGAACATCGCCTTGACCGCCGGCTATCAAACCAGCCATGGGCGCATCCGTTGGCGCGATGAGGTCGGTCGCACCCGCAAGGCGTTGTCGGTGCTCGGATTGGAAGACATCGACATCAAGGTTCCGGTCAACTCACTGCCGCCGTCGCAGCGCACGGCGATCGCCATCGCTCGGGCGTTGGTCGGTTGGGAGGACGGCGCCAACCTGTTGATTCTCGACGAACCGACGGCGACGTTGCCCGGCGACGACGTCCACCGGCTTTTCGAAGTCATCCACCGCCTGAAGGCGCAGGGTGTCTCCATTCTGTACGTCTCTCACCACCTCGACGAGGTCTTCGAGTTGGCCGACCGGGTGACGGTGTTGCGCGATGGGCAACGGGTAACGACGGTCCCCGTTGGGGAACTCGATCACACCAAACTCGTCGAGTTGATCGTCGGTCACAGCATCGAAACCACCTCGGCGACGGAGATGATCACCGGTGGCGCCCCGATGTTGTCGGTGCGCGATCTGCGTGGTGGCTCGGTGCATGGCATCGACTTCAACGTCGCCGCCGGCGAGATCGTTGGCATTGCCGGCATCACCGGTTCCGGCCGCGAGCACGTGCTCGGCCTGATCGCCGGGCAGCTGCCCCGCGAACATGGCGAGGTGATGCTCGAAGGCAAGGCGGTGGCCAACTATCAACCGCGTCAGGCGATCACCAGCGGCATCGCCTTTGTTCCGGCGGAACGCGGTATCCGCGGCACGATCGGCCCAATGACGGTGCGCGAGAACCTGACGATCGCCGACGTGCGTCGGCACTTCTCCGGTGGACGGTTGAGCCGCAAAGCCGAACTCGGTGAGTCGCGTGAGTGGATCGATCGGCTGTCGATCAAGACCGCTGGCACGGAGGCGTTGATCGGTTCGCTGAGTGGTGGCAATCAACAGAAAGTCATGTTCGGCAAGGCTCTGCGGCTGGCTCCCAAGCTGTTGCTGCTCGACGAACCAACCCAAGGCATCGACATCGGTGCCAAGGACCAAATCCATCGCTTGGTCGACGAAGCCTCGGCGGCAGGAGTGGCGACCATCGTCGCCTCGACCGACACCGATGAACTTGTCCGGCTCTGCCATCGCGTGATCGTGCTGACGGACGGCATGATCCGAGCGACACTCGTCGGCGAGCACATCGCCACCGAGAGAATTGAAACTACCCAGCTTGAGAGCTCACGGAGGGCTTCATGATCCAGCGACTACGGTTCGACAAGTACAGCGCCATCTACCTATGGGCGCTGTTCATGGTCTATTTCGGCATCACGAAAGGAACCACCTTCCTCAGCTGGACATCGTTCAAGCTCGTGTTTATCGAGTCGGTGTTCAACGGGATTCTGGCCCTGGCCTTCCTCGTCCCCTTGGCCACCGGCACGTTCGACTTAGCGATCGGGGCCAACATGGCAATGGCCCTGGTGTTGTCGACCTACCTGGCGAGCACCGACAAGATGCCCGAGATCGCGGCCTTGTTCGTCGCCTTGGGGGTCTGTGCTCTGGCCGGGTTCATCAGCGGCTTTTTTGTCGTCAAGCTAAAGGTCGACAGCTTTATCGCCACGCTCGGTATGAGCCAGGTGCTGTTGGCCCTCAAACAGAAAACGTCGAGTCAATCGATCAACGAGGCGTTCACCAAGGGCTACCGCAACATCGGCCGCCAAGAGCTGTTCGGGTTGCCGTTGTACCTCTACATGATGTTCGTCGTCGCGATCATCATTTGGTATGTGTTCGAGCACACGCCGGTCGGCCGCCACATGTTCGCTGTCGGCGGTAACCCAGAAGCGGCTCGCCTCGCTGGCCTGCGCACCAACCGGTTGGTCTGGGGTTCGCTGGTCGCTTCCGGGTTGATCGCCGGTTTCGCGGGAATTGTCTACGGCTGGAAGATTGGCAATTACTCGGCGACCATCGGACCCGGCTACCTGTTCCCGGCGATCGCCGCGGTGTTCTTCGGTGCCTCGCAACTCAAGGGCCGCCCCAACGTCTGGGGCACGTTCATCGCCTTGTACGCGCTGGCCTGGGGCATCAAGGGTCTGCAGCTCACCTTCGTGTCCAATACGGCGTGGATCGAACCGCTGTTTCAGGGCTGCTCGTTGTTGGCCGCCGTGTCGCTGGCCAGCCACAAGGGCATCGTCAAAGTTCGCAAGCGCAAGGCCGCTCCGCTCGATCCGGCGGTGGCGGCCGCTGCCGCGCCGACGGCCTGAGCGATGGGCTCGTTTACTCCCTCGTTCGCCGGTGACGTCGCCTTCGTCACCGGCGGTGCCGCTGGCATGGGTCGAGCCATCGCCCTGGCCTTTGGTCGGGCGGGGGCGTCGGTGATCCTCATCGATGTCGCCGAGGAAGGCGGTGAGGAAACGTCGGCGATGATCGCCGAGTTGGGTGGCGAGTCGCTGTTCGTGCACGCCGATGTCACCGACACGAACGCGGTGGCCGCGGCGTTGTCGGTCGGGGTCGAAATGTTCGGACGGCTGACGTGCGCGGTCAATGCGGCGGCGATCGAGAACGAGATGGTGCCATTGCATGAATGCGACGACGAGGTCTTCGATCGCATGCAGCGGGTCAACCTGCGCGGCGTGTTCAACTGCATGAAACACGAACTGCGCACGATGATCGAGGCTGGCACCAAGGGCTCGATCGTCAACATCGCATCCACCAACTCGTTTCGCCCGCAGAACAATCAACCGGCGTACACGGCATCGAAACACGCTGTTCTCGGGCTGACACGCAGCGCGGCGATGGACTACGCGCCGCTCGGCATCCGGATCAACGCCATCTGTCCCGGTTCGATCGACACGCCGATGTTGCGCGGGGCGATCGCCCGCCGTGGTCGCGACCCGCAAGATGTCGCCAACCGGCTGAGCCTGCTCGGCCGCTTCGGTACAACCGAGGAGATCGCCAACGCCGCGCTGTGGCTGTGCTCGGAGTCGTCGTCGTTCACCCTCGGCCACGCCCTCGCAGTCGACGCCGGCTACCTCGCGCGCTAGCGCTGTCGGTTCTTGGGGCTACAACCAGGTTCTGGCGAGCTCGAAGGCCTGGCGGGTGGCGAAGACCATCCGCCGCGGTGCGAAGGCATCGCCTAACAGGTGCACCGAGGGGTGGCGCAACTTGGTCTCGCGCCACAGGCTGTCGTTGGGTAGCCCGCCGGTGGCCAGGACCACCGAGTCGAAGCCGTCGAGCACGCTCTGGCGGGTGCCATAGGTGGAGCGCAGGGTCAACCCTCCGCCCTCGATCGCGACCACTCGCGACATCGCCACCAACTGCACGCCACCATCGATCAGCCGGGCGAGCATCGAGCCGATCGAGTACTTGCCGACCAATGGTGCCGGGCCAGCGGTCTGGAAGATGAGCGTAACCTCGATGCCCAGCCCGGCCAGATGGTCGGCAACAGACAGCGGCGCCGGCCCATCGTCTTCGGCGATGATCGCCACCCGGCGACCGAGCGCAGTGCCCGCATCGAGCGCGCCGACAATCGTGTAGACGTTCGCTTGTGAGGCCCCGCTAATCGCTGGCCGGCGCGCCGTCGCCCCCGTGGCGATGGCGACGTGATCGGCGCCAGCGCTGAGGATGTCGTCGACGGTTGCCACGCGGTTCAATTCGACGTCAACGCCAACACGTAACAGTCGTTCGGTCTGCCACTCGAGCCAACGGTGGTAACTGTGATTGGCTCGCACCCGAGCTGCCGTGGCCAACATGCCGCCAACCCTGTCATTGCGATCCCACAGGCGGACGCTGTGGCCCTGCTCGGCGCACAGCGCAGCCAGCTCCGAGCCCGCCGGGCCAGCACCGATCACCAGAATCGAGCGCGGCGTCGAGGTGCGCGAAGGCATGTTGGCGAGCTCGGCCTCGCGGGCCCAGGTCGGGTTGACGCCACAGGCGTAGCTCAACCCCTCGACCTGTTTGCGGTTGATGCATTCGTTGAGGCCGATACACGGCCGCAGGGGAACAGCGTCGTCGCCGCGGGTCTTGATCACCAGGTTTTGGTCGGCCATCGTCGCCCGGGCAAAGGCGACGACATCGGCCTGGCCAGCAGCGACGATCTGCTCGGCAACCTCGGCCGAGGTCACCCGACCGGCGTAGACCACCGGCAGATTTGTCGCCTGTTTGGCCTGCCCGCAGAGCTCGGCCCATTCGGCGTCGTCGTGCCAGCCGAGTTGCACGTAGCTCGGCGCTCCCCAGTTGTTGCCGACGTCGAAGCTGAAATAGTCGATGCCGCCGTCGGCACTGAACGCTTCGACGAAGCGCAGGCACTCATCGAGCGCATAGCCGCCATCGATCAACTCGTCGAGGCACAGCCGCAGCCCGAAGGTGAACGGCTTCGGTGCCAGCAAGCGGATCGTCTCCACGATCTCGCGCAGCAGCCGCCGTCGATTGTCGAAACTTCCGCCGTAGCCGTCGCTGCGCTGGTTGGTCAACGGCGACAGAAACCACTGCACGACGTCGTCATGGTTGGCGTGGATCTCGATGGCATCGATCCCGTTGTCGAGAGCCAGCGCCGCCGATTCGCCATACTCGCGGATCAACCAGGCGACCTCGTCGCCATCGAGGGCGTGAGGGATGCGGTGATCCGCGTAGCTGCTGAAGGTGCTCGACGGTGCCGAGGGCATGCCGCCCTGTTGCACCATCTGCACCGAGACGTAGGCCCCGGCATCGTGCAGTCGTCGGGCGAACTCGGCGATGCGCTGCGGATACAACGGATGACGAAAGAAGCCCGGACCGTGGGCGCCGACACCGGTCGGTTCGAAGCCGACGGGGATCGGGTTCTTGACGAAGTTCGGACCGCCGCCGAGCCATTGCATGCCGCCGTGAGCCTTGGCCAACCACAGCGCGCAGTGCTGCTCGAACTCGTGCTCGCTGCCCATCAAGTTGCCGCCACCGCCGCCGTGGGGCGGCACGACCATACGGTGCTCAAGGTCCAGCGTGCCGACCGTGATCGGGGTGAACAATGCGGGAAAGTCGTCTGCAGTTGTCATTGGTGCCTCGCAAGTGTGGTCATCGCTTCGGTGAACATCTCGTCCTGCGTCCGGTTGCCGTCGATCGGGGCGAAGGCCGCGGCCTCGGGGAGCGCGGCGTAGGCGGCATCAAACGCTGCCAAGAACTCAGCGTGTTTGTCCGAGCCACCGCGCTGGTGCAAGCGGGCGATCGCCACCGCTGGATCGACGCGCACATGCAACGTCAGGTCCGGCGATTTGATGCCAGCGAACAGCGTGCGCAACGTTATCGAACTCTGCGGCGAGTGGATGCCTGCCAGCGCCAATACGCAGAAATGGCAGCGGTCGAGGATTACCGTCGTTGCCGGGTCGCGGCGTAACGCTTTGACATCCTTCATTGATTGCCAGGCCACCGTGCCCATCATCAGCATCGCCTCGTTCCAGCCAACGAACTGGCCGAGATCGTCGAGTCCGGCGTCGGCGGCAACCCGCTCCAGCCCACTTCGCCCGCTACGAATCTTGACCAGATTCCCGCCGGGCAGCGCAGCCGCCAGCCGTTCCGCCAAGGTCGACTTGCCCGAACCGTCGACACCGATCAGCGCAACCGTCAATGCCCTTGGACGTGCCATCTGCCCGATGCTAGATCGCCTGGGTGCCGATAGACATAGTGGAGACCGATTGCAGAAAGACCCCCGGAGCGCCACTGTGAACTATTCGAATGTCAAGGCCGTGGTCTTCGATCTCGGCGGGGTACTGATCACGCCGATCACCGAGCGGCTCGGCCAACTGGCGACGTGGCACGGCGTGGCGATGGAGGAGTTGCTGGCCGTGTTGATGGGGCCGCGAGAGGTGTCGACACCCGATCATCCGTGGCATCGTGCCGAGCGTGGTGAACTGCCAACCGCCGAAATGGCCGCGGGTGTGCGCCCCTACGCTGAGGCTGCAGGCATCAACCTGCGCGGCGACGAGTTTGACATTTTGCTCGATGGCCGCTTCGCGGTGCGCGATGAATTGTGCCTGCTGGCCGACGAGCTTCGTGCCTTCGGCTACACAACATCCCTGCTCACCAACAGTTTTCTGGAATTTCGTGAGCTGCTCGAACGCCGAGTCGGCTTCGGCATCTTCGATCACGTCATCGATTCTTCGGAAGTGGGCGTACGCAAACCGGAGCCGGCGATCTACGAGTTGACCTCCGAACGCCTTGGCGTCGATCCTCACCAGGTGCTGTTCCTCGATGACTTCGCGGCCAATCTCGTCGGCGCTGCCGACCACGGTTGGAACACCTTCCACGTCACCGATGGCGAGGGCGTGCATCGGCTGCTCGTCGAATTGATCGACGCCCGTCGCAACTGAGCGCCAACACCTCTGTTGGCACGGCTGCTGGCGCGCAGCGTTGCGCGCGTTACGATATACGGACACCAGTAAGTCGCTGAAAGTGGGCTTGTGAATGTCTGAGGTCGAATCGATTGCGTCGTTCCGCAAGCGTGCCGAGGAGTGGTTGTCGTCCACCCGGCCGCGGCGCTCCGCCACCGCGCACACGTGGGGTGAGGGTGAGTTCGATGTCACCGTTTTTCACGATCGCAGCGAGGACGAAGAACGTCGCTATCTCGCCGATTATGTGACCTGGCATCACGAGAAGTTGGCCAACAGGTTCGGCTCGATCACCTGGCCGGTGGAAGCTGGTGGCGCCGGGTTGAGCAACGCCCATGAGCGTGCCTTCAAAGAGATCGAAGCACAGTTCGAGGTCCCCAACGACCACGAGCTGATCTCGGTGACCACCAAGCTGGTGGCGCCAACGATCGAGAAGTTCGGAACTCCTGAACAGATCGAAAAATACGGTCGGCCGTTCATGCGCGCTGAGATCTTCTGTTGCCAACTGTTCTCCGAGCCTGGCGCCGGCAGCGATCTGGCAAGCCTGAGCATGCGCGCTGAACGCGACGGCGACAACTGGGTGCTCAACGGTCAGAAGGTGTGGAGTTCGAACGCCCGCATCGCGCCGTGGGGGTTGGCGATCTGCCGTACCGACGTCGACGTGCCCAAGCATGCTGGCATGACTGCGTTTCTGGTGCCGCTGCAACACCCGGGTGTCGAGGTTCGCCCGATCAGGCAGATGAATGGCGGGGCGTCGTTCAATGAAGTGTTCTGCTCCGATGCGGTGATCGGTGACGACCTGCGCATCGGTGCCGTTGGCGATGGGTGGAATGTGGCCCTGACGGTGCTGTCGTTTGAGCGCAACTCCAGCGGTGGTTCCGGACGCCGCGGCGGCAACTTCGACGATCTGCTCGGGCTGGCGCGGGCGATGGATCGCTGCGACGACCCGATCGTGCGTCAGGGCTTAGCGCGGGTCTATTCGGCGCAGCGGGTGCGCGACTGGGCCCGATTCCGCGCTGCAGCTGCGGTTCGTGTCGGTGGCACGGCTGGCCCGGAAGGTTCGATCGGCAAGCTGTTATGGACCAATGCGATGCGCACGATCAGCGATGTCGCCTCGAACCTGCTCGGTGCCAAGCTCACCGCCGATGACGGCGAATGGGGCACGTATGCCTGGAACGATCACGTGCTCGGTGCGCCCGGCTATCGCATTGCTGGCGGCAGCGACGAAATCCAACGCAACATCATCGGCGAGCGGGTGCTCGGCTTACCGGGCGAACCGCGCGTCGACCGTGGCATCCCGTTCAAAGACGCCCCGCGCTGAAGGAGGAAACGACATGAGCACCAAACCTTTCCGTTTCGGCTTGCAGGCCTTTGAAGCCGCGTCGGCGTCGGCCTGGGTCGAGACTGCCCGGCGCACCGAGGCGTTGGGCTACTCGACGCTGTTCACCACCGATCATTACTTCGGGCCTGGGGCGATCGCCGCCGGTAGCGGGCATCGCCCGGTCGACGTCGCCCCGATCTCGGCGATGATGATGGCCGCAGCGGTGACGTCGACCTTGCGTGTCGGCTGCCGGGTGTTTGGCGTCGACTATCACCATCCGGTGGTGTTGGCCAAAGAGTTGGCGACGGTCGACTTTCTGTCCGAAGGTCGGCTTGAGGCGGCGATCGGGGCAGGATGGGTGCAAGCCGAATACGACGGCATGGGCATCCCGATGGACAAGCCGAGCGTGCGTATCGCCCGGCTGCGCGAGGCGGTCGGGGTGTTGCGTGCTCATTGGAGCGGCGAGCAGATCGACGTGCATGGCGATCATTGCAAGGTCAGCGGGTTCGCCGGGTTGCCGATGCCGGTGCAGGCCGGTGGGCCGCCGGTGATGATTGGTGGCGGCGCCGAGAAGGTGTTGACGTTGGCCGGCGAGTTGGGCGACATCGTCAGTTTCAACTTCAACAACTCGGCGGGCAAGCTTGGGTCGTCGAGCGTGGCCAGTGGCACCGCCGAAGTCACGGAGCAGAAACTGCAGTGGGTGCGCAACGGAGCAGGCGATCGCTTCGACGACATCGAGTTGGAGATCGGCGCCTACTTCATTGGCATCACCGACGATCCGCAGACCGCGGCAGCCGGTATGGCCGCCCGTTTCGGGGTGAGCACCGAAGACCTGTTGGCGCACCCGCACGCCTTCTTCGGCTCGGTGGAGGCGATCTGCGACACGCTGCAGCAGCGCCGTGAACAGTATGGCTTCAGCTATATCACCGTGGCCCAACGCCACCTTGAAGAGTTCGCTCCGGTCGTCGATCGCCTCGCCGGAATCTGAGTGTTCGATTCGCTCAACGCGAATCAGCCAGCAGGCGCTCGGTTACTGCGTTGTTGCCGCCGTGGGCCAGGTCCAACGCTGTCGGAGGCGGAGCATGACTCGGCATAAGGCCAGCAGCACCGGCAGTTCGACGATGGGACCGATGAGGATGGCGAGGGTGACCAGCGGCCTGTCGGCGAAGGCGACAGCAGCAACGCCGATGACCGATTCCGAGTTGCGGGCGGTGGTCTCGAAGACCATGGTGGTTGTGTCGGCGTAACCGAGTTTGAACACTCGGCCAATGACGAGCGCGAGAGCGAACACACCGAGGAAGAACAGAGTGATGGTGGCGATGATCAAACCGACTCGTCCGAGATCAGAGTTGGCGAGCCCTGGTTGCGTGGCGAAGATGCCGATGATCACTGCGACCAGGGCCCACAGCTTGAGTTCGCTGATCGCTTGCTTGTAGGGCCCGTAGGTGAACAGCCGACCTTTCCATCGGATCATCAGAACCCGGACAAGGTACCCCGCGGCGAGCGGTAGCAGCAGGAATAAGGTGAGACTGCGGATCAACGTGGTGGCGTCGATCGGGACGACGTTGCCGTTGAGCAGCCAGAGATAGAGCGGCAGCAGCACGAACTGGAGGACGACGTCGATCGGGAGCATCGCCAGCCCCCAGTCCATGTTGCCGTGCGCGAGGTCGATGAAGATCAAGTACCAGCCGATGCATGGCGTGAGGGTGTACAGGATGACGCCCGCCCAAAGGTCGGGGTAGTCGCGCAGCAGCAGCCAGCCGAGTGTCCAGGCGAAGAGAGGCACGATGATGTAGTTGGTGGTGACGGCGAGCACTGTCGGTTTGAGTTGGCGCAAGGCCCGGCCGACGCCGCGGACTTCGACGAATGCCATGATCGAGAAGATGACGAGGAACAAGCCGGCCTGGACGATCCAGTGGTAGCGGGCAAGCCCGCCGGTGACGCGGTTGATGCCGATTCCAGTGGCAACTGCCGCGACCAAGATGAATGGCTTTGCTTCGTCGCGCACCGAGAACCGCCGTTCACCCTCCATTGGAGACGATGGGGAGTGCAGCGTCGGCCCAGTCGGCGAGTCCATTGGTGTAGCGCAGCACGTTGCGGTAGCCGCGTCCTTCAAGCAGACTCGCGGCGAGTGCGGATCCGGTGCAGTGCTGGTCGGTGCAGTAGACGACGATTTCGCGATCGAGGTCGTCGCCGAGAACCGCCAAGATTGCATCAGGATCATCGATTCGGCCGCGGACCGCACCACGGATATGCGAGCGTTCGAATTTGCCGGGCCCCTGAGCGTCAAGGAGCGAAGCGCCGGCCAAGATGCGTTGCTCCGCTTCGGCGCGTTCGATCTCGCGAGCCATCAGTGCGCCCTCGCGCCAAACTCGTCGGTCGCCTCGATGACCGTGTAGGTCTCCCACGGCACATCATCTGGGTCGCTTGTCCACACCTTGTCCTGGGTGGCATAGCAGCATGTATGCGTCTCATCGACCTTGAACGGCAATCCAAGCTCGGCCAAGCGCTGGGTCGCTGCGACCACGGCCTCGGTGTCGGCGACTTCGAAACCGAGGTGATTGATGGTGCCGGGGGCCCCCTCGTTTTCGATGACGATGAACTTCAGCGGCGGATCTGCGACGACGAAGTTGGCGTAGCCGGGCCGTTGCTTTGCAGGACCGACGCCGAACAGCTTGGTGTAGAACTCAGCGGCGGCTTCGACGTCGCGTACATTGAGGGAGAGTTGGAACAGGGTCATGAGTGTGTTCTTTCTTGTTATACATGGACTCATGTAATAGTGTAGGAACCATGATGCCGATGTCAACCAAAAGATCGAGGAATGTCGAATTAGTCGATCCGCTCGCACGGCGGCCATTGCTCGACGAACCCGGCGCCGAGGCGCTGACCGCGTTGTACAAGGTGCTCGCCAATCCGCACCGACTGCGCCTACTGCACGCCCTGGCGCGAGCCGGTGAGATGCCGGTCGGTGTTCTTGCCGAGGAAGTCGGCATGTCGGTTCAGGCGGTTTCCAATCAACTGCAGCGTCTCGCCGACCAACGGGTACTCGCAGCGCGTCGCCAAGGGAATCAGGTCTTCTATCGCATCATCGATCCATGCGTGGGCGGACTGCTCGAGCTCGGCATGTGCCTCGTTGAACAGAATGCGCGCTAGCCGTCGATGAGCTGTTGACACGAGGAGAGCGCCAGTGCGACCGCGGCCGCGAAGGCCCCGCGCCGGGCTGAGAGGTCGTAGCGCGTTGTCTTTCATCGGCGAGAATGGCATATTGGCATCCATGTTGGTAACCATCGACAAAGCAGGCCGAGTCGTCATTCCTAAGGACGTTCGGGACAGACTCGGACTGGCACCTGACACGGCAATCGATATCGAAGTCGAAGGTCAGTCGATCCGCCTCACCCCTCAAGCGGGCGCACGCCGTCAGTTCGAAATAGTCGGTGGGTGGCCCGTGTTCAAGGCCGTTGACGGCCATGTCATCACCGATATCGACGTGCAGCGACTACGCGATGCCGACCAGCGCTGAACGAGGATGGGCGATAGATACTAGTGTCGCCGTTCCTGCTTTGGACGCCGCTCATGCAGCGCACTCGCCGTGCATGGCCGTGGCGATGCGGAGGCGACCGGCGCTCGCTGGTCACTCGACATTCGAGACATTTTCGGTGCTGACTCGCATGCACGGACCGTTACGCGTCGACCCGTCAGCGGCGGTCGCCGCGATCGATCTCGCGTTTCCATCCCGATGCTGGCTCACGCCGGACGAGCAGCAGGCCTTCTTGACCAGGCTGTCGACCCTGGGTATCACCGGCGGTGCAGTGTACGACGGCCTCGTCGGCGAGGCGGCGCGACGAGCCAACTTGACGTTGCTCACTCGCGATGCCCGAGCCCAATGGACCTACGAGGTGATCGGGGTTCGATTCGAACTCGTCGAGTGATTCCCCTGTGGGAGTACTGATGCTGCGGGCTGGTCGTCGGGTCACATCATCCGGTTCGCCACGGATCAACTCAGGCGCCGTTGCGCGTCTTCGACCAGGAGGCGGGCCCAACGCACACAGCTCGCAGCATCAGTCACCGCGAGATCCGAATCGTCGTAGCCGGCCTGCGTCTTTCGATCAAGAGATCGTCGAAGCGCCGACGCAAGGCCGGGCTCGACTCGGCGAAGGAGATCAACGGCCGAGCTGTGGCTGCCGTCGCTTGATCGCTCGCCGAGCGCTACGCAACAAATCGCATCCGCTGCAGCTATAGCCGCATGGATGGCATTGGTCGCTACCACGTCGGGTGCATCGAGAAGTTCTGCCGCTTCGAGAAACTGTTGCGCATCGATCAGTCGCCGCCGTGCCGCCGCTGCGTCGCATGGGCGAAGTTTGCCGGTGGCCCGACTCATTGCGCCGGTCGGTTCGAACGACGCGCCAGGGACACCGTGGGGTGAGTCGCGATGGACACGCCGTCGCGTCGAATCTCGTCGAGCAAAGGGTGATCGTGGGCGTGGAGTTCGGTCCACCCATGCTCGTCGTACTCGACGACTTGTAATTCATTTCCGGTCCAAAGGCGTACCTTCTCGGCTAAGAGCCCGATTTGCCGATGAAGATCGACAGCGCCAAGGTCGCGGACGACGATGACGACATCAACGTCAGATTGGCGATCGGCTTCACCCCGCGCTGTAGAGCCGAAGACCCATGCGGCCAGAAGCCCGTCCCACGTGGCCATGCTGGTGCGAATGCGGTCGAAGAGAAGTTGCCGCAACGACGCCAGTTCGAGCACGGGTCCGACCGCGAGATGATCACGGTTCAACTCGACCATTGTCGACCGCCCAGCTTGTCGAGCAGAAACGATTCCGCTTTGCGTTAGATCGCGAATAAGGTCGGCCGCCCTCGCCTGCGAGATACCAGCCAACGTCGCTGCGCGCCGAATCGTGACGGGTTGCGACAGACGGGCCAGTGCGGAGAGCAATCGACCTCGCGCGCCAGGTACGACGTCGGCGATTGGTTGGCTCAACAGCATGGTGACAGCTTATGAGTCATATGAGCAGTAAATCAGTCATATGACCGGTAAATCATAACAAGGATGAGCTAGCCGAGCTTGCCCGGTGTTGACGACCCGCCAGTCAGCGCAGGATCGGCGCCAGCGTGCCTGGCAGATCGATCCAGTCTTGGGCCGAGTTCACGGCGGTGGTGAAGCTTGTGTCGATGATCACCTGGGCGACACCGGCTTGCTCGGCCGCTTCGATAGCCCGCTTCAGGTCATCGATGCTCATTGGGGACAACCCAGCAGCGGTAAACGGCGGTTCGGTGAACACTCGCTGAATCACCCTGATCGGGGCCATCCCGTCGGGCCGCATCGCCGCGATCGCCTCGCGCTGTTGGCCGATCTGTTCGAGCGTGCCAGACGCCGGGTTCCAGATGTCGAACAACATCGCCGTGCGCCGCAGGCCGGCGTCGCTGCGCATCCCTGACATCAGCGGTGGGTGTGGCTGCTGCAGCGGTTTGGGGCTAACGAGCGACTCCGGAATGTGGAAGAACTCGCCCTCGAAACGCACCGGGTCCGGACCCCAGCAGGCCAGCAGCGCTGCGACCAATTCGTCCATGCGCCGTCCGCGAGTGGTGAATTCGACATCCATCTGCTCGTGCTCATCTTTCGACCAACCGACGCTCAACCCGGCGATCAACCGGCCGTTGGACAAGATGTCCAGGGTCGCCAGGCGCTGCGCAAGCTCAACCGGGCGGTGGTAGCCGCCGACCAGAATGCCGGTTCCGAGCCCAACCCGTTCGGTCCACGCCGCCGCGGCCATCAGCAGCTCGGTGGCGGCGAAGGTGATTTTGTACGCCTCGGGAACCTCCATGCCGGGACGGGCGGCGTAGGGGGCAGATGGGTTGGTGGCGAAGAACAAATGCTCCTGAACCCACAAACTGGCAAATCCCAACGCTTCCGCCCGCTGGCAAAAGCCGCGCACAGCCTCGCGGGTGACGTGCGGGCCGAGTTGCGGCAGCGTCAGACCGACAGGGATCACCGACGCTCGATTCCCCACGTCAGACAACGGTCGAGGATCGTGGTGAACTCCGGCACCACCCAGCTGCCGAGATCGATGCGGCCGAGGTCATCGACACCGGAATCCTGCAGGTCGAACCGGCCGCGGCAATGACCGAGGGTGAAGTAGCACACCTCGCCGTCTCCGTGCGGCTTGGTATACAGCACCGGCCGCAACTCGCCGTCGTCGACGACCCCCTCGGCGAAACCTCTGCAGGCCCCGTCGAAATGGGTATGCAGGATGACGTTCAACGGTTCGTGCAACTCGCTGACGTACAACTCGTCGGTCACCGTGAACGGTTCGATGCCAGCGACCAGCGGATGATCGGACTGGGTGACGAACACCGTGTACGGGGCGATCGGTGGATGCCCGAGAAACTGGCTACCGAGCACCATTGCCACCTCGCCAAGCTGGCGCGGCGTGGTGAAGATCCGTTCCGCACCCGGCGCCGGGGCCTCGATCGCCGAGTTGGTGCCGTGCAGGGCGACCCATCGGCCGCCCCGCCGGACAAAGTCGACGAGCGCCTGTTGTTGTGCGGCGCTCGGCCTGTTGTTGCAGGTGTAGGTGACGAGTACGTCGGCCGCGGCGAGCGCCGCAAGGCAGTCGTAGTTCTCGTAGACCCTTGTCTTGACCTGCCCGAACCCGGCCAGGCGTTGCAGAATCTGCAGCCGGGCATAGTCGAAATCGTGCCATTGGCCGCCGCAGACGACGACAACGTCGATTCGCCCGGCCGGCCCGGACACTAGAACTGCACCCGTGTGACGAACCCGCCGTCGACCACCAGGTTGCATCCGGTGGAGAACCCAGCGCGGCTGCTGGAGAGGAAGGCCACGGCAGCGGCGACTTCTTCGGCGGTGCCGAATCGCCGCAGGGCGATCATGTCGCGCACCTCTTCGTAGACCTCGGGGCGTCCGCTGCGGATCTTGTCCCAGTCGCCACCGGGGAACTCGATGGGGCCCGGCGACACGGTGTTGACGCGGATGCCCTGTGGGGCGAGCGAGTGGGCCAGGGCGGCGGCATGCTGTAACACGGCGGCCTTGATCGCCGAGTAGGCGTTCGGGCCGGCCGGCCGAGTGGTTTCCCAAGCATTCGTCGTGCCGATGGCGACGATCGAACCCTTGGTTGCTGCCAGGTGAGGGACAGCCGCTTCGGCCATGCGAGCGAAGGGGACGAGATCGCCATCGAGGCTGCGCTGCCACTGCTCTGGGCCCTTGTTGTTGCCGGCGCTGACGTTGGAGACGACGACGTCGAGACCTCCGAGCGCCTCGGCCGAACGGCCGACGAAGCCGACGAGGGTGTCGATGTCAGAAACATCGAAGGCCTCGCTGTAGACGGTCGCGCCTGCGGCGCGCAGTTCGGCCGCGATGGCGTCGAGACCTTCTTGACCGCGGGCGCAGAGGGCAACCGATGCGCCCTCGGCCACGTAGGTCTCGGCGATGGCCTTGCCAATACCGCGGCTGGCGCCGGTAATCAGTACGCGCTTACCTGACAAGCCAAGATCCATGAAGCAACCCCTTCTCAACGACCCCGACACTCGGGATACTGAATGCAATCTATAGTAAGCCTTGACGGGGTCGTCGGGCAACTACAGCGTTTACGCCGACGCGGGTTGTTCTTGGTCGAGCATTCGCCGGGCTAGCTTGTGAATCTCGGTCCGCACGCTTGCCGGCGAGAGCTCGCTCAGTGGGCCATCGGCCATGCGCATGGCGTGCACCGCCATCAGCACATCGATCAGGCTGCGCATCGTCAGCGTTCCAACAGCACCGCGCGACAGCGGTGTGTTGACCGTCGCCGAGTTGGCCAAGTAGTCGAACGAACGCTGCTCATGAAAGTCGAGAAACTCTTGGCGGATGGTGGCGACCTGGCGGATGGCGCCGGGAAGCTGGATGTGTACCAGCGAGGCTCCGTAGGGGTTGTCGTCTACCCAATCCCAGACTGCGTCGATCGCTTGCTCCAACCCGTCGACGTCAGCGGCGGCGCCAGTTGGTCTGGCCGCAAGGACGACCTGAGAGATCGCGTCCAGTGACTTGCGCATTGCGGCCGCAAAGAGATCGTCCTTGCCGCTGAAGTGGTAGTAGACCGCTGTGACAGCAACGTCGGCGATCTCGGCGATGTCGCTGATCGCTGCCTCGGCGAAGCCCTTGTCGGCAAACACCTGGATTGCTGCGTCGACAATGTCGTCGCGCCGAGATGGGCGGTGTGCCGGTTGTTTAGCCACGATCTGCATTGTCGCACGTCGGCGCCGTAGAGAAGCGCGTTAGCCACATCGAGGTGGCCTCGCCGATGGCTCGACGCTGCCGACCGACGGGCCGCCTCAGCCGCATGAGGTCGCGGCAGGTTGGGGGCTGCGCGAGCAGATCTCCTGCACCGTTGCCTGTGCGATCACCCATCCCTCGGGCGTTTGCCCAAGGGTCAGGGTGTAGGTCTCACCCTCTCCTGCGAACTCGGTGAAGTAGCTGTCGATGATGAATACCGGCGGGTCGTCGGTTGCGTAGGGATACGACAAGCCAAGCGAGCCGGGGCGACCGAGCGCCCTGTCCCGTGCGGTGATCAAGCTGGCTGCAGCCTCGAACATCCCCTCTTGCGTTGCCGTCGGCGGTAGCTGGAACATGGCCAGCACGTCACGGGGTGCGGCCCGTTCGCCCCGCACGCCGATCGAATCGAGGGCCCGCACGTAGGCGGCGGCCGTCGGGCAGGAGAGCGAGTAGGAGCCGAATTGGTTGAAGAAATTGACGTTCGCTGGCGCGGCGCTCGCATCGGCGCGTGCCTCGGCCACCGATCGTTGCTGATCGAAGACACCGGAGACAACGTCGAGCGCACAGCCAAGGTCCAGCAGATCGACGCGCACGATATCGCCCGCATTGAGGCCGGAGACCTCGATCTGATCGGACCGTTGAATGGTCGTGCCAGCGACAGCGATCGGCCCGAGATCCGCTGCTTGCAGCCAGCCAACGATGTCGGTTCGCAACACCGAGCCACCGACAAGCAGCCCCGTGTCGAGACGATGGAGTTCAAAGGTCGCCGATTTCGTCGGCGGGTCGAAGACGATCCAACGATCCGCCCCGAGGGGCAAGGCCGCACGTTGGCCACACATCGAGACCACCGCTGTGGCGTTGTCGACCGCCTCGAGAACGCCGCGACACTTGACGCTGAGTTGCGGGAACGGCGGCAGATCGCGCCACTGCAACGTGTCGAGGTTCAAGGCGCTGGCGGCCATCGTCAACCAAGAAACCACGACCAACTCGTTGCCGACGACGCCGGTCGCATCGCCCTCGTACATCCCACGACTGAGTGATGGCAGCTCCCTCCAGCTATCGGTGTCGGCGTCGTAGCGATAGGCGAACGGATCGCCAGCCGTTCGCATCGGGCCGCCGCTGAGGATCAGATCGCCGCCAACCATGTCGGCTCGGACGCTGGCGATGGGGGTCGGCACCGCAGCCAGCGAGCGCCAGGTGGCGGTGTCCAGGTTCCAGGCCTGTCCGGCGAAGGGAAGCACGACCTCGTTGCCGACGAGCGCGAGGAAGTGTGCGCCGCCCGCGCCCGTTGGTATCGCTCCGATCGATTGCCAGGTATCGGTCGTCGGCTCGTAGCTGGCTAACAATCCCTCATTGCTGACGATGATCTGCGATCCAGTCCACAGGCCGAAGGCGAAACCGCCGGGTAGCGGCGAGAGAGAAACAGGGCGCCACTGGTCCGTGGCGAGATCGTAGATCGCACCGTCGGAGAACGGCGGTTCGCTGCCGTCGAGATGGTTGGGCACCGATCCGCCCCAGACAAAGATGTTGTCGCCGGCGGTCACCACTAGCTGCGTGGCGCGATCCTCGAGCGGCGGGTCGGGGATCGACTGCGACCATATCGGGGTCGTGGCGGAAGGCGGCGCTATCGCCGCTGTGACCTCCGGTGCGATTGTCCCAGGCGTCGTCGGCGTCGTCGGTGTGTCGACGCCAACGATCGTGCGGTTGCCGTCTGGCGATGTCGCCACCACCGCTACACCGGCCACGGCCAGAGCGACAGCGGCGACCACCGTGGCGATGCCACGATAACGCCGAGCCTCGGCGCGTCGATTCATCCGGGCGTGTACCGCGTGCTTCAGCGACACGCTGCTACGCGGCGCTACTCGAATCGATTCATGCAGCTTGGTCAATTGATTGCCGATGTCGTCTGGCCCGATGTCATCTGGCATGATCGGCCTCCTTGTCGCTTGTCAGACGCGTCGCCAACGTCTGTCTGGCTCGGTGTAACGCAGTCTTCACGGTCCCCTCGCTGACCTTCAGCAGATGCGCGATGGAACGAATATCTAAGTCGTGGAGATAGAACAGCACGATCGCTTGCTGTTGACGCGGTGGCAGTTCTTTGACCGCCTGCCATAGCTCGTGGAGCGGTTCGCTGCCCGGCGTCTCCGCCGATGGCACCATCGTCGCCAATCGTTGCATCGAACGCTGTTCTGATTGCCGGCGCCGAAAGCGTCGCCGACTGGCGTTGCTCGCCACCACGAATATCCACGCCGGTAGATTGGTGATCAGCTTGCCGCGACGTTGTTGATCGAGGGTGATCGCCAACGCAGTTTGCACCGCATCTTCGGCCTCGTCGACACTGCCGCAGACCAGGCTGACCGAGCGAACCACCTGCTCGTAGTCGTGCTGCAGGAAGTGATCGAGCGTGGACATCACCCTATTGAGTCACGGGAACCTCGCCCGGTTGGCGCGAATGAAGAAAAACCGCTCAGCTGCCGCCAGCGTCGCGGATCAGGTCGAGGACATCGGCTGGCACGGTGTTGCCGAAGCCGGAACCCGGCCAGTTGAACCACCCCGAACTGGCGAAGGTGCCGCCGTCGGGGTGCAGGGTCGTGCCGGTGATATAGGACGACAACCCCGAGGCCAAAAAGACCACAGCGTTGGCGATGTCACTCGGCACCCCGAGGCGGCCCATCGGGATCGACACGGCGACGTTTAGCGGATCGAGCAAGGGGTGGCCCGCCGAGTCAGCGCTGGCGCCGGGGCTGATGCCGATCATGTTCGGCGTTGGGGTGATGTCGGGAGCGACGTTGTTGACGCGGATGCGATCAGGGGCCAGTTCGATGGCCATCGTCCGCGCAAAGTGGGCCACGGCGGCCTTTGCCGCCGAGTACACGGCAAAGTTCGGTGCCGCCCGATGGCCCTCGATCGTGGTGATGTTGATGATGCTGCCACCGACATCACCGGCGCGCATCGCCGGGATCGCCAGCGACGTGGCGTGCAGCACATGCGTCAAGTTGGAGCGGATCAGGGCGTCCCAGGCTCGCGGCGACTGCTCGCTGAACGGCGAGCGAAACGTGCCGCCAACCACGTTGACGAGGGTGTCGAGCCGCCCCCAGCGTTGTGCCGCGGCTGAGAACAACTGGTCGAGGACCTCTGGTTCGCGGGCGTCGCCGATCTGCGTGATCGAGTCGACATCGCCAGTGGCGAGCGCCGCGGCAATCCGTTCGACGGCAGCCGCGTCTCGGTCGACGAGTGCCACCCGAACGCCATTGGCGGCCAGATCGAGGGTGATCGCCTCGCCGAGCCCACCGGCACCGCCGGTGACGATGGCCACTGTGCCATCCAACCCGGCACGCTCGCTCCACCATTTTCCTGTATCGGTCATCTCAGACTCCCTTCGAGAATCGGTCAACGAGCACCCGTTTGAGGATCTTCATCGTCGGGTTGCGCGGCATCGCCTCGACGATCTCGCACTGCTCGGGAATCTTCTGGGTCATCAGACCGGCGGCTCGACAGTGATCGCCGATCGCAGCCAGAGAAATCGGTGCCGCCCCAACGGCCAGTTCGATCACTGCACAGACCCGCTCACCGCGCCTCTGATCAGGTAGGCCAATGACGGCGACGGCAGCGACAGCGGGGTGCGTGGCGAGCACGTCTTCGATCTCTCGGGGACTGATGTTTTCACCCTTACGGATGATCAGCTCCTTGCTGCGTCCGGTGATCGCCAGGTGGCCGTCGGATCGCAGATGGCCGCGGTCGCCGGTGCGGAAGAACCCGTCAGCGCGGAAGAACTCGGCGGTCTGCTCGGCATCGAGGTAGCCGCCAGCCAACATCGGGCCGCGCACCAAGATGTCGCCGTCGATGTCAACTCCGACGGGCCGCTCGTCGGCGTCGACAATGAGTACCTCGCAGCCGACGACTGGGGCTCCGTCGCTGTGCGCCAACTGGTCGTCGCTATCGCCGATCGCGCCGCAGGTGATCATCGGGCATTCGGTCATGCCGTAGCCATGGTGGATCGAGACGCCGGTGCGCTCCTTGACCCGCCAATACAGCTCGGGCGGTTTCGCTGCGCCGCCGCCGCACATCAGTCGCAGCCCGGGAACCGGTTGCTTGCCGGTGCGGTCAAGTTCGGCGAGCAGCGCCTGATAGTGCGCGGTACTCCCGCCGAGGTGGGTGACACCGACACGGGCGAAGAAGGCGAAGCTTTCCGCAGGGACGAATCGTTCGACCAGCGCCGTGGCGACGCCGGTGCGCATCGACATCACCAGGTTGTCCGGCCCGCCGATGTGGGCGTAGGGGAATGGCACGCAGTTGACGTCGGGTGGCGAGGTTTGTAGCGCGGTGGCCACGCCGATCCCGCCAGCGATCAGCGACGCGTCGCTGTGGCACACCGCCTTCGGTTCCGATGTCGTTCCCGAGGTCGAGTACAACCAGCGCACCTGGTCGGCGGTCTCGAGCGGTGGTGGGTCCGCAAGGTCGGCGGGATCGCCACTGGGCAGCCCCGCCGAGACGTCGAGCATCCGCACCGGCGCATCGAGCGAATCTCCCAAGGCGGCGTAGTCGAATCCTTGCCACGTGCCGGGATGCAGATACCAGCTGGCACCCGTGCTGCGCACTAACGAGTTGACCTCCCGGAAGCGATACAGATGGATGATCGGGTTCTGCACAGCACCGAGCCGCGACAGCGCCATCGAGACCAGCATGGTGTCGATCCACGTGGGCAACTGCCAAGTGACGACCGTGCCTGGCCCAATTCCCTGTTGGTACAAACCGGCCGCCACGTGCTCGGCCTGCTGATGAAATTCGCCCCAGGTCAGGCGGCGGTCAAACTCATCGAACAACATCACGAGATCGGGCGTTGCCTCGGCACGGCGGGTGAGCAACGCCCAAAACGTCTGACCTTCAACGATCGCGGTTCGCATGCTCGACGAGTCTGACAGAAACGTCACGATGGATCGACGAGGATCTTCACGTGTTGATCAGCGTGGTGCAATAACTCCTCCAAGCCATCGTCGATCAGCCGCTCCAGCGGAATGTGATCGCTGATCAGACACGCCGCATCGAAGCGGCCGTCGGCGAGCATCGCCAGCGTCGCCGGAAAGTCGATCGCCGGTTCATAGGTCATGGTGAAGCGAATGTCGAGTTCCTTGGCCATCGCCAGACCCATATCGAAGCGGGCCAATTCGCTCCACCCGGCGACGCTCATCAGCGTGCCGTGTGGGCGCAGCGCGGCAAGGCCGACCGCCAGTGCAGCGTCGTTGGCCGTCGTCTCGAAAGCGACATCGACGCCGTGGCGCGTCAGGTCACGCGCTGCGGCGCGCACGTCGTCGCTGCGCGGGTCGAGCACCGCTGTCGCCCCGGCGCGCTGTGCTGCGCAGCGCCGTGCCGCGGAGATCTCGCTGACGATCGTCGTGGCCGCTCCAGCGGCGCGGGCTGCCATCACTGTGCCCAGGCCGATCGGACCCGCCCCGAGAACGAGCACGTGCTGGCCCAACAGATTCGGTGCCCGGCGCACGGCGTGGGTGGCGACAGCCATCGGTTCGGCGAGCGCCGCTTCAACGACACCCAACGTCTCGGGGACGACGAATGCCGCGCGACGCGAGACGCACACCAGCGGTGCCAAACCACCGTGCAGCGGCAGACGGTAGCCGCCGTAGAGCCCGATCTTGCGGCACATGTTGGGCTGCGCCCGTGCGCAGGCATAGCACGCGCCGCACCATTCGATCGGCGCCACGGCCACGCAGGTGCCGACAGCGATGTCGTCGATGCCGTCGCCGAGGGCGCACACCGTTCCGGCGAACTCGTGGCCGAGGACGATCCCCGGCAGGTGCATCGTCGCACCGCCCGTTGCGCCGCCGACATAGGTGTGCAGGTCGCTGCCGCAGATGCCGTTGCGCGCCACAGTCACCAGAATCTGATCGGGCCCCGGTTCAGGGATTGGTGTCTGCTCAATGCGGATGTCCCGAGGACCGTAGTAGACGGCGGCATGCATCGTCATCGGGCAACCCCTTGTCTTCGATCTGACGGATGTGTCAACAGTACAGTTCGTGAGCGTGTTGGACGAAGGGGTAGCAGGACCCAGAGCTCACCTCAGCGCGCCAGTTGTGCCGCCACTCGTCGGCGAGTTTGCCACCGTTGCCGAGGCCTTTGAGGCCGCTGCGGTCCAGTTCGCCGATCGCACGGCGTACGTCGATGGAGGGTCTGGCGATCGGTGGACCTTTGCGGAGTGGTTCCAACGAAGTGATGCGCTGGCAGGAGACCTTGTCGCCAGTGGGGTTGCCCCCGGCGATGTCGTGGCGATCACGCTGGGCTCCGGATTCGACTACGCCGTTGCCTATGGCGCGGTGATGCTTGCGGGCGGTGTCGCCACGGGAATCAACCCCCGCCTTGGCCGGCGAGAGATCGCCGCGATCCTGGAGCGCAGCGAACCGAAACGTGTTCTCGGCGACATCGAAGACATCGCCCGGACGCGAGGTGCTCGAGCGTTGGGGGCGCGGCGCCCGACGCGGCACAGCGACGACCCAGCGGTGATCATCTGGACGAGCGGCACGACCGGGATTCCTAAAGGCGCCTGGTTTGATCACCTCGGCCTGCGTGCGGCGGTTGCTAGCGCTGGCGTGATGTCGGCGCCGTTCGATGTCAAATTGGTGGCCACGCCGTTCTCGCACGCTGGGTACATGGCCAAGTTGTGGGATCAGCTGGCGTGGGCGACGACGGCCGTGGTCTCGCCGACCCCATGGCGGTCGCAAGACATGCTTCGCCTGCTCATCGACGAACGCATCACCGTTGCCGGCGGTGTCCCGACGCAGTGGGCAAAGTTGTTGGAGCGACCCGACGTCGCTGCCGCGGATCTGTCCCACGTCCGTGTCGGTCTTGTCGCCACCGCTCCGGCCCCTCCCGAGTTGATCGAACGCGTAGCCGAGACGATCGGCTGCCCACTGGTGGTGCGTTATGCGATGACCGAATCGCCGAGCATCACCGGCACCGAACCCGACGATCCCGCCGAGGCGCAGTTTCGTACCGTTGGTCGCCCGCAGAAGGGAATGGCGGTCGAGATCGTCGACGCCGAGGGACGGGTGCTAGCTCCAGGCGAGATCGGGCACGTGCGCGTCAGCGGCTCGTGCGTGATGCGCGGCTATTGGCGCGACGCTGCCCTGACGGCGACGGTGCTCAGTGCCGACGGGCGACTGATGAGCAGTGATCTCGGCCTGTTGCGCAGCGATGGCAACCTCGTGCTGGTCGGGCGGTCGTCAGACATGTACATCCGTGGTGGATACAACGTCTATCCGCTCGAGGTCGAAAATGTGCTCGTCGAACATCCAGCGATCGAGCATGCTGCGGTCGTCGGAGCGAGCGCATCGGTCATCGGCGAAATCGGCGTTGCCTTCATTGTCGTCGCGGCGGGGGCTCAGCCGCCGAGTTTGGCTGACATCAGGGTGTGGGTTGGCGAGCGGCTCGCCGATTACAAGGCTCCCGATCGGCTTGAAGTGCTCGACATGCTGCCCCTGACTGCGATGATGAAGGTTGACAAAGCTGCGCTCGTTGAGCGGGCCCGAACTACGGAGAACGCCGATCGCTGATGGCTCATGAACGCGAACTACCTCTGGTCGAAGACGAGACGCGCCCGTATTGGGAGGCGGCCAAGCAGGGCAGGCTGCTGATCAAACGCTGCAACTCCTGCGGCGCCGTGCATCATTATCCGCGCCCGTTCTGCCCGGCCTGTTGGAGCGAGGACGTCGCATGGCAGCAGGCCAGCGGTCGGGGCACGTTGTACACCTACTCGATCGTGTTCCGCAATGACTTGGCGCCGTTCAATGAATGGGGCGCGTATGTCCCGGCGATCGTCGAGTTGGAGGAGGGGCCGCGATTGATGACCAACATCGTCGGCGCTGATCCAGGCGAACTCGCGGTTGGGATGTCGGTGGAGGTCGACTTCCGCGACCTTACCGAGGCCTGGGCCGCACCCGTTTTTCGTGTTCGTGCGGCCTGACGCTTACGGCTTGATTGGCGGGTAGTACTGCTCTGCGCCAATCTCGCGGACGCTGGCCAGCCAACCTGTGCCGTACGCCGCGACTGTTCCCGTGGTGTCGCTTGTTTCCAAACTCCATGCCTGACGCTTGTAGGTCCAGTTCGATGGATCGAGTCGGTGTGCCTCGCTGAAGTGTGGCACGGCCGCGTCGTGGCTGCCGGCGAGGTGCAGATGCTGGGCGAGTTCGAAGTGGGCTGCTGCGGTGGCCTCATCGATGCCGCGCCGACCCGAGCGGGCGATCACCTCGTCGGGCGATAAGACGTACTGGCTCTTCGCGCCGCGCGCGGCCCAGTCGCGCAGCATCGTCACGGTGATCTCGGGCGTGATCTTGAAGCGGCGAATCTCATCGATGACACCCTTGCGTTCCGGCGGGATCTCGGCGGTGAGTGCGGGCAGCATGTCGAGCACCGGGGTGCTCCCCGGCCACGCTGGTTCGGCTGGCCGCACGATCATGCCGTGCTCGTCGATCCACACCGAGTTCGGCACGTTGACGATGCCGAGCAGTTCGTCGCAGAGATGAGCGCGGTCGATGAGCGACGGATGACTTGGTTGGGCAGCTTCGATGTGCGGTCTGGCGGCCTCGGCCCCACCGGTATCGAGCGCTACGGTGACGATCTCGATGCCCTGAGGGTGCAATTCTTCACGCAATGCCTGCCACACGGGCAGGTCAAGTCGGCAGCCTCACCACGAAGCCCACGAGACGATGACCACCTTCTGTGGTTGTAGGTCGGCGATGCGCCACAGCTTGCCGTCGAGGTCTGGAAGCTCGATGTGCGGCGCGACGGCGGTGTCGAGTGCTCGGCCGCTCCCAGCGGTGGCCGGGCCGAGGGAGCGAAAACCGCTGGCCTCATCGACGACGATCGGCATGCCGAGGCGGGACGCGACCATGTCGATCTCGAGCGACGGCAGCGGCACGCATACGTCGCCTTTGCAGGCGCCTTCTGGCTTGATCGCCCATCCGCTGCGGGCCTCGAAAGCGAGCGGGTCAATCGTCGTGGTGGATGGGTGCAGGATCATGCGGATGACCTTTCGTGTGTTGTCTACGTGTTGTTGTCACTCGACGCCGAGCAGCATCGTGCCGTTCGAACAGAACCACCCGCCGGTGCCGCTGACGCAGGCGATCCTGGCTTCGGGAACCTGTCGTTCCCCGGCCTGCCCGCGGAGTTGTCGCGCAGCTTCGACGATCAGGAACAGGCCACGCTGGCCCGGGTGACAGGCGCTGAGGCCGCCGCCGTCGGTGTTGGTCGGCAACGCGCCGCCGAGGCGCAGCGCACCGCTCTCGACGAACGGGCCGGCCTCGCCCTTGCCGCAAAAGCCGAGGTCTTCGAGCGTGATCAAGAGCATGTAGGTGAAGGCGTCGTACAACTCGCAGACGTCGACGTCGGCAGGGGTCACGCCTGCGCGAGCGAAGGCCATCGCTCCTGCTGGCGCCGCCGGGCCCGTCGTGAAGTCGGCCCATTGCCCCATCGAGATGTGCGACGTCGCCTCGCCAGTGCCCAAAATCCAGACCGGCTTGTGCGCCAGATCGGCGACGCGGTCCTCGGCGACGAGGATCACCGCGGCAGCGCCGTCGGAGCGGATGCAGCACTGCAACTTGGTGAACGGGTCGGCGATCATCGGCCCGTCGAGCACGTCGGCGATGGTGATCGGCTCGCGGGCGAAGGCTTCGGGATTGTTGGCCGCGTTGTGTCGAGCGGAGACGGCGATCTCGGCCAACTGCTCGATCGTCGTGCCGTACTCATGCATATGGCGGCGGGCGGCCATCGCGTACTTGGAGATCAGGGTGTGCCCGTACGGGGCCTCCCATTGCATAGGGCCGCGCGCCCCCCAGTCGAGATTGGCCGTACGCAAGCCCTTCTTCAGATCGCTACGAGCCGTCGAGCCATAGGTGAGCAGGATCACGTCGGCATGACCGGCGCTGATCGCATCGGCGGCGTGGGCGGCCATCACCTCCCACGATGATCCGCCGACAGCTGTTGAGTCGACCCATCGCGGCGAAAGCCCCATGTACTCGGCGACGTCGACGGGAGCCATCGTGCCCAGGCCAGTGGAAGCGAAGCCGTCGATGTGCTCCGGGCGTAGCCCGGCGTCGGCCAGGGCCCGCCGCGAGGCCTGGGCCATCAACGCATACGGCGTGGCGTTATCGACTTTGCCGACTTCCGACAGTGCGATTCCGGCGATTGCAACTCGGCGACCCATTGCCGGAATGGTAGTTGACGCCTTCGTCAGATCTCGGGCCAAGCGTTGTGCCAAGCTGGCGGAATGAGCGAACACGTCGACGAGCAGATCCGCCGTAGCGATGCCGATGGCATCATCACCATCACCTTCACCCGCGACGCAAAACTGAACGCGGTGAGCGACGCGATGGTCGACGTGCTGCACCAAGCGATCATCGACCTTGGCGACCACGAGGCCAACCGAGCGCTGATCATCACCGCCGAGGGCCGCTACTTTACGGCCGGCAAGGACATCGGGCAGATGGGCGAGCAATCGAGCTCCGGTGTCGCTTTGCGACGCAACTATCGCCGCTTGCACGAGGTCTTCGACGAGATCGAACGTATCGAAAAGCCGGTGATCCTCGCCGCCCAAGGACCATGCCTCGGGGTCGGCGTCGAGCTGGGGTCGTCGTGCGATTTCCGGTTCGGCACCCAACGCACGGTCATCGGCCTACCCGAGGTGGCAATGCTCGCGGTCATTCCTGGCTCGGGGGGCATCAGCCGCTTCACCCGCCTGGTTGGGCCACATTGGGCTCGCTGGGTGGCGATGGCGGGTGAGAATGCCGACGCTGAATTGGCGCGCACGATGGGTTGGATCCATCACATCTTCCCCGAGGAGACGTTCCACGACGACGTCCAGGCGTGGGTCCGCAAGTTGGTCTCCTACTCTGGCGAAGCGCTTGGACTGGCCAAGATCGCCATTGACGCTGCAGTCGATTCCGATCGACGCACAGCTCGCCACATCGACCGGATGGCCAACACGCAGCTGCTGCAGGGACGCGAGCACATCGACAAGATCGCTGCCTTCATGGCTCGATCGAAGTCCTCCGGAAAATAGGTGAAGATATCGATGTGACAGATGTGTCAGATACGTGTTACTGTTCGCCTCGACGGCATCTGACATCCGTGTCGTCATAGGGGAAGGGGAGATCGTCAGGACCGAAGCTGTTGCTTGCAGCGCCCTCGTTTCGACCATCTCGCATTCATGTCTGAAGGGACAAAAAATCGCATGATCAGAAATCGTTTCGTACGAGTCGGCGCTGCGGCGTGTGTGCTCGCGCTCACCGCTGCAGCCTGCAGCAGTGACTCAGATGGGGAGTCGGCAGCCACTAACGCTCCGGCACCAACACCAACTGAAGCCGATGCCCCGGTGGTTACCGATCCGCCAGAGGTCGTCGCAACCGATCCGCCAACGGTCGATGCCACCGACCCACCCGTCGTCGCCACCGATCCACCAGCTGATCCGCTCGGCGAGCCGAACCCGGCCACCGGCGAGCCGCTCGAAGTGGTCTACATGTGGTCGGGCGTTTCACCTGCCGTCGACAACTCCTCTGACCTGGCTGCGGCCAAGGCGATGACACAGTGGATCAACGAGTACGGCGGTGGCATCGGCCCCGATCATCGCGAGCTGGTGCTCACCGATTGCGCTGCTCCCGACAGCGCGATCGCCGCAGCCTGCGGTTCGACGATCCTCGAGTCCGGTGTGCCGATCGTGCTCTTCAACGTCATCGGCGACGTCGCCACCTGGGCCACGCCGACCCTCGCCGCTGGAATTCCAATTCTGGCCTACTCCTCGGCAGACGCTTCGTTGCGCGAGTCACCAGACCTCGCGTACACCTTGTCGAACCCGATCTCCGGTCTCGGCCAAGCGCCAGCTACCTTGGCCAAGGCTCTCGGCTTGACCAAGTCGGTCGTCGACGTGATTAACGTGCCTGCCGCCGTCGGACCTGCTCAGGCCCTGTCCGGGCTTTCGTTCACGGAGCTCGGCGCTGGTGAGGTCGCAGTGATTCCGATCGATCCGACGGCTCCCGACCACGGTCCGGACGTGCAGGCAGCTCTGCAGAACGGTCCCGAGTTGTGGCACATCGTCGGCAACCCGGCGTTCTGCTCGCTGAGCATTCGGGCGTTGCGAGATGCCCAATTCGAGGGAACCATCTCCGGCATTTCCAACTGCCTCGACAGCGCCATCATCGAACAGCTCGGTGCCGATATCGAGGGCATCTACCTCTCGTACTCCGGCGGCGAAGATCCCGCCAACGCCGACTACGCCCGCTTCCTCGAGATCATCGCCAAGTACGACGACTCGATCACCCCGCATGGCACGCCGGTTGGTGCCTCGATCGTGATGGAAGGCTTCCGTCGCCTGATGGAGGACTACGACGGTGACTACACGTCAGCGTCGATCGGAGCTCATATCCGTAACCATGGTCCGTTGCCGCTGCCATCGATGGACGGAGCAACGATGCAGTGCAACAGCACGGCGCTGGCCCTCATCCCTATCGCCTGTACGTCAAGCTTCGCCTATGCGCAGCTTGACGCCGAAGGCAACCCGGGCGAGTTCACCTACGTCAAGTAGCGGTCGCTCGACCAATCATGAGTGAACAGAGGTGGTGCCTGGGTTTGCCCGGCACCACCTCTTGTTCTCACCCAACCTTCAATGTTCTTCCTCGACCTCAGGGGTAATATCGGATGAGTCACATCGGGTTCTTGTTGCTCGGCCTCGGATTTGGTGCCACCTACGCCGCGTTGTCGATGGCGCTCGTGGTCACCTATCGCAGTTCGGGCGTGATCAACTTCGCCAGCGGTTCGATCGCCGTCTATGGCGCCTACATCTACGCCTTCTTGCGTAAAGGGCAATTTCCGCCGATGATCCCGGGCCTGCCAAAACTCGTCAGCGTCGGCGGCGAGGATCACCCGTGGGGCTTCTGGCCAGCGATGTTTGTAGCCCTGCTGCTCACCGCGCTACTCGGCCTGATTTTTTACTTGCTCATCTTCCGCCCGCTGCGTACCGCGCCGCCACTCGCTCGTGTGGTTGCCTCGATCGGCATTCAGGTAGCGCTCGTCTTGCTGATCACCAAGCGGATGGGCACCACGCAGGTGCCGGTGGACAACATCTTCCCAGACCATCCATTGAAGCTCGGCACCGCCACGGCCAACACCAAGTTCATCTGGACGGCCGTTGCGGTGGTCGCCGTTGCCGGCGGGTTGTCGGCGTTGTTCCGCTACACCCGCTTCGGCCTGATCACCCGTGCCGCCGCCGAGAGCGAAAAAGGTGCCTACGTCAGCCGCATCTCTGCCTCGAAGGTTGCCGCCCTGAACTGGATGCTGTCCTCGGCGGTCGCCGGATTTGCCGGCATCATGATCGCTCCGCTGACCTCGGTTGTGCCCGCCGTCTACACCTTGTTCATCGTGCCCTCGTTGGCGGCAGCGGTGCTGGCCCGGTTCGACAAGTTGACCCTCGCCGTAGGTGCCGGTCTGGTCATCGGCATGCTCGAATCGGAAGCCCGATTCCTTCCCGGCACCTTTAGCTGGTTTCCCGCCAAGGGCGCCCCGGAAGCGGTGTCATTGGTCGTCATCCTCGGTGCGCTGCTCATTCGCAGCCGCCCGCTGCCAGAGCGCGGCGCCTTGATTCAACGTTCCCTTGGCCGCGCCCCTCGTCCGCGCCATCTATGGCAGACGGCGACGGTGGCCTTCGCCATCGGACTCACGCTGATCTTCGTCTTCCAGGGCAAATGGCGACAGGCGCTGATCGTCAGCTTCATCTTCGGTGTCATTTCATTGTCGTTCGTGGTCATCACCGGCTACGCCGGGCAGATCTCGCTGGCGCAACTCACGCTGGCGGGTGCCTCGGCCTACATGCTCAGTTTCCTGACGGTTTCGTGGAACCTGCCGTTCCCGATTGCGCCGTTGTTGTCGGCGCTGATCGCCACCGTGATCGGCGTGTTGATCGGCCTTCCGGCGCTGCGCGTCCGCGGTCTCAGCGTTGCGGTCGTGACGTTGGCGATGGCGGTCGCCTTCGACTCGGTCTGGTTCCGTAACACCGACATCGTTGGCTTCACCGGCGGCGTCAAGGTTGAGGACCCGAAGCTGTTCGGGATGAACCTGGGGTGGGGCATCGCGCGCGATGCGACGCACATCTCCTATGGGGTGATGGCGCTGTTAGTGCTGACGGCGACGGCTATCGGGGTGGCCATGTTGCGTCGCAGTCAACTCGGTTCGGCGATGTTGGCGATACGCGCCAACGAACGCTCGGCCGCCGCTGCAGGCGTCAACGTTGTCCAGGTCAAGATCATGGCCTTCGCCATCGGTTCATTCATCGCCGGTATCGGCGGCGCGCTGCTGGCCTATCGATTCGGCACCATCAACGACACGCAGTTCTCGCCGCTGCTCGGTTTAGGCATCTTTGCTTCGGCGTACCTTGCTGGCATCACCTCGGTGTCGGGCGGTGTCGCCGCCGGCATGCTGGCGGTCACCGGACTGGCCTACACCGCAACCGATTCCTGGCTGCCTCTCGGCGAGTGGTATCAGTTCGTCACCAGCGCCCTCTTGATCGTCACCGTGATCAGCAACCCAGAGGGGATCATGGGGCCGAACCACGAAATGGCCGACAAGCTGCACGCCAAGCGTCTGGCCAAGCGGTTGGCTGCATCGGGTGTCGACGGCGGGCCCGACGTGGCGATGAGTGGCGTCAAGCTGGTCGCCGCGCCGCGTGATCTCAGCGGCCTGCCGACGTTGATGTCGATCCGCAACCTGCGAGTCACCTACGGCGGTGTGGTCGCCGTCGACGATGTCTCCTTCGACGTCCCCAAGGGCTCGATCGTCGGCTTGATCGGCCCGAACGGCGCAGGCAAGACGACGATGGTCGACGCATTGTCGGGCTTTGCGGCGCACACCGGTTCGGTCGTCTTCGACGGCAAGGACCTCGCCGGTCTCAAGCCGCACCAGCGTGTCAAGGCGGGCGTCAGCCGCACATTCCAGGCGATCGAGCTCTACGAAGACCTTGCTGTCGAGGAGAACCTTGAAGTTGGGTTGGCCAGCGGCCGCCAAGGACACGGCGCCGCGGCGATGCGCAGCCTCGCCTCCACCTGCGACGTGCTCGGGTTGACGCCAATCAGGGAACGACCGGCAGGCGATCTCTCCCAAGGGCAACGTCAACTGGTGTCGATCGGGCGGGCGCTCGTCGCCCAGCCAGAGTTGTTAGTGCTCGACGAACCCGCAGCCGGGCTCGACAGCAACGAAAGCGAATGGCTCGGGATGCGCCTGCGCGACGTGCGCGACCAGGGGGTGACAATCCTGATGGTCGACCACGACGTCAACCTGGTGCTCAACCTCTGTGACTACATCGTTGTGCTCGACTTCGGCAAGCTGATCGCCCAAGGCGCCCCGAGCGAGATTCGTAGCAACCCCCAGGTGATCGAGGCCTACCTCGGCTCGACGCATTCCGAACCGGTCGGCGCAGCCGAAGGAGGGCATTCATGACCACGGTGCTCGAAGCCCGCAAATTGATCGGTGGCTACGGCAAGATCGTCGCCGTCCGTGATGTCGACCTCGAACTACACGCCGGTGAGGTGACCGCCATCCTCGGTCCGAACGGAGCCGGCAAGACGACCCTGATGATGACCTTGGCCGGACTGTTGCCACGTATCAGCGGTGATGTACTGCTCGACGGCAACTCGCTGCCGAGCGGAAAGCCAAACGTCACCAACATGGCCGGCGTGGTCCTCGTGCCCGACAATCGAGCGTTGTTCACCACTCTGACGGTGCGTGAAAACATCGAGGTGGCCCGGATCAAAAGCAACGACCGCGTCGATGACGTGATCGATCTCTTTCCTGCTCTTCAGCGTCGGCTCGATCTGAAAGCCGGTTCGCTGTCCGGCGGCGAGCAGCAGATGTTGGCGATGGCCCGCGGCATGGTGCAGAACCCGAAGGTCTTTCTCGTCGACGAAATGTCGATGGGATTGGCGCCGATCATCGTCGAATCATTGTTGCCGGTCGTGCGCCAGATCGCCGATCAGACCGGTGCCGCCGTGGTGCTGGTTGAGCAGCACGTGCGCTTGGCACTGGAGATCGCTGACTCGGCGATGGTGCTGGTGCATGGCAACGTGGCCCTCAGCGGCTCCGCCGACGAGTTCCGTGCCGATCCGGGTCGCCTTGAAGCGGCTTATCTCGGCTCTGCTGCTGACGCCTGATCTGCTGGCATGAGCACGCGCGTCGGCTTCATCGGTGTTGGGCACATGGGTCGGCCAATGGTCGATCGTATGTCGGCGGCCGGGATACCGCTCGAGGCGTATGCCCGCCGTGATGAGGTACGCCACGAGTTGAACCAGGCTGGCGTCGCAGTCGCGGCCTCAGCATCTGCGCTGGCAGCCGACGCAGACCTGGTGATCCTGTGCCTCTTCAACGATGACCAGGTGCGCACAGTGATGCTCGATGAGGGGGCATTGGCGGCGATGCGACCCGGTTCGATCCTCGTCAGCCACGTCACGGGAAGCCCCGCGTTATCGCGCGACCTGCAGGCCGCGGCGCCCGCGGGGGTGACCGTGCTCGACGTGCCGATCAGCGGAACCGACGACCACATTCGCCGCGGCCAACTGACGTTGATGGTCGGTGGTGACCTCGGCGCGCTCGACGCCGTGCGGCCGGTATTCGAGACCTACTGCAACCCGATTCTGCACGTCGGTGGCCTCGGCGACGGTCAGCGGGTCAAGCTGCTCAACAACCTCGTCTTCACGGTCAACCTGCGCACGGCGTTGGCGGCAGCTGCCTTGGGCGAGTCGATGGGGGTGCCCGCCACCGAGCTCTCGCGGGTGCTCTCCGAATGCAGTGGCGGCAGCTTTGCGATCAACCTTTTCCAGCACATGGCGCCGCAGATGATGGCCGACGGGGCCCGCCACTACCTGGTCAAAGACGTCAGCACCGTGCGCGCCGTCGCCGCCGAGCAGGGCATCGACCTTGGCGAACTCGGTGATCTCGCCAATTGGGTCTTCGAAGACAGCTAGCCCGATCAGTCGACGAGGGTGATCGCCCGCTCGGGGCAGTTGTTGGCCCCGTTTCGAGCGGCGGCTTCATCACCGGGGGCGACGTCGGCCTCGGTGATCGCGCAGTAGCCGGACTCGTCGAGCGAGTAGACGCTCGGGGCGACGGCGGCACAGCGGCCGTGGCCGCTGCACAGTTCGTGGTCGACGATGATTCGCATGGGGTCCTTTGGTGATTGGTCCGGCCGCCTCGCGGCACCGGAGATTAGGCGGCCTTCCAGCCACCATCGACGGACAGGATCGCGCCGTTGACGTTGCTGGCCTCGCGGCACGCCAGCCATGAGATCGCCGCAGCGATCTCGTCTGGCTTGGCTTGCCTGTCGCTGAGGGCGATGCCGACCAACTGACGCTCGAATGCCCACGGCACCGTCGGTTCAGCCGTCGTGCCGATATTGGTTTCGGTGTCTCCGGGGCACACCGCGTTGCAGCGAATACCTTGCGGGCTATAGGTAAACGAGATGCTCTTCGTCAATCCGACGACAGCGTGCTTGGAGGCGATGTAGGCCGTCCCTGCCCCAGAACCGCCCAGTCCGGCAACGGAGGCGACGTTGACGATCGCGCCACCACCGCGGCTGGTCATCAACGGGATGATCGCCCGGCACAACCGCATCGGCGCGGTGACGTTGACGCCGAGCACCCGGTCCCACAATTCGTCGTCGATCTCGGTCACGGGGATGAAATGGTCCATGATCCCGGCGACGTTGGCCAACACGCCAATCGGCCCAACGGCTTCAGCAGCGGCGACCAGATCGGTGATGAAGCTCGCCTCGAGCAGATTGCCGGCGATCGTCGTGATCCCGGTGACCTCAGCGGCCAGCGTTGCCAGTCCCGCCTCGTTGCCGTCGGTGGCGACGACGGTTGCACCCTCGGCGGCGAGGCGGGTTGCTGTAGCTCGCCCGATCCCAGAAGCGGCCCCAGTGACCAGTGCGACGGTGCCGGTGTGGCGTGTGTTGTCCATGCTTACACGTCCCACTCGAGGCGGAGGGTGCTCATGCCGATCTGGCCGCCGTGTTCGCGCAGCTCTTGGCCGGGCGCAAGGCGATAGTTGGGGATCCGTTCGTGCCACATCTCGAAAGCGACCCGCAACTCCTGGCGGGCCAGGTGCACGCCGAGGCAACGGTGTGGTCCGGCTCCGAAGGCGATGTGCCGGTTGACCTCGCGGTCGATAATCACCTTGTCGGCATTATCGAACTCTCGCGGATCTCGGTTGGCTGAGACGAGTGGCAGATAGACCATCCGGCCAGCAGCGATCGGACAGCCGGCGACCTCGATATCGCTCATCACCTTTCGCCCGGGGGTGACGAAGCTGTAGTAGCGCAGGAACTCCTCGATCGATGTCGGAATCAGCGCTGGGTCGTCGACGATGCGCTGGCGGTCGCTGTCGTGTGTGGCCAGATGCCAAAAGCTGTAGGTCAGCTGCGCGGCGACGGTGTCGAGGCCGGCCATGAACATCAATAGGCAAAAGTCGAGCAGGTCCTGGTCGGGGATCAACTGGCCGTCGATCTTCCAGCTCAACGCGGCGCTGAGCATGTCGTCGCTCGGTGCGGCGCGGCGCCGTTGGATGAGCTCGGAGAAATAGCCCATCACCGCCATCATCGCCTCCATCTGGCGCTGCTGACCCTCGGGGCTGTCGAACTCCTTGTGCAGAATGTCGACCTCCCACTGCTGGAATCGGTCGGCGTGCTCGCGCGGCAGACCGAACAGGTCCATGAAGATGACGTTGGGGAACAGCAACGCCACCTCGCTGACGAACTCGCACGAGCCTTTGGCCGCAACCGTGTCGAGCACCTCGGCGAAACGCTGACGCACTCGTGGCTCCCAGTCGGCGATGGCCCCAGGGGCGAAGAAGGGGCCGGTCAACTGGCGCCAGGCGGTGTGCTCATGGCCGTCGAGCATCTCGGGAATCCAGCGGAATTGGGGGTCGGGGTCCGCTGGGGTGACGGCCGAGTTGGAAAAGACATCAGCGGTCTGGAACGACTTGCGGATGTCGGCCATGCGCGTCAGTAGGTAGTACTGGTTAGTGCCGGCGAGCCCAGTGTGAACAGGCGCCTGCTCGCGCTTGACGTCGAAGTTGTCGAAATGGGCGCCGGCCGCGGCAGAACCCATGTTCACCTCATGGAAGTGGGTGATCGGGCACCCGGTCGGATTGTGGAGCTGTGGTTCTTCCTCGATCAATGCCATGGCGTAACCCCCAAGTAGCGATTGGCGTGATGCCTGCGAACCTAGTTGACACAATGGTCAGAAATCGAGGGGAACCGCAGTCAAGAATCCAGGATGCGCAGGAATGGATGATTCGGCGTATGATGAAGTCATGCAGATTGCCATCACCATTGCTGATGAGACGGTTGATGAGCTGGACAACTTTGTCCCCGGGAAGTTTCGGTCGCGGTCTGAAGTCGTGCGACATGCCGTAGCTCAGTGGCTCGCAGCGGAGCGAGCGGCAGAAGTCGACCGGCGCTATGTCGAGGCCTACGACCAGGCTCCGCAGTCTGTTGACGACATCGATCACTTTCGAGTTGGATCTGCGAAGACACCGCAGGGCTGGGCTGATCTCGAATGGTGAATCGCGGCGAGGTTCGCTGGATTGCTTCCGATGATCTCAACAGGGGCCGTCCCGGTGTCGTGATGACCAGGCAAGCCGTCGCTGGTCGGCTGCGTTCGGTGCTTGTTGCCCCGCTGACAACTCAGATCCGCAACCTCCCCTCGGAGGTTCCCCTCGGTCGGGAGCACGGCTTGCCGAAGCCGTGCGTTGCCAACCTAGACAATCTTGCGCTCGTCGATGTAGACCTGCTCGGTCCGGTCATCGCCGAGCTAGATGCTCCGACGATGGCATCGCTGTGCTCTGCTCTCGCGGCTGCAGTCGACTGCTGCTAAACGCCAGAACTCGTTAACTCGGCTCTCGGGGTAGGCCGAGCACCCGTTCGGCGAGGATATTGCGTTGCACCTCGCTGGTGCCGGCGTAGATCGTGCCGGCGACGGCGTTGTACATCACGCCAAGCCAGGCCGCCGACGTGTTCGGTGTGCCGGGATCGTCGGCGCGGTATTCGCGCATCGGTGGCTGGCCCTCGACCACCAACGCATCCGCGCCGAGCACATCGACGGCGAGACGGGTGACGTCACGGTGATATTCCGACCACTGCAGCTTGGAGATCGATGCTTCTGGTCCGAGGTTTCCGCTCGACAACACCCCGGTAAGGATTCGGTAGCCGATGAACCGCATCAGCTCCACCCGGCAGTAGGCGGCGGCGATGCGGTCGCGGATCACCGGATCGCTGAGGCGGCCGCGCTCACGGGCCATCGCCAGCAAGCGGTCGAACTCGGCGCGAAACAACACCGGGTTGGTCGCCGCCTCGTCGCCGCGCTCTAACGACAGGACGCTGTTGGCCACCGTCCAACCGTCGTTGACAGCTCCGATGACGTTCGCCGTCGAGGTGCGCGCCCCGTCGAGAAAGACGGCGTTGAACCCGTTCGACCCGCCCATCATTTTGATCGGGCGGACCTCGACACCGGGCTGCTCCATCGGCACGAGGAAGAACGTCAGGCCACGATGCTTGCTCACGGTCGGGTCGGTGCGGGCCAATACGAAGATCCAGTTCGATTCACGAGCGCGGGTCTGCCAGATCTTCGAGCCGTTGAACACCCACTCGTCGCCGTCGAGCATGGCGGTGGTGCGCAGCCCGGCAAGGTCGGAGCCGGTGTCCGGCTCGGAGTACCCCTGGCACCAGCGGTGCTCATCGGAGAGAATCTTGGGGAGGAAGCGCCGCTTCTGCTCCTCCGTGCCCCATTTCAACAACAGGCCGCCGACCATCTTGATGCTGAAGGTGTCGTTCGGAGCCATCGAGGGCACTCCGGCTTTGGCCAACTCCTCGACGAGCACCACCTGCTCGAGCTTGGTCAGTCCGCCTCCGCCGTACTCGCGCGGCCAGGTGACCCCGAGCAAGCCGTTGTCGTGCAGCACCGCCCGCCAGCGGTCGGTGAACTCGATCGCCTCGGCTCGCGGTAACGCGCCGATTCCCTGCCAATCGGGCGGCAGATGCTCGGCGAGGAAGGTACCGACGCGCAGGCGGAATGCTTCAGCGGCGGGGGAGTAGCGAGGGTCCATGTCAGATCCGGTCCTGGCTCATTGGGGGGCGAACGGCGGTAGCGGCGGCAATTCACCATCGGTCGGCAACGGCGCGAATCGTGGCGCCCGCTTGTCGACCAATGCGCCGACGCCCTCGGCGAAGTCCGGATTGTCGGGGCTGTTGAGGCGCTGCATCGTCTCGAACCACAACACATTTGCCTCGGTATAGTCGCGACTCAGATCGCCCCACACCTGACGACGGATGGCAGCCATGGCTCGCGGTGAGCTCCCGGTGGCGAGCATCGAGGCGTACGCCTGGGCCTCGCTCAATGTCGTCTCGTCGTCGCATACTCGCGTCACCAGACCGATCCGTTGCGCCTCTTCTCCGCCCACTCGACGCGCCGACAACAACAGATCGAGCGACCACTCGACGCCGATCAGGCGCGGCAGCAACCACGACAAGCCGTATTCAGCGGGGATGCCCAGTTTGGCGTAGGCCGTCGACAGCTTTGCTCCCTTTGCCATAAACCGCACGTCGCAGACCAGCGCCTGCACCAACCCGATCCCGGCACACGCCCCGTTGATCGCCGCCACCATCGGCTTTGGAATCGTCAACGGATAATGCTGCGAGCGTCGTCCTTCGAGCCGCAGCCCAACGGGTCCGGCAGCCTGTTCGAGCCGTTGCGAATCGAGGCCGGGGCAGAACGAGGTTCCAGCGCCGGTGAGCACGATGGCGCGCACCGCCTCGTCGTCGGCGGCACGATCGAGCGCCTGAAAATATTGGGTCTCCATCAGCGGGTTCCAGGCGTTGCGCCGCGTCGGGTTGTCGAGCGTGATCGTGCATACGCCGTCGTCGCTGGTGGCGCTGCGCACCTGCACATCGGGGTCGGTCATCGTGGCCTTCCAGGGTCGTGGGTCGCGCCGGCGATCAGCCAGCGGATTGCTTGTTCGAGCGAGTCGGTTCCCGCCAATGGTGCGCCGCGTCGTGCTGGCCGACCGAGCAGCCAGCCACCGAACACGTAGTGCACGGCCAGTAACATCTGCTCGGCCTGTTCGGCTTGGAAGCCGCCATCGAGGATCGATTGGTGCACCGCGGTGGTGATGCGGTCGGCCGCCGACGAGGGTTTGCGGATGGCCAGCACCCGCGCCGCAACGCCCGGATAGCGGGCGAAGGTGTCGTCCATGTTGAGCAGGATGCGCACGATCGCGTCGTCCCACGCAATTCCCGCAGGGATGTTGACATCGACCTCAGCTGCGACCTCTTCACAGAGCCGATCGATCAACGCCTCACGCCCGGGAAAGTAGTGATAGACAGCCGGGCTGGAGATGCCGAGCTGCTCGGCGACCGCACGCACCGTCAAGCCATCGACGCCGTTGTGTTCGAGCACTACCAGCGCGGCGCGAACGAGGTCTTCACGCGACAACGGCAGCGGCTGGGTTCCGCCGCGGCTGCGCTTGAGCATGACGGCCGCTACCTGTCGTTTTGATTTCGTTTGCTCCATACGGGTACCCGTCGCTTGACTTCGGCTATTTACGCATATTCAATGGGTTCGGTCAAACCGGGCCAAAATCCAACTGTGGAGCGAGATGTCACGATCGGAATTGCCAGCAGAGGTGCTCAAGGCCAGCGCATTCTCGATGACCGGGCTGCGCCCGATACCGGTGGCGGTGACGACGGCCTTTGGTGGCCGAGCTAACGGCTTGATCACGCTGTCCGGCGGCCCGGCCAGCATCGTCCCGGAGGCGCCACGAGTGATGGTCGGCATCACCAAATACAACTTCAGCCACGACCTCATCGCCTCCTCCGGGGTCTTCACCATCCACGTCTTGGCCAGTGCAGCCGATCTGGTCGAGGCCTCGATCGAGATCATCCGCTCCCTCGGCGGTAGCTCGGGGCGCGATGGCGACAAGCTCGACGGGTTGCGCCAACGCAACGGGGTTACCGGGGCGCCGATCTTGCTCGATGCCCTGTCCTACGTCGAAGCCCGCGTGGTGACCAGTCTCGACTGCGACGAGAACACAATTTTCGTCGGCGATGTCGTCGCTGCCGAACGGCTCAACAGCGGTGGTCGGCTCGACATCGGCGAGGCCTGGGGGCGGCTCGGTAGCGACTGGGTGAACGAATATGAACGTAACCACGAGGCACAGGTCGACCATTGTCGCACGATGCGCGGCCTGCCGATTCCGGAAAGAAACCCATGAGCGTTTGCCCGATAGCCCACGGCTATGACCCGCTGGAACCGTCGACGGTGCTCGACCCCTACCCGGTGTTCAACCGCCTCCGAGAGCAGGGGCCGGTGTTCTACATGCCGGAACTCGATCACTACATCATCACCCGCTACGACGACGTCGAGCAGGTCTTGCTCGACCGCAACACCTGGTCGGCATCGAACGCCTCGTCGCCGCTGATCGCAATCTGCGCCGCTGCACAAGAGATCCTCGCCGCCGGCTTCCACCGGGTGCCGACGTTGAACAACTCCGATCCGCCGCGGCACGGCCCAATGCGCAAGTCGGTATTGACCGTGATGACTCCCCGACGACTGAATGCGCTGGAACCGACCCTGCGCGCCTACGCCGAAGCTCTGGTGCTCGGTTTTTGCGATGAGCCGGTCATCGACTTTGTCGACCGTTTGGCCTTCCCGTTTCCTGGCTACGCGGCGTTCAGCCTGCTCGGTTTCCCTGCCGAGGACACCGACAAGCTCAAGGACTGGAGTGCCAAGCGGGTGTTGATCACCTATGGTCGCCTGAGCGATGCCGAGCAAGTCGAGATCGCCGAGATCATCGTCAAGTTCTGGGAGTACTGCGTCGATCACGTCGCCAAGCGTCGGCTGCAGCGTGCCGACGACGTCACCTCCGACCTCGTCGATCTGGCCGACGCCAAGCCCGATCAGCTGAACGACTTCGACATCGTCAACATGATCTATTCGATGGCTCTCGCCGGACATGAGACCACCTGCAACACGATCGGCAGTGGCATTCGCGCCTTGCTCACCGACCGTGATCAGTGGCAGCGCTTGCTCGACGATCGCTCGCTGATTCCCAATGCCGTCGAAGAGATCCTGCGCTTCGACGGGCCGGTGCTCAACCACCGCCGCATCGCCAAGGTGGACACTGAAATCGGTGGCGTGCCGATCCCCGCAGGCGGCAAGGTGATGATGTGTTTCGCCTCCGCCGATCACGATCCGGCACAGTTCGACGATCCAGAGACGTTCGACGTCGGCCGCGACAACGCCGAGTTGCACCTTGCCTTCGGCAAAGGCCCCCATTTCTGCCTCGGTGCCGCGCTTGGACGTCTCGAGGCCCGGATCGTGCTCGAGCTGCTGACCGAGCTCACCCCGAACATCGAACTGGTGCCCGATCAGCGCCTCGAATACAGCCCGAACGCGTTGTTCCGCGGGTTGAACGCCTTGATGGTCGCTCCGTCCGGAATGGCGGCGGTGCCTGCGTGAGCGATGAACCGATTGTCGATGAGGCCAAGTTTGCGGCGACACAACGCTTGATTCGCCTGACGGCATTGCGCGGCACCCCGGTCGAGGGCGACGGCTGCGCCAACTGCCACTTCTACCTCGAGCCGGGAGAGCCGATGGCCTTTTGCTGGCACGAGAAATTCCAGACGCTGGTCGCTGCCGAGTGGTGGTGCCAGCATTGGGAGATGGTCGAGGGCGCGTGAGAGTAGTTGACGAAATCATCAAGTTGAATCGGTCCAGGAGGCCTTGATGCCACTCGATCTCACCCCACACCTCGATCCGGCGACCACTGCGATCGTCGTGCTCGAAGTGCAAGACAGGCTGGTGCATAGCGAGCAGGCGCTGATTCCCGGTATCGCCGCGCACGCCTGTGCGATCGGCTTGGTCGACACATTGTCTGCCCTGTTGCACAGCGCTCGGCGGGTCGGCGCGCAGGTGGTCTACGTCACCGACGAGCGGCGTACCGACGGGCGTGGCGGGGCCCGCAACCTGATGGTCGGGCGTTCGTTGAGCACCGACGAGGCCGCGCCGAGCCATGGCCCGATCGTGTCTGAACTGACGCCGCAGCCGCAGGACATCTGGATCAAGCGCGAGCACGGGATGACCGGCTTCTTCACCACCCCGCTCGATCAGTACCTGCGCAACCTCGGGATCGTCACGGTGATCCTCGGCGGTGTGTCGGCCAATATCGCTGTCAACGGCACCTCGATCGAGGCGATGAACCTCGGCTACCGGGTGATCGTACCCAGCGACGCCATCGCCGGTGACCCACCCGAGTATGTCGAGATGCTGCTGCGCTACACCATCCGCAACGTCGCGCTGGTTGCGCCGTCGATGGCGATCACCAGCTACTGGGACTCGTTGCCGGCGGTCGGCTAGCTCGTGCAATATTGGTTGAACGCCGGATTTCTCGATGTCGAGCAGCTGTTGGCGATTGCGCCTGTAGCCGAGTCGTTGGGTTTCGCCGGACTCACCTTGCCAGACCATCTGTTCCTGGCGGAGCAGATCGACTCGGCCTATCCGTACTCGGCGAGCGGGGATGTCAGCTGGCCGACCGACGGTCCGTGGCCAGACTGTTGGGTCTCGATCGCCGCGTTGGCCCAGATCACGCAGCGACTGCGGTTTACGACCTCGGTGTACGTCGGCCCATTGCGCGATGTCTTCAGTCTGGCCAAGAGTGTCGGCACCGCGGCGGCGTTCGCCCCTGGCCGCGTCGCCTGCGGGCTTGGGGCTGGTTGGATGCGTGAGGAGTTCGACACCGTCGGACAGGACTTTGAGACCCGCGGGCCGCGCTTCGACGAAATGCTCGATGTGCTGGCGCTGCTGTGGAGTGGCGAAGTGGTCGAGTACCACGGCAAGCACATCGACTTCGCCCCGCTGCGGATGCTTCCAGCCGCATCCACGGTGCCGACGTGGATCGGTGGCAATACCCCCGCCGCCCTGCGCCGCGCGGCGCGTTGCGACGGTTGGATCGGCACCTACACCGATCTCGACGATGTCCGTTCGATGATCACCACGTTGTCGGCCAGGCGTCACGCCGGTGGTGCCGAGAGCGAGTTCTCGATCACCCTGGCGGCGTTGCCAGGCGTCAGCCGTGACGCCGCAGCGCTCGACGAGTTCGGTGTCGAGGCCCTGATCATCCCCGCCGTCGCTCTCGCCGCAAGCTCGTCGACAGCCGACCTGCTCGGCGGCCTCGAGCGTTTCGCCGAACGCCGGATGCGGTGAAGTCAATCCCCCGTCGTTGTGTCATTATCGCTCGATGAACAGTTTCGATATACGCATCGATGTCACCGACGCCGTCGGTTACGGCCAGCAGGCCGAGATCGCGGCCACCGTCTACCTGCCCGACCCGTCGATGCTCGGCCCACGGCCGGTGGTCTGTTTCGAGTTCCCCGGCGGCGGCTATAACCGTTCCTATTACGCCATGGATCTGCCCGGTTGGGCGCCGGGAGGTGAGGCCGCGTGGCACGTCGAGCGGGGGTGGATCGTCGTTGCCGTCGACCACCTCCAGGTCGGCGATTCGACGGTGTTCGCACCCGACTTGCTGACCTTCGAACACGTCGTCGCCGGCAATCACGCAGCGGTCGAGCACGTGCTCGCCAGCCTCGCTGCGGCAACGCTGGCCGATGGCTTCCCAGCGATCGAGCGACCGGTGCGCATCGGCGTCGGACAATCGATGGGTGGTTGCTTCACCCTCGTGCAACAGGCGCATCATCGTTCGTTCGATGCCATCGCCATCCTTGGCTACAGCGCGATCCACACCGTTGTTCCCTCCGCGCCCGGGACGCCGAACGTGGCCATGCCATGGATGACCCGTGCCGGCTACCCGCTCGCCTCCAAGCTGCTCAATCCCGAGGTGCTCGCCGCTGCCGCCCATCAGGCTGGCGACGCCGAACAACTTGCCGAAGCCGTCGAAGCAGGCGAGCACATTTGGACCTGGGCGTTCCACCACGACTCCGAGCCACGTGATCTCGTCGAAGCCGACATGGCCGGGATGAGTGGCGGGCCGCTGCCATCGTGGCGATCGGCGACGATGTTGGGCTGTGCGATCTTGCAGGTCGCCCCGGGAGTAGTGGCCACAGAGGCAGCATCGATCACCTCGCCGGTGTTCATCGCCAACGGCGAGCGCGACGTGGTCCCCAACCCGTGGATCGAATCCCGCGCCTACATCTCGTCGAGCGACATCACCACCGTCGTCATCCCACAGATGGCCCACATGCACAACTTCGCGCCCACCCGCGAGCAGCTGTGGAGTCGGATGCACGACTGGGCCACATCGACTACTTGACGACATCGTCAAGTGATGGAAGGCTCTCCCAGGAATCGCAAAGGGGACGCGAATGGCTAAGGGGTGCCGATGAGGGTGTGGGTCGATCCAGACATGTGTCGCGGGCATGCCCTCTGTCTGACGTACGCGCCGGACGCGTTCGAATTCATCGATCTCGAGGATCGTTCGCAGGTGATCGAGGGTGCGCTCGCCAGCGTGCCAATCGAGGTGATTCAGGCGGCCGCCAACGAATGCCCGGAGCGGGCGATCAAGATCGAATTCGACTAGGAGAACCGCCATGGGCGCCGACGCCAAACACGTCATCGACTTCGATCACCACGGAGCGAAGCTTCGAGATCACAACACCGAGCAGCTCAAAGAACTGATCGATAACGACGGCGGCTGCCCGATGGGCTGGTCCACCGCACACGACGGCTTCTGGGCGGTGTGGGGCTACCAAGCGCTGTACGACGCGGTGCAGGACTGGGAGACCTTCAGCTCCGGTCACACTCCGCAATGCCCAAAGGGCGTTCCCGGGGCGATGTATCCAGACCCCTTGATCCCGATCGATCTCGATGGGCAGGTGCAGCAGGATTTCCGCAAGGTGGTGCTCGGCTGGTTCAACCCGGGGCATGCGAAGGCGATGAAAGAGCGCGTCGAGGAGATGTGCGACGACCTGATCGACGAATTCATCGAGCGTGGCGAGGCCGAGCTGAGCTACGAGCTGTTCACCGCCTTGCCGGCGATGTTCACCCTGGAAATGCTCGACTGGGACTCCGATCGTTGGCGGGAATGGGTGGGTTGGGTCCACGCCATGATCCACGACTCGCTCGTCGATCCGGCAGCGGTCGATGGAGGGCATCAACAGCCTCTACGGCAACATCGGTATGGAGATCGCCCGCCGTCGCGAGGTGCTCGGCGACGATCTCTTCAGCGACATGATGCGCACCCCGATGAACGGTCGGCTGCTCACCGATTCGGAGCTGACCAACTTTGCCTTTCTTGTGCTGCTCGGGGGAATGGATACCACCTCGGGCACCACCGGGAACTCGCTGCTGCTCATCGATCGCGACCCGGAGCTGCGCCAGCAGATGATCGACAACGTCGATCAGATGCCGAAGATCATCGAGGAGTTTCTGCGCATCGCCGGACCCGGCGGTGGTCTCTATCGCGTCGCCACGAAGGACCTCGAGTTCCACGGCGAACAGGTCCATGAAGGCGAAAAACTGCTGATGATGTATTGGGCCGCGAATCGCGATCCGAACGCCTTCCCCGACCCGGAGAAGGTCGACATCTTCCGCACCAACAACCGCCACATGGCCTTCGGGCTCGGACCGCACCGCTGCCTCGGTTCGCACCACGCCCGGCTGATGCTGTCGACGATGTTCAAAGCCGTGTTCACCCGTCTTCCCGATTTCCAGGTGCAATGGGATGGTGTCGAGCGCTTCGAGGACTGCGGCAGCGTCTACGCCATTCGCCATCTGCCGGTGACGTTCACGCCGGGGCCACGCAAGAAGCCCAAAGCCGACTGAGGTGTTCATCCTTCGCTTCGACCTGCGGATTCCCCCGGCGAGCCAACTGACGTTTGCCGAGCAGTATCGCCATGCGCTCGACATGGTCCGCTGGGCTGACAGCCGAGGCTTCGTCGCCGTTGCACTGTCCGAACACCACGACACCGACGATGGGTTCATGCATTCGCCACTGACCATCGCGGCGGCGATGCTCGGGTCGACCTCGAACATCGCGGCGATGGTCAACGCCGCCCTCGTGCCGTTGTATGACCCGATACGCCTGGCCGAGGAGATCGCCACCATCGATCTGATCGCGCCGGGCAGATTGTCGGTGACCGCAGGCCTCGGGTATCGGCCGTCGGAATTCGACATGTTCGGCAAACTGCTCGCCGATCGCGTCGCTGACTTCGAGGACGCGATCCAGCTGATGCTCGATGGTTGGCAAGGCGGCGAGGTGACCTATCGCGGTCGCCGGGTGCGCATCAATCCGCCACCTGCGACCACGCCGCACCCCAATCTGATCATCGGCGGATCGGTGATCGCCTCGGCGCACCGAGCGGCGCGCTTCCATCTGCCGTATTGCCCGGCGGTGCCGGATCAGCGATTGGCCGAGGCCTACTACGCCGAAGCGGAACGAGTCGGCTTTGCCAACCCGGTGGCAATGCTCAACAGCGGGCCAGGGCTGGTGATGGTCACCCGCGATCCCGACCGTGTGTGGGACGAGATCGGTGAGCTGTTGTTGTACGACGCCCAGGCCTACGAGGCCTGGCAAGGTCCCGAGCACAAGTCGAGCTGGCGCACCGCAGCGCAGACCGTCGACGACCTGCGCAACAGCCCGAACTACGCCATCGTCACTCCCGATCAATGCGTCGAGCTAGTCCGCCGCAACGGGGCCGCCGTGCTGCATCCGCTGGTGGCCGGCATCGACCCGCGCATCGGTTGGGAGTCGCTCGAATTGGTCGTCTCCGACGTGATGCCAGCACTCGCGGCTGCTGGCTGAGGAGATCACGGATCGACGCTGTTGAGCAGGCGTTGTACCGCAGCGATCAGTGGTGGCAGGTCGTAATCGATGGTCGCTTGGATGACAGCGTGTTCAGTATCGAAGTAGCGATGCGCCAAGTGGTTGCGCATCCCGGCGACGTCAATCCAGGGAACGGTCGGTTCCTGGGAGAGGAGTTCAGGAGCGATTCCTTTCACGGCTTCACCGATCTCGATGAGTCGGACGCGCACAGCATCGAAGACCATTCCATCGTTCATCGTGCCACGAGTTAAATGACTCGCGATTGCATCCGTTGCGCGCAGAATGTCGTGAAGCCGCTGACCGTCGCGGCGGCTCATAGCGGGATCGCTTCGGTGAGCACTTGATTTCGAAGTGCCTGCTTCAGCGAGCTCGCCGGGACGACATCGACCTCGACGCCGAGGAGCTGTTTCAATTCGCGTGTGAGTCCAGCGAGGACAACGAGTCCGACACCGTCGTCGAGATCGACGAGTAGATCGATGTCACTGCCGTCGCGATCCTCGCCGCGGGCAATGCTGCCGAACACCCGAACGTTGTGGGCCCCCCGCCTCTCAGCAATCTCGATCACCGACCGTCGGCACCTACGCAGTCGACGTCCAAGGCGACTATCCGGGAGTCCAAGTTGTCGGTCGGGAACGGCTATGAGGCTCAGGCTCAGATGGTGTCCGGTGGCTTCGACAAGTTTGGTCAATGTGTCCAGCCCGGGTTCGCGCTTGTTGGATTCATAGATGCTGATCATCGATTGGGCCACGCCCGACCGCCGCGCAAGATCCGTTTGTGACAGGCGCGATCGAAGACGGGCTTGGCGGATGATTGAGCCAGCGCTTTCGGTGCTCACGGCTTGACCCTATCATGAATTGTATATTACACGTACCGAGCGAGATCGAAAGTTGCCGGGTAACGCCATCGGGCAAATGTCGATCTATTCTCGCCGTAACTCGTCGCAATCCCCGAAAGGCAACGCCAATGACCGATCTCGCGTTCACCCCTGAAGTCCGCATGCTCATCGATGGTGGTCTGGTCTATGCCGACAGCGGCAAGACGTTTGACAACATCAATCCGGCCAATGGCGAGGTGATCGGGCAGGTCGCCGATGCCTCGGCTGTGGAGATGCGCCGGGCGATCGAGGCTGCCCGTCGGGCCTTCGACAACACCGATTGGTCGACCAACCGCGAGCTGCGCAAGCGCTGTCTGCAGCAACTACACGACGCGCTCGTCGGCGAACAAGAGCAACTGCGCCACGAACTCGTCGCCGAGGTCGGTTCGCCGATCACGCTGACCTACATCGCCCAACTCGACGCTCCGCTGGCCGACGGTGTGTTGTATCCGATGCGCATGATCGATGAGTTCGAATGGGAGCGCGACATGGGCGTCGCCGCGACCATGTCCGGTCCCTCACAGCGTTGGGTATGGAAGGAGGCGATGGGCGTCGTCGGCGCGATCGTGCCGTGGAACTTCCCGTTCGAAGTGACGATCAACAAGGTCGCCCAAATCCTGGCCACCGGCAACACCTGCGTGCTCAAGCCGGCACCGGACACCCCATGGAACGCCACTCGACTCGGGCGCCTCGTCGCCGAGAAGACAGACATTCCGGCCGGCGTGTTCAACGTCGTCACCTCGTCCGATCACCTCGTCGGTGAGGAGCTGACGCTGTCGCCGCTGGTCGACATGATCTCCTTCACCGGTTCAACGGTCACCGGCAAGCGCATCATGGAGAAGGGCGCGGCGACGATGAAGCGGGTCTTTCTCGAACTCGGCGGCAAGTCGGCGAACATCATCCTCGACGACGCCGATTTCACTGCTGTGGTGCCGACGGGCTCGTTCGCCTGCATGCACGGCGGCCAAGGTTGTGCGTTGCCGACGCGCATGTTGCTGCCTCGTTCACGCTACGACGAAGGTGTCGCCATCATCGAGCGCGGCGATGGCCCAGTTCCCGTGGGGTGACCCGAACGACCCAGCCAACATGATGGGCCCGCTCGTCAGCGAGAAGCAGATGAACCGCGTTCTTGGATACATCCAGACCGGCAAGGACGAGGGCGCGAGGCTCGTGCTCGGCGGCAATCGTGCCGACCGGCCAGGCTGGTGGGTCGAGCCGACACTGTTCGTCGACGTCGACAACTCGATGACCATCGCCCAGGAAGAGATCTTCGGTCCTGTGCTGGTCGTGATCCCCTACGACGACGATGAAGACGCCATTCGCATCGCCAACGAATGCGACTACGGCCTCTCTGGTGGCGTCTCTTCGGCCAGCCATGAACGCGCGCTCAACGTCGCCCGGCGGATCCGCACCGGATCGTTCGCGATCAACGGCGGCGGGTGGTATTCGGCCGACATGCCCTACGGCGGCTACAAGACCAGCGGCATCGGGCGTCAGAACGGCATCGAGGGTTTCCAGCAGTACTTGGAGACCAAAATCGTCGCTTGGCCGAGCGCCTAGGTTCTGAGCCCGTCGGCGCGGCTCGCACACCCCGCGGCACATCTGACAGTATTGTCAGGCGTGCCGCGGGGTGCGGCGCAGCGAACCTAGGAGGATTCACATGGGGTCTCGTCTCGAAGGCAAGGTCGCTCTCGTCACCGGCGCGGCGCGCGGGCAGGGCAAGAGCCACTGCATCCGCTTGGCCGAGGAAGGCGCGAACGTCGTTGCCGTCGATCTGCTGGAGCAGATCGACACCGTCGAGTATCCGCTCGGCTCCGACGACGACATGGCCGACACCGTTGCCCAGGTCGAGGCCACCGGCCAACGAATCCTCTTCGTCAAGGCCGACGTCCGCTTCCGCGAGCAACTCGCCGACGCCGTCGGCAAAGGCATCGCTGAGTTCGGTCGGCTCGACATCGTCTGTGCCAACGCCGGCATCTTGCCGATCAAGCTTCCACACTCGGCCCAGGCCTTCGTCGACGCCATGGACGTCGACTTTGGTGGCGTGATGAACACGGTGGCCACGACCCTGCCGCATCTCGGCGCTGGCGCGTCGATCATCCTCACCGGCTCGACGGCGGGCATGATGCCGAGCACGCTGAGCAATCCGATGCTCGGGCCTGGCTCGGTCGGTTATGGCCTGTCGAAGACGTTTATCGTGCAATACACCGAGGTCCTCGCGCTGCAACTTGCGCCGCAGATGATCCGTGTCAACGCTGTTCACCCGACGAATTGCAACACCAATCTGTTGCACAACGATCAGTTGTACAAGGTGTTCCGCCCCGACCTCGAGAACCCGACCCGCGACGACGTGATGCCGGCGTTCAACATCTTTCAGGCGATGCCGATCCCCTATGTCGAGCCCCGCGATATCTCCAACGCCGTGCTATTCCTGGCCAGCGACGAATCGCGCTATGTCACCGGCATCAACATGCGCATCGACGCCGGTTCGCTGTTGCGCTGGCCCGACGGCCCGAAGGGCTGAGGCGCAGCGTGGCTGGGCAACTCGAAGGCAAGGTCGTCGTCGTTGCCGGCGCGTCGGCGGGCATCGGCTTTGCTGCCGCCCGCCGTTGCGCGGCCGAAGGCGCCGATGTCGTCATGCTGGCCAGAGGCCAGGAGCGTCTCGACACCGCGGCGGCAACGGTTGGCGCACGGGCAGTCGGCATAGCCTGCGACATCACCGACCCGGACTCAGTTCGAGCTGCGTTCGCGCAGGTGACAGCGCGGTTCGGCAGGGTCGATGCCTTGTTCAACGTCGCCGGTGTCGCCCGCATCAGGCGCATCGAGGAGGCAACCGACGCCGACATCGCCTTCGTCTTCGGCGTCAACCTGCTCGGGCCGATCTACACGACCCGCGCCGCCATCCCGCTGATGCGCGCCGCCGGTGCCGGGGACATCCTCAACGTCTCCTCGGAGATCGTCGATGACTTCATGCCACGCATGGTGCTCTACGGGGCGTCGAAGGGCGGTCTCGACGTGTTCACGAAGATGATGGTGCACGAGCTGAAAGAGGACAACATCCGCATGGTGCGGTTCACGTCCGGTTCAGTGGCCACGTCGTTCGGCGACAACTTCGCCCCAGGCGAGGTCGAAGCCGTGTGGCCGGAGTGGGACGCCAGCGGCTATCTGGTGCGTGTCGCCGGCCCAGGCATGGACCCCGACTGGATGGCCGAGGCGATGGTCTTTGCCATCACGCGCCCACGTGGGCAGATGATCGACGTGATCCACGTCCGCTCGTTTGCTCCAGGCCACGACGGTGCCCAGCTGCAGATCCCCGAATAGGCACAGTCAGACGAGGTTCGCTGTGAAGCGCAAGAGGTGCCCGGCAACCGAGCCCGGCCAGCCGTGGATGAGTCACCAGGTGAGGGTCAGGTCCTTGACGTGGCGCAGCCCTGGGGGGAACTCGAGATCGGTGTGGCCCGGCTTGAGGCCGTAGTCAGGGATCCGGCGGTGCCACTCGGCGAGGGCGATACGCAGCTCGCGGCGGGCGAGGTGGGAACCGAGGCAGCGGTGGACCCCGCCGCCGAAGGCGATGTGACGGTTCACCTCGCGGTCGAAGCGGACCTCGGTGCCGTCGGGAAACTCGACCGGATCGATGTTGGCCCCGCCGTAGGACACGGTGACCGCGGTTCCTGCGGTGACCGTGATGCCATTTGGAAGCTCGACGTCGCGGGTGGCCACGCGCGGCACGCCGAACGTCACCGGTGACTCGAAACGCAGCATTTCTTCAACGGCGCTGGGGATCACCGCTGGGTTCTCGACGATCTGGCGACGGTGCTCTGGATGCGTCGCCAGGAAGGCAAACATGCAGGTCAACGAATCGCTGACGGTATCGAGGCCGGCGATCAGGAAGAGAAAGCAGAGGTCGAGAATCTCTTCTCGAGTCATCCGCTCGCCGTCGACCTCGGCGGTGATGAAGTGGGTCAGAATGTCGTCGGTCGGTGCCGCTTGGCGCTCGTCGAGCGCCCCATTGAAGTAGTCGTAGATCTTCAGACCCCATTCGTTGACGACGGCCATGCGCGCCATCGGATCCGATGCTGCGGCCGGGTCGAAGCGTTCGGGATGCAGAATCCCGTCGCGCAGGCTGAGGAAGGTGTGTAGTTCCTCCCAGGGCATGCCCATCAGACCGAGAAACACTGCCGAGGGAAACTGTTCGGCGAACTCGTCGGTGAAGTTGCACTCGCCACGCTCGATGAACATGTCGATGAAGCGGTTGGCGCGTTCGGCGATGTCACCCTCCATCGCCTCCATCCGCTTCGGCGAAAACAGCGGGTCGAGAATCTTGCGATAGGTCCCGTGTTTCGGCGGGTCGATGTTCAACGGAATCAGCGGACGGATGTTGCCGAGCGGCATGTCGACCGCCGAGCTGAACAGCTCGTGATGGCGCAGCACGAAGTCGGTGACCTCGCGTCCGAAGGAGACGGCAAGCCCGTTCATCGGACACAGCAGGCCACCGGGATGCTGCTCCTGCATCCGCAGATATGCGGCCTGCGGGCAGGCCATCGGCACTTCTTTGGCCAGCTCGAGCTGGGTGAAAAATCCCGACCGAACGGCGGGTGGTAGCAACATCGGATCGAAGTCCACAAGTTCCCCTTCAAGATTGACCGCTCGCTTCCCAACAGCGCGCAAGCTGACACTACTGTCAGGGGACAAGACGAGTCGGATCGGCCGAACACCGAACGCATGAATCCGAACGTTTTCGAGACGGGTCTTTGACCGCTGAGAAGAGCTCGGGATGTTTGTACGTCTCACTGACCTCGTCGAGCGCACTGACGATCCAGAAACCGCCGTGGTTGTCGCTACTTGGCTGCCATGCGGCCGGCGATTTCGGCCAGCTGTCGGGCGGTCATCGGCGTGCCCTTGCCGCGGCCCATCGAACGCATCGAGATGTCGACGTCGGTGGCCGTGGCCTTCAACGCGCCGACGGTGCAGCTCTCGCGTGAGCGGATAGAGAACGGGTCGAACTGGTAGATCCTCATCGCGTTCAGGTGCGTGATCTTGTCGATCTCGTCGTCCGGTACGCCCTCGAGCGAGTGAGCCAGCAGGTCGGCCGAGTGTGGCCACGTCGAGTCGGAGTGGGGGTAGTCGCACTCCCACGTCATTCGGTCGATCCCGACGCTGTGGCGCAGTTCGATCCCGGCACGGTCGTCGATGAAACAGGTCGAGAAGTTGCGATGGAAGATTTCCGTAGGGGTCAGACCACCGAAGTCGGCACCGGTCCACGCCTTGTGATGGGAGTAGGTGTAGTCCATGCGCTCCAGGGCGTAGGGGATCCAGCCTGTACCACCCTCGGACATGGCGATCATGATGTCCGGGAACTTGCGACAGATGGGCGTCCACATCAGGTCGTTGAGCGCCAGGAAGGAGTTCATCGGCGTGATTGCGATGCTGACGTCGACGGGAGCATCCATCGAGGTGACGGTCATCGACGACGACGAACCGATGTGCATACACACCACGGTGCCGGTGTCCTGGCAGGCCTGGAAGAACGGATCCCAGTAGTCGAGGTGCAGGCCGGGCAGACCGAGCTTCTCCGGGTTCTCGGAGAAGGTGACGGCGTGGCATCCCTTGGCCGCAGTGCGGCGGATCTCCTCGGCCATCAGGTCGACGTCCCACAGCGGCATCAGCGACATCGGGATAATGCGGTCGGGATAGGTGCCAGCCCACTCGTCGATGTGCCAGTCGTTGTAGGCGCGCACGCAGGCCAACGAGAGGTCTTTGTCGGTGGCCCGCAGGAACAGCTGACCGCAGAAGTGCACGAAAGTCGGGAAGTTGATCGAGCCGAGCACGCCGTTGGCGTTCATGTCGCGGATGCGCTCGTGGATGTCGTAGCAACCGGGGCGCATCTGATCGAAGCGCAACGGGTTGAGGCCATACTCTTCCGGCGGGCAACCGGCAACAGCGTTGAGGCCCATGTTCGGCGCGCGAACTCCCTCGAACTCCCAATACTGGCTGCCGTTGTCGTCTTCTTTGACCCGAGGCGCCTGATCGCGATACTGAGCCGGAATGTGCGCGTCGAACATGGTCGGCGGCTCGATCACATGATCGTCGACACTGACCAAGATCATGTCATTGGTGTCCATGGGTCCTCCAGAGGTGGTGCAGCCGCGCTAGTTGACGCTTCTGTCAGATTGGACATTACCGAATCGTTTTCGTTCGGTCCAGTCCCACAGGGTCACTCTGATGAAATCGGCAGTCCGCGCCGCGCCGCGTAGTTGCGATCGAGCCTGGGTACCGGCAGGTCGAGCCAGCGGGCGAGCATCTGCGCGCTGATGTTGCCGCGCCCCATCTGGTTGTCTGACGCCAGGCGACCGGCGGCGACGCCGATGTCGGCCATACGGATCACCGTGACGGTCAACACCCACGCACAGAGCACCTCGAACCAGCGAATATCGGTGATCAAAGCACCGGTGAGCTCGTGATAGCGCTCGATCGTCGCAAGGCGATCGGGGAACCCTGGAAGGCGATCGACCCCATGGGCGCGGGTCGTGAATTCGTCGAAAGCCAGCCACCACCCAAGGTCGATGCCGCGTGGACCGATCGACGCAAGCTCCCAATCCAGCAATGCCGACACCTGGCCGTCGGCGGCAAACATCGTGTTGCCGAGCCACGCGTCGCCCCAACACAGCACGACCTCGCCGACGTCGGTGGGCATCTCAGCTTGCAGCCATTCCAGGGCAGCATCAGTGGTCGGATAGTGGCGGTCGCCGACCGCCCATTCGTACCAGGAGCGAAGGTGATCGAGCCGTCCGGCCAGCGAGGTGTCCCCGTGCGTGTCGGCGAGGAATGGCAGATCGCGCTGCCAGTCGGTGTTACTCACCATCGCCATCGCCCCGATTGCCGAGTTCCACGAAACCCGTCGCTCGCGGGGCGACCGGTCGTGTAGCCAGCCGGCAGCATGAATCGTCGGCGACCCGGTTGGCACGATGCCGGGCACTTTATCCATGACGAAAAACGGATCTCCGAGCACGCTGGGATCGGCTTCGAACCAGCGCGGCGTTGGCACCGCTACCGATCCACAGCGGGCCAGCGCGTCGAGTACGCGGAACTCGCGGTGGACATCGGCGTCAAGAAAGATCTGATTGGCAGGCACCTGCATGCGCAGCACCAACTCGCGTTCGCCGACTGGCCAGGTGGCTGTCAAAGGCATGGTGACGTTTGAGTTGCCGGTGGGAACGGGACCGTGAAATCTCACCGAAACGTTGCTCTCGAGTCGCTCACTGAGCCACGCGGCGAGCGCCGGGGCGAGATCGTCGCTCATCGCCGACGGGGCGCCGAGCGGTAGGCAGCCATCAAGCTTGCTGTCGCCGTGACGTCGAGACCGTGCAACAGGACGTGCGTCGCTCCCGCCGCAAGGTAGTCGTCGATGCGCTCGGCACACCGGGTAGCGGTGCCGATTGCGGCGCCGTCGTTCAACCATTGGCTCGGCAGTTGCCCGCTGATCGTGGCTAACTCGGCGGTCGGAATCGACTTCAGCTGGTGGTAGGCAAGGCCCGCAAAGCGGTCGTGGGCGCGGATCCGTGTCAGCTCCGCCGGGTCCCAGCCGTTGGCAGCAACGATCGACTCGCCGAGTCCGGCGACCAGCAGATAGCCGAGTCCGCGGGCGCCGACGATCTCGTCCGCTGGCCGGTCGGGTGCGGCGATCACCGTGGCGTGGATTTCGATCGACGCCGGATCGCGCTCGCAGCGCTCGGCGGCGGCGCGAATCTGCGCTGCGGCGCGTCCCACGGCCTGCGGAGTCAGCAATGGGTGCAGGATCGCCCCATCGAACGCTGTGCCGGCAACATCCAGCGTCTTCGGGCCGATGCCGGCGAGCAGCAAGCGCGGCGGCGTGACATCGGCGAGCTCCATCAGCCGCAGGTCGGGATAGCGCCCAGCTGGACCGTCGTAGCCAACGCGTTGGCCGGTCCACAGCCGACGCAGGATGTCGGCCGTGTCGGCCAGGGCGGCACCGGTTGGGGCGGTCACGCCGTAGGAACCCCACCGCCCGGCTGAACCGCGGCCGAAGCCGAGCACAAATCGCCCACCGCTCAAGGCCTGCAGGGTCTGGCCCATCGAGGCGATGGCCATTGGGTGACGAGTACCGATATGGGTGACGGCACCGATCAGACGAACGGCGTCGGTGACCTGCGTCAGCGCCCCGAAGATCGAGGGCAGGTCTTTGGTCGCGTAGCGTTCGCCGAGATACACCGCTCCCGCGCCCGCCGCCTCGAGGGCCCGCGCCTGGGCGATGACGGAGGTGATGTCGCTCGGCCCTCCCGGCAGGACGTAGCCGCCGAGCCGGTCAGTTGGTCGATCGGACCCGGTCATGATCGCGACAGTAGGGCACGACAGCAGACGTGCTGGCGATCGACATCGATTGGAAATACAAGATGGCGTACGGTGCCATCATGGTCGTTCCTCCGCTTCCGAGCATTCCAGGACGTCCGGCGATGCTCAGCCACGCAGCGTTCATCTGCTCGGATACCTCGGCGATGGTCGCCTTCTACTCCGGGCTGCTCGGCATGGAGTTCGTCGCTGCGGTGCTCGACGACAAGATCCCCTCGACCGGGGAACCGATCCCGTACTTCCATTCCTTCTTTCGGATGGCCGATGGATCGACGATCGCCTTCTTCGAAGCGCCGGAGCTTCCCCCGCCGAGCGCCGACTCGCATCCCGCATACGCCACCTTTCGCCACTTTGCGATGGAGGTCGCCTCGACCGACGAGGTCGACGCCTGGGCGGTGTGGCTGCGGGCCAACGACATCGAACTGATCGGACCCGTCGACCATGGCATCATTTACTCGATCTACTTCCGTGACCCCGATGGCAATCGCTTAGAGATCACCACGCCCACCGACCCGCGCTGGAACGACGACGGCGAACGGGCACGCGCCTCGCTGGCGGAGTGGGAAGCTGTCAAACAGCACGCTCGCTCGACGGGGCGCGAGATGGCCGATGTGCTCGCCGAGTTGACCCGCGAGCGCAGCCATCGCCGCTCCGCCGAGTTGTCCACCGCTGGCGAACACCGCCGAACCGACCGAGACTGACCGAGACTGACCGAGAGATCGCCATGGACGAACAACGCATCCCAAAGATCATCAGCGTCGACGACCATGTCGTCGAGCCAGCTCACGTTTGGCAGACCTGGCTCCCAGAGCGGTTCCGCGCCGCGGGACCGCGCATCGAACGACGCGGCGTCGCCAAGATCAACTGGACCGGCGCAGCTGTGTATCGCGAAGAGTTCGACGACGCTTCTGCGCATAAGGCCGATACGTGGATCTACGAAGACCTCGTCTACACCCACAAACGGATGGTTGCCGCGGTCGGCTTCCCCCGGGACGAGATGACGATGACCCCGATCACCTACGACGACATGCGCCCAGGGTGTTTCGACCCCAAAGCACGCTTGGCCGACATGGACGTCAACCACGTCGAGGCTTCTGCGTGTTACCCGACGTTTCCCCGCTTCTGCGGCCAGACCTTCAGCGAGGGCAAGGACAAAGATCTCGGGTTGGCTTGCGTCAAGGCGTACAACGACTGGATGGTCGAGGAGTGGTGCGGCGACTCGCAGGGACGGCTGATTCCGATCTGTCTGATTCCCCTGTGGGACGTCGAACTCGCCGTTGCCGAAGTGCGTCGCAATGCGGCTCGCGGGGTGCGCGCCGTGGCCTTCAGCGAGATCGCTGCCGTGCTCGGCCTGCCGTCGATCCACTCCGGCTATTGGGACCCGTTCTTTGCTGCCTGTGAGGACACCGGAACGGTTGTCTGTATGCACATCGGATCGTCGTCACGGATGCCCTCCACCTCGGCTGATGCACCGCCGTCGGTGACCGCCTCGCTGGCCTTCGGCGGCGCGATGATGTCGGTCGTCGACTTCCTGTATTCGGGCTTGCTGGTCACCTTCCCCAAACTCAAACTGTCGTACGCCGAGAGCCAGATGGGCTGGCTGCCCTACATTCTCGAACGGATCGACGACGTCTGGGAAGACAACCAAGGTTGGGCCCAAACCAAACACATCCCCGAGCCACCCTCGACCTACTTCCATCGCAACATGTGGGTGAGTTTCTTCAAGGATCAAACCGGCATCGACAACCGCGGCCGCATCGGCATCGATCGCATCACCTTCGAAACCGACTACCCGCACAGCGACTCGACCTGGCCCGAGACGCAAGCGACCGCCGCCCGCCTGCTCGACGGGCTCAGCGACGACGACATCTACAGCATCGTGCGCGGCAATGCCATCGAACTGTTCGACCTCACCCAGTTCGCCCGCTGATGGACCTGCAGTTCTCCGCTGATGATGTCGCCTTCCGTGACGAGGTTCGTTCCTGGCTGAGCGACAACGCCCCCCGCGAACGCCGCCCAAAGATGGGCCGTGGGGTGCGTGACTACGACCTTGGTTGGCAACGCACGATGTTCGACGCCGGCTGGGGCGGCGTGGCCTGGCCGGTGGAGTATGGCGGGCGCGATCTGCCGCTGACACAGCAGCTGATCTGGTACGAGGAGTACGCCCGCACGGGGATGCGTCCGATCGATGTCCGATTCGTCGGACTGGCTCACGCCGGCCCGACATTGATGGCCAGGGCAACGCCCGAGCAGAGAGCGTTTCACTTGCCGCAGATCTTGCGTGGTGATGTCGCTTGGTGCCAGGGCTTTTCCGAGCCGGAGGCTGGTTCCGACCTGGCCAGCTTGCGAACCAGGGCGGTCGTCGACGGCAACGAACTGGTCGTCACCGGGCAGAAGATCTGGACGAGCTTCGCCAACCATGCCGATTACCAGGAGCTGTTGGTGCGCACCAACGCTGACGTGCCCAAACACAAGGGGATCACCTGGGTGATCTGCGACATGTCGCTGCCAGGCATCGACGTTCGGCCGATCCGCACTATCGAGGGTGGTGCCGACTTCAACGAAGTGTTCTACGACGAAGTGCGCATCCCGATCGAAAACGTCGTCGGTGGTATCGACAACGGCTGGAGCGTGGCGATGTCGACGCTGTCGTTTGAGCGCGGCACAGCGTTCACCACGAGCCAGGTGCAACTGGCCTCGAGCGTCGAGCGCCTGATCGACATGGCCCGCAGCCGGACGTCGATCAACGGTCGGGCCGTGATCGAAGATGGGGCGCTCGCCGACCGTCTGGCCCGGGCCCGGGCCGATTGTGCTGCGCTGCGCGCCCTGACCTATCTCGGCATCTCGCGCAACGTCAACGCCGACCAGCCAGGCCCAGAGGGGTCGATGATGAAACTGCACTACGCCGATCTCGCCAAGCGGGTGTACCACCTCGGGATCGAGATTCTCGGACCGCGTTCGCTGGCTTTCCCCGAGAACGAGGACGACAGCGAATGGGTCGATCATCATCTGATCGCCTACTCCGCCTCGATCGGCGGCGGTACCTCGGAAATCCAACGCAACATCATCGGCGAGCGAGTTCTGGGGTTGCCGCGATGATCGAGACCGCAAAGATTGTGAAGGGACGTCGCTGATGGACCTGCTGCCATCGTCTGAACAGACGGAGATCATCGATTCGACGGCCGCGTTCGTCGCCGACCGCATCGCCATGGCGCGTACCCGTGAGCTGCTCGAAGCTGGCACCTTGCCGGCGATCGACGCTGCGGCGTGGAGCGCCGCCGCCGAGCTCGGCTGGTTTTCTCTCGGGTTGCCAGTCGAGCACGGTGGTATCGGCGCCGGACTCGTCGATGAGGTGTTACTGCTGCGCGAGATCGGGCGCTGCCTCGCGCCGGGCCCATTTATCGGTTCGATCCTTGGGGCCCGCGTCGCCGCCTACGCCGGGATGAGCGAGCTGGCGCAGGAGATCGTCAACGGCCGGCGGGTGGGTTTGGTCGTGCCGAGCACGCTCGACGTCGTCGGTGCCAACGGTTCGCTCGACGGCGCGGTGCAACTGCTCGACGCCACCGACGGGCTCGCGCTTGTCACCACTCCTGGCATCGCCGCCTTGATCGACATCTCGATGCTCGACGACGTGACCGCGGTGCCGAGCCTTGATCCGACCGTGTTGCTGCAAAGGGCCAACGCGGCAAACACCTCCGCTCTGGCATGGGTGGCTGCCGACGTCGACCCCGTCGAGCGCCGCGGCCAGGTGTTGGTCGCTGCCGTGCTCACCGGAATCTCCGAATGGGCGCGTGACACGGCGTCACGCCATGCGATCGACCGCATCCAGTTCGACAAGCCGATCGGTGCCAACCAGGCGGTGAAACATCCGTGCGCCGACATGGCGGTACAAGCCCAATTGGCCTACGCGCAGACGCTGTTCGCCGCGCTGGCCACCGACGAGGGCCGTCGCGATGCCGAGTTGCAGGCGCTCAGCGCTCGAATCACGGCGGCGACGGCCGCTGATTTTGCAACGGCGGCGACGATCCAGGTGCTCGGCGGCATGGGGTTCACCCATGAACATGACGCCCATCTGTACGCCAAGAAGTCGACGTTGCTGGCCCAGGTTTTCGCCGATGTGCCCTGCGCCTTGCACCGTCTGCTGGCGTTGCCAGAAGCAGTCTGACCGCCACGAAGGGACAAGCGATGACCACATCCCTTGAACGCAATCTGCTCGGTGCCCGCACGGAGGCGCATGCCAAGGTCGAGGTTTATTCCGGTGTCGCTCGCCTGGCGCGCACGGTGTGGGCCAGCGAGGTCCGCATCGCCGGTTCGCGGCCGACGACGGCGGTCATGATCTGTCACCCGACGGCGAACTTTCTCGGGCACTATGCGCTCAACGGCCTGGCCGAACGCGGCTATGGGGCGATTGGTTTCACGACGCGCTATGTCGGCAATGACTCGACGCTGATCATGGAGAACTGCCTGGTCGACATGGGCACGATGGTTGAGCACCTGTACGCCATCGGCTACGAGCGAGTGGTGCTGATCGGCAACTCCGGCGGCGCCTCGATCGTGCCCTACTACCAGGCTCAGGCGTTGCACCCGACCGTTACCGCGCCGGCCGGCGGTGGCCCAGATCTGACCGCCGCCGGGCTGCGGCCCGTCGACGCGATCATCGCCCTCAACGCTCATCCGTCGCGATCAAGGTTGAGCACCGAATGGCTCGACCCGGCGATCCACGATGAGCTGCGCCCGTTCGACCGTGATCCGGCACTGGACATGTTCCACCCGGACAACGCGCCACCGTTCAGCGCCGAGTTCATCGACCGTTACCGCCGCGCCCAGGTGGCCCGCAACCGTCGAATCGCTGCCTGGTGCGAGCGGCAGCTCGATTGGCTGGCCAACTCCGGACAAGCGCCGATCGGTCTCGAAGACGTGGCCTTCACCATTCACGGCACCGGCGCCGACCTGCGTTTCCTCGACGGCACTATCGACCCCAGCGACCGCACGATCGGCGTCACCCTGCACGGGTCGCCGCCGGTTGCCAACTATCTGCCGGCGATGATCAGCCGCTACTCGTCAGCGCGTTCGTTCCTCAACCAATGGTCGATCGATCACACAATGGCCGATTCGCTACGTTGGCTGCCGACGGTGACATCGCCACTGTTGATCGTGCTCGGTACCGCCGATCCGTCGGTGCTCCCCGACATGGCCCGGTCGATGTACGACGCAGCGACTGCATCGGTGCGTCGCGACCTTCATTTCGTTGGCGGTGGCACCCACTACTTCGAGAATCAACCGGAGTTGCTAGCCGAAGCACTGGACGTGATCGCCGCCTGGGTAGCTTGAGCTAGCGCAGCCACGGTGAGTCCCATTGCGCCGCGCGTGCACGCTTGAGGCCCTCGATCCCTTCGCTATCGATGATCTCACGGAACGTCCGCCCGTCCGGCGCTGTGGCCCGATCTGCGCCGAGCAAGGTCGCGGTGTCGCCGTCGAGTGCGGCGTGACGCGCCGCGGCATCGCCGCTTGCCTCGGCGGCTGCCTGGATGCTGCGACGGTTCGACAACGTCGCTTGGCGTGGCATGCGGGCGACGCGTTGGGCGAGTTCGCACGCCCGTTGAAGGAGTTCGGAGTCGGCTTCGACCGTGAGCACCAAACCCAGTTGGCGGGCCTGGTGGGCGTCGATGGACTCGCCCGTGAGCATCAGAAACGTTGCCCATTGGCGGCCGAGCTGGGCCGTCATCGATGCGGCGCCGACGAGACCAAGGCGACCCTCGGGAAATCCGAACGTCGCCCCTTCGGCGGCGATGACGAGGTCGCAGGATGAGGCCAGCAACAGCCCGGCACCAAGGCAGTGTCCGTGCACTGCGGCGATCGTCGGCAGGGTGCTGTGGGCGATCCGCTGATGGAACCGATCGGCACCCTCCAGGAAAGCGCGGTGTTCAGCAAGCGACTCACGCCGGGCGTTGCCGGTGAGATCGCCGCCGCCACAAAAGGCGCGCCCGGCTCCGGCGAGCACGACGCAGCCGATCGCCGGATCAGCTTCGGCGCGCTCCAACAGCTGGATGAGCTGCTCACGGGTGCCGCCAGGACCAGCCGAGATGGCGTTGAGACGCTCTGGGCGATTGAGGGTGAGAACGGCGATGCCGTCGTCTGTGCTGTAGGTCACGTGATCGAGATCCATGGCTGCTCCTCGATGGTCACGGTAGCTGAAGAAAGTGTTAAGTTCGCCACCGATGGGCGTTCCGGCGGTACCCGATGAGCCCGTACTGCTCGTCGGTACCGATGCCTGGTGGCAACAGTCCGCACTAGCCGACGCTCTTGCCCGGTCGCAATGGACATCGATCGCCGCCGACGACATTGAGCGTGCCCGCTGGCTGGCATCGATTCGACGAGTCTCGCTGGTGCTCATCGCTGGCGAAAGAGACTTTCGCCGCAGGGCGGTCGAGGCGATTCGCGGCATCAGCGACGCGCCGTTGGCGGTCATTGCCGACGAGCCGCACGACGTCATCGAATTGATCGCCCTCGGTGCCGATGTCGTCGCTGCAGGCGACGAGCCGAGCGCCACGCTGATCGCCCGAATGGCCGCCGTGATTCGCCGCGCTGATGCCCGCCGCGGGCCTGGAGTGCGGTATCTGCATGCCCACGACCTGGTCATCGACCTGTGGACCCACGATTGCACGCAGCGCGGCGAGCCGATTGTCTTCTCGCCGATCGAGTATCAACTGTTGACCTTCCTGATGACCCGTCCGGCGGTGACATTGGCGACGAGCACGATCGTCGGGCGAGTCTGGGGCCATTCCCATGCCGATGGCCGCAACGCGGTCCGCATCGTCGTCAATCGGTTGCGCCGCAAGCTCGGCGACGATCCGCGCAATCCGACGTTCATCGCCTCGATCCGCGGCAGCGGCTATCGCTTCGTCGCCAATGTCACCGAGGTTGCCGACTCATTGGTTGCCCATGCCGGCAGAGTGGACGTCACCCCGCTGCTGACCTCGATCTCGACGTTTGCCGACCGGCTGGCGAGAGCACGGACCGACACCGACGCTGCCGAAGTGCTCGTCGACGTGCTCGATGTCGCCGCGGTCGCCGACGGCGTTGCCGTATTTGTCAACCATGGGGCGCGTATGGAACTCGTTGCCGTTCGGCGGATGCCGAGCGCATGGTTGCAGGCGGTTGCCGACGGGGTTCCTCTCGATCCCTCGTTCGCCAGTGCACAGAGTGTGCTGAGCGGTGAGGTGGTGCAGTTTTCCGACGTTCGTGCGGTGAAAACGCAGTTCGCGGCGACGGCGCGGCAGCTAGCGGCTGAGGGCTTTCGAGCTTGTCACTTCGTGCCGATCGCCCGTGGCGACGATCGATGGGGTCACGTTGGACTCGCCCGTCGATCTGCCTCTCCGCTCGATGGCGTGACGATGGCCTACCTGAAGACGTTGTGTGCGACCTTCATGTTGCATCGCGACGACATCGAGCGGAAATGTGACGGTCCCTAGAGTGAGCGTTCGATGGACCGATCGCTGATGCGCCACAACCTCGCCCGCATGCTCTCACCGAACACGGTGGCTGTCGTCGGGGCCAACGAGCAACTCGGCATGTCGAATAACGCCGTGCTGCCGATGCTCGAAGCCGGGCGCGATGTCGTCCTCGTCAATCCTCGCCGTGATGTGCTCTACGGGCAGCGGGTGTATCCCGATCTCACCGCCGTCGGTCGACCGATCGACGCCGTGCTGTCGTTGGTCAACGCCGAACGCGCCGTCGAGTTGGTCGATGAGGCCGCAGCGCTGGGATGTGGCGGTGTCGTCATCGCCGCTGGTGGCTTCCTAGAGGCAGGCGACGACGGCCGCGCATTGCAGGATCGACTCGTCGAGGTAGCCGGGCGCAGCGGTCTGGCTGTCGTCGGGCCGAACTGCGCTGGCTTCAAGAATGTACCGCTCGGGGTGAACCTGTTCACCGGGGGTCGGCTCGACGTGGCCGTCAGCGGCGTCGACACCGTCGGCGGCGTCAGCATCGTCTCGCAAAGCGGGTTCTTGGTCCGCTCGGCGTTGGCCGCCGCCGGTGAACGCGCACTCGGTGTCTCGATTGCCGTGTCGTGCGGTAACGAAGCGGTCTGCGACCTTGCCGACTACGTCTCGGTACTCGCCGCTGATCAGCGGACCGCGGTGATCTGCTTGGTGATCGAGACGGTGCGCCGCCCGCAGGAGTTCTTCGCCGCTGTCCGCGAGGCGCGAGCGGAGGGTAAGCCGGTGATTGCCCTCAAGCTCGGACGATCCGACCGGGCGCGGCGGATTATGCAATCGCACACCGGGGCGATCGCCGATGAGAGCTGGATCTACGACCTTGCGTTCCGCGAGTCAGGGGTGATCCCGGCCCGTGACATCGATGATCTCTTGGACCGCGCCCAACTGTTCGTGCAGATCCCTGCGGCGCAGCTGCGTCCGATTCGCAAGATCGGCATGATCACGACCTCCGGCGGTGTCGCCGCGCTGGCCACCGACATGGCCGACGAGGTCGGAGCACCGTTGCCGTCTTTGCCGGAGATCGAAGAGTGGGTTCGTCAGCGGGTGCCCGGCGACACCGTCAATCCGCTCGATCTCACCGGCTTCGTGATGTCCAAGTCAGAACTGATGGAAGAAGTCTTCGCGCGCTACGCCGACAACGTCGACGCGTTGGTGCTCGGTTGGTGGATCGGCGATCAGGACGAGGGTTGGAGCCGCACGCTGCTCGAGCCGTTCGCCAACGTCGCCAGTCGTTCAGCCATCCCCTTCATCGTCACCCCGGTCGAGGCCACCGGGATCGGACACTGGGTTGCGCCGTGGCGTTCAAGGGGTCTGACCTTTGCCCGCGGTGTCGAGTCGGTGTACCGGGCAGTCGATGCGCTGGAACAATTCCACACCCCGGTTCGCGGTCTCACCGCTGAGGAATCTCCGCCGCCGACGGCTGCTCCACAAGGACTGATCAGCAGTGAGGTCGGCCCGATGGTCGGCTTTGCCGAGGCAATGGCGCTGCTCACCGAGGCTGGGCTGACCGTCGCACCGTGGCTGCTTGTGGCCCCCGAGGCGATGGTCGATGTCGACGGGGTGGCAGCGCTCGGTGAGCGGGTGGTGGTCAAACTGGCCGATGTCGCCCATCGCAGCGAACTCGGTGCCGTTCGTGTCGGCGTGACCCCTCGCGAGGTGCCCACCGTTGTCGATGAGATGCGCGCCATCGCCGCCCGTCACGGCGTCAGCCCGGCTGTCGCGGTACAGGCGATGGTCAGCGGTCACGGTGAAGCCTTCGCCGGGCTGCAATGCCGCACTGGCCTCGGGCCGGTGGTGTTGCTCGGCCACGGTGGTGTGCTCGTCGAGGTGATGCGCCAGGTCGCAGGTCGCTTCCTGCCGCTCGACGACCTCGCCGCGCGCAACTTGGCCAACGAGGTTGCCGCCGTCGCTTCGGGTTTGCGCGGCCAACAGCCGTGGCCTGCCGAGGCGCTGAGCGACGCGGTCGCCGGGCTGGATCGTTTGTGGCGTCGGCACGGTGCCTGGCTGGACAGCGTTGACGTCAACCCATTGATCGTCACCGTCGACGGCGTCGTCGCCGTCGACGCACTGCTGATCGCCAGGCCCTAGCTCTTACCTAGCCTCGGCAAGATAGCGAACTACACTTAGTCTAAGTAGACTTCGCTATATGACGAAACCCGAGAAGGTGTTCGCCAGGGAGTGGGAATGGCAGCAACTCGCCGCGTTTTCCAAGGGCCTTGGTGTGGTGTCCGGTCGTCGCCGGCACGGCAAGTCGTTCCTCTTGCGGGAGTTGACCGCCGGGCGCGCCGACAGCGTCTATCACCAGGCGATCGAAGTCGATCGCAGGAGCGCTCTTGACCGATTCGCTCGCGCCCTAGCCGATGACCACGGATGGCCAGCTCCACCCCGATTCAACGATTGGGAACAGGCGCTGCGCGCGGCGTTCGTCAATGATGTTCGCCTGCTCGTGCTTGATGAGTTCCCCTACCTGCTTCGCTCTTCGCCAGAATTGCTCTCGGTCATCCAGTTGCTGATCGACGATTGGCGTCAAAACGGAACGACCAATGGCCTCGTGCTGTGCGGTTCCTCGTTGTCGGTGATGTCCACCATCCTCGGTGCCGCAAGCCCGCTGCACGGCCGGGCGACCCTCGATCTGACAATGGCGCCGTTCGATTATCGCGACGCCGCGGCGTTCTGGGATGCCCCGAACGAGCCGATCGCCTTCGTCGTCGACGCCATCGTGGGCGGCGCTCCGGGCTATCGGGAGCTCATGGATGGTCGGCTGCCAACGAACGCGAGCGAGATCAGCGAATGGTTGGCAACGGGCCCCCTCAATCCCGCTCATGCCTTGTTCTCCGAGGACGACTACCTGCTGCGCGAGGAAGCCAGTTTCAACGATCGGGCACACTACCTATCGATCCTACGCGCCGTGGCGCACGGCTCGACGACCTCGTCGTCGATAGCGGCAGCGCTCGGCAGGGACGCTAGGAGCCTGCATTATTCGCTGAACGGTCTGGTGCGGGCCGGCTTTGTGGAGTCCATCGACGATGCGCTGAGGGATCAGCGCCCGATCTATCGCCTGACCGACCCGCTGGTGCGCTTTTGCCAACTGGTCACCCGACCATCGGTCGACCGACTCGAGCAACATCGTTGGGCTGAGGTTGTCGCCGAGCGGGCACCGGCGATGTCGGCTGGCTTGTTTGGGCCCCACTTCGAACATCTGTGTCGACTTTGGGTGCGCAACTTCGCCAGTGCCGAGACACTGGGCGGCACACCCAGTCGAGTCGCCCCCGCTGTACTCAGCGACCCCCGAGCCAAAGAGAAGCGACGGCTTGATTCAGTGGCTATCTCCAGTGGCCACAACCAACAGCCGCGGATCCTCTCGATCGGAGAGGCCAAGTTCACCGCTGCTCTCCGAGGCGTACGCGACGTGCGCAGGCTCGAGCACATCCGTGAACTCGTGCGGTCTCGACAGTCGGCTCACTTCGACGTCGACAACATCAAACTGATGCTCTTCTCAGCACACGGATTTGATTCTGAGGTCCTCAAAGAGCGGGACACCCGCGGCGACCTCATCCTGGTCGATCTTGCGCAACTCTATGCGGGAAGTTAGCTCGGCATGCGCAGGCCGGCGGTCCTTGTCTTGAACAGGTCGGTGGCGAAGAGGTCGCCGAGTTGCTCGGCATTCCAACGTTTGCCGCCGTTCGACAAGGTGACCTCTTCAGTCCAGCCGTTCATCAGATGGATGTGCTCGCCCATCGCCCGGATCACCTGGCCACTGACATGAGCGGCCTCGTCGCTGGCCAGCCAGGCGACAACCGGCGAGCACAACGACGGATCCATGCGGTCGAACTCGTCGTCGGGAATCTCGTCAGGCTCACGCACCGCTTGCGCGAGCATCGTTCCCGACAATCGGGTGATCCCGCCTGGCCCAATGACGTTGGCGGTGACCCCGAGTTTGGACAACTCGACATTGAGCGTGAGGGTCAAGCCGACGATCGCGGCCTTGGCCGTGGCGTAGTTGGTTTGGCCGAAGTTGCCCAGCAGGCCGGCACCGGATGTGGTGTTGATGATCCGACCACCGACCTTGCGCTCGCCGGCCTTGTTCCGTTCCCGCCAGTGTTGCGCTGCGGCCCGCGAGGTCAGCCACGTGCCGCGCACATGCACGTTCATCACCAGATCGAAGTCGTTGGCGGCCATGTTCCAGATCGCCCGATCGCGCACGATGCCCGCATTGTTGACCAGGATGTCCAGTCGGCCGTAGGTGTCGACCGCCTGTTGCACCATCGCCGCCGCGTCGGCCTCATCGGCCACGTTGCCGTAGTTGGCGCTCGCCGTACCGCCGCGGGCCTGGATCACCCCGACCACCACATCGGCGTCGCGGCCGCTGCCTTCACCGCTGACATTTGAGCCGAGATCGTTGACGATCACCGTCGCGCCGTGTTTGGCGAGCTCGAGCGCATGGCCGCGGCCGATGCCATGCCCGGCGCCCGTGACGAGGGCGATCTTGCCGTGTAGGAGGTGAGACATCGTCGTGCTCGCTTTCTTCGAAAGAGAAGAGTCAATCGGGTTGCGCTGCCATTGGACTGGCGCGCCTATCTGACAGTAGCGTCAAGTGCATGCCACCAACGACAGCGACGTCCGAACAGCGCGCCGGAATCGAGTTGACGCGCCATGAATCCGGCGTGGTCGTCATTTGCCTGGCCCACGCTGCGCGGCGCAACGCGATCGACACCGAAACGGCGGTGGTCTTGGCCGACCTGCTGATCGCCGCCAACACCGATCGCGCCATCCGCTCGATCGTGCTCACCGGCGTCGACGGCAACTTCTGCACCGGCGCCGACATCGTCGCCGATCCAAACGCGCCGAAGCTGAGCACGCTCGACTATCGCTACGCCACCGAGCCGTACCGCCGCCTGGCCCAGGCGCTGTGGGAGGTGGAAAAGCCGGTGGTCTCTGCTGTCAATGGCACCGTCGCCGGTTTCGGATGGACGTTGGCGTTGCTCGCCGATCTCGTCGTTGCCGATGCCGAGGCGCGTTGGACGCATGTCTTTACCCGTCGCGGCATGGTCCCCCATGCAGGCGACCCATTCTTCCTGCCGCGGATCATCCCCTTTCACCGGTTGAACGAAATTGCTCTGCTCAGCGACACGTTGACCTCGTCTGACCTCGCCGGATGGGGTCTGCTCAACCGCTGTGTCCCCGCCGACGATGTGCAGCGGAGCGCCTTCGAACTTGCCGAGCGCCTGGCCGCGGGGCCGACCAGATCGCTGGGAATGACCAAACGTCTCTACCGTCGCTCGTTGACATCGGACATGGCCACGTCGTTCGAAGACGAACGCAACGCCACCGCGCTGATCTCGACGACCGCCGACCGCTACGAGGGCGTCGCCTCGTTTATCGAACGCCGCCCACCGCATTTCGTCGGCGACTGAACTCGCCCAGGAGGAAGTCATGCCCATCGCCTTGAGCGAAGAACACCGCGAGCTGTCGGAGGTTGCGACACGCTTTTTGACCAACCGCGATGCCCGCGGTGGTGCCCGAGCATTGCTCGATGCCGACACCGAGGGCCTGCCCGCGTTTTGGGACGAACTCGTCTCCATGGGCTGGCTGGGCCTGCACTTGCCGGAGCGCTTCGGCGGTTCCGGGTACGGCCTGATGGACCTGGCAATCGTCGTCGAGGCGCTCGGCGTCTCCTGCGCTCCCGGGCCATTTCTGCCGACGGTGATCACCTCGGCGATCATCGATGCCCTTGGCACCGACGCCCAACGGGCGCGACATCTCCCCGGTTTCGCCGATGGTTCCACGCTCGGCGCCGTTGCGCTACGCGGATCTTGCCGCAACACCGGCGGTCGCCTGACCGGCGATGCCGGCCTGGTGCTCGGTGGTTCCCAGGCCACGACCGTGCTGGTACGCATCGGCGACGACTTGGCGATCGTGCCCAGCGCACAGCTTGTTGTGCTGCCCGTCGCCGGTCTCGACCCAACCCGTCGAGCCGCCCGCGTTGAACTCCGCGATGTCGTCGTCGGTGACGATGACGTCATCGTTGGTGGGGCCGCCGCAGCGCTGGCTGTCGCCCGTTCCCTGGCCGCCGCCGAGGCCGCTGGAGGCGCCGAGCGCGAACATTGGCGATGGCCCTCGAGTACGCCAAGGTGCGCGAGCAGTTCGGGCGCACGATCGGCTCGTTTCAAGCGATCAAACACCATCTGGCCAACATGGTCGTCGACGTCGAGCTGGCCGCTGCCGTGGTCTGGGACACGGCACGCGCCGGGGGACGGAGTGCCCAGGGTCAGCTGGCCGGTGCCGTCGCCGCCACGCAAGCAATCGCCGCGTTTCAGCGTTGCGCCGAAAAGAACATCCAGATTCTAGGTGGCATCGGCTTCACCTGGGAGCACGACGCCCACCTCTACCTCCGCCGAGCTGCAGTGTTGTCGACATTGTTCGGGGCCGGGTCGGCTGGCGATGTGTTGGCGCTCACCCGTAGCGGAGCAACAGCCAACGAGGGAATCGAGCTTCCCGAGGAGGCCGAGACCTACCGTGCGCAGGCGCGATCGTTCAAGCAGCGATACGAGTCGCTACCCGACGATCGGCGCCTCGCCGCCTTGATCGACTCCGGCTATTGCATGCCGCACTGGCCAAAGCCGTGGGGCCTCGCCGCCGGAGCCGTGGAGCAATTGGTCATCGACGAAGAGCTCCCCGATCTCCAGCGGCCGCCGCTCGGCATCGGTACCTGGGTGCTGTTGACCATCCTGCAGCACGCCACCGAGGAACAGATCAGCCGCTGGATTCGCCCCAGCCTTGACGGCAGGTTGCATTGGTGTCAGCTGTTCAGCGAGCCGAATGCCGGTTCAGACGCCGCCGCGATCCAGACCAAGGCCACTCGTGTCGACGGCGGTTGGCTGGTCAACGGCCAGAAGGTGTGGACCAGCGCGGCCCACGAAAGCACCCACGGCTTGGCCACGGTGCGCACCGATCCGACCGTTGCGAAACACGCCGGCATCTCGACGTTGGCCATCGACATGCGCGCCAAAGGGGTCGAGGTCCGGCCGCTGCGCGAGATCACCGGCGAGGCGTTGTTCAACGAGGTGTTCTTCGACGACGTCTTCGTGCCCGACGACGACGTCGTCGGCGCGGTGAACAACGGCTGGACTGTCGCCCGAGCAACGCTCGGCAATGAACGGGTGTCGATCGGCGGAAACAAGTCGAACCGCGACATGCTCAGCGATGACGATCTCGTCGCCGCCGCGCTGACCTACGCGGCCCACGATCAAGCGATCGCCGTCGACGTCGGTGAGGTCCTCACCGAATCGCACGCCATGTCGGCGCTCAACTTGCGCCAAGTGATGCGCGCCGTGATCGGGGCCGGTCCTGGACCGGAGGGCGCGATCAGCAAGTTGCTCTCAGCCGAGCACGCCCAGCGGGTCTCTTCGCTGGCCTTGCGCATCAGCGGTGAGGCCGGAATCGGCGACGGCGAATCAAAGATCCAATTTCAATACTTGTTCGATCGCTGCCTGACCATCGCTGGAGGGACGTCGGAGATCGTGCGCAACATCATCGCCGAGCGCATCCTCGGCCTGCCACGCGATCCGCTGGCAAAATAACGCCGACCGGGCCTCGCCCCTCGAAAGGACACACATGGGACTGTTGGATGGACGGGTAGTGATCGTCACCGGCGCGGGCCGAGGGCTGGGCCGCGAACACGCCCTCGAGTTGGCTCGAAACGGGGCGACAGTGGTGGTCAATGATCTCAACGTCAGTCTCCGCGGCGATGCAGACGACTCGGGTAGCTCGCCAGCCGATGAGGTCGTCGCTGAGATTCGAGCGATGGGAGGAACGGCGGTGACCAACGGTGCCTCGGTGTCCGATTGGTCCGCGATGGAAGCACTAGTGCGTGACACGGTCGAGCAGTTCGGCGACCTGCACGCGGTGGTCAACAATGCAGGGTTCCTGCGCGACCGGATGCTGACCTCGATGTCCGAAGCGGAGTTCGACGCAGTCATCGACGTGCACCTTAAAGGCACCTTTACCGTCATTCGCCACGCCTGTAGCTATTGGCGAGAGCGCGGCAAGGCCGGCCATCCGGTGAGCGGTCGCATCGTCAACACCACCTCCGGCGCTGGCTTGTGGGGCAACGTCGGGCAGGCTAACTATGCCCCGGCCAAGGCGGGTATCGCCATGCTCACGGTGGTCACAGCGATGGAGATGGAACGCTACAACGTCACCGTCAACTGCTTGTCGCCGATCGCCGCGACGCGCATGCTCGCCTCGATCGGCATGGATAGCGAGGGCAAGGGCTGGGACAGACTCGACCCGGCGAACGCCTCGCCGGTGGTCGCCTGGCTGTGCAGCGAGCAAGCCGGCTGGTTGACCGGACAGATCGTGCGCGTCGATGGCAACAAGGTGATGCGGGTCGGCGGTTACACGATCGAAGGCACCTACGAATCCAAGAGCGGTGAGGCGGTGACCACGGCCGAACTCGGCGTCGGCATGCGCAAGCTGTTCAACGCCTATCCGCAAGGGCTGGTCATCAAGTAGCCGATGTCCGTGACCCGGGTTCATCAACCAGGCGGCATTGCGGCATCCGCCGAGCGGTGGTGGAACGGACTCGTGCTCGAACAGTGGCTGGACAACGCGGAGCCGGCGATCGTCGACGACGACGGCGTCGTCTCCGGTCACGACCTGTTGCGATTGTCTGCCGGTGCATCAGCGTGGTACGACCAACTGGGTTTCGGGGTCGGTGAGCCGATCCCGGCGTTGATCGATGAGAGTCGCACGGCGATTGCGATGGTCGTCGGCGGGGCGATGTCGCGACGACCGGTGGCCCCGCTCGGCACCAAGTTGGCCGTCGATGACCTCGTTCATGCCGTGCAGGGTCTCGGCGCAGCCCTGCTTATCGTCGAGCCGGCACGGCGCGAGTTGGGCGCGCAGGTGGCCGTCGCCGCGGGAGTGCAACTGGTCGTCATCGAGCATGAACTGAGACCAGCCGAGCCGTTGTCGGGGGAGTGCCGAGCCGACGACGTCGCCGTCATCGTGCACACCTCGGGCACGACAGGCCGACCGAAACCGGTGTATGTGCGGCAACAGCCATTGCTCGCCCGCGTCGAGGTCTACCAGGAGGTGATGGGCATCGGTCCTGGCGACCGCTACTGCTCGGCCTCGCCGTTTTACCACACGGCCGGGGTAGCCATGGATGTCACGGTGCTCGGCATGGGCGTGGCGATCATCCCCCAGGACTGGTTCAGCATCGACAACTGGCGTCGGGCCGGGCGGCTCGGCGCGACCTGTGCCCTGCTGGTGCCGACGATGATCGAGCTGCTCCTGGCGCAAGGGGCGCTCACCGATGCCGCACCGCGCCTGTTGCAATACGGAGCGATGCCGATCCACCCGGACACACTGCGGGCGACACTGGAGACGCTGCCGAACACGAAACTTCTGCAGATCTTTGGTCAAACCGAGGTCAGTCCGATCACCTGGCTGAGTCATGACGACCACCTCAGCGCTGCGGGCCCGCGAAGCGAACTGTTGCTCTCGGTGGGCAAGGCGATCCGCGGTGCCGAGCTGCGCATCGAGAACGCCGATCCCGACGGCATCGGCGAAATTGCGATCCGTGCGCCACACGTCATGCAATCCGATACCGACGGCTGGCGTCGCACCGGTGACCTCGGGGTGATCAGCGACGAGGGATACGTCACCTTGCATGGGCGGGTCAATGACCGCATCATCCGTGGCGGCGAAAATATCTATCCGCTGGAAGTCGAGCTCGTGCTGGCAAGCCACCCGGGCGTGCAGGAGGTCGCCGTTGTCGGCGTCCCCGATCGCACCTGGGGCGAGGTCGTCAAGGCCGTGGTGGTGCCGACCGACGCCAGCTCGCCGCCATCCGCCGACGACCTCCGGGCGCTGGTGGCCAGCCAGCTGGCCCGTTTCAAGGTGCCAACCGAGATCAGCTACATCGCCGAACTTCCCCGTAACCCGAGCGGCAAGATTCTTCGCCGTCGGTTGCTGTGACCAAAAGGACCTCTCTATGGGCATTCGTTTGACAATTGACGACGAGGGCATGCATCAACCCGGTGAGCAGATCAACTGGAACGAGAGCCGCTACATCGATTTCTGGGATCCGCTCCGCCGCATCGGCGGTTGGCTGCGCATCGGCGCTCGACCCAACGCTCGCTACGCCGAGATGTCGTCATGCCTCTATCTGCCCGACGGTCGCACGGCCTTCGCCTTCGACCGCGCCATCATCGAAGCCAACACGCTGGTCGCCGCTGGCCCATCGGGCACGCAAACATGGGAGGTCGTCGAACCGTGGTCGACGACGCGCATCGGCTACGACGGCACGATGTCGCTGTTCGATGACCCATGGGCGTTGACCAATCCCAAGCGGGCCTTCGCCGAGGCGCCCAAGGCCGAGGTGCGGGTGTCCTTGGAGGTCGCCACCGAAGGCCTCGACGCGACCATGGGCCAGGACCAGGACCAACACCACCTCATCTTTCTGCCTGGACAGGCCGACTTTCACTACCAGCACATGGCCCGCGTCGTCGGGCGGGCGAGCGTCGACGGTGTGACCTATGAGATCGACGGGCGCGGCGGCAAGGACCATTCCTGGGGTCCACGAAACTGGCACGCCAAGATCTTCCTGCGCTGGTTGACGTGCTGCATCGACGACCAAAACGGCTTCATGCTGATTCGTTCCCAGGGTCCGACCGATGAGCGCTGCAGCGGATTCATCTACGTCGACGGCCAGTTTCGAATCGTCGATGGCTTCGACATGCGCAACCACTATGCCGGGCCGCCCAACTATGAGCTGCACAGCACGGAGGTGGTGGTACGCGCCGGCGATGTGATCTGGACGGTGACTGGATGGCCGCAGGGCTACCTGCCGGCCCGTCACCGCCAGACCAGCCCTAGCGGCCAGGAGGCCACCCTGCGCATCGTCAAACAGCCCACCGATTGGCGTTTTGACGACGGTCGTGTCGCCATGGGCCACCTCGAGTATCACGATCTCATCGTCGACGGTGTGCCGGTCGGGTTGCACGTATGAACGCTGACGCGCTCCCAGGACTCGACTGCGATGCGGTCGGCGCCTGGATGCAGACCAACGTTGCCGGTTGCCGTGGCCCGGTGACGTTCTCGCTGATCGCCGGTGGACACTCCAACCTGACCTACGGCGCGCATGACGCCGCTGATGCACAGTATGTGGTGCGCCGCGGGCCGCTTGGTCACGCCGGTGGCGGCGCACACGACATGGGGCGTGAACATCGGATCATCGCCGCGCTCGCGGGCACCGGTATCCCGGTTCCGCAGGCGTTGGCGCTGTGTGCTGACGAGTCGGTTACCGGCGCGTCGTTCTATGTCATGTCGCGCGTCGATGGTGTCGTTGCCGACAACGAGGCGGCAGCCGACGTCGGGTTGGCGAAGGCGGCGACGCGGCGACGCGCTGGCGAGCAGGTGGTCGACGTTCTCGCCGACCTGCATCGCGTTGACATCGACGCCGTCGGCATCGGCGACGCAGCCCGGCGGGAAGATTTCGTCGCCCGCCAGATCAAACGGTTCCGCGCGATGTGGGTGCGCAACGCCACCCGTGAATTGGCCACTGTCGACTCGCTTGCCGATCGTCTCGTCGCGTCTGCGCCCCCGCAGCGTTACACCGGCATCGTCCATGGCGACTACCGCATCGGCAACGTCATGATCGCCGCCGATGGCAGTCTGGCAGCGGTGCTCGATTGGGAGTTGTGGACCTTCGGCGACGTGCTCGCCGACCTCGGCTTCCTGCTCAACAACTGGTACGAGCCCAACGATCCGGCACCGCTGGTGTTCATGGAACGGCCACCGACCGTCACCGGCCAGTTCGGCATGAGGGCCGACGTCATCGAGCGCTACGCGACGCGCACCGGTTTCGACGTCTCCGCTCTCGATTGGTATCGAGCGTTCCAACATTGGCGTATGGCAGTGATCGCCGAAGGGGTGAAGAAGCGCTACCTCAGTGCACAGATGGCCAACAGCGATGTCGACATGGCTCATCTCGATCATCGAGTGCTCGATCTCCTCGATCTCGCCGGTGATCACCTCGCCCGCTACACAACACACTCGACATCGCGCTGAAATGTGGCGGCGGCTAACGTCGCCGAGATGTCGATCCAAACGTTCCGCGCCTTTCGTGCAGTCACCGATGCAACCGAAATCGATCGTGCGGTGGTCACCATGTCCGCCGACGAACTTCCTGCCGGGGCGCTGATCGAAGTCCACTGGTCGAGCGTCAATTACAAAGATGGCCTGGCATCGACGCCGTCCGGCAAGGTGGCCCGCATCTCGCCGATCGTGCCCGGTATCGACCTGGCCGGTGTGCTCGTCGAGGCCGCTGGCGGGTTGGCTGCCGGTACGCCTGTGTTGGCCCACGGCTACGACATCGGCGTTGCTCGCCACGGCGGGTTCGCCGAATATGCCCGTGTTCCTGCCGAACAACTGGTGGCACTGCCCGACAGCTTGGACGCCCACGACGCGATGGTCATCGGCACCGCCGGGTTCACCGCAGCGATGTCGGTACTGGCGTTGCAGGAGCATGGGGTCACCCCCGATAGTGGCCCAGTGCTCGTTACCGGGGCGACCGGCGGCGTTGGCTCGACCGCAGTAGGCATGTTGGCCGCGCTCGGCTACGAGGTCGTCGCCAGCACCGGCAAGCCCGACATGTCGTCGTTCCTCAGCGACCTTGGTGCCACGTCGATCGTCGATCGCAACGAACTGGCTGAGGAATCAAAGCGGCCGTTGGAGGGCACGATCTGGGCGGGTGCCGTCGACTGCGTTGGCGGCGTCACCTTGGCCAACGTGCTCAAGCGGATCCACTACGGTGGCTCGGTGGCGGCCAGCGGTCTCACTGGTGGGGCCGGATTGCCGACCTCGGTGCTGCCGTTCATTTTGCGTGGCGTCAACCTCTTGGGCATCGACTCGGTGATGGCTCCGATCGAGCGCCGCCGAGCTGTGTGGGCGCGCATTGCCAGTGATCTGCGCCCTGCTGGGCTGAGCCAGATCGGCCATGACATCACCCTTGAGCAACTCGACACGGCGTTGAGCGCGGTGCTCGCCGGTGAGGCCCGCGGCCGTGCCGTGGTCAACCCGCGGGCCTGACGCTGCTCAAGATCTTGGTCAGCCCTTGGTCAGCCCTTGGTCAGCAGCATCGCTCCAGAGAACGGGCCGACGGCATTGGCCCATACGCTGACTTCAGCGCCGTCGACCTGACGCTCACCGCACTGGCGGCGCAGTTGGCGCACCGCCTCGATGCAGAAGTTGGCCCCGTGACGACGGCCGACATTGATCGCTCCGCCGTCGGTGTTGGTCGGCAGGCTGCCACCGGGGCGGGTGTTGCCCTCGAGGATGAAGTCGCCGGCGGCGCCAGGCGGGCACAGGCCGAGGCCCTCTAGCCATTGCAAGGTGACGATGCTGAATCCGTCGTAGAGGTGGGCGGTGTCGACATCGGCGGGGGTGAGGTCGGAGCGTTTCCACAGCAGCTCGCCGCAGTGCGCCGGTGAGGTGCGCACCATGTCGGGGAGCAGTTCGAAGTTCATGTCGTGAATCGCCGACAGCGCGCAGGCCTCAACGAGCACCATCGGCTGCTTGAGATCGCGAGCGCGTTCCTCCGTCGTGAAGATCACCGCCGAACCGGAGTCGCACGGATAGTCGCAGTCGAGGATCCGCAGGGGCTTGGTGACGTAGGCAAGCGCGAGGTAGTCGTCTTTGCTCAACGGGGTCGTCTGTAGCGCGTCGTCGTTCATCAACGCCCACTCCCGCTGGATCTCGGCGAAGGTCGCGAACACCTCTTCGGTCGCTCCCGTTTCGTGCATATAGCGCTGCATCAACAACCCGGCCCATTGCGTGGGCGAGAAGTTGCCGTATGGCCAGCGGAACTGCGCGTCGGCCATGTTCGGCTCGCCGAGCATCGCCCCGCCGGTCGCCAAAGCGGATGCCGGTGGCTGTTGCATCATGATGCGAAATGACATCACCGTCTCGGCGTGCCCGGCGGCGACGGCCTGAACTGCGTGGTATGCCGGGGCGATGAACGCCGGGGAAACGCCGACGTTCAGGCTCCATTGCAGGCGGTCGAACCCGAGCATCCAACCGAAATCGACGGCGTCTCCGCCCCAGGTGCTGGCGCCGTCGATATCAGCAGCACTCAATCCGGCATCGTCAAGAGCGCGCACCGCAGCCTGCGCAGCATGGTGACGCTCGCTGCGGCCCGTGTTGCGCCCGACGTCGGAATATCCGACGCCGACGATGGCCACCTTGCGGCCAGCGGCGCGGCTCATGCCGTCACCGCCGGGCGGAAGACCGGAATCACGTAGCCATCGGCGAGTTTCTCGAAGTCGACCTCGAGCGGCATGCCGATGTGCACGTCGGGCTCATCGATACCGACCAGGTTGGTCATCAGTTGCAGCCCATCCTGTTCCGGCAGCGTCACCGTTGCCAGCAGGTAGGGCACCCGATCGACGAAGAACGGGTGGAAGGCCTTCACCGTCTGGGTGTAGCTGTACAACGTCGCCTTGCCCGACACGGCCTCGCCGGCGAGGTTGAACGACTGGCAGTGGCGACAGACCGGGCGGGGCATGTGGATGTAGCTGCCGCAGTCCTGGCAGCGCTGGATGTGCAGCTGATGGTTGCGGGCCGCCTCCCAGAAGAAATCGGTCAACGGGTCAGGCAACAATGGCGGCGGAAGCGGGGCGTTCATCTGGTGCGCGTTCTCCAGGTTTCGGGGGCGGAGGTACTGTGCAGGCAAAGCTGACACTTCCGTCAGATTAGAGGCTGCGGCCCACGAGGAGCGAAGGGAACGACGATGAACGAGGTACGCGACCTAGGCAAGTTGCTCTACGAGACCGACGGCGCGGTGGCGCGGATCACGCTCAACTGGCCGGAAAAGGCCAACTCGCAGTCGAGCGACATGGTCCACCAACTCGACGCCGCGCTCGATTTCGCCGAGCACGACGACACGATCAAGGTGGTGACGATGAGGGCCAACGGCAAGGGTTTCTGCGCAGGCCACGTGATCGCGGGGCCAGACGCCTACCCCGAGTTCGTCAAGTCGGTCGATGCCATCGGTTCCAACTGGATCGGTAGCCGACAACTGTTCCTCTGGCCGACCTTGCGCTTCTTCGAGTTTCCCAAGCCGCTGATCACCCAGGTACACGGCTATTGCCTCGGTGGCGGTACCTATTGGGCGTATCTCTCCGATATCACCATCGCCTCCGAGGACGCCTACTTTCAGATGCCGCTGGTACAGGGACTCGGATTCCCCGGTGGGGAAACGATGGTCGAACCGTGGACGTTCATGAACCGCAAACGTGCCGCCGAATACCTCTACACGGCGCGCACGCTGAGCGCGGCAGAAGCAGAGTCCTACGGTTTGGTCAATCGTGTCGTGCCGCTGGAGGAACTCGATCGTGCCGTCGCCGAGATGGCCGCGCTTATTGCTCGTGCCCCGCTGTCGACGTTGATGGCCACCAAATCGCTGCTGATACGCGCCTGGGAGCAGATGGGGATGCGCCAGCACCTGCAACTGTCTGCCGACGTGATGTCGATCACCGAGAAGACGGCTGATGCGCACGAATTTCGCGTCAAGCTGATGCACAGCGGGCGTAAACCGCGCGACCTCACCTGAGCGCAGCACACGTTGTCAGTCGTGGCGCAACAGGACCCGCTCGATGAAGCGGGCCTGCACCTCGATGATCACCGTGGTGGTCGGGGCGACCTCAGTGCCACTGCCCTCGGTCGGAAAATATTCGAGCAGGCCGGCCAGCAGCATGCCCGCACCGCGGCGTGCCAACGGGTACGGGCGCGGCGGCCCAAAGAGGTCGGCAACGGCGCCACCAAGGGCAGCGACGACATCTGCGGCAGGTTGCAGCAGTGCAGGATCGATCGGTGCGCCATCGGCCCAGGCCCGCAGAACCCCAACGTACTGACGCTGGATGGCGAGATAGTCGGCCAGCCAGGCGCGCGCAGCGTGAGCGGGTCGCTGGCCGCCACGGGCAGGCGCGTGAACATTGGGCACATGGTGCGTGAGGCCTCGCGGATAGTGCCGCCATCAGCTCGAACTTGCTCTCGAAGTATCGGTAGAACGTGCCGCGGGCCACCCGGGCAGCAGCGACGATCTGATCGATATTGGCGGCCCGATACCCGTTGTCTGCGAACACCTGGGCGGCGGCGTCAAGCAACCTGCGCGCCGTCTGGGCACTCTGTGCGCTGAGGCCCTCGAGCGGGTCGACGGGTGCGGATCGGCTGTGCTGTGGCAGCGTGGCAAGCGGACCCATACGTCCGACGGGAGGCCCGACGTGGGTGTCCGCCCGGGTCTGGGCCTCGAAGGGATCGCCGACCAGGACGCTGACCGGGGTTTGCGGGAAAAAGTGGAGCTGCAGCGCGACGATCAGGCTGTCGAGAAACTCTCGATCGCTCAACCCCGGCCGGTACACGTAGCGGATGTAGTTGTAGCGCGTCAGCAACGCCGAGGCGAGCACCCCGGTGGCCTCGTGCGGCTCGTCGAGTTGTCCGCTGGCGCGCAGCACCTTGGCGATTTTTCTGGCATAACCGACAGTGAAGGCGTCGAGTTGGGGACGCAGCGGCGAGTTCGGCGCAATGACGGAGGCCCATTCGACGAACAGCGGCGCAAACCGGTCGTAGTTGTCAGTCCAGTCGCGCACCCAGCGCGCCAGGTTGGCAAAACCGAGCTCGTCTGGTCCGAAGCCGCCGACCCCGCGGGTGATTCGGATCAACGTGGTGCCGTTCTCATAGAGCAACTCGGCGAAGATCGACTCCTTGCTCTCGAAATATTGATACAGCGCGGCCCGCGAGACACCGGCGGTAGCGGCAATGTGCTCGATCGAGCTCTCGTGAAAGCCCTGCTCGAGGAAACAGCGCAATGCCGCTTCGAGAATTTGAATGCGGGTGCGCGCCCCGCGTTCACCGATCGTCGGGCTCGTCGGTCCGTAGCTCGCTCGCCGGGTCGCCTGATCTGTCATGAGCTAGTAGATGTTCGCGGTGCCGCCGCCGTCGAGGTGCATGTTGACGCCATTGACGAAGTCGGCGACCGGGCTGGCCAGGTAGGCGACGGCGTTGGCGATATCTTCGGGCTGACCGATGCGCAGCACCGTTTGCCCGGTGCCTTTGAGGATGTAGTCGGCCGCTTGCTGGATGTCATCCCAGCCCCGTTTGGCGGCGAAGTCGCGAAGGAAGTCTTGCAGACCCTCGGTCCAGATCATGCCAGGGGTGACGGTGTTCACCGTGATGCCGCTGCCTTTCAGGGCCTTGGACAACCCGAGCGACATGGCCAACATCGCCGCCTTGGCGGCGGCGTAGTCGGGTTGCGCCGAGGTCGGCACGGTGCCGGCCATGCTGCCGATCTGAATGATGCGACCCCAGCCCCGTTCTTTCATTCCTGGCGTGAGGTGGTGGATGAGGCGGACAGCGGCCGTGACATTCTTGTGATAGGTGTCGGTCCATACCGAGACGTCGGTGGCGAACCATGACGGGTTCGCTACGTCGGCACCGCCACCAGCGTTGTTGACCAGGATGTCGATGCCGCTGAAGGCGCCGAGCGCAGTAGCCGCAACGGTCGCCGCACCCTCGTCTGTCGCCAGGTCGCCGAGGGCGCTGGCTACCAGCGCTCCAGAAGATTCCAGTTCGGCGCGCACCCTCTCGGTGCGTTCGACATTGCGACCGTGGACCACCACAGAGGCACCCTCGGCGGCGAGCACCCTGGCGATGCCCGCGCCAATTCCCGAGCTGGAGCCGGTGACGAGAACTCGCTTGCCGGCGAGTCGCAAGTCCATCAGCCAAGTGCCCCGGTGTCACGAAGTGCGGTGATCTGATCCCAGTCCAGGCCAGCATCCATCAGGATCAATTCGGTGTGTTGGCCAAGCTCTGGACTCGGTCCCTGCGGCACCGTCGGCTGATCGTCGAAGGCCATCGGCGCGGCGACGATGCCGAACGAAATACCGTCGTTGTCGGTGAGCTGAGGCAGGAAGCCGTTGGGCGCAACCTGCGGATGATCGTGGACCTCTTTGGCGCTGATCACCGGTGCCCAGACGCCGCTGAAGTTGGCCAGCCTGGCTTTCCATTCCTCCAAGGTCGCACTTCCGAAGATTGCGTCGAGTTCGGCCACGCAGGCTTCCTTGTTCATGAAGCGGACTCCCATGTTGGCGAAACGCTCGTCGGTCTTCAGCCCCGGCGTCCCCATCACATCGCAGAGCTCACCCCAGAAACGGTCCGCTTGCAGCAGCACCAAATAGATCCAGCGGTTGTCGGCAGTCTTGTACCAGTTGGCCAACGGGTTGCCGGGGTGCTCGCGGTTTGGAATCATCGGCGAGACCCACGGGGCCCCAACGATGTCCGGGCTTAACGCCCACATGGCGACGTTCATCAGCGACACGTCGATGATCGAGGATTCGCCGGAACGCTCGCGCTTGAACAATGCCGTGGATACCGCGCCGGCGAGGGTGTTGCCGCCTTGCAGATCGAAGAAGGCCGGGGGTTGCGGCGGAGGAGAGTCGTCGCCGATCGAGTCGAGCAATCGCTGTGCCATGCCTGCGGTCGCCCAGCCACAGGCCAGGTCGTAGCCCCCGGCCTCGCGCATCGGGCCATTGTTGCCCCATCCCGATCCTCTGGCGTAGATGATGTTGGGATTGACCGCGCGGACATCGTCGACATCGAGTCCCAGCTTGGTGCGCGCTGCGGGCAGGTAGCTGGTGAGGAAGACATCGCTGTTGGACGCGATCTTCAGCACGGCCTCGCGGCCCTCGGGCTTGGTGAGATCGATCGTGATGCTGCGCTTGCCACGATTTGGTATCTCGTTGAACGGGTTCGGGCCGCTCTTGTCGAGATTGAGCAGGTTCTTCAGGGCTCGCTGGGGATCGCCCGACGGCGGTTCGACCTTGATGACTTCGGCGCCGAGGTCGGCGAGAACCGCCCCGGCCGCTGGCACGAACGTCCACGCAGCAACCTCTAGGACACGGACACCTTCCAGTGGCTTCGACACGAAAATTCCCCTTCGTTTGTTCGGCTACGGACCGACGCCACGGCGCGTCGAGATCCGGACTCGCATTCTGACATATGTGTCAACTATCGTCACCTATCGGTGGCAAGACGTTGCCATCGAGGATGCCGAGAGATTGGAGAACGACGTGGCCGTCGAACGATTCCCTGTGGAAGCGACCCACATCATGATGTTTGCCCGAGCGATCGGCGACGACAATCCGGTCTATTCAGACCCGGGTTCGGCTCAGGCGGCCGCATTCGGCAATGTCATCGCACCGCCGACCTTCGCCATGGCCGGTGCCCAGTTCGACCCCGACAACACCTTGATCCCCAAGGTCGGTCAGCCGTGGTTCGGCTCGGCAAAGGAGCCGTCGGGCGCGGCGATCACCAGCACTGGCAGGCTTCACGCCGAGCAGCATTTCGAGTACCACCGCCCCGTGTTGGCCGGCGAGGTGCTGATCACCGTCGCCCGTGATGGAGCGACGTGGACCAAGGAATCCAAGCGCGGTGGCTCGCTGTTTTTCGAGGAGAAGTTCATCGATTATCTGGTTGCCGACACCGCTGAAGTGGTGATCACGGCGCGTTTTGTCAGCGTCTTGCCGACGCCGGCGGGTACGTGAGGAAACGGAGATGGCATTGAACGCATCGAATCTGCAGGTCGGCGAAACGAAGAGCGCTGTGGTGCTCGAGAACATCTCGCGGACCCGCATCGTCATGTACGCGGGCGCTTCGGGCGATTACAACCCGCTGCACAGCGACGAGGTCTATGTCACTCAGGTGGCCGGGTATCCGAGCGTGTTCGCCCACGGCATGTTGAGCATGGGCGCGACCGGAAAACTGCTCACCGACTGGGTCGGCGACGGCAGGCTGACGAAATACGGCGTGCGCTTTGTCAATCAGGTCTGGCCGGGCGACGACTTGACGGCAACCGCGACGGTCGAGGCGATCCGTGAGGAAGCTGGTCAGCACTATGCGGACTTTTCGGTCACCACCGTCAACCAGGATGGCAAGCAGGTCGTCACCGGCACGGCGACGGCCAAGATCGACGCCTGAGCTCCTGCGCTACACGGGAGCGACGACTCGACGCAACGGTTGTTGTTGCGTCGGGAGATGGTCCCAGAGGTCGGTCAGCAGGTCCGCTCGCAAACCAGCCAGGGGCGGGTCGTCCCAGCGGTTGGTCTGCTGCAGCGGATCGTCGGTCAGCGAGTAGAGCTCGCCTTCGGTGCCGTCGTGGCTGGTGCCCGGCTGATACGTGGAGCACACCCAGCCGTCGCGGGTGATCGTGCGCAGATGCACGGACACGCCGAACAACACACTGTCCCACTCTGTCAGCGCCCGCTCGAATCCCCGCCGGTCGGCGTCGGCGTCATTGGTCGGCAGAGCTGCACCCTGCATCGTTGTCGGCGCCTCGGCCGAGGCGATGTGACAAAACGTCGGAGCTAGATCGACCAGTTCAACGGGGCGAGTGACGACGGCCGCGGCGATGCCTGCGGCGGGCGCCGGTCGCCAAATCAGCGGCAGTCGCATCAGCCCGTCGACGTGATAGGGGCCCTTGAACAGCAGGCCGAAGTCGCCCTGCAACTCGCCGTGATCGGTGGTGAAGATGATGTCGACATCGTCATCCCAGCTGCGGGCAGAGATCGCCGCCAGCACTCGGCCGAGGGCCTCGTCGATCAGCTCGCACTCGATGGCGTTGCGGGCATTGACCTCGCGCACCTGATCGGCGCTCAAGGTTGCCGGCACCCAAGCCCGCGGCGCTTCGTAGTTCGAGACCAACCGGCCGTCGTACCACGCCCGCCAGTGTCGGGGCTTGGCATCGAGCACGGCTTCACGTCGCGCAGCATCAGCGATATAGCCCGCTGGTAGTGGCACGTCGTGCCAGTCGATTCGTCCCAGCTCGCTCGTTGGCGGGTCCCACGGGTGGTGGGGGTCGGGGAAGCTCATCCAGCAGAACCAGTCGTCATCGGCGGCCAGTGACGTCAGCCAATCGATCGTGCGATCGGCGACCCAATCGGTGTGATACCACTCGCGCGGGATCGGGTTGTCGTGGACCTGCGGGGCACCGGTGTCGCCGCCACCCAAGGCGTTGACCTCCAGCGAGCCGTCGAGCACGGGGTAGTACATGTCGACCGCTTCGGGATGACTGCTGGCCAGCCACCGGGCGTAGTGCAACTGGCCCCGGGCGCTGTGCGTTGCTGCCTCGAAGTGCTCGAAGCCGCGATGCAGGCCGACCAACCCCTGGCGGGCGAAGCGGTTCTCCGGGTAGGCGGCGAACGGGTCGAGGAACGGCTCGAAGTGCGGTTTGCCGATCAACGCCGTGCGATAGCCGACGTCGTGCAGCGTCGACGCGACCGACGGGGCGTCGAGTGGCAGCGGCACCCCGTTCATCCATACGCCATGGGTGCTCGGGTATTGGCCGGTGATCATCGTCGAGCGCGACGGCATGCAGACCACCGATTGCGGGACGGCTCGCTCATAGCGAATGCCCTGTGCCGCCAGGCGATCGATGACCGGGGTTCGCGCGATGGTGCCGCCGTTGCAGCCGAGCGCGTCGTAGCGCTGTTGGTCGGTGGTGACGAACAGAATCTTGCGCCCCATTACGACGTTGCCTCCGGGTCGACTTCCATCTGGCGGGCGAGTTCGTCGAGGGCATCGGCGCAGCCACTGGCGATCATCAGCGCCATCGTCCGCGGCGCGGCTTCGGTGGCATAGACCACCAGGCAGGTGTCGTCGCCGAGGTCGATGACATCGATGGTGCCACGGTGATAGCTGGGAGGCGCGGCGGTGATCCGGTACACAAAGCGCCGCTGAACGGGATCGTTGATCAGGATCTCTTCGGGCATCGCCACACCTGAGCCGAGCACGACTGTGCGCTGGTTACCGTCAACGGCACAGCTGGTGATCCCGGGGAACCATTCGTGCACGCCGCGCCGCTGCGCCAACCAGCGCCCAGACCTGTGCCGCCGGGCGAGAGATTCGCCGTTCGTAACGCACCGAGCCGAGCTGGTCGCCGGTCATTGGTCGCCGGTCATTGGTCGGCGCGCAACGTGTAGCGGATCGGCAGGGTCTTGAGGCCGCCGACGAAGGTGGTTTTCATCGACGTCGGCTCACCGGCCAGTTCGAGCGAGGCAAAGCGCGGCACGAGATGGCCAAACATCGAGCGCAGCTCGTTGCGCGCCAATTGGGCTCCGAGGCAGAAATGCATGCCGTAGCCGAAGGAGATCTGCCGATCGGCATTGGGTCGAGCGATGTCGAAACGCAGCGGGTCGTTGAACACCTTGGGGTCGAGGTTGGCCGCCTTGTACGACAGGTAGATCCAGTCGCCCCTAGCGATCGGTTGGCCGAGCACCTCGGTGTCTTGCGTGGCGGTGCGCATGAAGTGGCGAACCGGGGCGGTCCAACGCAACATCTCCTCGACGGCGTTGTTCAACAGCTCTGGTTGTCGTTGTAACAGCGCTAGTTGCTCGGGATCAGCGGCGAGGGCGTGCAGACCTCCGGCCATCGCGCTCGAGGTGGTGTCGTGGCCGGCGGTGGCGACGATCACGTAGTAGCCCATCGTCTCCAGGTCGGGCATCGGCTGGGCGTCGATCTGGCCGTTGGCGATCAGCGTTGCCAGGTCGTCGCTCGGCGCGGTGCGACGTTGCGCCGTGAGGTTGGTGAAATACCCGTAGAAGTCCATCAGGATTTCGGCGACCAATTCCGGGGTGACCTCGCCACGCTGCAGATCGGGGTCTTCGCCGCCGAACAGCTCCTGGGTCAAGGTCAGCATTCGCGGGTAGTCGTCTTCCGGCAGGCCGAGGATCTTGAGGATGACGTGCAGCGGGTAGGGCACGGCGATGTCTTTGGCGAAGTCGCAGACGCCGTCGAGCCGCTCCAGCTTGGACAACGCATCGCAGCTCAGTTCCGTGAGGCGATCGTTGAGCCGTTGGACGCTGGCCGGTTTGAACCAGTCGGCGGTCAACCGTCGATAGTGGCCGTGCTCGGGTGCGTCCATGTGGATCAGCGTCTTGATGTGCATCTGCCGGGCTGCGATGACGTGATCGCTGGTCAACACGGGTTCCGGGCCGTTGGTGAAGATCGTTGGCTGACGCTCGATCTCCAGCACTGCGGCGTGGTCGATGACCGCCCAGATCGGCGTGAAGCCCGCTCGCTCGATGCGGTGGATGCCACCGCGTTCGTGCAAGGCCAGGGCGCTGCGGTTCCAGTCGTCGAGGTCGCCCCAGCGGTGGTTATCGGTGAAGATATCGTGCGGTGCCGGTGCGCCAATTTCAGCAGTCATGTCAAAAGTCCCAGGGTGTCAGCGTGCCGTCGTTGCCGACCAGCAGCACTGGTTGCGCCGCCCAACTCTCGCCGTCGCCGCCCATGCCGGGCGAGTCGGAGGGCATACCGGGAAGCGCCAGCCCGATGGCGTCGGGTCGTTCGCTGAGCAGCAGTTCGATCGCCTCGGCGGGTACGTGGCCCTCGATGACGTAGCCGTCGATTTCGGCGGTGTGGCATGAGGAGGCGTCATCGCTGATGCCGTTGGCCCGGCGGAACGCGGCACGATCGACGTCGTCGCTGACTTCGACCGTGGCCCCATGCGTGCGCAGGTACACGACCCACGAGCTGCAACAACCTCAACCAGGGTCTCGACGGACGTCGATGTCGACGCCGTCGAGCGTCATCTCGCCGAGCTCCACGGCCTTGTCCGTGCTCGCCGTTGGCCTGGCCTCGTCGCCACCACCACCACCACCACCACCACTGCCACCACCACCGCCGGAGCAGGCGCCGAATGTGGCCGCGGCCGCGGCCATCAACGCGGCGGATACTACGTACGTGCGATGACGACGGCTCATCCCCGAGATCGTAACGCTCGCCCCCGATCCGCTCGACGCGCGAGCCATCAGATTCGCGCGCGACACTGAGGCGATGCTCGACCACCTTTCGATCCAGTGTTCAGATCCGGCAGCCAGCGCAGCCTTCTACGACGCGGTGCTCGCTCCGCTCGGTGGCGTGCGGATGATGGATTTTGGCGCCGTGATCGGCTTTGGAGTGCCGCCGATGCCGGATTTCTGGATCGGCCCTCATGAATCTGGGGAGGGTTTCCGCGAGTCGCACATCGCCTTCTCGGCTCCCGATCGAGCCACGGTGCGCGCCTTCTTCGCCGCCGCCGTCGCCCACGGTGCCGAGGTGCTGCACGAGCCGCGGGTCTGGCCGGAATATCACCCCAACTATTTCGGTGCCTTCGTGCGCGACCCAGACGGCAACAACGTCGAAGCCGTGTGCCACGCACCCGAGTGATCGGTTACGGCGCAAGCGACCCAAGGGCCATTCGTCGGCGGCTGTCGATGTCTTCCTTGTTCAGATATCCGCCGCACATAGTTCGCTGGCCGGTGAACGACAGTCGCCCGTGCAACACTCGCCAGTTGTCGAACAGCATCGCCTCACCTGGCGCGAGCACATGACGCCATTGCATCGAGCGGTCATTGGCCAGGGTGTCGAACGCTCGTAAGGCCTCGTAGAAGGCGAGCATCTCCTGCTCCGCGAGGAGAAACGGGGCCCGGTCGTAGTTGTTGAAGGACACCTGCACCAGTTCGCCGTAGGCATCGTGGCGCAGCACTGGGCGCGCCGCCATCAGGTGCGAGCCGTCGCCGATGTACTGCCCCGGCACTTCGACGGTGCTCAGCACTCGGTACAAGTCGGGGCGCTCGGTCCGCAGGCGAGCGGCGATGGCGAACGAGTCGACCACGGTCGAATGGCCTCCGGTGCCAACAAACCCGAGGCAGTGCAACAGTTGCCAGCCCGGGGCATCGTGGGAGTAGGTGCCATCGGTATGCGGACGAAGTTCGAGGTTGCTGTATGCCGTGTCGGCCATCGCCATGTCGGCCGAGAATTCCCACATGCCACCGAAAATCGTCTCCCGGACGTAGGTGAAACGGCGCAGCAGCGCCTCCGAATCGGCCAACGTGGTCGGCGTGCCGACGGCAAGGCAGAACCCGTACTCAGCGATCTTGGTGATCACCTCCAGCACGCCCCGCCCGTCGCCCATGATCTTTGCCCAGGCGACCGTTGGCCCATCTTCAATCGACGCTGCGTCCCACAGCACCGGCGTCGGCGCGGGGCCCAGAGGATTGCTGTCCGCTTGGCGAAATTTGGCGAGGAAGTCGACCGGGAGCACGGAGTCACAGGGATCGTCGATCCATGCAATAGTCACGTCACTGCCGTGGCAGCGGACCTCGACTGGCGAAAGATCGCCCGCCACGTCGGCGGTGAACAGTTCGCGTTGGTGGGTCAGCGGATTGCGGGTCACAGGGTCGTGGGAATGATCCCTGAGCCACAACCACGGATATCGCGCCTCGACACCATCGTCCCAGGTGACGACGAGTGATCCGCCATCGGCATGCAATGCAGAGATCGAGGCCATCGCCCAACGATAAGCGCGTCAGCAAGCGGCGGGCAGCCCGAACTTTGGATAGCCATTTTCGACCATCGCCACGTAGGTCCACACGCGGTAGTAGTAGTTGCTGACCCGAACGAGGAAATCGCGCATCGCTGTCGGCCAGACGCCGGTGAACAACACCGCAAACCATCCGACGATGGCAACGGCGAAAGCAGCGATGAAGAACACGGCCAGCACGAGGAAATGCGGAATAGCCTTGAACAGATTGAGGGCGGCCGATCGCGGCACCGCGTCCGGTACGGATGGCAGCGTCAGGCGCACCGGCGGATAGGCGTTGTTGTCGGTCGACTCGAGGGTGAAGTCGAACGGTGGGTAGGTCTCGGAGAAGCCGCACAGGAAACCCGTCGCACGCGTGCTGTAACGCTCGTGCATCGCCATTACGTCGTACATACCCGAGTGCAACTTGCCGGTGAAGACCATCATCAGCCAGTACACGAGGAACACGGCTCGGGCCACAACTTGCAGGGCCTCAAGGATGATGGCGTGGGGGATGAACAGGATCCAGTTCACCAGCGGGCGCCAGCGCGCCAAGGTGTATGGGGAATCGACCGCCATGTAGGGCTGCCCGCCGTCGTTGGTCAAGGTGTTCACAAGGATCTCCTGCTCTGGGGCGCGATGCCTCTTCTTCAGTCTCGTTCCTTGCCACCGCGCACGACAGAGCACAAGGTCACCACAACTCCATGCTCATTGCGATAGCAAAATCCGCCTGGATAGGGGTCGAGCGAAGCTACCCTCGACCACGTGCCAGGGGGATGTCAAAACGTCTCGCACTCGCACGAGACGCGGGGCCTGCTGCTCGGATTCATCGGCGTCGTCTGCTTCAGCGCCTCGCTGCCGTTCACCCGCGTGGCCGTGCGCGAGTTCGGTGTGATCTTTCCGTCGTTTGGGCGGGCGGTTATCGCCGCGCTGCTCGCAGCGATTGCGTTACGCGTGACCCGCTCGCCGCTGCCACACCGTCGGTTGTGGCGCGGCTTGGCGCTGGTCATCGGCGGCGTCGTCATCGGCTTTCCCGGTTTCACCGGACTGGCCCTGCAACACGCTCCCGCCGGGCACGGATCGGTGGTCATCGGGTTGTTACCGGCGGCAACTGCGGGCTGCTCGGTGCTGCGCACTGGATCGCGACCCTCGGCGCGCTATTGGGCGTTCGCCGCGGTCGGCGCCGGTGCGATCATCGTTCTCACCGTCGCCCGCGGCACCGCCGACATCGCCCTCGGCGACCTCTATCTGCTCGGGGCGATTGGTTGCGCAGCGGTCGGCTACACCGAGGGAGCCGTGCTCACCGGCGTGCTTGGAGGGTGGCAGACGATCAGTTGGGCGGTGCTGTTCGGATTGCCGTTGACACTGCCATTGGCGATCGTCGGCCTCGGCCCGGTCGGTTTCGACGAACCCGCGACGGCATGGATCAGCCTGGTCTACCTCGGCGTGGTGTCGATGTTCCTCGGGTTCTTCGCTTGGTATGCCGGGTTATCGCTGGGCGGTATCGCCAGGGTCAGCCAGATCCAATTGCTGCAGCCGATGTTGTCCTTGGTGTGGGCCACGCTGTTCCTCCACGAACACCTCGATGCTCTGATCGTGGTCGTGGCGGTCGTCGTCCTTGCCAGCGTTGCTGGCTCACGCCGATCGGTGATTCGGTAACTATTGCGCGGTCCAACCGCCGTCGACGGCAAGGATCGAGCCGTTGACCATCGCCCCGGCGTCGCTGGCTAGGTAGATGACGGCGCCGGCGACATCGGCGATGGCGCCGACCTTGCCGATCGGGATGCGCTCGACGACGCCGTGCAAAAAGACCGGGTCGTCGAGTCGTTCGGCGGTGCCAGGGGTGTAGATAAACGTCGGGGCAACGGCGTTGACGGTGACCCCGAGAGCGCCCCATTCCAGTGCCAGCACGCGCACGAACTGATTGACGGCTCCCTTCGTGGCGCAGTACACGGCGTGGTCGCGAATGCCGACGGTCGATGCCTGTGAGCTGATGGCGATGATCCGTCCCGAGCCTTGGGCGACCATCACCCGCCCGGCGGCTTGGGCGCTGAAGAACAGACCGCGAGCGTTGACGTCCATCATCTCGTCCCAATCGGCTTCGGCGACCGCAAGGGCGGGATGATTGGCGCCGAGCCCAGCGTTGGCGACGAGAACGTCGATCCGGCCATGGCGGGCGACGATCTCGTCGAAGGCCGCGGTGATCGAGGCGACTTGGGAGACATCCATGGCGTGCGCCGTGGCACGGCCACCACCGGCGACGACCTCCGCGACGGCCTGGTTGGCATCGTCGATCGAGCGGGCGGTGACCGCGACCGTGGCCCCCGCGGCGGCCAAGGCGTCGACCAAGCCGCGACCGATTCCTCGGCTGGCACCGGTGACGACGGCGATGCGACCGGTGAGCGAGAACGAAGGAAGGTGCGGGCTGTCCATTTGGGCAACTGTAGATTGCGGACGCGACCTGACCAGTGTGATGCTGTGGCATGGACGAACAAGTCGACGAGGGAACACTCGACCCGTGGGTTGCGCAGTGGGCAGCGGCCAACCCGCCGATGTCGCTGCAACAGATCTATCTCTTCGCTCGTGGCGACCTCTCGCCGTTTCCTGTCACTCGGGAGATGGCGAATGTCGCCGACGAGGTCGCCGACGGCGTGCCGGTTCGCATCTATCTGCCTCATGGTGAGGTGAGCGGGCTCGTTGTCTACTTCCACGGTGGGGGAATGTGCGTCGGGTCGGTGTCGATCATGGACAACGTCGCCCGTGAGCTCTCCCATGCGTCGGGGGCGATCGTGGTCTCTGTCGAATACCGTCTCGCCCCGGAGGATCCGTACCCCGCCGGCCTTGACGACTGCGAACGGGCCACGCGCTGGGCGATCGCCAATGTCGATCGATTCGGTGTCGACGCCGGTCAAATTGGCATCGCCGGGGAGAGCGCCGGCGGAACCTTTGTTGCTGCTGTGGCCCTGCGGCTACGCGACCGGGGTGGGCCGATGCCGGCAGCGCAGGTGTTGATCTACCCCGGTGTTGGCGGCAATCGCCCGACCTCGTCGATGACCGAGTTCGCTGGGTTGGCGATGACGGCGCAAGACCGGGAGTGGTGCTGGGAGGCATACGCTGATGACCGCGACCTGCGTGGTGATCCCTATGCCATTCCGCTGGATGCCGAGTCGCTGGCTGGGCTACCGCCGGCGTACGTCGTGCTCGGTGGGTGCGATTTTCTGCGCGACGAGGGCCGCGAGTTTGCCAAGCGGTTACGTGGCGACGGAGTCGATTGCGTCGAGGTCTGCTACCCCGGACAGATTCACGGGTTCATGAACCAGATGCACCCGGCCGCTGCGCACGCCTATGCGGCGCTCGGAGTTTGGCTGCGCGAGCGCCTCGGCGGGCACAGACAGCGGGTTTGATCGCGCCTCGCCGCCGCGGGCGGTGATCAGCAGGGCAGCTAACACGATGACGACACCGATCCATCCGGCGACGCCGACGGTTTGGCGAAGGACCAAGCTGGACAGGATCGCCGCGGTCATCGGTTCGGCCAACGTGAGCGTCACAACGGTGGGTGCGGGCAGTCTGCCGAGGCCCCATCCGAGGCATGTGTAGACCACGCCGATGGTCACCACACCCAGGTACAGCGCCAGGCCGATGCCGTTGCGGGTGGTCATCCAGGCGGTGTCGCCGACCGCCAGAAGCGGTGCAGACAGGATCGCGCCGCCGGTGAACATGGCCGCCATGCAAGTGGTCGAGTCCAATCCGGCACCGATCCGCTGTCGGGCGATCATCGCGTAGATCGCCCAACCCAAGCCGGCGGCGAGCGCGGCGAGGATTCCGCCGAGGTCGGTTCGCAAGCTGGGTTGGCTGCGGGCGATCAGCGAGATGCCGATGACCGCCAGTGCGGTGCCGGTGGCCCATCGCGTGGTTGGTGGTTGGCGAAGGGTAACAGCGGTGATCAGTCCGGAGAACACGGGCGCGCTACCGAGCGCGATGACGGTGGCCAGGGCGACCCCGGTGCGGGAGGTTCCGGTAAAGAAGCAGACCTGATAGAGCGCCACCGCAACTGCTCCGCCAGCAAGCCAGCGGCGGTGGCCAGCGATCTCGGCCGGTCGTCGCCGCTTCGCCGCGGCGATGATCGCCAACGTGACGCCGCCGACCATCAGCCGCATCGCCCCAGCGCTGAGAGCCGACGCCTGCGGAGCGAGCCTGGCGAGCGCCGTTGCGCTGGTGCCGCACAGCATTCCGGCGAACAGCACGACCGCGGTCGCGTTGGTGGCCGCGTTGGTTGTTGACGACGTGGCGCCCAGGCGACGGGCGTTGTCGACGGTCGGAATTCTCATACTGCAAGTATGCGCCTCAGGCCTGAGCCAAAGATTGCGAATCCTGCGTTACCGATGGTCATCTGTAGCATGATCTGCCGTGGATGAGATAGATCACGCAATAATCGCAGAGCTGCAACGAAACAGTCGGCAGAGCAATATCGAACTCGCCGACCGAATCGGCCTCACTGCCTCGCCGTGCCTGCGTCGGGTGAAGCATTTGGAGTCGAGCGGAGTGATCCGCGGCTACACCGCCTTGATCGACCCTGCGGCGATCGGGCGTTCCTACGAACCGCTGGTCTGGGTGACCCTGTCACACGTGACCCGAGAATCCATGGGCGAGTTCGAGGCGGCCATTCACGCCGTGCCGGAGGTCGTGGAAGCGATGCGGATGATGGGCCAACCCGACTACCTGCTACGCATCGCCACGAAGGACGCCGACTCGTTCGAGGCGCTGTACATGGACCACCTCGCCAGCCTGCCCCACGTGCAAACCCTGACGTCGCAACTGGCCATGAAAACCGTCAAACGACCCCACGACATGCCACCCCACTAGCAAATCAGGACCCCGCACCTTGCTCCTTTGCCACGTTTCCGATATGGGCTTGAAGCGACCACCTATGGCCCGAGTAGCGAGGCAGGGATGACAGCGATGTCAGCGACCAGGTCGGGGGCTTTCGATCGCAGCCATTTGAGATGCTTGACGTCATCGTCGCTGACTGAGTCCGCAAGTTTCACCTGGACCGCTGGCTCTTCGCAGTTAAGGACCGTCTTTGCTCGGCAACTAGTCCCGCAGCTTCGCCAGCAGTTGCATCAGATCGCGTCCGCGGTGGTAGCCGCGCTCGACAATCAACTGGCAGGCAGCCTCAGCGTGCAACCAGTCGTCATCGACCGCAACTGCTTTCAATTCGTCGAGGTCGATGAGATCCTGGCGGCGGCGATCGACGTCCTGCGACAAGAGCTTGAGCGCGATGAGATGGCCAACCCGGGCAACCGGCATCCGCAGTTCCCTCGCCACGGCAAGTACCTCGGCGGCAGCAGTGATCTCGGTTTCGATCCCACTTGATGCAAACAGCAAATCAACGATCACTCCACCGGTGATTCGCGAGCGGAGTCTCGCCGTGGCAAGGCGCCCAGGCATGACTTGCTGGACCACGGCTTCGACCGCATACCCGCGAGCCAGCAACGAGTTGATCAACATCTCGGCATCAGCGTCGGAATCGATAGCGACAACGAGATCGGCGTCGCGTGTGAACCTCGGTTCAGTTCGAAGCGAAACTGCCAACCCTCCAACGAGCGCGAATGGGTGCTGTAACTCCTCCAGGTCGTTAGCGGCCGCCGCAAGAGAGTCAATGAGTACCGTCATCGACGAGGCCAGGTGCCAGCGACACCCGCGCTGTCCCCGAGAGGCGCACCGGGCCGCGACCGAAGCCATGCAACCACGGTGGCGTCAATGGCTTCCTTGTCAAGCTCGGGGGCCTCGCGCCGAGCGCGCTCTCGGCGCATCTCGACGCCGAGGTCGAACATGTCGTCGACGACGTCGAGCGGGTGAGAATCCACGGTCCCAGTTTATCGAGATTCGCCAGTGGGAGAAGTGCGCGGACTCGATGGCTTTGGAGACGCGCTGCCAGTCGAGATCGATCAGATATGCATGCAAATTGCTGCTAATCATGCTGGCATGGGCTCTCCCACGCTGACGATTCGGAATCTTCCCGAGGACGTACTCGCCACAATCCGTTCTCGGGCGCAACGATCAGGCGAGTCGATGCAGACATACCTTTGGAAGCGACTCGTCGCCGACGCTTCCCGCCCGACCCCCGCAGAAATCGTCGAACGCGCCAAACTTCGACTCAGCCTGTTGATGTGCAGGCCTTCATGGACGACGGGCAAGCGTGACAGCCACTCGGTAGCGTTTGGTAGCGGCCTCACTTGCGGCCAGCCGGTTCCTACTCACGGGCTCAGCTCCCAGTCTTGCTATTTGATGAGCCGATGGCGTCGCTCGATTCTCGGCCGACCTGACCGGAGAAAATGCATGCTTTTCAGTCACGTTTGAGTTGGACCTGGTCCGTTTGTAGGTGCTGACCAGGCCAGATCCGGTGGGTCCACCCTCGCGCATCTGGGCCCACCGCGATGGTCGGTAAGTCGCACCACCCCGAACAACACGCGGTTGTCGTCGTCGGCCGAGCGAATCAACTCAGGCTCGATTCGATTCAACATCAGCTTCGCCCGACGAAACATGAGGAAGTGGCCGAGGTAGTCGACCTTGCCCCACGTGAGATACAGAAAGCGCTCACCCCGTTTGCCGTGCACCGCCGGGCCCCTGAAATCAAGCTGACCATCGACCCCGGCGACGACCCCAACATCCAATTCCCACAGGGTTGACGGCGCATCGGCACGCACCAAACCGACAGGATCGCGACCGATTTGCACCGCGACGTGCACCCCGTCGAACGGCGTACCGTCGGGATCGCAGAACGACTGACCGGGCAGATCGATGCCTTCAATGATGACTCGCACCCGCGGAGTCTGACACGAATTGACAGCCGCTCGTCTCCGCAGGCCAGCGTCAGCAAGTTCCCGCAGGTTTCGCCGCACGACTTGCTCGCTGCGACCGAGGCCTGTGTCTACTTTTAGAGCTAAAGTGGACACATGAACGTCGGGATACGCGAATTGAAGCAAGGGCTCTCCGAGTACCTCGATCGCGTCGCTGCGGGTGAGATGATCACGGTGACCGATCGCGGCAAAGCAAAGGCCTTGATCATCGCCGCACCTGGCGCTGGGGAACTACAACGCGGTATCGATGAGGGGTGGATCAGGCCACAAAAGTGCTCGGGTCTGTCACCTTCGCGCCGGTCGGTCGGCGCCACGACCATTGCAGTTGTGCTGGCCGAAGACCGTGGCGAGTAGATCGCGGTGACCACATACGTCGATTCCAGCGCGTTGCTGAAACGTTACGTCGAAGAACACGACTCCAACGTCGCTGACACCCTCCTGGCCTCCGATCCTGTGCTGGTGACGTCGTGGATCACGACGGTAGAAGTGCGTCGCAACCTCGCCACACTCATCACCGACTCAACGGAACTGGCGCGTCAACGCCAGCAGTTCGAGGCCGACTTGGACAGTTTCGCGATGATCGCCTGTACCGAGTCGACGGCCCGAGCCGCAGCGGAGCTCGGCGAGGTTACCGGTGTCCGCTCGCTCGACGCCATCCATCTCGCCTCCGCCCACCGGCTGCTGATCGCCGGTCTGCGGTTCATCACCTTCGACCTACGCCAAGCCCAAGTTGCCCGCTCGTTGGGCATGGTCGTCTACGGTGCCTAACGGTGCTGCGCTCCAGCGCCATTCGCTACGTTGTGGCCGCGCGCCCAACGCCCGCCGCCCGGTGGCCCATTGCAGCACGTCCCACGGCTCGAAGCCATTGAGAGCCACCTCAGCGAAGAGCCGTCGCAGGAGGCGTTCGCAGACGTCGGCGGTCGGTGCCATGTCGGTGCCGAGTGCCCTGGCGACATCGTGCCCGTGAAGCAGCAATTCCACGCAGCCCATGGCGACGAAACCCTCTGGGTCGGCGTGTCCGGTTGGATGGAACGCCAGTCCAGCCGGATCGGCAACCTGCCCCACAGCAGCCAAGATCCGCGCCCCGGCGACCGCAAACTCGAGCAGGTCGGCGTTGCTGGCGGCAGCTAGCGCCACCGCCTCGAAGCGCACGTACTGCGACTGCGGTTGCACCATGATTTGCGCCGCATACGACAGTAGGCAGTCGCCGATGTGTTCGAGCGTGGCCCGGCACGACCAGTCGCCGGTGCCGGCAACCGTCCAATCCCGCTCGACCAACGCCCCAAGGCACGCATCGAGTTCGTCGGCAAGCGCAAACAGATCACGGCTGGCGACGGTTGGCGCGACGTTGGACATGGGCGCGCAGAATAGCAGCGCGCACCAACACCTCCGGCGGCTAGAAATGATGGTGTTCGCTCAGAGAGGGGTCCACCCGATGGAACACGTACGACTCGGCCGCTCCGGCCTCAAGGTCAGCCGCATCGCCCTCGGCTGCATGAGCTTCGGCGACACCGCCCGCGGCTTCAACGAATGGTCGCTGAACGAGGACGACGCGCAGTCATTTTTTCGCCAAGCCGTCGAGCTCGGGATCAACTTCTGGGACACCGCCAACATCTATTGCCTCGGCAGTTCCGAGGAATTCGTCGGTCGCGCGATCACCCGCTACTGCCAGCGTGACGACATCATCCTTGCCACCAAGCTGTTCGGAAAGATGCACGACGGCCCCGGCGGGCAGGGGCTGAGCCGAAAGGCGGTGATGGAACAGGTCGACGACTCACTCACCCGCCTCGGCACCGACTACATCGACCTCTATCAAATCCACCGTTTCGATCCCGAGACGCCGATCGAGGAGACGATGGAGGCTCTGCACGATGTGGTCAAGGCGGGCAAGGCCCGCTATCTCGGTGCCTCGTCGATGTGGGCCTGGCAGTTCTCCAAAATGCAATACACGGCCGACGCCCACGGCTGGACTCGCTTCGTCTCGATGCAGGACCAATACAGCCTGTTGATGCGCGAGGAGGAGCGGGAGATGTTCGCCCTGCTCGCCGACCAAGGCGTTGGTTGCATTCCCTACTCGCCGCTGGCCAAGGGTCGCGTGTGTCGACCTTGGGGAGAGCGTACGGCGCGCATGGACCTCGATCCGATGGGCCAGCGATTCGATGTCGACGACGACGCCCCGATCGTCGACGCGGTGGAACGCATCGCTGCCGAGCGTGGCTTGCCGATGGCTCAGATCGCCCTCGCCTGGGTGCTGAAGAATCCGGTGATCACGGCCCCGATCGTCGGGCCGACCAAGCCAAATCACCTCGCCGACGCTGTCGCCGCGCTCGATCTGACCTTGAGCACCGAGGAAATCGAGCAACTGGAAGCCCACTATCGCCCACACCTGCCCAGTGCCTTCTGAGGTGACGATGCCGTCATGAACCGCCGTGACACCCTGCTCGCCGCGCTCGTCACCAGCATCTGGGGCTTCAACTTCGTGGTCATCAGCTGGGGGATGAAAGGGGTCCCGCCGCTGTTGTTCGTCGCCCTGCGCTTCTTGGTCGTGCTGCTTCCAGCGATCTTCCTGGTGCCCAAACCGGACGCACCATGGCGCACCATCCTCGGCGTCGGAACCTTCATGTCGCTCGGCCAGTTCGGCCTGCTGTACTCCTCGATCCACGCCGGAATGCCGCCGGGGATCGCTGCGCTCGTGCTGCAGTCGCAGGTCATCTTGACCATCGTCATTGCCACCGCGGTGCTCGGCGAGCACCCGTCGCGCCGTCAGGTCATCGGCGTCGCCCTCGGTTCGATCGGGCTGGTGGTTGTCGGCATCGGGCGCGGTGGCACCATCACCGTTGCCGCCCTGGCACTGTGCCTGCTGGCCGGGCTGTCGTGGGCCATCGGCAACGTCATGTCCCGGGCCTCGGGGATCCGTGGCGGGCTGTCGCTCACCGTGTGGTCATCGCTCGTCGTTCCCGCGCCGTTGCTGATGCTGGCCTTGGTGCTCGACGGGCCGAGGGAGGTAGGCGACGCCTTGGCCGGGTTCAGCTGGCAGGCGGTGGTCTCCACGCTGTATACCGCCTGCCTCGCCTCGCTGTTCGGCTACGCAATATTCAACGGCCTGCTCTCCAAGTACCCGCCATCGGCGGTGGTGCCCTGGGCGCTGTGGGCCCCGGTCGTGGCGATGACGGCGGGCTGGTTGTTGCTCGACCAACGGCCCAATAGCGCCGAGATGGCCGGTGGCGCGTTGCTGCTGATCGGGGTGCTCGTCGCCCTTCGCCCGCAACGGATCAGCGCCGCGCAGCTTGCGACGCTTTCTGATCCGAGCATGGCTCCAAGATAGGATTGAGCCTGCTGATTCTGGCTCCGGATGTGGGCCGCGGCCGCGCCCAAGGAGCTTGAGATGCAAGACGTTCGTTCACGAGTAGAGGCCCTGCTCAGCCAGATGACCCCCGCCGAAAAGGCTGGTCAGCTCACCCAATACTTCTATTTCGGTAGCCTCACCGCCGGCAACGACGGACCCCCCGATAGCGACAATCCGCTCGGGGTCGATATGTCCGGCCAGCCGCGCATGGTCGAGGCGGCCACAGGCGCCGGCGGGGCCGGTTCGTTGTTGTTCGTCACCGACCCCGCAGAGACCAACCGGCTGCAACGGTTGGCCGTCGAGAACAGCCGACTCGGCATTCCGCTGTTGTTCGGTTTCGACGTCATCCACGGCCTGCGCACCATCTTGCCGGTGCCGATCGCGATGGCCGCCTCGTGGGACCCGGCGACGATCGAGAACGGTCAAGCAATGGCCGCCCGCGAGGCCCGTGCCGTCGGTATCCACTGGACCTTCGCTCCGATGGTCGACATCGCCCGCGACCCCCGTTGGGGGCGCATGATCGAGGGTGCCGGTGAAGACCCATTCCTCGGCGGGGTGATCGCCGCGGCGCAGGTGCGCGGTTTCCAAGGCGGTGCCGGGATCGGCGCTGCCGAGCACGTCATCGCCGGTCCGAAGCACTTCGCCGGTTACGGCGCGGCGCTCGGCGGGCGCGACTACGACGAGGTCAACCTCTCCGATTCGGAACTGTGGAATGTGTACCTGGCGCCCTTCAAGGCCGCCGTCGACGCTGGCTGCGGCAACATCATGACCGCCTACATGGATCTCAATGGCATCCCCGCCACGGGCAATCGTTGGTTGTTCACCGAAGTGCTGCGCGAGACCTGGGGCTTCAACGGTTTCGTCGTCAGCGACGCCAACGCCGTGCGCAATTTGGCCACCCACGGTTTTGCCGCCGACTTCGCCGATGCCGGTAACCGCGCCGTCAACGCCGGCAACGACATGGAGATGGCCATCTTCGATCCTGCCTTCGCTCACCTCGCCGACTCGCCGGCCGTCGACGCCAGTGTGCGCCGCGTGCTCGAGGCCAAGATTCGCATGGGTTTGTTCGAGGCACCCTATGTCGACGAAGCGAACGCCAAGACCGTGCTCGCCGATCCCGCCCACCGCGAGGTGGCCCGCGTCACCGCCGAACGCTCCGCAGTGTTGCTGCGCAACGAAGGCGGCGTCCTGCCGCTGCGCGCCGAGGCGATCAACTCGATCGCGGTCATCGGGCCGATGGCCGACTCCAAGCGTGACACGCTCGGCCCATGGGTGTTCGATTTCGATCTCGACGAGACAGTCACCGTTCTCGAGGGCATCCGCGCCAAGGTCGGCGACGCTGTCCGCGTCGAGCACAGCCGCGGCATCTCCGTCTCGCAGCGTGTCTTCCCATCGATGTTCGACATGTTCGTCGGCAACACCACCGTCGATCCCGAGGGCTTCGATGAGTCCAGCGAGTTCCAGCGGGCCATCGCCATCGCCACTGCGGCCGACGTCGCCGTCGTTGTCGTCGGCGAATGGCAAAACATGATTGGTGAGGCCGCGTCGCGGTCGTCGCTGGAACTGCCCGGCCGTCAGCTTGAACTGTTGCAGGCCATCGTCGCCACCGGCACCCCGGTGGTTGCGCTGGTGATGAACGGTCGCCCGCTCGATCTGCGTTGGGCCAACGACAACGTGCCGGCGATTCTCGACATCTGGTATCCGGGCTCCCAGGGTGGCGCCGCCGTCGCCAACCTGTTGTTCGGCGATGTCTCGCCCGGCGGCAAGCTGCCCTTCACCTGGCCACGCACAGTCGGCCAGGTGCCGATGATCTACTCGCACACCATCTCCCATGAGCCGGTCAACCAAGGGCGTCGCTACTGGGACGAGGCCTCCACCCCGCTGTATCCGTTCGGGCACGGCCTCAGCTACGGCGTCTTCAGCTACGCCAGGCTGATTCTCGACCAGGCGACGGTCGGTGTCGATGGTACCGTCACCGCCTCCGTCGAGGTCACCAATACCGGTGGCCACGACGGCGACGAAGTGGTCCAGCTGTACATCCACCAACGTCACGGTTCGGCCTCACGCCCGGTGCGTGAGTTGAAGGGCTTCGAGCGCATCGCCATTGCTGGCGGGGCGACCCGCACGGTGACGTTCTCGATCGGGCCGGACGCCCGTCGCTACTGGAATGCTGCCGCCAAGGATTGGGTGCTCGACGCCTCGACCTTCGACGTCTGGGTCGGTGGCGATTCTACCGCGCAACTGTCGGCGACCTTCGAGGTCAGCTGAGTCCCCAGCCCCACTCGTCGCTGCCCGCGAGCAGCAAGCGTTGCTCGCGTACAAACCCGTAGCGCTGCGCCATTACCCGCGTCTCGTTGGCCAATCGTCGCGCCTCGTCGATGTGGCCGAGCCGCGCGTGCGCGGTTGCCAATTGGCGACCGCTGATCACCAGGTCGAACGGCATCGAACACCGTTGCGCCTGCGTCAACGCCTCGCCGAGGCGCGTGATCGCTTCCTCTGGTCGGCCTAAGGCGAGCGCCAACACCCCGATCGAGCGGGAGACCAAGCCAGACACGAGCGAGCCCGAACCAGAGATGGCGATCCGGCCTGCGAACGGAGCCAGGTCGTCGTAGAGGCGTTGACAGTGGTCGATGGCGTGCAGTTCGCAGGCCACTTCGGCCTGCACCTGTGCAACGGTCATCCAGAAGTAGTTCTTCGGCCGCGCCCCTTGTTCGGTCAGCAGCTCTACCGCTCCGTGGTCATCGCCAGCGCACATTCGCGCCAAGGCGAGCGCGGCAAGCCATGAGCGGGCCTGCTGCCCGGTGGTCATGGCCTGCATTGCGCCGACCATCGAACCGAGCGTGCCAGCCCGATAGGCGACGAATCCGGTCTGCAAGGCCCACGTGCCGTCGGTGTCGGCGTAGGTGTTGGCGTGGCGATGGAGCAGGCCATCGATGCGCTCTGCGGTCCCGGGAAGGCATTGGGCGATGTCGATCGACAGCGCCAAACGCTCGGTGAGGAAGGCGAAGTACTCGTTGCGAGTCGGCGCGACCAACTCGGCAACCGCCTCCAATCGGCCGCGAGCTTCGCCGAGTTCTCCCCGTTCGGCGAGGCAAAAGGCGCTGAAGAAGGCGCCGAGAAAGGTCGAGTCGGCGTCGCCCGTAGCGCGCCCCAAACGGCCCATCTCGCGCCCGATCTGCGCCCGACGATCGAGCGTCGCCGGCTCCCACAAGCACAGATATTCCGCATTCAGCACGATCGCATCGAGCGACGGGTCATGGCGTCGCGTCGCCAATTGGCTCGCCTCGGCAATGATCGCTGCGCGGCGATCGCGGTCGTCATCAAACGTGAGATGCGAGGCCAAGGTGGCCAGCACTCGGGCCCGCAGGGGATGATCGGCGGGCACGATTGCCAGGGTGCTTTCGCACAGCGCTATCAGCTGTTCGTCCGGTTGCTCGGCGATGAAGAAGAACGATCCAGGCCAGATGCTCAAGGCTGCAGCCTGCGCCGCGATGTCGACATCGTGCGCAGCGATCGCCAACCGCGCCGCGCGCTGCACCCATTGGCCAAAGATCGGATCGCCCAACGATCGACACGCGTCAGCGAGCCCCAGCCACGCCCCGGCACGCACGACCACCGGCGTCTCAGAGTCATGCGCCAAGAGTTCGGTGACCTGCGTGAACCTCCGGCGCGCTGATTCGAAGGCGAGTGCATTCATGTCGCGCTGCGCGGCTTGCAGCAAATGGCCGACCGCACGCGACTGCTCACCGGCCGCCAACCAGTGTCGCGCCAACTCCTCAAACGGCGGCACTCCGCTCGCTCCAATGGTTTCGAGCGCCGCAGCGATGTGGCGATGGCACGCAGCTCGCTGGGTCGGTTGCAACGACTCGATGAGCACGGCGGGCATCGCAGCCTGCACGAAGCCGAACAGGTTTTCCCCGAGTTCGTTGAGCAGCCCGACGGTGACGGCCTGGTCGAGCAGCTCACGGGTCGCCTCGACCGTCGTCGCGCTCGGCCTGCGCCAAAGTTGCAAGGTTGAACGGATCTCCGGCCACCGCGGCGAGTGCCAACAAATCTCGCAACGTCGGGGCGAAGCGAGCGAGGCGGTGTTCGGCGACCTCGGCCACCGTCGATGGCAAGGCGTTGGAAGAACTGTCGTGCTGCAGGTGTTCGATCAGCGCGACGGCGAAGTCTGGCGTCCCGCCGCTCTCGCGGTGGACCCGCTGGGCCAACTCGGCCACCCTGCCCCACGACAACGACGAATCGGCCGCGGCGATCAGCGCGGCAACGTCGCCCTCGGCGAGCGGCGCGAGCGTGATCGTCGAGGTCCGCGGCCGAGGCAGCTCTGATCGCAGGAAGGCGGTCAGTGGATCGTCGCCAGTTGCCGAGTCGCCGATCCCGCCGTCGAGCGTGGCGATCGTCATCATGCGCTCGTCGATCAGCGTGCTCAGCAGGTGATCGATCAGCAACAAGGTCGACTCGGAGGCGAGGTGGAGATCGTCGAGTACCAAGACCAGTGGATGCAGACGGGCCAAACGCCGGAACACTTCGGTGACGGCGTCGAACAACTCCAGGCGTGCCGCCGCAGGCAATGCCGACGCGTCTGCGTTGCCGACCTCGGTGTCGTCTCCGGGAAACAAGCGTGCCAGCACACCTGTTCCGTCGCGCATCGCCTGGTCGAGGTCCTGGTCGAGTCCAACAGCTCCGACCAAGGCCTCCAACACGGGCTGATAGGCGACCCCATCCTCGGGCGGGCAGCGCCCGGCCAGCACCAGTGCGCCGGCATCATGGAGCGCCGCCGCACTAGCGGCAACCAGTCGCGTCTTGCCGATGCCTGGGCCACCGCGAATCAAACTGAAGGCCGCCACCCCAGCGCGCACTGCCGCAAAGTTGGTGACAATGCTCTCGACGTCACCTTCTCGTCCGACGGTCGGGTGCGGTGAAACGACGCGCAATGTGCGCGGTAGAGGCGGGATTGATGCCGCGCTGAGATCGACCACGCGCTGCACGGCGATCGCCTGATCGAGGCCCTTGAGGGTGCGATCGCCTAACGGCTCGAAGGCGATCTGCTCGTTGCGTGGGCTGAGCACCCGGACGATGTCGGTGGCCAGGATCTCTCCTGGGCGGGCCATGGCCTCGAGACGTGCAGCCTCGATCACGGCGACGCCGTGGTGATCGCCATCGTCGATGGTCACCTCGCCGGCGGCAAGCCCAATCCGAACCTGGAAGACCGCAACGGCGCTGTCGGAACGCCCATACTCGCCGACCGCGCGTTGGATCGCTACCGCTGCGGCGGCAGCGTTGGAAGCGTTCGGGAAGGCGGCTTTGATGCCGTCACCGGTCCAACGCAAGACCGTTCCACCGTGTTGCGCGACGGCCGTGGCCATCAGATCGTCGTGATGTTTGCGCAACTGTTCGCCGCGCTGCTCGCCGAGGCGAAGGCGAAGTTCGGTCGAGCTGACCATATCGGTGAACAAGATTGCGCCGGTCGTGACCACCGCGCTCATCGCTGTGCCACCGCTACTCTGTCGAGCCGAGCGACTGCTCGGTCGTTCGCCAGCGCAGGTCGCCCTCGATGTCCAGGTGCAATCCGCGGATATGCGCCGTTGCGACGCGGTAGGCGGGCCGATGCCCGGTCAGCGCCGTCAGGAACGGGACACGTTGAATCGCCAGCAGCGACCCGCTGGTGCGGGCGATGACCGAGGCGGTGCGGTCGACGTCGGCGAGCAACGCCACCTCGCCAAAGAAGTCGCCACGACGTGCGGTACGCTCGTGGACCCCGGACATGATGACGTCGAACTCGCCGTCGGCGACGACGAAGAACGTGTCGCCCGAGTCGCCCTGACGGATTACCTCCGTGTCCGCTGGCACGGTGATCGACTCGGCGGCGCGGGCAACGGACTCCAGACCGGGGGTTGGCAGCGAGGCAAAGATCGGCAGTCCGGAGATCAGGGCCATCTCGACGATGGGCACATCGGCGTGTGTGTCGGCCTGGCGCAGCGACCGGAACGCGGCTGCGGCGATCAAAGCGAGCAACACGCCGACTCCGACGAGAGCGCTGCGCTCGTTGCGCCAGGCCACCAGGGCCTGGGCCAGGAGCGCCCCGCTGACCTGACCGCAGGCGGCGATGAGTCCCAGCCCGGCGAAGACGGGTCCAAGACGGCGAGGGTCGATCGAACGTTGCAGTAGGACGCGGCTCATGCTGTCCATCGAGGCCACGCACAACCCGACAATCGGCAGCACGGCGATGACGACGAGCGGCGTTTCGGCGCGGGCGCCGAGCGCGAGACACAGGGTTGCTGCGCTGAGGAGCACGGCGATCAATGCTGAGCGAAGGCGGGACCGTCGCACCACGGCAGTGGTGGCGAACGCACCGACGATCGCCCCGCCGCCGAACAGGGCGGTGAGATATCCCGGGCCGCCTTCGCCGAGTTCGAGCGAAGAGCGAGCGACGATGACGAGCAGCACGTCAAACGCGCCGACGACGAGGTTGCGCGCCGAGGCGACACCGAGCACGCCGAGGCTCCATGGATGTGAACGAACTTCAGCCAGAGCTGTGCGCAGCGTGAAGCCTGGTGCATCGCTCGATTCATCGAGGCCGCCTCGGTCGCCGATCGCGAATCGTCGCGGCCCGCTGACGGCCAGCGCGGCTGGCCGCCACGCGGTTGCCAGAAACGCCAACGCGGCACCGGCGGCGACAGTGGCGAACACGCCGCCAGGGCCAGCCCGGGCGACGATGACCGCGGCGAGCAACGGCCCAACGAGGGCGGCGGCGCTATCGCAGTAGCTGACGACGAGGTTGCCGGTGACGAGCCCTCGCGCCGAGCGCACCACCTTGGGAAGCAACGCCGCCCCGGTTGGGTGCAGGGTCGCGCTGGCGGCGATACCGACTGCCACGAGCGCGGCCACCGCTGGCGTTGGTGCCCCAGACCCGGCGACGAGAGCAGCCCCGCTGTATGCGGCGCCCTGGATGGCGAACCCGGCGAGGCGAACGTCGTGGGCGCGCACCCGCGCTGTCGCCGCAGCCGCAAGCGGTGCACCGACGAACGCTGGAGCGAGCACCGCCAAGGAAACAAAGCCGACCGAACGCGGGCCACCCCAGTCGTAGGCATGGATGAGCGTGGCGATGACGGCAGCCCATTCGCCGACGATCGTCACCAGATGCGCAACCAGTAACCGCCGTAGGCGCGCGTCGCTCACTCTGTCATCCCTCCACGCGCCCCTCGCACGATCAGCTAGCGTAGCGCGCCAATCGCCGGGCCCGTCAGCCCAGCGTGGTAGCTCACCTCCGTTCCAATGGTCAGATCTCCCTGCCCGCCGATATCCGTCGGCGGTGGGGGTGCAGCGCGTGGTGATCGTTGACCGTGGCTCCTTTGCTGTCGTTCGAGCAGTCCCGGACGACCCCGTGAGCGCCTATCGCGGACGCTTCGCCGGGGTTGGCCCGAGCAGTGATGAGCTGTGTGAACGAGAACGCGAACTCGATGGTGCCGCCGAACACGAAAAGGTGCCGCGGCCTCGCCGATGAGAGTGTTGTTCGACGCATTCGCACTGATCGCCTACCTTCGCGATGAACCGGCTGCAACCGACGTGTAGCGGGCTCTCTGGCACGATGACGTGGCCATCAGCGCCGTTCATTTGGCCGAGGTCGTCGACCGCATGAGCCGGGTCTATGGGGTCGAGGCCGTCGAGGTTGAGGTCATCGTCTCTGCCTTGAATGTGGTCGTGGTGGCCATCGACCAGCAGATCGGCGCGCTGGCTGGAGCAATTCGGTCGCGGCGCTACATCCCAACCGATCGAACCCTGTCCCTCGCCGACGCTGTGTGCATCGCCGCGGCCGTCGACACCGGCCGAACGCTGCTCACCGCCGATCCTGTTCTCATCCGGCCGCCCTTGGTGCCGAGGGCGGCCGGGCCACGCAACTTCCGGCTGCGAACTGATGTGGAGCAGGAAGCGGCGATACTGACGGTGATGACACGATGTCGTTCCCGACGAATACGACGCGGTGCAAGAGCGCTCGTGATGGTGATGGCGGGCGCCTGCTCGTCGACGGCCACACGGCCGCCGACAACGCCGGTGCCACCGACCGCCGTCGTCGAAGCTGCCCGTGTGGGCGACCAAGCTGCGCCCTCGACGGCCGTGGCCGACGACAATGCTGCAACCGACGTCACGTGTCCCCGATACACATCGCAGGTGCGTGGTACGCTGCCGCCGCCGCTGACAGAACTGTCCGGTTGGGCGCTCTCCAAACGGCACGCCGATGTGCTGTGGGGTCACAACGACTCAGGCGAGGGGGCACGCCTGATCGCCGTCTCAGCGCTCGACGGTTCACAGGTTGGCGATGTGACGATCTCGGGTGCCACAGACGACGATTGGGAGGACGTCGCCACCTACCTCGATCCGGCCGGGCAATCGTGGATCATCGTTGCCGACACAGGCGACAACGCCGAGCGCCGCGACCACGTGCAATTCGTGCTCATCGCCGAGCCTGAGCTTTCCGCGTCGACTGTCGCCGCGGCGGGTGTGATCACGGTGCGTTGGACGACCGGCCCGCACGATGTCGAGGCGCTGATAGCCGATCCCGTGACCGGCGATCTGATCGTCATCGGGAAACGCTTCGACAACGACACTTCTGTGTCCATCGATCGGCTGCCGTCGGCCTCGGTGACACCCGGTGCCGACGTGGAGGCCGAGCATCTCGGCACGTTCGCGGTGCCCGATGGACAGCAGTTTGGGCCGACGGCGGGGTCGATAAATAGCGCCGGGACAATGATCGGGCTGCTGTTCTACAGCGAGCTGACGCTGACCTGGAAGCGCCCAGCCGGGGCCAGCATCGCCGACACGATTCTTGGCGCAACGCCCTGCATGACAGCCACGGGCAGCGGCAAATATGAGTCGCTGGCGATCACCGACGATGGCGCCCTGCTCGTCGCCACGGAGGGCCACGCCGTGCCGCTGGTCGCCTACGTGCCTACGAGTTGAAGACCCAGGTGCGGGCTTGTTTGATGAACAGCGAGCCCGTGTCGGTGATCTTGAACTCGATCTCCATGGCGAATTCTTGCCCGCTCTCCACGCCGTAGAGTTCGGCGAAACGATCGTGGATCGTGTCGAGCGTCGTTCGTAGCGCGGCGATGTGCCCGTCGCTCAGCAGCATCTCGCCCGGTGTCACCAGGTTCGATCGGGTGATGACGACGGCGACGCCTTGCTCATCGACGAGCAGCGCTTCAGGGGTCGAGAGCGCGTCTGGATTCGTCACCAGATCCTCGCCGAGCTGCGAGTTGACGTAGTGCGCGCCAGGCGTCTCATATACCGGGTCGAACGACACGGCGACGCCGTTGACCTCTTCGCCCTCGGAGTTGGGGTGCAACAGCACCCCCATCGCCGTGGCGAGGTGATCGATGCGATAGAAGTCGCGCTCCAGAAAGGCCCGCAAATTCCACACGCTGGCGTAGACCTGCTTGATGCATTTCTCGATGTGGCCTTCGTCGGGATGCTGCGTCCTCGAGTCGTAGAGACCGGCACCACTGAAACCGGGGAGGTCCTCGTTGTTTGTGCTGGAACGACAGCGGATCGGTGTTCCCACCGGGAACGATTGCTGCACTTTGGTCAGCTCGGCAACGATCCATTCCGGGGATGCGGCGTCCTTGATCGCCTCCCGTAGCGCAGCCAGCTGCCGTTCCTGCTCGTCGGGATCGGCACGGAACTCGGGGTCGTCCAACATCTCGGCAACCTGATCGTACAAGCCGTTGGCGGTCATGAACTCGTCGTAAAACGAGAACGGCAGCGCATAGCCGTCGGGCACCTCGGTATCGCCGAGATCGAACGTGGCCAGCGTGGCGACGTTGGCCGCCTTGACCCCGAACGCAGTCCAGTCGTCGAACCCGATCTCGCTCAGCGGGGTGATCGAGCGCACGCTGAGGTCACGCTCGGGTGTCTGGCCGGTCGTCGGGCGGGCGGCGGCGTGATGCGCTTCGACCTCCTCTTGCGTGGCGGCAACGACCGTGAAGCCCTCGGTCGTCACCTCGTAGCGCACGTAGCGGCCGACCAGTTCGGTGATCGCCGGATCATCGAGGGCGGCGGCCACGAAAGCGTTGGGCACGTTGTCCTGAACGGCCCGCAGATTGACGTGCGACAGCGGGGTCTGCATCACCGTCGTGATCACCCCGGCGACGCGGGGCATCTCATTGGGCAACGCCGGATAGATGACGACGTCGCGCTCTGCAGGCCGCTCCTCGAGGGTCATCACCCGCAGCAAGCCAAACCCGACGGCGGAGTTGAGCGGCGCAAAGTCTGCTTCGACCGCGTCTGAGGATGCTGTTTCGCGAGTCGTTGCGGAAGCCACTGCGCTGCTGCTTGTGATCGCGGCAGTGACCGCCGTTTCGGTAGGGGGTGCCGCGGAGCAGCCGCCGAGCAGCACGACTCCGAGAAGCGCCGCAGCGACCGTGTTCACTTGGCGACTCACTCGACGAGAACCGGAACTCGACCGGCGTCGTACAGCGCCTTCTCCTGCTCGTAGAACGGCAGGGCTGACTGTGGGAACGGGTAGTAGAACAGCTTGCCAGCAAGTTCGGGCATGCCGTTGACGAGCGTCTCATAGGCCACGGCGATCTCGGCATAGGAGTAGGCATCGTTGGGCTGGAAAGCGAAACGGTACATGCCGACCGATCCGTCGGGGGCGATCGCCTCCGGGTAGTAGGCAACGTCTCCACGCATCTTGCCGGGTGCCGGACCACGGCCGCTGGAGATGCCGACCATCTCGCCGAACGGCGGGTGAGCGCGGAAGTTCTCGGTGTTCATGAAGTACACCTTCGGCTGTGTCGTGTCGGCATCGACAATCCAGAACTTGACGAACTCCAGCCCGGCGAGGTAGCCGTCACGGGCCACCTCGTCGCCCTGGTACGACAACATCTCATAGGTCGCCCGATCGGGAATGATCACCGCGCCAGTCTCGGCATCCATTGCCGCAGCGCCATTCACAGGGTTCGAGCCGACCGGGTCGTCGAGTTCGGTGAGGTCGTCGATGCCGTCACCGTCGACGTCTCCGGGTTGGGCGACGGAGAAGGCCTCGACGCGATATCGACCGTCGGCCAAAGCAGTCCGGCCGTCGGTCAGGGTCGTGGTTCCGGCCTCGCCGCGCACAACCGCGACCGGTAGCTCAATGGCCGCGTTATCTGCGGGGCTGACGTACAACACAAAGTATTGATCGGTGCTCGACTCGACGACGATGGCCGTTTGGCCGTCGGGCACGACTGCCGCCGTTGTCGTTGCTCCGCCGGTCGAGTCGGGTGCCACCGTGGATTCCGAGACGGGCGACGCAGCGTCGGTCGGGGTTGGATTTGTCGGTGTAACCTCCGGCACCGCTGTGGCGGGCGCTTCGCTGGCCTGTGTGTCACTGGATTGCGACGAGGAGCAGGCGCTGACGAGTACGAGAAGCGCCGCGGCGTAACCGAGCAACGGCCGGTCGAGGCCATGGCGGCGGTGATCTGATGCACGAACAATGTGCGCAGGCGATGTCATAGGGCGAGCCTATGAGAGTCGTTCCTGGAGCCCCGTGTGGGCGCGGTAAGAATACGGTGTGAGCCGACGCCGTCGGGCCTCAGCTCAGACTGGAAGCGAGCAGGGCGAGTTTGGCGTAGAAGTCGGCGAGCATCAGCCGGGTGTCGATCCCGGTGAAGACCCGCAACGGGCGCCCGTCGGCACGCGCTGCATAGCCGCCGGAGTCGGTGATCGTCGGGCATGGCAGCGTGACCGACGGAGACGACGCTGGCGACGGCTCGAACCCGGTCCACAGCGCGGTCAGCAACACCAACGGACTATCGCCGAGCACATAGGTCTCGCCGACATCGACACCGAGGCCGCCGACCATTTCGGCGACCGCGCCGAGTTCGTCGAACAGGTGGCGACCGAGTTCGCCGACGGGACGCAACATCGTCAACAACTCGGCTCGCGAAGCAATCGCCATCCGGTAGGTGGTGCGCGGCACCTGCCAGATCACCAGGTCGGAATCGTTGAACACCACCTGGGCGGCGATGGGATCGATGCCCGTGTTGTACTCCATCTCCTGCGCTCCGGGTGGCCGTTCGGCAAGGCCCTCGTGCTCGCCGCCACCAATCCAGATCAGTGTCAGCCGTTGGGCGATGCGCGGTTCGAGCAACCAAGCGCTGGCGATCTCGGTCAACCCGCCCCCGCAGGTCACGAACAGCGGCAGGGTGGTGTCGTCGCGCAGCGCTTCGGTGATGATCGCCCGGGCCGATGGGGAATCGATCGGCGTGGCTCGGTCGGCCAATGCCACCTCGGATCCGGCGACGACGGGAACACCATCACCACGGCCGGTCATCTCGGCGATGGTGCGCGCCGCTGCAGCAGCGCTCGCTGAGCTGCGCCCGGAGAGATCGAACGGGTCGGCTGCGCCGAGATGCGAACCGATCACGCAGCGCACATCGACGCTCGGGCTGAGCAACAGGTGGGCGAGTTGCACGAGGCCGTCGGGATCGCCGGCATAGTCGTTGTCGCTGATCACCCGTTGCCGGGGGGCGATGTGTTCGACGCCCCAACGTGGTGCGTTCATCGAGCCAGGTCCGTCTCGCTGAAGCTCTCGAAGGCCAGCTCGCCGGACACGCAATACAGCCCGGCGACTCGACCGGTGAACGAGCAGGTCGATTCCGACGACAGGAAACGACCGTCGAAGGTCGCCACATCGTGGCGAACCCCGCCGGAGTCGATCGCCGCAAGCGCGATCATGTCGCAGCTCATCCGGCTGGCCAGCACTTCGCCGCTCATCGCGTAGCGGGCGACGACCGGGCGCATTTCGAGGATCAGTTCCACCGGCCCGGCAGGCAGCGGGCGCTGCACTTCGCTCAGCAGGCTGGCCACACAGGCCCGCCCGGTCACAGTGCCGTCGCCGACCTCGACCGAGTAATAGTGCTCCTCGTCGTAGCGAACACTCAGGCCGCCGACTCCGGCACTCGGGTCGACAACGACAGTGGAAATTCTGGCCTCGTGACGGCGTTGGCGACGACCGACGAAGGTTGGGAGCTGGTCGGCCATCGTTTGGCCTTCGCCGCGTAACACCAGGGTGCCGTGTGCCAGGTGAGCGATTGCGCAAGGCGAGCGGCGCACGGCGATCCACTCCAGGCCGAGGTCGCTGGCGTCGAAGTCGTCGCTGAACTCCGGTTCGTTGTCACCCGAAAGCTGCACTGCCTCGACCACCGGCCAGCCGTCGACCCATTCGACGTGGGTGCCGAACGTCTCGCGGCCGAGCGCCGAGAAACCGCGGGTCAAGCCGCGGACGCGCACCCCGAGCAGCACCATCGACCAGCTGCCATCGGGGGCGAGCACCAGGTCACCGTGCCCGGTGTTCTGAACGGGATTGGCGGTGCCTTTGGCGCTGAGCACCGGGTTGGCCGGGCAGCCGACGAACGGCCCATCGGGGGTCTTCGCGCGAGCGATGCTGACGCTGTGGCCGCGCTCGGTGCCGCCCTCGGCGATCATCAGGTACCACCACTCACCGATGCGGTAGAGATGCGGCGCCTCGGGGAACATCAACCCCGTTCCCGACCACAGGTTGCGGGGTGCTTCGAGTAACTCGCCGGTCGACTCGTTGACCCGTACCTGCTGGATGCCGAGGTGCGTGCCGATCTCCGGGCCGCTGAGAACCAGGCCAGAGAACGTGACGTAACAGCTGCCGTCGTCGTCCCAGGCCAAATCCGGATCGATGCCATCGAGCCCGGCGAGCAAGGTGCCGTCGCTCCACGGTCCGGCTGGATCGGTGGCCGTATAAATCCGGGTCCCCGTGCCAGCGGCGGCGACGATCACAGAGAACAACCCGTCCCGCCAGCGGATCGTCGGCGCCCAAATGCCGCCGCCGGTCGTCGCCTCGCTGGGATCGAACTGCTCCAAGCGGGTCAGGACGTGACCGACTAACTCCCACGAGACCAGGTCGCTGCTGTGATACACGGGGATGCCAGGGAGGTACTCGAAGGTCGAGGTGACCAGGTAGTAATCCCCGCCGACTCGCACCACCGAGGGATCGGGACTGAAACCGGGGATCAGCGGATTGGGCAACCTCATCGAGACATCCTTGCGTGTTCGGCGATCATGTCGCGGGACCAATAGGCGCTGGCGGTTCCGAAGAGAAAGCCTGGACGAAATGAAGCCAGGCTTGTCGGCATCGGTGCCGGGTCGATGAGCAACGAACGACTCATCGCTGCGAGTTGGCCATGAACGCCCGACGCTCTTCGCGGCGAATCGCCTGACGATCGGGGTCGCTGACCGGCGCAGCCATCAACAGACGCTTCGTGTAGGGGTGCTGCGGGTCGGTGGTCACCTGCTCGCCGTCACCCCACTCGACGATCTCGCCCTGATACATCACGGCGACACGATGGCTGAGGGCGCGCACCACGGCGAGGTCGTGGGAGATGAACAGGTAGGCAACGTGGGTGCGCTCCTGAATCTCGAGGAACAGATCGAGGACGCGAGCCTGGGTGGAAAGATCGAGCGCAGAAACCGGCTCATCGCAGACGATCAGCTTTGGCTCGAGCGCGAGCGCACGGGCGATGGCGATGCGTTGGCGTTGCCCACCGCTGAACTCGCGCGGGCGCCGCTCGGCCGCATCCGCTGGCAACCCGACCGAATCGAGCAGCGAGCGAACCTTGTCGCGCGCTTCGGCGCGCCCGACATCGCGCACCGTCAACGGTTCGGTGAGGATCTGCTCGATCGACATCGACGGGTTGAGCGACGAGTACGGATCTTGGAACACCACCTGGACTTCGCTGGCGAGTTCCCGGCGCTCGGCACGGCTGGCATGGGTGATGTCACGCCCGTTGAGTGTGATCGTTCCGGCGGTGACAGGGGCAAGGCCGAGCACGGCGCGACCCAAGGTGGTCTTGCCCGAACCCGACTCGCCGACGAGACCGACCGTCTCGCCAGGGCGAACATCGAGCGATACGCCGCGCAATGCACGAAAGCCGTGGGAACGACGAAACTTTCCGGCGTAGGTGACCTCGACATCGCCAACGTCCAACAGGCTCATCGGGCCACCTCCGTGTATACGCCGCGGGGCGCATGGTCGTCGAGAATCGAATCGAGCAAGGAGCGGGTATAGGGATGCTGAGCGTCGTTGAAGATCGCCCGCACCGGTCCGGTCTCGACGATGCGGCCGCTCTGCATCACGGCCACCCGATCGGCGAGGTCGGCGACGACGCCGAAGTTGTGGGTCACCAGCAGCAGCGAGGTGTTCGTCTCGCGCTGCAGCTCACGAAGCAGATCGAGGATTTCGGCTTGCACGGTGACGTCGAGAGCCGTGGTCGGCTCATCGGCGATGATCAGATCGGGCTCGCAGGACACTGCGCCGGCGATGAGCACACGTTGGGCCATACCGCCGGACAGTTCGTGAGGATAAGAACGGAACACCCGCTCCGGGTCGGGGATGCCGACGCGGGCCAGCAACGCCAGCGACTTGGCTTTTGCCTGCGTCTTGTCGAGGCCAAGGCAGACGCGCAGCGGCTCGACGAGTTGGCTACCGATGGTGAACGACGGGTCGAGGTTGCTCATCGGTTCTTGAGGGATGTACGAGATGCGCCGGCCGCGCATCTGGCTGGCGGCGTCGCTCGACGCGCCGGCCAACTCGACACCGTCGAAGATCACCGAGCCGTGCAGCACTCGGCCGCCCGGGCTGAGCAATCCGAGGACGGCGAACGCCGTTTGCGTCTTGCCGGAACCCGACTCGCCGACGAGGCCGAGGACCTCGCCACGCCCAACGGTCAACGACGTGCCGGCGACCACCTGCTTCCATCCGCCACCACCGTCGGGATAGCCGACGACGAGATCGCTGATCTTCAGCAGCGCGTCGATCGGCGCGTCGAGCGGGTGCTCGACGCCATCGAACGGCGCGGGCGCGGCCACGGTTGCCACCGAGGTGCTGCTGGACACCGTCTGTGGCCGGCCTCCGCCTTCCAACTCGTCACGCAACAGGTTGGCCAACAGTGCCAACGACAACGAGGAAAATGCGATCGTCAAGCTCGGCCAGAGCAGCAACCACGGCTGTCGGAACAACTGGCTGAAGCCATCGCTGAGCATCGAGCCCCAGGTCGGCGTCGACAGTTCGACGAGACCGAGCAACGACAAGCCACCGAGAATGGCAATACAGATGCTGAAGATGATCGCCGTTTGAATGACGATCGGGCCGCGCACGACGCCGAGTACGTGCCGGCCGATGATGCGCGCATCGGAGAGTCCAGAGACGCGGGCGGCATCGACGAATAACTCGTTGCGCACGCCGCGAACGGTGACATGGACCAGCCGATAAAAGGACGGGGCGATGAGGATGCCAAAGATGAACATCGCCATCCACACCGAGGGGCCGAGCACGGATCGGGCGGCGAGCAGCAGCACGATGCCCGGCAGAGCCATGATCAGGTTGGAGACCCAACTGGCGCATTGATCGAACCAGCCGCCGAAGTAGCCGGCGATCAGGCCAGCGACGACACCGACGACGAGAGCGACGACAACGCCGAGGGCGACGGCAAGAAGGCTGTTCTGCGTGGCGACGAGTAGGCGGGACAACACGTCGCGCCCTGCGCTGTCGGTGCCCAACCAATGGGCGCCATTGGGCGGGGCGAGGATATTGCGCACGTCGGTGGCGTCGGGGCTCTGCGGGGCGAGCACCTTGCCGAAGGCGGCGACGAAGACCACGACCGCCAGAAAGGCCGAAGCCAGGACTGCCGATGGGCTGCGCAGAATGCGACGCAGCAGCGATGATTTCTCGGTGCTCACGACAACCTCGCCTTCGGGTTGAGCCATGCAGAGAGCAGGTCGATGATCAGGTTGACGGCCACGACCAGCACTGCGGTGAGCAAGACCATGCCCATCACCAAGGGAATGTCGCCGCTCGATGCCGATCGTACGGCGACTTGGCCGAGGCCTTGAATGGCAAAAATCTGCTCGACGATGACAGCGCCGCCGAGCAGGCCGATGAACTGCACGCCAAGGATCGACAGTGCCGGGCCGGCGGAATTGCGCAGGATGTGTTTGAACACGACCCGGCGTTCGCTGAGGCCGCGGCTGCGTAGCGTGCGCACATAATCGAGTTCCAACGAGTCGCGCACGGTGCCGCGGATCTGCAGGGCCAGGCTGGCCAGACTGGCGAACGAAAGCGAAATGATCGGCAACGTCACCGATCTCAGCCACTCGGTTGGCGAATCGCTGAAGTTGGTGTAACCCGTGGCTCGAAAGACATGCGTCTTGACTGCCAGCAGGGTGACCAACCCTTGGGCTAAGAGGAATCCGGGGATCGCGAATCCGAGGAGCCCGACGAACTGCACTGAACGATCGAGTCGTCCGCCGATCACCGCGGCGGCAACCCCCAACACGGTGGCCAACACGGCGGCGACAAGCAGCGATCCGGCGACGATCGACAGCGTGACGGGGAGGCGTTGCTGCAGCGACTTGGTCACCGTTTCGGCGCCGAACCAGGCGTCGCCGAGATCGCCGCGCACCGCTTTGCTGGCCCACGAGCCAAATTGGCTGAGGATCGGGCGATTGAGACCGAGATCTTCGTTGTATTCCGCGACCTGTGCTTGGGTGGCGTTGACCCCCAGCTTGGTGCGCCCGACGTTGCCGGCGCCGGCGATCAGCAACAGGAAGGTGATCGCCGAGATGGCGATGATCAGTACCGCTCCGGAGAGCAGACGTTTGGCGATGAATCGAAGCATGCAGAATTCCCCTGTCTCACATTGTCTCTGAAAGTAGGAGAGGGGCCGGGCTGGTTGCCCGACCCCTCGCGTTCCTACATCAGATTGTTCGTACCGTGTTGGCTGGTGCTCAGCCCTTCGGTACGTAGTTCCACAGGTACGGAACGGCGTTGCCGGCCTGCATGGTTACGGTGGTCTTGGCATCGGTAGCGAAGGACACCTGCTTGCGGTACCAGGGGATGAACCAGGCCTGGTCGAAGACATAGGCACCGAGTTCTTTGACCAAGGCGGCGCGGTCGGCGTCGGAGGCCATCTGGATCTTGCTGATCAGGTCCTTGCTGGTGGCGTCGCCGTAGTGCGCCGGGTTCCATACTGCTGTCTCGGAGACGAGGAAGTTGATGAACTGCCAGTCGTTGGCGCTCTGCTCCAAGAACATCAGGTAGGCGGGGTACTTCGGCGTCAGGATGTCGGCGAAGAAGTCGGCTGGGGCAACGTCGGTGTACACCGCGGTGACGCCGATCTCGGCCAGCGAATCCTTGATGACTGCGAAGATTGCTTCACCGAGGATCGAGATCGAGGGCATCGACAGTTCGAATCCATCGGGGTAGCCGGCCTCGGCGAGCAACTCTTTGGCCTTGGCGGGGTCGTACGGGTACTGCGACTCGAGCGCCTTGTCGTAGCCGGCGCTGCTGGTCGGGAACACCTGGTTGGTGGCCGTGCCGAAGCCCGCACCGTAACCCTTGAGGATCGCCTCACGGTCGAAGGCGTAGCTCAACGCCTGGCGAACCTTGGGGTCCTCCAGCGGTGAGTCGAGGGCACCGTCGCGGTCGACGAGGGTCAGGCCGACCCAGTCGAGTTCGCTGGTGTTGATCGTCCAACCGGCACCGGTGACCTCGGCGAGGGCATCGTTGTTGACCAGGTTGATGGCGTTGATCTCGCCCGCCTTGATGGCGTTGATCTGTGCGGCCGGATCGTTGATGTACTTGAGCACCAGCGTGTCGTAGTGGATTTCATCCGCAGCCCAGTAGTCGGGGTTGGCGTTGAAGGTGTACACCGATTCGGCCACCGTCTTGGCGGTGTCGATGATGTACGGGCCAGAGCCGACGGGCTTGGTTGCCTCATCGGCAGCACCGAATGACTTCGGGCTCTGCATCAAGCCGGCGTTGCGGCCGAGGTAGCTGAGCAGGGCCGGGTCTGGGGCACCGAGGGTGATCTCCAAGGTGGTGGCGTCGACGGCCTTGGCGGCGGTCATGCCAGCGAGGTTGGAAGCGTCAGGCGACGCACCACCCTTGAAGCGCTCGAGGTTGGCGGCAGCGGCTGCAGCATCGAAGGCGGTGCCGTCGGTGAACTTGACGTCATCGCGCAGCTTCAACGTCAACACGGTCTGGTCGGCGTTGTACGTCCACTCCGTGGCCAACCATGGCTTCAAGGTGCCATCGGTCTCGGCGCGCAACAGTGGGTCGTAGACGGCCTGGTAGAAGAGCGCCATGTTGCCGTACTGGCTGTCGGTGTTGGCGAAGCTGGTCGGGAAGTTCAACGTTCCGACGGTCAGCGTTCCGCCGCGCGTGGTGGCACCTTCAGCGGCTCCGCCTTCGGTGCCGCCGTCACTGCCTCCACATGCGCTCAGGGCGAGCGCAGCGGCGACAGCGAGGGCTGCGGCCTTTTTCCATTTGATGATCACGAGTAACGTCCCCCTTCATGCTCAAGCGGCTACCACGGATTGGCATCACGCTTGACGATTGACATCCGTCACACTAGTTCGCGCGATTAAATCGATTCAACTCTGAATTTCTATCCACTTTCCGATGCGTCGCCTCTCCGCGCTGAGCTGCTTAAATGCTGCGTGCTGTCGCGGGCCTCGGGGCGGACAATGCGTAGGGTGATCGAGCTGATGACACAACCAACCGTGAGTATCAAAGACGTTTCCGCCAAGGCGGGGGTTTCCCCTGGAACGGTTTCCAACGTGCTCAACTCGCCCGAGCGCGTGGCGGTCGCTACCCGAATCCGGGTGCAGGCGGTTATCGATGATCTTGGGTATGTGCGCAACGGCTTCGCCCGTCGCTTGCGTTCGTCGCACAACAACGCGCTTGGCATGGTGGTTATCGACGTCGGTAACCAGTTCTTCACGTCGATGGTCCGCGGCGCCGAACGCACCGCCGAGCAACGTGGCTACATGGTGACCCTGTGCGACGCCGACAGCTCGCCGGCGCGTGAGTTACGCCATCTCCAGGTTCTCGAAGAACAACGCGTCGCTGGGGTGTTGATCACGCCGATCTCGACGGTCAGCGTCGGTTCGGCGCTGGAGATGTTGCATCGGCGTGGGATCAAGGTGGTGCTCGTCGACGAGCCGACTACCGATCCGACGCGTTGTTCCGTATCCGTCGACGATGTCAACGGCGGTGAACTGGTTGGGCGTCACCTGCTAGCGCTCGGTCGCCGACGAATCGCCTTCGTCACGACGATTCGCGCCTTTCGACAGTTTGAAGAGCGCCTCGCTGGGCTACAACAAGCCGTGGCGACACATGCTGCCAACGGAGACGGCGAGGCCGAGATCACGGTGTGGCGCGTGCCGAACCTCGACTCGGGGGCCGCCTCAGCGGTGATCGGTGAACTGACGAGCGCCGGTGTCGACGCCGTGTTCTGCTCCAACGATGTCGCCGCAGTCGATGTGCTGCGCGGGTTGCTGGCACAAGGAATCCGCGTGCCTGAGGACATCGCCGTTGTCGGTTACGACGACGTTGCCCTCGCGTCGCTGGTGGCCGTGCCGTTGACCAGCGTGCGCCAACCAGCGCAGCTCCTTGGCAGCACGGCAGCGAAGCTGATGATCGAGGAACTGGAACATGGCGACCACCAGCATCAGCACATCGTCTTCCAACCGGAGTTGATCGTGCGACAATCGACGATCGGTGCCCCGCAGGCACCCGACCGGTGAACGTCGGCTAGCTGGTCAGGCTGGCCAGCAGCTCGCGGCTTCGTTGCATCGATCCCCGGCGGTCGTTGCCGACCGGGAAGATCGCGGCGTGAATGTCGGTGGCGCCAGCATCGATCAACGACTGCAACTGCGCTGTCACCGAGGCCTCATTGCCCACGATGGCTACCTCGGCGGCGGATCGAGCTCCGCCGATCTCCACCACGCGTTGAAAGCTTGGACGGGTGCTGTAGAGGGCCGCGGCATCGGCCTGCGCAGCCCGGGCTTCATCAACATCATCGTGAACAGCGACAGGCAGACCGGCGACAATCCGCGGGTCCAACCGACCGGCAGCTTTTGCCGCAGCCCGAATGCGTGGGCTGACGAAGGTCTCGATCACCTCGGCGGTCGCCAACCAGGTGATCGTGCCATCGGCGATCTCGCCAGCGACACGCAACAGGCGCGGTCCCATCGCCGCTAGCAACACGGGGACCGGCTGATCGACGTCGATCATCCGTCCGGCGCTGTGCGTTGACCAGTGGTTTCCGTCGACATCGACCGGCTGCCCTCGAAGCAGTGCGGCAAAGATGCCCAGGTACTCCTCTGTGTTTGCTCCGACCTCGTCGAACGACAGCCCGTACACGTCGCCGATCACCGAGTCATGTGACGGTCCGATACCGATCGTCAGGCCGGCCCGACCGATGGCGTTCGCCGCCGCGGCAACACGATTGGCCTGCAACAACGGATGACAGGGATAGGTCTGCAGCACAGCGGTGCCCAGCTCGATGCGCGATGTGGCTCGACCGGCGAGGGCCATCGCCACCAACGGATCGCCGGTCACTCCGCTGGCCAGCCAGACAGCGCTGAAGCCGTCGGTCTCAGCGCGCCGCGCCTGGGCGACGACATCGTCGGTCGACTTCGACCACAACGTCAGACCGATGCGCACCGCTGGCTCCCGTCGCTGCTAATGCGCTGCGGGCGCAGACTCGGCATGCTTTTTCCGATCGGCAGCCGGGAAAGAACCGACAGCACCGCAAATCCAGCGGCCAAGCCGACCACCGCGGAGGCCGCCGTGTTCGCCATCCAGGCGAGCACGCCGCCGACGCCGGAGACATCGTGCACCGCTTCTTCCAGATGGTGAACGAGTTTGTAGGGGCCGTGCCAACCCAGTTCGTCGGCGCCGACGATGAGGATGTGACCGCCGACCCAGACCATCGCTGCGGTGCCGACCAAGGAGAGCAACGCCAGCAGCTTGGGCATGCCCGAGACAAGCCCGCGACCAAGCTTCATCGCCGATGGACGGCCGGACTCGACCATCCGTAACCCGACGTCGTCCATCTTGACGATCAAGGCGACCACGCCGTACACAGCAACGGTGATCAAGAAGGCAACGACAACCAGGATCATCGCCCTGGAGATGAACCCCTCGTCGAGTACCTCTTTGAGGGCGATGACCATGATCTCCGCGGAGAGGATGAAGTCGGTGCGAATCGCTCCGGCGATCGTCTTTTCCTCATGGTCTTCATCGATGGCTACCGCAGGTAGGTTGTGCTCGGCGTGCTCGTCGTGGCGCAGGCGGTGGAGGACCTTCTCGGCGCCTTCGTAACACAGATAGGTACCGCCGATCATCAGGATGATCTCGACCAGGATCGGGGCGATCTCGCTCAAGATCAGCGCCGCGGGGAGAATGAACAAGATCTTGTTCTTCAACGATCCGCGGGCGATGCGCTTGATGATCGGCAACTCGCGCTCGGCGGCCAACCCGTGCACGTAGGCCGGCGTCACTGCGGTGTCGTCGACGACCACACCAGCGGCCTTGACACTGGCACGACCGGCGGCCGCGCCGACGTCGTCGATGGAGGCTGCAGCCAACTTGGCCAGCGCAGCAACATCATCCAATAGGCCGACAAGGCCACCACTCATAGTTGTTCCTTCTCGGCCGGGTTCGCGGTTGGCAGCCTACCTGCGGCTTTGTCGGCGAGCGATGACGGCGCGCTCGAGATCGAGCGTCAACGCACCCACGACCGCGATCAACGCCAGGTTAAGCAGCAACTGCCCGAGCGCTCCCCAGGCCTCACCGCCGCGGCCATAGGCGAGAGCGATCGAGATATTCGAGGCCGCCGGGATTGTTGTCACCGAAATTAAGACGCCGACGATGGCGCTCGATTTGGCTTGGGTCAAGCTGACAGTGCCAGCGATTCCAGCGAGGATGGCGACGACGATCGACCAGAAATCGGGATGGCTGATGAACTGCGTCAGTGGGCGAACCCCCGCTGAGTAGGCGTCAGGGGTTTGGCCGATCGCCCGCACCCAAAGCGAGAAGATCAGGGCGATGAGCATGCCGACGGCGAAGCCGACGACGAGCGTGCGCAGCGCGGCGACAACCAAGCTCCGATTGCGTCGATGGATGCCCAGGGCGATACCGCTCAGCGGCCCGTACTCCGGGCCGAGCACCATCGCCCCGATGATCAGGATCGGCGAGTCGGTCAGAATACCGACGGCGCCAATCAACACGGCGAGTGTCAGCAGCAGCACATAGGTGCCCGTGAGCGTGGCGTCGTCGCTCACCCGTGCATCGACGTCGGCCCAAACAACAGCCTCGGAGGAGTGGCCAGGGGCTTGTGCGACCGCCGAGGCGGCGAGCGACGACATGGTCATCTCGGTGCGCTCCACAGAGATCGAACCGTTCTCGGGAATCCCACGCGCGTGCAACCCCGTGAGCACGGTGTCGGCAGCCTCGGGGGCGACATCGAACTGGATCAGGTCGCCCCGTGGGGACAGGGATACCTCGGCGAGCCAGATCACGTTGCAGACCCCGACCTGCGTGGTCAGATCGTCGAGCACACTTCGGCTGGTGTCACCGGGCACCACAAGGCGGACGTGAAACATTGCTCACAGACTACGGACCGCGCAGCTGGCGGCCGCAAACTCGGCCCGGCCGTCGGCGTTGCCGTGCTCACCGCTCTTCAACTGGCTCGGGGTGATGTAGGGCTGGCGGTGGTCTTGGTCGCCGAGATTCGCCAGGTCTTTCACGGCGGCGCCGCCGTGTTCGCCACGCCGGTGCCTTGACAACGATGTCGGGTGGCCCCGCGCCCGGTGGTCGGACAATTCCTAGTGCTTGACAAAGGAGTGGTTTCGGTGGTAAAAATGGCCCTTGACAACGTTATCAGGGCAACCACACCGGGCCCTGAATACCTAGGGGAGATTCCATGTTGAACGACAATTCGAATGCGTCACGTCGCGCGTTCCTTATCGGTGGTGCTGCAGCCTTGGCCGCAATTGCCGCCGCCTGCGGTTCCGATGCGCCTGCCGCTACCGAGACTGAGGGCACCACTGGCGGCGCCGCCAGCGGAGCAAAGAAGAAGATCGCCTTCGTCATGGGCGCCGAGTCCGACCCGTTCTTCCAGGCCATGAAGTTGGGTGCCGAGGAAGCAGCCGCAGCCAACAACGTCGAGCTGATCTGGCAGGGCGATCCGAACGAGTACTCGCCGGCCACGCAGATCCCGGTCGTCGACCAGGTCCTGGCGCTCAAGCCCGACGGCCTCGTGCTCATCCCCACCGATCCGGTAGCCCTGCAGGCTTCGGTTGCCAAGGCCAAGGCCGCTGGCATTCCGGTTGCCTGCGTCGACACTCGCGTCGATGATCTCACCGACGTCGTCACCTTCATCACCGGCGACAACGCCGACGGCGGCTCACAGGCCGCCGACGTGATGGCCAAGGCAATGGGCTACAAGGACGGCGAGACCTACGAGGTCGTCATCGGTCTCACCTCCGACACCGCCACCACCAACGTTGGTCGTCGCGACGGCTTCAAGGCCCAGATCGCCGCCAAGTACCCAGGTATCACCGTCGTCGACGAGGCCTTCTCGCAGTCCAAGCCCGACATCGCCAACACCAACGTCAACAACTGGCTGACCAAGTTCCCCAACCTCAAGGGCATCTTCGCCATCGACGGCAGCAATGCCCAAGGTGCCGCCGCTGCGCTGCAGGCCAAGGACCTCGTCGGCAAGATCGCCCTCGTTGGCTATGACGCCTACCCAGACAACGTCAAGCTGATCAAGGACGGTGTGTTCACCGCCCTCATCGCTCAGGTGCCGGCCGCCGAAGCGAAGTTGGCGATCGAGAGCCTGATGAAGGTCATCACCACTGGCAAGACCGATGGCATCGAGAAGGAAGTCGTTATCCCGAACTTCACTCTCACCAAGGACACCAGCGAGGCTGACTTCACCAAGTACACCTACGTCGCCTGATAGGCACGTGAATTTGCTGGCCGGCGTTCGTTGATTTCGAGCGCCGGCCAGTGCATTTTTCGAGTAGAACTAACTGCGTTCAAAGGGGGACCAGATGACGGATTCCGTCGACACTGCGCCGCGAGCAGAGGTGTCAACACCATCAGCGGGCAGCAACAAGTGGCGCGACCTTGCCAACAATCAGGTCGCCGTGCTCTCGGCGTTCATGCTGCTGTTGATCTTGTTCTTCAGCGTGCAAAACTCGCAGTTCTTCTCCCGGGCAGTAATGGAGAACGTGCTCAACGACTGGAGCCCGATCGTGCTCTTGGCGATCGGCCAGACGTTCGTGGTGATCGCTGGGGGAATCGATCTCTCCGTGGGCGCCAACGTCGCCATGTCCGGTGTGGTCGCCGCGTTGTTGATGAAGGAGATGACGCTCGGTGGCACCGGTGCCAATGTCACCATCACGGTCGGGATCTTGACCGCAGTTGTTGTCGGGGCGATCGTCGGTTTGGTCAATTCGCTACTGATCAACAAGGCCAAACTGGTGCCCTTCGTCGCCACCCTGGCCACTCTTGCCGTGTGCAAGGGCCTCGCCGTCGTTTGGACCGGTGGCGGCCCGGTGGGTGATTCGCCGTCGAACACGATCCCGTTGACCCTGTCTCGCTTTGGTCCATTTTCCTGGGCAATGCTGGCTGTCATCGTCGTGCTCATCTTGGCAGCGATTTCGCTGCACCTGACCCGATTCGGGCGCTACACGTTCGCCATCGGATCCAACGAGTTCGCCGCTCGCGCCGCCGGTATCAATGTGCAGCGCCACGTCACCAAGGTGTATGTGCTCTCCGGCGCTCTCGCCGGTCTGGCCAGCATCTTCTACTACCTGCGGTTGCAGAGCGGCTCGCCATCGACCGGTATTGGACGCGAACTCGACTCCATCGCCGCCGTCGTCATCGGAGGTGTCATCCTCACCGGCGGCGTCGGCAAGATCATCGGTTCCGCACTCGGCGCGCTGGTGCTGATGACCGTGGCCAGCGGTTTGGTGATTATCGGCGTTCCCCCCAACTACCGTGACGTCGTCGTCGGTGTGCTCATTGCTCTCGCCGGAATCGTTCTCGGACTTCGCAAGACAGTCGGAAAGGCTTCGTCATGACCGATTCCGCCCCGCTTTATGAGGCTCGCAATATCTCCAAGCGCTACGGCGCTGTGCTCGCCCTCGATGGCGCCAGCATGGCGATTCACGCTGGCGAGATCGTCGGCCTGGTAGGCGACAATGGCGCCGGCAAATCGACGCTGGTGAAATGCCTGTCAGGTGTGCACACCCCGGACAGCGGCACGATGGTGCTCGACGGGGTGGAGCGTCATTGGCGCTCGCCACGTGAGGCCCTCGAGGCCGGGATCGAGACTCTCTATCAGGACTCCGGGCTGGCGCCGCACCTGTCGGTTAGCTCCAACGTGTTCCTTGGGAGGGAGAAGTACCTGCCTGGCCTGCTCGGCAAGATGGGGTTCCTCGACAAAAAGACGATGCATGAGCAAGCTCACGCCGATCTTGAACGGGTCGGCATCGCCGTGCCAGCATCCGATCGCTCCGTAGCGCAACTGTCTGGCGGCCAACGCCAGGCGGTGGCCATCGGCCGGGCGGTGGCCTGGGCCAGCAAAGTGATCATTCTCGACGAACCGACCAACCACCTCGGCGCCCGCCAAGCCGGCGAGGTGCTCGAGGTCATCAAGGCTGCGAAGAGCAATGGACTTGGTGTGGTGTTCATCTCGCACACGCTGCCGCATGTGTTGGAAGTGACCGACCGCATCGTCGTGCTGCGCCTTGGGCGCATCGTGCGCGACGCCCCGACATCAGAGTTCAACGCGCAAACGCTGCTGGGAACGATCACCGGCCTGCTCTAAAAGGCGCATATGTCGTGGTGAAAACCTTAACAGGACGATCAACAACGTAGACCCGCGATGCCTGTACGATTTTCAATGCGACGGGGTGGTCGTTGCAACGGCGGAGGTGGTCGGATTGATTTGCAAGCGGGCAGTGGGTATTGCGCTGACAGCGGTGTTGGGCGTCGGTGGGGTTTTTCTCGAACGGTTGCCGTCGGTGGTGCAAGCGACGACCACTCTCCAGTTGCTCGGCCCGGCAGGGAGCGAAATGTTCGGTGAGAGGGTTCTCGTGCTCGGCAACGGCAACTTCGTTGTTGCCGACAGCAAGTTCGATCTCAACGGCGTCGCAGATGTCGGCGCGGTCTACCTCTACAGCGGGGCCACGAATCAGCAGATCACCGCGGTTACCGGATCGAGCGCGGGCGACGGAGTTGGCAGCGGTGGCATCGTGGCCCTCGGTACTTCGAACTTCGCCATACTGAGTCCGTTGTGGGACAACGCCAACGCGGCGGATGCCGGGGCATTTACCTGGGTCAACGGTTCGACGGGCCTAAACGGCCAGGTCGGAGCTTCGAACAGCTTGGTCGGATCGTCGACTGGCGATGGGGTCGCGACCATTGACACGGACTATCGAACGGAGGAGGTGGTCGTACTTGCCAACGGCAACGTCGTCGTTCGTACGCCGACCTGGGACAACGGAGCTGCGGCCGATGCCGGTGCCGTGACGTGGGTGAGCGGCGAGGCCGGAAAGGTTGGCGCTGTCAGCGCCGCGAACAGTCTCGTCGGAACCTCCGCCAACGATCGCGTGGGTGAAGTCGACGTGTTGCCGAACGGCAACTATCTCGTTCGCTCGACGGGTTGGCAGGCGTCTGCCGGGGCAGTCACCTGGGGTAATGGCGTGAGTGGCACTGTCGGCGCGGTGAGCGCAGCGAACAGTTTGATCGGCAGCACACCTGCCGATCTGATCGGCGCTCAAGTCGTAATTTTGTCGAACTCGAACGTGGTCACCTTTTCGCGTTCGTGGGCGAACGGTAACGTCGCACGCGCCGGTGCGGCAACGTTTGTGAGCGGAACAGGTGCCACGGTCGGGCCGGTGTCGGCGGCGAACAGCCTGGTCGGGGCCACGGCGCTGGATCAGGTGAGCTCTGGTGACGTGAAGCCGCTCAGCAATGGCAACTATCTCGTCCTCAGCCCGCACATGACCATCGCTGGTGTTCAGAACGCTGGTGCGGCGACGTGGGGGAATGGCACCTCCGGAACAACCGGCGCTGTCTCCACCTCGAATAGCTTGCACGGCAGCCAGCCCGGCGACCTCGTCGGTGGCAATCTCTACGATGGGGGTTGGGGTGGGGTTCCACTGAGCAACGGCAACTATGTCGTTATCTCCGGGGCTTGGGACGCTGGTGCGGTGACCGATGTCGGCGCGGTGACGTGGGGAAATGGGGCGACAGGAACCGTCGGTGCAGTCTCGGCGGCCAACAGTCTGGTCGGTTCTACGGCGTCCGACTTCGCCGGAAACGGGTATTGGTCGGGTGGAAGCGCTCCCCGAAAGGATGTGATCCCCCTCGTCAACGGAAACTACGTGGTCATCAGCAGCGGCTGGGACAACGGTGCGGTGGAGAACGCTGGTGCCGTCACCTGGGGCAGTGGCACCAGCGGTGTTTCGGGAGCGATCTCAGCCACCAACAGCGTGGTGGGTACCTCGGCGTCGCCGTTCTACGGCAGTTTTGTCACGGCGACGGCGCTGGCCAACGGCAACTATGTCGTCAGTGATTCGGATTGGCAAAACGAGGCGGGTACCTCGGTCGGCGCCGTGGCGGTCGGCGACGGCACCAGTGGTACGACAGGTGCGATCACGGCTGGCAACAGTCTGTATGGATCGAGATCCGGCGACGGTGTTGGCTTCTCCATCGTCCCGCTCTCAAACGGAAACTTTGTCGTCAATTCGATGATGTGGGCCAATGGCGCAGCGTCCACTGCCGGCGCAAGTACCTGGGTGAGTGGCACCACAGGGCTGGTGGGTCCGGTATCAGCGGCCAACAGTCTGGTGGGCACAGCATCGCAGGACTTCGTCGGGAACGGCGGCATTGTCGAGCTCACCAACGGCAATTATGTTGTGTCGAGCCGCGACTGGGGCTCATTGAATTACGGAGCGGTGACGTGGGGAAGCGGCACGGGTGGTGTCGTAGGCGAGGTGTCGGCCGCGAACAGCCTCGTCGGGTCCACCGAGCATGACCAAGTCGGTTTCAGCGGATACGACGGGGGAGTGAGGCCGTTAAGCGATGGGAACTACGTCGTCATCAGCGTTCACTGGCAAAACAGCCTGCGGAGCTATTCGGGAGCGGCGACGTGGGGAAGCGGAACGACTGGCATCGCCGGGGCTGTTTCGTCGGCGAATAGCCTGATCGGCAGCACGAATGCCGATGCCGTCGCCGGCTTTGACGCGCTCTCCGACGGCCGCTACCTCATCACCGCGTTCAGCTGGGACAACGGTCCGATCAGTGACGCCGGAGCGGTTGCGTTCGGCCCAGCAGGTGGAGTGGTCGGCCCCTTTACCGCAGCGAACAGCGCAATCGGCACCCCACGATTTGGTAGCGGCACGGTCGTGGTGGGCTCGACTCGATTCACCTCGGCGGGCGCGATTGTCGTTGCGACCCAACAAAACCGAGTGCTGTTGTTGCAGACGGCACCGGCGCTGCCACCGACCTTCGCGGCGCCACCCCCGAATGTCAGCGTCCAGGTGCAGGCCCCGGCGGTCAGCGCGGTCGCCACCTACCCACTGCCGACGGCCAGCGACTCGTCGGGGCCGGCGAGCGTCAATTGTTCCCCGGCGTCGGGCTCAACGTTTCAGGTCGGCGTCACCACGGTGTCGTGTATGGCGACCGGCAGCGGTGGTCTGAGTTCCTTCGCCTCGTTCACGGTGACGGTTTCTGCAGTCGCGGGTGCGACGACAACCACGACCACGGCCGCCACGACGACCACGACCATTCCCGCAGCGACGACGACGACCACGACGATTCCAGCGGCGACGACAACGTCGACGACGATGCCCGCGACGACGACAACGACAACGCCGACCACCCCCACGATTCCGACGGTGGTGCCTGATTTCGTGCCGTTTGTGCCTGCTCGTTTGGCTGATACCCGTGACGGTCAGCCGACAACGGATGGTCTGTTTGCTGGCGGTGGGGCTCGTGTGGCGGGTTCGGTATTTGAGTTGCCGGTGGCTGGTCGTGGTGGTGTTCCTGCGGATGCTGCTGCAGTGGCCCTCAACGTGACTGCTGTAGGAGCGTCACCGGGCGGGCACGTCACCGTGTTTCCGTGTGGGGCAACGCAACCAACGGCTTCGAATCTCAATTTCGTCGCCGGTTCGATTGTTCCCAACGCAGTTGTTTCCAAGATTGGCGTCGGTGGCAAGGTCTGCTTCTTTGTGTCCGACGGCACCCATCTCATCATTGACGTCAACGGATCGTTCCCGACGGCTTCCAATCTGGTGTCGTTGAACCCGGCGAGGTTGATGGATACCCGCGATCAGCCAACGGTCGACGGGTTGCAACGCAACGGTGGGATCGTCGCCGCGGGGTCGGTGACCGAGATCCAGGTGACTGGTCGGGCTGGTGTTCCGGCGAATGCTGTGGCGGCGGTGTTGAACGTCACGGTCACCGGTTCCGATGCTGAGGGTTTTGCCACGGTGTTCCCCTGTGGCCAGGAGGTGCCAGCGACATCGACGCTCAACTTCGCTCGCCAACAGACGATCGCCAATTTGGCGGTCTCCAAGATCGGTGTCGACGGCAAGGTGTGTCTGTTTGCGCAGTCACCAACGCATGCGATCGTCGATGTCGTCGGTTACTTCTCCGCGGGCACCAACTATCAGGCGATCGCACCGAAACGGATCCTTGATACCCGTCCGGGCTTTTTGACGGTTGATGGTGTCAGCCAGGGTGCAGGGTTACGTCCGGCAGGTTCGGTCACCGAGTTGTTGGTGGCTGGCCGTGGTGGTGTCGCTGCCGATGCCGCGACGGTGGTCTTGAACGTCACGGTGACCAATACTGCCGGGTCGGGTTTTATCACCGTGTTCCCGTGTGGTATCACTCCGCCGTTGGCCTCGAATCTCAATTTCGAGCAAGACGACACGGTGCCCAACGCGGTGATCGTCAAAGTCGGTGTTGGTGGAAAGGTGTGCCTGTTGAACAGCGCAGCAACCCACCTGATCGCCGATGTCAACGGTTACTTCCCGAACTAAAAATCTGATTGCCGGCGTTCAACTCCAGTCGAGGACGATCTTGCCCGAGTGTCCTGAGCGAATGACGCTGAAGGCCTCGGCGAACTGCTCGGCGGGGAACCGGTGAGTGAGCACGCTCGACACATCGAGACCGCTGCCGAGCATCGCCGCCATCTTGTACCAGGTCTCGAACATCTCGCGTCCGTAAATCCCCTTGATCGTCAACCCTTTGAAGATCACCAGGTTCCAGTCGATGGCGATCTCCTCCGGCGGTATCCCGAGCAGGGCCACCCGCCCACCATGATTCATCGTCGCCAACATCTGGCGCAGCGCGTCGGCGTTGCCGCTCATCTCCATGCCGACGTCGAAGCCTTCGGTCATGCCCAGTTCGGCCTCGACATCCTGCAACCGGGTGGTCGTCACGTTCACCGTTCGGGTCGCGCCGCACGCGGCGGCCAGGCCGAGGCGATAGTCGTTGACATCGGTGACGACCACGTAACGGGCTCCGACAAATCGCGCGACCGCAGCGGCCATCACCCCAATCGGGCCGGCCCCGGTGATCAACACATCCTCGCCGACCAGATCGAACGACAGCGCGGTGTGCACGGCGTTGCCCAGCGGATCGAGAAAGCTGGCGGTGTCGTCGCCGATCGCATCGGGAAGCGGGAAGACGTTGACGGCAGGCATGGCGATGTAGTCGGCGAAGGCGCCATCCTGCCCGACGCCGATGCCGACCGTGTTGCGGCACAGGTGGCGGCGACCGGCGCGGCAGTTGCGGCAATGCCCGCAGGTGATGTGGCCCTCGGCGCTGACCCGCTGGCCAACGGCGAGGCCACGGACTTCGTCACCACATTCGGCGACCACACCCATGAACTCATGGCCAATGGTCAACGGCACAGGCACGGTTCGCTGCGCCCACTCGTCCCAATTCCAGATGTGCAGATCGGTGCCGCACACCGAGGCACGGCGGACGCGAATCAACACGTCGTTGGGCCCGATCGTCGGGATCGCCACATCGGCCATCACCAGGCCGACACCTGCGGTCTCTTTGACCAGCGCCCTCATCGGATCACCTCGAGTTCGCGCCCGACACTGGCGAAAGCATCGACCGCCCGACGCAGATCAGCAGCCGAATGCCCGGCGGACATCTGCGTGCGGATCCGTGCCGCGCCGAGCGGCACCACCGGGTAGGAGAAGCCGATAACGTAGACGCCTCGGTCGAGCATGCGATCGGCGAATTCTGTAGCCAGCGCCGCGTCGCCGAGCATCACAGGGATGATTGCATGCCCGGCGCCGCCGAGAGTGAAACCCAGCGCCGACATCTCCTTGCGGAACCATGTCGCGTTGTCGTGCACCTTGGCCCGAAGCTCCGGTTGCGTGCGCAGAATCTCCAACACCGCGAGGGTGGCGGCGGCGATGCTCGGGGCGAGCGAGTTGGAGAACAGGTACGGGCGCGAGCGCTGTCGTAGCCAGGCGATGATCTCCGCCCGCCCGGACGTGTAACCGCCGGATGCACCACCGAGGGCCTTGCCGAGGGTGCCGGTGACGATGTCGATCCGGTCGGCGACGCCACAGAACTCTGGCGTGCCGCGGCCGTTGGCACCGACGAATCCAACGGCATGGGAATCGTCGACCATCACCAGGGCGTCGAACTCGTCAGCCAGCGTGCAGATTGCAGCGAGGTCGGCGAGCACACCGTCCATTGAGAACACGCCATCGGTTGCGATCATGATCGTCGTCGCCCCAGAATCTCGGGCCTCGATCAACCGGGCGCGCAACTCGTTCATGTCGTTGTTGGCGTAGCGCATTCGCCGCGCCCGGCATAGGCGGATGCCATCGATGATCGAAGCGTGGTTGAGGGCGTCGCTGATGACCACGTCGGATTCGTCGAGCAGGGTCTCGAAGAGTCCGCCGTTGGCGTCGAAACACGACGAATACAAGATGGTGTCGTCGGTGCCCAGGAAACCCGACAGCGCGGATTCCAACTGGCGATGGACCTGTTGGGTACCGCAGATGAACCGCACGCTGGCCATGCCAAAACCCAAACGCTGCAGGGCCGCGGTCGCGGCTTCGATCAGCGCCGGATGGTCGGCCAGGCCAAGGTAGTTGTTGGCGCAGAGGTTGATCACCTCCTGTCCGGCGACGGTGATGTGTGACTGTTGCGGCGAGGTGATCTCGCGTTCGACCTTGTACAGGCCGGTCTCGCGCAGCTCGGCCGCGTGCTGAGCCAGCTTGGTCAAAAACCGTGTCCGTGACATGCGACGTTCTCCCCTGTGCCTCACTCGGGAGGCGTAGCTACCCCGTTGCGTTCGTCGCGCTCCGCCCATGCCAACAGGGCGTCGAGCTTGAACACGGCGTGATCGATTCCGGTATGCAGATCGCCGAGTTCGGCGAAGCGTTGCGCCACGGTGCGGATTGTCAGATCGTTGGGGTCGACGTCGGCAATTTCGTCCCAGGTGATCGGTGTCGAAACCCGTGCCTCGGGCACGCCGCGCACGGAATAGGCAGCGGCGATCGTATGGTCGTGGGAGTTCTGGTTGTAGTCGATGAACACTGCTGTTGGATCACGATCCTTGCGCCACCACGTGGTGGTGACATCGGCCGGGGCCCGACGCTCGACCTCGCGAGCGAACGCCAACGCGGCCCGCCGCACATCGCCGAACTCATGGTCTGGCTGAACTCGCACGTAGACGTGCATCCCCTTACCCCCAGACGTCTTTGGCCAACCGGTGGCGCCCAACTCATCGAGCACCTCGTGGACGACGCCAGCGACGCGACGCACCCGATCGAACGGGCACTCGGGCATCGGGTCGAGGTCGATGCGCCATTCGTCGGGGCGATCGACGTCGGCGCGGCGCACATTCCAGGGATGAAACTCGACCGTCGACATCTGCACTGCCCAGATCACCTCGGCCAACTCGCTGACGCACAGTTCATCGGCGTGCAACCCGTACCGAGGGAAGTGCAGCCGGACGGTGCCGATCCACGGTGGAGCACCGCCGGGCAAACGCTTCTGGTGCACCTTGTCGCCGCTGATGCCGGTTGGGAAGCGGTGCAACATGCATGGACGCTGCCGCAGCGCATTGACGATGCCATCGCCGACGGCCAGGTAGTAGTTGACAAGGTCGAGCTTGGTGGCCCCAAGCGCCGGGAAATAGATGCGCTCGGGGTTGGTGACGCGCACCACCCGTTCGCCGACGGCTACCTCGGTGGCGGGAGACTTCGGCGTAGCCATGAAGCCGACCGTACCAGCAGCGACTCAGTTGTCTAGATCGAACGTGCCGTCGCCGCGGCCTGGTGGATGGCGGGGAGGATGCCGTTGGTGCCGGTGACGTCGCCGATACTGTGTAATCGCCAGCGACCTGGTTCCGCCGCAAGGTACTCACCCAGTTCGCGGTTCGGGTGGCCGTAGGTGACGATCACCACCGTCGCCGCCGGGATGGTGCGCAGCCGTTCGGTGAACGGCACGCCGATCTCCACCTCGTCGGCGCGGATCGCCCGCAGGTGGTGTCCGCCGATGAAGTCGAAGGCGCCCGACATCAGTCGCTCGCGGGCGGCCGCCACGGTGGCCGGCGGGTACGGCAGTGCCGCGCCGATCGACTCCTGCCTGGCCACCATCGTCACCCGTAACCCTGCCGCGAGCAGCACGTCGGCCACCGAGATCGCCTCGAACGTGCCGGTGTCGTCGTAGACCACCGCTGGGCCGACGAGCGCGGCGCGGCCCCCGAAGCCGAAGACGTCCCAGGCGGTGAACACGTGCGCCAGGTCGTGCCCCGGAACCGGTGCGACCGGCGTCGACAGCTGAAACCCGTCACGGCGCGGTGAGGCACCCGTCGCCAAGATCACGTCGTCGGGGTCGAACTCGGCCACCACGTCGGGGTCGACCATCGTGTTCAGCCGTATCGTCACGCCGAGCCGCTCGACCTCTTCGGTGAGCCACTCGGTGATCGCACCGATGTCGCTGCGGTGCGGAGCGGTGGCGGCGATCGCCACCTGACCTCCGAGGCGTCGGGTTGCCTCGCACAGTTGCACCTCGTGGCCGCGCAGCGCAGCCGTGCGCGCCGCCTCGAGCCCGGCGGGCCCGCCCCCGACCACGAGCACGCGCCGGCGCTCGGATGCTGGCGCTGGAGGTTCGAACGATACGGTCGTCTCCTGCGCGGCCGCCACGTTGACAACGCAACTCAAGACGCCGGTCGACATGAGTTGCCCGACGCAGCCGATGTTCGACCCGATGCACGGCCTGACAAGGTGCGCATCGCCGCGCTGTGACTTGTTGACCAAGTCGGGGTCGGCGATCAGCGCGCGCACCATCGAGATCATGTCGGCGGCGCCGTCGGCGACGATCCGCTCGGCGTCGTCGAGGGTCATGATTCGCCCGACCACCATGGTGGGCTTGGTGAGACCGGCGGTGATGCGGGCGTTGGCCGGCATCTCGTTGGCCAGCGGCTCGTCCATTGGCGCGAGCAGCTTGTAGAAGCGCCAGTACGAGCCCATATGCAACGAGACGTAGTCGACGAACGGCTCGACGATCCGGGCGATCTCGGCGATGTCCTCGGGCGACAGGCCACCCGGGATGTACTCCTCGTTGGGAAGCCGAATGCCGACACAGAAGTCGTCGCCGACTGCGTCGCGGATCGACGCCAGGATCTCCATCAGGAACCGCATCCGGTTCTCCGTCGATCCGCCATATTCGTCGTCGCGGATGTTGTTCGCTGGCGACAAGAACTGCTCGATCAGGTAACCCGACGAGGCGTGCAGGTCGACGCCGTCGAGCCCACCATCGCGGCATCGACGGGCGGCTGCGCCGAAGGCGTCGACCATTTCGGCGATCTCGGATGTGGTCATCTCGGTTGGAATGCCGCCAACCATCGGGTTCGGGATCGCGCTCGCCGAGATCTGGGTTGCTGCCTTCTTCGGCCGCGTCGCCGAACCCGGGTGATAGATCTGCTGCAATATCGCCATGTCGTAGGGCCGCATGCGCGCCGAGATCTCGCGGTAGAACGGGATGCAATCGTCGCTGTACAGCGGCACCAGGCTCGGCGCGTTCGAGTGCACGCCGGTGGCCTCGAGCGTGCTCAGGGCGACACCGCCAGCGGCGCGGGCCTCGTGGTAGGCGATCAGGCGCTCGCCGGTCATCAGCGTGCCGTGCGCAGACCGCACGATGCGGTTCTTCAGCGTCAGCGGCCCCACTGCGAGTGGCGTGAACAGGTGCTCGTACTGCGACACGGTTGTCCTCCTCCGAGCCGATTGTCGGCCCGACCATAACTTTACACTGACTACAGTAACCAGCTAAAGTTGTGACGTGATTGAGTTCAGCCTGACCCTGCCTCGCTTCCATGATCCCGACGATCGAGTGCCGTACCGGCGCAGTTACGAGTTCTGTAGCACGGTCGACCAGCTCGGCTACGCAGGCGGCTTCATCGGGCACCACTCGTTTTCACCCGAGGTGAAAGACGAGGCCGCACCGTTCGTCTACCTCGCTGCGATCGGCGCGCACACCGAACGGATGCGGCTCGGTACCGGCGTGTACCTCGCCGGACTACACCACCCTGCAAACATCATCGAGCAAGTATCGACACTCGACCGCATCACCAACGGGCGCGCTGTGCTTGGCGTGGGTACCGGGTACCGCGAGTACGAGTTCAAGGCGTACGGCAGCGACTACAGGCGACGTGGCAAGCGCCTCGATGAGACCCTCGCCGTGGTGCGCAAGGCCTGGGCCACGGGCAGCTATGAGTGGGACGGTGAGTTCTTTCAATTCGATGACATTCCCGTGTTCCCACCGGCCGTGCAACAGCCGAACCCGCCGATCTATGTCGGTGGTACCTCGCCAGCCGCCATCACCCGCGCCGCTCGCTACGGCGACCGCTGGTTCACGCTGCCGATGGAGACCTTGCCGGTGGTGGTGAAGCTCGTCGAGCAGTACCGGGCGAAGTGCGCCGAGCTTGGTACGACGCCGCGCATTTGCCTGATGCGCGAGGCATGGGTAGGTGAGGACGATGCCGCCGTCGAGAAGGAGTGGTACCCGCGGGCCCTCAGCTTCCATCGCTACTACTGGGAGGCGGGCACCAAGGGTGACGACCACGACCCGGTGTTGCGGCGTGTGGCCGCAGGCGAGGACCCGCCCTACCAGGAGTTCGTCCGCGACCGCGCCTTCGCTGGGACACCCGACATCGTGATCGACGAGATCAAGCGCTGGCACGACGCGATCGGATTCGACGAGTGCTGCCTGATCTTTGCCACCGGCCGCGAGGCGACCACCCCCGAGGCGCTGACCCGCGCCGCGACGCTGTTCGCCGAGGAAGTCGCCCCGGCGTTCCGGTAGGCGCATGGACAGACAAATGCCTACGCTGGGCCACGTTCCTCAGGAGGCATCAACATGATTCGTCAGACGATCGAACGTTGGCATGAGTACATGACCGGCGCTGCGCCCGCCGATTTGAACGACCTGCTGCACGACGACGTCGTCTTCCATTCGCCGGTCGTCTTCACCCCGATCCGCGGCAAAGAGATGGTGACGATGTACCTGTCGGCGGCGGCGGTTACCTTCGCTGGCGACCAGGCAAGCGGATTTCGATATGTCCGCGAGACGTTCAGCGACGACAGCGCTGTACTCGAGTTCGAAACGACGATGGCCGGTAAGTACGTCAACGGCGTCGACATCATCCGCGCCGATGTCGACGGCAAGATCGTCGAGTTCAGGGTGATGATCCGACCGTTGCAAGCCGTCAACACGGTGCACGAACTGATGCGCGCCCAGTTGGAACGCGCCGCCGGTTGAGCCACGTGGCGACGTCGCTGACCCCGGCTGCCTAATCGCCGTCGGTGGATGGTCGCTGCAGGAGGCCGTGTTTGTTGTAGAGGCGCTTGACGGTGACCGGCAGCGGCGGCGCAATGCCCTGCTCGATCCCGGTGATGAAGGCCCCGTTCTCGTCCCAGACGTGGCACGTGTTGCGGCTGCGCGCCGCCCCGAGCATGCGATCCTCGTCGGCCGGTTGCGGCAGCAGCTCATGTTCCAGGTCGTGGCCGACAGCGGCTGCTGCTTCCAAGCGGGCAGCGCCGCTCATAGCCCACGTCGCTTGCACAGCCACCGGGGCCATCGCTTGCAGCAAGGCGGTGACATGCGTGCAGCCCTTTGGTCCGCCGAACATCTCGCGGACGGCATGGGTGAAGCCGCGGGCGATGGAGACGCCGACGAGTTGGTCGTATTTCGGAGCGATGTTGGGGCAGATTTCGTGTGGGTGCGCTTCCATTGCCGCTTTGGCTGAGACGATCACCAACGACGGGTGCTCGATGACCAGATCGAGGATCATGTGGTGCATGACCATCGGCGACGGATCCCATGGCACCCAGACGGTGCCGTCCTTGCGGTCGTCGACGACGCCGCGAATCAGTACCTGCTGTGGCGAGAGCCGATAGGCGCGCACCGCGTAGTTACGGAAGTGAATCGGTTCGCCTTCGAGGTCGGCGAAATCGCGGGCCCAGGGATCGTCGACCGGTTCGGTGCTGACCCGCGGCGACTCATACTCCCAGTCGAAGTCGTACTCCCAGTCGAAGTCTTCGGCGCTCATTCGGTTCTTCCCAGGTTGAGGCAATTGACCGCGCCGCCGTCCAGAATCAAGTGCTCACCGGTGACCCACGATCCGGCCGGTGACGTCAAATAAATCAAGGCTCCGACGGCGTCGTCGGCGCGTCCGGCGCGCTTCATCGGCGCGTTGTTGGCGATCCCTTCGGCGTTGTGTTCAAAGGCACTCTTCATCATTCGTGACGGGAACGTGCCAGGGACGATGCAGTTGACGGTGATCTTCGGTGCCAATCGCAGCGCGAGGTGCTTGGTCATGTGCAGGACAGCCGCCTTCGAGGCGGTGTAGCTGTAGGTCTCGTCGGTGGGTGGCGAGATCGCGGTGACGGAGGAGAAGTTGACAATGCGGGCCGGATCGTCGGGGCTCGACGCCGCCTCCAGCAGTGGTTGAAAGAACTTGGAGCAGTGGAAGGTGCCGGCCACGTTGAGGTCGAAGACCCGGTTCCAGGACGCACCGTCGTGCTCGGCGAGCGGGGCACCCCAGGTGTTCGCCGCGTTGTTGACCAGGGCGTGCACGGCATCGAACTGCTCGGCGACTGCGTCGCGCAATGCCAGGCACCCTGCTTCGCTGGACACGTCCGAGGGGATAGCGACACAGCTGCCGATCTGCGACAACTCGGCGGCCACCGCTGCGCAAGCTGCGGCTTTGCGGCTGGTGACCACGACAGTCGCCCCAGCCTCGACCAAGCCGCGGGCCATCATCAGACCAATGCCCGACGTGCTTCCCGTGATGACGTAGACCTTGCCCTCGACGTCGAACAACGACGAAACTCCCACTGCATTCTCCTCGCAACCAATCGACGTACCATCATGCCCGGTGCCCGAGCGCCGATCGTTGTCGAGCGTTAGCCGAGCGCGGCGACTAAGGCATCGAAACGGGGGATGGCGATCGAGGCGAGGTGTGCTTGCCTGTCGGCGGTGTGAATCGAGTCGCCCCAAATTGCCCTGCCGGCCATGAACCCGGAGCAACCGTTGGCGCAGGCCACTTCGGTCTGGCGCAGGAAGACCTCGAACGAAGCACCCCACGACAGCACCGCCCAAGGCAACTCGATCGATTCGTGAACTCGGCGGCAGGCATCGACCCAGCGTCGCGGGGTGTCGGCATCGGAGGGAAAGGGCATCTTGATCACGTCGGCACCGAGGCCGGCGATGCGGATCGCCGAGGCGACGATGGTGCGCTCCCGGTCCTCGACGTCGGCCAAGTCGTAGGGCACGGGCTCGACGAAGAGCGGCAGGTCGACCTCGTGGCATTCCTCGGCCACCGATCGAATCAGTTCGTCCTGGGCTGTGGTGATCGCGCCGCGATCGGGGCGATAGAGCACCAGCAACTTGGCGGCCGACGCGCCGACCGCCTTGGCACGGGTGGGGCTCCACCCGGCGAGCAGATGGTTGACGACGACACTCGGATCGCCGAGATAGCCCTGTGCCTCCAGCGCACACAACGATCCGACGCCCGGGGCCAGCTTGCCGGCGACCAGGATTTGCTCGATCGACAATTCCGGGTCGAGCATCACCGCTGATGGTCGATCGCCGAATGCTTCGACGACATCCAGTTTGAAACGCACGAGATCGTCGACGGCGACGGTTTCGGGGCGCTGTCGGTTGAACTCGACGCGCAACGAATCGCGATGGTCGATCGCCAGGATGGCAATGCGCCCCGAGTCGTCGAGCAGCGGTGCCAGTGCGTCGCCGGGGTTCACCGGTCGCCCGGCACCATATAGAACCACACCGGTGCTTTGGCGCCCGAGTCGCGGATCGTGGCCCGGGCGGCGAGCAAGATGCGCCCGGCCTGCGTCTCGTCGAGGAACCAGCGCGCTCCGGCCCAGGCCGAGGGAACGTGGTCGCTCAACCCCAAGGCGGCCATCTCGTAGTAACCGCGGATATCCTGCGCCACCCGCGCCGGGATGCCCGCCAATCCTGCTTCCTTCCATGGCGTGCCGCTGGCGATGCGCGCCGAGCGCGTCGATCGCCGCCGGGATCTGTTCGGCGGTGATCACCCGACCAGCACCGACTCGATTGCCATATTGCGCGACGGCGCGCTCGTAGGCCGGTCGCAAGCCGCGGGCCTCATCGACCGCTGGGTGCAGGGAGGCGTCGTGGCGGGCGGGCAACGGGCAGGCCAACATCTCGCTGCCGTCGTCCTCGATCGACTCGGCGAAGACCTCGAAGACCGGTTCATCAGCGTCGAGCAACCGCAAGGCGTGGGCCAAGACACGGTGTTGGAACGCCGGGTCGCCTGGTTTGCCCAACGGCCGACCGAGCGGAAAGTCGCACCACAACCCACGCGGCGGGGCAGTGTTGGCGATCTGTTGGCGCTGTGATCCAAGGGCGATCGTCGCCAAACCGGCAGCCTCGAAGACGTGGGCGAGCGTACTCACGGTACGCGTGCACAGCGGTCAAACCGGAGTCAGCAAGACGACGTCGATGCCCCGATTCTTCAACCACACTGCCCCTGCGGGACCGGTGTCGTAACGAATCGCGCTGAGATCGAACTGGTTGCCGGCATACGAAAGATGGTGCGAGCTGACCGCACCGATGGTGCCAGCGGCGGCGAGCTCATCGAGACGGTCGAGCGGAAACACCAGGTTGAAGTCGGCGGCGAAACCGATGGTGTCGAAATTCGGGCTCCAATGCCCGAGCACGTAGTCGCGCCGGGCACCGTCGAGCACGCGAAACCCAGCATCGTTGGCGGCAAAGTCCTCTTGATCGGGGTGGTGCAACGACGCGGTGGTGACGATGGCGACGGTGGCCTGCGCCAACGGTGGCGGGGTAGTGAATGCGGTGTGTTCGAACACTGGTGTGTCGATCTCGGCAGTGAGGGCCTTGACGTCGCGATCAGCCATCGGTGGCTCGATCCTGCCGGTGATGAGCACGTTCGATCACCGAGCTCATGTTGGCGCGCAACGTGTCGGCGCCCACCCCGGCGTATCCGAACTCGTGAGCGATGGCCAGATGGCGGGCGCGGGCGTCGAGTAACGCCAGAGCGGCGGTCTCCTCCCAGTCGCGCCGCATCGTGGCGATCATCGCTGGGTTCTGTTCGGCGATCGCTCCGGCCAGCGACAGGGTGAAGGTCAGCAGGTCGTCATGGGCGACCAGGTGGTTGGCCAGCCCGATTCGCAGCGCCGTGTCAGCATCGACGAAGTTGCCGGTCATCGACATTTCCCGCGCTTTGGCGAGACCGACGCGGCGCGGCAGGTCGACCAACACCGGGCCGGGGTACACGCCAACCCGCACGTGGGTGTCGGCGAATCTGGCGCGTTCGGAGGCGACGATGAAGTCGCAGGCCAAGGCGATCTCGAACCCGCCGGTTACGGCGGCACCGTTGACCGCGGCGATTGTCGGTACCGTCGATGTCGCCACGGCGTGGACGAATGGCGGCAGATCTCCGAGCCGTTCGATGCCCAGATTGCGCAGGTCGAGCCCGGCACAAAAGCCTGGGTCGGCGCCGGTGATGACGATGCACCGGGCGCTGGTTTGGGCCACGTTGATCGCCTCGACGAGGGCACCAGCCAGCTCAACGTTGACCGCGTTGCGCGCCGCTGGGCGGTTGAGGGTCACCACCGCGACGCCATCGTCTCGCTGATCGAGGAGAACGGTGTCGGACATGGAAACCCCTAACGGCGATCGAGGTGGTGGTGCAGCGTGGCGGCCAACCCGGTGATGTCGCCGAGCGAGCGCAGCAAGTCGTTGAGATGGGTGCAGGTCGAAGTGCCGACCAATTCGGCGCGCACGAAGTTGCGCACCTCGTCGATTGATTGGCCGTCGAGGCGGTCGGCGCTGGCTGCCGCCACCGGGCACTCGACCCACGGCAGCACCCGTGGCACCGCCCGGCAGGTGACGAAGCGCCGTTCGGTTGCATCGACCGTAGCTTTCAGCGAGTACTCGTGGAGCACGGTCTCGCCGCCATCGGGATCGACATGGGTGTCACGAAACATCGCCGCGATCTCCCACGTATCGTCGGCCAGATGCAGGTCGAGAAGGCGTCGGCGGCGCATCGAACCAACGGCCAGTGCATCGATGTGATGCCAGCCATCGGGGTCGATGGTCTGTTCTGAGGCCAATGTCGGCGTCTTCGGGCCGAGGGTGACTGGCACGCCGAGACCGGCATGCACCGATTCCATCATCGTGCCGTCGTTGCGCCAGCCGGAGCAGATGTCTGACTTCATCGCCGAGCGGTCACGTGATCCCGACGGCATCGTGCCGGCATAGAGCGCGGCGTAGCCGGAGATCAGCGCGGCGACGGGCAACTCATCGAGTAACAGGGCAAGCGACGTGCCAGCCTGGACTTCGCTGGTGAATGCCTGTCGCACCGCGGCCCGGAATCCGCTGGACAACGGCAACCCGATCAGCTGGGCGATCTTTGCTTGATCGACGTCGGGCGTCACGGCCAGGTCGAGTAAAGCCCCAAATCCAACGGCGCCAGCGTTGATCGATGCTTCATCGATCACGGTAACGCCCGACTCGTCGGTGATCATGTCGCGCGCCTGGCCGGCGAGTGCCAGGTGACGATCACCCGGCAGCGTGAAATCGAGATGCATGTCGATGTGGCTGGTGCGACGAATCGAATTGATCCGTCGGGTTGGTGTGGCGTTGCCGGGGAGGGTCATCGCTGCGGAGATCATCGGCTCCGACACTAGGACCGAGACCGTTGCTGCGTACTACCAGATCGTCGCGATCGGGAATTCGGCGAACGCGGCGTCGATTGTCAGCAACGGGCAGCCGACCAGTTCGGCCTGCGCGGCGAGCACGCGGTCGAACGGATCACGATGCGCGCTGCGGTAGAGGCCCGCTCGTCGCGCATGGCTGCTGTCGATTGGCAGCGCAGCGGCGCGCAGCCGCTCGACGGCGGCGTTCCATTGATCGAGGAGTGGCTGGGCGTTGGGCAGCTTGCCGATTCGAAACCTCGTCGCCACCTCCCACGCCGATGCCGCCGACACGAGCAACTCGTTCGATTCATCGCGCAGCAGCTCGATCGACCGGCGAAGACAGCCGGTGTGGCTCGGCCAAGGCCCACAGCAGCACATGGGTGTCCAACAGGAAGGTGCTCATAGGTCGGATTCGAACGTGGCCAATGCATCATCATCGAGCGGGTCAAGTGTCGCGTCGCCAGCGCCGAACAGGTCGGGGAGGAAGCCAAATTCGCGGCGACGAGGGATGCCGAATGGGACAAGGCGGGCAAAGGGCTCGCCGGCCTTGGCCAAGATGATTTCCTCTCCTGCCCGAACGTCGTCCAACAAGCGGGACAGATGAGTCTTTGCCTCGTGAACATTGATCGTGCGCATCGACTTAGTTTATAAACTTAGTCTGGGCGCAGTGACTGCAGCCCTTGGATTCTTTATGCTGCGCCTATGGGGACACCCTCGCCACGTCGGATGCATCAGTGGGATGCGGACACGGAGTCGCTGGCCGACGCCGTTGTCGGTTACGCCATCGAGCGCCTCAAGCTCGCCAAGGATCCGATGTGGGGCGCTCGGGGCGCGCAGGTGCTCAACGAACTGCTCGACGGCACCGTGTCTCCTCAAGGAATCGGTGGCGAGGCCGCCTTGGCCCTCTTTCGGGAGGAGTTGTTGCCGTCCACCCGGCCTTTGGATGATCCGCTGGCGCTGGCCTACGTGCCGACAGCGCCCTCGCAAGCAGCGACCCTGTTCGACCTCGTGGTCTCGTCGTCGTCGATCTTCGCCGGTCATTGGGAGTCGGGCGCTGGTGCGATCGCCGCCGAGAACGCTGCGTTGCGCTGGTTGGCCGACCTTGCCGGGTTACCGCCGCATGCTGGCGGATGTTTCGTCTCCGGTGGTTCGGCGGCCAATCTCTCGGCATTGGTCACGGCCCGCTTCCATGCCGAACAGCGCCATGGCCGACCGGTTCGCTGGCGGGTTGCGACCACCACGGAGGCCCACGCCTCGATCCGCGCTGCGGCAAGGGTCATGGACATCGACGTTCTGACGGTCGAGGCTGATCGCCGTGGGCGGATGACCGGGGAGGCGCTTGCTGCGGTGCTGTCGCATGATTCCGACGGCGTCTTTGCCGTCGTTGCCAACGGCGGTACCACCAACGCCGGTGCGGTCGACGGTCTCGATGAAATCGCCGATGTCTGCGAACATTTCGGGCTGTGGTTGCACGTCGATGGTGCCTACGGCTTGGCGGCGCTGTGTGCGCCTTCGGCCAGGCAGGAATTCATTGGCATCGACCGCGTCGACAGCTTCGGCATCGATCCGCACAAGTGGTTGTTCGCTCCCTACGACTGCGCCGCGCTGATCTACCGCCAGCCGCGGCTCGCCGCGCTTGCTCATTCCCAACATGCCGACTACCTCGACACGATCGACTCTGACGAGTGGAATCCGGCGGATTACGCCTATCACCTGTCGCGCCGTGCCCGCGGTCTGCCGTTGTGGTTTTCGCTGGCCACCTATGGCACGGACGCCTACGTCGCGGCAGTGGAGGCGACGCTGAACACGGCCCGTGAGTTCGCCGCCGATCTCGACCGTCGGCCAGAGTTCCAACTCTTGCTCGAACCGCAATTGTCGGTGGTGCTGTTTCGTTGCCGCGGCTGGACGGACGAACACTATTCGCAGTGGTCGCGTCCGCCGAGCACGCGAGGGCGTGGCTCTCATCCTGCCAACTCGGTGGCACGGAGACACGTGCTACCGGGTGTGCATCGTCAATCCGCGCACCGATGTGGACGCGCTGCGCGGGTTGCTCGACGACATGGCCGCCTTCGTCACGCTGTAGCGGACTCCAGGCGCCGCTGCAGCGGGACAGGGAACCGCGGCGTCACCCGGGCGCTGCCGATGCTCGCTCGCAGCCGGTCGGCCTCTTCGGCAATCAGGCGTTGGCGCGAACCAGGTACCGGGTTGAGTAGCTCGGTGACGATCGAGCCGTCGGGGCGCTGCGCCCAGCCGCCGACCACCTCGCCGTCAACCCACACCGTCGGCCCGACGTTGCCGTTGCGATCGAACAGCGAGACGCCGAACTCTCCGTGGTCGCCGAGGTACCAGCGCCGCTCCTTCCAGCCCATCGCGCTTGGGTCGAGACCAGGCAAGAGGGCCACCGAAGTGGTGGTTTCGCTGGCGACAGGATCGTCGGGCAACACCCAGCCGGTCCCGTCGGCGGCGCCGCTTTCGCCAGCGGGCAGGGCTACCTCGATTGCCTCGATGGACCTCAACGCGGCATTGATCGCCGTCGCCGGCAGCCCAGTCCACCAGCGAATGTCGATGGTCGTGGCCGGCCCGCAGCGTTCCAGGTAGCGACGAACGAGGTCGTTGCGCGCCTCGGTTATCGGTTCGCCAGCGATTGGTTCGCCGAGCCAGTCCTGCGGTCGCGACCATTGGTACTCGCTACTCAGGAATGAGCCCATCGGGCGGCCGCGCACGATGCGGGCATCGAAACCGAGGTTGAGCAGCAGCCGGGTGTGCAGTGATTGCTCGGCGGCGTAGCTGCCGGATCCGGCCAGGATCTTGACGGTCAGCTCCGGGTGCTTGACACCGAGAGCGCGGGCTGTCACCGGGCCGAGGCGATCGAGCGCGGCAAGCACGTCGACACCGTGTCGGTCGAGGAACGCGGCTGGCTCGGCGATGCCGGTACGTTCGACCCAGCCGGTGAGTTGTTTCCATTCGGTGGCAGCGATTCCGACTGCGCAGGCGGCATGCGCAGATTTGGCGGCCGACCTGGTGAACACCCATATGGTGCGGCGCATGGCATGCAGGCGCACCACGCTGCGCTGTTCGTAGAGGGCGTCGGACACAGCCTCGATCGAGGGCGTCGCCATTCTGGCCATCGCCGAGAGATACACCGACGCCGGATCCGATGAGTGCAGGGCGACAAGGTCGTCGGTGATCTGGGCGACGTCGTCGATCCGTCGCTCGGCACTGAGCCGGTGGCGTTCGACGAGGCGGGCCCGGCGAGTATCGATATCGATAGCCGGCAGAATGGCCATCGACTGGCTAGCTCCGCTCGCTGGTGAGGTGTTCGAGCAGCGGGTCGACGCAACGCTCGATGATGTCGTACATCTCGATGAAGGCCCGGTCCGGCTGTCCCCACGGGTCGTCGAGTTCAACATCGCGCCCACCGAGCGGATCGAACTCGCGTAGCAGCCGAATGCGACGCTGGGCTGCGTGGCGGCTGTTGGACCGGGCGAGATCGATCAGATCGCGGCGGTTGGCGTGGTCCATGCCGATGACCAGGTCGAAGCGATCGAAGTCGGCCGGGTGAACCTGGCGGACGATGTGATCGACGCTGTAGCCGCGGCGGTTGCCTTCCTTGGCCGATTGGCGGTGTGGGCGTTCACCGACGTGCCACGACCCGGTGCCGGCGCTATCGACGGTGATCTCGGCGTCGAGACTGCGGCGAGCAATGTGGTGTTCGACGACAGCGTGGGCAGCTGGTGAGCGGCAGATATTGCCGAGGCAGACGAACAGGATGCTCGTTGGAACCATCAGTGGCGGACGTCGACGATGTTGATCTTCGTCGGTGTGATCTCGACCTTGAAACGGGTGTCGCCGGGCTTGTCGAAGTTGCGCATGTTGGCGTCGTAGCGTGCACCGAGGTCGTCGGCAAAGGCGTAGTTGTCGTCGGCGATCAGCGCCGCGGTGCCGCGGATCTCGGCGTAGTAGTTCGGTGTATCGGGATGGGTGATCAGCAAGGTGCAGCTCGGATCGTGCATCAACGTGCGCACCTTGTGCCGGTTGGCGTTGATGGAAACCCCAATCGTCTCGTCGCTGACCAGGAACCAGATCACCGTCAATTGCGGCACACCGTCGAGTCCATTCGTTGCCAGCACTGCGGCGGTGTTGCTGAGGATCTCGGGATCGATGTCGGAAAGTTTCATAACCTCAGGTTAGACCTGGCACTGCGGGTGCGAGCACGCGAATGCCCGCGTGTCCTGCTGCTACCGCGTGGCGACGATCTCGGCATCGACGAGGTCTGCTCCAACGTCGTTGGTCAGCGGATGAGGCGGGGGCGTTCGATCGTCACATCGACGCCCGGCGACCAACGAACATAGGGTTCGCCAACGGGTTCGGGAAGGCCAGCGGCGGTTGTCAATGTCTGCTCGCAGCGAAGCAGTTGTGCTGCGTGGATCGGCCACGGCGGATGTTCCACCCGCGCCCACAGCAACCGCCGAGCAAAGGTTGATCCCAACGCCCAGCGAGCGGTGAGGAAGTGGTCGAGATCGGTGAGGTCGTCGCTGGCGATCCGCTCACCGATGCGCACTGCGATCGTCGTCGCTGCCTGGGCACCGACATGAGCCCGTGGCCAACGTCGCTGCGAGGTGTAGTGACGCTCATCGGGCGCAGTCGGCGGCGTGGCGATCTCCATCGTCGACCAGCAGTACGGCAGGTTGTAGGTGGTGCGGGCGACAAGCGTCGGCGCCAGCCGAGTGATGTCGAGGCTGCAAAACCACACCGCCCGCCGGCCCCGAGTGTCGACGATGTAGGTGCGAATGTTCGTCTCGGGAAACGTCGAGAAGCGCCCGAACGGAGGTAGACCAAAGAGACGGATACGGTCCATCTGGAAGGGCAACAGGCCGACCCATGCCGAACCGTCGAAGGTGTCGACCGTAAAGCCGTCAGGCAGTAACGCTTGCACAACCTCGGCGGGGTAGCGCCAGTGGATCGCCGTCAGGTCGTGCCAACCCTGACGCATCACCGGTCGACCGATTCGCCACAGCGGCTCAGCCGAGATCGGCTCCAGGCTCGGTGAGGGGTTCATCAGCGGGCCCGCCGAGCTCCGTCGAGCACCCGACCGGCAGCATGCCAGCCGCACATGCCGTGCACTCCGGCACCGGGTGGTGTCGACGCCGAGCAGATCAGAATCGACGGGTTCGGTGTGGCGTACGGGCGTAACGACACCGTCGGTCGGAAGATCATCTGCATCCCGGACAGCGCGCCGCCGCCGATGTCGCCACCGACGTAGTTCAGGTTGTAGCGGGCGAAGTCGGAGGTATTGGTCACGTGGCGGGCGAGGATCAGGTCGCCAAAGCCGGGAGCGAAACGTTCGATTTGAGCCTCGATCGCCGCCGTGGCATCGCCATCGAAACCGGCGGGTACATGGGCGTAGGCCCACAGCGTGTGCTTGCCGAGCGGGGCGCGACCTGGATCGAACAGCGACTGTTGGGCGACGAGCACAAACGGCCGATCTGGCATCTTCCCGGACGCGATCGAGGCCTCGGCGGCGACCAATTCGTCGATGCCGCCAATGACATGGACGGTGCCGGCGCGCCGACACGACTCGTCGGTCCACGGCACCGGGCCGTCGAGGGCGTAGTCGATCTTGAACGCGCCGGGCCCGTGGCGGAAGCGTGTGAGCCGCGCTCGATAGCGGTGCGGCAATGCCTCGCCGGCGATCGCTGCGACCTGCGCCGGGTTGGTGTCGAATAGCGCGGTGCGATGCTTTGGCATATCCGCCATCGAACGAACGGTGACACCGGTGCGAATCTCGCCGCCGAGTTCGACGAGGCGCGCCGCGAGGGCATCGGCGACGGCCTGCGAACCGCTCGCGGCGAACGGCCAGCCGCCGTCGTGGGCAGAAGCGGCGAGCAGCAGCCCGACGGCCGACGTCAACGGTCGATTGAGCGGCACGAAGGCGTGCGCTGCGTTGCCGGCGAACAGCGCCGCCGCATCGCCGCCACCCAAATATTTGGCCATCACCGTCACCGGGATCGCCGCCCTGGCGGCAAAGCTGGCCATCAGTAGCGGCTTTGTCGGCACTGAAACGACGGAGCGCAGGAGTTGGCCAGACATTGCTGGCCACTCGTCGAGAAGCGGCGTGAGCAGTCGTCGCCATCGAGGGCCATCGTCGCCGAGCGCGGCAACTGTGGCGGCGAGATCGCGGTGCAGCACGGCGGCGCGACCGTTGTCGAGCGGGTGGGCGAGCGGAATCTCCGGCACGATCCAGCGCAGAGTGTGGGCGGCATCGCCGAGGACCTCTGGCGAGAACACGGGGGAGTGGGCGGCCAGCGCATGTACCGCGGCGCAGATGTCGTGCACGAAACCGGGCAGGGTCAGCTCGGCCGAGCGAGTGCCGCCTCCGACCGTCGCTGCGGCCTCGAGCACCACGACCTGTCGGCCAGCAGCGGCCAACCGTACTGCGGCCGCGAGACCGTTCGGCCCCGCTCCGACGATGACGACGTCAGCCATGCAACACGCTCAGGCTGTCGACAGTGATCACCGCCGACAGCCTAGGGTCGCACCTGAGAGTCCGTCGATCGCTAGACAGGTGGTGCCGGCTGCATTGGTGACGAAGACGATCGGGGCGATGCACGGTGCGGGCAGGGTGACGCGGGCCTCGATCTCACCGTCACAGCCAACGTCTGTCGCTGGGGCCACCGAGACGGGGAATGCTGGCGTCATCACGTTGACGATCTGGTTCGAGGCGTTGAGACAGGACACGACCACAGCCATCGACGCCACGGTGTTCTTGCCGACGTTCGGTCCGGCCGCGAACACCAAGTCCTTGAACTCGACCTCGACCTTGCCCGACGACTTGACTTGCGCACCGTCCAGGGCAGGCCGCCGCCGTTGACCCGTCGCTGCCCGACGCCCGTGAGATGCGCGTTGTGTTGGGAGATGGCACGATATTGGCCACGGCGCTGTTCGATTGATGGTGTAGAACCGTGAGATGTCCAGCTCGTTGGCCGTTCCCTCGTTGGTCCGCCAACGGGCGAGCGCGCATGGGGCGGCGGGGCAACATTGGCTCGACGATTTGCCGGCGGTGGTCGACATGCTGGCGCGCGACTGGGAGCTGGAGATGGGGGCACCCATCGATGGCGGGACTGCGTCATATGTGACCGAGGCGACCGATTCCACTGGGCGGCGCTGCGTACTCAAGGTGGCGATGATCGTCGCCGACGGTGATGCCGAGATCTTCGAGCGCAGCGTGTTGTGCCATCAGCTGGCTGCAGGGGAGGGATGCGTCGAGATGTTGGCAAGCCACGGTTCGGTTCCGGCGATGTTGCTGGAGCGGCTTGGTTCCAACCTCGACCAGTTGGCGATGCCGGTCGATGAGATCTGCACGACGATCGTGGACGCGTTGGAGCAGTTCTGGCGGCCTGTCGTCGAACAGTGCGCGCTGCCGAGCGGAGCGGCTCAGGCGGTGTCGCTCGGTGAGTTCATCGAATCGACCTGGGAGCAGTTGCAGCGCCCTTGCGAACGAGCGGTGATCGAGCGGGCGATCGACTATTGCGGGCGACGGGTGAGCGCGTTCGATCTAGCCTCGGCGGTGCTTGTGCACGGCGATGCTCACGGTTGGAACACGCTTGCTGTCGATGACGAAGCGTCGCCGCGACAGTTCCGACTCATCGATCCAGAAGGGCTGATTTCAGAGCGGGCCCATGATCTTGGGGTGGTGATGCGCGAGTACAACACACCGTTGTTGGAAGGCGACACGCCACGCTTGGCGCGGCGCCGGGCCGAGATGCTGGCGACGTTGGCTGGGGCTGATGTCGATCCTGAGGCGGTATGGCAGTGGGGTTTCATCGAACGGGTGTCGACCGGGTTGGCGTGCCTTCGGGACTTCGAGGGCAACGGCGGCCTGGATTTTCTCGAAGTCGCCAGGCGCTGCCTGTGATCTGGGCAACCGGTAGTTCATCAAGACCACTGGTGTGTTTGGGTGTCTGTCGTCGGCCTGATTGCCGCGTGCGGTGATGGTGGGGCTGGGAGTATTGGTGTTGTGACTCGTTTCCGGCTTCGTTTTGTTGTGCCGTTGTTGCTGGTCATGTCGGTCTTTGTTGGTGGGCAGGGGCTGGTCGCCGCGCCGGTGGCTTGGTCGCAGGGTTCGACGCGTGCGCTGAACGGTGTCGCTGGTCGTGGTGCGGATTGTTTGGCTGTACCAGCAGTGCTTGTCACGTATGCCTGGAATGCCGATGACCAGTATGTGGGTGAAACGTTGGTTGGTGGTTCGCGGGCGTGGGCGTACACGAATGGGCGGGTGACGAACTACACCGAGACGATTTCGGGGGTGAGCTCTGCGACGGTGGTGGGGTATGACTCGACGGGGCGGGTGAAAACGGAGTCGACGGGTGGGTTGACGAGAACGTTCGGGTATGACGTTGCTGATCAGTTGAAAACGGTGACCCCGTCGACGGGGGACGTGACGACGTATTCGTATGATTTGTTGGGGCGTCGTACGAGTGTGCAGGTTGGCGCGTTGGTCACGTCGAACAGTTTTGATGCGGCGTCACAGTTGCTGTCGGCTGGGTCGATGTCGTTCAGCTATGACTTGGCGGGTCGCCGGGTGAGCGAGACCGATGGGGCGGGTGTGACCTCGTATTCTTATGACGCGCAGGGCCGTTTGGCCTCGACGGTGCGGGGGGCGACCACAGTGGTGCGTGGTTATGACCCGGATGACAATTTGGTGACGGTGACCAAAGCGGCGGCGGTGACGACGTTGGATTGGGATCCCACGAGCGGGTTGACGCAACCGACGTTGATCGGTGGGCAACGTTTGGTGGCTGGTCCGGCGGGGTGGGTGCAGGCTCGGGTCGGGGTGACAGAGAATAATGTTGGGCGTGATTTGTATGGGTCGGTGACCTCACCGTCAGCGGTCGCTCGTGGGAGCGGTTATGACGTGTTTGGTGTCGCTACCGGGGTCAACAGTTGGATGCCGTTGTTGGGGTATCGCGGTGAGGTTGTGATTGATTCGTTGGCCTATTTGCGGGCCCGAAACTATGACACGGTCAACGGGGTGTTCACCACCCGTGATCCTCTTGACGGGGTGAACGGCACGACCGTGGTCGCGAATCCGTATCACTATGCCAACAACAACCCGATCATGAACACCGACCCGACCGGCATGTCAACCGTCACCGACGGGCTGTATAACGCAAGGCAACCGGCGTTGACGGTGCTCGACATTTGTTCGAACTATCATTCCGCGGTCGACGTAATGGACTGCTTTGGAACGATCCGATCCAGGCAGGCGGGGTCACTCGGGCAGCCGTTGAGCGCAGAGATGAATGACTATCTCGACTATCTCGTCGGTTACACCAGCGGGTTCCCGGAGCAAAGCTTCTTTGAGTTGCCGAACTCTCCATGTGCGTCAAAGGACGCTTGTGTACGAGCGATCAGCGCGGTGAGGCAGGGATGGCCGATGGATGCCATCCGCCTTACCGCCTCAATTCGGTGTGTCGACGAAGCGGCGGACTGCGCGCTTTCCGAAGACGTGGACCGTGAGATAGCCCAAACCTGGGAAATGTTTGGCATGCTCGGCTATCCATCGTTTGTCTCCTCGTTACCTGTTGCCACAAACACGGTTGACGACGTCGTCGGGGCTGTTTGCTCGTTCAGCGGCGAAACCCGAGTGCTCATGGCGGATGGTACGACCAAGCCGATCTCGGAGATCGAGGTCGGCGACGAAGTACTCGCCTACGACCCCGAAACCGGCGAGCGGGGACCCCGGGAGGTCACTCACCTCTGGGTTCATAGAGACACCCTCGTCGACCTCGAAGTTGGCGAGTCGCCGATAACCACCACAGAGGACCACCCCTTCTGGAATGTCACTGATCGGGCGTGGCAACCGGCAGTGGAACTCGACACCGGCGATCTGGTGCTCACAGCCGGCGGCGGGACTCTCAGGGTCGACGGCCTCGACTGGTCGACCACCTCTGTAGGCACGGCATACAACCTTTCCGTTGACGGCATCCACACCTATTTCGTACAAGTTGGCAGCGAAGAGATCCTTGTCCATAACACGTGCCCCGGCGTTGGCGGCCTTGCGGGAGAGTTCGACGCTGATGAACTTGCCCAATTGACATACCAACACGTTGGCGCTGGTGACATTGCCGGTCGACCAAGCCTTCTGGAGATCGAGACCGCGATCAGTCGTGCGACGCCGGTGCGGCTTCCCGGCCAGAACGCGGTGCAGTTCGAGTACAACGGAGTGCGTGTGATCATCAACGAGGACATTCCAACTCGTTCGACCGCCTACTACCCCGGAGGTTGACGTTGGAGCGCTACGAACTCCTCATGACCACGAGCGTGGATGTCGGCCATGGTCGACAATCGCTCTTGTTCGAACTGATAGACGGGTGGGCGGGCCACGTCGCTCGGCTTTGGGAAGAGGCTCATCAGGCTGATGCCCTCGACGCTTGGGGCGTTCACGATTACGTGGCGGCGCTATATCTCCGAAGCAAAGTGGAGCGTGGACTTTCACAGGCGGACATCGCGCCGCCAGCGGTTCTTCGCGTGGCCGATCAACTCTTCCGAGAGTTCACAGTCGTTGACGTATCTGGAGCGCTAGCGCGAATTGAACCGAGCCCAAACACTGGCGGTTGGTGGTGGTCGAGGATCCCCAAGCTCGGTCCCGTCGCAGCTGCACTCACTTCGGAGACTGCCGAGCGAGATCCGTGAGCGTGTCGTGACAACCTCGGTCACTTGGCAACGCTTCCTTGGCACCGTGGCTGCGCTGGTGTTCGGACTCGTCATTGCGTCGGCTCCACCTACGACGACAGCCAGCGCCTCGACCTACACCTACGACGGCCCCACCGTCGCGGCGCATTGGTGCCCATGCGATTGACAACGCCGGGGCGACGCCGTTCGAGGTCAGCGACGTGGCGGAGCAGTCTGCCTGGCCGCTGGTTACGGCCCGAGGCACCCCTACGCCCCTGCCTCCCCAAGCTTTGCCACAAACACGGCAGGACGCCTGTCAGAGGTCAGCCCCGGCGTCTATCGGTCACGGCAAGGGCTTACCTACGGACCGGGTTCGGCGCAGGGGCACCGGGTCACTCACGTGATGGAACACGCTCGGCCTGTGAGCGGCAAGCCGGTTCATTCAGTGTTCAAGACGTCCGCGACAGATCTCCCGGGCCTAACGGATGAGGTACTCGGGATCGTTGACGATGCGTGGGCAATCCGCGGTCCGTCGGTTCCCGGAGATCCGGGCAAGTTCGTCGTTCCGATGGGGCGCCAGGTGGGGACCGCCGGCCAGACGTCTGTGACGATCATAGTGAAACCAGGTACCTCCGAGATAGTTACGGCGTTTCCGTCATGAGTATTCAGTTGTGGTGCCCGCGATGCGGCCAGGGTTGGGTTGCTCGATGGAGGATTCCAGGTCGAGTGGCGTTTTGGGGCTGCGAGGAGTGTGAGTCTGTTTGGCTCCACGACACAGTGGGCCCGAATCCAGACTGTGGGGTCTGGGACCTCGTTACCGACTCTGGCACAGAGCCCCAGTGGCCGATGCTCGAGCGAGTCTTCGAGGATCTAGTTGAACAGCGGCCGGACGAGGAAAGCGAGTAGTCGGTGCCGAGGTGGCTCGCAGCGTTCGTTGTCTCGTTGGTCGGCTGGTTCGCGCCGACCGGGCCGGCGCATGCGGCTACGACGACCGTCAGCGCAGCGACCTTCACCTACGACGCCCCAGCCGTCGCGCTCGTTGATGTCCATCAACTCCATGTTGCCAACGTCGGCTCGTTACTACTCGGCGATGAGGGGAAGGGGTCTGCCTCGTCTCCCGTCGAGGCCCAAGGTGCATCTACGACCCCCGACCCGCGAAGTGTTGCCACAAACACAGCGTCTCGGTTGCCAACGTATCCACGATGATATAAGCTTTGGTTAATGTCTTGGGAGGTGGAGGTCACCGATCAGTTCGAACGATGGTGGGACACGCTAACCGTGGAGCAACAGGATGCGGTTGAGGCTCGTGTGCAGCAACTCGCCCAACTTGGCCCGAATCTTGGTCGTCCCGCTGTCGACCGACTGTCGCGATCGCGACATCACAACATGAAGGAACTTCGCGCCGATCGCAAAGGTAACTATCTGCGAGTCCTGTTCGCGTTCGATCCGCGTCGAACCGCCATCTTGCTGATAGGCGGCGACAAGGCCGACCCTGCCGGTCCTCAGTGGAACGCCTGGTACGGCACCTTCATCGCTGTGGCCGACGACTTGTACGACGAACACCTTCGAGAGATCGAGTCAGACCCATGAAGTCAGCCAACAGAAAGGAACGAACCAATGGCTAAGAAATTCGCTGAACTTGTCGAGCATCGACAAGCCGACCCTGCACGCGTTGCAAGGGTGGCAGAATTGCGCGGAGAGTTCGACAGTGAACAACTTCTCTGGACGCTCAACGAGCTACGCGAGCAACTGGGCGTTACGCAAGATCAGTTGGCCGAACGGCTTGGCGTGACACAGTCGGCGATTTCGCAGGCCCTGAATCGGCCAACCCCGGCCAGCACCATCGAAACGCTATCGCGGCTTGTGGCGGCCCTTGGTGGCGAACTTTCACTGCACGTCGACATCGATGATCGTCATCTCGTTCTGTCGATCTGAGCCGATCGGGTCTTCGATGCGAGCGACAACGCGACCTCGTCGCCTCTTCCCGTGCGTGCCCCGTGGCCGCGGACTTGGGAAGGGATAGCAATGGCTCGTTGGATCAGGTTCGTGCTGGCGGCGGTCGTCGCCATGACGTGTTCGTTTGTAGCTACGACCGAGGTCCACGCCGGAACACAGGTGTACGACGCGCCGGCATCAGCGCGCGTCGAGGTTCACAAGTTCGACACCACCGATTCCAGTCCGTTGCAGCTCGTCGGCGCGCAGGAGGGGTCTGCCACGCCCACCGCGAAAGCTGGGGGCACGTCTACGACCTTCCCGTCGCGAAGTGTTGCCACAAAGGCGGCGTGTTCGTTCAGTGGTGGCACCTATGTGTTGATGGCTGACGGGACCCGCAAGCGCATCGACGAGGTAGAGGTCGGTGACATGGTTGTCGCTACCGATCCGGAGACCGGAGAGACGAAGGCCCGCGAGGTCGTTGCGACGTTGCCGCACGAGGATCAACTAGTCACGCTGGGTACCGATGTCGGTCAGATCGTGACCACGGAGGACCACCGGTACTGGAATGTCACCGACGGTGAATGGCAGGAAGCGCAGGACCTCGACCTAGGCGACCAACTACTCACCGCCTCCGGTGAACCGGTCGCGGTCGAGGGCCTCGACTGGTCAACGCTCCACACGACAACCGCCTACGACCTCGACGTGCAAGGCATCGACACGTTCTACATCGACGCAGGAATCGAGGATGTTCTTGTTCACAACTGCGAGATCGCTGACGCATTGGCGTACGCGACACGAGCCGAAAAACTCGACCACATCTTCGTGCCGAAACACAAGCTCGATCCGTTGCTGAACCAGTTCGGTAGTCGCGAGGCCGTTGTCGAGCAGATGCTGACCGGGGTGAAGGGGTTGACACCCGCTGCAGGAACCTTCGAGATCCCGGTTGTGATCAGCGGCCAGACGGTCGTCGTGAGGGGCGCCGTTGTCGACGGCGTCGTCAAGCTCGGGACGGCGTTCACGCCATGAGCAACGCTAAAACACCTCAACGACCTATGACCCTGAGTACCCACGCCGTGTTGCTCTGGGTGCTTCGGGCGCTCCCTGATCAAGCCACTGCACAACTGCTGTATGAGCAATCAATGGCTGCGTCGGCGGTCGGCGGTCCGATCACCATGATTGAGCTTTCGGTTCCGCCATCGTGCGACCGTGCGGCGCTCACCGACGGTCCACTGCCCGTTCGTGCTGTGGCGCTTGATGGGCAGGGCGGATTCATAGGCGAGGTGCTTGTGTGGGTGACAGACGGCTACCTATCGGCAATCGAGTATGCGTGGTACACGGACGAGGCGCCGACCGAGCTGCCGCCGATCAGCCAACTCCGGCAGGAATGACATGATCTTCCGTTGGCTTCTGGTTGCCCTCCTCTCGGTAGCCGCAGCGGTATCCGGTCTGGCGACGGGTACGACGACCGCCGACGCGGAGATTTTGACCTACGACACCGTGGTCTACGGGCGCGTTGAGGTTCGTCTATTCGACATCGCCGGGGCCAGCACAATGCTGCTCAGCGAGGCGCGGCAGCCCGCGTCGCCCACACACGGAGTCCAGCGCTGGTCCCCGACCCCCACCTACGCCGGTGTTGCCACAAACACGGCAGACGACGTACTCAGAAGCGTCGACGACGTCACGGGTGGGCTTTCGCCCGGTCGGCAGCCGCATGTGCGAACCGTATCGTCCCCAGGTGAGTTGCAGACCGTCTACGACGACCTCGCTACCGGCGGCGTGCCGACGGAGTGGTCGGGGTACAAGGGAACGGTCGTACGACGACCAGACGGCGTGGAGGTCGGCATCCGCGGATCGTCCACAAGCGGCGGCGCAACGATCGATATTCGCCTCCCAGACGGGACCACGCAGAAGGTTCACATCGCAGGATGAGCGGGTTTGCTGATCGCACTCTGGCCGAGGATGTGCTCGCCAATGGCACCGACGACTGGGTTTACGCTGGCTGGGTCCACCAGATCGTGCGCCGGTCAGGTGTCGCTGATCCCTCTCAGCTTCGACAGCTCGCAGTAGGCGTAATCGCAGAGCTGATCGTCGCCGGACTCGTCGTCCCCGGCGACTTCGACGGGGACACGCATCAGCCTTGGGAGTGCTCGGCGGGAGAAGCCGTGGTACGCATTACCGAGGAGTGGTTGGGTTGGGGCGACTCCGCCCCAACCCCGGGCGCAATCGTCTGGCTGGCACTCTCGCCAGCAGGCGCGGCGGTCGGCGAGGCCGTGCTGCAGAGAGAGTCAGCCTGATGGTTGTCGCAGCCGTCGTTCGGCTTCTCGTTGCGCTCCTCGCTTGGGCACCGGGGGTTGGGTCCATGGGGGCGACGGCGGGTACGACGACGGGTGACGCCGCCACATACAGCTACGACGCGCCAGCCGTCGCGCGCGTTGAGGTCCGTGTGCTCGGGGCCGCCAGAGCAACGCAAGCGCAGATCAACTACCCACAGGAGCAGTCTGCACCGCCCGCCGACTTGGTTCGACGCACATCTACGACCCCCGTGTCGCCAAATGTTGCCACAAACACCGTCGACGACCTGCTCTCATCGGGACGACAGGTCAGCGGCCGCTTCCCGAAGACGGCGAACGCCGACGAAGTGTTGTTGCGAAGAGGAGCCGATGGGTCGGTGACCCACTACCAGGTCTACGGACCGGATGGTCTTCCGTTGCGAAGAGTCGACGTCACAGGCGCTTCTCATGCCGGTGTGCCAACGCCGCACGTACTTGAGTTCGAACGACATGTGAATCCAACTACGGGTCAGGTCTTCGTCAGGCCAGCCGACACCGTTCGGCCAGCTCTACCAGGGGAGATTCCAGGTGCAGGGTGATCGTCTCGACCCTATGTCAACTCGCGAAGCATCGGAGTGGCGCAACTCCTACGGCGGTAGCAGTGGCTTGAGCGTGTTCGACTTCATCGGGCAGACCGTGTCAGTGGCTCGCGCTGTCGCTGTCGGCAATCTGATTTGGCCACGGTTTGAAGAAGTGCGTGGCTGCATCCTCCTTGTCGACCGCCATGCGGAGGCGTCTGTCGATCAGTGGTGGGATCAGCTTGACGGGGATCGGTCGGGCATCGAGAGCGTGCTCAATCATCTTCATCTGTGGGACGTGTTCACGACCGATGATGACGTCAACGACGGTGAAGCGTTCCGCGACCTGGCCCGGGTCATGCAGGCTGGCTGGCGCAGTGCGTTGGCAAGCGTGTATCCGGACCGCACGTTCGAGGTGACCTGTACCGGGTTGGTCGCAGCTGACCCGGAGTATGGACCGACAGTCACCTTCTGTTCGTCGAGGACGGGGCAGGCGACGTGAGTGCCAAGCCGCAGCGTCGCCTGTGGTGGGCGTCGCGCGTGCTGGTCTTACTAGCGGTTGCGTTCGCAACACTCCTGTCCACCGGTACGACGTCGGTCAGCGCGGCGACTTTCACCTACGACGCCCCGACCATCACGCACGGCGACGTCAACGTATTCGTCGCCGCCGAAGCGTTGACAGACCAGGTCAGCGGTGTGCGGGAGCAGTCTGCCTTGCCTTCCGCGGAGGCTCAAGGTGCGTCTACGACCCCCGACCGCTTCGCTAATGCCACAAACACGGTCGACGACATCGTGGGTTCCGCGAAGCCCTGGGACCTGCGGCGGACGGAGACTCTCGCTGGTCGAGGCTCGAAGGCGAAGGTCGATGACATCGCGTCCTCGATGCGTCAGAACGGATGGGTGGGTGAGCCAATCGAGGTGTTCCAGGCGAATGGGCAGAGCTACGTCGTCAATGGCCATCATCGTGTGGCCGCTGCCCGCCAAGCCGGTATCGACGTCCAGTACCGCGTGATCAGCGAAGCCGAGTTGCTGACGTATTACCCCGGTGGAGTCAACCAGCTCGTTTCTGCTGCGTCCGAGGCGCGACCAGGGTGAGCAGGATGATCGGCAACCTGCGCCGCTCTACCATTGAGTTCGCCGTCCTGGTTGAGCGGATGACGCAGCGTCTACTTGCGACCCCACATGGCGTGCTCAGCGGGGTCTCGCTGGTCCAGGCGAAGAACAGTGGTGACTATCCGCGGTCGGGTCGAATCGCCGACGGTGACTATCGTTTTCATGGGTCGGGATGCCGGTTCGAGTTGGACTCCGGTGAGTTTGTTGACTTCGATCTGTCACCGGACGACGAGCCCAGTTTCGATGAGTTTCGGTTGCGGTCGTTTCTCGAGTCGAGATCTGAGGGGTGGGACCAGGTCGCGACTGTCGAGGTGCTGGACGAATTGGTCAACAGCGGGGTGCTGACGCGGCCGAAGCCGGGCTGGTATCGGCTTGCGTAGCGCGATCCGTGTACTTCGTCAATGCATTCCTGCCTTATGGGCTTTCGTCTCATTCGTAGTGTTCGTGCTTGCGGGGATGATCGGCTCGACGAGCCAGGTCGTACATGCAGCCTCCTTCGCCTACGGTGCGCCCGCCATCGCGCGCACCGACGTTCACGAACTTCGAGCCGCCGAGTTCAGCCTGAATCTGTTCGATGATGCGCTGGACGGGTCTGCCGCTCTTTCCACACAGGGCTCAGGCACGATTACGACCGCCTCCGCTCTCAGTAATGCCACAAAGGCGGCAGGGGCGAAGCTTCCGGGTAACGCAGCACAGACGCTGAAGACGATTGAGCAGACCGGCGCTGCGCCAGCCGGTTACAAAGGCGGCTCTGCGTTTGCGAACGATGGACGTGCCGCTGGTCAGGTGTTGCCGAAGAGTGGGCCGGGAGGCGGGCCGATCACTTACAAGGAGTGGGATGTCAATCCGTACACCAAGGGTGTCAACCGGGGTGCGGAGCGATTGGTGACCGGAAGCGATGGCTCCGTCTGGTATACGAGCGACCACTACACGACTTTTACGAAGGTGAACTAGATGGATCAATTCGCCGAGAGTCTCGCTGAGCCGTTTGTATTCCTAGCAACTCGTGGCCCGTTGAAACTTCCAGACGGCATTCTGCTGGTCGTCATCGACGGAGAAGCGGCGCGGACGGCAGCCGAACTGATGGATCTGTTTGCGACTGCGTTCGAATTTCCTGAGTATTTCGGGCGGAACTGGAATGCGTTCTACGACTGCTTGACCGACCTCGATTGGTGCCCACCCGAGGGCTACGTAGTCGTTGTCAGCAGCGCGCACGCCGTCATGGCCGATGAGCCGGCCCACCCGGAGTTCAAAGAGCCGTCGGAGTTGGCTGTACTACTCGATGTTCTGCGGCGTGTGACCAGAGAGTGGAACGCCCCCGTAAACGAGGGTCAACCTTGGGACCGACCCGGAGTCCCGTTCCATATCGTATTTGTGACGGAAACTGACCACCTCGCTGCACTTCAGGATCGCATCGCACAAACTGGGCGAGAGATCCCGGTACTTGAGGGATTCTGATGGCTTGGCTCTTGCGAGAGCGAGGACGCTCGCCGGGCAGCGGAGTTGGAATAGTGCTTCGAAGGTTGGTCGCGCTGCTGGTCGGGCTACTCGTCGGCCTCTCGCCTGCGGTTACGACGACCTCTGGCGCAGCGACGTACACCTACGACGCTCGAAGCAGCACGCGCGCTGACTACTACGCGATTGATGTCGCCTGCGCGGCGACAACCAGTCGCTGCGATGCTCGGGAGCGGTCTGCCTCGCCTTCGGGCGACGCCCGACGCACGTCTACGACCCCCGACCCGCGAAGTGTTGCCACAAACACGGCTGACGATGTCGCTCGTGTTGTGGACGACTTGCCGACCTACGGCTCGACTCCGGGAGGCCGGCCGTACACCAAGCACTACGGCACCGAGACGGGTCCGCAACGCAACATCCCCGGAAGCGTTGTTGACGAAGCGATCGACAACTACCCCGGCAAGCTCGTGGATGGTGGGAAGACGGTCCACTACGACTCGGTCAACGACATCACGGTCGTGACGGGCAACGGCGGGTCGATAGTCAGCGTCCACAAAGGGCAACCGCGGGCAGGTCAGCGATGAGCGGGTACCTTCGATGGAACGGGTCGGATGCCGCGATCGACTTTGGCGGAGGCGTCTCAGTTGAGATTGTCGATGCCGTCGTCGACCTCGACGAAGTGGGCGACATCATCGGCGTTGAGGTTCTCGGCTTGGTCGCGATGCATTCGGCTCTAGTCTCGAGCGAAGGCGGGTCGGACGGAGCGCCTGATGTCGCCGTTGATCTCGATGCTGACGCGACGTATGTGCGGCTGGCGAGCGGGCGATCGATCGACCAGGTCGTAAGGGTCGCCGCCGTTGTGTTCAATCGTGCGGACCAGATCGTCGCTGTCACCGTACGCATGGAGCGGTGAAGTGGCCCGCTGGATCGCTCGGTTCGTCGCCGTTCTCGCAGTGGTTCTCTGTGCGGGCGGTACCGCTACGACAACCGCCAGCGCAGCGATCTTCACCTACGACGCGTCCACGTATACGCGCGTTGGGACTCACCATGTCAGGGCCGATGGCGGTGGTCATGACCAGCTCTGCGATCACCGCGACCAGCCTACTTCGCCGCCGGTCGACCCCCGACGCACGTCTACGACCCCGCCCCGCTCTCTTGTTGCCACAAACACGGCGGGGGTCAAGGCCCAAATGTTGTGCCCGTGGGCGTTCAGCGGAACGGCCCTTGGGTGGCCGTCAGATTTGCTCGTCGATGGCCGGTGGAACTGTCAGCTGTTGGATGGTTTGTGGCCTCACAGCTACGCCTCCACCTCCGCATAGCTGGGCATCCATCTACGTTCGATTGGGGCTGTCATGGCCCGAGCAGCGCGAGTGGTACTACGGCGACGCCGTCTGGTCGGCGGTATGCCTCCGGTCCGGTGTGGAGAACTACGAGGTCCATGCACTCGTTGCCGATCTGTTCGCGTAGCCACAGGAGGTGTCGGACGTCTGTGTTGTCGATGGAACTGGCGAGTTTCGCCTCTACGCCTACGATGCCGGCGTCGGATTCGATGACGAAGTCGACTTCGTGTCGGCCGCCGTCGGTGCGCAGATGGGACACCTTGGCGTCGCATCGTTGCGCGAACGTACGCAACGAGAGGGCGGCAAGCGACTCGAAAGCGCCGCCCAAAAAACCACCATCACGCGCGACGACCGTGTTCGGTTCGTTGCCCTGGAGGAGTTGTGTCGCGCTACGTCTGACGAGGCGAACGGCAAGGGCGGGATCGGCGAGGTGGTGCTTGGGTTGCTGGGTGAGTGCTTGGAGATGGTTGTTCGACGGAACCCAGGCCGGCACGGGATCGAGAATCCGCAGAGCGGTGAGCAACTCGATATACGGCAACGTCGTGGACTTGGCGGGTTTGTCGCTGATCCCGCTGGTTGCGGCATCGCGGATCTTCTCCCACGACGCGGTCGTCGCGATCGCCGCGGCGTAGGCGCGCAACCACGCCATGACTGTGGCCGGGCGGCGCACGACCAGCCCGGATTCCGCTAGATCGTGGTCGACGATTCGATCGAGATACCCGTCGAGCTGCCGTCGCCGGGAGCGTGCGTCCATGCCGCGCATCGCTGGATAGCCCCCTGCGACGATCTCCTCGACATAGTCACTCAGCCCGAACGCAGTTCTTCCTTGGATGGTGGCGGTGCCCGCCAACAACCCGGCTGTCGAGACGGTCGGCACGACGACACCGCGTTCTGACAGGGTCAAGGGCCGCATCCGCAGAGTGGTGATGCGACCTGCGCCCGAGTGGGTTTGAACCGTCGGTGCCGACCCGGTCAGAAGGAACCGGCCTCCGACCGGATCGGCATCGACGAGACGGCGCACAACGTCGAAAATCCCGGGAACCCGTTGCCACTCATCGATCAGCAGCGGCGTCTCGTCACGGCTGATCACCTTCGGGTCGGCTCGGACGATTCGTGCCTCGGCCTCTTCATCGAGACGACGGACGCTGCTGCATCGCTTCGTGGCCGTCGATGTCTTTCCGACACCTTTCGGCCCGTCGATCAAGATCGCCGGCAAGTGCGGGAACAGGTCATCGAGTTCGTCGTCGACAACCCGTCGCCGGTACTCGCCTGCGAATGTCTTTCCGATCATCACAACGCAACACTACCATTACAGCACTCTCTACCATCCCATTGATGCAGCCTCTGCCATACCAAAACTGCACATTGGGCGCCCGACAAAGCGGCTCGCCGATGCGACCGCACTGCGACGGTCGCGGAGATCGGCCAATTGTTCGGGTTCCTGATCGGCGCCGATCGAGCCGGTGACTTAGCGGCTGGCCGGCGTGCCGTCGAGTACATCGAGCTCTCGGAGAAGCTCCCGGGGCACGTCCGATCCCGCTCCCGACCGACACACAACAGGCCGATCTCGCTGGTTGTGTCCCCGGTCATGTCCCTCGGTCCTGGAAGACTGGTGAGCGTGACTCGCCGCCGGCCATTTCTTTCGCCGCTCCTGCTGTCGCCGAGCGGATTGTCGACCACATCGGAGCGTCAACCGCCGCCCTGCACTGAGGCCGGGCCAGTCGGCCGTCAAGGCCACCTTCGCCACCCTCGTTCGCTACCGTGGCCGCATGAGCTGGAGCCGCCGATGAAGATCCATCACCTCAACTGCGCAAGCTTGCACGTGCCCGGCAATCCCCTCGTCTGCCACGTGCTGTTGTTGGAAACAAACGCTGGCCTGGTGCTCGTTGACTCAGGATTCGGCCTGCACGACATCGCCGATCCCCGTCGCCGCCTTGGCGTCGCCCGTCGCCTGATCCGCCCGGCGCTCGACCCAGCCGAGACAGCCGTCCGCCAGATTCAAGCGCTCGGCTACACCCGCGACGATGTGCGCCACATTGTCATCACCCATTTCGATTTCGATCACATCGGCGGCATCAGCGACTTCCCCAACGCTTTCATCCACGTCACGGCCGCCGAGGCGCTGGGCTCGATGTGGTCGCCGACGCGGCGCGAGAAGCTGCGCTACCGCTCAGCGCAATGGGCGCATCGCCCGGCGATCGTCGAGCATTCACCCCAAGGCGAGGCCTGGCGTGGCTTCGCCGCGGCGAAATCGTTGGAGGAGATCGATCCCGACATCGTGCTGGTGTCGATGCCCGGCCACAGTCGCGGCCACGCTGCAGTGGCCGTCAACGCCGGTGATCGCTGGCTGCTGCACGCCGGCGATGCCTTCTATCACCGAGGCGAGATCGACGGAAGCACCGCAGTTCCTCGACTGCTCAGCGCGTCGGAGAAGTTGGTGGCCTTCGATCGCCAGCAGGTGATCGCCAACCAGCAACGTCTGGCCGAACTGCATCGCTATGGCGACCCGACGTTGACGATTCTCTGCGCCCACGATCCGCAGATGTTGGCGGCGGCACGCGAAATGAACCACCTTGGCAGCAGTCGATGATCAGCGAGGCGGCCGCACGGGCCAAACGCCGGCTCACTCCGCCGAAACTCGACGGCTCGATGACCCTTGAACAAGCGCGCGAGCTGTGGGACAGCGCCGCTCGTGGCGCTCCGTTACCCGATGGTGTCAGCGAGGTGATCGGCGATGTCGCCGGCGTGCCCTGTCGAACCCTGAGTCCCGTCGGCGTCACCGATCCGCAGCAGCAACAGATCGTCTGGGTCCACGGTGGCGGCTTGGCGACGGGCTCATCGCTGACCCATCGCAAGTTCGGCGCCAGCATTGTGCTCGGCACCGGGTTCCAGGTGGTTCTCGTCGACTACCGACGGCTGCCCGACAACGCCTTCGACGATGCCTTCGGCGATGTCGAACGCGTGCTGCGGTCCACTCGCCGCCACGCCGACGTCGTCGTTTCCGGCGGCGACAGCTGCGGCGCAGCACTGGCTGTCAGCGTGGCGATCGCCTGCCAACGCGACGACCCGAGCACCGTCGATGCGATCGTCACGATCTGTGGGGCGTTCGATGCCACCTTGCAATCAGCGAGCATCGATCAGAACCGAGACCCAGAGAACACCCGTGGCACGCTCGAACACTGGCGATCGACGGTCGCTGGACTCGTCGAGTATGACGATCCCCGGCTGTCGCCGTTACTCGCTGCCGACGGCGATCTTGCGGTGCTGCCACCGGCCTTGTTCTTGGCAGGTGAGGACGACATTTGGCGCGACGATTCTGTGCGCCTTGCCGCCCGCTTGACCGAGGTTGGGGGACGCGGTGAGGCCAACGTCGCCGAAGCGATGTGGCATTGTTGGCCGATGTGGACCGACCTCCCCGAGTCGCAGGCTGCCGTCGGCGCGATACACCGGTTTCTCGGTGATGTTGCGGCTTGAGCGACTGAGCGCGGGCGATCTCGCCACGGCGAGGGCCACGTTCACCCTGATGGCCGACGTCTTCGAGACGCCAACTGAAGCGCTCGGCGACGACTACCTCGTCCGGCTGCTCGCCCGCGACGACTTCTGGGGCTACAGCGCGCTCGACGACGACGCGGTGATCGCCGGTCTCAGCGCGCACACGTTGTGGATGACCCATCGCGAACGCGCCGAGGTGTTCATCTTCGACATCGCCGTCAACCCAAGAGCGCAGCGCACAGGGGTCGGTCGAGCGCTGATCACCCGCCTACTCGCGGACGCAGCCCACGTCGGCATCGACATCGCCTTCGTCCCGGCCGACAACGACGACGAACATGCCCTCGATTTCTATCGAGCGCTCGGCGGTCGCCCCGCAGCGGTGACGATTTTCGAGTTCGATACGGCATGATTGGGTTCATGAACTCGGCCGTTCAACCAGTATTCGATGTCGTCTGGCCGAAGTCGCCACGAGGTGTGCAACGGCGTCGATCGGCGCCGCGACTGGCAACGCTGGAGGGTGCTCGGATCGGTTTCATCTGGGATTACTTGTTCCGCGGTGAGGAGATCTTCCCGATCCTGGAACGTGAGTTGCGCGTCCGCTTCCCCGGCATCGAGATCGTTGGATATGAGACCTTCGGCAACGTCCACGGCTCCAACGAAGCTGCGCTGATCGAGGCCTTGGCGGGCACCCTCGACGAGCACGGCATCGATGCCGTTGTCGTCGGCAACGGCTGTTGAGGCAGCTGTACGCCCGCCGTGATGCGGGCATCTGTTGCCGCCGAAGCCGCCGGTGTGCCCTCGGTGTCGTTGCTCTGCGAAGGCTTTGAACGTCAAGCGGCAGCGACCGCGCGCGGCGTCGGGTTCGATGGACTGGCGGTGGCGGTGATGCGCGGTCACGTCGACTCGCAGACGATCGACGATGTCGCTACGTCGTTCGTCGCCCACACCTTGGAGCAGGTGATCGACGGGCTGACCGGCGTGCGCAGCAATGAATCTGACGGCGACGACGAACCTGGCGCGCTCGATATCGTCGTCTCCGGCACCGTCGAGGAGATCAACCACCACTTCGCCGATCATGGCTGGTCGGAAGGGCTAGCGATCATCCCGCCAACTCGCGACAGTGTCACCGCGTTCATCGAGCCTTCGGGCAACGACGCGTGGCGCCTTCTGGGCACGGCCCGACCATCGGGGCGCGACATCACCGTTTGGGCGGTGGCGGTCAACGCCGTGATGGCTGGCTGTCGGCCAGAGGAACTGCCGGTTCTGCTGGCGATCGCCGAGATCATCGCCGGCCAGAGTTACGGGGTGGAACACTCCGGCAACACCACCGGTGCCGACGCCTTGGTGGTGCTCAACGGGCCGGTGATCACCGACCTCGGATTCAACTACGGGCAAGGCGCACTGCGTGAAGGAGCGAGAGCCAACACCGCTGTCGCTCGCTGGTTGCGCCTGTTCTTACGCAATGTGTGTGGGTTCACCGCCGAGGAACACGACAAGGCCACCTTCGGCAACAGCACGCGGGTAGTGCTCGCTGAGGACGAGGCCGCGCTGGCCGAGATCGGCTGGCCGCCGTTCAGCGCCGACTTCGGTTTCACCCGCGGCGACGACGTGGTGACGATGGTGCGGATCAACGGTGGCTTGATCGTCGGGAGCGTGTTTGGTTCTTCGCCGGAGGAGATTTTGCCTTACTTGGCCGATGGCCTAGTGCGCGTCACCGGTTGGGAACTGACCCACGTCTATGGACTCGGCCACGGCGACTACCGTCCGTTGCTGGTGCTCTCCCCTGTGTTGGCCGGGGTGTTCGCCCGTGCCGGATGGTCGAAACAGGATGTGCGCCGGGCGCTGTTCGAGCAGGCCCGCATGCCTGCCTGGCGCTTTGAGAAGCTGATCGGAGAGTGGTCCAACCTGACCGCCGGGCGTCGGACGCTGAGCGAACTCGCCGAGAACGGGTTACTCCCCGACGAGTTCGCCCGCTCCGACAATCCTGAGCGTTTGGTCCCGATCGTTACCGCTACCGACAAGATCATGATCGCCGTCGCCGGTGACCCGAACCGCACCAACGCCTATGTGATGAGCAACGACGGGCTGCACGGTGCCTGGACCTCGGCGGCTATCGACCGTGCCTACTCGTCAGACTTGGTCTGTCGGGTCGACAACCGCGAGGCCTGCGGGTAGATACCCAGCTTGCTCAGCAGCAGGGGACGTGCTTTTCGGCGACGGCGACGGCGACCTCGTCCGCTGACGGCGCGCAGCACTGGTTTTCGGCGGGATGCATCACCGGCACGTCGGCCAGCACGGTGTAGATCTCCCAAGGGATCTCCGGACCGCTGACCCACACCTTGTCCTGCACGGCATAGCAGCAGGTGGTCGCCTCTTCGACGGCGCACTCCGCTCCTTGGTTGCTCATCCGCGCTGCGGCCGCAGCAACCTCGGCGGTGGTTTCGACCTCGACGCCGACGTGGTTGAGTGAACCGGGCTGGCCTTGGCCGGCGATCAGCACCAGCTTCAGCGGTGGCTCGGCGATGGCGAAGTTGGCGTAGCCGTCGCGCACCTTGGCGGGTGGTGTGGCGAACAACTTGGTGTAGAACTCGATCGAGGCGTCGAGGTCTGCGACGTTGAGGGCGAGCTGTACTCGTGACATGGGAACTCCTATAGATTGATGAATATCGATATAGTCAGTATGGCGGATAAATCGACAAACGTCAATCTATTACTTCGACAATCTTCGATAGAGTTTGCTCATGTCTCAGCAACAGGTCGCCATCACCGATCGCATCGCCTGCTGTAGCCCGGTGCGGGCGGCAACGCTCGACGAATCGCAGGCCGCGGTGTTAGCCGAATCGTTCGCTGCTCTGGCCGATCCGGTGCGCCTGCGGCTGTTGTCGTTTATCGCCGCCGCCGTTGACGAGGTGTGCGCGTGTGATCTGGTGGAACCGTCCGGCCGGTCACAGTCGACGGTCAGCCATCACATGAAGATCCTCGTCGAGGCTGGTTTGGTCAGCCGTGATAAGCGCGGCCTGTGGGTCTGGTATCGCCCGGTCCCGCAGCGCCTCGACGCATTGCGCGCCGTTCTCGGCTGAACGTCGGCGTCGTGCGGCAGTATCCTCGATTCCACGTTGTCAAGTGAAAGAGGCGTTCATGTTTCGTCGCCAACCCGCCCCGCCGCCACCGCCGGAAAAGTGCCTTCCCGGTCGCAGCACTGCGATGCCGGTCGCTGCTGCGCACTACGTCAACGGCAATCCGCTCGTTGGGCCGTGGCCCGACGGCATGGAGACCCTCGTCGTCGGCATGGGGTGCTTCTGGGGTGCTGAACGGTTCTTCTGGAAGCTGGCGGGCGTGTACAGCACGTCTGCGGGTTATGCCGGTGGCACCACGCCGAACCCGACCTATGAGGAAACCTGCACCTCGATGACCGGGCACACCGAGGTCGTTCAGGTCGTCTTCGACCCGTCCGCGGTGTCGATCGACGTGCTGTTCAAGACCTTCTGGGAGAACCACGACCCGGTCCAATACATGGGGCAGGGCAACGACGTCGGCAGTCAATATCGCTCGGCGATCTTCACCTCGACGCCGGAGCAGTTGGCCGCAGCGCTGGCCAGCCGCGAGGCCTATCAGGCCGCGCTGACCGGTGGCGGATTCGGTGAGATCACCACCGAGATCGGGGCCCTCGACACCTTCTATTACGCCGAGGGTTATCACCAGCAATACCTCGCCAAGAACCCGGGCGGCTACTGCAACCACGGGTTTTGCCAAGTCGCCTACGCATGAATCGCGCCGCAGCTTTCCTCGCGCCGCGCTCGGTGCAGCTCAACGTGGCGCTGAGGAGATGCTCCACGCGGGAACGTTCGACTTCGCCGCGTCGGCGATACCCCACGGCGAGCTCCAGCGAATCTTTGGAAGCTGATTGATTAGTAGGGCCAGGTGTCGCCGTCGTGGCCCAGGAATCGGGTGAAGCGCCCGAGCTTGGCGGCGATCAACCCCTTGATCACCAGGTTGCGAGCGAACCAGGGAAGCACCGCGAGCTGCCGGGCGGCATTGGTCAAACGTTGCACTGCGCTGAGCTCGTCACGGCGATACTCGGTCATCGAACGGCTGCGCCCAATGTAGCGCCAACCCGATCCGACGGCCGTCGTGCTGAGCAATGCAAACGTCACCCCGATCGAACTGAACGAGTCGTGGACGAGCATGGTTCCTCCAGGGGTGACCTTTGCTCCCCAGCCGACGATGTCCTTTCGGGCCGCAGCGAAACGGTGCGAACCGTCGACGTAGAGCAGGTCGATCTCGCCCGGCACTTCGTTATGCGCGGTATCAGACATTGCCCGCACATGGCGTATCCGCGAACGCACCCCGGCGTTGGTCAGGTTGCGCTCGAAGATCTCGTTGTCGGACTGGCCGTCTTCTGGTCGTCCGTTCCATTGCTGCGGGCCGCGGTCGTTGCCGCCGTGAGGATCGATAGCGACGACCTCGCCGACATGCGGGGCGGCGAGCGCAGCGACGATCGCCGAGCGACCGTGATACGAGCCGATCTCGACAATGCGACCACCGTTCGGCACCCGCTGCGCTGCGTCGTACAAACGGCGAGCTTGCACATCGGCGAGCCATCCGTCGACAGCGCTGACCGCGTTCCACGCCTGCTCAAACGGTACGGGAACGTCGGGAGAGATCACGGCGCGGAGTGTAGCGGCGCGTCGCTGCTCAGAATTCGAAACGGACGAGCTCAATCCCCGGCGTCATACGTCGGGAACCTCGCTGTCCATGACAGGTGGGTTCCATCGGGGAGCGTCGTTGTCAACGTCACGGTCTGCAAGATGCACTCGCACGGGCCGCCTTCGTCGTAGCTCAACTGGCGGAACGTCGTCGAGACGATCGGCCGCGCAGCGGTCAGCGGTTGGCCATCGGCGGCGACATAGCCCACGACTTGAAGATCTCCGCGGAGGCGAGTTCGATGCCCGTCGCCCCGAGCGTCATGGCCGCACAATTGACGCCGTCGGTGCCGGCGTCGACCTCGACTCCGAGCGGGGCAAGCGTGTGACGCGACGCGGCGTTTTGTCGCTTTCTGCGCTGCAATACACTCAGCCAATGCCGTTCGAAGTACCCATTATCGATCTCGGCGCATGGGCCGATGGCGACGAGACTGCGCGCTGGGGAGTTGCCGCAGCACTCGACGTGGCCTGCCGGGAAGTCGGTTTCATGCAGATCGTCGGCCACAGCATCACCGACGACGTGCTTGGTGGCATGTTGGCTGCGGCCGATGACTTTTTCGGTTTGCCTGTGGAGGCAAAGCTGGCTACCAAGAACCCAGATCTTGCCGCCAACCGCGGGTACTCAGGGTTTGGCTCAGAGGCGCTGGCCTATTCGCTCGGTGAGGTGGCACCGCCACCGGATCTGTTCGAAGCCTTCAACATCGGTGAGGACGCCGTTCCCGACGACTCCTGGCACGCCGCCGAGCGACATCGGTTCTTCGCTCCCAACGTTTGGCCGGTTGAGCTGCCGCAGATGCGCGCTCAACTCGTTGCCTATTTCGCGCAAGCTCGCCGCGTTGCGGTGACGCTGACGGACGTTTTCGCCGTAGCGCTCGGCCTGCCCGAGCAATGGTTTCGTCCCTACATCGATCACTCGACGACAACACTGCGCCTCAATCACTACCTGCGCCACGCCGCCGAGGCCGATCCGTTGCCGGGACAGCAACGCATGGGCGCGCACACCGACTACGGCGTGGTCACCGTGCTCTACGCCGATCCCGACGTAGCCGGGCTGCAGATCATGTCCGCGGCAGGCGAGTGGGTGGATGTCCTCCCGCAGCCTGGAGCGTTGTTGGTCAACCTCGGCGACCTGAGCGCCGAGTGGACCAATGACCGCTGGCGTTCGACCTTGCATCGCGTGGTCCCGCCGGCGACACCGGGGCCCGCTCGACGCCGCTCGGCGGCATTCTTCTTCGATGCCAACTACGACGCTGTGATCGAATGCCTGCCAACCTGCTGCTCGACCGCAAACCCGCCGCGCTATCCGGCGGTCATCGCCGGCGAGCACGTGATCGCCAAGATCATGGGGCCGCGGCAACGACGCTCGACGACGGCCGCGCTGAACACCCTCGGCGATCGCGTAGCCCAGGGCTAGCGACGTCCACCCGAACGAGCCCGAGTGTTTTCGTCGGTGGCGTGGTTGCCGTGTGTGCTAACTGTCGACACCGGCGAACGGGTTGCGCCCGGTGAAGGCGATTAACTTGGTCTGCTCGTCGGCGTCGTCGGCAACCTCGACCCTTGGGCCGTAGTGGCCGCTCTGGCGCAGCATGTCATCGATCGGCTGCATGCCGATGAGCATGATCGAGACCAACTCCTGGTCGAGATGAACCGTGCGACCGGCCGCCGTGGCCAGGTCCCAGGTGTGGATCAACACGTCGCCCATCACGATCATGCCGATCGCGTGCTCGACGGTCAGGGTTCCTGGAGGGCCGGCATCGAAGCTGATCGCCGCCACGTCGGGATCGTCGAGCATCGCCTGCAGACTGTCGACGAGCGCCGTCCAGGCCGCCAGCGGCTCAGCCTGAGGCGACGGAAACTCGGGGAACGGCACACCTGAGCGACCGATCACCGACGGCACCCACTCCACCATGTGACTGACGATGTCCTGGGCCGTCCAACCTTCGCATGGTGCCGGGTTGGTCCATTGCTCGGCCGTGACGGTGGCGGCCACATCGCTGAATTGTCCGGCGATGCGTCGGAACCTCTCCGCCGTCGAATCGGAGTGGAAAGCTGCTGTTGTCATGTCGTTACCCCTGTCGTCAACCCGTTCGCATTCATAATCGTGCACAGATGCTCGCACCGAGCACGGCAGCGCACTATTACGCCCAATGGAGAAGACGGCTACGTTCCTACAGATGTCGTCACGGATACTTATCGAAACGAACCACTCCGATGCCCATCCGCCCGTTGGGCAGGCGTGGTTAGGCTCGGGCCCGTGGACAGATGACCTGAGGTTCCGGGTTTGGGGCGAGACGGATGTGCCCTTTCTCTGGGAGATGTTCTACCAGTCGTTGTACGTGCGCGATGGACAGGACCCGTTCCCGCGGTCGATCATCGAGACGCCTGGCCTGGCGCGCTACCTCACGGATTTTGGAACTCGAGACGGCGACGACGCCCAGATCTGCACCGTTCCAGATGGCCAGCGAATTGGCGCTACCTGGGTACGGCGGATGACGTCCGAGGATCCGGGTTACGGCTTCGTCCGCGAGGGAGTTCCCGAGATGGGCATCGCCATCCAAGCACCGTGGAGGGGGCGAGGAATCGGACGACGGCTCCTGCAGGAATTGCTCGTGCGTCACCCCGTGATGAGCCTCAGCGTCGATGATCAACACGTCCAGGCATCAGGTCTCTACCGATCACTCGGGTTCGTGGTGTTCGCCTCAACTGGCGGTTCGACGACGATGATTCGCCAAGGTGCAGACGGTTAGCCGCTGTTGCGTAACCCGGTGGCCAGGCCGTTGATCGTCAGTTGAATACCCCGTCGGGTCAGTTCGTCGTCGGCACCGGCCCGATAGCCCCGCAGCAGATCGACTTGCAGCACGTTCAGCGGATCAAGGTAAGGAAACCGGTTGCGGATCGAGCGAGCCAGCGACGGGTTGTCGGCCAGCAGATCGCCGCCAGTGATCGTACGAACCCAATGCAGCGCTCGCCCGTGCTCATCGCTCAGCCGGGTGAAAATCCGCGTGCGCAACGCGTCGTCCTCAACGAGGTCGGCGTAGCGCGCCGCGATGTCCAAGTCGGTCTTGGCCAGCACCATGCCCATGTTCGACATCACCGTGCGCAGGAACGGCCAACGGCCGTGGAGCGCTTGCAGGTAGGCGATCTTGCCGCTGTCGCCAGCGACCCAGCGTTCGAACGCGGAGCCTGTTCCATACCAACCGGGCAACATGATGCGCACTTGGCTCCAGCTGAACACCCACGGGATCGCCCGCAGATCTTCGATCCGCCCCGAGTTGGTGCGCGACGCGGGACGGCTGCCGATGTTCAACTGGGCGATCTCGTTGACCGGGGTCATCGCCCGGAAAAACTCCACGAACCCGGGGTCGCCGTAGACCAGGTCGCGGTATTCGTCGAAGGACAGCTGACTGAGTTCTTCCATCGCCCGCCAATCGGCTGGATCGACCGGCTCTGACTCCGACGGCGATTGCACGGCCGCAGCGACGAGAGCCTCGAGGCTGCGCCGGGCGATGTCCGGATCGGCGTATCGTGCCGAAATCACCTCACCTTGCTCGGTGACACGCAACCCTTCCGTCACCGAACCAGCGGGCTGCGCCAGGATCGCATCGTAGCTCGGCCCGCCGCCGCGCCCGACGGTGCCGCCGCGTCCATGGAAGAACCGCAGGCTCACACCGGCAGCCCGAGCGACCTCGACGAGTTCGGTCTGAGCGCGGAATAGCTCCCAATTGGAGGTCAGATAGCCGCCGTCTTTGTTGCTGTCGGAATAACCGAGCATCACTTCTTGCAGGCCGTTTCGGGGCCCGTCAATCCACGATCGATACAGCGGATGTTCGAACAAGGAGCGCACCACCGAACCGGCGTTGCGCAGGTCCTCGATGGTTTCGAACAGCGGCACGATGTTGACGGCCATCCGCGCCTGGGAATCGACCAACAGCCCGGCCTCGCGCAGCAACACGGCCACTTCCAACAGGTCGCTGACCGCCTGGCACTTCGAGATCACACATTGCTGAATGATCTCCGGCCCGAAGCGGTCGAGCAACGCTGCTGCCGTCGTGACGATGGCGACCTCGGAGCGCGTCTCGTCGCTGTAGTCGGCGTGGGGCACGAAGAGGCGCCGCGGCGAGCGCAACTCGGTCGACAACAACGCCACCCGCTCGGTTTCGTCGAGCGACAGGTAATCGCCGGCCAGCCCGGCGTGGGCAAGAAGCTCAGCAACGACACGCTCATGAACCTCGGAGTTTTGGCGAAGGTCGAGCGTGCACAAATGAAAGCCGAAACTCTCCACGCCGCGGATCACCGAATCGACACGAGCATCGGCCAACGCCTCAGCCCCATGGGTGCGCAGCGAGGCGTCGACGATGCGCAAGTCGACGAGCAACTCGTCCGGTGATGCATAACCAACAAGCTGCCCGGCCGGTGCGGCGTGGTCGGGCAGATCGAGGCCACGGGTTGCGGCGGTCATCGCTAGGCGGGCGTGCATGCCGCGCAGCGCCCGCCGATACGGCTCGTCGGCGCGAAACGGCGAGTCGTCGCCGGAGGCGTCGGCCAACGCCACCAATTGGGCCGTCGGGGTGACCAGTCGATCGCTCATCGACAGCTCGATGGACAGATCCGAGAGTTGTTGCAGGTGGCGGCGAAAGGCTGTGGTCACCTGGCGTTCAGCGGCAGCGACCAGCACCTCAGCGGTGACAAACGGGTTACCGTCGCGGTCGCCCCCGATCCACGATCCCATCCGCACCACCGGTCGGACGGCAACATCTCGAAGCGTCGGCCAGGTGGTCTTCAAGGCGACGTCGAGGCGTCGATGCAGGTCGGGAATCTCGGCGAACAACGATTGCTCGTAGTAGCCGAGCACCTCGGCGACCTCGTCGGCGACGCGCAATTTGGACAGCCGCAACATCGCCGTTTGCCACATGGCCAACACGCCAAGCTCCAGCTCGCGGTCATGCTCGGCGCGTTCCGGGGAACCATCGCCGGTGAAGTCGCGCGCCGCCAGGTGGGTGGCGATGCGCCGCTGAATCGTCGACACCGTCTTGCGTCGCACCTCTGTCGGGTGCGCGGTGAGCACCGGAGCGACGACGACTCGATCCAAGCGGGCCACGATCGCGGCCGGATCGACGCCGTCACTGCGCAGCGTGGCGAGCGCATGGGGCAACGTGCCGATCTGCGGGGGCGACCCGGCGGCAAGGTGATGCCGACGGCGCCGACTGTGATGGATGTCCTCAGCGAGGTTGGCCAGCGAAGAAAACCAGGCGAAGGCGCGGATCAGGTCGAGCGTCTCGTCGATGTCGATGCCCGCCAGCGCATCGCTCAAGGTTTCCGTGGCGGCCGGAACGTCGTCGCCGTGGCGACGGTGGGCAACAGCCACCTGGCGCACCCGTTCGACGCGATCAAACGTTGCTTGGCTGGTTTGGGCGCGAACCACGTCACCGAGCAGCCGACCGAGCAGGCGAATGTCGTCATCGAGCGGATTGTCGGACATCTGTCCAGTCTGGCTGCTGGCAGCGGCGATGCGGTAACGCCTCAGCGTATGTTGAAGCGAATTCGCAGGGCCTGGGTGTCGCCGTTGCTGCTCAGCACCAGCACAAGGTTGCGGCACGATCCAGACATTGACAAGGTGGTGTACACGTTGATGTGGAACTGGGCTGGGCCCGTACCGACGGTGCCGCTGTCGAGACCGCTGAAGCTGACCGGCTCGCTGCCGATGGCCGCGCCGGTGGCGCAATCGAGCAACTCCCACGTCGCCGAGAGCAACACCGTCGAGGTAAACGGTGCCCCAAGGTTGAGCCTGACCGGCACCGCTTGATCGGGATCGACAGTATTGACCCTCGGTGCAGGCTGCAGCGGCCGCAGGGTGGCAGCGTTGGCAAATGGCGAGGTCAGCGTCAGGTCGACCAATACGGGGTCGTGATCGGACATCCGGTACTGATCAGGCGCATACAGCGACGCTCGCTGGGCCGCGGTCTTGAAGTTGGTGTTGTAGTCGAGCACGATCGGTTCGTCAGCGTTGATGTGCCACTCAGCGACACCGGTGACCTGCGAATCGAGCGAGGTATTGGCCAGCGCATGGTCGAGGTACCCCCACTGTGCGCCGAAGACGTACGAGTAGGCGTTCGGGCCGAGGCGTGACGAGACCAGATTGGTGTAGCCGGCGGCCTGCAGGGTGCGGATTGGGTCCTCCATCGCGTAGGAGTTCAAGTCGCCGATGATCAAGCGGTCGGCATCGCCGAGCCCAGTCGGGTCGGTGGCCAGCCAGTCGGCGAGCAGCTGTGCAGCGACCGTGCGCACGGCTGAACAGTTGCCCTGGCCGTCGCCGGCGTCTGGTGCATCGCAGGCCGAACCTTTGCTCTTGAGGTGGTTGACCGCAGCCACGAAGCGGGCCCCGGTGGCCACCTCCTCGAACCCTTGGGCGAGGGCCGGACGGCTGCGTGGGGCGCCGTCACCACCATTGACGAACGCCTCGCTGTTCAGCGCTGAGGTTGCACCGACGAGGCGCACCGCCGCAGTCTTATAGATAAAACCGACCTTGATCGCATCCGTCCCTAGGGCGTTTGTTTGCCCGGTGCGAGCGTCGACATCGACATAGGCGTAGGTGCCCGGGGCGGTGGCATCGTTGAGTCGGGCGACCAGGAAGGCCAGGGCCGAGGTCGCCCCATAACCGTCGTTCTCAATCTCGTTGATACCGATGACGTGGGCATTCGTGCCGACGATGGCATTGACGGTCTTAGGCCATTGACGAGCGAACTCGATCGCATTCTCCGCCCCACGACAATCGGCGACCGGCCCGCCGACACCGAACGTGCACCCAGAGAAGGTGTCGAAGAAGTTGAGCAGGTTCATCCCCGCAACCCGCAAACGCCCGTTCAGCGGCGGTGCGCTCGTCGGCCGTGCGTTAGCGGCGACGAATTGGGCGGAGCCGCCGAGGGCGTTGACCGGTCGCAAGCGATAAGCGTTGCCGACGTTGCCGGAGGCGTTCGCCCCAGCCCAGGTGTAGGTCAGCACGCCGGTGAGGTCGGTCGCCGTGTCACCGCCGCGCAGCGTGTTGACAGCCGACAGCGGTTGGCCACCACGCCCAAACAACGGATCGGGATTCTGCAGGTTGGTGCCGTCGTCGACAACCAGTCGATTGAGGTCATTCGCCGCTTGCAAGGCCAGCGCAGCGGCACCGGGGAGCACGACGTTGGTCGGCTGGGCGAGCTTGCCACCACTCGACAAGGTCAACTCGTTGAACCGACCGAGGAAGAACGGCTCGGTCACCGTCAAAGTCTGCGGGAAGCGCACGAGCATGCCCTCGTAGGGTTCGAACTGCGTGGCGCTACTCATCGGCAATGTCAGCTCGACAGGCGTGACGGTAGCGGTGCCGCAGTTCAGCAGCGAGGTCACGGTGCTGACCTGAGTTTGGCCTTGGAACTCGCTGACCGTGCCCGTGACCCGCACCAGGTCGCCGAGCGCCACCTGCGAACCGGCGTTGGCGGTGAAGACGAACACTGCGTCCGAGGTGGCCGCGTCGGCGTCGCCGAGCGGATCTTGCAAGTAGAACCCGCGCATGCCGCCAGTCAGCGGCAACTCGTAGTCGGCGACGACCACACCCTGGGTCGTGACCACGGCGCCGCCGATCGGGGTCGTGGCAGCGGAGCCTTGGATAGCCATCGCGGTGGTGAAGGCCAGGCCGCACGCGTCTCCGCCACCGCCACCGCCACCGCCACCACCGCCACCGCCACCGTCGCAGGTGGCAACATGGCTGCCGAGCCCATCGAAGGTGTCGGTAGCGAATCCGGTCCACGAACCCGGTGGAAGTGCCGGATCGAAAGCGTCCGTCGGTGTCGTGTCGCCTGCGCAAACGCCTCTGCGCAGCGTGTTGTCGGCCGTGGAAAGCAGACCTGTACCCCATTCGGTTCCGGGGTCCGAGCCGACCACGCCCAACGAATCGACAACGGTGGTGCCCTTGCGCAGCACGATGGCGTCGTCGCCGTTGAACCAGCCGGAGCCGTTGGTCTGGTCGGCTTGAGCGAGAATCGTCGCGCTCGCAGTTGCCTGGGCGACCACAAAGACATCGCCATTGGCGACCGATCCGCTGAGATTGATCGTCAAGCCAACCGTGCCCGAGCCGTTGAAAAACATCTGTACGTTGTAACCGCCGGCGGCGAGGTCGATGGACGCGCCGGTGCCGTTGAACAACTCCAACGCCTTGTTGTTGCTCGACCCTTCGATGTATTCGGAGATGAAAATCTCGGTAGGAGTTGCGGCCCACGCGGGGAGCGCAACCACTGCGGAGCCTGTCAGCGTTGCCAGACAGACGAGGACTGATCGAGTGCGTCGCTTCATACCAGCGAACCTAGGTCATCAGACCTAACGGCTGCTGACCATTAGATGACAGTCCGATGTCCACAGTGCAACTTTTTCGCTGCACTCTTGGTGGTCGGCAATCTGTCAAGCTGAGGGAGTGACAACCGTGCCCCTTGGAGTGATGTTCCGCCGCGACTATGCGCCCGAGCTGTTGGGCGACTACGCCCGCAGCGTCGAGGCTGCTGGCTTCGACGAACTGTGGGTCGTTGAAGATCTCGGCTTCCACGGCGGATTCGCGCAAGCGGTTGCGGCCTTGGCGGTGACCGAACGAATCAGCGTCGGCATCGGCATCGCGCCCGCGGTCGTGCGCAATCCGGCCTACCTGGCAATGGAGGTCGCCACGACGGCACGCATGTTCCCGGGGCGGTTTCATATGGGACTTGGGCACGGCGTCGATTTCTGGATGGAGCAAGTTGGCGCCACCCCCGACTCGTGGATGGCGTCGCTGGAAGAGGTCACCGTGGTGACGAAACGCCTTGTGGCTGGCGACACTGTCACTATGCAGGGTCGCCATGCCCATCTCGATGACGTCTCGCTGATTCATCCGGTGAACGACCCTGTGCCGCAGCCATTGATCTCCTTCGGGGTTCGTCAGCCGAAGTCATTGGCCCTCGCCGGGCGTGTCGCCGACGGTGTGATCCTCGCGGAATGCTCCGGACCGGCCTATGTCGCCCAAACTCGGCAATTGATCGGACCCGATTCGCGCTTGACCGTCTTCGTCAATGCCACGACCGACACCGTGGCCGCCCGTGAGGAGGTCGATCGGCGCATCGACCAAGGGCGCTTCGCCAGCCAGATGAAGGTTTACGAAGGCACCGAAACCGATCTCTACGGCGAGGTCATCATCTCCGGATCGACGGCCACATGGGCAGGCCAGATGCAGCGCTTTGTCGAGGCCGGCGCCGATGCCCTCGTGCTCGTCCCGCTGATGGTCGACCCGCCAAACGTTCTGGAAACCTTCATCGAGGCCCTCGGCTCGGTTCGGGCACCACGCGAGTCGTGACGATGCCACCGACAGAGCCCGGTCGATACGACGTCGTCATCGTCGGCGCTGGACTCGCAGGTCTTGCCGCGGCGATACCGCTGCAGCGTGCTGGTCGATCGGTGACCGTGCTCGAAGCGTCCGATGGCATCGGTGGGCGAGTGCGCACCGACATCATCGACGGATTCCGCTGCGATCGCGGCTTCCAAGTCTTGCTCACCGAGTACCCGGAGCTGGCCAGGCAACTCGACGTCGCCGCGCTCGATCTGTGCGCCTTCGACCCGGGAGCGCTGGTGTGGCATCGGGGTCGCGGTGTCGTCGCCGGTGATCCGTTCCGCAAACCGTCGACGTTGTTCTCCACGATGCGCGCCCCGGTCGGCACCATCGCCGACAAGGCCCGCCTGCTCAAGGCTCGCCGCCGCTGGATGTCGACACCGGTGCAGCAGCTGCTTCGCCAACGCGATATCTCCACCGCCGAGGCGCTGCACGCGGCCGGATTCTCGGAAACGATGATCGAGCGCTTCTTCACGCCCCTCGCCGGTGGCATTCAGCTGGACCCCAACCTCGGCACCTCGGTGCGCATGTTCGACACGATCATGGCGATGCTCTCCCGCGGCGCCGGGACTGTGCCTGCGGCAGGCATGGAGGCGATTCCGCAACAGCTCGCCGACCGTCTGGCGACGGGGACCGTGCAGCTCAACAGCGCAGTGGCCGCGATCGAGGGACACGCGGTTCGCTTGCACGATGGTCGCGTGCTCGATGCCAGCGCGGTGATCGTCGCCACCGAAGGGCCGGTCGCCGCTCGGCTGGTGCCGATCGCCACGGTCGGATCCAAGCCGGTTGGCTGTGTCTACTTCGCTGCTGATCAGGCCCCAACAGCGCACAAACTCGTCGTTCTCGATGCCGACAGCTCAGGTCCGGCGCTGAACGTCGCCGTGATGTCGAACATCGCCCCGTCCTACGCCCCGCCGGGCAAGCATCTCATCGTCGCCGCCACCCCCGGCGATATCGGCGATGACCTCGCCGATCGGGTGCGAAACCAACTGCGTGGCTGGTGGGGAGGCCGGGTCGACAGCTGGCGCGATCTGGTGACCTATCGGATCGCTCATGGACAGCCAACCGACGCGCCACCGTTCGCGCCCCGACAACCTGTAGCGCTCGGCGATGGCCTTTTCGTCTGTGGCGATCATCGCGATACCGCATCGATTCAAGGCGCATTGTTCAGCGGCCGCCGTTGCGGCGAAGCTGCGCTTGTGGCGCTCGCCGCCGCTTCCTAATTCCGCCATCGCGGAGTGCGGCCGCCGGCTGGAACCTGGCCAAGTTGCCAGAGGTACTTGGCACAGCATCGGCTAAGCATCTGGCACAGCTCGACGTATTGCGTTCGCGCTGGCGCGAGTCGCACGTCACCGGTGATCCGACAGCGGCGATGGCCGCGGCCCTGCGCGGACATCGCCGCAGTGATGACACGCGGTTCGTCATCCCCTCCACCAGGTTGAGTACGGCGTGACCGTCGGACTCGTCATCCTCCGGAGAGCACCTTGCGCGTGGATATGAGTGGCGCAGCATGGAAACCGAATGCAGGCGGCCCGATGGCGTAGCGTGCTGGAGGGCTCGATATTCGCTTTCGGCGTGCAACCAGCGGAGATCGACCACTGAAACCCCTCAATAGTCGTGGAAGAGCGTGAATGGTGAGCAAGGAGACGCAGCGCGCAGAGCTGCACAAGACGATTTGGCGGATCGCCAACGACCTGCGTGGCAGCGTCGACGGCTGGGACTTCAAGACCTATGTGCTCGGTCTGCTCTTCTACCGCTTTATCTCCGAGAACTTGACCGCTTTCATCAATGTCCACGAGCGTCGAACTGGTGACGCCACGTTTGACTACACCAGGTTGAAGGACCACGAGGCTGAGATCGCCCGACACGCGGCGGTGGAGGAGAAAGGCTTCTACATCCTGCCGAGCGAGTTGTTCGTCAACGTCCGCAACGCAGCCCGCAACGACGTCAACCTCAACGAAACGCTGGCCCGCGTGTTCAAAAACATCGAGGGCTCTGCGGTCGGCACCAAAAGCGAGTACGACCTCAAGGGCCTCTTCGACGACCTCGATGTCAATAGCCAAAAGCTCGGCCAGTCGGTAGCCAAACGCAACGAGCGCCTGGTCAAGCTGCTCGACGCGATCGGTGAGCTGCAATTCGGCGACTTCGCCGACAACGCCATCGACGCCTTCGGAGACGCCTACGAGTACCTAATGGCGATGTATGCCTCCAGCGCAGGCAAGTCGGGCGGTGAGTTCTTCACGCCGCAGGAGGTGTCCGAGCTGTTGGCCCGCATCACCGTGGTCGGCAAGACCGAGGTCAACAAGGTGTACGACCCAGCCTGCGGTTCGGGTTCGTTGCTGCTGCAGTTCGCCAAGGTGCTCGGCCGCGAGAATGTGCGCCAGGGCTTCTTCGGCCAGGAGGTCAACCTGACCACCTACAACTTGTGCCGCATCAACATGTTCCTGCACGACGTCAACTTCGAGCACTTCGACATCGCCCATGGCGACACGTTGATCGACCCAGCGCATTTCGACGACGAACCGTTCGAGGCAATCGTTTCCAACCCTCCATACTCGATCCGTTGGGAAGGCGATGCTAATCCACTGCTGATCAACGACGACCGCTTCGCCCCGGCCGGGGTGCTGGCACCGAAGTCGAAGGCCGACTTGGCGTTCACCATGCACATCTTGAGTTGGTTGGCGGTGAATGGCACGGCGGCGATCGTCGAGTTCCCCGGTGTGCTCTACCGAGGCGGTGCCGAGCAGAAGATTCGCCAGTATTTGATCGACAACAACTATGTCGATGCGGTCATCCAACTGCCGCCCGACCTGTTCTTCGGCACAACGATCGCCACCTGCATCGTGGTGTTGAAGAAGTCGAAGACGGATAACAAGACGTTGTTCATCGATGGTTCGGCCCAGTTCACCCGCACTGGCAACAAGAACAAGTTGACCCCCGAGCACCAGGCGACGATTCTCGGTGCCTACACCGCTCGTGCCGACGCCGCGCACTTCGCCCGTCTGGTCGACAACGCAGCGATCGCTGAGAACGGCTACAACATTTCGGTCTCGTCGTATGTCGAGCAGGAGGACACCAGCGAGGCGGTCGATATCACCGCGTTGAACGCCGAGATCGCCCGCATCGTCACCCGCCAACAGGAGCTACGCACCGCCATCGACGCCATCGTCGCCGATTTGGAAGGATCGGCCAATGGATGACATGCCGGTCGCGTTAACGAATCCTCCCGAGGGGTATGCGTCGTGGCTCGCCGATCTGAAAGCCCGGATCTACAGCACCCAGCAGCGGGCTGCACGGGCAGTGAACACCGAGCTGCTGCAGTTGTACTGGCAGATCGGTCACGAGATTCTCGTCCGGCAGGCAGACCAAGGTTGGGGCACCAAGGTCGTCGATCGACTGGCGCACGACCTGCGTACTGAGTTCCCGGAGATGCGGGGATTTTCACCACGCAACCTCAAATACATGCGGGCTTTCGCCGAGGCCTGGCCCGATGCCGAATTTGTGCAAGCGGTGCTTGCACAATTGCCGTGGTACCACCAGTTGGCCCTGCTGGACAAGCTGAATTCCAGCGAAAGCCGCCGCTGGTATGCAAGCAAAGCCATTGAACACAACTGGTCGCGCAATGTGCTGGTGATGCAGATTGAAAGTCGACTGCACGAGCGCAGCGGTGCGGCGCTGACCAACTTCGAGGTTGTGTTACCGGCACCCCAATCCGACTTGGCCCGCGAGTCGCTGAAAGATCCGTACCGCTTCGACTTTCTCGGCTTGACCGATAAAGCCCAAGAACGCGAGATCGAGAATGCGTTGGTGCGTCATGTCACCGAGTTTCTGCTGGAACTCGGCGCAGGCTTTGCCTTCGTTGGGCGTCAGGTGCTGCTCGAAGTCGGCGGCGATGAGTTCTTCATCGACCTGCTCTTCTACCACCTCAAGTTGCGCAGCTACGTGGTGGTCGAGTTGAAGGGCGGCAAGTTCAAGCCCGAGCATCTAGGCCAACTCGGCTTCTACCTCACCGCCGTGGATCGCCAAGTGAAGAGCGACAGCGACAACAAGACAATTGGCCTGTTGCTGTGCAAGAGCAAGAACAAGGTGGTGGCCGAGTACGCCCTGGGCGACACGACCCAGCCGATGGGAGTCGCTGAGTACAAGCTGCTGGAGTCGCTGCCGGAACCGCTGCAGACCAGCCTTCCGACCATCGAACAGATCGAACGAGAGACTCGAAGGAAACGGGCCGTGAAGCCGCTGCCGACGTGGGAGGAATTCATGGTGCCACTGCTGTCGACACTGTCAAGCGGTGAGTCGCGCAGCACAAGAGAGATTCGTAATACGGTGTCCGATCTGGTTGATCTCACTGCGCAGCAGCGCACGGAGATGCTTCCCTCAGGCCGGGTTACCCGCGCGGCCGACCGCATTAGTTGGGCGTTGCACTTCCTGCACCGCGTCGAAGCGATCCACCGCCCGAGCCGGGCGACCTACCGCATTACCGACCGTGGACTGGCGCTGCTTAGTGACCATCCCGGTGGGTTGACGGAGCGCGATTTGAAGCCGCTGGCAAAGCCCGGCGATGAGTGGTGGCGTCAGCGGTCGCCAAGCAACGATCCCGTCGGTGCTGCGGTGGAGGAACCAACGGTTAGCCTGCCCGAGGTTGGTGTGTCGGCGTTGGACCCGTACGAGCTTATTGACCAAGGTGTCGCCCAGATTCACGGCGAGTTGGCGTCTGACTTGCTGTCGCGGCTGCATAGCCAGGAGCCGACGTTCTTCGAGCGCGCTGTCGTGCAGTTGTTGTTGGCAATGGGTTACGGCGGTGTTGGCGGGCGGGGCGTCGCCACAGCGCAGTCCAACGACGGCGGCATTGACGGAGTCATTGACCAGGATGTGCTCGGGTTGAACAAGGTGTACGTGCAGGCCAAGCGCTACGCGCCGGGTAACGCAGTGCAGCGGCCAGAGGTGCAAGGTTTCGTCGGCGCCTTAAGCGGCAAAGCCGAGTCGGGTGTGTTCATCACCACCAGCCGGTTCAGCAAAGGTGCGGTCGACTGGGCGCGCACCGTACCGGTGCGCCTGGTGCTGATCGATGGCCAACGCCTTGCCGAGCTGATGATCGAGTACGGCGTTGGCGTCCAAGCCCGCCACACCGTTCGCATCGTCGAAATCGACGAGGACTTCTTCGCATGAGCCACATCGACGACCTCATCCAACGCCTCTGCCCCAACGGCGTCGAGTTCAAGCCCCTCGGGGAAGTTGGCCAGTTAGTCCGCGGCAACGGGATCCAGAAGTCGGATTTCCGGGAGTCGGGGGTCGGGTGCATCCACTACGGGCAAATACACACGCACTACGGCACTTGGGCCACAGAGACGAAGTCCTTTGTTTCGCCAGAACTTGCGTCTCGTACGCGTCGCGCTGCGACGGGTGATCTGGTCATCGCGACAACGAGCGAGGACGACGCCGCCGTGGGCAAGGCAGTTGCATGGCTTGGTGTTGAGGAAGTCGCCGTCAGCACTGACGCATACATTTTCAGGCATCCTATGGATCCCCGATACGTCGCATATTTCTTCCAGACCGACCAGTTCCGAGACCAAAAGCAACGCCATGTAACGGGCACGAAGGTACGTCGAATAGGCGGTGAAGCTCTGGGTAAGATTCGGATTCCGGTGCCGCCGTTGGAGGTTCAGCGGGAGATCGTCCGTGTTCTAGATTTGTTCCAGTCGCTGGAAGCGGAGCTGGAAGCGGAGCTGGAAGCGAGCGGAAGCCCGACGCCGCCAGTACGCGCACTACCGCGACGAGCTAATCACCATGTCGGTGACTGACGTCGAATCTTGGATACCGCTCGGCGAGCTAGGACACATATTTCGCGGTCGCCGGTTTGTGAAGGACGACTATGTAGCCGATGGGATTGCAGCGATCCACTACGGCCAGATTTACACGCATTACGGCACGAAGGCCGACCGGGTGATCACCAGGGTTCGTTCCGAGTTGGTGCCGTCACTTCGCTTCGCCCACAAGGGTGATGTCGTGATCGCGGAGGTCGGAGAGACGGTTGAGGATGTAGCGAAGGCGGTGGCTTGGCTCGGCGATGAAGACGTCGCTATACATGACGGCTGCTTCGTGCTCCGGCACACGGAGAATCCGACGTACCTCGCCTATTGCTTGCAGATCGCAGCCATTCACGCGCAGAAGGCCCAATACGTCGCACGAGCGAAGGTCAAGCGGCTGTCGATTGAAGGGGTGAATCGACTTCGAGTTCCCATTCCGAGCTCGAGAGCAGCAGCGAATCGTTGACATCCTCGACAAGTTTGATGCGATCGTGAATGACTTATCGTCGGGGCTTCCGGCGGAACTGGCGGCGCGACGCAAGCAGTACGAGTACTACCGCAACAAGCTGTTGACGTTTGAGGAGGCTGTGTGACCGACGCGGCAGCGTATCGTTACGAGCCGATTGCGCTCAGTTCGGAGAGCACGGTCGTTGCCGAGTTCGTCGCCGATCCGGCAGCGGCGGCGTCGTACCAATCCGAGGCCGAGCTGGAACGCGCGCTGATCGAACTGCTTCGGGGCCAGGCGTACGAGTTCCTCCCAATCACCGCCGAGGCCCAGCTCGTCGCCAACCTACGCACGCAGCTCGAAGCCTTGAACGCCATCACGTTCTCAAACGCTGAGTGGGAGCAATTCTTCAACGATCGGATCGCTGGCAGCAACGACGGCATCGTCGACAAGACGATCCGTATCCAAGAAGATCACGTCCAGCTACTGAAGCGTGACGACGGCTCGATCAAGAACATCGCCCTCATCGACAAGGCAAACATTCACAACAACCGGCTGCAGGTCATCAACCAGTACGAGGTGGAGGGCAACCACAAGAACCGCTACGACGTCACCGTGTTGGTCAACGGTCTACCGATGGTGCACATCGAACTCAAGCGCCGTGGGGTCGACATCCGTGAGGCCTTCAACCAGATCAATCGTTACCAGCGCGACAGTTTCTGGGCCGGGTCCGGCCTGTTCGAATACGTGCAGTTATTCGTCATTACCAACGGCACGCTGACCAAGTACTACAGCAACACCACCCGCCGCCAACACCTGGACGAGGCGGGCGGAGCGCGCAAGACTCGCAAAACCTCGAACACCTTTGACTTCACCAGTTGGTGGGCAGATGCCGGTAACCGCCCGATCCAAGACCTGACCGGGTTCGCCAAAACCTTCTTCGCCAAGCACACCTTGCTGAACATTCTCACCCGCTACTGCGTGCTCACCGCCGACCGGATGCTGCTGGTGATGCGGCCCTACCAGATCGCCGCGACCGAGCTGATCCTGCGCCGCATCCAAACCTCGACCAACCACCGCCAGCTTGGCACCATCGCCGCTGGTGGGTATGTGTGGCACACCACCGGGTCGGGCAAGACGCTGACCAGTTTCAAGACCGCGCAGTTGGCGACCAAGCTGCCCGACGTTGACAAGGTGCTATTTGTGGTCGACCGCAAGGACCTCGACTACCAGACGATGCTCGAATACGACCGCTTCGAGAAGGGTGCGGCCAACTCGAACACCTCGACCCGGGTGCTGAAACGGCAGTTGGAAGACCCGAACGCGCGGATCATCGTCACCACCATCCAGAAATTGGCGACGTTCGTCAACGGCAATAAGGGCCACGAGATCTACGCCGGCCACCTGGTGATCATCTTCGACGAATGTCACCGCTCACAGTTCGGTGACATGCACACCGCAATCGCCAAGGCATTCAAGCGCTATCACCTGTTCGGTTTCACCGGTACGCCAATCTTCGCCGCCAACTCGGCCAGTGGCGCCAACCCGAAGCTGCGCACCACCGAGCAAGCCTTCGGCGACAAGTTGCACACCTACACCATCGTCGACGCGATCACCGACAAGAACGTGCTGCCGTTCCGCATCGACTACGTCAACACGATCAAAATGCCCGCCGCGGTGGCCGACAAACAGGTCAGCGCGATCGACACCGAGAAGGCGCTGCTGGCCACCGAGCGGTTGCGTCAGGTTGTGGCCTACGTGCTGGAGCACTTCGATCAGAAGACGAAGCGCTCGCATAGCTATGAGTTGAAGGATCGCCGCGTGCGTGGGTTCAACGCCCTATTCGCCACGGCGTCGATTGACGCGGCCAGGCTGTATTACAACCAGTTCTTCATCCAGCAGGAGAACCGCACGCCGGATCAGCGGTTGAAGGTGGGGATCATCTTTAGCTATGCCGCCAACGAAGCCGAAGTCGACGGCTTGCTGGCAGAAGAGGACTTCGACTCCGACGCACTCGACGTGGCCTCGCGGGAATTCCTGGAGGATGCAATCCAGGATTACAACGAGATGTTCGGCACCAGTTTCGACACATCGGCGGACAAGTTTCAGAACTATTACAAGGACCTGTCGCTGCGGTTGAAGCGGCGTGAGATCGACCTGGTGATCGTGGTCAACATGTTCCTCACCGGGTTCGACGCCACCACGCTGAACACGCTGTGGGTCGACAAGAACCTGCGCGCCCACGGGTTGATCCAGGCGTTCTCGCGCACCAATCGCATCCTCAACTCGGTCAAAACCTTCGGCAACATCGTCAGTTTCCGCGACCTGGAGGAGGAGACCAACGACGCCATTGCCCTATTCGGCAACAAAGAGGCTCGCGGCGTGGTGCTGCTCAAGCCCTATGCCGAGTATCACGACGAGTATTCGCTCAAGGTCGGTGAGCTGCTGGAACGGTTCCCGCTCGGTCGGATGATCGTTGGCGAGGCGGCGCAGAAGCAGTTCATCGCGCTGTTCGGTTCGATCCTGCGGTTGCGCAACATCCTGCAGTCCTTCGACGACTTCATTGGCGATCAGTTGCTGTCCGAGCGCGAGGTGCAGGACTACACCAGCGTCTATCTCGACCTGTATGCCGAGTTTCGGGTGACCCGTGACGCAGACAAGGAGTCGATCATCGACGACGTCGTCTTCGAAATCGAGCTGGTCAAGCAGGTGGAGATCAACGTTGATTACATCCTGATGCTGGTCGAGCAGCACCGCAAGGCCAAGGGTGGCGACGGCGACGACAAAGAGATTCGTGCGGCGATCGACCGGGCGATCGATTCCAGCCCGTCGCTGCGCAACAAGAAGGATCTGATCGAGGCATTCGTCGACTCGCTGTCGGCTTCGGCGGAGGTCGATGTTGCCTGGCAGGCATTTGTCGCCGCGCATCGGCGCGAGGAACTCGACCGGATCATCGACGAGGAAAACCTCAATCCCGAAGCAACCCACGCCTTCGTCGAAATGTCATTCCGCAATGGCGCTCTACAGGCTGGCGGCACCGCGATTACCAAGATCCTGCCGCCCGTGTCCCGGTTCGCCAAAGATGGCGGCCACGGCGCCAAGAAGAGTGCCGTTCTCGACAAGCTCACCCGATTCTTCGACCGCTTCAGCGGCCTCGGAGGCTGACCGCCCGTCAGCCGCTGGACACGGTTCTTCGCCATGATCGACGCCTATTGGGCACCCTCATGACTCAACCCACCGGAGTTTCAGTTGCACTGTTCTGCAACTGCTGATGGTCGCCCTTGTCGCATGCAGCCCACGCTTGAAAGTTGGCTTCCAGCGCTGATCGCGGCTTCTTCGAAGGCGATAGAGCTTGACCACCCGACGTAATCGTGCACCAACGTGCGGCACGAGCGACGGAACGCACGATTACGGCAGACGGCAGACGGCAGACGACCGACGGCTGACGACCGACGGCAGCCGTCGGTCGCTGGCGGGATCAGCTACGAAGGGCCGCAGCCCAGTGCGACATTGCCGCTGCGATTACTCGTCGGGCGGCCCCTTGACAAGGTGACGCGAGAAAGCCCCGCTCGTCGTGACGCGAACGGGGCCTTCAGGCGTGAGAACGCGGTTGGGTTAGCCGTGGTTGGTAATCGCCCAGGTGCCGTCGCCGTTCTCCGACGCCGAGTGCTGGATGTTCACATACAAGGTGTGCGGGTCCTTACCGAAGTAGATGCCGGTACCTTCAGCCTGAGGATCGGTCAACGAGGCGAACAAGCTCACCGATGTCGCCTGTGCACCCCGACCTTCAGCGACCCAAATGTCTGAAGGAACGTTGTCCTCGACGATCCACAAGCGACCATCGGGGCCTTCGGCCAAGTTGTCGGCGTTGTCGAAGCCGGTCTGCACTCGGTCGATCTCGACGCTGACATTGACGCCAGGCTTGACATAGTCGCTGACCTGCAAGCTGTTCAAGTCGATGGCGAGGACGCGACCGTCGTAACGCTCGGCACTGCCGACGCGGGTGCCCTCGGTGACGGCGACATACAGCGTGTTGCCGATGGCCTCAAGGTCTTCCGGTCGCTGGTAGCTGGTGCCACCGGCAGCGGTGCCCGCCTGGCGAGCGGTTGCGGGGTTGATCGGGCCGAGCCAGCGACCTTGGCCGACGCCTTCGCCAGTGGTGACATCGCCATTGACACCGAGCACGAACAGCTCACCCGAGCTCAGATCACCGCGGCGAGTAGGCACGAACTTGTAGATGCCGCCACCGGCGCCAGCGGTTTGACCGCGCTCTTCGTCGATGACGTAGACCGCGCCGTCGCTGCCGACTTCGATTCCTTCGTGGGCGAGGCGGCCCAAAGCCGGACGGTCGACGACTGTGCCATACATCGGGTCGTTCTTGTCGAGGATCAACTCGAAGAGACGACCTGAGGTCTTCTCTTCGGCGAACAGGATCGTGCCCCACGGCGTCCAGCGGATGCCGTCGAGTGCGTCCCACGTCGGGTTCTGAGCGATGACTCGCGCTTCGCACGTCTTCAGATCGACCACGGAGACCGCGCCGCCACCGGGGTACACGGGATCGGCGCCCGGCACGCTGAGGCGAACCTCATGAGTGCGGTAGAGATAGCGTCCGGCGTGACGACCCGTCTCGTTGACGGTGTTCATGTCGTTCCAGTCGTCGAGGGTGCCGCCATAGATGTTCAGGCCGCCGCACTTCGATGGATCCTCGCCGGCGACGAGTGTTTGTGTAAACCCTGCGGGGATGACCCACGGGGCTGCCGGATTCCAGGCTTGGGTGACGCCGTCCGCCGAGTTGGCCGTACCTGCGATCGGGGTGAATCGCATTGGTCCGCCTACTTGTCCAGAGTCGGCGTTGGTGACACTCGGTGCAACCAAGCCTGCGGTGAGGCCGGCGATGAGCATGACTGTTCGCTTCATGGTTCTGATCACTTTCTGTTGGGGTGATGACAGCGACCGTAGGAAACGAAGGTGAACGGCAACTTGACGTCTGCTTGACGAAGAAGTACGTGTTGCGGAACTGTTGAGGAGTTGGGTTTACAATCGCCGTTCGGCACTACACCCATCCCGGAGGATGAGCATGACCGCAGGCTTTCTTGAGAGCGTCGATCGAATCGCATATGACGGACCGGCATCGAACGCGTTCGCTGATTGACCTCAATGGCCGCCAGCAACACCCATGTCGTCATCATTGGCGGCGGTCTGGTCGGGTTGAACACGGCGTTGTTCCTCACCGATCGCGGCGCAACCGTGACCATCGTCGACTCCTCGGTGATGGGATCGGGCGCAGCACAGGGCAACGCCGGGTTCATGTGCCCGGGTCAACTGGCGCCGCTGCCTGCTCCGGGCATGGTGCTCAACTCGCTGAAGTCGCTGGTCAACCCCGATAGTGCGCTGCGGATTCATCCCACGGCTCTGCCGTCGATGGTTGGCTGGGGGCTGAAGTTCATGCGCGCCTCGCACGCGTGATCGATTCCGCGCCGGGCAGGCGGCGCTGTCCGCGTTGAACGCCGAGATGAGCAGCTTGCTCGATCACTTGGCCACAGCCGGAGTGAAGATGGCGTTGAGCCCGGAGATCGTCGTGCCGTTTCACGACCTTGCGCTCGCCGAGAAGTACTTCGAGGACTGTGTGGCCATCGGCGAGTACGGGGTGGCCGTACCAGAGGAGATCCTCGATGGCGAGGCGATGCGTCGCCTCGTTCCAGCTTTGACCGATCACGTCAACGGCGGGTTCATGTTCCCGGCCGATCGGGCCACCGATCCGCGCACCTTCGTTCGTAGCCTGATCGAGATCCTGCGTGGCCGCGGTGTGGAGATGTTGGAACAACGCACGGTGCTCGACTTCGAAACGTCGGGCGATCGGGTCACCGGCGTGAAGCTCAACAGCGGACGGGTCGGCGGCGACGAGGTGGTGCTCGCCGCCGGGTTCGGAATCCGCCGCCTCGGACGCAAGCTGGGATTGAACCTGCGGGTGATCCCCGGGCAGGGCTACAACGTCGCCTTGCCGACCACCGATGCGTTGCCCCGACCGGTGATCGTCGAGGAGGTACACGCCGTGGCCACACCGCTGGGCGATCGTATTCGTCTCGGCGGGACGATGGAGTTTGCCGGCGCCAACCCGGGATTCAACCAGAAACGGGTCGATGCGATCCTGCGCTCGATGAGGCCGTATCTCGACCTCGACTGGGCGGCGCATCGCGAGACCTGGGCGGGATCGCGGCCGATGTCGGCCGACGGGTTGCCGCTGATCGGGCGGCCGAGCAAGTACAGCAATGTCGTCGTCGCTGGCGGCCACGGCATGTACGGCTACACGCTGGCTCCGGTCACTGGGCGCAGCGTCGCCGAGCTGATCGTCGATGGCCAATCCTCCATCGAGCTGTCGGCGTTCGACCCTGACCGCTAGCAATACGTGGCCGCCAGGTTGGCGGCGGTCGGCGCGTGTTCGAGGGGCGTTCGTATATCGGCTATACATTTACCAATTCTTATCCAACGCCGTATCGCTTCTGCAGGGAGTTTGCGGGGCCTTTCGAGCATCCAAACGAGCGGCGCATCGAGAGTTGCGAGGCAGTGCATGGACCAACGCGTAGAGCGTGAGCAGCAGGTTTACGAGTCGGCAGCGTTGCGTCGAGACCGCTACAACTCGGTCTTTTCGCACACGGGTGCCTACTACGACCCACACGTCCAACAGCTTGTGGCTGACCTGATGGCTCGTGCCGAGGGCAAGGACATGCTCGAGATCGGCTCACGTTCGTGGCATCGTGACGTGTACAGCAACGGCGTTCGACCGCAGCGTCTGGTGTGTATCAACATCGCCCAAGCCGAGTTGGATCGGGGACGCGATCTGAGCTGTGGCACGGGCCTGAATATATCGACTTTCAGGTCATGGACGCCAACCAGCTCGAGTTTCCCGACGACTCCTTCGACGTTGTCTTCGGGCGCGCCATCCTGCACCATCTCGATGTCGAGCGGTCGCTAGCAGAGATTCACCGCGTGCTTCGGCCGGGCGGCTTCATGCTGTTCAAGGAACCGCTGGGCATCAACCCGGTCAGCAAGGTGGTCCGCCGCCTGACGCCCTTTGCTCGCACCGAAGACGAGCGCCCATTTGATCGCGCCGAGTTCGCTCTGCTTGACAGCTTGTTCCGGACTACCTACTCATTCGAACAGCTGTTCTCCACGCCCCTCGGCGTGGTGTCGCGAGCGATTTACCGCCAGCCGCGCAACGTGCTCACACGTACTGGCTTCCGCATCGATCGCTACTTGGACGAGCGATTTCCGAAGCTACGACCCCATTACCGCAAGGTCTTGATCTACGGCCAGAAGGTCTAAAGCGCGCATCGGGCTCACGTTGACCTCGATTGGGCGGCGCATCGCCAGACCTGGGAGGGGTCGCGGCCGATGTCGGCCGACGGGTTGCCGCTGATCGGGCGGCCGCGCAAGTACAGCAATGTCGTCGCTGGCGGCCACGGCATGTACGGCTACACGCTGGCTCCGGTCACCGGACCCGACGTCGTCAACACCTGCGCGCTCTGGCAGGGGTGGCTTGATGAGCCAGATGAAAAACTGATCAGTATTCACAACGACGACGATGTCGAGGTCGCGAGTTGTGCGCGGCTCACCGTACGTCGAGCTGGGCAACAGACCCAGCGATCATGTACTCGATGTCGGCCTGCTTCAGCGCACCGATCATGATGGCGACGAAGTCAGCGAGGGTCACGGCTTGAGGTGGGTGTGATTCGGCCAGGCCAAATCTGCGAGTCGATCGTCGCCAACCCACAAGCGGAACATCGCGATCTCGACGTCGTCGGGCGAATACTCGGGATGACGATTGCGGATCCCGCTGCGTGCAAGCTCACGAACGTCTTCGATCATCTCGTTCATGATTTCGGATTTACGTTGCGGAGTCATCTGGCGGTAAATCTCATCGATGACCAGCTGCGCCTCTGCTGAGGTGTCGCTCACTGATTCGTTGCGGACGAACTGCTCAGTGCTCATTCCTGGAGTCTACTCGGCGCCAGGGAAGGGGACTTAGCTCTCGAGTGCGGCGATCGCGCTCGATAGCGCAGCGGCGACATCGAACCGCTGGTGTTGTCCATTGCGAATTACGTGACGGCCGGCGACGACCACATCGAGCACATCTGCTGGGCCCGCTGAGTAGACAATCGACGCCAGAACGTTCGCTGACGTCGTGCCGGCAAGGCGCACCGAATCGAGCCCGATGGTGATGAAATCGGCCAAGCCTCCAACCTCGATCCGGCCACCATCGGGCCAGCCGAGGGCTCGATACCCGTTGGCGGTGGCAATGGACAGAAGCTCCTGCGGTTGATGGGTGCCACGCTGCAGCGAGACCAGCCGCTCATCGAGTTCGATCGCCCTGGTCTCTTCGAAGGGATCGATGACTGCGTGTGAATCGCTGCCGATGCTCATCGCCACTGCGCGTCGGCGATATGTGGCGCTCGGCCCGACCCCGTCGGCGAGGTCGCGTTCCGTCGTCGGGCACATCACCACGCTTGCCGCCCTCGCCGCCAACAGATCGATGTCGTTGCTCGTGGTGTGCGTCGCATGCACCACGGCCATGCGCTCGCTCAACGCTCCGCAGCGCTCAAGCAACTCGATCGGCGTACACCCATAGGCGTCGAGACACTGGTCGTTTTCTAACGGTTGCTCGCTGACATGGGTGTGCAACACCACTCCGCTCCGCTCGGTGAACTCGACGATGGCATCGATCTCCATCGGCAGCACCGCCCGCACCGAGTGGATTGCCGCCGCGATCTTGGCCAACCCGACAGGTTGGTGAGCGGCGACTCGCAGCGCCCAATCCTGTGCCGTGCCGTCGCAGAAGCGGGTTTGGATCTCGCTCAACGGTCGGTCGATGCCGCCGTGGAGGTAGCAGGTGTCGAGCAACGTGATGCGAATGCCAACGTCGTTCGCTGCGGCCATCAACGCCTCGCCCATCGCATTGCGATCGCTGTAGGGAACGCCGCCGGGTTGGTGATGGACGTAGTGAAACTCGCCCACCACGGTGAACCCGGCGAGCAGCATTTCGCCGTAGGTCGCCCGGGCCAACTCGTAGTAGCTGTCCGGATCGAGCCGTGCGGCCACTCGATACATCTCGTCGCGCCACGTCCAAAAGGTGCCGCCACCATCGTGGGTACGGCCGCGCAAGGCTCGGTGAAAGGCGTGGCTGTGGGCGTTGGCACACCCAGGCATCGTCAACCCGTGCAACGCCGTCGAGCCAGGCGGTGGCGCCGCCGCGTCGTTGATTGCCGCGATTCGCCCGTCGGTGACATCGATGGTCACGCCCGCCCGCGGCTCGCCGGCTCCCGTCCATAGGCGTTTCGCCCAGAACTGTTCGGTCACGAACCGACCTCGGCAACGAAGGCCGTGATCCGTTCGATAAACGCGGCGCGGTGAAATCGCTCGAACTGCTCCCAGGTGGTCAGCGAGCGTGTGTCTTCGACCCGATCGAGAAACAACAACCCGTCGAGGTGGTCGCACTCGTGCTGAAAGGTGCCGGCGGTCAAACCCCGTTTGATCTCGTCGTGGGCGACCCCGTGGCGGTCGAGGTAACGCACCCGAACATCGACGAAACGGCGGACCTCGCCACGCATGTTGGGCACTGAGAGGCAGCCCTCATTGATCAACTCGCTGCGCTCACCGAGCGGTTCGATCACCGGATTGACCACGACAGTCAGCGGGATCGGCGGTTTATAGGGGTAGCGGGGATTGCTCGTGACCTCGATCGTGGCGATCCGCACCAGTGCACCGACCTGCGGCGCAGCGATTCCGGCCCCATTGGCGTGATGCATGGTGTCGATCAGGTCGTCGATCAGCGTTTGCATCTCGTCGCTGGCCAACTCCTCGCGGGTGACCTCCCGCGACCGCTCGCGCAGCGTCGGATTACCGACATGGAGGATCTCGCGCACGGCCATCGCTCAACCCTCGCGCATCGGGATACGCACACCCCGCTCGTCGGCCACCTCGACCGCCCGCTCGTAGCCGGCGTCGGCGTGGCGGATCACGCCCATCCCCGGGTCGCTGGTCAACACCCGGGCCAGCTTCTCGGCGGCCAGGTCGGTGCCATCGGCGAGGCAAACCATGCCGGCATGGATCGAACGGCCGATGCCGACGCCACCGCCATGGTGGATGCTCACCCAACTGGCCCCGCTGGAGGTATTGACCAACGCATTCAGCAGCGGCCAGTCGGCGATGGCATCCGAACCGTCGGCCATCGCCTCAGTCTCCCGATAGGGCGAGGCGACCGATCCCGAATCGAGGTGATCGCGCCCGATGACGATCGGCGCGGAAACCTCACCGCGGCGGACCATCTCGTTGAACCGCAACCCCAGCCGGGCCCGTTCGCCGTAACCGAGCCAGCAGATGCGTGCCGGCAATCCTTGGAAGGCGACGTGTTCGCGGGCCAGGTTGATCCACCGGGCGAGGTGCTCATCGTCGGGGAACTCGTCGAGCACGGCCTGATCGGTGGCGGCGATGTCGGCCGGGTCGCCGGATAACGCCACCCAGCGGAAGGGGCCTTTGCCTTCGCAGAACAGTGGGCGGATGTATGCGGGGAGAAAGCCGGGGTAGTCGAAGGCCCGTTCGAAGCCGCCGAGTTTGGCTTCAGTGCGCAGGCTGTTGCCGTAGTCGAAGACCTCGGCGCCCTTGTCGAGGTAGCCAACCATTGCCGCGCAGTGAGCCGCCATCGACAGCCTTGCCCGGCGGATCAACTCCTGCGGGTTGGTGCGGGCCATCTCCGCGGTGGCCTGCGGTGTGAGGTCGACGGGCACGTAGCTCAATGGGTCATGCGCGCTGGTCTGATCGGTGACGATGTCGGCCGGGAAGTCGCGGCGCAACAGCTCCGGCACGACATCGGCGGCATTACCGACCAGCCCGACCGACAGGGCCCGCCGCTCGTCACGGGCGGCGAGGCAGATGGCCACGGCTTCATCGAGCGTGGCGGCGACAACATCCAAATAGCGAGTTTCGATACGACGTTGTACCCGCCAGGCATCGACATCGATACACAGCGCCACGCCACCGTTCATCGTCACCGCCAGCGGTTGCGCGCCGCCCATACCGCCGAGGCCGGCGGTGAGCGTGATCGTTCCCGCCAGCGATCCGTTGTGGCGTTGCCGGGCGATCTCGGCGAAGCATTCGTAGGTGCCTTGCAGGATTCCTTGCGTGCCGATGTAGATCCACGAGCCAGCGGTCATCTGCCCATACATGGTCAGCCCGAGCGCTTCCAGGCGACGGAACTCGTCCCAGTTGCCCCACTCCGGCACTAGGTTGGAGTTGGCCAGCAACACTCGCGGCGCCCACACATTGGTGCGGAACACGCCGACCGGTTTGCCGGATTGGACGAGCATCGTTTCGTCGTCGGCCAGGGTGGTCAAGGTGCGGATCATGGCATCGAAGGCCTCCCATGAGCGTGCCGCACGTCCCGTGCCGCCATAGACGACGAGATCGTCGGGGCGTTCGGCGACGTCGGGGTCGAGGTTGTTCATCAGCATCCGCATCGCCGCTTCCTGCTGCCAACCGCGGCAGGTGAGTGTGGTTCCGCGGGGCGTGTGCACGGGTCGGGCGCCGATCATGAGGACCTCCATTGATTGTTGTGGCGATGGTCGTGGGTGTAGCTGGTCAATGGTCCGACGGCGGCGGTGGTGGCGTCGAGAATCGAGCCGTCGGCGAGGGCCGCCTCGGCCAACGCGAGATCGGGGGAGAGCCAGCGGTCGGGGCCTGGGCCGCCGACGCGGCTGCGAATCGCCGCCAGCGCGGCGCCGGTTCCTGGCGCCGGGGTCAACGGCGCGCGCAGATCGATGGCCGACGCGGCACAGACCAGTTCGACGGCGAGGATGCGTCGCAGGTTGTCGACGCTGCGCCGCAGTTTGCGTGCCGCTGCCCATCCGTTGGAGACGTGATCTTCTTGCATCGCGCTGGTCGGCAGCGAATCGACCGAGGCCGGCGAGGCCAGACGCTTGTTCTCCATCGCCATGCCGGCCTGGGTGTAGTGGGCGATCATCAAGCCCGAGTTGACGCCGGCGTCGGGGGACAGGAACGGGGGCAGCCCGTGGGAGCGGGCCACGTCGAGCATGCGGTCGGTGCGTCGTTCGCTGATCGCGCCGACCTCGCTGGTGGCGATGGCCAGGAAGTCGGCGACGAAACCAACAGGCGCGCCGTGGAAGTTGCCGCACGATTCGACTCGACCATCGACGAGGATCATCGGGTTGTCGATCGCCGCGTCGAGTTCACGTTCGGCGATCATGCGGGCGTGGGCCAGCGTGTCACCTGCCGCGCCGTGGACCTGCGGGGTGCAGCGCAGCGAATAGGCGTCTTGCACCCGCGAGTCGCCGTCGAGATGGCTGGCCACAATTGCCGAGCCGGCCAGCACCTGGCGCAGGTTGCTGGCGCTGATCGCCTGCCCGAGTTGTGGGCGTAGCGCTTGCAGATCGGCGGCAAAGGCCCGGTCGGTGCCGAGCAAACCCTCGACGGTCATCGCCGCGACGACGTCGGCCACCTGCAGCAAGACGCCGATGTCGCGGATTGCCAGGCAGAGCATGCCGAGGATGCCGTCGGTGCCATTGATCAAGGCCAGGCCTTCTTTGGCGCGCAGCTCGATCGGTGTCAAACAGGCCGCGGCGAGCGCCTCGCTGCTCGGTTGGCGGCGGCGGTCGGCGTCTTCGACTTCTCCTTCACCGATGAGCGCCAGGGCGCAGTGGCTGAGCGGGGCGAGGTCGCCGCTGGCACCGAGCGAACCGTATTCGTAGACGATCGGGGTGAGGTCGTTGTTCAGCAGCGCGAGCTGCAAGTCGACGATCTCCGGGCGTACGCCGGAATAGCCCATGCTCAGACTTCTGGCGCGCAACAGCAGCATCGCCCGCACGACCTCATGCTCGACCCTGTCGCCCATGCCGCTTGCGTGGGACCGAATCAGCGCACGCTGCAGCTCGGCGGTTCGCTCCACGGGTATCGCCGTGCTGGCCAATGCCCCGAAGCCGGTCGTCACGCCATAGACCGCCTTGCCGCTGGCGACGAAGCCGTCGATCAACGCTGCCGAGGAGTGCATCGACGCTCGCGCCGCGGCATCTAGCGACAGCGACGCGCCGTCGCGGGCAACGGCGACCACGTCATCGATCGTCAGCGCCCGACCGGCGAGCACGACCGCGCCGACGCTTTCATCTGCCTTACTGTTCTCTTTCATGCAGTGAAAGACTCTGCCATAATGCGAAACACTATGCAACGTGTCGAAGCAGGAACCAGAAGCCAACCGCGGGCCACCGATCGCGGCTTGAGCCTGGTGGTGCTGATCGCCGACCACCCGCATGGGTTACCGCTCGCAGAGTTAGCCCGGGCGGTCGAACTCAGCGCCTCGACGGTGTTGCGTCAGATGCGTTCGCTGGAGGCAGCCGGGTTCGCCGTGCGTCGTGACGATGGCATCTGGGTTCCGGGGCCAGAGCTGTTGCGTCTCGCCCGCTCGCTGTCGTCGACGATGGCGCTGCCGCGCTTGGCCGGCGAGATCTTGCGGGCGATCGCCGAAACGACCGGTGAGTCGGCCTACCTGGCCGAACCGATCGACGATGACTGTGCCGTGTATGTCGCCTTGGAACCGGGGACACATGCCGTACGCCACGTCAGTTGGTTGGGGAACCGGGTCCCCCGTCGTGGCACCGCCGTTGGCGCAGCCCTCGCTGGCGAGGTCGACCATGACGGCGTTGCGGTACGCCTCGACGCCGTCGAGCGCGGGGTCACCGCGGTCTCGGCGCCGGTCACCGATGGCAGCGGCAGGATCATCGCGGCGATGAGCATCATCGGGCCGAGCTTTCGACTCCACGGCGAGCGGCTGGTGAGTGCCCGCCACCTGCTGGCCGACAAAGTGGCGCAACTGGCAACGCTGATGGGTGGCACCCGGTGACCACCTTGGTCGTCGACAACATCGGCCTGTTGGCCACCTGCGACCCGACAGTGGGCGAGGGTCCACTTGGTTTGGTGCGTGACGCGGCGGTGATCATCGCTGGTGAACGGGTGCTGGCGATTGAGCCTGCGGGCGCCGTTGCCGATGAGCACCTCGACGCCGCTGGTGCTTGTGTCATCCCCGGTTTCGTCGACAGCCACACCCATCTCGTTTTCGCAGGCGATCGTGGCGACGAGTTCGCAGCGCGCATGGCCGGACGCCCTTATCAGACCGGTGGCATCAATACAACGGTCGCCGCGACCCGGGCGGCGACGTCAGCGGAGCTGGCTCACGCGACGCGTGCTCGTCGCCGACGGGCGTTGGCTCACGGGATCACCACGACCGAGATCAAGTCTGGCTATGGCCTCTCGACTGCGGAGGAGCTGCGCTGCTTGCAGGTAGCCGCTGCGTTCACTGAGCACGCCACCTTCCTCGGCGCCCATGTTGTACCGGCTGAATTCAGCGGTCGCAGCGATGACTATGTCCGCTTGGTGTGCGAGGAAATGGTGCCTGCTGTCGCTGGTTCCGCGCGTTGGATCGATGCCTTCTGCGAGGTCGGCGCGTTCGACGTCGACCAATGTCGAGCGGTGCTCACCGCGGGCCGAACCCACAGCCTGGGCTGTCGGTTGCATGGCAATCAACTCGGCCATAGCGGCGGCGTGCAATTGGCGGTGGAAATGGGTTGTGCCTCGGTCGACCATTGCACGTTCCTCGATGACGACGACATCGCCGCGCTGGGCGGGAGTGACACAGTGGCGACGTTGCTGCCGTTGACCGAGTTCAGCACCCGCCAGCCGTATCCAAATGCCAGGCGGTTGCTCGATGCCGGGGTGCGGGTGGCGCTGGCCACCAACTGCAACCCCGGTTCCAGCTACAGCTCTTCGATGCCGCTGGCGCTGGCGATGGCCGTGCGCGACATGTATATGACCGCCGAAGAAGCGCTGCTAGCGGCCACGGTCGGGGGAGCGTTGGCGTTGCGCGACCCCGACGTTGGCCAGATCCGGGTTGGTGGTCGCGCCGACCTGGTGGTGCTCGACGCCCCGAGCTACACCCATCTCGTCTATCGCCCGGGGGAGCACTTGATCGGCTCGGTGATCGCCCGTGGCCGTCTGTCGCTACCCGCCTCCTCACCGGGTTGACCAACCCTATTCCGGCGCGAGCCCTCCGCCGACGGCACGTCGTGCGCGCTGGCCGTCGCGTGGCGACAAACAGCGCACGCGACCCTCGATCTAGCACGACACGCTCGGCTTAGTCCGCTGGCAACCAGGACTCAAGTTTGGCCACATCTGGCTTGGCCTCAGTGGCAAGCTGGCCGATCGTGGCGGCGTTGGTGTTCAAGAAGCGGTCGGCCGACTCGACCGGAATTGGCAGAGAAGCCTTCAGGAACTCGACAAACCTGGCGGTCTAGCTCTCCCACCAGATGTTGTAGGCAACCGAGATCGAAACGACGGCCGTGCAACCGACCAAGGCGGCGACGAGGCGCTTGCTCGGTTTCATCGCTGGGCATCCCACCATGGTTCGATTGTCGCTGGGTAGCGGGCGGCGTAATGCTCGATGAGTGGTGACGACGTCTCGATCACCGTGGTGGTGTCGGCGGCCGGTAGCGGCGAGGCACCATCGATCGGGTCGACGAACTCGAGTTGCACATCTTCGACCATCTCGCCGAGATCTGCGGTCAGTAACCGGTGATGGTCGCTGGCTTGGTGTGTCAGGAAGGCGGCGTGATCTTTGAAGGCGAGCAAGGTGTAGTAGGTCCGTGGCTCGTGGCCTCGCCAATATTCGTAGCGCAACAGTCCCGGCTCGTTGGCGTGGCTGGCCGCATAGAGCTCACGGGAGTTGGCTTCGAAGCTGGCCTCCATTCCGGCCTTGACACGTAGGTGGGCAAGAATCGTGGTCACAAAGCAACACTAGTCATCGAGGAGGATTCGTGGTCGAAGGTAACGGGTGCCCCATGCACGTCGGCGAGGTCGACCTGATGTCGCCGGCGGTGCAGGAGGATTGGTATCCGACCTACGACCTGTTGCGTGAGCAGGCGCCGGTGTACAACCTGGCGGACAGCAACATCTTCGTGCTCACCCGCTACGAAGACATCGTCTTTGTGATGCGCAATCCGGATCGGTTCCCCAACGGGTCGAACGATCGCAATCCGCTGCTCAAGTTTCCCGAGGCCCGCCAGATCTATGTCGAGCGTGGCTGGGAGCGCAAGGGGCCGCTCGGTACGAATCCGCCGATCCACCGCATCTACCGCTCGCTTGTCGACCCGTTCTTCACCCCCGCCGGGGCGGCGAAGCGCAGCGGGAAGATCACCGAACTGGTTGATTCGCTGATCGAGCAGTTCATTGGCCTGCCGACGATCGAGTTCATGCGCGATTTCGCTCGGCCGCTGCCGGTGATGGTGATTACGGCGATGCTCGGTTTCCCGCTCGACGACCTCGAATCGCTGCGCCGTTGGAGCGCGGCGTGGGTGATGCCTTTCGCCCGCGGGTTGACCCTGGAGCAGGAGATCTACGTCGCCGAGCAGGGCGTCGAGTTTCAGCATTACATCCACGCTCACCTGCAGCGTCGCCGTGCCGAGCCCGGTGATGCCGACGATGTGATGACCCATCTCGTCAACTGCACGGCGACGTTCCCCGATGGCGAGACCCGCGCTCTGACCGACGCCGAGATCATCAACATCCTCGATCATCTCTATATCGGCGGCAACGAGACGACCACCTTCGCGCTGACCAGCGGGTTATGGTTGCTGCTGCGCCAGCCCGAGATCGAGGCCCGGCTGCGTGCCAACCCGAAGCTGATTGGGCAGTTCATCGAGGAGGTACTGCGCTTGGAATCGCCGACACAGGGCTTGTACCGGATGGCCGGTGACGACTGGACGATCCACGGGGTGACCATTCCCAAGGACTCCGTGATCCACATCCGCTACGCCGCCGGGAACCGGGATCAACGGATGTTCCCCGACCCGGAAGTGCTCGATCTCGATCGGTCCAACTCGGCGCGTCACGTCGCCTTCGGTATCGGCGAGCATCATTGTCCCGGTGCCGGTCTTTCCCGGGCGGAACAGCTGATTGCCTGGCAACGGTTGTTCGCCCGCGTTGAGTCGTTCCGAGCCGCGCCCGGCCGTAACGATTTCAAACACCTGCCCGGTTTCGTTCTTCGCTCGTTGAACGAACTGTGGGTCGATATCCGTCCTGCGGGGATGCGGCTGGATCGGGTGACCGACGAGTTCACCGCCTCGACGACACCGAAGGGTCTGCTGCGCGCCCATCGGGTGGCCGCCGGCGCGTGGGGGCGTTTGCACGTGCGTGCAGGGTCGCTGACCTTCATCTTCGAAGACCGACCTGGCAATGCCCATCTTCTTGGGACAGGTGAGAGCATCGACATTCCACCAGGAATCGCCCATCGGGTGGAACCCGGCGCCGACTGCCGGTTCGTGGTCGAGTTCTACGAGATTCCCGCATGAATGGGTAGGAGATTGTCGCGATGCCGATGAGTGGGCGGCGTCAAGCGACCGACGCGTTGGATGCCGTCCGGTTGTTCATCGACCTGACGAAGAACCTGTCGCGCCGCTACCTCGAAGCTCAATATGCCAACCGCATCCACGCCGCTTACAGGCAGCGACGCGATGCCTGGACAGGCGACCGACCAACGGACGCCGTCCCTCGAGACATCCGTCGGGTTGGCGGGCCGTCTGCTCAAAAATAGTGTTCGGTCCTTAGACTTGACTGATACCCAAATGCACAGTTGTCCGCTGGGAAGCAGAAAACGCCCTTGAAGAAGTGATATCGGTACTCTTGACGACCGCCGTTGGCCCAGCTGTAGCAGTTGTACGGCGAAGCGCTGTAGGCGTTGAAGCTGCCTGACACCAACACCCACGGTGTACCTGCGCCGTTAGACCCGGACAAGGATGGACAATGTCCGTTCGCTGCGGTGGATACATCAATTGCGACCTGATATCGTCCGGCGTCAGCGTGAACGTTGGGTGCGAGACAATTTGCCGTCGACTTGCCCAGAGCCCCTGCCGATAGTGTCACGGCCCACGGCGAGTTTGCACCTCGGCTTCCGTTGGACGTTCCACAACGGAACGCGTATTGATCGGGCAGGATTTGATTGTCGATGACCGTCGTTCCAAAAGACGGGTAGTCCGTCGCCCAAACCGAGATCGTGCTCACGAATGTGCCGACCGCTGCGAGGGCGATAACGAGAAGCTTGGACTTTATAGTGGGCCGCACATCAGTCTCCGAAGTCTCCGACTGTTTCGATGAACTGGATGCTGTCTGCGTGGAGGACACCGTCACGCTCGACGTATGTCGACTTCATCCGGCCAACGACCGTGACCCCGTCAGAACCGTAAACCGGATAGCCGTCAGTAGCGATCGGCGAATATCCGATCAGCATCTCTTTCGGCACGAAGCCGAGCACGCTAAATGTGCCCTTGAGATCGATGACTGCGACCTCCGGTACAAAATCCGGAAAGAGCTTCAAGCGTGCCTCGGAATCTGTCGCATTCAGTGCTTCATCCGTCGGCGGTCCAAACGTCTTTCCATTGCGTTCGATGTAGCCGTCGCGGGTCTGAGCAACCAGATCGTCCATCAGCATTCGCTGACCGGGCCGCTCGATTGACTCTGCGAGTTCGAAGGCATTTCCATCTCTGTCGACCGTGGAAACAGCAGGCTTTACGTTGGTGGAAGGGGGATTCGCCTCGAAGGATTGCGCAGATCGTGGTTCGATCCCGGTCGAGTTCGAGATGGCCCTTGCCTGCCCGCAACCGGCTGTCAGTGACGCGGCGACAAGCGTCGCCTTAAAGATTCCGCTCATAGAGAAATAATACACCGGGGGGGTGGATGTCAACGGAGTTTGAATCGGCGGACGGTGACCTGAAGGCGAGGTTGTGGTCGGTGTGGTTATCCTCGCCGGACTTACCCGAGGCCCATCACCCGCGCGTAATAGCGCGCCGCGTTGCTCTCGCCGCAACAAAGCGCACTATTACGCGCCTGAATGCACGACGACGAGGCGCCTCGTCGGTTTCATCGCTGGGCGTCCCACCAGGGTTCGATGGATGGCGGATAGCGGTTGGCTAGTGCTCCATCAGCGGAGTTGGCGAGTCGAGCGCCGTGGTCGCCCGGCGCCGGTGGCAGCGGCGAAGCACCCTCGATCCGGTCGACGAACTCGAGCGTGAACTCCTCGACCCTGCGTGCAGGGTCGCTGACCTTCATCTTCGAAGACAAACCTGGCAACTCCCATCTTCTTGGGACAGGTGAGAGCATCGACATTCCACCGGGGGTTGCCCATCGGGTGGAACCGGACGCCGATTGCCGGTTCGTGGTCGAGTTCTACGAGATTCCCGCATGAACGACCCGGCGCCCCTTTCTCAGACTCTCGCTGGACGTTCGTGTCTCAGCGCGCCAAGCAGCGAGCGCCGAAACTCCCTTCAGTGGCGGCCGGGTTGTTGACCTCGGCGTCGTCATGGCGAGCGGGGTTGAGGCCAAGGTGGCCACGTGGGTCTTCAAGTGATGCTGATTGATGCGTCTGCGGCAGACGTAGAAACGCTCGGTCAGGTGAGACGTCAGAATCCAAAGTCGATCTCCTCCGCAAGGCCATCCAGATACCAATGGGCATACCGGCCTGACCTGTGAACTGGTCGAACACCGATCCGTCCTTCACAACAGTCTCGCGCCCGCACGCTGCCTGTCGGTGCGAAGGTCGTGTGCCGGGCGGACGGAGCGGAAGTGCCGCTGATCCAGCGTGGCAATCCGGGTCGTTTGGTGGCGTTCTGCGACAGCGATCACGCTCGCGTCAGTGACGCCGAGCGGTAAATCCTGGTATCGCTCGACCACTCACCGCCACGCTGCCAATCGGCTTCAGTCAACGCCTCGACGGTGACAGCGCCGTCGGTGATCATCTCGACGAGCGCGATCTCGGCGGCGGGCCCAAGGTTGCGGTTCAGCAGGTAGCCGGCCTCAGCGATCACCAGGCCGGTGCCACCCTGGCGGGCCTTGCGTTCTCTTTGCCGACCCAGTTCCCCAGGGTGCCCTCGATCACCCGATCGAACGGGCAACATCAGCAATCGAACGGTCTTCATCGAGAACCATCGCAACCGCATCACGCTGGAACTCGGGCGGATACTTCCCCGGGCGACCCGGCACACGCTTCTTGTTAGACATGGACTTCCTCCTATACGAAGTGTCCATCCAAAGGGGGGATACTTAGGCCGGTTGACCAGCACTCAGCCGCAATCCCTGACAAAATTGTTGGCGGCGCAATCCCGCGGGTGCACAGGTTGACTGCGGGTATACGATCTTTTTTGTGAACAAGCCCGTACGTCAACCTGACGATATCCACATCACGGCGTCTGAGTTTTGGCTCGACACGGACATCGATCTGGCGCTCACAACCGTCAAGCCCTACGACGGACCTGATGCGTTCGCGATCAAGGATCTCACAGACGTTGAATGGGATCAGTTCGTCGCAGCCCTCAGCGAATGAGTTCCCGAGAGAACACCGTTTGCGTCGACACCGGCGTGCTCACGGCAACGTTACGAATTGGGTCGCCGCTCGAAGCTCGATACCGACGCCACCTCACCGGTCGGCGTCTCGTGATCTCAACCCAAGTAGTCGCGGAGGTGCGCTACGGGGCGTTACGCGCCGGATGGGGAAACTTCATCCGGCCAACGACCGTGACCCCGTCAGAACCGTAAACCGGATAGCCGTCAGTAGCGATCGGCGAATATCCGATCAGCATCTCTTTCGGCACGAAGCCGAGCACGCTGAATGTGCCCTTGAGATCGATGACTGCGACCTCCGGTACAAAATCCGGAAAGAGCTTCAAGCGTGCCTCGGAATCTGTCGCATTCAGTGCTTCATCCGTTGGCGGTCCAAACGTCTTTCCATTGCGTTCGATGTAGCCGTCGCGGGTCCGAGCAACCAGATCGTCCATCAGCATTCGCTGACCGGGCCGCTCGATTGACTCTGCGAGTTCGAAGGCATTTCCATCTCTGTCGACCGTGGAAACAGCAGGCTTTACGTTGATTGCGCAGATCGTGGTTCGATCCCGGTCGAGTTCGAGATGGCCCTTGCCTGCCCGCAACCGGCTGTCAGTGACGCGGCGCCAAGCGTCGCCTTAAAGATTCCGCTCATAGAGAAATAATACACCGGGGGGTGTGGACGTCAACGGAGAAGTTTGAATCGGCGGACGGTGACCTGATGGCGAGGTTGTGGTCGGTGTGGTTATCCTCGCCGGACTTACCCGAGGCGTTGTCGCATTGCGGTGACGCGCCCGGCCACAGCTGATGGTTCAGTGGTCAGGGCCTCATGAATCAAGCCGGCGAGCTCGACCATATCGCTCGGTGTGGCCCCAAGCCTGGTGATCTCTGGGGTGCCGAGTCGCAGCCCAGACCATTCCGTCTTGTTCGGCAACCCGATCGCGCAGGCGAGAATGTTGGCCTGACGTAAGCGCAGCGATGCTTCGTGCCCGCCAGCCCATTGATCGGCGTCGACCGCGAACTGATGCGAGCGAGTGAACACACCGCCGGCACGTTGCAGCGGTATCCCAAGGCGGTCAAGCCCCTGGGCGAGAGCGATCGCGTTGGCGATCATCGCCGACATGTAACGCTCTCCGTCGTCGATCCAGTCGAGCAGGCTGTAGGCCAACGCCGCAGTCTTGGAAACGTCGAAGTTGGCGGTCATCCCCGGATAGGCGATGGCGTCGAGCCGTTCGGCGATGTCGGCGCGATTGGTCACGATCAGGCCGCCCGCTGGCCCGCCGAGGCTCTTGTAGGTGCTCATCGTCATCAGATCGGCGCCCTCGTCGAGCGGGTTGGGCCAGGCCTTGCCAGCAAATAGGCCGCAGGCGTGCGCCGCGTCGAACAACACGGCGGCACCAACCTCGTCGGCGATCTCGCGAATCTGCGCCACAGGATGCGGGACAAGGTTGAGGCTGCAGCCGATGGTGATCAGCTTCGGTCGCAGCGCCCGAGCCTGTGCGGCGAGGCCGTCGACGTCGACGGTGTAGTTGGCTGCGTCGACGGGTGCTTCGTGGATATCGAGCCGGTAGAGCCCGGCAGCGCCTGGGCCGCGGTGGGTGATGTGGCCGCCAACGGTCGGCGGGGGAACGATGATCGTGTCGCCCGGTTCGCAGGTGGCCATGAAGGCATAGAGGTTGGCGATCGACCCGGACGGCACGCGCAACTCGGCGAACTTGGCGTCGAAGACGGTGCGCGCCAGGTGGGCGGCGACAACCTCGATCTCCTCGATGGCCTCCAATCCCATCTCGTATTTCGCTCCGGCGTAGCCGAGCGACGGTCGTGTGCCGAGCCCGGAGGCCAACGCCGCCTCGGCCCGAGCGCTCATCACATTGGTCGCCGGGTTGAGGTTGATGCACTCGACGTCGTGGATGGTGCGGTTGCGTTCGATCAGGCCGTCGAGCATCGCCGCGACGTTCGACGTTGGTCGGCCGACCGCTTCGTCGAGAATTGCCGCCTCCCGCCGCTGGGATTCTTTGGGAATCCATGATCGCGTTGTCGTCGGGCTGGCTGAAGCTCGTGTCATGTTCCCAATTCTGGCACCGCGGATGAGCCAGATCTCCGCCCACCGACTATCTGTCGAGCAGACCTTTGGTTGCCAACGACGGAAATCTGCTGAAGTCTCGATCGATCGTCAGGAGATGATCGACGCCGTGCCCGAGGCAGATCGCGGCGATGCGGGCATCGTGCACTTTCGGTCCAACTACCCGGCCGTCTTCGATCAACGTTGCCAAACGGTTGACGTGATCGATGCTCTCACCGAGAAGTTTCAGCGTCGGCGATTCCGCCCAAGCGCGAAGCTGGGCAAGCGCCTGCGGCGTAGTGGAAGGTGGGTCGTAGATCTTCGGATGAGTGACCACCGAGAGGAATTCATGAGCACATGGCCAGGCAATCGCCCACGTTCGGCTTCCCTCGGCGAGCGATTTGACCGCTGCACTCGCCGCGCCATGAAACGGCGAATCGGCGCGATGGGCGTAGACCAAGATGTTGGTATCGACGGCGATCATCAGCTCGGTATGGTTCCGTACATGGCCTCGGTCCGCTGGTCGTCGGTCCAGTCTTGCCATCGGTACGCGCCGTGGCCGTCGACCGACGCATCGCTCAGATGGAACGCTTCTCTGCCGTTGGTCGACGTCTGCAGCACCCACTCCAGGCCCTCTTCGACCACAGCGCGGAGCGTGCTGTGCCGCTGTGCTGCAAGCAGTTTTGCCTCGGCGAGTAGGCTGTCTGCAATATCGATGGTTGTCTTCATATGGGTACCCATATTACTCATCTGCGCCGCTTATCGCTGTTCAGGCCGAATAGAGACGAGACCGGCCGTCTGTCCCAAACGCGCGCATTACAGTGCCATCGGCCGCGAGCTTGGCTATCGTTGAGCGCACCGATGATCTGCTTGTACCGAGGGCCGATGCCAGCCCGGCAGTGGAACTCGGGCCCGCTGTTCGAAGGACGGCAAGTATCCGAGCCTCGAGTGAGCCCCGGTCCGAGACGCCGCGGGCCTCGAATGATGGCTGGCGCCAGATTGTTGCGGTAAACCTGATCCCCTGGTCGTCAAACTCTGGCCGGGGGAGTCCGACCGCCGCTAACGACTCGAAGACACGAGGAATTCCGCTGGCCATCGCCTCGATCATGTTGTTGTCGCGAAGCCGCAGATATTGGCAGATCCGCAAGAGCGCCTCGTTCCTTGCGGAGGTGAGCTGATCAACTCCTAGGCGGTCGACCGTCACTCCCCACAGGCCGCCGGGGTTAACGATAATGAAGCGGTCCGGTGTCGCCCGGATTTCGGTTGCCCGGCTAGACGACCATGGCGCGAGGTCGCGGTGGACAACGGCGTTGACGATCAGTTCTCGAAGCGCAATGTCGGGTACGTCGGGCTCGGTGCGCACATGTCCGTCGGCGAGCTCCACCACCCGCTGGCGTGCTTGACGGCGCGCCCAATCGATGGCGGCGTCAAGCATCGCGGGGATAGGTCCATCGAACGTTGCCACGTCATCGAATCGGACATTTGTGCCTTGTTTCGGATGCTCGTCGCGGGCACCGACACGGATGACGAACCCCGGAAACCATTGCTGTGGATAGTCAGCTAATGCCAAGACCCCGGCCACCGTGGGCACGCCGTTGGTGTTGAGCGCTCCCAGTTTCATGAGGAGCGTTCGATCATCGGCGACGCGTGAGAGCGCGAGGCTGCCTCGTCGAGCCGCTGCACAGAGTTCATCTGTCAGAGCGCGATCGAAGACGTCTTGGGTAGCTTCCGGCACGGCTGCTTGATCAAACCTTGGGCGGGTTCGATTGGCGACAAAGCCTTCCATTTCTGCTTCGGAGAGTCTGAAGTCGCCATCGCCGAACCGCAGGAAACTTTCGCCGCTACCTCGGCGGCGGCATGGTTTCTGCGATGGAAGCGTCTCGTGGATCGTGGCGACAACCACCGACAGATTCTCATCGATTTCAACCTCTACGGCGATTGGCGGCTCGAACCCGTCGCGGGCCTTGCTCGCCAGCGTCGCGGCCATTGAGGTCGGGTTACTCACGCCGCGCACCGCGAATCCTGCTGCTTCATCGATTCCGAGGAGCAGCGTGCCACCGCCGGGTCGATTGGCGAAGGCACACATCGTGGCCATCGCCGAGTCTGGAAACCCTCCGGCGGCCAGCTTGACCTCGACATCGCTCGGTTCGCCATCGAGTCGACGAAGCCGTTCAAGAATGTTGTTGAGGCGGTCCGTGTTCATAGACCTTCTAAACTAGCGCCAACTAGCGCCAACTAGCGCCAACTAGCGCCAACTAGCGCCAACTAGCGCCAACTAGCGCCAACTAGCGCCAGTCGGTCGCGCCTCGTGCCATTGCCGCCGGGCTGGTGATACCGCGCTGGCGCCTCCGCCGGCCTCGGTCGAGGCGTGCCGTTCGGCGTTGTTGCTCGAACGGCTTGGACCTTCGATGTTCAAGCTCGTCGAACCGGATGGGGTTGCTCGCCGACGCAGAGTACGACTTGGCGATCATGATGTGCGAGGAATGGGGCATCGTCGAACCGGTATCGACCGGTTTGTCGTGCCGCCAGTTGGGCCTCGAGCCGTCGGGCAGTTTGATGCTCCGGGCGTCGGATTGGATTGCCGCCGACTACCCCAACTTCGACTGAAGGCGCTCGAGGTTTGATCGACAGGTTAGGGGCACCGTGGCATCGCCTCACCAGCGAGGATCCGTGCGGTCGTCGGATAGGGCATCGCCTTTGCGCACACTCCACAAAGTTCGCGGAGTGGGTCGCCGTGACCTAGCGTGGGAGGCGATGTTGTCGTGGCCGCACCTACCCCGGTTAAGCCTGCGCTGTGCTTGATGAGATGGTCGGCGTCGACGCCGAGGAGTTGATTTCGGCTCGTGTTGAGGCGCTAGCCGCGTATTTTGTGGATGGCGGGCAGGTGGTGCCGGGGCTCACGTTGACGGCTGACGGGCGCGGTCGTTCGTGGTGGTGGCCATTGCCCGCGGCATCCGATCGCGATTTGGTGCGCTCGATCGTAGTCGATCCGACGGCAGATGGGCATCGGCACGCGGCGAATGCGCTCGCCGTCGCCGTCGATCTGCGGATGCGGCGAAATCTGGCTGAGAAGGCCAACGCGCTGTCGGCCGGGAAGAAGGGCCGACGAACTGTTGCGCAGGCCTGGTTGCAGGCTCTCACGGCTCTCGATCCGCATCTCCCGAGCACGCTCGACGAGGCCAAGCTCGGCGCCTTTGCGAACAGTGTTACCGAGTGGATTCGCACCGGTGCGGCGTCGCAGACCCGCACACGGATCGTCTTGCGCTTGAGCGAACCGGCCGAGGAGCACAGCGCGTGGCGAGTGGACGCGCTCGTCCAGGACAGCGATGAGCCGAGCTTGATGGTTGACGCAGCGCAGCTTTTGGATACCGGGTCGCCGTTTCCCGCCAGCGCGGTCCCTGAGCTTCTCCAGGGGCTAGGGCGAGTCGTTCGACTCGCCCCTGAGTTGTCGGGGCTACTCGATGGGGCTCGGCCATCAGGCATCGATTTGGCACCCGATGCAGTGGTCGTGTTCGTGCGCGACCGCTTCGCTGTGCTCGCAGATGCAGGCATCGGGCTCAACCTGCCGGGGTGGTGGTCACAGCGTCAGCGAGTGCGCTTGCGCGCTCGGGCGAGCTCGAAGCGGTCAACGTCGTCCGCTGCCGTGTCGGGCGCCGGCTCGGGTCTCGGGTTCGACCAGATGGTGTCGTTCACCTGGGAGGCCGCTCTTGGTGGCACCACGCTGACAGCCGACGAACTGCGCGACTTGGAACGGGCCGCGGCGACCAAGCAGAGCCTTGTGCGCGTGCGCGGAGAATGGGTCGAGCTCGATCCAACTGAACTGGCGGCGATGATCGCCGCGGTGGGCGGCAAGGGTCAAGCAACGGCCGCGGAAGTGATGCGCACCGCGCTTGGGCTGCCGGGAATAGCGTTGCCGGGCGACGTCGGCGACGCTGAGGTGACGGCCAGTGGATGGCTCGGGGAACTGCTCGATGGAGCCGTGCACGCAACGGTGGCCCCGATTGTCGACCCGCCGGGCTTCAGCGGCACGTTGCGGCCGTATCAGCAGCGGGGCACTGGTTGGTTGACGTTCCTCGGTCGGCTTGGGCTCGGTGCCTGCCTCGCCGACGACATGGGGCTCGGTAAGACGGCGCAATTGATCGCCACGCTGCTCGCCGACCCGATCGAGCAACCGACCTTGGTCGTGTGTCCGGTCTCGGTGCTCGGTAATTGGCAGCGTGAACTGGAACGCTTCGCACCGGGCTTGCGGGTCAAGATTCATCACGGGCCGGACCGCTTACGCACCGAAGAGCAGATCGTCTCGGCGCGTGCCGACGCCGACGTGGTGTTGACGACGTACTCGCTCGTCGCTCGCGACCTGGCCTTGTTGCAGGCGGTTCCGTGGGGTCGCCTGGTGTTGGACGAGGCGCAACAGGTGAAGAACCCCGGAACTGCCCAGACCAAGGCGATCCGCCAACTTCGCGCCGAGCGACGCGTTGCTCTCACGGGAACGCCGGTCGAGAATCGTCTCGGCGAGCTGTGGTCGCTGATGCATGTGCTCAATCCAGGGTTGCTCGGCACACAAACCGAGTTCAAACGACGTTTTGCGACACCGATCGAGAGCGAGCATGACGCGCCAGCGACCGCGCTGTTGCGTCGGATCACTGGGCCATTCGTCCTTCGTAGGCTGAAGACCGACCGGTCGATCATCGACGACTTGCCGGACAAGATCGAACAGACCGAGCACTGCCCGCTCACCCGTGAACAGGCCACGCTCTATCGGGCGGTTGTCGATGATCTGTTGAACGCAGCCGACGCCGCCGACGGGATCGAACGTCGCGGCCTGGTGCTCGCCGGCATCGGCAAGCTGAAACAGGTGTGCAACCATCCGGCCCATTTCGCCCGCGACGGTTCGTCGTTGTCGGGCCGCTCGGGGAAGCTGGCTCGCATCGACGAGTTGCTCGATGAGATTGTCGCGGCCGACGACAAGGCGCTGTTGTTCACCCAGTTCGCCGAGTGGGGCGAGCTGCTTGTCCCTTACTTCACCGCCCGATACGGGACGGCCCCGTTGTGGCTGCATGGCGGCGTGTCCCGCAAGAAACGCGACGATATGGTCGAGCGATTCCAGGCCGTCGAGGGCCCCAACCTCTTCCTGCTATCGATCAAGGCGGGTGGCACCGGCCTCAACCTGACCGCAGCCGGACACGTCATTCACCTCGATCGTTGGTGGAATCCGGCCGTCGAAGATCAGGCCACAGATCGGGCGTACCGGATTGGCCAGAAACGTACGGTGCTTGTCCACAAGCTCGTCTCCACCGGCACCATCGAGGAACGGATAGATGCGATGATCACCGCCAAGCGGGCGTTGGCCGAGGCGGTCGTCGGTACCGGCGAGGCGTGGATCACGGAACTCTCCACAGAGCAGCTCCGTGACGTGATCGCCCTGCGTTCGACCGACGGCGACGAGGATGTCGCCTGATGGCCGGCTGGAGCGACTCATGGCAACATTTCCCGCCGTCGAAACCGTTGCAGGCCAAGGGTGGCATCGCCACCAGCAAGGCCCGTGGGGCGATGGCCGAGAGTTGGTGGTCGAAACGTTTCGTTGCTGTGCTCGATTCCTTCGGCCTCGGCGGGCGGATGACTCGCGGCCGGGCCTACGCCCGCAGGGGCCAGGTGCTGTCGCTCGACGTGTCTCCTGGCATGTTGAACGCCCGCGTTCAGGGCTCACGCAGTCGGCCGTACGTCGTAACGCTGAAAATCGCTACACCGTCGCCTGCCCAATGGCTACAGATCGAAAGCACATTGCAAGCCCGACTCGGTTACGCCGCCCACCTGTTGGCAGGGGAGGTCCCGAGCGACCTGGAGGACGTCTTCGCCTCGGTTGGCATGAAGCTGTTCCCGGCGCGCTGGACCGACATCAAAGCAACGTGCAGCTGCCCCGACTGGGGCGATCCGTGCAAGCATCAGGCCGCCATCCTCTACGTTTTCGCCGACCAATTGGACCGCGACCCATGGCACCTTTTGGCGTGGCAGGGCCGCACCAAGGAACAGATCCTTGCCCTCTTCGTCGGTCAAGCCGCGACCGAATACGTGCCTGCTGAGGAGATCGCGCCGTGGTGGCCGCTGCGCCCGAGCGGTACCGAAATGGGTGGCGTGCCGGCCCCGATTCCGTTCGTCGAGCTACCGACACCCTCGCATGCCGTGCTTGCTCGACTCGGCGAACTCGACGCGACCGCCGACGGAGCGCCGATCGTCGAAGCCCTCAAAGCTGCCTATCTGCCCAACGCCGTGTCGGCGACGACTCCCAGCGGGTCACCCCAGCCATCTCCGACCGGCTAATCTCATTGCGCGTTCGCTGTCGCCCGGTGCGCGCCCGCGGCTGGCAATCACAGAATGAGGGACTGGTGCTACTCCCCTGACATTGCTTTATGGCGCACCTGCTCTCGCCGACGCTGGAACGTGAGCGGCGTCCAAGAGCTGCATTCATACCGACGGGCGCCGACCGGCGCCGACCACAGTGCGCTCTGATAGACGGCGCGGCGACCTGGTGATAACGGGCAGAATGTGGAGATGAGCACCTCAATCGCTATTGAACAGGGCATCGTCGGGGAGATCACGATCGCGCCGTATGGGCAACCGCTGCCGCAGGGCGGATTTCGCCAAGCGACGCTCGCCGGTGGTCGCGTCGAGGTCACCTTCGAAGGTGGATCTCTGGCCAGCTTCGGTGCCGAATGGTTGCGTGACAGCTGCCCGTGCGACCTCTGTCGCTTCACCCAAACTGATGAGCGCCGTTGGCAGCCGTGGGTCGAAGACGCCCCCGAGGTCGTGGCCGCTTCTGTCGAGGCCGGCGTTTTGCACCTGGTGTGGTCCGGTGGGCACCACTCGGCCTTCACCGCCGACGCCTGGCAACGGTTGACGATCAGCGCCCGCCGCGGCAATCACACACAACGCTTCTGGCGTGACGGCTATCAGCTCGAACGCCACGACTACGACGATGTTCTCGCCGGTGCTGCCCACCACCTGGCCATGTTCGAGGCCTTCCGTCGTGACGGAGCGGTCATCGTCACCGGTGCACCCACCGTCCCCGGCGGGGTGATCGATTTCGCCAAGGCGATCGGCATCGCCCTCGTCGATTCCTCCCTCGGCTTCATCTTCGATGTCGTGCTCGATCCGGCAGGTTTCAACGTCGCCTACACCAGCGAGGCGTTGCCGCCGCACAATGACAACGCCCAATACATTCGTCCACCGAGCGGGCAGATTCTGTCGTTCATCGCCAACGACGCCACCGGCGGCGACTCACTGGTCGTCGATGGCTGGACAATTCTCGATCAGCTCCGTCGCCAAGCGCCGTGGGCACTCGACGTTCTCAGTCGGATTCCCGTCGGACACCGTCAATATTCGACAACGGCCGACGGCTTTTCCCGCAACCCGTTGGTCGTCATTGACGCCGACGGCCGATTCCGCCACCTGCGCTTTTCCAACCAGCTCAAGCAACCGCTGCCGTTCGATCATCCCGAGCTCGACACCTGGTACGCGGCCTACCGGTTGTTGGGCCGAGCGATCACCGATCGTGCCAACCAGGTCCACTTCCGCATGAACGCCGGTGAGATGTTGCTCGTCAACGGCTTTCGCGTGCTGCATGCCCGTACCGCCTTTGTTCCCGACGGCGCCCGCCATTTGCAAGACGTCTATTTCAACGTCGATGACGTCGACAGTGTCATCGCCCGGTTGACCGGCGAAGCCCCGAATGCGATGCTTCCCTCGTGACAGACGCGCTCGCCTCGCACTTGCCTTCGGGAACCGTTGCCTTCACGACGATGGCCGAGTTCACCAAGGCCGATCACGATCTGGCCTTCGCCCACGAGGCGGTGCAGGTCGCCTCGCAAGCCGACCGGGTGCTCGATTGGCTGCGTCAGATGGACGGCCCCTCGCCCTATCAGGTGTCGCGCCTCGAACACGTGCTGCAATCGGCGACCCGTGCCGAAGACGACGGTGCCGACCTGGAAACGATCGTTGCCGCCCTGCTGCACGACATCGGCGACATCATCGGCACCGCCAATCACTCCGAAGTCGGTGCCGCCCTGCTGCGCCCCTACGTCAGCGAGCAGAACTACTGGGTGGTCAAACATCACGGGCTCTTCCAGGGCTACTACTGGTTCGGGTTTTACGGCAAAGACCCCAACGCCCGAGATCGTCTGCAGGCCAATCCCTATTACGACGAGTGCGTTCGCTTTTGCGCCGAATGGGATCAGAACTGCTTCGACCCGGCGTTTCGCTCACGACCGCTGGAACATTTCGAGCCGATGGTTCGTGAATTGTTCGATCGAGAACCATCCGATCCATTTATGTAGCTGCAATCCCCTGAAGAAGGGAGCCAGGCGATGAGTAACCTGTCGGCGCTGCCCGCGGGTTATCGCCCGCGTCCCTACGGTGGTGCCTGCGACCACCAGGCGATGGCCGACGTGCTCAGCCGTTTCGAAATGGCTCACGGTGGCGAAATGTCCACCGCCGAACAGATCGGCCTCAATTACTCGTTGTTGTCCGACGACGACCTCGGCGACAACGTCGTGCTCCTCGAACACGACGCCGACGGTGTGATCGGCTACGCCCGCGTCGGTATCGAAACCCTTCCTGACGGCATCGGCTACTACGTGGTCGCCCCACTGCTGCCGGAGCACGACCGTCGTGACGTGTTCGTGCCGCTGCTGTCGTGGTTCGAGTCGCGAGCAACGGCGCGAGCGACGCAGCGAGTGGCAACGGCGCGCGACGGCCCGGTGGACACAACCCAGTTCATGCGTCTCGAGGCACCTCACCCCGGCCCGGACGCCGCCATCGATGGCTGCCGGGCGGCCTGGGTGCTCCAATGCGGATTCACCGTCAGCCGCTACTTCGCCTCGATGGTGCGCCCACACCTCGACGACATTCCGCAACTCGCGATACCCGATGACGCCGAGATCAGGCCCGTCGCCGTCGACCAGATTCGCACCGTGTGGGAGGCGCACGAAGCCGCCTTCGCCGGTTCCTTCGGCCACAAGGAACCCACAGAAGCCGACTGGTTGGGTTTCCTCGGCGACCCGACCGTCGATATCTCCCTGTGGAAGGTGGCCTGGGCTGGCGAGCGCATCGTCGGCCAGGTGTTGAGCTACATCAATCCCGAGGAGAACGCCGCCGCCAACCGGCTCCGCGGGTATACCGAAATGATCTCCACGGCCCCCGATTGGCGCGGCCGCGGGCTCGCCAGCGCCCTGCTCGCCGCCAGCCTGCACGAACTGCGCCGACGTGGCTACAGCGAGGCTGCGCTCGGGGTCGACACCGCCAACCCGGCCAACGCGCTGGGCATCTACGAGCGACTTGGGTTTGTCGTCGACGGCTTCGTCGCCGCCTTTGACAAACCGCTGGATTCCAGCGGCGCTGCGGTCGACGCCCACTGAGCAAGGGCAACCCCGGCCATCACCACCCCGGCACCGAGCAGCTTGATCGCGCTCAACCGTTCGCCGAGCAAGAGCATCGACCAGATGATCGCCAGCGCAATCTCGAAGGTCATGATCATCGCCAACAAGCCTGGCGAAATCGATCGCAACGCCCGAAAGAACAGGGCGATGGCCAGTGCTGTCGGCACCAAGGCAAAAAGCACAACCTGTCGGATGAGTTCCACGCTCCCTGGAGTGCTGAGCCCATTGAGCAACGCCAACGGGGTTAACACCGTCGCCGCGCCGAGCACCGACCAGCCGCTGACGGTCAACCCGTCGGTGCCCGGGGGGATCACCTTGTTGCTGAGCAGGATGTAGATCGCGAAGGTCACCGCCTGCCCCAGGGTGAACAGCACGCCGACCAGGTCCTTGGAGCCCGCGCCAGAGAACAGCTCTGGCACGGTGAGCACGATGCCGATGCAGATCACGGCGAGGGCGACGCCGGTGAGACGGTCGATCGACTGCCCCATCGCCACCGAGGCCAAGACGACGAACACCGGATAGAGATAGACGATGACGATATACAGCGAGACGTCGATGCGTTCCAAGGCCATAAACCCGAGCAACACCGAGAGGCCGAAGAAAGCACCGAGGCCAAACAAGCGCGCCCTGGGTACAGCGAGCGGATCGACGCCGCCGCGCGTGGCGCGGAGTGCGAGCACCGCCCAGACGACGATGCTGGCCAATGTGAAACGCCACCACAGCAGCGATGTCGGGCCGAGTGTCGGCAGCAATTCTTTGCCGATGATCGACGACAGCGAGTACGCCGTGGCGCTGGCCAATGCCCACAGCGCGCCGCGCCGCTGCTCGTGTGCTTGCATCGTCCAAGTATGACGGCTGCGCCTCGACGAGCCTGTGCTCTAATTGCCCGATGAGCGATCGCCCGATTCCTTCGACCGAGTGGAGGGTGCTCAAACACCCTCGCAAAACCATGTCGACCACCGTCGACGCCGAGGTGCAGGCCACGGTCAGCGAGATGTTGGGTTCGATCGAGCGTGAGGGCATCGATGCCGTGCGGCGATACTCGCAGCGGTTGGATAACTGGAACCCGGCGACGTTCGAGATCTCCGAGGCGTTGATCGCCCGATCAGGCGACGCGCTGCCGGACGCCTTCAAGCAAGCCTTCACCCGAAGCGTGGCCACGGTCGGTGCCTTCGCTGCTCACCAGCGTTCGCTTTTGGTCGACACCGAGTTTTCGCCATCGCCCGGATTGGTCGTGGGCCATCGTCAGATCGCTGTCGATCTGGTCGGCAGCTACCTTCCTGGAGGCCGCTATCCGATCGTCTCCTCGCCGCTGATGAGCGTTGTCGTGCCCAAGACCGCTGGTGTGCGCCGCGTCGTCACCTGCACGCCGCCGTTGCCCGACGGCAGCGGCCCGACCCCGGCGATGACCTGGGTTGCGGCGCAATGCGGCAGCGACGCCCAGTTCTGCCTCGGTGGCGTGCCGGCTCTGGCGGCGATGGCCTTCGGCCTCGAGGGTATGGGGCCGGTCGACATGCTCTGCGGGGCCGGCAACGGCTTCGTCGCCGAGGCCAAACGGCAACTGTTCGGCACCGTCGGCATCGACCTGCTGGCAGGACCCTCGGAGATCGCCGTGTTGTGCGACGACAGCGCCGATGCGCGCACCGTCGCCGCCGACCTGCTCAGCCAGGCCGAGCATGGGCCCAACTCGCCCGCCTTTCTGATCGCCCGCAGCGAGGCGTTCGCCGCGGCTGTCGTCGCCGAAATCGATCGACAACTACCGACGCTCGACACCGGTGCAGTCGCCGCCGCGGCATGGAACGACTTCGGCATGATTCTGGTCGCCGACGACCACGAGCAGGCCGCGGCGATGGCCGATTGGGTGGCCTGCGAGCATCTCGAGGTGCACACCAGCAACGACGCCTGGTTCCTGCAACGGCTGCGCAACTACGGTTCACTGTTCCTCGGCGCCGACGCCACCGTCACCTATTCCGACAAAGGCTGCACCGGCACCAACCACACACTGCCGACGCAGGCTGCGGCCCGCTACACGGGTGGGTTGAGCGTCGCCAAGTTCCTCAAGACGCTGACCTGGCAGCGCGTCGACGACCCCCGTGCGGCCCGCCAGGTCGCCGCCGATGCCGCCGCATTTGGGCTGGTCGACGGGCTGCAAGGCCATGCCGCGGCCGCCCAACTGCGGCTCGATGCACTCGATGCACTCGATGCGCTCGATGGATGACCAACCCGCTGCCCTGATCGCTGTCGATTTCGACAGTGCCGTTGCCTTGACACGCGCCATTCACAACGGCGACATCGCCGCGTTGGGCGCCCTGGTGCAGGCTGATCCGACCTTGGCCACGGCGCGCTTCGGCACGCCGGAACAGTTCCGTTCCAGCCTGCATATCGCCACCGACTGGCCGGGAAACTTTCCCAACATCGCGGCGACGATCGGCGCGCTGGTCGCCGCCGGTGCCGATGTCGACGCCCGCTTTACCGGCGAGCACGGCGAGACCCCCTTGCATTGGGCGGCGAGCAGCGACGATGTCGCCGCGATCGACGCTCTCGTCGCCGCTGGCGCCAACCTGGAGTCCGACGGTGCCGTCTTCACCAATGGCACGGCGCTGTCCGACGCGGTCGTTTTCGGGCAATGGGCCGCGGCCCGCCGCCTCGTCGAGTTGGGAGCGACGATGACCCTGTGGCAGGCAGCCGCACTCGGTCATCGCGAAGCCGTCGTCTCCATTCTCGAGGGCGCGCCCTCATCACAGGAGGTGACCAACGCACTTTGGCACTGCTCCAACGGTGGCCATCGAGACGTCGCCAAGGTACTCGTCGCTCATGGCGGTGACCCGAATTGGGTTGGTTGGGAAGATCTCACCCCGATCGAGGTCGCCGAACGCGCTGGACATCGTGCCCTGGCTGAATGGTTACGGACCTGCGCAGCGGCAGGGAATCTCGGTTAAGGTCTGATCAATGACGGATGAGGGCCTGGTAGGCGCCAACGACGGGCGCACCTTACGGCGCGAGCGCAACCGCGACGCAGTCGTCCAAGCGTTGCTGGCGTTGTATCACGAGGGCAACCTGCGTCCCAGCTCCGACGAGATCGCCGATCGCTCCGCGGTGTCGGCTCGCTCGGTGTTTCGCTACTTCTCCGACGTCGACGACCTGGCCCGCGAGGCTATCCGAGCCCACTACCGGGCCAACGCCGAACTCTTTGCGCTGCAGTTGGACCCGCTGGAACCGATCGACACGCAGATCGCCACGCTGGTCGCCCACCGCCTGCGTCTGTACGAGGCGATCGGCAATGTCGGCGTCGTCGCCAGGATGCGCGCTCCACGCCACCCGGTTGTCGCCGCCAGCCTGGCCCGGGTTCGCAACCATCTCCACCAGCATGTTCTGCAGTTGGTCGCTCACGCCGACCCGGACGCCAACCTCGAATCGAAAGAGGCCATGGCGACGGCGATCAGCATGCTGATGTCATTCGAATCGCTGGACATCATGCGCGCCGACCACGGTCTGAAGACCGACGAGATCGAGCACCTGTGGGCCGTGTCGACGGCGATGCTGCTGCAACCTCTACGCGCTCGTTGAACGCGACAAACGGTCGGCCACCAAGGGTGACCGACCGTTCGCCGGGGGGAGGGGGAAGATGCTTGGGCAGGATCAGTCGGTGGTCACCGAACCCGAGGTCTCGGCGGCGGTAGCCGTGTCTAGTCCGTTGACCTTGTCGGTGATCCGCTGGGTCAGCTCGGCGGTGGCCTCGGCGACCAATTGATCGATCACGGTCTGGACGGCGACGCCCTTCTCGCCAGCGACGTCGGCAATCGTCTTGCCAGCGGCCAGTTCGGTCTGCAGTTCGTCGGCGGTGATGCCGAGGGCGGTGGCTGCGGTTTCGAGGTTGACAAAGCGACCGCGGCCACCGTGGCGACCGCCCATGCCGCCACCCTTACCGCCGCGACCTACCGGGGCGGCAGCGGTGATGGCGTCAGCCTGGGCCTGGGTCAAGGCACCCGAGCTGACCTGAGCGGCGAGCGCCGCGGACAACAGTGTGCCACGGTTGTGCTCGGTGCCAGCGGCCTCGGCTGCGGCGTGGGCCGATTGCACCTCGGCGACGAGAGCGTCACGCTGCTCGGCGGTGATCGTGCCGTCATCGACCAGGCTCTGCAGACCGCCGGAGAAGCGCTCACCGCGGGCCGGCTTGCCAGAGTCGCTGTCGACATCGGTGCCAGCATCGGTCGTGCCCGAGTCGGTGGTCGTGCTGTCGTCGGCGACGACCGTGTCGGCCGGGGTGCTGGCTGCCGACGCTCCGCCTGGCATGCTCAGCAGCAAACCGCTGCCTGCGCCGAGGGTGAGAGCGGCGGTGACGGTGGCGATGGCCAATTTCTTGGTGGGGTTCATTGTGGTTCCTTTGGTTCGGTCTGTGTGTTGGGGGGTCGGTTGTTCGATCCGATAGACACATGATCGAGCCCGCGGGTAGGAACGGCCCCGCGAACAGGTGAGAGTTCGGTGAGAGCCCAACCCAGCTGTTAGGTGAGCTGCCAGGTCAGCTGTCAGTCGAGCTGTCAGGCGAGCTTGTCGTGCAGGAAGGCCACCGCCAGCGGCCAGACGCGTGCCGCGACTTCCTCATCGCGAGTGCCCAGCGCATTGTGCGGCGCCATGAAGGCGTGCCCAGTGCCAGCGTGCACGGTGAAGGTCGCCTCCTTGCCCATCGCCTGCAACTTGGCCTCGAGGGCGCGACCCGCCGACGGTGGGAAGAAGTCGTCGGATTCGGCGAGGTGCGCCTGCACCGCGGCGGTCATCGGTTGCCAGTCGGGCTCCATCTCCCCGGTCGGGAAGCCGTAGAAGGGCACCGCGGCAACGATGCGATCAGGGCGGCGGGCCGCGAGCAGCAGCGCCAGCATGCCCCCCATACAGAAGCCGATGACGCCGATACCGTCGCCGACGACCCCGGGGTGCTCGGCAAGAAAGTCCACCGCTGCGCTCATGTCGCTCGCGGCGCGCTCCGGCGGCAATGCGGTCATCAGCGCCCCCGCCTTATCCATCTCGTAGTGCTCGGCGAGTTCGCCACGATAGAGGTCGGGCACAAGGGCGACGAAACCTTCGGCGCTCAGGCGCTGGGCGATGTCGAGGATGCTCGGCTCGATACCCCACCACTCTTGGAGCACGATCACGCCCGGGCCGGAGCCGGACTCGGGAAGGAACAAGTGGCCGGGGGCAGTGCCGCCGTTGCTGGGAAATTCGACGATCTGTGACATGACCGCGACGCTACCCCTTCTCAACGAGGGGAATGTTTGGCCTGGCCGTTCATGCCCTATCGTTGCTGCGTGCAGTCATCCACCGCGGGTTCGTTCGCGCCTCACAGCGCAAGTTCCCCCGGTGCTTTTGCCACACATCGCCCTGGGCTCGACGGGTTGCGCGGCTGGGCGGTGATCGCTGTTGTCGCGTTCCACAGCGGTGTGCTGAAAGCAGGCTGGGTCGGCGTCGACGTCTTCATGGCGCTCTCCGGGTATCTGATCACGGGAGTTCTGCTGCGCGAGTTAGCGTCCAGCGATCACGTCGCTCTCCGGCGCTTTTGGCTGCGCAGAGCACGCCGTTTGATCCCCGGCCTGGCCGTGCTCTTGGTGCTGGTCGCGATCATCTCGCAGTTCCCGCCGAATCAATGGCCGGTGCCGACCCGCAGCGAAACGTTCGGCGCGTTGAGTTACACCAGCAACTGGACACGCATCGCCGAGAAGCAAAGTTATTGGGAGATCTTCGCCAACCCGAGCGCGCTCGACCACCTGTGGAGCCTGGCGATCGAGGAACAATTCTATGTCATTTGGCCGTTGATCGTCCTCGTCGCCTGGCGCTTCGGTCGTCGGCCGGGCGTGCTGGTCGGTGCCGGGGTGCTTGCCGTTGCGCTCGGTGCCTGGCAGATGTACCTGGCAGGATCCGAGGCCTCGATCGAACGGCTCTACGTCGGCACCGATACCCGGGCCCCGGCGTTCTTGATGGGGGCCGCTCTGTCGGCGTTGTTCTTCGGCCGCGAGTTGGCGGCGACCACGGCGCGTTGGATGCTCGGCTGCGCCACGGTGGTCATCGTCGCCGCCTGCCTGGCCCTCGACGGGCAATCGTTGACCACCTATCAAGGGCAACTGCTGATCGTCAGCCTGGCCGGTGCGCTCGCCGCCGCCGGTGCCGCCCACCTCGACTCGCTGGCGATCATCGATGAGGCCTTCGTCGGCCACACGATCGGCTTGATCGGTCGTTGGAGCTATGGCGTCTATCTCTTCCATTGGCCGATCGTCGTGCTGATGCAGCCCTACGGCGGCTCGGCCTGGGCCCGTTTCCCGGTGGTGCTCGGCGGCTCGATCTTGGCCGCCGCGCTCAGCTATGAGTTGTTCGAACGCCACATCCGGGAGGGGGATTGGCAGCTGCGTGGTCTGCTCGGCGCCGTCGGTGTCGCCGCCGTTGCTGGCGTGGTCATTCTCGCCGTCGCCCGCCAACCGCTCCCCGAGGTAGACGCGGCAACCGCCGACGCGCTTCGCGCGCCGTTGGCCAGCGTTGCCCCGCCCGAACCTGCGCCGCCGACCACGATCAGCGCCGACCCGTCAAGCGTCACCTCGGTGCCCGCGTCGGTGGAGCCTGTGCCGCAGCGTCTGCTGGTGGTCGGTGACTCAGTGGTGTACGGCATTCGTGAACGGATCATCAGCGAGGCTGCCAATCGCAACATGCAGGTCGCGGTACGCGCCGCCCCGGGGTGCACGATGAGCGCGCTGGCCGAGGATCAGAACAACCTGTTCTCCACCGAATTGTGCTCGGGGATCAGGCTGCGCCTTGCCGACGATGTCGCCCGCTACCAGCCCCAACAGGTGGTCATCTTTCTCGGCGGCACCTGGGATCCGTTCCTGTGGCAGGGCCAAGCGTACGATCCGTGCTCGGCTGCAGGCCAGGCGGCCATTGCCGACGCCGGCGATCGTTACGTCACCGATCTCAGCTCGGCCGGCTCGCGGATCATCCTCGTCGTCCCGCCGCAGATGGGTGGCGACTACGGGGCCGAAGCGCCGGGTGCTGCCCCGTGTTACGCGCAGGCCTACGCCGAGTTGCAATCACGCTGGACGTCGTCGATCTCGCTGGCCCGGGCCGACGAGTTGATCTGCCCGGTCGCTGCGGAGCAATGCTTGCCCGATGTCGGCGGCGAAATCGTGCGTCGCGACGGGCTGCACTTCACCGAAGCTGGGGCACGGATCGTCGTCGACTGGATGTTCGAGCAAACCGCGATCAGCTGACGGCTGGGCGCCGATGGGCCAATCTAGCCGCCCATTAGATGACGACGACGGTGGTGCCGATCTGGGCGAAATCCCAGGTGAAATCGGCATCCCGATTAGCTTGACGTTGACAGCCACCGGAGAGGCGCTGGCCAAGCTCGGCCTCGGTTTGATACGGACTGTCATCCTCGACGTGCAAGGGGATGGCGTGGAAGCCGATAGCGCCGATATCGGTCTTTAGCCAACGCACCATCTTTGGCAGCCAGGCCTTGCCATTCCACGCCGTGGAGACGTCGGATCGGCTATAGACCTGATGGGTGCCGGGCAACTCGTTGGAGTACTTGCTGCCAGCGATCAGCCAGGAACGGATGACCACCTCGTCTTTGCTGACGGCCCACACCCGCTGGCCGGCACGGTCGTACACCAGGCGCTTGCCACGGCCGGAGTTGGCCGGCAACGCAGGCGCATCGGGACCGCTGGAAGCAACCGACGACAACGGGTAGCCGAGCAGATCGACGGCACCGGCCGGCGGGACAGGGGTGCGCACCACAAGCGATGCTTCGTCGGGCCAGATGCCCAGCGACAGCGCCGATTCGCGCCCGACGATGCCGTCGACGAACAGGTTGCGGTCTTCCTGCATTTTCCGTGACGCTTCATAGGTGGCTTGATCGAATTCGCCGGTTTGCCCGCCGCTGTAATACCCGGCATCGAACAAGGCCTGTTGCAGGCACGACACGCTTTCACCGGTGGAGCCTTGGCGAACCGATTGCACCGACAACGTGCACGACTCGATCGCTGGATCGTCACCGGCCAGATCGACGAGAGAGCCATCGGTTACAGCGGCGACGTCGCTGCCGGCGACAGCCGCAATGACTGCCGCGGTATCGGTCGGCGCGCCAGCAGCAGAAGCGTCGGCCAGCGAGTTTTCGGTGGCGGGCGAAGCGATGATCGTTACCCCGGAAGGATCGCCACCGCCCTTGATGGCAATCAGGCCGATCACTGCGGTGACGCCGACGACCAACGTCATCATTGCCCGCCGGTCAAAGCCGGCGCCATCAGTAGCTTTTCGATCGGCATACGACCTGATCGGCACATGTCTGGTGGTCACGGCATCAAGGTTAGCGGAGCCGTGCGGCCGCGCTTTGGCATCATCACCGTTGCGTGCGCAAATATGTTCAGCGCCGCGGTGACCGTTCGGCCAGGACTAGCGTGGCTACCCATGTCGATGGCCACCGCATACCTTTGTGTGGCGCGACTGAGCTTTCGACGCCAGAACGCCTACCGGTTGGCGTCCGTCGCTGGGGCCTTCACCAACTCGGTGTTCGCGATCATCATGGCCTCGACGATGACCGCCCTGTTTCGCAGCCGCGCCGCTGAGGGCAACGGGGCGATCGACGGTTTGTCGTTGAGCGGCGCGCTGGTCGTCGTCTTCGTTGGCCAAGGGTTGCTGCGGGTCATCTCCATGTTCGGGTGGAGCGATCTCGCCGATCGAGTCCGCACCGGCGACATCGCCGTGGATCTGCAACGCCCGGCCGATGTGTCGACGTACTGGGCTGCGGTGTTCGTTGGCCAAAGCGTGAACGCCATAGCACTGCGTGGCATCCCGCCGTTGCTGGTTGGTCTCGCGCTCTTCGATCTGCACCTGCCCGCCGACGTCGGGCGATGGGCCTGGTTTATCGTCGCCGTTTTCGGTGCTGCGGCCCTGGCCAGTCGGTGGTGGTTCTTGGTCAGTCTGATCTCGTTCTGGGTGGTCGGCGACGCCCGAGGCTGGATGAGCTTGTCGACGACGCTCATGCTCTTCGGCACTGGGTCGTTGCTGCCGTTGCAGTTGATTCCCGGCAGTTTGGAGACCGTGGTGAGGCACCTGCCCTTCGCCGCCATGCTGCAATTTCCTAGCGAAGTGTTGCTCGGGACGTGGAACGGCGCGCACCTACTCGTCGTGCAGGTGACGTGGATCGCCGCCTTGCATATGCTTGGGCTGTTCGTCTTTGGTCGCGCTCAGCGAAAGCTGGTCATCGATGGTGGCTGAGCGCCTGCGCACCGACATCCGAGCCTTTCGCATACTGGCAGCAGCACAAGTTCGCAGCGAGTTGACCTACCGCAGCACGTTCGCGGCCTTCGTGGTCGCCCAGGTGATCATCACCGCATTCGATGCGTTGGCGATCGTCGTCATCTTCTCCTCCGTGGAAACCCTCGGTGGTTGGACTCGGGGCCAGGTCCTCTTTCTGTATTCCGTTGCCTCGCTGGCATTCGGCCTTTCCGACTTCTTGATGGGTTCGATCCACTACCTGCCGGAGTTCGTGCGCACCGGATCGTTCGACAAGTTTCTGCTGCGCCCTGTCGGCGTGTTGAGCCAGACGCTGGCCCAAGCGTTTGCCTTGCGCCGCCTGAGCCGTGTGCTGCAATCGGTGATCGTGCTCGTCCTGGTGGTTACCGTCGGCGATATCCACCTCAGCGCCGTCGGTGTCGTGCTCATCGTCGTCGGCATGGCCAGCGCTGTGCTCACCTTTTCATCGATCTTTCTGGCGACCGGCACCGTCTCGTTCTGGTCGCCGAACACCCAGGAATTCGCCAGCGCCTTCACCTTCGGCGGTAGCTTCCTGGCCGAGTATCCGACGCACATCTTCCCCGATTGGCTGCGGGTCTTCGCCTTTGGGTTGGTACCCATCGGTGGGGTGATCTATCTCCCCGTGATGTACGCGCTGGGGGCCGACAACCCACTCGGCATTCCCACGTGGGTGCAGCTCATCAGCCCGATGATCGTCGTTCCCGCGGTGTGCGTCGCGGCGTTGATCTGGCGACAGGGCCTGCGCCATTACGAAAGCACCGGTTCATGAGCACAGCGATCATCGAAGCACACGACCTCTGCAAGCACTTCGCGGTGCGTCGATCCCGCGGCCGCTTTCGCCGCGAACGGGTGATCGTCGAGGCGGTCTCGAACATCTCGCTGCGCGTCGAACCCGGAGAGATCGTCGGCTACCTCGGCCCCAACGGTGCCGGCAAGAGCACGACGATCAAGATGATGTCCGGCATCCTGGCGCCGACCTCGGGGTGCCTCACCGTCGCTGGTTTGACGCCGCTGACCGATCGCCGCCAACTGGCCCGGCGAATCGGCGTGGTCTTCGGGCAACGTTCCAACCTGTGGTGGGACCTGGCGCTACGCGACAGCTTCGATCTGCTCGCCAAGCTCCACCAGCTTGGGCCCGACCTCACCCGCCAGCAGATGTCGTCGCTGACCGACACCTTCGAGTTGGGGCCACTGCTGGAGGTGCCAGTGCGGCAACTTTCACTCGGGCAACGCATGCGCGCCGAGTTGGCGGCGGCGTTGTTGCATCAACCGTCGTTGCTGTTCTTGGACGAACCGACGATCGGCCTTGACGTTGTCAGCAAGCACGCTGTGCGTGCCGCCGTGATCGAGTTGCAGCGCCAGCGCGGTACCACCGTGGTGTTGACCACCCACGATCTCGGTGACGTCGAACGGCTGTGCCAGCGGGTGGTGATCATCGACCACGGGCGGGTGATCTCCGACGGGTTGCTCGACGATCTCGTTCGCCTCCACCAGCCCTACCGCACCCTCATCATCGATCTGGAACAGACCGCGAGCGCGGCGACGATCGAGCGCTTGCGAGCCGACGGACTCGACGAGGTGCACAGCGACGGTCCGCGACACTCGTTCCGATTCGACCCTGAACGAATCTCCGCGGCCGCAGCAATAGCCCGAGTCGCCGCCGAAGTGCAGGTGCGCGACCTGACGATCGAGGAACCAGAGATCGAAGAGATCATCCGCCAGATCTACTCCAAGGACCGCTGAGCCCAGGCCTATGGTTGGGGCCATGGATCGATCGAGCGAGCACGTGCAGATTGTTGGTTGTCACGCCGAAGGCGAGGTCGGCGACGTGATCATCGGCGGTGTCGAAGCGCCACCGGGGGACACCATCTGGGAACAATCACGATTCATCGCCAACGACGGTCGACTGCGCAACTTCGTGCTCAACGAGCCGCGTGGCGGCGTCTTTCGTCACGTCAACTTGCTGGTCCCGGCCAAGGACCCGCGAGCGGCGATGGGGTTCATCATCATGGAGCCGCAGGACACCCCGCCGATGTCCGGATCGAACACGATCTGCGTGGCCACCGTATTGCTCGACCGGGGCATCGTGGCGATGACCGAGCCGGTAACCAAGCTGGTGCTCGAGGCGCCGGGTGGGCTGGTGGAGGTGGAGGCGGAGTGTCGCGAGGGCAAGGCCGAACGGATCACGTTTCGCAATGTCGCTTGCTTCGCTCAGCGTCTGCAGGTGCCTCTTCACGTTGAAGGCCTCGGCACGCTGACGGTCGACACGGCCTTTGGTGGCGACAGCTTTGTGATCGTGCGGGCAGGCGATCTCGGCCTTGAGGTGGTTCCCGACGAGGCCCCGCGCCTTGCCGAACTCGGGCGCCGTATCGTCGCCGCGGCCAACGAACAGTTGCCGTTCCGTCACCCGACGCTGCCGGAATGGGATCACTATTCGTTCTGCTTCGTCACCGGGGCGATGGAAACCGTCGACGGGTTGCCGTCGAGCCGCAACGCGTGCGTGGTCAACCCAGGCAAGATCGACCGTTCGCCGACCGGTACAGGGTGCTCGGCGCTGATGGCCGTGATGCACGCCAAGGGGTTGTTGGCTACCGGCGATCGATACCTCGGACGCTCGATCATCGAGAGTCGCTTCTACGGTCGCATCGCCGAGGTTGGGGCGCTCGGCGAGCAGGCAGTGATTTACCCGACGATCTCCGGGCGGGCCTGGATCACCGAGGACAAGACACTGCTGCTCGACCCGGCCGATCCGTGGCCAGGCGGCTACAGGGTGGCCGATACCTGGCCGCGCTACACCCACTAAGTCACGCCCTCGGGCGGCGCTCGACGGTCGCCAGATACACTGTCGGCACCAGGCATCGGCGGGTGCCCTCGGATCGAACCTGTTGGAGGAAAAGTGACTGTTCAGCTCAAGCCAGGTGTTGTCACCGGAGCCGATTACGAGGCCTTGGTCGCGGATTGTAAGGCGTCAAATTTTGCGCTCCCGGCAGTGAATGTCACCGGCACGAACACCGTCAACGCCGTGCTGGAAGCCGCAGCGTTGAACAAGTCCGACGTCATCATCCAGCTCTCCAACGGCGGTGCCCAGTTCTTCGGTGGGCCAGGTTTGGCCGATGCCCACAACGCCCGCGTGCTTGGCGCTGTCTCGGCGGCCCGCCACATTCACACCATGGCCGAGCACTACGGCGTTTGCGTCGTGGTGCACACCGACCACGCCAACAAGAAGCTGATTCCGTGGGTCGAGGCGATGGTCAGCCACGGCGAGGCGTTCCACGCCGAAACGGGCAAGGCGTTGTTCAGTTCGCACATGCTCGATCTCTCCGAAGAGCCCTTGGCGTGGAACCTCAACGAGTGCGCCCGACTGCTGGAGCGGATGTCGAAGATCGGCATGAGCCTGGAGATCGAACTCGGGGTCACCGGCGGTGAGGAAGACGGCATCGGCGGCGAATTCGACGAGAGCGCCGACAACTCCAAGCTCTACACCCAGCCCGCCGACGTGCTGCAGGCCTATGACCTGCTCAGCCCGCTCGGCTCGTTCAGCGTCGCCGCCTCGTTCGGCAATGTGCACGGCGTCTACAAGCCGGGCAACGTCAAGCTGCGCCCAGAGATCCTGCGCAACTCGCAGCAGCTCGTGCAAGCAACGCACAACACCGCCGCCAACCCGCTCAACCTGGTGTTCCATGGCGGTTCAGGGTCGGACAAAGCGCAGATCACCGAAGCCGTGAGCTACGGCGTGTTCAAGATGAACATCGACACCGACACGCAATTCGCCTTCGCCGAGGCGCTTGGCAACTATGTCGATGCCAATCCGGTGGCCTTCAAACATCAGATCGATCCCGACAGCGGCAAGCCGTACAAGAGTGCCTACGACCCGCGCAAATGGTTGCGAGTGGCCGAGCAGGGCCTCGTCGAGCGCCTCGGCGAAGCCTTCGCCGACCTCGGGGCCACCGGCAAGTCGGTCGCCCAGGCGTAAACCCTGCAGGCCGCGGCGTTACGCCGAAGCGCCGGAATAGCGCTTCAGGCCGATCTTCCATACCATCCGCGTGACGAGGAACAACGCCGCCACGAAAGCCACGGCGATCACGATCTGCGAGCTGTCCAACCGATCCGTCAGCGCCTGCGACGGGACGGTGATAGCGAAGGCCAGCGGCACGACAAACGTCAGCGTCATTCGCAACCACCCGGGGTACATCGAAACCGGGTATTGGCCGCTGCGGAACAAGCCGTCGAACATCTCCTGGATCTGTTCCATACGGATAAACCAGAACGCTCCGGTGGTCAACAGCATCCACAGGCAGTACAGCGAGATCACCCCAAGCAGCAATAAGAGGATGAATGTGACGACGTCGAGCACGCCGAGCGAGTTGTCCAACCCGCTGACTCCCCAGACGACGACACCGAGACCAACAACGACGTCGGTGAGCTTCCAGACTCTGAACTCGCGCATGCTGACCAGCAGCTGCGAGTCGATCGGCTTGGTCAACACGTAGTCGAGGGTGCCGTTGCGCACGTCGCCCATCAGCCAGCCCATGTTTGGCTCGATGGCGAAACTGACCAGCCCACCAACGATGGTGAACACCCCCATGACGACCAACAGCTCGCTGCGGGTCCAGCCGTCGAGTTCTGCCGTGCGCTGGAAGACCAGCGACAGCACGATCAAGCCGGTGGCCATCGACACCGCCGATTGCAGTATCTGAATGAAGAAGTTGGCGCGGTATTGCAGCTCGTTCATCACGGCGACGCGGAGGTACAGCCAGAAGGTTCTCATCCGGCCACCGCCGTGTAACGCTGCACTGCTCGTTTCCACATCAGCTTGACGCCGATCGCTCCAACGATGATCCAGAACAGTTGGGCGAGCAGGCCGAACCACAGATCGCGATCGGAGATCGGCCCGACGAGGGCGGTGATCGGATACCCGAACGTCCACTGAAAGGGCAGGAAGTCGGCCACGGTCTGCGCCCAGTCGGGGAGCAGCGCCATCGGTATTACCCGACCCGAGGCCAACAGCTCGGCGGCGAAGTACGCCTCGAACAAGGCGGTCACCCGGGTCGTCCAAAAGGTGACCATGCCCAACATCCACAACAGCAGCGAACGGATCAGGTAGGCACCCCAAATGGCGATGAAGAAGACCACATACTGCTGCGGCCTGGGGCTGAGCTCGGGGTGAAAGAGCAGCGAGAGCACGATGGCGATCGGGATCCACAGCACGATGACCACCACCTTCCAACCAGCGAAACCGCCAAGGTCGTAATGAATCGGATGGATCGGGCGCACCAAATGGCCCGACAGCGTTCCGGTGCGGATCCGTTCCTCCCAGCCGAAAGGCGTGAAGACGATGTTCATATTGCGCACCAGCGTCCAGACGATGTAGTACGCGGCGAAGGTGCCCGCGGTGTAGCCCTCGACCGAACCCCCACTGCTACGCGCGATCGTCGACCAGACCACCAGATAGACGACCGGCTCGGTGACCATGCCGATCATGTAAAAGTAGTTGGCGGCGCGGTACTGGAACTGCTCGATCATCGAGTTGCGCGCCAGGCGCACGTACAACGAGGCGTAGGAACGTATCGCCCCGTCCTCGTCGAGCAGCGAGCTCATGTCCGTCCGCTGGCGAAGGCCATCTCGATGACATCGTCGATCGCCGGGTCCTCGATGGTCAGGTCGTCGACGTCGTAATCGGCGAGCAACTGGGCGGTGATCCGCGGCGCGTCGTGGCGGGCGATGCGCATGGCGAACTTGCTGCCATCGGACTCGGTGATCTCTCCGAACCCGGCCAAGGCCAGCGCATCGACCGGCTGGGAGAAGGTGACGACCAGGGTCTTGTAGGCCGCGAATTTGTCGCTGAGCGCACTGAGGTCGCCGTCGAAGAGCACTTGCCCGTGGTGGATAACGATCACCCGTTTACACAACGCGGTGACGTCGGCCATGTAATGGCTGGTCAACAGCACCGTCGCGCCGTGACGCTGGTTGTAATCGGCGAGAAACCCACGGATGCGCTTCTGCATCGTCACGTCGAGCCCAAGGGTCGGCTCGTCGAGAAAGAGCATCGTCGGTCGATGCAAGAGCGAGTTTGCCAGTTCGGCCTTCATCCGCTCGCCGAGCGACAGATTGCGCACCGGCTTGTTGACCAGTTCGCCGATCTCCAGCAGTTCGATCAATTCGTCGCGCTGCTGAGTGAATTCGGCGTGCCCGAGTCGATAGATCGCTCGGCTGAGCTCGAAACTGTCGAGCGCGGGCAGGTCCCACTGCAGTTGGTTGCGATTGCCCATCACCAAGGTGATCTGGCGCAGGAAGTCGCGGTGGCGGTCGTAAGGGGTGTAGCCGAGCACGGTGGCGCGCCCGGCGCTGGGGTGTAACAGTCCAGAGAGCATCTTCAGGGTGGTCGTTTTGCCGGCCCCATTCGGGCCGAGAAAGCCGACGATCTCACCGGCATCGAGGTTGAACGAGACGCCATCGACGGCGGTCACCGTTGTGGTTTGGCGGTGAGCGAGGCTGCGTAACGCTGCTTTCAACCCCGCTTCACGCACGGGCACATCGAATGACTTCGTCAGCTGTTCGACGTCGATTGCCTGGGCCATTCGGCCAGCGTAGATCGCCCGACGGTGCGACCCGTGTCGATTACATAATCGTCAATGTGGCCAGGTAGGCCTCGAACGTCACTGCGTCTCGATCCCAGAGATCCGGCGGCAGGCTGACCGTGGCGACGACCGCCTTGGTGCCTCTGACGGCGATATACGACACCGTTTTCACCGTCACGTTGCTGCCCTCGCTGACGATCTGCTGCGTGCCTTCGACGCGTCCAAGTTGCGATCCATCGACCCGGTCGACGATCGCTGTCCGGTTGGCGGCTGACCCTTCGAGGTGTTGCTCGTGGGACGCCGCGTAGGCGGCCACGAAGTCGGCGAGGGCAACGTCGTTGTCGGCGACGACATCGATGGTGACGATCGCCATGCCACCATCGATCGATGCGTTCCAGGTCACGGGCGAGGTGGCGGTTGCCGACGGCTGAACACCCTTCCAGGACGGCGAGATCGACATCGCGTAACCCTCGGCACCGAAATGGGGGATGGCGTCAGCCGGAGCTGAAAGGTTGAGGGTGAGATGCTGCAACCCGACCGAGGCGCCGGTCTGCTCGCTGGTTGCCGACGGTATGGCCGCTGGTTGGCCGCGCTCGCCATACCAGTTGTAGCCGTACCAGCAGGCGAAACCGAGAGCAACACACGCCGCCGAGATGGACGTCAGCCGCAGGAGGTGTTTCATCGCCCGGCCGGAACGACGGGCAAACGATGCTGGCCCACCGACGATCGGCGGGATCACGTAGCCCTGTACAGAACCATCATCGAACCATGGTGATGGCGGAATCCGCGGCACATGAGCCGACTTCGACTGCAGGCGCGGGGCAGGACGGGAATTCCTGACGTTGTCATGCCTGCCTCCGGCCATGATGGCCACGATATGCGTTCGACTAGTCACAATATGAATGATTGTGACCATCTTTCGACAATCTTGACAGTTGCACCGCCGCCCCGTGGTGCCGCTGGCGCAGGTCGCGACGCCTATCCTGGCCGTGACCATCACCAAGCGCAAGGAGCACAGTGAGCGATCAACTCGACACGAAAACAGGGTGGCTGAGTCCTGACCAGCTGCACGATGTCCGGTCCAACGTGCCCCTCGTCTACGTCGATGCGATCCCCGTGCGGGTCAATTCACTCGGCCGTGTCACCCACATCGGGTTGTTGCTGCGGGTTGCCGCCGATGGCACCATCAGTCGCATGGTGGTCTCCGGTCGGGTGCTCTTCGGCGAGCGGCTGCGCGACGCCTTGGTCCGCCATCTGGAGAAGGATCTCGGGCCGGTGGCTTTGCCCCGCGTGCCGACCAACCCGGCACCATTCACGGTGGTCGAATACTTTCCCGACCCTGATCAGAGCGGGTTCTTCGATCCGCGTCACCACGCCGTCAGCCTCGCCTATGTCGTGCCGGTGGACGGCGACTGCACCCCCACCCAGGAAGCCCTCGACCTCGCCTGGTTTACGCCAGAGGAGGCGGTCAGCGATCGAGTCAGCAAACAGATGACCGCCGGCCACGATCGGTTGATCCGCTTCGCCCTCGCTCACGTCGGAGAACTTCCCTAAGGCTTGCTCCGACGTTGCGCCAATCGACAGCTCACGGCGCACAGATTGCACGGGTGATGTACAGTTCGCCCATGTCGTCGGGATACGCACAGAATCAGGGTTCGCCTGGCTACGGGCGCCCCAGCGAACGGCCGCTGCAGGTCTTTGCGCTCGACCCGATGCGCATCAACCGCGGCAAGGCTGGCATGGTCACCCCGAGGGTCACGCTGTACCCACCGTATGAATCCGACGTGCAGGTCGGCCCACGGGGACACCGCATTCACGTCATCGATTACGACGGCGTGCAAGGGTGTTTTTACGAGCCGATCGATCTCGACCATCCCGATGTGTTGATCCGCAACGGGCTGCGCCCGAGTGAGTCCGATCCGCGCTTTCACCAGCAGATGGTCTATGCCGTGGTCGCCTCGTTGTGGGCCGACTTCGAGACGGCGCTCGGGCGGCGGGTGAGCCTCGGTCGCAAGCGGATCTTGCGCATTTTCCCCCACGCCTTTTATGGACAGAACGCCTACTACGACCCATCCAAGGGCGCGCTGCTGTTCGGCTACTTCCAGGCCGATACCGAGAATCCCGGCGAGAACATGCCGGGCCAGATGGTCTTCACCTGCCTGTCGCACGACATCATCGTTCACGAAACGACCCACGCCCTGGTCGATCGGCTGCGCCCCGATTTCATGTACGACACCAATCCCGATGTTCTCGCCTTTCACGAGGGTTTCTCCGATCTCGTCGCCATCTTCCAGCACTTCAAGATGCGCGAGCTGCTCGAGGCAGAACTGGCCGGTAGCGGTGGCGAGCTGTCCAAATCGGATGCGCTGCTGAGCTTGGCTCGGCAGTTCGGCTACTCGACGGGGCAAGGGATGGCCCTGCGTAGTGCCCGCTCCGAGGGTGGGCCCGATGCCGCCACCTATCGCAACAGCTACGAGCCGCATCAGCGCGGCGCCGTGCTGGTGCGCGCCGTGTTCGATGCCTTCCTGGCGCTGTACGACCAGCGCACACAGGATCTGTTGCGCCTTGCGTCTGGCGGTTCGGGCATCCTCGCCGCCGGAGCGTTGCACCCCGATCTGGTGCATCGTTTGGCGAACGAGGCCAGCGATCTCGCCGACCAGATGTTCACCGCGTTGATCCGCGCCTTCGACTACCTTCCGCCGGTCGACGTCACCTTTGAAGACCTGCTGCGGTCACTGGTCAGCGTCGACAGGGCATTGTCGCCTGCCGACGACACCTTTCGCGTCGCCGTCATCGAAGGATTCCGCCGCTACGGCATCTTTCCCACGAGTGCCGGATCGCTCGATGACAACGCAGTGGCATGGCAGGCCGAGGTGGCGATCGAGGAACTGCTGCCGGTGCACAAATCGGCCTTGGCGGAAACGATTTCCGACCTGGACGACATCAATCTGTGCGGCTTCGATGCCGCCGACAGCGACGCCACGACCGATCGAGCCGACTGGAGCCCATGGGCCCGAGAGCTCCATGCCTTCGCCTCACGCCATCGCCGAGCACTCGGCTTGATCGTCGATCTTCCGTTTCAGGTCGCAGGCATGCATCCCACGGTGCGCTACCGGGCCAGCGGCCGTCCGACCGTCGATGTCGTCGTCAGATATATCCAACGGCGACCCGACCTCGAGGTCGACGAGTTCATCCCCAAGGGTGGATGTACCGTCGTCGCCGATATCGATGGACGCATTCATACCGTTGTCGCTCGCCAGCCACCCGCCGATGTTGAAGCGGCCAAAGGCGAGTTGTCGCTGCGCCTCGACGCCGCCCGCCACCGGGACTCCGGCGCCGCCTATCGTGACGACCCGCCGAAAGATCGCCTGCGAATCCGCTTCGCGCAACTGCACTCCGATCCGCAGGACTGGCAATGAAGACTCGCGTGCGGATGTACAACGTCGGGTTCGGCGACTGTTTCCTGGTGACCTTCGACGGCCCCAAACGGGAGCATCACATGCTCATCGACTGCGGCCGCCTCAGCGGGTCGCGTACCGTCGACGATGGTGGGGCTGACTTCGAGCTGGTGGTGCGCGAGATGCTCGATTCCCTCGGTCCGTCTCGACGGCTCGACGTCATCGTCATGACCCACCGCCATCGCGACCATGTACATGGGTTCTCGTACGCCCAGCTGTGGAAGGACGTGACCGTCGGCGAGGTATGGATGCCGTGGGTCGAAGATCCGGTGGACCCCACTGCGTCGGGCATTGTCGAACGCCAGAATCGGATGGCGACGACGGCGCTGTTTGGTTTGCGAGCGCTGCGCGCCGACGGCGATGCGGCCGCGGACGAGGCCATCGAGATCGCCTACAACTCGACCACCAACGCCGCGGCAATGGCCACCTTGCGCAACTTCGACGGGGCGCGGATGCGCTACCTGCCCGACCTCGGCCGTGATCCACAGACGCTCAGCGGCTCGGAGCTGAGAGCCGTGTTGCCCGACGGCATCAAGATCCATGTGCTCGGGCCGTCGCGCGATCCGCGGGTAATCAAACGGCTCGATCCGCCAGAGGACAAGGTCTATCACCGCCTGCTGCCCGCCGACACCGAGATCGACCCGGACAGCATCGAGGGCGACCGCATCGACACCGCACCGAAGCCGTTCCACGAGCGCTGGCAAACCGACGGCACCCGGTATGGCCTGAGCGACGTCGACATCGAGGACATCCGCCAGCAGGCCGCACAGGCCAGCTTGTCGCCGCTGGAATTGACCTACCGAATCGACAACGCGATCAATGGCACAAGCCTGGTCCTGGTCATCGAAGTCGGCAAGCACAAGCTGCTGTTCTCCGGTGATGCGCAATGGGGTACGTGGGAAGCGATCCTCGGCAACGACGATGCGCGCCGCATCCTGCAGGGCATCACGATGTTCAAGGTCGGGCACCACGGCAGCCACAACGCCACGCCGAAGGAACTGGTCGAGGGCGGGTTTCTGGCAGCTCGCAAGCAGGCCTTGATCTCCGTCGATTCGACGACGCATCGTGGCGGCTGGCAGTTCATTCCGCTGCCGTCGCTGGTCGACAATCTGGCCAAGCGGATGACAGTGGTGCAGAGCAACCGTGCCGGGGTCACGCCGACGAAGGCCAAGATCGCCCCGCGGGAGCCCCCTATGAGGTGATTCTCAAATGAGTGATCTACCGACGCGCCTCAACGTGCGGATTCCGTTCGACCTCACCGATCAGACGCTGACCGGTCTGTGGTCGCCCAACCAGGCGGAACGGCGCGCGGCGTGGGAACTGTGCATCGAACTGTCCACCCGGGTCGCCGTCGTGCCCTTGCGCAGCGGCGAAGGACTGTTGGAAGAGGCCTTGTCGAGCTTGCATGCGATCTTCACCCAAACCCGCGTCATCCTGCGACTGCACGGCCCCGATCTCGCCGCTCCGCGCCGTGGTGAATTGTCCTTCGCCGTGCTCGCCGGGCACATGCTCAACCAGGTGATCAGGCCGGTGACGGCCTACTGGCACCCCGAGCTAGAGGCCTGGAACGCAAAGCGAAAGCCACAGGTCGGCAAGCGCGAACACGAGAACGATTGGACCGAAGGGCCGAAGCTGCGCAACCTGCTCGACGCCTTACGTCAGCCGCTCACGGCCTACGCCGTCGTCTTCGCCGAAGCGAGTGGTGCCGGTGAATTCGTCCGCATCCAGCGCGACAACGAAACTCGGTTGTACGAGCAACTCACCCGAGACAAACTGCAGCGCGACGTTCGCCAACCAGACTGAGACCTACGAGGAACGACGGCGTCGTTTGGCGTTGATGATCGGTGCCTTGCGCGGTAGGGCAGGCGTCATAGCCACGGCATCGTCGGCGAGTTCGACGGTTATCCCCTCCTCGTCGACGTCTTCCGGCTCGGTTGGGGCCTCCTGCACCTGCACGTGATCCGGCTTGACGCGATCGAAGAGTGCTTGATCGAGCCCCAGCATTGCCCCCGCCAGGCCCGCACCAAACGTGCCGTGGCGGCGCCGAGCGGCCTGAATCAGGGCAGCATCATGCTCGGCGGTGGTCAGCCCGTCATCGAACGGTTGTAGCTCACCGTCCTCGATCTCGGCCTGCGCATCCGGTTCATCATTGCTCATCGCACTGCTCCTCCCATCCGACGGTGAATTCGTCACTGCGAATGCATAGATGTCCACTCATGGTGACCGATCTTGATCTAAGATCGAGATGTGTCAGACGGGGTCACACTGCAACATACCGCGGCGGCTATGCGGACAGCGCTCGTTGGTAAACCACTCATCAGCTTTCGCTCGGCGAGCGATATCGGGCCTGTGCCGCAACCGGGCCGCGTGCTCGAACGCATCGACCAACACGGCAAGTCGTTGGAAATGCAGTGGGACGATGGGCTGACGCTGCGAACGCACATGCGTTTCAGCGGCTCCTGGCACCTCTACCGTCGTGGCGAGCGCTGGCGTCGCCCGAGCCGACATCTCGTCGCTGCTGTCGAAGTCGAGAACTGGGTGGCGGTGTGTTTCAGTGCGCCCGTGGCGGAGCTGTTCCGCCAGTTCGACCCCAACCGTCACCCTGGATCGGGTGGCCTCGGGCCAAGCCTGCGCGATGTAACGGTGTCGCTGTCTGACTGTGCGCGTCGCCTGCACCACTACCCCGATGAGCGCTTGGCGCTCGCCGAGGCGCTGCTCGACGAGCGCATCGTGCGCGGCATCGGCAATGTCGATCGGTCCGAGCTGTTGTGGATCACCTCTCACGATCCATGGATGGAAGTGCGACACCTTGCGCCGTCGGACGCCCTACAGCTGATGAACGCAGCCCGTCGGATGCATCGCCGACGTGTCGGCGATGCATCGTTTAACGCCGAGTCTCAGGTCGCCGCCGACCTCCATGTCTATGGTCGCAACGGGCAGCGATGCGAACGATGCGGCGAGACGATCAACGTCCGTCGCATCGGCGAGTTGCGCCGACTGCTCTATTGGTGCCCCGGTTGCCAGCACGCGGAAGCGAGCCGGCGCGATACCACCGACGAGGTGGTCAGGCTTGTCGAGCGGGGACGAAGCGTCGCCGAACAGCAGTTCCTCGCCGATCTTCCCTGGCGCGCAATGTCTCCAGGCTGACGCCCTGCGCGGCGCGCGGCGCTCACCTTCCGCGGCGATCGTCTCTGCGTTGTGTCTGAATGTGAGCCAATTTGGGTCTTTCGGCTCAACATTCGCGCGTAGATGATCGAAATTATGAATCCTTGAACAGATGCTTTACAAAGTCTTAACAGATGGAGTCGTTTGGGTCGATCGACCTATATAAACGGCTTTAGCGTCTAGCTATCCTGACCGATGAATCTTTAGGTGTGCCGCAAAAACGCTGTCAGAAGCGAAGGCAGGCGCCGATGAATCGACGGTCAGGAATAAGAGGAGACAGTTGGGCATGGCTCCAAATGTAAAAGGAGTTCGCCCGGCCTTTTCCTCCTCACACGCTCCGGTAATTATTCTGATTGTTGCACTGTTTGCTGTAACACTTACTTTCGTTGGAAACGACTTTCAGGCCGCCAAATCGGCACCGAACAGCGACCAACGTGGCATCGTCGGAGAACGCGCCGACGATGCAACGGTGCAGGTGTCGGGCGGCGAGGTCAGAGCGATCTCCCAGGTGGGCGAAAAGATCGTCGTCGGTGGAACCTTTACTCACGTCGGCCCTGCCCGGCGCGGCGCGATGGCCCCAATCGATCTTCTCAGCGGCGACTTCGTCTCCGCATTCCCGGATATCGATGGCGCGGTTTTCGCCGTGGAATCCGATGGAGTCGGCGGCCACTGGGTCGGCGGAAATTTCGCGTCTGTCGGCGGCCAGGCAGTGCAGCACCTCGTGCATCTGCTCGCCGACGGCTCGATCGATAGCACCTTCAGCGCAGCGGTCAACGGGCCCGTGCGGACAATCGTGCGCTCGTCCACCTCGCTGGCTATCGGCGGCGATTTCACGACGGTAAACGGAGCCCCATCACCACGCGTGGCGATGCTGACCACGACGGGCACCACGATCTGGAACGGTGCCGCCAACGCCACGGTCAGCAGCTTGGAGTTCAGCACTGATGGCGGGCGACTTTTCATCGGCGGCGACTTCACCAGTTATGGCGGCAACGCCACCTTCAAGCGGCTCGTCGCCGTCCAGGCCGTGGACGGCGCAACCGATCTGGCGTTCGTCCCTGGCACGGTCAACCTGCGCGTTCGCGGCATGGCGGCGACGCCGAGCGGGTTGTGGATCGCTGGCGACTTCAACAGGGTCAATGGCGCAACACGCAATCGGCTGGCGCTACTCGACGTTGCCAGCGGAGCGTTGAACCCGCTCAGCCCATCGTTCAACGGCAGCGTTCACGCAGTGAGCCTCGATCCCGTCTCCGGCACGCTGTATGCCGTCGGAGCATTCGCCCGCTTGGGAACCAGCAATTTTCCCGGCTTTGTTGGGCTCGACCCGACAACGGCAACGGCCGTGACACCACCGCTGGCGATCGTCGGCAGCGTGTCGACGATCGTGCTCGACGGTGCCGGATCTGCCTACATTGGCGGCGACTTCGTCGGCCTTCCCGAGAAGTCGATGCCTCGCCATGTGGCCAAAATGACGCTCGCCGACGGGTCGTTGACTGCGATCGTTCCGCCCACGTCAACCCCGCTGGCACTCGCCCGTGCACCGAAAGAGTCGTTCGGTATTCGGGCCCTCACGTTGAGCGGAACCACCCTTACGGTCGCTGGCGACTTCTCTGACTACGGCACCATCGCCCGTCCCTATCTCGTTGCCTGGGACCGCACGACCAAGGCACTGGAGGTCGGATTCGACGGGCAACTGAACAACGCGGTGCGTGCCCTCGACGCCAGCCCTGACGGAACCTCGGTGTATGTCGGCGGCGACTTCTCGCAAAGCCACGGTCTCTCAGCGTCTAGCTTCGCCAAGCTGTCGATGACCAACGGTCAACCGGTTGGCGGGTTTAGCGTCACGTTCGACTCGTACGTCAAGGAAATCGTTGCTCATCCCGATGGCCAGCGGGTGTTCGTCGGCGGCAACTTCCGTTTTACCAACGGTCAGAACACCGAGCGGTTCGCCGGCATCCAAGCATCCAGCGGGGCGGTGATCCCCGGCTACTCCATCGACTTCACAGAGCCAACGAACGATGCCTCTGAGGGTGGGGTGCGAGCGATGGCGATCAACGGTGCCGGCACAAACTTGGCGGTCATCGGTAATTTCCGCAAGGCCGAAGGCCTCGACCGACCGCTCGTGGCGCTGATCGATGTCGCCGACCCCAACGTTGCCACGGTGTCTGCCTGGCGTACCGATCTCTATACGCAACCGTGCACCGGTGGTCGCATCGGATGGATGCGCGACGTGTCGTACTCGGTCGACGCAAGCAAGCTCTTCGTCGTCAGCAGCGGCCACTTCTACTACCCGGCCTGCGACGCCGTCAACGCCTTCGACGCCACCGCAGCCGGTACGACCGCAGCGCTGTGGACGGCGCGGCCCGGTGACACGATCGAAACGGTGGCGGCGACGAGCGATGCGGTGTACATCGGCGGCCACTTCCGCTACCTCGACTGGGAGTATCGCAACGAACCGCGCTTCCAGGTCGGCGCGCTCGATCCGGCAACCGGCCAACCCCTGGCCTGGGACCCGAGCGCCAACGGATTCCGCGGCATCCTGGTGATGGAGGCCGAGCCTTCGGGGCTGTATCTCGGCGGCGACAACACGGCGGTTGGGCAGGTCCCCCATGGCGGCCTGGCGCGTTTCTCCTGGCCGGCCGATGGCCTCAGGCTACGACGCAGCGCCTCGAAGACGGTGCTGCTCGCGCCCGGCGACACCACCGACGTCACGCTGTCGATCGACAACCCAACAGCACACAGCTACGACCTGGCGACGATCAGCGACTCGCTGACAGGCACCGTCAACGGCGCCGGAACCTGCGCCATGCCGGCCACCGTGCCAGCGATGGGAACGTGGTCGTGCACCTTCAGCCAGGCGATCGCGCCAGCGGCTGCCGGTACGGCTACGAAGGCAACGACGACGGTGGTCGGCAGCTGGAATGCAGCGCCGCGAACGATCATCGATAGCACCGGGTACATCGCCGATACGCAGTACTACCCGCCGATCGTGCGCACGGTGTTGGCCCCGATCTCGGTTCCCTTTCCCGAGGGCAATTCCCTGATCAGCGTCACCGTGATGAACGAGAGCGAGCAGGTTCCGCTGCAGCTCAACTCGTTGAACAGCAACCTGCACGGTGATCTCAACGGACAAGGAACCTGCATCGCGCCACAGACGATCGCTGCGCACCGCATGTACCAGTGCCAATACAGCGGCGTCTTCGCCGGTTCGATTGGCACATCGGCGACCAACACCGTCACCACCAACCTGACGCAGAACGGCACCACCTTCAACAAGAGCCACAGCTCCTCGGTGAGCTTGTCACGTCCTGCGGATGGCGGGCAGATCTTGATGGTGGTGAAGACGATCGCTCCGCTGAGTTCGGCCGACCTCAAACTTCGCGACCGTTTCGTCAGCCTTGGTTTCACCGTCGTGCTGGCCGACGACGACACCGTGCAGACGACCGATGCCGAGGGCAAAGCGTTGGTCTATCTCTCGACCACATCCTTGGATTCCGCCATCGGGACCAAGTTCACCACCGTTGCCCAACCGGTCATGGTCGGCAACCAACTGCTCTACGACGAGATGCAGATGACCACCACGCAGGGGTTGGTCACCGCCACCGGCGGCACGGTCGTCGGCCCCTTGCATCCGCTGAACAGTCCAACCACCGGTTCCCAAGTGTTGTTCAGCTCGGCTCGTCCAATGACCTGGGGCACGCCGAGCGCGGCCGCCGACGTCGTGCTGACAGTGGTCACACCCGGCGGGGTGACGCCAAGCGAGTTCGTTTATCAGCCCGGTGACGCGCTGGTCGATGCCAGCCCGGCGAGCGGTTGCAGGCTTGGTTTCCCGGCGGAGAAGACCTCGATCGCCAAATGGAACACGACGTTGATGTTCCCGCGCTTCGATCGGGCGGTGCGCTTGGCGGTCTACGGCTGCGGAGCGGGCATTATCTCCACGGTTGCCGGCAGTGCCGTCGCTGGCTCCGGCCCCGACGGTGCGATCGCCACGACAACGGGCATCGCCGATCCCTATGGGGTGCTCGCCGATCCATCGGGCGGTTTCTATTTCGTCGACAAGGCCGGCAACAGGGTGCGTTTTGTCGATGCCAACGGCGTGCTCAGTACCGTCATCGGTACCGGCGTCTCCGGCTCCACCGGCGATGGCGGACCAGCGACTTCGGCTCGCCTCAACAGTCCGGCGAGGTTGCGCCGCGACCCACAGGGCCGCTTGGTGATCATCGACGCTGGCAACCATCGGATTCGCCGAGTCGAGGCCAACGGCATCATCTCGACGATCGCTGGCAACGGCAGCGCGGGTTTCCTCGGTGACGGCGGCCAGGCAACCGCTGCGCGGATCAATTCGCCCCAGGACGTCGCCTGGAATGGCGCCGGGGAGATGTTCATCGCCGACCGTTCCAACCATCGCATTCGCAAGGTGGACATCAATGGCGTGATCACAACAGTCGCTGGCCTTGGCGGCGCCGGCTACAACGGCGACGAGATCCCGGCCACAGCAGCGCAGTTGAACAACCCCTACGGCGTCAGTGTGCTCGCCGATGGAACGGTGCTCATCGCCGATTACGACAACAATCGGGTGCGCTCGATCGACGACGTCGGGCTGATCCACACCGCCGCCGGAACCGGCGTCCCGACAGCGTCGGGCGATGGTGGGCCAGCCGTGCTCGCCGATCTACACAAGCCGATTTGTGTGACGGCGCGGCCATCCGGCGGCTTCTTCATCTGCGACTACAACAACAATCGCGTTCGCTTCGTGTCGACCGACGGAGTGATCACCACCGCAGTCGCTGTCGGCACAGCGGCATTTGCGGGTGACGGCGATTTGGCCATCTTCTCACGGGGCAACCGGTTCGCCGACGCCACCGTCACCGCCCAAGGCGACCTCTTGGTCGTCGACCGTTTCAACCGCCGCATTCGCATCGTCATCAAGGGAGCAATCTGATGAACCTCAACCTCGCCAAATCATCAGGAATCTGGCGTCGCAACGACGAGAGCCAGGCCGGGCCGCGTCTGACTGTCTTGTTCGCCTCGTCGGCGGGAGGCCACCTGGCGCAACTGTTGCAGTTGTCCTCCTGGTACGCCGACCATGATCGCACCTGGGTGACGTTCCGTTTGCCCGATGCGGTCAGCCTGCTCGAGGGCGAAAAGACGATCTGGGGCCACTATCCGACGACGCGCAACGTGCCCAATCTGTTGCGCAACCTGCTGCTTGCGTTGCGTACCATCCGCAAACAACGGCCTTCGGTGATCGTCTCCTCGGGTGCGGCGATCGCCGTGCCGTTCTTCTGGCTCGGCAAGTTGTACGGCGCCAAGACGGTGTACGTCGAAGTCATCGATCGCATCGATACGCGCACATTGACGGCGCGTCTGTGCTCTCCGGTCACCGATCTGGTGATCGCCCAGGATGAATCTCAACGGCAGCTGTTTCCCGGCTGTGAAGTGATTGGACGGTTGTTGTGACGTACCTCATTGGATCTGTTGGCACCGATCACCACCCGTTCCCGCGGCTGTTGTCCTGGGTCTTGGCGGCGCAGCGTGAACTTGGTTTCGAGGCGATGGTGCAGCGCGGCTCGACTCCGGCGATGCCACCCCTGGAAACCACGGAGTTCGTCTCCGCACTCGACCTCGAAGCGATGATGTCACAGGCCGATGTCGTGGTCTGTCACGGAGGTCCCGGCACGATGTCGCTGGCCATGCGCTGCGGCCATCGTCCGATCGTCATCGCCCGTGACCCTTCGCTGGGCGAGCACATCGATGACCACCAGCAGCGATATACGCGTCGCCTTGCGGCTGAAGGCCAGATCGATTTGCCGGGCACCCAGCAGGAACTCGTTGCTTTGATCGCCAATTGTCCGGGACGAGTCGTCGGCCTAGCGTCCGACACCAGCAGCTCGGTGGAGTCCGCTGATCGATTCGGCCAGCTCGTCAGCCAACTCGTCGATGGCAACCTGCCTCGCCGAAGTCTGCGCCAACGGATACTGCTGCGCCGATCGTTGTGAGCACCATCGTCTTCCTTGGCGCAGTCGGGCGCAGCGGGACAACGCTCCTCGAGCGGATCTTGGCGACCACACCGAGCTTCGTTTCCCTCGGTGAGATGGTCCACCTTTGGGAGCGTGGCCTCGAGCTCAACGAGCCGTGCGGGTGCGGAGCGCCCTTTCGAGAATGTGCGTTCTGGGGTGCTGTTGGCCAGCGCGCCTTCGGCGGCTGGGACGCTCTCGACCTCGAACAGGTGCGCAGCTGGAAACATGCTTGTGATCGCAACCGCCTGATCCCTCAACTGATCGTGCGGCGACTTGGTTCGCGGCGCTTCAACGTAGCGCTCGCCGAGTTCACCAAGATTCTCGATCAGCTCTATAGCGCGATCAGCGACGAGGTGGGCGAGAACGTCGTGCTGGTCGACGCCTCCAAACACCCGTCGTATCTGTTCGTGCTGCGCCACCTGCGCTCTCACCAGCCACGATTGCTGCACATCATCCGTGACCCGCGCGGCGTCGCCCATTCCTGGTCGAAGGTGGTGCTGCGACCCGAAGGTAGCGACGACATGGAGCGGCTCGGGGCGCTGCGCGCCAGTGCTCGCTGGACGAGCCACAACGCTCTTTTCCATCTCGCCGGGCGGCTACGGGTTCGCCGCGAGCGGCTCGACTATGAGCGCTTCGCGCAGAATCCGAGCGTGCTCGCTCAGACTGTCGGCCGCTTGACCGATGACCTCTCTACGACACTGCCCACCTTTGACGATCGGACGATTGTGTTGCAGACCAACCACACCGTGTCCGGTAATCCGATGCGTTTCACGTCCGGCCCGATCGAGGTGCGCGTGGACGAAAAGTGGCGGACCTCGATGCCCCGGTTGCAACGCCTGACGGTCAGCGCGTTGACCTTCCCTCTGAGAATGGTGCACACATGGTAACGACAACTCAACCTCACGTTTCCGTCGTCATCGCGACGAAAAACCGCCCGGAGTTGCTCCGGGTTGCCCTCGATGCGATCATCGGCCAGGAATACGCGGGCATGATCGACGTGCTCATCGCCTACGACGGCACCGATCCCGATCACTCGTTGGAGATGGAAACGGCGAACCGGATCGTGCGGGTCATGCAGAACCTGCGAACGCCAGGATTGCCCGGTGGGCGCAACACCGGGATCGAACGGGCGACCGGCGACTACATCGCCTTCTGTGACGATGACGATCGCTGGCTTCCAGGAAAGTTGGCTGCGCAGGTCGAATATCTCGAGCGTCACCCGAGCATCAACCTGTGCACCACAGGCATCGTCATCGACTTCGAAGGTGAGCAAACACCGCGCCCGTCGCAGCATGGCAACCTGACCGTCGAGATGCTGATCCACGACCGCCTGACCGAAGCCCATCCGTCCACGTTCGTGTTCCGCCGTGGTCTCACCGAGCAGATTGGCGTCGTCGATGAAGTGATACCCGGCGGCTACTCCGAGGACTACGACTTCCTGCTGCGTGCCGCCCGGGTTAGCCCTGTTGGTTGCATCATCCCGCCGTACGTCTCGGTGCGTTGGGGCAGGTCGTCATACTTCACGACCCGTTGGCTGACGATTGTCGACGCCCAGCGCTACATGATGGCTCACCACCCTGAGTTCGCCCAGCACCGTCGCGCCGATGCGCGCATGAGCGGGCAGATCGCTTTTGCCTTGGCCGCCCTTGGACGCCGTCGCGAGGCTGCTCAGACCATTGGTCATGTTCTTCGCCGGTGGCCCTTCGAGAAGCGCTGGCCAGTAGCTGCAGCGGTGACGATGAAGGTCGTCAGCGCGGAGCGCGCCCTCGAATTCGCCCACAAGGTCGGGCGCGGCATCTAGCCATGCCCCGCGCCATCGGCCGCCCTGCGTTATTGCCACCAGGTTGGATCGTCGCGGCCCTGTTTACCTTCAACCCGCTGTGGTGGGCGCTGGGCCTCGGCGACTTTGCCTGGTGCCTGGCGGTGTTTCCATTGTGGACATGGATTGTGATGCGCCATGATCTGAAGATTCCGCCGTCTACCTGGCTGCTCATGCTGTTTCTGGCCTGGGCGATGGTCACGGTGGTCCGGCTCGACCGATTTACCCGCGTCCTCAGCTTCGGTTTTCGATATAGCTCGTATCTCACAGCGCTCGGACTGGCGATCTATGTACACAACGAGGTGCGGGTCACCCGTCAACGGTTCATTCGCTGGGTGGCCTGGTTCTGGGTGGCGGCGATCATCGGTGGATACCTGGGCTTGTTGATGCCCAACGGCAGGATTTCGGTCACCTTGGCGAGCACGGTGCTGCCAAACTCGATCACCTCCAACGACTTTGTCGGTCACCTGGTGCGCCCCGGTTTTGCGCAGGTTCAGAACCTGTTTGGCATCGCCATCCCGCGACCGAAGACACTGTTTTCGTTCACCAACGAATGGGGCGGCAACGTCGGTTTGCTGACCCCCTTCTTTGTCGCTTCCTTCCTTTACTCACCCAAACGCAGCGATCGCAAGTTCGCTCTGGTGATGGCTGTCGTGGCCATTCCACCGGTGGTCATGTCGGTCAACCGCGGGTTGTGGATGTCGCTGATTCTGATCTTCGTCGTCACCGCTTACCGCAACTTCTTGCAGGGCCGCACGGCGGCGCTCAAAGCGCTGGTCGTCGCCAGTGGTGTCGTCGCCGCGCTGCTCGGTTTTACTGCGCTCGGCGACATCGTCGTTGGCCGCTTGAGCGAGTCCGACGCCGGGGCACGCGAGGGCATTTACGGCGAAGCCTGGCGTGGCGCACTGGCCTCGCCGATCCTCGGATGGGGTGGTCCGCGGCCATCGGTCAACCCATTTTCGCCGCCGGTTGGCACGCATGGTCAAGCGTGGCTGGTGATGTTCAGCCATGGGCTGGTCGGTTTGGCGCTGTACATCTGGTGGGCGTTGCTGGCCATCGTCAAGAGCCTTCGATTTCGCGACCAAGTGTCGATGATGTTGGCGACTGTCGTGATGGCCGGGGCGATGCAGGCGTTGTTCTACAACCTCTTGCCGACGTCGCTGCCGATCATTTTGACAGCGATCGGGTTGCTCTCACGGCCAGCCGATGCGGCTGACACCGAGCACTCCGTCGCCGCGGGGGCGACGTCGCACCCGCAACCGACGAAAGCACTGACCTATGGCTGACCCCGCACCCTGGCTGACTTCGACATTGTGGCCGCAGGCCACGCGCACCCAGCGCTGGAGCAGGCGAAATGGACGTCAGCGTTTCCTGATGCTTCCTGACTCCGGCGCGCCGACCCAACTGTTGCCATGCACCTTGGCCAGCGTGCGCGCCACAACGCTGCGGGCCAGCAACTTTCGGCCGCGCCGGCGCCAACTGCGTGACGGCGTCGCCGTGGCGGCGATGGTCGCCTCGTCGCGACTCGATAGCTCCCGCCGCTTGGCCTTGGAAACCTCAGCCCAATCGCTGGTCGAGCACCTGCGCCAGGTGATCGATCCGTCGATCCGCTCGGCGTTAATTCTCTGTGGGCCGCCGCGAGCCAATCAGAAGCCCGTCTTGCAACTCGTCAACCGTTTCGGCAGCACGGTCGTGTTCGCCAAGGTGTCATGGAACGAACTCACCGATGATCTGCTGCGTGCCGAAGAGCGCGCCTTACGGTTGTTGGAACGGGCCAATCGCGTTGGCTTCGAGGTGCCTCGTGTGCTCGGTTCGGGCGATTTTGGCGCTGGCCGCTGGCTGGCGTTGAGTCCGGTGGGGGTTCGTCGGCGCGCCGCGTGCTCTGAGGCGGGCGCCTTCAACCTGGCAAAGGCAATCGAGCTGACCGCCGCGGAGGTGACGACGACGACGAGAACGAGTCCGTTCGTTACCCAACTTCTTCAACGGGCCGCTGACCTGCCGATAGCTAATGACATTGTGACCGCGCTCGCCGACAAACACGCCTCCAGTGACCTGACGCTACGCGCCTGGCATGGCGACTTCGTGCCATGGAACATCCTCTCCGGCGAACAATCGACTGCGGTGTGGGATTGGGAACGCTACGACCGCGCCGTACCCGTTGGCCTGGATCGTCTGCATTACGCCTTTCAGGTCGGGCTGACCTCTGGCTCGAATACGATCTCCGCTGCCCAAGCAGTCGCCGACCGGGTCGAATCGATCTTGCCCGAGCTCAGCCCTGCGCAAGCGCGAATCCACTTCGATTGGTATCTTGCCGAGATTCTTTGCCGGTATGAGCACGACGCGCACATCGTGCACGTGCCCGCGCTGGAGCGCCGCGTCGGTGAGCTCGCGGGCGTGGCCGTGCGCCGAAGGGGCGACTGATGGCGTCGCCGTTGAAGAAGTTACCCAAAGGCACCCGCCGACAGATCGCCGCGGTGGCTCGATCGGCGAGCACTCCGTTCGCCCGGGCGACGTCGCCGTTGCGGATGATGCCGAACTATCTGATCGTTGGCGCGCAGCGTGCCGGGACGACGTCGATGTACAACTACCTGGCCCAACATCCCGACGTCGGTCGGGTCCGCTTGGGCAAGGGCGTTCACTACTTTGACACCAATGCGTCGGCGCCAAAGGGCTGGTATCGATCGCATTTTCCGCTCGATCCGCACAAGATCCCGCTGAAGTCGCGCCCGACGCATGTCGGCGAGGGTGCGCCGTACTACATGTTCCATCCAATGACCTTGGAGCGCATCGACGCCATGCTGCCCGGCGTCAAGCTGATCGCGATCCTGCGCGACCCGACCGAGCGGGCCCATTCGCAGTGGGTTCACGAAACCGCTCGCGGCTTCGAAAACCTGCCCTTTGGCGGTGCGCTGTACGTCGAAAAGGAGCGCCTCGCCGGCGAGGAAGATCGGCTGCGCCGCGACGCTGGGGCATATAGCCATTCGCACCAGCACCATTCCTACGTTGCCCGCGGCATGTACGCTGCCCAGGTCAAGCGGATGTGGGAACGGTTCGGACGTGATCGGGTAATGGTCATCCCTGCAAAGCGGATGTTCGAGCAGCCGTCGGCGGTCTTTCAAGAGACGCTGAGCTTCCTCGGTCTTGCGCCTTATGAGGCCGTCTACGAAGTACACAACGCCCGCAGCTATCCGAAGCTCGATCCGCACTTGCAAGCGTGGCTCGACAACGAATTTGCCGAATCAAACGAGGAGTTGGTCGAGCTCCTGGGGCCGGACTTCGACTTCCGGCACCGTGACTGACGACGCCCTCAACGGACTGGGTAAGCGCAGCGCGCTGGGCTTCGTCGGTGCCGCCGTCAGTGGCCTGGCGACGATCGCCACGATTCTCATCGCCAGCCGAGCCCTCGACGACCAAGGCACCGGTCAGTTCTTTATTCTGACCTCGGTCTTCGCCATCGTCCAGGGCTTGTGTTCGCTCGGGATCGACGCCGGCCTGCAGTATTGGTTGCCGTCGACGTCAACGGCTGGCGCCCACAAGTTGCTGCGCATGACGCTGCCGATCGTCATCGTCTTCGGCGTCCTCGCCGCGATCGCAGTGGCTGCCGGCGCCGGATTCTTTGCCGATTTGTTGTCGCACGACGATGCCGCAATCGGGCCAGGCGTGCTGCGCACGTTGGCCATCGCCCTGCCGTTCGCTGGGTTTTACGAGGTTGTCTTTGGCGCCCTGCGTGCCCTCGACAACCTGGTCTACTCCGTGCTGATCGATCGGGTCGTTCGGCCACTTGTCCAGGTGGCCGCGATGGCTGCCATCGCCTTCGCCGATGGCTCCGCACTGCAGATGGTGATGGCTTGGGTGATCCCGTTTGCCGTCGCATCCGTGCTCGCCGCCACGTTGCTCGTCCGACCGCGCTCGGCACGGAAGATGAACGGCAGAAAGCAAAGTATCTCGCGGTTCGAATTTTGGGATTACACAAGGCCACGAGCGATCGCTCGAACAGCACAAGTGCTGACACAACGTCTTGATGTCATTCTTCTTGGAAGTCTTGCCTCTGTCGAGCAAGCAGGTATCTATGGCACGGTGTCGCGTTGCATGATCGCCGGTGTATTTGTCGCAACGGCAGTGCAACAAGTTGTTCAACCAAAGCTACGCAGACTTGTCGTCAAAGGCGACAATGACTCGGTAAAGACCATGTATGGGGCATCGACAACCTGGTTGATGTTGGCGACGTGGCCGGCCTATCTTGCGCTCGCCATCTTCGCCCCGACGATTCTCCGCGCGTTCGGTACACGGTTCGAATCGGGATCGACAGCGCTGGTCATCCTCTGTCTGACGATGCTCGTCGCCTCGGCCTGCGGCCTCGTTGACGTGGTGCTTCTGATGCTCGGGCGCAGCTGGCTGTCGACGGGAATCGTTCTCGCAGCGTTGGTCTTCAACGTTGCGCTCAACGTTGCGCTGATCCCGCGGTTCGGTATGGAAGGCGCCGCGATCGCCTGGTCGGTGGCGATTCTGACCACGAACCTCGTGCCGTTGTGGTACGTGCGCAAGGTTGGAATTCATCCCGGTGGTCCGGCACTTGCGACCGCAATCATGACGGTTGTCGCAGCATTCGGTGTGCCGATGTTCGTCGGTCGACTGGTCGTTGGAACAAAAGTCACTCAGTTTCTCGTCATTCTTGGCGCATCGATTCTTATTTACCTGATCGCAGTACTCCTCAATCGGCATAGACTTCTGCTTGACAGATTTTTTGCAGACGTGGCGGGTCGGCGATCACCAGATCCAAAGCCCACAACAGTCCACAAAGATCCTCGGGCGGCAAGGAATATCATGAGCGATTTCAGACAACAGGTGTCGCAGATTGGCGAAGCACAAGGACCGGATGTGCTCTCCGTCCTTCGTCGACAATTGCCGATCATCGGCCTGGCAACCTTGCTCGGGTTGCTCGGGGCCTCAGCATTGGCACTGAGCTCGAAGGGCAAGTACGAGTCGAAGGCCACGGTTCTCGTCGCCGCGCTCAAGGGCGACACGGCGCCCGGCGGCGGCCGTGAGCGCACGGTCAATATCGAAACACAAGCGACGGTCGCCAAGTCGACCAACCTGCTCGTGCTCGTCGCCGAGAAGCTTGGTCTTGAAGAGACACGAGTGCGCAAGTCGGTAAAAGCGCTGGCAGCTCCGACCGGCGACATCCTGCTCCTGTCCTACCTCGACGACGATCCTCAGATTGCCTTGCGCGGTGCGCAAGTCATTTCTGAGGAGTACCTCGCGCAACGCTCGGCGACAGCGCTGGCGTTGATCGATACAACGCGCGCGCAACTTGAGGAGACCATCGCTCAATTGCAGGTTGAACTCGAAGATCTCAGCGTGCAAATCGCCGCCGAAGTCGCCAAGAATCCCGACGCAGAATCGGAGAGCGTCACGCTGCAGTCGTTGCGCCAGATTCAAGAACTGACCCTTCGCCAACAGGCGACGGCGAAGGAGAATGCGGCCGCAATCAAGACGTCGGTCGATCCCGGCCGAGTGGTGCTTGAACCTCGCTTGCCAACCAAGCGCACGGGAACGAGTCGCCCGCTGACGATGATGGGCGGCGCGATCGCCGGCCTGTTCGCCGGCATCACGATCGCCTTGTTCCGTGACCGTCGCGATGACAGCTATCGATCAGCCGTCAACCTGTCCGCTCATGGCATCAATGAGATCGCCCGTGTACCGTTGTTGAGTAAGGGCGAACTGATGGTGCAACCACCTGGGGGCGACGCCAGGCGCGCCTACGGCGGATTGTTGATTCAGGTGTGTTTCCTGTCCGGACTGCCAGGCGGCGCATTCAAGTCGCTGCAACTGGTCCCGGTGGAGAGCGATACCTTGCCCGTCAGTGCTTCTCGAACACTCGGCGATGCGCTGTCGTTTGAGGCCTATGAGGGTGGCACGGCTTTGGCCTTGCTGGCTACCGCCGGCGAGGACGGCTCGCAGCCGATGGACGCTGGCTCGATCTGGGAAAACCTGCCCCCGGCGATTACCGAACTGGCCGCTGATCACGATGTCGTCCTGGCGGTCTCGCCACCGCTTGATCGTTCGATGAACGGCCTTGCGGTCGCCTCCCTCGTCGACCGCACGGTGCTCGTGGTCTCGGAACGCACGCCGGTGTCGGAGATCAAGGGTGCGATCGAATCGATGCGCCACGCCGATTCAGTGAGTGTTGTGGTGTTGACCAACGCCAAGCATGCCCTCGTCAGCAAGGGACGTGGCAGAGGCAAGTAGCACATCGATCGCCAGCTTGGATCGCGCCAAGATCTGACACCTTTCCTACACTGCTCATCGGAATATCGAGTGCAATGCGGCCTTGACTGCGGGATCATCCCAGCGAACAATTGCCGAAGGCATTAACTCAAATAAGTCGAATTGCCTATTGCTGCAATGAGGTGGACTTCGGCCGAGTTATTTTCCAATAGTGCTGCGCTGCTCGATCGACAGCCCATCGAGCACCAGGGCCACAGCGTCGTTGACGGCGAGTTGATGTGAAGGCAGCAGCATGTCGGGGTGCAGCGGTTCCTCGTAGGCGTCATCGATCCCGGTGAAGCCCTTGAGTTCACCGGCGCGGGCCTTGACGTACAGACCCTTGGGATCACGGCGCTCGCATTCCTCGATCGGGGTGTTGACCCAGACCTCCAAAAAGGGCAGGTCGGCAGCCCGGTGAATGTCCTTGGCGTACTGGCGTCCGGCCCGGTATGGGCTGATGACCGGCACCAGGGCGACCACGCCGGCATCGGCCAGCAGCTGAGCGACATGGGCCACCCGGCGGACGTTCTCGGTGCGATCGGCCTCGGAGAATCCGAGGTCGGCGTTGAGACCATGACGTACGTTGTCGCCATCGAGCAGGTAGGCGGGCCGCCCTTGAGAGATCAACGCCGCCTCGACGGCCGTGGCAATGGTCGACTTCCCTGAACCGGAGAAACCGGTGAACCACACGGTGGCCCCAACGCTGGGGCGCGCCTCGCGAGCGACCGTGCCGTGCTGCCAGACGATGTTGCGGTCGTTCACGGAGCGCCGAGGATCATCCCAGCACCGACGGTGGAGTTCGTTCCCTCGTCGATCAGGATGAAGCTGCCAGTCGTGCGGTTGCGACGATACTCGTCGTAGAACAACGGCACGGTGGTGCGCAGCGTGACGCGGCCCATTTCATTGAGGCCCAGCTGCCCGGCACCCTCGTTGCGGTGCAGCGAGTTGACATCGAGCTGATATTGCACGTCTTTGATGATCGTGCGGGCCGTCTGCGTGGTGTGCTTGATCGTCAGCCGATCGCCAGCCTTCAACGGCCGCATCTCGCTCATCCAGCAGATCATGGCATCGATGTCCTGGCCGACGTGAGGCTGGTTGCGTGGCCGACAGATCATCGAACCGCGGCTGGCATCGATCTCGTCTTCCAGGCGAACCGTGACCGACATCGGTGGGAATGCCTCGGACACCGGGCCATCCATCGTGTTGATCTCGAGAATCTTGCTGGTGAAACCGGACGGCAAGACCATGACCTCGTCACCGGTCTTCAACACGCCGCCCGCGACGGTGCCGGCGAAGCCACGGTAATCGTGATAATCGTCGCTCATCGGGCGAATGACGTACTGCACCGGGAAGCGCGTGTCGATCAGGTTGCGGTCGGAGGCGATGTGCACATCTTCGAGCAGGTGAAGCAGAGAAGCACCCTCGTACCAGGGCATATTCGCCGAGCGGCTGACGACATTGTCGCCGTTCAGGGCCGACACGGGCACGAACGACAGGTCGCCGGTGTCGAGCTTTGCGGCGAAGTCTTGGAACTCGGCCTTGATCGACTCGAATACTTCCTGGCTGTAGTCGACGAGGTCCATCTTGTTGACGCACAACACGATGTGGGGCACGCGCAACAGCGTGGTCAAGATGGCGTGGCGGCGGCTCTGCTCCTGGATGCCGTTGCGCGCATCGACCAGGATCAGGGCCAGATCGGCAGTCGACGCGCCGGTGACCATGTTGCGGGTGTACTGCACATGGCCAGGCGTGTCGGCGATGATGAACTTGCGCTTGGGGGTGTTGAAGTAGCGGTAAGCGACATCGATGGTGATGCCCTGCTCGCGCTCGGCGCGCAGACCGTCGGTGAGCAACGCCAGGTTGGTGTAGCCCTCGCCGCGTTTCGCGCGACACGCGCTCAACGGCATCCCATTGATCTTCGAAGATCTGCTTGGAGTCGTACAACAGACGTCCGATCAGCGTGCTCTTGCCGTCGTCGACGGATCCGGCAGTGGCGAAACGAAGGAGCTCGGCCATCAGAAATACCCTTCTCGCTTGCGATCTTCCATCGCTGCTTCACTGAATTTATCGTCGACCCGGGTAGCGCCACGCTCGGTCAAGCGGGTGGCGGCGACCTCAGCGATGACCTTCTCGACCGTGTCGGCATCGGACTCGACTGCCGCCGTGCAGGACGCGTCGCCGACGGTTCGGTAACGAACCTTGGCCGAAAACACCTCGGCGCCGGGCGGGGCCGGGCACACCGGATGCACAGCCATGAACAGACCCTGTGACATGAACACGTCACGGGTGTGGGCGAAGTAGATCGAGGGGAGTTCGATTTCTTCGCTGAGGATGTACTGCCAGATGTCGAGCTCGGTCCAATTGGACAACGGGAAGATACGAATGTGTTCGCCGGAACGGTGACGGCCGTTGTACAGGCTCCACAACTCGGGGCGCTGGTTCTTCGGATCCCACTGACCGAACTCGTCGCGGAAGCTGTAGACCCGCTCCTTGGCGCGGGCTTTCTCCTCGTCGCGGCGGGCACCACCAAAGACTGCATCGAAGCGGTTGGCCTCGATGCCATCGAGCAGCGTGGTGGTCTGCAGGCGGTTGCGGGGAGCACCCGGGCGGGTGTCTTCGACAACCCGTCCCGTGTCGATCGATTCTTGTACCGAGGCAACGATCAGCCGGGCGCCCAACTCGGCGACGCGCTTGTCGCGGTAGTCGAGCACCTCCTGGAAGTTGTGACCCGTGTCAACGTGCATCAGCGGGAAGGGAATACGGGCAGGGAAAAACGCCTTCTGCCGCGATGCGTAGCATCACAATGGAATCTTTACCACCGCTAAATAGCAGTGCTGGACGTTCAAACTCGGCCGCAACCTCACGCATAATGTGAATCGCTTCGGCCTCGATCGCACCGAGGTGTGTCAAGGAATAGTTCATCTCACCGACTTCTTCAAGGAGCGCTTTATACTGCGCCATCGGAATTATCGGTCAAGCATACCGGAGGCATAAACGTGAAAACTGACGTCGAGGTCGCTCGGTTGATAGCTGATGAGGCTTCTTGCCTATTGCTTGAGGTTCGAGCAGCTGGCTTCGCATCCGAGATGCCGCAGGTCGATCTCAAGAACCGCGGCGACGCGCTGTCGCATGAGTTGATCATGCGTCGCTTCGGTGAGTTCCGCCCGGACGACGCGGTTCTCTCCGAAGAGGGTGCCGATGATCTAGCCCGGCTCGATGCGGCACGGGTGTGGATCGTCGATCCGCTCGATGGAACCCGTGAGTTCTCCGAGCGGGGTCGCGACGACTGGGCGGTGCATATCGCCCTGTGGGTGAGCGGTGAGCTGCAGTTCGGTGTTGTTTGCCTGCCCGAACGTGGGGTGATCTTGGACGACACGGCACGCCGTGCCACCACCGCCAATGCCGACCGACCGCGCATTCTTGTCAGCCGCACCCGCCCGCCAGCGGAGGCCCAGCTGATCGCCGAGGCACTCGGCGGTGAACTGGTCGGCATGGGCTCGGCGGGAGCGAAAACAGCAACGATTCTGCGTGGTGAAGCCGAGCTGTATGTGCATTCTGGCGGGCAATACGAGTGGGATCTGGCCGCGCCGGTCGGTGTGGCCCGCGCCGCCGGGTTACATGCCACACGGATCGATGGCAGTCCCTTCGTGTTCAACACACCGAACCCCTACCTGCCGGATGCGCTCATTGGCGATCCCCAACTCGCAGCACTGGCGCTGAAAGCGCTGGGCATCGAGGACCGCGGCTGAACGTTCGCTATGGCTCATCTCCGCAAAGTTGGCTCGTGCCTGCTCATCGTGTTGGCTGCCTGCCAAGGATCAGAAGGAACGCAAGGCCGAGCCACCACGGACGCTCCTCGTGCGGCAAGCGCCGCGCCGACGACAGCGCGGCAATCGACGACGACATCCACAGAGACATCCGTCGAGCAGATAGAGGCGTCGACGACGACGGACTCGACCACTGTGCGCACCTCGACAAAGGCAGATCCACACACGATTGCCGGATCGCTGTATTTCGATGCTGATGGCGACGGTGTGCGCGACGCCAGCGAAGTCGGCGTCGCCGACGTCGAGGTGTCGTTCGGCGCCCGCTCGCGAACCACGGCCGAAGATGGCTCGTTTCTGTTCACCGACGTCAGCGGTGACAAGACGGTGCGGATCAACACGGCCTGGTTCCGCACGCAGTGCAACGCCCTCGATTGCGACGCAGGTCCAGGCCGCGACAACGACGTTGCTGTAGAAAATCAGCTGCTCTTTGCCCGCAAGGTCGACGGCGATGCTGGCGCCCGCATCGACGTCGGGTTGCGCCCGGATTGGAAAGCGGAGACCGGCTATCCGTTGTCCGCTAACCCGGGCGATGTCAACAAGGTCGATGTCGCCGTGCGCTTGTCGCGCGTCGCCGTAGAGGGCTCCGATGAGGAGTGCGAGCGAGGCGAGATCGTCGAGCACCTCTGCGCTGCTGGCGATCACCCCACGGCCAGCCTGGCGATTCACAATCAGGGCACGAAGCCGATCAGCGAGATCGTCATCGCCATCGAATCGCCGTCTGGGCTGCGCCACGACAAGGTCATCGCCAGCGCTTCGTTGCCGAATCCGCCCAATTCCAACCCGAAGACGATGACGCCATTCGATGAGAACACCGGCACCTACACCTTCGTCGTCGTCGGCCCGATTCCACCGGCGGCGGTGGCGTACTACGACGTCAGCCAGGTGGTCGACGAGGACGCCTACTCCAGCGCCGAGCCGTATGTGCGCAAGAACCCCTACGAGCGTCAGGCCTACGCCCGCGTCGTCTCCATCGCACAAGGCGCGCTCGAAGCCGATTCGATGCTCTGCGACGGTTGGGGCGACTGCGAAACAGCGTCCGGGCCGCACAACAAGCTCGAGAACTCCGACGAGATGGACGAGTCCGGCTGGAACGTGGTTGCCGGCGACACCGTCGACCCGCTCGAATCGTTCGAGCTGACGGCCGAAGTCGATGGCGATGGTGCCGGCCCAACGATCACGATCGAGTTCACCAACACCGGCAGCGAGGTGCTGCGCAATGTGCAGATCACCGCTGCCGTGCCCCCCGGGATCGAGATCGATGACGAGCGGTGGGGCGAGACCGACGAGAAGAACCTGTTCGCAACCCGCTGGCCAGGCCAGGTCAGCCCCGGTGGCACGGTGAGTGTCACCCTCGAGTTGGGAACCGACGCCGACACCGACCCCGACACCGACCCCGACCCCGACACTGACGCTGCGGCGGGGGCCGTGGTGGTTACGGTCAGCGAAGTGCTGACCGGCCGCCACGCTGAGGGCCCGACGCCGTTCCCCGCCTCGGTCGTCGATCTCGACGAATTCAACGCCGAATCGGCGGTAGTGATTGATCTCGCCGACTAGACGGCCGATGTAACCACTGTGCTCCAGCGACGCGCCCTTACCGTGCTGGCCGTGGTGGCCTTTGTCGGCATCTTGGCGGCGATCGTCGTCGATCGGCTGGCCAATGCACCTGAGTATGTCGATTTCCGCTGGGGTGTGAGCAGCGTCGAGCGCGCCGACCAACCGGCGATCGATGAACTCACTGCGGTTGAAACAAAGCTCGGACAGCGGCTCCGGTCGGTTCGGGTGTTCGCCCGTTGGGAAGACGAGTTCCCGACACTCGAACATCGCTGGATCAAAGGTGGCGATCGCACGATGGTGCTATCGATCAAACCGTTGCGTGAGGACGGCACGGCGATTCCGTGGGCGTCGTTGGCAGACGCCCCGCAAGGTTCGCCGCTGCAGCTCGAGATGGCCCGCTGGGCGAGCAGCCTGCGCGACTATGACGACTCGTTGTGGGTGATCTTTCACCACGAACCGGAGGCCAAACCCAACATGGCCTATGGCACAGCCGACGACTACAAGCGCGCCTGGCGACGTTTTCGCCAGGAGGTTCGCCGGGCCGGTGGCGACCACGTCCGCTTTCTGTGGACCGTGACCAGCGATGCGTTCCACGAACCGTCGAGCAGCCGCCAGGCGGCCGAGCGCTGGTACCCGGGCGACGACACCGTCGACGCCATTGGGGTCGACGTCTACAACTGGCACAATTGCCGGGGCAACTCCGGTCGTTGGGTGAGCTTCGCCGAGCTGATTGAGCCTGCCCGCCGATTCGGATTAGCGCATCCTGACAAGCCGATGTGGATTCCCGAGTTCGGAACCGTCGAGGATGCGGCACAGCCCGGGCGCAAGGCGCAATGGTTGAACGACGTGACCTCGTTGCTGAGTAGCGACGGGTGGCAACAGTTCGAAGGGGCGATCTACTTCGATCACGTCGATGGCACCCACGCGGCATGCGTTTGGCAGCTCGACAGCTCGCCGGGGGCGTTGCGCGCCTTCGCGGCGATGGGCTATGCCCGGCTGGGCAAGACCCAGCCGCCCGACGACGCGTCGTAGAAGCGACGTCGGGCGTCGCAGGGGCTAGATCGCCGCCCCGGCACGCTCACCCTCGATGACCGCCGCATGGGCCCGGCGCGGTGCCAGGCAATCACCGATCCGTTGCACGCTGATAGCCGCGGCCTTGAGGTCGTGATAGAGCCAGTCCACGGGACGCCCGGCGACGGCGAGCACCACCCAATCAGGCGACCGGGTGACGTTGCTGCCCGTGGGGTGATGCAACAGCTGCAGTGTCTTGTCGCTGTAGCCCATCGGCACGAGGTCGGTCGTCTGCACGATGCCGCGCATCCCGGCGCGGATCCACCAGTTCTCCATATCGAGGGTGATGCCGAGATCTTGCCCGACGACCATGCCGTTGGTGATGACCTCGACCTGGCAGCCGCGATCGGCGAGCAATTCAGCCACCGATGTCGCTTGGTGAAAGCCCAGTTCATCGATGACGACGACGTCGCCGCTGGGCTCGACTGTGCCGCTGAGGACGTCGCGCAGATCACAGATATTCGTCGCCTCAGCGGGCGCCCACCATGGGCGGTTGGCCTCGGCGCCGGCGGCGACGATGACATGATCGACGTGCTGCTCGCTGACGAATGCTGGCCATACCGACTGTTCATAGACGATCGTCACCCCAAGGCGGCGGCACTCGGCGAGTTGATTGCGGATCATGTCACCGAACTCGGCGCGGTTGGGCACCGTGGCCGCCAGGCGCACCTGTCCGCCCGCTTGCGACTGCTGTTCGTAGACCGTCACGGTGTGCCCTTCACGGGCGGCAGAAATCGCTGCTTGCAGGCCCGCCGGGCCAGCGCCGACGACCATCACGCGGCGGGGCTGACGCACAGTGCGCTGGGTCTGCTTGGTGGAGATTGCCACGAGTGCCTCGCGGCCAGCGTGCGGGTTCTCGATGCAACCGAGCCAACGGTTGAGCCCCATTCGCCCGACGCATTCCTGGTTGCAGCTGAGACACAGGCGGGTCTCTTCGGCGTGCCCGGAGCGGGCCTTGTTGGCGAAATCTGGGTCGGCGATCTGGCCGCGCACGATACCGACCAGGTCGCAGTGGCCCTCCGCCAGCGCCCGCTCGGCCTGCAACGGGTCCTTGAAGCGGCCGACCCCGACGACGGGAAGATCGACCGCCCGACGAATGGCGCTGGGGATGAACAGCGCATATCCAGGGGGCACGTGCATGCTGGCCTCGATGGCAAACAGGGTGGCGGTGGCGACGCCGATCGAGGTGTTGATGTAGTCGACCTGGCCGCTGGCCTGCACCATCTGGGCAATCGCTACGGCATCGTCGATGGTGGTGCCGCCGTCGATCAACTCGTCGCCGCAGATGCGCACGCCGAGGGCTTTGCCTGGACCGATGACTCTGCGAACCGCAGCGACGATCTCCAGCATCAGTCGGGCCCGGTTGGCTAACTCGCCGCCGTAGCCGTCGGCGCGATGATTGGTCAGCGGGGACAGGAAGCCGCGCACGATCGAAGAATGGCTGCACTGCAGTTCGATGCCATCGAAGCCACCTTCGATGCAATGGCTGGCGACAGTGGCGTAACCGGCGATGATCTCCTCGATTTCGGCGGCGTTGACCGCCTTGGGAACCTCGCGGAACAGTGGATCGGCGACCGGCGATGGAGCCCATACGGGCAGGCGGCTGAACATGCTCGAGGCCTGGCCGCCATTGTGATTGATCTGGGCCAGAATCGGCGTGCCGTGACGATGAACGGCGCTGGTGATGCGCTGGTATCCAGGGATGACGTCTCGGTGGAACCCGTGAATCAGCTTCTCATACGGCCAGTCGGTGGGATGGGTGGAGTGCTCCTCGGTGATGATCAGACCGGCGCCGCCGGCAGCCCTGGCCTCGTAGTAGGCCGCGTGCTGCTCGGTTGGCTTGCCATCTTCGGCGTAGTTGGTGAGATGCGCGCTAAAGACGATGCGGTTGCGGGTGGTCACCGGGCCGAGGGCCAGCGGTGTCCACAGATATCGAGAGCCCACCGCTTCAGATTAGGCAGGGCGCAGGGCCTCGGGCGTGTCCGGCGGAACCTCGATCGCATCGCCCATCTGCCAGATCACCACCCGGTGTAGGCGTGGTTCATCGAATCTTGAGAAATATCACTAGTAATGAAAATGTAACCACGAAAGGTGTTGACAATCGCCGCAGGGTTACGTACGATTCTCGAAGCGAATCCAACGGCGGCAGTGCAGGATCGTCCCTCTCGGCGGAGCGGGCACCGGAACAAACCTCGTTGTGGGTGAGCTAGCGGACCCCCCATCGCTAGCTCACCAGATTCGCGCTCGCTGCTGAACAGCTGCCTAGCCGCCGATGTTGCGATAGATGCGCTCCAACGGGCCAACACCCAGGAATCGGTGCCACCACGCACCGATACCGATGGCCAGCACCCAGAACACAAAGCTGAACACCAGGGCGGTATCCAGGCCTGTCGGCTGCACCCACCCCCACCAAGTCACGGCGGCGTTGAACACCAGCACATGGGCAACGTACAAGCTCAGCGTCATCTGCCCGGCGTGGCCGAGGAGTTGCCCCGGGGTGCTCGTCGGGAACCGATCTGCGCAGGCCGAGATGAGCATGATCGCTAGAACTGACGAACCGATTGCTCCGAGCGTGTACAACAAGCCACGATCGAACGGTCGGGTCGACAAAATCAGGTTGCTGCGCACTTCGCCGCGGCTGTCGATCGGCGAGGGTGCCAGCAGCGAGTTGAGCAGATACGTGCCGACGAGCAGCCCGGCGGCGCCGCCAGCGATGCGCCAACGAAGGCGCGACAGATCGTGGTAATAGCGCCCGAGGACGATGCCGACGCAGACGAAGGCAAGCCAGGGGAAAAGCGGGTGGGTGTAGTCGACAAAGGTCCGCAGCAGCAGATTGCGCGGCGAGTTGATCCGCGGGTGCAGCCAACTGACATCGTGGCCAGCCATCTGGCGGTCGAACTCCCACACCTTCAGCCAGGCGGCAAACGCGGCACTGAAACCGCCGACGAGGGCCAGCCAACGAATCCGCAGCGTGAACAACAGCGCCGCAACCATGAAGAACGCGCCGTAATAGAACAGGATCGTGCCATTCCAGATCCACTCGATGACCAGGCCAAAGGTGTAGAGCAGCAGTCCCCGGCGCACGAGCCGCCAGCGGTCGGCGCGGATCGCCGCCCTGTCGCTCGCCAGCCGGGATCGATTGGTCAACAGCGTGACGCCGACGCCGGCAACGGTGACGAACGTTGCTGCGAATCGGGTGGCCAACGGGCCGTTCCACGGGTCGAAGACCCGCTCAGCGAACGATCGGTTGACACCGTCGTCGCCATGGTTGAGATAGCCGTGGTAATTCATCACGACCACGCCGATCAGGGCGATGGCGCGGGTGACATCTGGGCCGGCGAACCTGACTTTGCTGGTGGCGACCTCATTCATGTCGATCCCCTGTCCCGTCGATCCAATGCAGTTCATCGATCAAGGTCATCGTCAGCGGCCGCTGCACATCGACGACATCGCCGACTTGCGGGCATCGAGCGTCCTCGGCGACGAAGACCATCGACGTGTGCATATGCGGAGCTTCCAGCAACGCCAGTCGGGTCCGATCAAAATGAAACGGGCTGCGACCGTCATCGAGCGCGCTGACCCCATGGGCGCTGCCGGCGCCGACAAGCACGATCGTGCCGTCTCCGGGTGCCGGATTGGCGCGGTAGCCGACGGGAGTTCCCGCCCGCACGGCCGCCGTCGACAGCACCGTTGCCTGAAGTCGCAGGCTGTGTCGCTGACCGTGCCACAATTCGGTACCGCAACGGTAGCGAAAGCGTCGTTGCGGGTGGAGGGCGACAAGTCTGCCGTAGTCTTCAGCTGCCAGATGACTGACGCTCACCGCAGCATCGACGGGCAGCGACGGCAACCATTGCTCGACTTCGGTGGCGAATTGGCCGCTCTCCCCGGACAGCCCGAAGTGCAGGGCGAAGGTGGCGACCGTACACCCCGCGGCAGCGATCGCCGCCAGCAGCGACGGCAACTGGTCGGCGCCGACGCCGTAGCGGCGCATCGACGAACGCAGCTTGACGATCACCTCGCCGCGCCAGCGGTTGGCGATCAGCGTGTGCACATGCTCGTCGCTACCGACGGTCAACAACGTGTCGTCTCGCAGTGCCGCGGGCAGCGAACCGAGGTGCGGCGTCAACACCGCGGCCCGACGATCAGCGGGAACATCGGCGCACTCGTACACCGTGCCGACGGCAATCTGATCACTGAGCGCCGCGGCGATCGGCATCAGCTCGCGTCGCCCAAATCCGTAGCCGTTGCCCTTGACGACGGGAAGCAACCCTGGGCGGCTGGCGGCGACACGTTCGACATGGGCGATCCACGGGGGACGATCGACGACGAGACACAACGGCATAACGGGTTCAACCGTAGCGCCCACTCGGCCAGCTCGGCAGGAGGGCGTCGGCGCTGCGCTGGCGCCAACACCCGGCCCATAGCCCAGCCCCATAGGCGGCGTCATCGGCGGTTCGCAGCAGGGTAAACCGCGCCGGGTCGATCGCTGGTCGTGCTTCTCGCCAGGCAAAGCCGCCATTGACGGCAACGGCCAGTAGCGCCCAGCGCCGGGCGCGTCGTGAGCACACGGCCGCCACCAGCCACAACGGCCACCAGGCGCGGGTTGCCGTCGAGGCGATCGATCGTCCGGCGTAGAGGTTGCCGAGCCCGGCGAGGCGCAACGCTAGCCGCCGAGCCGGGCGATCGTTGCCGAGGCGTTGAGCGAGCATCGCCGTCGATCCGGCTGCCGCCGCCGCGCCGATCAGCGGATGGCCGAGCATCACGGCGGCCCAGGCCGCCGCGCTCCATTGGTTGATCCGCAACGGTGCCAACTGCCGTGGATGGCGCTGCGCCAGTACGGCGGCCGAGGTGCCGTAGTTGAATCGTTGCCGCAGCAGGGCGCGCCAGCTGGAACGGGGCCGGTGGTGGACCTGCACCGCTGGTTCGTAACGCACCCGTTGGCCGCTGGCCACGAGACGCCAGATGAGATCGACATCCTCTCCGAAGCGCAGATCGTCGAAACCGCCGTTGGCTCGCAGCGCCTCGGTGCGGCATAGGAGTGCAGCGCTGGGCAGATAGCTGACCCGTGTCCCGGGGGCGACGCGTGCTGCCTGGTCGCCGAGATCGAGGGGTGACGACACTGTCTCATATCGTTCCAGCAGCGAAGCCGTGCCTTTGCTGCGCACCCGAGGTGCGATGGCGCCGACCGAGGGATCGTCGAAATGGCCGCCGAGCAGCGACCAGTCGTCGCTCAGCTCGACGTCAGCGTCGACGAACAGAACGTACGGTGTCGCCACCGCGGCGAGGCCCGCTTGGCGGGCTGGCCCGGGGCCCCCATTTGTCGTCAATCGAATGATGCTTGCCCCGTCGATCGCTGTGATTGCGGGGGAGGAGGCATCGTCGACGATGACCACCGCCGCGCAGCTGGCGACCGCCTGCACGAGTCGTGCCAGCGCGCCACGGTCGGGATTGAACGCCGGAATGATCACCGTTACCTGCCGAGGCAACTCGTCGCCGACAGCCTCGGTCAGCGTAGGCGGGAGGGGATGAATCGTGCCCGTGTCGAGCAGACGATCGAGCAATGTGCTCGGCCGGGCGGCTTCGCCCCGACGAATCGATTCGATCAACCTGGTGCCGGCAGCCGTCAGCGTGAACAGCGTCAGTGGCGAGCCGCCGACAAGCTTGCCGCCGACCTCGGTTGGGTAGAGCGAGGCGCTGCCATCGAGGATGAACCGGCGCCCAGCCGTCATCACGTCGCCGCCCATTGTCGTCGACGATCCTGCGTTTCGGCAACGAGGTCGGCGACCATGAAATCGAGCAGGGCGCGACCCTCGTGGGCGGTTGCCTGACGGGGGTCGCCAAGCACCCCGTTGTCGCTGACGGCACGAACTCCCGACGCACGCAGGGTGTCGATGATCTCGACCAGCGGGCGAGTCTCACCCGCTTCAAGCCGATCGAGGCGCACCGCCCCCGGGTCGATGGCCAGCATCATCGACGTCTCCGTGTCGCCAGCGTGGGCGTCCCCGGCAGGGATTCGCGGCATCCACGAGCACGCCCGGCGACCGTCGGCTGAGCTGCGTGTCACCGCCGAACGAACAGCCTGGTGGTTGCCGCCGTGGCCGTTGACGAACACCACCCCGCGGGCCCAATCGGCGGAACGGACCAGCTCGATGAGCACGTTGCGCAGCACATCGGTGCCGATCGACAGCGTGCCCGCGAACCCGTCATGCTCGCCACTGGCACCGATCGCCACAGCCGGGGTAACGAGCGCTCCGGGCACACGCGCGGCGGCGGCCTCAGCCAGATAGCGGGCGATGACGGTGTCGGTGTCCAGCGGCAGGTGCGGCCCATGCTGTTCGCAGGAGCCGAGCGGAACGAGCAAGAGCGGGCGGGACGCAGCGACCTCCGGCGAGGTCAGGCGGGCAAGCGTGGCGCTCAGTTGAGGTATCCCCACTCGCTCAGGGCGCGCCCGATCCGTTCGGCTGCCGCTTGCGGATCGAGCACCACCGTTTCGCCTGGGGAGGGCGCATGGGCGACATCGAGCATCGTCAGAATGCGCTCCCGAGCGTCGTTGCCGACAGGCGCGCCGAGCTGTCGGGCGCGTGGCCGGTAGGGGTAATAGGCGGGCTGGCCGACGTGGCTGGAGCAGCTGCTGTCGACGAGGTCACCGAGGTCGACGGTGATGCCGGCCAGTTTCGCTTGGCGCACACCGATCAGCGAGGCGCGCCGCAGGCGCGCCGTCGAACCCTCCACCGAGAGCACGGCAGGCGAGTCGACCTGCAGTTCCTCGCGCCGCCCGCCGTCGAGACGCCGAAGCACCTTGGACCCCGGCGAATCGCCAAGTTCGAGGTGCAGCAACCCGAGCGCCTGCTGGCATTCGAGCGCGGCCGCCAGGAAGCCTGGAAACGATCCGCTGCCACGATCGAGCGAGGAGTCGCCGCACAGGATCATCGCCGCTTCTGCGAGGTGTGCGGCGGCAAGACCGGCCGCCTGCGCGCTCGGCAACAGCGTGGGGGCATCGATGCGGATTGCCTTGGCGGCACCGACTGCTAGCGCCTCGCGCAGCATCGGCTCGGCTGCGGATGGGGCGACGGCCAACGCAGTGACGGGGAGATCCCAGCGCTCGCCAGCTCGCAGCGCCCACTCCAGTGCAGCCTGGTCGGCCGGGGAGAAGGCCACACCGCTCGGGGCGCTAAGCCAGCGCAGACAGACTGCGATCATGTTTGGCGAAAGACCACGCCGTGGCCTCCCTCCGGATAGTTCCAGGTGATCGCGCCCTCTTCGTTGCACACCAGATAGCAGGTCCCGCATTCGAAGCACTGTTCGTAGTTGAACAGGATGCCGCCATCGCTGGTGGGGACGAAGAGATTCGCGGGGCAGGCAACGACGCAGCGACGTGTGGTGCAATCACGACAGATGTCGCCGTCGACGACGATGTGCGCGTCGTGATGAATGTTGAATGTGGCGGTGGCCATGCGCGCCTCGAACGAGATCATCGACCAGTCGTCGGCGCTCATCCGAAGCTTCTCCATCCGTCGATTGCATCGCGGGTCAGATCTCGGCGGCGGATGCCGACCCGTTTGCGCTCCTCGGTCACAATCCGGCGTAACCCGGGTTTGGGGTGCGGATTGTCGACGTGGAACATGCGCTCGGCAATGCGGTTGACCATCTGTGGCATCAGGTGCTGGGTGCGGTCGGAAAGCACCAACTCCGGAGCGCGGCGCAGCTTGCGGTGATCCTTGAGCACAAAGCTGTCCTCCAGCCGCCGCTGGTATCCAGCGAGCCCTGCCGTGGTCGTGTCGCCGGTGATCAGCGCCTCGATCGTCGCCCGGGCGGCATACATCCCGCTGGCCAAGGCGAAATTGACGCCTTCCAGCCAGATGCCAGCGGCGAGGCACAATGCCGCCGCATCGCCGGTGATCAGCAGCCCATCGGCGCTCAGTTTTGGCATCATCTTCAACCCGGCTTCGGGGATGACGTGCGCCGAATATTCCTTCAGTTCGGCGCCCTCGATCATCGGCGCGATCGCTGGGTGGGCCTTCAGGCCAGCCAACAGGTCCTCGGGGCGTTTGGTTTGCGCCGCAAGCTTGGACAACTTGAGGACCATGCCAACCGCCAGCGTGTCGAGATTGGTGTAGACGAAGCCGCCGCCGTTGACACCGCCGGTGCCACCGAGAATCTCGATATCGACGCCATGGTTGCCGCGAACACCGAACCGCTCGTCGATGACCTCCTTTGGCAATGAGAGAAGCTCTTTGACGCCGAGCGTGTAGTTGTCGGCGTCGACCTTTCCGTAGAGGCCGGCCTCTTTGGCCAGAAAGCTGTTTACACCGTCGGCGGCGATCACCACGGCAGCGGTCAACTCGCCATCGGGTCGATCGGTGCGCACCCCGACCACCCGCTGGCCGTCGCGCAATAACCCGGTGACGGTGGTGTTGCAAATCAACTCAACACCGGCCTCAACCGCCAGCCCGGCGAGCCAGCTGTCGAACTCTGGGCGAAATGCGGTGGCACCGTTGTGCGGCGGTTGGCCCCAGGCCTGGTTGCGGAAGTCGACGGTCAGCGCTTGATCGTCGCTGAGAATCATCGTCGAGCGGCGGGTCACCCATCGTTGGATCGGGGCCTGCTCCCACCATTTCGGGATCAGTTGGTCGAGGATGCGCGGATAGATCACCCCGCCGTACATGTTTTTGCTGCCGGGAAACGGCCCCCGTTCGAGCAACACGACGGTGCGCCCGGCGCGGGCCAACGTCAACGCGGCGCAGGCACCAGCGGGCCCGGCACCGACGACGATGACGTCGACGTCGCTCATTGACCGGCGCGCTCTGCGAGCAAGGCGAGCAGCCCCTCGACGGTTTCGTTGGCGTCGCTGACGATAGCTAGGTCGGCGAGCTGCATCATTGGACAATAGGGATCGACGTTGACGCTGATGATGTGCTCCGGTTGGCCGAGTCCGCTGGTGTGTTGCACGGCACCGCTGATGCCAAAGGCGAGGTACAGCGCTGGGTCGACGATTACTCCGGTCGTGCCGATCTGGTGCTCGTGGCTCAGCCAACCGTGGTCGGTGATCACCCGGGTGGCGCCGACCGAGGCCTGTAGAAGCCTGCCGATCGCCGCCAAGGTGTCGAAGGCTTCACGGTGCTTCAAGCCGGCGCCGCCAGCGATGATTCGCTGCGCCTCGGCGAGGTCCATGGTGGCGGCATCGGCTGCTCGCTCGGCGATCAGCGTCGGGTCGCTGCCCCCGTCGGCGATCTCCAACACGACGATGCGTATTTCCGGGGTTGCGTGGCGGTCGTCGTCGCCGATGCCGCGCACCCCCGGCTGCAACGTGGCTACGAAGAGCTCGGTCGGGGTGATGTGTTCCATCATCAGCCCGCCGGCACGAGCGCAATGGACCTCGCTCGGCGAGACGCTGATCGCCCCGGCGAACAGTGGACGAGCGAGCTGCGCTGCTAGTCGCGGGGCCAGATCGCGGCCGTCCGGAGATGAGGGCAACACAATGCTGCACCCGGCTAACACCTGTGATTCGGCTAGGGCCCGAGACCAGGCGGCGGGACGGAAGTCGCCGACCTCGCACAAGGTCAGCTCGCGGGTTACATCGCCGAGGCCGTCGACAGTCGCGGCACACCCGGAGCCGATCAGCACTGCCCGACCACCACATTCGGCCACGGTCTCACGTGCCCCTGTTGGCACCAGGCCGCCACGGGTGGGGATTACGGCGAGCATGGGCTCAGCCTACGCGCACCGGTCATTCGTTGGCGGCTTGGTCCGAGTGTTCGACGCGTGGGGTTGCTGCGCTGTTGGTGACCTGCGGGTTCCCACTCCCTGCAAATGCCGACCGTTCAAGGCTGCGTGACTCGGGTTTCCTGACGTGCAACTCGGTGCCGCGTTGGCTCCGATGCGCAGCGAAAGTGTGCTCGTCGTCGCCGGCGGAAACCTTTTCAACAACTTTGGCGCATCCAGTGGGGCGATCCCGCTTGCGGCGGACACCACGGCCGAGGTTCTTATCGGCGGCTATCAGATGGGCTCGCTCTCGATGACCAGCTACACGGTGGCGGCGTAGCTACTCACTGCGGACTCGCGGACGCTGACTGATACAGCGAATCAACCCGATGCGTCCTCGTACGCACTTCAAGGTGTGGGCGTTGGGCAATGTCACCAACGACGGCTTAGGTCAGACGTTCGTGGCGGACGCGACGTGGCGGCGGTCGGTGTCGTTGCCGGTGACGGTGGGCGACGGGCCCAACGACAATGACCAGACACTGGTTCTTTCGAGGCATGAACGGCGACCCGAATGGGCAGGGCGGCGCCAAATCGGTATCGATGACCTATATGGACGGGGCCGTCGTCCCAGATCATCCGCAGTTGCGTGGCCTGCAGTATGAGAGCGCCGTGTATGACTACGCCCAGAATCAGCCGTGGTGGATCGTGGAGCGTGATGCCACCTTGTACTCGATCGAGCAAACCTCCTCTGCGGCGACGTATCGTGCCGACGCGACGACACAACGCCATTGGTCGCATAACGCAGCGAGCAGCCCGTTCATCACCGAAACACAAACCCGTTTTGACGGGTTCGGGTTCCCGGTGGAGGTGTGGAATCGTGGCGACGTCAACGTCGCCGGTGATGATACGTGTACGTATAACACGTGGGTGCGTAGCGCGGCGATGGACGCAACGAATCTGCGCGAGTTGTTGGCCAGCTCGGTGACCAGCGCCGGTGTGTCCAACACTGGGGTGGCGTTCGCGGTGGCCACGAACCGTTGTCAGGGCGCAGAGATTGCTTTCAACGAGCAACTCTTCGACGGGCAAGGGTTCGCTAATGCGACGTCGTCGGGTCGGGTGACATCGGCCTCGACACGACCGTCGGCGTTGGCACCGTTGGTGACCACCACCTCGATCTACGACACGGTGTTGGGTCGTGTCAGTTCGGTGGACGGCCCGCAAACCCTGTTGAGCGACGTGTCGTCGATGTCGTATGACGGGTTCGGGTTTGTGCGTCAGGTGACTGGCCCAACCGGGCAGGTGGTGCGCACGGTGACGGACCCGGGGAACGCGAACGCGTTATGGACGGTGGATACCAATTTCACCGCTGCCGTCGGCCCGCTGGCCAATTGGGAGGATGATCGGATCACAACGACACGTTTCGACGGGTTGGGTCGGGTGACGGCACGAACCGCCTCCGATGGTGGCCAAGCGGTTCTGCGCTACACATACGCGGTGTCGAAAACGCAGCCGTCGAAAGTCACATCCGAGGTCCGTCAAGGCGCGGTGTGGGTGTCGTCGTTCCAGTTTATTGACGGGTTGGGTCGTGCCCGGGAAACGCAGGCGGTGTCACCGCAGGCCGGGTTGCGGGTGGTGTCTGGCATCCGGTTTGATGACCGCGGGTTGCAGATCGCCCAGTTCAGCAATTTGGCGCAGGCGGGTGTGGCCGGTTCGGGGATGTGGACTGCGGCGGGGTGGCCGGTGTTGGAATCTGAGACGCGTTCACGGTTCGATAATTTGGGTCGTGTTGTCGAGGCCGGTTTGTTCTCCAACGGGGTGCAGGTGAACGCGGAGGATGGTGTGGCGATGCGCACTCTGTATCAGTATTCGGGTCACACGACCACGGTGGCGCCGCCGCCGTCACAGTTGGGTCCAACGGTGACAACCACCAACGCGCTTGGGCAGGTGACCACGGTGATCAAGCATGGCCCGGTGCAGCCGGAGGTGACCGGGTTGTGGTACACGGCTGCGGGCACCAAGTTCGCTGAGCAGGACAGTCTCGGTAATGTGCGTTACAGCGTGTTCGACAACCTTGGACGTTTGACCCATGTCAATGATCCTGACGGCGGGGTAACCGACTACACCTACCGTCAGGACGGGGCGATGTTGAGCGCGACGAACCCGGCGTTGCCTTCGGAGGCGTTGACGTACTCGGTGGACGTGTTGGGTCGTGTCAGCCAGGTGTTGAACGGTGCTGTCGTGTTGGAATCGTATGTGTATGACACGTTACGTAACGGTCAACTGACCTCGGCGACGTCGGGTAGCGGGGCGTCGGCGATGACGGTGGCAGTGAACGGTTACGACCGGCGTGACCGCCCTTCCGGGTACACGTACACGGTCGGTTCGATCCCCGGGGTGACCTCGGCCAACGGGTTGGCCGGCCAATACGTGTTCGACATGTTCACCTACGACAGCGCCGATCATCTCGTCTCGTATCGCACCCCGACGGTTGATGGTGTCCTTGCGGAAACAGTGACCACCGGCTACGACGCCTTGGGTGCTGCGGTGTCGTTGAGCGCGTCAGGTGTAACCGGTGCCAGCGGGGCGTTAGTGACTGGGACCGGGTTCAGTGCGGCTGGTCGGGTGGCGTCTCGGGTGATGTCTGGCGGGAACGGCGGTGTCGGCGCGAATGTGTTGCGCGAGTATGTGTGGGATGTGCCTACCGGGCAGTTGCGGGCCACGAAAGCAACGCTCGGCACGACGTTGGTGCAACACGACACGATGTTCCAGGATGCTGTCGGGCAGTTGAGCGCAGTGATGCATGATCGTGCTGGCAGCAGTGAGGATCATGGTGAATGTTTCACCTATAACACTCGTTCACGCTTGACGCAGGCTGCCACCACGGCGGGTACGCCGTCGGCACCATCGACGTGTCAGCCGGGGTCGTGGACGACGGCGGTGTCTGGTGGTTACAGCCAGCAGTATGCGCTCGATCGGATCGGGAATCTGACTGCCGGCCCGGCCGGCACCTATCACTATCCGGCACCGGGTGTCGGGGTGGTTCGTCCGCACGCCCCGTTAACGGTTGGTGGCATCAATTTGGGATGGGACGCGGCTGGGCGGCTGGAAACCAAAACCGTCCCCGGATCAACCACCGGCGGCGGTGGTGGTGCGCCGACGTGTACGTCGGCGACGCACACCTGGTCCGGGTATCAGGGTGTCAATGTCAACACGCCGACGTTCTCGACGGGGGTGACGATTCCTGCCGCACCGGCCGGGGCGACGAAGACGGTGACGGCGGTGGTGGTGGAAACCTATGACGCTCAAACAGGTGGGACGGTCCCCAGCCGGGCGACCCAGAATCAGACGGGCGAAAAGATCGGTGTCCGTATCGGCGCTGTTGATGCGACCTCGGTGTCGAGTGATGTGCCCGACACGGTCGCTCAGGGCGCTGTTGATGTCAACTATTCCGGTATCCACGCGTCGACGCTGTCTGATTGGGTTGGCAAGATCGTCACCACCGGCGGGGAAATTGTTGTCCGTCACGGCTCACTGTATTCCGGGTCGACCGCCGATGATTCGTTGTCAGCGAGGTCGGTGACCGTCACCGTGCAAACCTGCACCCCCAGTTCCGGCGGCGGCGGTGGTGGTGGTGCGCCGACGTGTGCGTCGGCGACGCATTCGTGGTCCGGGTATCAGGGGGTCAATGTCAACACGTCGTCGTACTCGACTGGGGTGACGATTCCTGCCGCGTTAGCCGGTGAGACAAAGACGGTGACCGCGGTGATGGTGGAAACCTATGACGCTCAAACAGGTGGGACGGTGCCGTCGCGGGCGACACAGAATCAGACGGGCGAAAAGATTGGTATCCGGATCGGCACCGTTGATGCGACCTCGGTGTCGAACGATGTGCCCGACACGGTCGCTCAGGGCGCTGTTGATGACAACTATTCCGGTATCCACGCCTCGACGCTGTCTGATTGGGTTGGCAAGATCGTCACCACCGGCGGAGAAATTGTTATCCGTCACGGCTCACTGTATTCCGGGTCGACCGGCGATGATTCGTTGTCAGCGAGGTCGGTGACCGTCACCGTGCAAACCTGCACCCCCACCTCCGGCGGTGGCGGTGGTGGCGGTGGTGGGACGGTGACCGGGTATGTGTGGAGCCCGCAATCACGCCTTACTCAGGTCAGTGTCAACGGTGACGTGAACGAACGGATGTGGTATTTGGCTGGTGGTGAACGCCTGCTGCATGTCGACGCGACCGGGATACATCTCAATTTGGGGGGCATGCTCGAACGTCACATCACCCCCGCCGGGGTGGCGACGTTGAAACGGTCATACATGATTGCTGGCACACTTGTTGCTGTGCGCACCATCGCTGCCGGTGTCGATGACATCCACTACCTGTTTGGTGACGTCCGCGGTTCGACAACGATGACGATCAAACGTGGCACCACCAGCATCACCGAACAACAGTGGTACACAGCGCATGGCACCACCCGCGGTGTCAACACGATCACCTCAACCAACCGTGGGTATATCGGTCAAGAAACCGACACCAGCGGCCTCAACTATCTACACAACCGCTACCACGACCCCACCCTCGGCATCTTCATCACCGTCGACCCACTCGTCGCCAAAACCGGCGAACCCTACCTCTACGCCAGCGGCAACCCCACCACCCTGTCGGATCCGAACGGGCTCGAGCCTTCGACGTGTGAGATGAACGATTCCTGTGTTGGCGGGTCGAACTCATCGGCTGCGAAGCAAGGCCGGTCGACGGTGCGTCGGGTGGCAGCGAATACTGATTGGGTCGAGCAGAAGTTGTCATCGTGTTTTTGGGATCCGTCCGTGTGCTCTCAGGGGCGTGTTGATGATCCTGGCTCGGCCGGTTTGTACGACTTCGTGACGAATCAGTTGATGATGTTGGTGGGCGTGGGTCTGCTAGCGGTGGGCGGCGGCGGCTTTCTGGAGGCTGGGTACGGGTTCGATATCGGCGACATCCAGTTCTCGGTGACAGTGACCGGTGATTCGTTGTCGGTGGTCGCAGCGTTGATGCCACTGGATAGTGGCTTTCGGGCCTTCCTGAGTGGATTGCTCACGATTGTCGGGCTTGCAGCAGACGTTGTGGAGATTGGTGGTCTCGCAACCTGTGCTCTTACCGGCGGCACGGGATGCGGTGTGGCGGCTACTGCCGGGTTTGTCGGCACCGCAGCGGATGGTGCTGGAGCTGTGTTGACGTGTACCGCACCGGATTTCCACGGAGGAGCCTGCGGCCTCGCCGTTGGCGGAGCTGTTTTGAGCGCCGCCCCGGGAGTGGGCGGCGACCTGA